>CAWENL010000001.1:1995000-2848723 GCA_963810435.1 uncultured Actinomycetota bacterium
GCCAGAACTGGTAGAACGCGTACGGCGAGAGCAGCTCCGGGTCGAGCCAGAGCGCGCCCCCCTCGGTCTTGCCGTACTTGGTGCCGTCGGACCGGGTGAGCAGGGGGGTCGCGAGGGCGTGCACCCGCGTGCCCTCGGTGCGGCGGATGAGCTCGACCCCTGCGGTGATGTTTCCCCACTGGTCGCTGCCACCGAACTGCAACGTCACCCCGTAGTCGCGGTGCAGGTTGAGGTAGTCCATGGACTGCAGCAGGACGTAGCTGAACTCGGTGTAGGAGATGCCGTCCTCGAGCCGCTTCTTGACGGTGTCCCGTGCGAGCATCCGGTTGACCGGGAAGTGCTTGCCGATGTCGCGCAGGAAGTCGATGGTCGAGAGGCTGGCTGTCCAGTCGTAGTTGTTCACCATCGTCGCGGCGTTGACGCCCTCGAAGGAGAGGAAGGGCTCGATCTGGGCGTGGACGGACTCCACCCACGTCTTGACCAGGTCGAGAGAGTTGAGCACCCGCTCGCCCGAGTCCCGCGGGTCGCCGATCATCCCGGTCGCTCCGCCGACCAGCGCGAACGGTACGTGCCCGGCCTCCTGCAGCCGGCGGGCGGTGAGCACCTGCACCAGGTGGCCCATGTGAAGGCTCGGTGCCGTCGGGTCGAAGCCGACGTAGAACCGGACCGGCTTCTCGTCCATCTCGGCGCGCAGCGCGTCGAGGTCGGTCGAGTGCGCGATCAGGCCGCGCCACGCGAGGTCGTCGAGGACGTGGGGGTCGGAGCTCACCTCGGGGCCTTCCTGGACTCTCAGGGGTGGTCGGGTCGCGGTCCAGCCTGCCTCATCGACGTGCAGCCCGGCCACGGGGTCAGCGGCCGCGGCGCAGCAGGTGGGCGCGCGCCTCCGCATCTCCGGGGCCACCCCGTTGCGCGAGGTGGTCGGCGATCGCGGCGCGATGCTCGGGCGTCTTGTTGCCGCCGTACTTCTGTTTGGCGCGCACGGACTCGACGGTGACCACCAGACCGCGGATGCCGGACAGTAGCCGACGGTCGCTCTCGAGACTGGTCGAGGGCATGAGCCGTGTGGAGTCCCCTGGCTCGAAGTGGGCGAGCTGGCGCGCGAGGATCTCGGCCTTTCGGTCCGGGTCGTCGACGACCTCGGCGCTGCCCAGCAGCTGCACCGCGGTGTAGTAGCTGGTCGGCACCCCGAGGTCGGGATCGTCGCCTGCGTCGGCGTTCCAGGCGGCCTCGACGTAGGAGTAGTCGTCGGCCAGCGCGAGCACGACGTGTGCGTCGGCCTCGAGTGCGCGCCACGCCGGGTTGGGCCGGGCAAGATGCAGCAGCACCGTCGCCTCCCCGTCGTACAGGAAGTGCGTGGGCACCACGACAGGGAAGCCGTCGACCTGGCCGGCGGTGACCAGCTGGCCGAAGTCGGTGCGCGCGAGGACACCTCGCCACTCGTCGCGGGTCGCCTCGTCCCAGGGATGGATCAGCACGGTGCCGATCCTCCCAGAGCGTCGGCCGGTCAGCCGAAGAGGCTGGCGACCTTCACGAACGTGGCGTAGACGCCGTAGGCGAGCGGCAGCGCGACGACCGCCCAGGAGGCGACGAGCAGCGCAGGGCGCGTCCTGGTGGGCGTGCCGGTGCGCGTGGCCGTCGTCACTGCTCCACCGGAGTCGTGCCGCGCCCCGGTGAGCTGCTTCTCCTCGTGGTCGGGCTCGTGGAACCGGTCGGCGACCTGACGGATCATCAGGTTGGCGACGAAGCCGACCGCCAGCACGCCCACCATCGTGAGCAGCGCGGGCTTGTAGGCCTCGTAGGTGAGCTTGCCGGGCGTGCCCTCCGCGTCGAGGAAGCCGTTGATGATCAGCGGTCCGGCGACACCGGCGGCCGACCAGGCGGTCAGCAGCCGGCCGTGGATGGCCCCCACCTGGAAGGTGCCGAACAGGTCGCGGAGGTACGCCGGCACCGTCGCGAACCCACCTCCGTAGAAGGAGATGATGATGCCGGCGAAGGCCACGAACAGACCGGTGGCCGTGTGCCCGGTGATCGCGAGCAGGGCGTAGAGCACCATGCCGATACCGAGGTACCCCATGTAGATGGGCTTGCGACCGATCACGTCGGAGGTCGAGGACCAGAGGAACCGGCCGCCCATGTTGCAGATCGAGAGCAGCCCGACGAACCCGGCGGCGGCCGCGGGGTCGACCGAGGAGTCACCGCCGCCGCTGCGGAAGAAGTCCTGGATCATCGGCGCGGCCTGCTCGAGGATGCCGATGCCAGCGGTGACGTTGCAGAACAGCACGAGCCACAGGAGCCAGAACTGCGGGGTCTTCACGGCGTTGGTCGCCGACACGCTCTCCGTGGTCACCATCGCCCTGCTCTTGACCGTCGAGGGGTCGAAGCCGTGCGGCACCCAGTCGTCGGCGGGCACCTTGATCAGCCAGGCACCGAAGAGCATCACCACGAGGTAGACCAGACCGAGGGTGACGAACATGGCGGCCACGGCCGACCCGCTCGCCACCGAGGTCGGGTCGGTCGCGTCGAAGCCGCCGTCGTAGACCGCGAGCAGCCTGCTCTCCACCGGTGAGGCGACGAGGGCGCCACCGCCGAAGCCCATGATGGCGAGGCCGGTCGCGAGGCCGGGACGGTCCGGGAACCACTTGATCAGGGTGGAGACCGGGGAGATGTACCCGATCCCCAGGCCGATGCCGCCGATCACGCCGTACCCGAGGTAGAGCAGCCACAGCTGTCCGGTGGCGATGCCCGCCGCGCCGACCAGGAAGCCCAGAGACCACGCCAGTGCTGCGGCCACCATCGCGCGACGCGGGCCGCCGGTGTCGACCCACGTGCCGAAGACGGCCGCGGACAGCCCGAGCATCACGATCGCGATCGAGAACACGATGCCGATCGAGGTCAGGCTCGCGTCGAAGTGCGAGACCAGGCTGTTCTTGTAGACGCTGGTCGCGTAGGCCTGGCCGATGCACAGATGGATGGCGAGAGCGGCCGGCGGGATCAGCCAACGGTTGTAGCCGGCTGGTGCCACCGTGTGACGGCGGTCGAGAACGGCGAGCGACATGGTGCCTCCGTCGGGGGCGGGTGCAGGGTGTGCCTCGGCTCACGATGCCCGCGAGCGTCCGCTTGAAACGTCACCTGCTGATTACCAGGGGATGCCGGCGATCTTGTGCTCCCCATGGGGTGCACGCCATGGGGAGCAGCAGAACGCCGACATCCCCTGGTAATCAGCGGGGCCGACGTACCGCGGCCGGCCGGTACGTCGACACCGTCGGGTCGTCGCCCACCCAGAACCGCCACGGGCGCTCGGCGGCGAGGCGCAACCCGACTCGTGGGCCGGTGCGGGGCTCCTGAGGTGGCTCGCCCGGCGTCAGCGTCAACGGGCCGGTGGTGAGGTCGACGCCGTCGTGCGCGCGGTCGATCGCGAGGGCCTTGCAGAGCCGGGCAGGGCCGCGGGCCAGGTCACGGTCGCTGCTCCTCGGGCGCCGGGACCGCGCGAGCTCGAGGCCCTCGACGACCTCGCCGGCGCGCAGCAGGACCGCGGACGCCGTGCCGTCGGCACCGACGACCACGTTGCAGCAGAAGTGCAGGCCGTAGGTGAAGTAGACGTACAGGTGCGCCGGCGGCCCGAACATCACGCTGTTGCGCGGTGTCGGCCCGTTGAACGCGTGCGACCCGGGATCGCCGGATCCGTCGTACGCCTCCACCTCGCTCAGGCGCACCGCGACCGCGCCGTCCTCGGTGACGTGGCGCAGCGTGGCCCCCAGCAACCTCGGCGCCACGTCGAGCACGTCGCCCGCGAGCAGCCCGGCGAGCAGGTCAGCCGAGCCAGGCACGATGGTTCGCGACGACGTCCTGGAGCTCCGCGAGCTGCTCGGCCACCCGGGCCGGCGCGGTGCCGCCGCGGGCGTCACGCGAGGAGACCGACCCCTCGACGGTGAGCACCTGCCGCACGCGCGGGGTGAGGTGGGGGTCGATGCCGGCGAGCTGCTCGTCGGTCAGGTCGGCCAGCTCGACGTCCAGCTCCTCGCAGCGACGCACGCACGCACCGGCCACCTCGTGGGCCACCCGGAACGCCACACCCTCGCGCACCAGCCACTCGGCCACGTCGGTGGCGAGCGAGAAGCCCTGCGGGGCCAGCTCGGCCATCCGCTCGGTGTCGAAGCTCAGCGTCGCCACCATGCCGGTGAACGCCGGCAGCAGCACCTCCAAGGTGTCGACGGAGTCGAAGACCGGCTCCTTGTCCTCCTGCAGGTCGCGGTTGTACGCCAACGGCAGCGCCTTGAGCGTCGCCAGCAGCCCCGCGAGGTTGCCGACCAGTCGACCGGCCTTGCCGCGTGCCAGCTCCGCGATGTCGGGGTTCTTCTTCTGCGGCATGATGCTCGACCCCGTGGAGTACGCGTCGTCGAGGGTCACGAAGCCGAACTCCTGGGTGGCCCACACGATGACCTCCTCGGCCTGCCGGCTGACGTCCACGCCGATCATGGCGGTGACGAACGCCAGCTCCGCGACGAAGTCTCGCGCCGCGGTGCCGTCGATGGAGTTCGGGCTGGAGTCGCGGAAGCCGAGGTCACGGGCGACCTCCTGCGGGTCGAGACCGAGGCTGGAACCCGCCAGCGCCCCCGCGCCGTACGGCGAGTCGACGGCGACCCGGTCGTCCCAGTCGCGGAGCCGGCCCACGTCGCGAAGCAGCGGCCAGCCGTGCGCGAGCAGGTGGTGGGAGACCAGCACGGGCTGGGCGTGCTGCAGGTGGGTCCGCCCGGGCATCACCGCACCGAGGTGCTTCTCGGCCTGGTCGGCGATCGCCTCGACGAGGTCGAGCACCTGGGCGGCGAGCACGCGCGCGTGGTCGCGCAGGAACGCCTTGAACAGCGTGGCGACCTGGTCGTTGCGGCTCCGCCCGGCTCGTAGCCGGCCGCCGAGGTCGGTGCCGACCTCCTCGAGCAGCAGCCGTTCCAGCGCGCCGTGCACGTCCTCGTCGGAGGGATCCGGATGCAGCTCGCCGGCCGCGTGCCGCTGGGCCAACCGCTCCAGGCCGGCGTCCAGTCCGTCGCGCTGCTCGTCGCTGAGCAGCCCCGCCCGGTGCAGCACCCGCGCATGGGCGCGCGATCCCGCCAGGTCGTAGGGCACGAGCCGCCAGTCGAAGTGGGTCGACCTCGACAAGGCGGTCAGCGCCTCGGACGGGCCGCTGGCGAAGCGACCTCCCCACAGCGCGCCGGTGTTGGTGCCTTCGTGGCTCACGTGTGCTCTCCTACCAGGTGCGGTGCCGGTCCGGGCCGCTCAGCGGCCACTGGATCTGGTCAGGCCCGAGGGGCCGACCCTAGTCGCGGCCGCTCTCCATCGCGGCGTTGTCGAGCCACAGGTCGTCGGCGTCGCCCTCGGCGGCCGGGTTGCTGGCGATGCGGCCGGCGCCGCCGGGCTCGAGCTCGCCGATCAGGTGCGTCTGCTGCTGGAGCAGCCGGGACTGGCCGGCGTACTGCTCGAGCTTCGAGCGCGAGTCGGCGATGTCGAGGTTGCGCATCGTGAGCTGGCCGATGCGGTCGGTGGGGCCGAACGCGGCGTTGTCGGTGCGCTCCATCGACAGCTTGTCCGGGTGGTAGGAGAAGGCGGGACCGGTGGTCCGCACGATCGTGTAGTCCTCGCCGCGACGCAGTCGCAGCGTCACCTCACCGGTCACGACGGAGGCGATCCACCGCTGGAGCGACTCACGCAGCATCAGCGCCTGCGGGTCGAGCCACCGGCCCTCGTACAGGAGCCGACCGAGCCGTCGACCCTCCGCGTGGTACGCCGCGACGGTGTCCTCGTTGTGGATCGCGTTGAGCAGCCGCTCGTAGGCGATCCACAGAAGCGCCATCCCCGGTGCCTCGTAGACGCCGCGCGACTTCGCCTCGATCACGCGGTTCTCGATCTGGTCGGACATCCCGATCCCGTGGCGCCCGCCGATGTCGTTGACGGCGTGCACCAGCGACACAGGGTCGGAGTAGTCGACCCCGTTGACCGCGACGGGACGGCCGCGCACGAACCGGATCGTGACGTCCTCGGGGGCGATCTGCACCGCCGGGTCCCAGAACTTCACGCCCATGATCGGCTCGACGGTCTCGAGGGACACGTCGAGGTGCTCGAGCGTCTTCGCCTCGTGGGTGGCGCCCCAGATGTTCGCGTCGGTGGAGTACGCCTTCTCCGTGCTGTCGCGGTAGGGCAGGTTGTGCTGGTTGAGCCACTGGCTCATCTCGGTGCGGCCGCCCAGCTCCTGCACGAAGTCGGCGTCCAGCCACGGCTTGTAGATGCGCAGCCCCGGGTTCGCGAGCAGGCCGTAGCGGTAGAACCGCTCGATGTCGTTGCCCTTGAACGTCGACCCGTCGCCCCAGATGTCGACCCGGTCCTCGTGCATGGCCCGCACCAGCAGGGTGCCGGTGACCGCACGCCCGATCGGGGTGGTGTTGAAGTAGGCCCGCCCGCCGGAACGGATGTGGAAGGCGCCGCACGACAGCGCGACGAGGCCCTCCTCCACCAGCTCGGGCCGGCAGTCGACCATCCGCGAGATCTCGGCGCCGTACTGCAGGGCGCGGTCGGGGACGCCGTCGATGTCGGTCTCGTCGTACTGGCCGATGTGCGCGGTGTACGTGCAGGGGATCGCGCCCTTGTCGCGCATCCAGGCGACGGCGACGGAGGTGTCGAGGCCTCCGGAGAACGCGATGCCGACGCGCTCACCCTTCGGCAGGGAGGTCAGGACCTTGCTCACAGCTGGTTCCTTCGTGGGGCTCTCGGTGTGGATTCCGGCGTTGACGTCCGGGGGGCAGGGGTGGTGCGGTGCCGGTCAGGGTTCGGACCTCGCCGCGTGGCTGGCGAGGTCCAGGAGTCGTCGCGCGAGCGCGTCGCCGTCCGGGTCGCGGCCGATCACCAGCACGGTGTCGTCACCGGCGATGGTCCCGAGCACGTCGGCGAGCCCGGCCTTGTCGAGGGCCGAGGCAAGGAACTGGGCGGCACCCGGCGGGGTGCGGAGGACCACGAGGTTCTCCGAGGAGTCCGCGGAGACCAGCAGCTCGCCGGCCAGCCGAGCCAGGCGGGCACCGGAGGCGAAGGTCGTTCCCGCCACCCGGGGCGTGCGGTCCCCGCCCTCGGCCGGGACGGCGTAGACGAGCGCACCGCCCGGGGTGCGGACCTTGACCGCGTCGAGCTCCAGCAGGTCACGCGACAGCGTCGCCTGGGTGACGTGCACGCCGGCGTCGACGAGGCAGTCGGCGAGCTCGGTCTGCGACCGGATGGGGGTGCTCTCCAGCACGTCGACGATCTTCTGCTGCCGGGCGCTCTTGGTCAGCGGGATCAGGGTGGTCACTGGTGCTCCATGAGCCAGGTCAACAGGGCCTTCTGGGCGTGCAGCCGGTTCTCCGCCTCGTCCCAGACGACGCTGCGGGGGCCGTCGAGGACGTCGGCCGCGACCTCCTTGCCGCGGTAGGCCGGCAGGCAGTGCAGGACGATCGCGTCACCGGCGGCATGGTCGAGCAGGCGGGTGTCGAGCGCGTAGGGCAGGAAGGGCCTGCTGCGTTCCGCCGCCTCGTCCTCCTTGCCCATCGACACCCAGGTGTCGGTGGCCACGACGTCGGCCCCGGTGGCCGCCTCGACCGGGTCCACGACGTACGACGCCGAGCCGCCGGTCGATGCCGCGACCTGCTCCGCCTTCGCGAGCACGGAGGCGTCGGGGGCGAAGCCGTCGGGACCACTGACCCGCACGTGCATGCCGGCGGTGCTGCACGCGAGCAGGAACGAGTGCGACATGTTCGAGGCCGTGTCGCCGAGGAACGTCACCGTGAGGCCCGTCAGGGAACCCTTGTGCTCCTCGATGGTCTGCAGGTCGGCCAGCAGCTGGCAGGGGTGGAAGTCGTCGGTGAGCGCGTTCACGACGGGCACCCCGGCGTGCGTCGCCATCTCCTCGAGGCGTTCCTGGCCGAAGGTGCGCCACACGATCGCGGAGACCATCCGACCCAGCACCCGTGCGGTGTCGGCGACCGACTCGCGGGTGCCGATCCGCGCCAGGCTCCCGTCGACGAGCATCGGGTGGCCCCCGAGCTCAGCCACCCCGGCCGTGAACGACGCCTGGGTGCGCAGGGTCGGCTTGTCGAAGATGAGGCCCACCGCCTGCGGCCCCTCGAACGGCCGGGCGGACAGGCGGGACGCCTTGAGCTTCTTGGCCAGCGCGAGCACCTCGGCCTGCTCCGCCGGGGACAGGTCGTCGTCGCGCAGGAAGTGCCGGGTCACGAGCCCGGCTCCGGGTCGGGCGTGTCGGCGTAGGCCTCGTCGAGGATGGTCGGCCAGACTTCGAGGAACTCGCCGGCCTGCTCCTCGGTGAGCACCAGCGGCGGCACGAGACGGATCCGCCGCGGCCCCGTGGCGTTGAGGATCACGCCGTGCCGCTGTGCGGACTCGACGGCGGCCGGCGCCACCTCGGCGTCGAGGTCGAGCCCGATGAACAGTCCGCGGCCGCGGACCTCGGTGACGTGCTCGTGGGCCAGTCCGGTGCGCAGCAGGTCGCCGACCTTCGTGGCGTTGTCGAGCAGCCCGTCCTTCTCGATGGTCTCGATGACCGCGAGCGCGGCCGCTGCGGCGACCGGGTTGCCGCCGAAGGTGGTGCCGTGGTTGCCCGGCCCGAGCAGGGTGCCGCTCTCCCCCACCGCGACCGTGGCGCCGATCGGGATGCCGCCGCCGAGCCCCTTGGCCAGCGTGACCACGTCGGCGCTGACCCCGGAGCCGTCGTGTGCCATCCAGGAGCCGGTCCGTCCCATGCCGGACTGCACCTCGTCGAGCCACAGCAGCGCGCCGTTGCCGCTGGCGATCTCCCGGGCCTCGGCGAGATAGCCGTCCGGCGGCAGGACCACGCCGGCCTCGCCCTGGATGGGCTCGAGGACCACGGCCGCGGTGCGGTCCGTGACGGCGGCGGCCAGGGCGTCCGCGTCGCCATAGGGGACGAAGGTGACCTCGCCGGGCAGTGGCTCGAAGGGCTCGCGGTAGGCGACCTTCGAGGTCAGTGCGAGCGCACCGATCGTGCGGCCGTGGAAGCTGCCCTCCATCGCCACCAGGTGCGTGCGGCCGGTGCGGCGGGTGAGCTTGAAGGCGGCCTCGTTGGCCTCGGCGCCGGAGTTGGAGAAGAACACCCTGCCCTCGACGCCGAGCAGCCCCAGCAGCCGCTCGGCGAGTGCGACCTGCGGCTCGGTGGCGAAGAAGTTCGAGACATGACCGAGGGTCTGGAGCTGCCGGGTGACCGCAGCGACGAGCGCGGGATGGGCATGGCCGAGCGCGTTGACGGCGATGCCGCCGAGCAGGTCGAGGTAGCGGCGACCCTCCGCGTCCCACACGTAGGCGCCCTCACCTCGCTGCAGCACCAGCCTCGGCGGTCCGAAGGTGTTCATCAGGGACGACGCGTAGCGCTTCTGCAGGTCCTGGCTGCCGGACATCTCAGGCGTCCTTCCGTGCGGGGCGGATCGTGGTCTCGGTGCCCGGGAGCACCTGGGTGCCGATGCCGTCGTCGGTGAAGATCTCCAGCAGTACGGCATGCGGCTCGCGCCCGTCGACCACCGTGGCGCGCGGCACGCCCTCGGTCACCGCCTTCAGGCAGGCCTGCATCTTGGGCACCATGCCGCTGGCGAGCGTCGGCATGATCTCGGCGAGCGCCTCGGGGCTGATGTGGCCGATCACGTCGGCGCTGTCGGGCCAGTCGCGGAAGAGCCCCTCGACATCGGTGAGGACGAGCAGCTTCTCGGCGCCCAGGGCGACCGCGAGCGCGGCCGCGGCGGTGTCGGCGTTCACGTTGTGCACCACACCGGACACGTCAGGGGCGACCGACGAGATCACCGGGATCCGCCCCGCGTCGACGAGGTCCTTGACCGCCTCGGGCCGCACCTTGGTCACCTCGCCGACCAGGCCGAGGTCCACCTGCTCCCCGTCGACGAGCGCGTGGGCCGGCTCCGCGGTGAACAGCCCGGCGTCCTCGCCGGACAGGCCGACCGCGAGCGGGCCGTGCTGGTTGACGAGGCCTACGAGCTCTCGGCCCACCTGCCCGACGAGCACCATCCGGACGACGTCCATCGCCTCGGGGGTGGTCACCCGCAGGCCGCCACGGAACTCCGACTTGATGTCGAGGCGGTCCAGCATGGTGCTGATCTGCGGCCCTCCCCCGTGTACGACGACCGGGTGCACGCCGGCGTAGCGGAGGAAGACGATGTCCTCGGCGAAGGCGCGCTTCAGCCGGTCGTCGGTCATCGCGTTGCCGCCGTACTTCACGACGATGGTCTTGCCGTGGTACTGCTTCAGCCACGGCAGCGCCTCCGCCAACGTGGCCGCCTTGGCCGTCGCCTCCGCGTAGTCGAAGGGGGCGGCCGGCAGGCTGTCGTCGCTCGGGGTCATGTCAGTCTTCGTCGCTTCAGCTCGAGTAGGCGGAGTTCTCGTGCACGTAGGCGTGCGTGAGGTCGTTGGTCCAGACGGTGGCCCGCGCGTCGCCGGCCTTGAGGTCGACGGTCACGGTGACCTCGCGCGGCTCCAGGTCGACCCGTGCGGGGTCCTCGTCCGGGGTCGACCCGCGGCACACCCAGACGTCGTTGATGGCGACGTCGAGGTCGGCCGGGTCGAACGCCGCACCGGTGGTGCCGATCGAGGCGAGCACCCTTCCCCAGTTGGGGTCCTTGCCGAACACGGCCGCCTTGAACAAGGCGCTGCGGGCGATCGAGCGGCCCACCTCGACCGCGTCGCCCTCGCTGGCAGCGCGGAGCACGGTGATCGCGATGTCGTGGTCGGCGCCCTCCGCGTCCGCGAGCAGCTGCATGGCCAGGTCCGTGCAGGCCCGGCTCAGCGCGTCGGCGAGCTCGGCCTCGGTGGGCGTGGCCCCCGAGGCGCCGCTGCACAGCAGCGTGACGGTGTCGTTGGTGGACATGCAGCCGTCGGAGTCGAGGCGGTCGAAGCTCACCCGGGTCGCCTGCCGGAGCGCGCGGTCGGCGGTCTCCGCGTCGACGTCGGCGTCGGTGGTCAGCACCACGAGCATGGTGGCCAGCTGGGGGGCGAGCATCCCGGCGCCCTTGGCCATGCCCCCGATGCGCCAGCCCGATCCTGATCCCGGTGACGGGCTGTCGCCCTCGACGACGACCTGCTTGCTCACGCTGTCGGTGGTCATGATGGCGTGCGCGGCGTCGTCGCCCCCGTCCGGGCCGAGCGCTGCGACCGCCGCGTCCACGCCCTCGACGAGCACCCTCCGGTCGTTGGTCAGACCGATCAGTCCGGTCGAGCAGACGACCACGTCGACGGCACCGGTGCCGAGTCCGGCAGCCACCTGCTCGGCGACCGCGTGGGTGGTCTGGAAGCCCTCGGCGCCGGTGTAGCAGTTGGCGCCGCCGGAGTTCAGCACCACGGCGCGCACGACGCCGTCCTTGACGACCTCCTGGCTCCACAGCACCGGGTTGGCCTTGCAGCGGTTGGCGGTGAAGACCGAGGCGGACGCGTACGACGGACCGTCGTTGACGACCAGTGCCAGGTCCTTGCCCCCCGACGACTTGAGTCCTGCCGTGATCCCACTCGCGCGGAACCCGGCCGGTGCGGTGACGCTCATGGCGCCAGGCCCACCGTCGTGAGCCCGCTGGCCTCGGGCAGCCCGAGGGCGAGGTTCATGCACTGCACGGCGGCACCCCCGGTCCCCTTGGCGAGGTTGTCGACGGCCGCCACGGCGACCAGGCGACCAGCGACCTCGTCCACGGTCACCTGCACGTGGATGACGTTGGAGCCGGTGACGGACTTGGTCTGCGGCCACTGCCCCCGCGGCAGGAGATGCACGAACGGCTCGTCCGCGAACGCCTTCTCGTACGTCGCGTAGGCGAGATCGGCGTCGACGGCGGTGGGGGCCGAGGCGGTCGCGAGGATGCCCCGGGGCATCGGCACCAGCACCGGGGTGAAGCAGACGCGGACCTCGTCGTCGGTGAGCAGCCGGAGGTTCTGGGTGATCTCGGGGGTGTGGCGGTGGGTGCCGCCGACGCCGTACGCGCTGGCCGACCCCATCACCTCCGAGCCGAGCAGGTGGGGCTTCGGTGCCTTGCCCGCTCCCGACGTGCCGGAGGCAGCGACCACGACGATGCCGGAGGCGTCGACGATGCCGGCCGAGACGGCGGGTGCCAGCGCGAGCGTGGAGACCGTGGGGTAGCAGCCGGGGACGGCGATCCGGGTCGATCTCGCGATCTGGCGGCGCTGGTCGGCGAGCTCGGGGAGGCCGTAGGGCCAGGACCCGGCGTAGTCGCCGCCGTAGAAGGTGACCCACTCCTGCTCGTCGGTCAGCCGGAAGTCGGCTCCGCAGTCGATGACCACCGTCTCCGCAGGCAGGGCCGTGGCCAGCTGCGCCGACTGCCCGTGCGGGAGGCCGAGGAAGACCACGTCGTGGCCGGAAAGGCTCTCGACGGTGGTGTCCTCGAGGATGCGGTCGGCCAGCGGGAGCAGGTGTGGCTGCAGGGTCCCGAGCGGCTCCCCGGCGTTGGCGCCGGCAGTCACCGCTCCGACCTCGACGTCCGGGTGGCCCAGCAGCAGGCGGAGGACCTCGCCACCGGCGTACCCACTGGCTCCGGCGACCGCGGCGGTGCGCTTCGTCATGTGCATGACTATACACAACTCGACATACCGAACGACCTGGGGCAGGAGCCGCCTCTCAGCGCTGGACTGCCCCGTGCCGCTGCGCGGCCAGCGCGACCGCCGCGTCGCGCGCGGCGCCGGTCTCGTGCTCGGTGAGCGTGCGGTCGGGCGCGCGGAACCGCAGGGCGAACGCCAGCGACTTGCGGCCCTCGCCGATCTGGTCGCCGGTGTAGACGTCGAACAGCCGCACCGACTCCAGCAGGTCGCCGGCGCCCTCCTGCAGCGTCGCCTCCACGGTGGCTGCGGGCAGGTCGGCCCCGACGACGAGCGCGACGTCCTCCTTGGCCACCGGGTACGTCGAGAAGGTGGGCGCGCGCACGACGCTCGGCGCGACCCGGATCAGCAGGTCGAGGTCGACCTCGAGGGCACTGGTGCGCGCCGGCACGCCATAGGCCGTGCACACGGCCGGGTGCAGCTCGCCGGCGTGTCCGACCTCCACCCCGTCGACGACGAACCGTGCGCAGCGACCGGGGTGCCACGGCGCCCGGCGGGCCTGCACCACCTCCACGTCGACCCGCAGCACCCGGGCGACCTCGCGGACGACCTCGACTGCGTCGGCCCAGCTCGGCGGGACGGCCCCGGCCCCACCAGCCCGACGGCTGCCGGTCCCCGGCGAGCACGGCCGCCAGCGTCAGCGGCTGCTGGGGGACGGCCGCGTTCAGCTTGTCGAGCTCCGCGTCGTCGGGTCGCCAGTCCACCCCGAGGATCGGAGCCTTGAGCCGGTCGGGGGTCGGGAGGAAGACGGGTGCGGCCTCGTACAGGCCGAGGGCCGTGGTGCCCCGGCTCACGTTGCGGGCCGCGGTCTCGAGCAGCCCCGGCAGCAGCGTCGTCGTGAGCTCGGGGCGCTGGTCCGACAGCGGGTTGGCCACCCGGAGGGTGCGGCGCCGCAGGTCCTCCGCGGGAAGTCCGAGGCGGTCGAGGTCGCCTCCTCCGACGAACGGCCACGACCTCACCTCCACGAGGCCGGCACCGGCCAGCGCGAAGCCGACCCGGCGACGCAGCTTCTGGCTCTTGGTCAGCCCCCGCCCCACAGGCGCCGTCGGCAGCACCGAGGGGACCTCGGTGTAGCCGACGACCCGGGCCACCTCCTCGACGAGGTCGTAGGGATCGCTCAGGTCCGGCCGCCAGCTCGGTGGCAGGGCGGTGAGCATGGCGCCCTCCGTGGTCACGGTGCAGCCGACCGCGCGCAGGTGGTGCACGGCGGTCTCACCGTCGATGGGCATGCCGGTCACCCGGGCGGCGAGGTCGAGGCCGGCGGTGATCACGGGCGGCACCGGCGGACGCCCGACGTAGGTGACGCCCCCGCTCACGGTGCCCCCGCCGTGCTCGACGAGGAGCTGGGCGACCCGGTCGGCGGCGTACGCGGGCAGCAGCGGGTCGACCCCCCGCTCGAAGCGCTTGGAGGCCTCCGAGGGCAGCTTGTGGCGGCGCGCGGTCCGGAAGATCGTGGTCGGCTCGAAGTGCGCCGCCTCGATGACGACGTGGCTGGTGCTGCCCGACAGCTCGGTGGTCCGGCCGCCCATGACGCCGGCGAGCCCGATGGGGCCGCTGTCGTCGGTGATCAGCAGGTCCTGGCTCGAGAGCGTGCGGGTGACGTCGTCGAGGGTGGTGAGCCGCTCCCCCTCGCTCGCCCGGCGGACCACGACGGGTCCGGCGAGCCGGTCGCCGTCGTAGCCGTGGAGGGGCTGCCCGAGCTCGAGCATCACGTAGTTCGTGACGTCGACGGCCAGCGAGATCGGGCGCATCCCGGCCAGCTGCACCCGGCGCGCGAGCCAGCGCGGCGTCGGCGCCGAGGGGTCGAAGCCGGTGACGGCGCGGGTGGCGAACACCGGACAGCCGTCGGGCGCGTCCACCCGCACCGGGTAGCCGTCGTCGTTCGGCGCGGGCACGTCGCGGACCGCCGGGTCGCGGAACGGCGCGTCGTAGGCGAGGGCGGCGTCGCGGGCGATGCCCCGCAGCGAGAGGGCGTAGGCGCGGTCGGGGTTGATCTCGAACTCGATGACCTCGTCGCGCAGGCCCAGCAGGTCGACGACGGGGTCACCCGGCGTCACCTCGGCGGGAGACGCCGCGTCGGCTGGGGTGTCCACCCGTGGGTCGAGCACCAGGATGCCGTCGTGGTCGTCACCGATCCCGAGCTCCTTGGCCGAGCAGATCATGCCGTCGGAGACGTGTCCGTAGGTCTTGCGCGCCGTGATCGCGAAGCCGCCGGGAAGCACCGTGCCGGGCAGCGAGACGACGACGAGGTCGCCCTCGCCGAAGTTGTGGGCGCCGCAGACGATGCCGTGCTCGCCGTGCTCGGGTCCGCAGTCGACCTGGCACCACTTGATGGTCTTGCCGTTCTTCTGCGGCTCGTCGACGGCGCTGCGCACCCGGCCGACGACGAGCGGCCCCTCGACGTCGGCTCCCGGTGACTCCAGCGCCTCGAGCTTGAGACCGAGCGCGGTCAGCCGGTGCGCGAGGTCGGTCGCGGTGACGTCGGGGGGCAGGTCGACGTACTCCCGGATCCAGGAGAGCGGTGCGCGCATGGCCCTAGATCTCCGTTCCGAAGGCCGCGGTGAAGCGGACGTCGCCCTCGACCATGTCGCGCATGTCGGCGACGCCGTGGCGGAACATCAGCGTCCGCTCCAGTCCCATGCCGAACGCGAACCCGCTGTAGACCTCCGAGTCGACCCCGCAGGCTGCGAGCACCCGCGGGTTCACGACGCCGCAGCCGCCCCACTCGATCCAGCCCTCGCCCTTGCAGGTGCGACAGGTCTCGACCGACGGCGGCACGCCGCGGCAGACGAAGCAGACCAGGTCGACCTCGGCCGAGGGCTCGGTGAAGGGGAAGTACGACGGTCGGAAGCGCGTCGTGATGCCGTCGCCGAACATCGCCTCGGCGAAGTGGTCGAGGGTGCCCTTGAGGTGCGCCATCGTGATCCCCTTGTCGACCACGAGCCCCTCCACCTGGGAGAACACCGGCGTGTGCGTCGCGTCGAGCTCGTCGGTGCGGAAGACCCGGCCGGGACAGATCACGTAGATCGGCGGGGTCCGCTCGAGCATCGTGCGGGCCTGCACCGGGGAGGTGTGCGTGCGCATCACCAGGCCGCCGTCGGCCGGCTCCAGCCAGAAGGTGTCCTGCATGGTGCGGGCGGGATGGTCGGCGCCGAGGTTGAGGGCGTCGAAGTTCAGCCACTCCGCCTCGACCTCTGGTCCCTCGGCCACCTCCCAGCCCATGGCCACGAAGACGTCGCCGACCAGCTCCTGGAGCGTGGTCAGCGGATGCCGCGCGCCCCGGGGGGTGCGGTCCCACGGCAGGGTGACGTCGACGGCCTCCTCCACGAGGACACGGGCGTCGTGCTCGACCTGCAGCTGCTCCTGCCGGGCGGCGAGCGCCTGGTTGACCGCGCCCCGGGCCTGACCGACCCGTCGCCCCGTCTCCTTGCGGGCCTGCGGCGGCAGCGCCCCGATCTCGCGGTTGGCGAGCGCGAGCGGCGACCGGTCGCCCGCGTGCTCGGAGCGGACCCGCTTCAGGTCGGCGAGGTCGGCGGCCGCCTCGATCGCGGCGAGTGCGGCGTCGCGCATCGCCTCGACCTCGTCGGCGCCCAGCGGCGTGACCTGGACGGGGTCGTACTCGGAGTTCGGGCCGGACATGACTGCCTTTCCGGGGGAGGCGGCGCGTGCGGAGGTCAGTCTAGGAAGCGGGCGTACGGCGGGCGAACGGGAGGGTTCTCACTCCGGGCGGCTGTCCGCCTCCGGCCAGAGGATGCTGACCCGCGCCCCACCGGCCGGCGAGTCGTCGATCTCGACCGAGCCGCCGTGCGCGGTCACCAGGCCGTGGATGATGTACATGCCCAGGCCGGAGCCGCCGCGGTTGCCGTGCTTCCAGAACTTCGTGAAGACCCTGCTCCGGATCTCGGGGCTGATCCCGTCGCCCTCGTCGTCGACGTGCAGCAGCACGCCGGAGTACGGCGCCTCGTCGGTGATCGCGGACGCGGTGAGCGTGACCCGGCCGTCCCCGTGCCGCATCGCGTTGTCGACGAGGTTGGTGACCACCTGTGCGAGCTTGTCGGGGTCGGCACTGATCGGCGGCGGCTCCCCCACCACGTCGAAGGCGATCTCGCGACCGCTGCCGGCGCGCGCCGACGCGACCACCCGGTCCACCGCCACCCGGAAGTCGACCGGCCTGGGGTAGAGCGAGAGCCGGCCGGTGTCGATGCGGGCGACGTCGAGAAGCTCCGCGATCAGCCGGGTGAGCCGATCGGCGTCGACGTTGACCGTCTCCAGCATCATCTTCTTCTGGTCGTCGTTGAGCTTGTCCCACTTCGACAGCAGCGTCGCCACGAAGCCCTTGACGCCGGTCAGGGGTGAGCGGAGCTCGTGCGCCACGGTCGCGACCAGGTCGGAGCGCTCCCGGTCGAGGCGTTCGCGGGCCCGCGCGGAGCGTACCGACACCGCGACCTGCTGCACGGGCGCGCGGGGACCGTCGCGCAGGATGCGTGCGGTCACCAGCAGCTCGGTGCCGTCGGCGAGGTACCACGCCTGCTCGGAGAGGTGGCTGCGCGTGGCGAGGCCGGCGTACGGCTGTGTGCAGGCGAACCAGCTGTTGCCGGCCCGGTCCTGGAGCAGCACCACGTCGGCGAGCGACTTGCCGACCCCGTCCCGCGTGCTCAGCAGCCGCGAGGCCGCGGCGTTCATCAGCGTCACGCAGCCGGACGCGTCGGCCACCACGACACCGTCGGGCAGGGTGTCCAGGACGTCGGTTGCTGTCCCCTGCTGCGTCCCCACGGCCATGCGGACAGGCTAACCGAGTCGGTCGGCCCCTGGCCGGACCTGCGGGCCGAGCTCAGCCGGACCTGCGCTGGGCGCGCGCGGACGCGTAGAGGCAGACGGCGGCGGCGGTGGCCAGGTTGAGGCTCTCGGCACGACCGTGGATCGGGATGCGCACACGATGGTCGGCCAACGCGGCGACCTCCTCGGGCAGCCCCCACGCCTCGTTGCCGAAGAGCCACGCGGTGGAACCCGCGAGGATGCCGTCGTCGGCGGCGTCGTCGAGGTCGATCTCCCCCGCCCCGTCGGCGGCCAGCACGCGGATCCCGTCGGCTCGCAGCTCCGCCACCACGCGCGCCGTGTCCGCGTCGAGGACCAGGGGGACGTGGAACAACGAACCGGCCGAGGCTCGGACGGCCTTCCCGTTGTAGGGATCGACCGACGACCCGGTGAGCACGACTCCGCCCGCTCCTGCGGCGTCGGCGCAACGCACGACGGTGCCGGCGTTGCCCGGGTCGCGGACGTCGGCGCACAGCGCGAGCAGGCTCGGCCGGTGGGCGAGCAGGCCGGACAGCGGTCGGTCGAGGAAGGCGCAGACCGCGACGACGCCCTGCGGGGTGACGGTCTGCGACAGTGAGGCGACGGCGGCCTCGTCGGCGAGCTGCCAGGGCACCTCGGCGGCGGCCGCGGCGGCGTACAGGCCGGGGTGCGCCTCGGCCGCCGCCGGGACCGCGAACACCTCGCGGACACAGCCGTGGACCGCGAGCGCCTCCCGCACCGCCTGCGGACCCTCGGCGAGGAAGAGCCGGTGCTCGGTCCGAGAGGGACGACGGGCGAGCCTCCGCGCCGCCTTCACGCGGCCGCTCCTCGAGGTGAGGAGGGGCGTGTCGGCAGGGAGGCTCGCCATCGTCGGGGTGCGACCGGACGCAGCCGTCAGGCGGACGCGGCCTCGGTCGTCTCGCGTGGTGCGTTGACGTCGTCGGGCAGCGCACCCTTGGCGGTCTCGACGAGCACGACGAACGCGGCGGCGTCGTTCACGGCGAGGTCGGCGAGGATCTTGCGGTCCACCTCGACGCCCGCGGCCTTGAGACCTTGGATGAAGCGGTTGTAGGTCATGCCGTTCGCGCGGGCCGCGGCGTTGATCCGCTGGATCCAGAGCTTGCGGAAGTCACCCTTCTTCGCCTTGCGGTCGCGGTAGCTGTAGACCAGCGAGTGGGTGACCTGCTCCTTGGCCTTGCGGTAGAGACGCGAGCGCTGTCCGCGGTAGCCGGACGCGCGCTCGAGGGTCACCCGGCGCTTCTTGTGGGCGTTGACCGCCCGCTTGACGCGTGCCACTTGTTACTCCTTGGTCCATCTGTGGGTGGTCCCGGTCGAGGCGACCACCCGGGGTTCGGGGGCTGGTTCGGCGCTCAGCGGCCGAGAAGCTTCTTGACCTTGGCGTTGTCGGCCTTGGCGATCTGCGTGGTGCCGCTCATCCGGCGGGTCACCTTGGACGCCTTGTGCTCGAGGTTGTGGCGCAGACCCGTCTTCTGGCGGCGGATCTTGCCCGAGCCGGTCACCCGGAAGCGCTTGCTCGCGCCCGAGTGCGTCTTGTTCTTCGGCATGAGTGTTCAGTCCTCTTGTCGGTGCTGCCTGTGCTGGCTGGGTGGCCTGTACTGCCTGGTCCTGCTGCGGAACGGGTGGCCGGCGCCGGCCGGCCCCCGTCTCACATGTCCGGGTCGATGTTCTCCGAGCGACGTCGCGGCTTCTTGTCGCCCGGCGCGGTGGGTGCGGTCGCCGTACGCTCGGCGTGCTCGGCCTCGCGCTCGGCCATCTTCTCCGCGGCCCGCTCGGCCTTGGCCGCCTTGGCCTCGATCTTGGCCTCGGCCTTCTTCTTGTGCGGCCCGAGCACCATGACCATGTTGCGGCCGTCCTGCTTCGGGTTCGACTCGACGAAGCCGAGCTCGGTGACGTCCTCGGCAAGGCGCTGCAGCAGCCGGTAGCCGAGCTCCGGGCGGTGCTGCTCACGACCGCGGAACATGATGGTGATCTTGACCTTGTCGCCCTGGTTCAGGAAGCGGACGACGTGGCCCTTCTTGGTCTCGTAGTCGTGTGCGTCGATCTTCGGACGAAGCTTCATCTCCTTGATGATCACGTTCGTCTGGTTCCGACGGGCCTCGCGGGCCTTCTGGGCGTTCTCGTACTTGAACTTGCCGTAGTCCATGAGCTTGCAGACCGGCGGACGCGCCGTCGGCGCCACCTCGACGAGGTCGAGGTCGGACTCCTGCGCAAGCCGCAGGGCGTCGTCTATGCGGACGATGCCGACGGTCTCGCCGTTGGGGCCAACGAGCCGGACCTCCGGCACCCGGATCCGGTCGTTGATTCGCAGCTCCGTGCTGATGGGTCCTCCATGTGGTCGGTCAGGTGGGTCCTGAGGATGCGTGACCTGAGGCGGAGAACCACAAAGGCCCCCGCCATGCCAAGCGGAGGCCAGTCTCGGTGCCACGACGCGTGGGACACGTGGCACCATCCGAGCACGGCCGGAGCCGTCCTCTGGACCGGACCCGACGACCTGGTGGAGCTGCGGCCGGTGCGGGTGGGAGACGATGTCCCCGCTTGTCAGATCTGTCGGAGTCAACCGGCGGCGCGTCCCGGACATTCCCTCCGGGGCGTACAGACGGCCGACCCAAACGGATCGGTCACCGCGAGGATAGCGCGCCAGGGGCCGTCCATGCACATCGAGCACCGGGTGCGAGGCTGGCCGCCATGACCACCCCGCCTGCCGGCCCCGAGTCCTCGCGCGACATCGCCGACGTCCCGGCTCTCGAGATCGTCTCCACAGCCGCCCTCCACCTGATGAGCGCGGCCGCGGTCAGCCTCGGGCTCGCCGAGGACCTTCCGGAGCACCGGGACCTCGACGAGGCCCGCACGCTGATCGAGGCGCTGGCCGGCCTGGTCACCGCCTCCGCACCTCGGCTGGGGCACCACCACGCGGCGCCGCTGCGCGACGGGCTGCGCTCCCTCCAGCTCGCCTTCCGTGAGGCCTCGGAGGTCGCCGACGCACCCGGCGAAGGCCCGGGCGAGGCGCTCACCGGCGCGGTCTCGCCCACCCGAAGCGGCCGCTGACCTCCACCAGCTCGCCCCCCTCGGCCAGCTCCCCCAGGTCGTCGGTCTCCACCACGAACGTGACCGGTCCGGCCACGTCGACCAGCACCGCCGCCGCGCCGTCCTGCACGGCGGCCGCGGCGGCCCGCGCCGCAGTGACCGGCACCGGCCTCGCCCCCGGGTCCCACCGACGCATCGCCTCCGTGCTCGTGAACGCCAGCAGCGCCGTCCGGCCGTCCCGCCCCTGCATCAGCACGGTCGCCATGTCCGAGGTCTTGTCGCGCCGCAGCCCCGACTCGTCGTGCTCGACGTCGCCGAGCACCGCGACGACGGGCACGAGCAGCCGGGCGTGCTGCAGCACCGCGAGGGTGGCGGCGTGACGGGCGTCCGGATCGACGTCGTAGGCGGCGAGCGCCTCACCCACCCCGGGCGTGGCCGCGCCGTCGTCGCCGGCGAAGCCGGGGTCGGGGAGCACGCGCACCCACCCATCGTCCCAGCCGCCACCGTAGGCTGGGCGTGTGGGAGTACTCGACGCGGCGACCTGGCAGGCGCTGGGTGTGCTGCTCAGCGTCCTCGGCCTGGTGCTGAGCCTGGTGGTGTGGAGGCGCAAGGGCGCCAGCTCGGGCCTGCGGGGCGTCGCCTGGTCGCTGCTGCCCGCGGCGGCCGGCCTGACCGGCACGCTGAAGCTGCTCTGGAGCATCGGGAACAACGTCGTGACGTGGGCCGTGCGGCTGGCCTTCAGCCCGGTGGTGTGGCTGGGGGTCGCCCTGGCCGGCGTGTCGCTGATGCTGTTCGCGGTCACGGCCGCGATGCGTGCTCGTGGCGGCACGCGCCCCCGGCCCGAGGGGGCCTCGGAGCCGGCGCAGCTGCCCCGCCGACGCTCGTCCAAGCGGGCCGAACCTGCCGTCCAGGACAAGGACATGGACGACATCGAGGCCATCCTCCGCAAGCACGGCATCGACTGACCCGTGCGACGCAACGACCTCGCCGCGCTCGTCGCGCGACACCGCCTGCACGCGCGGCTGAACGGCGCCGTCGCCTCGCTGCCCGACGTGGCGGGCGGACCGCTGTACGTCGTGGACCTGGACGCCTTCGACGCCAACGCGGCCGACCTGGCGCGTCGGGCCGACGGCACCCCGATCCGGGTAGCGTCGAAAGCGCTGCGAGTGCCGGCGCTCCTGGAGCACGCACTCGCGGTCGACGGCTTCCGTGGCGTGCTGGCCTACTCGCTGGGTGAGGCGCTCTGGCTGGCCGAGCAGGGCGTCAGCGACGACATCGTGATGGGCTACCCGTCCGTGGACCTCGAGGCGTTGCGCCGGCTGACGTCCTCGGAGGCCGCGCTGGCCGCCGTCACCCTGATGGTCGACAACGTGCGGCATCTCGACCTCGTCGACTCGGTGCGAGCGTCCTCGACCGAGGTCCGGGTGACACTCGACGTCGACGCCGGGCTGCAGCTCGGTCCCGCCCATGTCGGCACCAAGCGGTCGCCGCTGCAGGACGCCGCGCACGTCGTCGAGCTCGCCCGGCTGGTAGCGGGCCGCGACGGCTTCCGGCTCGTGGGCATCGTCACCTTCGAGGGACAGGTCGCGGGTGTGCCCGACCAGGTCCCCCGGCACCGCCTGCGCTCGGCCGCCGTACGACGGGTCAAGGCTGCCTCGCTCGCGCAGCTGGCGCAGCGACGGGCCGAGATCGGGTCGGCGCTGCACGACGTCACCGACCTCGAGCTCTGGAACGCCGGTGGCACCGGGTCCCTCGAGAGCTCTCGCGCAGACCCGGTCGTCACCGAGGTGACGGCGGGATCGGGCCTGCTGGTGCCGGGACTCTACGACCACTACCGCTCCTTCGACCCGCTGCCGGCCGCCTTCGTCGGGCTGCGGGTCTCGCGCCGCCCCTCCTCCACGGTGGCCACCGTCGCCGGGGGCGGCCTGATCGCCTCCGGACCGGCCGGGAAGGACCGCTCCCCCGTCCCCTGGGCGCCCCCCGGGCTGCGACTGACCCGGTTCGAGGGCGCCGGCGAGGTGCAGACCCCGCTGTCCGGGCCCGGCGCGTCGGCGCTGCTCGTCGGGGAGCTGGTCTGGTTCCGTCACGCCAAGGCCGGCGAGGCCGCCGAGCACGTCAACGAGGCGCACCTGGTGCGAGGCAGCGAGGTCGTCGAGACGGTGCCGACCTACCGCGGCACCGGTCACGCGTGGTGACCCGGCGGGCCACCGGGGTCGTCACCGGAGCAGACACCGGGACAGGCACCGGGACAGGCACCGGGGCAGCTGCTGGCACAGGCACCGGGGCGGACGAGATCGTGCGGGCCGTGCTGGCCCGGCCCGCCACGCTCGGCACCGGGGGCCGGCTGGTGTGCGTGGACGGCCCGGCCGGCTCGGGCAAGACGACCCTGGGCGCTGCGCTGGAGCGCCGCTTCCGTGACGCGCTGGGGGCAGCCGACGCCGCGACGGCGCTCGCCCAGGTGCGACTGCTGCACATGGACGACCTCTACGACGGCTGGTCGGGGCTCGAGACGGGGCGCGGACAGCTCGCCTCCTCGGTGCTCGAGCCGCTGCGCTCCGGTCGGCCGGGCCACTACCGGCGCTACGACTGGCACCGCCTCGCCTACGCCGAGGACCTCGTCGTCGAGCCCTGCGAGGTGCTCGTCGTCGAGGGCGTGGGCTCCACCAACCCGGTCCACGACGACGTGACCACCTGCCGGGTCTGGGTCGAGGCGCCGCCCGAGATCCGCACCGGGCGCGGGCTGGCCCGCGACGGTGAGAGGCTGCGCGAGCACTGGCTGGCCTGGCAGGAGCAGGAGGACGCACTCTTCGCCCGCGAAGGCACCCGCGAGCGCGCCGACGTGGTCGTCGACGGGACCCGCTGACCGCGGGCTTCTGGCAGGCTGACGCCATGGCGCCGAGCGGGGAGCAGTACGAGATCAGCGGCGGCGGCTACCGAGCGGTCGTCACCGAGAGCGGCGCGGCGCTGCGGCTGCTCGAGCACGAGGGACGCGCCCTCGTCCTCGGCTGGCCCGAGGAGGAGCAGTCGTCCTCCGGTCGCGGTCAGCTGCTGGCTCCGTGGCCGAACCGGATCCGCGACGGTCGCTACACCTTCGACGGGCAGGAGCTGCAGCTCCCGCTGACGGAGCCCGACCGGCACAACGCCAGCCACGGGCTGGTGCGCTGGTCGGCGTGGAGCATCGAGGAGCTCACCGCCCACTCGGTGTCGCTGACGCTGCGGGTGATGGCGCAGCCCGGGTATCCCTGGACGCTCGACCTGCACGCGCTCTACGACCTCTCGGCTGACGGGTTGACCATGACCCTGTCCGCGACCAACCTGAGCGCCTCGCGGGCGCCGTACGCCTCGGGGGCGCACCCGTACCTCAGCACCGGGGACGGACCCGTGGACGACTGGGAGCTGACCCTGCCGTGCGAGACGCGGCTGCTCGTGGACGGGCAGCTGATCCCCTCGGGGCGCGACGACGTCCGCGACACCGACCTGGACTTCCGGATGGCGCGGCCGATCGGCTCGACGAGCCTCGACACCGCGTTCACCGGGCTCGCACGGGACTCATCCGGTCGGGCGCAGGTCGTGGTGCGCGACCGGCGTACCGGCGCCGGCACCGTGCTCTGGGTGGACGAGCACCACCGCTGGCTGCAGCTGTTCACCGGCGACGCGCTGCCCAGACGCGCCCGCGAGTCCTTGGCCGTCGAGCCCATGACGGCGCCCCCGAACGCCTTCGTCACCGGCGAGGACCTCGTCGTGCTCTCCCCCGCCGGCCAGGACGGCGACCAGCACTCCGTCTCGTGGGGGCTCCACACCCTCTGACCCACCCCTGAGTTCCACCCCCCTGAGTTCCACCCCCCCCGGAGTTCCACCCCCCTGAGTTCCACCCCCCCTGAGTTCCACCCCCCTGAGTTCCAATCCCTGTGCGGCGACCGGCCGGGTCAGCGGGGCGGGGCGACGTAGCCGGCGGGATCCTCGCCGAGGTCGACGATCGCAGCGACAGGGCCGCCGCCGTCGGGGCCCTGGTGGGCGGCGGACACGGAGACGAACACCGCCGGGTCACCGGTGACGGCGGCCGTCACCCCGCCGACGGCGGCTTTGATCTGCCGGTGCCAGTGGACGTCGGAGTCGTCCAGCATCGCGTTGCGGCGACCGAGCACCTGACCGTCCTGGCTCACCTCGCACTTGAGGAAGACGTTGACCAGCCGGCCGGCCAGGTCGGAGGGGTGCGGGCGCTCGGGGAGCTCGAGCCCGGCGTCCCGGATCGCCTCCCAGATGCCATCGGAGTCGAGCGCGTCCCGCATCACCGAGTGCCCGATGCGGTAGCGCCCGCCGACCCCGCGGGCGTTGCCGACCACGACCACCTGCGCCTGGTCGAGCTCGACGCCCGAGGAGCAGGAGGCGACGGCGGAGTAGAGCGACCGGTCGTGCATCACGTCCTCGTCGTCCGGCATCTCGATCTCACCGAGGGCCACCGCGACACCGAGTGCCGTGCAGCCGTTGGAGAGGTCCATCGACTCGTGGGTGTGCTCGGTCCACACCGTCTTGCCCCGGCTCTTGGCGTCGCGGATGGTGTGGATCGTCAGCAGCGGCGTCTTGGTCTGCACGTAGTGCACGTCGGCGACGTCGGTGATCCCGGCCCGTTCCATCGCCTCCTTCACCGCGTCGGCGACCTTGGTGACCATCGCGACCCGGCCGATGTCCTCGGGCTGCAGGACCTCGCTCATCGCGAAGCCCACGGTGAGCCGCGGCTCGTCGGTCTGCTCGGCCGGCTCCGCCGGCATCGTCGCGAAGACGGTGGCGTGTGGGCTGAGCACGCCGTCGGTGCCGCCGGACCAGACGATGGGCACCTGCCTCACGTCCTCCGCGCTGCGGCTGCCCTTGGCGACCAGCACCTCGCGGAAGGCTCGGTCGGCGATGATCCGGGTGTAGTCGTTGACCCCGCCGTTGCCCTCGGTCTTGCCGATGACCGCGACCACCCGGTCGGCCTCGAGGGTGCCGTCGTCGATCAGGTCGGCCAGTCCGGCGGCGTCCGACACGTTGAGGATCGGGACCTTGCGGACCTCGATGGGCTCGGGCATGTGCGTCTCCTTGGTTGCGGGTCAGTCCGACGGTACGACGACGGTGCCGGCCTCGCCGGCGACGGCGTCGAGGATGTGGTCGAGCGTGCTGATCACGGCACGGGTGCCGCCCTGCTCCACGAAGCGGCACGCGGCCTCGACCTTGGGTCCCATCGACCCGGAGGCGAAGTGCCCCTCGGTGGCGAGCAGCCGCAGCCGACGTACGTCGACCCGCCCGAGCGGCTCGGCCTCCGGTGTGCCGAAGCGAAGCACGGCGTGCGGCACGTCGGTGGCCACCACGAGCACGTCCGCGTCGACGGTCCGGGCGAGCAGCGCCGCCCCCAGGTCCTTGTCGATCACCGCCTCGACGCCCCGCAGCCCGTCGGCCTCCCGAGCCACGGGAACACCCCCGCCGCCGTTGGCGACGACCACGAAGCCGGCGTCGACCAGCGCCCGCACCGCCTCGGCGTCGAGGATCTCGCGGGGCTCGGGCGAGGCGACCACGCGACGCCAGCCGCGGGCGCCACGGTCCTCCCACGTCTCCCCGTGCCGGACCAGCAGCTCCGCCTCGTCCTGCGACAGGTAGCGCCCGATCGGCTTGCTGGGCCGGGCGAAACCCGGGTCGGCGGCATCCACCAGCGTGCGGGTCACGACCGTGACCGACCGTCGCTCGACGCCCCGCCGGCGTAGTGCGTCGTCGAGGGCGTTCATGAGCACGAACCCGAGCGTGGCCTGGGTCTGCGCGACGCACCAGTCCAGTGGCACCGGAGGGACCACTGCGGCCGCTATCTCGTTCTTCACCAGCAGGTTGCCGACCTGCGGGCCGTTGCCGTGCGTGACGACGACATCGATGTCGCTGGCCACCAGCTCGGCGACGCCGGACATCGCGACCTGTGCTGCCGCGATCTGGTCCTCGGGCCGCACCCGGCCGTCGGGGGCGGTCATCGCGTTGCCGCCGAGCGCGAGCAGGACCCTCATGGCCCGAACCTAGTGACCTCGGCTCGGGGATCCCACGGGAGGTCGCTCACCTGCCCCCGGCGACCCGCAGGGTCGCGCCGGTGGCGTAGGGACAGCTGTCGCCGAGCAGCCAGGCGATCGCCTCCGCGATCTCGGCGGGCTCCCCGGCCCGTGCCATCGGCACCAGCGGCCCGACACGGTCGATCCGGTCGGGGTCGCCCGCGGCCGCGTGGATCTCGGTGCGCACGATGCCCGGTGCGACGCCGTTGACGCGGATGCCCCGGGCCGCCACCTCCTGGGCGAGGCCGTGGGTGAGGGCGTCCACCCCAGCCTTGGCGGCGGCGTAGTGGACGTACTCGTGGGGTGACCCGAGCGTGGCCGCCGCCGAGGAGACGTTGACGATGGCACCGCCGCGCCCGAGGTCCCTCGCCGCCCGACGGGCGACGAGGATCGCGCCGGTGAGGTTGACGTCGACGACGGCGCGGATCACCTCGACCGGGGTGTCCGTGAGGTCGCCGACGTGCAGGGTGGATCCGGCGTTGTTGACGAGCCCGGTGAGCCGGCCCTCCTCCGCGGCGGCGTCGAACAGGGCATCGACCTGCCGGGGGTCGGACACGTCGGCGCGCACCACTCGGCAGCCGGACCCGAGGTCGCGCACGCGACGTGCTGTCGCCTCGGCGGCGTCGCGGTCGCGGGCGTAGCTCAGCACCAGGTGGTGTCCCTCGGCGGCCAGCCGCTCCGCGGTGGCCGCCCCGATGCCGCGTCCGCCGCCCGTCACGACGGTCAGGCTCACGGCGCGGTCCGGAGGGTCGGGCTCACAGCCAGTCCAC
The DNA here is from genome assembly GCA_963810435.1 of uncultured Actinomycetota bacterium. GTDB lineage: Bacteria > Actinomycetota > Actinomycetes > Propionibacteriales > Nocardioidaceae > Nocardioides_B. The sequence continues at coordinate 2,022,311 of CAWENL010000001.1, forward strand.
GTCGGCGCTGGTCGCCCCGCCCGAGAGCGTGGCGTAGCCGGGGCCGCGGTCGAAGAACGGCTGCTCGCCGCGGTCGGCACGCAGCTGCGCGCGCCGGGCGTCGCTGGCCGCCTCGTCGACGGCGCCGTCGACGAGCAGCACGCCGTAGTCGGCGAGCGCCCCGTCGACGGAGACCTTGCCCCAGAGCACGTCGCGCTCGACCTCGTCGTAGGGGCGCTCCAGCGGGTCGCCCCAGCCGCCGCCGCCGGTGGTGCGGATGCGGATCACCTCTCCCGCCTGCACCGGCTCGGCGTCGGCGAGCGCGTCGACCTCGCGCTCCCGAGGGCCACCGGGGTCGATGGTGACCGCGAAGGACCGCCCGGCCCTGCCGCCCTTGACGCCCCAGCAGGCCAGGATCGAGCGGTCCGCGATGGACATGAAGTGCGCGTCGCGCAGCATCCGGATGTGCTTCTCGTAGCCGAGCCCGCCGCGGTGCCGCCCCGCGCCGCCGCTGTCCACGGCGAGCCCCAGCCGCTCCACCCGGAACGGGAAGCGCGACTCCGAGAACTCGGTGGGCAGGTTGCGCGAGTCGGGCACGACGTGGATGGTGTCCTCGCCGTCGGCGTAGTAGCGGCCGCCCGGAGCCGCCGCCGAGCACCTCCCGCATGAGGTACGGCGCCCCGTCGGCGTCCTCGCCGTACACGCCGGTGTAGCGGATCGTCTCCTGGTCGGCGGGCATGCGGCCGTCGACCGCCTTGGCGACGACACCCGCGAGCACGCCGAGCAGCCGCAGGATCACGAAGGTGCGGGCGTTGGTCGGCGCCGGGAACACCGGGGTCAGCAGCGTGCCCGGTGGTGGGAACCGCATCTCGATCAGCGGGACCACGCCCTCGTTGACCTCGAGCTCGGCCATCCGCTCGGGGCAGTCGGCAAGGTTGCGCAGGACCGGCGCCAGCCACTTCTTCAAGAAGTTGCCGTCGGCGTAGTCGCCGCAGTGGTTGATCGGCCCCTTCGCCTGCGGGGCGGTGCCGTGGAAGTCGAGGACGAGCCGCTCACCGCCGGGGTCCCCGGCAGCGGTGCGGGTCATGGTGATGCGCTGGGTGTGCAGCCGGGGCTCGTCGACGCCGTCGTGCTCGGCGTAGTCCTCCCAGACGTACTCCCCCACCGGGATCTTGGCGAGCACCTCGCGGCGGAACGTCTCGGTCGTCTTGTCGAGGATCGCGTCGAAGCAGCCCTCGACGGTGTCGCGGCCGTAGCGCGCGAAGAGCTCGGCGATCCGTCGCGGCCCCCATCAGGCACGCCGAGCACTCGGCGTCGAGGTCCGCGGCCAGCGACTCCGGCATCCGGGAGTTGCGCGTCATGATCGCCAGCGCCGCTCGGTTCGGCACACCCTGCGTCCCAGAGCTTGATCGGCGGGACCATCAGGCCCTCCTCGAAGACCGAGGTCGCCCTCGACGGCATCGACCCGGGCACCGCGCCGCCGATGTCGTCGTGGTGGCCGAACGCCTGGACGAAGGCGACGACCTCGGTGCCCTGCCCGGCGTCGTGGAAGACCGGGGCGGTGACGCACAGGTCGGGCAGGTGCCCGATGCCGCCCTCCGAAAGGTAGACGTCGTTGTGGAAGTACACGTCACCGGGCCGCATCGACTCGATCGGGTGGTCACGCACCACCGGGTGCACCAGCGCTGAGTACGACCGCCCGGTGAGCTTGCGCAGTCTCCGGTCGTGGATGCCGGCGCGGTAGTCGTGCGCGTCGCGGATCATCGGCGAGCGGCTGGTGCGGCCGATCGCGGTCTCCACCTCCTGCTCGACCGAGGCGAGATAGCCCTCGACGATCTCGGTGAGCACCGGGTCCACCGCCGGCCCGGTCACGAGGCCCTGCCGGACGAGGAGGTTGCCGAAGCGGTCGACCCGCGCCGCGAAGCCGGGGTGGATCGGGACCGTGGAGCTGAACTCCTCGAGCACCGCCGGCCCCGACACCTCGTCGCCCGCACCGAGGCGGGTCCGGTCGTAGACCGCCGCCTCCACCCAGTCCTCGAAGTGCACACGCCGGGTGCCGGTGCGTGCGCCGTCGGCGCCGTCACCGGGGGCGACCGTGCGCAGGGCGGGCTTGCGGATCGGGCCCACTCCGCAGACCCGGAGGTTGACCCACTCCACCTCCTGGCGGGCGTCGGCCCGGTTGTCGTAGCCGTAGAGCGCGCGGTGCTCCTCGTGGAAGCGTCGAGACGCCTCGGCGAGCAGCTCCTCGGTGACCGGCCCCTCGGGCACCTCGACGCGGACCTCGTAGGCCTGACCGAAGTAGCGCAGGTCGGCACTGCGCTCGAACACCCGCTGCTGCGGCGCGAACCCCTCCCGCTCCAACGCGGCCTCGGCCCGGGACCGCAGGTCGCCGTACCCGCCTTCGACGGCGGCGGCCTCGAGGGCGGACGCTCGCGCGACCGCTGTCTGCACGTAGTCGTTGCGGACGTCCACGGTGAGCAGCCCGTACGCCGACAGGTTCCCCGGGTCGCGTGGCACGAGCACGCCGTCGAGGCCGAGGATGTCGACCAGCCGGCACGCGAGCAGCGAGCCCGAGCCGCCGAACGTCACCATCGTGAAGTCGCGGACGTCGAGGCCGCGCTGCACCGTCACCTGCCGGAGCGCATTGGCCTGGTTCCACGCCGAGATCTCCAGCACGCCCGTCGCGCACGCCTCGCGCGAGAGCCCGAGGCGGGTGGCGAGCGCGTCCACGCCGGCGACGGCCAGGTCGACGTCGAGCGGCACCTCACCGCCGAGCAGGTGTGGGGGGATGCGGGCCAGCACCACGTGCGCGTCGGTCACGGTCGGCTCGTCACCGCCGAGCCCGTAGCAGATCGGCCCCGGGTCGGCGCCCGCGCTGCGCGGCCCGACCTTCAGGGTGCCCTCGGGTGAGAGCCAGGCGACCGAGCCGCCGCCCGCACCGACCGTCACGACGTCGATCATCGGGATCTTGCTCGGGTAGGCGCCGATCGTGCCCTCGGTGGTGAGCGCGGGCCGGCCGTCGACGACGACGGTGACATCGGTCGAGGTGCCGCCGCCGTCGCAGGTCACCACGCTGCGAGAAGCCGGCCGCCTCCGCCACGACGGCGGCTCCGAGGGCGCCGGCCGCCGGTCCCGAGAGCACCGTCGTGATGGGCTGATGCACCACCTCCTCCGCGCTCAGCACCCCGCCGTTGGACTTCATCACGTAGAACGGGACGCCACCCGTCTCGGCGCCTCCTCCCCCGCCGTCGACGAGCCCGGCCAGCCGCCCGGCGATGGTGGCGACGTAGCGACGGATGTCGGGTTTGACGGCGGCGTCGACCAGCGTGGTCAGCGCCCGCTCGTACTCGCGGTACTCGCGCAGCACCTCGCTGCTGATCGACACCACGGCGTCGGGGTGCTCGCGGGCCAGCACGTCGCGCATGGCGCGCTCGTGCCGGTCGTCGACGTACGCGTGCAGGAAGCAGACGCCGATGGTGCCGATGCCCCGGTCGCGGAACCATCGCGCCACCTCGACCGCACCCTGCTCGTCGAAGGGGCGGACCTCGGAGCCGTCGACCGCGAGCCGTCCGCCGACCGTCCGCACCCGGTCGGCCGGCACGATGCGGTCGGGCTTCACCCAGAAGTAGGAGTTGCCGTAGCCGTCGGGCACCGACTGCCGGGCGATCTCGAGCAGGAACTCGTAGCCCTCGGTGGTGATGAAGCCGAGGTTCGGCCACCTTGCCCTCGAGCAGCTTGTTGGTGGCCACGGTGGTGCCGTGGCTGACCGCGCTGACCGCACCCCCGTCGAGCCCGAGCTCCCCGAGCACCTTGTGGACGCCGGTCATGAACCCCTCGGCCGGGTCGGCGGGCGTGGACGGCGTCTTCGTCACGGCGAGCTCACCGGACTCCTCGTCGACGGCGACCACGTCGGTGAAGGTGCCGCCGGTGTCGATGCCGATGCGGACGCGCCTCACGCTCGCCTCACGCTCTCGACCCTCGCTGCGCCGCCTGCACGGGGTCCTCGCTCATCAGCCGGCCCCGAACCGGGGACGCCGGTCGCCGACCCGCGTCGCCTGCTCGAAGGCGTGCGCGATCTCCAGCAGCCGCCGCTCACCGCGCTGCGGTCCCACGAGCTGGATGCCGACCGGCCAGCCTTCGTCGGTGAACCCGGCGGGCACCGAGATCGCGGGGCAGCCGGTGACGGTGATGAGGTACGCCGACCGCATCCAGTCCAGGTAGGTCTCCTGCGGCTTGCCGTTGATCGTGGCCGGGTACTCCTCGTCGGCGCTGAAGGGGGGCACCTGGCTGACGGGCAGTGCGAGCACGTCGTGGTCCTCGAAGAAGGCGCGCATCCGGTCGTGGATCGAGGTCAGCTGCTGGTACGCCCGCGCCACGTCGCCGCCGGTGAGCCCGGCGCCGAGCTCGATGTTGTCCCGGAGCGACTGCTTGAAGCCGTCGGGCCGCTTGGCCAGCAGCGCCTTGAAGCGGTGCTGGAACACCCACGCACGCAGGGTCCGGAAGGCCGCGTCGGCGCCGTGGAGCACCGGGTGGGCGTCCTCCACGATGGCCCCGAGCTCCTCGAGGACGACCGCCTGCCGGGACACGATGCCGGCGACGACCTGGTCGACCTGGAAGGCCCCTCCGAGGTCGACCGAGAGCGCCACCCGGATCCCGGCCAGGTCGCCGTGCAGCGGGGGTGCGAACGACGAGCCCGCCGCCTCCAGCGACAGCGGCGAGTGGGGCGACGGCCCGGCCATCACCGACAGCAGGAACGCCAGGTCCTCGACGCTGCGCGCCATCGGCCCGGCCACCGAGGTCAGCTCCCAGCCGTTGGTGGTGGGCCACGAGGGGACGCGTCCCGGGGTCGGTCGCAGTCCGACCACGTTGTTGAACGAGGCGGGGTTGCGCAGCGAGCCGCCCATGTCGCTGCCGTCGGCCAGCGCCACCATGCCGCTCGCGAGCGCCGCGCCGGCTCCGCCGCTCGACCCGCCTGCCGACCGGGTCGGGTCGTAGGGGTTGCGGGTGGTGCCGAAGATCGGGTTGAAGGTGTGCGAGCCGGCCGCCCACTCCGGCACGTTGGTCTTGCCGATCGTCACGACGCCGGCGCCGCGGACCCGCTCGACGACCAGCTCGTCGCGCTTGGGCACGTAGTCGGCGCGCAGCGGCGACCCGAACGTCGTGCGCCACCCGGCCACCTCGTGGGTGTCCTTGAACGCGTGCGGCAGGCCGTGCAACGGCCCGACCGCGTCCCCCCGGGCGAGCCGCTGGTCGGCCTGCGCGGCCGCCTCACGTGCCCGGTCCTCGTCGAGCGACACGACGGCGTTGACCAGCCCGTTCACCTCCGCGATCCGTGCCAGGTGGAGGTCGAGGAGCTCTCGGGCGGAGATCTCCCGGCCCGCCACCGCCGCCGCCATCTCCCGCGCGCTGCTGTAGACACTGAGGTCGGCCACGGGTCAGTCTCGCCGCCTCGAGATCCACGCGCCCACCAGGGCCCCCGCCAGGGCGGCGGCCGCGCCGGCAAGGACCCCCTGGGAGAACGTCCGCGCGCCTGCGGTGGCCGGGGTCGGTTCTTCGGGAGCGGTGAACACGTCGCCGCCAGCGGTGTCGGTGGCGGCCGGGACGGGGGCGGGGACGCTCCCGTCGTCCCCGGCGCGCAGCGCGGCGTCCACGTTGGCGAAGAACTCCGAGGCCATGCGCTTGCTGACGCCGGCGAGCATCCGCTGCCCGACGCCGCCGATCACCCCGCCGACGGTGGCCTCCGCGTCGTAGCGCAGCGATGTGCCGCCCGACGGCGACTCCTCGAGCGTGACGAGCACATCGGCGCCGATGGTGCCGGGAGCGCCGGCTCCCTGCGCGTGCATCCGGAACGTGCCCGGCTCCTGCTGCTCGGAGAGCCTGACCTGGCCGTCGTACACGCCCTTGATGGAGCCCACGCCGGCCGAGACCGTCATCGCGTAGGCGTCCTCACCGAGCGCCTCCAGCCGCCGGCACCCGGGGATGGTCCGCACCAGCACGGCGGGGTCGTTCAGCGCCCGCCAGACCCGCTCGCGGTCGGCGCTCAGCGTCGACGTTCCCGTGATCCTCATGCGCTGTCCTCCCGGGGGGCGTGGATGTCGCTGGGGCGGTGACGACGCAGCTCGAAGAGCTCGCTCGGCGAGATCGGCATGCGGGTGATCACGATGCCTTCGGCGTCCTCGATCGCAGCGGCGATGGCGGCAGAGCCGGGGATCACCCCCGCCTCCCCGGCGCCCTTGACGCCGAGCGGGTTGAGCGGCGACGGCGTGACCAGATGGTCGATCTCGACGTCCGGGACCTCGGTGGCGTAGGGCATCAGGAAGTCCATGAACGAGGCGTTGAGCAGCTGTCCGTCCGGGGCGTACTCCATGCGTTCGTACAACGCACCGCCCACCCCCTGCGCGACACCGCCGTGGATCTGACCCTCCACGATCATCGGGTTGATGAGCGTGCCGCAGTCGTGGACGACGCAGTAGCGCAGGATGCGGATCTCGGCGGTCTCCGGGTCGGTCTCGACCACGACCGCGTGCATGCCGTTGGCGAAGGTCGAGCGCGTCGGCGAGTAGTAGCCGGTCCCCTCGAGCCCGGGTTGCTCCCCGGCAGCGACCGGGGCGGCGTCGGGGTCCGCCGGGGCGGCGAACTGCGTGGCCCGCCCGGCCGCCTCGTCGAAGGCGTAGCGCAGCGGGTTCGCGAGCACCGCGACGGCGCCGAGGTCGATGCTCGCCGACGGGGAGCCGTTCACCCGCACGTGGCCGTCCACGATGTCGAGGTCGTCGACGTTGGCCTCCAGCGCCTGGGCGGCTACCGCCAACGCCTTCGCGCGCACCGTCCGGGCGGTGACGGCGACCGCGCTGCCGCTCATCACGGCGGTGCGCGAGGCGAACGTGCCCACGGCGTACTTGAACCGCCGCGTGTCGCCGGTCGTGACCCGGATCCGGTCGAAGGGCACGCCGAGCTCGTCGGCGACGATCTGCGCGAGCATCGTCTGGTGACCCTGCCCCTGTGACGTCAGGCCGGTGCGGACGACGACCGTGCCGTCCGTCTCGACCCGGATGTGGCCGCCTTCGTAGGGTCCGACTCCGGTGCCCTCCACGTAGCACGCGAGACCGATGCCGACCCGGCGTCCCTCGGCGCGTGCCTGCTCGCGCACTGCCGCGAAGTCGTCCCAGCCGACGAGTGCCTTGAGCCGCGCCAACGATGCCGGGAAGTCGCCGGAGTCGTAGATGAGCGGCCGGCCGTCCTGGAAGACCAGCCCCTGGTCGAACGGCATCTCCTCGGGCTGGATGAAGTTGCGCTCCCGCACCACCGTGCGGTCGAGCCCGAGGTCGGCGGCGATCGCATCCATGACGCGCTCCATGACGAAGCAGCCCTGCGGGCGTCCCGCGCCGCGGTACGGCGTCACGATCACCGTGTTGGTGTACAGGGAGGTGAACTCGACTCGGTAGACGCCGGGCTTGTAGGGGCCGAGGAGCTGGGTGCTGGTGATGATCGGCACGATCAGGCCGTAGGGCACGTAGGCGCCGTTGTCGTGCCAGAAGCGCACCGACAGGCCGGCGAGCCGGCCGTCGTCGTCATAGCCGACCCGTACGCGGTGCAGCTGCCCGCGCTCGTGCGCGCTGGAGACGAAGTGCTCGCGACGGTCCTCGGTCCACTTGACCGGCTGCCCGAGGCGGCACGCAGCCCAGGGCACGAGGACCTCCTCGGGCCACGGGTGCACGATCTTGACACCGAAGCCGCCGCCGACGTCCGGCGTGACCACCTCGACCCGGTCGACCGGCAGCCCGAGCTTCGCCGCGATCGCCTGCCGCACGCTGGTCGAGGTCTGCGTCGAGGTGTGCACGAGCAGCGACTCGTCGTCCGCGTCCCAGCGCGCCAGCACGCCCTTGCCCTCCAGAGGCATCGACGCGCTGCGCTCGATCGTGAGCTCGAGCTCCAAGCTGTGCGGGGCGCGGTCCACGGCCGCGTCGGCGTCGCCGGTCTCCTGCACCATGACCGCTGCCACGTTCCCAGGCACGTCGTCGTGCACCAGATGCTCGGCGTCGCGTGCGGCAGCGAGGCCGACCACGGGGGGCAGTGGCTCGTAGTCGACCCGGATCCGGTCGCAGACGTCCTCGGCGACGTACCGGCTGCTGGCCACCACCATGACGACCGCCTCGCCGACGTGGTTCACCTCGTGCTCGGCCAGTGCGTGCGGCGTGCGTGCGTGGGTCAGCGTCGGGTGCGGGATCAGCACCGGCAGCCGTTCACCCGTACGTCCGTCGAGGTCCTCGTGCGTGTAGATCGCGACAAGCCCGTCGACGTCGAGGGCCGCGGTGACGTCGATGTCGAGGATGCGGGCGTGGGCGTGGGGGCTGCGCACGAAGGCCGCCTCCAGAGCGTCGTGGCCGAGGTCGTCGAGGTAGCGGCCGTTGCCGGTGACCAGCCGCGCGTCCTCGGTGCGCAGCACCCGCTCGCCGAACAGCTTGGTGGTCACGCGTCCTCCTCCTCCCTCAGCTGGGCGGCCCGCTGGACGGCGTCGACGATGTTGACGTAGCCGGTGCAGCGGCACAGGTTGCCGCTGATGGCCTCGCGTGCCTCCTCACGGGTGGGCGAGCCGTGCTCGGCGAGGTAGGCCGTGACGGTGGTGATGAAGCCGGGGGTGCAGAAGCCGCACTGCAGGGCGTGGCACTCGTGGAACGCCTGCTGAACCGGGCCCATCCCGCCGTCCGCGGAGCGACAGCCCTCCACAGTGGTGATGTCAGCGCCGTCGAGCGAGACCGCGAACAGCAGGCAGGAGCGCACGGGGGCGCCGTCGACGAGCACCGTGCACGCACCGCAGACTCCGTGCTCGCAGCCCACGTGCGTCCCGGTCAGTCGCAGGTCGTGCCGCAGGGCGTCGGACAGCAGCCGACGCGGTGGGAGCTCGAGCTCGTGCGGCACGCCGTTGACCGAGAACGACACGGGCACGGTGGCCTCGCTCATGCGGCTCGCCCCCGCGCCTCGGCGAGCGCGCGACCGACCAGCACGTGGGCGAGGTGGCGGCGGAAGTCCGCGCTCGCGTGGATGTCGTCCTCGGGCTCGACGGCCGCGTCGACCGCCGCCCTCACACGTTCGGCGTCGGAGGGCTCGTCGAGCGTGACGAGCACGGGGCCGGGACCGACGCTCACCAGCGCCACGCGGGCCCGTCCGTCGGGCAGGACCAGCGCACCCACCCCGCAGACGGCGTAGTCGCCGTGCCGTCGGGAGATCTCGACGAACGCCGACCCCGTGCCCGGTGGAGGGCGTCGGAAGGTCGCCGCGACGGCCAGCTCGCCGGACCGGGTCGCCGACTGCATCGGTCCGGTGAAGAAGTCCGCGGCCGCCACGTCCCGGCTCCCGTCGGCGCTGCGCAGCGTGACGCTGCCCTCGAGCAGGCACAGCACGGCGGGCATCTCCGCGGCGGGGTCGGCGTGCACCAGGCTGCCCACCGTGGTGCCGCGGTTGCGGATGGTCGGATGAGCCACCTGGCTCAGGGCCTGCCTCAGGAGCGGCACGGCGTCGTACGCCGCCTCGTCCCGCTCGACCCGGCTGTGCCGTGCCAGCGCGCCGACGCGGACCGCGTCGTCGTCGACCTCGACGGTGTCCAGGGCGTCGACGTGGTTCACGTCGACCAGGTGGGCGGGTGCCGAGAGCCGCATCGACATCAGCGGGACCAGGCTCTGCCCGCCCGCGAGCACCTTGCCGTCGGCGCCCAGCGAGGCGAGCATGTCCAGCGTCTCCTCGACGCTGCGCGGCCGGTGGTAGGCGAACGCGGGAGGCTTCACGAGGTGCAGACTATTCCGGTGCCCTCGGCTCGTCCTCGGCGTGCACGCCCGGACGGCCGACCGACATCATCGTGCCGTCGTCGACGTCGCCGGTGCCCAGGCGCGGCGCGATCGCGTTGGCGAGGTGGTAGCCCCCCACCGCGACCAGCGTGCCGAGCGCGATGCCGCTGAGCGTGAAGTTGTCGGTGAACGTCAGCTGTCCGTTGCCGATCGCGAGGATGATGCCGGCCGCGACCGGAACGAGGTTCACCGGCTTGGCGAAGTCGACTCCGTTCTCGCGCCAGATCTTGGCCCCCAGCAGCCCGATCATGCCGTAGAGCACGAGGGTGATGCCGCCGAGCACCCCGCCGGGGGTGGCGTTGACGATCTGCCCGAACTTCGGCACGAAGCCCAGCAGGATCGCCACGAACGCGGCGACGAAGTAGGCCGCCGTGGAGTAGATGCGGGTGGCCGCCATGACCCCGATGTTCTCGGCGTACGTCGTGGTGGGTGAGCCGCCCACGACGCTGGCGATGACGGTGCCCACGCCGTCCGCAGCGACGGCACGTCCCATGTAGGGGTCCAGGTCGGTGTGCGTCATCTCGGCGACCGCCTTGACGTGCCCGACGTTCTCCGCGATGAGGGCGATGACCGCGGGCAGCACCAGCAGGCTGAACGTCAGCGAGAAGCTCGGCAGGTGCCACCCGACGGCGCCGAGGTTGCCGGCCTGCAGCTGGTTGCCCACCAGCCCGTCGGCGGTGTGCGGTGGGAAGCCGAGCCAGGGAGCCCCGGTGACCTGCGACCAGTCGACGCGGAGGTGGGAGGTCGCCTCGCTCGCGCCGGGCAGCGGTGAGGTGATCTTGCCGAACAGCAGGTCGGCCACCCAGGAGACGAGATAGCCGACGACGAGCCCCAGGAAGATCGCGATCCGGCCCAGGAAGCCGCGCAGCCCGACCGCCATCACGATGACGACCGCCATCGTGATCATCGCGACCCACGGGTCGGTCGGCATGTACGTCGACGTGGCGACCGGGGCCAGGTTGAAGCCGATGAGCATGACGACCGCACCGGTCACGACCGGCGGGAGCACGGCGTTGAGGAGGTGGGCCCCGAGGAAGTGGATCGCCACACCGACCAGTGCCAGCACGACACCGGCGACCAGGATCGCGCCCGTGACGTCGGCGGGGCCGCCCTTCTGCGCGTAGATCGCGGCGGCGCCACCGACGAACGAGGCGGACGTCCCGAGATAGCTCGGCACCCGGTTCTTGACGATCAGCAGGAAGCAGATCGTCGCGACGCCGCTCATCATGATCGCGAGGTTGGCGTTGAGCCCCATGATGATCGGGAAGACGAAGGTGGCGCCGAACATCGCGACGACGTGCTGCGCGCCCAGGCCCGTCGTCCTCCCCCAGGAGAGCCGCTCGTCCGGGGCGACCGCCGCGCCCGGGGGTGGGGTCTTGCCGTCGTAGACGAGCTTCCAACCGACTGCCATGGCACGCCTCCTGGTTCTCCACGGTCTCCCGTTGTGAGGACACTGTGCCGGAGCGGGCGCTCCGATGGTGGGAGGATCGGGCCTGCGTCAGGTCAACAACACGTAACGACTTGGACGCCGTAGAGCACGGAATCGCTCAAACGACCGGTGAAGCCGAGGTCATCGGTTATGGTCACCCTCGTCTACCGCCGCTGTGGGTACAGCGCGATTGGGGGCTTGTCAGTGAATGGACTTCCGTTTTCAGAGTATTTGTCGCAGAACCTCGATGAGATCATCTTCCGCACCGAACAGCACGCACAGCTCTCGGCCTACTGCATCATCCTGGCAACGATCCTCGGCCTGCTGATCTCGATCGCGGTCTACCGATCGCCCGTCCGCACCAGCATGACCATCTCCACCGCCGCCGTCATCTTCACCCTCCCCTCGGTGGCGCTCTTCGGCTTCCTGGTCTCGGTCGTCGGCTACGGCCTGGCCTCGGTCTTCCCGGTGGTGGTCGCCTACGCGATGCTGCCGATCATCCGCAACGGGATCGTGGGGCTGCAGTCGGCAGACCCCGCGGTGCTCGACGCGGCACGAGGGATGGGGGTCGGCGGCTTCCGGATGCTGTGGCAGATCCGCTTCCCCATCGCGTGGCCAGTCATCCTGGCCGGCGTCCGCGTCGCCGCCCAGCTCACCGTGGGGATCGTGGCCATCGCGGCCTTCGTGACCCCGGTCGGACTCGGCGAGTACGGCTACTCCGCCCTGGACAACCTGGGCTCGGTCAACACCAAGAGCCAGGCCCTGGTCTGCATCATCTTCGTCGCCCTCGTCGCCCTGCTCTTCGACGCGGTCTTCGTCGTCGTCCGTCGATTCACCACCCCGAGGGGGAGCCGTGTCTGAGCAAGAGAACTCCGAGAACACCGGGGAGAACACCCGGGAGAACACCGGGGAGAACACCCGGGAGAGCACCGGGAGCGGTGGGAAGCACGGCGTACCCATCCGCCTGACCGACCTCACCAAGCACTACCCGGGGCAGCCCAAGGCCGCCGTGGACAAGGTCAGCCTCGAGATCCCCGCCGGCGAGATCGTCGTCTTCGTCGGTCCGTCGGGCTGTGGCAAGACGACGACCATGCGGATGATCAACCGGATGATCGAGCCGACCTCCGGGATCATCGAGATCGGCGGCGAGGACGTCACCGACCTCAACGACGTCCAGCTGCGCCGCCGCATCGGCTACGTCATCCAGCAGATCGGCCTGATCCCCCACCTGTCGATCGCGCAGAACGTCGCACTCGTCCCGAAGCTGCTGAAGTGGGACAAGTCGCGCATCACCGCCCGTGTCGACGAGATGCTCACCGTGGTCGGCCTGGACCCGGAGCAGTACCGCCAGCGCTACCCGCGTCAGCTCTCCGGCGGTCAGCAGCAGCGCGTGGGGGTCGCCCGCGCCCTCGCCGCCGACCCGGAGATCATGCTGATGGACGAGCCGTTCGGCGCGGTGGACCCCATCACGCGCTCGCGGCTGCAGGACGAGTTCCTCTCGCTGCAGCAGACGCTGCGCAAGACCATCGTCTTCGTGACCCACGACTTCGACGAGGCGCTCAAGCTGGGCAACCGCATCGCGGTGCTCCGCGAGGGCTCGCACATCGCGCAGTACGACACCCCCGAGGCGATCCTGGCCAATCCGGCCGACGAGTTCGTCGAGGGCTTCATCGGCGAGGGCGCCGCACTCAAGCGGCTGCACTTCGAGCGGGTCGACACGCTCGACCTGGACAGCGCCGGTGACGGCAGGCAGTCGAACGTCTCCGTCGACATCTCGACGACGCTGCACGCCGCGCTCGACCTCATGGTCGGCAAGGGCCTCCGCTCGGTGACCGTCGACCGCGACGGTCGCCCCGCAGGCGTGGTCACGATCGACGGGATCCTCAGCCGGGTGCACTCCACCGGTGACACCGACTCGGTGGGTGCCTGATGAGCGAGACCACCGTCGAGCCTGCTCCCCTCGACAACGCCGCCGCCGAGAGCGCCGCCACCGGGTTCACGGCCGTCAAGCCGGGCCAGCCGGTGTTCTCGCTGCGGGACCTCGTCACACCGGTCATGGTCGTCGTGATCGGCGTCCTGCTGTACGTCAATGTCACTCGGCAGTCGCTGGACAGGATCGAGAGCAACGTCCTCAACCGCTCCGAGCTCACCCGCGCCACCCTGGAGCACATCCGGGTGAGCGTCATGATCGCGCTGCTCGTGGTGGTGATCGCCGTCCCGCTCGGCATCCTGGTCACCCGGCCCCTGACCCGCCGCCTGGCGCCGTTCGTCATCGCCTTCGCGAACCTCGGGCAGGCCGCGCCCAGCCTGGGTCTGCTGGCCTTCATCGGCTTCTACGCCATCGGGTTCTGGGCGGTCGTCTTCATCCTCACCGCGTACGCCGCACTCTCGGTGCTCCGCAACACGATCGTCGGTCTCCAGCAGGTCGACTCCGGCATGCTCGACGCTGCGCGCGGCATGGGCATGTCGCCGACGTCGATCCTGCTCCGCGTCGAGCTGCCCACCGCCGTACCCGTGATCGGGGCCGGTGTGCGCACCGCTCTCGTGCTCGCCGTGGGCACGGTTCCCCTCGGCTACGCGCTGGACGCCGGAGGTCTCGGGCTGCCGCTGTTCAGCGCCATCAAGACCAACCGCGTCCTGGTGACCTTCACGGTCGCGGTCATGATCGCGCTGCTGGCGCTGCTGATGGACTGGCTGGGCGGCGTGCTGCAGCGTGCCGCCACCCCTCGAGGCATCCGATGACGCATGATCCTCGCACCTGGGTTGCCCGCCTGACCGCTCTGACCTCTCCCACCACCATGCGACACCTGATGATCCAGAAGGGGACACACCGATGACCATGTCCATGAAGAAGCCCGGCAAGCGACTGACAGGGGTGGCAGGCATCGCACTCGCCGCGCTGGCCCTGAGCAGCTGCGGAAGCCTGAGCCAGAGCTCGAGCGACGCCTCCGGCGGCCCCTGCAAGGACGTCAAGGCCGGCTCCGTCGACTCCAAGGCACTTGACGGCGTCACCGTGAAGGTCGGCTCCAAGGAGTTCGACGAGCAGCTGATCCTCGGCCAGCTGACGGTCAAGATCCTGTGCGCCGCCGGCGCGAAGGTCGTCGACCGCACCAACACCAAGGGCAGCACCCAGACCCGCAAGAAGCTCCAGGACGGCGTCACCGACGTCTTGTGGGAGTACACCGGCACCGGGTGGATCAACTACCTCGGTCACGACAAGCCGATCACCGACCCCGAGAAGCAGTACCAGGCGGTGAAGAAGGAGGACCTCGCCAAGAACAAGCTGCTCTGGGGTCCGATGGCGCCGTTCAACAACACCTACGCCTTCGCGACGACCGACGAGTTCGGCAAGAAGAACAACCTCAAGACGCACTCCGACATGGCGGCCTACATCAACAAGAACCCCTCGTCCACGGTGTGCGTGGAGTCGGAGTTCGCGGCCCGTCCCGACGGCTACCCGGGCTTCAAGAAGAAGTACGGCATCACCGGCGGCAAGCTGAAGAGCCTCGGCACCGGCGTCGTCTACACCCAGCTCGACAAGGGCAACTGCGACTTCGGTGAGATCTTCACCACCGACGGTCGCCTCGCGGCGCTGGGCCTCCAGGTGCTCGACGACGACAAGGGCTACTTCCCGCTGTACAACGGCGTGGCGGTCACCCGGGCCGACTTCAACAAGGCGCACCCCGAGGTGCTCAAGGTGCTCGAGCCGCTCTCCAAGGTGCTCACCACCGACGTGATGACCAACCTGAACAAGAAGAAGAGCGCCGACGGTGTGGACCCGGCCAAGATCGCCGAGGACTTCCTGAAGCAGAAGGGCTTCCTCAAGTAGTCCACGTCCGACCCGTTCGTTGCGGGGCCCGGGGGTTTGCGGTGACGCACCCCGGGCCTCGTTGCGTGTGCACCCGCACCGGGTGGCCTAGGGTCGAAAGGTGAGCCCCCGCGAGGAGATCCCGTGCGCCGCGTCGACGCTGGTGTCCGGTCTGCTCACCCCCTCCCTCCTGCACCACCTGGTCGAGGTCGCGCGGACCTCCGTGAGCGTCCACTTCGAGACCGGGCAGGAGGACGTTCCGGTGCTGTGCGTGTGCACCCCCGGGGCGGTGCGGCTACCGGCCAGCATCGTCACGAGCGTGCTCCCGACCTCGCCCACCGTCGCGCACGGCGGCCTCCGCGAACAGGCCCGCCGCTGGACCGTGACCCGGTGGTGGCGGCCTCCGCGACCGCGTGGGCTCGCTGCGCCGAGCACCCTGCCCCACGTGCCGGGCGTCGAGGTCCCCGAGGACGTCGTCCCGTGGCGCCTCGTCGGCAACGGGCCGGGCCTGACGCCGTACGGCGACGACGTGCTGGCCGGCGCCCTGGTGGCGGCGCACGCGGTCGGGCATCCTCGGCTGCCGTGGTGGCAGGCGGGCACGAGCGCTGCCCTGGCCGCCGGGCGCACGACGGCGGTCTCCACCGCCCTGCTGCGCCACGCCGTCGACGGCTGGGCGACCTCCGAGCTGGCCGCCTTCGTCACGGGTGTCTGCCGCGGCCGGACCGATGACAGCATCGAGCCGTTGCTGGCGGTGGGACACACCTCCGGCGCGGGGCTGGCCGCCGGGGCGCTGCACGCACTCGGCACCGCGCAGGCGCTGCGGAGGGCCGCGTGAGGGACGTGCAGCTGCGCCGTGGCACCTACGTCGACTCGGTCACCCTGATGCAGGTCAGCAAGCGGGTCGCCGCCCTCGGGGGGGTGAGCGCCGCCCTGGTCGCCATGGCCACCGAGCTCAACCTCGAGCTCGCGGCCGGCATGGGCTTCACCGTCCCGGACAGCTCGCCCAACGAGCTGGTGGTCGCGGTGGCCGCAGACTCCGCCGCGTCGCTCGAGGCGGCCCGGACCGAGGTCGATGCCGCCCTCGTGGAAGCCTCCCGCCCGACCGCCTCGGGCTTCGGGGACGCGCCGGCGCCGGTGACGGTGCGGGCGGCCGCCGAGCGCTCGAACGCCACGGTCGCGCTGATCTCGACCCCCGGGCAGTACGCCTTCGCGGACGCGGTCGACGCGGTGGATGCGGGCCTGCACACCATGGTGTTCAGCGACAACGTGCCGCTCGACCAGGAAATCGCCCTCAAGAGGTACGCCGAGCGGGCCGGCGTGCTGGTGATGGGCCCCGACTGCGGGACCGCCGTGATCGGTGGCGTCGGGCTCGGGTTCGCCAACGTCGTACGCCCGGGACCGGTCGGCATCGTGGCGGCGTCCGGCACCGGCGCCCAGCACCTGATGTCGCTGCTCGCCGGTGCCGGGGTGGGCGTCTCGCACTGCCTCGGGGTCGGGGGTCGCGACCTGTCCGAGGCGGTAGGCGGCCTGTCCACGCTGCGTGCCCTGGACCTGCTCGACGCCGACCCGGAGACCTCGGTGATCGTGCTGGTCTCGAAGCCGCCGTCCGCGGCCGTCGCCGATGCGGTGAGCGCGCACGCGCAGGGCCTGGACACTCCGGTGCACCTGGCGCTGCTCGGACCGGGCCGCCCGGACCTGACTGCTGCCGCGGCCGAGGTGGTGGGGGCGGCCGGTGGTTCGTGGGCGGCCCCCGAGCACTGGTCCGGCAGCGTGTCGGCGGGCCGCTCGGGTGGGACGCTGCGCGGCCTGTACGCGGGCGGCACCCTGTGCGACGAGGCGATGCTCGTGGCGGCGCAGACGCTCGGCCCGATCGCCTCGAACATCCCCCTCGACCCGGCCTGGGCGCTGCGCGACGACCTGGCCTCCGACGGCCACACGATGATCGACTTCGGGGACGACCGGTTGACCCGGGGACGGCCCCACCCCATGATCGACGGCTCGGTCCGCACCGCGAGGCTGCTGGCCGAGGTGGAGGACCCGTCGTGCGGGGTGCTGCTGCTGGACGTGGTGCTCGGTCTGGGAGCGGCCGACGACCCGGCTGCCGAGCTTGCGGACCCGATCCGGAACGCCACCGGCGCCGGTGTGCCCGTGGTGGTGTGCGTCGTCGGCACCGGCGACGACCCGCAGGGACTGCGGGCCCAGGTGGCCGCGCTGCACGAGGCGGGCGCCTGGGTGTACCTGTCCAACGCGGCCGCCGCCCGCCGTGCGCTCGACCTGCTCGCCCCGGCCCCGGCGGTGGGTGCATGAGCCTGGCGACGCCCCCCGCCGTGGTGACCGCCGGTGCCTCGCTCCTCGCCGACGCGCTGACCCGGCAGGCCGTCGACGTGGCCGCGGTGCACTGGCAGCCTCCGGCAGCCGACCCCGTCCGGCTGGCTGCGGTGATGGGAGACCCCCGACGTCGCGCCGCCAATGCGCAGGCCCTCGCGGCCATGCTGGCCGCTCAGGCCCACCTCGTCGACGTACGACCCGCCTCGCAGGCGCTCGGTCTGGAGCACGGGCAGTTCCTGCACGCGGGGCCGCCGGTCGACTGGGAGCGCGCGTCGGGACCGATGCGCGGCGCGCTGATCGGCGGAGTGCTGTTCGAGGGGATGGCCGCCACGCCCGAGGAGGCCGAGCGGATGCTAGCCGCGGGCGGCAGCGTGACCTGGGAGTCGTGCCACGCTCGCGGCGCCGTCGGGCCGATGGCCGGGGTCGTGACCCCGTCGATGTGGGTCTTCTGCCTGCGCGACGACTCCACGGGCCACGAGTCCTGGTGCTCGCTCAACGAGGGCCTCGGCAAGGTGCTGCGGTACGGCGCCTACGGACCGGCCGTGATCGAGCGGCTGCACTGGATGAGCGACGTGCTCGGACCGCTGCTGCAGCACGCCGTGCGGGCCGGCGACCCGGTCGACGTCCGCGGCATCATCTCCCAGATGGTGCAGATGGGCGACGAGGGCCACAACCGCAACCGGGCCGGCACGCTGATGTTCCTGCGGGAGGTGCTGCCCGCGATGATCGACTCCGGCTTCCCCCCGGCGGACGTCGCGCAGGCGGTGCGGTTCGTCTCCGGCAACGACCACTTCTTCCTCAACCTGGTGATGCCGGCCTGCAAGCTGCAGGGTCGGGCCGCCGCCGACATCCCCGGCTCGACCGCGGTGACCGTCATGTCGCGCAACGGCACCGACTTCGGCATCCAGACCGCCGGCACCGGGGACGCCTGGTTCACGGCGCCCGCGAACACCCCGGAGGGCCTCTTCCTGGGCTCCTTCGGACCCGAGGACGCCAACCCCGACATCGGCGACTCGGCCATCACGGAGACCGCCGGCATCGGCGGGCTGTCCATGGCCACGGCGCCGGCGATCGTCCGCTTCGTGGGCGGCTCGGTTCCGGACGCCCTGGCCACGACGCAGCGGATGTACGACATCACCCTCGGCGAGAACCCGGCGTTCGGCATCCCGATCCTGGAGTTCCGCGGAGCCCCGACCGGCATCGACGTGACCGCTGTCGTGCGCAGCGGCGTGCTCCCGCAGATCAACACCGGGATGGCCGGCCGGGTCGCCGGTACCGGACAGGTCGGCGCCGGACTCGTCACCCCGCCGATGGCCTGCTTCACCCAGGCGCTCGACGCCCTCGCCCACGCCCTCCCCTAACCGCCGACCCGGGTCCCGTGGTGGGTCGAGCCGGGTCCTGTGGTGGGTCGACCCGGGTCCTGTGGTGGGTCGACCCGGGTCCCGTGGTGGGTCGAGCCGGGTCCTGTGGTGGGTCGAGCCGGGTCCCGCATCCCGGGCAAACGACGCAGCCGACACCTTGAGACGGCGCGATGTGACGGCGTACGCCTCGATGGCGGACCCCGCTCCACGAGGCCCGGGTCGCGGAACCACAAGGCCCGGGTCGCGGAACTACGAGGCCCGGGTCGGCGTCTAGCGGGTGAGGGTCTCGACGAGGGCACGCAGGCGGCGCACCTGACGCTGAGCCCGGTCGCCGTCGGAGCCCTGGATGCCCATGGCGGGCACCGAGGTCCCGTCGGAGAGGTCGAGGATCGCCCACGGGCTGCCCGGCCGCAGGGTGACCGCGAGAATCTCGTTCCACTCGAAGCGTCGGGTGCGGTAGCCGTTGACGACCGTCAGCCCGCTCTCGCGGGCCACCAGTCGGCTGCGGGAGAGGGCATGACCCCCAGCGTAGAAGAGCAGTCCGATCGCGAGGATCGTCAGCACCTGGAAGACCGTGAACTGCGCGCGGATGCTCGGTGGGAACGCGAACCACATCACCACCGTGGTGAGCAGCAGCAACGCGCCGAGCACATAGATCGCGATGCGCACGCCGAACGGCCGGATCGTGTGCGGCAGGCTCACCCCGGCGAGGGGGTCAGAGCCGGCAGGCATGGATGTCGGTGGTGAGGATCCCGCGCGCGCCGAGATCGTAGAGCTCGTCCATGACCCGTTGCGCGGTGTCCCGACGGACCATCGAGCGCACCGCGACCCACCCTTCCCGGTGCAGCGGGGACACGGTCGGGCTCTCGATGCCGGGCGTCAGGGCGACTGCCTGCTCGACCTGGTCGGTGTGGATGTCGTAGTCCATCATCACGTACGACCGCGCCACCAGCACGCCCTCGAGGCGTCGCTGGAACACGCCGAAACCGGCGGGTCGACCGATCCCGGCCCGGGTGATCAGCACCGCCTCGGACTCGAGGATCGGCTCGCCGAACACCTCGAGACCGGCGTTGCGCAAGGTGCTGCCCGTCTCGACGACATCCGCGATGACGTCGGCGACCCCGAGCTGGACGCTGGTCTCCACGGCGCCGTCGAGCCGGGTCACGGTGGCCTCGACCCCGTGCCGCTCCAGGTGGCGGCGCACCACTCCGGCGTACGACGTGGCGATGCGCAGCCCGCCCAGATCCGAGACCTCGGCCGCCACCCCGGGAGGGGCCGCGAACCGGAAGCGCGAGCGGCCGAAGCCGAGCGACAGCACCTCCTCGGCCTTCGCGCCGCTGTCGAGCAGCAGGTCACGACCGGTGATGCCGACGTCGAGCGTGCCCTCGCCGACGTACAGCGCGATGTCGCGGGGCCGGAGGTAGAAGAACTCCACTCCGTTCTCACCGTCGGACAGCGTCAGCCGCTTGGCATCGGTCCGCTGCTTGTAGCCGGCCTCGCGGAGCATGTCGGACGCGGCCTGCGAGAGCGACCCCTTGTTCGGGACCGCGAGGCGCAGGACGGACCTGTCGGGGGTGTCAGGCACGGGAGATGCCTTTCGGGTCAGAGATGGGCGTAGACGTCGTCGAGCGTCAGTCCGCTCGCGAGCATGAGGACCTGCGCGTGATAGAGCAGCTGGCTGAGCTCCTCGGCCGTCCGGTCCGGGCCCTCGTGCTCGGCGGCCATCCAGGACTCGGCCGCCTCCTCGACCAGCTTCTTGCCGATCGTGTGGACACCCGCGTCGAGCGCCCGCACCGTCCCGGAGCCCTCGGGTCGCGTGGCCGCCTTGTCGCTGAGCTCGATCCAGAGCTCGTCGAACGTCTTCACGTCGGACAGGGTACGGCGTCGGGCAGCGAGTGCCGTGACGCGGCCCGGGTCCCACAGGGCGGCGCGCTCCGCCCGGGCGCAGCCTTCAGGAGCCCTCGGGCTCGTAGCCACGACGGACCTTGCGCAGCGTCATCGCGGTCACCAGTGCGGCTGCCGTCGCCTCGTAGCCCTTGTCCTCGCTCGACCCCGCGAGCCCGGCACGGTCGAGGGCCTGCTCCTCGGTGTCACAGGTGAGCAGCCCGAACCCGATGGCGGCGCCGGTGTCGACGGCGATCCGGGAGAGCCCGTCGGTGGCGGCGGCGCAGACGTACTCGAAGTGCGGGGTGCCGCCGCGGATGACCACGCCGAGGGCAACGACCGCCTCGTAGCCGCGTTCGGCGAGTGCGCCTGCCATGACCGGCAGCTCGAACGACCCGGGGACCCGCACGATGCTGGGCGCCTCCACGAGGTAGTCGGCGAGCGCCCGTCGCGCCCCCGCGAGCAGCCCGTCCATCACCTGGTCGTGCCACCGGGCCGCGACCACCGCCACCCGCAGGTCGTGGCAGTCGACGGGCTTGTCGTCGGGGGCTCCCGCTCCGCTCACGGCGTCCCTCCTTCCGTGCTCGAGGCGTCCACGGTAGGCGCGTCGCGCCGCAGCCCGGGCAGCTGGTGCCCCATCCGGTCGCGCTTGGTGAGCAGGTAGCCGATGTTGTGGTCGTTGGGCCGGGGCGTCAGCGGCACCCGCTCGGCGACCGGGACGCCGTACTCCTCGAGACTGGTCACCTTGGCGGGGTTGTTCGTCAGCAACCGCACCGATCGCACGCCGAGATCGCGCAGGATCTGCGTGGCGGCCCCGTAGTGGCGGGCGTCGGCGGGCAGCCCGAGGTCGAGGTTGGCGTCGACGGTGTCCCGTCCGCCGTCCTGCAGCTGGTAGGCCTGGAGCTTCGAGACCAGCCCGATGCCCCGCCCCTCGTGACCGCGCAGGTAGACCACGAGGCCCCGGCCCTCCTCGACGATCCGGTCGAGGGCCTCCTCCAGCTGAGGGCCGCAGTCGCAGCGCGAGGACGCGAACACGTCGCCGGTCAGGCACTCCGAGTGCACACGGGTCAGCACCGGCTCGTCGCCGCCGAGGTCGCCGTGCACCAGCACCACGTGCTCGGAGCCGTCGATCGTGATGCGGTAGCCGTACGCCGTGAAGTCCCCGTGCGCGGTGGGCAGCCGGGTCTCGGCGACACGTCGCACGTGCACCTCGTGCCGTCTGCGGTGGTGGATCAGCTGCTCGATCGAGATCATCGACAAGCCGTGCTCGTCGGCGAAGTCGCGCAGCTCCTGGCCGCGCTTCATGGTGCCGTCGTCGTTGACGACCTCGGAGATCACGCCGGCAGGCTCCAGCCCCGCGAGCCTGGCCAGGTCGACCGCCGCCTCGGTGTGGCCGGGCCGCACCAGCACGCCGCCCTCGGTGTAGCGCAGCGGGAAGACGTGGCCGGGCTGCACGATCTCGTACGCCTCGGTGGCGGAGTCGATCAGCCTTCGCACGGTGTGCGAGCGATCGGCGGCCGAGATCCCCGTCGTGACGCCGTCGCGGGCGTCGACCGAGACGGTGTACGCCGTACGCATCCGCTCACGGTTGTGCGGCGTCATCAGCGGGATGCCGAGACGGTCGAGCGTCGGGGCGGTGACCGGCACGCAGATCACCCCCGACGAGTAGCGCACCGTGAACGCCATCAGGGCCGCGGTCGACTTGCTGGCGGCGAAGATGAGGTCGCCCTCGTTCTCCCGGTCCTCGTCGTCGACGACCACCACCGCCTTGCCTGCTGCCATGTCCGCGACCGCCTGCTCGACGGTGTCCAGCCGTACGGCGGGGGCACTCACGCCGCCACCCGCTCCGGCTCCGGCTGCTCCGTGCGACTGGCGCGCAGCCAGACGAAGAAGCCCGACACCACCAGCACGCCGTAGGCCACGAAGAGGATGGCCGTCGGGTAGTACTGCGAGTGCCACAGCAGCGGCACGCCGACGATGTCGACCGCGATCCAGGCCAGCCAGAAGTCGGTCCACCCCCGGGCCATCGCGTAGGTGGCGAGCATCGAGCCCACGAAGATCCACGCGTCGCACCAGTAATACCAACGCGGCGCCGGCCAGCCCGCCCCGATGACGCTGAAGACCCACTGGAACAGCACGATGGCCCCGGCCGCGGCAACCAGGTAGGCGGTGCGCTCGCGTGAGGTGGCCCAGCGGGGCACGATCGCCGGCCTCGAGCCGTCCCCGCGCAGCTGCCTCACCTCGTACCAGCGCCACCAGCCGTAGATGCTCGTGAGGATGAAGAACACCTGTCGTCCGGCCTGGCCGAACAGCGGCACCTGCGCCTCGGCCTCGAAGGTCGCGGCGATGAAGACCGTGAACAGCAGCACGTTGCCGACGATGCCGACCGGCCAGGCCCACACCCGCCGACGCAGGCCGCCGACCGCGGAGGCGAAGCCGAAGCCGTTGCCGAGGATCTCCCGCCAGGTGATCGGGTGGCCCGCGATGGTCAGGTGGGCGTCGTAGAGCGAGGCGGCGAAGCTCATGAGGGATCCTTCGTGTGAGGGGTGAGCAGGCGTTCGACGTACTTCGCGACCACGTCGACCTCGAGGTTGACCAGGTCGCCGGGCTGCCGACCGCCGAGGGTGGTCCGGACGAGCGTCTCGGGGATCAGGGACACCGTGAACCTGTCGTCGCCGACGGTGACCACGGTCAGCGAGACGCCGTCGACGGTGATCGAGCCCTTGTCGACGAGGTAGCGGGAGAGCTTGCTCGGCAGCGAGACCTCGACGACCTCCCAGTGCTCCGAGGGCTGCCGGCGGACGACGGTCCCGGTGGCGTCCACGTGGCCCTGCACGATGTGACCGCCCAGCCGTGAGGTGGCCTGCACCGCCCGTTCCAGGTTGACCGACGCACCGGGAGCCAACGCCCCCAGCGAGGTCTTGTCGAGGGTCTCCCGCATGACGTCCGCGGTGAACGTCTCGCCGTCCCGCTGCGCCACCGTGAGGCAGCAGCCGTTGACGGCGATGGAGTCGCCCAGCCGCGTGTCGTCGGTGACGAGGGGGCCGCGCACGGTCAGCCGCACCGCGTCAGCTTGGTCCTCGAGCGACACGACGGTGCCGAGCTCCTCGACGATGCCGGTGAACATCTCAGGCGCCTTTCCGGACGGGGGTCATGGTGAGCCGGACGTTGGTGTCCGGCCCGGTGCCGAGCACTGTGACGTCGGTGACGTCGAGGTGGGCGGCCAGCGCGAGGGTGCCGACCCCGAGGTCGCCGACGGCGGCGTGCCCGCTGCCGAGCAGCATCGGCGCGACGTAGGCGACCACCTCGTCGACGAGCCCGGCGGTGAGGAAAGCCGCCGCGAGCGTGGGCCCCCCCTCGAGGAGGACGTGCTGCACGTCGCGCGCGGACAGCTCCTCGAGGCCCTGTCGCGGGTCACGGGTGGCCAGCAGCAGGGTCTCGGCTGCCTCGTCGAGCACCCGGCGGTCGGGGGGCAGCTCGCGCAGCCCCATCACGACTCGGAGCAGCTGTCGGTCGCGGGGAAGGTCGTGGTCGTCGTCGTCGCGAACGGTCAGGCGCGGGTCGTCGACCAGCACGGTGCCCGTCCCGACCAGGATCGCGTCGCAGCCTCTGCGCAGCCGATGGGTGTCGCGCCGCGCCGGCGGCGAGCTGACCCAGCGCGACGTGCCGTCGGCGGCGGCGCTGCGCCCGTCGAGGGTGGTGGCGAGCTTCCAGGTCACGAACGGCCGACCGGCCGTGACCGCGAAGGACCAGGCGCGATTGACCGCGCGTGCCTCGTCGACGAGCAGGCCACCCTCGACGTCGACGCCGGCTGCGCGCAACGTCTCGGCGCCTCCACGGGCCAGCGGGTTGGGGTCGGCCTGGGCGAAGACCACCCGCGCGACGCCCGCCTCGAGGAGCGCCTGCGCACACGGGCCGGTCCGGCCGCTGTGGTTGCAGGGCTCGAGGGTGACGACGGCGGTGGCGCCCTCTGCGCGTCTCCCTCCCCGTGCCAGTGCGTCGACCTCGGCGTGGGCCGTGCCGGCGCCCCGGTGGAAGCCCTCCGCGATCGTCGTACCGTCGAGGGCGAGGAGCACGCAGCCGACCCGGGGGTTGGGCCCGAGGGGTACGCCGGGGGTCTGCGCCAGCTCGAGCGCGCGGGTCATCGCGGCGCGCTCGGCGACCGGGCGGGTCATCGGCTTGCCCCTCTCGTCCTGACGCGGACCCCGGGGCTCAGAAGACAGGCACACCGCTCGACGACGGACGTCGAGGTGGCACCTGCGCGCTCTTCCCATCCGGACTTTGACCGTCGGTCCAGGAGTTCCACCTGGTCAACCGGCCGCTGGCTGCGACCGGGTCGCGGACTTTCACCGCCGGCTCGGAATTGCACCGACCCCAGAGCTCGCGAGCTGTTCACTCGTCACCCCCAGCCTGCCACACCTCCTCCACCGGAGCACGTGAGGTGGGCCGCTGGGGTGCGCTGGCGGCCTGCTGCGACCGGCGCGAGCTCAGCCGGCGGCTGCCTCGGCGGCGGATCGGAGCGACTCGATCATGGCGGACGGGTCGTCGGCTCCGAACACCGCCGAGCCGGCCACGAACACGTCGGCGCCCGCCTCAGCGCACCGCTCGATGGTCGCCGCAGAGACTCCCCCGTCGACCTGCAGCCACAGGTCGAGGCCGTGCTTGTCGATCAGCTCGCGGGTGCGCCGGATCTTGGGGACGCAGAGGTCGAGGAACCTCTGGCCGCCGAATCCCGGCTCGACGGTCATCACCAGCACCATGTCGAGCTCGGGGAGCAGGTCCTCGTAGGGGTCCACCGGCGTCGCCGGCTTGAGGGCCATCCCGGCGCGTGCGCCCTTGCCGCGCAGCTCACGGGCCAGCCGGACCGGAGCGGCCGCGGCCTCCGCGTGGAACGTCACCGACCCGGCGCCCGCCTCGACGTACGCAGGCGCCCACCGGTCGGGCTCGTCGATCATGAGATGGCAGTCGAGCGGTGTCGAGGTGGCCTTCGCCAGCGCCTCGACCACGGGTACCCCGAGGGTCAGGTTGGGCACGAAGTGGTTGTCCATCACGTCGACGTGCAGCCAGTCCGCCCCCGAGACGCGGTCGGCCTCCGCGGCCAGGTTGGCGAAGTCGGCCGCGAGCACGCTCGGCGAGATCTGGATCCCCATGGTCCCCAGATGCTAGTCGCTGAGGCGTCTCGTTCTGTGCCCCCGGACCCGCTGAGGCGTCCGGTTCTGCGACGACTCACGGCCGAGCTCGCAGAACGAGACGCCTCAGCGGGGTTCTGGGCGCAGAACGAGACGCCTCAGCGGGGGGCGCGGCGCAGGAGGGCGAGGAACATCGCGTCGGTGCCGTGGACGTGGGGCCACAGCTGGGCGGTGCCCGGGAGGGGACCGGGGGCCCGTGCGGCGAGCTCCGCCTCCTCCACGCGTACGTCGGACCGCTCGGCCAGCAGCGCGGAGACGACCCCGGACGTCTCGGCCAGCACCGGGGAGCACGTCACGTAGGCCACCAGCCCGCCCGGACGTACCGAGTCGACCGCCGCGCTGAGCAGCGCGCGCTGCAACGGCACCAGCTGCTCGAGGTCACTGGGCAGGCGCCGCCACCGCGCCTCGGGCCGCCGACGCAAGGCACCCAGCCCGGAGCACGGGGCGTCGACGAGCACCCGGTCGAACGCCTCGTCCCGCCACGCGGGTCGCCTCCCGTCGGCGACCACCACACCCAGCAGCCCGTCGCCGATCGCGCGGGTGGCGGCGCGCACCAGCCGGGCGCGGTGCTCCTGACGCTCCCCGGCCAGCAGTCTCGCACCGTGAGCGCCGGCGACCGCCGCCAGCAGCGCGGACTTGCCCCCCGGCCCGGCGCACAGGTCCAGCCACCGCTCGTCCCGTCCCTCGAGAGGTGCCTCCGCCAGCGCCAGGGCCACGGCCTGAGACCCGGCGTCCTGCACACCGGCCCGACCCTCGGCCACCGCGGGGATCTCTCCCGGGACGCCGGCGGTGAGCTCGACGCCGTACCTCGAGACCGGCGAGGCCGTGCCGCCGGCCGCGAGCAGCTCCTCGACGGTGCTGAGGCCGGGCCGGGCGACCAGCGACACCTTCGGGGCCTCGTTGTCCGCGTCGAGGAGCGGTGCGAGCGCCCCGACCTGGTGGGTGCCGGGCAGCTCGGCGGCCAGGGACGACCAGTAGCCGGCCGCCGCGTCGATACCCAGGTAGGCCTCCGCGAGCGCCTCCACCACCCAGCGCGGGTGCGAGGTGGCGACCGAGACGAACCCGACGGGGTCCGCGGCCGGGTCGGGCGCGACCTTCCTCACCCACGTCGCCAGGTCCACTCGGGCGATCGTGCGCAGCACCGCGTTCACGAAGCCGGCAGGCCCGTGGCCCACCTTGGCGCGCACCAGGTCGACGGTCGTGGCGACCGCGGCGTGCGAGGGCACCCGCATCGACAAGAGCTGGTGGGCGCCGAGCCGCAACGCGTCCAAGACGGCGGGGTCGACCCGCTCGAGGGGACGGTCGACGTTGGCCGCGATGACCGCGTCGTAGGTGCCGCGCAGTCGCAGCGTGCCCGCCGTCAGCTCGGTCGCGAACGCCGCGTCTCGGCCGCTGACGGTGCGCGAACGCAGCAGAGGTGGCAGGACGAGGTTGGTGTACGCGTCCTGCTCCCGCACCGCCCGCAGCACGTCGTACGCCGCCGCCCGCGCCGGGTCGACCCGGGGGGCCCGTCGGGGGCTCACCCGAACGCCGCGCCGGACTGGAGCCGGGCGCCGCGCGCCCAGTCGGCAGCGGCCATCTGCCGGCGGCCGTGGGGCTTGACGTCCCCCAGCCGTACCCGACCGGCGCCGGTCCCGACGTGCACGGCGTTCTTGGTGACCTCGAGCACTCCCGGCGGGAGCGGGTCGCCGTCCTCGACGCGCACCGGGCCGACCTTGAGCCGCTCCCCCGCCCAGGTGGTCCAGGCGCCGGGAGCCGGGGTGCACGCGCGCGTCTGTCGGTCGACGGCGGCGGCGGGCCTGGCCCAGTCGACCTCGGCCTCGGCGACCGTGATCTTCGGTGCCAGGCTGACGCCCTCCTCGGGCTGCTCACGGGCTTCCAGCGTGCCGTCGTCGAGGCCGTCGAGGGTGTGCACGAGCAGCTCGGCACCCCCCACGGCCAGCCTCTCCAAGAGGTCGCCGGCGGTGTCGGTGGGCCGCACCTTCTCGGTCATCAGGCCGAAGGTCGGGCCCGCATCGAGGGCGGGGACGATCCGGAAGGTCGTGGCGCCGGTGTACTCGTCGCCGGCCCACAGCGCGTGCTGCACCGGCGCCGCACCACGCCAGGCGGGCAGCAGGGAGAAGTGCAGGTTGACCCAGCCGTGCCGCGGGATCTCCAGCGCGCTCGACGGCAGGATCGCACCGTAGGCGACGACCGGGCAGCAGTCCGGGGCCAGCACCCGCAGCTGATCCTGGAACTCGGGGTCCTTCGGGTGTGCCGGCTTGAGCACCGGTACGTCGAGCTGCCCGGCGAGCTCGGCCACCGCGGAGGCCACCAGCCGGCGACCTCGGCCCGCGGGCGCATCGGGTCTGGTGACGACGCCGACCAGGTCGTGGCGGCTGCGGGCGACCGCCTCCAGCGCCGGCAGCGCCGCTGCGGGCGTGCCTGCGAACACCACCCGCATCAGAGGCCGAGCCCCCGGGTGGCGTGCGGGGACACCTTCACCGTCGGCGCCTGCTCCCCGAACCAGGGCGCCTCCCGGATCGCCCGCATCGCGGCCTTGCGGGTCTCCCGGTCGAGCCGGTCGACGAACAGCACCCCGTCGAGGTGGTCGGTCTCGTGCTGGATGGCGCGTGCCAGCAGCTCGTGCCCCTCGATGCTCACCGGCTCGCCGTGCATGTCGAAGCCCTTCGCGACCACCCGCAGCGCCCGGACGCAGTCGAACGTCAGGTCCGGCAGCGACAGGCAGCCCTCGGGGCCGTGCTGCTCCTCCTCGGAGAGGTCGAGCACCGGGTTCACCAGGTGACCCAGCTGACCCTCGACGTACCAGGTGAAGACGCGGAGCCCCACGCCGATCTGGGGGGCCGCCAGGCCGGCTCCGGGTGCCTCGAGCATGGTCTCGGTCAGGTCGGCAACGAGTCGGCGCAGCTCCTTGTCGAAGTCGGTGACCGGCACCGCCGGGGTGCGCAGCACCGGGTCCCCGAACAGGCGGATCGGCTGGACGGCCACGGTGCGGCTCCTGGGACGAGAGGGGGTCGGCGGCCGGCCCAGTCTACGGACCGCTCACTCCAGCCCGACCGGGTCCACCTGCACGCGTACGGCGGGCAGCTTGCGGGCCGAGCGGACGCCTTGCATCTCCACCAGGGTGCGCGACAGGTCGTCCCCGAGGCCTCGTGGCACCCGCACCACCGCGCGCAGCAGCAGCGGCTCGTCGGGCTGCGGGCGGCCGGTGCCGGGCACGGGCACCGGGCCCAGCACCTCGGCCCCGGGTGGCAGCCGCAGCGCGTCGATCGCGGCGGTGAGGTCCTCCTCGACGGCGGTCAGCGTCGCCAGCCGTGAGGCGGGCGGCAGGTGCGCCGACTGCCGGTCCTCGAGCTCGCGTCGCGCGAACCCCGCCGGGTCCCAGCGCACGAGCGCCTGCAGCCCCGGATGGGCGGGGTCCCCCACGGCGACCACCCGGCCGCCTTCGCCGGCCGACCGGGCCAGCGCAGCGGCACCGAGCCAGCGGCGCAGCGCCTCCTCGACGGTACGGAGGTCCGGGCGCGACAGCGTCAGCCAGGTGTCGAGCAGCACCACGCAGGTGTAGCCGTCCTCGACGAGCGGCTCTGCTCCCGGGGTGGCGACCACCAGGGACGGGACGTTCTCCACCTCGGCGAGCACCCGATCCCCTCCGGAGCTGCGGACCGGCACCTGCGGAAAGGCCCGTCCCAGCTCCTCGGCGGTGCGCCGCTCCCCCACCACGGGGGCGCGCAGGCCGCGGCCTCCGCAGATCGGGCAGCCCCACCCCGGTTGCTCGGTGCCGCACCAGCGGCAGGACGGTGCTCGGTGCGGTGCCGTCTGCCGCAGCGGTCCGGTGCACAGCGCGCAGGCGGCGGGTGTGCGGCAGGCCTCGCAGGTGAGCGTCGTGGCGTACCCCTGGCGGGGGGTCTGCACCAGCACCGGCCCCCGGGTGAGGCCGTCACGGATCGCGTCGTACGCCGTACGGGGCAGCCTGGCGATGCGGGCGTTCGGGTCGCGCGCGAGCTCCCGGTCGGTCGCCCCGGTGATCGCGACGTGCGGCGCGGCCGCTCGCAGCGTCGACCGCAGGGGGACGATGTCGCTCGCCCAGCCCGTGCGCAGGAGGTACTCGGTCTCGACGGTGCGCGCGAAGCCGCCGAGCAGCGCGGCGGCGCCCTCCTCCTGGGCGCGCATGAGGAGCACCTCACGGGCATGTGGGTACGGCGCGCGCGGCTCGGCGAACAGGTCGTCGCCGTCGTCCCACATCGCCACCAGGCCGAGGTCGTGCACCGGAGCGAAGGCGGCCGCGCGGGTGCCGACGACGACCTTCACCGCGCCGCGCGAGACGGCGAGGAACGCTCGGTAGCGCGCCGCTGGGCCGAGGTCGGCAGTCAGCGTGACGTGGCGACCGGGTCCGAGGAGCTCACCCAGTGCGGCATCGACGCGGGCCACGTCCTTGCCGTCGGGCAGGCACAGCAGCGCGCCGCGACCCGAGCAGAGCGTCGCGGCGGCCAGGTCCGCGAGCAGCGCCGGCCAGTCGGCGCCCGGCAGCGCGGACCAGACCGCGTGCGGTGTCTCCCCCCGCGCCAGGGCCGACAGCAGCGCGGGTCCGCGCTCGTACGGCGTCCACCGGTGGGGGGACGGCGCCGGGACCCCCGCGTCGGGAGTCGCGGGCGGTTCACGCTTCTCGGTGGTCGCGTGGCGGGTCGGCACCGCGAGCCGCAGCACGTCGGAGCGGGTGCCGGCGTAGCGCGCGGCCACCAGTCCGCAGAGCCGGGCGACCGTCGGTGAGAGCACCGGTTCGGCGCTGACGGCCCGCCGCAGCGGGGCAAGCCGACCCTCGTGCTCGCTGTGCGCCACCCGGTCGACGACGAAACCGTGGACGTCCTGCCCGGCGAACCGGACCTTGACGCGGGTCCCCGGGGCGACGCTCTCGTGCATCCCCGCCGGAACCAGGTAGTCGAAGGGGCGGTCGAGGTGGGCCAGGGGTACGTCGACCAGCACCCGGGCCACCGGCAGCTCGGGCGCGGGGTCCTGCTGTGCCGGCGTGCTTCGGGGAGCGGCGCGCCTCGCCGAGCGCGCCTGGGCGCGTGCCTGGGCGCGGGGTGTGTCGGGCAGCAGCGCGGGCTGGCCCTCGTCGGGCCCCCCGGCGGGCTGCGTCGGGGGGTCCCCGAACGGCTCATCGCTCACGGGGCCATGCCTACCAGCCCCCACGGACGGATCCTGCGACCGTCGTACGGCGTCGGGGGCCGTCGCGGGGCCGTCGCGGGGGCGGGCTCGCGACTACCCACGAGATCCCGCCACCTCCCCGGGGCTGCTCACCAGGGGCAGCGACAGATCGCCTGCATCCCCTGGTAATCAGGCGGAACGGGGGCGCGAGTCTCAGACGCCGGCGGCCTTCTTGAGGGCGTCGACCCGGTCGGTGCGCTCCCAGGTGAAGTCGGGCAGCTCGCGCCCGAAGTGTCCGTACGCCGCGGTCTGCGCGTAGATCGGGCGCAGCAGGTCGAGGTCGGCGATGATCGCGGCGGGCCGCAGGTCGAAGACCTCCAGCACCGCCTTCTGGATCGAGGCGACCGGGACCGTCTCGGTGCCGAAGCAGTCGACGTAGAAGCCGACCGGCTGCGCCTTGCCGATCGCGTAGGCGATCTGCACCTCGCAGCGGCGGGCCAGGCCGGCGGCCACGACGTTCTTGGCCACCCAGCGCATCGCGTAGGCCGCGGAGCGGTCCACCTTGGACGGGTCCTTGCCCGAGAAGGCGCCGCCCCCGTGGCGGGCCATGCCGCCGTAGGTGTCGATGATGATCTTGCGGCCGGTCAGGCCGGCGTCACCCATCGGTCCGCCCACCTCGAAGCGACCGGTCGGGTTGACCAGCAGCCGGTAGCCGTCCGACGGGATGTCGAAGTCGGCGAGCACCGCGTCGACGACGTGCTTCCTGATGTCCGGGGTCAGCATCGAGTCGAGGCTGATGTCCTTGGCGTGCTGGGTCGACACGACGACGGTCTCCACTCGCACCGGGCGGCTTTCGTCGTCGTACTCGATGGTCACCTGGGTCTTGCCGTCGGGGCGCAGGTAGGACATCGTGCCGTCCTTGCGGACGGCCGAGAGCCGCTCGGCCAGGCGCTGCGCGATGGTGATGGGCAGCGGCATCAGCTCGGGGGTGTCGTCGCAGGCGAAGCCGAACATCAGGCCCTGGTCGCCGGCGCCCTGCTTGTCCATCGGGTCGACGGACTCCTCGCTGCGCGACTCGTACCCGGTGTCGACACCCTGGGCGATGTCGCCGGACTGGCCGCCGATGGCGACCATGACGCCGCAGGAGTTCCCGTCGAAGCCCTTGACCGAGGAGTCGTAGCCGATCGCCAGGATGCGCTCGCGCACCACCTTCTTGACGTCCACGTAACCGGTGGTGGTCACCTCCCCGGCGACGACCACGAGACCGGTGGTCAGCAGGGTCTCCACCGCCACCCGGCTCATCGAGTCCTGCTCGAGCATCGCGTCCAGCACGCTGTCGCTGATCTGGTCGGCGATCTTGTCCGGGTGTCCCTCGGTCACGGACTCGGAGGTGAAAAGGCGTCCAGCCACGGCGTCGTACCCCTTGGTGTCTCGCGGAAATGTCCGCGCACAAGATAACCCGTGGCGGCGTCGGGCCCCGCCACAGGTCTCAGCTGGCAGGCATGTCGCGCGCCAGCAGCGCGGCGACGCGGTCCCACACGACGTGGGCCAGCGCGACCTTGGAGCCCAGCGGCACGGACGTCGCACCGCCGTCGGTGTCCAGCACCACGGCCTCGTTGTCGTCGCTGCCGAAGACCCGCCCGCCGCTGACGTCGTTGACGACCAGCAGGTCACAGCCCTTGCGGGCCAGCTTGGTGCGTGCGAGGTCCAGGACGCTGCGCTGCGCGTCACCGGTCTCGGCGGCGAAGCCGACGACCACGGCGCCCGGCCGGACCCGGTCGTGCGAGATCTCGGCGAGGATGTCGGGGTTCTGCTCCAGGGTCAGCGGCTCCACCGACCCGTCGTCGGTCTTCTTGATCTTGGTGGCGCTGACCGTGCCGGGCCGGTAGTCGGCCGGCGCGGCCGCCATCACCACCGCGTCCGCGGTGGCAGCGGCGGCCAGTACGGCGTCGCGGAGCTCGGCGGTGGTCTCGACGGGCACGACCTTGACCCCGGCAGGGTCGGGAAGGTTGACGTTGGCGGCGAGCAGCGTCACCTCGGCGCCCCGGGCGACCGCGGCCCGGGCCAGGGCGTACCCCTGCCGGCCCGATGAGCGGTTGCCGAGGAAGCGGACCGGGTCGAGGTACTCACGGGTGCCGCCTGCGGAGACCACCACGTGGCGGCCGGCCAGGTCGAGCGGGTGCGCGCCGTCCGCGCGGACCAGCACGTCGCGGGCGACCTCGAAGACCTCGGCGGGCTCGGGGAGGCGTCCCTTGCCGGTGTCGGCGCCGGTGAGCCGGCCCTCGGCGGGCTCGATCACCACGGCACCGCGTCGGCGCAGCGTGGCGACGTTCTCCTGGGTGGCCGGGTGCTCCCACATCTCGGTGTGCATGGCGGGCGCGAAGACGACGGGGCAGCGGGCGGTCAGCAGGGTGCTGGTGAGCAGGTCGTCGGCCAGGCCGTGGGCCGCCTTCGCGAGCAGGTCGGCGGTCGCGGGCGCGACGACGACGAGGTCGGCGCTCTGCCCGATCCGCACGTGCGGGACCCGGTGGACGTCGTGCCAGACGTCCGCGGAGACCGGCTTCCCCGACAGCGCCGCCCAGGTGGCGGCCCCGACGAACTCCAGGGCGGCGGCGGTGGGTACGACGGTGACCTCGTGGCCGGACTCGGTGAGCCGGCGCAGCAGCTCACAGGCCTTGTACGCCGCGATGCCGCCGCTCACCCCCAGCACCACGTGGGGCACCCCCGTGGCTACGGACGAGCGCCTGTCGCTGGCCATCGGGTCCGCCTCGGTCGCGGCGCTCAGGCCTCGGCCGGGGTGCCGCTCTCGGCGTCGGGGTCCACGTCCTCGCAGGTCAGCAGGTCGTCGTTGATCTCGCGGAGCGCGATCGACAGCGGCTTCTCCTGGACGTGGGTGTCCACGAGCGGGCCGACGTACTCCAGCAGGCCCTCGCCGAGCTGCGAGTAGTAGGCGTTGATCTGGCGCGCCCGCTTGGCGCTGTAGAGGACCAGCTTGTACTTCGAGTCGGTCTTGGTGAGCAGCTCGTCGATGGGCGGGTTCGTGATGCCCTCGGCGACAGGCAGGGTTCCAGACACGCGGATGCAGCCTCGCAGAGTTTCGGGGAGTCGTTCAGGAGGACTCAGGGGTCCGTCATCAAGGCTACCAACTGATCCGCAGCGAGGTGAACTTCGGTGTTGACCACGGTGGCGTCGAACTCCGCCTCGGCGGCCAGCTCCTCGCGTGCGGTCTCCAGACGACGGGCTCGCTGGCCCTCGGACTCGGTCCCCCGTCCCACCAGGCGTCGCACCAGCTCCTCCCACGAGGGCGGCTTGAGGAAGACGAACAGCGCTCCCGGCATGCTCCGCCGGACCTGCCGCGCGCCCTGGAGGTCGATCTCGAGCAGCGCGGGCCGTCCGTCGGCGAGCGCCTGCTCGACCGGACGCCTCGGGGTGCCGTAGCGGGCGCTGCGGTGCACCACCGCCCACTCGAGGAGCTCGTCGGCGCCCACCATGCGGTCGAACTCCTGGTCGGACACGAACCAGTAGTGCCGACCGTCCTGCTCGCCCGGACGCGGGGGGCGGGTGGTGGCGGAGACCGAGATCCAGACCTCGGGATGGTGCTCGCGCACGTACGCCGCCACCGTGCCCTTGCCCACGGCCGTCGGACCCGCCAGCACCGTCAGCCGACCGGTCACCCGGCCCTCACGGCGGGCTCAGCCACGCGAGTCGAACTCGCGCTCCAGCGCCGCGACCTGGTTGGCCCCGAGGCCCCGCACGCGCCGGCTCTCGGAGATGCCGAGCCGCTCCATCATCTGTCGCGCCCGCACCTTGCCGAGCCCCGGCATCGACTGCAGCAGGTCGATGACCCGCATCTTGCCGACCACCTCGTTCTTCCGGCCCTCCTCGAGCACGTCGACGATGGAGGCGCCCGAGTGCTTGAGACGGTTCTTGATCGCCGCGCGCTCCCGTCGAGACGCAGCCGCCTTCTCGAGGTTCACCTGGCGCTGTTCGGGGGTGAGTCGCGGCAGAGCCACAGTGCAGACCTCGTCCTGTGCAGGGGCGGGCGGGTGGACAGACGAAATCTAGCCAGGTCGGCGACGTCGTTGCAACGCGTCGGGAGGTGGCGCCGCCGCAGCCGCGTGGCTTCCGCGCACACTCCGGTGTCGCCGCTGCTGCACGCTACTGCCCCGCACCGCCCAGCTCGGAGCCCAGGTCCACCTTGCAGACGTCCTGGGCGTGCTGCTCGATGCTCTTTCCGGCCTGCTGGACGGGGGTCGCCCCCAGCTCGGCCGCTGCCTGCCGCACGGCCTGGACCTGGCCGTCGGTGACCCCACGCGGCCGCTTGCCGCCCGCGAAGTCACCCGGGGTGGCCCCGGATGCCTTGATCGCGGCCCTCAGCCCCGCGAACGCGTCCACCAGCGTCACCCAGTCCCCGTGGATGTCGTCGGGTGCCTCGTCCCGCAGCCGGGACAGCAGCCTCGTGGTGTCTCGCATCGCGGTCGCCCCCGTGGCCCCCGGTTCGCCCGTCCGGGCGGTCAGCGTCCGCAGCTGCTTCTGGTCGTCCTTCAGCGTGGCGCAGTAGGTCTCCTGCTGGGAGGCGCAGCCGCCCAGCCCCATCGGCACCAGCACCAGCAGCACCGCGGCCAGCCGACCCTGCCTGCGACCCGGCCGGTGAGACTGCT
Organism: uncultured Actinomycetota bacterium; assembly: GCA_963810435.1. Taxonomy (GTDB): domain Bacteria; phylum Actinomycetota; class Actinomycetes; order Propionibacteriales; family Nocardioidaceae; genus Nocardioides_B. The sequence continues at coordinate 2,057,934 of CAWENL010000001.1, forward strand.
GACGCTGCCGCTCACTCACGCAGCCCCCGCCGGCGCAGCAGCGGCTCCGTCCGCGGTGCCCGCCCGCGGACCGCCGCGAAGGCCTCGAGCGGGTCGACCGTGCCGCCCCTGGAGAGCAGCTCGCGGCGGAACGTGTCGCCGCTGGTGCGGTCCAGCCCCCCGTTCTCCCGGAACCAGTCGACCATGTCGGCGTCGAGGACCTCGCTCCACAGGTAGGAGTAGTAGCCCGCGTCGTACCCGCCGTCGAAGATGTGGGCGAAGTAGGTGCTGCGGTAGCGCGGCGGCACCAGCGGGGAACGGATGCCGTGCCGCTCCAGGGCCTGCGCCTCGAACTCCTCGACGTCGGCTGCCGCCACCCGCGGCTCGTGCTCGGGACGCAGGTGCCACTCCTGGTCGAGCAGCGCCGCGCCGAGCATCGCCACGGTGTCGAAGCCCTGCCCGTGGGCGCGCGAGGCGACCAGCCGGTCGACGACCTCCTGCGCCAGCGGCTCCCCGGTGCGGTGGTGGAACGCGTAGTGGCCGAGCACCTCCGGCCAGAACGCCCACAGCTCGTTGACCTGGGACGGGAACTCGACGAAGTCGCGGGGCACCGCGGTCCCCGCCAGCCGCGGGTGGACGACGTCGGAGAACAGGCCGTGCAGCGCGTGCCCGAACTCGTGGAAGCCGGTGCGGACCTCGTCGATGGTCATCAGCACCGGTTGGCCGGGCGACGGCTGGGGAACGTTGAGGCAGACCACGACCACGGGCTTGGTGCCCAGCAGGTGCGACTGCCCGACGAACTCCGACATCCAGGCTCCACCGCGCTTCACCGGCCGGGCGAACCAGTCGCACACGAAGAGGCCGAGCGACTCGGCCCCTTCCGGGTCGCCGTCGAAGACCTCGAAGACCCGGACGTCGTCGGCGTAGACCGGGAGGTCCTCGCGCTCGCGGAACGTGACGCCGTAGAGGCGGGTGGCGGCGAAGAAGATGCCGTCCTCCAGGACCCGCTGCAGCTCGAAGTACGGCTTCACGGCGTTGGTGTCGACGTCGTAGGTGCGGGCGAGGTCGCGGGCCGCGTAGAACGCCCAGTCCCAGGGCTGCACCGGCCCCTCGACTCCGTCCTCCGCCATCAGCTCCTCGATGCGGACCCGCTCGCACTCCAGGTTGCGCATCGCCGGTCCCGCCATCTCGTCGAGCATGGCGAGCACCGCCTTCGAGCTGCCGGCGGTCTGGTCGTCGACGACGTACGCCGCGTGGTCGGCGAAACCGAGCAGGGCGGCGCGCTCGGCACGCAGGGCGGTGATCTCCCCGACCAGCTCACGGGTGTCGCCGGCACCGCCGGACATGCCCCGGGTGGTCGCGGCCTCGTGCAGCCGACGCCGCACGTCGCGGTCGGTGATCGAGGCGGCGGCGGGCTGGATGGTCGGCAGCCGCAACGGGAGGAGGTACCCGGCGCGACCCGCCGCCGCGGCCGCCGCCCCCGCGGCCTCGACGGCGTCCTCGGAGAGCCCGTCGAGCTCGGCGACGTCGGTGACGTGCACCGCGAGGCGGTTCGCCTCGGCGAGCACGCGGCTGCCGAACTCGGTGGTCAGCGTGGTGATCCGGGAGTTCAGGCCCCGCAACCGGTCACGCTCGCGCTCACCGAGTGCGGCCCCGGCGCGGACGAAGTCGCGGTACAGCCGCTCGACGACCCGACGCTGCTCGGGGGTGAGCCTCTGGTGTCGCTGCTCGTGGACCGCGTCGATGCGGGCGAACAGTCGCGGGTCGAGGCGGATCTCGTCGCGATGCTCGGCGATCCGAGGGGCCAGCTCGCTCTCCAGAGCCTGCATCGGCTCGGTGGCCATCGACTGCGAGAGGTTCGAGAACACGCGCAGCACCCGGTCCAGGGTTCCTCCCGAGCGCTCCAACGCCTCGATGGTGTTCTCGACATCGGGCTGCGCCGGGTCTGCGACGATCGCGGCGACCTCCGCCCGCTGCTCGGCCACGCCGGCCTCGAACGCCGGCAGGTAGTGCTCGTGCCGGATCCGGTCGAAGGGAGGGAACGCGTAGGCCAGCTCGCTCGGCCGCAGGAACGGGTTGTCGTCGGGCATGCGCCCTGTTCTACACCGCCGCGCCGGGAGCGACTCAGGTGAGGGACGAGAAGGACTCCGCGGCACGCACGACCGAGTCGTGCAGCGCGACCTTGTCGGGGCCGGCCCGCAGGATCTCCCGCGAGCTGCTGGGCAGCACGAGACGGCAGGCGGGCCCGAAGATCCGGCGTACGTCGGCGACGGTGCCACCCTGCGCGCCGATCCCGGGCACCAGCAGGGGGCCGTTGACCTCCAGGTGCTCCGGCTGGATGTCACTCGGCCCGTCGATGGTGGCCCCGACCACCGCCCCCACCGAGCCGAGCCCCTCGGCACCGGCGTTGCGGCTGGCGACCGCGTCGAGCACGTGCGCGGCCACGGTGCGGCCGTCGGGGGTGAGCGCGTGCTGCACCTGCGGGCCCTCCGGGTTGGAGGTCAGCGCGAGCAGGAAGACGCCGGCGTCGTTGGCGAGCGCCGTGTCGACGAGCGGGTCCAGGGAGCCGACACCGAGGAAGGGGCTCGCCGTGATGGCGTCCACGGCGAGCGGCGAGCCGGGGTCGAGATAGGCGTCGGCGTAGGCCTGGACCGTCGAGCCGATGTCACCCCGCTTCACGTCGAGCAGCACCAGCGCGCCCAGCTCGCGGCAGCCCTCGATCACCTTCTCGAGGACGGCGATGCCCCGCGAGCCCTGACGTTCGAAGAACGCCGACTGCGGCTTGACGACCGCGGCAGCCCCGGCCATCGCCTCGACGGCGGTCATCGAGAACTTCTCGAGGCCGAAGACGCTGTCGGTCAGCCCCCAGTCGTCGAGCAGGCCGGGATGCGGGTCGATTCCCACGCACAGCCGACCGCGCGCCTCGACGGCCTTCTCCAGCCTGCCGCCGAACGTCATCGTGTCCCTTCCCGTGCCAGGTCGCGCTGCAGCCGACGTGGCCAGTCCACCCCGCCGTACACGAACCCCGTGTAGGCCTGCAGCAGGGTTGCCCCCGCCTCGAGCCGGTCACGCGCGTCGCGGGCGTCCTCGATCCCGCCGACCGCGACGATCGCCGGCGTCTCGCCGAGACGCTCGCGCAGCAGCCGCACCACCTGGGCCGCCCGAGTCTTCAGCGGCGCCCCGGACAGTCCCCCGGCGCCGACCCGCTCGACCTGCGTCGCCGGTGAGCGCAGGCCGGCACGGCTCGTGGTGGTGTTGGTGGCGACCACTCCGTCGAGCCCGATCTCCAGGGCGAGGTCCGCCACCACGAGCACATCCTTGTCGGCCAGGTCGGGCGCGATCTTCACGAGCAGCGGCAGGTGTCGGTCGCTCACCTCGTCGGCCCGGCGGCGTACGGCGACCAGCAGCGGCGCGAGGCGCTCGACCGCCTGCAGGTCACGCAGCCCGGGGGTGTTCGGGGAGCTGACGTTGACGACGAGGTAGTCGGCGTACGGCGCCAGCAGCCGGGTGCTCTTCTCGTAGTCCGCGACCGCCTCGGTCTCGGGGACGGCCTTGGTCCGCCCGATGTTGACGCCGACCACGACATCGCGGTGGCGGCCGGCCCGTCGTGCGGCGAGCCGCCCGGCGACCACCTCCGCGCCGTCGTTGTTGAAGCCCATCCGGTTCACCACCGCCCGGTCGGCCGGCAGCCGGAAGAGCCGCGGCCGCGGGTTGCCCGGCTGCGGCTCCCCGGTGACCGTGCCGACCTCCACGAAGGAGAAGCCGACGGCGGCCAGGGCGTCGATGCCGACGGCGTTCTTGTCGAACCCCGCGGCCAGGCCGAGGGGGCCCGGGAACCTCAGTCCCATCGCGGAGACCGGCTCGGCCCGACCCGCCGGGAGGGCGCCCAGCAGCGGACGGGCGGCCCGCATCGCGGCGAAGCCGAGGTGGTGGGCGCGTTCGGCGTCGACGCGGGTCAGGACGTGGTCGAAGAGCGGGCGGTAGGGGTTCACCTCCTGGCGGCCCAGTCCTGCAGCGAGCGCACCCCGACGTCACCGGTTCGCAGCGCCTCGATGCCCTGCACGGCGGCCGCCAGCCCCTGCACCGTGGTGATGCACGGGACGTTGGCCATCACCGCGGCGGTGCGGATCTCGTAGCCGTCGATGCGCGCCGAGCCACCGCCCGACGACCCGTGCGGGGTGTTGATGATCAGGTCGATCTTCCCGGCGTGGATCAGCTGCACCGTCGTCGGCTCACCCTGCGGGCCCGGCCCCTCGAAGTGCTTGCGGACCACGCTCACCGCGACACCGTTGCGACGCAGCACCTCGGCGGTGCCCTGGGTCGCGAGGATCTCGAAGCCGCGGTCGGCGAGCACCTTGATCGGGAAGATCATCGAGCGCTTGTCCCGGTTGGCCATGCTGACGAACACGGTGCCGCTGGTCGGCAGCGAACCGAACGCCGCGGTCTGCGCCTTCGCGAAGGCGGTGCCGAAGTCGGCGTCGAAGCCCATCACCTCGCCGGTCGACTTCATCTCCGGACCGAGCACGGTGTCGACGTTGCGACCGTCCGGGGTGCGGAACCGGTTGAACGGCATCACCGCCTCCTTGACCGCGATCGGCGCGTCCCCGGGCAGGTCCCCGCCGTCCCCCTCGGCTGGCAGCACCCCCGCGGCCCGCAGGCCCGCGACGGTCTCGCCGAGCATCACCCGGGCTGCGGCGCTCGCCAGCGGGGTCGCGGTCGCCTTCGACACGAACGGCACCGTGCGGCTGGCGCGCGGGTTGGCCTCGAGCACGTAGAGGACGTCGGAGCCGAGTGCGTACTGCACGTTGAGCAGGCCGACCACCCCGACCCCACGGGCGATCGCCTCGGTGGCCTCCCGGATGCGCGCGATCTCCTGCGCTCCGAGGGTGATCGGCGGGAGCGCGCACGACGAGTCCCCGGAGTGGATGCCGGCCTCCTCGATGTGCTCCATCACGCCCCCGAGGAAGAGATCGGTGCCATCGAAGATGGCGTCGACGTCGATCTCGACCGCGTCGTCGATGAAGCGGTCGACGAGCACCGGGTGCTCGGGACTGATCTCGGTGGCCCGCTGGATGTACCCCTCCAGCGAGGCGTCGTCGTAGACGATCTCCATGCCGCGACCGCCCAGGACGTACGACGGCCGCACCAGCACCGGGTAGCCGATCTCCGCGGCGATCCGCTGGGCCTCGTCGTACGACGTGGCCAGGCCGTGCTTGGGGGCGGGCAGCCCGGCCCGTGCGAGCACGCGCCCGAACGCGCCGCGCTCCTCCGCGAGGTGGATGGCCGCCGGCGGCGTGCCGACGATCGGCACGCCGGCGTCCTCCAGCCCCTGGGCCAGGCCGAGCGGTGTCTGGCCCCCCAGCTGGCAGATGACACCCGCGACGGGACCGGCCTGCCGCTCGGCGTGCACGATCTCGAGGACGTCCTCGAGCGTGAGCGGCTCGAAGTAGAGACGGTCGCTCGTGTCGTAGTCGGTGGAGACCGTCTCGGGGTTGCAGTTGACCATCACGGTCTCGTAGCCGGCCGTCGACAGCGCCATGCACGCATGCACGCACGAGTAGTCGAACTCGATGCCCTGCCCGATGCGGTTCGGTCCCGACCCGAGGATGAGCACCGCCGGCTTCTGCCGGGGCTGCACCTCGGTCTCCTCGTCGTAGGAGGAGTAGTGGTACGGCGTGCGCGCGGCGAACTCCGCGGCGCAGGTGTCGACGGTCTTGTAGACCGGGCGGATGCCGAGCGCGTGGCGCACCCCGCGCACCACGTCGGCGGGCATGTCGCGCAGCCGGCCGATCTGGTCGTCGGAGAAGCCGTGCCGCTTCGCCCTGCGCAGCAGCGGCGGGGTCAGCTCGGGGGCGTCGATCACCGAGACGGCGACCTCGTTGATCAGCGAGAGCTGGTCGACGAACCACGGGTCGATCCCGGTCGCCGCGTGCACCTCCTGCGCGGTGGCGCCGGCGCGAAGCGCGTCCATCACCTTGCGCAGCCGGCCGTCGTGAGGGGTGGCGATCGCGGCCAGCAGCGCGTCCTTGTCGAGCTCGACCCAGCGGTGGCTCCAGTCGAAGGGGGCCGACCGCTGCTCGAGAGAGCGCAGCGCCTTCTGCAGCGCCTCGGTGAAGCTCCGCCCGATCGCCATCGCCTCGCCGACCGACTTCATGTGCGTGGTCAGCACGGGGTCGGCGTTCGGGAACTTCTCGAAGGCGAACCGCGGCACCTTGACCACCACGTAGTCGAGGGTCGGCTCGAAGGCCGCCGGTGTGCTCCCCCCGTCCTCCTGGCGAGTGATGTCGTTGGGGATCTCGTCGAGCGTGTAGCCGATCGCGACCTTGGCGGCGATCTTGGCGATCGGGAAGCCGGTCGCCTTGGAGGCCAGCGCACTCGAGCGGGAGACCCGCGGGTTCATCTCGATGACGACCAGTCGACCGTCGGCGGGGTCGACCGCGAACTGGATGTTGCAGCCGCCGGTGTCGACGCCGACCGAGCGGATGATCCCGATCGAGAGGTCGCGCATCGCCTGGTACTCGCGATCGGTCAGGGTCATCGCGGGCGCGACCGTGATCGAGTCGCCGGTGTGCACCCCCATCGGGTCGAGGTTCTCGATGCTGCAGACGATCACCACGTTGTCGGCCCGGTCGCGCATCACCTCGAGCTCGTACTCCTTCCAGCCGAGGATGGACTCCTCCAGGAGCACCTCGGTGGTCGGGCTGGCCGCGAGCCCGGCGCCTGCGATGCGGCGCAGGTCGTCGGTGTCGTAGGCCATCCCCGAGCCCGCGCCACCCATCGTGAACGAGGGCCGCACCACCATCGGGTAGCCGAGCTCGTCCGCAGCGCCGAAGCAGTCCTCCAGGGTGTGGCAGACGACGCTGCGGGCGACCTCTCCCCCGAGCTCCTCGACGATCTTCTTGAACGACTCGCGGTTCTCGCCGCGGTCGATGGCCTCGATGCTGGCCCCGATCAGCTCGACGCCGTACTTCTCCAGGACCCCCGCGGCGTCGAGCGCCACCGCGCAGTTGAGCGCGGTCTGGCCGCCGAGCGTGGCGAGCAGCGCGTCGGGGCGCTCCTTCTCGATCACCTTCTCGACGAACTCGGGGGTGATTGGCTCGACGTAGGTCGCGTCGGCGAACTCCGGGTCGGTCATGATCGTGGCCGGGTTGGAGTTCACGAGCACGACCCGCAGGCCCTCGGCACGCAGCACCCGGCAGGCCTGGGTCCCGGAGTAGTCGAACTCGCAGGCCTGCCCGATCACGATCGGCCCGCTGCCGATGACCAGCACGCTGTGGATGTCGGTGCGCTTCGGCATCAGGCGGTGCCCTCCGGGTCTCCGGCGCTCTGCATCAGGTCGCAGAACCGGTCGAACAGGTACGCCGCATCGTGCGGGCCGGCCGCCGCCTCCGGGTGGTACTGCACCGAGAAGGCACGCAGGTCGCCTTCCGGGGAACGCAGCTCCAGTCCCTCGACGACGTCGTCGTTGAGGCAGACGTGGCTGACGGTCGCCACGCCGTACGGCGTCTGGGTCGGCGCGTCCAGCGGGGCGTCGACCGCGAACCCGTGGTTGTGCGCGGTCACCTCGACCTTGCCGGTGGTGCGGTCCATCACCGGCTGGTTGATGCCGCGGTGGCCGTACTTGAGCTTGAAGGTGCCGAAGCCGAGCGCACGGCCGAAGAGCTGGTTGCCGAAGCAGATGCCGAAGTAGGGGATGCCCTCTGCCAGCAGGGCCTCGAGCAGCTCGACCTGCCCCTCGGTGGCGGCCGGGTCACCGGGCCCGTTGGAGAAGAAGACCCCGTCCGCACCGGTGGCGCGCACGTCCTCGACGGTGGCGGTCGCGGGGAGCACGTGGGTCTCGATGCCGCGCTCGGCCATCATCCGCGGGGTGTTCGCCTTGATGCCGAGGTCGATCGCGGCCACCGTGAACCGCTTCGTCGTCGACGCGGGCACGACGTAGGCCTCGGCGGTCGAGACCTCCGTGGCCAGCTCCGTGCCGGCCATCTGCGTCGACGCCAGGACCCGCTCGAGCAGCGCCCTCGGGTCGGCCTCGGTGGTCGAGATGCCCACCCGCATGGCGCCCCGCTCGCGCAGATGGCGGGTGAGCGCCCGGGTGTCGATGCCGGAGATGCCGACGACCCCCTGGTCGCGCAGCTCGTCGACGAGGGAGTGGGTGGATCGCCAGTTGGACGGCACCCGCGCCGGGTCGCGCACGACGTACCCGCTGACCCAGATCCGGCGCGACTCGGGGTCCTCGCCGTTCATGCCGGTGTTGCCGACGTGCGGCGCGGTCATGACGACCACCTGGCGGTGGTAGGACGGGTCGGTCAGCGTCTCCTGGTAGCCGGTCATGCCGGTGGAGAAGACCGCCTCGCCGAACGTCTCGCCCTCCGCGCCGAAGGCGTCCCCGCGGAAGGTGCGGCCGTCCTCGAGGACGAGCAGCGCCTCCGTCGGCGGGGCCGGGGCTGTCCGGGCATGCTCTGGCACGCCGTACCTCCTTGTCCGCCTCACAGGACGGGTCGTTAAAGGATGACGATCGTGGGCGACCTTAGCAGGCTCCGGTCCACGGCTCGGGATCCGCTGATTACCAGGGGATGCCGGCGTTCTGAGGCCCCCCATGGGTTGCAACCCGTGGTGTGCATCAGTTCTCCTGCATCCCCTGGTAATCAGCAGCCCCCCACCGCCTCACGCGTTCTCCTTCGCCATCTTGCCCAGCGCCCGCACCCACGCGTTGTGCGCGTCGACGGGCGAGGTCTCTGCAAGCCGGAACCCGGTGTCGAGCAGCAGGTCACCGTGCGCCCAGGTGACCACCAGCACCCCGTGCGGCGGCACCACCTTGCCGGCGATGCCCTGGTCGTGTCGGGCACCCCGCAGCGCGGAGGCCGGGATCCGGAACGACCCCGCGAGCCGGATGACGTCGAGCCCCTCGCCCGAGAGCGAGAGCCGGCAGCTGCTGCGGGCCCCGAGCCCGCGGGCGACCACCCGGTCCAGCCAGTCCCCGCTCGTCGTCGTCCCGAAGTAGCGTGCCCCCGCCTGCAGCCGCGGCGCGGGCAGCTCGGCGACCGACGGCGCGTCCACAAGCGGCGGCAGCGTGTGCCTGCGGCCGCGCCCTCGCCACCCGCGCCACATCCCGAGGTAGGCGACGACGAGCAGCACGAACAGCGCCAGGACGGGCAGCCAGCGGGGCGCGTCGCTCACCGCGGACCCCCCGACGGGCTCACAGGAGCTTGCCGTCCAGCACGGTCGGCCGGCCCCGCAGGAAGGTGGCGACCACCCGCCCGGGCAGCTCCCGGTCGGCGTACGGCGTGTTCCGCGACAGCGACGCCAGCTCGGTGACGTCGACCACCGAGGAGTAGGCGGGGTCGTAGAGCAGCACATTGGCCGGCTCCCCCACCGCGAGCGGACGGCCGTGGCCCTCCAGCCGTCCGATCCGGGCCGGCTCGTAGGACATCCGCTGAGCCACGCCGGCCCAGTCGACGAGGCCGGTGTCGACCATCGTCTGCTGCACGATCGACAGCGCGGTCTGCAGCCCGAGCATCCCGAAGGCGGCGGCCTGCCACTCGCAGTCCTTGTCCTCGTGCGGGTGCGGCGCGTGGTCGGTGGCCACCACGTCGATGGTGCCGTCGGCCAGACCGGCGCGGAGCGCCTCGACGTCGGTGGCCGAGCGCAGCGGCGGGTTGACCTTGTAGATCGGGTCGTACGTCGCCGCGAGCTCGTCGGTCAGCAGCAGGTGGTGCGGGCAGACCTCCGCCGTGACGTTCCACCCCTTGCTCTTCGCCCACCGGACGATCTCGACCGACCCGGCGGTGGAGAGGTGGCAGACGTGCAGCCGGGAGTCGACGTGCGCCGCCAGCAGGCAGTCGCGCGCGATGACCGCCTCCTCCGCCACAGCGGGCCAGCCGCGCAGCCCGAGGCGCCCGGACAGCTCGCCCTCGTTCATCTGCGCGTCCTCGGTCAGCCGCGGCTCCTGCGCGTGCTGCGCGATGACCCCGCCGAACGCCTTGACGTACTCCAGCGCACGCCGCATCAGCACCGCGTCCGAGACGCACCGTCCGTCGTCGGAGAAGACCCGCACCCGGGCGGCGGAGTCGGCCATCGCGCCCAGCTCGGCCAGCCGCTCGCCGGCGAGCCCGACGGTGACCGCCCCGACCGGGAAGACGTCGCAGTGCCCGGCCTCCCGGCCCAGCCGCCACACCTGCTCGACCACCCCCGCGGTGTCCGCGACGGGGTCGGTGTTGGCCATCGCGTGCACCGCGGTGAACCCGCCCAGCGCGGCCGCCTGGGTGCCGGTCTCGACGGTCTCGGCGTCCTCGCGGCCCGGCTCCCTCAGGTGGGTGTGCAGGTCGACGAGTCCGGGCAGCGCGACGAGCCCGTCGGCCTCGACGATCTCGGCGCCCTCGACCGACAGCGACGGCCCCAGGTCGGCGATCACGCCGTCGTCGAGCAGCAGGTCGGTCGGGTCGCCGCCCAGGACGCGGGCGCCCTTGATCAGGAAGGTGGTCACAGGTTCGCTCCGTCATGGGTGCTGATGGCCGGTTCGCTGCCGCCGAGCAGCAGGTACAGCACGGCCATCCGCACCGCCACCCCGTTGGTCACCTGCTCGACGATCACCGAGCGGTTCGAGTCGGCCACGTCGGCGGTGATCTCCATGCCCCGGATCATCGGGCCGGGGTGCATGACGATGGTGTGGTCCTGCAGGGTCGCCATCCGGCGGCCGTCGAGGCCGTAGCGACGGCTGTACTCCCGCACCGTGGGGAAGAACGCATCCTTCATCCGCTCGCGCTGCACCCGCAGCATCATCACCACGTCGGCCTTGGGCAGGACGGCGTCGAGGTCGTAGGACGTCTCCACGTCCCAGCCGCCCACGCCCACGGGGAGCAGGGTCGGTGGCGCCACCAGCGTCACCTCGGCGCCCAGTGTCTCGAGCAGCAGCGCGTTGGACCGGGCCACCCGGCTGTGCAGCACGTCACCGACGATCGCGACGCGACGGCCGTCGAGCGCCCCGAGGTGCCGCCACATCGTGAACGCGTCCAGCAGCGCCTGCGTGGGGTGCTCGTGGGTGCCGTCGCCGGCGTTGACGATCGAGCTCCTCGACCAGCCGGCGTTGGCCAGCAGGTGCGGCGCCCCCGACGCCCAGTGCCGTACGACGACCGCGTCCGCGCCCATCGCCTCCAGGGTCAACGAGGTGTCCTTGAGGCTCTCGCCCTTGCTCAGCGACGAGCCCTTCGCGGAGAAGTTGATGACGTCGGCCGAGAGCCGCTTGGCCGCGGCCTCGAAGGAGATCCGGGTGCGCGTGCTGTCTTCGAAGAACAGGTTCACGACCGTTCGTCCCCGCAGGGCGGGGAGCTTCTTGATGGGCCGGTCGGCGAGCGAGCGCAGCTCCTCGGCGGTCTCCAGGATGAGCTCGGCGTCCGCGCGGGTCAGGTCACCGGCGCTGAGCAGGTGGCGGTTCATCGGGCCTCCTCCCCGACGCCGGTCGGATCCCCTGCCGGACCCGAGATGGCCACGGCGTCCAGCCCGTCGAACTCCTCGAGCCGCACCGCGACGTTCTCCACCACGGAGGTGGGCAGGTTCTTGCCCACGAAGTCGGCGCGGATGGGCAGCTCGCGGTGCCCCCGGTCGACCAGGACGGCGAGCCGCACCGCCTGGGGCCGTCCGACATCGGTCATGGCGTCGAGCGCGGCCCGGATGGTGCGCCCGGAGAAGAGCACGTCGTCGACGAGCACCACCACCTTGCCGTCGATGCCACCGTGCGGGATCTCGGTGGGCAACAGGGTGCGGGCCGGTCGCATCCGCAGGTCGTCGCGGTACATGGTCACGTCCAGGGAGCCCACCGGGACCTCGACGTCCTCGACGGCGGCCATCTTGGCAGCGATGCGCTCGGCGAGCGGGACCCCGCGGGACGGGATGCCCAGCAGCACCAGATCGGCGGCGCCCTTGTTGCGCTCGAGGATCTCGTGCGCGATGCGGGTCAGCGCCCGCGAGATGTCGGGAGGGTCGAGGACCATCCGACCGGCCGGCGGCGAGACCGTTCCGGACGGGGCGACCGCTGCTGAGGGGGATGCCGGTGTCGGTGCAGGCACGAGATGCCCAACCTCCTTCTCCGCCTCACGGGACGGCTCGTTAAAGGATGTCGATCGGCGCACACGCTACCAGCCGACGAACGGCTCCCGGACGCGACGCGTCAGCCGGCGTACTCCCGCACCGGGAGGCCGCGCACGCCCGGGACGGCGAGGAACAGCGAGCCGGCCGCGGGCTCGTCGTCGGGGCCGAGTCCCTCCCACGACGTGGTGACGTAGAGCTGGTCCAGGTCCGGCCCGCCGAACGTGCAGGCGGTGACCTTGGGGGTCGGCACCTCGACGACCAGGTCGAGCATCCCGTCGGGGTCGTAGCGGTGCACGGCGCCACCGTCGTACAGCGCGGCCCAGACCCCGCCCTCGGCATCGACGGTCAGACCGTCCGGGTTGAGGTCCCCGCCCAGCCGCACGAAAGGCCTCCGGTGGACCAGCCCGGCGTCGCGGTCGTAGTCGAAGACACTGATCTCGTGGGTCGCGGTGTCGTTGTAGTAGGCCAGCGTCCCGTCCGGGCTCCAGTCGAGGCCGTTGGAGACGGTGGCCCCCTGCGGACCCGGATGCACCGAGCCGTCGGCGTCGAGGCGGAACAGCGCTCCCGCGCCCGGGGTCTGGTCGTAGGCCATCGAGCCGCACCAGAACCGGCCGTCCGGGTCGCAGCCACCTTCGTTCATCCGGATGGCGGCGTCGCTCCACACCTCACCGAGGCCGGTCAGCGCGCCACCGGCATCCTCGAGCAGGAACCCTCGCTCGACGGCGACCACCGCACCGCCGCCGGAACGGGGACGCACCGCCGCGGCGAGCCGCCCGAAGTGCCGCCGGTCGGTGCCGCCGTCGGCGCGCAACGTCAGCACGTCGCCGGCGAACATGTCGACGAAGCGCAGCCCGCCCCAACGCGGGGACCACACCGGTCCCTCGGCGTGGTAGCAGACCCGGGGAGTCAGCTGTTCGGCACGCACGCGTTCAGCCCAGGTCCGCGAGCGCGGACTCGACGGCGCGGTGGAACGTCGGGAAGGCGTAGATCATCGACCGCAGCGTGTCGGTCGGCACCTCGGCGTGCACCGCGGTCACGAACATCGAGAGCAGCTCGCCGCCGGACGGGCCGACGGTGCACGCCCCCACGAGGACCCCGCGGTCGGCGTCCTCGATGACCTTGACGAGACCGGTTGCCTTCGCGATCCAGCCCCGCGTGGACGAGGCGAGGTCGGTGAGGCCGACCCGCACCGTGAGGCCGGCGTCGCGCGCCTGCTTCTCGCTCATCCCTACCGAGCCCACCTCGGGGTCGGTGAAGGTGACGCGAGGTACGGCGTGGAACGTCGCCTCCGGGCCGTCCTGGCCGAGGATGTCGCGCACCGCCACCGCGGACTGGTACATCGACACGTGCGTGAACGCGCCCTTGCCAGTGATGTCGCCGATCGCCCACAGCCCGTCACCCGCGCGCATCCGGCCGTCGACCTCGACGCTGCGCGCCGACGGGTCGAGGCCGACGGTGTCCAGCCCGATGTCGGCGAGGTTGGGCCGGCGACCGGTGGCGACGAGCAGCTTCTCCGCGTGCAGGGTGTGCTCCCCGGCGCTGACGGCGAACCGCCCGTCGTCGTAGGCCACCGAGCTGACCTCCACGCCGGTCAGCACCTGGATGCCCTCCGCCGCGAACGTGTCCATGAGGATCTTGCTGGCCTCGGGCTCCTCCGGGCCGAGGATCCGGTCGCCTGCCTCGAGCACGGTGACCTCGACGCCGAACCGAGCCCAGGCCTGAGCCAGCTCGAGGCTGATCGGCCCGCCTCCGATGGCGATCATCGAGGACGGCAGCTCCGAGGCCCGAACGATCTCCCGGTTGGTCCAGTACGGTGTGCCGGCGAGCCCGTCGATCGGGGGCACCGCGGGCTGGGTGCCGGTGTTGAGCACGACGCCCTTCGACGCGGTGTACGACGTCCCGTCGACCTCGACGGTGCGGGGCCCGGTCAGCCGTGCCTCGCCGTGCACGACCTCGGCGCCCGCCTCCTTGAGCCGGTCGACCGCCACCTGATCGTCCCAGTCGGTGGTGGCCTCGTCGCGGATGCGCGCGAAGACCGGCCCGTAGTCCGGGGTGACCTCGCTGCCCCCGCCGAACTCCGGGACGCGCCGCGCCTCGGCGAGCGCGTCCGCGGCGCGCACCATCATCTTCGAGGGGATGCAGCCGTAGTACGGGCACTCCCCGCCGACCAGGTGGCGGTCCACGGCAAGCACCGAGAGGCCCGCAGCCGCGAGCTGGGTGGCGGTCGCCTCCCCGCCGGGACCCAGCCCGATCACCACGACGTCGACGTTCTGGTTCTGGTTGGCCATGCCCGCCAGCCTGCCATGCGCGACAAGGTCGGACCGGGTGTGCCCGGATGCCCCGCTGAGGCGTCTCGTTCTGCGCCCCCCAACCAGCTGAGGCGTCTCGTTCTGCGGGCTAGAAGCGGTCCCGACGCAGAACCAGACGCCTCGGCGGGGGCGGGCGCGCAGAACCAGACGCCTCGGCGGGGGCGGGCGCGCAGAACGAGACGCCTCAGCGAATTGGGGGGGTTAGGCGGGGAGGGGGGGTTTGTTGCGGACGACGTTGCCGAGCACGCCGTTGACGAAGCTGGGTGACTCGTCGGTGGAGAGGTCGCGCACCAGGTTCATCGCCTCGCTGACCGCGACGGCGTCGGGCACCCCCTCGACGTACAGGATCTCGAAGATGCCGATCCGCAGGGCGTTGCGGTCGACGGCCGGCATCCGGTCCAGCGCCCAGCCCTGGGCGTACGTCGTCACCAGCTCGTCGATGTGCGTCTGGTGCTCGCTGACGCCCTCGACCAGCTCGACGGTGTAGTCGTTGACCGGCGGCTCGGCCGCGCTCACCCGCTCGGCGAGCGTCTCACCCAGGGGCAGCCCGCGGGCCTCGGACTCGAAGAGCACGTCGAGCGCGCGCTTGCGGGCCTTGGACCGGGCAGCCATCAGCTCGACACGCGGCCGAGGTAGCTGCTGTCGCGGGTGTCGACCTTGATCTTCTCGCCGGTGGTGATGAACAGCGGCACGTTGATCGTGTGGCCCGTCTCCAGCTTGGCGGGCTTGGTGCCGCCGGTGGAGCGGTCGCCCTGCAGGCCCGGCTCGGTGTACTCCACGACGAGCTCGACCGAGGCCGGCAGCTCGATGTAGAGCACCCGGCCGTCGTTGGTGGCCACGATGGCGTCCTGGTTCTCCAGCAGGAAGGCGGTGGCGTCGCCGACGATCTCCGGCGGCACCTCGAGCTGCTCGTAGCTGGAGTTGTCCATGAAGACGAACGACGTGCCGTCGTTGTAGAGGTACTGCATCGTGCGCTTGTCGACGTTGGCGACCTCGACCTTGACGTCGGCGTTGAACGTCTTGTCGACGGTCTTGCCGGACTCGATGTTCTTCAGCTTCGTGCGGACCACCGCGCCACCCTTGCCGGGCTTGTGGTGCTGGAACCAGGTGACGGACCACAGCTGGCCGTCGAGGTTGAGAACCATGCCGTTCTTGAGGTCGTTGGTCGTAGCCATGCGCGTGGGATGCCCGTCCTGTGCTCGTCTGGGTGTGCGTGTTCTGGTCTCAACGTGCGCAGCCGCTCGTACGGCGCAGCGGCCGAGTCTAGCGACCGCTGCGTGCGCCGCCGAAATCGGAACTGTCGGTGGCCGGACCTACGGTCTGGCCATGGACGACATCGTGAGGCTGGTCGAGCCGGCCGAGACCACCGATCCCCGCGCGGCTCCGGTCGCCGTCCACCCGAACGTGGAGGACTACTGGGCCCGGGTGCAGCAGCTGCGCGCGGACCTGGCGCGGCTGCGTCCCACAGGCTGAGGTCTCACAGCGAGATCAGCGCCCGCAGCGCGAGTCGGTAGGAGTCGGTGCCGAAGCCCGCGATGACGCCGGTCGCGACCCCGGAGACCACGGACGTGTGCCGGAACTGCTCGCGGGTGTGCGGGTTGGTGAGGTGCACCTCGACCAGCGGCGCGGTGAGCTGGGCGCAGGCGTCCCGCAGGGCGTAGCTGTAGTGGGTGAAGGCGGCCGGGTTCAGCACCACCGGGATCCCCCCATCGGCGGCCTCGTGCACCCAGCCCACCAGCTCCGCCTCGCTGTCGGTCTGCCGCACCTCGACGTCGAGCCCCAGCTGCTGCCCGTCCGTGATGCACGCGCGCACCAGGTCGTCGTGGGTGGCGCGGCCGTAGACCTCCGGCTCCCGGGCGCCCAGCCGTCCCAGGTTGGGTCCGTTGAGCACCAGCACCCGGCTCGACTCAGCCATCGACATCCTCCTCCTAGCGACTTCCAGCGACTTCCAGCGACTTCCAGCGGTTCCAGCGAGCTCTAGCGGGCGATCTCGGCGAAGGCGGCGGTGAGCAGCGCCGGGTCGGGGCCGGTGAGCACGGTCGGACGGGCCAGCCCCTCGAGCACCACGAACCGCAGCTGGTCGCCGCGGGTCTTCTTGTCCAGCTTCATCGTCTCGTGCAGCTGCGCCCAGGTCGCCCCCCGGTAGCCGGTCGGCAGCCCGACGAGCTCCAGGACGCTCCGGTGCCGGTCGGCGGTGGGTTCGTCGAGCCGGCCCGCGAGCCGGGCGAGCTCGGCGACGTAGGTCATCCCGATGGCGACGGCCGCGCCGTGCCGGAACTGGTAGCGCTCCGCCTTCTCGATCGCATGGGCCAGCGTGTGCCCGTAGTTGAGCACCTCCCGTCCCGGGTGGCCGGAGCTGCCGCCGGTCTCCCTGAGGTCCGCGGCGACCACGTCCACCTTGACCCGGATCGCCCGCTCGACGAGCTCGCGCAGCAGGGAGGAGTCCGGTTCGAGCGAGGCGACCGGATCGCCCTCGAGGAGGTCGAGGATCACGGGGTCGGCGATGAACCCGCACTTGATCACCTCGGCGAGCCCGCTGATCAGCTCGTTGCGCGGCAGCGTCTCCAGCGTCGCGAGGTCGCAGAGCACCCCGGCCGGCTCGTGGAAGGCGCCGACGAGGTTCTTGCCCTCGGTGGTGTTCATGCCCGTCTTGCCCCCGACCGCCGCGTCGACCATGCCGAGCAGGGTGGTGGGCAGGTGCACCACCGTGACCCCCCGTAGCCACGTGGCCGCGACGAAGCCGCCCATGTCGGTGGTGGACCCGCCGCCGACGGTCACCACGGCGTCGCTGCGGGTGAAACCGGTCTGGCCGAGCACCTGCCAGCAGAACGACGCGACCGGGGCCAGCTTGGCCTCCTCGCCGTCGGGGATCTCGATGCCGTGCGCCTCGTACCCCTGTTCGCTCAGGTCCTCGCGGACCGCCTCGCCGGTCGCGGCCAGGGCCCGGGGGTGGATCACCGCCACCCGGCGTACCCCCGCACCGAGCATCGCCGGCAGCTCGCCGAGCAGCCCACGCCCCACGACCACGTCGTACGGCGCCGCCCCGTCGACGCGCAGCACGGTGGAGCCCGTCACGGGGACTCCCCGGTGCGCTCGTACTCCTCGACGAGCCGGGCCACCTCGGCGGCCACGTCCTCGGGGGGACGGCCGTCGGTCTCGACGGTGACGGTGGCGACCTCGGCGTAGAACGGGGCCCGCTCGTCGAGCAGCCCCTTGACGCGGGCGCGCACGTTGCCGAGCAGCAGGGGGCGCCCGACTCCGAGCCCGACCCGCTTCACCGCGTCGCCCAGCCCCACGTGCAGGAACGCCACCGTGTGAGCGAGCAGGTCGGCGCGGGTCCGCTCGTCGAGCACCGAGCCACCTCCCAGGGCCAAGACCCCGTCGTGGGTCCCCAGCGCCTCGACGACCGCTGCGCGCTCGAGCAGCCGGAAGCGCTCCTCGCCCTCGTCGACGAAGATGTCGGAGATGGCCTTGCCCGCGAGGGCCTCGACGTCGGCATCGGTGTCGCGGACCGCGAGCCCCCATCGCTGCGCGAGCAGCCCGGCGACGGTGGTCTTTCCGGCGCCCATCGCACCCACCAGCACCACCCGGGGCCGGGCGCTCACCCGAACCTCAACGAGGACAGGTAGGCCTCGACGTTGCGGCGGGTCTCACCCACCGAGTCCCCGCCGAACTTCTCCAGGACGACGTCCGCCAGGGTCAGCGCCACCATCGCCTCCGCGACGATGCCTGCCGCGGGCACCGCGCACACGTCGGAGCGCTGGTGGTGGGCGACGGCCGCCTCACCGGTGGCGACGTCGACGGTGCGCAGGGCGCGCGGCACCGTGGCGATCGGCTTCATGGCGGCGCGCACGCGCAGCGCCTCCCCCGTCGACATGCCGCCCTCGGTGCCGCCGGAGCGACCCGACGTCCGGCGGATGCCCTGCTCGGAGGGGACGATCTCGTCGTGGGCGCGGGAGCCCGGGGTGGCCGCGAGCTCGAAGCCGTCGCCTACCTCGACGCCCTTGATCGCCTGGATCCCCATCAGCGCGCTGGCCAGCCGCGCGTCGAGGCGACGGTCCCAGTGCACGTGCGACCCGAGGCCGGGAGGCAGCCCGTGGACGACCACCTCGACGACCCCGCCCAGCGTGTCGCCGTCCTGGTGGGCCCGGTCGATCTCGGCCTGCATCGCCGCGCTGGCATCGCCGTCGAGGCAGCGCACGGGGTCCGCGTCGAGCGCGGCGACGTCCCCGGGCCCGGGCACCGAGCCGGCCGGCGCCCGCGTGGTGCCGATGGCGACCACGTGGGAGACGACCGACGCTCCCACGGCCTGGTGCAGGAACTTCGCCGTCACCGCACCGAGCGCGACCCGGGCAGCGGTCTCCCTCGCGGAGGCCCGCTCCAGCACGGGGCGCGCCTCGTCGAAGTCGTACTTCTGCATCCCCACCAGGTCGGCGTGGCCCGGGCGCGGCCGGGTCAGCGCGGCGTTGCGGGCCAGCGCTTCCAGCTCGGCCTCGTCGACCGGGTCGGCGGCCATCACCTTCTCCCACTTCGGCCACTCGGTGTTGCCGATGCGGATGGCGACCGGGCTACCGATCGTGCGGCCGTGGCGGAGACCGCCGATGACCTCGACCTCGTCCTGCTCGAACTTCATCCGCGCACCCCGGCCGTAGCCGAGCCGTCGCCGCGCGAGCGCGTCGACGATGTCCGCGGACGTCACCTGGACGTGGGCGGGGAGGCCTTCGAGGACGGCGACCAGCCCAGGACCATGGGACTCGCCCGCCGTGAGCCAGCGCAGCATGCCGTCAGTGTTCCACGCGGCCGGTCGCGCCCGGACAGGCCTCCGTCACGACGGGACGAGCGAGGTGAGGCCGGTCACCACCCAGCCGTAGGCGGCACCGATCTGGGTCGTGGCGACGATGCCGAGCCAGGCACCCAGCACCATGAACGGGCCGAACGGGTAGTGCCGGCGGTGGAAGATCCTGGTGACCGACAACAGCAGGCCGCCGACCCCGCCGAGCAGGAAGCCGGTGTAGATGCCGATCACCAGATAGGGCACGCCCAGCCAGCCGAGCGCGAGGGCCAGCAGACCGGAGAGGCGGACGTCTCCGTAGCCGAGACCGCGCGGGTAGATGAACCACAGCACGAAGAACAGCGCGAACGTGACCAGCCACCCGACCACCGCGACCATCAGCGCCCGCCACTCCCCGGTCAACGCCGACGCGACCACGGCGAGCCCCACCGCCACGACGTACGACGGCGCGATCAGCGCCGTGGGCAGGAACCGGGTGCGCCAGTCCACCACCGAGAGGGCCACGCACACGGGCACCAGGAACAGCAGCAGCGCCAGGATCGGGTGCCAGCCGAGTCGACCGCCCATCAGTCCCGCCGCGACCGCCCCGACGACCGCGGCCTTCCAGCGCAGCCCGGGCAGTGCCGCTACGTCGACGTAGAGCTCCTTGGGGTCGTCGAGCGGTCGGGCGAAGTCCGCCTCGTCCTCGGCGGCCTGCATGTCGCTCGCGGCGGGCTCGGGCTCGGGGTCGGGCTCGGGCAGCCGGGCGATCAGCTGCGGCACGAACACGCAGCCGAGGAGTCCGGCGGCGCCCGCGACCAGCGCGGTGTCCAGGTACCAGGTCACAGCACGCGACCCTATGTGCTCACGGCCGGCGGGCCGGGAGGCTCGTCGTCACCGGTGGACGAGCCCGACCAGCCCGACCAGCCCGACGAGCCCGACGAGCCCGACGAGAGGGTGCCGCGGCGCCCCGCCAGGGCGGTCTCTCCGGCAGCCCGCATCGCCGCCAGCGGCGCCTGCTCCACACCGGTCATCAGCTGCACCTGCAGCACCGCCTGGTGTACGAGCAGGTCGAGGCCCGAGACCAGCACCTGACCCGAACGCGTCGCCAGCTCGGCCAGCGACGTCGGCCAGGGGTGGTAGACGACGTCGAACACGACGCGGGCGGAGGCGGCGACCGAGACGATCACGTCGTTCTGCGCCGCCGCCGGGACGGTGGAGACCACCACGTCGGGCGCCGGCACCCGCTCGCCGAGCCGCCGCACGTCGACCTGCGGGGCCGCTGGGTGGCGCGCCGCGGTGGCGAGGGTCTCCGCGGCCCTGGCGGGGTCGCGCACGAGCAGCGTCACCTCACGACAGCCGAGGTCGGCCAGCGCCGTCACCGCTGCGGCGGCGGTGGCACCCCCGCCCACCACGACGGCACGTCCGACCTGGCCGTCGTACCGCTCCCGCAGGGCCGCCGAGACCCCGGGCACGTCGGTGTTGTGGCCGGTGCGGCGGCCCTCCTCGAGGACGACCGTGTTCGCGGCGCGCGTCTGCGCCGCGAGGGGGCTCAGCTCGTCGAGCAGCGGCACGACTGCGCGCTTGAGAGGCATGGTCAGCGACAGTCCGCGCCAGCTCGGGTCGAGCCCGTCGAGGAACTCGGGCAGCGACACCTCGGTGACCTCGTGCGCGTCATAGACCCAGTCCAGACCGAGCTCGGCGTAGGCAGCCCGGTGCAGGACCGGGGACAGCGAGTGCGCGATCGGCGACCCGAGCACCCCGCATCTGCGCGCGGACGGCGTTGCGCTCAACAGTCGTGGGTGCGGCAGTAGGCGCGGAACTTTCGGACGTTCTTCAGGTGGCCCTTGTACGTCGTGGCGAAACTGGTCGCGCCGGTGCGCGGGTTCGTGGTGACGAAGTAGAGCCAGCGTCCGGTGCTCGGCGACAGCGCCGCCTGGATTGCCTTCTCCCCCGGCGCCGCGATGGGAGTGGGCGGCAGGCCGGCGTTCCGGTAGGTGTTGTACGGCGAGTCGACCGAGCGCTGTGAGCCGGTCGTCGTGAGCTTCCCCTTGGTCTTGAAGATGTAGACGATCGTCGTGTCGAGCTGCAGCGGCTTCTTCTTCTTCAGCCGGTTGTAGATCACCCGCGCGATCTTGGGGAAGTCCTTGCTCAGCCGTCCCTCGGCCTGCACGATGCTCGCCACCGTCATCACGTCGTGCACGCCGTACCCCAGCGACTGCGCCTTGTCGCGCAGGTGGAGGTCGGAGACCGCGGACTCGTAGCGCTGCACCATCTCGCGCAGGAGCGAGCGCGGCGTGGTGTCCGGCGACAGCTCGTAGGTCGCCGGGAAGAGGTAGCCCTCCGCGTTGCCCTTGGCGTACGACGGCAGCCCGAGCCGTCCCGGGTGGCGCAGCACCCGGTCGTACTGTTGGGCGGTGAACTTCGTCCGCTTCGCCAGCAGGTCGACGATCTGGTCGGAGCGCAGCCCCTCCGGGACCGTGACCATGTTCCGCAGCCGGTTCTCGGGCTTGACCAGCACGTCCAGCGCCGACTTCGCCGACATCTGCTTCTTCATCCGGTAGAAGCCCACCTGGATGCCGACCGAGCGGGAGTCGCTCTTGGCGGCGTCGCTGAACGCCTTCGCGGACTTGACCACGCCCCGGTCGACGAGGGTGATGCCGATGTCGTTGGCCGCGTCACCCTCACGCACCTGGACCAGCACGCGCCCGGACCCCGGCCCCTTGAAGTCCGGCGGTGGGCTCAGCTTGTCCTTGAGCGCACTCACGCCGTAGGTGTAGGCGACGAAGACACCACCCAGCAGGATCGCCAGCGCGAGCACGACCGCCAGACAGCCGAGCGTCCTGCGGGGCCGATGCCGGCGCCCGCGTCGCAGCTCCAGTCCGAGGTCACTCACCTGCTGGCTCACACCCATCTGTGATCGACGCCCGCGGCGCCGTCGGTCGGTGGTGGGACGGTCCTCTCAGCCCTTCCCCTGCGGGACCAGCTCCCCCGGCGCCGCGCCCGTACCCCGTTCGGTGTCCAGTGCATTCTGCAGGATGACCACCGCCGCGGCCTGATCCACCACGGCGCGTCGTTTGCTCCCCTTCTTCCCGGATTGCCGCAGTGCGGCCTCCGCGGTGACCGTGCTGAGCCGCTCGTCGCAGAGCCGCACGGGGAGCGGGGCCACGGCGTCGGCCAGCTCCCGGGCGAAGCTACGGGCCTTCGCGGCAGCCGGTCCCTCACCCCCCGAGAGCGAGCGGGGCAGCCCCAGGACGACCTCGACGGCCGACTCCTCGACGCTGATCGCCGCGAGCCGTGCCAGGTCGCCGGCACCGCGCGCCACGGTCTCCAACGGGGTCGCGATCAGCCCGGCGGGGTCGGAGCGGGCGACGCCGATGCGCACGTCGCCCACGTCCACCCCCAGCCGGACTCCTCGTCGCACCTGGGTCCTCAGCGCTGTGTCGCCGCACGGCCGACCTCGTGCTCGACGTCGACGAGCGCCTGGTCGGCGTGCGAGAGGTCGGTGCCACCACCCTGAGCGACGTCGTCCTTGCCGCCGCCGCTGCCGCCGAGCGCGCTCGCCGCGGCCTTGACCAGCGTGTTCGCCGACAGCCCCCACACCCGCGCCTCGTCGTTGACGGCGACGACCACGGCGGGCTTGGCGTTGCTGGAGCCGATCACGGCGACCACGCCGGGCCGTCCCTGGGGCAGCCGGCCCCGGATGTCGAGCGCGAGCTTGCGCACGTCGCCGGCACCCGCGCCGTCCGCGCGGTGCCCGACGAACGCGACGCCGTAGACGTCCTTGGCCGCGCTCGCGAGCCCGCCCGCTGCGGCGAGCAGCTGCTGCACCCGGACGCGCTCGATCTCGCGTTCCGCGGTGCGGAGCCGCTCGACGAGGTCGTGGACGCGTTCGGGCAGCTCCTCGGGCCGCGCCTTCAGCGCCTCGGACAGCTGGGCGACCAGCACGTGCTCGCGAGCCAGGAAGCGGTACGCGTCGCCGCCGACGAGCGCCTCAACCCGGCGTACGCCGGAGCCGATCGACGACTCGCCCAGCAGCTTGATCACGCCGAGCTGCCCGGAGCGGCCGGCGTGCGTGCCGCCGCAGAGCTCCCGGGCCCAGTCGCCGACGGAGACCACCCGCACCTCGTCGCCGTACTTCTCGCCGAACAGCGCCATCGCTCCGGACCTGCGCGCCTCCTCCTGCGACATGGTCTCCGCGTGCACCGCGAGGTCGGCCAGCACCAGGTCGTTGACGCGCGCCTCCACGTCGACCATGGCCGAGTGCGGCACCGCCCCGCTGGCCGAGAAGTCGAAGCGGAAGCGGCCCGGGGCGTTCTCCGAGCCCGCCTGTGTCGCGGTGTCGCCGAGCGCCTCGCGGAACGCCTTGTGCACCATGTGCGTCGCCGTGTGCGCACGGCTGATCGAGCGACGCCGCTCCACGTCGACCAGCGCCTGGCCGGGCGCGTCGAGCGTCACCTCTCCGGTGACGACCCTGACCCGGTGCACCACGAGCCCGCTGATCGGCGACTGCACGTCGAGGACCTGGAGCCGCGCGCCGGACCCGAGCTCGATGAGGCCCTGGTCCGCGAGCTGTCCCCCGCCCTCGGCGTAGAACGGGGTGCGGTCGAGCACCAGCTCCACCTCCTCACCCTCGCGGGCCGAGGAGGCCACGCCGGACGCGTCGACGATGCCGCGCACGGTCGCCTCGGAAACCACCTCCGAGTAGCCGGTGAACTCGACCGGTCGCCCGAGCGAGTCCGAGACCTGCCGGTAGGCGCCGGCGTCGGTGTGCGCGCCCTTCTTCGAGCGGGCGTCCGCCTTGGCACGGTCGCGCTGCTCGGTCATCAGCCGCCGGAAACCGTCCTCGTCGACCGCGAGCCCCTGCTCGCCGGCCATCTCGAGGGTCAGGTCGATGGGGAAGCCGTAGGTGTCGTGGAGCGCGAACGCCTTGTCCCCGGTGAGCTGGGTGCGGCCCTCCTTCTTGGCGTCCTGGGCGGCCAGGTCGAAGATCGTGGTGCCGGTGCGCAGCGTCTGGCGGAACGCGTCCTCCTCCGCGTAGGCGATCGTGGAGATCCGCTGCCAGTCACTGGCCACCTCGGGGTAGGACAGCGCCATCTTGTCCCGGCTGACCGGCAGCAGCTCGGGCAGCGTGCGGTCCTCCACACCGAGCAGCCGCATCGAGCGGACCGCCCGGCGCAGCAACCGACGGAGCACGTAGCCGCGGGCCTCGTTGCCGGGCGTCACCCCGTCGGCGATCAGCATCATCGCGCTGCGCACGTGGTCGGCGACGACCCGGAACCGGACGTCGTCGTCGTGGTCCTTGCCGTAGGGACGTCCGGAGAGCTCGACGGCCCGCTCGATCACCGGGAACATCTCGTCGATCTCGTACATGTTGTTCTTGCCCTGCAGCAGGTAGGCGACCCGCTCCAGGCCCATCCCGGTGTCGATGTTCTTGCTCGGCAGCGGCCCGCGCACGTCGAAGTCGGCCTTGCTGCGGACCGCGCTGAGCTCCTCCTGCATGAACACGAGGTTCCAGAACTCCATGTACCGGTCGCCCGCGTCCCAGTCGCGGTCTGCGCCGAACTCGGGGCCTCGGTCGATCAGGATCTCGCTGCAGGGCCCGCCGGGACCGGGCACGCCCATGCTCCAGTAGTTCTCGCCCCTGCCCAGCCGGACGATCCGGTCGTCGGGCACCCCCGTGACCTTCTTCCAGAGGTCGACGGCCTCCGGGTCGTCGTCGTACACGCTGGGGTACAGCTTGTCCTCGGGCAGCCCGAAGCCGCCATCGGCCTGGCTCTTGGTGACCAGCTCCCAGGCGAGCTCGATCGCGCCCTGCTTGAAGTAGTCACCGAAGGAGAAGTTGCCGCACATCTGGAAGAACGTGCCGTGTCGGGTGGTCTTGCCGACCTCCTCGATGTCCAGGGTGCGCACGCACTTCTGCACGCTGACCGCCCGCTTGTACGGCGCTGTCTCCTGCCCCAGGAAGTAGGGCTTGAACGGCACCATGCCGGCGTTCACGAACAACAGGTTCGGGTCGTCCAGCAGCAAGGACGCCGACGGCACCACCGTGTGGTCGTGCTGCTCGAAGTGCGCCAGGAACCGCCGCCGGATCTCCGCGGTGTCCATCAGTCGATTCCTTCTCTCGTCGGTGCCGGGCTGTCAGTGTCCTGCAGGGCGTCCGGGGCCGGTGAGCCGGACAGCTCGGGCCGGTCCGGTGCCGTGCGCGGGAAGGTGAGGCCGACGCGCTCCCGCACCTGGTCCTCCTTCTCCACCATGCCGGCGCGGACCTCCTCGCCGAAGAGCCGGGCACCGACGGACAGCCCCGCGAGCCGGTCGGCCAACCCCTCGGGAGTCAGCACCTCCGCGGCGCGGCGGGCCTTGGTCATCGCATAGACGCCGACCCCTGCCCCGGCGACGAACCAGAGCGCTCGGCTCATGCGGCGTCCGACCTCAGGTCGGCGGGCTCGCCTCCCGGTTGCTGAGCGCGCAGGTGCCGCTTGGCCGCCTTGAGGTCACGCCGGCGCCGGCGTCGCGCACGCTTGACCTCCTGCCGCATCTCGAACCGGATCCGGTTGCGGCTCTCCGGGGACAGCGCACGGCGTACGCCGTGGCCGAGCGAGACCAGCCGCACCACGGACTCGGAGACGGCCAGCGAGGCGAACCGTCCGGCGTCCACGCGCGGCGCGTCCGGCACGGCGACCTCGCCGATCGAGCCGTCGGGCAGGGACGTGATCACGAACTCACGGGACTCGCCGCGCTCGTCTGCTCCCGGGGAACGGCCCGACGGTGGCCCGGGTGCGTCGATCCGTTGGGTCAGCTTCTGGACCTGCTCGCGGAGGCGGTCGACGTCGGTCCGCGACGTCGCCAGCTCACGCTCGAGCCGGCGCCGGGCGCCCGCCACCACGAGGGTCGCCGTCGCGGCGAGCACCACCGCCACGACGGCCACAGCCAACGTCGGGAGCAGCGCTTCGTTCATAGGAGGTGACCCTACCCGCGCCGCCCGCGGATCATGGCGCGGATCCGCTCCCAGCGCTCCTTGAGCGCCGCCTCCGCGCCGAGCGAGGTGGGGTGGTAGTAGGTGGCGTCGGCGACGACGTCCGGGGCGTACTGCTGCTCCGCGACCCCGAACGGCTCGTCGTGCGCGTAGCGGTAGCCCTGTCCGTGGCCGAGCTTCTTCGACCCGCCGTAGTGGGCGTCGCGCAGGTGGCTGGGCACCGGGCCGATCCGGCCCGCGCGGACGTCTGCGGCGGCGGCGTCGACAGCGGTGATGACGGCGTTGGACTTGGGGGCCAGCGCGAGCGCGATCGTGGCCTGGGCGAGGTTCAGCCGGGCCTCCGGCATGCCGATCAGCTGGACCGCCTGCGCCGCGGCGACCGCCGTGGTGAGCGCGGTCGGGTCCGCCAGCCCGATGTCCTCGCTGGCCAGGATCACCAGCCGACGCGCGATGAACCGCGGATCCTCACCGGCCTCGATCATGCGGGCCAGGTAGTGCAGCGCTGCGTCGGCGTCCGAGCCTCGCACCGACTTGATGAACGCGCTGGTGACGTCGTAGTGCTGGTCGCCCTGGCGGTCGTAGCGCACCGCGGCCCGGTCGACGGCGGTCTCGGTGGTCGCGAGGTCGACGACGGGGGTACCTCTGCCGGCCCCGGCCGCGACCGCCTGGGCCGCTCCTGCGGCCGCCTCGAGGTAGGTGAGCGCCCGCCGGGCGTCCCCGCCGGCGAGCCGCACCAGGTGGTCGAGGGCGTCCTCGGCCACGCTGACCGCACCTCCCAGGCCGCGTTCGTCGCTCAACGCGTCCGCGATCACCCCCCGGATGTCCTCGTCGGTGAGCGGCTCGAGGGTCAGGAGCAGGGAGCGCGACAGCAGCGGGGAGATCACCGAGAAGAACGGATTCTCGGTGGTGGCGGCCACCAGCGTGACCCAGCGGTTCTCCACCCCGGGCAGCAGCGCGTCCTGCTGGGCCTTGGTGAACCGGTGGACCTCGTCGACGAAGAGCACCGTCTCGGGCCCGCTGCGCGCCAGCTGGGCGCGGGCGCTGTCGATGGCGGCGCGCACCTCCTTGACCCCGGCGGCGACCGCCGACACCTCGACGAACCGACGACGGGTCTGCTGGCTCACGATCGAGGCGATCGTCGTCTTGCCGGTGCCGGGCGGGCCCCACAGCAGCAGCGACATCGGCTGGTCGTTCTCGATCAGCCGGCGCAGCGGCGAGCCGGTCGCGAGCAGGTGCTGCTGACCCACCAGCTCGTCGAGCTTCCGCGGACGCATCCGGACGGCCAACGGCGCCGAGGTGTGCGTGCTGCCCGCGAGCGTGCCACCGGAACGGCCCGGTGGCTGCTGGTCCCCGGAGGAACCTAGGTCGAACAGCCCGTCCACGTCGTGCGGCCTCAGCTCGTCGGGGACGATCCGGCCCGTCTCCTGGAGGGGTCGCCCAGGTCGACCCACGTGTCGGCGAAGCCCGGTCGGTCGGCGAGGTCGGTGGACGGGGTCAGCGACGGGTCGGTGTTCCCCTGGTCGTCGACACCCAGCTCGCCGTTGAAGACGGGGCGGGTCGGGTGCTGGCCGATCTCACCGGCGAAGTGGCAGGCCACCTTGTGGTGCGGACCGATCTGCATCAGGGGCGGCACGACCTTCGCGCAGATCTCCTGCGCGAGCGGGCACCGGGTCCGGAAGCGGCAGCCCGAGGGCGGGTTGATCGGGCTGGGTACGTCCCCCTCGAGGCGGATCCGCTCGCGTCGGCCTCCGATGGCGGCCTGCTTCACGTCGGGCACGGCCGACAGCAGCGCCTGGGTGTAGGGGTGGTACGGACGGTCGTAGAGCGTCTCGCGGTCGGCGATCTCGACGATCTTTCCCAGGTACATCACCGCGACCTCGGGGCAGAAGTGCCGCACCACTGCCAGGTCGTGGGCGATGAACAGGAACGAGATGTTGAACTCCCGCTGGAGGTCCTGGAGCAGGTTGATCACCTGTGCCTGGATCGAGACGTCGAGGGCCGAGACCGGCTCGTCGGCGACCAGCAGCTTGGGGTTCAGGGTCAGGGCCCGGGCGATCCCGATGCGCTGACGTTGGCCTCCGGAGAACTCGTTCGGGTAGCGGTTGTAGTGCTCGGGGTTCAGGCCCACGATCTCCAGCAGCTCCTGCACCCGCGGCAGGACCTTCTTCTTGGGCACGATGTCGTGGATCTCGAGCGGCGCCCCCACGATCGACCCGACCGTGTGGCGCGGGTTCAGGGAGGTGTACGGGTCCTGGAAGATCATCTGGATGTTGCGGCGCAGCGGCTTGAGCTCACGCGGCGAGAGATGCGCGATGTCCTGGCCCTCGAACCTGATCTCCCCCGCGGTGGGGGTCAGCAGCCGCGTGATGAGGCGACCCGTCGTGGACTTGCCACAGCCGGACTCACCCACGAGACCGAGCGCACCTCCCGTGGGCACCTCGAACGAGACACCGTCGACGGCCTGCACCTGCCCGATCGTGCGACGGACCAGCCCCGATGACTTCACCGGGAAGTACATCTGGAGGTGGTCGACCTCCAGGATCGCGCGTGCAGCTGCTGCCGGTCCGCTGCCCCGGGCGTCGGTGTCCGGGTGGTCGACAGACCCTGGCTCGGTCGCGGCCTGGTTGCTCACCTGGTCCATCACTTCTCCTCGGCGGCAGTCTGGGCGGCGGCAGCCTCGGCGCGGAGCTCGGCGGCCAGGTCCGGCGCGATCTCCGGCAGGATCTCGGTCTCGTAGATCTGCTCCGGGTTCGCCAGGTGGCACCGCTTGGTGTGTCCAGGCCCCCGCTCGCCCTCGAGGAGCAGCGGCATCTCGGTGCGGCACAGGTCCCCGGCCACCTTGTCACGGTGCGTGCACCGCGGGTGGAACGCACACCCCGACGGAGGGGTCAGCATGCTGGGCGGGTTGCCCGGGATCGGGATCAGCCGCGCCGACGTGTCTCCCTTGACGTCGGGCACGCTGGAGAGCAGCCCCCACGTGTAGGGCATCTCCGGATGGGTCAGGATCTCCCGGCACGGCCCGTACTCGACGGCCCGGCCGGCGTACATCACCAGGACGTCGTCGGCCATCTCCGCCACCACGCCCAGGTCGTGGGTGATGATGACGACCGCCGAGTCGAACTCCCGCTGCAGGTCCTGGAGCAGGTCGAGGATCTGCGCCTGTACGGTCACGTCGAGAGCGGTCGTCGGCTCGTCGGCGATCAGCAGACCGGGGTCGTTGATCAGGCCCATGGCGATCATCGCGCGCTGGCGCATGCCCCCGGAGAACTGGTGCGGGTAGTCGTCGACCCGTCGGTCGGGCTGCGGGATCCCGACGCGGTCGAGCATCTCGATGGCACGCTGGCGAGCGGCCTTCTTGCTGACGTCGTTGTGGACCCGGTAGGCCTCCATGATCTGGTTGCCGACCGTGTAGTAGGGGTGCATCGAGGAGAGCGGGTCCTGGAAGATCATCGCGACCTCGCGGCCGCGGCGCTTGCGCATCTCCGACTCGGACAGCGTCAGCAGGTCCACGCCGTTGAGCTCGATCCGCCCGCTCACCGCGGCGTACTTGCGGTTGTGGAGGCCCAGGACCGCGGCGCTCGAGACCGACTTGCCCGAGCCGGACTCACCGACGATCCCGAGCGTCTTGCCGCGGGAGACGTCGAAGGACAGCCCGTCGACGGCCTTGACGACGCCGTCGGAGGTGGTGAAGTGGACCTTGAGGTCCTCGACCGACAGGACCCTGGTCGAGGACGCTTCGGTCGAGGGGCTCTCGGATGTCATGGATGCCATGGTCTCTCCCTCAGCCGACTCGGACCCGGGGGTCGATGAAGGCGTAGAGCACGTCGACGAAGATGTTCGCCAAGATCACGAACGAGGCGAGCAGCAGCACGATCCCCACGGTGAGCGGGAGGTCCAGCTGCTGGGTCGCGTCGACGGCGAGCTTGCCGAGCCCGTTGTAGTTGAACACCTGCTCGGTGATGATCGCACCACCCATGAGGCTGGCGAGGTCGAGGCCGGCCATCGTGACCAGGGGCGTCAGTGCTGCGCGCATGCTGTGCTTGACCAGCACCCGTCGAGGCGCGAGTCCCTTGGCGTTGGCGGTGCGCAGGTAGTCCTCCCCCATCGACTCGAGCACGAAGGCACGGGTCATGCGGACGTAGCCCGCCATGTAGAAGAGCGCGAGCGTGAGGCTGGGCAGCAGCAACCCGCTGAGCCAGATCAGGACCCCCCCGTCGGCCATGCTGACGTACTCGGGAATCCGCACGATCTGCCACTTGATGGCGACGAACTTGTAGAGGAAGAGCCCGGTGAAGAACGTCGGGAAGGCGAAGAAGACCAGGGAGGTGCCCACGATGCCTCGGTCCACGAGGCTGCCCTTCCGCAAGGCGGCTATCACCCCGAACAGCACTCCACCGGCGATCCACATGATGAAGGCGAGCAGGGCCAGGGACAGCGAGATCGGGAAGGCGTCCTTGACCAGGGTGTTGACGGTCTCGTTCTGGACCCGGGAGTACCCGAGGCAGGGCGCGGGACAGTGGGCGACCAGCTCGGGGTTGCGCTTGCGCACCTGAGGGTCGTTCGGGTAGTTGCGGCCGTTCACCGTGCCCTTCAAGAAGGCGCCCCACTGGACGATGACCGGCTGGTCGAAGCCCAAGGCCTTGGCGGTCTGCCGCTGCAGGGCCGGGGAGCAGTTCTTCCCGCACGAGACCCGAGCGGGGTCGACGGGCGAGGCGAAGAACAGCAGGAACGTCACCAGGCTCATGACGATCAACAGGATGAATCCGGAGATCAGTCGCCGGATTATGTATGCGGGCACGGGGATCATCACCTTCTGGGCCTGGCGACGCCGACCCCGACCGGCGGCACCGTCCGGGGGACCAACGAACTCTACATTCTCACCACACACCGGTGTGAGGGGCCGAGGGCCCCTCACACCGGGTGAGGTCACCTGCTGGGGCGAACCCCGTCAGGTGGGGTCGTGCCGGTGATGCGGGGTTGCCTCCGGCCTCAGCCGCTGGTCCCGATGGCACCCAGGTCCGCGAACCCGGAGGCCGAGGGGGTGTTGAGGTAGTTCGTCACCTTCGAGCCCCGCAGGAAGTAGAACTGCTGGATCTCGTAGGGGATGTAGGCGACGTCCTTGCCCAGCTCCGCGTCGATGTCGGCGTAGACCTTGGCCTGCTCCTCGACACTCGGCTTGTTGGCGGCCTCGTCGATCATCTTGTTGACCTTGTCGCTGCGGTAGTTGCCGTAGTCCTGGCCGTTCGACTTCGACGTCAGGTTGATCCGGCTGTCGAACAGCGGCGGGATGACCGTCGCGATCGACGGCCAGTCCGCACCCCAGCCACCCTGGAAGACGTCACCGTCGGCGGTGGGCTTGTTGACGACGTCGTAGTAGGTGTCGGTCAGCGGGTCGAGAGTGACCTTGAACCCGGCCTTCTCCCAGCCCTGCTTGAGGGCTGCCGCGGCCTTGTCGGACGTCGGCGTGCCGCCCTGGTAGGTGTACTTGATCGGGTACGGCATCTTCTCACCCGACGCCTTCAGCATCTTCTTCGCTGCGGTGGGGTCTCCTCCCGGAGGACCGGAGAACGCTGCGTTCTTCTGGTACCCGATGACCACCGGCGCCACGATGGAGTAGGCCGCCTTGGCGGCCTTGCTGCCACCCTCGGCGTTTCGCTGGCCCTGGCCGTCGGTGGCGAGCTTGAGCGCCTCGCGAACCTTGGGGTTCTTCATGCGGTTGAAGTTCGGCAGCAGGTAGAAGACGTACGGGGAGTCGACCTGGGCGGCGCGGTCCGCGACCGGGCCGGTGATCTGCGAGTAGTCAGCCGGCGGGATGTTGCGGTCCGTGATGGCGTACTGGTCCTTGCCGGACTCGTTGATCAGCCGGTCCGCGATCACCTCGTTGGTCAGGCCCTGGGTGAACACGAACTTGTCGGGCAGTGCCTTGCGGACGTTGTCCGTGCTGGCGTCGTACTTCGGGTTGCGGACGAACGTGCCGCCCTTGCTGGTGTTCCACTTGCCCTCGAGCATGTACGGGCCGCTCGCGAAGATGCTGAAGTTCGACCGGTCGCCCTTGTCCTGGTCCTTGCGGTAGGGGTCGAACGAGAGCAGCGAGGCGATCGCCAGCGGGAAGTCCGGGAACGGCTTGTTGAAGTTGTAGGTGATCGTCTTGCCGTCACAGGTCACGGCCTTGTCGAAGTCCGCCTTGTGGGCGTTCTTGTAGGGCCCGTTGTAGAGCGGCAGTCCTTCCTTGTCCTTGGGGACGTCGAGGAAGGAGAGGATGTAGTTCGGGCCACCGGTGATCACGTCGGTCGCGAACGAGCGGGAGAGACCGTACTTCAGGTCCTCACAGGTGATGTCCTTGCCGTCCTGCCACGTCACGCCGTCACGCAGTGTGAACTTCCAGACCTTGCTGTTGTTGCTGGACTGGCCCGTGTCGGTGGCCAGGTCCGGCACCGGAGTGGTGGCCTTCTCGGGGTCGGTGCTGACCGGGTACTGGACCAGGCCGCGGTACACGAGCCGGTCGAGGTCGACGATGTCGCGACCGATGTAGGTGCGCTGCGGGTCGAGGTGCTCGGTCGGTCGCTGGGTGAGGTAGTAGATCGTGCCACCCTTCGCGCTCGAGGAGCCCGAGTTGCTCTTCGGGTTCGTGGACCCGCCGCCGCAACCCGCGAGCGCCACGGCGAACCCGAGCGCAGCCGCGGTGACGGCTATCGGCTTTCGTGTCTTGACCATATGTGCGTTCTCCTTTTCGCGTCGCGCGCCCGTCGAGTGCGGCGACGATCGGCAGCGTCTGTGCTGCCGAGGTAGGGGGGCTATCGGGAACCGCGGGGGTCCAGTGCGTCGCGCAGACCGTCGCCGACCAGGTTGAAGCTGACGACGATGACCGCGATGAGCAGTGCTGGGGTGAAGAAGAAGAAGAAGTCTGCCGAGGAGTAGGAGATCGAGTCGGTGAGGATGTTGCCGAGCGTCGGTGTCGGCGGCTTGACCCCGACCTGCAGGAAGCTGAGAGCGGCCTCCGCGGAGATGTAGGCCGGCATGGTCAGGGTGAAGTAGACGAGCAACGGCGCCCACAGGTTGGGGAGGATCTCCTTGAAGTACATCCGGCCCCGGGGTGCTCCCATCAGCCGCGCCGCGTCCACGAACTCCCGCTCCCGGATGGTGAGCACCTGTCCCCGCACGATGCGAGCGATCGGCGGCCACCCGAAGATGCCGAGGACGAGCACGACGTACAGCCCGTTGGCCAGGTCACCGGAAGGGACGCCGATCTGGGTGAGGGTCAGCACCGCGGTCGTCGAGAGCGCGAGCAGCATCAGCGTCTGCGGGAAGGAGAGCGTCAGGTCGATGAGGCGACCGATGGTGGCGTCGACCAGTCCGCCGACGAACCCGGAGATGATGCCGAGCACTGCTCCGAGACCCACCGCGATGAGGGTCCCGGACAGCGCGATGGTCAGGGAGTACGACGTCCCGAGGATCAGCCGGGATGCCACGTCGCGACCCGTTCCGGGCTCGACACCCAGCCAGTGGTTGCCGCTGATCCCGCTCAGCGCACCTCGGGGGATGCCGCCGGCCTCGACGTCGAGGAGCTTGCCGTTGAAGCCGAAGGGGTCGAGCACCCCGAACTTCACCCCGAACGGGGCCAGCACCGCGATCACGAGGTAGGCCGAGACGATCACGAACGCCACCATCGACAGCTTGTCCTTGCGGAAGCGCGCCAGCGCGAGCTGGGTGGGCGAGCGCCCGGCAACGGTGGCGGCCTCGGCCTGGCTCGCACCCGGGGCTCCCGGGGGCGACGCCGCGGCGTGGCTCTCCAGCTCGCTTGCCGGACTACTCATCGTCACCTCTGTGCGGCGGGGTCGTGCAGGTCGGTGTGCCGCTGAGCTCGGGTCGTCCGCGAACTGACGGCGAGCGTGACTCTATGTGACACACAGGTACGGAGCGATCACCTGTGCGTAACGATCTGGACACGACGCACGCGCCCGGGCGGCTCAGCCGGAGGTTCGTCCGTCCTCCACGCCCCGCGCACGAGGGGTGGCTGCGTCCACGCCGGCCTCCTTGCGCTGGGCTGCGGTGATCGGTGCGGGCGCCGCGGTCAGCGGGTCGTAGCCGGCCCCGGTCTTCGGGAAGGCGATGACGTCGCGGATCGAGTCGGTTCCGGCGAGCAGCGCACAGATGCGGTCCCACCCGAACGCGATGCCGCCGTGCGGCGGGGCACCGTACCTGAACGCGTGGAGCAGGAACCCGAACTTCTCCTCCGCCTCGGGCTCGGTCAGCCCCATCACGGCGAACACCCGCTTCTGGACGTCCTCGCGGTGGATACGGATCGAACCGCCGCCGATCTCGTTGCCGTTGCAGACGATGTCGTAGGCGTAGGCGAGCGCCGTGCCGGGGTCGGTGTCGAAGGTGTCGAGACATTCCGGCTTCGGTGCGGTGAACGCGTGGTGCACCGCGGTCCAGGCGCCGCTGCCCACCGCCACGTCGCCGGCCGCGGTCGCGTCGCCGGCCGGTTCGAAGAGCGGCGCGTCGACGACCCAGACGAAGCTCCAGGCAGACTCGTCGACCAGCCCGCCGCGACGACCGATCTCCAGGCGTGCGGCGCCGAGCAGCGACCGGCTCGGCTTCGGTGCGCCGGCGGCGAAGAACACGCAGTCCCCCGGGCTCGCGCCGACGTGCGCCGCGAGGCCGGCCCGCTCCTGCTCGGAGAGGTTCTTGGCGACGGGACCGCCGAGCTCGCCGTCCTCCTGCACAGTCACGTAGGCGAGCCCACGGGCACCGCGCTGCTTGGCCCACTCCTGCCAGGCGTCGAACTGCCTGCGTGGCTGGCTCGCCCCACCCGGCATCACCACGGCCCCGACGTACGCCGCCTGGAACACCCGGAACGGGGTGTCGGAGAAGTAGTCGGTGCACTCGGTGAGCTCGAGGTCGAGGCGCAGGTCCGGCTTGTCGGTGCCGTAGCGGGCCATCGCCTCGGCGTAGGTGATCCGGGGCACCGGCACCGTGATCTCGTGCCCGGCGCGTCGCCACACGGCCGCGAGCACGTCCTCGGCGAGCGCGATCACGTCGTCCTGGTCCACGAAGCTCATCTCGATGTCGAGCTGGGTGAACTCCGGCTGACGGTCGGCCCGGAAGTCCTCGTCGCGGTAGCAGCGGGCGATCTGGAAGTAGCGCTCCAGACCCGCGACCATCAGCAGCTGCTTGAACAGCTGCGGGCTCTGCGGCAGGGCGTACCAGCTCCCGGGCTGGAGCCGGGCCGGGACCAGGAAGTCGCGCGCCCCCTCGGGTGTGGACCGGGTGAGAGTCGGGGTCTCCACCTCGACGAACCCCTGGTCGTGGAGCACCTCGCGCGCGCTGCGGTTGACCTCGCTGCGCAGCCGCAGGGCGGAGGCGGGGCCGGACCTGCGCAGGTCGAGGTAGCGGTGCGCGAGGCGCACCTCCTCCCCCACCTCCACGTGCTCGTCGATCGGGAACGGCAGCGCGGCGGCCGCGCTGAGCACCTCGACCCCGCCGTCGGTGGCGGCGATGACCTCGATCTCACCGGTGGGCAGCCCGGGGTTCTGGTTGCCCTCCGGTCGCTTCGACACCTCACCGGTCACCTTCAGGCAGTACTCCGACCGCAGCTGGTGGGCCACCTGCTCGTCGCGGATCACGACCTGCACGACTCCCGAAGCCTCCCGGAGGTCGATGAACGCGACGCCGCCGTGGTCGCGACGGCGGGCGACCCAGCCCGCGAGCGTGACGGTCTCTCCGACGTGCTCGGCCCTGAGGCTGCCTGCCTCGTGCGTGCGGATCACTGGTGCTGCTCCTCGCTGCTGCTGCTGACCACCCGCGGTCGCAGGTCGTCGGTGGGGGGTGTCCACGCGTCGGCGTCGGCGGGAACCTGGTCGCCGCTGCGGATGTCCTTGACCTCGTCGTCGGCGTCGGCGGCGCCCGGGAACCACACGAACGGGATGCCGCGCCTCTCGGCGTAGCGGATCTGCTTCCCGAAGCGCTGGGGGCTGGCTGCGACCTCGGCAGGAATGCCGCGGGTCCGCAGCCGCTGGGCGACGGAGCCGCTGGCCTCTCGGGCGGACTCGTCCGCGACGGCGACCAGGACGGCGCTGGGCACGGATCGGGTCGCCGTCAGCCGGCCCGTCGCGAGCAGCGGCACGAGCATGCGGCTGATCCCCAGGGAGATGCCGACCCCGGGGTACGTCGTACGGCCGTCGTCGGCGAGCGAGTCGTAGCGGCCGCCCGAGCAGATCGACCCGAGGCTCTCGAAGCCCTCCATCACGGTCTCGAAGACGGTGCCGGTGTAGTAGTCCAGACCCCGCGCGATGCGCAGGTCGGCCTCGACGCTCACCCGCTCGCCCGAGACGCCGGCGCACCCTTCGAGCACGGCGGCCAGCTCCTCGAGCCCCTGGTCGAGGAGCTCGTGACGCACCCCGAGCGCACGGACCCGCTCGACGAAGGATGTGTCGGCGGTGCGGATCTGCGCCAGCCGCAGGCACTGGGCGGCCTGGTCCGCGTCGAGCCCGGCCTCGGCCTCCAGCATGCCCGCGATGACGTCGGGCGGCACCTTCTCGATCCTGTCGACGACCCGCATCACCGCGTCGGTGTCCGGTGCACCGAGTCCGGCGTAGAAACCCTGGATCAGCCGGCGGTTGTTGACCTGGAGGCGCAGGGGAGGCACCGGCAGCGCGGCCATCGCCTCGGCCATCACCCGGGCGACCTCGACGTCGTGGTGGAAGGCCAGCTCGTCACGTCCGACCACGTCGATGTCGGCCTGCGTGAACTCGCGGTACCGGCCCTCCTGCGGTCTCTCGCCGCGCCAGACCTTCTGGATCTGGTAGCGGCGGAAGGGGAACTCCAGCTTGCCCGCGTTCTCCAGGACGTAGCGCGCGAACGGCACCGTCAGGTCGAAGTGCAGACCGATGCCCGCGTCACTCCCGGGCTGCTCCGGATCGGCCTGGAGCCGGCGCAGCACGTAGACCTCCTTGGAGGTCTCCCCCTTGCTGAGCAGCTGCTCCAGCGGCTCCACGGCGCGGGTCTCGACCGAGGCGAAACCGTGCAGCTCGAAGGTGTGGCGCAGCGACTCGATCACGTGCAGCTCGACCAGCCGCTGGGCGGGCAGGTACTCGGGGAAGCCGCTCATGGCGGTCGGACGGCTCATGGCTACAGGCCTCGCGTGGGAGGCGCCGGCGAGCCTGGCCCCGCCTCGGCACCCACGTCGGCACCCGCGCGCTGCAGGTCGAGGAGGAAGGGGTTGGTGGCGCGCTCGCGGGCGATGCTGGTCTGCTCGCCGTGACCGGGGAGCACCACGACGTCGTCGGGCAGCGTGAGCACCTTGTCGCGCAGGCTGCGCAGCATCGTCGGGTGGTCTCCGCCGGGGAGGTCGGTGCGCCCGATCGATCCCTGGAAGAGCAGGTCTCCGGCGAACATGAGCTGGGAGACCTCGGGGTCCTCGTCATACGGCGTGCGGAACGTGACCGACCCCTCGGTGTGACCCGGGGTGTGGTCCACGGTGAAGCTGAGCCCCGCGAGCTCGAGGACCTGGAGGTCGTCGAGCTCCGAGACGTCGTCGGGCTCCGCGAACTCGTAGGAGCCACCGAGCAGCATGCCCGCGGTCTCGCGAGACATCCCCGCCATCGGGTCGGAGAGCAGGTGGCGGTCGCGCGGGTGGATCCAGGCGGTGGCGTCGTACGTACCGGCGACCGGAGCCACGCACCACATGTGGTCGATGTGACCGTGCGAGACGAGCACGGAGACCGGCTTGAGCCGGTGCTCGCGCACCACCTCGGCGACACCCTCGGCAGCGTCCTTGCCCGGGTCGACGACGACGCACTCGGCTCCCGGGGCGGTGGCGACCACGTAGCAGTTGGTGCCCCACGGCCCGGCGGGGAAGCCTGCGATCAGCACGGGTCCGCGCTCCTTGTCCGATGGGGGTCCCGCCGCAGCAGGGGAACCAGGGCAGCCTACCGAGCGGCGAGGCAGGCTCGGACACGCGCACCGGCCCCTACACTCCCAGCGTGGTCACCAAGAAGCGGCGACGCAGCCAGCTGGCTCGGGCGGGGGCGCAGCGACAGGCTGCCCGTCGGGCCCAGCGGGTGGCGCGCCGCCGCCGTCGTCAGATCATCGCCTCCCTCGTGCTCGTCGCGCTGGCGATCGCCGCACTCGTCCTCTGGGTCGTGCTGCACCCCGACAGTGCCACCTCGCGTGCGAGCGGGGTTGACTACCCTGGAGTGGCACATCTGGCCGCGGGCCAGGCCACGACCACAGAGGGAGCCCGGTGACCATCCCGGACAGCACCCCGGACAGCACCCCGGACAGCACCCCGGACAGCACCCCGGCACCGGCGGCCCCGCCGTCCGCAGCGTCACCGGCCGGCCCACGACCCACCCCACCGGCCAGACCGCGACCCATGCCGCCCCGAGCCCCGCGGCCGCCCGCCACACCGGCGGCACCGCACGAGGCGGGGCCGGCCACCGACGCGGCCGCCGAGGCCGAGGCACGCGCCTGGGGCCGGGTGGCCGACGACGGCACCGTCTACGTGCGCACCGAGGACGGCGAGCGCGCGGTCGGCCAGATGCCGGGCGCCACGGCCGAGGAGGCACTGGGCTTCTTCGTCCGGCGCTACGTCGAGCTGGCCTTCGAGGTCGAGCTCCTCGAGCGGAGGATCGACGGCGGGGCGCTGACCCCCGACGAGGCGGCGGCCTCGGTCAAGCAGGTCCGCGGCACCGTGAGCGACGCGCAGGCGGTCGGCGACCTCGCCGGGCTCGAGCGACGACTCGACGCGCTCAGCGCCACGATCGCCGAGCAGAGGGCGAAGCGACGCGAGGAGCGGCGGGCCCTGCAGGAGCAGGCCCGCGCCGAGAAGGAGCGCATCGCCACCGCGGCCGAGCGGCTCGCCGAGAGCGACGACTGGCGCAACGGCGCCAACCGGATGCGCCAGCTGCTCGATGAGTGGAAGACGCTCCCCCGGCTCGAGAAGGGCGCCGACGACGCGCTGTGGCGCCGGTTCTCGACCGCGCGTACGACGTACACCCGCCGCCGCAAGGCGCACTTCGCCGAGGTCAACGAGCAGCGGGAGGGCGCGCGCGTGGTCAAGGAGAAGCTCGTGGTCGAGGCCGAGGCCCTCTCCGCCTCCACGGAGTGGGGTCCCACGGCCGGGAGGTTCCGCGACCTGATGCGGCGGTGGAAGGCCGCCGGCCCGGCGCCCAAGAACGTCGACGACCGGCTCTGGAAGCGCTTCCGGGCCGCCCAGGACACCTTCTTCGGTGCGCGCGACGCCAGCAGCGCCGAGCTCGACCGCGAGTTCGTCGCCAACGCCGAGACGAAGGAGGCGCTGCTCGCGCAGGCGGAGGCGCTGCTCCCGGTGACCGACCTGCGTGCGGCGAAGGAGGCCTTCCGCGGCCTGGCGGAGCGGTGGGACGCGGCGGGCAAGGTGCCTCAGGACCGCGTGAAGGAGCTCGAGGGCCGGATGCGCAAGGTCGAGCAGACCATCCGCGGCACCGAGGACGACCGGTGGCGTCGCAGCAACCCGGAGGCACGCGCCCGGGCCGCCACCGCCGTCTCCCAGCTGGAGGCGTCGCTGGTCG
This sequence comes from uncultured Actinomycetota bacterium, assembly GCA_963810435.1. Lineage (GTDB taxonomy): Bacteria > Actinomycetota > Actinomycetes > Propionibacteriales > Nocardioidaceae > Nocardioides_B. Next base: position 2,097,606 of record CAWENL010000001.1, read on the forward strand.
ACCTGGAGAAGAAGCGTCAGCAGGCCGAGGCCGCCGGCAACAGCCGCCAGGCCGAGGAGCACGCGGCCACCATCGAGGCCCGGCGTTCCTGGCTCACCGAGGCGCAGAAGGCGCTCGACGACTTCTCGTAGCGCGCGGCCTACTGGGTGACGCGGTACGCGTCGAAGACACCGTCGACGGAGCGGACCGCCCGCAGCACGTGCCCGAGGTGCTTGGGGTCGGCCATCTCGAAGGTGAAGCGGCTCTTCGCGACCCGGTCGCGCGTGGTCTGCAGGGTCGCGGCCAGGATGTTGACGTGCACGTCGGAGAGCACCTTGGTGATGTCCGAGAGCAGCCGGTTCCGGTCGAGGGCCTCCACCTGGATGTTCACCAGGAACATCGACTGCCCGGTCGGGGCCCACTCGACGTCGACCAGCCGCTCCGGCTGCGACTTCAGGCTCGAGGCGTTGGTGCAGTCCGAGCGATGCACCGAGACACCCGCCCCCCGGGTGACGAACCCGATGATCGGGTCGCCCGGCACGGGCGTGCAGCACTTGGCGAGCTTCACCCACACGTCCGAGAGGTTCTTGACGATCACGCCGGCGTCCCCGGCGCTGGGCCGCTTGCGGGCCCGGTCGGTCGTGATCGTGATGCCCTCGGCGAGGTCCTCGGTCGCGCCGTCGTCCCCGCCGTGGAGGTCGATCACCCGGCGGACGACGCTCTGCGCCCCGATGTTCCCCTCGCCGACAGCGGCGTAGAGCGCGGACACGTCGGAGAGCTTGAGCTCCCCGGCGACCGCGCTCAGCGACTCGTGCGACAGCACCCGCTTGAGGGGCTGCCCCTCCTTGCGCATCAGCCGGGCGATCTGCTCCTTGCCGCGGTCGATGGCCTCCTCGCGGCGCTCCTTGGTGTACCACTGCCGGATCTTGTTGCGGGCCCGTGGCGACTTCACGTAGCCGAGCCAGTCGCGGCTCGGGGAGGCGTTCGGCGCCTTCGAGGTGAAGACCTCCACCACGTCGCCGTTGTCGAGGGTCGACTCGAGCGGGACCAGCCGGCCGTTGACGCGGGCGCCGATCGTGTGGTGTCCCACCTCGGTGTGGATCGCATAGGCGAAGTCGACCGGCGAGGACCCGGTCGGCAGGGCGATCACGTCACCGCGCGGAGTGAAGACGTACACCTCGGCGGCGTTGATCTCGAAGCGCAGGGACTCCAGGAACTCGCCAGGGTCCTCGGTCTCCTGCTGCCAGTCGATCAGCTGGCGCACCCAGGCCATGTCCCCGCCGTCGGCACCCGTCGGTGAGGTGGTCCTGCCCTCGACGCCGGAGCCGACCTCCTCCTTGTACTTCCAGTGCGCGGCGACGCCGTACTCCGCCCGGCGGTGCATGGCGAAGGTGCGGATCTGCAGCTCGACGGGCTTGCCCTGCAGCCCGATCACCGTGGTGTGCAGCGACTGGTACATGTTGAACTTCGGCATCGCGACGAAGTCCTTGAACCGCCCCGAGACGGGGTTCCACCGGTTGTGCAGCACCCCGAGCACGGCGTAGCAGTCACGGTCGGACTCGACGAGGATCCGGATGCCGACCAGGTCGTAGATGTCGGAGAACTCGCGTCCCCGCACGATCATCTTCTGGTAGATCGAGTAGTAGTGCTTGGGGCGTCCCGTCACGGCCGCCTTGATCTTCGCGTCGCGCAGGTCGCTCTCCACCTGGTCGATCACCTTGGCCAGGAACTGGTCCCGCGACGGCGCCCGCTCCGCCACCAGGCGCACGATCTCGTCGTACATCTTGGGGTGCAGGGTCGCGAAGGCGAGGTCCTCCAGCTCCCACTTCAAGGTGTTCATGCCGAGCCGGTGGGCCAGCGGGGCGTAGATGTCGAGGGTCTCGCGGGCCTTGCGCTCCTGGGTCTCCTGCTTGAGGTAGCGCAGGGTGCGCATGTTGTGCAGCCGGTCGGCGAGCTTGATGACGAGCACCCGGATGTCGCGGCTCATCGCCACGATCATCTTGCGGATGGTCTCGGCCTGGGCGGTGTCGCCGTACTTCACCTTGTCGAGCTTGGTCACGCCGTCGACGAGTGCCGCGACCTCCTCCCCGAAGTCGACGCGCAGCTCCTCCAGCGTGTACGGCGTGTCCTCGACGGTGTCGTGCAGCAGCGCCGCGACCAGCGTCGGCTCCGTCATGCCGATGTCGGCGAGGATCGTCGTCACCGCGAGCGGATGCGTGATGTAGGGGTCGCCACTCTTGCGCGACTGCCCCGCGTGGTGCCGCTCGGCCGTCAGGTACGCACGTTCGAGCAGCTCGAGGTCCGCCTTCGGGTGGTTCGCCCGCGCCGCGCGGAACAACGGCTCCAGGACCGGGTTCTCCGACTGGCTCTTGGTGGCCATCCGCGCCAAGCGGGCCCGCATGCGGCGCCCGGCCGGACCGCTGGGCTGCCGTTCCCGGGTCGCGGGCGGGGGCGCGGCCGTGGGTGGGGCTGCCTCCGGCCCCTCGGGCGTGTTCGTCGTCGGTGCGACGACACGCTCCTCAGCCACGGCGGACTCCTGGATCGACGACCTGACGGGGACGTGGGGCAGTCTACGTGGGCGAGGGTGAGGAGTCAGACGGTCGCGAGCGCGTGCAGCGGCAGGTCGCCGATGGCCTGGCGCCCGTGCAGGAACGACAGCTCGATCAGCACAGCGAGCGCGTGGGGTGTGCCACCGGAGCGCTCGACGAGCTGCCGGGTGGCGTCGGCCGTGCCACCGGTGGCGAGCACGTCGTCGACGATCAGCACCCGCTCCCCTTCGTCGATGCCGTCACGGTGCACCTGGAGGGTCGCCTCGCCGTACTCCAGCGAGTAGGACACCGCGTGGGTCTCTCCCGGCAGCTTTCCCGCCTTGCGCACCGGGACGAACCCGGCCCCCAGGGCGAGCGCCACAGGCACGGCGAAGATGAATCCCCGGGCCTCCATGCCGACCACCTTGTCGACCACCACGGTCCCGTCGGGGCCGCGGCCTGCCTCCGCCAACGCCGAGACCACGACCGAGAGAGCGTCGTGATCGGCGAGCAGCGGGGTGATGTCCTTGAAGGTGACGCCCCGCTGCGGGAAGTCCGGGACGTCTCGCACCAAGTGGTCGATCACGGCTCGGGCGTCGTGGGCGTCCCTCACCGCTTGCCGCGCTGCGAGCGAGGCTTGCGGGAGGGCTGGTCCCGCTTTGCGGAGGCGGACGGCGACACGGCTCGGGAGGCCGGCCGCTCCCCAGCCGTGGAGCGCGGGGTCCTGACGGGCTGACCGGCCACGCCGCTCTCCTCGGGCTCACGGGGCTCCGAGGCGCCGGCGGCCTCGGCTCCAGGATCGCTCTGGATCGGCATGTCCTCGGTGAAGGCCGGCACCGCGGCGTAGGGGTCGACCTCGTGGCGGCTGCGGTGCCGTCGGGCCCGCGCGTCGCCGGCCCGAACCCCGGGCTCGCGCTCCTTGAGCTGTACGACGAGTGGGGTGGCGATGAAGATCGAGGAGTAGGCGCCGGCGGCCATGCCGACGAAGAGGGCGAGCGCGAGGTCCTTCAGCGCCCCCGACCCGAGCGAGGCGACACCGACGTACAGCAGCGCACCGACCGGCAGCAGCGCCACGATCGAGGTGTTGATCGACCGCACCAGGGTCTGGTTGACGGCCAGGTTCGCCGCCTCGGCGTAGGTCTGCCGGGTGCGGGCGAGGTTCTTGGTGTTCTCCCGCACCTTGTCGAAGACCACGACGGTGTCGTAGAGCGAGAACCCGAGGATGGTCAGGATGCCGGTGACCGTGGCGGGTGTCACCTCGAAGCCGGAGATGGCGTAGACGCCGATGGTGATCAGCAGGTCGTGCGCGAGCGCGACGATGGCACCCACCGACATCTTCCACTCGCGGAAGTACGCCCAGATGAAGAGCACCACCAGGACCAGGAAGACGCCGAGACCGAGCAGTGCCCGGTTCGCGACCTGCGCACCCCAGGTGGCGCCGATCGCGTCGGAGCTGATCGCGTTCTTGCCCACCCCGGCCGACCTCTGGATCGCCGCCGCGATCTTGTCGGACTCGTTGTTGTTCAGCGGCTCGGTCTGTACCCGGATGTTGTCCTTGCCGGATGCGTTGACGATCGGTGAGGAGGCCGCGGGGATGCCGGCGCTCTTCGACTCCCGCGCCACGGCGTTGCGGATCGTCTCGACCATGGTCTGGTCGGCCTGGCCCGCGGACATCGACACCTTGTACTCGACGCCGCCCTCGAACTCGATGCCGAGGTTGACGCCTCGCACCAGCAGCCCGGTGCTGACGCCGATCACGATCACCGCGGAGATGGTGTACCAGAGCCACTTGCGGCCGACGAAGTCGAACGAGACGGTGCCTTCGTAGAGCGCGTGGCCGAGCCTCGAGAACCTGCCCATCAGGCGTTACCTCCAGCGGCGGGAGCAGCCGCGGTGCGGGGCTCACCCGGGCGACGCGTCCCGACGTGCTCGGGGGAGAGCCCGGACCACGAGTGACCCGAGTAGAAGAACCGGAAGGTGGCCAGCCACGAGACCATCGGCTTGGTGAACAAGAAGAACACGATCAGGTCGATGACGGTGCTGATGCCCAGCGCGAACGCGAAGCCCTTCACCACCCCGATGGAGAAGATGTAGAGCACGACCGCCGCCAGCAACGAGACAGCGTCGGCGGCCAGGCACGTCGCCCGGGCGCGCACCCAGCCGGCCTCCACCGCCACCCGCATGGACTTGCCGCTGCGCATCTCGTCGCGGATCCGTTCGAAGTACACGATGAACGAGTCCGCGGTGATGCCGATCGCGACGATCAGGCCGGCGATGCCGGGCAGCGTCAGGGTGAAGCCGACCGCCTGGCTCATCGCGAGCACGACCGCATAGGTGATCGCGCCGGCGATCACCAGCGAGAACAGCACCACGACCCCGAGCCCGCGGTAGTAGAGCAGGCAGTAGATCAGCACCAGCAGCAGGCCGATGCCACCGCCGACGAGCCCCGCCGAGAGCTGGTCGGACGCAAGCGTCGGCCCCTCCTCGGTGACGACGGGCACCTCGAACTTCAGAGGCAGGGCGCCGTACTTCAGGCTGTTGGCCAGCGACTGCGCCGACTGCTGGTTGAAGTTGCCGCTGATCTCGGCCTGCCCGTTGGGGATGGGGCTGTTGACGGTGGGGTCGGAGATCACCTTGCCGTCGAGCACGATCGCGAACTGCTTCTGCTGGCCCGTCAGCGGGCTGGACTGGTTGGCGATCCGCTGCGTGACGTTCGCGAAGATCTTGCGGGCGTCGCTGTTGAAGGTCAGGTTGACCGTCCACTGCACGTTCTGCTGGTTCGGCGGCGTCGCCTGCGCGCTCTTGAGCTGGGTGCCCTCGATCAGGGGCACCGACAGCAGCTCCTTGTTGCCCTGCTTGTTGCACGTGATCAGCGGCTTGGTCTTGTCGTCGTTGACCGGCTTCGCGGTGGAGCCCTTGGCCGGGCAGGTGAACTTCGCGAACTTCTGCAACCAGCTGCTGCCGGGGTTGTCCTGCCACTCGAGCGGCTGGTCGATCGGCGCGCCCTTCTTGGTGACCGGCGGCTGCTGCGTCGACGGCGAGGCACTCGGCTGCAGCGGGGTGACCGACGGGGCCGCCGGGGACGCCGTGGGCGTCTTGGTCTTGCCCTTGTCGGCGGCGTCGTCGGCGGCGAGCAGGCCCGAGGACAGGGCCCGTCCCTTCGGGCTGGCGCTCGACGAGGCCTGGGGACCGGCCGACTGTCCGGACTTGCTGGACGAGGCGCTGGGACTGGCCGATCCACTGGCCGATCCACTGGCCGACCCGCTGGGACTGGCGGTGGACTTCGGCTGGGGCTGGCCGGGGGCGACCGCGGCGACGAGGCGGAACCGCAGCTGCGCGGTCTGCTTCACCGTGTTGACCAGGTCTCCCCGGGTCGGCCCGGGGATCTCCACGACGATGTTGTCGCCGCCCTGGGTGGCGACCTCGGACTCCGCGACGCCACTGCCGTTGACGCGCTGGTCGATGATCGCGCGCGCCTCCTCGAGGTTCGCGGGAGTCACGGCCTGGCCGTTGGTGGTGCTCGCCTGGAGCGTGATCCGGGTGCCGCCCTGCAGGTCGAGGCCCAGCTTCGGCTTCCACTGGCCACCCAGCGCCACGCCGCCGTACAACGCGGCGACCAGCAGCGCGAAGATGATCAGCCGGCGCCCCGGACGGGCCGTCTTACTCGCCACTGCTACGTCTCCTCATCGACCCGGCGGCCGCCGGGCCGTCGGTGCTCACAGGCGCCCGGTGGACCCGGGGAGGTCGTCCCCACGGTCGCGGTGCTCCCCGTCGAGGGCCGTGCCCCCGTCGTCGTACCCCTCCAGGTGCGCGTCGTTCTGCTCTCCCAGCAGACCGTCTGCCTGGTCGATCTCGTCGATGACCTTGGTGACCGCCTGACGGGCCACGGTGATCACGACCCCCGGCGCCAGCTCGAGCCCGATGGTGTCGTCCTCCAACGTGGCGACCCGTCCGTAGATCCCCGAGCCGAGCATCACCTCGACGCCGGGGACCAGCGCCGACTGGGTGGCCGCGAGGCTCTGGGCCCGGCGGCGTTGCGGCCGCACGATCAGGAACCAGAACACGAGGGCGATCAGTACGAACGGCAGCAGACCTGCCAAGTCTTTCACGAAGGAACACCTCAGAAGGGGGAGCGGGTACTGGCGCAGGGTCGAGACTTCACGACCGACGGTCGAGTGTAACGGCCGCGGCGACGACTTCCGGACCGCAGGCGGTCCACAGCGGTCACGGTTCGGTCGCGGTCTGCTCGCGGTCCGGATCAGGTCTCGTCGAACAGCGCAGGCTCGCCGCCGGTCGCGAACGGTGCGTCCTTCGGCACCGCGAGCCCCAGGTGGGCCCAGGCGGCAGGGGTGGCCACCCGACCGCGGGGTGTGCGAGCCAGCAGCCCGGAGCGCACCAGGAAGGGCTCGGCGACCTCCTCGACGGTCTCCCGCTCCTCGCCCACGCCCACAGCCAGCGTGGAGACCCCCACCGGCCCGCCACCGAAGCGCCGGCAGAGCACGTCGAGCACCGCCCGGTCGAGCCGGTCGAGACCCGACTGGTCGACCTCGTAGAGGTCGAGCGCCCGGTGCGCCACGTCGAGGGTGACGACGCCGCCGGCCCGGACCTGGGCGAAGTCGCGGACCCGGCGCAGCAGCCGGTTCGCGATGCGAGGGGTGCCTCGGGAGCGGGACGCGATCTCTGCCGCACCCCCGTCGGTGAGCTCGACCCCGAGCAGCCGGGAGGAACGGCGCACGATCTGGTCGAGCTCCGCCGGCTCGTAGAACTCCAGGTGGGCGGTGAATCCGAACCGGTCGCGCAGCGGCCCGGGCAGCAGCCCGGCACGGGTGGTCGCGCCCACCAGGGTGAACATCGGGATCTCCAGCGGGATGGCGGTCGCTCCCGGCCCCTTGCCGATGACGACGTCGACCCGGAAGTCCTCCATGGCGATGTAGAGCATCTCCTCGGCCGGTCGCGACATCCGGTGGATCTCGTCGACGAAGAGCACGTCCCCCTCGTTCAGCCCGGACAGGATCGCCGCCAGGTCGCCCGCATGGGTGATGGCCGGCCCGGAGGTCAGCCGCAGCGGGCTGGTCATCTCGGCGGCGATGATCATCGCGAGGGTGGTCTTGCCCAGACCGGGGGGCCCCGACAGCAGGACGTGGTCGGGTGCCCGCTCCCGGGCCCGGGCCGCCTGCAGGACCAGCGAGAGCTGCTCGCGCACGCGCTCCTGCCCGATCACCTCGTCGAGGGTGCGCGGTCGCAGCGCCGCCTCGGCCGCCCGCTCGTCGCTGTCGGTCTCGGCCTCGGCTGCCACCAGCCCGCGGCTCTCGACGTACGCCGCCTCGGCCCGCTCCAGAGGGGACTCACCGTCCGGGCTCATGCCTTGCTCAGCGATCGCAGGGCGGCCCGCAGCAGCGTCGCCACGTCCGGCTCGGTCGAATCGGGGGCCTCGGCGACCTCGGGGGCCACCGCCTCCACGGCGCGGTCGGCCTCCTTGGTCGACCAGCCCAGACCCACCAGCCCGGCATGCACCTGGGCGCGCCACCCGGACTGCCCGGGCACGGGGGACGCCGTCCGCGGCGCACCGACCGCGCCGGGCACCCCGATCCGGTCCTTGAGCTCGAGGATGATGCGCTGGGCCCCCTTCTGGCCGATGCCGGACACCCTCGTGAGCGCCCGGACGTCCTCACCGGCGACGGCCCGCCGCAGCTCCTCGGGCGTCAGCACCGCGAGCATGGCCTGGGCCAGCTTGGGCCCGACACCGCTGGCCGTCTGCAGCAGCTCGAAGATGGACTTCTCCTCGTCGTCGAGGAACCCGAACAGCGTCAGGGACTCCTCCCTCACGACCATGCTGGTCGGCAGGGTGGCCGGGCTGCCGACCTGGAGACGGGCCAGCGTGTTCGGGGTGCAGTGCAGCTCCAGCCCGACCCCGCCGACCTCCAGCACGGCGGAGCTGAGCGTGACGTCGCTGACGGTGCCGCGCACGAACGCGATCATGGGAGGCTCCCTCCGGTCGAGGCCGCGCGCGCCACGGCGGCGTCGAGGCGACCTTGGGCGCCGCCCCGCCAGATGTGGCAGATCGCGAGCGCGAGCGCGTCGGCGGAGTCCGCCGGTCTCGGCACCTCGTCGAGCCGCAGCAGCCGCGCCACCATCGAGGCGACCTGGGTCTTGTCGGCGCGCCCGCTGCCACTGACCGAGGCCTTGACCTCGCTGGGGGTGTGCAGGACGACCGGGATGCCCCGACGGGCGGCGACCACCATCGCGACACCGCTGGCCTGGGCGGTGCCCATCACGGTGCGCACGTTGTGCTGGCTGAACACGCGCTCGACCGCGACAACGTCGGGCCGGTGCACGTCGAGCCACTCCTCGAGCGTGCGCTCGATCGTGCAGAGCCGCAGCGCGGTGGCCTGGTCGGCGGGGGTGCGGACGACGCCGACGCCGAGCATGCGCAGCGGTCGGCCGACGGATCCCTCCACCACGCCGAGGCCGCAGCGGGTCAACCCGGGGTCGACTCCCAGCACGCGCATTCCTCGGCCCTCTCGTCCGAACACCTGTTCGGAGGAACGCTAGCCGAGACCGACCCGCCTGCCGCTGCGCGACACGGGTCAGGCGTCGAGCGACTCCATGACCTCGTCGCTGACGTCGAAGTTCCCGAAGACGTTCTGCACGTCGTCGAGGTCCTCGAGGGCCTCCACGAGGCGGAACACCTTGGCCGCGCCGTCCGCGTCGACCTCGATCTGCATCGAGGGCACGAAGGAGGCCTCGGCGGAGTCGTAGTCGAGACCCGCGGCCTGCAGCGCAGTCCGCACCGCCACCAGGTCGGTGGCCTCACTGATCACCTCGACCCCCTCGCCGAGGTCGTTGACCTCCTCGGCGCCGGCCTCCAGCGTCGCCTCGAGGACGTCGTCCTCGGTGACCTCGCGCGACTCCTGCGTCTTGGGCACCAGCACGACGCCCTTGCGGTTGAACAGGTACGACACCGAGCCAGGGTCGGCCAACGAGCCGCCGTTGCGGTTGACCGCCGTACGGACCTCCATGGCGGCACGGTTCTTGTTGTCGGTGAGGCACTCGATGAGCAGGGCGACGCCGTTCGGGCCGTAGCCCTCGTACATGATCGTCTGGTAGTCCGCTCCCCCGGCCTCGGCGCCCGAGCCCCGCTTGACCGCACGGTCGATGTTGTCGTTGGGGACCGACGACTTCTTGGCCTTCTGGATCGCGTCGTAGAGGGTGGGGTTGCCCGACGGGTCACCGCCGCCCATGCGTGCCGCGACCTCGACGTTCTTGACCAGCTTGGCGAACATCTTGCCGCGGCGGGCGTCGACGACCGCCTTCTTGTGCTTGGTGGTCGCCCACTTGGAGTGGCCGGACATGTGTGTCCTCTTCCTTGGTCTCGACGGCTCGGGCTGCTCGATCGCTCGCTGTTCGACTGCGGAACGGGCGCTAGCCCGCGGCGTCCCGCACCTGGTCCACGAACAGCTGGTGGAAACGGTGGTCGCCGGTGATCTCGGGGTGGAACGACGTGGCGAGCAGGTTCGCCTGCCGGACCGCGACGATCCTACCCATCTCGTCCCCCGTGGCGACCGTCGCGACCACGGAGACGTCCGTGCCGACCTTCTCCACCCATGGCGCCCGGATGAACATCGCGTGGAACGGCCGGGCGAGCTCCGCGTCGAAGCCGACCACGTCCAGGTCCGCCTCGAAGGAGTCGACCTGGCGGCCGAACGCGTTGCGGCGCACGACCACGTCGAGCCCCCCGAACGTCTCCTGTCCGGGCACCCCTCCCTCGATGCGGTCGGCGAGCAGGATCATCCCCGCACAGGTGCCGAAGGCGGGCATCCCCTCGCGCAGCCGCGCGCTCAGCGGTTCGAACAGCTCGAACGTCCGCGCCAGCTTCGACATCGTCGTGGACTCGCCGCCCGGCATCACGAGGCCGTCGAGGTCGTCGAGCTCGGCCGGGCGGCGCACGGGAACCGCCCGGACGCCGGTGTGCCCGAGCATGGCGAGGTGCTCGCGCACGTCGCCCTGCAGCGCCAGCACGCCGATCGTCGGTGGGGCGGTCACCCCTCCATGCTAGGCGGGGTCAGGGGGCGTTCAGTACAGCGGTGAAGCTCGAGACGCCGTCGCTGAAAGTCACCGTGATCGACGCGGAGTTGCTGCCGTTCTTCTGGGCCGAAGCCGTGGCGGTGGAGGTCGTCGCACCGCCGGGGATCGACATCGAGGGAGCCGTGCTCCCCTTTCCGGTGGCGGAGACCGCAAGGAGGACATCGTCGACGGCGTACACCGTTGGCACCGCGCTGGCGTTGAGGAAGTCGACGTTCGCGCCTGCTCCATCCGGTGGAACGTGTCGGCGACGCCGGGGTGCCAGACCTCGAAGCCCAGCACGTCGTACGACGGCCGAATGGCCGCTAGGGCGACGGTGGCCTCGCCCACGCCGGAGCCGATCTCGACGACCAGTGGCGCGTCCCGCCCGAACCACGTCCGCAGGTCGAACCCGGGCTGGTCGACGGCGTCGTCGGGGATCCAACACTCGGCACGATGTCGCGCCCACGCCTCGGCCTGCCGGGTCCCGAGGCGGCTGCCCCGCCTGCGGTACGTGAGCACCTCACGGATCCGGTCGCCCTCGGCCGTCAGGCGTGTGTGCGGTCGGGTAGGCCGGACTCCGTGCTCCGTGGCTCCTATGCTGACAGGGGTCAGGGGCGACGGCCGCACTCACCGACTGTTCCGGTCTCAGCCGAACTTCGGAGCCTTCGCCTTCGTGTTCGGCGTCACCGGGGGCTTGGGGTCCTTCAGCTTGGGGTTGAGGCCGATCGCCCGCAGCACCGCGGTGTTGCCGGCCTTCGTCTGGCCGCTGTCACGGAGCAGGAGACCCAGGTTCAGCCACGCGGCCGCGTCCTTCTTGTTCGCGGCTACTGCGCGCTTGTACAACGAGATGGCCTCTTTGGGGGCCTTGCGCGCCGTACGAAGGATCGCCAGGTTGAACAGCGCCGGCTCGTAAGCAGGATCTGATTTGAGCGCCGCGCGGTAATGCTTCTCGGCCAACCCGTAGTTGCCACTTGAGGCGTCGATGAGCGCGAGGTTGTAGAAGGCGAACTTGTTGTTCGGGTCGTACTTCAGCGTCTTGTTGTAGTCCGCCTCCGCCACCTTGAGGTCGCCGGACGAATGCGCCTTCAGGCCGTCCTTCAGGGCGGTCGACGCCTTCTTGGTGTCTTGAGCCGTCGTGGACGAACCATCCCCACTGCCGCCGGAGCAGCCTGTGGCGCCCAGGGTCAAGACGGTGGTGAGGGCCAGCGCGCGCACGCAGCGACTGGCGCGGCTCGAGTGGCGAGAGACGTTCATGATGATCCCCAATTCTTTGAGGTGCGCGGTGTTGATTCGAATGATGCGAGTTGTTTCATCGACGCTCGCCGGTCAGCTTCGGGAACGATCCCACTGTCCCCGAGCCGGGCGGCGCCTTCAGATCAAGCGCGCGCGTTCGGTGAGTCTATCCGTGAGGATTCGGCCTAGCTGGCGAAGTGCATTTCCGAGCCGCAAGGAGCGGGTCCGCCGACGATCCGGCGGGCCCGCACCTGCTGCTGGTTGTAGCCATGAATCAGTTGGCGCAGATCACGTACACCGTCAGCGTGTCACCGTTGGCGTTGTTGGAGGTTGCCTTCCAACCGGTCGCCTGCTGTCCGTCCGTGGCCACTGTCCCGGTCGAGGTGACCGGCACACCGAAGACGATCTTGCCCGCGTTGTCCGATTGAGCGCCACCGCCGGTGGCATGCGGGGTTCCCGTCGTCGGACACTGGACCGTCCTGGACTGGGCCGGACCGTTTCCTGTACCGGAAAGGACCTTGGTGATCGTCGCCGCCGTACCGCTAGCCCCGGTCGCACCCGTCGCACCCGTCGCACCGGTCGGACCGGCGGGACCCGCCGGACCCGCCGGACCCGTAGCACCAGTGGCACCAGTCGGACCAGCGACCGTCGAGTCGGCACCCTTGGCCCCGGTTGCTCCGGTGTCCCCCTTGAGCCCCTGCGGACCAGCCGGACCGACCGCGCCAGTTGCCCCGGTCTGCCCCTGCGGGCCGATCGGACCAGTCGCACCGGTTGCGCCGGTGTCACCCTTAGTTCCGGTTCCGTCAGCACCAGCCGAACCAGTCGCACCGGTTGCGCCGGTGTCACCCTTCGGACCCATCGGGCCGGCGGCACCCACCGCGCCCTGAGGACCAGCCGGCCCAACTGCACCGGTGGCACCGGTGGCACCGGTGTCACCCTTGGCGCCTGTCGCGCCAGCGGCTCCATCCAGACCGTTGGTGCCGTTGCTTCCAGCCGCACCGGTGGCCCCAGTGGGACCCGCCGGACCAGCAACGCCCTGAGGACCAACCTCGCCCTGCGGACCCTGCGCCCCGGTGGAACCAGTTGCGCCGGTGTCACCCTTGTCGCCCTTGGCCCCATCGACACCGTTCGTGCCGTTGGTTCCGTCAGCGCCGGCCGCACCAGTGTCGCCCTTGGCTCCATCGAGACCGTTCGTCCCGTTGGCGCCAGCAGCACCGGTGTCACCCTTGTCGCCCTTGGCCCCATCGACACCGTTCGTGCCGTTGGTTCCGTCAGCGCCGGCCGCACCAGTGTCGCCCTTGGCTCCATCGAGACCGTTCGTCCCGTTGGCGCCAGCAGCGCCGGTGTCACCCTTGTCGCCCTTGGCCCCATCGACACCGTCGGCACCATCGGCACCAGCAGCGCCAGTCTCACCCTGGATACCCTGAGCGCCGTCTGAACCGGTAGCACCCTGGTCGCCCTGGACACCCTGCTCGCCCTGGACACCCTGCTCGCCCTGGACACCCTGCTCGCCCTGCAGACCCTGCGGACCCTCGCTGCCATCCACACCGTTCGTGCCGTTCGTGCCGTTCGTCCCGTCTATTCCGGCAAGACCCTGGTCACCGGTGTCGCCCTTCTCACCTTGAATGCCCTGGGCACCGTCGATGCCACTGGCACCAGCAGCGCCGGTGTCACCCTTGTCGCCCTGCGGGCCCTGCGGTCCGACCGCTCCGTCGACGCCGTTGGTGCCGTTGGTGCCGTCGATGCCGTTGGTTCCGTCGAGTCCGTTGGTTCCGTCGACACCGTTCGTGCCGTCAGCGCCAGCAGGACCGGTCGCCCCGTCCTGACCGTCGACACCGTTCGTGCCGTCGACCCTTGGTTCCGTCGACACCGTTCGTGCCGTCGACCCCGTTGGTTCCGTCGACACCGTTCGTGCCGTCGGCGCCAGCAGGACCCTGAGGACCGGCAGGACCAGCAGCTCCGTCCTGACCGTCGACACCGTTGGTTCCGTCGACACCGTTCGTGCCGTCGACACCGTTCGTGCCGTCGGCGCCAGCAGGACCGGTCGCCCCGTCCTGACCGTCGACACCGTTCGTGCCATCGACACCGTTCGTGCCGTCGACACCGTTCGTGCCGTCAGCGCCAGCAGGACCGGTCGCCCCGTCCTGACCGTCGACACCGTTGGTTCCGTCGACACCGTTGGTTCCGTCGACACCGTTCGTGCCGTCAGCGCCAGCAGGACCCTGAGGACCGGCAGGACCAGCCGCTCCGTCCTGACCGTCGACACCGTTCGTGCCGTCGACACCGTTCGTGCCGTCAGCGCCAGCAGGACCGGTCGCCCCGTCCTGACCGTCGACACCGTTCGTGCCGTCGACCCCGTTGGTTCCGTCGACACCGTTGGTGCCGTCGACCCCGTTGGTTCCGTCGACACCGTTCGTGCCGTCAGCGCCAGCAGGACCGGTCGCCCCGTCCTGACCGTCGACACCGTTCGTGCCGTCGACACCGTTCGTGCCGTCAGCGCCAGCAGGACCCTGAGTCGCCCCGTCCTGACCGTCGACACCGTTCGTGCCGTCGACACCGTTCGTGCCGTCAGCGCCAGCAGGACCGGTCGCCCCGTCCTGACCGTCGACACCGTTCGTGCCGTCGACACCGTTCGTGCCGTCAGCGCCCGCAGGACCGGTCGCCCCGTCCTGACCGTCGACACCGTTCGTGCCGTCGACACCGTTCGTGCCGTCAGCGCCAGCAGGACCGGTCGCCCCGTCCTGACCGTCGACACCGTTCGTGCCGTCGACACCGTTCGTGCCGTCGGCGCCAGCAGGACCCTGAGGACCGGCAGGACCAGCCGCTCCGTCCTGACCGTCGACACCGTTGGTTCCGTCGACACCGTTCGTGCCGTCGGCGCCAGCAGGACCCTGAGGACCGGCAGGACCAGCCGCTCCGTCCTGACCGTCGACACCGTTGGTTCCGTCGACACCGTTGGTTCCGTTGACACCGTTAGTGCCGTCAGCGCCAGCAGGACCGGTCGCCCCGTCCTGACCGTCGACACCGTTGGTTCCGTCGACACCGTTCGTGCCGTCAGCGCCAGCAGGACCGGTCGCCCCGTCCTGACCGTCGACACCGTTCGTGCCGTCGACACCGTTCGTGCCGTCAGCGCCAGCAGGACCGGTCGCCCCGTCCTGACCGTCGACACCGTTCGTGCCGTCGACACCGTTCGTGCCGTCAGCGCCAGCAGGACCGGTCGCCCCGTCCTGACCGTCGACACCGTTCGTGCCGTCGACACCATTGGTTCCGTCGACACCATTCGTGCCGTCAGCGCCAGCAGGACCGGTCGCCCCGTCCTGACCGTCGACACCGTTCGTGCCGTCGACACCATTGGTTCCGTCAACACCGTTCGTGCCGTCAGCGCCAGCAGGACCGGTCGCCCCGTCCTGACCGTCGACACCATTCGTGCCGTCGACCCCGTTGGCTCCGTCGACACCGTTCGTGCCGTCAGCGCCAGCAGGACCCTGAGGACCGGCAGGACCAGCAGCTCCGTCCTGACCGTCGACACCGTTGGTTCCGTCGACACCGTTCGTGCCGTCAGCGCCAGCAGGACCGGTCGCCCCGTCCTGACCGTCGACACCGTTCGTGCCGTCGACACCATTGGTTCCGTCGACACCGTTCGTGCCGTCGACCCCGTTGGTTCCGTCGACACCGTTCGTGCCGTCAGCGCCAGCAGGACCCTGAGGACCGGCAGGACCAGCAGCTCCGTCCTGACCGTCGACACCGTTCGTGCCGTCGACACCGTTCGTGCCGTCAGCGCCGGCAGCCCCAGTGTCACCCTTCGCGCCAGTAGCGCCAGTCTCACCGTTGGTGCCGTTGGTGCCGTTCAAGCCGTTGGTGCCGTTCAAGCCGTTGGTGCCGTTGGTGCCGTTGGTGCCGTTCGCGCCGTCGGCACCAGCAGCACCGGTGTCACCCTTATCGCCCTGTTGACCCTGAGCGCCGGTGTCACCCTTGTCGCCCTTCTGACCCTGAGCCCCGGTGTCACCCTTGTCGCCCTTCTGACCCTGAGCGCCCGTCGCGCCCGTTGCTCCTGCGGGGCCTGCGGGTCCAGCCGGGCCAACGGCACCCGTTGCGCCCGTGGCACCCTTGGGGCCAACCGGGCCGGTGGCACCCGTCGCGCCGGTGGCGCCGGTGGCGCCGGTCAAGCCCTGGGGACCGCGCGGGCCGGTAGCGCCCGTGGCGCCCGTGGCACCAGTGGCACCCGCCGCACCGGTGGCACCGGTCGCGCCCGTATTCCCCTTGACCCCTTGGATGCCTTGCGGCCCCTGCGGACCCATGGGCCCCGTCTGGTTCCAGTGGATAAGGGTCTCCCCGCCCTTGCAGCTGGCCTTGGCGGCATCGATGATGCGAACCGCGCCGTCGGACTTTTGGAAGCACGCACTGATCACCCCGTCGCTGGCGGGGATCGAGGCTTGGGCAGCGCTCATGCTGCCCATCAGGAGGAGGGTTGCGCTACCTCCGAGAATGAACTTGGTTCCCGGTCGCATACGACCGGTCGTTGAACGTGATTTGGTAGACACAGGTCATCGCCCCCCATGCAGAAGCGGAATGCGTCGGTTGAGTGCCAGCGTCGTGCCCCCGATGAGTGCGCCGCGCTTGAGCTTCTTCTGCATGATGGATTCCCTTGTGTGATGTCCGTGAAGGTCGATCAACCGCCAAGGCACACACTCCGGCGCGACATGTCGTTCTTCTAGGGCAATACACGAGAACGGTCACAATGGGCTATCAATGCTCATGTATGCATAGGAAAAGTCCGATCGTCGACTACGTCCACTTCTGCCGGACGAACGCCCCCCGCCCTCCCGGATGGAACACCCGGCGCGGTTACGGCCGATCTGCCGTTCGACGACTTCGCGCTCGCCTCAGGGAGCGATGCGCTTGTGCCAGTGGGCGTCGACCTCGATGCGGCCCTCGTCGAAGTGTGCGGCGAGGCCGTGCTTCTCGAGCACTCCGAGCACCGCGTCCAACAGCTCGTCGCCGTCGGTCACGTTGGCCGTGGTGCCGTGCCAGAGGTTGACCTCGAGCATGCCTTCGTCGACGGCGTGCCACACGTCGGGAGGGGTGAACCAGGCGACGCCGGCGGGCGGGTCGCCGTTGTCGCGCCGCTCGTCGATCAGTCGCTTGGCGGCCCAGTGGTCCTCGCAGCCCTGCAGCACCACCACGTCGAGCAGCTCGATCTCCTCGAACGCGGACTGCAGCCGCTCGTGGTCGGTGGCCTCCGGCCAGCTCTCCTGGTCGACCCGCAGCTGCTCCCGCGCCTCGTCCACCCAGGTGGAGGCGAGGGCGTCGGCCTCGGCGGCGCGACCCGGCAGCTCGGTCGTGATCGCCTCGACGAGCTCGGCGTGCAGCTCGTCTGTGGAGAGCAGACCCGCTCGGACGCCGACGCGGGCGAAGTCCCGGACGTGCTGCTCGGCGGTCGGGTCGCTCACCAGCCGCGCTCGGCGAGCCGGTGCGGCTCGGGGATCTCCTCGACGTTGATGCCGACCATGGCTTCGCCCAGTCCGCGGGAGACCTTGGCGACCACGTCGGGGTCGTCGTAGAAGGTGGTGGCCTTGACGATCGCCTCGGCGCGCTGCGCCGGGTTGCCGGACTTGAAGATGCCCGACCCGACGAAGACCCCCTCGGCGCCCAGCTGCATCATCATCGCGGCGTCGGCCGGGGTGGCGATACCACCGGCGGTGAAGAGCACGACGGGCAGCTTGCCCGCCTCGGCGACCTCCCGCACCAGCGAGTACGGCGCCTGCAGCTCCTTCGCGGCGAGGTACAGCTCGTCCTTCTCCAGGCCGTGCAGCCGACGGATCTCGGCACGGATGGTCCGCATGTGGGTGACCGCGTTGGAGACGTCCCCGGTGCCTGCCTCCCCCTTGGAGCGGATCATTGCCGCGCCCTCGGTGATCCGGCGCAGCGCCTCGCCGAGGTTCGTGGCCCCGCAGACGAACGGAACGGTGAACGCGAGCTTGTCGATGTGGTGGGTGTAGTCGGCCGGGGTGAGCACCTCGGACTCGTCGATGTAGTCCACGCCCAGGCTCTGCAGCACCTGCGCCTCGGCGAAGTGTCCGATGCGGGCCTTGGCCATCACCGGGATCGAGACAGCCTCGATGATGCCGTCGATCATGTCCGGATCACTCATCCGCGATACGCCGCCCTGCGCGCGGATGTCGGCGGGCACCCGCTCGAGCGCCATCACGGCGACCGCCCCGGCGTCCTCGGCGATCGTGGCCTGCTCGGCGGTGACCACGTCCATGATCACGCCACCCTTGAGCATCTCGGCCATGCCGCGCTTCACGCCGGCGGTGCCGGTGCCGATGCTTGTGCCGGTCTCGATGTCGTTGGTCACTGGGCTGCCTTCTTGCGTCGCGGAGGGCGGCACGACCGTGCCGCCCGAGAGCTGGTGGATGGTTCCCAGACTACGTGTCGGCGCACCCAGGAGCACATCCGGTCACTGCGCGAGCAGCCCTGCCGGGGGGCCGTCGTCGAGGTCCACGCTCGCCAGCTCGGGGGCGCGTCCGGCGAGCCGGAACCAGCGGACCCGTCGGCGCGAGCGCAGGGCCCGGGCTCGCACCACGGCGTCGTTGTGGAACCGGCGGGCCAGCTCGACCTTCGCGCAGTCGGTGGCGAGCTCGTCGAGGAGGGGGGCCAGGTCGTGGTGGCGCCGGAGCTGATGGACGTCCTCGGCCCGTCCGAGCACCGCCCGCAGCGCCTCCGAGAGCTGCGACTCGGCGGTCTCGAAGCCGCCGGGGCCGGCGCTGCGTGCATGGTGTGCGGCGTCGAGCAGCACCAGCCGGCTGGGCGGGTCCAGCGGGTCCGAGGACGCCAGCTCGAGCGTCGCCGCCTGACGGCGCAGCAGCTGCGCGTCGAGCGTCGCGCGGGCCACGTCGATGCGGTGGTGCATCCGGTCCAGCCGGTTCGCGGTCCACGTCAGCCACAGCGTCAGCGCCACCACGGTCAGGGCGAGGAGCACCAGCAGCACCGGCAGCCAGGCCGTCATGCGTCCACCCCTACGACCGTCTCGTAGACCCGCAGGACCTGCTGGACCACGCTCGACCAGTCATAGCCCCTGGCTGCGGAGAGCGCAGCCTCGTCGAGGGCGGCCCTGCGGTCCGGCTCGTCGAGCAGGACCGCCAGCCGGGCGGCCAGGTCCGCGGCGTCGCCGTTGCGGAAGAGCTCGCCGCAGCCGCCGTCCCGGAGCACCCGCCGGAACGCCGGCAGGTCGCTGGCCAGCACGGTGGCGCCGGAGGCCATGGCTTCGACGAGCACGATCCCGAAGCTCTCGCCCGTCGTGTTCGGGGCGACGTACACGTCCGCGGTGCGCAGCGCCGAGGCCTTCTCCGCATCCGTGACCGGGCCGAGGAAGGTGACCTGGTCGCGGGCGTGCGCAGGCAGCAGCGCCCGGGCCTCCTCGACGTCACCACCGCCCACCACGAGCAGCCGGAGCCCGGCCCGTCGTGACGCCAACCGACCGAAGGCTTCCGCGAGCAGGGCGAAGCCCTTCCGGAGCTCACCGAGGCGCCCCACGAACGCCACCGTTCCCTGTTCGCCGCGCCAGTCCTCGCGCGGCATCGCGCTGGCGAAGCGGTCGACGTAGACCCCGTTGGGGATCACCAGCGGCTCGCCACCCACATGGCTGACCTGGAAACCGCGGGAGTCCTCCGAGACGGCGATCCGCGCGGTGATCTTCTCCAGCGACGGGCGCAGGACAGCCGCCGAGGCCGACAGGGCACGCGAGCGCGGACTCGCTGTGTGGTACGTCGCGACCACGGGGCACTCGGCAGCCCACAGCGCCAGCAGGGACAGGCTGGGGCTGGCCGGCTCGTGCAGGTGGAGCACGTCGAAGTCGCCCTCGCGCAGCCAGCGTCGGCACCGCGCCGCCACCACCGGGCCGAAGGAGACGCGGGCCACCGACCCGTTGTAGGGCACGGCGACCGCCCGCCCCGCCGGCACCACGTACGACGGGAGCGCCTCGTTCTCCGACGGCGCGAGCACGGACACGTGGTGGCCGAGGCCGAGCAGCGCCTCGGCGAGGTCCTTGACGTGGTTCTGCACGCCGCCGGGCACGTCGAGGGAGTACGGGCAGACCAGGCCGATCCTCACGGGCGCGCGTCCAGGTCCTCGACGAACACCCGCTGCATCATGTGCCAGTCCTGCGGGTGCTCCCGGAACGCCGCGGTGAAGCAGTCGGCGATGCCCTGGGTCATGTGCAGCAGCCCCTGGTCGCCGTGCTCGTGCGGGATCGGTGCGTGCAGGGTGATCGTCATGGCGTCACCGTCGTAGTGCAGGGTCGCCGGGACGAGCGGTGCACCGGTCCGGCGGGCGAGCAGCGCCGGGCCGCGGGGCATCCGGACGCGCTGTCCGCACAGCTCTACCTCGACGGCGGTGCGGGACAGGTCACGGTCGGCGAGCAGGCAGACCAGCCCCCCGGCGCGCACCCGCTCCTCGAGCCGGGGCAGCGACGCCTCGCCACCGGTCAGCGGCAGGATCTCCATGCCCAGCGTGGCGCGGTAGGCGACGAACTCGTCGTAGAGCCGCTCCGGCTCGAGCCGCTCCGCCACGGTGGCCAGCGGCATCCCGGTGGCACACGCCCAGGCGCCGGCCCAGTCCCAGTTCGCCATGTGCGGCAGCGGGACGACCAGGCCCCGGCCCTGGGCGTAGGCGTCGCGCAGCAGGTGCTCGTCGACGGTGCGGGTGCGTCGTACGACGTCCTCGATGGGCCAGGCGGGCAGCCGGAACGACTCGCACCAGTAGCGGAGGTAGGACCGAACGGCCTCTCGGGTCAGGTCGTCGAGGTCGGTCTCGCCGAGGTCGGGACGGACCCGAGCAAGGTTGGCGCGCAGCCGCCGCACGCCCTTTCCTTCGCGGCGGTGGACCTCGTCGGCGAGGCGACGGAACAGCGCGTGCGCCTGTCGCTCCGGCAGCAGCCGCACCAGCCGCCACCCCGACAGGTAGCCGGCTGTCGTCGCGTGCCCGGCCGCGGCGTCGGCGGCCCTGCGCACCCCCGCTGTCAGACCGCCCGGCAGGCGCCACGACGGTCCGGGCCTCACAGGGCGGCTTTGGCCTGGGTCCGGACCCCCAGGACCCGCTGCACCACCGTGATGGTGCTGGCGACGGCCAGCAGACCGAGGGTGACCGGGATCAGCACCACCGGCCACGTCTGGTCCAGCACCAGCTCGAGCAGCCCCGCGAGTCCGGTCATGAACAGGATGGCCACCAGCCGGTCGGAGCGCTCCGCGATGCCGCCCTTGGCCTGCATCCCGAGCGACTCCGCCCGAGCCCGTGCGTACGACGTCACGGACCCCATCACGAGGCAGTAGATCGCCAGGGCGGTCAGCGGCTCGGAGTCGCCGGGCCCGACGTAGTACATCGCCAGCCCGCCGAAGATCGCGGCGTCACCGAGACGGTCGAGTGTGGAGTCGAGGAACGCGCCCCAGCTCGACGTGGTCCCCGAGAGCCGCGCCATGTGACCGTCGACGAGGTCGGAGAAGACGAAGGCCAGGCACACCAGCACCCCGACCAGGAAGTCACCGCGCGGGAAGAAGACCAGCGCACCGGCGCTCACCCCGAGCGTGCCGACCAGCGTGACGGCGTCGGGGCTGATGCCGAGACGGAGGAAGAGCCGGGCAGCAGGGGAGAAGACCTTCGTCCAGAAGGTGCGGAAGCGTTCCATCATGGCCAGAGCAGGCTAGCGGTCGCCCTCACCTTGCACCGTGCGGGCCCGTGCGCGCGACCGGCAGCCGCTCAGAGGACCTCGAGGCCGTACATCTCGCCGAGCGGGTCGGCGATCAGCTCGATCCGTGCCCCGTCGGGGTCGCGGAAGTAGATCGAGGTGCCGCTCTCCACCTGGTGCTCGACCTCGGCCGCCTCGAGCCGGCCCCGCAGCGCCTCCCAGTGGTCCGGCTCCACCGAGATCGCCAGGTGGTGCAGACCGCCCAGCACCTCGGCGTACGGACCCAGGTCGAGGCCGGGCAGGTCGAAGAAGGCCAGCAGGTTGCCGTTGCCGATGTCGAAGAAGAAGTGGCTGGATCCCGGGTAGTCGCGGTTCTCCACGATCTCGGTCAGCGGGAAGCCCAGCACGTCCTGGTAGAAGAGGACGGTCCGCTCGACGTCGGCGCAGATCAGCGCCGTGTGGTGCAGCCCGCGCGCGGAGGAGGCCGGCCGCTCGTCCATGGCTCGCAGGTGCTCGTCCCGGATGCGTCCCCGCCGCTGGCCGAGCACGTCGAGATCGATGGTGGTCATGGTCGGTCCTCCCCAAGTGGATGACCGTTCAACTATAAGCCTCCTCCGGGCCCTCGGCCACCCCGGTCCGGTGCTACGCCCAGGCGTCGGCCAGCAGCGCGCGGGTGTCGCCGAGCAGCTGGGCCAGCGTCTTGGTCTGCCCGATGATCGGCATGAAGTTCTGGTCGCCGCCCCACCTCGGGACCACGTGCTGGTGCAGGTGGGCGGCGATCCCGGCGCCTGCGACGGCGCCCTGGTTCATCCCGAGGTTGAACCCGTGCGCGCCACTCACGTCGCGCACCGTCCGCATCGCGGCCTTCGTGAACGCCGCCACCTCGACGGTCTCCGTCTCGTCCAGCTCGGTGTAGTCGGCCACGTGCCGGTAGGGACAGACCATCAGGTGGCCGGGACTGTAGGGGTAGAGGTTCAGCACCACGAACGTCGACTCGCCCCGGTGCACGACCAGCCCCTCCTCGTCGGGCAGGCGCTGGATCCGGCAGAACGGGCACTCCCCCGAGCTCGCGTCGGCCGGCTTGTTCTCGCCGGTGATGTAGGCGAGGCGGTGCGGGGTCCAGAGCCGGTCGAGCGCGTCGCGCTCACCGACCCCGTCCTGGTGGGCGACGTCCTGGTCGGTCATCGCGAACTCATACCTGGACCCGGCGCTGCACCGCGTCGACGACCCGGGCGATCGCGTCGTCGACGGCCACGCCGTTGTCCTGGTCGCCGCTGCGGTAGCGGAACGAGACCGCTCCCTCCTCCACGTCGCGGTCCCCCGCGATCACCATGAACGGCACCTTCTGCAGCTGGGCGTTGCGGATCTTCTTCTGCATCCGGTCGTCGGAGTCGTCCACCTCGACACGGACGCCCCGCTCGCGCAGCTGCGCGGCGACCTTCTGGAGGTAGTCGTGGTGCCGCCCGGCGATCGGGATGGCCTGCACCTGCACGGGGGCGAGCCAGGGCGGGAACGCGCCTGCGTAGTGCTCGACCAGCACGCCGATGAACCGCTCGATGGAGCCGAACTTCGCTGAGTGGATCATCACCGGCTGCTGACGGGAGCCGTCGGCGGCCTGGTACTGCAGCTCGAAGCCCCGAGGCTGGTTGAAGTCGTACTGGATCGTCGACATCTGCCAGGTCCGGCCGATCGCGTCGCGGCACTGCACGGAGATCTTCGGGCCGTAGTACGCCGCGCCACCCGGGTCGGGCACCAGCTCGAGCCCCGACTCGATGCCGACCTGCTCGAGGACGGCGGTGGCGGTCGCCCAGTCCTCGCTCCGAGCCCACGAACTTGTTCGGTTTGGAGTCGTCGCGGGTGGAGAGCTCGAGGTAGTAGTCGTCGAGCCCGAAGTCGCGGAACAGCCCCAGGCAGAAGTCCAGGAGGTGCTTGATCTCGCCGGGCGCCTGCTCGGGGGTGACGTAGGAGTGGGAGTCGTCCTGGGTCATGCCGCGGACCCGGGTCAGGCCGTGCACGACACCGGACTTCTCGAAGCGGTAGACCGACCCGAACTCGAAGAGCCGCAGCGGCAGCTCGCGGTAGGACCTGCCGCGTGAGCGGTAGATCAGGTTGTGCATCGGGCAGTTCATGGCCTTGAGGTAGTAGTCGCTGCCCTCCATCTCCATCGGCGGGAACATGCCGTCCGCGTAGTACGGCAGGTGCCCGGAGGTGTGGAACAGGCCCTCCTTGGAGATGTGCGGGGTGCCGACGTACTCGAAGCCCTCCTCGATGTGGCGGCGACGGACGTAGTCCTCCATCTCCCGCTTGAGCACTCCTCCCTTGGGATGGAAGACCGCGAGCCCCGAGCCGAGCTCGTCGGGGAAGCTGAACAGGTCGAGGTCGCGGCCGAGCTTGCGGTGGTCGCGGCGCTCCGCCTCCTCGATGACGTGCAGGTGCTCCTCCAGCGCCTCCTTGGACTCCCAGGCGGTGCCGTAGATGCGCTGGAGCTGCCGGTTCTTCTCGTCGCCACGCCAGTACGCCGCCGCGGACCGCATCAGCTTGAAGGCGGGGATGCGCTTGGTGGTGGGCAGGTGCGGGCCCCGGCAGAGGTCCTTCCACGCAAGCGACCCGTCGCGCTTGAGGTTGTCGTAGATGGTCAGCTCGCCGGCACCGACCTCGACGCCGGCCCCCTCGGCGGCCTCGGTCTCGTCACCCTGGCCGCCCTTGAGCCCGATCAGCTCGACCTTGTAGGGCTCCTCGGCCAGCTCGCTCAGCGCATCGCCGTCGGAGACGACCCGGCGCGAGAACCGCTGACCCTCCTTGACGATCTTGCGCATCCGGGTCTCGATCTGCTCGAGGTCCTCGGGCTTGAACGGCTCGGCCACGTCGAAGTCGTAGTAGAAGCCGTCGGTGATGGGCGGCCCGATGCCGAGCCTCGCGTCGGGGTAGAGCTGCTGCACCGCCTGCGCCATCACGTGCGCGGTCGAGTGGCGCAGGATGTCGCGGCCCTCACGGGAGTCGATCTCGACGGCCTCGACGACGTCGCCGTCCGCGACCTCGTGCGCGAGGTCGCGCAGCGCGCCGTCGACGCGTGCTGCGATCACGGTCGGGGTGTCGGCGAACAGCTCCCAGGCCTTGGTGCCCGTCGTCACGGCACGCTCGGCGCTCTCGCCTGCCTGGTGAACGGTGACGGTGATCTCGGGCACAGGGTTTCCTTCTCGAGTGCGTGGGCGCCGGGCGGCGGACCAGCCGATCGTATCCGTCGGCCGGGAGGCGGTGCCGCCGGGTTTTCGGTGCCGCGGGTACTGCCATGAGCATCGGCACGCAGGGCCGCGTGGGGGGACGCGCGCGCCTGAAGTGCTGGGTATGAGAACCAGCGGGGGATGGGCCGTGGCGGGCATCCTCGTGTTGAGCGGCTGCACACCGGGGCACGGCGCCAGGGGGGTGGAGATCGGCACGGTCGTGGCCCCTCGTCCTCGCGCTTCATCACCTGCCTCGAGCTGGCCAACGACATGGCGTACTTCTCCGCCTTCTCCGAGGACCCGGACGAGGGCCCGGATCGGCTGCTTGGCGTTCGGCACCCGAGGGTCGTCACCGACCACCGGGGCCCCTACTCGATGCCCAGGAGTGGCCACCTCGCGCTGGTCCTGTCGTGCGCCGGTCGAGCCGACTTCGCCGACAGGGCCGCAGGACTGACGTTCTTGCTCGCGGTGAACTCCCGCGGCCAACCGATGGTGTTGGGGGGTGTGGCTCGGCTGACCTGCAGAAGGGAAGGGTGGGCGATACTGGGTTCGAACCAGTGACCTCTTCGGTGTGAACGAAGCGCGCTACCACTGCGCCAATCGCCCCCGTCGGTGCGCCCGAAACAGTAGCGCATGACCGCCTGCGGATCACACGGCGGCCACTCCCGTCGAGCGGCTGAGGATCGGCGCGCGGCACCTGGGGATTTACGAGACCCGAGACCTCTTCTGTTCCCGAAACCCGGCCATAAACGGACACACCGTCTCCGCCGCCGGCCGCCTTCACAAAAAACTTGCAGGTTCCTGTTTGGTTTCCCGTCATAGGGCCACCCCCTCACCGTCTCCTTGACACGTCCAAGGGGACGACCTGGGAGGAAAGGCAACATCATGATGGACTTCTCGATGAACACGGCGAACACCGCCAACACGGCGCCACTGACCGTGACGCAGGCGGTGACGCTGGAGCTGATCGACCCGACGGGGGCCGTGACCCCGATCGAGGCCGAGCTGCACTACGACGCCCGCGACCCGTACGCCGTCACCACCGTGTTCATGACCGGCACCAGCCAGGTCCGCTGGACCTTCGGCCGGGACCTGCTCTGCGAGGGCCTCTACGAGCCGTCCGGCGACGGCGACGTGCACGTCTGGCCCTGCCTGGACTCGGAGGGTCGCGCGGTCGTGATCATCGAGCTGTGCTCGCCCGACGGTGAGGCGCTGGTGCAGGCCAGGACCAACGACCTCAGCGCCTTCGTCGAGCGGATGAGCACCGCGGTCCAGCCGGGCAACGAGGCCGACCACCTGGACGTGGACGCCGCCATCGCAGCGATCTTCGGCGCCGAGACCTCCTGAGCCGCACCCCGCGACGCGTCTGAGCGGTCTGGCTAGGGTTGGCTGGGAGGACCAATTCGCCACCGCGACTCGACCTGTCGCGACGCCCGAGGGGGCAGGAGTGCTGTTCAGCCACGACACGGAGCATGCGCTCGACTGCGTCGTCGACCTGGTCAACACCGCACCCTCCGCCAGCACGGACGAGCAGCTGCCCGACCTGGTCACGCTGCGCGAGTTCGTGGTGGACCACGACGTGAGCGAGGTCGGCCGGCTCACCGACAACGACCTCGTCGACGTGCACGCCCTCCGTGACACCGTCGCCGCCGTCTTCGACGCCCCCGACGACCATGCGGCTGCCGCCGCGGTGAACACGCTGGTCTCCCAGGCTGCCGTGTCGCCCCGGCTGACCGACCACGACGGCTACGCGTGGCACGTGCACTACTTCGCCCCCGGGGCCTCGCTGTGCGAGCACCTCACCGTGGACTGCGGCATGGCCCTGGCACAGGTGCTGGTGGCCGGCGAGCGGGAGCGGTTGCGCCGCTGCGCGGCCCCCGGGTGCGAGCAGGTGCTCGTGGACCTGTCCCGGAACCGGTCGAAGCGCTACTGCGACGCGCGCACCTGCGGCAACCGGCTGCACGTCGCCGCCTACCGCGAGCGTCGCCGCGCCGCCGACGGCTGAGCCGCTACGGGTCGGTGCCCTGCGCCTCGCGGGTGGCCCAGACCCTGCGGGCCTCGGTCGTGACCGGCCCGACCTCGAGCTCGCGGTCGTCGCAGCGCGTCACGGCCTGCACGTCGCGCGTCGTGGAGGCCAGGAAGATCTCGTCGGCCTCGGTCAGCACCTCGACCGGCTCGTCGACCTCGCGGGCGCCGTACCACTCCAGGAGCAGGGCTCGGCGTGATCCCGGCCAGGCAGCCGGACGCCAACGACGGAGTGCGCAGCTCGCCACCGACGACGTAGAAGACGTTGGACCCGGTGCCCTCGCACAGCCGGCCGGCCAAGTTGGCGAAGATCGCTTCCGTGCCGCCCCGCTGCTGGGCGTAGGCGAGCGCGACGACGTTCTCGGCGTACGACGTGGTCTTCAGCCCGGCCAGCACCCCGCGCTCGTTGCGCGGCCACGGCACGGTCACCACCGACGTGGCCTGCGGGGCCGGTTCCATGTGGTCCGCGACCACCACCAGCGTCGGCGGGTTGTCTCCTCTGCCCGACCCGAGCGGCGCCACCCCACCGGTGTAGGTGATGCGCAGCTTGCCCAGCGCGACGTGCTCCGCGCCGAGCACGGCCTGCACCCCGCGTCGTACGTCGTCCGTGGGCGGCGCGGGCAGCCCCAGGCCCGCCGCGGACCTGGCCATCCGCCGCAGGTGCCGGGTCAGCGCGAAGGGATGCCCGTCGACCACCTTGATGGCCTCGAAGACCCCGTCCCCGACCGTGAGCCCGTGGTCCGTGACGCGGAGCACGGGGGCTCCCGGGTCGTCGAGCAGCCGGCCGTCCACCCACACCTGCATGGCTCGACCCTAGGCGCTCCCACCGCCTCGTTCGGCGAAGGGAGGTGCACCGGGTGGGATGAATTTGTCATCTGAGCGTTGTCCGATAAAGTTCACACGCACGTCCGGCGGGGGCACTTTTCGTCGGGCAGACAAGCGGACGTAGCTCAGTTGGTAGAGCGCAACCTTGCCAAGGTTGAGGTCGCGAGTTCGAGCCTCGTCGTCCGCTCGGAGAAGATGGTCGCAGCCTCCGCGGTGGAGTGGCCGAGAGGCGAGGCAACGGACTGCAAATCCGTCTACACGGGTTCAAATCCCGTCTCCACCTCGATTGCTCGGACTCGCACCTAGGGTCCCGAGCCGTCACGGGCGATTGGCGCAGTGGTAGCGCGCTTCCTTGACACGGAAGAGGTCACTGGTTCAAACCCAGTATCGCCCACCAATGAAACCGCAGGTCAGAGCCCCTCACCCACCGGGTCGAGGGGCTCCTGCTTTGCTTCTCTGGCACTAGGTGAAGCGCCAACTCCGCTCCGCCTCGGGTCCGGGCAACTCGACCAGGGTGTCCATGACCTGGGCGTCGACGGTCGGGAGAGGCTTGGGCTGCTTGCGGTGGACGATCGCGGTCACCTTGGTGCTGCCTTGGCTGCCGGAGCGAGCTCGGAACTGCCGACAGGGATGGCTGTGTCATCATCGCGGGATGTCAGATGGTCTCGACCGTGCCGGCAGATCTTTGCTGCACTACGCGGCCCTTGAGGGTGACCTCGACGAGGTCGCTCGTCTGATCGCCGGGGGCTACGACGTGGGTCTTCCCGACAGGGCTGCCTACACGCCTCTCCACTTCGCAGCGCAGGGGCAGCACGCGGAGGTGGCGCGGGCGCTCCTCGCAGCAGGAGCTCCGGTGGATCCTCAGGATCGCTTCGGCAAGACGCCGCTCACGGTCGCGCTGTTCAATGTGCCTGACGACGAGTCCGAAGGCGCGGTCGTGCACGTGCTGCTCGCCGCGGGGGCAGACCCTGACCTGGAGAACAATCGCGGAATCAGTCCTCGGGGGCTTGCGGAGACCGTCGACAACTTCGACCTGATGCGGTTCTTTCGCTGACCATCAGCAACAGGCTTGGCAGGATCAGTGGAGCCGATAGACCGATGCAGTCCGACCCGCTCGCACTGTCGCCGGAGAAGGGTGAGACTCACCGGTGGCCGTCGTCCGGCTCCTCCCATGCGGCCAGGGCCGGTGGATCCTCAGTGGCGTAGAGGACGGGCCGGCGACGTCGAGCTCGGAGCTGTCGTCGGGCAGGAAGCGGTGACCGGGGACCGATCGGCACGCAAGGGTCAGTCTGGCCACTCCCAGTCGGTGACGAGTCTGCCCATGAAGTCGTGTGCCGGAGTCCCCTCGTAGGCGTCGTCGAAGGGTGCGACCTCCTCGTCGTGGAGGACCCGGAGCACGTCGTGGATCCCTCCTTCATAGGACAGCTCCAGCATGCGCGCCACGACCACGCGGTCTTCCCGCCCCAACTGCGCAAGAACCGTATTTATCAGGTGTTCCTCGGGCAGGTCGTCCGGGTGCTCGAGCGCATGGGGGCTCCACACGCCCCGTCGCACCCGACCGGAGAACACCTGTCCTCCGCCCTCACGACACTCTTCGACCATCATGTCGATCAGAGTTCGGTACCGGACTCGCTGCTCGTCCTCTGGCATGGAGTAGATGATGTCGGACCGCGGTCCGACCTGCTCTTGCGCGTGGGCGTCCCCGACTGCGGGAGACTTCCCGGCCTGTCCGGTGAGCCGGTGCTGGTTGACGCAACCCCGCTCCCCCCGGCGCCGGTGGTCGCCGAGGTCGCTGGGCACTGGTGCTTCTCCCGCCCGCCTCGTAGGCGGCTAGCTGCGGCGCCCGAATCAGCGGCGGATGCGGTTGCGCTGCGGCCACCCGACCGACCCCGATCGGAGCGGTCTCGGAGATGAGACGCTCCATCGCCACGCACGCTCGAGAAGCCATCCTCCGTGGCGCCTACCTCAGTGAGAAGAAGTGGTCGGAATGCCGATTTAGGGTCTCCGTTGCCGCCCACGGCGCCGAATGTCCGACCGGTGGTGCTCGAACATGTGCAAGAGCCAGATAGTCCACGTAACGTGTCCACATGAGTGAGCTGCAGCCGTCCGACCCGACCCGACCGGTCCCCACGACCCCGTCCGGTTGGTATCCGACGAACGGGGAGCTGCGCTGGTGGGACGGTCAGCGCTGGACCGAGCACCGACAGCCCATGGCCCAGCCCTTGGTCCCCGCTCCGCAGGGCTTCCCGATGCAACGGGGCTACACGACCGTCATCACCGACGCGCGCACCAACGGGGTCGAAGTCATTGTCGCGTGGGTCTTCACCGTGTTCACCCTGGGCTACATGTTGCCGTGGGCCGTGGCGGCCACCCGCGGGAAGTCGAACAGCCTTGCGATCGCACTGCTCAACTTCTTCCTCGGCTGGACGTTCATCGGGTGGCTGGCCGCCCTGGTGATGGCGTGCATGGCTCACCAAGTCGCGGCCATCCGGCAGTAGCCCCCGAGCCGTGTGAACCCGGAGGCAGCCCCTGCCCGGACGAGATACCGGCTCCCGGTCAGTCCCTGAGCCGGCGGGCCTGCCTCACCTCGCCGGCCACCGCCCAGCCGTCCGCTACCGGCCCCAGGTGCCCGAGCTTGTCGGGGTTGAGCACTGAGCGGATCGTCTGGATCCGCCCGCCGAGCACGTCGAGCGTCATCGTGCCGACGACCCTGCCGTCCCGGTCGCGAACGATCGCTCCCGGCTGGCCGTTCAGCTCGTGGGGCTCCACCTGCGCGTCGATGCGGGCCAGCAGTGGGAAGCTCGCGGCGAGTACGCGGGCCACCTTGTCGGCACCGACCACGCCCCGGGCGAACGCGGGCGCCTTTCCTCCCCCGTCCCCGACCATCTGCACGTCGGCGGCCAGCAGCTCCCGCACACCGTCGATGTCGCCGTCGCGGAGCGCATCGAAGAACCGTGCGGAGAGCTCCTCACGCTCTCGGCGGTCCGCCTCGAACCGGGGGCGCCCGACGTCCATGTGGCGTCGCGCCCGGACCGCGAGCTGGCGGCAGGCCGCCTCCGATCGCGCGACGGCGGCGGCGACCTCCGGGAAGCCGAACCCGAACACCTCCCGCAGCACGAAGACCGCCCGCTCGAGCGGGGTCAGCCGCTCGAGCAGCAACAGCGCCGCCATCGACACCGAGTCAGCCAGCTCCGCCGACCGTGCCGGATCCTCGTACGGGTCCGTGAGCAGCGGCTCGGGCAGCCACTGCCCGACGTACTCCTCGCGACGCACCCGCGCCGAGCGCAGTACGTCGATCGAGATTCGCGTGACCACGGCCGACAGGAACGCCTTGGTCGAGGTGGGCCGTGTCGTCGAGGACTCGTAGCGCAGCCAGGTCTCCTGGACCGCGTCCTCCGCCTCGGCCACGCTGCCGAGGATGCGGTAGGCGATCGAGAACAGGAGTGGCCGCAGCCCCTCGAAGTCCTCGACGCGAGTCATGCGAGCTCTTCCTTGAAGCCCAGCCGCCACGACGGGTACCGCAGCTCCCAGCCGAGCTCCCGCCTGGCCTTGGCGTTGGAGAATCCCCGCCCCTCGGTCATCATGCCCACCACCATCTCGCCGGCGAGCAGCCGAGCCAACCACGGGGGCACCCGTCGTGGGGGCTTGGCCCCGGCACACTCCGCCAGATAGGGCAGCCACTCGCTGACCGGCGCCGGCTCGTCGTCGACGATGTTGAACACACCGCTCACCTTCTGCTCCACCGCCAGGACGGTCGCGCTCGCCGCGTCGTCGAGGTGCACCCACGAGAAGTAGCCGGTGCCGTCCCCCACGAGCGGGAACAGTCGCTTCCGCACGAGGGCGACCTGGTCGTCGTTGGCACCCGGGCCGTAGAACCCGCCGTAGCGCAGGACCGCACCGCCGGCCCGGACCACCGCGGCCTCGAGGTGGTTGATCGCCGTCGTCCCCTCGATCACCTCCAGCGGGTCCTCCTCGGTCTTGACCCAGCCCCCCTGGCGAGCTCCGTTCATGCTCGCGTGGCCCTGCGCCACGAACGTGGGCCACACCGGCGGCGTCGGCCGCGGCCAGCAGGTGGTCGTTGCCCTCCCTGCGGAGCCGGTTGGTGGTGGCGAAGAAGCGGGCGGCCCGCCGCAGGTTCGGCTTCCCGGCATGCGCCACGGAAAGCCCGGTCATCTGGTTCACGATCACGTCCGGACTGGCCGCGGCCACCGTCTCGCCCACCGACACCGCGTCCAGGCCGTCCATCACGACGCCCTCCGCGCCCAGCTGCTCCAGCAGCGCCAGCTTGGGCGCACCGGTCGTCGTCGCCGTCACCTGGTGGCCCCGGGCCACCAGCTGCGGCACCAGCCGGCGCCCGATGGCCCCTGTCCCGCCCGCCACGAACACTCGCATCACGTCATCCTCCTCATTCGGGTATGCCTCTGCCACCGAGACGAGACAGCCCGACAGCCTGTGACATGCGCGTGCTCGCGGCACCGTTGCACGACACCCGGGTCGAGGACGACAATCGTGGGATGAGTGGGGACCCGGTCCCGACGTTCTGCCCTTTGTGCGTCTCGCGCTGCGGAGCACGCGCCACCGTCGCGGACGGCACCCTCCTGGCACTGCACCCCGACCCCTCCCACCCGACGGGCAAGGCCCTCTGCGTCAAGGGCAAGGCGGCGCCGCAGATCGTCGACCATCCGTCGAGGCTCCTCCACCCACTCAGGCGGACCAACCCCAAGGAGGCCGCGGACCCGGGCTGGGAGCGCATCACCTGGGACGAGGCGCTCGACACGGTCGCCGCCCGGATGACGGCGGCTGCCGCCTCGGGAGGCCCGGAGTCGGTCGCGTTCAGCTCGAGCTCGCCCTCGACCTCGGCGATCAGCGATGCCATCGACTGGGTGCAGCGCCTGTTCCGTGCGTTCGGCACCCCGAACTTCTGCACCTACATGGAGTTGTGCGGTTGGGGCCGCTACCTCGCCCCGCTCTACACCTTCGGCGCCTCCGTGCCCGGCGACTACCTCCCGGATCTCGAGAACGCCGGCTGCATCCTCTTCTGGGGCTACAACCCGTCCGTGGCCCGCCTCGCGCACGCGACCAGCACCGTCGCTGCGCTACGGCGCGGAGCGAAGCTGATCGTCGTCGACCCGCGGAAGGCGGGACTCGCCGCCAAGGCGCACCACTGGCTGCGGGTGCGACCCGGCACCGATGCGGCGCTGGCACTGTCCCTCACGCACGTGATGATCGAGAACGGCTGGTACGACGCCGACTTCGTCCGTGACTGGACCAACGCGACCGACGAGGTCGACGGCCGGACGGTCTGGGACCTGCTCGTCTCGCGTTGCGCGGAGTACCCACCCGACGTCGCCGAGGAGATCACCGGGGTGCAGTCCGCAGACATCGTTGCCGCGGCCCGGACGATCTGGGAGGCCCGCCCTGTCGCGTTCTACACCTGGAGCGGGCTGGAGCAGCACAGCGGCACGACGCAGACCATGCGCGCGATCGACGTCCTGTACGCCCTGACCGGAAGCCTCGACGTCCGCGGCGGGAACGTGCTGTTCGAGGCGGTGCCCTCCAACCCGATCGACGGGCAGGAGTTCCTGTCCGGTGCCCGCCCGCCCGCGGTCGGGGTCGAGCAGCGGCCGCTCGGGCCGGCGCGGTTCGAGTTCGTCACCGGCGAGGACTTCTACACCGCCGCCCTCGACCGGCGGATCACGACGCTGGTCGGCTTCGGCGGCAACCCGGTGATGGCCCACGGCGACAGCACCCGCGGTCGTGAGGCGCTGCGCCGCCTCGACTTCTTCGTCCAGGGCGACCTCTTCATGACCCCGACCGCCGAGCTCGCCGACATCGTGCTGCCGGTGACGACGCCGTTCGAGTCCGAGGCCCTGAAGATCGGGTTCGAGTACAGCCAGGAGGCACAGTCGCTCGTCCAGCTGCGACAACCGTTGGTCCCGCCGCGCGGCGAGGCCCGGTCAGACCTGCAGATCGTGTTCGCCCTCGCGACCCGGCTGGGCCTCGGCGCGCACTTCTGGGACGGCGACATCGAGGCCGCGTTCCGCCATCAGCTGGCGCCGAGCGGCATCACCCTCGAGGAGCTGCGGGCTCACCCGGAAGGAGTGCGGGTGCCGTTGACCACGCGGTACCGCAAGTACGCCGACACCGGGTTCGCCACCCCGTCGCGCAAGGTGGAGCTGTACTCCGCCACGCTGGCCGCCCACGGCTACGCACCGCTGCCGAGCTTCGTGGAGCCGCTCACCAGCCCCCGCTCCCGGCCGGACCTCGCCGAGCGGTACCCGCTGGTGCTCAGCTGCGCGAAGTCGCTGTTCTTCTGCGAGACCCAGCACCGCCAGGTCGCCGCCCTGCGCAAGAGCGCCCCCGACCCGCAGGTCGAGCTCCACCCCTCCACCGCAGAGGCCCGCGGCATCGCCGCTGGGGACTGGGTCTCCCTGGACACGCCCTACGGCAGCGTCCGGGCGCGCGCGAGGTTCAACGCCAGCCTCGACCCGCAGGTCGTGTTCGGCCAGCACGGCTGGTGGGAGGCCTGCGACGAGCTGGGGCTGCCCGGCTACCCGCCGTTCGGGCCGGGCAGCGCCAACCTCAACCTCGTGCTGCGTCAGACGCCGAGCGACCCGATCAGCGGCAGCTCGCCCCTGCGGGCGGCCGTCTGCGACGTCGCCCCGCTCAGCACCGCCGCAGCGGCGTCGACCTGACGCCGGCGGTCAGCCCATGGCTCCGGCGTCCAGCAACGGCCACAGCAGCCCGGCTCCCAGGCCCAGAGCCACGCTGGTCGCTGCCGTCGCCACCGCCACCGTCGACGAGAAGCCAGCCAGCCGCGCGGGCCTCGGGGCAGGCGACGCAGCGCCGTCCGCTGCGGGACGGAAGACCAGCACCACCCAGCGCAGGTAGTAGAAGAGGCTGACCAGCGTGTTCACGACGACCACGACGGCAAGCCACGCGAAGCCGCCGTCCCAGGCGGCGGCCGCGGTGACGAGCTTCCCGACGAAGACGACGGTGGGGGGCGTGCCCAGCAGTCCCAGGAGTACGACGAGCAGGCTCGCCGCCAGCCAGGGCCGGGCCCGTGAGAGCCCGCGGTAGTCATCCAGGGTCCGTCGCTCGGGGAGCGCGGCGGTCACGGCGAAGGCTCCGATGTTGGTGGCGGCGTAGCCCGCGAGGTAGAGCAGCAGCGACGGCAGGGCGAGGTCGCTGCCTCCCGCCACCGCCACGGGCACCAGCAGGAAGCCCGCCTGGCTGACCGTCGACCACCCGAGCAGCCTGCGCGGGTCGGTCTGGGCGTAGGCGGCGAGGTTGCCCAGCGTCATGCTCGCGGTGGCGAGCACCGCGACCAGCAGCGGCCACCCGAGATCGTCCGGAAGCGCGACGACGAGCCGGTAGGTCGCCACCACCGCACCGACCTTCGGCACGGTGGTGAGGAAGGTCGCGGCGGTGGCGGACGTGCCCTGGGCCGCGTCCGGCACCCAGAAGTGCGCCGGCACCGCACCGGCCTCGAACATCAGCCCACCCAGGACCAGCACCACCCCGGCCACGACCGCGACGTGCGGTGCGTCGGCCAGGCCCGCCGCGAGACCGTCGTACGTCGTGGTGCCGGCGAGCCCGTAGACGAGGGTGACGCCGAGCATCAGCACGATGCCGAACAGCGCGCCCATCAGGTAGGTCTTGAGAGCGGCCTCGGCCGAGCCCGTGAGGCGGACCAGCCCGATCAGCCCGTACAGCGGGATCGAGGCCAGCAGGAAGCCGACGACGAGGAGCATCAGGTCGCTGGCGCCGGCGAGGACCAGCACCCCCGCGGAGGCGAACATCAGCAGGGCGTAGGTCTCGCTCTCGCGTGGGTGGCTGCCCACCTCGTCGGCCGCCATCACGATCACGAGTGCGGTGGCGGCCAGGACCACCAGCCGCGCGACGCCCGTCGCGGTGTCGACCTCGAAGGTCGCGCTGAACACCGCCCGGTCCGATCCGGCGAGCCCGGCGACCGACGCCGCACCGGCTGCCGCGAGCATCAGCAGGGACAGCGCGCGCGCGACCCACTGACGCGTCCGCGGCAGAAAGGACCCGGAGATCAAGGCGGCCAGGCCACCGAGGAAGACGAGCAGCTCGGGCAGCACCGCGAGGGTGTCGGCGCCCGTCGTCACCGCGCCACCAACGAGACGAGCTGACTGGCGGCGGGCTCCACGACGTCCAGCAGCGGCCGCGGCACCAGACCGATCACCAGAGAGAGCGCCATCAGCGTTCCCGCCGACCAGAGCTCACGAGGACGCAGGTCGGTCATGCCCACGGCCGGGCCGCGGGTCTCACCGGTGAACACCTGCTGCAGGGCACGCAGGAACAGCGCGGCGGTCACCAGGATGCCGAGCAGCGCGACCGCGCTCAGCGGCACCACGGCGACGCTGCCGGCGAACACCTGGAACTCGGCGATGAAGCCCGAGAAGGCAGGCAGGCCCAGCGAGGCGAAGGCGGCGGCCGCGAACAGGCCGGTGAGCCGGGGGGCGACGCCGGCGACCCCGCCGTACTCCTCCATCTCGTAGCTGCCGCCGCGGTCACGCAGCGACCCGACCAGCAGGAACAGCGCACCGGTCACCAGCGCGTGGCTGACCATCTGTACGACGGCACCGGTCGCAGCCACCGAGCGCGCGGTCTCGGTGTCACCGCTCACCAGCCCGGCCACGCCGACGGCGAGCACGACGTAGCCCATGTGGTTCACGGAGGTGTAGGCGATCATCCGCTTCAGGTTCGACTGGGCCAGCGCGACCATGGCGCCGTAGAGCACCGAGACCACGCCGACGACGATGATCACCGGGGCCCAGGCCTGCCAGGCCGAGGGGAGCATCGGCATCGCGACCCGCACGAACCCGTAGGTGCCCATCTTCAGCAGCACCCCCGCCAGCACCACCGACCCGATCGTGGGGGCGTCGGTGTGCGCCGAGGGCAGCCAGGTGTGGAACGGGAAGGTCGGGGTCTTCACCGCGAGACCGAGCAGCACCGCGCCCAGGACCAGCCCGCCGGCGAGCCCGTGTCCGGCCAGCGGGGTGCTCGCGACGAGCTCGGGCATGTCGAAGGTGTGCGGGTCGGCTGCCACGTAGAGCCCGATGAAGCCCAGCAGCAGGGCCAAGGATCCCAGGAAGGTGTAGAGGAAGAACTTCATCGCCGACCGGGCCGCGTCACCGTGTCCCCAGCCGGCGATGGAGAAGTACATCGCCACGATGGACAGGTCGAAGAAGACGAAGAAGACGATGAGGTCGGCGGAGACGAACAGCCCGAGCGAGACGCTCTCCAGGAACAGGAACAGGGCCGCCTGGAGTCGGGGCCGGGCGGTCTCCGCGAGCGCGTAGACCGCACAGGCCGCGAAGACCACGACCGTCATCGCGACCATCGGCAACGACAACCCGTCGACGCCGACGTGGTAGCTGCTGCGCACCCCCGGTATCCAGGGCACCTGCTCCTCGAAGGCGAGCCGGCCGGTGCCGGGGTCGTCGTAGCGGGCCCACAGCGCCGTCACCAGCACGACCTCGACCAGCGTCGTCGCGAGGAAGACCCAGCGTGCGGTGGACGCACCGAGCCGTCCCACCGACAGCAGGACGACGGCGACGGCCAGCGGGAGGAACACGATCAGGCTGAGCACGGATCACTCACTTCACAAGAACGAGCAGGAGGAACGCCGCCGCAACCAGCACGACGGCCTGGACGTAGTACTCGTGGAGCTGGCCGGTCTGCGGACGCGTGGCGAGCCGACCCAGCCGGCGGGTGCCGGTGGCCAGCGCCTCGACGGCCCCGTCGACGACCTGGACGTCGAGAGCGCCCAGCCTGCGTGCACCCGCTCGCACACCGTCGGCGAGCAGCCACACCAGCCGGTCCAGGACGCGGTCGTCGAAGCGCGCCAGGGACCGCGCCAGGGCCAGCGCGGGGGCGACGACGACCACCCGGGTCGCGGCCTCGATCCCCCACCACTCGCGCAGTGCTCGAGGCGCGGGAAGGGACACGCGGGTGACGACCACGAGCACCACCAGGGCCAGAACCGCCGAGCCGACCAGCTGGGCCACCCCCGGGGAGGCGGCCGACCCCTCCCCCAGCCCGCGACCCAGGATGCCGCTGACCGGCGGCAGGGCCAGCAGCCCGAGCACGGCGGCGCCGACCGCCAGCACCACCAGCGGGGCCTGCTGCAGGGCGTTGACGTGGCGAGAGCCGGGCTCCTCGGCATCGAGCCCCGCCTCGGTCGAGGTGGTCGGCCTGCGCCACATCACCACGAGCACCTTGGCGGCGTAGGCGGCCGAGACCGCGGCGGCGGCCAGTGCCACGGCGTACAGGGCCGGAGAGCTGTCGAGCACCGCCGCGAGCACCTCGTCCTTGGTCGCCCACAGCGAGAGGGGCGCCACCCCCGCGAGCGAGAGGAGGCCCACGCTTGCGGCGACACCGACGACCGGCCACCGGCGGGCCGCACCGCGCAGGGTCTCCAGCTGCTTGGTGCCGAGCGCGCCGAGCCAGGCTCCCGCGACGAGGAACAGCAGGGCCTTCGTGGCGGCGTGGGCGACGAGGTGCGCCGCTCCCCCGCCGACGTTGCCCACTCCGGCAGCAAGAACGACGAAGCCGAGCTGTGCCGACGTCGAGGCAGCCAGCAGCTGCTTCAGGTCGGACTGCGCCACCGCCACGGCGCCCATCAGCAGCGCCGTGAGGGCACCGGCCCAGGCGACCGCGGTGGCCGGCCAGCCGGCCGCCGCCAGGAGCGGATGCACCCGCAGCAGCAGGTAGCCGCCCATGGCGACCATCGCGGCGGAGTGCAGCAGGGCGCTGACCGGGCTGGGGCCGTCCATCGCCCGCGACAGCCAGGGGGAGAAGGGCAGCTGAGCGGCCTTGCCCAGGGCCGCGACCGCGATCCCGACCGCGATCACCACCCGCCACCCGCTCGAGGCACCCGCCAGCTCCGAGAGCCCCAGACCGGCGCCGCCGGCGAGCGCGGCCCCGCCCGCGAGGTAGAGACCGAGATCGGCCGAGCGGGTGGTCAAGAAGGCGACCAGGCCGGAGGAGACCCGGTGCGGCTGCCGCCACCAGAACCCGACCAGGGCGTACGACGTCGCACCCATCACCTCCCACGCCAGCAGCAGCACCGGCAGCGTGGTCGCCGCAACCGTCAGCAGCGCCGCCGCGGCGAACAGCAGCATGAGGCCGTGGAACCGGGCCTGGCCCTCGACCACGTCGCCGGAGGCGAAGACCAGCACCAGCAGCGTCACCGCCGCCACCGTCGGCAGCAGCAGCGCCGACAGGGCGTCGACGCCCAGCCCGAAGGAGCTGCCGGCCATGAACGCGGCGTCGATCTGCGGGCGGGCAAACGCGCAGACCAGCGACAGCCCGAGCGTCACGGCGGCGGTCCCCACGGCCAGCGCGGCCGGAAGGCGTCCCCGCCCCGCGGGACCGCGGCAGCCGGCCGCGAGCAGGGCGGCACCCACCACCGCCGGGAGCAGGACGAGGGCACCGAGCACGGCACCGGTCATCCGCTCAGGTCCCCGGCCATGTCGGTCATGTCGCCGCCGGTGTCGCGGTGCAGCAGCGTCGCGACCGCGAAGCCCATCGCCATCTCGACGGTCATGGCCGCGATCACGACCATCAGCAGGACCTGCCCGGTGGGCTGCGGCGCGAGGAACCACCACGCTCCGGCCGCCACCAGGATGACCGCGTTGATCATCAGCTCCAGACCCATCATCACCATCACGACGACCTGCTGGGACAGCGCGCCGTACAGCCCGACACTGAACAGCGCGGCGCCCACGAGGAGGACGGTCTCCCAGGTCATCGACCGACACCCCCCGGCTGGGGATCGGTCGCCGGTCGGCGGTCGAGGTCGTCGCCCAGCCGGTCGTAGCGCCCTCGTCGGGTGGAGAGCACCACGGCCGCGACGATCGTGGCGACCATCACCGGGCTCACGACGATCATCACCAGCATCTTCGACCCCATGAGCGCCGCCCCCAGCGCTGCGGTCGCATCGGAGGGCGGCGTCCCCCGCCGGGAGGGCCACGGGACCAGGAGCGCTCCGGCGCCGAGCACCACGAAGGTGCTGAGCGAGGCGACCAGCGCGGTCCGCTTGCCGTGCACCATGCTCATCGGCATCAGCGCCGGGTTCATCCCCATGTACATCACCATGTAGACGGCCATCACGGCCATCTCCATGACCATCATGAGGATCGTCACGATGCCGACGTAGTCCTGGTGCAGCAGCACCACGGCCACTCCCACCGTCACGAAGGAGACCGCCAGGGCGTACGTCGCCCGCGCCATCGAGTCCACGACGAAGACCAGCGCCCCGGTGACCACCGACACCACGGCAACCACCCAGAACAGCACGTCGACGACCATCAGCTCCCGCCTCCCGTCACGACAGCGACCACGGCGACGACGAGGTCCTGCGCGACCACCAGCGGCAGCAGGACCACCCATGCCAGCTCCACGAACCTGTCCGGCCGCATCGAGGGCAACCAGCGCCTCGACGTCACGAGGACGGCCAGCAGCAGGAGCGTCTTGACCAGCACCCAGGCCCATCCGGGCAGCAGCGGCCCCGCACCACCACCGAGGAACATCGGGACGGCGAAGGCCGCACCCGCCACCAGCAGCGTGTAGCGCCCGGCCAGGAACAGCAGACGGTCGGCGCCCGAGAGCTCGCTGAGAACGCCCCCCGCCAGGTCGGTGCCCGCCGCCACCGCGAACGGACCCCAGACCGAGAAGGCCAGCACGCCCAGGCAGTAGACCAGGAAGGCGACCGGCATCCAGACGACGAACCACACCCCGTCCTGGGCGGCCGCCACATCGGCGACCCGCAGGCTGCCGGCGGCGATCGGCGGGGCCACCAGGGCGAACATCAGCGGAAGCTCGTACCCCAGGGCCAGGGCGAGGAACCGGTAGCCGCCGATCAGCGAGTGGGCCGAGTTCGGGCCCCAGCCGGTCAGCCACACCAGCGCCCAGACCATCACGTCCATCGCGTTGAACCAGACCACCCCGACCGGGCTGTCGAAGAGCACCCAGCCGCCCAGCGGCACCACGGTGGTCATCAGCAGCGCCACCGGGAGCAGGCCCGCGGTGCCCACCCGGGTGAGCAGGTGGTCCGCCGAGACGGTGACCCGTCGCCGCTGCCGGAGCAGCCGGGCGGTCTCGCGGATCGGCTTGCCGGCGCCCTGCAGCGGCCTCCGGCCGTCGGCAACGGACTCGACGCTGCCGTCCAGCGCGGCGGCCAGCGCTGCCAGCAGGAGGACGAGTACGGCGACGGCGGGCGCCCAGTACGCAGAGAGGGTCGCGACCGGCTCAGACATCCGCGGCCTCCCGGGCAGCCAGGATCGAGGGCACGTCGAGGCTGGCGACCACGAGCCGGGCGGTCGCCAGCTCGAGGCCCTCGACGAGCCGCTTCACGAGGACGTCCACCTCGCCGACCTCGCCGCCGCTGTCCGTCTCGTGCTCGTCCTCAGCGGAGCGCGTCCTCGATCAGCGCGACGAGCCGGTCGTGGACGTCGCCCACCAGCGCGCTGCGCTGCGCACCGGATCCCAGGTCATCGGGGTCGAGACGTCCGAGGTCGCGCAGCATCCACGCCAGCAGCCGTTGCCGGCGCGTGCGTCTGCGCAACGTGCGCAGGTGCGCTCGTGCTGCCTCGTGCTCGCCGTCGAGGAACGCGTCCCGGGCTCGCCGCGCCAGCGTGAGACCGGCGGGCCAGCCGGCCAGCGCCAGCACGTCGGCGACCGCGTCGCAGCGCAGCGCCTTCCGGGTCCCGGGTGACCGTTCCTCCGCCCGGAAGGTCGGGTCCACCGGGAGCACCTGGACGCGGGCGTCGGCGACGAGGTCCCCGTGCAGCGTGCAGTGCAGAACGAGTCCGGCCGGCCAGTGCCCCAGGACCGGCCCCAGCGGGACGTGCAGCACGTCCATCTCGAGCCCGTCGCGGTCGTCCGGCGACCCCTCGGCCAGCGCGATCCCCCCCGGAGCCATCTCCATGTTGCCGTGGTCGCCGTGGTCGCCGTGGTCGCCGTGGTCGCCGTGGTCGCCGTGGTCGCCGTGGTCGCCGTGGTCGCCGTGGTCGCCGTGGTCGCCGTGCGTACGGACGGGCTCACGGTCCTGTGCCTCCGCAGCCTGCGCACGGGTGTCGAGCAGCGACTCTGCCGCGCGCCGGAGGGCGGGCAGGACGGCCTCCTCGTCGGTCACGTCGACCCGCGCACGAGGACCCGGCATCGCCTGCCAGGTCGCCGTCACCCCTTGGTCGAGAAGCTCATGGGACGAGCTGCCCGCCGCCCCGCACACGACGAGCACGTCGGCCTCGGCCGGGGACTCGGCGAGTACCCAGCCCCGGCGGAGCGTCGCTCGCTCGACCCGCGCCCGGAGGCGGAACGCCCCCCGCGGCGCGACGACCAGCACGTGGGCGCGGGAGACCGCCAGCCTGCTGATCGTCCGGCTCAGGCCCACCGGAAGGCTCCTTCCCGGCGCGCCCAGAAGACGGTCAGCAGGAGGGCACCGAGGAAGGCGAACATCTCGACGACCGACTCCGTGCCGAGCCGTGCGACGACCACCGCCCAGGGGTACATGAAGAGCATCTCGATGTCGAAGGCGAGGAACACCAGGGTGGTGAGGTACCAGCGGACGTGGAACCGGGACAGTGCGTGCTCGGCGGGGGCATGACCGGACAGGAAGGGCAGCGACTCCCAGGGGTCACGGGTGATCGCACTCAGCCGGTGCAGCGCGAGGACCGCCGACACGACGACCAGCGCGACCAGGCCCATGGCCGCGACGCCGTCGTACATCCCCGCTCCCCACCGCTCGCCGAGCTGTCCTGACGCGAGCACAACATACCCCAGAGGGGTATGCCGTGCCGGGTCAGGACCGGCGCGCGGTCTCAGAGCCCGTGGCTCCGGGCGAACCGCGCCTCCGCCTTCGCCAGCTTCGCCGACGGCTTCAGCTTCGAGGCCGACACGGTGAAGGCGGCCGGCACGTAGGTGGTCGAGTAGACCTGCAGCCCGTCCACGTCGGCGGAGTACACGAGACCGTCGGAGACCGTCGGGGACGTGTACGGGGCGTTGGAGTAGTACCCACCCGACCCCGCCACCCACAGCGGCGAGCACCCGGTGTAGCAGTCGGCGTAGTAGGCGTACAGGTCACGGGAGGTGGGCAGGTAGACGATTCCGTTGGCGACGGTCGGCGAATAGGCCACACCGGTCCCGGTGTTGACGCTCCACAGCTCGGAGCAGGTGCTGCTGCCGCACGAGGTGGCGAAGACGTGCAGCCGTGGCGCCCTCCACGACGTAGACCTTGGAGTTGGCGACCGAGACCGACGCGACGCCCGTGCCGGGAAGGGTGGCGGTCCAGACGGCACCGCAGGCGAGGCAGCTGGGTCGTAGCGCGACCAGTGAGGCGCCCTTCGCGATGAACACGTAGTTGTTCGAGACCACCGGACCCATGCCGGTGACGCCCCCGCTCACCGTGCCCTGGGCAGTGCAGGTCGCTCCACCGGTTCCGCAGCCCACTCCGAACGCCACCAGGTCGTTGCCCAGCCGGGCGAGGACCCGACCTCCCGCGACGGCCAGCGTGATCTCGGGGAAGAAGTAGGAGCCGCCGGTGGTGAGGCCACCGGGTCCGTACCACAGCGGCGTGCACGTCGCCCCGCCCGTCGCGCAGGTGGTGCTGAAGGCGTAGACCCCGCTGTTGGTCCCCTCGGCCACCACGTAGACGACCCCGGCGGACACCACAGGCTCTCCGACACCCGAGGGCAGCGTCGCCTTCCAGACCAGGGCGCCGGTCGTGGTGCTGCGGGCCTGGATCGCGCCGGTGGCGACGACGTAGACCGGGCTGCCGGAGACCGTGGGCGCGATCAGGTAGTTCGCACCGGCCGCGACGTTGAACTTCAGCGCATGGGTGTTGCGGTCGTACGCGCGCAGGTTCCCGTCGGTGGTGACGATGTAGACGTAGGCGCCCGCCACCACGGGCGAGGCGTGCACTGATGGAGTCCCCGGCGTCCAGTCCAGGTCCAGGGTGGACACCGACTGGGAGTCCAGGACGTTCTCGGTGCGGTTCCAGCCGCGGCCGGCGCTGTCGCCGCGCCAGCTCAGCCAGTTGCTGCGCACGGTGAAGGCCTTCTGGGCCGCCTGGCCGCCGCTGTGCGCCGCCACGGTGACCATGTGGCTGCCGGGCTGCGCGGACGCGGGCACGGTGAGGCTGTACGTGAGCGAACCGGTGTCGCCGGTGACGCCGAACCCGACCTGCGAGCTGTCGAAGTAGACGTCGACGAGGATGTTCGCGGGGAACGCCGTGCCGGTCACCGTGGTCTTGGACGTCGGTGCACCGGTGGCCGGACTGAGCGTGAGGGTCGGCCCGGCGGCGTAGGCCGGAACCACCCCGAGGAGCGCGGCTACGAGCAGCAGCGTCACGGCAACGACTGACATCCGAATTCTCGACATGACCCACACCCGTCCCGGGGTCGGGCCCACCCCGACCTTGGCGCTCTGATCCTGCGACCGTCCCGGACGCAGCGCCATAGCCCGCGCGGATCATCGTCACACCCCGTCCGGACCCCCGCCGGGGCCTGCGGGGGCCTGCGGGGTTGCTGAGGCCGACGGGGTCGCTGATTACCAGGGGATGCAGGCGATCTGCGCGGGTCCCCATGGGGATCTGATGCTCCCCATGGGTCGCAGCCCGTGGGGAGGTTCAGATTGCCTGGAGGAGGTCGCCTGGAGGTGGTCGCCTGAAGGAGCTTGCCTGGAGGAGGTTGCCTGGAGGTGGTCGCCTGGAGCTGGTCCAGAGGGAATGACCTAGAGGCCCGGGCCTTGACCAAGCAAGGTCAGGACGAGCACCACGACCAACGACAGCATGCCGAGCGTCACCCACTGCAAGGGGTCGCCCGGTGGTCGCCGGTTCCACCCTCGACCCAGCCGGTCGAGCCAGCGATAGCGACCCACGAACCGCCTGGATCGGTGTGCGCCGCCCGCCCATCGCTCTGGGTCCTCGGGAGTGGGACGTGTGACCATGCCGCCTGCTTCTGTGAGTGGACCGACACCGTCGGCGGGTGGAGATGAATCTCGGGTCACCATGCACATCGACCGGTTCAGGGGTAGCGAGCCCGGCGACCCGACTCGGTCGCCTTCAGCGCGTCGCCGTAGATGCGCAGCTCGTCGCGCAGCAGGTAGGGGACCGGAAGCCGCAACGCCTCGAGCACCTCGATGTAGACAGCCAGTGCGCCGACGAACTGCTCCTGGTGCCGGAGTACCACCTCCGCACGTGCGCTGCCCCGTGCTCGCTGCAGCGCGGCTCGGGCCAGCTGCAGGTCCTGCAGCAGGACCGCGAGGGGCAGGTCGGCG
Organism: uncultured Actinomycetota bacterium; assembly: GCA_963810435.1. Taxonomy (GTDB): domain Bacteria; phylum Actinomycetota; class Actinomycetes; order Propionibacteriales; family Nocardioidaceae; genus Nocardioides_B. The sequence continues at coordinate 2,142,470 of CAWENL010000001.1, forward strand.
CGACTGCGCCCCACGGACGGGGCCGGCAAACGGGGCCGGCAAGGACGGGGCCGGCAACGACGGGGGCGCCAACGAGGGGGCGGCAGGGCCGTCGGTTGAGAGGGGCACGCGCGACCAACTCCAGCCCGAACGGGCTCGCGGTCCACGGTGGATGGCTCAGCTCTCCGGTGTGCTCACCGTACCCCGGCGGCAGGCGACCGCACCCGAGAACGCGTGAGCACGGGAAAGGTCTCGCGCGGAGCCTCGCAGCAGGATAAGATGGGGCAATACGGACATTCGACACGAGTGTCCGTGCGACCTGGGAGGTGACGGATGGGCGAGCCTGGACAAGACAGCGCCCTGGCCGAGGCGGTCGCCGCCCCCGCGCACGATCACGCCTGGCGCAGAGTGCGGGCCGCTCACGACGACCCGTCGTTGCTCGAGGGCAGCTACCGCTGCGACCTCTGCGACGCCGTCTGGTCACTCTGAACCCCGGCGACGAACACGGGCGACGAACACGGGCGACGAACGCAGGCAAGGTCCGCGTCTCACAGCCCCTGGCCACGCTGGAAGATCAGCAGGGCCACCACGACCACGCCGACCAGGATCAACAGCAGCCCGATCGCCTCGAAGTCGACCATGCCGTGCTCGCCGTCACGCCGTCGCGGAGCCGGCCGCCGGGCCGGGCGCGACCTTCCCCAGGCACCCATGACCGTCAAGGGTGAAGCCATGGCCGACAGGCGTCAAGGCGACCTGGCTCACCCGGCACCGCCGCCGTCGGGCCCTCGGCCGGCGTGCGCACCTCGTGCGTCACTCGTGTGACATCTGACCACCGACGTCCGATAAGTACGTAACGTGAACAAGAGTGGCTCGTTCATGCTCCCGGGACCCGCCACGGCGGCCTCTGAGCGGATCCTCCCGTCCGCCTTTCTCGCCACTCGTCGTCTACCTCAGGTTGCCCTCCTCCATGTCTTCGCCCGGAAAGCCCGCACCCAACCGGCAGGGACTGGCCGGCACTCTCGTGCTCGTCGTCGTTCTGCTCCTCATGCTCGTCGCCCTCTACGCGCTCTACGCCAGATGAGCGGACTCGTCCCTCACGACCGGCGCGAACGGGACCCCAGGGCGACGGCCACCACCACGAGCACCGCACCCACGACCGCCACGGGCGCCACCCGGAGCAGTACGTCGGTGCGCTCGGCGCGCACCACCGCGACCACGGCGCCGACCACGGAGCTGGAGCTGGCCGCCTGGATCACCGTCGGCAGCGCCCAGTAGCCCAGGGCCACGATCCCGGCCGCCAGCAGGGCAGCGATGCCGATGCTCCGCGAGCTGCGCCGGCGGCTCGGGGTGACCAGCAGCGCAACGACCAGCAGCACGGCGGTGGCCAGCGCCCCACGCACGGCCAGGGTCCGGCTGTTGTCCCGTGCGGCGTCGTACCGATCGACGTAGCGACTCGGCACCGCGACCCGGGTGTCGGCACCGGCGATCCGGGTGGCCAACGAGGGATGGTCCGGCCTGAGGACCCGCGCCAGGTACTGCTGGAGCGGCCCCAACGCCACGTTCCCGTCCGAGTCGAGAGACACCCTGCGCGCCGCCTCCCCCACCCCCGAGCTCTCGGCGACGGCGTCGACGTCCGCGCGGACCTTCACAGACAGGCGGCCGTAGCGGGGCACGGTGTGGCCCAGGATGTCGCGCCGCAGGTCGGTCTGCTGCAACCCGTAGGCGACGACCTCCCCCGCCCGGGCCGGGTCCAGCACCACGTCGTGGATGACGTACGACGCCAGCGCGGTCGTCCCGGTCAGGAAGGACAGGAAGATCGCCAGACCGGCGAAGAAGGAGCGCATGCTCGCATCGTGCCCGACTCGGCTGGACCAGTCAGCGCGACTCGGCGAAACACCGCGCATCTGCGGCTGTCTAGGCATATCTTTGGTGCGGCTGCGATATGGGTATGCAGCCAGACGGAGGAATCACGCAGCTGCTCCTCCTCAGGGGCGCCCCGCCTCAATCCCCCAGGTCCGGCGGGGCGCTCCGCTGCGTCCTGCCGCGCGTCAGCGTGGCGTCAGCAGCGAGGCCGGCAGCCACTCCTCCACCAGGGCCCAGGTGTCGCCACGCAACCGGGCGAGGTAGACGACGCGGCCCTCCCACCCCAGGTCCGCGACGCGCCACTCCACCAGCAGTCCGGGCCGCTTGACACCCGCCTCGTCCGCGGAGCCGGACACCCAGCAGTGACGGCCCGGGCAGTCGTCGTCGTACCGGCCGACGCGGACCCGTTGCGCCATCGGCAGCCCGCCTCGCCCGCCCATGCCTCCGGCCATCTCCTCAGCATGACAGGTCTGTCGAACACGTGTTCGACTCGGGACCGGTGTGGGCCGCGACCGCAAACATGCTGATCGTCACAGGTCATAAAAGGTTTCTGTACAGACCCTCGGGCAATCCTCTCAAGATGCTGTTGCGCCTCATCGTCGAGAGCCGCGGGGGCCATGTGCTCATTCGCGCCGAGGGCGAGCTGGACATGTCCGGCGCGGCCGGGATCCAGCAGGCCGTCGCCGACGCCCTGGGCGACGGGCATCTGCTGGTCCTCCTGGACCTCTCCGGGGTGACGTTCGTCGACTCCACGGGACTCAGCGCGCTGGTCTCGGTCCATCTCTCCGCCGAGCAAGCGGGCTCCTACCTCGCGGTCGTGTCGCCCCGAGAGTCCGTACGCCGCGTGATGCGCCTGCTCGGGGTCGAGGACGTGCTGCACCTGCACGACAGCGTCGACGAGGCGCTCCAGAGGGCTCCCGGAGGTCCGGACTCACCGGCCTGACCCGCACGCCACCCGAGCCCGCACCACGCGTACCGCTAGGCTGGACCGAACGCTCGAACCGGGGCGTCAGGTGCAGGGCAGGTCCAGAAGCCGGCCCGCGAGAGGGCCCAGTGGAGTGGCCCGACGCAGTGGCCCGCACCAGATCACCTCACCAGATCACCGCGCCACCCAACCGCACGAGGGAGGAAGCCTTCCATGCTGCTGCGCGTCGACGTCCAGGACCGCGACCACCACGCTGTGGTCGCGGCTGTCGGCGAGATCGACGCCTCCACCGCCTCCCTGGTCAGCGACGCCGCTCAGACAGCGCTGGACGAGGGTCGCCGGGTGCTCCTCGACCTGGCCCAGGTCACCTTCATCGACTCCACCGGGCTGGGCATGCTGGTCAAGGTGCATCGTGCCGCGCTGTGCGCCGGATCGAACCTCGCTCTGGTTCGCGCGACCCCGCAGACGCGCAAGCTGGTCCGGGTGCTCGGCCTCGACACGTTGCTGCACCTCTATGACAGCAGCGAGCAGGCTCTCGCCGCCCCGTAGCCACACCACCCACCCGGGTGATGGTTTTCCGATGGGGGTGGGCGTAGCGTCGCCCGGGCGTCGAGACCCGCCGCGACCGCCGCCAGGGCGATCGCCGCTCGGCCACCGACATCGAGTCTCTAGGTCAAGCAGCCGGCCGGACATTCGGGAAACCGAAGGTACGACATGGCCTCACCGACCCTCCCGGGCCACCGGGAGCCACCTCGCTGCCCCGGCGACCGCGAGACGACGGCGACCCCATGAGGCTCGCCGTGCAGACCTCGGCGCTTCGAGGCACGGGCATCGTCACAGCAGCCGGTGAGATCGACCTCGCCACCGCACCACGGCTCCGGGAGGCGATCAGCGACCACCTGACGGCGGGCGTCGTCCACCTCGTGCTCGACCTGACCGCGGTCTCGTTCATGGACTCGACCGCCTTGGGGGTGCTGGTGGGCGCCGGCAAGAAGGTCGCCGGGCTGGGCGGCTCGCTGAAGGTGGTCTCGCAGGACCCCCGGATCGTCCGGCTGCTCGCGGTCACCGGGCTCAGCAGGTTCCTGCCGGTGCACCCGACGCTGGAGGACGCCCAGCGCGACGGGGCAGCCTGACCGACGCCGACGCCGACGCCGACGCCGCCTCAGTCCTCCTCGTCCGTCGTCGCCTGCTCGCCGTGCGTCCCTGGACGGGGCGCCCACGGCAGCTCCGCCGCGGGACGTACGACGACCAGCCGGTCGCCCCGCACGAGCTGCGTGACCGCCGGGTCGAAGTAGCGGTGCACGGCACCGTCCCGCACCACCGCGATGACCTGGTCCGGCAGCGCCTGCGGCTGCTTGCCGACCTCCTGGACCAGCAGGTCCCGTTCCGCGACCTCGAGCCCGTCGCCGTAGGACAACAGGTCCTCCATCACCGCTCCCAGGGTGGGGCTCAGCGACGAGAGGCCGATCATCCGGCCGACCGCGTCGCTGGAGGTGACCACGGAGTCGGCCCCGCTCTGCCGGACCAGCTGCACGTTGTCGCTCTCGCGGACCGCCGCCACGACGTAGGTGTCGGGGTTGAGCTGACGGACGTTCAGGGTGGCCAGCACGGTCGAGTCGTCGCGGTCGGTGGTGATGATGACCTGCCTGGCTCGCGCGACACCGGCACGCCGGAGCACCTCACGACGGGTCGCATCGCCGGTCACCACGGCCAGTCCGTCGGCGTGAGCCTCACCGAGCGCGGTGCTGCTCGGGTCGACGACCACGATCTCGTCGGCGTCGACCCCGTTGTTCTTCAGCGTCTCGACGGCACTGCGGCCCTTGGTGCCGTAGCCGATGACCACGACGTGATCGTCCATGCTCTTCCTCCAGCGGGAGATCCGGAACATCTCGCGGCCCTGAGTCGCGAGCACCTCGAGCGTGGTGCCGATCAGCAGCACCAGGAACCCGATGCGCAACGGCGTGACGACGAAGGCGTTGATGAGCCGGCTGTGGGCCTGGTACGGCGCGATGTCGCCGTACCCGGTGGTGCTCAGCGTGACCGTCGTGTAGTAGATCGAGTCGACCATGTCGACCCCGTGACCGGGGTCGGCGTTGTCGCGGTAGCCGTCTCGGTCGAGGTAGACCAGCAGCACGGTGAAGATCAGGATCGCCGCGGCCAGCAGCACCCGGCGGGCGAGGTCCCACAGCGGCGACCTGGTGCTGGCCGGGAGTCTGACCCGTCCCCGGGTCTCCTCCGCAGCGGTGTCGGGCACGGTCAGAATGTACGGCACGACGAGGCCGACTCAGGCCTCCGCACGCACCCCCACCGCGTCGTGGCGCCACCACACGTCCGGGTAGACCACGGCGCCGGTCATCGTCTGCCGGTCGTACCCCGGCAGCGTGGCCACCTGGAAGGCGGGCTCCGGGATGCGCGCCGAGGGCGCGGTGAAGTGCAGCTCGTGCCCGCCGACGACGCCGAGTCGGCAGAAGAAGCCGGGATCACCCTCGAGGAAGACCAGTGGCTCGTCACGGTCCTCGACCATGCGCAGCGACTCCTTGACCAGCAGCGTGCCTGCACCGTTGCGCTGCTGGTCGGGCAGCACGGCGACCGGGGTGAGGATCAGGACCTCGACGAGGGTGGTCGGGGCGTCCAGCCACCCTCGGGTGTACACGCAGGTGGCGAGCAGTCCGTCCGTGCCCTCGGCCACGAACACGAGGTCGAGCCACGCCACGGGGTCCTCCCGGAACGCGTCCAGGAGACCGGCTCGCTTCTGGCCGCCGTAGGCCGCCGAGACGATGCGGCGCACCTCGGAGGCGTCGTCGTCCGTCGCACGCCGGACCGTCGGCGTCTTGCTCATCACGCCTCCCGCCGCCGACGGGCCTGCGCCGTCAGGCTCCGGCCAGCCTCTCACGGCCGGCTGCGATGGGCCTCGCGAATCTGGCGACGCTGCTCCTTGACCCGTTCGGCCCGTAGTCGGGCATCGGTGCGGGAGGCGACCCACTCCAGCTCGCGTTGCAGCCGCCGCCAGCTCTCGAACCGCCGAGCGGGCAGGTCCCCCTCGTCGACGGCTCGGGTGACGGCGCAGTCCGGCTCGCCGTTGTGGGCGCAGTCCCGGAACCGGCAGGCCGCCGCGTAGCCCTCCACGTCGGCGAAGGTGCGTTCGACACCGTGCTCGGCATCGGCCAGGCCCACGCTGCGCAAGCCCGGGGTGTCGATGACGGCGCCACCGCCGGGCAGCGGCACCAGCTCGCGACGTACGGAGGTGTGGCGGCCGCGGCCGTCCGCGCGGATGGCGCGCGTGGCCAGCACCTCCGCGCCGACGAGCGCGTTGGCAAGCGTCGACTTCCCGTGCCCCGAGGAGCCCACCAGGGCCATCGTCAACCGAGCCTCGATGCGCTCTCGCAGCGCGTCGACACCCCGGCCGCTCTGCGCGCTCACGACGACCACGTCGACGCCGGGGGCTGCCGTTCGCACGTCCGCGGCGACCAGCTCGGCGTCCGTGGCCAGGTCGGCCTTGGTCAGCACGACCAGCGGTCGGGCGCGGCTCTGCCAGCCGAGGGCGACCAGCCGCTCGATCTTGGAGACGACCGGCAGCGGGTGCAGCGCCACGACGACCGCGACGCTGTCGATGTTGCTGCACAGCACCTGGGCGTGGGACTGCTCCCCCGCGACCGCGCGGACCACTGCGGTACGCCGAGGCAGCACCCGTTCGACCGTGGTGCGGCGGTCGGGCCACCGCCGCAGCAGGCACCAGTCACCGGTGCACGGCGCTGCGGTCGGGTCGCTCGCCATCACCCCCAGCAGCTCACCGCCGATCCCGGCCCGCACCGGGCCGTCGTCGGTGAGCACGGACACCAGGCCCCGGTCGACCCGCACCACCCGGCCCAGCACGGTGTCGGCGGCAGTCAGCCAGCCGGCCATGTCGGGGGTGTAACCGATCCTTTCCAGCACGTCCGGGAACCTACGATCACCGGCTGCCGCCCGCCACCGAATTACCTTGCCGCGCTGGGGAGTGCGGGGTGGAAGCCCAGGACTGGCCCACCTTGACTATTGCCAGACGCCCCCGCGCAGGACGAGGTTCGAGATGGAGGTGTCATGCCATGACTGACGTGAGTGAGCGACCGGCGGCAACCACCGGAGACGTCCTGTTCCCGGGGGATCGCGGCTACGACGACGCGCGACGCGTGTTCAACGGGTTCGTGGACCGCAGCCCGGAGCGAATCGTGCGGTGCGCCAGCGCGGAGGACGTCACAGCCGCGCTGCGACAGGCCCGCGACGACCAGCGGCTGGTCTCGGTGTACGGCGGTGGGCACGGCGTCACGGGCTCGGCCGTCGTCGACGGTGGTGTCTGCATCGACCTGCGTCCCCTGAACCAGGTGGAGGTGGACGCCGAGGCGCGCACCGTCAGGGTCGGGGGTGGAGCGACCTGGGGGCAGGTCGACGCCGCCACCCAGGAGCACGGACTGGCCGTCACCGGGGGACGCGTCTCGGGCACCGGCGTCGGCGGGCTCACCCTGGGCTCAGGCAGCGGCTGGCTCGAGCGGGCACTGGGCTTCACCTGCGACAGCCTGCTGTCCGCGCAGGTGGTGGTCGCCGACGGCCGCACGGTCACCGCGTCGGCCTCGGAGAACGCGGACCTGTTCTGGGCGCTGCGCGGCGGCGGCGGCAACTTCGGGATCGTCACCGAGTTCACCATCGGCCTCCACCAGGTGGGGCCGATCGTCCTCGGCGGCCTGCTGCTCTACCCCGCGGCCCAGGCGGGCGAGCTCGTCCGGTTCTGGCGCGACTTCATGAGCGAGGCACCCGACGCGGTGGGCAGCGGTGTCGCCTTCATCACCGCGCCTCCCGCGGACTTCGTTCCGGAGCCGGTGCGCGGGCAGCCTGTGGTGGCGGTGTTCCTGCTCTACGCGGGAGAGGTGGAGCAGGGGCAGCGGGACCTGGCCCCCCTGCTGGGCTTCGGGCCACCGGCGGTCAGCATGGTGCAGCCGATGCCCTACGTCGCGGTCCAGCAGCTCCTGGATCCCGCGAACCCGAAGGGCATGCGGAACTACTGGTCCGGTGACTTCCTCGCGGAGCTGCCGGACGAGGCCGTCGACACGCTGTGCGAGGTGGCGACCCGGCCGACCTCTCCCCTCTCGCAGGTCATCCTGGTCGCCGGCGGCGGCGCGATCGCGCGGGTCCCGGACGACGCCACCGCCTTCGGGCAGCGGGACGCCCCGTTCAACATGCACTACCTCTCCATGTGGGCGGACCCCGCGGACGACCTGACGAACATCGAGCACACGCGCGAGATCGCCGACGCCCTCAAGCCCTGGTCGACGGGCAGGCTCTACCTCAACTTCATCGGGGACGAGGGACCGGGCCGGGTGGAGGCCGCCTACGGGCCGGAGAAGTACGCGCGGCTGCAGCAGCTCAAGAGGATCTGGGACCCGGACAACGTGTTCCGGCACAACCAGAACATCGAGCCCGCACCCTGAGTCATCCCGCGGTGCGTGAGGGGGGCTCCTCCGCCTCGTCGGCCGGCTTGTCGTCGTACGTCTGCAGCACCAGGGTGTCGTCCGTGCTGCTCGGGAACTGCGCCTGCTCCTCCTCGTCGCGGCGCAGCCGGGGCAGCAGGGCCTTCATGCGCAGCTTGCGCACCACCTCCCTGCGCGCCCGTGCGGTCTCGTGCTCCGGCCACAGCCGGTCGAACGCCGCGTTGAGCGCCGCGCCGATGAGCACCGCGATGGAGAGCAGGTAGAGCCAGAGCATCACCACGATCGGCGCGGAGAGGGGGCCGTAGATCGACGTGGAGCCCTTCGCCGTGCTGGTGAGCACCCAGCGCAGCAGGTAGGACCCGAAGATCCACATCACCATCGTCAGGGCGGCGCCCGGGAGGTTGTAGCGCCACGACGTCCGCACGGGAACGGACACGTGGTAGAGCGTGGCGAGGAAGCAGACGCACAGTACGACGACGATCGGCCAGTACAGCTCGTTGAGGAAGTCCAGCCGGCCGGGGACCACCCGCTGCACGAGGCCAGGACCCGCCACGACCAGCGGGATCGTGATGACACCGGTGACCAGGCCCAGGACGTACAGCGAGAACGACAGCACCCGGGTCTTGACGATGCCTCGGTGGCCATCGAGTCCGTACATGATCGTGATGGTGTCCACGAAGACGTTGAGGGCACGCGAGCCCGACCACAGCGCGAGGATGAAGCCGACCGAGATGACGTCGAAGCGGCCGCCCCGGAACACCTCGTTGAGGGTGGGGCGCACGATGGCGTCGACGGTCTGCGGGGTCAGGGCCCGCGAGGAGACCTCGAGGATCGACTGGCGCACCTGCTCCACCTGGGCGGGCCCGACGTTCTCGAACACGTAGCCGATCGACCCGGCCAGCCCGAACAGCAGCGGAGGCAGGGACAGCAGCGCGAAGAACGCCGCCTCCGCGGCCAGGCCGGTCACCCGGTTGCGGAAGCACGTGCCCACCGTGGAGACGACCAGTCGCCACGCGGTGTCCCGAAGCGCCACCAGGCGCTTCGACCAAGCGGCCGGGCTGCCGGGCACGCTCTCCGTCTTGGCCGACATGGCCCTACGGTATCGACATGCCCGCCGACATCCGCGCAAGCGCGAACCAGGCTCCCCCCCTCGTCGACCACAACACGGTCACCTCCGACCTCGCGCTCGTCGACGCGGTGACCCGTCACGCGTCCGCCGACGTGGTCGCCGACATCGCGGAGATCGGCGCGGTCGCGAGCTCGGCGGAAGCCCGTGAGCACGGCATGCTCGCCAACCGGCACGGGCCCGAGCTGGTGGCCTACGACCGCTACGGCAACCGGGTCGACGAGGTCGCGTTCCACCCGTCGTGGCACTGGCTGATGGAGCGCGGCGTCGGCTACGGCCTGCAGGCCGCGCCCTGGACCTCCGATGCCCCCCACGCCCACGTCCGTCGCGCGGCCGCCTTCTTCGCCTGGTCCCAGACCGAGCCGGGGCACGGCTGCCCGCTGTCCATGACCTACGCCGCGGTGCCGGCGCTGCGCGCCGACGACGCGATCGCGAAGGAGTGGACCCCGCGGCTGGCGTCGCGCACCTACGACTTCGGCGTCCGCCCCGTCGCGGACAAGGCCGGGGCGCTGGCGGGTATGGGCATGACGGAGAAGCAGGGCGGCTCCGACGTGCGCGCCAACGTCACCGTGGCGACCCCGACCTCGGTGGACGGCGAGTACACCGTCGACGGACACAAGTGGTTCACCTCGGCTCCGATGAACGACGTGTTCCTCGTGCTGGCGCAGGCTGAGGCCGGCCTCACCTGCTTCCTGGTGCCACGGGTCCTCCCCGACGGCAGCCACAACCGGCTCGACGTCGTACGACTCAAGGACAAGCTGGGGAACCGGTCGAACGCGTCCGCGGAGCTGGAGTTCCGCGGCACCTGGGCGCAGCGGCTCGGCGACGAGGGACGCGGAGTGCGCACGATCATCGAGATGGTGGCGGCGACGCGGCTCGACTGCGTGCTGGGCTCGGCCTCACTCATGCGTCGCGCGCTGGCGGAGGCGTCCTGGCACGTCGCGCACCGGTCGGCCTTCGGCGGACCGCTCGCCGACAAGCCGCTGATGCGCAACGTGGTGGCCGACCTCGCCGTCGAGTCGGAGGCCGCGACCGCGCTGGGCATGCGCTTGGCCGCGGCGGTCGACGACGCGCACGACCCGCACGAGGCGGCGCTGCGCAGGATCGCGCTGCCGTTGGCGAAGTACTGGGTCTGCAAGCGCACCCCGATGATGGTCGCGGAGGCCCTCGAGTGCCTCGGGGGCAACGGCTTCGTGGAGGAGTCCACGATGCCGCTGCTGTTCCGGGAGTCGCCGCTGAACTCCATCTGGGAGGGCTCCGGCAACGTGAACGCCCTCGACGTGCTGCGGGCGCTGTCCCGCGAGCCCGAGGCGCTCAACGCGTGGCTGGTCGAGGTCGGCAAGGCACGCGGTGAGGACCCGCGGCTGGACCGCGCGATCGAGTCCGTCCTGGAGATGCTGGCCGACACGTCCGAGCTCGAGGTCGGTGCGCGACGCCTGGCCGGCCGGATGGCGGCCTGCCTGCAAGGCGCGCTGCTCGTCCAGCACTCGCCCGCCGCCGTCGCGGACGCCTTCTGTGCGACCCGGCTCGGCACGGAGTACGGCGGAACGCTCGGCACTCTCCCCCAGGGCACCGACCTGACCACCCTGGTCCAACGCGCCACTCCCCCGGACTGAGCGGCCCGCACTGAGGCCCGCACTGAGCAGCCCGGACTGAGCGGCCCGCACCGGCGCGCGGAAGAGCGGCGGAGCCGGACGGCTGGACTAGCCGGAGAGCTCGAGGCCCGGGTAGAGCGGGTGCTTGTCGAGCATCTCCGCCGAGGCCGCCCTGGTCCGGTCGGCGACTCCCTCGGCCAGCGTGTAGGTCGCCTTGGAGGGCGCACCGGCCTTGGTGCTGTTCGGGGTGGTGTTCGCCAGCACGTCGACCACCAGCCCGGCCACCGTGTCGAACTCGTCGTGACCGAAGCCGCGAGTGGTCAGTGCCGGGGTGCCGAAGCGGATGCCGGAGGTGTACCAGGCGCCGTTCGGGTCGGAGGGCACCGAGTTGCGGTTGGTGACGACTCCCGAGTCGAGCAGCGCCGACTCGGCCTGCCGACCGGTGAGCCCGAACGCGGAGACGTCGAGCAGCACGATGTGGTTGTCGGTGCCGTCGGTGACCAGCTTCGCGTCACGGGAGAGGAAGCCCTCGGCCAGCGACTTGGCGTTGTCGGCGATGTTCTGCGCGTAGGTCGCGAAGGCGGGCTGACGGGCTTCGGCCAGTGCGACGGCCTTGGCCGCCATGACGTGCGAGAGCGGTCCTCCCAGCACCATCGGGCAGCCGCGGTCCACCGAGGGGGCGTACTCCTCCGTGGCCAGCACGAGGCCGCCGCGGGGGCCGCGCAGCGACTTGTGCGTGGTCGTGGTGGTGACGTGCGCGTGCGGCACCGGGTCCTCGTCACCGGTGAACACCTTGCCCGCCACCAGACCGGCGAAGTGCGCCATGTCGACCATCAGGGTCGCGCCGACGTCGTCGGCGATCTCGCGCATCTTCGCGAAGTTCACCCGGCGCGGGTAGGCCGAGTATCCCGCGATCAGGACCAACGGCCGGAACTCCCGCGCCGCCTGCGCGACCCGGTCGTAGTCGAGCAGCCCCGTCTCGGGGTCGGTGCCGTAGGAGCGCTGGTGGAACATCTTGCCGCTGATGTTGGGACGGAAGCCGTGGGTGAGGTGACCGCCCGCGTCCAACGACATGCCGAGCATCCGCTGGTTGCCGAGCTCGTGGCGCAGCTCCTCCCAGTCGGCCTCGCTGAGCTCGCTGACGTTCTTGGCCTGGTGCTTCTCCAGAGCCGGCGACTCGACGCGGTGGGCGAGGATCGACCAGAAGGCGACCAGGTTGGCGTCGATGCCCGAGTGCGGCTGGGCGTAGGCGTACGGCGCCCCGAACAGCTCGCGCGCGTGCTCGGCGGCGAGGGCCTCGACGGTGTCGACGTTCTGGCAGCCGGCATAGAAGCGGTGACCCACGGTGCCCTCGGCGTACTTGTCGCTGAACCAGGTGCCCATCGTCAGCAGCACGGCCGGGGAGGCGTAGTTCTCGCTCGCGATGAGCTTGAGCGACCCGCGCTGGTCGCGGAGCTCGGCCCGGGTGGCCTCGGCGATCCGGGGCTCGACGGAGGCGATCACCTCGAGGGCGGCGTCGTAGGCCGTGCTGGCGGTCTTGGCGAGGCTCTCGGCGCTCGGGGCGGTCATGGGGGCCAGACTAGTGAGGGCGTGGGTCGCGCCCGCAACCCCCCGCGCCGTATCAAATCGCGGACACTCGTCTCACAGTATGATACCGGGGTTTGTGGGACGGGCGTCTGCGCCGTGAGACTCCTTCCATGATCAGCCCCGCTACGACGATGCACCTGGTGGTCCGCCGCCACGTGGACCTCGGTCGTACGCGCAGCATGATCTGTCTGTCCTGGCACGCCGCCTGACATCCCACCCGCGATTCGCGGGTGCGGGCCCTGCTCATCCAGCCGGGCGTGCGGTCGCCGGGACCCCCTCGACAACGCCGTCGATGGCTCTGCGCGTCGTGCGCCTCTCGTCTCCAGGAGCATCTTCTCCCGTGACCCCCCCAGGCAGCACACCCAGCAGCACACCCAGCACCGCACCCAGTAGCAGTACTCCCAGCGGCGCCCCCACCGGCAGGCCGGCCTCCGGGAGCAGCCCCGCCGGGCCGGGCCGCTCCGGCCGCACCCGTCAGAAGCGCGGCGAGGGCCAGTGGGCCCTCGGCTACCGCGAGCCGCTGAACCCCAACGAGCAGTCCAAGAGGGACGACAACCCGCTCAACGTGCGGGGCCGCATCGAGAACGTCTACGCCAAGCGCGGGTTCGCCTCCATCGACGGTTCGGACCTGCGGGGCCGCTTCCGGTGGATGGGCCTCTACACCCAGCGCAAGCCCGGCCTCGACGGCGGCAAGACCGGAGCCCTGGAGCCCGACGAGCTCGACGACGAGTACTTCATGATGCGGGTGCGCATCGACGGCGGCCAGCTGACCACCGAGCAGCTGCGTGCCCTCGGCGAGATCAGCACGACCTACGCCCGCGACACCGCCGACCTCACCGACCGGCAGAACGTCCAGTACCACTGGATCCGCATCGAGGACGTCCCAGCGATCTGGGAACGGCTCGACGCCGTCGGACTCGACACCCTGGAGGCGTGCGGGGACTCGCCGCGCACCATGCTGGGCTCCCCCGTCGCCGGCATCGCCACCGACGAGATCGTCGACGGAACCCCCGCGCTCGAGGAGATCAAGCGCCGCTACATCGGTGACCCCGAGTACGCCAACCTCCCGCGGAAGTTCAAGACCTCGGTCAGCGGCCACCCGAGCCAGGACGTGGCTCCCGAGGTCAACGACGTCTCGTTCGTCGGCACCACGCACCCCGAGCACGGACCGGGCTTCGACCTGTGGGTCGGGGGTGGGCTCTCCACCAACCCGATGCTCGCCCAGAAGATGGGCGTCTGGATCCCCGTCGGTGACGTGCCGGACGTGTGGGAAGGCGTCATCGCGATCTTCCGTGACTACGGCTACCGCCGGCTGCGCTCCCGCGCCCGGATCAAGTTCCTGGTCCAGGACTGGGGCATCGAGACGTTCCGCGAGGTGCTCCAGAGCGAGGCCTACCTCGGCCGTGAGCTGGTGGACTGCCCGTCCCCCGGCGCGCCCGACGGCGGCGGCGACCACATCGGCGTGCACCAGCAGAAGGACGGCCGCTACTTCGTCGGCGCCGCGCCCACGGTCGGCCGCGTGGACGGGGTCACGCTGACCCGGCTGGCGGAGATCGCCGAGGAGCACGGCTCGGGCCGGGTGCGCACCACGCCGTACCAGAAGCTGCTCGTGCTCGACGTCGAGCAGGAGCGGGTCGAGAGCCTCGTGACGGCCCTCGACGGCATCGGCCTGTCGGCGCGGCCGTCGAACTGGCGTCGCAACACGATGGCCTGCACGGGCATCGAGTTCTGCAAGCTCGCGATCGTCGAGACCAAGCAACGGGCGGCCGACCTGATCGCCGAGCTGGAGCGCCGCCTCCCCGACCTCGACGTGCCCGTCACCGTCAACGTCAACGGCTGCCCCAACGCGTGCGCCCGCACGCAGGTGGCCGACATCGGGCTCAAGGGCATGCTGGTCCTCGACGCCGACGGTGCCCAGGTGGAGGGCTTCCAGGTGCACCTCGGTGGCGGGCTGGGGCTCGACCCGCGGTTCGGCACGAAGCTGCGCGCGCACAAGGTCACCAGCTCCGGCCTCGACGACTACGTCACCGATGTCGTGACCGCGTTCCTCGACCAGCGCGAGACCGGCGAGTCGTTCGCTGACTGGGTCGTCCGGGCCGACGAGCCGGCGCTGCGCGGCGAGTCCGGCCGCCGGGTGCTGGAGCCGGTCTCGTGAGCGGCGGCGCGGGGCGCGGCATCCCGTTCCACTGCCCCTACTGCGGCGACGAGGACCTGCGACCCAGCGAGGAGGGGCACGGCGCCTGGGAGTGCCACGCCTGCCTGCGCGCGTTCACGCTCAAGATGCTCGGCATGATCGAGCGCCCTCAGCCGCCCGCGATCCGGACCGAGGTACGGCCATGACCACGGCAACCACCGAGGCGGCCCGCCTGTTCAAGGGCACCCGCACCGAGGGACGCAGCGAGGCGGAGCTCAAGCAGCTCGTGCGGCACGCCGGCGCCGAGCTCGAGCTCGCCCCCGCCGAGGTGATCATCGAGTGGGCCGTCGCCACCTTCGGCGAGCGGTTCGCGATCACCTCCTCGATGGGGGACGCGGTGCTGGCGCACGTCGCCTCGGCGGTCGCGCCGGGGATCGACGTGGTGTTCCTCGACACCGGCTACCACTTCGCCGAGACCATCGGCACGCGCGACGCGGTCGCGGCGACACTGCCGGTCACCCTCGTCGACGTCACCGCCGAGCAGACGGTGGCCGAGCAGGACGCGACGTACGGCAAGGACCTCTTCGCGCGCGACCCGGACCTGTGCTGTGCGCTGCGCAAGGTCAAGCCCCTCGAGCAGGCGCTCGCCGGGTACGACGCGTGGGCCACCGGGCTGCGCCGCGACGAGACGCGCAACCGCGTGATCGCACCGGTCATCGGCTGGGACGACACCAAGCGCAAGGTCCGGGTGTCGCCGCTGGCGCGCTGGACCGGCGACCAGATCGACCGGTACATCGCGGAGAACGGCGTGCTCGTGAACCCGCTGCAGTACGACGGCTACCCGTCGATCGGCTGCTGGCCGTGCACCCGTCGCGTGGCCCCGGGCGAGGACCCGCGCAGCGGTCGCTGGGCCGGCACCGGCAAGACCGAGTGCGGCATCAACTCATGACCCATCACCCGTCATCGACCCAGTGTCGCCCGTCGACCCCGTCATCGACCCAGTCATCGACATCGTCGTCGGACCCGCTCGACCCGTCCCTGAAAGGAGGCCACCCATGACCGCTCCCGCTCTGGTGGCCCTCGCCCACGGCAGCCGCGACCCTCGCTCGGCGCAGACCATCAAGGCGCTCGTCGCCGAGGTGCGGACCATGCGTCCGGACCTGCGCATCGAGCCCGCCTTCCTCGAGCTCGCCAAGCCGTCCTTCGCCTCCGTCGTCGACCGGCTCGCCCGGGCCGGCCACGACGAGATCGTCGTCGTACCGCTGCTGCTCACCGAGGCCCACCACGCCAAGGTCGACGTGCCGCGAGCCGTGGCCGAGGCGACCGCGCGGCACGAGCACCTGCGCGTCCGCGCGACGTCCGTGCTGGGGCTGGAGCCCGTCTTCCTGGAGGTGCTCGACCGTCGGCTGCGCACCGCGCTCAGTGACGCGCGGGTCCGTGAGCTCGACGCGCTCGTGCTGGCCGCTGCCGGCTCGTCGGACCAGCTCGCCAACCAGGCGGTCACCCGGCTGGCGCGGCTGTGGGGCTCCAGGCACCGGCTGCCCACGGTGACCGCGTACGCCTCGGCCGCGCCCCCGGCCGCCGGCGAGGCGGTGCGGCAGTTCCGCGCCGAGGGGCGCCGGCACATCGCGGTCGGGTCGCTGTTCCTGGCTCCCGGCATGCTGCCCGACCGGGCCGCGGAGCTGGCGCTCGAGGCCGGGGCGGTGGCGGTCTCCGCGCCCCTCGGGGCCGACCCCGAGGTCGCCCGCACCATCCTGGCCCGCTACGCCGTCGGCGCCGTCGAGCTCGTCCCCGTCTGACCCTCCCCTCCCGCTGAGGCGTCCCGTTCTGCGAGCCCCCACCCGCTGCGGCGTCCCGTTCTGCGCGGCGCAACCCGCTGAGGCGTCCCGTTCTGCGCGGCGCAACCCGCTGAGGCGTCCCGTTCTGCGCGGCGCAACCCGCTGAGGCGTCCCGTTCTGCGCGCCCGGACCGGCGCCGGCCGCAGAACCAGACGCCTCGGCAGGGTCCCGGCCGCAGAACCAGACGCCTCGGCAGGGTCCCGGCCGCAGAACCAGACGCCTCGGCGGGGTCCCGGCCGCAGAACCAGACGCCTCGGCGGGGTCCCGACCGCAGAACCAGACGCCTCAGCGGGGTGGGGGGGTGAGGGTGCGGGACCAGCGCTCCTCGATGCGGCCGTAGCGCCACACGGCCAGGGCGACGACCCAGGTGCCGACGAAGAGCCCGACGATGACGAAGCCCACGTGGTTGAGGTCGAGGCCGCCGATCCAGGCGACCGGTCCGGTGCGGATCGAGAGCTTGTCCCCGAGGATGCCGAGCAGCTCGATGCTGCCGATGATCAGGGCGACCGCGACCGAGAGGGCCGTGACGGTGATGTTGTAGTAGACCTTCCGGATCGGCCGCGAGGACGCCCACCCGTAGGCGAAGTTCATCAGGCAGCCGTCGATCGAGTCCAGCAGGCTCATGCCGGCCGCGAACAGCACGGGCAGCGTGAGGATCGCGTACCACGGCAGCTGGAACGCCGCGGCTCCCCCGGCGAGCACCAGCAGGCCGATCTCGGTCGCGGTGTCGAAGCCGAGCCCGAAGAGCACCCCGACCGGGTAGATCTGCCACGGCTTGGTGATCGACTTCGTCAGGCCGCCCAGGAAGCGGTTCATCAGGCCACGGTTGTTCAGCTGATCCTCGAGCGCGGCCTCGTCGTAGTGGCCTCGACGCATGCTCACGAAGACCTTCACGATGCCGACGAGGATCACCAGGTTGAGGATCCCGATGAGGTAGAGGAAGGCGCCGGAGACCAAGGTCCCGACCACGCTGGTGACCTCGTGCAACCCCGAGGAGTCGCTCTGCAGCTGTCCCGCCAGCGACCGCACGCCGAAGGCCAGCAGGAGGCACAGCGCGAAGACGACCGAGGAGTGCCCGAGCGAGAACCAGAACCCGACCGTGAGGGGTCGCTTGCCGTCGGCGAGCAGCTTGCGGGTGGTGTTGTCGATCGCCGCGATGTGGTCGACGTCGAACGCGTGCCGCATGCCCAGGGTGTACGCCGTCAGTCCGAGCCCGAGCCCGAAGACGTGTGCGCCGCCGGCCTGGTAGTCGTGGGGGACGACGAATGCGAGCAACGTGACCCACCCGACGAGGTGCAGCCCGAGGACCGCCGCCGTCATCGACCCGATCGCCATCCAGTCGCCACGGGTCAGCGAGCGGCGGACCCTGGCCAGCCGGCCGGGGCGCTCGAGGGTCGGTGCCGTCATCGACGTCCTTCCTTCCTGGCGCGGTCCCCGGAACATTACGCGCATCAGGCGTTATTGCAAACCGTTCGCAACAAGCGGCCAAACGACCGCTTCCGGCCCTGCTCGGCCCACCCCCTAGGATTTGCGCCATGAGCCAACACTTCGACGTCGTCGTCCTCGGAGCCGGACCCGGCGGGTACGTCGCCGCCATCCGCGCGGCCCAGCTGGGCAAGAAGGTCGCGGTGGTCGAGCACAAGTACTGGGGCGGTGTGTGCCTCAACGTGGGCTGCATCCCGTCCAAGGCGCTGCTGCGCAACGCCGAGCTGGCCCACATCCTCGAGCACGAGAAGGACAAGTTCGGGATCACCGGCGACGCGTCGATGGACTTCAAGCCCACGCACGCCCGCAGCCGCAAGGTCTCCGAGGGCATCGTCAAGGGCGTCCACTTCTTGATGAAGAAGAACAAGATCACCGAGGTGGACGGCTGGGGCACCCTCACGGGTGAGAAGTCCATGGACGTCAAGACCTCGGACGGCGACACCGAGCAGCTCACCTACGACCAGCTCATCATCGCCACCGGTGCCACCACCCGGCTCATCCCGGGCACCGAGCTGTCCGAGCGCGTGGTGACCTACGAGGAGCAGATCCTCGACGACCGGCTACCCGGCAGCATCGTGATCGCCGGCTCCGGGGCGATCGGCGTCGAGTTCGCCTACGTCATGAAGAACTTCGGCGTCGACGTGACCATCGTCGAGTTCCTCGACCGCATGGTGCCCACCGAGGACGCCGAGATCTCCAAGGAGCTGCTCAAGCACTACAAGAAGCTCGGCGTGAAGGTGATGCTCTCCACCAAGGTCGAGTCGATCGACGACTCCGGCGACGGCACCGGACCCGTCAAGGTCACCGTCTCCAAGGACGGCAAGGAGGAGGTCATCGAGACCGACAAGGTGCTCCAGGCGATCGGCTTCGCGCCGCGCGTGGAGGGCTTCGGCCTCGAGGCCGCGGGCGTCGAGCTCACCGAGCGCGGCGCCGTCGCGATCGACGAGTACGGCCGCACCAACGTCGACGGCGTCTACGCCATCGGCGACTGCACCGGCAAGCTGATGCTCGCCCACACCGCCGAGGCGATGGGCATCGTCGCCGCCGAGGTGATCGCGGGCGCCGACACCATGCCCGTCGCCTTCGACTTCATCCCGCGGGCGACGTACTGCCAGCCTCAGGTGGCCTCCTTCGGCTACTCCGAGGAGCAGGCCAAGGAGCTCGGGTACGACGTCAAGACCGCGAAGTTCCCGTTCTCGGCGAACGGCAAGGCCATGGGCCTCGGCGACAGCACCGGCTTCGTCAAGATCGTCGCCGACGCGACGTACAACGAGATCATCGGCGCCCACCTCATCGGTCCGGACGTGACCGAGCTGCTGCCCGTGCTGACCCTGGCCCAGCGCTGGGACCTGACCGCCGACGAGGTCGCCCGCAACGTCTTCGCGCACCCGACGCTGTCCGAGGCGGTCAAGGAGGCCGTCGAGGGCATCGCGGGCCACATGATCAACCTCTGAGCGAGCCCCGAAGCGAACCCCCGGGGCGCGCCGGCCCGGCTCACCTCAGCGCGTAGGTGGCGATCGAGATGCCGGTGTAGTGCGCCGCGAACGCGATGACCGTGAACGCGTGGAAGACCTCGTGGAACCCGAACCACTGCGGGAAGGGGTTCGGCCGGCGCAGCCCGTAGACGACCCCACCGACCGTGTAGAGCAGTCCGCCGGCCGCGAGCAGCACCACGACGATCGTGCCGGTGTAGTGCGCGAAGTCCCCGGCGAAGAAGATCGCGGCCCAGCCCAGGGCGATGTAGATCGGGGTGTAGACCCAGCGCGCCGCGCCCGGGCGGAGCATCCGGAACGCGATCCCCAGGCCGGCGCCGCTCCAGGCCACGACGAGCAGCACCACCCGGTCGGAGCCCTCGAGCAGCAGCAGCGAGAACGGCGTGTAGGTCCCGGCGATGAGCAGGAAGATGCTCGCGTGGTCGAGACGGGTGAGGATCAGCTCGGTGCGCGGTGACCATCCGCCGCGGTGCATGAGGGCCGAGACCGAGAACAGCACCAACGCCGAGAAGGCGAACACGGCCGCGCCGAGGCGCGCGCTGCCCGGAGGGGCCAGCAGCACCAGGACGACGCCCGCCGCGAAGGCGACGGGCGCGGTCGCGGCGTGCAGCCAGCCCCGGAGCCGGGGGCGGATCTCCGCGAGCAGCTCGGAAGCGGTCTCGGGCATGCCCGTGACGTCGGGCAGGAGCGTCGGGTGCGCCACGGGGGTTCCCCTGTCGGGTCGGGATCTGTTTCCTGTTTCCTGTTTCGTCGTCCCAACACCCCGACCTGAGCAAAGTGTCCACCGGTCAAGACCAGTGGGCGCTCAGCGCACGAGCCGCTCCAGCAGGTGCTCGAGCTGCGCGGCGGGGTCGTCGGTGGCACCGCCGTGCACCGGGCCGGGCTGTACGACCGTGCTGCGCGGTGCCTTCACGAAGCCGAAGCGGGTGCCCAGCGGGCCACGCCCCGCCTCCCCAGCCGCGGCGTCGCCTCGGCAGACCGCCTCGACGGCGGCGAGCGCCGAGCAGACCGCGTCGATGTCGACGTCACGGGAGAGCGCCGTGATCCGGTCCCGGTCGACGAGGCAGCTGGCCCCCAGGAAGTCGGCCTGCTGGCAGTAGAGCACCACCCCGACGTTCACGAATTCCTCACGGTCGACGCGGGGCACGCAGCGCAGCACGACGTACTGGAAGCCCATCCGCGTGCTCATGCTGCGCCCGGGAGCCACGCCCGGTCCCCGTCCACCCGGGCGAGCAGGAACCGCACGTACGACGTCCGCAGCTCGTCGGGCGAGGACGCGCCCGGAACCGGCTCCAGCCACTCGTCGGGCACCAGGGCCAGCACCTCCTCCAGCAGGTCGCGCGTGACCCGGGGAGCGAGGTCGGCGTCGACCGTCGGCAGGCCCCCGCGGTGCGCGGCGAGCACGTGGTCCGAGGCGTCGTAGGGCTGGTGCGCGAAGCGCTCGGCCGGGCCGACCCCACCGGCCCAGCTGTGGTGGAAGTAGAGACAGGCACCATGGTCGATGGCCCACAGCGCCCCGTGCCACACGAGCAGGTTGGGGTTGCGCCAGCTGCGGTCGACGTTGGCGGTCATCGCGTCCAGCCAGAGCACGGAGGCGGCGACCTCCGGGTCGAGCGTGCACCCGGCGTCGTACCCGAACGAACCGGGGAGGAAGTCGACGCCGAGGTTGAGCCCGATGCTGGCGGTGAGGAGGTCCTGGACCTCCTCGTCGGCCTCGTAGCGGCCGATCAGGGGGTCCAGCTCGATCCCGACCAGGTCCGGGGTGGCGATGCCGAGCCGCCGCGCGAGCTCCCCGACGACCACCTCGGCCACGAGCACCTTGAGGCCCTGTCCGGCACCGCGGAACTTGCAGACGTAGGTGCCGAGGTCCTCGGCCTCGACGAGGCCGGGGAGCGAGCCGCCCTCGCGCAGCGGCGCCACGTAGCGGGTCGCGGCCACGGTCCGGATCACGCGGTGACCCTACCGTCAGGTGAGCTGCGCCTCGTCGAGCAGACGTCGCCGCTGCTCGTCGACGTCGAAGTCCGGCCCGGGCCAGTGCGGGTCCATCCGGGTGAGGGTCTCGCGGAGGATCTCGGCGACAGCCAGGTTGCGGTACCACTTGCGGTCGCTGGGCACGAGCAGCCAGGGCGCGTGCTCGGTGTTGGTCCGTTCGATCGCCGTCTCATAGGCCTTCTGGTACGCCGGCCAGCGGTGCCGGTCGTCGACGTCGCCGGGCTCGAACTTCCAGAGCTTGTCGGTCTTGTCGAGCCGCTTGAGCAGCCGCTCCTTCTGCGCCTTCGCGGAGATGTGCAGCATGCACTTCACGATCACGGTGCCGTCGTCGGCCAGCCGCCTCTCGAACTCGTTGATCTTCTCGAAGCGGGTGCCGATCTCCTCGGCCGACGCGAGCTCACGCACCCGGGCGACGAGCACGTCCTCGTAGTGCGAGCGGTCGAAGACGCCGATGATGCCCGGTCCCGGCAGCTCCCGCTCGATGCGCCACAGGAAGTCGTGGCGGCGTTCGGCGCGGGTCGGTGCCTTGAACGACTTGATGTGCAGCCCCTGCGGGTCCACGAGCGCCAGCGCGTGCCGCACGGTGCCGCCCTTGCCGGAGGTGTCCATCCCCTGCAGCACCAGCAGCACGCTGCGGTGGCCGCCGCTCATGCCCTCGGCGAAGAGCCGCTCCTGCAGGTCGGAGAGCTCGTCCCCCATCGCGTAGAGCGCCGCCTTGCCCTTGCGCTTCTTCCCCGAGAACGACGGCTTCGCCCGCGCGTCGTACGACGACAGGTCGACGGGACCCGGTGGCACCCGCAGCAGCTCGATGATCGACGACGACATGGGCGGCAGTATGCCCGACCTGCCCAAGGCCTCTAGGCCACCTCGACGCCCTGGCGCGCCAGCGCCACGAGCCGGCTCACCGCACGGAGGTACTTCTTGCGGTACCCGCCCTCCAGCAGTGGCGGCGCGAAGATCCGGTCGAGGGCGACGCCACTGGCCAGCACCGGGAGATCGCGGTCGTAGAGCCGGTCGGCGAGCACCACCCATCTCAGCGCGTCGGCCTGGTCGTCGAGGGTGCGCACGTCCTCGAGGCAGACCACGCGCACGTCGTCGAGCAGGGCGCCGAACCGGGACGGGTGGACGGTGGCGAGGTGCCGGGTGAGGTCCACGAAGTGGTCGAGGCTGGCACCCTCGCGTCGGGCTGCCACCTCCACGGTCGCGGGCTCGCGGGCCGCGGGGGCGTCCGGGAGGCCCCGGTGGCGGTAGTCCTCGCCCTCGATGCGGACCGACTCGAAGTGCGCCGCGAGGCCCTGGATCTCGCGCAGGAAGTCGTCGGTGGCGAACCGTCCCTCCCCCAGCCGTCCGGGCAGGGTGTTGGAGGTGGCCGCCAGCCGCACCCCGGACTCGCGCAGCCGGGTCAGCAGCGTCGAGACCAGCACGGTGTCGCCGGGGTCGTCGAGCTCGAACTCGTCGACGCACACCAGCGCGTAGGACGACAGCTTCTCGACGGCCGGGTGGAACCCCAGCGCACCCACCAGGTGCGTGAGCTCCACGAAGGTGGCGAACAGCCCGGGGCCCGGTGCGGCGTGCCACAGCGAGGCGAGCAGGTGCGTCTTGCCGACGCCGTACCCACCGTCGAGGTACACCCCTCCGGGGCTCTCGTCGGTCCGCGACCGCCCGAACCAGCGTCGGCGCGGCGTGGACCCGAGGGTGTGCGCGAAGGCGCGGACCCGCACGAGGGCCTCGGCCTGCGACGGCTGGGCCGGGTCGGGACGGTAGGAGTCGAAGCTGACCTCGGCGAAGCGGGGCGGCGGCACCAGGTCGGCCAGCAGACGGTCGGCGGGCACCCGCGGGTCGCGATCGCAGAGGTGGACCGGCACCGGGCAACCCTACGATGCAGTCATGGATCTCCCCGTGATGCCGCCGGTCCAGCCGATGCTCGCCAAGTCGGTCAAGGGGATCCCGGACCCTGCCAAGCACGGCGGGCTGGTCTTCGAGCCCAAGTGGGACGGGTTCCGCTGCCTCGTGTTCCGCGACGGCGACGAGGTGGAGCTGGCCAGCCGCAACACCAAGCCGTTGACCCGCTACTTCCCCGAGGTCGTCGACGCGATCCGCGCGTCGCTGCCCGACCGGTGCGTGGTCGACGGTGAGCTCTTCGTGGCCATCGGGGACCGGCTGGAGTTCGAGCGGCTGCAGGAGCGCATCCACCCCGCGGACTCCCGGGTGCGGATGCTCGCCGAGTCGACACCCGCGGGCTACGTCGCGTTCGACCTGCTCGCCGTCGGTGACGAGTCGCTGATGCGCGAGCCCTTCGAGGCCCGACGGGCGCGCCTGGAGCAGGAGCTCGCGGGCGTCGCCCCGCCGATCCACCTGACCCGCACCACGACCGACCCGGTGGAGGCGCAGGCCTGGTTCCAGCAGTTCGAGGGCGCCGGCCTCGACGGCGTGGTGGCCAAGCCGCTCACCGCGACCTACCAGCCGAACGCCCGCACCATGCTCAAGATCAAGCACGAGCGCACCGCCGACGTGGTCCTCGCCGGCTACCGGCTGCACAAGACCTCGACCCCGGACGCGCCGCTGCTGGGCTCGCTGCTGCTCGGCCTGTACGCCGACGGCAGGCTCCAACACATCGGGGTCTCGGCCTCGTTCACGGCGAAGCGACGGGCCGAGCTCGTCGAGGAGCTGCAGCCACTGGTCTGCAAGGACCTCGCGGAGCATCCCTGGGGTGAGTGGAGCGAGTGGGCGATCGCGAACCCGGACCGGGTGCCCGGCACGCAGAGCCGATGGAGCCAGGGCAAGGACCTCTCGTTCACGCCGCTGCGTCCCGAGCGGGTCCTCGAGGTGGGCTACGACCACATGGAGGGCAGCCGGTTCCGGCATACGGCGCACTTCAAGAGGTGGCGCCCGGACCGCGACCCGGAGTCGTGCGGCTACGAGCAGCTCGAGGAGCCGGTCGGCTACGACCTCGCCGAGGTGCTCGGCGCCGGTTCGTGACCTCTTTTCCCGGGCGGGAGGACTACCCTGGAGCCATGACCGAGTCGACGACGTACGACGTGGTGCTGCTTGTCGAACAGCCGCTGTCCGCCGAGGACGCTGCTCAGGTCCGGAGCCTGCACGGCGACGTGGAGGACCCGGTCCGCTACCACGTGCTGCTGCCCGTCGAGGACGCGGCCGCGCGGGTCGAGTCCGCGATGGGGTCGATCGCGGCGAGCGAGGTGCTCGCCTCCCCCGCCCTGGTGATGGACGCCGAGAACGTCCAGGAGGTGCAGCGCGAGCTGCTCAGCCAGGCCCGCCAGGACTGCGACGGCTGCGTGGCCAAGCTGAAGGGCCAGGGCGCGGACGTCACCGGGGAGGTCGTCAGCGCCGAGCCCATCGAGGCGCTCGCCGCCAAGGTCGCCGAGGTGCATGCCGCCGAGGCGATCATCTTGACCCGCAGCCACGTCATCGCCGAGTTCTTCCACGTCGACTGGACCTCGCGGGCCCGCCGCAAGATCGGGGTGCCGATCCTGCATCTGCTCGAGCACGAGAACTTCGACGAGCAGGCGGAGTCCTACGGTGGCGAGGGCGTCACCGGCCTCTGACTCACTCCCCCTGCTCGCCGCCGGCGACCTCCACCGCGACGTCGAGATGACCCGCGTGCCGGGCGTACTCCTGGAGGACGTGGAAGCAGATCCACGACAGCGTCGCCGGCTGGTCGTCCTCGAATCGCGGGCCGGGCGGCGCCACCTCGTCGAGCGGGTGCTCGGCGAGCACCGCGGTGGTGCGGGCACCTCCCTCGCGCAGTGCCGCCGCCAGGTCGTCGAGCGGCACGTCCTCGGGGACGTGCCAGCGACCGTCCCGGACCTCGCGCCACGGGTCCTCGACCGGCTCGCCCAGGAACCCCCACACGAGCCAGCGCCGCTCCATCGCGGCCAGGTGGGCGAGCATCTCGAGCGGTGTCCAGCCAGAGGGCAGCACGCTGGTCCGCTGCTGGTCGGGCGGCAGCGACCCTGCCTTGCGGATCACCGTCTCGCGGAAGAAGTCGAGGTAGCGGGCGAACAGCGCGCCGCAGTCCGAGAGGTCACCGCGAGGCTCGGGGAACGTCGTCACGCGGCCAGGCTAGGGCGTTTGCTCCTCAGCTCGACATCGCGTCGCTGATGATGATGCCCACCAGCGCGACCACGCTGAGGGCGGCCAGCACCAGCGTCACCGTCGCGAGCCTACGACGCTCGCCGGTCCGGGTGCGCCAGCCGATCGCCGCCGCCGCGGCGGCCAGCGGCAGCGTGACGCCGCCCCAGAACGCCAGCACGCTGACGACGGCCAGCACCGCCAGCACCACCCCGGCGACGGCACCGGCGTGCGGCACCACGAACAGGAAGAGCCCGAGGCTGACCACCAGCGAGATCGCCAGCACGACCAGCCACTCTGTGGTCTGGAACCCCCCGTTGTCGCTGTAGCCGGGGATCATCATCGCCAGATGCACCACCGGGGCCGCGACCGCAAGCGTCAGCAGCTGGGCGCGGGTCGGGTGGGAGGAGGCGGTGGGATGGACGGCGGTCATGGTCACCTCGCAGGAGAGCAACGTGGACGAGGTCCGCGCCCAGGCCGCGACGGCCCCGCTGCCTTCAGGCTAGGACCGCGGACACCCGCGGAGAATGGCCCGCGTGGGTCATCCTGGCTCAGCCCAGCCCGGCTCACCCCTTCTCGACCCAGTTGCCCTGCTCGTCCCAGTGCTCGGCCACCTTCTTGCTCGGCTGCACCCGCGGCGGCTCGCCCGGCATCTTCGGGTAGTCCGGGGGGTAGTTCAGCTCCCCCTGGCCGCGGCCGACCTGCTCGTCGTACAGGTCGAGCAGCGGCTGCAGGTCCGCCGCGTGGTCGTCGATGCTCGCATGCACGTCGCCACGCTCCTCGAAGCGACCTGGCACGGTCAGCAGGTTGAAGTGCGCGGGGTCCTCGACCTCGGGCAGCTCGTCCCACTCGACCGGCGTGCTGACCGGCGCGCCCGGCTTGGGGCGCAGGCTGTAGGCGGAGGCGATGGTGCGGTCCCGGGAGTTCTGGTTGTAGTCGACGAAGATCGCGTCGCCGCGCTCCTCCTTCCACCAGTTGGTCGTCACCCCGTGAGTGCGGCGGGCGAGCTCGCGGCCGAAGCCGATGGCGGCGTGCCGGACGTCGACGAAGTCCCACCGCGGCTCGACGCGCACGTAGACGTGGACGCCGCGGTTGCCCGACGTCTTGGGGTAGCCCCGCATCCCGAGGTCGTCGAGCAGCCGACGCGCCTCCCCGGCGACCCGGACCGCGTCGTGGAAATCGGTGTCCCCGTGCGGGTCCAGGTCGATGCGGAGCTCGTCGGGATGGTCG
Source organism: uncultured Actinomycetota bacterium (assembly GCA_963810435.1). Lineage (GTDB taxonomy): Bacteria > Actinomycetota > Actinomycetes > Propionibacteriales > Nocardioidaceae > Nocardioides_B. The sequence continues at coordinate 2,169,268 of CAWENL010000001.1, forward strand.
GGGCGGTCCCGGCGCACCGGCCACGGGTGGAAGGTCAGCGTGCCCATCTGCGCCGCCCACGCCGGCACCGCCACCTCGGTCGGGCAGACCTCGTCGGCGGTGCGCCCCGACGGGAAGGTGACGGTGGCGGTCTCGACGTACGACGGCGCGCCCTTCGGGACCCGCTTCTGGTAGAACGCGTCCGCCTTGTCGCCGTAGCCGGTGCTGAGCACGATGCCCTCGTGCACTCCCTTGGGCCACCGCTCCAGGGCGGTGGGTCGCTCGCGCAGCGCGCGCACGATGCCGTCCGCGACGGCCACGTAGTACTCGACCACCATCAGCTTGGTGACCTCGGGCGTGCGGTCGGTGGGCTCGTAGATCACCCGGTCGGGGTTCGTCACACGGACCGGCCGACCGCCTGCGTCGACCTCGGTCGCGGGACTCGCCATGGACCGGACAGTACTCTGGAGGCATGGCTTACGAGGTCGAGAAGAGCGACGCCGAGTGGCGTGAGCAGCTGTCCAAGGACGAGTACGCCGTGCTCCGCAAGGCGGGCACCGAGCGGGCGTTCACCGGCGAGTACACCGACACCAAGACGGTCGGGGTGTACCGCTGCCGGGCGTGCCAGGCCGAGCTGTTCAAGTCCGAGACGAAGTTCGACTCGCACTGCGGCTGGCCGTCGTTCTACGCCCCGCTGGCCGAGGAGCGCGTCGAGTACATCGAGGACACCTCGATGGGCATGAAGCGCGTCGAGGTCCGGTGCGCGGCGTGCGGCGGACACCTCGGGCACGTCTTCGACGACGGGTACGGCACCCCCACCGGTCAGCGCTACTGCATCAACTCCCTCAGCATGACGCTGGAGCCGGCCGAGGAGACCGCCCGCGCCGAGTAGCCCTCAGCCGGTCGCGTCGAGCACACGTCGTACGGCGCCGGGGAAGTCGTCGGCGACGAGGTCCGGCTCGACGCCCGAGGAGTACGTCAGCCAGTCGTAGTCGCGCTTGAGCCACACCGTGCGCGCACCCACCCCCTGCGCGCCGGCGACGTCGGCGTCGAGGTTGTCGCCGATCATCCACGCCCCCTCGAGCGACGTCCCGGCCCGGCGGGCGGCGGTGCGGAACATCAGCGGGTCCGGCTTGGACGCGCCGACCTCGCCCGCGACGCACACGGCGTCCGCGAGCCGGTCGAGGCCGGTCGCCCGGACCTTCTGGTCCTGGGTGGACGTCGGACCGTTCGTCACGACCGCGAACGACCAGCCGGCGGAGCGCGCCTGCGCCAGCGCCGACCGCACACCCGGCGTGAGCCGGTAGCTGTGGCCGATCCGGTCGCTGAACTCGCGCACGAACGCGTCGCGGGGCACGTCGTAGCCGGTGCGCGCGGCGATCGCGGCATGGAACTCCTGGCGCGGCCGGTGGCCGCCGCGGTCCTGCTCGACGAGCCACTCGACGAGGTCGGCCGACAGCCCCTGCTCGTCGAGGAACTGCTCCGCCCAGGCACGGAACAGCGGTGGCCGTTCGACGAGCGTGTCGTCGAGGTCGCACATCAGCAGAGGCATGCATCCACCCTAGGAGACGGGCTCAGGGGAGGTCGGTGAGCAGCTCGCGAGGCGTGCGGCGCCGACCGGTGTAGAACGGCACCTCCTCGCGGACGTGGCGACGGGTCTCCGAACCCCGTAGGTGACGCATCAGGTCGACGATGCGGTGCAAGTCGTCGGCCTCGAAGGCGAGCAGCCACTCGTAGTCGCCGAGTGCGAACGACGACACGGTGTTCGCGCGGACGTCGGGGTAGTCACGAGCCATCATGCCGTGCTCCGCGAGCAGCCGGCGTCGCTCGGACTCCTCGAGGAGGTACCACTCGTAGGACCGCACGAAGGGGTAGACGCACACGTAGGCCCGCGCCTGCTCGTCGGCCAGGAACGCCGGCACGTGGCTCTTGTTGAACTCCGCCGGCCGGTGCAGCGCCATCTGCGACCAGACCGCGTCCAGCCGGGCTCCGAACGCCGTACGCCGGAAGCGGTGGTAGGCGTCCTGCAGCTCGTCGGCGGTGGAGGCGTGCCACCACACCATCAGGTCGGCGTCGGCCCGGAGGCCCGCCACGTCGTAGAGGCCGCGCACCGTCACGTCGGCGGCACCGAGCTCGTCGAAGAGCTTCTCGACCTCGGCCACCTCCGCCTCGCGGTCGGCCTGGCCGAGGACGTCGCGCAGCGAGAAGACCGACCACATGGTGTAGCGGATCGTGGCGTTCAGGTCCTTGGCAGCCTTCCCCTGCTGGGGGCGCTTCGACTCGGTCATGACCTCATCCTCCCAGCGCAGCCAAGGCGTCCAGGACCTGGGTCACGGCGAGCTCGGCCGAGGCCACGCAGGCCGGGATCCCGAGCCCGTCGTAGGCCGCGCCGCAGACCGCGAGTCCCGGCAGCGCGGCGACCGCCGAGCGGATGTGCCGGACTCGTTCGAGGTGTCCGACGGCGTACTGCGGGAGCGCCCCGCCCCACCGTCGCAGGTGCGCGTCGACGGGCCGCACGGAGAGCCCGATGGCGTCCGCGAGGTCCTCCAGGGCCAGCTGCACCAGCTCGTCGTCGGTGCGCTGCAGCAGCGCCTCCTCGCGGTGCCGCCCGATCGAGCAGCGCATCAGGAGCAGGTCCTCGTGCCGGCCGGTCTCGCGCACCCAGTCCCACTTGGCGAAGGAGTACGTCGCGGCCTTCACCGATCGCTTGTCCACCGGCGGCACCAGGAACCCGGACCCCTCCGTGCCCGGGAAGTCGCGAGCCCGGAACGCCAGGGTCACGACCGCCATGGAGGCGTACTCGATGCGGGCCAGCTCCAGGGCGGCGTCGGGTGCCACGTCGGCGAGCAGCCGGCCGGCGGGGGTGGCCGGGGTCGCCAGCACCACGGCGTCGGCGTGCAGCACCTCGGCCTCGGCGGTCGAGCCGATCACGAGGTTCCAGCCCCCGTCGCGCGCACGGGCCAGGTCGCGGACGGTGGCTCCGGTGCGGACGTCGAGCTGGGCCGCCAGCGCCTCGGGGAGCCTCCCGAGGCCGCCAGCCAGCCCGGCGAAGACCGGTACGTCGGAGGCGGCTGCGGTCGCCGCGGCGGCGGCCCGCATCATCGACCGGTCCTGGTCGAGCAGGGCGACGACCTGCGGAACCGCGGCACGCGCCGAGATCTCCCGTGCGTGACCGGCGTAGACCCCCCCGAGCAGCGGTTCGACGAGCCGGTCCACGACCTCCCGGCCGAACCGCTCCTCGATGAGCCAGCCGATGCTGACGTCCTGGCCGTCGAGTCGCGTCGGAGGCAGCGCCGGCTCGACGGCGACCCGGGCCAACCCCGGCTTCGAGAGCAGCCCGCTGGCCGACAGCAGCCTCGGATCCGTCGGCACCCCCATCAGCGTGCGCGGCATCGGCCGCATGCGACCGCGTGACCAGAGGTTGGCGTTGACGGTGGCCGGGTGCACGAGTCGCTCACCCAGCCCCGCCTCCCGCGCCAGGGCCACGGCCTCGGGCCGCCGGTTGAGCATGGACTCGGCCCCCACGTCGACGCTGACCCCGCCCACCTCGGCGAGCGCGAGCTTGCCACCCACGCTCGACGCGGCCTCCAGCACGAGCACGTCGACATCCGGCGCGCGGCGACGCAGGGCGGTCGCGGCCGCGAGACCGGCGATGCCGGCCCCCACCACCACGACGCGAGCGGCCCGGGGCGCGGCTGCCTCATCGGCTGCGTCGGGAGGGGTCACCTGGCCCAGGTTGCCAGGCGACGGGAACCTCAGGACGTCCGGCTGCGTCACAGTCCCGGTCGGGCGGGTACGCCGCCCGGAGAACGGGGACGGACATGAGCAACGGCACGCGCACATCTAGCACCCGACGTCGGCACCTGATGGCGGTGGCGGTGGTCGCCGGGCTCCTCGCCGTGACCGGCTGCGGCGGTGCGGCCGAGCACGGCGCCTCCAGCGCGTCGTACAGCGAGCCGAAGGTGGACGGCGGCGCGACGCGGGACAGCGCGAGCGCCCCGCAGGTGAAGCGCGCGGCGGTGCGCGACCGGGCCGTCATCCGCACCGGTGAGATCGCGGTCACCGCGAAGCACCTGTCGACGGTGCGCGCCCAGGTGGACGACCTGGTGGGCCGGCTCGGCGGGTCGGTGGACCGCGAGGACACGACGACTGCGAAGGACGGCAGCATCGAGCGCTCGACCCTGGTGCTGCGGGTGCCCGTGGACGACTTCGACACCGCGAAGCGGGCGCTGGGTCGGCTGGGCCGGCTGAAGTCCTCGACGGAGTCGGGCGAGGACGTCACCACCGAGGTCATCGACACGGCTGAGCGGGTGCAGACGCTGCAGAACAGCCTGGACCGGCTGCAGCGGTTCCAGCGCACGTCGAAGGACGTCGCGGACCTGATCCGCTACGAGGACCAGATCACCACCCGGCAGTCCGAGCTGCAGTCGCTGAAGGCCCGGCAGGACTACCTGTCGAGCCAGACGTCGATGTCGACCCTGACGCTGCACCTCTCGACACCCGAGACGTACGTCGCGCCAGCCGGCGCCCTCGACGACGCGGGATTCCTGGCCGGGCTGGCGGGCGGCTGGCGGGCACTGGGTGGGGTCGTCGTGGTGACGCTGACGGTCCTCGGGGCGCTGCTGCCGTTCGCGGTGGCGTTCGTGCTGGTGGGGGTGCCGCTGTGGCTGACGGTGCGGGGGCTGGTGCGACGCCGGCGGGTCGTCACGGAGTCCTAGGGCGGCGCGGCTCTCGTCCTCGGGGGTGTCGGCGAGCGTCGTACGCGCGTCGGCGGGGGCGTGCGAGGGCGGCCGGCGTACGGGCGGGCCGTCATCCGTGGGCTCCGGGGGCGGCTCCCCATGGCTAGCTGATGCCTCCCATGGGCTGCAACCCAGGGGGAGCTGCAGATTGCCTACATCCCCTGGTAATCAGCAACCGGCAGGGCGTGCACGTGGTCGGTCAGCCGGGCGAGCTGGTCGGGGTCGGTGGAGGGCAGCACGCCGTGGCCGAGGTTGAAGATGTGGCCGGCTGCGGCACGACCTGCCTCGACGACCTCCGTGGCCCGCGCGAGCATCACGTCGGTGGGGGCGAACACGAGCGACGGGTCCAGGTTGCCCTGCACCGCGCGGCCTCCCACGCGTCGGAGGCCGTCGGCCAGCGGCACCCGCCAGTCCACACCGACGACGTCGGCGCCGGCCTCGCCCATCAGCCCGAGCAGCTCGCCGGTGCCGACCCCGAAGTGGATCCGCGGGACGCCCACCGTCCCTACACCTGCCAGCACCTCGGCGGAGTAGGGCAGTCCGTAGCGTCGGTAGTCCTCGGGTGACATGGCGCCCGCCCACGAGTCGAACAGCTGCACCGCTGAGGCGCCCGCCTCGACCTGCACCGCAAGGTAGGCCGCCGAGATCGACGCGATCTTGCGCATCAGCGCCTCCCACACCTCCGGCGCCCCGAACATCATCGCCTTGGTCCGGGCATGCTCCTTGGACGGCCCGCCCTCGACGAGGTACGACGCCACCGTGAACGGCGCGCCCGCGAACCCGATCAGCGGGATGGATCCCAGCTCGCCGACCAGCGTGCGCACCGCCTCGCTCACGAACGCGACGTGCTCGGGCTCCAGGTCGGCGATGGCCTCGACGTCGGCCAGCGTGGCGACGGGACTGGCGACCACCGGACCCACTCCGGGCACGATGTCGAGGTCCACACCGACCGCCTTGAGCGGCAGCACGATGTCGGAGAACAAGATGGCCGCGTCCACGCCGTACCGGCGGACCGGCTGCAGGGTGATCTCGACGACGAGGTCGGGTCGCATGCAGGACTCCAGCATCGCGACCCCCTCACGCACGCGTCGGTACTCCGGGAGTGACCGCCCCGCCTGGCGCATGAACCACACGGGGGTGTGCGGCACCGGCTCGCCCCGCGCGGCGCGCAGGAAGGCGGAACCGTGGACCCGTGGGTCGGTGGAGGCGGCGGAGGGCACGGACGGATCCTCCCAGGTGGGAGGGCGTGTCGAACGACCGGGAGGAGTGATCCGGCCTACCCTGACCCCATGGCCGCACGTCATGAGCCGCGTGTGGACGCCTCGGCGTCCCCGCAGGCCTTCCAGGCAGCCGTCGCGCAGATGCGTACGGCGCGGCTGCGGCCCGAGGTGCTGTGCGAGGAGATGCCGGCCCCTCAGCGGATCGCCCCCTTCGCCTCAGCACTGTCCGCGGACGTCACCGTCGATGGCGACGACGTCGGCACCGGACGCATCGTGCTGCTCCACGACCCCGCCGGCAACGACGCGTGGGAGGGGACCTTCCGCTGCGTCGCCTACGCCCGCGCGGAGATCGACCCCGAGATGGCCAACGACCCGTTGCTCGCCGAGGTCGGCTGGTCCTGGCTGGTGGAGGCGCTGTCGGCGCACGCCGCGACGTACCTCGCCCCCTCGGGCACCGTCACCAAGGTGTCCTCCGAGAGCTTCGGCTCGATGGCCGAGGAGGAGGCCAGCGCCCAGCTCGAGATCCGAGCGTCCTGGACGCCGCTGGGCAACCCCGCGGGCGACGCCGTGCTCGACCTCGGGCCCCACGTCGAGGCGTGGGGCGAGCTGCTCTGCACCGCCGCCGGGCTGCCCCCGGTCCCGGAGGGGGTCGCCCCACTGCCGAACCGCCGCGGGCAGCGCGGCCGAGGCTGAAGGCTGATGCCCCGCCGCGACGACGCGACGCCCCCGAACGCCTCCTCCGCCGCCGCGGAGGGCGACACCCCCGACGCCCCGGACACCGACGCCCCGGACACCGACGCCCCGGCCGCTCCCGAGCCCGCCCCTCCCGAGCCGGCACCGCTGCTCGAGCTGCGTGACGGCCTGCCGCCGGTGGTCGACACGGACGCCGCGCTGGCCGAGACGGTGGCCGCGTTCGCGGCCGGCTCCGGCCCGGTGGCGATCGACGCGGAGCGGGCCTCGGGCTACCGCTACTCCGCTCGCGCCTACCTGGTCCAGCTGCGCCGTCAGGGCTCCGGGACGGCGCTCGTGGACCCCATCGCCTTCGACGACCTGGACGCCCTCGACGCCGCCCTCGGCGACGCCGAGTGGATCCTGCACGCCGCGACGCAGGACCTGGCGTGCCTCGCCGAGGTCGGGCTGCGGCCGACCACCCTGTTCGACACCGAGCTGGCCGGGCGGCTGCTCGGCTACCCCCGGGTCGGGCTGGCCACGCTCGTCGAGTCGGTGCTCGGGCGCAGCCTGCGCAAGGAGCACTCGGCCGTCGACTGGTCAACCCGGCCGTTGCCCGAGCCGTGGCTGGAGTACGCCGCCCTCGACGTGGAGGCACTCATCGAGCTCCGCGAGGCGCTCGGCCGGGAGCTCGAGGAGGCCGGCAAGTCGGAGTGGGCGCGACAGGAGTTCGAGCACCTGGTCACCGCGCCGCCCGCCGGCCCGCGGCTGGACCCCTGGCGCCGTACGTCGGGCATGCACCGCGCCCGGGGCAGGCGAGCTCTTGCGGCGGTCCGCGAGATGTGGCAGACCCGTGACTCGATCGCCCGGCGTCGCGACGTGACACCCGGGCGGATCATCCCCGACGCCTCGATCGTCGAGGCCGCCAACGCGATGCCGCGTGACAAGGCCGGCCTCACGGGGCTGCGAGGCTTCCGTGGTCGGGGCGCCGAGCGCTATGCCCGGCAGTGGGTGGAGGCGCTTCGCTCCGCGCGCACCATGGAGGAGTCCGACCTGCCGTCGGTCTCGGCGCGCTACGACGGCCCTCCCCCGCCGCGTGCCTGGGCCGACCGGGACCCGGTCGCGGCCGCCCGGCTGACCCGGGCCCGCGAGCAGCTCAAGAAGCTGGCCGAGCAGCTCGACCTGCCGGTCGAGAACCTGCTCACCCCCGACTACGTCCGTCGGCTGCTGTGGGAGCCACCGGCCTCCGACGACCTGCCGACGGCGGTCTCGGCCCGACTCACCGAGCTCGGGGCCCGTCCCTGGCAGGTCCAGCTGACCCGGGATCTGCTGGCCGACGCGATCTCCCATCCCACGCTCGACCCCCCCACGGAACCGCCCACTGACTCTTCCACGGACCCGCCGAGCGACCTGCGTCCGGGCGCCTGAACGGACGGGGTCGGCTCGCACCGAGCCTCCGGGTCAGCGCACGGGCGACCCGGTCGCCGAGGCGGCCGGTGCGGACCTGGAGGGCGACGCCGACGGTGACGGTGACGTCGACGCAGACGTCGACGCAGAGGGTGACGCCGACGGTGTCGGCTGGGCGAGCAGCGGGACCGAGATCTGCTCCAGCTCCGGCAGCACCGTGTCGAGGTCGAGCCGTGGCGCGTAGAACAACCGGTTCACCAGCGGCTTGGTCTGTCGAACCACCTCGGCCCAGGCGGGCGGGTTCGGCATCGTGCTCGCCCGTCGGATGCTCTGCGCGAAGACGTTGACGTTCAGCGGGAACTGGCTGGTGTCGCGGAACGCCGCCGACCTCAGCGCGGTCAGGTTGGCCGGCACGACCGCGCCCGACCCGGCGAGGATCTCCGCGCCCTCGTCCCCGCTCACGAACGCCAGGAAGTCGGCGGCGGCGGAGGTGTGCTCGGTGACCCGGTTGATGCACACCCCGCTCACGTCCGCGATGGTCTGGGACCGACCGAGGCTCGGCAGCGGGAACACGTCGAAGCGCAGCTGCGGGAGCTTGCGCAGCCTCGGCACCAGGGCGCGGGTCCCGATCATCATCCCCAGCTTCCCGTCCTCGAAGCGAGCGAGGGCGCCCTTGCGCGCCAGCTCGCGCTTGGTCAGCGTGACGGTCGGGTTGCGCGCGACGTCGAGGACGCGCTCGAGTGCCCGGCGGTGCGGGCCGTCGGCCAGCGTCAGGGTCGTCGGCTCCTTGGGGTCGTCGACGATGTCGGAGCCGGCCGAGCGCATCAGCGGGGTGAGCGTGCTCAGCCGGGGAGGCAGGTAGAGCCCCTTCACGGACCCGCGTGACATCTGGGCGGCAGCCACACCGAACTGGTTCCAGGACCAGCCGTTCAGCTGGGGGGTCGGGTCCCGCACCCCTTGACGAGGCAGCAGGGAGAGGTCGAGCAGTCGCTTGTTGTAGAAGACCACGTACGGCGACACGTCGGTGGGCATGCACTGCAGCGCGGAGTTCGCGGCCATCGCCTCGAGCCCGAGCCGCTGGAAGGTGTCGCCGAACTGGATGCCACGTTGCTCCAGCAGTCCGTCGACGGGCTGGACCCGACCCTCGCCGACCAGGGCCGGGAGCGCTTCGTCGCTGGTCACGAACAGGTCCGGCGCGCGGTCGGTGACGAACTGGCGACCGAGCCGGGCGCGGGCCGCCGGCTCGCCGGGGGTGCTTTCCACCTCGACCCGGACGTCGGGATGCTTCGTGGTGAACACGCGCGCGAGACGCTGATAGGCCCGCAGCCGGGCCGGGCCGCCGTACACCGCGAAGCGCAGCGTCACCGGCGCGGCCGACGAGGACGAGGGGCGCGCCGAGCCGGGCGACGGCGAGGGTGAAGGGTCCCGGTCGGAGCCGGAGGTGCAGGCGGCCAACAGCAGCGTGAGCGCGACCGCGATCAGCGCCAGGAACCGGGCGCGACGTGCGGGAGAGGCCTCAGGGCGACCACAGAGGAGCACCCCCACCTCCTCCTCCGATGCCGTCTCCGTGCGTCCGTCCGGGCCTTCGCCGACGGGCGGCGCGACCGACCCCCGACACGGTACCGGGACACACCCTCGCGGTGCCGCGGAGGGGGAGCCCTCGACCCTACGCTGGAGCGGCACCCCCGGACCCTGAGGACCCAGATGCTGACCCCTGCCGTCGCGCGAGCGTTCTCCTGTCGGCTCCTGTGCGCGGTGGCCTGCGTCGCGGTGCTCGCAGGATGTGGCCAGGAACCCTCGAAGGCCCCCCAGTCCTCGGGGTCCAGCAGCGGACCGGCGCCCACCACCGGCTCGTCGGCCCCGGCGACCTCCGCGACGTCGCGACCGCCGCCCACCTCACCTGGTCCCTTGCTGAGCGCGGCCGAGCTGCCCGGTTTCAACGACGAGTTCCGCTGGCGGCAGGGCCCCACGCGCACCCGCGAGCCGGCTGCCTCGTTCGGCACCTGCCAGCGGTTCGGCCTGCTGGCCATCGGTGCCGAGCGGGTCGTCCTGCGCCGCTTCACTCCGGTCGACGGCTCGGCGGAGCACGACCGTGCTGCGGAGCTGGTCGCCACCTTCCCGGACGCGATGACCGCACGCCGTGCCTACGCCGTGCTCACCTCCTGGCGGGCCCGCTGCGCGGACCGGCTGAGCAGCTACGCCCGGAGCAAGGTCGGAGGTCTCCACGACGTGACCGTCGACGGGGGCCGGGGCGGGTGGTACCTGCTCACCTACGGACCCGTGAAGGGTGATCCCGACAGTCAGTTCTTCGACGCCCAGGGCATGGCCCTGGTGGGCTCGAGGATCGCGATGGTCTCGATGCTGCTCGCCGGGCAGGACTACAACTACGCCGCCGGCCAGGAGCCGATGGTCGGCGCCGTGCAGCGGGCCGCCCAGAAGCTCGGCTGACGGGCTAGCGTCACCGAGGTGAGCGACGCAGGCCCCTTCGACCGGATCTGGCTGCGCGGACGCGTCTCGCTGACCGAGCGGGTCGCGCGGCTGCGCAGCAAGTCCTGGCACATCGGACAGTGCGCGGTGGCAGCCGGCCTCGCGTGGTACCTCGCCCACGACGTCCTCGGCCACCCGCGCCCGTTCTTCGCCCCGATCGTCGCGGTGGTGTGCCTGGGCACCTCCTACGGACAGCGGCTGCGCCGGGTCGCCGAGGTCACCGTCGGGGTCGCCATCGGGGTCTTCCTGGCCGACCTGCTGCTGCTCCTGATCGGGACCGGCGCCTGGCAGGTGTCGGTGCTCGTCGCCCTCGCCATGACGGTGACGCTGCTGCTGAACGCCGGCACGCTCTTCGTGACCCAGGCGGCCGTGCAGGGCATCGTTGTGGTCACCTTCGCAGCCGCGCCCGGCTACGCCCTCACCCGCTGGGTCGACGCGCTGGTCGGAGGTGCGGTGGCGCTGCTCGCTGCGGCCGTCGTGCCGGGAGCTCCGCTCCGCCGGCCGCGCGAGCAGGCGGCCGTCGTCGTTCGCCGGATCGCGGACCTGCTGCGGGCGGGCGCCCAGAGCGCGGTGGAGGGCGACGTGGAGCGCGGTCTGCAGGTGCTCGCCGATGCGCGCAGCACCGAGCGCCTGATCCGCGAGATGCAGGACGCCGCCGACGAGGGGCTGTCGGTGATCGCCTCCTCGCCGTTCCGTCGCCGCCACAGCGGCCAGCTGCGGCGGATGGGCGAGCTCGTCGAGCCGCTCGACCGGGCGATGCGCAACACCCGGGTGCTGGTGCGGCGGATCGCCGTGTCCACCTACCACCGCGAGCCGATCCCGCACGCCTACTCCCTGCTGTGCGAGGACCTCGCCACCGCCGCCGACGAGATGGCCGATGCCATGGCCGACCCGGCGGCAAGACCGACCCCCAGCGAGCGGTCCGACGAGCTGGCCTCCGGGGCGCTGGGCACCGACGTACGCCGCGCACTGCTGCGGATCGGCAGCGGCACCGCCGAGGTCGAACGGGTCGCGGACCTCTCGGCGGACGTCGTGCTCGCACAGATCCGCTCGATCGTCGTCGACCTGCTGCAGATCACGGGGATGGACGTGCTCGAGGCCACCGACGCGCTGCCGCCGCCGCGCATGTGAGGACGCGGGGACGTCCGGTCGTACGCTGTCGGCGATGTCCGAACCCTTGCGCCCCCGCCCCCACAGGCCGATGCTGCCCGGTGCCGCCCACTTCGAGGCGATCACCCACGACGTCGACCCCGCGGCGCGGACCGAGGCCGCCGACCGGTGCGCCACTCTGCTGGTGCGCGGGGCACATGGCACCGAGGACGAGACCGTCGTCGCCCGCGTCGTGCACCTCGCGGACACCGAGGGGCTCGACACGCTGGCCGACCTGTGGTCCTCCTCGTCCGCGGCCTCGCTCGCGGGCTGCCTGTGGCGGCTCTACCTGCTGCGCTCCTGGGTGTACGCCGACCCGGCGGCCGCCGCCCGCGAGTTCGACGCCGGGCGCACCCACACACCGGTGCACGAGGTCGTGGCCGGGGTCGTCGACCCGCCGGGTCCCGACGAGGTGCGCCAGCTGACCGACCTGGTGCTGCGCGGGGTGGTGCGCGGTGACTTCGCCGACACCCTGTTCCGGGCCGCGGCGTTCGCGCGGGTGGTGGCGGCGGGCCGAGCGCAGGTCGGGGCGAGCCATGCCAGCTCGCCGTACGACTCGGACCTGTCGGCTTCGCGACTGATCACCATGGCCGAGCAGCTCGAGCACGCCGCCGACCTGGAGATCGAGGGGCGGCTCGCCTGAGCGCTTGTGCCGGATCGTCCCCACTGTCTGGATCGCGGCTTGTAGACTCGGGCGAGCGCCGGGCCGTGGCAGCCCCGGGTCCCGAAATAAGCCGCTACGAGCGGCCACGCGCCGTGAGGCGCTCCCGGCCCGGCGCTCTCTGCTTCGGCTAGCCGTCCGCCACCGCGATGCGGGCCGCCAGCTCGGCGTTGGCCTGCACCAGCGCGACGTTGGCGGCCAGGCTCGCGCCTGCGGTGTGCTCGTGGAACCACGCCAGCAGGAAGGGCGTGACGTCCTTGCCGCCCACGTCCTGGCGCGCCGCCTCGTCCAGCGCATCGTGCAGCGTCCGGTCGTGCAGGGCCGGGTCGAGCTCGTCTGCCGCCGCGACCGGCTGCGCGACGACCAGCCCCTGAGGCAGGCCCACCGCCCGGCGCGCCGCCATCACGTCGGCGACCTCGTGGGGCGAGTCGACCCGCCAGGGCACGGGCTGGCCGCTGTCGCGCACGTAGAAGCCGGGCATGGCGTCGGTGCGGTAACCCAGAAGCGGGACCGACAACGTCTCGAGCCGCTCCAGCGTCGCGGCGGTGTCGAGGATCGACTTCACCCCTGCGCACACCACGGTCACCGCAGACGAGGCCAGCGCCGTGAGGTCGGCCGACTCGTCCCAGGTCGCGCGGGCGTCGCGGTGCACTCCGCCGAGCCCGCCCGTCGCGAAGAGCCGGATCCCCGCGCGGTGCGCCAGGTAGGCCGTCGCGGCCACCGTCGTGGCCCCCGGCACTGCGGTGGCCAGGACCGGTCCGAGGTCGCGCACGCTCGTCTTCACGACGGCGGGATCCTCCGCGATCCGGACCAGCTGCTCGTCGTTGAGCCCGACCCGCACCGCTCCGTCCACGAGCGCCACCGTCGCCGGGACGGCTCCCCCGCGTCGTACCGCGGCCTCGATGTCACGCGCGGTGCCGGCGCTGGTCGCCACCGGGAGCCCGTGGCTGATGATCGTGGACTCCAGCGCCACCACCCCGACACCTGATGCAATAGCGTCTGAGACCTCGTCGGTCAGGACGAGGCGTGGCGTCCGCGGCATGGTCGGCATTGTGCCGGACCGCTGGGAGGGCTCGAGACCGGGAAGGCGGAGTGCGGACACCGATGCTGGTCGCATGCCTGGGGGACGTCATGCTCGACGTCATCGTCGAGGTGCCCTCCGGGCTCACCACCGACGACGACACGCCGGCACAGATCACCTTCGCGGCGGGCGGACAGGCGGCCAACGTGGCGACCTGGGTGGAGGCACTCGGCGGGCACGCCCGGATCTTCGGGCCCCGCCCGGGGACCGGTCCCGGCCATCTAGTCGAGGACGCCCTGACCGCGCACGGCGTGGAGGTGTGGGGCAGCGCGTCCGGGCGCACCGGAGCCGTCGTCTCGCTCGTCTCGGAGAGCGGCCGCTCGATGGCCTCCGATCCCGGGGACGTCAGCTGGCTCGCCGACGTGCGCTCGGGTGCCTGGCTCGACGGTGCGGACTGGCTGTTCGTGTCCGGCTACAGCCTGCTGCGTACGACCGACCCGCAGCGCATCGTGGAGACGGCCGCAGTCGCCCGCGCGCACGGCACCCGGGTCGCGGTCGATTTGTCCTCTGCCTCGATGGTGGCGCACTTCGGCGCCGACCGGTTCTCGGCGCTGTGCGTGGCCCTGCGGCCCGCGGTGGTCTTCGCCACCGACGCGGAGTGGGCCACCAGCCCGGGCGGGTTCGGCGCCGGCGGCAACGCGGTCCTGGTGCTCAAGCACGCCGAGGCCGGAGCCTCGTTCGTCATCGACGGCGTCGCGGACGACCGGTCGCCGTCCCCCGGGCCGGTCGTCGACGTGACCGGCGCTGGGGACGCGCTCGCGGCGGGATACCTCGTGGGCGGGGTCGACCTGGCGATGGTCACGGCGGCGCGGTGCGTGGCCCACCGGGGCGCCCAGCCCTCGCAGGCCGTGACGTGAACGGCCCGCTCACCTTCCGCGGCGTCGAGGTGCCCGGCCAGGAGCTGGCCTGGCGGTTCAGCCGGTCGGGTGGGCCGGGAGGCCAGTCGGTGAACACCTCCGACTCCCGGGTCGAGCTCTCCTTCGACGTCCTCCGATCGGCGGCGCTGCCGGACCGGATCCGTGGCCGGCTGCTGCAACGTATCGGTGACCGTCTCGTCGACGGGGTGCTGACCGTCTCGGCCTCGGAGTACCGCTCCCAGCACCGCAACCGGCAGGCGGCCCGGGCTCGGCTGGCCGAGCTGCTCACCGACGCCAGCGCACCCCCGCCTCCCCGACGACGGCCTACCCGCCCCACCCGCGGCTCCCAGGAGCGCCGCCTCGCCGGCAAGAAGCTCCGTGGGCGGACCAAGGCGCTGCGCCGCCCGCCCGAGTAGCCCCCCCCGGCCCGCCGGTTTCCCATGGGATCGACCTTTCGCGTCGCCTCCCTCGGGGTATGGCGGTGGGGAAGTGGAGGTATGGCGCGGGGGGTGGGGCCAGAGCACTCCGAGCGGCTCGTGAGGCGCCAGGATGACGCGTCGGCGTTCCTGGCGGGCCTGCTGCCGTCCTGGCCAGGGCCCCGGACCCGGGGTGAGGTGGCGTAGGTGTGGGCGTCGTACGACGACCCCGCGGCGGCTCGCACACCAGCCGGCACCACCCGTCACAACGCCCGCGTGAAACCACCACCTCCGCACCGACATACGTCGTGGGGAGTGACGCGAAAGGTCGATCCCATGGGAAACCGAAGGGGCTAGAGGGCGGCGAGCGCCTTGCGGATCCGCGTGTCGGAGACCGGGTAGGCGGTGCCCTGGGCCTGGTCCCAGAGGGAGAGGCGGTACTCCTCGAGCATCCACCGCACCGTGACGAGGCCGGCGCTGGGTGGCCGTCGCGCGGGGAGGGCCTGCACGCGGTGCAGGTAGGCCTCCTGCAGGCTCGCCACCTGCTCCATCTGCTGCCGGTCCCGGTTCGGTGAGGCGGGCAGCCGCTCGAGACGGGTGCGGACCGCCGCGAGGTAGCGCGGCAGCCGGCGCAGCTGGTCGGCGCCCACGTCGGCGACGAAGCCACCGAAGACCAGCCGGCTTACCTGCGCCTTCATGTCCGCCAGCGCCGGCAGCAGCGACAGGTCGGCCGGACCGGTCAGCCGCCTGTCGACGTCACGCCACTCGGCGAGCACCCGCACCACCTCGTGCACCACCAGGCGGGTGGCCTCGGGGAGCCCGTCGCGCACCCGATGCCGGAGCACGTCGAAGGACCGCTCGTCCCACACCGGCTCGACGAGGCTGTCCACGGCGGCCGCGACGCAGTCGTCCATCAGCGCGGTCACCGACGGGTACGGTGAGCCCGCGAGGCCGAGCTTGTCCGCGTTCGACAGCGCGGCGGCGACCGCCTTGGCGGGCGAGGGCAGCGTGAGCAGCAGCAGCCGACGCAGCCCCCGGCGGTGCTCGGCCTCCTGCTCCGCCTCCGACCCCAGCACCCGCACCCCGACCGACGCGCCCTCGTCGACGAGCGCCGGGAAGCCACGCACCTCGTGCCCCGCCCGGGTCTGGGTTAAGGTCTGTGCCAGCGTGCCGAACGTCCAGGCCGTCTGCCCGGTCACGTCCAGGCCCGAGCCCGAGGCGACCTCCGCCATCGCGTCGCTGAACTGCGGTCGCAACGGCGTCGACAGCGCGTCGAGGTCCTTGCCCTGAGCCACCACCGAGCCGTCGTCGCCGACGACGCGGAACGTGGGCCGGAGGTGCTCGGGCACCTTGGAGAGGTCCCAGGCCTCCCGCGGCACGACGACACCGGTGCTCGCGCGGAGGTACCGCTCCAAGGCGGCCAGCAGCGGCTCCTCCCCCGGCGGCACGGCGTCGAGGAACGCACGCGCCACGTTCGGCGCCGGGACGAAGCTGACCCGCAGCCGCTTGGGGAGCGACCGCAGCAGCGCCACCACCAGCGGCTCGCGCAGGCCGGGGACCTGCCAGGTGAACGGTGCCGCTTCGACCTGGTTCAGCGCGGTGACCGGTACGTCGACGGTGACTCCGTCCGAAGCCGACCCCGGATCGAACTGGTACGCCAACGGGAAGGTCAGCGGCCCCTCCCGCCACACGTCGGGGTACTCCTCCTCGGTGACCGCCTCGGCCGACTCGTTGACCAGCATCGAAGGGTCGAAGGTCAGCAGCTCCGGGTCGTCTCGACGGGCCTGCTTCCACCAGGTGTCGAAGTGCGCCCCCGAGACCACGTCGGCTCCCACCCGGGCGTCGTAGAAGTCGAACAGCGTGTGCTCGTCGACCAGGATGTCACGGCGCCGGGCGCGGTGCTCGAGCTCCTCGACCTCGTCGAGCAGCTCACGGTTGCGCGCCATGAACCGCTGGCGGGTCGACCACTCGCCGTACACCAGGGCATGGCGGAGGAACAGCTCGCGCGCCACCTCCCGATCCACCGTGCCGTAGGAGACGAGCCGGTCGGCGACCAACGGGACGCCGTACAGCGTGACCCGCTCGTGGGCGAGGACCTGCGCGCGCTTGCTCGACCAGTGCGGCTCCGAGTAGCTCCGCTTCACCAGGTGCGCGCCCAGCTCCTCGGCCCACTCCGGACGGATCGCGGCGTTCACCCGGGCGTAGAGCCGCGACGTCTCCACCAGCTCGGCGGACATCACCAGCTGGGGCTGCCTCCGGAACAGACCGGAGCCAGGGAAGATCGAGAACCGGGTGTTGCGGGCGCCGAGGTAGTCGCGGCGCTCCGGGTCGCGCAGGCCCACATGGGAGAGCAGCCCGGACAGCAGTGCCTGGTGGATGCCGTCCGCATCGGGCTCGTCGGCCGGCTTGCCGACCGTCAGTCGCAGCTGCTTGGCGACCTGCCGCAGCTGCGCCTCCAGCTCCTGCCACTCGCGCACCCGCAGGTAGTTGAGGAACTCCGCGCGACACATCCGTCGGAACGCGCTGGAGGACAGCTCCCGCTGCCGCCCGCGCAGGTAGCGCCAGAGGTTCAGCCAGGTCAGGAAGTCCGAGGACTCGTCCTTGAAGCGGGCGTGCCACTGGTCGGCCTGTGCTCGCTGCTCGACGGGCCGTTCGCGCGGATCCTGCAGGGACAGTGCCGCGGTGATCACGAGCACCTCGCGCAGGCAGCCACGCCGATCGGCCTCGGTGACCATGCGCGCCAGCCGCGGGTCGACCGGGAGCGCCACGAGCTGGCGACCGAGCTGCGTGAGTCGTCCTCCCGCGAGCGCACCGAGCTCCTCGAGCAGCTGCACTCCCGCGCGCACATTGCGCTGGTCGGGCGGGTCCACGAAGGGGAAGCCCGCGACGTCGCCCAGCCCGAGTGCGGTCATCGACAAGATGACCGAGGCGAGGTTGGTGCGCAGGATCTCGGGCTCGGTGAACTCCGGGCGCGCACGGTAGTCGTCCTCGCTGTAGAGCCGGATGCAGATCCCCGCCTCGACCCGGCCGCACCGACCGGCTCGCTGGTTGGCTGAGGCCTGGCTGACCGCCTCGATCGGCAGCCGCTGCACCTTGGTCCGGGTGGAGTAGCGGGAGACCCGAGCCAGGCCCGCGTCGACGACGTACCGGATCCCCGGAACCGTCAGCGAGGTCTCCGCGACGTTGGTCGCCAGCACCACACGTCGGCGGCTGTGCCGCTCGAAGACCCGGTGCTGCTCGGCCGCGGACAGCCGGGCATACAGCGGCACCACGTCGAAGGCGTCGCCGGGGCGCGTCGAGACCTTGCCGAGCACGTCGGCGGTGTCGCGGATCTCGCGTTCCCCCGGCAGGAACACCAGTACGTCGCCGGGGCCCTCGCCGACGAGCTCGCGCACCGCGTCGACGATCGCCTCCGTCTGGTCGCGCACCACGGTCTCGCCCTCGTCGTCGACCCCGACCGCCTCGACCAGCGGGCGGTACCGCACCTCGACGGGGTAGGTCCGCCCCGACACCTCCACGATCGGGGCGCCGTCGAAGTGAGCGCTGAACCGCTCCGGGTCGATGGTCGCGCTGGTGATGACCACCTTCAGGTCCGGACGGCGTGGCAGCAGCTGCTTGAGGTAGCCGAGCAGGAAGTCGACGTTGAGGCTTCGCTCGTGCGCCTCGTCGATGATGATCGTGTCGTACGCCGTGAGGTCGCGGTCGTGCTGGAGCTCAGCGAGCAGGATGCCGTCGGTCATCAGCTTCACGAGGGTGTCCGGCGAGGAGTGGTCGGTGAACCGCACCTGGTAGCCGACGGTCTCGCCCAGCGGCCGGCCGAGCTCCTCGGCGATCCGCTCGGCGACGCTGCGGGCCGCGATCCGGCGCGGCTGGGTGTGCGCGATCAGCCCGTGTACGCCGCGCCCCAGCTCCAGACAGATCTTGGGCAGCTGCGTGGTCTTGCCCGACCCCGTCTCCCCCGCGAGGATCACCACCTGGTGGTCGCGCAGGGCGGCGGCGATGTCCTCGCGGCGCCGGCTGACCGGCAGCTCGTCGGGGTAGGTGAGCATCGGCACCAGCGAACGCCGGCGCTCGACCTCGGCGGGGCCCGGCGCCCGGGACCGGGACGGGTCGGGACCTGGTCCTCGACCACCTTCTCCGTGACCGCGCCGGCCAGCGGCGCGCCGACGACCCGACCGTCGGCGCGGACGGCCCGGCGGCGTACCGCGTTGCTGCTGGCCCTCCGTCATGACCCGAGAAGTGTAGGGACACCTGGCTCATGGGTGGCGCGGGCGGTGAACCCGGGCGACACGCCCGGGAGCGGTTGCGAGGTTGAACGAGGGTGGTCGACCTTGCACGGTGGACGGTCAGCCGCCAGCGATCCAAGAGAAGGAGAGGCCACCTCGTGCTCACCCTGACCGAGAACGCCAGCACCGTCGTGAAGACCATCGTGGAGCAGTCCGGGGACCAGGACGCCGGTCTGCGCATCAGCCAGGACGCCCCCGACTCCCCCGCCCTGCACGTCATCGCGACCGAGGCGCCGCAGCCCGGCGACCAGGTGCTCGAGGACAACGGCGCTCGGGTCTTCCTCGAGGAGACCGCGGCCGAGACCCTGGACGACCGGGTGCTCGACGCCAGCGTCGACGAGGGCGGCGGTGTGCAGTTCACGATCACTGCCGGGCCCACCGGCTGACCCGTCCCGTCCCCTGATTACCAGGGGATGCAGGCAAACTGTTGCTCCCCATGGCGTGCATGCCATGGGGAGCAACAGTTCTCCTGCATCCCCTGGTAATCAGTTCTCACAGCACGCTCACAGCCACCTGCCAGGATCCCGGCACCCGGCTAGGACATGCTGGACGCATGCCGCTCGCCAACTCCGCGCCTGCCCTGACCCGCCCCGACGGGTCGCCGCTCCGTGTCCTGGTCGTCGACGACGAGGTCAACATCGCCGAGCTGATCAGCATGGCCGTGCGCTACGAAGGCTGGGTCCCGACCGTCGCGCACACCGGCAGCAAGGCGGTCTCGGCCGCGAAGCAGAGCCGTCCCGACGCCGTCGTGCTCGATGTGATGCTTCCTGACTTCGACGGCATGGAGGTGCTCCACCGGATGCGCGGCCAGCACCCCGACGTGCCCGTGCTGTTCCTGACCGCGCGCGACTCGGTGGAGGACCGGGTCGCCGGTCTGACCGCGGGTGGCGACGACTACGTCACGAAGCCGTTCAGCCTCGAGGAGGTCGTGGCTCGGCTGCGGGCGCTGATGCGTCGCGCCGGCGCCACGGACCGTCGGGAGTCCTCTCGGCTGACGGTCGGCGACCTCTCTCTCGACGAGGACAGCCACGAGGTCTTCCGGGACAAGGACGAGATCCACCTGACGGCCACCGAGTTCGAGCTGCTGCGGTTCTTGATGCGCAACCCCCGACGGGTTCTGTCCAAGCCCCAGATCCTCGACCGGGTGTGGAACTACGACTTCGGCGGCCAGGCCAACGTCGTGGAGCTCTACATCTCCTACCTGCGCAAGAAGGTCGACGCCGGGCGCACTCCGATGATCCACACGATGCGCGGTGCGGGGTACGTCCTCAAGCCGGCGGAGTGAGCATGCGCCGGCTGGTCCCGACCTCGCTCACCGGCCGACTCGTCGCCACGCTGGTGGCGGTGGTCCTGCTCACCACCGTGCTCGTCACCGTGGTGACCGCCGTGGTGGCCCGCGGCTTCCTCGCCCACCAGCTCGACGACCGGGTCGACAAGACCCTGCAGCGCACCACCACCCGCTACGACGGCGACCTGCCGGTCCCGCCGCAGAGCCAGCACGACTCCGACGACGGACCCGGGCCACGGCTCGGTCTCGGGGACGCCGAGGGCACCCTCAACGCGCAGTACGGCGCCGCGGTGGCCGACCGCGGGGACGTGGTGACCGGCCGGGCCCAGCTGCGTCCGCTGTCGGACGAGGCGATGGACCGGCTGCGCGAGGTACCGGTCGACGGCAGCTCCCACAACACCGACCTGCCGAGGCTCGGCACCTACCGCGTGCGCGCGGTCCGCGCCGGATCGGTGACCCTGGTCGCCGGTCAGTCGACCCGCCCCGTCGACGAGGTCGTCGGGCAGCTGGTGCTGACCGAGGTGCTGCTCGGCGCAGGCGCGATCGTGGTGGCCGTCGGCGCGGGTCTCGTGCTGGTCCGCCGCCAGCTGCGTCCGCTGCGCGAGGTTGCCGACACCGCCCACGAGGTGGCGAGGCTCCCGCTGTCCAGCGGCGCGATCGGCACCACGGTGCGCGTGCCCGACGGGCTGACCGACGAGCGCACCGAGGTCGGTCAGGTCGGCGCCGCCCTGAACACCATGCTCGCCCACGTCGAGCGCGCTCTCGACGAGCGGCACCGCAGCGAGCTGCAGGTTCGCCAGTTCGTGGCCGACGCGTCCCACGAGCTGCGCACGCCGCTCACCACCATCCACGGGTACGCCGAGCTGAGCCGGCGCACCCAGCCGGCCGACCCAGAGCAGCTCGCGATGGCGATGTCGAAGGTGGAGGCCGAGGCCACCCGCATGTCCACCCTCGTCGAGGACATGCTGCTGCTGGCCCGGCTCGACGCCGGACGACCGCTCGCCCGTGACGAGGTGGACCTGACCCGTTTGGTGCTGGAGGCGGTCGGCGACGCGCGCGTGATCGGGCCCGACCACCGCTGGCAGCTCGACCTGCCCGAGGAGCCGCTGAGCGTGCCCGGCGACGAGCAACGACTGCACCAGGTGCTGACCAACCTGTTGAACAACGCCCGCCGGCACACCCCGCCCGGAACTGCTGTGGTGGTCGGCGTCCGCTCCGACGGCGACGACGTGGTGCTGTCCGTCCGCGACGACGGGCCCGGACTGCCGCCGGGGCTGGCCGAGCGCGCCTTCGAGCGGTTCTCCCGCGGTGACTCCGCCCGCACCCGGGCCTCAGGCGGCGCGGGACTGGGACTCTCCCTGGTCGAGGCCATCGCCTCCGCCCACGGCGGCAGCGCGGCCGTGACCTCGGAGCCCGGCAGCACCCGCTTCGAGGTCCGGCTCCCCGCCCTCGCCCAGCGGGGCGACAGCACGTCCTTCTGAGCTCACAGGTGGCGGACAGAACCACCACACGGGTAGCCCAGAGCGGTTCAACAGGCTTCAGCCCATGAGCAACCGGACCTCCGTCGTCAGCGCCCACAAACCCACTCCGTCGGCTCCCCAGGGCTCGCCCGCCCCGTCCGGCCTCCGGCCGTCGGCCGCCCGCCCCGGGGGTCTCACGCGGGCCTGGCGAGGCGACCCGCAGGACCCGTCGTGGACGCGCCCGGCTCTGTTCGGGCTGCTGGTCGCCAGCGCGGTCCTCTATGCGTGGGCACTCGGCGACTCGGAGTGGGCCAACTCGTTCTACGCCGCCGCCGCACAAGCCGGCTCGGAGTCCTGGAAGGCACTGTTCTTCGGGTCCTCCGACGCGGCGAACTCGATCACCGTCGACAAGACCCCCGCCTCGCTGTGGGTGATGGGGCTGTCGATCCGGGTCTTCGGACTCTCGTCCTGGAGCCTGCTCGCCCCGCAGGCGTTGATGGGCGTCGCCTCCGTGGGCCTGCTCTACGGCACCGTGCGCCGTACCTCCCGGTCGGCGGTGGCGGGTCTGCTGGCGGGACTCGTGCTCGCCCTGACCCCCGTGGCGGTGCTGATGTTCCGCTTCGACAACCCGGATGCGCTGCTCGTGCTGCTGCTCATCGGCGCGGTGTCGGCCACCGTGCGTGCCCTCGAGTCGACGCGGCAGCGGGCGGCGGGACGCCCGGGCCACCCGGTGCGCTGGCTGGCCCTCGCCGGCGCTCTGGTCGGTGTCGCCTTCCTCACCAAGATGATGCAGGCGTTCCTGGTGCTTCCCGCCCTGGGCGGCGTGTACCTGCTCGCGGCGCACACCCCGGTGGGCAGGCGCATCGGACACCTGCTCGTCGGCTTCGCCTCGATGCTGCTCTCCGCCGGCTGGTGGATCGCGATCGTCGAGCTGTGGCCCGCGTCCTCACGCCCTTACATCGGTGGCTCCCAGACGAACTCCATCCTCGAGCTCGCCTTGGGCTACAACGGCTTCGGACGGCTCACCGGCGACGAGGTGGGCTCCGTCGGCGGTGGCGGTGGCGGCGGTGGCAACTGGGGAAGCACCGGCATCCTGCGCCTGTTCGGCTCGGACATCGGCGGCCAGGTCGCCTGGCTGCTGCCCGCCGCGGTGCTCCTGCTGGCCGCCGGCCTCTGGTTCACCCGCCGTGCACCCCGCACGGACCCGCTCAGGGCCGGCCTGGTGGTGTGGGGGCTGTGGCTGCTCGTCACGGCGGCGACGTTCAGCTTCATGGCCGGCATCTTCCACGCCTACTACACGGTCGCCCTGGCCCCCGCGATCGGCGCCCTCGTCGGCATCGGCGCCGTGCTGCTCTGGCAGCGCCGAAAGTCCGACGGCGCCGCCTTCGTGCTGGCCGGTACGACGTCGCTCACCGCGGCCTTCGCGTTCTTCCTGCTCGACCGGACCCCGGACTACCTGCCGTGGCTGAAGTGGGTCGTGGCGGTGCTCGGCCTCGGCTCGGCCCTGCTGCTCGCCGGGGTGCGGCACCTGCCGCGTCGCGCAGCGCTCGCGGTCGCCGTCGCTGCGCTCGTCACCGGACTGGCCGCGCCCACGGCGTACTCGCTGAGCACCGTCGCCACCCCGCACACCGGCTCGATCCCCAGCGCCGGACCGAGCGGCGCCGGGCCGGGCAGCGGGGCCGGCCCAGGGGGCGGTCCCGGTGGGAACCGGGGCTTCGGCGGCCCGCCGCCGGGACAGGGCCAGAACGTCCCCCAGGGCCAGACGACGAGCCGGACCCCGGGCGCCGCTGAGGGGCTGCTGCAGGGCAGCGAGTCGAGCAGCACGATCACCTCGATGCTCACCGCGGACGCCGGCTCCTACACCTGGGTCGCCGCGGCGGTCGGCTCCAACTCGGCGTCCGGCTACCAGCTCGCCAGCCGGCAGCCGGTGATGGCCATCGGCGGCTTCAACGGCAGCGACCCGAGCCCGACGCTGGGGCAGTTCAAGGCCTACGTCGCCCGCGGTGAGGTCCACTACTTCATCGCCGGCGGCGACGGCGCGGATGTCGGTCAGCGGGTCGACCGGCACGGAGATCTCGACGTGGGTGGCGGCGCACTTCACCGCTGAGACCGTCGACGGCGTCACGATCTACGACCTCTCCGGCGGTGTCGGGTGAGCGCCCCGGCCACGGAGCCCCGACCGGGCGGCCTGCCGGTCAGCGACGTCGACGCCTCGGTGCTCGATGTCGTGATCCCGGTCCACAACGAGGAGGCGGGGCTGGCCGCGTCGGTGACGCGGGTGCATCGACACCTGAGCCGGCTGCCGTACTCCTTCCGCATCACGATCGCCGACAACGCCAGCGTCGACGGCACCGCGCTGGTCGCGCACCGCCTCTCCCGCCGGTACGACGAGGTGCGGGCCGTGCACCTCACCGAGAAGGGCCGGGGCCGCGCCCTCAAGGAGGTGTGGTCGGTGTCGGGGTCGCAGGTGCTCGTCTACATGGACGTCGACCTCTCGACCGACCTGAACGCACTGCTGCCGCTGGTGGCACCGCTGCTCTCGGGCCACTCGGACCTCGCGATCGGCTCGCGGCTCACCCGCGGATCGCGCACGAGTCGCGGCCCCAAGCGCGAGCTGATCTCCCGCGGCTACAACCTGCTGCTGCGCGGAGCTCTGCACGCCGGCTTCTCCGACGCCCAGTGCGGCTTCAAGGCGATCCGGGGCGACGTCGCCCACGAGCTGTTGCCGCTGGTCGAGGACACCGCGTGGTTCTTCGACACCGAGCTGCTCGTGCTCGCCGAGCGGGCCGGGCTGCGGATCCACGAGGTGCCCGTTGACTGGGTCGACGACCCGGACAGCCGCGTCGACATCGCACGGACCGCGCGCGACGACCTGCGCGGCATCGTCCGACTGGGCTGGGCGCTGCTGAAGGGACGGGTGCCGCTGGGCGAGGTCACGGCCCGGCTGGGGAGGACCACCGAAGCGGGCGCCTCCGGGGTGATCGGCTCACAGGTCGCGTTGTTCGCCATCGTCGGCGTCTTCTCGACACTCGCCTACGCCGTGCTGTACCTGCTGCTGCGCGGGGTGCTCGACCCGTTCTGGGCCAACGCGGCCGCCCTGGTCGCCACCGCCGTCGCCAACACCGCAGCCAACCGGCGACTCACGTTCGGGGTCCGCGGCCGGCCCCGCGTCCTGCGCCACCATCTCCAGGGGCTGGTGATCCTCGCCGTCGGGCTCGCGCTCACCTCGGGATCGCTCGCGGCGTTGCACGCCGCGACCGGGACTCCCGGACGGTGGACGGAGATCGTGGTGCTGACCGCGGCCAACCTCTTCGTGACCGTGATGCGCTTCGTGACGATGCGGGTCTGGGTGTTCGCCCGCTCGTGAGACCCGGACCGTGACCGGGGTGCGGGAACGCCCGCACCCCGGCCACCGTCACGGATCAGTGCCTGGCGAGCACCGAGTAGGCGTTGACGATGCCGCGACCGTAGAAGCCGTTCTTGCTGGTCGGCCCCTCGCAGTACGCCTCGGACTCGCTGACCCCGGTCGAGCGGATCCGGGTCCAGTGGTAGAGGCGCGGCTCGGGACAGGCGTGCTGCTGCGCCGACCGGTAGACCTGCTTGGCGGTCTGCTTCGGTGCCAGGCTGAGGCCGCCCCGCTTCTTGTCCCGCTTGCCGAACTGGCTCACCGCCAGAGCTGCGACACCGACGGCGTGCGGGGTGGCCATCGACGTGCCCTGAAGGTACTGGTAGTAGGCACACGTCGAGCCCTTGCAGTCCCGCACCACGAACGGGTTGTTCGGGGTGCCGTCCGCATTGAGGTCACCGTTCGCCTTCGCGAGCGCCTCCGGATAGGCCGCCAGCACCAGCGCCTGCGGGTCCAGCGTGTTGCCGGGACTGTCGTAGGCGTCCCCGCCGGGTGCCGCGACGTCGGTCTGCTCGGTGCCGTAGTTGGAGTAGTACGCCAGCCGGGTGCTCGGCCCGGTCGAGCTCACGGCCATCACACCCTCGGACTCCGTGGGGACGTCGATGCAGGAGTTGTCCACGGTGCGCGGGTGCGCCGTGCCTGCCGGGTAGTCCGGGCTGGAGTCGTCGGTGGTGGGGTGGCCGAGGTCGGTGTGCTCGTTGCCCATGGCCGCGACCGGCAGCACGTCGCGGTGCGTCGCGTAGTTGAGGGCGCGCTGGGTGGCCTCGCGGATCGTGCGCTGCTCCTCCTGCTGCTCCGGCGTGTCGGCCGGGTTGTCCGTGCAGTTGTAGAGCCACGGGTCGGTGTAGAAGCTCATGTTCACCACGTCGACGCCGATGTCGCCGGCGTAGGTGAGCGCGTCCAGCGTCGACTTCAAGAAGAAGTAGCCGCTGTCCTGGCCGGCGCGGATGTTGACGAGGGAGACGTTCGGCGCGACGCCGGCCATGCCCAGCCCGTTGATCGGCGAGCCGATCGTGCTGGCGACGTGGGTGCCGTGGCCGTCGTCGTCCTCGTCCGCCGGGTCGACACAGCTCGGGTGCTCGCAGGGCCCGTCGATCTCCGGGATGTCGGTGACGAAGTTGCGGCTGCGTGCCTTGTCGAAGTTGGCGGCGATGTCGGGGTGGCTGCCGTCGATGCCCGTGTCGATGACGCCGACGAGCACCTTCTTGGAGCCCTGGTTGCGGGCATAGCTCCCGGTCGCCGTCGCGCCGATCTGACGCATGTCCCACTGAAGGTTGGCCAGCGGCTCCGGGGTCACCTTCGTGCCGGACGGCGCGGTCTTGGCGTCGGCCGCGCCCTTGCCCTTGGCGGCTGAACGCTCGCGCGCGGTGAGCCGCTCGACGTCGGCCCGCTTCGGGCGGTGCGACTCGCGCGCCGTACCGATCGTGCGGTCGCGGGCGACGCCCTGCACGGTGTCGGAGGACGTCATCGAGGACGCGAAGTCGACCTGACGGGAGCGCACGAACGCGTAGCCGAGCTTGGTGTTGACCTTCGTGATCGACCCACCCGAGCGCTCGATGGCCCTCTTGGCGGACGCGTCGGCACTGGTGCCCTTGAAGAGCACGAGGTACTCGGTGCTCTTGCCCGGCTGGGCGGAGGCGAAGGGCGCCAGACCCGCAGCGGAGGCGACGAGGGCGGTCGCAGCGCAGGCGGCGACGAGGACTTTCCTTGATCTCATAAGCATGAACTCCCGAGAGAGAAGTGGACCTGAGGTGCTGGCGAAACTATGTCGTCGGCCGCCCTGAGCGCAACAAGTTGCGCGGGTGTGTCGGGATCGGCGCAGGATCTCCGTCGCGCGGCGGTGGCGGCGGGACCGGCCGTGTCCCACTGCGTTGCCGGCGCGCCATACTCGTGCCCATGGCGTACGACGAGCAGCTGGCCGCGCGGATCCGGGACACCGTCGAGGGCGAGCCCGGTCTCGGCGAGCGGCGGATGTTCGGGGGACTGGCGTTCCTGGTGAACGGCAACATGGCCGTCGCCGCGAGCAGCAGCGGTGGCCTGATGCTGCGCATCGACCCCGCCGAGGCGGAGGCGCTGACCCAGGATGCCCGAGGTGCGGCGCTTCGAGATGCACGGGCGGGCGATGGACGGCTGGCTGGACGTCGACCCACACGCGGTGGGCACGGACGAGGCCCTGGACCGCTGGGTCGCCATGGGGCTCGGCTACGCACGCTCGCTGCCGCCGAAGCAGCCGAAGCAGCCGAAACAGCCGGGCTAGCCGCGCAGGCGGCTCAGGCCAGCGAACGGCGCGTGAGCGGGGGGTGCAGCGCCTCGTCGGCACCGGCCCGATGCAGCTCCGCGGGCCGGCCACGACCCGGCGAGACCCGCCGGCCGGTCGCCTCGACGAACCCCTCGGTGCGGGTGACCTTGCGGTGGAAGTTGCCCGGGTCGAGCGGGTGGCCCCACACCACCTCGTAGACGTGACGCAGTGCCGCCACCGTGAACTCCTCGTCGAGGAAGGCCGTGGCGATGTTGGTGTACTCCAGCTTGGACCGGGCTCGCTCCACCCCGTCGGTGAGGATCTGCCGGTGGTCGAAGGCCAGCCGGCCCGGCTCCAGCAGCCAGTCGGCCGAGCACCACTCCGCCTGCGCGGCGTCGGACCCCGCCCGCGGGTCCTCCGGGTGCGGCAGCACCGCCAGCCACGCCACGCTGACGGTGCGGTGCCGGGGGTCGCGGCCGGGCGCGCCGTACGTCGCGAGCTGCTCGAAGCGGACCGTCGTCGCGGCGACCCCCGTCTCCTCGGCCAGCTCGCGGCGCGCGGCCGTCTCCAGGTCCTCGTCGATCTCCACGAACCCTCCCGGCAGCGCCCACCTGCCCTGGTACGGCGGCTCGCCGCGTCGCACGGCGAGGGCGCACAACCGGTCCTCGCGCAGCGTCAGCACCACGACGTCGACGGTGAGGTGCAGGATCGGGTAGTCGCTGGTGAACGCCATCCGCGCAGCCTATTATGTCAGTCTGACAACAGCCAACCGCGGGCGGACCGTCCGCTATCCGGGCGCAGGGGCTGATTCTTCTCGACATGTGGGCGTTTGAACGGTCCCGACCCGGGCACCCTGCTGCACGGAAGGGAGAACATCATGGGACTAATCCTCTGGATCATCGCTGTCGTCCTCGTCATCGTGGGCATCGTGCAGATCGTGCGCGGCGGCCTGCTGTGGGGCATCGTCCTCATCGTGCTGGGTCTGCTCATCGGCCCCGGCGGCGTCAGCATCTTCACCTAGACCCGACGGCAGCAACCGCTCCGACGGTGCACGACGGCCGGCCGGTCCCCTCCCTCGTGGAGGAGACCGCCGGCCGTCGCCACGTCAGGGGCTGTCGGGGAGCACACCCGGCAACGCGGCCGCGAGCAGCGCCAACAGGTCGTCGCGCGGCACCGATCCCCCACCAGCCTGCTGGGCGCGGACCCAGGAGATCACCACCTCCTCGACCATCGCGCTCCACCCGCGGACCATCAGCCGAACCGCTGCGGTGTCGGCCAGCGTGAAGAGGTCGAGCACGCCGTCCTGCTCCGCGACGTCGAAGATGCGGTCGGTCAGCGCGGCGCGCGCCTCCTCATAGATCGCGTGCAGGTCCGGGTCGCCGCTCGCCGCCCCGCGCACCAGGGATGCGTACCCCGCGAAGTTGGCCTCGACGTAGGCGACGTACGCGTCGAGCGACTTCGCGAGCCGCTCCAACGGCTCGCCCTCCTGCGCCGGGGCAGTGACCCGGATGAGGTCGTCAGCGGCTCGCCGGCACACGGCGCGCTGGAAGTCCTTGAGGTTCGCGAAGTAGTGGTAGAGCAGGCCACGCGAGATGCCGGCCTCCTCGGCGAGCATCTCGATCGACAGCTCGTCGAGCGAGCGGCTCGAGAGCATCCGCACGCCGAGCTCCAGGAGCTGCTCACGACGACTGTCGGCGCGCATGCGGACGCGGACGGGGGAGCCGGACATGTGACCCATGCTACTGAACTGGGTTCAACACCGCTATTGACGATCGTTCAATACCGTCGGTACGGTCGGGTCATGACCCAGAACCACGTGCACACCTTCGTGATCGGCGCCGGCTTCGCCGGCCTCGCCATGGCGATCAAGCTGCAGGAGGCGGGCGAACCCGACTTCCTGGTGGCCGAGCGCGGCAGCGACGTCGGCGGGACCTGGCGCGACAACACCTACCCCGGTGCCGCGTGCGACGTGCCCTCGCAGCTCTACTCGTACTCCTTCGCCCCCAACCCCGGGTGGACGCGGTCGTTCTCGCCGCAGCCGGAGATCCAGGCGTACATCCGACGGGTCGCCGAGGAGTCCGGCACCCTCGACCGGTTCGTCTTCGACACGACGGTCGAGGACGCGCGCTGGGACGACGACGCCGCCCGCTGGCAGGTCCGCACGAGCACCGGCGAATGGACCGCCGACGTGCTGGTCTCCGCGGCCGGGGCACTGTCCGACGCGGCGCTGCCCGACATCGACGGCATCGACTCCTTCCAGGGGGAGATCTTCCACTCCTCCGAGTGGCCCCACGACCACGACCTGACCGGCAAGCGCGTCGCGATCATCGGCACCGGGGCCTCGGCCATCCAGATCGTGCCGGAGATCGTGGACCAGGTGGAGCACCTCGACGTCTACCAGCGCACCGCGGCGTACGTCATCCCCCGGTTCGACCGGGAATACACCCGCCTCGAGAAGCTCGCGTTCGCGCACGTCCCCGCCGTGCAGAAGGCCTACCGGACCGCGATCTACTGGGCCCGTGAGTCCCTCGTGCCGGCCTTCACCGTCGACCCCAGGTTCGCGGCGCCCGCCAAGAGGATGGGCCTGCGGAACATCGAGAAGGGGATCACGGACCCCCGGCTGCGCGAGAAGGTGCGTCCCGACTTCGAGATCGGCTGCAAGCGCATCCTGATCTCGAACGACTGGTACCCGGCCCTCGACCGCGACCACGTGGACCTCGTCACCGATCCCATCGCGAAGATCACCCCGGGCGGCGTGGTCACCCACGACGGCGTCGAGCGTGAGATCGACGTGCTCATCGTGGCGACCGGCTTCCTGGCCACCGACCTGCCCATCGCCAGGCAGATCCACGGCAAGGGCGGGGTCAGCCTCGCCGACCACTTCGCGGAGCACGGGATGCAGGCCTACAAAGGCGCGACGGTGCACGGCTTCCCGAACCTGTTCTTCGTGGTGGGCCCGAACACCGGGCTCGGTCACTCGAGCATGGTGTTCATGATCGAGTCCCAGGTCGCGTACGCCGTCGACGCGGTGGTCACCATGCGCTCGCGAAGCGTCGTGGCGGTGGAGCCCACCCCCCGCGCCCAGGCGGACTGGAACGACGACCTCCAGCGCCGCATGAGGAAGACGGTATGGAGCATCGGTGGGTGCTCGAGCTGGTACCTCGACTCTCATGGCCGCAACGTGACGCTGTGGCCGCGCACGACGTACAAGTTCCGGCAGCTGACCGCCCGATTCGACACCGAGAGCTACCAGGCACGGCACGCCACGACCACGACGGCGCCCACGACGGCGCCCACGACGGCGCCCACGACGGCGCCCACGACGGCGAAGGAGAAGGTGTCCGCATGAGGACCCTCGACGGCAAGGTGGTCGTGATCACCGGCGCAGGCTCCGGCATCGGGCGGGCACTGGCCCTCCAGGCCGCCGACCGGGGAGCGGTGCTCGCGCTCAGCGACTGGGACGAGGTCGGCCTCGTGGAGACCGCCCAGCTCGTCCAGGCGCGGGGGCACCGCGAGGCCCGCACCGACAAGCTCGACGTACGCGACCGGCAGGCGGTGCACGACTACGCCGGCACCCTCCGCGAGGAGCTGGGTCGGGTCAACGTGCTCGTCAACAACGCCGGCGTGGCGCTCCACGGCGACTTCGAGGAGGTCTCCTACGACGACTTCGAGTGGATCATGGACGTCGACTTCTGGGGCGTCGTGCACGGCACGAAGGAGTTCCTGCCCCACCTGATCGCCTCGGGAGACGGTCACGTCGTGAACCTGTCCAGCCTCTTCGGGCTGCTCGGCATGCCGGGGCAGACGGCCTACAACTCAGCGAAGTTCGCGGTCCGCGGGTTCACCGAGGCGCTTCGCCAGGAGATGCTGATCGCCAAGCGACCGGTGCAGGTCACCTGTGTGCACCCCGGTGGCATCAAGACCGCGATCGTCCGCAACGCTCGCGTCACCTCCTCGCACGACCAGGCCGGTGTCGCGCGGCACTTCGACACCAAGCTGGCCCGTATGACGCCCGAGCGGGCCGCCGAGATCATCTGGGCGGGCGTGCTGGCCGACAAGCCGCGGGTGGTGGTCGGCGCGGACGCCAAGGCGCTCGACTGGTTCGTCCGGCTCGTCGGCGCCCGCTACCAGCGAGTCTTCAGCCTGGCCGCGCGCCGTCTGGCTCCCTGAGGCCGTCCGGCGCCAGGGCCACCGACCAGAACACGGTGACCGCCGCTGCCCGACCGAAGGGGTTGGGCCGCCGGTCGGCCGGGCCGCGGCCGGTGTCCCACCACCCCAGCGGCACCCCGAGCTGGTACCAGGCCTGGGCGACCGCGGCGGCGCCGTCGAACACGCCTCCGCGGTGCGCGGGCGACACCGCGCGCCAACGGCTGGCCAGCACGTGGGTCATCTCCTCCGCGATCCGGCCGAGCGAGAAGTCGGCCGTGCGCAGCACGGACGCGGCCAGCACCCCGAGCGCCTCTCGCTCGAAGACCTGCGGCCATCGAGGTGCCGGGTCCACCACCGCCCGCCACAGCCGCGGGGTGCTCAGGGTGCAGGATCGGCCATGCTCGGTGAGCCGCAGCCGTCCACCGTCCTCGACCAGCAGCCGCTGGGCGACCAGGTGTGCCCGCAGCAGGCGCAGCGGCGCGATGTCGGACTCCTCGGAGACGCGCATCCAGGGGAACTCCTCGGTCCACCGGAACCGGTCGTCCAAGGCCCTGACCACGTCCAGGGGCAGCTGCCCGGAGTCGGTCAGCCCCAGCCCGTCGCCGACCACCTGCAGCAGGGCGTGCGCGCTGGACAGGGAGAGCGCCGCGCGCGCCGGAACCGGCCGCCCGCCCTCGGTCGCGGCCAGGGCGGACGCCCAGAACGCCGGCGGCACGTCCGTGAAGGAGGCCGTCCACCGCCGGACCGCCAGCGCCTCGTGCGTGGCGGGCGCTCGAGCGATGCCGGCGAGGTCGGGGAGCCCGGCCTGCTCGAACAGGTCTCCCAGCGCCCAGGCCACGTCGTGCTGCACGCGGCCCTCGCCGTACCCGCCCGTGGGCAGGAGTGCGGTCAGGAAGCGGCGGAGGAGCCCCGGCTCCGGGGTCGCCGCACCTCCGGTCGACCGCATCCAGGCGAGCGCCGGCCTCACCAGCGAGGCGGTGGGCTCGTCGAGCGACCGTACCGCGTCCTCCAGAGGGGCCACCTTCCCATTCTTGCCCGTAGATGGCGTTATCGTGGGACCACATCCTGTTGGGGGCTTTTCTGCATGACGAAGTACTCGCTCGACCCGGGTCAGGCGCCCGACCGCTCGACGACCCCTCTCTCCGACGCGCTGCTTCCGCCCGCACGGCGCGGGGCCGGCGGCTGCAACCTCTACGCCCCGGGTCACCAGATCCATTACAAGCACCAGGGCGATGCCGTCCACTCGCCGGTCCGGACGGTCCACGACGCGCAGGTCGACGGCAGCACGGTCCTGCTCATCCTCGAGGACGGCACCAGGCTCGTGTGGTGGCATCACGATCCCGAGCGGCTGACCCGGATCCTGGAGCTGCTGCGCGGCAAGTGCGTGGTCTACCCCGACCACCATGCGCTGCGCATCGGGCCGTACTGGTTCAACTGCGCGACCGAGAACCTCACGTGGCAGGAGTGTCGGATCTCGACCGCGTCGCGACCCACGTGAGCAGCGACCGGGTGGCCCGGGAGGTGGTTGTCCACGGTCGGGTGCAGGGCGTGTTCTTCCGTGACTCGTGCCGCAGTGAGGCGGAGCGGACGGGCGTCGAGGGCTGGGTGGGCAACGAGCCCGACGGGACGGTGCGGGCGCGCTTCGAGGGCTCGTCCCAGGCCGTGGAGCGACTTGTCGCCTGGACCCACGACGGGCCCCGTCACGCCGAGGTCGACCAGGTCGAGGTCACCGAGGTCGAGCCGCAGGGCTGCTCGGGCTTCGAGGTCCGGTGAGGCTCAGCGCGGATCGGTCGGAGGGCGGTGCCGACGCACCGACCGGGGACGCAGCGGTCCCACCAGCCGGGGGCCCGGCAGCCGGCTCCCCAGCCGACGCGCCTCCCGCTTGAGGGGCTGCGCAAGGTACTCCCCGAAGATCACTCCCGAGGCCAGGGCGATCGCGATCGCCGCTGCGGTGAACATCGAGAGGATCCCGAAGCTCGAGCTGTAGCCCTCCGAGAGCAGGGACAGCCCGCGGTAGATCGACAGGCCGGGGAGCAACGGGACCACCGCCGGAACGACCACCACGAGCGGCGGTACGCGCACCCGGCCGGCCACGGCGTAGGACACCAGCCCGATCAGGACGGCCGCGGCCGCCGACGCCCAGGCGATGCCGAAGCCGCGGTCGCGCACCAGCGCGAAGGCCCCCTCGGCGAGCACGCCCACAAGGGCGATCGGCAGCAGGCTGCGCAGCGGTGCGTACGACGCGAACGCGAACGCGGCCGCGGCGACTGCCGCGCCCAGCGCCATCAACGGGACGTCGGACAACGTCGTGAGGCCGGGGTCGAGGTAGCCGAGGTCGACTCCCATGACCACCCGCCCGATGCTCAGTCCGCCACTGACGCCGGCGATGACTCCCGCGGTCGCGAGCATCGCCTCGAGCACCCGCGCTCCCGCGGTCAGCGGGAAGCCGGTCAGCGCGTCCTGGATGGCCCCCATGAAGCTGATGCCCGCGAGCAGCATGATGATGCTGGCCGTGACCACCATCGACGGCGAGACGTCCAGCTCCAGGGTCGCCACCGCGACCGCCACCAGCGTGGCGAGCAGGCCGCCGGCCACCTGCTGGTAGAAGCCGGGCAGCCGGCGCATGGACATCCGGCGCTGCAGGACGTCGACCCACATCGAGGCCATCGCCGCGATCGCCGCGACCGTCCAGCTGCCGCCCACCAGCAGGCCCACCCCCACCCCCATCGCACCCCACCCCAGCGTCACCGCCCAGCGCGGCCGCCGGTGCCCCGAGGAGACGATGCGCGCGAGCCGGGAGCGGGCCTCGTCGCGGTCGATGACACCTCTGAGCAGGTCACGCACGAGGTGGTCGACGAGCGTGAGGTCCTCGTAGTCGATCTCGCGGTGCCGGACCTGCCGCATCTGGATGAGCGCCGGCTCCTCGAAGCTGGTCTGGTAGCTCATGGCCAGCTCGGTGAAGGTGACGTCGGCGGTGGCGCCGCGCAGACCGCACCCGGTCGCGACGTCGAGCATGGTGGCGCCGACGTCGGCGGCTCCCGCCCCCGAGGACAGCAGCACCTCCCCGATGCGCAACCCGAGATCGAGAGTCTTGTAGACGTCTCGGCCGTCCTTGCTCTCCGCCATGGCGCGACCAGTGTGGCGCCGTACGG
This sequence comes from uncultured Actinomycetota bacterium, assembly GCA_963810435.1. Classification (GTDB taxonomy): domain Bacteria; phylum Actinomycetota; class Actinomycetes; order Propionibacteriales; family Nocardioidaceae; genus Nocardioides_B. The sequence goes on from CAWENL010000001.1 coordinate 2,203,913, forward strand.
GGTCTCGTGGCGAACCTGGTGCGGCGGGTGGCGGGGTGTCGTTGCTCACCCGGTCTCCCCAGCGGACGGCCCCTCGGCCGACGGCGGAGCCATCTCCAGTCGCACCCCCACCAGCCGTACCGCTCGGGTCCGGTCGAAGCGGCTCAGCAGCTCCAGCGCGGCGTCGGTGACCGGGCCGGTCTCGGAGGTGGCGGCGGGCAGCGTGAGCGAGCGCGACCGGGTCTCGAACGGCGCGTAGCGCAGCTTCATCCCGACGCGGACCGCCGGGCGTCCCTCGGCGTTGATGTCGCGGGTGACCTGGGCGGCGAGCTCGCGCACCGCCTCGGCGACCAACCCCCAGTCGGACTGGTTCTGCTGGAAGGTCGTCTCGCGCCCGTGCCCCCGGGCGACCCAGGGCGTGGCGTCGACCGGGGAGGAGTCGACGCCGCGGCCCAGACGGCGGTACCAGGGACCCAGGGTCGGCCCGAGCCGGTCGGCCAGCAGCTGCGTCTCGGTGCCCGCCAGCTCACGGACGGTGTGGATGCCGAGCGCCGCCAGCTTCGCGCCGGTCTTGCGGCCGATGCCCCACAGCGCGGTGGTCGGGCGCTCCCCCATCACCTCGAACCAGGTGTCCGTGCTCAGCCTGCCGACCCCCTGCGGCTTGCCGAAGTCCGTGGCGAGCTTGGCCTGCAGCTTGTTGTCGCCGATCCCGACCGAGCAGTGCAGCCGGCTGCTGTCCAGAACGGCGGCGCGGACGGCCTCGGCGAACCCCTCCGGATCGTCGCTGTCCACGGCCAGGAACGCCTCGTCCCACCCGAGCACCTCGACGGGTACGTCGAACGAGCGCAGCGTGTCCATGACCACCGCCGAGGCGGCGTCGTAGGCCTGCTTGTCGACGGGCAGGAAGACGGCGTCAGGACACCGTCGGACCGCGGTGCGCAGGGGCATGCCCGAGCCGACGCCGAACGCACGCGCCTCGTAGGAGGCGGTCGAGACCACACCTCGCTCGGTCGGGTCGCCACGGCCACCCACGACGACCGGAAGCCCGGCCAGCTCGGGGCGACGGAGCACCTCGACGGCGGCGATGAACTGGTCGAGGTCGACGTGCAGCACCCGGTCGCGGCTCACGACCGGGCCCGCCGCCCCGCGCACCCGTGCACCTCCACGCAGGCATTCTGCCTCGGCTCGCGCCGGCCCCGGGCCCGGCTCAGGGCAGCACGCCGGGCGGCGCCGCCGCCTCGATCTCCGTGTCGTCGGTGAGGTTGGCGATCGCGCACACCTCGCCGTCGGCGAGCCGGCACGCCTGCTCGATCAGCCAGCCGATCAGGTCCCGCATGGCGCCTCCCAGGTTTCCTTCGCCCGAGAGAGCTCCGTCCGGGGAGTGTTGCCCGCGCAGCACTCCCGAAACAGGTATCGGCTGCCGGGGGTGCGGACCTGAGGCCCAGAGCCCCGTGAGTGCGCGTCAGTCGAGCCGGGCCCGGAGGTACTGCTGCGGCCACCGGACGCCCTCGGTCACCCCGAGCTCGTGAGCGGCCCGCAGCGCCCAGTGCGGGTCGCGCAGCATCGCCCGGGCGAGCAGCACCACGTCTGCCGACCCGGAGGCGATGACCTCCTCGGCCTGCTTGGGCTCGGTGAGCATGCCCACGGCGCCGCTGGCCACCCCGGCCTCCTCGCGCACCCTGCGCGCGAAGTCCACCTGGTAGCCGGGCCCGACGGGGATCGAGGCGTCGGCGACGTTGCCGCCGCTCGACACGTCGACCAGGTCGACGCCGTGCTGCCTCAACGACCCGGCGAGGCGGACCGAGTCCTCGACGGTCCATCCCCCGTCGGTCCAGTCGGTGGCAGAGATGCGGGTGGTCAACGGGGTCTCCGGGACCGTGTCGCGCACGGCGTCGACGACCTGGAGCAGCAGCCGGGCGCGGTTCTCGAACGACCCGCCGTACTCGTCCTCGCGGCGGTTGGACAGCGGCGAGAGGAACTCGTGGAGCAGGTACCCGTGGGCGGCGTGCACCTCGAGCACGTCGAAACCGGCCTCCACCGAGCGGCGTGCGGCCTCGGCGAAGGCGTCGACGACCCCCGCGATGCCGGCCTCGTCCAGCGCGCGGGGGTCCTGCCGCAGCGCCGGGAAGGGGAGTGCGGACGGAGCGAGCGGCTGCCAGCCCCCGTCGTGGTCGGCGACCGCACCTCGGCCGAGCCACGGCGGCAGCGACGAGGCCTTCCGGCCGGCATGCGCGAGCTGGATCCCGGCCCGGGCGCCCTGACCGTGCACGAAGTCCACCACACGGGACCAGGCGTCGCGCTGCGCGTCGTTCCAGATGCCCGCGTCGACCGGGGAGATCCGGCCCTCGGGGAGCACTGCTGACGCCTCGGTGAACACCAGTCCCGCACCGCCGCGCGCGAACGAGCCGAGGTGCACCAGGTGCCAGTCGTCCGGCAGCCCGTCCCGTGAGGAGTACTGGCACATGGGCGAGACCCACACGCGGTTGCGGACCTCGAGGTCGCGCAGCCGGACGGGCGTGAACAGGTGGCTCATGGGGGTGGGCGCTCCTGTGGTCGGGGGCGGTGGACTGTCTCCACAGCCCAACGCCCTCGCACGGTCGGCTATTTCTCAGCGGAACCGGAGGGCCGAGCTGTGTGTCCGTCGCTGCTCGCTGCTGCCCGGGAAGACCCATCGGAAGTACGTGCGGTGCCGGGGGTGCACGGCACGGCTGACCGCGCCCTGCGCGTCGGTGCGCAGCTTCGTGACCGGCACCCAGCGAAGGGTGCCCGAGCGCCGCCTCTGCAGCGTGATCGGCTCGCCACCGAGCCGCACCCCCGTCGCCGAGCGCAGCACTCCGGCCACGCGGTGCCGCGCCGGCTTGCTGACCGTCGAACGGGTCCGGACCTTGACGAACACCGAGGTCGAGTGCGACGCCTCGTAGGACGAGTCGCGGGGCGAGGCGAACCGCAGCCGCGCGGCGCGACCGTACGACGTCCCGCTCGACGCCCGGCCCGAGGCGTCGGTCCGCACCGAGTCGAGACGGACCCACGTGCTCGTGCCGAACCACTGCGCCTCCAGCGCCACCGCGCGGTCCACCAGCACACGCCCCGACGCGGTCCGCAGCACCGATGCCAGCGTGCCGGTCGACGAGAGCGACGGAGGGCTCCAGGAGGTCCCGGTCGGGACGGGTGCCGACGGTGGCCCCGTGCCGGTCACGTGCACGGGTTCCGCCACCTGCACGCTCTGGCCGTCAGCCTGGGTGACGAGCACCGAGACGACCAGGTCCTGCGTGGTGATGCCCGTCGGGCAGCTCACCGTCGTCGACGCCCGCGCGGGGGCGGTCACCGAGCAGCTGCTCGCCTTCCAGGCATAGCCGAAGGGTGCCGTGCCGGTCGGGCTGACGCTGACGGGGAACTCGGTGCCCTCGGCCGCGTCCGCGGGTGCTGACATCGTGGCGGTCGGCGCGTTCGCCCGGCTGAGCACGACGTCGGCCGTCCCGCTCCCGGCCGCAGCGGTGCCGGTCTCGGTGGCCGTGGCCGTGACCCTCACGGTGCCGGTCACCGTGGACGGGCAGCGCAGGGTGGCGCTGCCCGCGTCGGACGCGAGACGACAGGGGCTGCCGGCGGCCGACGTCGACCAGGCCCAGATGACCGTCCTCGACGACGTCGCCGTGAACCGCACGTCGTCCCCGGTCCGCGCGGCGCCGGTCGACGCGCTCACGCTGACGTCGGGCCGGGAGGCCTCGGGTGCCACCGCGTCGAGGAAGCTCGAGCTGGCCGTGTTCCAGTTCTTCGCGAGGAACGAGCCGGGCGCGGGCGCGGTGCTGAAGTAGTCGTCGTGGTTGCAGTCCAGCAGCTGCTCCTGGGCCGCGGCGCACACCTTCTTCATCGCGACCCCGGACCCGTCGTCGTAGCACATGAGGTCGGCGTCGTCGTAGCAGTGACCGTTGACGGTGGCGTGCGGCGCGGCGCCCAAGACCCCGCCGAGGTTGTGGGTGAGCTCGTGCGCGGGCACCGACGACCTCGTGGACCAGCAGTTCGCGTCGACGCGGGAGTACGACGCGTACCGGCCGTCGTTGGAGTTGCCGGTCGGCCGGGTGTCGTCGTACACCGAGCCGATGCCGCAGAGCCGGTTCGCGTCGGCGAACATGAGGTACTTGCGGTGCGGGTCGTCGTAGCCGAGGCTCTTCACCGCGCTGACCGTGCCCCAGAAGTCCGAGCCCAGTGCCCCGGCCGGGACCGTGACGTCCAGGATCTTGGGCACGCAGCGGCCGTCGTGCACCCACCTGACCCGCCGTTCGCCTCCGGTCTGGCGAGCCGAGACCGCCACCGTGTCGTCGACGTTGGCCACCTCGTTGCGCAGGATCGAGAGCACGGAGGAGAGGCGCGACGGTGCGCCGGTCTCGTGGACGTACATCGGCTGCACCCGGTTTCCGTCGGTCCCGGTGCCCGAGCAGGAGGGCGCGACATGGGCGGTCAGGCCGGTGACGCTGGAGGTGCCGGGGGGAGTGCCGGCGGGTGCGGTCGCGGCGGCCGCGCTCGGCGGGACGTCGCTGTCGGCCGGCTCGCCGCGGTCCGCCCGGGCGAGCAGCGAGTCGGTGTCGACGGGGTCGGAGAGCCGGACGCCGGGCGGGAGCGGGTCGACGTGCACGGGCCCCAGACCGTCCACGTCCGGGACCACGCCGCGTGCTCCGTCGACCGGGACGGGACCACCCGTTCCGGGATCGACGACGCTGCGCTGGTGATGGGGGTGGTGGTGGGGGTGGTGGTGGTGGGGGTGGTGACCCGGGTCCGCCTGGCCGGGGACCGCCCGGTGGACCGAGGCGCGGACCGGATCGTGAGGCCCGCCCTCGGTGTGCCGGACGGGGACGACCCGGGCGCTCGAGAAGAGCGTCTCAGCGGACGTGTGGGGACCGGCGAGCCCGGGTGGCCGGCCCGAGGTCGAGGTGCCGGGCGCGAATGCCAGGACCCCGGCCGCGGCAGCCGCGAGCAGGCCCAGACGCAGGACGGCGCGACGCTCCCGCAAGACGCCCTCCCGGTCCTCGGCACACGATGCCCACAGCATCGGCAGGCTGGGCACCCTGCTTGAGCAAAAAAGACATTCCGGACTTCGCAGACCCTCTGAGGGAGCGGTTTGGCGGCACCTCACGGGGGTACACGTCGCCCAACGTCAGAACGCATCGCGCGACCCGCGCCGGGATGGAGAACCCACCATGAACGACGAGCAGCAGACCGGCCTGTCCGACGAGGAGCTCAGCGCGCACGGCGCGACTGCACTGCCGGACAAGGAGGTCGTGTCGATCCTCGACCTCAACGCCGACATCAACCTGGCGATCGACGCCGCCGCCCCCATCGACCTCGCGGTGGCCGCCAACGCCAACGTCGCGGCCCCCATCGACGCCGCCGTCGGTGCGAACGTGCTCTCGGTCGGCTCGACCGCACAGGCACTCACCGACCAGGGCGTGGTCATCAACCAGGGCATCGACGCCGACGCCGTCGCGCACGCCAACCAGGACAGCTCGCTCGACCAGAGCAACGACGTGGTCGACGCCGGCAGCGGCGGCGCACAGGCGGCCCCGATGGCCTCGGCCGACAGCACCGTCTCGACGACCGACGCGGCGGGCGGCGGTGTCGGCGGGGTCGTCGGTGACGCGACCGGCACGGTCGGCGACGCGGCAGGCACCGTGGGCGACACGGCAGGCGGCACGGTCGGCGACACCGCAGGCACCGTGGGCGACACGGCAGGCGGCACCGTGGGCGACACGGCCGGCACCGTGGGTGACACCGTCGGCGGAGCGACCGGTGACCTGGGCGGCACCGTCGGCGGGGCGAGCGGCGCCGCCAGCGGCCTGCTCGACGACGGCAACCTGCTCAACGTGGACGTGAACGTCGACGCCGACGCGGACGTCGCCGCCCCGATCAACGGCGCGGTGGCCGCCAACGCCAACGTGGCCGCCCCGATCGACGCCGCCGTCGGCGCGAACGTCGGCTCGGTGGACAGCAACGCGGTCGCGGTCTCCCAGCAGGACGCGGTCATCAACCAGGACATCGCGGGTTCGGCCGAGGCGACGTCCGACCAGCAGTCCGACATCACCCAGTAGCAGGGCGGCTCCCCCAGGATGGCTGTGCTGCCCACCGCCTCGACGGGACGCGACGACACCCAAGGGTCGTCGCGTCCCGTCTTGGGTGCACCCGACGTCCCGAGCCGGGCCGACGGCGTGCAGCTCATCGGCGAGATGGCGGGCTCCGGCTACCGCGAGCCCCCGTCGCTGGCCCGCCGGGGCGACGGCCAGACGATCCAGCTCACGGGGCTGTTGTACCTCGTGCTGGAGGCGGTCGACGGCACCCGCACCTTCGCCGAGGTGGCCGACCACGTCTCGGAGCGCTTCGGCCGGACCGTCTCCGAGGAGAACGTCCGCACGCTCGTCGCCCAGCAGCTACGGCCGATGGGACTGCTCACCCGCGAGGACGGCGGCCAGCCGGAGGTCAAGAAGTCCAACCCGCTGCTGGCGCTGCGGTTCAAGTACGCCGTCAGTGACCCCGAGCGCACGCGCCGCATCACCAGCCCCTTCGCGCGGCTGTTCAACCCCGTCCTGGCCGTCGCGGTGCTGGTCGCCTTCGCGGCCGTGTGCTGGTGGGTCTTCATGGAGAAGGGACTGGCCTCGGCGACGTACGAGGCCTTCGACAAGCCCGGCCTGCTCCTCCTGGTGGTCGCGGTCACGGTGCTGTCCGCCGGCTTCCATGAGTTCGGCCACGCCGCGGCCGCCCGCCGAGGCGGAGCCACCCCGGGCGTGATGGGAGCCGGGCTCTACCTCGTCTGGCCGGCGTTCTACACCGATGTCACCGACTCCTACCGGCTCGGCCGGGGCGGCCGGGTGCGCACCGACCTCGGCGGTCTCTACTTCAACGCGATCGTGGCGGTGGCGATCGCGGGGGCCTGGTGGGCGACGGGCTACGACGCCCTCCTGCTCGTCGTCGCCACGCAGATCCTCCAGATGCTGCACCAGCTGACCCCCCTGGTGCGCTTCGACGGCTACCACGTGCTCGCCGACGTGACCGGGGTCCCCGACCTCTTCCACCGCATCAAGCCGACCCTGTGGGGGCTGCTGCCCTGGCGCTGGCGGCACCCCGAGTCGACGATCCTGAAGCCGTGGGCCCGGGCCGTGGTCTCGGTGTGGGTGCTCGTCGTGGTGCCGATGCTGCTGTTCTCGCTCTTCACCATGGTAATCACGCTCCCCCGGCTCGCCGGGACCGCCTACGCCAGCATGCTGCGCCAGGGCGTGCTGCTGGGCCGCGCGTGGTCCGACATCGACCTCGTGGAGGTCGCGGCACGGGGCATCGCCATCGTGGCGGTCGTCTTCCCGGTTCTCGCGATCGGCCTGATCATGGTCCGGCTGCTGCGTCGGGTGGTCACCTCCACATGGCGTCGCACCCGGGGTCGGCCGGTCCGACGTACGGTCGCGGCTCTCGTCGCGGCTGCGATGGTCGGCGGCCTCGCCTACGCCTGGTGGCCGCGACCCGGTGCCTACCGCCCCGTCCAGCCCTACGAGGGCGGCACCTTGGCCCAGGCGGTCGGGGCGATGCGTCCGGCGCCGGGGGGCCGGCTCACCCAGGGACAGTACGGCCAGCTGGTCACCGCCTGGGCGAACGGTGATGCGCGCCCGACCGCCGCGCACCCGCAGCTCGCGGTGGTGCTGGTGCCGCGTGCCGACAGCTCCCCCGGTGGCCGCCCGGCCCCGGGAGGCGTCACCACCGCCGACGGGGGCAGCGCGGCCGGCGGCAGCGCGCAGCCGTGGGTCTTCCCGTTCAACAAGCCGCTCGCGCCCGGCCCGGGCGACAACCAGGCGATGGCGGTGAACACCACCGACAACACGATCAGCTACGACGTCGCGTTCGCGCTCGTCTGGATCACCGACGACTCCCCTGCCTTGAACCGTAACGAGGCCTACGCGTTCGCCGACTGCACGAACTGCGCCGCGGTCTCGGTGGCGTTCCAGGTCGTGCTGGTCACCGGGGACAACCACGTCGCCGCACCGCAGAACATCTCGGCGGCCGTGAACTACGACTGCGTCGGCTGCCTGACCTACGCCCTGGCCACCCAGCTCTTCGTCACCCTCGACGGCCCGCTGAGCGCAGACGGCGAGAAGCAGATCGCTCGGCTGTGGCGCGAGATCGCCGACTTCGGCCGCAGCATCACCGAGGTGCCCCTTGCGGAGATCCGGGCCCGGCTCACGCAGTACGAGCAGCAGATCCTCCAGGTGATCGAGAAGGAGCAGGGCCCGCTGGGCCCCACCGCGACCGCGAGCGCCGACGCCTCCAGCACACCGTCCGCCAGCGGCACCGACGGGGCCTCCGGGAGCTCGTCACCGTCCGCCGGCGCCTCCTCCGGCAGCTCGTCGTCGGCGGGCAGCAGCACCAGCCCCCGGGGCGGTACGAGCGGGTCGGCGGGCGCCAGCGGTAGTGCGGGCAGTACCGCCGGCACGTCGCCGGCCGCCTCACCCTCCGCCTCGCGGACGTCGTCACAGCCCTCGGCGAGCGCCGCCGGCTCGAGCCCCGCTGCGAGCTCCAGCCCGGCCGCGAGCTCCGCAACCCCCTGACGCATCGGGGCGCCGGGGACGCGCCGACGGGCGTTGCCCTGGTGACGCGGGCCTGCCTAGAGTGCGCGGGACAGGCAAGGACCGATGCATGCACGAGCTCGCGATTGCGGAGAGCGTGGTGGCGTCCGTGCTCGAGCGCACCGGCGACCAGCACGTCAGTGTCGTCCGCCTGCGCGTCGGCGCGCTGGCCGGCGTCGTCGCCGACGCCCTGTCCTTCTGCTTCGAGCTCGCCGCGGCAGGCACACCGCTCGACGGTGCCCGGCTCGAGATCGTCGAGGAGCACGGCCGTGCGCGTTGCCGCACCTGCGAGAGCGACTTCGACCTGCGCGACGCGATCCTGCTGTGCGACTGCGGCAGCGCCGACGTCGAGCTGATCTCGGGTCGCGAGCTGTCGGTGACGTCGGTGGAGGTGGGCTGAGATGTGCAGCACGTGCGGCTGTGGCGAGAGCGAGGTCCGCGTGACCCTGTCCGGGGTGGCGCCGACCGCGCCCAGCCATGAACCCGGCCATGAGCACGGCCACGGCCACGAGCATGGACACCCGCACCCGCACGCACCCGACAGTGCGCCCCGCACGCACACGGTCGATCTCGAGGTCGCGGTGCTCGCCAAGAACGACGCGCTCGCCGCGGACAACCGGGCACGACTGGCCGAGCACGGCGTCACCGCGCTCAACCTGATGAGCTCCCCCGGCTCGGGGAAGACAACGCTGCTGGAGCGAACGGTCGCGGCGTCCGAGCGGCCGGTCTCGGTGATCGAGGGCGACCAGGAGACCCTCTTCGACGCCGACCGCATCCGACGGGCCGGAGCCCGCGCGGTCCAGGTGAACACCGGCGCCGGCTGCCACCTCGACGCGTCGATGGTGGCACGCGCCCTGGACAGCCTGCAGCCCGAGCAGGGCAGCCTGCTGTTCGTCGAGAACGTCGGGAACCTGGTGTGCCCGGCACTGTTCGACCTCGGTGAGCTGCGCAAGGTCGTGGTCATCTCGGTCACCGAGGGTGATGACAAGCCCCTGAAGTACCCGCACATGTTCGCCGCCGCCGACCTGGTGCTGCTGAACAAGACGGACCTGCTGCCCTACGTCGACTTCGACCCCGAGCGTCTCGTCGCCGACGCCCGCGCCGTCAACCCGGCCGTCGAGGTGATCGCGGTCTCGGCGCGGACCGGGGAGAACCTCGACGCCTGGTACGGCTGGCTCGCTCGCCTCGAACAGCTCCAGCGTCTCGGCTGAGCTCCCGGCGTTCTCCGGGCCGCCACGCCGTTACACCCTTGACAGGGCGTGTGACGGAGGTCTCAGATGTTATTTGGGAGGGAAAGGGCCGTCTTTCCGCGGTCCACATCCGAGTGGGGACCCCGGTCTGCCGGGTCTCCGGAAAGCCGGCCGCGATGCCCACAGCCGAAGCCGTGAAAGCGGAAGACACACTCATCCACGTCCTGTGGATCAACGCCGGTCTCAGCTGCGACGGGGACTCCGTCGCTCTGACGGCAGCCACCCAGCCCAGTGTCGAGGAGATCGCACTGGGCGCCCTTCCCGGGCTTCCACAGGTCGCGGTCCACTGGCCGCTGATCGACTTCGAGTGCGGGCCGAACGGCGGCGCCGACGACTTCCTGGAGTGGTTCTTCAAGGCCGACCGGGGAGAGCTGGAGCCGTTCGTGCTGGTGGTCGAGGGCTCGATCCCGAACGAGAAGCTGCACGACGAGGGCTACTGGTGCGGGTTCGGCAACGACCCGATGACCGGTCAGCCGATGACCACCAGCGAGTGGCTCGACCGGCTGACCCCCAAGGCCACGGCGGTCGTCGCGGTCGGCACCTGCGCGACGTACGGCGGGATCCACGCGATGCAGGGCAACCCGACCGGCGCGATGGGCGTGCCGGACTACCTCGGGCTGGGACTGGAAGTCCAAGGCCGGCATCCCGATCGTCTGCGTTCCGGGGTGCCCGATCCAGCCCGACAACCTCTCCGAGACGTTGACCTACCTGCTCTACATGGCCACCGGCCAGGCGCCGATGATCCCGCTCGACGACGCGCTGCGGCCCACCTGGCTGTTCGGGCAGACCGTGCACGAGGGCTGTGACCGCGCCGGCTACTACGAGCAGGGCGACTTCGCCACGGAGTACGGCTCCCCCAAGTGCATCGTCAAGCTCGGCTGCTGGGGCCCGACGGTCAAGTGCAACGTGCCCAAGCGGGGCTGGATGAACGGCATGGGCGGGTGCCCGAACGTCGGCGGCATCTGCATCGGCTGCACGATGCCGGGCTTCCCCGACAAGTTCATGCCGTTCATGGACGAGCCACCCGGCGGCAAGCTCTCCACCAACGCAGTGGGCCTCTACGGCAACACGATGCGTCGCCTGCGGAACCTCACCACGCAGACGCTGGACAAGGAGCCCAAGTGGCGCCACAAGGGCTCACAGCTCACCACCGGCGCCAGGCGTACCTGGTAGCCCACCGGACTCCCTCCGACCACTTCCAGAAAGACGAGGCGTCGTATGACCTCGACCATCCCCAACCCCACCAGCGTCTCCACGGACGACCAGGGCCTGACCGAGATGGCCTGGGACCCGATCACCCGGATCGTCGGCTCCCTGGGCATCTACACCAAGATCGACTTCGGCAACATGAGGGTCGCGGAGTGCCACAGCACCAGCTCGATCTTCCGTGGCTACTCGATCTTCATGAAGGGCAAGGACCCGCGCGACGCCCACTTCATCACCAGTCGCATCTGCGGGATCTGCGGCGACAACCACGCGACCTGCTCGTGCTACGCGCAGAACATGGCCTACGGCGTCAAGCCACCTCACCTCGGTGAGTGGATCGTGAACCTCGGCGAGGCCGCGGAGTACATGTTCGACCACAACATCTTCCAGGAGAACCTGGTCGGGGTGGACTACTGCGAGAAGATGGTCGCCGAGACCAACCCGGGCGTGCTGGAGCACGCGAACAGCACCGAGGCCCCCCACGCCGGGGACCACGGCTACAAGACCATCGGCGACATCATGCGGTCGCTGAACCCGTTCACCGGCGAGTTCTACCGCGAGGCGCTCCAGGTGAGCCGCTGGACGCGCGAGATGTTCTGCCTGATGGAGGGCCGGCACGTCCACCCCTCCACGCTGTACCCCGGCGGCGTCGGCACGGTCGCGACCATCCAGCTGATGACCGACTACATGACGCGGCTGATGCGCTACGTGGAGTTCATGAAGAAGGTCGTCCCGATGCACGACGACCTCTTCGACTTCTTCTACGAGGCGATGCCCGGCTACGAGGAGGTCGGCAACCGTCGGATCCTGCTCGGCTGCTGGGGCTCGTTCCAGGACCCGGAGCACTGCAACTTCGCGTACAAGGACATGACCAACTGGGGACGCAAGATGTACGTCACCCCGGGCGTCGTCGTCGACGGCAAGCTGGTCACCACCGACCTGGTCGACATCAACCTCGGCATCCGGATCCTGCTCGGCTCGTCGTACTACGACGACTGGGAGGGCCAGGAGACGTTCGTGACCCACGACCCGCTGGGCAACCCGGTGGACCGTCGGCACCCGTGGAACCAGCACACCAACCCGCGGCCACAGAAGCGCGACCTCGACGACAAGTACTCCTGGGTCATGTCGCCGCGCTGGTACGACGGCAAGGACTACCTCGCCCTCGACACCGGCGGCGGTCCGCTGGCGCGGCTGTGGTCGACGGCGCTGGCGGGGCTGGTCGACATCGGCTACGTGCAGTCCACCGGCAGCAGCGTGAAGATCAACCTCCCGAAGACCGCGCTGAAGGGCCCGGTCGAGTTCGAGTGGAAGATCCCGAAGTGGAGCAACACCATCGAGCGCAACCGGGCGCGCACCTACTTCCAGGCGTACGCCGCGGCGGCCGCGCTGCACTTCGCGGAGAAGGCACTGGTGGAGATCCGTGCCGGACGGACGAAGACCTGGGAGAAGTTCGAGGTCCCTGAGGAGGGCATCGGCTGCGGGTTCACCGAGGCCGTGCGCGGGGTGCTGTCGCACCACATGGTCATCCGCGACGGCAAGATCGCCAACTACCACCCCTACCCGCCGACGCCGTGGAACGCCAACCCACGCGACAGCTACGGGACCCCCGGCCCCTACGAGGACGCGGTGCAGGGGCAGCCGATCTTCGAGGAGAACGACCGGGATCACTTCAAGGGCATCGACATCATGCGCACGGTCCGCAGCTTCGACCCGTGCCTGCCGTGCGGTGTGCACATGTATCTCGGCGCCGGCAAGAAGCTCGAGATGGTGCACACGCCCACGCAGTCGGCCGGCGTCGGCTGAGGCCGGCGGTCTCGTGGGACACACCCCAGCAGTCGAGGAGGAACCCGCGGGCAGCGACCTGCGGGCGACGGGCGAGCGCATCGACGCGCTCATCGAGGCCGTCGTGGGCGGGGGCGTCGGACCGGCGAACCCCACCCGCGCACGGGAGCGGGCCGAGGAGCTGGTCCGTGTCGTCACCGACCTGTACGGCGCCGGGCTCGAGCGGCTGCTCGAGATCGTCTACGACAGCGGTCGCCTCGACGACGAGCTGCTGGGCCGGCTGGCCGACGACGACCTGGTCGCCAGCCTGCTGCTGGTGCACGGCCTGCACCCCTACGACGTGCAGGCCCGGGTCGAGCAGGCGCTCGACAGCGTGCGTCCCTACCTCGGCTCGCACGGCGGCGACGTCGAGCTCATCGAGGTGAGCGAGGAGGGTGTGGTCAACCTGCGGCTGCTGGGCTCCTGCGACGGCTGCCCCTCCTCGTCGGTGACCCTCGAGCTCGCGGTCCGCGACGCCATCGAGGGGGCCGCCCCCGAGGTGGTCGCCATCGAGGTGGAGACACCCTCCGCCCGCGACGGCGACCCGGTCGCCGCCGTCATCCCCGTCGAGGCGCTGCGCACCCGCCTGGACACCCGGGCCGTGCGGGTCGACGACTCGGGCGGCGGGGCCGCCTGGCACACCCTCACCACGGTCGCCGACCTCGCCGCCGGGCAGGCGAGCACCGAGTCGGTGGCCGACACCGAGCTCTTCGTGTGCCGGGTCGGGACCGAGCTGTTCGCCTTCCGGGACGCCTGTCCCCGCTGCTCGGGCAGCCTGCACGGCGCGCTCCCCGTGCGCCGCCTCGGCGGTGCCGTGGGAGACGCCGTGCTCACCTGCCCCGGGTGCGGCCTGCACTTCGACGTACGCCGAGCGGGCGCCTGCCTGGACGACCCGGCCCTCCACCTCGATCCGTTGCCGCTGCTCGTCGACGGCCTCGAGGTCTCCGTGGCGGTCCCGGCGGCGGTGGGGGCATGACCACGCCGCGTGCGGGCGGCTCGTCGCTGGGGACGCTGCGCCGGATCAGCACCACCCGGCCCCGCGTGGTGGCCGGAGAGCGCTGCGAGATGTGCTCGGCACCGGTCTCCGACGAGCACCAGCACGTCGTGGACCTCCACAGCCGCAGCCTGATGTGCACCTGTCGGCCCTGCTATCTGCTGTTCACCGACCAGCAGGCCGAGCTGCGCTACCGCTCGGTCCCCGACCGCTACCTGATGTTCCCGGGCTTCCGGCTCAGCCAGGCGGAGTGGGACGACCTGCAGATCCCCGTGGGCCTCGCGTTCCTGTTCACCAACACCGTGCAGGAGCGGGTGGTGGCGTTCTACCCCGGGCCCGCGGGCGCCACCGAGTCCGAGCTGCCGCTGTCCGCCTGGGAGCGCGTGCTGCGGGACAACCCGGGGCTGGACACGGTGCTGCCCGACGTCGAGGCGCTGCTGATCCGCGGCGGGCACCGGCAGTCCGACGAGGAGGGCTTCACCTGCCACGTCGTGCCGATCGACACCTGCTACGAGCTGGTCGGCCGGATGCGGATGACCTGGCGCGGCTTCGACGGCGGCCAGGAGGCACGTGCGGCGCTCGACGAGTTCTTCGCGATGGTCGACGCGCGCAGCAAGCCGATGGCGGCGAGCCGGTGACCTCGCGTGCGCACGACTGGTCGTTCTCGGTGCTGGACATCGCGGCGACGCCGTACGCCGCGAGCCCGGAGCTCACCGCGCGGCTGCGCATCGAGGCCGCCGCCGACGTCCGGGTGCACGCGATCGCGCTGCGCTGCCAGGTGCGCATCGAGCCGCAGCGCCGTGGCTACGACCCCGACGACGAGGACGGGCTGCGCGCGCTGTTCGGGGACCGGGACCGGTGGTCGCAGACGCTCCGGCCGTTCCAGTGGATGCAGTGCCAGACGACCGTGCAGGGGTTCACCGGGGCCACGGAGGTCGACCTTCCGCTGCCCTGCACCTACGACTTCGACGTCACCGGCTCGCGCTACCTTCATGCGGTGGGCGCGGGCACGATCCCGCTCACGCTGATGTTCAGCGGCACCGTCTTCACGCGCGGCGACTCCGGCTTCGGGGTGCAGCAGGTGCCGTGGGACTGCGAGGCGACGTACCACCTCCCGGTGCAGGTCTGGCGCGACATGATCGCGGCCTACTTCCCGGAGACCGGCTGGCTGCGACTCGACCACGACGTGCTCAAGACGCTGGCCGACTACCGTGCGCGGCACGGACTCGTCTCGTGGGAGGAGACCATGACGCGACTCCTGCGGGCCGACGACGCGGTCACGTCGGCGCGGGGTGTGGTGGCACCGTGAGCGTGTCGCAGGAACGGCTCGCTGACGCCCGCACGGTCGCGGACGCGGTGCTCTACGAGGGCTACCTGCTCTATCCCTACCGCGCGAGCTCCGACAAGAACCGGAGCCGCTGGCAGTTCGGCGTGCTCGGTCCGCCCGGCGCCGGCGACCGCGGCCTCGGCGAGGCCGACTCGATGACGATGCACGCCCTGCTGCGAGACGTGTCCCCGACGGCGTCGCTGCTGCTCCACCTGCGGTTCCTGCAGCTCCAGCTGCGCCAGGTGCACGACGCGAGGGGTGAGCCGTGCGCGCGGCTGGAGGTCGACGGCCGCCTCGAGCTGACCTGGGACGAGGCCGTCGAGCGCGAGGTCGACGTGGTCGTGCGCGAGCTCGACGGGACCTCCGACCACGCGGTGCACGTCGACGGCGCCGAGGAGACCGCGCCACTGGTGGCCGGCGACGGCTCGATGCTGGGCTCCGTCGTACGACGCCGGTGGCCGCTGGCGGCGCTCGTGTCGGTGACCGCGACCACGCACGACGGACTCACCGTGCTGAGCGTCCGGGTGCGCAACGACCACCCGGAGCGCCCGACCACCAAGGAGGACGCCACCCGCACCTCGCTGCTCGGCGCCCACCTGCTCGTCGAGGCGGAGGGTTGCGCGTTCGTGTCGATGGTGGACCCGCCGCCGGAGGCCAAGCCGCTGGTCGAGGACTGCCGTCAGGACCGCTGCTGGCCGTTCCTCGCCGGCGTGGAGGGCGAGAGCGACCTGCTCCTCGGCTCGCCCATCATCCTCTACGACTACCCGCAAGTCGCTCCCGAGAGCGCCGGTGCGCTCTTCGACGCTACCGAGATCGACGAGATCCTCACCCTGCGGGTGATGACCATGACCGACGAGGAGAAGTCCGAGGCTCGGGCCACCGACCCTCGTGCGGCCGCGATCATCGAGCGCTGCGACGCGATGACGCCCGGCGACCTGCAACGGCTGCACGGCATCTTCCGGGACCCGCACGCCCCCGACGATCCGTTCGACATGCCGGTCGACGGGGCCGTTGACGGGGCTGTCGACGGGGCTGTCGACGGGGCTGTCGACGGGGCGCTCGAGGCTCCCCCGACCTTCACCGACACCGGCGAGAAGCCCTGGTGGGACCCGGGCACGGACGCCGCGTTCGACCCGGAGACCGACATGGTCCTCGTCGACGGCGTGGAGGTGCGGCGCGGCAGCCTGGTGCGGGTGCACCCGAAGCGGCGCGCCGACGCTCAGGACCTCTTCTTCGCCGACCAGCCCGCCCGTGTCACCGCGGTGCTCTCCGACGTGGACGGCGGCACCCACGTGGCCCTGGTGCTCGCCGACGACCCGGCGGCCGACCTGCACGACTGGTACGGCCGCTACTTCTACTTCGCCCCCGACGAGATCGAACCGATGGCGGACGAGCCGCCGGCCGACGAAATGATCGAGACCCACGAGAGGAGAGCTGACTGATGAGAACCATTGGCATGCTCACCACGATCGTCGGCGCCGCCGTAGGCGCCCTGGCCGTGGTGGTGGGGATCCGTTCGATCCCCGACGTCAAGCGTTACCTGAAGATGCGGCAGATGTGATGACCCGACCAGCCAGGAAGTGGGTAGACGATGAGTGACAAGCCGGGTGAGCACCTCGACGAGGAGCCGCAGTCCGAACGCGGGGCCGAAGGCTCACGCGACACCGGATCCGACGAGCCGGCCGGGGGACCCGTGGACCGACCCGAAGGTTCCTCGGACGCGGCGAGCGACACCTCGATCGATCCCCAGGAGGCGCAGGACCCCGAGGCCCCGGACCTCCCGTCCGGCACTGGATGAGCCGGCGTCAACCAGCCGTGAGTGCCCAGGTGCTCGTTGCCGGCATCGGCAACCTGTTCGGCTCCGACGACGGCTTCGGCCCCGAAGTCGTCCGTCGGATGGCGGGGCAGGCGCCCACGCCGGGAGTCCGGCTCGTCGACTACGGCATCCGGGGGATGCACCTGGCCTACGACCTGCTCGACGGCTACGACGCGCTGGTGCTCGTCGACGCCGTGCCGACCGGGAAGGAACCGGGTGAGGTGAGCGTGCTCGAGGTGGGTCCCGACGAGGTCGCGAGCCTCGGCGACGGGGACCTGGATGCGCACGGCATGAACCCGGTCGCCGTGCTCGCCTCGCTCGACAGCCTGGGCGGCACCCTGCCCCGCACCTACGTCGTGGGCTGCCGCCCGGTCACCACCGAGGAGGGCATCGGGCTCAGCGAACCGGTCGAAGCCGCCGTCCCGGTGGCGGCGGAGATCGTGTCGCGACTGGTCGAACAGCTGATCGTGCCCGCACGGGCAGGGAAGGTCTGACATGTGCCTCGGCATCCCCGGACGCGTCGTACACATGGTGGAGGGCTACGCCGACCAGGTCGCGCTCATCGACGTGCAGGGCGCTCAGCGTCAGGTGAACATCGGGATGCTCGAGGCACCGCCCGGTGCCGGTGACTGGGTGCTGATCCACATGGGCTTCGCCGTCGAGGCCATCGACGAGGCCAAGGCCCGGCAGGCGCTCGCAGGCCTCGAACTGATGGGCCGTCCTCTCGAGGAGCAACCCGGTGCCTGAGCGGACGCTCGATCCGCCCACCACTCGTCCCGAGTCCGGGCCGGTGCTGTTCGCGCGCTACGCGTTCCCGCCGAACTCCCACGGGTTCTGCGGTCCTGCCGACCACGCGGCGTTCTTCGAGCACGGCGTCGCGGGTGAGGACGAACGCGGCCTGCGCGCGCTGTCGCAGCAGTTCGCCGGCGCCTGGCCCTACCTCCAGCTGATCGCCTCGGCCACCGGGCTCGACGACCCGCTGGACCACCGGGTCGTCGAGGCGTACTGGGTGGGCAGCCCGCGGCTCGACCTCGTCGACGCCCGGTCGGTCGGCGACTCGATGGAGGAGCGGTTCCGTCACATGGTCGGGCCCCGCTTCCTAGCCCTGACCGAGAGCGTGCTCGCCGGCGGAGTGCCGCACCACAGCTTCGCGGTGTTCTGCATCTACCCGTGGACCGGGTTGCTCAGCGACCGTCGCAAGGCCCCTCAGGCGCTCACCGTTCTCGACCGCTGCCGGATCCGGTGGGGGAAGGTGCGCGCGGTCCAGGGCGACCAGGTCGTCGTCGAGTGCCGGCCGTTGACCTGGGACGGACGCGCCCTCGCGCTCGGCCGGCCGGTCTCGGAGACCGCCGTTCGCTCACTCGACGGCGTCGGGATGGTGGGCGCCCTCGCCCCGGGTGACTGGGTGTCCCTGCACTGGGAGTGGGTCTGCGACCGGCTCAGCGAGCGGCAGGTGCACTTCCTGCGCTCCTACACGCTGCGCCACCTGCGCATCGTCAACGAGGGCAACCTGCACTCCCGCGTCGCGGACGCGCCCGCGGCACTGCTCGACGGCTGAGCCACGTCGCCGCGAATGGGTGCAGGAGCAGAGAAAGGAGGCGTGCAGAGGTGTTGACACCCTCGACCGAAGAGGGACTAAATGGCTGCAGGGGTGCGGGGAGCGAGCCAGTCGGTACGACATAGATGTGAGTGACGATGGCGAGAGCGACGGACCGGTGACGGTCCAGGACCGCGCGACCAGAGTGCGGCGACGCTTCCACGTGCGGGGACTCGTGCAGGGCGTGGGGTTCCGCCCGTTCGTCTACGTCACCGCCTCCGAGCTGGGGCTCGCCGGCTCGGTGACCAACACGGCCTCCGGCGTGGTCGTCGAGGCCGAGGGCGACCCCGCCGCCGTGGCGTCGTTCGGGCGTCGCCTGGTCGAGGACGCACCTGTCCTGGCCCGGGTGGAGGACGTGCGCGAGTCGCGACTCACGCCGACGGGCGGCACCGGCTTCCGCATCGAGCACAGCGCCCATGGCCTGGGTCGCACGCTCGCCTCTCCCGACGTCGCGATCTGCGACGACTGCCTGGCCGAGATCTCCGACCCCGACGACCGTCGCTACCGGCACCCATTCGCGACGTGCACCAACTGCGGGCCACGGTTCACGATCATCACCGAGCTGCCCTACGACCGGGCGTCCACGACGATGGCCGGTTTCGAGATGTGCGGCGCCTGTCGGCGCGAGTACACCGACCCCGCCGACCGTCGCTTCCATGCCCAGCCCATCGCGTGCCCGGCGTGCGGCCCGACACTGCAGCTCGTCGATCCGGCACCCGTCGCCACCGGCGACGACGCCGTACGACGCACCCGCGAGCTGCTGGCCGACGGTCGCGTCGTCGCCGTGAAGGGCCTCGGGGGGTATCACCTCGCCTGCGACGCCCGCGACGAGGCCGCGGTCCAGGAGCTGCGGCGACGCAAGCGCCGCGGCGACAAGCCGTTCGCGGTGATGGCCCGTGACCTCGAGGTGGCGCGCGGCCTCGTCGAGGTCGGCGACGAGGAGGCACACCTGCTGGCAGGCATCCGGCGACCGGTGGTGCTGCTCCCCCGGACTCCGGGCAACGGCATCCCCGACGCCGTCGCCCCCGGCAACCCGGACCTCGGCGTGATGCTCCCGTACACGCCGTTGCACGTGCTGCTGCTCGGCTCCACCGGTGAACCGGGTCCCGACGTGCTCGTGATGACCTCGGGCAACCTGTCCGGCGAGCCGATCGTCACCGACGACCAGCAGGCCCTCGACCGGCTCGGCGGCATGGCCGACGCCTGGCTGCGCCACGACCGGCGCATCCACGTGCCGTGCGACGACTCGGTCTCCCGGGTGGTGGCCGGCGCAGAGCTGCCGGTGCGTCGCGCGCGGGGGCACGCCCCGCTGCCGGTCGCGCTGCCCTTCGAGGTGGCCCCGGTGCTCGCGACGGGAGCCGACCTGAAGAACACCTGCGCGGTCGCCACCGGGCGCTACGCCTGG
Organism: uncultured Actinomycetota bacterium; assembly: GCA_963810435.1. Classification (GTDB taxonomy): domain Bacteria; phylum Actinomycetota; class Actinomycetes; order Propionibacteriales; family Nocardioidaceae; genus Nocardioides_B. The sequence continues at coordinate 2,223,905 of CAWENL010000001.1, forward strand.
CTCAGCCAGCACATCGGCGATCTCGACGACCTCGCCACCCAGCAGGCGCTCACCGCCTCCGAGCGACACCTCGAGGAGCTGACCGGGGTGCGACCCGGGTTGCTCGTCGCCGACGCCCACCCCGGCTACCGCTCGAGTGCCTGGGCGCTCGAGCACGCGGCCGGCCGCACCGTACGCCGCGTGCAGCACCACCACGCGCACATCGCATCGGTGATGGGCGAGCACGGCCTCGGAGTGGACGAGGAGGTCATCGGCATCGCCTTCGACGGCACCGGGTACGGCACCGACGGTGCCGTGTGGGGAGGCGAGCTGCTGGTCACGGGATACCGGTCGTTCCGCCGGGCCGCACACCTGGCCTACGTCCCGCTGGCCGGCGGCGACGCCAGCGTGCTCCGCCCCTACCGGATGGCCCTGGCCCACCTCAGGTCCGCCGGGGTGGCCTGGGGTGCCGACCTTCCGCCGGTGGCGGCCTGTCCCGATGCCGAGCGACGGGTCCTGCTGCACCAGCTGGACACCGACTTCGGCTGCGTGCCGACCTCGAGCATGGGCCGACTCTTCGACGCGGTGTCCTCCCTGCTGGGCGTGTGCCACGCCGTCGACTACGAGGCCGAGGCGGCCATCGAGCTGGAGTCGCTGGCCCGTGCCTGCGACGCCGGCGTGACGCCGTACTCGTTCGGGATGCGCGAGGGCGACGGGCCGGTGGTCGCCGACGCGGCACCGGTCGTGCGGGAGGTCGTGGAGGACGTCCGCCGCGGGGTCGAGCCCGAGCTGGTGGCGGCGCGGTTCCACGCAGGCGTGGCGGCGCTGGTCGGCGGCCTGGCGCACCTGGCACGCACGCAGACCGGCCTCGGCGTGGTGGCGCTGGGGGGCGGGGTCTTCCAGAACGCCCTGCTCCTCGAACGGTGCGTGGACCTGCTGCAGCAGCGAGGGTTCACCGTGCTCCGCCCGCAGCTGCTGCCCCCCAACGACGGCGGCATCGCCCTCGGACAGATCCTGGTCGGCTCACTGAGCTGACCCCGCGAAGCGACGACAGAAAGGAGACCTTCACATGTGTCTGGCAGTTCCCGGCCGCGTGCTGTCGGTCGAAGAGCAGGACGGGCAGACGATGGCCCAGGTCGACTTCGGTGGCCTGCGCAAGCAGGTGTGCCTGGACTACATCCCGGACGCGCGGATCGGCGAGTACGTCATCGTCCACGTCGGCTTCGCGATCCAGCGCCTCGACGAGCAGTCCGCGCAGGAGACGCTTGCCAACTTCGACAAGCTCGGGATCCTCGAGGAGGAGTTCGGCGACGGGTTCGCGCTCGCCGCGAAGCAGGCCGGCCTCCCGCCGGCCCAGGAGATGGGAACGGTGCAGTGAAGTACCTCGACGAGTTCAGCAACCCCGACCTGGCGCGCAAGCTGGTCGACCAGATCCACGCGGCGACGACCCGGTCCTGGGCCATGATGGAGGTCTGCGGCGGTCAGACCCACTCGATCATCCGGCACGGCATCGACCAGCTGCTGCCCGACGGCGTGGAGATGATCCACGGCCCCGGCTGCCCGGTGTGCGTGACCCCGCTGGAGATCATCGACAAGGCACTCGCGATCGCCGAGAAGCCGGACGTCATCTTCTGCTCGTTCGGCGACATGCTGCGAGTGCCCGGCAGCAGCAAGGACCTCTTCTCGATCAAGAGCGCCGGCGGCGACGTCCGCGTCGTCTACTCGCCGCTGGACGCCCTCAACCTGGCCCGGGCGAACCCCGACAAGCAGGTGGTCTTCTTCGGCATCGGCTTCGAGACCACGGCCCCCGCCAACGCGATGACCGTCTACCAGGCCAAGCGGCTGGGCATCACGAACTTCTCGCTGCTGGTCTCCCACGTGCTCGTGCCGCCGGCCATCGCGGCCATCATGGAGTCGCCCACCTGCCGGGTGCAGGGCTTCCTCGCCGCGGGCCACGTCTGCAGCGTCATGGGCACCCGGGAGTACCCGCCGCTCGCCGAGAAGTACGGCGTGCCGATCGTGGTCACCGGCTTCGAGCCGCTCGACATCCTCGAGGGAATCCGGCGCACCGTCGTCCAGCTCGAAGAGGGTCGGCACGAGCTCGAGAACGCCTACCCGCGCGCGGTCACGGACGCGGGCAACGAGGCGGCGATGAGCATGCTGCGGGACGTCTTCGAGGTCACCGACCGCACCTGGCGGGGCATCGGGATGATCCCGGCCAGCGGCTGGAAGCTCTCCGAGCGCTATGCCGAGTTCGACGCGGAGCAGCGCTTCTCCGTGACCGACATCCACACCGACGAGTCGCCGCTGTGCCGCTCGGGCGAGGTGCTGCAGGGGCTGATCAAGCCGCACGAGTGCTCGGCGTTCGGGAAGGAGTGCACGCCCCGCAACCCGCTCGGCGCCACCATGGTGTCGTCCGAGGGAGCCTGCGCGGCGTACCACACCTACCGGCGGCTCGAGCTGGTCGAGAGCTGAGGAGAGCTGATGGCCGAGGACCTGGACTTCGAGGGGTGGGTGTGCCCGATGCCGCTGCGTGACACCCCCACCATCGTGATGGGGCACGGCGGCGGCGGGGTGATGTCCGGTGAGCTGATCGAGCAGCTCTTCCTGCCGGCGTTCGGCGGAGCGGCCAACGCCGAGCTCGGCGACTCCGCCGTGCTGGACGTGCCGGGACTCGGCGCGGGAGGCCGACTGGCCTTCTCCACCGACTCGTTCGTGGTCAAGCCGATGTTCTTCCCGGGCGGCTGCATCGGCGACCTCGCGGTGAACGGGACCGTCAACGACCTCGCGATGTCCGGGGCCACGCCGCTGTTCTTGTCCACCGCCTTCATCTTGGCCGAGGGCACCGCGCTCGCGGACATCGGCCGGGTGGCGACCGCCATCGGGAAGGCGGCCGAGTCGGCCGGTGTCCAGCTGGTCACCGGCGACACGAAGGTCGTCGACAGTGCCAGCGGCGACGGGGTGTACATCAACACCGCCGGCATCGGTGTGGTGCCGGAGGGTGTGGACATCGGTCCTCGCCGCGCCCGGGTGGGGGACGCCGTGATCATCAGCGGCGACATCGGGGTGCACGGCATCGCGGTGATGAGCTGCCGCGAGGGACTCGAGTTCGGGACCACCATCGAGACTGACTCCGCGGCACTGCACGGGCTGGTCGCGGAGATGCTCGCCACCGGGGTGGACGTGCGGGTGCTGCGCGACCCGACCCGGGGCGGGGTCTCGGCCACGCTCAACGAGATCGCCCGCGCCTCGGGTGTGGGCATCGAGCTGGTCGAGGACGACCTCCCGGTGCCGGCGGAGGTGCGCGACGCGTGCGGCCTGCTCGGCCTCGACCCGCTGCAGGTGGCCAACGAGGGCAAGCTGCTGGCGATCGTCCCCGGCGACCAGGCCGAGGAGGTGCTGGCCGCGATGCAGTCCCACCCCCTGGGGGTCGCGGCCACCCGGATCGGCACCTGCGTCAGCGAGCACCCTCGCATGGTCGTCGCACGCACCGGTCTCGGCGGCACCCGGGTGGTCGACCTCCCCCTGGGCGAGCAGCTCCCCCGGATCTGTTGAGCCTGTCCCGGTGAGCGCACTGGGGGCGATGCGGTTCGCTCAGTACGCGTACCCGCCCAACGAGCTCGGCTACTGCGGACCTCCGGGGGCGGAGGACCTGTTGGCGCCCGAGACCGCCGAGATCGCTCGACGAGCCCGGCTCTTCGAGGGCGCCTGGAGCTATCTCGAGCTCATCGCAGAGGCGGCCGGTCTCGACGACCCGCTCGCGACCGCGGTGGTCGACGCCTACTGGGTGGGCAACGACCTGCTCGACCTGGTGGACCCGGCGGCCCTGGTCGCTCGGCTCGACGAGCGGTTCCGCGGTCAGATCGGCGGGACGTGGCGCGACGCGTCCTCCCGGGCCTCGGCGCACCACAGCTTCCAAGTCTTCGAGGTCTACCCGTGGGCTGAGCTGATCCGGCAGGGCCGTCCCCCCGGCCCGGCGGTCACCGTCCTGGACCGGTGCCGGGTCCGCGACGGGGAAGTGGTCGCCGTGCTCGACGAGCAGCTGGAAGTGGTCACCCGGACCCTGGTCATCGATGGGGACGGTGTCCGCGAGAGCGAGCCCGTCACGGAACGCGCGCGCTGGTCCGTCAACGGCGTCTCCCTGATCGAGGAGCCGGCGGTCGGCGAGACCGTCGCCCTGCACTGGGACTGGGTCTGCGACGTGATCACCCCGGCGCAGGCGCAGCAGCTGCGGGAGCGCGAGGAGCGTCAGCGACGCGCGATCGGGCTCAGCCCCGGCTTCTCCCACCCGGGTCTGCACTGACGACCCGGCGTCACCCGCACCGCGGTCGTGTCCGGCGGGGCTCATGGGAGCCAAGGGGAGTGAGGACAGACGTGGGAATCCTGCATTCCACTGGATTCCTTCCGGATCCTGCAATTGCCACAAAGCCTGGAAATCCATCAGCATTAATTGCCTCGGAATTATCCGCCCAAAAATGCGCGAGCGATAGTACGTTGGCGCCGGGGGTCGGAGAACAGCGCCGGGGGGCGACGATGGTTAATGGATATGCAGGAAATGAAACTGTACTGGGGGGCCCGAAGAGTGAAGCCGAAGCATGGGATTTGCTAGGCCTCATGACGCCGGGCGAGGTCGCCGGCATCTTGCACGTCGACGCCAACACGGTGGCCCGCTGGGCCAACGGTGGCAAGTTGCGCGCGGTCCGCACGCCTGGGGGACACCGCCGCTACTACGCCAGGGAGGTGCTGCAGTTGGCCCGGCAGGGCTCGAGCCAGCGACTCCCGACGCAGCGGTGAGGAGGTCGCGGCGGTGGGCCGGTCGGGGCCGGCCCACCGGCCCGCTGGTAGTCCCCGCTGGTAGTCCCCGCTCGTATTCCCGTGGAAGTCCCCGCTGGTATTCCCCGCTGGAAGTCCCCGCTGGAAGTCCCCGCTAGTAGTCGTAGCGGCGCAGCAGCGGCCAGGTAAGCGCCGTCATCGTCCGGCGATCGCGCGGGCTCAGTCGTCGGCGCCACTCGTCGTCGACCGACAGCGTCATCGGGCCGCGAGAGAACCGCACCGGGTTGCCGTCGACCATGTGGTTGTGGCGCGGGCGTCATCCGGTGCCCGTCCAGGAACGCCAGTTCGTGACTGCTCCGGCCGTCGGCATGGGCGGCCACGTCAGCGAGCCGGGCGGCCGGGTCCGCGACCAGGTCCTCGTAGCGCAGTCGCGACCAGGCTGGTCCGAACCGGCTCTGTAGCCGGCCGTTGACCGCGTTGTACAGGTCGTAACGCAAGGCCGAGCGCACCGGACCGTACCGGGGCAGCCACGTCGGCTGTCCCTCGGTCACCGACTTGACCACGCGCTTCTGGTTGGAGAAGGCCACCCCGCGGCTGTCGCGGACCAGGTGCACCATGCGGAGGTCGAGGCTCTGGTTGCGGGCCAGCAGCAACGTGTGGCTCGGCAGCTTGGAGGAGTCGACGACCACGTCGGCCCCCGAGACCGTGGCGATCGCCGTCAACGAGCCGCCCGAGCGCGTCGACGTACATCGCGACGTCGCCCTCCAGCCTCAGCCCGGGGTCACGCAGCAGCGAGGGCAGCGCCCACGGCCGATCCCACCGGTAGCGCACGCGGAGGATGGTCTCGAGATTGAGCTGGTCCCAACCACCGAACGCCTCCTTGCCCACGCGGGACCAGAAGGCGCAGGCGCTGAACGCGTCGCCGCAGCCGCAGGGCCGGTTCTCCACGACATCCGCGCAGCCACAGCTCGCGCACCTCGCCCCCGGACACGAAGCCCGCGACCTGGCCGAGCATCATGTCCAGCAGGGTGCTGCCGCAGCGGCCCCAGCCCCCGATCACCAGCACGCGCGTTCGCGACCCGGCCTCGATCGTCATCGCACCCTCCCTCTAACGGTCCTGTCAGGAGGGTAGGGGAAATCGGTGCGTCGTGATGTGGCGAAAAGAAAATCAACGCCTGGACTTCACGCGCTGCTCGAATAATTCTTCGAAATGGAAATGTCGGACCGATTGGATTTATTGAATTTCCATCGAGTAGGACATGTCTGCTAACCCTGGCTACCCCGGGCTACCCGGCGCCGCCGGTCGCCTTTGCCAAGGTGACGCTCTCGAGCCATTTAGCGACCTTGCTGCGGTTTTCCCGCGTGGATCGGCCAGTGTTCTCCCGGGACGGGTCGGGATGGGGCGTCCGCAAACGCGACACAGCCCCATGGGGGGCCGGAAGGGGCTAGTGACATGGTGGACTCCACAGGACTGCGCATCGGGATCGTCGGGACCGGCTACTGGGGCTCCAAGCACGTGAGGACGATGAGTGCGGTCGCCGAGGTCGCGCACGTGAGCGTGATCGACCCCCAGCGCGGATCGGACGGCGATACTGACCCGCAGCCACCCCGCGCTGACCAGCTTCGACACGCTGGAGGACGCGCTCGACTCCGTCGACGCGGTGGTGATCGCCACGCCGCCGAGCACGCACGCACCGCTCGCCCTGCCAGGCCATCGCGGCCGGCAAGCACGTGATGGTGGAGAAGCCGCTGGCGACCCGACTCGCGCGACGCGGCAGCGATGCGTCGAGCCGCCGCGGGACAGCGGGCGTGCTGTCGATGGTCGGCCACACCTTCGAGTACCACGCCGCCGTGTGGGCGTTGCGCGACATCGTCGACCAGCGGCGACTTCGGGGACCTCTACTACCTGGACACCGCGCGCCTGAACATGGGGCTCTACCAGCACGACGTCAACGTCGTCTGGGACCTCGCCCCGCACGACATCTCGATCCTCAACTACGTGCTGGGCTCGCGGCCGGTCGAGCGTCGAGTGCTGGGGCTCCCGGCACGCCCACCGCGCGCTCGAGGACATCGCGCACCTGCGGCTGGTCTACGAGGACGCCGCCGCGTCGAGGCGAACATCCACGTCAGCTGGCTGCGACCCCGGCAAGGACACGCCGGGTGACCGCTGGTCGGGCAGCGACGAGGATGGTGGTCTTCGACGACCTGGCCACCGAGGAGCGCATCCGGGTCCACGACAAGAGCGTTCGCCAGCCGGACCAGCGCCTCCGACGACCTGACCCAGGCCGCCGATGTCCTACCGGTACGGCGACGTCGTGTCGCCGTACCTCGACGGTGAACGAGCCGCTCGGCGTGGAGGACCAGCACTTCGTCGACTGCATCCTGGACGGCGGCATGACGCCCGCTGACCGACGGAGCCAACGGCCTCGCGGTCGTCGAGGTGCTCGAGGCCGCCCAGCTGCTCGATGCGGGAGCGCCGTGTGGTGCCGCATCGACGAGGTCCGTGCGCACCGGCGAACCGGTCCGCTCGGTCGGACCTGGTCGACGCCGGCTGGCACCGGCCACGAGGCGGTCGAGCCCGGCACCGGCGCACCGGCCCAGATCGCCGTGATGCCGCCTGGACGCGCCGTCCGGACCTGGTTCCGGCCAGCGCACCGGGACGTGCCGCGGTGAGCGCGCCGCCGTCGACCGTGCCGTTCCTCGACCTCGGTCGACGTCACCGAGGCGTGCGCGAGGAGGTGCTGCCGAGTGGCTGCGCGTGCTCGACTCGTCCGCCTTCATCGGCGGGCCGCGCGGTGGCGCGAGTTCGAGCGGCGTTCGCGCGGCTACTGCGGCACCGCGGAGGCCGTCGGCACCGCCAACGGGACAGACGCCCTGCACCTGACCTTCCGCGCGCTCGGGCATCGGGGCCCGGCGACGAGGTCGTCGTGCCCGCGAACACCTTCGTCGCGACCGTCGAGGCCGTGGTCCTCGCCGGGGCCCGGCCCCGCTTCGCCGACGTCGATCCCGGACACCCTGCTGCTCACCCCCGACGGCCTCGAGGCGGCCCTGACGCCGCGCACCCGGGCCGTCGTCGCGGTCCACCTGTACGGGCAGATGCCCGACATGGACGCGCTCGTGACCGCGACCGCCGACGGGCCGGATCGATGCTGGTCGAGGACGCCGCGCAGGCGCACGGGTGCGACCTGGCACGGGCCGGCCGGCCGGGTTCGTTCGGCGTGGCCGGGTGCTTCAGCTTCTACCCCGGCAAGAACCTCGGCGCCTTCGGGGACGCCGGCGCGGTGGTCACCTCCGACGCCGGACCTCGCCGAGCGGATCCGCTCGCCTGCGCGACCACGGCCGCGTCGCGGGCGGCGCACCACGAGCACGGCGCTGCTCGGCACCAACAGCCGGCTCGACACGCTCCAGGCCGTCGTGCTGACCGCCAAGCTGCGCACGGCTCGAGCGCAGTGGAACGCGGCGCGCCGCGAGATGGTCGACGCGCTACCGCGACCAGCTCGACCCCGACGCTCGCGCCGGTGGTCGGCGAGCTGCCCGGCGAGCACCGGGCGTCCACCACCTGACGGTGGTGCGGGTCGACGACCGCGAGCGGGTGCGCGCGACACCTCGCCGGCGCGGGTGTCGGCGACCGGCGTCCACTACCCGACGCCGTGCCACCGTGATGGCGCCGTACCGTCAGTTCGCCGACGGGCCCTGCCGGTGGCCGAGCCGGCAGCCGCGGAGCTGCTGTCGCTGCCGCTGCTACCCGACGCTGAGGCCGACGCCGTCGACCGGGTCGACGACGTGGTGAACCGGACTGTCGCGACAGCACTAGGTCGCCGCGATGAGCACGCCGCCGTTCGGCTCGGCGCCGGGACTGCCGAGACGCGACCGCAGACGTCGTCGATCGGCGTCCTGCTGGGCGATCGCCCCGGACCGGCACCGGGCTCCGTTCCGCTGGGCGCGGGCGCCCGGCTGCGCAGCGGCACCGTGCTCTACGCCGGCAGCCGGATCGGCGACACGTCTCCAGACCGGGCACCACGTGGTGATCCGGGAGGATTGCGAGGTCGGTGACGACGTGTCGGTGTGGAGCGAACACGGTCGTGGACTACGGCTGCCGCATCGGGGACGGCGTGAAGATCCACAGCGAACTGCTACGTCGCGCAGTACACCGAGATCGGGACGGGCGCGTTCCTGGCTCCCGGAGTGACCATGCGCCAACGACCTCTACCCGGGGCAGGACGGCCTCGCGCGGCGCTGATGTCCGGTCCGGTCATCGGCGCCGGCGCGCAGCTCGGGGTCAACGTGACGGTGCTGCCCTTCGTCCGCATCGGCGAGGGCTGCATCGTGGGAGCTGGGTCGGTGGTCACCCGGGACGTGCCGGCCGGGAGCGGTGGCCTACGGCAACCCGGCCGCCGTGCGTGGCCGGGTCGACGAGCTGAGGCCCGTGTCAGGACCGCGTGGTCCATGACGACGCGTCGGTCTCCGGGTACCGGTTCGCCGGCACGCCGCCCGGAGGCCGGCCGATGACCGATGCTGAGCCGCTCCTGGGAGGTCGTCGCCCAGGGGCAACCGCACCGCGCGGTCACCGACCTGGACCGGCTCCTGAAGCGGGCACTGGACCTGGCCTGCGCGCTGCTGCTGCTGGTGCTGGTGCTCGCCCCTCCTGCTGGTCGCCGCGCTCGCGGTCCGCGCGACGTAGCCGGGGCCCGGTCCTCTTCCGCCAGCAGCGGGTGGGACGGCGTGAGACCCCTTTCGTGATGCTGAAGCTGCGGACGATGCGGGACGGGTGTCCGGACGACCAGCACCGGGCCTACGTCCGCGGGCTGCATGAACGGCACGCGCCGTGCCGGCTGACGGGCTCTACAAGCTGCAGTCCGACGCCGCGGATCACCCGTGTCGGGCGGCTGCTGCGCACGGACGAGCGTCGATGAGCTGCCCCAGCTGTGGAACGTGCGTGCGTGGACGAGATGTCGCTGGTCGGGCCGCGGCCCTGCTCTGCCCTGGGAGGCCGAGATGTTCCCGGCCTGGGTCGGCGCCGTCGCTTCGACGTCCGCCCGGGCATGACGCGGGCTCTGGCAGGTCTCGGGTCGCAACCGGCTCACCATGCCGGAGGGGTTGGCGCTGGACGTCGCGTACGTCGAGCACCGCACCCTGCTGCTGGACGCTCGGATCCTGGCGCGGACGTTCGGGGCGGTCCTCGGGCCCGAGGCCCGCTGATGAGCGGTAGCGAACGTACGGTGCGGGAGGTCGTCGCGCCCTCCACCGCCCCGATCACCGCCCCGTCACCGCCCCGTCACCGCCCCCTTCACCGACCCCGCGACCGCACCTGACGAGAGCCGGTCCGCGCGGGCGTCCATGGTGGTGGCGGCCTTCACCGCGCTGAGCCGGGTGAGCGGCGTCGGCCGGGTGCTGGTGATCGGGGCCGTACTCGGGCCTACCCACCTTGGCGACGCCTACCAGGTGACCAACACCTTGCCGAACCTGATCTGGTACGGCTTCCTGGCCGGTTCGTTGGTGCCCGCGCTGCTGGTGCCGGTGCTGGTGCGGCCAGCTCCAGCGGGCAGGCGGTGACCAGGTCGAGGTCGCTCAGCCGCGGCTTCCTGGGGGTTGCCGCGGTCGTCGCTGGGGTGCTGGCCCCGCTGGCGATGCTCGGGCTGCCGCTGCTGATGCAACTGGCGACGCTCGGCATCCCGACCGAGATCTCGGATGAACAGATCGACCTGGCGCCGCATCCTGGTGCGTCCTCGACCGTGCCGCAGACATTCCTGTACGCCCTGATCGGGACGGCGGGAGCCGTGCATGTACGCACACCGCCGGTTCGCACTGCCCTCGGTCGGACCCCTCGGTGGAGAACCTGGCCGTGGTCGCCGTGCTGGCCGCGGTCGCGGCGACGTACGGCCAGTCCGACAGCGTCGAGCCCGCGCCGGTGGGCGAGCTGGTGCTGCTGGGCGCCGGGTCGACTGCCGCGGTGGCCCTCAACGCGGCGCTCCAGTGCTGGGGTGCCGCCCGGTGCGGGGTGACGGCTGGTCCCCTCGTGGGGCTGGCGGGACGAGACCGTCCGCACCGTGCTCCACCGTGGCTGACCACTCGGTGGTCACGGCGGCCCTGCTGGCCGCGCAGACGCTGCTGGTGCTGCTCCTGGCGAGTCGCGTCGCCGGCGGTGCGGTGGCCCTGCAGATCGGCCCTCAACTTCTACGTCCTGCCGGTGGCGCTGATCGGCACCTCGATCGGTCTCGGCGTCGCTACCGGAGCTGTCCGGTCTGGTCACGAGCGACAGCGTCGGCTGTTCGACGACACCTTGCTCCGCGCACTGGCCTCGGCGCTCTTCCTGGCCGCCCCGGCGAGCGTGGGGTACCTGCTGCTCGCCGGCCCGCCTCGCGGACGTAGTCGCCGCGGGTCACATGAATACGCCGGCCGGACGGAGCATGATCGCGGGGCTCGTTGGCGGCGCTCGCCGTCGGCCTGGTGGGGCAGGTCGTGTGCTTCGTGTGCACGCAGGCGGCCTACGCGCGTGGCGACACCTGGACGCCGCTGCGGTGCATGGCCGCGCAGGCGTTGGGATGCCTGGTGCTCTGTGGTGGCGCAGTCGTGCTCTGGGACGGTCCCGCGCTGGTCCAGGCGGTGGCGGCAGCGTACGCCCTGGCGACCCTCGCGGGGGGTGCGCTGCTGTTGGTGAGCATGACCCGGCTGTTCGGGGACCTGCTGCCCCGGCTCGCGGGCACCGCGGGCCGGACCCTGGTCGGGCTGGGGGTGATGGCGACCGCGGTCGGCGCCGTCTCGGTACTGCTGCGGCGCCGTGCTGCCGGGCCGGGCAGGGTCGTTGCTGGTTCTCGCCGTCGGCAGCGTCGCCGGGCTGGTGCTGTACGTCGCGGTCGAGCGGCTCATCCGCTCCCCGGAGCTCGCCTGGTGGGCTGCCGGGCTCCGGCGCGGCCCGGCCCAGGTGGACCCGGTCGGGGAGGCCGAGGCATGACCGTGGTGGTGGCGCGGCCGTCCGGTCGCTCGGACCGCCGGGCCTCCGGCGGCCGTCCGGTGCCGCTCGCGCTCACCGGCCTCGGTCTGGCGATCGTCCCGGCGGCCCTGACGATCGGTGCGGTGGCCGCGCTCGCGCCGCTGGCGTGCCTGCTGCTGGTCCTCGTGGCCGGCGTCGGCGTGCTGGTCTGGCGGTACCCCGTGGTAGCCGCGCTGCTCACGGTCTCCCTCACGCCCCTGGTCGCCGGCATCGACCGGGGTCGGCTGATCCCGGTGCTGCGGCCGAACGAGGCGCTGGTCGCGTTCCTGGCCGGGCTGCTGCTGATGCGAGCGATCCTGACCGCCCCCCGGGCTACCGGCTGCGGGTGCGCCTGAACCGCATCGAGGTGACGTTGCTGGCGATGGCGGTGGCGAACTCCGTGCTGCCCCTGCGTGGTCATGGTGCTACGCCGTCAGCAGGTGGAGGCCGACGACATCAGCTACGCGCTGGTGCTGTGGAAGTACCTCGGTGTCTACGCGTTGGTGCGGGCGACGGTCAGGACCGACCGGCAGATCCGGGCCTGTTTGTGGGTGGCGATGGTCTCGGCCGCTGTGGTCGGTGCGATCGGCGTCCTGCAGGCCCTGGACCTGTTCGGTGTGCGCAACGCCCTGGTCGGCTATTACGCGCCGTTCGGCTACACCGGAGCGCTTGCGGCGCCCCGCGGCGGGTCCACCCTCGCGCTGCCCGCGGCGACCGCCGACCTCCTGATCTTCAATCTGGTCGCCGCCGCTGGTCTGTGGTGGAAGGACCGTCGGCACGGCCTCGTGCTGATCGGGCTCGCGACGATCTTCATGGCCGGGACGTTCGGCGCCGCGGAGTTCTCCAGCGCCTTGGGGCTCCTGGTCGCTGTGCTCTGCATGACCTGGGCGGCCCGCCGGCTGTCCCTGCTGCGGTATGCCCCCCTCGGCCTCGTCGGCGGTACGGCCGCCCTGTGGCCCGTGATCGAGCACCGGCTCGCCGGTTTCCAGAACGTCTCGGGGCTGCCGGTGAGCTGGACGACGCGCTGGTTCAACCTCGAGACCTACTTCTGGCCCGAGCTGTTCTCGGGCAGCAACCCGCTGTTCGGGGTCCGGGTGGCCGCGCGGGTGGTCGCCGAGCACCAGGGCACCGGCTTCGTCTGGATCGAGAGCGGCTACACGTGGCTGCTGTGGGGCGGGGGCATTCCCCTCACCGCTGCCTACGTCGCGTTCGTGTGGGTCTCGCTGCGGACCCTGTGGCCCGAGGTGCGGCAGCTCGACTCCTATGCGTCGATCGCCGCACTCGCCGCCTTCGTCGCGATCGTCGTCATCGCTGTGCTGATGGTCTTCGACCCGCACCTGACCTACCGCGGCGCCGCCGACTGGCTCTTCGCGCTGCTGGCCATGTCCTCCACGGCGCTGAGCACCCGGCAGGCCGACCAGCCGACCGACAAGCCGACCAGCCGACCGACCATCCAGAGCGACAACCACGAGACAGGCGGTGGCCGCGAGTCCGCGCTCGTCGCCGGGGGGAAGGAACGACCATGACATCACCACGCGAGGGCGGCGAGCCGAGCCTGTTGCGGCTCTACGCCTCGATCGTGCTGCTGGTAACCCTGCTGACGACCGCCGCGGGGGCGGCCGTCGCGTTGCAGGAGCCCGTGGTCTACACGTCGGAGGCCAGGATCCAGGTGCTCCCGGTGGCGACCCGCGGCGCGCCCATCGCGCCCGACATGGGCACCGAACGCGAGCTGGCCACGTCGGGCACGGTGGCCGAGGATGCGGCAGCCGTCCTGGATACCGGCGCCGGGCGGGCGCTCGCGGGCCTGTCGGCCTCGGTCGTCACCGAGACCGCCGTGCTGGTTCTGCGCTACTCGGCGAGCACTCCCGCGGCCGCGTACCACGGTGCGGACGCCTTCGCGCGCAGCTACGTCGAGGTTCGCAACTCCCGGCAGAAGGCCCGGGCGACGACCATGATCACCCGGCCGAGCGAGCCGCACAGCTCGACGGGACCCGCCCTGCCGCTCATCTTCGCGGTGGCGTTGCTGAGCGGTCTGGCCCTCGGGCTGGCGGCCGCGTGGGTCTGGGACCGGGTCGCCAACCGTGTGCGCAGCTCGCGGGAGCTCGGCCGGATGTCACGGCCGGTGCTCGCCGCCCAGGTCTCGCTGCCGCGCAAGAAGATCGGCATCACCAGCCGTGGTCTCGACGACTTCGCCTATCTCGCTGGTCGGCTCAACGCCGAGACGCGGGGCAAGCGCGAGGACGTGCGGATCCTGGTGATGGCGCCGCGGGCCGGCAGCGGCGCCAGTGCGGTCGCGCTCAACGTTGCCGCGGGGATCTCAGGCCTCGGCCGCCGTGTCGTGCTCGTCGACGCCGACTTCCGGTCAGCCGGGGTCAGCGCCCTCCTCCCGGGCCGGCCCGTGCCCGGGCTGGTCGAGCTGCTCAACGGGGCGAACGGCATCGACGAGACGCTCCGCCCGCTGTGGCTCGAGGGGGTCCGGGTGGTGCCGTCCGCGGTGTCGATCCCGCCCCCCCAGCTCGACGTCGACGTCACGTCACTGATGCTGGCGAGGCTCGCGACGCAGCACATCGTCGTCATCGACGGGCCACCCTTGCTCGAGGTACCCGAGGCGATGCTGCTGGCCGACCACGTCGACGTCGTGCTGCTCGTCGGCGACCTTCGATCCCTGAGCCGCACCGACGCCGCGCGAGCCCTGGAGCTCCTCGAACCGCTCTCGGCTCCGCTGGTGGGCTGGGTGACTCACGACCGCCGTACCGCACGCCGCGAGGACGACACAGACGTGCGCCGCGTCGTCACCAGCAAGGTGGGCCGACCCCGGCCAGTCTCGTCCTCCCCGGGCCGGATCCGGGGCCGAGTCCGCCCTCGGCAGCGCTCCACCGGCCACGTCGTGATGCGCGTCGACCACCTGACGACCGGCCCCCGACTCACGGCGACGCTGGCGGTGCTGGTCGTGCTCACCGCGACCGTGGGCGTGCTGCTCGGCCGGCAGAGTGACCCGAGCCCGCAGGCCTTCACGCTGCAGCCGCCCCCACGCGAGGGATATCTGGTCACCCGGCCTCCGGGCTCATGGAAGCTGCTGCCCGGTGACCGTGCCTGCGCACGGCGGGTGCACCGGTCCGCCTGGGAGCCCCGACCCGACAACCACGAGCCCAACCACCGGATGGCCGACGTGCGCCGGCTGCACGCGTCGTTCAAGAAGCGGCCCCGAGCGGTGCACCGCGCCTACGACAAGCGGTGGGACTCCTGGTTGCTGCCCCGGGTCACCGGTCACCACACCGGGACCACGGACGAGATCTTCCAGTGGGCCGCCTGCAAGTGGGGGGTCAGCGACAACCTGATCCGCGCGATCGCCTTCCGGGAGAGCGGCTGGTACCAGTACGAGGTCTACCCCGACCGGACCTGCGTGATGCTCAGCGGCTGCGGCGACCTGTTCACCCGCGCCTCCGGGGCCACCCGCCGCTACTGCGACGAGGTCGATCCCCCGGACGTCGCCTCCGGCCGGATCTACCGCCCGGGCCGATGCCCGAAGACCTACTCCATCGTCGGGGTGATGTCGTGGCACGCCCCGCAGTGGGGACGGATGGCCGGCAACCGGAACGGCACCTTCCCCTTCAACCGGGAGTCCACCGCCTTCGCGGTCGACTACCTCGGAGCGGTCCTACGCGGCTGCTACGAGGGTTGGATGACGTGGCTGGCGAACACCGGCGCCTACCACCGCGGCAGCATGCAGGGCTGCGTCGGCGCCTGGTACGACGGTTCCTGGTTCAACCCAGACGCGCGCACGTACGTGAAGCGCGTGTGGACCACCAAGCGCCAGCGGCCCTGGCTGCAGGCCGGGTGGGCTCGCCAGGAGCTGCCGTGCTCACTCGACCACGGCTGCCCGGAGGCCCCGTCCTGAGGGCGACGTGGGGGGCGGTGACACCGCCTCCAGGTAGCCCGGGGTCTGGCACTCCCAGGCGAGCTCGCGGGCGATGCGTCGCCGGCCGTGCTCGCCCAGCCGGCGACGCCGCACCGGGTCCGCCACGAGCGCCAGCACGGTGTCCGCGAAGGCGCCCAGGTCCCCCGGCTCGACGAGCTCGGCGGAGCCGGTCGCCAGCCAACGGCTCTCCTGCAGGTCGTAGCAGACCACGGGCAGCCCCAGCGCCATGTACTCCATCACCTTCACCGGCGAGACCTCCTGCTGCAAGGAGGTGTCGACGCCGAGGTGCGACGATGCGAGGGTCTCGAACAGGTGTCGTTCGTCGACCCACCCGGTGAACGTGACCCAGGCGTCCAGCCCGAGGCGGCGCGTCAAGGCCTGCAGCTCGTCGAGGCACTCGCCGTCGCCGAGCACGACGAACCGGCAGTCGGTGCGCCCTCGCCGGAGGACGACCTCCTCGGCCAGCCGCACCACCTCGTCGACCCGGTCCTGCGGACCGATCTTGCCGGCCCACACGATCCGGTACGGCGGGTCCGCACCGCGTGTTCCAGGGGTGAGCGTACGCACCCGCCCGAGCACCGGTCCGTTGCGCACCACGGTCACCGCCCGCGGGTCGGCGCCCGCGCGCACGAGGCGCTCGCGCAGGTACTCGTTGACGGTGACCGTGCGGTGCGCCACCCGCTGGCTCTCTCGCTCGAGCACCCGCAGCAGCCGCACCAGCAGTCCCGCGGACCCGTCGCCGCGCGACATCAGCAGCTCGGGCATCAGGTCCCGCTGGTCCACGACGACCCGCGTACCGCTCCACCGCAGCGGCCAGGCCAGCGGGAAGTACACGTCGGGGGGCTGGCACAGCTGCAGCACGTCCACCGGCCGGTGCAGCCGCAGCCGGGTCAGCAGCACGGCTGCCCAGGCGAACGCCGTGGCGTACTCGCGGGCGTAGCCGAGCGCGCCACGGCCTTCGGGAGGAGCCGGGTACTCGAGCAGACGAAGTCGCTCACGGTCGCGGTAGGGCTCATTGTCGGGATGGCGCATCGTCACCACCGACACCTCGAAGCCGGCGTCGAGCAGGTCGTCGACCTG
Organism: uncultured Actinomycetota bacterium; assembly: GCA_963810435.1. Lineage (GTDB taxonomy): Bacteria > Actinomycetota > Actinomycetes > Propionibacteriales > Nocardioidaceae > Nocardioides_B. The sequence continues at coordinate 2,240,626 of CAWENL010000001.1, forward strand.
TTTGCGCAGCCGGGTGTCCACACCGATCGCGACGTTCTCCACGACCACCGCCACGTGCCAGCGCCGGCGTCCCCGTCTCATGCCGCGCTGCCGGAGCGCTGCGTCGCCCCGACCCTCGTCCGGGCACGATCGGCGGCCGGTCCGCGGACCCGCCACCCGTCCGGCTCGCGGACCAGCCGGGACGCTGCGCGGTCGCGCCACCAGCCTGCGGCGTCGCGCGGCAACGGCTGCCACATCGTGGGGTCGTCCCGAAACTCCTGGAGCAGCTCCGCCCAGGCGGTCGCCGCGGCGCCGTGCGCGTAGTCGGGATGGCTGAGCACCAGCACCAGGCCGCCGCGGTCCCGCAGCTGGTGTGCCTTCGCGACCCACAGCGAGCTGTCGCGATGACCCAGGATCGAGAACAGCGTGTGGTCCTGCGGCAGCGTGATCGGCAGCTCGACCAGCTCGGCGTTGAAGAACGGCAGGTAGCTGCAACAGCCTCCCGGCTGGGGCTCGTACGGGTCCGTGTCGGTGTAGGACGAGTCGTAGTCGAAGCCCAGCCGCGGCATCAGGGACCACGCGCGCTGAGTCGCCGGCGAGCGGAACCCGGTGGCGCCCCAGCGATCGGCGGCTCGTCTCATGCCGGGCAGCCGTCGCCGCAGCGAGCGGGCGGAGGCCAGGTCGCGTCCGTCGTGTCGCAGGCCGTGCACGCCGACCTCGCAGCCGTCCTCGATCAGCCGGGCCACCACCTCGTCGGGGGTGTGGTACCGCTCCGGCACGAAGTTCCAGGAGGACCGGAAGCCCCGCTCTTGCTCGTGGCGTCGCAGCAGTGCGATGTCCTCGATCCCCTGCGCGGTCTCGACGTCGTGGGTGAGCACGAAGGCCCACTCCCGTCCGTCGGGCCACGGCGCGATCCACGGCACCGGCTCGCCCGCGAACCGACCGACGAGCTCCAGCAGCCAGTCGTACAGGTCGTGCAGCCCGGTGTGCAGCGGCCAGCTCGGGAACGCCGAGGCGGGGGTCGTGCGAGCCAGCCGCTGGCGCAGCAGCAGCTGCACCCGGCGGGGCAGGGCGGGTCGAACGGCGTAGTAGCCGCGCACCGCCAGCCCGCGGATCTCCGAGCGCAACCGCGGACCCAGCCCGAGCCGGTGGTAGCTCTCCGACCACAGGCACTCCATGACCGCCCCGGGGTCGAAGGGGAGCCACACGTCGCCGCGGTCGTGCGTCCACACCGCCGCGACCCTGGTCCCGCTCGCGTCCGTGACGGGCCAGGTCTCGTGCCAGGAGCCGTCGTCGACCGGGGTCGGCGTCGCGTCCGAGACCACGCCGGCGACGCGGCAGCCCGCGACCAGGAACACCCCTGCGTGATCCGCGCGCGCGACCCGGCGGGGCCGGACCCAGGACAGCGTGGGCGTCTCCGCCTCCGCATCGGCTAGCCGGAGCCGGCCCACACCTTCCCCGCCTTCCCGGTCGGGCACCACGTCGTAGGGCACTCGCAGGACGTCGAAGGGACCGAAGCCGTGCGTCGCGACGAACACCTCACAACCCCCGTCGTACGGCGAGGTAGGGCGTGAGAGCCAGCTCGAGCAGTGCCGGCATCGGATCCTCCCGGGAGAACACCGCCTCCGTGTCGATGCCCCGAAGCGTCCGCAGGTAGTCACGGGCCCGGAGCCGGCCGCGCCAGATGTCGCGGCAGGCGTTCGGCACGTCGGTCTCCAGCCGGATCCACCGCACGCCGGGTCGGGCATGCTGCGGCGGTACGTCCAGGCCTACCTGGTCACGGAACAGCAGCAGCGGGAAGTCGACCCCGGCCGCGACACCCAGCGTGTGGTAGCCCCAGGTGCGGGCGTTGATGTCGAGCAGCTTGGGTCGCCCGTCGCGCGCGTCCTGCTTGAACTCCACCTCGACCAGTCCGTGGTAGCCGATCGACCCGAGCAGCCGGCCGGCGAGGTCGCCGAGCTCGGGGCGGTCGATGGTCTCCACGAAGGTGCTGGCGCGCCCGAAGTCGGACGGGTGCTGGCGCAGCCGGCGCACCGTCATGTCCGCCACCGGACCGCCGTCGCGGAACAGCGCGCAGTAGGCGAGCTGCGTGGTGCCGTCCCCCGGCACCAGCTCCTGGACGATCACCTCGTCGGGCGGCACCACCTCGAGCGCCCGTCGGTAGGTCGCCCGCAGCTCGTCGCGGGTGTCGGCCCGCCAGGCCTTCACCTTCGTCTCGTAGACGAAATGCTCCTTGATGGCCGGCTTCACGACCACCGGGACGTCGAGGTCGACCTCCTCCAGCTCGGCCGCCGAGCCGGGGAACCAGCAACGCGGCACCGGGATGCCGAGCGCCTCGGCGCAACGGTAGGTCTCGCGCTTGTCCCAGGCGGTCCGCACCACCGAGAACGACGGCGTCGGCACCCGGTAGTACCGGCTCAGCCGGTCGCCGTGCCGCGCCAGCACCGCCACCGTCTCCTCGCGGGTCGGGAACAGCACCCAGCGCTCGTCGCCGAGGGTCGCTCCGAGCCGCAGCAGGGCCGCGAGCGTGGCGTCGGGGTCCAGCAGGTCGGGGACTCGCTCGAACCGGGTGACGTGGCGCGAGACGCGAGCGATCGACTGCTCGTCGTCGATCACCACGACCGGGACACCCGCCCGGCCCAGGCTCCTCGCGATGCCGAGGCCCTGGTAGTCACCACCGACGACGACCGCCCCCACGCCGGTCGTGCCCGAGCCAGTGGCCGAGGGGACGAGCGAACGGGTCGCCGAGCGTCGGTTCCGGGTCGCCGTGCTCATCAGGCGGCCGACAGCCGCGAGGCCTGCGGTCGCTCCGGGCTGCTGCCGGTGACCGCTCGGGTCAGCGACTCCCCCCCGAACCAGCCTCCGGCCACGAAGCGCATGGTCGGGCCGAAGCTCCAGGCAGCCGTGGCTCCCAGGAAGTGCAGGCCGGGCACCGAGGACTCCATCCCGGCACGCAGCAGCGGGTAGCCCTTCGCGGTAGCCACCCGAGTGGCCAGGTCGTGGTCGAGGAAGGGATAGCGCGCCACGTCGACCCGGTAGCCGGTGCCGAACATGACGTGGTCGGCGAGGTGCCGCGAGCCGTCGTCCAGGCGTACCTCCACCGCGGCGCCGGGGGTGAGGCCGACGACCTGTCGACCCGTGGTGATCGGGACGCCGTCCAGCCGCGGCCCCAGCCACGCCGCCCCCGCCGGCCGGATGGCACGATAGGCGAGCGGGTCCTGGACGCCGTGCGGCAGTCGCCGGAACAGGTTCGGCGCGGCCACCAGTCGCGACAGGCCGAGCGGGCCGACGTCGGTGGGTGCGTAGAAGAGCGGCGCCAAACGTCCCAGCTTGCGGTGGTACTTGCCGCCGTGCAGCCAGTTGATGTGGTCGCGGCGCCCGACAACCTCGACCTCGGCGCCGGCCTCGCGCATCAGCGCCGCCGACTCCAGGGCGCTCTGCCCAAGGCCCACGACGGCCACCCTCCGCCCCCGGAAGACGCTGAGGTCCCGGTGCTCGGAGGTGTGGCTCACGAGCTCCGAGGGCAGTCCACGCGCGACATCGGGCAGGTGGACGAAGTCCGCGATCCCCGCGGCCACGGCGACCCGACGGGCCAGCAGGGACTCGCCGTCCTCGAACCGGATCCGGAAGCCGGCCTCATGGGCCTCGACCGCCTCGACCCGGCGTCTGTCCACGTCGGCCGCCACGCGTCGCTGCACCCACAGGCCGTAGTCGATGAAGTCCTGGAGCGGGACCGGCGGCGGGATCCGCCGGCCGGTGGCCGCCCGGAACCCGTCCAGCGACAGCGGTCCGTCGTGCTCGGCGATCCCGGTCGCGGTGTTGTTCGACCGCAGCAGCATGCCTTCGGGCATCGTCGACCAGAAGGACATCGGCCGGCCCAGCACCCGGCACTCGACGCCGGCGCGCCGCAGGTGGGCGGCCGCCGACAAGCCGTGCGGTCCGGCGCCGATCACGGCGATGTGTGTCTCTTCCATCTCGTGTGCACTCCCCCATGTCGTGGTGGTTTTCGCGCTTAGTATGGCAACCGCATCGCATTTTCAGAAAGGATCCAGGAAATGCCCGGAATTGGTCTTCGCAGCGTTCTTTGGGCGACTATCGCGCTGATTGCAGGAACCGGATTCCTGATCTTCTCCGCATTTCCTGCAGGTCGTGAGGACGACGCCGGCGCGAGCACCCGCGCCGGTGGCGCACCGCCGTCTCGCGACAGCTACTTCGCGCTGCGCCCGGTGGGGTCCTGGCGCACCCTGCCCTCCGACGGGCGGTGCGCCGCGCGAGTCCACCGCTCGACCTGGGAGCCCCGGCCGGGCAACGCCCGGGCCAACGCCCGGATGCCTTCGCGCACGGCCGTCCACGCCGCCTTCGCAGCGCGGCCGGTGGCGGTCGAGCGCGCCTACCACCCCCGCTGGGACACCTGGCTTTTGCAGCGGGTCACCGGTCACTTCACCGGCACCACCGACGAGATCCTGCAGTGGGCGGCATGCAAGTGGGGGCTGCCCGACAACGTCCTGCGGGCCGTCGCGGCGCGGGAGTCGACGTGGTTCCAGTCGGAGGTCTACGCGAGCCGCCGCTGCGTCGCGGACTTCGGGTGCGGCGACCTCATGGACACGGAACGGCCAGGCAGCACACGGTTCTGCGCCACCGTCAGCCGCTTCGGTCACGACTACCGTCCGGACTACCCCTCGAGCACGGGAGGCAGGTGCCCGCGCACGTTCGGCATCACCGGAGTGATGTCCTGGCAGGCCCCTGAGTGGGGCAGGCTCCGCGGCAACCAGAACGGCACCTTCCCGTTCAACCGCAACTCGACAGCGTTCGCCGCCGACTACCTCGGCTCCCAGCTGCGCGGCTGCTACGAGGGCTGGGAGTGGTGGCTGACCAACACCGGCACCCGCGACTACCGTCGCGGACACCTGTGGGGCTGCGTCGGGGCCTGGTACGCCGGCGACTGGCGCTCGACAGCGGCCCGCGGCTACGTCGCGCGGGTCAAGGCCGAGCTCGCCGAGCGGAGCTGGCTGTCACCGGGCTGGGCCGCCCAACGGCCGCCGTGCGACCGAGAGTTCGGCTGCCCCGTGGGTTCGTTCTGACCGGGACAGCCGCGACAATTCCAACGACTTTTCGCTCATTTTTTCGAATCTCGAATCCGGGGTTTCAACCCCTGCTTCAATAAGTCCGCGGAGACGCGAAGAACCACGGCATGGGCCGCTGGGGACACTTTTCTCATAGGGCGGAATCGGATATGTTCTCACTTTCTCTCTATCGGCGCCGGATCGTGGCTGCAGCTTTGGCGGTGCTGGCGGCGGGCACCGTCTCGGTGCTCCAGGCACCCGCAGCGCAGGCGGCCACCGGCCCGGTCACGGTTTCGCTCACCTTCAACGACGGGCTCGCCTCGCAGTACCAGTTCGCCCGGGCTGTGCTGGCCTCACACAACGTCAACGGGACGTTCTACGTCGCCAGCAACTGGGTGGCGACCAGCGACGCGAAGTACATGCGGAGCTACCAGCTCGACGACCTGTACCGCGACGGCAACGAGATCGGCGGCATGGGCAAGGATCACAAGGACCTGACCGCCACCTACTCCAGCGACCCGAGCGCCGACCTGGCCTACAAGCAGGACCAGGTCTGCGGGGACAAGCAGAAGCTCAACGATCTCGGCTACGCCCCCGTCAGCTTCTCCTACCCGTTCGCCGCCGTGAACGCCGGCGCCCAGTCGGTCGTGGCCGGCTGCGGCTACCTCTCGGGCCGAACCGTCGGAGGCCTGTCCTCCACCGGACCGACCTACTCCGAGGCGGTTCCGCCGGCCAACTCGTACAACGTGCGGACCCTGGCGACACCGAGCGGACCGATCACCCTGGCGGCGATGCAGAACGCCGTCAATGCCGTGGCTACCCGCGACGGTGGCTGGCTGCCGCTCGCGTTCAACGCGGTCTGCAGCTCGAGCGACCCCGGTTACTCCAGCTGCATGGCCGGTGCGAAGCCGGTAGACGCCGCGGTGCTCTCGCAGTTCCTGGACTGGATGGCCTCCGGCTCCGCCCCGGCAGGATCGTCGATCAAGACCGTTCGCAGCGTGATGGGTGCCGCGGCTCAGCCGCCGCTGCCGCCTCGACCCACCGCCGTCTCGCTGACCTTCGACGACGGGCTCCTCTCCCAGTACGGCGTGCGGTCCCTGCTGTCGGCACACGGCCAGAAGGGCACGTTCTACATCAACACCGGAGCCATCGACGACAACGAGCAGGGCGCCATGTCCTGGCCCCAGGTCCAGGACATCGCCGGGGACGGCAACGACGTGGGCGGCCACACCCGCACCCACGTCAACCTCACCAGCACCAGCACCACGTATGAGTCCAAGTGGCGCGAGGTCTGCGACGACCGGGCCCGGCTGCTCGCGAAGGGACTCAACCCGGTGAGCTTCGCCTACCCGGAGGGCGCGTTCAACGCGGCCGCCGTGGGCATCGTCAAGGGGTGCGGCTACCAGAGTGCTCGCACCGCGGGCGCGCTCTCGGCCGCCGGGCCGAAGTATGCGGAGTCGCTGACCCCGTCCGACCCGTACACCTTCCAGGCGCTGGGCACCACCTACAACGGTCCCATCACCCTGCAGTCCCTGCAGGACGCCGTCGACGCCGCGGTCTCCCACGGCGGCGGCTGGGTGCCGATGGTCTTCCACCAGGTCTGCTACCCCGGCACCGCCTACGACCGGATGCATGAACAGCTACCGACCCGTGGACAGCGGCGTCCTGGACGTCTTCATGACCTGGCTGACCGACAGCGCCGGGCGTGGCGTCTCGGTGCGCACCCAGGCCGACGTCATCGGCGGCGGCGTGGCGGCACCACAGGTCACCGTCCAGACGCCGGTCGGGGGTTCGACGGTGACCACCAGTCGGCCGACGATCAGCGGCGCAGCGGCCGCGGACGCCGGCACCGTCACGGTGGCGGTCTACTCCGGGCGGTACACGACGGTCTCGCCCTCGGCGACCCTCACCGTGGCGCCCGGGGCGGGCGGCGCCTGGAGCGTGCAGCCGAGCACCACGCTGACCAGCGGCACGTACACCGTGCAGGCGACGCAGACCAGGTCGAGCAGCACCGGGCGAAGCATCCCGGTCACCTTCACGGTCGCCGCGCCCTAACCTGGCTCGGGAACGGGCCGGTGGGCCGGACTCAGCGGTCGGGTGGAGCTCGCCCTATAGGTTCAGGGGCGCTGCGACTGTTGCTCGGGCTCCGCCGACCCGCCGTCGTCACGACGCCGGAACCCGTGCTGTGCCAGGGCGTGGACAGCGGAGGCGAGATACCTACGGTGGCCGCCCGGGGTCCGGATCGCCGTCAACCGTCCCAAGTTCGCCCATCGTGCGAGCGTGTTGGCGTCCACGTTCAGGATCAAGGCCGTCTGCCCGGGCGTCAGGTAGAGGGGTGATGGCGCTTCGCTCCCACGGGGAACCTGCCTTCGGTCACCGTCGTGGTCGCCCCGCGGGTAGGGGGCCCCGTCCCTGGGCTTCATTGGATTGCTCGACTTGGTACGAGCTCCTTCTCTCGCAGGGTACGCGCCGGTGCTCCCCGCCGCCGCCCGGGTCCTCTCCGGACCCAGGTCGGCGCGCGTCGCCAACCCCGCGACGGGCGTACTCAGGCCGCATCGTCGAGCCGCAGACCGCAGCGCTGCAGCGCCCGCTCGACCCGCTGCCGCTCGCGGTCGAGCTCCTGCCCCGGGGGAAGCACCCGCAGCAGGTGGTCGACGGCAACCGCGTGACAGGCCTCGACCAGCACGCGGTCGTAGGCCTGTCGACGGGCCTCGAAACGTGCGAAGGACACCCCCGTCGGCACACAGTGGAAGCGCGGCCCGAGCCGGTGCACGTCGGCAGCGATCAGCTCGATCGGCCTGCCCGTCGGTGCCAGGGGCCGGCGCCTGAGCGCGCTCGCCCGGCGAGCGACCCATCGTGCCAGTGCCCGAACCCGCACGCGCGTACGCTGCAGCTGACGGGGGCTCATGACGGCGACCGCAGTGACCATCGCGAACATCGCGACACCGGCGTCCGCCTGCGCGTCCATTGCTGCATCGTAGGTCGACATGCGTGCCAGGCACAGGGTCGCGAGAGCGCGCGCCCGAGGGCGGAGGGGGTCGGGTGCCGGAAACCGGCAACGCGGACGGGCACGGCGGTCACCGACCGACGACGCGCTCGTGGTCCCCGCTTCGTGCGCTGGCGGTCTGCGCCCTGGTCTGCTCGCTGACCCTGGTCTCGTGCACCACGGGAGCGCCGACGCGTCCCCGAGCCGGAGACGACGCCTCTGCCCCGTCCGGTACCCCGTCCTCTGGCCCGTCCTCTGGCCCGTCCTCTGGCCTGTCCTCGACCTCGCCTCCCGACCCACGGGTGGGGCCCGCGCTCGGAGACGGTCGCTGGCGGCTGACCCGGCCCGCCGCCGACGGCCAGATCGAGGGGTACGCCACCAGCGTCGGCGATCTCGCGGGTACCCCGGTCACGCTCCGCGTCTCGACCCGGGCCTCGAGCTACCGCGTGCTCGCCTACCGCATCGGGAACTACCGGGGCGGTGGCCTGCCCGTGTGGCGCTCCGGTCGGCTGCCCGGCCGGCGCCAGCCACCCGCCTCGTTCGTGGACCCCGGCCGACGCACCATGCACGCCGCCTGGCGCGACTCCGTGTCGGTTCCGACGGCGGGCTGGACTGCGGGCTTCTACCTGTTCAAGCTGGTGGCCCGGTCGGGCTGGCAGGCCCACATACCGTACGTCGTCCGCTCGGCGTCGACCGCCGGCACCGTGGCCCTCGTCGAGCCGGCCGCCACCTGGCAGGCCTACGACGACTGGGGTGGCTACGACTTCTACCGGGGCAGCGACGGCACCCCCAGCGAGGCGGTCAGCTTCGACCGCCCCTACCCCGCACCCGGGGCCGGCGAGATGCTCTTCGGCGTCGTCCCGGTGGTGCGCGCCGCCGAACGCTCCGGGGTGCGGCTCTCCTACCTGAGCGACCTCGACCTCGACGCCGACCCGCACGCCCTCGACGGCGCCCGCGCCTACGTCTCGCCCGGGCACGACGAGTACTGGTCCGCCGGCATGCGCCGTACCGTCCTCCGGGCCCGCGACGCCGGCACCAACCTGCTCTTCCTCGGTGCCAACACCGCCTACTGGAAGGTCCGCCTCGGTCACGGCGCCACCGGCTCGCGGCGGCTGATGGTCGGCTACCGTCGCGCTCCGACTGCCGACCCGTTGGCCGGCACGTCCCGGGCGGCCGGCAAGTACCGCGAGCAGGGGGCCGGCTCGGGCGAGGACACGCTCACCGGCCTGCGCTACGAGTGCTTCCCCGTCGACGAGCCCTTCACGGTCGCGTCGCCGCGCTGGTGGGGTTTCCGGGGCACACGCGTGCGGCGCGGCTCGGCGTTCCCGCACCTGGTCGGGGTGGAGGCCGACCGGGTCTACCCGCTGGCGTCGACCCCCCGGCCGCTCCAGGTCCTGGCCCACAGGCCGTACAGCTGCGAGGGCGCGCCGACCTCGACGGAGGCCACCTACTACACGACCCCGTCCGGGGCCGGGGTGGTGGACGTCGGCACGCTGCGCTGGACCTGCGCGCTGCGGGGGCGGTGCCCGCCCTACCTCCTGGACCGGGCCACCGTCTCCTTCGTGCGCACCGTCACCCGGACGCTCCTGCGGCAGATGGCGAAGGGTCCGGTCGGCGAGCGCCATCCGGCACAGGACAACCTGGCCGGCTTCGACCTCTCCCCCGTCAACTCGGTGCCCACGAGCTGAGGCAGCCGTTCACACGCCTGGCCAGGACCATCGACGACTGGACGCTGTGGGCCTTCAACCCCCAGCCGCCCCTGGCCTACCCACGGAGCTACCGGGGGCGCACCGTGAGGTAGTTGCTGGTCCTCGGCGCATAGCTGCTCGACCCGGAGTACACGGCCTTCCAGACGCGGCTGATCTTCGGGTGCACGACGAGGGAGTGCCAGCCGGTCGGTGCCTTGCTGGTGCTCCGGCCGACATAGATCCAGCGCCCACCGCTGGGCATCCGCTTGTAGTACCTCACCGTGAGGCCGGCGACACCGGCGTCCGCAGCCGTGGCGTGGCCGTACAGCATCAGGGGGGCTCCGCGCTTCACCGTCACGGCGTCCTTGTGAAGGTCGAGCGCGACCGCGGGGCGAGCCGGGGTGGTGACCCGGACCGGGGCCGAGGCGGAGGCGGCATACGTCGAGTCGCCCGCCCACCGGGCCTGGTAGTCGGCGCTGCGCGGCACCGCGACGTCGAGCGAGAAGCGACCGCGGGTGCCGGTGGTGTCGGTGCCGACCTGACGCCAGGTGGTCGAGCCGACGGTGCGGGCCCACAGCGTGACCGGGCGACCCGCCACCGCCGCAGCCGGTGTCGTGGTCCGCAGCACCCCCCCGAACGGCAGGGTCTGGCCGGTCGTCGCCGCGGTGGCGCCGGGTGTCAGCCCGACGGACGTGGCCGCGCCCACCGGCAGCGTCGGACCCGACGGCGCCGGGGCGGTGCTCCCACCGCCGGTGTTCGCGATCCGGGCCAGCTCGGCACTCGAGCCGTTGAACCGGTTCATGTCCACGCGGCCCGAGATGCCGCTGACGGTCCCGCTGCTGGTGCGCTGCCAGAAGGTCCAGCTGTCCCAGCCGCCGGGGACCTTGGGGCTGCCGGTCGTGTAGTGCGCGATCCACAGCGGGTAGCGGGTGAACGCCGTGCTGTTGCCCATGTGGTCGATCCAGAAGTACGGCGAGAAGTAGAGGATCGGGGTACGACCGGTCAGCTGCTCGGTCGTGCGCAGCCAGGTGGAGACCCACGTGCGCAGCGCCGACGGGCCCAGGCCGCCGGTGGCCTCGAGGTCGAGGACCGGGGGCAGGTCGCCGCGGTCCTGGAGCGAGCCCACCTTGGACGCGAAGTAGCGTGCCTGGCTCTCGGCGCTGCCCACGCTCGGCCGGGCGAAGTGGTAGGCGCCGCGGTAGATGCCCTGCTGCTCGGCACCCGACCAGTTCGTCTTCAGGGTGGGGTCGGTGTAGTAGCCGCCCTCGGTGGCCTTCATGAAGGCGAAGGTCACCCCGTCCGACCTCACCTTCGACCAGCTGACGGTGCCTTGCCAGTGCGAGATGTCGATGCCGTCGGCATAGGCGAGCGTCGAGGCCAGCAGCGCCGCCAGGGCGGTGACGACGACGACGAGCGGCCGGGCGGCCCGTCGTACGGCGGCAGGTGTGTGACTCACGGGTTCCTCCGAGCCTCCCGGGGCCGTGGGGGACGGCCCGTTCTCGTGCAGGTGAGCCCTCGAAGGCTAGCGGCGGGTAAAGGACCCGCGCGGCGAAACGGGACAATTCAACGAGGGAGCGGTCAGACCGGCCCGCTCCTACCCCGGTCGACACAATGGGCGCATGCAGGCCGTCAGCTTCGCCGAGACCGGCGCCCTCCCTCGCCTCGGCACGTGGCCCGACCCGCCGTGCCCGGACGACGGCGTGGTGGTGCGGGTGGCCGCGACCGGGGTGTGCCGCTCGGACTGGCACGCGTGGACCGGACACGACCCGGTGCCGCTGCCGCACGTGCCGGGCCACGAGCTCGCCGGCACGATCGCGAGCGTCGGCCCCGAGGTGACGCGCTGGGACGTGGGCGCCCGCGTGACGGTGCCTTTCGTGTCGGGGTGCGGGCGCTGCGGCTACTGCGCCGCCGGGGACACCCACGTGTGCCCCGACCAGACCCAGCCCGGCTTCACCGGTCCCGGGTCCTACGCCGAGCTGGTGGCGCTGCACGCCGCCGACACCAACCTCGTCGCCCTGCCCGACGCCCTCGACATGGTCACCGCCGCCTCGCTGGGCTGCCGACTGGCCACCGCCTACCGGGCACTGGTCAGCCACGGCGCGGTGGTCCCCGGCCAGTGGGTGGCGGTGCACGGCTGCGGAGGGGTCGGGCTCTCCGCGGTGCTGGTCGCCGCGATCCTCGGTGCCCGGGTGGTGGCGGTCGACGTGTCGCCGCCGGCACTGGCCCGGGCCCGCGAGCTCGGGGCGGAGGTGGTCCTCGACGCCGGTCTCGAGGCCGGTCCCGGGGCCGGGCCGGACGTGGGCGCAGTCGTCCGGGAAGTCACGGGGGGCGGGGCACACGTCTCGATCGACGCGGTCGGCACCACCACGACCGCGGTCGCCTCGGTCCGCTCGCTGCGGCCCCGCGGACGCCACGTCCAGGTCGGGCTGCTGCTCGCGGCAGCGGCCACCCCTCCACTGCCGATGGACCTCGTGGTCGCGCGTGAGCTCTCGCTGCACGGCTCCCACGGGATGCCCGCTCACCAGTACCCCGACCTGCTGGCCCTCGTCGCCTCCGGCGCCCTCGACCCTGCCCTGCTCGTCGGCCGGGTCATCGGGCTCGAGGACGCCGGGGCGGCCCTGGCGGCGATGAGCGGTCCGCCCGAGGGGATCGGGATGACCGTCGTACGCATCGGGTGAGGCTGTGGCTGCGGGCGTGCTCAGGCCCCGAACAGCTCGCGCACGTCGTCGGCGCCGAACGGAGCGGACATCAGCGCGTCGCCGTCGACGACCCGGGAGAACAGCTCCGCCTTGCGGGCCTTGAGGGCCATCACCTTCTCCTCGACGGTGTCGGTGGAGACCAGCCGGTAGACGAAGACCTGGCGCCGCTGCCCGATGCGGTGGGTGCGGTCGACCGCCTGCGCCTCGACGGCGGGGTTCCACCAGGGGTCGAGCACGAAGACGTAGTCGGCCTCGGTGAGCGTCAACCCGACCCCGCCCGCCTTCAGGCTGATCAGGAAGACCGGGTCGTCGCCGTCCTTGAAGCCGTCGATCACCTCGGCACGGCGACGGGTGCGCCCGTCGAGGTAGGAGGAGGCGAGCCCCTCCCGGTCGAGGCGGGCCCGCACCCGGGTCAGGAACGAGGTGAACTGGCTGAACACCAGCGCACGATGCCCCTCGGCGGCCACCTCCAGCAGGTGGTCGACCAGCACGTCGACCTTGGCCGAGCCGACGCTGTCGTACTCGTCGTCGACCAGCGCCGCGTCGAGGCTCAGCTGCCGCAGCCGGGTCAGCGAGCGGAAGATCGCGATGCGGTGCCGGTCGAAGTCGTCGACGAGGCCCAGCACGGCCTGTCGCTCGCGCTGGAGGTGGGTCTCGTAGATCGCGCGGTGCCGGGGGGTCAGGGACACCTCGAGGATCTGCTCCTGCTTGGCCGGCAGGTCCGCGGCGACGACCTCCTTGGTGCGGCGCAGCAGGAAGGGGCGCATCCGGCGGCGGAAGCGTTCCAGCGCCTCCCGGTCGCCGTCGCGCTCGACGGGGTGGGCGACGGTCTCGAGGAACCGCTGCGGCCAGGGGTACAGGCCGGGCGCGACGATCGAGAGCAGCGACCAGAGCTCCATCAGGTGGTTCTCCATCGGCGTCCCGGTCAGCGCCACCCGGAACGGCACGTCGAGACGCCGCACCGCCTGGTAGGTCTTCCCCTGGTGGTTCTTCACGGTCTGCGCCTCGTCGAGCACCAGTCCACCCCACCGAAGCGCGACGTAGTCGGCCTGCTCGAGCCGGTAGAGGGTGTACGACGTCACCACCAGGTCGGCGCCGGCCGTCAGCGAGGCCACCGACTCCCCACGCCGCGCCTGCGACTCCGTGACCACGCGGACGTCGAGGCCCGGCGCGAACTGCGCGGCCTCGTGCGCCCAGGTGGACACGACGCTGGTCGGTGCGACGACGAGGAACGGGTCCGCGTCCCGCTCCCGGGCGTGGGCCACGAGCGCCAGCGTCTGCAGGGTCTTGCCGAGCCCCATGTCGTCGGCGAGGATCCCGCCGAGCCCGGTCGACCACAGGTAGGCGAGCCAGCGGAAGCCGTCGAGCTGGTAGGAGCGCAGCTGCGCCTTCAGTCCGGTGGGCACCACCTCGGGAAGCGCCTCCAGCGTCCGCAGCGTCTGGGCCGCCTGGACCCACCGGTCGGCCTGCGCGTCGACGATGCCGACCTCGGCCAGCTCGTCCCACAGGTGCAGGTCGTGGTGCGAGAGCCGCACGGACTCGCCGGGCTGGTCGCGCAGCTCGGCCGCCGCCTCGACGAGCTCCGCCAGCCGCACGAGCTCGGGCCGGTCGAGGCTGACGTGGCGGCCGTCGCGGAGGATCACCCGGTCCATCCCCTTGGTCAGCGCCTCGAGCACGCTCGCAAGCCCGATGTGGACCCCGTCGACGCTCACCTCGACCTCCAGGTCGAGCCAGTCGGTGCGGGTCGGATGGTCCTCGGCTCCCTCCCGGGTGGTGAACCGCACCACCGGTGCGCCGTGCAGCTCCTGGTAGACGGGCTGCTGCCCCGTCTCCTCGATCTCGACCTGCTCGCGCAGCCCCGGGAGCAGCTGCTCGGCGAAGAGGATCGCGTGGCTGCCCCGGAAGACGGGGGCGTCCTCGAGGCCACGGTCGCGCTGGTGGGAGCGGCAGAGGTGGTAGGCCTGCTCGTCGTCGAGGCGCAGCGCGTCGAGCAGCAGCTGCTCGGCCTCGGGACGACGTACACCGCGCATCCCCCGGACCTCGGAGAGCCCGTAGACGCGGTCGTCGCCGCCCACCTGGTAGCGCCAGCTCCACGCGGCCCGGACCTCGTCGGCGGCGACCCAGGTCACGGCCAGCACCAGCCGGGGCTCCGCCGGCTCGGGCAGGTCCACCGACGCGTCGGAGGAGACGACCGGCACGTAGCGCTGCAGGCGGGGGAGGTACTCCGCGACGAGGTCGCCGCGGTCCGCGGCCGGCACCACGAGCGAGTCCCCCCGCGCCAGCAGCCGGCGCACCTCCGGTCCGGGCGGCACGCTCGGAGCCGCCAGCGTCACCGACCAGGACTCGCCCTCCGCGAGCCACAGCGCGAGGGTGTGACCGCCCTCGCCGAGCACGTCGAGCTCGGCGGCGTCGTACCACTCGTCGTCGTGGGAGACCCCGAGGCGGAGCTGAGCGTCGTGGTCGGCCTGGGCGCTCACGTCGAGCCGGACGGTCACCTGGTCGGCCAGCGTGACGTGGGCGAGGCCCGGCCCGGGGACCAGCGGCATGCCGGTCTCGACGGCACGGCCCAGCAGTCGCACCTCGTCGGGACCGAACGTGCCCAGCGAGAGGTGGGCGTCGGCGCCGAAGTACATCTGCCGGGTCGCGGCGCGATGGGCGGAGAGCAGGTCGTTGAGCGCCGCCACCTGGGCTGCCGGATGACCACGGCGGTCGAGGTACGGCGCGTCGCTCCACGAGACCCCGGTGCGCACCCAGTTGTCGCGGGCGCCGCGCTGCAGCGGGCGCACCCGCAGCGTCCCGCGCGCCGGGGCGGTGGCGGCGCGGGCCCAGCCGCGGTAGCCGGAGGCCCGCGCGGGCGGCTTGAGGTCGACCTGCAGCGCCAACGGCTTGCCCGACGGCGCGGCCGACCGCTCGGCGCGGTCGTCGAGCTCGTCGAGCAGCGAGGACAGCTGGCGCTCCCACCGCCGGCTGTGGTCCGGCGCCTGGCGGGCGTGCTCGTCGCGCACCGTGATCAGCAGCGCGAGGATGTGCTTGCAGCCCTCGCGGACCGGGCAGCTGCAGCGGCCGAAGACCCAGACGCCCTCGCCGTCGACGCCCACGCTGAGGTTCACGACGTACGGCGCGCTGGTCGACCCCGCGACCGTGCCCCGGATGTCGAGGTCGCCGTCGGAGTCGATCTCGTGCACGCAAGACAGCACCCGTCCCCGGCGGAGGTAGTCCCACGCCCGGTCGAGCGTCGGAGTGCCGTAGCGGCGGCGGAGGTCCTCGTCGGAGAGCAGCGAGGACAGGTCGACCATGCGTCGAGCCTACGGTCGGGCGGCGACAGGTGGGGGCGGGGTGGCGGCTGCTGATTACCAGGGGATGCAGGCGTTCTTACGCTCCCCATGGGGTGCACGCCATGGGGAGCACCAGAACGCCGGCATCCCCTGGTAATCAGGAGCCATGAACCCGCCCCACCGCCCCGCCTTCGTGCTCCACGAGCACCACGAACCACGCCACCACTTCGACCTCCGGCTGGAGGAGGAGGGGGTGCTGCGGTCCTGGGCGCTGCCCAAGGGGTTGCCGACGACCACGAGGCAGGACCGGTTGGCGGTCGCCGTCGAGGACCACGACCTCGGCCACCTCGACTACGAGGACGACCACAAGCAGGTCGCCGACACCGGCTGGTGGGAGCTGGTCGACCGCAACGACCGCCGGACGGTGCTCGTGCTGCACGGACGAGAGGCCTCGGTGCGCTACGCACTGATCCGGACGGACCGGGACTGGCTGGTCCACCGGACACAGGAGCAGCCGCACGCTTGACGAGGTGCCGAGTGGGCACATTGACTCGCGAGCACTCCGAACCGAAAGGCGCTCGATGCCGACACCGATGGACCCGACCTCGACGGGTTTCCTGTTCGCCGAGAACCGCAACCAGCCGATGCACGTCGGGGGGCTGCAGCTGTTCCGCAAGCCGGAGGGCGCCGGCCGCAACTTCATCAAGGACCTCTACGCCGAGATGCTCACCCACGACGACCCGAGCCCGTTGTTCCTCAAACGGCCGCACCGGTCGCTCACCACCGGCGGACAGTGGTTCTGGACGCAGGACGAGCAGTTCGACCTCGAGTACCACTTCCGGCACAGCGCGCTGCCCAAGCCGGGCCGCATCCGGGAGCTGTTCGAGCTGTGCGGTCGGCTGCACAGCACCCGGCTCGCGCTGGAGCGGCCGCTGTGGGAGGTGCACCTGATCGAGGGACTGCGCGACGGCCGGGTGGCGATGTACACCAAGATGCACCACGCGCTCGTCGACGGCGTCTCGTCGATGCGGCTGCTGCAGCGGGTGCTGTCGGAGGACCCCGACGAGGTCGGGATGGCGCCGATGTGGTCGGCCAGCCACTCCCGCGGCCGGAAGCGTCGGCCGAGCCCGCGGACCACGGCGTGCTCGGCCTCTCCTCCGCCGTGCTGCGCACCGCCCTGGGGATCAGCGCCGAGGCGGCCGGTCTGCCGGCCGCGTTGGTCAAGACGCTCTCGCGCGGCGTCCGCAACGAGACGTCCGCGCTCTCGCTGTACGCCCCCCGCACCGTGATCAACAAGAAGATCACCGGCGCCCGCCGCTTCGCTGCCGAGGACTGGCCGATGGAGCGCATCACCGGGGTCGGCAAGGCCACCGGTACGACGGTCAACGACGTCGTGCTGGCCATGTGCAGCGGAGCGATGCGCACGTACCTCACCGAGCTCGACGCGCTGCCCGACGCCTCGCTGGTCGCCATGGTCCCGGTCGGGCTGCAGGCCAAGGAGTCCCAGAGCGCGTCCGCCTCGGGCGGCAACGCCGTCGGTGCGGTGATGGTCAAGCTGGGCACCGACCAGGCCGACCCCGCCGACCGGCTGCAGGCGGTGCACCACTCGATGGTCGACGGCAAGAAGGCGCTGGGCACCATGACCCCCGCGCAGATCCTCGCGATGAGCGCCCTCGGGCTGGCCCCGGCGGTGCTGGCCCCGATGCTGCGGATGCAGGGGCTGACGCGGCCGCCGTTCAACCTGATCATCTCCAACGTGCCCGGGCCGCGGTCCCCGCACTACTTCAACGGCGCCCGGCTCGAGGGCGTGTACCCGCTGTCCATCCCGATCCACGGCATGGGCCTGAACATCACCTGCACGTCGTACGACGGGCAGATGGACTTCGGCCTCACCGGCTGCCGGCGCACCGTGCCGCGGCTGCAGCGGCTGCTGTCCCATCTCGACGACGAGCTGAGCGCCCTGGAGAAGGCCGCGGGCGTCTGAGTCATGAGCGTGATTACCACCCCCGTCGACCGCGGCCGGCTCCACGAGCTGCTCGCCCGCGAGCGGGCCACCTACGCCGAGCGGCACCCGGCATCGGCCCGGGCCTACGCCGCGGCGGACCATCTGCTGGGCCGGGTGCCGATGACCTGGATGAACATGTGGAGCGGCGGGTTCCCGCTCTACCTCGACCGGGCGTGGGGCAACCGGGTCGTCGACGTCGACGGCCATGAGTACGTCGACCTCGCGATGGGCGACACGGGGGCGATGGCCGGGCACAGCCCCCGGGCCACGGTCGAGGCGGTCCAGCGGCGGATCGGCGACCTCGGCGGGGTCACCACGATGCTGCCCACCGAGGACGCCGAGTGGGTCGGGGCCGAGCTGGCCCGCCGCTTCGGGATGCCGCGGTGGTCGTTCACGCTCACCGCCACCGATGCGAACCGCTGGGCGATCAGGCTGGCGCGGCTGGCCACCCGGAGGCCGAAGATCCTGACCTTCGCCTACTGCTACCACGGCTCGGTCGACGAGGCGTTCGCGGTGCCCGGCCCGGACGGCGAGGCGGTCGCGCGTGCCGGCCTGGTCGGGGCGCCGGTGCCGCTGTCGCAGACCACCCGGGTCGCGGAGTTCAACGACCTGGCCGGCGTCGAGGCACAGCTGGCGCACGGCGACGTGGCGGCGGTCCTGGCCGAGCCGGCGCTGACGAACATCGGCATCGTGCTGCCCGAGCCGGGGTTCCTCGACGGGCTGCGCGAGCTGGCCACGACGTACGGCGCGCTGCTGATCATCGACGAGACGCACACCTTCTCGGCGGGCCCGGGAGGCGCCACGGCCCTGTGGGGGCTTCGACCCGACGTGCTCGTGATCGGCAAGAGCATCGGGGGCGGCATCCCGAGCGGCGCGTACGGCCTCACCGCAAACCTCGCCGACCGCGTGCTCACCGACCCGGAGGCCGACCTCGTCGACGTCGGCGGGGTCGGCGGCACCCTGGCAGGCAACGCGCTCTCCGTGGCGGCGATGCGCGCGACCCTCGAGCACGTGCTGACCGAGGACGCCTTCGCGCACATGGTGGCGCTGGCGACCACGTTCACCGAGGGGGTCCAGGAGACCCTCGACCGCACCGGCGTGCCGTGGTCGGTCAGCCGCCTCGGCGCCCGTGCGGAGTACCGCTTCGCCTCCCCCGCACCCCGCAACGGCTCGGCGTCGGCCGCGGCCGGCGACGACGAGCTCGACGAGCACCTCCACCTGTTCATGGCCAACCGGGGGGTGCTGGTCACGCCGTTCCACAACATGGCACTGATGTCCCCGGACACGACGGCAGACGACGTCGAGCTGCACACGCGGCTGTTCGCGGAGGCGGTCGACGAGCTCGTCGGCGGATGACCCGAAGTTTTACCTTGAGCGCCCGGACGCGGATGCCGGCGCGGATGGCCCCTCGGTAGCCCGATCGGGCCACGACCCTCGCCCGAATATGCACCGGCACGTCCTGGTTGGCCTCGAATGTGCCCGCCCGTCGCTCGCCGCCGGACGTCCCCGGTGGGCTGGACCGGGCTGCTCACGGTCCATTGCCGTGGCGAGCCGGACTGCGCTAGGACGGGACCAGAGGGACCTGCGCTCGAGGCGGCCTCGGGGGGCACCCGCAGGTCCGACGGCGCACAGGGGGACCCACATGCCTGCGGAACGCATTCTCGAGGTCATCGGCAAGGTATCGACCGACACCGACCTGGTGACGGCCCAGCTCACCGAGGTCGGCCCGACGCCGTCGGAGGTGGGACCGGCCTTCGCGGAGGTCTACGCCACCTCCAAGCCGGCGGCGCGACGCCTGGCCACCGCGTTCGCCCAGTCGCTGCCGGACATCGACCAGCACCGCCAGCTGTTCCAGTCCGTCGCCCTCTCCCCCGACGCCGAGGAGCGCCGCACCCTGATCAAGGGGTACCGCGACGCGAAGCAGGACCAGTGGCTCGTGCACGCCATCGGCCAGCTGCCTGCCGCGCACGGCCGTGCGCTGATGGCGGACTACGTGCTGTCGCCGGCCGGACGCCGCGACAAGGACGCCTTCAAGCACGTCTGGGAGTACGTCGCCTCGCTCGGCGCCCAGATCCGTGCGACCCACCCCGGCGGCCTCGCCGACCTCGAGCCCGTCGACGACCAGGGCGAGCCACCCACCGACGACGCGGTGGTCGACGCCATCGGGGACGTGGTCGACGCGGTCAAGGATGCGATCAACAGCGTGGTCGACGCCGTCGTCCACGCCGGCCAGACGCTGGCCTCGGCCCTCGCCTCGGTGGTGAACTGGACCGTCGACAAGCTGACGAACCTCGCCCAGGCCCTGCTGAGCGCTCAGCGCTCGATCTTCGAGATTCTGCAGGGGGCGCTGGCCAACGGCTACGACTTCGTGCGCAACATGGTCGCGGCGATCCGCAACTGCGGGCGGGCGATGTTCACGATCCTCGCCGAGGCGGCCCGCTTCGTCGGCAACGAGCTCGCCACCTTGCTCCGGGCCATCGACAACCTCGGGCACCAGCTCTCGGAGCTGCTGACCTGGGTCGGCGGACAGATCCAGGAGGTCGCCCGCAAGGTGGTCCGTGCCCTGCTCGACATCGGCAAGAGCGTCGGCAACCTGCTCGAGCAGGCGGCTCGCGCGGTGGGAGGTGCGCTGCGCGCCGTGCTCGACGCCCTCCTCGACGCCGGCCGACGCGTGGGCGACCTGCTGGCGGCAGCCCAGCAGGCGCTGAGCGCGGTCGTGACCGAGCTGGTCCGCATGGGCCGTGCGGTGCTCGAGGTCATCTCCGAGACGATCCGCGCCGTCGCCGGGGCGCTCACCCAGGTGGTCCGCGCGATCCTGACCCTCGCCCAGGGCTTCGCGGACCTGGTGCGGATCATCGCCCAGGAGGCGGCCGCCCTCGCGACCGCGGTGGCCAAGGCGATGATCGCGATCGGCAACACACTGGCCAACCTCGTCGTGGAGCTGGTGAAGATCGGCGCGGCCGCCGTACGCCGGCTGATCGACGCCGCCCTCCAGCTCGGCCGGGCCGTCCTCGACATCATCCGCGAGGTCGCCTCGTTGGCCCGCGACGCGCTCGCAGCGGTGATCTCGGCGCTGGTCGCGGCGGGCAAGAAGCTGGCGGAGATCGCGCAGGCGGCGCTGGCGTTCACCTACCGCGCCGTCGGCCGCTTCGTCGACGCCATGCTGGCCGCCGGGGTGAAGCTCGGCGACCTGCTGGTCGAGGCGGCGAAGGGGACCTACTTCTTCTTCCGTCGACTGGTCACCGGCATCATCGCCGCCGGGCGCGCCGTCGGGGAGATCCTCGACTGGGTGATGACGCAGGCCGCGAACGCCGTGGACGCGCTGCTGCGCGAGGCGGTGCTGGCGATCAGGTTCGTGCGCCGCGCGCTCGACGAGGCGCTGAGCTGGGCACTGGCCCGGGGACGCGACGCCCTCGAGGCCATCGTGCGGATCGCCGAGGACATCGGCAGCCGGCTGCGCGACGTCATCAACTGGGCCAAGGCGGCAGGGACGGCCGCGCTCGACCTGCTCGGAGAGGTCTGGCAGCGGATCAAGAACTCGATCAGCTACCTGCTCACCTGGGTCGCCAAGGACCTGATCCCGGGCATCGGCCACGTGATCCGCGGGCTGCTGCGGGCCGGCGCCGAGCTGGCCGACATCGTCGCGTGGGCGGCGGGCAAGGCGTTCGCTGCGGTGGTCGCGACGCTGGAGGCGGTGCTGGCGACGGGCATAGCGATGGTCGAGCTGCTCGCCAAGATCGCGGCGCACCCGGCCAGCGCCGGCGCCCTGTTCATGCAGGCGCTCGACGACCTCGGACACCGGCTGCGCGACATCCTGGAGCCCGCCTTCACGCTCTCCGACGAGGACAAACGGCGGATCCTGGCGGACCTGAAGGCGGCCGGCCGCGGCATGCAGGAGTGCCTGGACGGCCTGCTGGAGATCTTCGGTGGCGCGGTGTTCACGGTCGTCGCGGTGCTTCTCGAGGTGTTCGGTGTCTTCCGCGACCTCACCGCGGCGGAGCGGGCGCACGCCGAGCACGTGTACCAGGACACGATCCCGCTCGACGACGTGCAGCTGTTCATCGGCTCGTTCGTCTCGTGGGCGGCCTCCAACAACACCGGCGGGTCCACCGGGGTCACGACGATGCGGATCATCCACTTCCCCGACACCTACAGCCCCGACAACCCGGACCAGGAGGACTGGCTGATCCACGAGCTGATGCACGTCTGGCAGGGCGAGCACACCGGCCCGGTCTACATGGCGCACGCCCTGATCGGGCAGCAGGAGGCCGGCTACGACTACGGAGGCACCGCCGGGCTGGTCGCCCACGACGCCGAGGGCCTGGACGCCTTCAATCCCGAGCAACAGGCCTCCATCGTCCAGGAGTTCTACCTCCTCGACCGGGACGGGCAGCCGCACGCGCCGTACGACTCCTACATCGCGGAGGTCCGCGCGGCCTGATGGACGGCGAGGGGGACGGTTCCTGGGTGCTGGTGGCACCGCGGCGCGCCCGTCAGGCACTCGAGCCGCTGGTGGAGCGGCATGCGGCGCGACGACGCGTGGTCGTGCACGAGCGCGACGACGTGCCCACCGCCGAGGAGTGGCCGTCGCTGGTGCCCTCCGGTGCCCGAGGGCTGCTTCTGGTCGGCGACCGTCGCCGCTCCCCCACGACGGCGCTACCCGGCCTGGTCGTGCCAGACGCCACGGGCCGCCCGGTGCCGGCCGGCTGGGTGCCTGCCGGACGGGACCTGTCCCGGTTCGTGGCCGCGGCGAACCACGTGCACACGCGCACGGCGCCGTCGCCCGTCGCGGTGCTCGGCCAGCGCACCGCGCGCTACCAGCGGCTGTGCGGTCGGCTCGTGCACCACCTCGGCGACACCGACTCCGTGCGCTGGGGAGGCGAGCGGGTCACCCGCGAAGACCTGGTCGCCGGCCTGTCCTCGGGACTCGGCATGGCGGTCTACCTCGGGCACGGGCGACCCAGTGGCTGGGCGGCGTACCGGGGGCTGCGGGCGCACCACCTGGCACCGGTCGCCGAGGAGCCGGTGGGCTGCCTGATGTCGGTGACCTGCTGGACCGCGAGCCGGTGGCAGGTCGGCACCAGCTTCGCCGAGCGTGTCGTGCTCGCGGGAGTCGCGGCCTCCTCGCTGGGCGCGGTGCGCCCGGTGCTGCACCTGGACTCGACGCGGGTGGTCGTCGCGCTGGCGCACGCGCTGCGGGAGGGCCCTCCGGACGTCGCCGGCCTGCTGCGTCGCGTCTTCGCTGGCGGCGGGACGGTGGGCGCGGCCGACGCAGCGGCGTACCGGCTGTGCGGCGACCCGCTCGCCCTGCTCGCCGGGGCCGACCACGCGTCCGAGCGGGCGCACGCGGTCTTCGCGCCGGAGCCCGACTTCCGTCCCGCACCGGCGGTGGTCGCGTCATGACCCCGACCGAGACCGAGCTGCGGGACCTGGTCGCGGAGCTGGCCGAGCTCGACGCAGACGAGATCGACCTCGACACGCCGTTCCCCGACGCGGGGATCGACTCACTGCTCGCCATGGAGATCGCCGTGCACGTCGAGGCGCGGTTCGGCGTGCGATTCGACGACGCGGACGTGCGTGCGGCGCAGACCCTGGCGGCGCTGGCCTCCCTGGTCGGGGAGCGGGTCGGTGGCTGAGCGTGCCGTGGTCACCGGCGTCGGGGTGGTCTCCCCGCTGGGACGCGGCGTCGACGACCTGTGGTCCGCCGTCCTCGGGGGCCGGTCCGGAGTCACCCGCTGCGACGAGCCCGGGCTGCTCCACGGACGGTTGACGGCGCGGGTGCCGGCCGACTGTCTCGACGAGCCGGTGCGCGACGCCGACGGGCGCCCGCGCACGGGTCGCGCGGCCGCACTCGCCACCCTCGCCGGCTGCGACGCCCTCGCGGACGCCGGCCTCTCCCCCACCGACTCCCGTCTCGAGCTGGACCTGGTGCTGGGGACGACGATGGGTGAGCCGTCGTGGGTCGACACCTGGCCGGACGCCGAGGCGGCGCAGCGCCCACCGCCGTACGCTCGCGCGGTGGAGCTGCTCGCGGGCGCCCCGGACGGACTGGCCTCCGTGGTGGCCGACCGCGTCGGCATCGGCGGTCGGGTCTCGGCCCTGGGTGGTGCCTGCGCAGCCGGCAACTGCGCCCTTACCCGTGCCCTGGACGACGTGCGCTCGGGCCGGGCGGTGCGGGTGCTCGCCGGCGGGGTGGACGCGTTCAGCCGCACTGCCCTGATCGGCTTCGCGAAGCTGGGTGCGCTCGCCTCCGACGCCTGTCGTCCGTTCGGGCTGGACCGGCAGGGCCTGGTGCTGGGTGAGGGCGCGGCCTTCCTCGTCGTCGAGGCCGAGAGCGAGGCGAGACGGCGCGGGGCGCCGGTGCTCGCGGAGCTGGCGGGGGCCGGGTTGAGCTGCGACGCCCACCACCCGACCAGCCCGCTCCCGGACGGCCGTGGGGCGGCGGCGGCCCTCGTCGCCGCGCTGGGCGACGCCGACGCCAAGCCCGGAGACGTCGGCTGGGTCAGCGCGCACGGCACCGGGACGGCCGCCAACGACCGGGCGGAGGTGGCGGCGCTGCGGCAGGTCTTCGGCGACCGGCGCACGCCGGCCTCGTCGCTGAAGTCGCTGACCGGTCACGGTCTGGGGGCGGCCAGCGCCATCGAGGCGGTGCTCTGCGTGCTCGCGCTGCAGCACCGGACCATCCCGCCGACCTGGCACGTGGGCGACCAGGACCCGGGCTGTGACTGGGACGTCGTCCTCGGCGAACCCCGCAGCGCCGACCTGACGGTCGTGGTCGACGAGGCGTACGCGTTCGGCGGCTGCAACGCGGTGACCGTGTTCGCGCGGGCGGGACGAGGATGAGCGTCCACATCGCCGCCCTGGCGACGTTCCCCGAGAACATCGGCCTCGAGCCCGTCGACGGACCCGTGGACGAGTCGGCCCTCACCGCCGCGCTGCGGATGCGGGGCCTGCGGCCGCTCTCGCGGACCGCCCGGCTGGCGATGGTGGCGGCCGCCGCTGTCTGGAGCGAGGGACCGGACCCGTCGCGGGACGCGACCGTGCTCGGGTCGCGCTGGGCCAGCTCGGCCCCGCTGGCGGAGTTCGTGGCGGTGGCCGCCGCGGAAGGGGTCGACCGGGTGTTCCCGATGGCCTTCCCCAACACGGTGGCCAGCGTGCATGCCGGCTACGTCGCGTCCCTGCTCGGGCTGACCGGGCCGGTGGTGACGCTCTGCGGGGAGGGGGCGGGGCTGGAGACCGTCGTGGAGGCGTGCTCGCTGCTCGCCGCCGGCCGGGCGGACCGGGTGCTGGCGGTCGCCGCCGAGGCCGCGGAGCCTCCGGTGGTGCTCGCACGCCCGGCCGCCGCCGAGGCGTCCTGCGCGCTGCGGCTGACCCGAGACCCCGACGGGGCGCTGGCCGAGGTGACCGGCTGCTGGGTAGGTGCCCGGGCCGACGACCTCCCGCCCGGCAGCGAGACGCCGGCGCCCGACGGCGTCGACCTCGGCGCCGTCCGCGGCCTGCTCGACCTGGCCGCCGCCGTCCGGACGGTCACCACCCAGGGGCGGTCGGTGACGGTGTCGGGCCGTTGCGGGGTTCGCGGGGCCGTCACCTTGCGGCTCGCGCCGCCCCTCGGCCTCGCTCACCCCGCCACGACGGCCGCTCTGCCACACTCAGAGGTGTGAGCGAGCTTCCGCGGGCCTGGCCCAGACCGCCCGAGGAGGCCGAGCGTCTGGCGGCGCTGCGCGGGCTGGCGCTGCTGGACAAGGACGAGGAGCTCGACGCGCTCACCAGGCTCGCCGCCTACATCTGCGGCACGTCGGCCGCCGAGCTCAACCTGATCGAGGAGGACCGGCAGCTGCAGCTGTCGGCGTTCGGCCACCCACCCTCGCAGCTGTCCCGGGACGACTCCCTGTGCGGGTACAGCATCCTCTCCCGAGACGTCACCTACACCGCTGACGCCTCCCACCATCCTGCCCTCGCCGACAACCCGCACGTGACCGGCGAGAAGGCGAGCGTGCGGATGTACGTCGCGGCGCCGCTGATCGTCGCCGACGGCCACGTCGTGGGAAGCCTCTGCGCCTACTCCATGGACTCGACCCCTCTCACCCGGGTGCAGATCGAGCGGCTGCGCGACCTCGCCCGCGCCGCCGTGCGGATTCTCGAGCTCCGGCAGGCCGCCGGGGCCCTCGCCCGGCAGGCGACCCATGACCCGCTCACCGGGCTGCCGAACCGCACCCTGCTGAGCGAGTCCCTGACCCGGGCCCTGGCGCGTCGCGAGCGTGCGATCACCGAGCCGGGCCTGCTGTTCATCGATCTCGACGGCTTCAAGCAGGTCAACGACAGGTTCGGGCACGGCGTCGGCGACACCGTGCTGCGGGAGGTCGCCGACCGGCTGCTCGGATGCGTCCGGGCGACGGACCTGGTGGCGCGGCTCGGCGGGGACGAGTTCGTCGTGCTCGTCGAGGCGGCCACCGAGGGTGACGATCTCGGCCTGGAGCTGCTCGCCCAGCGGGTGCGGGACGCGGTGAGCAGCCCGCTCTCGCTCCTCGACGGGACTCCCGTGCGGCTCTCGGCGTCTGTCGGGGTGGCCGTCGCGGAGCATGGGTCCGACACGCCCGCACTGCTGCTCGAGCGCGCCGACGCCGCGATGTACCGCCAGAAGTCGCGCGTCTGACCCCGAGCCCGGGCTCACCACGAGCAGCGGCTGCGCTGACCGCGCACCAGCTGCCCGACGTCGAACTGCGCGAGCATCGGCACCAACGGTCGTCCCACCCGCTGGTAGGGGCGGGCTCCGGACTCCAGCACGGCCCACACCCGCCCCCGACCGTCGAACTCGACGTCCTCTGCTCCCGGCGCGAACGCGATGCGCCGGCCTCCCGGGTCCACGAGCATCCCGCAGGTCGTCGTCGACGCGGTGGACCACACCCCCCGGGCGACGCCCGCGCCGCGACCCCGTGCGGTGCCCTGCACGCGTCGTACCGTGGTCGAGGTGCGCACCTGCCCGGCCCGGTGCGCGCCTCGCGCGCTGCCGAGCGCGCTCACCCCCGGCTCGAGGAGGTCGCGGTAGCGGAACCAGCTCATCCGTCCTCGCCGGTCGTCGCGCCACGTGCCGATCCCGAGCTGGGTGCGCGAGCCGTCGACGAGCACGGAGCCACGCACCGGCGTCTCGAGGCGCCACACCCGTCGCACCTGGTCCGGGTGACCGACCCGGTGAGGGTCCACCAGCCACAACCGGTCGCTCTCCACGACCCACAGCCCGTGCCGGTCGAGCGAGAGGGCGCCCCCGTGCCGGCAGAACGTCTCGTAGGGGCCGTACACCTCTGCGGCGATCCGGTCGGTGCTCGCCAGCAGCCGCCCGGTGCGCAGCGACACGTGCAGCAGCCGGCAGGGACGCCGGCCCAGCTCCCGATGCCAGCGGTAGCCGCTCACCCAGGCAGTCTCGCCGTCCAGCGCCAGCCCCTGCGGCACGAGCCACCGGTCCGCCGTCGGCAGCCACAGGGCCCGACACATGGCGGTGTCGTTGGCGAAGCGGGCCAGGGCGCCGTCGACGTAGGACGGCAGCGGACCCGACACATCGTCGCGGTGCAACCCCCGGCAGCCGCCGTACGTCGCGGACCCGTCCGGCGCCGGAGGCCGGGAGGCCCGGCCAGGAGCCGGCGAGCACGCCGCGACGAGCAGCGCGACGGCGGAGAGCAGCACGACCAGGGCTCGGTGGCTGCCTCGTGACGGCGACATGGCGCCATCGTCCCAGGGCGGGTCCAGGCCCCAACGGACCGGCTGGTTCCGCTGGTACGGCAGACTCTGGGTAGGTCACCGGGAGGAGGACGGCCGTGCTGAAGATGACGTGGCGCAACATCTTCGCGCGCAAGCTCAGGCTCGCCCTCAGCGCCTTCGCGATCGTGCTGGGCGTGGCGTTCGTGGCGGGGTCGTTCATCTTCACCGACGCGATGGGGGACGCCTTCGACGGCATCATCGAGGGCTCCACCGCAGACGTGGAGGTGGCCTTCAAGGGCGCCAACGACTTCGACTCCCAGCAGGACACGCGCACCCTGCCCGCTGCTGTCGTCGACCGGCTCCGCGCCCTGCCCGAGGCCGGCTCGGTGCACCCCACCGTCGCGCTGCAGTCGGTCTACGTCATCGGCCGCAACGGGAAGGTCGTCGGCGGCAACGGCCCTCCCGGCCTCGCGTTCAACCGGACCGACGCGCGCTCCATCACCGGCAAGCCGATCGTCTCACTCACGCGAGGCCACTATCCCGACGGTCCCCGGGAGATCGCCCTCGACGTCGACACGGCACGGAAGGCGGGGTACGGCGTCGGCGACCGCGTCAAGCTCGTCACCCCCGGCGACCCGCCCACGCTGTCGGTGACCGTGACCGGCCTCGTCGAGTTCGGCTCGGGCGGCCTCAACGGCGCGACGCTGACGCTGTTCGACGTGCGCTACCTGCAGCGGCAGTTCTTCGGCGGCTTGGACGTCTACTCCTCCGTGTCGCTGAACACCGCCGACGGGGTCAGCCAGCGCGAGCTGCGAGACGCAGCACAGCGGGTGCTGCCCCGGGGGGTGGTGGCCCGCACCGGGGACGCGCTGGTCGAGACGAACAAGGCGGGCCTCGACAAGATCCTCGGCTTCCTCAACACGTTCCTGCTGGTCTTCGCGGGTGTCTCCCTGGTGGTCGGCACCTACCTCATCGTCAACACCTTCTCCATCCTCGTGGCCCAGCGCAGCCGGGAGCTGGCGCTGTTGCGGGCGCTGGGCGCCTCCCGTCGACAGGTGGACGTCTCGGTGCTCGTCGAGGCCGTGTTCGTCGGGCTGGTGGGCTCCACGCTCGGGCTGGCCCTGGGCTACCTCCTGGCCCGCGGCCTGCAGGCGCTGTTCAGCTCCGTCGGCGTGGACCTGTCGCGCGCCACCTTCCCGGTCAACGTGCGCACGATCGTCGCGTCGTACGCCGTGGGGCTGGTGGTGACGGCCGTCGCGGCGTACCTGCCGGCCCGCCGCGCCTCACGCATCCCGCCGGTGGCCGCTCTGCGCGACGACGTGGCGCTGCCGGAGTCCTCGCTGCGACGGCGGGTGGTCACCGGGTTCCTCCTGATCGCGGCGGGCGTGGTGGCGATGGTCGTCGGCTTCGAGCGCAGCGGGAACACCGGGTTGTCGCTGATCGGCCTCGGCATGCTGGCCGTGCTGGTCGGCGTCTCGCTGCTCAGCCCGTGGCTCGGCCGGCCGCTGACCCGGCTCTTCGAGGTCGGCTACCGCCGCGCGTTCGGCACCATCGGGGTGCTGGCGGCGCAGAACTCGCTGCGCAACCCGAGACGTACGGCGGCGACCGCCAGCGCCCTGATGATCGGTCTCACCCTCGTGTCGCTGATCGCGATCCTCGGCCGGTCCGCGGCGGCGAGCACGGACGCCGCGGTCAAGCAGACCCTGACGTCGCAGTTCGTGGTCTCGAACGTCGTCGGGGCGCCGTTCTCGACGAGCGTCGCCAAGCAGATCCGCACCGTCGACGGGGTCCGCAGCGTCGCCGCGGTACGCACCGCCGGCGCCAAGGTGGGTCAGCGCCGGGTCTTCGTCGGGGCCGTCGACCCGCGCGCGCTCGGTCTGGCGGTCGCGCTGCCCATGGAAGGAGGATCGCTGCTGTCGCTCGCCCCGGGGACCGTCGCGGTGGCCTCCTCGACCTCCGAGCGGCACGGCTACCGGCTCGGGCAGACGGTGCGGATGCGCTTCCAGGGGGGCACCCAGCGGCTGAAGGTGGTCGCGATCTTCGGCACCTCCAGCGCGCTGCCCGCCAACTACCTGGTCACCCTCGACACCTTGAAGAAGGGCGGCCTCGCGCCGCTGGACTCGCTGCTGTTCGTCACCAAGTCACCGGACGCCGACGGAGCCGCCGTACGCCGCGAGGTGAAGCACATCGTGAAGGACCTGCCGACGGTCACCGTGCAGGACCCGGCGGAGTTCGCCCAGCAGCAGAAGGGCCAGATCGACCTGTTCCTGAACTTCATCTACGCCCTGCTGGGGCTCGCTGTGGTGATCGCGCTGCTCGGCATCGTCAACACGCTGGCGCTGTCGGTCATCGAGCGCACGCGCGAGGTCGGCCTGCTGCGTGCGGTCGGCGTGACGCGCTCCCAGCTGCGTCGGATGGTGCGCCTGGAGGCGGTCATCGTCGCCGTGCTCGGAGCGGTCCTGGGCGTCGCCATGGGCCTGGTGTTCGGCGTCGCCCTGCAACGAGCCATCGCCGACCAGGGGATCGACGTGCTGTCGGTGCCGTGGGGTCAGCTGGTGCTGTTCGTGGCGTTCTCCGCGGTCGCCGGGGTGGTCGCCGCGGTGCTGCCGGCGCGGCGTGCGGCCCGGCTGGACGTGCTCACGGCGATCGCGACGGAGTGACGTGGCCCTCTCCTCACCCCTCCACCTGCCCGCCTCGCTGTCCCTCGAAGGCCGCGTGGCGCTCGTGACCGGAGCCGGGTCACCGGACGGCATCGGGTTCGCGACCGCACGTCGGCTCGGCGAGCTCGGCGCGCTGGTCGCGATCACCGCGACGACGCAGCGGATCCACGACCGGGCCGACGAGCTGCGCGAGCTGGGGGTGAGGACACACCCGGTGGTCGCCGACCTCACCGACCCGGCCCAGGCGGACCGGGTCGTCGCAGCCGCGGCCACCACCTTCTGCTCGGCCCCTTCGGTCCTGGTGAACAACGCCGGGATGACCAGCCTGTCCACTGCCGACCACACGTCGGTGCACCTCGACGACCTGGACCTGGCGGGCTGGCACGCCGTCCTGGCCCGCAACCTCGACACCGCGTTCCTGACGACCCGCGCCGCACTGCCGGGACTGCGGCGCTCCGGCTCCGGCCGGGTGGTGATGGTCGCCTCGCTCACCGGTCCGGTGATGGCGATGCGGGGCCAGGCCGGCTACGCGTCGGCCAAGGCGGCCATGGTCGGCCTGGCCCGCAGCCTGGCGCTCGACCTGGGCTCCGACGGCGTCACCGTGAACGCGGTCGCGCCCGGCTGGGTCGCCACCGGCAGCCAGACGGCGGACGAGGCGGAGCAGGGCCGACACACGCCCCTCGGCCGCAGCGGCGCCCCTGACGAGGTCGCGTCGGTGGCGGCCTTCCTCTGCACGCCCGCGGCGTCGTACGTGACGGGCCAGTGCTGGGTGGTCGACGGCGGCAACTCGGTCACCGAGGAGCGCGCACGCTGATCTACTCGGCGTCGGGATCCTTCCGGAAGGTCACCCGCACCCGCTGGAAGCCCTTGTGGCGCTGGGCCTTGGCGTACTCCGAGTAGGCACGGATGTCGGCGTCGGTCAGGTCGACGTCGTCGGTGAACGGCGTCAGCAGTGCGCGGGGGAACAGCCGACGGGCGATCACGACGTTGACCTCGACGCCGACGATCGCCGCGTTGGCGGCGATGTACAGCAGGGCGACGAGGCCGAGCACCAGCGCGAAGACGCCGGTCATGTCGTCGGTCCGCTTGACCACGTGCTCCACGTAGACACCACCGCCCCACTGCAGCAGCTGCCACAGCAGTGCCACCGTGACACCGCCGGGCAGCAGGGAGGTGAACGACTGCCGCCTGCCGAGGGCCAGCCGCATCATCTCCGACAGCACGACGGCGTTGACGGCCACCGCGACGAGGGTCACGAGCAGCCGCAGCCCGGCGTCGACGTCGGACCCGAAGACCTGGAGGTGGCTGCCCACGCTGGTCAGGAAGGTCACCACGAGCACCGTGGTCCCTGCCAGCGCGAACAGCAGCAGGCTGCTCAGCCTGCTCAGCAGCGGGTTCAGCCGGCTGTTGCGCGGCACCGCCCAGGCGACGTTGACCGCGTTCTGCGCTGCCTGACCCAGTCCGAGGACGCCGTACAACGCGGCGAGCGAGCCCACCACCACGGCCGAGGTGCTGCCCCGCAGTCCACCGGGTTGTCCCAGCTGCGTGCCCACGATCGGGAACTGGCTCAGTGCCGAGCTCAGGATGCGGTCGCGGAGCTCGGTGTCGCCCTGCAGCACGAAGCCCAGCACCGACGACGCGATCAGCAGCAACGGGAAGATCGCCACGAACGCGTAGTAGGTGACGACCGCCGCGAGGTAGTTGCCCTGGTCGTCGAAGAACTTGTACGTGACCGCGAGGGGGAACCCCACGACAGGACGGCGACGCTGGAAGTCGTCGATGCGATCCACGAGCTCGGGCACAGGCACGGGGACACGCTACGGGCAGACCTCAGCCCTGCGGCTGCGACCGCGTCCGAAAGCTGCGGCCCGGCGGGTCGCTCCAGAGGTGGTCGCCACGCTCATCGCCCCGAGCTCCGCCACACCTCCGCGTCATCGGTCAGTAGCGGTCGGCGACCACGGCCTGCTGGTCGGCGGGGGTCCCCCGCTGCATCGTCCAGGCGAGCCGGACCAGGCCCGCGTGGGACCACACCAGTGGCGTGGCGGAGCGGGTCCCCTCACCGGCCGGACAGCACCGGCGGCCGGTCGGCGGACGACCGTCCCAGACCTGCTCCGCGAGCATGTCCGCGCTGCCGGCCGCCGCCGCCATCGCGGCGAGGTAGCGGGCCCCCGAGCCGCCGGCGCTGACGGCGTACTCACCGCGCTCACCCGCCAGCAGCGGCCAGGCCCGGCCGAGCGTGGCGAAGGTCTCGGGGTCGCTGATGCGCCACTGACCGCCGCTGCGGGTCTCGCCGTAGCCGTCGTGGTCGAAGCGGTGCCAGAAGGGCCCGTTGGGGGTGCGCACCTTCAGCCGCCTGTCGATGACCGGCAGGGTGGACCGCACGTCCGGGTCGTCGGGCGCCACGATGCCGTAGCGCACCAGGTCCAGGAAGCTGGCGTCGACCACCGCGCGCTGGTCGACCGCGGAGGGCCCACCGTCCCCGGTGCCGTACGTCGTGCCCCGGTTGGGCCTGCCGTCCTTGGTGAGCCTCAGGAAGTAGGGGGCGTCGGAGAGCGGCCCGTTGGTCGTGACGGTCCACCGCTTCACCTTGGCCTGCCAGGCGTCCGCGAGCCGGAGCCACCTCGTCGCCGCCGCGGCGTCGCCGTTGCGGCGGGCCAGGTCCGCCGCGCACACGAGGCCCGCGATCTGCGCGGCGATCGAGTTCGGGGAGTAGCCCGACTGGTTCTCCCACCGTTCCTGTGGCGAGTAGGGCGCGGCGCGCCCGGTCTCGTCGTCCTTGAAGCTCGCGATGAAGTTGGCGGCCTTCTTCACGCGCGCGTACGTCGCCGGGTCGTCGCGGCCGACCAGGTGCGCGAGCACGATCGGCAGCGCGGTCTCGTCGAGCTGCAGCTCGGTCCACACCTCCTTGCCGGTGACGTCGCTGTTCTGCGGGAACGACCCGTCCGGCTTCTGCTGCTTGTCGAACAGGAAGTCCACGACCCGTCGGGCCGCGGCATGGTCGCCGTCGGCCCACAGCGCCGTGCCGAACTCGTAGGAGTCGCGGGCCCACACCAGGTGGTAGGCCCCCGACGGGGAGGAGAGCCCGTCGACCTCGTCGCCCCACACCCACGGCGCCGAGGGCGAGGCGACGATGGCGCCACGGTTCTGCTTGTCCTCCGCGGCAGCGAGCACGAGCGCGGATGCGAGGTACTGGCGCCGCACACCGGAGGCGCTCGCCGGCACCGCCTTCAGGTGGTCGAGGTAGCGGTGCCAGCCGGTGGCGTAGCGGTGTGCGGTCGCCGCGAACCGGATCCCCGCCGACTCCCTCGCCGTACGACGCGCCTGCGCCGCATCCGGACCGAAGGCCAGCGTCAGCGACGCGCGCTGGTGGCCGCGGCGGCCCGTCACACCGCGCAGCAGCCCG
Organism: uncultured Actinomycetota bacterium; assembly: GCA_963810435.1. GTDB lineage: Bacteria > Actinomycetota > Actinomycetes > Propionibacteriales > Nocardioidaceae > Nocardioides_B. The sequence goes on from CAWENL010000001.1 coordinate 2,274,077, forward strand.
GTCTGCACGAGGTTCCCGGGCCCGGCGCTCCGGTAGCCGTGATCAAGGGTGTGGTCGTCGCGGAGGTCGGTCCAGCCGTCGTTGCGCCCGAGGTAGCCGTTGGAGGTGGCGCCGAACCTCGGGCGCGCCACCAGCGCGGTCGCGACGCCGGCATCGGCGTCGGTGGCGACCAGGCGGTGACCCACGGTCATGCCGGTGTCGTCGTCGCCGGAGTTGCCCAGCGCCGGGTCGTAGAGGGCGTAGAGGTGGTACCGGCCGCCGTCCAGCGACTGCAGCCTGATCCGCACCCGCAGGGCGTCGTGCCGCGGGTCGGTGACGAAGCGCTTGGTGATCCGGTAGCGCCCGCCCCGGTCCGTGCTCACCTGCCGGAACGACAGGCTGCGCGCGTCCGGCCGCGAGGTCTTGTGTCGCATGCCCGTCGTCTCCCGGTCGGTGAACGTCCGCCCGTCGCTCACCACGAGTTCCAGGTTGCGCACGCTGGGGGTGGAGAGGTTCGGGTAGAACACCTCGCTGACCCGGCCACGCTGGAGGGTGAACCAGACGTTGCTGTCCCGCGAGCGGGCGGTGCCGAAGCCGCTCTTGTCGGCCTCCGTCCAGGCCGACTTCGCCCCCGGGCCGTCCGGTGCGGCCACGCGCGTGGACCCCGCGGACGGGACCGCGGAGAAGGTCGTGACGGCAAGCGTCAGCCCGGCGACTGAGGTCAAGGCGGTGGCGGCGGAAGCGACGACGCGCGCGTTCATGCGGGGGGGTCCTCTCGACGGTTGCCTCGCTCGCATACCCTGTGACGCCGGTCACAAACAGCGACCGGCAGAGGACGTCAGAGAGGGACTTGATCGATGCTGTCGGACATCGAGATCGCCAACGCCGCCCGGTTGCGGCCGATCACCGAGGTAGCCCTGCAAAGCCTGGGCATCGAGGCCGAGCACCTGGTCCCCTACGGCCACACCAAGGCGAAGGTCGACCTCCGCTACCTCGCGACCCTCTCGGAGCGGGCCCCCGGCAGGCTGATCCTGATGACTGCTCTGTCCCCCACACCCGCGGGCGAGGGCAAGACGACCACCACGGTCGGTCTCGCGGATGCGTTGCACGCGTTGGGGCACTCGGCGGTCGCCTGCCTGCGTGAGCCGTCCATGGGGCCGGTCTTCGGGCTCAAGGGCGGGGCGGCCGGGGGCGGGTACGCCCAGGTCGTCCCGATGGACGACATCAACCTGCACTTCACCGGCGACTTCGCCGCGCTGGCCGCCGCCCACAACCTGCTGTCGGCCCTGATCGACAACCACGTGCACCACGGCAACGAGCTCGGCATCGACGTGCGGCAGCGTCAGCTGGAGGCGCGTGGTCGATCTCAACGACCGCGCGTTGCGCGACCTGGTGGTCGCGCTCGGCGGCGTCGGCAACGGCTACCCGCGCGAGGACGGCTTCGACATCGTGGTCGCCTCCGAGCTCATGGCGATCTTCTGCCTCACCGAGTCCTGGGCCGACCTGAAGCGTCGCATCGGTGACATCGTGGTCGGCTACACCCGCGACAAGCTGCCGGTCACGGCACGCGACCTCCAGGCGGACGGCGCGATGACGGTGCTGCTGCGCGACGCGCTGGCGCCCAACCTCGTGCAGACCCTCGAGCACACCCCCGCGTTCGTGCACGGCGGGCCGTTCGCGAACATCGCGCACGGCTGCAGCTCGGTGATAGCCACCCGGGCGGGCCTGCGGCTCGCTGACTACGTCGTCACCGAGGCCGGCTTCGGTGCGGACCTCGGCGCCGAGAAGTTCGTCGACATCAAGTGCCGCAAGTCGGGACTGCGACCCGACGTCGCCGTGGTGGTGGCCACGGTGCGGGCCCTGAAGTACCACGGCGGCGCCGCAGTCGCCGACCTGGAGTCGGAGGACCTTCGGGCGATCGAGCAGGGCATGGCGAACCTGGCGCGGCACCTGCACAACATCCGTGAGGTCTACGGCCTGCCCTGCGTGGTCGCGGTCAACCGGTTCCCGTCGGACACCGACGCGGAGGTCGAGCACGTGGTGAGGCTCGTGGCGGCCGAAGGGGTGCCCGCCTACCCGGCGACACACTTCGTGGACGGGAGCGCGGGCGCCGAAGCGCTGGCCAAGGGCGTGCTGGACGTGCTCGACCAGCCGTCGCCCCACACGTTCTCCTACACCTACGACGACGAGCAGACGCTGACGGAGAAGGTCGAGACGATCGCCAGTCGGCTGTACGGCGCCGCCGAGGTCACCTGGGACCCGAAGGCACGTCGGCGGCTGCAGCGCATCGAGGTCGACGGGTACGGCGGCCTGCCGGTCTGCGTGGCCAAGACGCAGTACTCCTTCTCCACCGATCCGGCGCTGCGCGGCGCACCGCTCGGTCACTCACTGCACGTGCGCGAGGTGCGGCTCTCGGCGGGCGCCGGCTTCGTGGTGCTGGTCTGCGGGGACGTCATGACGATGCCCGGGCTGCCGCGGACCCCGGCCTCGAGCCACATCGACCTGACCGACGACGGCGAGATCCTCGGTCTGTCGTGAACCACACCGATGTTTGTTGAGGGGAAAACCCACGGTCCCCTCTTGTCACACGGGGGACACAAGTGGTGTCATACGAACAGATCCACAGAAGTACAGAGTTCGCTACTCCCGATGGGCAGCGACCTCTCCCAGGGACCGAGGCGGCCAGCTCACGCAGCTGGTCGCCTCGGCATGTCCGGGCCCGGCACCCTCCGTCGGCCCCGGCGGGACTCACCGTGGCAAGGTAGCGACGTGACGGAGCGCAACGTGCGGGGCGAGGAGCTCCAGCCCTGCGGCACCGACCCGGTCACCGGGTTCTACCGCGACGGCCGCTGCGCGTGCGGCCCCGAGGACGCCGGGCTGCACGCGGTGTGCGCGGTCATGACACCGGAGTTCCTGGCCCACCAGCAGTCGGTCGGCAACGACCTCGTCACCCCGCGGCCCGAGTGGAGCTTCCCGGGTCTCAAGCCCGGGGACCAGTGGTGTGTCGTCGCAGTCAGATGGCGGCAGGCCTACGAGTCGGGCGCAGCCGCCCCGGTCGTGCTCGCGGCGACCAGCGACCGCGCACTCGAGGTGATCCCTCTCGAATGGCTCGACGAGCACGCCATCGACGTCCCCGACCACCCGGGCTGGCTCGGCTGGGAGTGAGCAGCCCGCCTAGGACTGCAGCGCGAACGCGGCCCGGGCCAGCGGGCTCCGCTCGTCCAGCATCAGCCGTTCTCCGGCACGTTCGGCGGCCGCCTTCTGCCGGGCCAGGTCGGAACCCGCCTCTGCCCAGGTGACACTCACCCGCGCGTCGCCGCTGCCGCGACGTCCCACGGGGAGCACGGCCGCCGCACGTCCCTGCGCGTCGTGCACCCACAGCACGAAGTCGTCGTACTTGAACCGGTCGATGTCCACGATGGGCTTCGGGTAGTGGTGGTACCCGCCTGCCGTGGGCAGCACCCCGGAGTGGATGCCCGCGGGAAGCGGCACGGAGGCGTTGAAGATCCCGTCGGTCCACTCCTGCACGTGGTCCGCGGTCTTGATCTTGCGACGCAGCAGCTTGGCGGCGTCGTGGTAGCCGAGGTCCTCGTAGCCCGGAACGGTCCGCGGGAAGGCTGCGACGATCCGCTTGGTCGCCAGCCGCAGCGTGTCCACCTTCGCCGGGTCCGCACAGAACTGTGCCGACCACTCGATCCCGGCCTGGCCGAAGACCAGGAACCAGCCCCGCCGGTCCCGCAGCCAGATGCCGCCCCCGTGGTGGTCCTGGTACGGCGGATCGCCGAACCACCACGGCTGGCAGTGCGCGACGAGCCTGCCCATCAGTGTGCGGCTGCGGGTGTACTCGGCACTGTCCGTGCGACTCGCGTGGTTGCCGACGTCGATCGCCCACGCGTAGCTCTCCCGCCGACGATGCGTGTCCTGGTTCGCCATGCCGTCCCCGTCCCGCCATCGAGCCACCCCGCCGTCCCGAACGGGTCTGGTCGAGTCTTCCTCCTTTCGGTGACCGGCGACCATGGCCCGAAGGGGTACTCGCGGCCGGGTTGCTGGCAGCATGTGCGCAGGGGTGACCGCCGGCCTGCGGCGCGAGTGACGGGAGGACGTCGATGATCGCGACGACGCCGTTCCACCCGCGGCTGAGCGAGCTCAACACCCAGGGCCTCTACACGCACTGGCAGGGACGGCTGTCCGCGCTGCGCTACACAAGCGCCCCCAAGCACGAGTACTTCGCGGTCCGCAACTCCGTCGGCGTCTTCGACACCTCACCGCTCTTCGAGTACCGCATCACCGGTCGCGACGCGGAGCGCTTCCTCGCGGGCGTGCTGGTCCGCGACGTCCGGGCGTGCCGCTCCGGGCAGGCGCAGTACACGCTGTGGTGCGACGACCGCGGTTTCGTGATGGAGGACGGGGTGGTCTTCCGGCACTCCGAGACGGACTTCACGCTGACCGCGGCCCGACCCAACCTGGGCTGGTTCTCCGACCTCGTCGGTCGGCTGGACGTGCGCCTCGAGGACGTCAGCGACGACCACGGCATCCTCGCCGTGCAGGGACCGCGGTCGCGCACCGTGCTGTCCTCCCTGATGCCGGAGGCCGAGTCGCTCGGCTTCTTCGAGCACACGCAGGCCACGCTCGCGGACGCGTCCGTCAGGCTCTCGCGCACCGGCTACACCGGGGACCTGGGGTTCGAGATCACCGTCGAGGCCGAGCACGCGCTCCCCGTGCTGGACGCCGTGCTGCGGGCGGGCGCCGGCCACGGCATCCGCCCCTTCGGTGAGGAGGCGCTGATGATGCTGCGCATCGAGGCCGGCCTCCCGCTCGTCGACGTCGAGTGGACCAGCAGCCGGCTCGCCTTCACCGACCACGAGCGGGTGACGCCGACCGAGCTGGGTCTGGGCTGGATGCTCCGCGACGTACGGGAGGAGGGCCGGCCCTTCGTGGGCCGCGACGAGATCCGCCGCGAGCTCGCCGCCGGCACGTCGCGGTGGCGGACCGTGGGCGTCGTCGTCGACTGGGAGGACTGGGACCGGCTGCACCGTGAGGAGGGGTTGCTGCCGGCCAAGGACGAGCACCCACTGGGCTACGAGTCCCTGCTCTACGACGCGCGCGCCGGCGGCACCCAGGTCGGCTACGTCACCAGCTTCCTCTACTCCCCCGTGCTGCAGCGTCACATCGGGCTGGCGCGGGTGCGCCCCGACCTGGCCTCGCCAGGCACCGAGGTGCACCTCGAGGTGGCGGTGCACCACCACAACGCCACCGTGCTGGCGCGCACCGCGCGGCTCCCGTTGTTCAACCCCGCGAGGAAGACGGCGATGGCATGAGTGAGCGCGACCTCCACGTCGACCACGGCTCCGGCCCCGGCACGTACGACGCGATCGTCGTCGGTGGCGGCCACAACGGGCTGACCCACGCGGCGTACCTCGCGAAGGCCGGCCTGCGCACGCTGGTTCTCGAGCAGCGCGACCAGGTCGGCGGCGCGGCGATCACCGAGGAGCTGGTGCCGGGGTTCTCGTTCACGACCTTCTCCTACGCGCTGAGCCTGCTGCGTCCCGAGATCGTCCACGAGCTCGACCTCGTCCGCCACGGCTTCCTGCCGCTGATGATGCCGTCGTCGTTCCATCCCACCGGTGACGGCGACTACCTGCTGCTCGGCGACGACCACGCCCAGAACGTGCAGGAGATCCGTCGCCACTCCCGCCACGACGCCGATGCCTACGACCGCTACCACCACGACCTCGACCGGGTCGTGCAGGCGGTGCAGCCGCTGTTCGACAACCCGCCGCCCGACGTCTTCGGCAAGGACCCGGAGGACCGGGCCGACGTCGCATGGCTGCTCGACCACCTGGGGGGTGTCGAGCGCACCGTGATCCACGACGTGGTCCGCCTGCTGACCGGCAGCGCGTCGGACTGGCTCGAGGACTACTTCGAGCACGAGGCGGTCAAGGGCTTCCACGCGTCGTCGAGCATCATCGGCTCCAAGGTCGGGCCGATGTCCCCGGGATCGGCCCTCGTGCTGCTGTTCCACAAGATGGGCCAGCACGACGGGCACCAGGGGTCGTGGGCGTTCCACAAGGGCGGCAACGGTGGCTTCACCCAGGTGCTGGCGCGCGCGGCCGAGGCCTACGGCGCGGAGATCCGGCTCGGAGCACCCGTGACCAGCGTGCTCACCCGGGAGGGACGCGCGCTCGGCGCGGTGCTGGCCGACGGCACCGAGCTGCGTGCGCCGGTGGTCGTCTCGGCGCTGGACCCGCGACACACGTTCCTCGACCTCGTCGACCCTCGCGAGCTGCCCGGTGACCTGGTGCGGAACGTCGAGCGGATGAAGTTCCGCGGCGTGTCCGCCAAGGTCAACTTCGCGCTCGACGGGCTCCCGGTCTTCCCGGCGCTGCCGGACTCCGTCGAGCACTACGGCGGCTTCCTCAACATCGGGCCGACCATCGAGTACGTCGAGCGGGCCTTCGACGCCGCGAAGTACGGCTGGTACTCCGAGCGGCCCTTCATCGACGCGGCGATCCAGTCGGTCGTCGACCCCGACATGGCTCCGCCGGGCAAGCACGTCATGTCGTGCTTCGTGCAGTACGCGCCGTACGAGCTGCGCGACAGCGACTGGGAGACCGAGCGCGAGCCTCTGGGTGACGCCGCGCAGGCCGTGCTCGAGTCGCACTTCCCCGGCTTCGGCGACCTGGTGCTGCACCGCGAGGTGGTCACCCCCCTCGACATCGAGCGCACCACCGGGCTCACCGAGGGCAACATCTTCGCCGGGGAATTCCTCGCGCCGCAGATGTACTTCTTCCGACCGGCGCCGGGGTGGAGCCGCTACCGCACCCCGCTGGACGGCTACTACCAGTGCGGCTCGGGCACCCACCCGGGCGGCTGCGTCATCGGCTCCCCCGGCCGGCTGGCGAGCCGCCAGGTGCTCCGCGACCTCGGCCGCTGACTGATTACCAGGGGATGCAGGCGATCTGTGGCTGCCCACGGGTTGCAGCCCAGGGGAAGCATCAGCTCTCCATGGGCAGAGCACGCCGGCGCCTCACGGATGCCCGACCCGTCGCCCTCGCCCTCCCGCGCCCGGGGTGGGACGATGACGAGAAGCGGATCGAAGGAGGGGCCGTGCGACTCGAGCCGCTGTGTGTCCTGGAGCTGCAGTACGTCGACGAGTTCCACTACGTGAGCCCGTACGGCGGCGAGTCCGGCGTGGGCTGGGGACACGGCGTGGGCACGGCCACCGGTGCGCGGCTGCGCGGAGACGTGCAGTGGTCGAACCATCCGAGCGGTCGCGCTGACGGCACCATGCTTCCCAGCGCCCGTGGGCTGATCACCACCCCCGACGGGGCGGAGGTCCTCTTCGACCTGACCGGCCGCACCGTGTTCGTCGAGCTCGACGGCGAGACCGTGGGACGCCAGCTGCTGATGACGCTCTTCGAGGCGGAGCACGAGGACTACCGGTGGCTCAACCAGACCGTCGCCATCACCGAGGGGGCGATCGACCCCGTGCGCGCCGTGATGCGCATGGAGGTGAACCTGTGCGTGCCCGAAGGGACATGAGCGCCCCCGACAGCGCCCCCGACAGCGCCCCCCACCGGGCCCCCCACCAGGCCCCCGACGACGTCGTGGCACGCCTGCGGAGATGGGAGGAGGCGGGAGCGGTCTGGCGTGTGGTGGCGCAGGGTCCCCGCTGGCTCACGGTCGGGCTGTTCACGTGCGACGGCGGCGAGGAGGTCGAGCGGCTGACGTCCGAGGACCCGGCGCTGCTGTGCTACGTCGCCGACCGCTCCAGCAGCCAGGAGTGAGAGCACCGGCGTACCCGTACTCCGGGTGGTTTGCCATGATGAGGTTACCCACGCGTAGGAGGTACGCCGATGCAGCTGCAGCTGTCCGAGGAGGACGCAGCGTTCCGCGACGAGATGCGGTCGTTCTTCACCACGAAGGTCGACCAGGACATCCGTGACGCGGTCGCCGAGCGCCGTGAGCTGACCAAGGACCAGGTGGTCCGCAGCATGCAGACGCTCAACGCCGCCGGGCTCGCCGTCCCCCACTGGCCCGAGGAGTGGGGTGGCCGGGGCTGGTCCCCGCTGCGCCGGCACATCTGGCACGAGGAGATGCAGCGCGCCTGCGTGCCGCCTCCGCTGGCCTTCAACGCGAGCATGGTCGGCCCGGTGATCGCGGCGTTCGGCAGCCAGGAGCAGAAGGAGCGCTTCCTGCCGAAGACCGCTAACATCGACATCTGGTGGAGCCAGGGCTTCTCCGAGCCCGACGCAGGATCCGACCTGGCCTCGCTGCGCACCACCGCGGTGCGCGAGGGTGACCAGTGGGTCGTCAACGGCCAGAAGACCTGGACCACGCTGGGACAGTACGGCGACTGGATCTTCTGCCTGGTGCGCACCGACCCGGACGTGAAGAAGCAGGCCGGAATCTCCTTCCTGCTCATCGACATGACCTCGCCCGGCGTGACCGTGCGGCCCATCGAGCTCATCGACGGCGGCGTCGAGGTCAACGAGGTCTGGTTCGAGGACGTCCGGGTCCCGGCGGAGAACCTCGTCGGCGAGGAGAACAAGGGCTGGGACTACGCGAAGTTCCTGCTCGGCAACGAGCGGGTCGGAGTCGCGCCCGTCGGGTCCACCAAGCGTGTTCTCGCGCAGGCCAAGGAGTACGCCCGCTCCGTCCAGATGCTCGACGACCCGCTGACAGCCGCTCGCATCGCGGAGCTGGAGAACGACTTGCTGGCCCTCGAGCTGACCGCGCTGCGCGTGGTCGCTCATTCCGCCGACGGGAAGCCGCACCCGGCCTCCTCGGTCCTCAAGCTCCGCGGTACCGAGCTCCAGCAGGCGGTGAGCGAGCTGGTGGTCGACCTGGCCGGGCCGGCGTCGCTGGCCTCCGGCGCCGACGACGACTCGGACCTGCCCGGCTGGGCGCGGCGGTCGGCACCGGTCTACCTGAACCTCCGCAAGGCGTCGATCTACGGCGGCTCCAACGAGGTCCAGCGGCAGATCATCGCGAAGACGATCCTGGGACTCTAGAGAGCTCTGAGAGGCGACTGGCATGGACTTCACCTATGACGAGGAGCAGCAGGCGCTGCGCGACGCCGTCCGCGGACTGGTCGGGAAGGCGTACGGCGACTTCGAGAACCGTCGCCGCGCGGTGGCCGACGAGCCCGGCTTCGACGAGTTGCTGTGGACCCGGCTCGCCGAGATGGGCGTGCTCGGCCTGCCGTTCGCCGACGAGGACGGCGGGATGGGCGCGGGGCCGATCGAGGTCGGCATCGTCGCCCAGGAGCTCGGCCGGGTCGTCGCACCGGAGCCGTTCTTGACGTCGGTGGTGCTGGCCGGCGGCGTGGTCGCGCTCGCCGGCACCGACGAGCAGCGCTCCGACGTGCTCGGCCCGCTGGCCTCCGGCGAGAGCGTGCTCGCCTTCGCGCACGCCGAGCCGGGCAGCCGGTGGTCGGCCGCGGCGCGCGCGGTCACGGCCTCCAGCGACGGCAACGGCGACGGCTGGACGCTCACCGGGGTCAAGGAGCCGGTCCCCCACGGCGCCCGCGCGGACCGGCTCGTGGTCAGCGCGGCGCTGCCCGACGGAGGCACCGGCCTGTTCCTGGTCGACCCGTCCGCGGCGGCCGTCTCGGGCTACCCGACCTTCGACGGTGGCCGGGCCGCTCGGGTCGCCTTCGACGCCACCCCCGCGACCCCGCTCGGCGATCCCGGGGTCGACCAGACAGCGGCGGTGACCCGGGCCCTCCACACGGCGCGGGTCGCGGCCGCCAACGAGGCCGTCGGCGCGATGCAGTTCGCGCTCGACGCCACCGCGGAGTACCTCACGAGCCGCAAGCAGTTCGGCGTCCCGCTCAAGACGTTCCAGGCGCTGACGTTCCGGGCGGCCGACATGTACGTCTCGCTCGAGCTCGCGACCAGCGTCGCCACCTGGGCGACGATGGTGCTGGCCGCCGGGTCCGAGGACGAGGTAGCCGAGGCGTCCGCCCGCGCCGGGCTCCAGGTCAGCCGGGCCGGGCGTCACGTCGGCCAGGAGGCGATCCAGCTGCACGGCGGGATCGCGATGACCGCGGAGTACAGCGTGGGCACGTACACCAGCCACCTCACCGCCCTCGACCACCTGCTCGGCGACGGCGGGTTCCACCTGTCCGCGCTCGCGGCGACAGTCGGTGACCACGAGGAGGTCGACCCGCTGCCGTAGCTCTGGTCGACGGCCCGCGCACGCCACGGCGTGGTCGGTGGCGCGTGGCATGCTGCCCCGGTGACCATGCACCTCCACCGTGCCGAGCGGACCGACGTGCTCGCCGACGGTCTGGGTGACCTGCTCTCCAAGCCGCTGGGCGACCCGTTTGCCGAGGAGGTCGTCGTGGTGCCCGCCAAGGGCGTCGAGCGCTGGCTGTCCCAGCGGCTCGCCCACCGGCTGGGGGCCGCCCCGGGGTCGGGGGACGGGGTCTGCGCCGGTGTCCGCTTCACCTCACCGCGCTCGCTGGTGGCCGCGGTGCTGGGGCAGGCCGACGACGACCCCTGGGCCGCGCACACGATGGCGTGGCCGCTGCTCGCCGTCCTCGACGACTCCCTCGACGAGCCCTGGTGCGCCCCGGTCGCCCGCCACCTCGGCCACTTCGACACCGGGGCCGAGGCCGACCTGCGCCGCGGGCGTCGCTACGCGCTCGCGGCGAGGCTGGCCCGGCTGTTCGCGGCGTACGCCGTGCAGCGGCCGCGCCTGCTCTCCGACTGGCTCGACGCACGCGACTCCGACGGCCGTGGCGATCTCCTCGACGAGGACCTGTCCTGGCAGCCCGAGCTGTGGCGGCGGCTGGTCGACCGGGTCGACGCACCGCCGCCGCACACCCGCCACGCCGAGACCCTGGCCCGGCTCCGCGACCAGCCGGGGCTGTTCGACCTACCCGACCGGGTCTCGTTGTTCGGACACACCAGGCTGCCCGTCACGGAGGTGGAGCTGCTGTGCGCACTGGCCGCGCACCGCGACGTGCACCTATGGCTGCCGCATCCCAGCGGTGTGCTGTGGCAGCGGCTCGCAGCGACCGCGACCGGCCCGGTCGACCGGGCCGACGACAGCAGCCACCAGCAGGTGGACCATCCGCTGCTGGCCACGCTCGGGCGCGACAGCCGGGAGCTCCAGCGGGCCCTGGCCGCGACGCCGGTCTCGGGCCCGGGATCGGGGCCGGCCACCGACGAGCACACCGCGATGGCCGCCGGGCCCGACACCCTGCTCGGCTGGCTCCAGCACGACCTGCGCCACAACGCCCTCGCCCCGGTCGCTCGGTCTGTCGCCGAGGCCGACCACAGCGTGCAGGTGCACGCCTGCCACGGCGCGGCCCGCCAGGTCGACGTCCTGCGCGAGGTGCTGCTCGGGATGCTCGAGGCCGACGCGACGCTGGAGCCCCGCGACATCCTCGTGATGTGTCCCGACATCGAGACCTACGCGCCGCTGATCACCGCCGGTTTCGGTCTCGGTGACCTCGTGGACGGCGGGCACCCGGCGCACCGGCTGCGGGTGCGGCTGGCCGACCGGTCGCTGACCCAGACGAACCCGCTTCTCGGCGTCGCCGCCGGGCTCCTCGACCTCGCGGGCAGCCGCGCCACCGCCAGCCAGGTGCTCGACCTCGCGCAGTCCGAGCCGGTGCGGCGCCGGTTCGGGTTCACCGACGACGACCTCGACACGGTGACCGGCTGGGTCCGGGAGTCCGGGGTCCGCTGGGCCTTCGACCGGGAGCACCGCAACGCCTACGGCCTGGCCGACTACCAGCAGAACACCTGGCGCTCCGGCCTCGACCGCGTGCTCGCCGGCGTCGCGATGTCGGCCGATGCGCGGGCCTGGGTCGACACCACGCTGCCCCTCGACGACGTCGGCAGCACCCGCATCGAGCTGGCGGGCCGGTTCGCCGAGTACGTCGAGCGGGTGCGCACCGCCACCGACCGCCTCGACGGCTCCCACCCGCTCACGGAGTGGGTCGACGCCCTCGGTGGCGCCCTGGACCGGCTGACCCGCGTCGGGCGCGACGACGGCTGGCAGGTCGGCCAGGCCCGGCGCGAGCTGGCCGGTGTGCTCACCGACGCCACCACGCTCGCGCACACGGCGCTGCGCCTGCCCGACGTGCGCGCGCTGCTGGCGTCCCATCTGGCCGGGCGGCCGACCCGCGCGAACTTCCGCACCGGCACGCTGACCGTCTGCACGATGGTGCCGATGCGCTCGGTGCCGCACCGGGTGGTCTGCCTGCTCGGGCTCGACGACGGGATCTTCCCGCGGTCCGGCCTTCCCGACGGCGACGACGTGCTGGCGCGGCGTCCGGTCACCGGTGAGCGCGACGTGCGCAGCGAGGACCGGCAGCTGCTGCTCGACGCGATCCTCGCCGCCACCGGGTCCCTGGTCGTCACCTACACCGGCGCCGACGAGCACTCCGGCCAGAGGCGGCCGCCCGCGGTCCCGCTCGGTGAGCTCCTCGACGCCCTCGACCGGACCACCGAGGCCCCGGTCCGTGACCAGGTCGTGGTCGCACACCCGCTGCAGCCCTTCGACCGCAGGAACCTCGAGCCGGGCCGGCTGGGCACCCCCGGTCCGTTCACCTTCGACCCGACCGCGCTGGTGGCTGCCCGGGCCGCCTCCGGGTCTCGGGCGCCGCAGCCCGGGTTCCTGGCCGAGCCCCTGGCGATGTCCACCGGCGACGTGGCGCTGGCCGACCTGATGGCGTTCTTCCGCGACCCGGTGAAGGGGTTCTTCCGCTCGCTCGAGCTGACCCTGCCCTGGGAGGTCGAAGGCGTCTCCGACGTGATGCCGGTCGAGATCGACAACCTCGAGCAGTGGGCGGTCGGCGACCGGATGCTGCGCGACATGCTCGCCGGCATCCACCCCGACCATGCCCTGCAGGCCGAGTGGCGACGCGGCACCCTGCCGCCGGGGAGGCTCGGCTGGCGCACCGGCACCACCATCCGCGAGGCCGCGATGCAGCTGGCGATCCGGGCGCTCACGCACCGGCAGGTGGCCCCGGAGGCGTGCGACGTGGACGTCGACCTGGGCGGTGGCCGACGTCTGACCGGCACGGTGCCGAGCGTCTACGCACACCGGCTCGTCTCGGTCGGCTACTCCAGGCTCGGCGCCAAGCAGCTGCTCGCCGCCTGGGTGCAGCTGCTGGCCCTCGCCACCCACGACGAGGACCACAGCTGGACCTCCCTGGTCATCGGCCGCCCACCCCGCGGCACCGACCCCGCCACGCGGCTGTTCGCGCCGGTCGGAGCCGAGGCCGGTGCGCTGCTGGCCGACCTGGTGGCGGTCTACGACGCCGGCCGCCGCGAGCCGCTGCCGCTGCCCCTGAAGACCTCGCTGGCCTGGTCCGAGGCGCGGCGCACCCGCGGCGACCCGGTCGAGGCCGCCCGACGCCGGTGGAAGCCGGCGAACTACGACGGCGAGAGCGCCGACCCTGCCCACATCCGGGTGTGGGGCGCCAACGCTCCCCTCGACGCGCTCCTGGAGCCGTGCCGACCCGGCGAGGAGCGGCCCGGCGAGACCACCCGGCTCGGCGCCTACGCCGCGCGGGTCTGGGAGCCGATGATGCGGGTCGAGCAGGCGGCCTTCTGATGGAGCCCTTCGACCTGCTCGGTGCGCTGCCCACCGGCACCACCGTGCTCGAGGCCAGCGCCGGCACCGGCAAGACCTACGCCCTGGCCGGCCTGGTCACCCGGTACGTCGCGGAGGGGGCGGCCCGGCTCGACCAGATGCTGTTGATCACGTTCGGCAGAGCGGCCAGCCAGGAGCTGCGCGACCGCGTCCGGTCCCAGCTGTCCGAGGCCGAGCGGGCGCTGGCCGACCCCAGGGAGTGGTCGCAGGACCCCGGCCTGCTCGGCCACCTGGTGCGCGGGGACGCCGCGGAGGTCGCGCTGCGGCACCAGCGGCTGCGCGACGCGCTGGCCGGTTTCGACGGCGCCACCATCGCCACCACCCACCAGTTCTGCCGGCTGGTCCTCGGCTCCCTCGGCACCGCCGGCGACACCGACGCCGGGGTCACGCTGGTCGACGACCTGGGCGACCTCGTCGCCGAGGTTGTCGACGACCTCTACCTCGGGCGCTTCGGGGGTTCGGCCGACCCGCCGTCCCTCACCCGCGCGAGCGCGCTCGAGATCGCGACCAAGGTGGTCGCCAACCCGCACACCCGGCTGGTGCCCGAGCAGTACCTCCCCGGCTCGCCGCCGGCGGTACGCGTCGAGTTCGCTCGAGCGGTGCTCACCGAGATGGAGGTGCGCAAGCGCCGCCTCGGCATCCTCGGCTACGACGACCTGCTGACCCGGCTCGCCGACGCGCTCGAGCAGCCCGAGGCCCCGGCGCGACACCGGATGCGGCGGCGGTGGTCGGTGGTGATGGTCGACGAGTTCCAGGACACCGACCCCGTGCAGTGGAAGGTCATCGACGCCGCCTTCAACGGCCACAGCACGCTGGTGCTGATCGGCGACCCCAAGCAGGCCATCTACGCGTTCCGCGGCGGCGACATCACGACGTACCTCCGGGCGGCGCGGACCGCGGGCGAGCGGCGCACGCTCGGCATCAACCGGCGCAGCGACCGGCCGCTCGTCGACGCCCTCCAGGTGGTGCTCGGCGGCGCCCGGCTCGGCCACGAGGACATCGTCGTGCGCGAGGTGGCCGCCCACCACACCGGCTGCCGGCTCGCGGGGGCGCCGTCCGACGCGCCGTTCCGGCTGCGGGTCGCGCGCCGCGAGCAGTTCGGGGTCGCGCCCCACCGGACCATCGGCATCGACGCGCTGCGCGACCACATCGCCCGGGACCTGGCCGCCGACATCGGCCAGCTGCTCGCCTCCGGCGCGACGTACGACGACCGCCCGGTCCAGGCAGGTGACGTCGCCGTGATCGTCGAGGCGCACAAGGATGCGCGGGCCTGCCGCGAGGCGCTGGCCGAGGCCGGCATCCCCGCCGTCTACTCCGGCGACCTCGACATCTTCTCCTCGCAGGCCGCCCAGGACTGGCTGTGCCTGCTCGAGGCGTTCGAGCAGCCGCACCGGGCCGGCCTGGTGCGGGCGGCGGGCACCACCATGTTCTTCGGGGAGACCGCCGCCGGCCTGCATGCCGGCGGTGACGACCTGACCGACCGGATCGGGCAGACCCTGCGGGTCTGGGCCGACCACCTGCGGTCCCGAGGTGCGGCCGCGGTGTTCGAGGCCGCCCAGCTCGGGGGGATGGCGCAGCGGGTGCTCGCCTGGCGGGGCGGTGAACGCGACATGACCGACCTCGCCCACCTGGCACAGCTGCTGCACGAGACCGCGCACCGCGAGCGGCTCGGGCTGCCGGCGCTGCTCGACTGGCTGCGCGAGGAGTGCGCGGGCCAGGGGCGCACGGCTGAGCGCACCCGGCGCCTCGACAGCGACGCAGCGGCGGTGCAGATCATGACGGTGTGGGTGAGCAAGGGGCTGCAGTACCCCCTGGTCTACCTTCCCTTCGGCTTCAACCGGCACGTCTTCGACGACGACCTGCTGCTCTTCCATGAGGACGACGTGCGCAGCCTCGACATCGGCGGCAAGCAGCACGCCGGGCACGCCGACAACCAGCGGCGCTGGCGGGCCGAGGTCGCCGGTGACGACATCAGGCTCACCTACGTCGCACTGACCCGTGCCCAGTCGCAGGTGGTGGCCTGGTGGGCGCCGTCGTGGGACGAGGGCAACGGTGGGATCTCCCGGCTGCTGCGAGGCCGCAAGCAGGGGGACGCCACGGTGCCCGACCGGCTCGACCGGGCACCGACCGACGACGAGGTGCTCCCCTGGCTGCGGCGCTGGCAGCAGGCCGGTGGACCGGTCGTCGAGGAGTCGGTGCCGGCCGCTCCCGTCGCACCCGAGCCCGAGGAGCTGCCCCGCGGGTTGGCGGTCCGGTCGTTCTCGCGCGAGGTCGACCTCACCTGGCGTCGTACCTCCTACTCGGGGCTGATCCGGGCGGCGGACCAGCAGCCACGAGGCGTGGCCAGCGAGCCGGAGGAGACCGGGCTCGAGGACGAGTCGATGAAGCCGATGGTCGCGACCACGGAGCCCTCGGCGTCACCGGTGGCACTCGCGTCCCCGATGGAGGGGTTGCCGGCCGGGGCCACGTTCGGGTCGCTGGTCCACGCCGTGCTCGAGCACGCCGATCCGGGCGCGTCCGACCTGCGTGGCGAGCTGGCCGACCGGGTCCGCGAGCAGCTGCCGTACTGGCAGGTCGAGGTGGCCCCCGACGACCTCGCGACCGCGATGCTGCCGTTGCACGGCACACCGCTCGGGCCGCTCGCGCCGGGCCTGTCCCTGCGCGACGTCGCTCTGGCCTCGCGGCTGTGCGAGCTGGACTTCGAGATCCCGTTGGCCGGCGGCGACCACACCCGCACCGCCGACGTGCGCCTGGCGGCAGTGGCACCGCTGCTGCGCACCCACCTGCCGAGCGACGACCCGTTGCGGGCCTACGCCGACCGGCTCGCGCAGCCCCTGCTCGGGGGACAGTCCCTGCGCGGCTACCTGTCCGGCTCGATCGACGTGGTGCTGCGGGTGCCGTACGGCGACGGCGAGCGGTTCGTGGTCGTCGACTACAAGACCAACCGGCTCGGCGACCCCGAGCGACCGGCCACCTCCGCCGACTACGGCCCCCAGCAGCTGGCCGCCGCGATGCTGCACTCCGACTACCCGCTCCAGGCGCTGCTCTACTCCGTCGTGCTGCACCGCTACCTGAGGTGGCGGCTGCCGGCGTACGACCCGTACACCCACCTCGGCGGGGTGCTCTACCTCTACCTGCGCGGCATGTGCGGTCCGGCGACCCCGGTGGTCGACGGTCAGCCTGCCGGGGTGTTCAGCTGGCCGGTCCCGCCGGCCCTGGTGCTGGCGCTGTCCGAGCTGCTCGACGGGAGGGCGTCATGACCGCGGCCGCTGACGACTTCGACTCCTCACGCGCGCTCGCTGCCACCGGGGTGGTCCGCGACTTCAACGCCGCCGGGGTGCTGGCGGCGGCCGACGTGCACGTGGCGACCCGGCTCGCGACCCTGCTGCGCGAGCCCGACGAGACGGTGGCGCTGGCCTGCGCACTGACGGTGCGGGCCGTGCGCGCCGGCTCGGTCTGCCTCGACCTCGCCCGGGTGCGCGAGGAGGTCGGGGACGAGGGTGTCGACCTGCCCTGGCCCGAGCGGGACGGCTGGCTGCGCGCGCTCGCCGCCAGCCCGCTGCTGGACGTCCCCCACGTCCTCCGGCTCGACGAGAGCCGCCTCTACCTGGACCGCTACTGGCGTGAGGAGCAGCAGGTGGAGCAGGAGCTGCGCCGCCGAGCGGTCCGCCCCGCACCGGTGGTGGCCGACGAGCACGGGCTGCGAGCCGCCCTGGACCAGATCTTCCGGGGCGCGGGGTACGACGAGCAGCGGGCGGCGGCGGAGACGGCGGTGCGTCAGTGGACCACGGTGCTCACCGGCGGACCGGGCACCGGCAAGACCACGACCGTCGCCGGGGTGCTGGCGGTGCTCGCGCAGCAGGCCGAGAACGCCGGCGACCGTCGCCCGCGCATCGCCCTGACGGCGCCGACCGGCAAGGCCGCGGCGCGGCTGGAGGAGGCGGTCCGCGGTGAGATGTCCGAGCGGCTGTCCGCGCAGGACGCGGAGCGGCTCGGCGACCTCCGCGCCGGCACGCTGCACCGGCTGCTCGGCAGCCGGTTCGACTCGGCCGTCCGGTTCCGCCACGACCGCGACAACCGGCTGCCGCACGATGTCGTCGTCGTCGACGAGACCTCCATGGTCTCGCTGACGATGATGTCCCGGCTGCTCGAGGCGCTGCGGCCCGAGGCACGACTGGTGCTCGTCGGCGACCCCGACCAGCTCGCCTCGATCGAGGCCGGCGCGGTGCTCGCCGACCTCGTCGAGGGACTGGTCGCGGGCGGGCACGCGCAGGTGGCCGCGTTGCGCACCTCTCACCGGTTCGGCAGCGAGATCGGCGAGCTGGCGCTGGCGGTGCGCGAGGACCGACCCGAGGACACGCTCGCGCTGCTCCGGGGAGGCGGCGACCGGGTGCGTTTCGTCGAGGAGCCCGACCCCCGCGACACGCTGCGGGCGGTCCTGCTCCCCGACGTGCTCGCCACCCGGACCGCCGCCGAGGCGGGCGACGCCGACGCCGCGCTCGCCGCGCTCGGCCGGCACCGCCTGCTCTGCGCGCACCGGGAGGGCCCGTGGGGGGTCGACCACTGGAACCGGACCGTGGAGCGATGGATCACCGAGGAGACCGAGGACCCGCTGTGGGACACCTGGTACGTCGGCCGCCCGGTGCTGGTGACCGCCAACGACTACGGCCTGGGCATCTTCAACGGCGACGTGGGCGTCGCGGTGCGGCGGCCCGACGGCTCACTCCGGGTCTGCATCGACGGCTCCCGCGGACGACTCGATCTCGCCCCCGGCCGGCTGGGCAACGTCGAGACGCTGCACGCGATGACCATCCACAAGGCCCAGGGCAGCCAGGCGGTCGAGGTCACGGTGCTGATGCCGGGCCAGGAGTCTCGGCTGCTGACCCGCGAGCTGTTCTACACCGCGCTGACCCGTGCCGAGGAGCTGGTCCGGGTGGTCGGCAGCGAGGACGCCGTACGCCACGCGCTGGCCAGGAGGGCGTTGCGCGCGACCGGTCTGCGACAGCGGCTCACCGGCCCCCCGCCCGCATGAGACCGGCACGGGCTCCCGTCCTGGGCGACACGACGACCGGGTCCGTGGCCATCATGGGCAAAATCCGAGGATTCCGTGTTGACCGGTGGCGAAATCAGGGGATCCTGGTGTCATCGAGGACGACGAGCGAGGGACTCGTCGGAGACGACCGGAGACCATCATGACGACGCCGCCCTACACCTGCGACACGTGCCTGGAGCCGGTCGCCCCCGAGGCGGCCTTCGTCCGCTCGGTCAACCTCCGCACCACCGCCTGGTGTCACGACTGCTGGTTCGCGCGCCACCCCGACCTCGGACAGGCCGACCTCCAGTCGCCGGACCTCCAGCTGCCCGCCCAGCGCGGTTCCGCTCGCGGGACCTCCCGGCGCCGCCGGGCTCTGCTGCGTCGCTGAGCGCCGTCGGCGCAGACCTCAGGGCCGACCCGGACGTCCGAGCCGTCCGGGGCTGCGGAGCACACCTGGTAGGTGTCAGCCGCCGGCCCCCGCGAGCGCGCGCGGGACGGACCGGCCGACCTGCTCCACCGGGTTGCTGAGCGCGCCCACCCCCGGGACGACGATGTCGACCATGTCCCGCTCCCGGAGGGTCAGCTGCTCCGGCGGGACGATCGAGGTTCCGGTGAGCAGCACCACGCCCACCGGGAAGTCCAGTGCTGCGAAGAGCCAGCCGAGCAGCTCGTCGGGATCACGCCGCATGGCCGAGAGCGGCACCGAGTCGACGTACAGCCTCTCCGCACCTCGACGGATCTCCAGCTCGATGACGAGCGACGCGAGCGGCGGGGCCTCCGCCAGCGGCACCAGGGCCGGCCCCAGCGCGCAGCTGCCGGTGAAGATCTTCGCCTGCGGCAGGTACAGCGGGTTCTCTCCCTCGATGCTGCGGCTGGACATGTCGTTACCGACGGTGAGCGCCACCAGCCGGCCCGCGCTGTCCGCGACCAGCCCTAGCTCCGGCTCGGGCACGTCCCAGCCGGAGTCGCGGCGGATCCCGACGGGCGCATCGGGGCCCCGGACACGGCCCGGCGTGGCCTTGCAGAACAGCTCGGGCCGCTCGGCCTCGTAGACCCGGTCGTAGATGTCGACGGGCCCGGCCTCCTCGTTGCGGGCGGCACGGCTGCGTTCGAAGGTCACGCCGCTCGCCCACACCTCCTGGCCGTCGACCGGGGCGAGCACCCGCGTCCCGGGCGGTACAGGCCCGTCGCCGGCACCCGACAGGGCCGCGGTGAGGGCGGCCCCGGCGACCGGAGCGGTGTCGGCCAGCAGCTCGTCGAGGGACAGGTGGTCGGGCAGCAGCTCCGAGGGACCGACTGCTGCGTCGCCGCGGGCCAGCCTGCGCGTGCCGTCCGGGAGCGCCACCCGATGCAGTGCCGTCACGAGACCCCACCGGCGATGGTCACCGTGTGGCTGCTGGTGTACAGGTCGCGCGCGGCCTTGCCCTGCTCGCGCGGACCGTAGCTGGAGTCCTTCTCGCCGCCGAACGGCGCGTAGAAGTCCACTCCGGACGTCGGTGCGTTCACCCGCACCAGCCCGGCCTCCAACCGGTCGCAGACCCCGAGCGCGCGGTCGAGGTCGCGGGTGAAGACGGCGGCCGCCAGCCCGTAGCGCACGCCGTTGGCGACCTCCACCGCCCGATCGACGTCGGGCACGGTGAGCACGGCGGCAAACGGTCCGAAGACCTCCTCCTGCGCTGCCCGCGACTCCACGGGCACGTCGCCCACCAGCGTCGGAGCGACGAACCAGCCCTCCCGCTCAGGTGACGTCCCGCCGGTCAGCACGCGACCGCCCACCTGCTCGGCCTCCCGCACCGCCGCGAGCACCGCGTCGCGGGCCCGCTCGGTGATGACCGGGCCCACGCTCACGCCGTCCTCCGCGGGGTCGCCGACGACGAGCTCCGCCACGGCGGCGACCAGCGCCTCACCGAACCGAGCCGCGAAGCCGTCGCCGTCGTCGACGACCACGACCCGTGAGGTCGCGGTGCACTTCTGGCCGGCGTACCCCATCGCGGCGCCGGCGAGCACCCGCGCCGTCGCCTCGACGTCCACATCCGGCAGGACGATCGAGGGGTTCTGGCCGCCCATCTCGCACTGCACCGGGATCCCCCTGCGGGCCGCCGTCTCGCGGACCGACGCCCCGCCGGTCACCGAGCCGGTGAAGGAGACCACGTCGGCCTCGGCGAGCACCGCGCGCCCAGTCCCGGCCTCTCCCGGTACGACGGCGACCAGGTCGCCCGGCAGCGACTCGTGCAGGATCTCGGCCAGCCGCAGCGCACAGGCCGTGGCCTCGGGGGCCGGCTTGAGGAGCACCGCGTTGCCCTGGGCCAGCGCCGGTGCCGCCTTCCAGAGCGGGATCGCCAACGGGAAGTTCCACGGCGTGATCAGCCCGGCCAGCCCTCGCGGCCGCCGGCGCGCCATCAGCAGCGTGCTGCCGGGCGACGGGTAGGTCTCGCCGTCCGGGTCGAGCACCTGCTGGGCGTGGTAGCGCAGGATCGCGACCGCACGAGCCGCCTCGCCCCCGGCCTCACCGAGCGGCTTGCCGACCTCCCGCACCATCAGGTCGCTCAGCTCGGGCGAGGCCGCCGCCACCGCCTCGGCGGCCGCGCTGAGCGCGGCGGACCGGGCAGTCGGTGCGGCGGCCCGCCACTCGCGCTGGGCGGCTCGGGCCGCCTCGGCCGCCTTGGCGACGTCGTGGTCGTCGGCGCAGGGCACCTCGACCACCACGTCGGTGGGACGGGCGGGGTTGGTGCTGCGCACCGTGACGTCGGACCTGGTCTCGGACATGCGTCTCTCCTCACTCCTCCGATCAGCGGCGCTCAGCCGCGTTGGGCGGGTACTCCGGCACGCTTGGCCGCGCGCTGCTCCGGCGTCTCGTCGACGGGCCGGTCGCCGCGCTTGCGCAGCGTCAGCATCACCAGCCCGGCGGCCAGCAGGGCGGCGGCGAGGAACACCGAGGTGGTCTTGAAGCTGCCGCCGCTGGCGTCCTGGAGCCAGCCGCCGGCGTACGGCCCGACGAACCCGCCGAGGTTGCCGAGCGCGTTGATGAACCCCATCGCGGCACCGGCCAGGGCCGCGGGCACGGCCCGCGAGGCCGTCGCCCAGAAGGGTCCGTCGTAGGCCAGGGCGCCGCCCACCGCCAGGCTGATGAGGCCGATCGCCAGGACCGGCGACGACGTGCCGAGCGAGACCGAGACCACCAGGGTGACCCCGCCGATCATCATCGAGAGGAACACGTGCCGCGCGTAGCGGCCGGTGCGGTCGGCGGCTTTGGCGTTGTACCAGAGCCCGACCATCGCCACGACGTACGGGATCGCCGTCACCAGGCCCACCTGCCAGATCGCGCCGCCGGTGATCGTGCCGACGACGTGCGGCAGCCAGGTGTTCAGACCGTAGAAGCCGATCTGGATGAGGAAGTAGACGAGAGTGAGCCTGAGCACGACGCTGTTGGTGACGACGTCGCGCAGCCCTCGGTGCTCGACCTGCTGGTCGGCGGCACGGTCGCTGGCCAGTCCGGCCTCGATGTACTCCCGCTCCTCCACCGAGCACCACGAGGCCTCACGCGGGTGGTCGGCCACGAACCCCCACCACAGCGGTGCGGCGATGAGGAACGGGAACGCCCCCTCGATGATGAACAGCCATCGCCAGTCCGCGAAGCTCAGGATCCAACCCGAGAGCGGGGCGGTGATGATCGAGGCGATCGCGATGTTCATCATCCAGAAGCCGTAGGCCCGGGCACGCTCGGCGGCGGGGAACCAGTGGCTGATCAGCACCAGGATGGCCGGCCAGATGCCTGCCTCGGCCACACCGAGGAAGAACCGCACGACGAGCAGCTGCTGAAAGCTCTGGACGAACCCTCCGGCCACGGCGAGCACGCCCCAGACCAGGATCATGATCCCGACGAACTTCTTGGCGCTCCAGTGCTCGGCGAGGTGACCACCGGGGATCTGCAGGCTCAGGTAGCCGATGAAGAAGACCCCGGCGGCGAGGCCCTGCTGGGTGGCGTCGATCCCCAGGTCCTGGTGGAGCCCGTCGAGGGCGAACCCGATGTTGGTGCGGTCCATGAACGAGATGATGTAGACGACGATCGCGATCGGGATCAGCCGCACCCACCGGGTCCGGCCGACGGGGGCGGTCGTGGGTCCGCTGGTCGTGGCACTCATGCTGGCGCTCCTTCGGTCGGGGTGCGGGGGGTGAGGGGTTCGACGCGCTGAACGATGAACGCGTACGCCGCGGCGCCGACCAGGCCCATGCAGGCGATCACCGACGAGAACAGCATGCCGCCGATGAGGCAGGTCTTGCGGGCCTTGTTCAGGTCACCGGTCCGGTCATAGATCCGGTCGGAGACCCAGCCGCCGAACCAGCCGCCGAGGATCGCCACGAGCGCCGGGATGACGCCGTAGAACCCGGTGCCGAGCAGGCTGAAGCCCCGCGCGTCGTGGAGATAGGTGGGGAACCAGGTGATGAAGAAGTAGATGACGAAGCTCAGGCAGAAGAAGCCGAGCATCATCCCCCACACCGTGCGGTAGCCGAACAGCGACGCGGCACCGGTCGCCACCGCGGCCAGTGCGGTGAACACCGACCACCACAGCACCGCGAAGGGGTAGGTGACCCGGGCCCCGAGCCGGTCGATGAAGTGACCGGCCGGGAGCTGGGCGATCGCGTAGGTCCAGAAGAAGGCACCGAGGAAGCACATCCGGCGGCAACGGCCCACCGGAGCCGGCCGCGGGGGGGTGGGCGTCCGGGTCGGCCCGCCGGTCGGCCCGCCGGTCGGCCCGCCGGTGGGCCCGCCGGTGGGACTGTCCCGCGTCGTCGACGCGTGGTCGGATCTGGTGCTGATGACGGTTTCCCCTCCGAGACGGCCGCGGGGGCGACCCAGGTCTGTCGTCTGGTCACACACTGTCACGCCTGTTCACAAGTGTGAACGCTGTTCTATATACTGACTCTGACCGTACAAAATGGCACAGGTGACCGTCAACACCCGCCCGGACCCGTGAGCTCCGGGGCCGCGCGCCGGGGTCCGCGTCCCTGCGGGGCCCGGCACGGAGCACGGGAGACGAAGGAGGCGACGTGACCCAGCCCGAGCGGGACGTCCGGCGCGTGAAGTCGGCCGACCGCGCACTCGACGTGCTCGAGGCCGTCGCCGCGGGACCGGCGAGCCTCTCCGAGCTGTCCCGGCGCCTCGAGATCCCCAAGAGCAGCCTGCACGGGCTGGTGCGCACGTTGAGCGACCGCGGCTGGGTGGCCCCCGCCGAGGGGGGTACCCGGTTGCGGCTCGGACTGCGGGCGCTGCAGGTGGGCACCCGGTTCGTCGACGAGGACGAGCTGGTCGCCCAGGTGGCGCCGAGTCTCGACCGGCTGGTCGCCGCGACCGGCGAGACCGTGCAGCAGGCCCGGCTCGACGGGGACCAGGTGGTCTACCTCGCCAAGCGCGACACCGCACACCCGGTGCGGATCATCTCCTCGATCGGCACCCGGCTGCCCGCCCACGCGACGGCGTTGGGGAAGGCGCTGCTGGCCGACCGGTCCGACGAGGCGGTGGGCGCCCTGCTCGCCCCGCCGCTTGCCGCGCTGACCCCGCGCACCCTGACCGACCCGGACGCTCTGGCCGCCGACCTCGAGGCGACCCGTCGCCGCGGCTACGCCGTCGACGACGGCGAGGCCGCCGAGGGGCTGAGGTGCTTCGCCGTGGTGGTGCCGCCCGGACGGGAGGACGACGGCGGCGGGCTCTCGACCGACGCCGTCAGCGTCTCGGTGCCGGCCTTCCGGCTCGATCCCGGCCGCGAGGACCGGCTGGTCGCGGCCCTGCTCGAGGAGCAGCTCCGACTCGGTGGGCCCACGCGGCCGGGCTGAGTCGGCCGCGGCCGGCAAGGTCACGCCGGACGGGGGTCGAGCACCTTGCCGGGGTTGAGGATGCCGAGGGGGTCGAAGACCTCCCGGATGCGGCGGTGCAGCTCGGCCCCCGTGGGTCCGATCTCCCGCTCCAGCCAGCGCCGCTTCAGCGTTCCGACGCCGTGCTCGCCCGTGGTCGTGCCGCCGAGCCGCAGCCCCAGCTCCATCACCGCGTCGAAGGCCGCCTCTGCACGTCGTACGCCGTCGGGCCGGTCGCGCTCGACGATCACCGTGGGATGCATGTTGCCGTCCCCCACGTGGCCGGGGCAGGCGATGACGACGTCCAGCTCGCGGGAGATGTCCTCGATGCCGCGCAGGAGGTCGGGCAGCCGGGTCCGGGGCACGGCGACGTCGTCGACGAGCTTGGAGCCGAGGGTCTCCAGGCCGGCGTTCACCAGCCGCCGGGCCTCCAGCAGCAGGTCGGCCTCCTCGGCGTCGGCCGCCTCCGCGACCTCGACGGCGCCGTGCTCGGTGCAGATGCGGGCGATGCGCTGCACGTCCTGGGCCGCGCGCTCTCCCCGGTCGGACTGCGCGAGCAGCAGCCCGCCCACGTCCTCGGGCAGACCCATGTCGCGGTAGGACTGGATCGCCCGCGCGGTGAGGCCGTCGATGAACTCGAGCAGCGAGGGACGGATCCCCGACGCCATCACCGCTGCCGCTGCACGCAGCGCGTCGTGGGGATCGAGGAAGGTCGCCGCCGCGGTCAGCGCCGGCTCGGGAGCAGGGCGCAGCCCGAGCGTCACCTCGGTGACCACGCCGAGCGTGCCCTCGGAGCCCACGAGCAGCCGGGTGAGGTCGAAGCCGGCGACACCCTTGACCGTGCGCCGTCCGGTGCGCAGGACCTCGCCGGTGCCGAGGACGACCTCCAGGCCGCGCACGAAGTCGCCGGTGACGCCGTACTTCACGCAGCACAGGCCCCCGGCGTTGGTCGCCACGTTGCCGCCGATCGTGGACTCCTCCCACGACGAGGGGTCGGGTGGATAGAACAAGCCCGCGTCGGCGACCGCTCGCGACAGCTGCGCGTTCACGACGCCGGGCTGCACCACGGCGACCTGGTCGGCGACGTCCAGCTCGAGGATGCGGTCCAGGCGCTCGGTGGAGAGCAGCAGGCACCCGTCGACCGCGTTCGCGCCGCCCGAGAGCCCGGTGCGGGCGCCCTGCGTCACCAGCGGCACCCGGTGCTCGCGGGCGACCAGCACGACCTGGCGTACCTCCTCGGTCGAGGCCGGTCGCACCAGGACCGCAGCGGAGCCTGCGTCGCAGAAGCTCGCGGAGTCGTGCCGGTGCGACTCGAGCACGTCCCGATCGGTGACGACGGCCTTCTCCCCCAGCCGGCGCCGCAGGTCCACGACGACGGGATCGACGGCTGGATCGGCGACGGGATCGACGACGGGATCTCTCGGGGTCATGGGTCTCCTCGTGTCCGGCTGGCGGGTCATCTGTCGGGCTACATCGACGTGCCGAGCAGCCCTCGGGTCACCTGGAAGCCGACGTTGCCGGTCTCCAGGACCCGCGGCGTGCGCTGCCCGGAGGCGACCTCGACGAGCAGCCGCACGAGCCCGCGGGCCTGCTCCTCGTGGGCTCCCGCCAGCCGGCCGTCGAGGTCGGAGCCGAAGCGCTGCTGCGTCGCGGGGTCGGCGCTCAACTGCACCACGGGCAGCAGCCGCTGCCCGGAGACGCTGCCGTCGGCGACATGCACGAGCAGCAGCTGAGCGCCTCCAGCGCCGAGGCCGCTGCCGGTCTCGGTCCAGTCCGTGCCCGGCATCCTCATCACCTGCCACCCCGGCGCCGCCGGGCGCTGGCCGTGGGCGAGCGTGCTGGGCGGTGCCTGCGTCGAGCCGAACGCGTGCTCCCGGAAGGCGGCCCGGGCGAGCAGGTCGCCGGAGGACGACAGCAGCACCGCTGCCCCCGAGCCCGACCACCCACGCGCCGACCTCGGCAAGGGCCCGCGCGGTCTCGTCGGTGAGCGGGCCGCGGGCGTCGAGCGCGATGCTGAGGTCGCCCAGGCTCCCGTCGGTGCGGCGTGAGCCGGGCAGCGCCGCGGCGGCCTCCGCGAACCACTCACGCACCCGCCGCGACGCGGCCTCGATGCCGCCGTCGCGCTGGATGCTCGCCCATCCGAAGCGACCCGGGTCGAGCCCCTCCTCGACGAGGCGCGTGTGGAAGTAGTCGTTGTGCGTCTTCTCGCAGCCGTGCTCGAGCAGCACCGCCAGCGTGACGTTCGGGTGCGCGAGGTAGCTGGTCATCATCCGCGCGTAGGTGTTCTCGGCGGGGCCGCTGGTGACCCCGCAGCCCTCCGTGTGCGGAAGCGCGACCGTGCGCGTCGTGCGCCCGTGGGTCCAGCTCGCCCGCGGCGGCCTGCTCCGCGAGGCGGATCGCGACCTGTCCCGAGCACAGGCTGGTCGGAAGCACCAGTGCCAGCCGCTCAGGGCTGCGGCGGCCCTGGTCGTCGTACAGCGGGAGGGCGGTGACGACGTCGGACGGCGGGGTGCGACGTACGCCGGTCAGCGGCTGCCCGTCGAGGTCGGTGTCGGTGTCCTCGGCGCTGAAGGGCGTGCCGGGTCCGTCGAGGCGGGTCAGAGGAAGGGGCTCGCGCGGACCGACCTGGCGCCAGTCCCGCCAGATCGGAGACCTGGCTGTGGCCGGCTCGCTCGCCCGCCGACCGTGCTCCGGACGCGGTCGCGACGGTCTGCTCGAAGGTCTCCGCGGTCAGCTCCGCCATCGGGGTCCCGGTGAGGTAGCGGCCCGGCGTCGACGTCCATCTCGTGGGAGAGCAGCTCGTAGCGCGCGGTGGTGGTGACGAACTTCAGCGTCGGCACGAACGGGAAGTTGGTGATCGAGCCGTTGCCGGTGGTGAAGAAGACCAGGTTGCAGCCGGACGCCACCTCGCCCGGCTATCGACTCCAGGTCGTTGCCGGGGCTGTCCATGAACGTGAAGCCGGGTCCCGGCAGCGGCTCGCCGTAGTCGATCACGTGGTCGAGCCGCAACCGCCGGTCACGCTTGCGTGCGGCGCCCACGGACTTGAGCACGATGTTGTAGAGGCCGCGGTAGACGTTGCCGCCCGACGGGTTGCCCTCGGCGGTCGCGCCGTGCCAGCTGACCCGCTCCTTGAAAGACTCGACGGCGCGCAGGAACCGCCGGGCCACCTCGACGGAGCGGACGTTCTCCAGGACGTAGCCCTCCGCGCCGATGAGCTCGTCGGTCTCCGCGAGCACCGCGGAGCCGCCGTGGCGGACCACCTCCGCGCAGACCGCGCCCGCGAGCGGGTTGGCGGTGATGCCGGAGAACGCGTCCGAGCCGCCGCACTGCAGCGCGACCCGCAGGTCCGAGAGCGGCTGCTCCGTGCGCTGCTGAGCCGCCACCCGCGGGATCCACGGCCCGACGACCTCCACGGCCGCGTCGAGATCCTCCTCGAAGCCAGCCCGTCGGGTGAGGAAGGCGTGCGGCACCGTGATCTCCGGGTAGCCCCGCTCAGCCATGAACGCGCGCACGTCCTCGCCGGTCACGGCGTCGCCGGGCTCGTCGACGAACAGCACCGCCCCGACGTTCGGGTGCACCAGAAAGCCGGCCAGCACGGACAGCACGAACGTCAGGTTGTTCGGCTGATGCTGCTCACCGGCCTCGGTGTGCGCGACGGGCACCACGCCGTCGTACGGCGGGCCGTCGCGGGCGTCGAGCCGGCGGGCGAGCTCGGTGACGAACGCTGCGCTGCGCGAGGTCGCGCCGACGACGACCACGTGGTTGCGGGTGCCGGCCGCCCCGTGCTCGCGCGCGTAGCCCAGGAAGGTGCGCTGCTCCTGCGCGGCCGCGACCTGCTCGCCGACGACGAGCGTCGACTCGTCGAGCCGGTAGGGGTCCAGCGGCACGTTGGTCGCGGTGTGCGCCTCGGGCAGCCCGCTGACGCCGCGGTCGCGCAGGGCGAGGAGGCTGCTCGGGGTGCAGACGTAGTCGCCGGGACCCAGGTCGCCGTGCGCTCGCGCGAAGGGCGTCGACCACGACAGCAGGTCTCCCCCGTCCGGGACAGGTGCCACGACGATGCGGTGGCCCTCCAGCACCCGGTGGGCGAGCACCAGCTCCTGCGTCCCCGCAGCCGTGCGGTTGCGCAGCCGGGTGCCGGGGTCCAGGTCACGAGAGACGATGGCCACGTTGTCACCCGGCTCGGGTAGCACCGCCACCTCCGACAGGTCGATCACGGGGCTCGGGCCCATCCACGCTCCTCGATGATGGCTGCAGATCCAATACGATCTACGATAACCAGCCAGTGACGGGCGGCACAGCCCGCGACCACAGCGTGGGAGGACAGCGATGCCAGAGGGTCAGCTCAGCGGGCTGCGCGCATTGGTCACCGGAGGTGCCTCCGGGATCGGGGCGGCGACCGCACGCCTGATGCGGGGGGCGGGCGCCGACGTCGCGTGCCTCGACCTCGACCCGTCCGGGGCGCCCGAGGGGTGCATAGGGGTGACGGGGGACGTCTCCGACCCGGGGGTGTCGCTCGTGGTCGAGGAGGCGGTCGAGCGGCTCGGCGGGCTCGACCTGCTCGTCAACAACGCCGGGGTGGGGGCCGCCGGCACGGTCGAGGACAGCGACGACGACGTGTTCCGCCGGCTGCACGAGGTGAACGTGCTCGGCACCGTGCGGGTGACCCGCGCGGCCCTGCCGGCGCTGCGGCGCTCGTCGGCCGCGGTGGTGGTCAACACCTGCTCGGTCGCCGCCCAGGTGGGCCTGCCGCAGCGGGCGGCGTACAGCGCCAGCAAAGGTGCGCTCTGGTCGCTGACGCTGGCGATGGCGGCCGATCACCTGTCCGAGGGCATCCGGGTCTGCGGCGTGGCTCCGGGCACGGCTGACACCCCCTGGGTGCAGCGCCTGCTCGACGCCGCCGACGACCCGGTCGCCGAGCGTGCGGCCCTCGAGGCCCGGCAGCCGATCGGGCGACTGGTCTCCGCCGACGAGGTGGCCGAGACGATCTGCTTCCTGGCCTCGCCGCGCTCGGGCTCGGCCACCGGGACGGTCGTCACCGTCGACGGCGGGCTCTCCTACCTGCGCCTGCCGCCCCGCTGAGCCTCACCAGGTCCAGGCCGACCAGCCGGTGACCGCCCCGGCCGCGTCGAACGCGAGCGGTCGGGCGTCGCCGGTGATCGAGAGTCGGTCGTCGGCCTCGACGTGGTCGCGCAGCGACTCGGACACCAACAGCTGCTCGAGGTCGAGGGTGCTGTGCACGCGAACGACCCGGGCGTGCTCGAGGTCGGCCCGCCCGCACGTGAGCAGTGCTGCCGCCACGGCGTCGCGGTCGGTGGGCAGGGCGATGGGGATCTGGCCGCGCTGCGGCCCGCCGAGGCCGGACGTCATGGCGTTGACGTAGGCGCTGCGCAGGTCCACCTTCTCGAGGATGCGAAACGGGATGAAGTCCGCCAGCCCGACGCCGATCGCGTTGCCGTGCGAGGAGTCCGTCACGTCGAGCACGGCGATGTTCGCGATGTTCGGTCGCTCGAACTCCGCCGAGCCGCGGATCATCATGCGGCCGATGACGTTGGTGTCCAGGCCGGCGCCGGAGATGTTCTTGCCCATCTCGTCGACGACCACGACGTCGAGGTCCTCGAAGGGGATCCGGGCCATCAGCGTCTTGGCGCGAGCGAGCACCTCCGTCTCGCGGGCCCCCGCGATCTCGTCGGGCTGCAGCAGCACGATCTCGGCAGCCCGGTCGTAGGCGTTCTCGACGATCGCGAGACCCCCCAGGACCTTGCCGGTCTCCACGATGCGCCGAGCCACCAGCGGCACCCAGACCGCCAGGTTGCGCGGCCCGTACCGGTGGACCCCCTCGGCGCCGTGCTGCTTGCCCAGTCCGATCGCGATGATCTTCGCCAGCCCGCTCTCGATGTCGCCGGAGAAGTCGGTGTGCGCCTTCACACGGTTGATCGCGATGATGCCGTCGGCCCCCGCAGCGTGGGCGTCCAGGTGGGTCATCGGACCCCCCGGCACCCGGCCGAGCTCGACGGTCTCCATCGTCGCCTCGATCGGCATGCCCACTGACTGCTCGGTGACCCCGAGGCTGGCGAGCAGCTGGAGCTGGCCCTCGGCCGTCGCGCCCCCGTGGGACCCCATCGCGGGTACGACGAAGGGGTCGGCGCCCAGCGACCGCAGCCACTCACCGGTCGCGCGGACCACGGCCGGCTTGTCGTGGATCCCGCGACTGCCGGCCGTCACCGCGATGCGCATGCCCGGTCTGACCCGGTCGCGTAGCGGCGCCAGTGCCTCGTGGGTGGCCCCGTCGACGTCACGCACGTGCGCGGTGTCGAACTTCTGTCGCACCGGGAGCATGCGCGGGAAGGGGGCGTCGTAGTGAAGGTCACGGACCGCCTCGAAGGGCCCGAGCGAGGAGCCAGTCATCATGCTCACCGACCCTACCCACCCGCGGCCAACGATCCTATAGGATGGCTCCGGTGACTGCGCCTCGAACCGTACCGGCCCTCAGCCGGCGGATGCTCGCCGACGACGTCTTCGAGGCGTTGACCGCAATGGTGATGGACCACGTCGTGGCGCCCGGGGAGCGGATGTCGATCGACGGGCTCGCCACCCGGCTCGGTGTGTCCCCGACACCCGTGCGCGAGGCACTGGCGCGGCTCGAGGCACTGGGTCTGGCCCGCAAGGAGCCGCTGCGCGGCTACCGGGCCACGCCGCTGCTCTCGCGGTCCGACCTCGACGACCTCTTCGAGCTCCGGCTGCTGGTCGAGCCCTGGGCGGCGGGCCGGGCCGCGCGTGCGGCGCGTGGCGACGACGGCGCCGCTGCCGCGCTCTCCCGACTGCTCGCCGAGATGACCGAGGCCCCGCCCGAGGGGTACGACCGCTACCGGGCGCTCACCGAGCACGACCGCCACTTCCACGACGCCGTGCTCTCCCTGGCCGGGAACCACCACGCACGCGAGGCGCTCGCACGCACCCACTGCCACCTGCACATCTTCCGGCTCTACTACGTGCAGCAGATCGGATCGACGGCGCTGGCCGAGCACACGGACATCGCGGAGGCCGTCCGTGCGGGGGACGTCCGCGCCGCGCAGCACGCGATGCGGGCGCATCTGCTCGCCTCGCGGAACCGGCTACGTCCGGTCACCCAGCAGTGAGCCGGGCTCAGGGTGCCGGGACGAACCGCTGTCGTTGCCGGCCGAGCCCCTCGATCTCCAGCTCGGTGACGTCCCCGTCGCGCAGGTAGCGCTGCCGGGCCATCCCCACGCCCGCAGGCGTCCCGGTGTTGATGAGGTCGCCGGGTTCGAGCACCATGAACTGGCTGAGGTACCACACGACGTGCTCGGCGGAGAAGATCATGTCGGCAGTGCTGCCCGACTGCATGGTCTCGCCGTTGACGGCCAGGGCCAACGAGAGCGCCTGCACGTCGCCGACCTCGTCGGGGGTGACCAGCCACGGTCCCAGCGGGTTGAACGTCTCGCACGACTTGCCCTTGACCCACTGGCCGCCCCGCTCGAGCTGGAAGGCCCGCTCCGAGACATCGTGCGACACGGCGTAGCCCGCGATCACCGCACCGGCCGCCGCCTCGTCCGCGAGATAGCGCGCCTCCTGCCCGATCACGATCCCGAGCTCGACCTCCCAGTCGGTCTTCTCGCTGCCCCGCGGGATCCGCACGTCGTCGTACGGTCCGACGACCGTGTTGGACGCCTTGAAGAACACCACGGGCTCGGTGGGCACCGCCTGACCCGACTCCTCGGCGTGGTCGACGTAGTTGAGGCCGATGCAGACGACCTTCGGCGGCCGGGGGACGCAGGCGCCCACCCGCTCGACCTCGAGGTCGACGACCGGAAGGTCGTCGCGCGAGCCCAGGTCGCGCAGCAGCCGGTCGACGCCGCCGGACGCGAGGAAGGCACCGTCGTAGTCGTCCACCAGCTCCGAGACGTCCACGACGGCGCCGTCCTGGCGCATGACACAGGGTCGTTCGCGTTCGGGGTCACCCACGCGTAGCAGTCGCACCACAGTCCTCCTCGGTTCGGATCGACGTCTACGCTAACGGACATCAGATGACTTGATGAATCGTGTGTCTCAGGAGGACGACCATGCGACCCGGTGTGTACGCCGCCAACGTGACCCCGTTCCGCGATGACCCCGACTACACCCTCGACGTGGATGCCTACCGTCGCCACGTGGCCTGGCTGGCCGAGCAGGGTCTGTCCGGCGTGGCTCCCTTCGGCACCAACGGGGAAGGCCCCTCGATCACCGTCGAGGAGAAGGTCACCGTGCTGGAGAAGCTGGTCGCCGACGACCTCGGCATCGAGGTGCTGCCGGTGCTGACCGAGGGGAACCTGCCCGACACGCTGCGGCTGCTGGAACAGCTCAACGACCTGCCTGTCGCCGGGGTGCTGGTGCTGCCGCCGCACTACTTCCGTCCCGTCGCGACCGAGGGGCTCCGCAGGTTCTACGAGCGGGTCCTCGAGATCGCCCGTCATCCGGTCCTCGTCTACCACATCCCGATGTACTCGGTGCCCGTGCCGGCCGACCTGGTCGCGTCCCTGCCGGTATGGGGGGCGAAGAACTCCGCGGCCGACGATCCCGGCTGGTCGGCCACCCTGCGCGCCGCGGGCAAGCACGTCATGGTCGGGACGGAGATCGACCTGGCTCGAGACCTTCCCGTCGCGCACGGCACGATCTCAGCGCTGGCCAACATCGTGCCCCGCCAGCTGGTCGAGATGCACCGCCTGGCCCGCGACGGGACCGACGACGGGTCCGACCACGGGGCCACCCACGGGGCCGCCGAGCTCTCCGCCCACCTGCGTCAGGTCTCGGAGCTGACCCGGGAGCACGACTCCCCCGGTCTGCTCAAGGTGCTCGCCGAGGCGCAGAGCGGCATCCCGATGGGCACCGTCCGCCCACCCCTGCTCCCCCCACCCCCGTCGTACGACCTCGACGCCGCCCTCGCCTCTCTCACCCCCCGCCCCCGCCCCCGCTGAGGCGTCTCGTTCTGCGCCCCCGCCCCCGCTGAGGCGTCTGATTCTGCGATCCCATCCACAGGCCCGTCGCAGAACGAGACGCCTCGACCGTTGTCCGGTCGCAGAACGAGACGCCTCGGCCGTTGTCCGGGCGCAGAACGAGACGCCTCGGCGGGGGTGGGAGCGGACGGCTCGGGGCTAGTGGCTGTGGCGGGGGAGGCCGCGGGTGTGGGCGATGCGCTGGTAGGCGACGGCGGGCTCGAGGACCATGCCCGTGGACAGCTGGCCGACCAGGGCGCGCTGGATCTCCTGCCAGGGGGTCTGCGACTCCGGGTAGGGGTACGGCGACTCGCGGAGCGCGCTGCGTCGCCGATCGAGCTCGTCGTCGGAGACCAGGAGGTCCGCCGTACCAGCCCCCAGGTCGAAGCGCACCCGGTCCCCGGTGCGCAGCAGTGCCAGGCCACCGCCGGCCGCGGCCTCGGGGGAGGCGTTGAGGATCGACGGCGAGCCCGACGTACCCGACTGCCGCCCGTCACCGATGCAGGGCAGCTCGCGAACCCCCTGCCGGATCAGGGCGGCGGGTGGTTGCATGTTGACCACCTCGGCCGAGCCCGGGTACCCGATGGGCCCGTTGCCTCGGATGAACAGCGCGCACTCGTCGTCGATCTCGAGCGCGGGATCGTCGATGCGGTCGTGGTAGTCCTCGGGTCCGTCGAACACGACTGCCCGGCACTCGAAGACGTTCGGCCGCTCGGGGTCCGAGAGGTAGCGCGCGCGGAACTCGTCAGAGACGACGCTGGTCTTCATGAGCGCGCTGTCGAACAGGTTGCCGTGCAGCACCAGGAACCCCGCCCGGTCCACCAGCGGCCGCTCGAAGTCCCGGATCACCTCGCGGTCCGCGCTGTGCCGACCCCGGCAGTTGTCACCGAGGGTGCGTCCGTTGACCGTCAGGGCGTCCTCGTGGACGAGTCCCCGGCGCATCAGCTCGGCGACGACGGCCGGCACCCCGCCCGCCCGGTGGTACTCCTCCCCCAGGAAGCGACCGGCGGGCTGGAGGTCGACCAGCAGGGGTACGTCGTGGCCGACGGTCTGCCAGTCCTCGACGGCGAGCTCGACGCCGATGTGGCGGGCGATGGCGTTGAGGTGGACCGGGGCGTTGGTCGACCCGCCGATGGCGGAGTTCACGACGATGGCGTTCTCGAACGCCTCGCGGGTCAGCACGTCGGAGGGCTTGAGATCCTCGTGGACCATCTCCACGATGCGCCGCCCGGTGAGGTAGGCGATCCGTCCGCGGTCCCGATGGGGTGCCGGGATCGCCGCGCAGCCGGGCAGGCTCATGCCCAGCACCTCGGCGAGACTGTTCATCGTGGTCGCGGTGCCCATCGTGTTGCAGTGCCCGGCGGACGGCGCCGACGAGGCGACCATCTCGACGAACTGCGCCTCGTCGATCTCGCCCGTCGCGAGCATCTCGCGGGCCTTCCACACGATCGTGCCCGAACCCGTGCGCTCGCCGTCGAACCACCCGTTGAGCATCGGGTCCCCCGGAGAGCACGATGGCGGGCAGGTCGACGGTCGCGGCCGCCATCAGGCAGGCTGGCGTGGTCTTGTCGCACCCGGTCGTCAGGACGACACCGTCGAGCGGGTAGCCGTGGAGCACCTCGACCAGCCCGAGATAGGCGAGGTTGCGGTCGAGCGCGGCGGTCGGCCGCTTGCCGGTCTCCTGGATCGGGTGCACCGGGAACTCGAACGCGAGACCCCCCGCCTCGCGGATCCCCTCCCGGACCCGGTCGGCGAGCTGGAGGTGGTGCCGGTTGCAGGGCGAGAGGTCGGACCCCGTCTGAGCGATGCCGATGACCGGCCGCGCCGACTGCAGCTCCTCGCGGGTCAGCCCCCAGTTCATGTACCGCTCGATGTAGAGCGCCGTCATCCCCACGTTGTGCGGGTTGTCGAACCATTCCTGGCTACGGAGCGGCCTCGCCGTACGTCGTGCCTCGTCGTTCATAGGTGCCTCCGCCTCCGCTCCTCAGGTCATCAGGTCATCTGATGAATGCTTGCGAACGTAAGTGTGCCCATGGCGGCAGTCAAGCGAGCGGGTGGCTACCGGGTCATCGCCTCGATGTGCTTGCGCGTCTCGTCGAGGTGCTGCCGCATGGCGTCCGCAGCCATCTGGGACGAGCGCCTGCGGATCGCGTCGTAGATGCGTCCGTGCATCACCAGCGCCCGCCGTCCGGCCTTCCGGTCGTGGCTCGTCTGCAGCCGGATCTCGCGCAGCGCAGCGTCCACGGGCACCAGGAGCGCCGGCACGAAGTGGTTGCCCACGGCCTCCAGCACGGCCTGGTGGAAGTCGAGGTCGGCTCGGGAGAAGTCCTCCACGTCACCGGCCTCGAAGGCGGCCTCCGCCCGCTCCAGGGCCGCTTCCATCCGGGCGAGGTCCTCGGCGGTGCGGCGTCGCGCAGCCAGGGTGGCTGCCCCGACCTCGACGATGCGACGCACCTCGGTCAGCTGCGCCGCGAGTCCGTGGTCCTGCCGGACCAGCGTGGCCAGCAGCTGAGGGTCGAGCGGCAGCCACTCGGAGACCGGGTTCACGAACGTGCCGCGGCCCTGCTCGACGCGCAGCACGCCACGTCGACCGAGCGACTTGACCGCCTCCCGCAGGGTCAGCCGGGACACTCCGGCCGCCTCCGCCAGCACCGGCTCCGGCGGCAGCCTCGAGCCCGCGGGGTACACCCCGTCGGTGATGTCGTGGAGCAGGTGGCCCGCCACCTGGTCGGCCAGGCCGGTGCGCACCGCCCGCCGCTCGCTCACGCGGCGTCCCCGAACACCGTCGGGAACCTGCCGGCTCGTCGGTCGCTGGGCCTCACGACGCGACCCTAGCGGTCGCCTGCTCGCCGCGCCGGTCAAGTTTCGACCGCGGGTCACCACCTCCCCGGCATGATGCAGGAGTGCATGCGTCGGCGGAGGCGGACTGTCCCAAGCACATGGTCTACGGACCGTGCGGCGGGGTCCGTGAGGACCTCTCCTGCGAGATGGCGCCCTCTCCCTGCCCGTTCGCGCGCCGCGACGAGCCGGTGGCGTGGCCCGACGCGGAGCCGGCCCCGGAGCCGGGGACGGGGCGGCCCGACAGGCCCCGCAGCGCCCTGCTCGCGGCTGTCACCGCCGGCCGGCCGGTGGTGCTGAGCGACCTCACCCTGCCGCCGTACGACGCACCAGCTGTCGCCCTGCTGAGTGGACTGCTGCGCGGCACCTGCGACGCCGTGCTGGTCGGGGAGCACCAGGACCAGCCGGACTTCTCCCCCGTCCTGATGGCCGCGCCTGCTCGCCGACGCCGGCATGCCCGCCTGGTTGACGCTGTCGTGCCGCGACCGCAACCGGGTGGTGCTCGAGCAGGAGGTCGCCAGCCTCGCCCACACGGGGGTCGACGGCCTGCTGTGCGTGACCGGCGACGGCCGGGCGCCCGGTGTCCGGCCGGGGGTCACCCAGGTCTTCGACCTCGACGGAACCCGGCTCGCCGCGCTCGCTGCCGGTCATGGCCTCGCGGTGGGGGTCCCGGAGTCACCGACCGCGGCGCCGGTCTCGCTGCGGCCGTGGCGGCTGCTGCAGAAGCAGCGCGCCGGTGCGCACCTGGCCGTCCTCAACCACGTCGCGGACGCCTCCGCCGTGGCGGGGTTCGTCGCCGAGGCGCGTGAGCTGGGGGTACGGCTGCCGGTGGTCGCCTCGGTGGCGGTCTACACCGACGAGGACTCGGCGCGGGTGCTCCAGCGCTTCCCCGGCCTCCAGCTCGACCACGCCGCGGTCGACGCGGTGCTCGCCGCGCGAGACCCCGAGGAGGCCGGTATCGAGGCGGCGGTCGAGGAGGCTCGCACGCTGCTGGCCCTCGACGGGGTGGCCGGCGTCAACCTGTCGGGACTGGCGTCCTCACGGGGTGTACGGCACGTGGCCGAGGTCAAGGCCGAGGTCGGACGACGGATCGGAGTGGGGACGTGAGCGAGGACGACGCGATGGCCGACGAGTTCGACGTCGTGCCGAGGTGGACGGCCGACGCGGTGGCGACGCTGGGACCGGAGCACGCGTTGCCGGCCGCGTGCCGCGGCAGCGGCTCGCCCGCGG
Source organism: uncultured Actinomycetota bacterium (assembly GCA_963810435.1). Classification (GTDB taxonomy): domain Bacteria; phylum Actinomycetota; class Actinomycetes; order Propionibacteriales; family Nocardioidaceae; genus Nocardioides_B. The sequence continues at coordinate 2,311,614 of CAWENL010000001.1, forward strand.
CGCTGCGATGGCTGTGCGAGTCGATGGGACTCACCGAGGGGATGACGCTGGTGGACTCCGGTGCCGGGATGGGTGGACCGGCCGAGCTGGCGGCCCGGGAGTACGGCGTCTCCCCGACCCTCGTCGAGCCGATGCCCGGCGCCTGTCGTGCAGCGGTGCGGCTCTTCTCCCGGCCGACGGTCGTCGCGCCGGGCGAGCGGCTGCCGTTCGCCTCGGGATCCTTCGACGCGGCTTGGTCGGTCGGCGTGCTGTGCACGGTCGAGGACAAGCTCCCGGTGCTCGCCGAGCTGCGCCGCCTGGTCGAGGTGGGCGCGCCCGTCGGCTTCCTGGTCTTCGTCCGCACCGGGGAGACGCTGCCGGAGCAGCCCTCGGGCAACCACTTCCCTACCCGTACCGAGCTGCTGGACCTGCTCGGGAGGTCCGCTCTGCGGGTCACCGCGGAGGCGGCGATCGACGACTTCCCGTCCCCGTCGGCGCAGTGGCAGGAGGCGCTCGAGCGCCTCGACGAGGTGCTCGAGCGCGACCACGGTGGCGACGAGCGCTACCGCAGCGCCGGGGAGCAGCAGGCCTCGATCGGGCGGCTGATGGGCGAGGGACTCGTCGTGGGCCGGCTCGTCGCGACCCGCGCGGTCTGAGCGGGCCTCAGCCGACCCTCGCCCTCTCCCGCTGCCGCTTGTCGAGCTCCTCCGCCGAGACGGAGCCGCCCCGCGCCTTGGTCACGGCGTAGAGCACCAGCACGATGCCCCACGAGAGCAGGCTGAGCAGCAGCTGCGAGCGGGTGTCGCTGGTGAGGCCGAGCTGCAGGAGCACACCGAGGATCCCGACGATCGCGAGGATGGTGAGCACCGGGAAGAACCACATCTTCACCGCGAGCCGGTCGTCGGGGGTACGGCGCCGCAGCACCAGCTGCGAGAGCGCGATCAGCAGGTAGACGAACAGGATCACCGCACCCGAGCTGTTGAGCAGGAACGTGAAGACGGTGTCGGGCGAGACGTACGCGGCGATCACGCTGAGGAAGCCGATCACGGTCGAGAACAGGATCGCCCAGCGCGGCACCCCGCGACCGCTGAGCTGGACCAGCCGCTGCGGCGCCTCCCGGCGGGCGGCCAGCACGAACAGCATCCGCGAGGCGGTGTAGAGCCCCGAGTTCAGGCACGAGAGCACGGCTGTGAGCACGACGGCGTTCATCACGTGGTCGGCGTACGGGATGCCCATCTTCTCGAAGGCCGCGACGTACGGCGAGGAGCCGAGCTGGTTGTCGTTCCACGGCACGATCACCGTCAGCAGGAAGACCGACCCGACGAAGAACGTCGAGACCCGCAGGATCACCGACTGGGTCGCCTTGGCGATCGCCCGCTCGGGATCGGCGGACTCGGCCGCGGCGACGGTGGCGATCTCGGCGCCCACCATCGAGAAGATCACCACGACGATGCTGGAGAAGATCGCGCCGGGACCGTGGGGGAAGAAGCCCCCGTGGCGGGTCAGGTTGCCGAAGTCCATGCCGTGCCCGGGCCAGAGCCCGAACACGTACAGCGCCCCGAGCACCAGGAACGCGACGATCGCGACGACCTTGATGCCCGCGAACCAGTACTCGAACTCGCCGTAGGACTTGACCGAGACCAGGTTCGTCGCGGTCATCAGCAGCATCAGACCCAGCGACAGCAGCCACAGCGGGGCATCGAACCAGAAGGTCAGGATCTTCGCTCCCGCTACTGCCTCGAACCCGACGACGATCACCCAGAAGTACCAGTAGAGCCAGGCCACCGAGAACCCCGCCCACCCGCCGAGTGCCCGCCGCGAGTAGTCGGCGAACGACCCGGTCGAGGGGTTGGCCGTGGCCATCTCGCCGAGCATCCGCATCACCAGGATGATCAGCACGCCGGTGACGGCGTAGCTGAGGAACGCCGACGGTCCGGTCTGGTTGATCACCACCCCCGACCCGACGAACAGGCCGGCGCCGATGACGCCCCCGATCGCGATCATCGTGAGGTGGCGCTGCTTGAGCCCCTTCTGCAGGGTGCTGTCGCTCTGAGCGGTCATCGGACGCCCTCGTTCCCGGGAATTGTGCTCGTGTCGGCCTCCGTGGGTCTACCCGTTGACCTCGACGCTCACGCATCCCGGCAACCCCCGGCTTCTCTCCGGCGACCTCGCGAGGGACACTCGGACCATGGCACGTCGACTGGTCGCCCTCGGGGACAGCACGGTCGAGGGGCTGATGGACCTGGCCGGGGACGGCAGCCCGGTCGGCTGGGCGGACCGGTTCGCGGCGGTGCTCGCCGGTGAGCACCCGGGCCTGGGCTACGCCAACCTGGCCGTGCGTGGGCAGACCGCCCGAGAGGTCCTCACCACCCAGCTCGACCGTGCGCTGTCGCTGGAGCCCGACGTGGTGCTGCTGGTCGCCGGGGTCAACGACCTGCTGCGACCGCGCCTGGACCGCGAGGAGCTCCGCGAGAGCCTGCTGACGATGTTCCGCCGGCTGCACGAGACGGGCGCGCGGGTGCTGACCTTCACGATGCCGGACATGGCCAGGGTGGCACCGCTGGCCGTCGCGCTGCGTCCCCGCATCGCGTTCCTCAACTCGGTGATCGCCGAGGCGGGGGCGTCGTACGGCGCGCTGGTCGTGGACTTCGCGGCCGAGCCGCTGGCCGGGCACCCCGCGCTCTGGTACGACGACCGCCTGCACGGCAACAGCGAGGGGCACCGTCGGGTGGCGGCCGCCCTTGCACAGGCGATCGGGCTGACCAGCGAGGACTGGCGCGCCGACCCGCCGGCCGAGACCGCCCCCGCGGGACGACTGCGCATCCTCAAGCGCGAGCTCGGCTGGATGGCCACCCACCTGACGCCCTGGGTGTGGGGGCGGGTGCGTCGCGAGGAGTACTCGACCGGTGGTCGCTGCAAGCGGCCGGACCTGCTGCCGGTGGAGCCGTCCCGCGCTGATCTTTGACCGGCGCGTGCGTGGGCGAGGGACTGGTCAGTGCTTCTGGCGCCGGCTACCGCCGTGCCAGTCCTCCTGCGTGCCGATCTCGCCCTCCGCGACCCCCAGCCCGGTCAGCTGGGGCAGCTCGCGCAGGCTCCGCTTGAGCTCGGAGAAGCCCGGGAAGGACGCGAGTCCGATGACGTGGTCCCACAGCTCACCTGCCTGCTCGGGAGTCGGCAGCCGGCTGATCACCGGGCCGAAGAAGGCGACCCCGTCCGGTGGCCGGAAGTGCAGGATCGGGGTCCCGACGTCCTTGCCGGCCAGCGCCAGCGCCTGGTCGGTGTGCTCCTGCACGACGGCGTCCCAGGCCCGGTCGTCGAGTGCCTCGACCAGGTCGGCGGGCAGCCCGGTCTTCGCCAGCACGGGAGCGAGGAACGCGGCGCTTCCCCGAACGTCGGCATCGGCGTCGGCATCGGCGTCGGCATCGGCGTCGGCATCGGCATCGACATCGACCGCCTGCTCGACCGGACCGCTGTCGAAGATGCGCGTGCCGAGGTTCTCGTAGAAGTCGCCGAGCAGCCGGGTGCCGTGCTGGTCGCGCAGGCAGGCGGCGACGCGCAGCAGCCGCAGCCCCGCGGTGTGCCCGGCTTCGTACTCCGGCGGGAAATGGGCGTCGTAGTCGACGTGCTTGTTGACCTTGCGCAGCGAGACGAACCGCCAGTCCACGTCGAAGCCGCGCTGCGACTGGACCATGCGGACCCACTTGCTGGTCATCCAGCAGAAGGGGCACACCGGGTCGAAGTAGAAGTCGATGTCCGAATTGGTCATGCCGGCGAGACTACGGACGAGGTGGTGAGGCAGCCCGGGCTCAGCGCCCGGCGTCGTCGGCTCCGCGGTCCACCACACCGGTCTCGTAGGCGTAGATGACGGCTTGCACCCGGTCGCGCAGGTCGAGCTTGGTCAGCACCCGGCCCACGTGCGTCTTCACCGTCGTCTCCGAGACCACCAGCTCTGCAGCGATCTCCGCGTTCGTGAGCCCCCGTGCGAGCAGCGCGAGGATCTCCTGCTCGCGGGGCGTGAGGGTGCCCAGCCGCACCGACGGCTCGGTACGCCGCGGCCGCCGGAGGAACGACTCGATCAGCCTTCGGGTGACGGTCGGGGCGAGCAGCGACTCCCCCGCGTGCACCGCTCGGATGCCCGCGACCAGCAGCTCCGGCTGCACATCCTTGAGCAGGAAGCCGCTCGCCCCGGCCTGCAGCGCCTCGTAGACGTACTCGTCCATGTCGAAGGTGGTCAGCATGACGACCTTGGTGTGCCCGTCGGGGTCCGCGGTGATGCGACCGGTGGCGGCGAGGCCGTCCGTGCCGGGCATCCGGACGTCCATCAGCACCACGTCGGGTCGCAGCTCGACCGCCCGCCGTACGGCGTCCTCACCGTCGACCGCCTCGCCGACGACCTCCAGGTCGTCCTCGATCTCGAGGATCATCCGGAAGCCGCGCCGCACCAGCGCCTGGTCGTCGGCGACCAGCACGGTGATCACGACGGGTCCGCCGGCGGGCCCACGGGCAGCGTCGCCACCAGCTCGAAGCCGCGTCCCGCGCGGGGCCGCGCCACCAGCCGCCCGCCGTAGACGGAGACGCGCTCTCGAAGACCGAGCAGCCCGTGGCCGGCCTCCGCGGGTGTGGTCAGCGGCTCCCCGTCGTCACGGACCGACAGCTCGAGCGCCTCGTCCGCGAACTCGATCGAGACGGCGGCGTGCTGGGCCGCGGTGGCGTGCCGCAGGGCGTTGGTCAGTCCCTCCTGGACCAGCCGGTACGCCGTCAGGTCGAGGCCTGGTGCCAGAGGCCGCACGTCGCCGGTCACGGTGACCTCGACGGGAAGTCCAGCCGCACGGAACCGCTCCGCGAGCCGCTCGACCTGGTCCAGCCCCGGTGCCGGCTCGCGGTCGGAACGGTCACTGTCCTGCCGCAGCACCCCGACCATCCGACGCATCTCCTGCAGGGCCTCACGGCCCACCGTCTCGACGCTCTCCAGCGCCTCCCGCTCCGCTGCCTGTTCCGGGGTGAGCCGGCGGCGGACGGCGGAAGCCTGCACGGTCATCACGCTGACGCTGTGGCCGAGGACGTCGTGCAGCTCGCGAGCGATCCGGTTGCGCTCCTCCGCGACCGCCCGCGAGGCCCGCTGCTCGCGGGTGAGCCGTCGCTGCTCGGCGGCCACCGCCGTGCTGCGGACCAGCGCGCCGAGCAGCCAGGCGATCACCCAGGGCGCCAACCACACCAGGCTGAGCGCCGCGTCTGCTTGCCCGTTCACCGGGTCCAGTCCCACCCAGGCGACCCACAGCACGCTGACGAGCACCAGCGCCCACCAGGAGCGGGCGATCCGCTCCTCGCGGCCGACCGAGTAGGCAGCGAGCAGCGCCGGCAGAAGGACTCCGGCGCCTTCCGGACTTCCCACGGCCGCGTATCCCACCACCGAGATGGCGACGATGCCGCCCAGGCACGCCAACGGGTGCGTGCGCCGCAGCACGAGCAGCAGCGCCGTAGCGCCGTACAGCAGGGCCTGCGCCCAGTGCGGACCCTGCCGGTGCGTGGCGACGACGCCCTGCCACGCCTCGAGCTGGCCGAGCACGAGCACCGCCGCTGCCACGGCGACGTCGAGGGCCCGGCGCCGGCTCACCTTCCTCACCCGCCGAACGTAGTCCTCGTCGAGGCCGCGCGCGTCCTCCTCGCGAAGGACGCACCGTCCTGCGCGCGGGGGACGCACAGATCAGGACCGAGCACGACGACGCGGGCCACCGCCCGTCCCTAGCGTCGGACTCGTCTCCGGAGCGGAGGCAAGACACGGACGGGAGCAGGACATGGACACCACACGACGAGCAGCCGGGCTGGGGCTGCTGACCTACGCGATCGCCACCTTCGGAGCGTTCGTCGCGCTCGGGTCACCGGGCGGTGCCTACTCCGAGGGGGTGGTGAGCCGATACATCGGGAGCGGCCACTGGGTCGCGGCGTGGGCGCTCTGCTACGTCGGCGCCCTGGGAGCGCTGGGCCTGCTGGCCTTCGGCGCCAGGATGCGCAGCATCCTGGCTGACACCGGCAGCGGCGACCTGCTCTGGGGGCTGAGCATCGCTGCGGCCACCACCAGCGTCATCGGCTGGTTCGTGGACGGCGGCCTCGTGGTGGCGATGGCCGAGGGCGGCGGAACTGTGCAGTCCGGCGTGCCGCACCCCGTGGTCTACACCCTCACCGAGACCGGCAACCTGCTTGCCGTCTGTGCTCCTGCGCTCTTCCTCGGCGTGGCCGCGATCGTGATGGCCAAGCGACTGCCCCAGCCGACGTGGCTGCGCGCGTTCTGCGTGGTTGCGGGCGTGTGCGGCATCCTCGCGCCGGTGTACTTCACCTACTTCGTCTACGTGCTGTGGACGCTGACTTTCTCCGGCTGGATGCTGTTGACCGCACGCCGTACGGCGCCGGCCACACGCACGCAGGCCTCCCTGGTCTGAGCCCACCGTCGGGTCACCGAGCCCGCGGCTCAGCCCCGGGCGGCGCCGTACCCGAGCAGGGCAGCCAGGCCGAGCGCGCTGCGCGGGGCGTACGCCGTGCGCCACAGCCCGCCGTGCACCGCGGCGTACGCCTCGTCCTGCCACGGCTGCTCGTGCCGCGGACCGCCGTCGGTGTGGAGGTCGTGGACGAGCAGCGCAGCCATCAGCACGTTGGCCGTGGCCGGCTCGAAGACCTCCACACCGAACCGGTGCGCCCCGGCGTACGCCGCGGCCAGCGCCCGGTTCTTGAGAACCGAGCGGGTCCGCGTGGGCGGCGCCACGTTCATCGAGACGGTCACCCCGGCGTCCCGCGCGACGGCGGCCCGCCACCGCTGCAGTCGCTTGGCCAGGGCGTAGTTGGGGCCTTGCTGTGCCACCATGCTGTCGCTGACACCCGGGTCCGCACCGGGCGCGTACGCCCGGCGCAGCAGCCGCCCGCCCGACAAGGTCCGCAGCGGCCGCCCGACGAGCTTCGTGCGTGCCGGTCGGTCGTCGTAGGCGCGGCTCGAGGCAGCCACCGCCTCCCCGGGGACCACGAAGACGTCGGTGGGGGTGGCGAGGAAGGCCAGCGCCGTGTCCTGACGGTCGGCGAGCACGCGACGACTCAGCTCGTCGACGGCCGTGGAGACGCGGACGTTGGTCGCGCCGTCGGCGTACACGTAGTTCCCGAGCACCAGCCGCCCGTCCCGGCCGGCCAGCCAGTCGACCACCGACGGCACGTCGGCGACCAGGTCGACGCCGGGACCGGCGGCGCCGGGCGACCTCGGCGCGACGACGGTGCCGGCGCCCTCCTGCGCGAGCCGCGACAGCCGGTCCCAGATCTGCGGGCGGTCGAGATCGACCGCGGCCACCTGCGCGCCCCAGCGCATCAGCGACGGCAGCGGGCCCATCTCCGCCCCGGCGCCGAGCACGGCAACCGTGCGGTCATCGAGGCGCAGCCACTCGGGGTGGTCGAGGACCTGCTCGACCGCCTCGGCCAGGGTCGGCTCGACGACACCGTCGGCGACCCACGCCTCGACGCGGCGGCGGATCGCCGCGCCCCGCAGCCGCTCGCCGTGGTAGGGCAGCGACAGCTCTGTCTCGGGCTCGGCACGTCCCGAGACCTCCACGGTCTCCAACCGGGGACCGGACTCCGGCCACTGCGCCAGCGGCCGCTCGGCGCCCCCGCTGCTCACCCGCATCCGGTCATGCACCGAGCCGAGCCCGTTCGCCGCGACCGCCAGGGCGTCCGCACGAGAGGCGACTCCCGCCTCCACCGCACGCCGGAAGTGGACGAGGTACGACGAGCGCCAGCCGGTCTCCTGCTCCGCCGCCCGCGCACCCACCGGGTCGACCTGCCGCAGCGCGTCGGCGACCACCGCCCGGCCCACGGCCGTCGTGCTGCGTCGCCCCTCCTGGTCTGCGGGGAAGACGACCCCGGCCTGCTCCTGGTCCACCATCGGGCCATCCTGCCGCAGCAGTGCCGCAGACTGGCCCCGGATCACGCGCGAGCCACCGGGGGACCGATCTCTGTACTGCACGAACTGCGGCGCCCGGGTGCCCCGGCCTGCTGCCTTCTGCTCGACCTGCGGAGGACAGCCCCTCGCCGACGAGCACCTCCGCTCGGGCCTGCAGGCGGAGGTCCGGTTCACCAGCGTGCAGGACCCGGCGATGGGCGTGCACGCTCAAAGCTGCAGCGAGTGGACGATGACCTACGAATTGACCCGCAGGCCTGCTGAGGCCTGGTGCTCGCGTCCAACTCCTCACGTCCGCCGGTGGAAGCGGACACTTCCGTCGGGTCGCCGCGTGAGGTCGTAGGCGTGGTCGTGGGCGCGGTGGTGTGGTGGTGCCACGAGCAGAGCAGCTCGCCGTTCTCCACCGACGTCGACCCGCCCCTCGCCCAGGGGTGCTTGTGGTGGGCCTCCGCCCAGGCGGCGGGCCGGTCGCAGTGCTCCTCGGCGCAGGTCCGCTGCCGCAGCCCGAGCGCGATCCGCTGGTAGCGGTTGTGCAGCCGTTGCTCGCGACCGAGGTCGACCGGCATCGAGCGACCGTCGAGCACCGCTGGGATGATCCCGGCCGCGCAGGCCAGCCGTCGGGCCTCGCCGGCCGAGATCGACCCGCCGGTGTCCAGGGCCGCCGCCCCGAGGTCGGCGCGGAGCTGCTCCAGCGACAGCGTCACCACCACGGTGGCGTTGAGCCCACCGGAGGCCGGCATCCGCTCGGCCGGGAAGCGCTCGATCAGCTCGCACAGCCCCCGCCCCAGCAGTTCCGGTCGGGACGTCAGCGCCTCGTGCCGCCCGAGCTCACGCCGGCCCGACCGGCGCGGCGAGGTGAAGGCGTCCAGCGCCTTGCGGAGCATGTGGGCGTGCAGCGTCGGAATCCGGAACCGACCGCTGGTGGTGCCGTCGTCATGCTCCCAGAGCCGCAGGTACGTCGCCCGGCGGGCCTCGCGCTCCTCGCGGGCCAGCCGTCGCCCGAGCTCCTCATCGGCGCCCTCGGGGTCGATGACCTCGTGCAGCCGACGCGCCAGCACCCTGAGCTCGACCGCGTCATGGACGGCGGCCAGCGCGACGAGGTGCTCCTCGGCGCGTCGGCGGTCGGCCTCGGAGACGACCGCGGGCAGCGCCTCCACCGCAGTGACCACCACCCGCGCCTGGTCACCGTCGAGCCAGCCGTGCGCGAGCGCGTCCCGCGCGACGAGGCGTCGCTCGTCGAGCGCCCGCGCCAGCGTGACGTCGGCCCGGGCGCGTGCTCGCGGTGCACGGGTGGCCGCGGCCAGCCAGGCACCCGTGGAAGGCGACCCGTCGACCTTGCCGACGTCGTCTCGGTCGGCCGCTGCCAGCACCCGCAGCCGCAGCTCACCGACCCGGGCCGAGCAGGCGGCCAGCCTCGTCAGGACGGCGCGCTCCTCCTCGGGCGTCAGCGACCACGCCGCGGCGTCGCCGACGTCGTCGAGGGCCGCCTCGAGACGGTGGCAGAAGCCGACGATCGGGTGCACCTGCTCGTCGTGCTCCACACCGCTGTCCGCTGCCATGACGGCAACGCTAGGCGCGAGCGCAGCCCACGCTCGAACAGATCTCCACTCTGTGCAGGAGCGACCTCGACGTGCGGCTGTGGACGAAACCTGGCCGGAGTCGACCCGCTCAGCGGCCGTCGCCGAGGTCCAGCGGTCGCTTGCTGAACTGGGTGGCCCGACCGTGCAGTGCGGTGATCAACGCCGCGAACGAGGCGTCGGTCTTGCCGGTGCGTTCGAAGCTGGTCAGCGCCATCACCGGCTTCATCCGCTGGCGTGCGACCGCCTTCGCGTAGGTGAACTCCTTGAGCCCGTCCGGCCCGTGGATGCGCCCGAAGCCCGAGTCCCCCACCCCACCGAAGGGCAGCGACGGGATGCCGGCGAAGGAGATGACGCCGTTGACCGCGGTCATCCCGGACCGCAGCCGCCGCGCGATCTCCGCGCCGTGCTTCTTGGAGAAGACCGTCGAGCCGAGCCCGTAGGACGTGGCGTTGGCCAGCCGGACCGCCTCGTCCATGTCCCGCACCCGGTTCACGGTCACCGTCGGCCCGAAGGTCTCCTCGGTCACGGCCGTGGAGTCCTCGGGCACGTCGAGCAGCACCGTCGGCTGGATGAACTGCTCGTCGACGGCCTCGCGCCCGCCGACGGCGGCGGTGGCCCCGCGCGAGAGCGCGTCGTCGATGTGGCGTCGTACGACGTCGACCTGGCTGGGCATCGTCATCGGGCCCAGCTGGGCCTCGGCGTCCGTGCCGGCGTGCACCTCGCGTGCCCGCCGGGTCAGCTCGTCGACGAACCGGTCGTGCACCCGCTCGTGGACGTAGACGCGCTCGACGCCGATGCAGGTCTGGCCGGCGTTGGAGAAGGCGCCCCAGGCGGCTGCGTCGGCTGCGGCCTCGATGTCGGCGTCCTCGTCGACGAGCAGCGGGTCCTTGCCGCCGGCCTCGATGATCACCGGGGTGAGGTTCTCCGCGCAGCTGGCCATCACCTTCTTGCCCGTGCCGGTCGAGCCCGTGAAGGCCATCTTGTCGATCGCGGAGCGGCACAGCGCCGTGCCCGTCTCGCCGTAGCCGACCACGGTCTGCAGCAGCGCCTGCTCCGGCAGCACCTCCGAGAGGCTGTCGGCGAGCCACACCCCGACGCCGGTGGTCAGCTCGCTCGGCTTGTAGACGACGGCGTTGCCCGCCGCGAGCGCGTAGGCGATCGACCCCATCGGCGTGAAGACGGGGTAGTTCCAGGGTCCGATGACACCGACCACGCCGAGCGGGAGGTACTCCACGCTCGCGGCCTGGTTGGCCAGCAGCAGGCCCGAGGGCACCCTGCGCCGGCCCAGCACCTTCTCGGCGTTGCCCGCAGCCCAGGCCAGGTGGTCGATGGCCAGCCCGATCTCGAGCTGCGCGTCGCCGTGCGGCTTGCCGGTCTCCTGGTGGACGAGGTCGGCCAGCTGCGCCATCCGCCGGGTCAGCACGCCCCGCCACTGGTCCAGCAGGTGCTTGCGGTCGGCGAACGTGCCACCCGACCACCACTGGGCGGTGTGGCGGGCACGCGCCACCGCGGCGTCCACCGAGGCGGCGTCGTCGACGGCGTACACGCCGACCACGTCCCCGGTCGCGGGGTTGAGCGACTCCAGCTTGTCGGTCATCGTGTGCCCTTCCCTCTCAGGAGGTCGGCTGCCTTCTCCCCCACCATGATCGACGGGGCGTTGGTGTTCCCGCGCGGCACCATCGGCATCACCGAGGCGTCCGCAACGCGGAGCCCGTCGATGCCGCGCACCCTCAGCTCCGCGTCGACGACCGCCTGCTCGCCGCTGCCCATCGCGCAGGTGCCGACCGGGTGGTACAGCGTCTGCGTGTGGTGCCGCACGTGCTCGACGAGGTCGGTCTCGCTCGGCGCCGCCTTGTCCGGCATGAACGGCCGGTCGAGGTGCTTCGCGACCGGACCGGACTGCACGCTCTCGACGATCCGTTGGGCCCCGGCCACCATCGCGTCGAGGTCGGCCTGGTCGTCGTAGTAGGCGGGGTCGATCTCGGGGTGCCAGCGGGGGTCGGTCGAGCGAAGCCGGATCTGGCCGCGGCTGAAGACGTTGACCAGCGTCGAGGCGACGGTCAGCTTGCGGGTGCTCGGCTCGTGCATGCCGTTGTCGTAGAAGCCTGTCGGCGCGAAGTGCACCTGCAGGTCCGGCGCGGCGAGGTCGTCGCGGCTACGGAAGAACGCTCCGGCCTCACCGACGTTCGAGACCAGCGGACCGTTGCCCATCGCCTTGGCGCGCCCGAAGTTCAGCAGGGTGTTGTGCTCGGCGAGGTCGGTGGCGCCCTTGGTGTGCCACACGAGGGGTACGGCGGGATGGTCGTGGAGGTTCTGCCCGACGCCCGGCAGGTCGTGGACGACGTCGACGCCGACCTCCCGCAGGTGCCCCGCCGGCCCGATCCCGGACAGCATCAGCAGCTGCGGCGAGTTGACCGCCCCGCCGGACAGCACGACCTCGCGGTCGACGTGGGCGATGCGCTCCTCTCGCCCGAGCAGGTAGGCGACCCCCACCGCGCGGCCGCCCTCGACCACCACCCGGGAGACCAGGGCGCCGGTGCGCACCGTGAGGTTGTCGCGCCCGGCAGCGGGCTGGAGGTAGGCGTCGTCGACCGACCAGCGGCGGCCCTTCCTGCAGGTCACCTGGTAGAGGCCGGCGCCCTCCTGCTCGGCGCCGTTGAAGTCGTCGGTGGGCTTGAAGCCGTTCGCGACCGCCGACTCGACCCACGCCTGCGACAGCGGGTGGGTGTAGCGGCGGTCCTCGACGTGCACGGGCCCGTCCTGCCCGTGGTACGGCGTCCCCAGGCGGGTGTTGCCCTCGCTCCGGATGAAGTACGGCAGCACGTCGTCGTAGCCCCACCCGGTGGCGCCGTACTGGTCGCGCCACGTGTCGTAGTCGGCGCGGTTGCCGCGGATGTAGATCATCGCGTTCATCGCGGAGCAGCCGCCGAGGGCCTTCATCCGTGGCCAGTAGGCGCGCCGCGAGCTCAGCTGCTTCTGCTCGGTGGTCGTGTAGTTCCAGTCCCACCGAGTCTTGAACAGCGCCGCGAACGCCGCCGGGATGCTGATCTCGTCAGCCTCGGCCGGGCCGCCCGCCTCCAGCAGCAGCACCCGGGTCGACGGGTCCTCGCTGAGCCGGGCGGCGACGACGGCGCCGGCGCTCCCGGCGCCGACGACGACGTAGTCGTAGGTCTCTGGCTGGGGCACGGTGCCTCCTCGTGGGTGCGGCTCCGGCTGCCGCTGCTCGCGAACCTACGGGGGGCGTGTGACGCGGACAACTTCCGTCTCGCGGCCTGGCCGCCGGCCGAGTCTCCGGTCGGGGGGCGCTCAGCCGTGGAGACGGACGAGGTACCACTCGAGGAAGTGCCGCACCGAGCCCTCGACGACCGAGGACAGCGGGCCCGGCCGGTAGGCCCTCGACCGGATGCCGGCGTAGTTCGCCTCGCACAGCGCCCAGTCCTGCTCGCTGGTGGCCGTCCACACCGCCGTGAGCCCGGGGAGGTCGATCTCGTCGTCGCGTGCGTCGGCTGCCACCAGGAAGCACACCTCGACCTCGGTCTCGGCGGGGCTGACCGGCGTCAGCCGGGTCGTCATGGCGTAGTCGAGGTCGGCGTGTGCCCACATCGTCGGCAGCGTGATCAGCCGCAGGCTCCCCGGGTCGTCGCCGACCTCACCCATCGGCGGCGCGACCGGTGCGCCGTCGAGGGACTCGGTGCGGTAGCCGTCGCGCAGCGGCAGCCGAGCCACCCGGTACCACTGGCCGTCGGGGAAGCTCACGTCGTCGGGCGCGAGACCGGCCTGGCGCCACCGCATGTAGGAGTCGGCCAGCATCGCCTCGTAGCGCTCGTTGCGGCGCGGGTCGCCGTGCGTGCCGAACTCGAAGTTGGACTCGAGGAACTCCGGGTGGTTGTTGCGACAGTGATAGCACTCGCGGTTGTTCTCGACCAGCGTCTTCCAGTTCGCGCGGACGCGATAGCCGACGCGGTGCACCATGCGGGCATGCTCGAGGTGGTGCGGGCCGAGCTGGGCCTCGACGGCCGCAGCCGCCGGCGCGAACGACGGCGGGTCGTCGGCCAGCGACACGAAGACCAGCCCGGCCAGCTCCTCCACTGCCACGGGGCCGAGCCGGATGCCCCCCTTGGCGAAGTCGTCACCCATCAGCCGGGCCGCCCGCAGCTGCCCGTCGAGCCCGTACGTCCACTGGTGGTACGGGCAGACGAACGCGCGCACCGTGCCGCGCGGCGCATCGCAGAGCCGGGACCCACGGTGCCGGCAGACGTTGTGGTGCGCGCGCAGCACACCCTGCTCGTCGCGCACGACGATCACCGACTCGGCCCCGAGGGTGAACACGAGATAGTCACCGGGTTCGGCCAGCTCGCAGCTGTGACCGGCGAACAGCCAGCCCGTCGCGAAGACGGTGTCCAGCTCGTCGGCGAAGATCCGCTCGTCGAGGTAGTAGGCGGCCGGGAGGCTCCATCCCGCAGCGGTCGCGGGGTACGTCGCGCAGCTGACGGCCTCAGACATGGAGGGCCGGCCTGAACGTCGGGTCGGTGAGGGCGGGCCGGTCGAGCCGGAAGTCGTCGAGGGGGTGGCTGCTCTTGCCGTGCAGCGCCAGGTCGGCGAGCACCTGACCGATCAGTGCGGCGAACTTGAAGGCGTGGCCGGCCCCGAGCGCGATCACGACGTTCGGGTGCTCGGGGAGGGTGTCGATCACGAAGTTCTGGTCCGGCGGGACGGTGTAGAGACAGGTCTTCGTGTAGAGCCTCGGGCCTGCGAAGCGGGGCAGGTGCTCGGCGAGGAAGTCGAGCTGCCGCCGCTCGCGGACCTCGTCGGCCTCGAAGGTGCGGTCCTCCGCGGTGGTCGGCGGTCCGCCGTTGTGCTGGCCGAGCTTGGTCGCCACCTCGCCGTACACCGGGAAGCCGTAGAAGTTGTGCCGTCCGTGCCACATGAACACCGGGAAGCGGTCGGGTGAGAACTCCAGCAGGTGCGGGGTGGCGTAGTAGGTCACCTGCTCCTGGGTCACGGTGAACGGCAGCTGTCGACCGAGACCTACCAGGACGGTGTTGGTCCAGGCGTCCGCGGTGACCACCACCTTCTCGGCGAGGTACGTGTCGTCGGCGGTCACGACCTCGACCCGCTCACCGCGTGGGCGCAGCGCCAGCACGGGCGTCTCGTCGAGGACGGTGGCGCCGGACGCCCGTGCCAGCGCGACGTGGGTGGCGTTGGCCTTGGCGGCGTCGATGATCCCGGACTCGGCCTGGTAGATGCCCTGCTCGGTGCCCTCGAGGTGGAACTGCGGCCAGCGACGCGTGATCTCGGCGGCGTCGAGCAGGTCGAACTCGACACCGTGGCGGCGCATCACGTCGACGTAGCCGGCCATGTTGCGGGCACCGGTCACGACGTTGTCGCGCCGGGCGACGTCCTCGACGACCAGGCCACCGGTGCGTCGGAGCAGCTGTACGCCGGAGGCCCGCTCGACCTCGTGCCAGGCGTCGTACGCGCTGGGAGCGAGGTCGGCGTAGGCGTCCTGGTGCTGGGCCAGCCGGATGATCCGGGAGTGGTCCTGGGACGCCCCGCGGCTGTGGCCGAGGGCAAACTGCTCCAGTCCGAGGACCGCTGCCCCGGCCTCCCGGGCCAGCCAGTGACAGGCCGCGGAGCCGAGGCCGCCGCAGCCGACCACGACGATCGGGTAGTCGCGGTTCATCGGGTGCCTTCTCGCTGCATGCCTCCATCGTGGTCGCTCACGCCGCATCACCGGGGGAGCTGGTGAGACGGATGTTGACTGCTTCCATAAGGTCGGACTTATGGATCTGGACACCCGTCGGCTACGGGTGTTCCTGGCGGTCGCGCGGGAGCTGCACTTCAGCCGGGCCGCTGCACGTCTGCACATGAGCCAGCCGGCCCTGAGCCAGCAGATCCGGATGCTCGAACGCGACCTGGGCGTCGAGCTGTTCGTGCGTACCAGCCGGCAGGTCGAGACGACCCACGCCGGAGAGGCGCTGCTCTACGCAGCACCGCGCGTGCTCTTCGAGCTCGAGCGGGCGGTCGAGGCTGCCCAGCAGGCTGCGCACGGGATCACCGGCCGGATCACCATCGGGTCCGTGCGCACCGGCCTGGCCGCCGTCGTGCCCGACGTGATGCGCGAGTTCACCAAGGACCACCCGCACGTCAGGTTCGAGGTGGTGCACATGGACACCTCGCTCCAGCTGCGCGCACTCATCGACCGCAGCATCGACGTCGGCATCGTGCGCGCGGCCTCCCCCACGGAGCCGCTCGTCATCGAGCCGCTGGTCTCCGAGCCGCTGATGCTGGCGCTGCCCGCCGCGCATCGCCTGGCCGAGCTGGAGGTCATCGACCCCGCCGTCCTCGCCGACGAGCTGTTCGTCAGCTGGCCGCGTCACCTGGGCGCGGACTTCTCCGACATCGTCGTGGCGTTCTGCCGCGAGCACGGCTTCAGCCCGACCGTGGTCAGCGAGGGCAGCGACATCGACACCCAGCTGGCGCTGGTCGCCGCCGGCTTCGGGGTCTCCCTGCAGCCGGCCTTCTACGCCAGCTCCTGTCCGGCAGGAGTCGTCTTCCGACGGCTGCTCGGAAGCCCGCCGCAGGTCGCGCTGCAGATGGCCTGGCGACGCGAGAGCCCACCGGCGGTGGTGGCCCACTTCGTCGAGACGGCGCGCCGGCTGCGCGCCGAGGCCGGTTGAGCGCCCAGCTCCCAGCGTCGGCGTCGCCCGCGTCGCCCGCGTCGTACGGCGACTCGCGGGAGCCCTACGGGGCGTGCTGCGCGAGGAGGTCCCGGATCATCTGCTCGGCGTCGTCGAGCGCAGTCGCGTCCCGGCGGGCACCGCCCACCACGACGGCGCCCTCCAGCAGGTAGAGCACGCGCCGCGCCAGCCACCCGGCCTGCGAGTACCCCGCCTCGTCGAGGCACGACGCGATGCCCGCCTCCATCCGGTCCAGGGAGTGCTGGATGACGCCGAGCGCCTCGCTGTGCTCGTCGGCCAGCTCCGCGGCGGCGTTGATGAACGCGCTGCCGCGGAACCGCTCCGGCTCCACGGGCCGGGCGTACGCCCGCACGTTCGCGACCACCTGCTCGACCGGGTCGTCACCGATCTCCGCGCAGAGCTCGTCGAGCTTGGTCTGCCAGTGGTCCTCTCGCTGCCTCAGGTAGGCGGCGATCACGCTGTCCTTGCTCCCGAAGTGGTTGTAGAGGGTGCGCTTGGAGACTCCGGCCTCCGCCGCCAGGGCGTCGACACCGGTCGCCCAGATGCCGTCGCGGTAGAAGCAGAGGGCGGCAGCGTCGAGGATGCGGGTGGGTACGTCGTCTTCGTGAGCAAGATCACTCGGGTCGTCGTGGGTGTCGTCGGCCGTCATGCGTGCGAGGGTACACCGAACGGTGTACAGTCGATCTCGTAGGTACACCGACCTGTGTAATAGAAGGATCTGAGCTCCATGTTCAACGTCGTCTCCGCCCCCTCCCGCATCTCGCAGCGCATCACCGGGGTGCGAGCTCGTCGGCGCGCCCTCGGCGTCGACCGTGTCGTCAGCCCCCGTCGGGGCGCTTCGCTCGGCGAGACCCTGGCCGTCGGCCTGGGCTGCGACGGCTGGAAGCCGCGTCAGTCCTGAGCCGAGGACAGCGGACCGCGTCCTGACGGCCCGTCACTGACGGACGATGTCGCCCTTCATGCCGTAGAGCATGCCGAGCACCTCGATCTGCTCCCGCTCGGGAGCGCCCTGGGACTCCATGGCGGCGAGGATGTCGTCGAGCACGGCGACGAACTCCGCCTCGCTGATGTTCATGCCCCGGTGGGTCTCGGCCATCGTGCCCCCGGCGTAGGTCTCGACGCCTGAGAGTCCGGTGCAGAAGAACTCCGTGGCACTGGCCAGCATGTCCTCCTGGGACATGTCGGAGCTGTGGAACCGGCTGGAGACCGCCGGGTTCGAGAAGTGGTTGACGAGCACTTGGTGGAGCACGGCGTTGATGCCGTCACGCCCACCCAGTCGGTCGAACAGCGGTGTCTGCTGCATGGCGGGCTCCTGCCGGTTGGCTGTCGTCGTGGTCCCAGGGTCGCGCGACCACCGTTCGCGGAGCGTTCCCGCTGCCGGGGCAGTCACCACCTGGTGCGCGGCTGGTAGCCCACCGGTCTGGCCCGAACGGGTCATTCGGCCTGCTCCTGGTATCCCCGGGGGACGGTCCGTCCTCATCCTGAGAGGACACCATCCGGCCACACGAGGGAGCAGAGCCATGGCCATGACCTTCGGCGACCTTCGCCAGCTCATCAGCAGGGAGCAGCTCGGCTGGCAGCCGCCTGCGCACTTCGACGACAGCGCGGTGCTGCCGACGTTCGCCTTGGGGGCCACGACCGACGGCCTGGTGCCTGCGGACACCCGCACGTCGGTCGACTTCGCCCGGCTCGGCGTGAGCCCGAACATCTTCCTCGCCGCTCGTCGCGTCGAGGTCGGGATGCTCACGCGGGAGGCCGTCACCCGCAGCTTCTCGCCGCGGATGCTGCGGCGGGTCGGCCTCGAGGGCCTCGAGAGGCTCGACCTCGCCCCAGGTCGCGAGCCGCAGCCGCAGCCGGAGCCGGGCGATGCCGGCGCACCACCCGCTGCCCTGGACTGGCGCAACCGATGGGGCGCCAACTGGATCACCACGGTGCGCGACCAGAACCCGTGCAACGCGTGCTGGGCGTTCGCCGGCACCGCGCTCGTCGAGGCGATGGTGCGGATCGAGCACGCGTACTGGACCCGGCTCTCGGAGGGCGACGTGCACCGCGGGGTCGGCAAGACCTGCCCCGACCTGGGCAACGAGGGAGAGGTCTCGACGTTCTTCGCGAACAACGGGCTCTGCGACCCCGGCTCCTGGCCGTGGCGCACCGACACCCCGCCGTACGCTCCGACCCCCGACCGCAACGGTCGATCCGTACGCGGACCGGCGTTCGACGTGGTGTCCGGCAGCGACGCCAAGAACTGGCTCGACACCGTGGGACCGCTGGTCTCGTTCATCGACGTCTACAACGACTTCAGCGGCGTCGGGAGCAGCGTGTACCGGCACAGCACGGACGCGTCCAACACGCTGCGGGGCGGTCACCTGCTGCTGATCATCGGCTACAGCGACGCCCTGGGGGCCTGGCTGGTCAAGAACTCGTGGGGCACCGGCTGGGGCATGAGCGGCTTCGGCTGGATCGCGTACGGCGAGTGCCGGATCGACTCGTTCGCCCGCTACGGACTGCGCAACACCAACCCCGACCCGTGGACCAAGCGGCGGCTGCACAACGGCAACCTCTACGAGAGTGGCAACGGTGCGCTGCACCGCAACCTCGAGGTCGTCGGCGCCGCCGGTGGCCGGGCGCTGCACCGCTGGCGCGAGGGCGGAACCCCGTTCACGTGGGGCACGGCCGCACAGTTCGGCAACGACGCAGCCGCCTGCCCGACGCTGACCGGCACGACCTTCAACCGCAACATGGAGGTCGTCTACGTGACCAACGGCGCGCGGCTGCACCACTGGTGGACCGGTGGCGGAGGCGGCGGACCCTGGAACGACGGCGGACTCTTCGGCCCGACCGGCATCACGGGGGTGCCGGGCTTCGTGCAGGGCGACTACGGCGCCCCTGGCAACTTCGAGGTCGTCGTGTCGGTCGGCGGCGGCCGCCTGCAGCACGTCTGGCGCGACGGCGGCGGCTGGCACAACGGCGCGCTGTTCGGGAGCGCTATCGCCCGCTCCGGCCCGACGCTCGTCCAGGGGGACTACGGGTCGCCGCACGGCAATCTCGAGTGCGTCGCGGTCCGCACCGACGGGACCATGCAGCACTTCTGGCGTGACGAGCCGAGCCTGACCTGGCACGACGGAGCGATCTTCGGGACGCGGGCGGTCAGCCCACCGGTGATGATCCAGGGCCAGTACGGCATGACCAACGAGGCCGGCCCGCACGGCAACTTCGAGCTGTGCGTCGCGGTCGACGGCCGGGTCCAGCACTGGTGGCGCAACAACGCCGGCGGGGACCTGGGCTGGCGGCAGAGCGCGGTGTTCGGTCACGACGTCGCGGTGGTGGCCGGCCTGTGCGAGGGTTCGTGGGGCATGAACCTGGAGGTGATCGTGCTGCGCACCGACCAGCAGCTCCAGCACTACTGGCGCGACGGCGCCGGCTGGCACGAGGGTCCCATCATCGGGCCGGCCTGAGGATGGCCGTCGACACCGGTTCGCTGCCCAGCCGCGTGACGCTGACGGTCGGCGAGGAGCTGAGGCTGCCACTCCCGTCGTACGCCGGGGCGGGGCTGGACTGGCTGGCGGTGCCGCCGGGCGAGTCCGATGTGGCGGAGGTGCGGGTCGAGATCGGCCGGCTTTCCAGCCCTGAGGTGCCCCCTCCCACCGCCGAGCCGCCGCCACTCGAGCTGGCACCGGAGACGCTGGTGGTCCGGGGACTGACCGTCGGGGTCGCGACCTGGCGGTTGCGACTGGCGCGGTCGTTCGACCCGGGGCATCCGGCCGCAGAGCACGAGCTGACCGTCGAGGTCGAGTTGTGAGCGGCGGACTCGGTCTGCGAGCAGTGCCCTCGACCCGGAGGACCCGGTCATGTGCACACCCCTTACTCCAGCAGGGCTCGCCGTCGGATCCACGTCCGATCGGCCCCTCCCGGTGTGCGCAGCGGTGGCAGAAACTCGGGCCGTCGGTCGTACGGGTTCAGGCGGGCCTGCCAGGGGGTGGTGTGGAGCAGGGTGTGATGGCTGCGACAGAGCAGGACGAGGTTGTCGAGACTGGTCTCGCCGCCGTCGACCCAATGTCGAAGATGGTGGGCGTCGCACGCCAGGGGCGGCCGGGTGCAGCTGGGAAAGGCGCACTCCGGGTCCCGGGCCACCAGCGCCAGCCACAGGCCGTGGGTCACCAGACGGCTTGACCGGCCGACGTCTAGGACCTGCGACCGCGACCCGAGCACCACGGGGAGCAGGTCGCCATCACACGCCAACCGGCGGGCCGCGGCGGCGGAGAGGGTGCCTCCGGTCTCCAGGTGCGCCCGTCGGTCGTCCGACATCGTCTGTCCGGTCTCGACGTTCGTCGCCGTGCCGGTGATCGATGCGGACGTCGACCCTGCCCGGCGATCGATGCCGGCACCGGCCCCGAGGGCGTCGACGAGCGCGTCGTACGCGACGGTCACGGTCAGCCGCGGACGTGCGCCGTGAGACTCAGGAAGCAGGTCGGTGGTGGCGAGCAAACGGGTCGCCTCGACCAGCGCGTCCCACAGCCGGGTGCCGTGTTCGCGGGGGTCACCACCGTCGTGGCCACACTCGTGAACCCCGCACGCTCCCCGACGGTCTCCCGGGGTCGCCGCCGTCGTGGGGCGCGCGCCGCAGGCGCCAGGCTCGCCGGACGGCCGAGGCGCGGCCAGCGGGAAGAGCACCGCCTTGAGCCAGGCGGCATCCTCAACCGTGCCCCGCCCCTTGACCCGGACACCCCCGATGCCGTCCTCGCTGATCGACAGGAACCGCGACAGGTGCGCGGCGCGCTCCTCGCGGTGGAGAGCCCGCTCGTCTCGGCGGTCGCTGCCGTCCGGGTCGAGGCGATCCACCGCATAGCGGCCGCGACGCGCCAGCTCGCTGGCATCGTGGTCCCTCGCCTCCTCGACGAGCAGCTGCTCGGCCGCGTCGCGCAGCCCAGGGTCGACCGGCAGCCGGTCCACAGCCGCGACGATGACCTC
The DNA here is from genome assembly GCA_963810435.1 of uncultured Actinomycetota bacterium. Lineage (GTDB taxonomy): Bacteria > Actinomycetota > Actinomycetes > Propionibacteriales > Nocardioidaceae > Nocardioides_B. Next base: position 2,332,772 of record CAWENL010000001.1, read on the forward strand.
GGCCTGCGCCCGGGAGACCCGACCGGCACCCAGCGCGGTCGCGGTCCGTGCCCGGTCCGTGGCCAGAGCACGGGCCAGCGTCACCAGTCGCCGTCCCTCGCCCTTGGCGCCACGGGTGACCGCGGTGAGGTAGTCCCGCGTGGACGCCCAGCCTTCGTGCCGAGCTGCGGAGGTGGCGTCGATCTCGCTGACCACCTGCAGTTGCAGCGCGTCCAGCAGTGAGCGCAGTCGCTCGAGGGCGCGCATCGTCGCCAGCAGCTCTTCCGGCGGCTTGGCCGCCCACAGGGTGTCCTCCAGGTCACCCACCGTGTCGGTCACGAGCGCCAGCACGTGCGAGGGCCGCACCCCCCACGCCACCCACTCGTCCTCGTCGGCACCGACGCCGGGCGTGGGTGGGCGGGTGGTCGTCTCCGTCATGACCACAACGATGCCAGTGGCCACCGACAGTTTTCGGGCCGTGCCCGAGCGCTGCAGCAACCCGTTTCCTTGAGCTGGCGAACGAGTGCCGTCTCTGTGACGTCAGCCGATCTCCGCGGTCAGGTAGTAGCCGCCGAGCTCAGCCATGTCGCCGTTCGCCTCGGGGAGATAGGGGGCGGGGCCGCTGAGTTCGAGCGGCGTCCACACACCCTCCGTCGCCATTCTGTCGACCACGCCCTGGCAGTCGCGGGGCTGCCAGAGGTCCTCGCGCTGCGTGACGACGACGATTCCCCCTGGCCGAACGACCCTCGCGAACTCCCGCCATACCCGCTCGACGTCGGGGAGATAGGTCATGACGCCGACGCAGACCAGGGCGTCGACGCCGTTCTCGTCGACGACGAGCCGCTGTTGGAGGTCGGCCGACTCGACCTCGTCGTAGGCCCCGGACCGGCGGGCGAGCGCGAGGGACGTCTGCGAGATGTCGAGCCCGACGAGCCGTCCCGCATAGCCTCGCGCCCGCAGCGCCCTGCCGACCAGTCCGGTGCCGCACCCCACGTCGAGCACGGCTCCCGCATCCGGTCGACGGCTGAGGATGGTCTCGGCGACGACCCCCGGAGCCTGGTAGGACCATGCGGCGAGGTCGTCGTCGTAGCGCTCGGCCCACTCGTCGTACCGGTCGGCGACCTGGCGGGCATCGGTCGGAGCGTGGAGCAACCAGTCGTCGTCGGGCGCGTCAGGAGCAGCCATCACCGATCCTCAGCTGCAGCCGCTGGTGCTGCCGCATCCCTCGCACACGTAGCAGCTGCCGGCCGGGCGCATCTTCGTGCCGCAGGTGAAACACAGCGGACTGTCGACCGCGGTGCCGGTGAGGGCCTCCATCAGCTCGGCGGAGGTGTGGGCGCCCTTCGGGGCCTCCTTCACCGACGCCTGCTCGACGGACGGAGTCTCGGCGACAGGGGCGGGGGCGTCGACCAGTGAGGCGGCGGTGTCACCGTCGTCGGCGAGCTCCTCGACGGGCTCGTAGCTGCCCGTCTCGAGCTGGCGCTGGCGCTCCTCGGCGGTGTAGATGCCCATGGCGGAGCGCTTCTCGAAGGGCAGGTGGTCCAGCGCCAGGCGCCGGAAGATGTAGTCCATGATCGACTGGCTCATCCGCACGTCGGGGTCGTCGGTGAGGCCGGCGGGCTCGAACTTCATGTTCGTGAACTTCGAGACGTAGGTCTCCAGCGGGACGCCGTACTGGAGGCTGATGCTGATCGCCATCGAGAAGGCGTCCATCACCCCGGCCAGCGTGGAGCCCTGCTTGCCGAGCTTGAGGAAGACCTCGCCCAGACCGTCGTCGGGGTAGGAGCCCGCGGTCAGGTAGCCCTCGGCCCCGCCGACGGTGAACGACGTGGTCTGCGAGGGGCGCTTCTTCGGGAGGCGCTTGCGGACCGGACGCGGCATGGTCTCGGCGGCCGGCGCCGCGGCGACCACCGGCGCGGACGCGTCGAACGCCTTGTCGGCACCCTTCGCCTTCGCGTCGGCGAGCGGCTGGCCCACCTTGCAGTTGTCGCGGTAGATCGCGGTCGCCTTCAGCCCGAGCTTCCAGGACTGGAGGTAGACGTCCTCGATCTCCTCGACGCTCGCGTCCTCCGGCAGGTTGACGGTCTTGCTGATCGCGCCGGACAGGAACGGCTGGGCCGCGGCCATCATCCGCACGTGGCCCATCGGCTTGAGGGCCCGGGCCCCCATCGCGCAGTCGAAGACCTCGTAGTGCTCCGGCTTGAGGCCGGGGGCGTCGATGACGTGGCCGTGCTCGGCGATGTACTCGACGATCGCCTCGATCGACTCGGTCTGGTAGCCCAGCTTCCTCAGCGCCCGCGGCACCGTCTGGTTGACGATCTGCATCGAGCCGCCGCCGACGAGCTTCTTGAACTTGACCAGCGAGAAGTCCGGCTCGATGCCGGTGGTGTCGCAGTCCATCATGAAGCCGATCGTGCCGGTCGGCGCGAGCACCGAGGCCTGCGCGTTGCGGAAGCCGTGCTTCTCCCCCGTCTTGACCACGGCGTCCCACGCCTTCACGGCCCGGGCGTGCACGTCGCGGTCGACCGGGTTGACCGAGCGGACCGCGTCGTTGGCGGCCTGGTGCTTGCGCATCACCCGCTGGTGGGCGTCGGCGTTGCGGGCGTAGCCGGCGTACGGGCCGACCACACCGGCCAGCTCCGCCGACCGCTTGTACGACGTCCCGGTCATCAGCGAGGTGATCGCACCCGCCATCGCCCGGCCGCCGTCGCTGTCGTAGCCCAGACCCATCGCCATCAGCAGCGCACCGAGGTTCGCGTAGCCGATGCCGAGCTGCCGGTAGTCACGGGTGGTGTCGCCGATGGCCTCGGTCGGGAAGTCCGCGAAGCAGATAGAGATGTCCATCGCGGTGATGATCACCTCGACGGCCTTCGCGAACAGCGCGCCGTCGAAGGTGTCGTCGTCGCGCAGGAACTTCATCAGGTTCAGCGAGGCCAGGTTGCACGAGGAGTTGTCGAGCGACATGTACTCCGAGCAGGGGTTCGACGCGGTGATCCGCCCAGTCTCCGGGTTGGTGTGCCAGTCGTTGATCGTGTCGTCGTACTGCAGGCCCGGGTCGGCGCACTCCCACGCGGCCACCGCGATCTTGCGGAACAGCTCGCGGGCGTCGACCTCCTCGATGACCTCACCGGTCTTGCGGCCCCGCAGCCCGAAGGTGGTGCCGTCCTCGACGGCGCGCATGAACTCGTCGCTGACGCGCACGGAGTTGTTGGCGTTCTGGTACTGCACCGAGGTGATGTCGACGCCGCCGAGGTCCATGTCGAAGCCGGCGTCGCGCAGCGCGCGGATCTTGTCCTCCTCGCGTGCCTTGGTCTGCACGAACTCCTCGATGTCGGGATGGTCGACGTCGAGCACGACCATCTTCGCGGCACGACGCGTCGCCCCGCCGGACTTGATGGTGCCCGCGGACGCGTCGGCACCGCGCATGAAGGAGACCGGTCCCGAGGCCGTGCCGCCGGAGGAGAGCAGCTCCTTGGAGGAGCGGATGCGGGAGAGGTTCAGGCCGGCACCCGAGCCCCCCTTGAAGATGAACCCCTCCTCCTTGTACCAGTTCAGGATCGAGTCCATCGAGTCGTCGACGGAGAGGATGAAGCAGGCCGAGACCTGTTGCGGGCTCCGGGTGCCGACGTTGAACCAGACCGGGGAGTTGAACGAGAAGTACTGGTGCACCAGCAGCCAGGTGAGCTCGTGCTCGAACAGCTCGGCGTCGGCGTCGGTGGCGAAGTAGCCGTGCTCCTCACCTCCGGCGCGGTAGGTCTTCACGACCCGGTCGACGAGCTGCTTGAGGCTCCACTCACGCACGTCGGTGCCCACGGCACCGCGGAAGTACTTCGTGGTGACGATGGTGGACGCGTTGAGGCTCCAGAAGTCCGGGAACTCGACCCCGGTCTGGGCGAAGACCGTCTCGCCTGTCTTCCAGTTCGTCTGGACGACGTCGCGGCGCTCCCAGGTCAGCTCGTCGTAGGGATGCACGCCCTCGGTGCTGAACACTCGCTCCATCTTCAGCCCCTTGCCAGCGCCCTTGCGACGCTGCTGGACGACGCGACCCGCTCCGCCGTTGACCGTCTCCGTCATGCTCGTCCCTCTCGTCGTCTCTGTCACTATCGGTGGCTCCGCTGCTGCCGTGCTGTCCTGCTCATGTCCTGCGGGTGTTCTGGTCCTGCTGGTGGTGCTGTGGTTGGTGCGCCCGACGCACATCGCTTCCCCACGGTGTGCGCCGGGCGGTCTGGGGTCAGCCCGGCTGTGGCACCGGCTGAGGTCGCACGGCGCGCTCGGCGCGCAGGATGGCGATCTCGTCCTCGAAGGCCTCGGCGCTCTCGAAGGCCTTGTAGACGCTGGCGAACCGGAGGTAGGCGACCTCGTCGAGCTCGCGCAGCGGCGACAGGATGGCGAGTCCGACCTCGTGCGCCGGCACCTCCGCCCAGCCCTCGAGGCGCAGGGTGTCCTCCACGCGCTGGCCGAGGCGGTCGAGGTCGTCCTCGGAGACCGGGCGGCCCTTGCAGGCCTTGCGCACACCGGCGATCGCCTTGTCGCGGGCGAACGGCTCGGTCGTCCCGGAGCGCTTGAGCACCACCAGCTGCATCTGCTCGACGGTGCTGAAGCGCTTGCCGCAGCCGCCGTTGTCAGTCGAGCAGGAGCGCCGACGGCGGATCGCGCTGCCATCGTCGGAGACCCGGCTGTCGAGCACCCGGGTGTCGGTGTTGCGGCAGTACGGACAGTGCATGGTGCCGCTCCTCCCCACCGGTCTGTCGGGCCCTCGTCGTACTCCTAGGTGAACACCCAGCACCCCCGGTTTCTGCCCGTTCGCGAGTCGCTCGCTGTGGGTGAACCTGTGGGTAACGTGGGGACAACCAGCGGTTCCGTGTGCAGAACCCACCACAACCTGTGGAGAACTACACGCGTGTAACTACTAGATGTAGTGGTAACAGTAGGGCCGCGTCCCCGGCGGTGCAAGGCGTCGAGACACAATCCCTGGGGAAATCTCTGACGGGTCGCGAAAGTGCAGGTCAGAGCGGGTGGTGACGGTCGCCGGCCGGGACGCGTCCCCGCGTGTCGCCGGACCGACCCGGGTCAGCGACGGGTCGACGACGGGACAGCGGCGGGTCGGGGACGGGTCAGCGGCGGGGCAGCCGGATCGTGTACGACGTGGTGGCCGACCGGTCCAGGGAGAGGTGGCCGCCGATGGCGGCGACCGCGTCGAGGGCGGGCTCGGGCACCAGCTGGCCCGCAGAGGGGCTGTCGTCGCCCACGTGCACGGTGACGTGGTCGGGCTCGTCGCCGACCGCGACCCGCACCGGTCCGGCACCACGGCGCAGCAGGTGACCCACCAGCCCGTCGAGGGCCTGCTCGACGGGACCGGCTGCCACCAGCAGGGGCGTGGTCACGGCGGCGCTGCTGTGCACCGGGCGGTCGCTGGTGGCCGACCACCGGCGCGCCACGGCTCCGGCGATGCCGGCCACGTCGACCGTCTCGACGCCACCGAACCGGTGGCCTCGCGCGACCGTGAGCAGCGAGCCGACCGAGGCGTGCAGCCGGTCGAGCTCCCCCATCGCCCGCTGCAGGCCCTCGGTGGCCGAGCCGGGCAGGTCGGCATCCCCCGCCAGCTCCTCGAGCTCGAGACGCAGCGCGGTGACCGGCGTGTTGAGCTGGTGCGAGGCGGTGAGCACGAACTCACGCTCGTGCGCCATCAGGTCACGCAGCTGCGCGGCGCTGGTCTCGAGAGCGCGGCCCAGTACGTCGGCCTCCGGCATCGCGAAGCGAGGCACCCGGACGTCGAAGCGGCCGCGGCCCAGGCTCTGCGCCGAACGGGCCAGCTCCTGGAAGGGCCGCGACAGCCAGCGGGCCACCAGGGACCCGAGCAGCGCTGCGAGCGCCGCCAGCAGCACCCCCAGGAGCACGACCTGGAGCAGCGCGTCGGACACGATGGTGTCCACCACGCGCCGGGAGCGTTCGAGGGTCACCTGTCCCCCGCCGGCCACGGCGTCGGTGCCCGAGGCGCCTGCCGACGAGCCCTCCTGGTAGCCCGAGGAGCGCGCCGAGACGACCTGGCCGTTCGGATCGACGTACCGGAGCTGCTCGTCCTGGCCGAGCAGGCTGCGCAGGTACGCCGAGGTCACCGGCTCGTCGTGCCGCTGGCGCTCGGCGAGCACGGTGCTGACCAGCAGCACCGAGCGGGCCACCCGCACGTCCTCGCTGTGCTGGATCAGCCCATTGAGGGAGTAGGCCCGCACCACTCCGAACAGCACCAGGGTGACCAGGGAGACGGAGACGAAGGCGACGACCAGTCGCTCACGCATCCGCGGTGTCGTCCTCGAGCCGGAACCCGACGCCGCGCACCGTCACCACGCGGGCGGGAGAGTCGCTGGCGTCGAGCTTCTGCCGGAGCCGCCCGACCGTGACGTCCAGCGTCTTGGTCGAGCCGAACCAGTTGGTGTCCCAGACGTCGTCCATCAGCCGTTCACGGGTGACCACGGTGCCCCGCTGCTCGTCGAGCACGGCGAGCACGTCGAACTCCTTGGACGTCAGCGGGATCTCGGCGTGGTCGACCCAGACGCGCCGGGCGCCGACATCGACCCGCAGCCCCTCGGGAACCGAGAGCACGGGCGCGACCGGCGTGGCCGCGGCGACCGGGGCCGGTGTCGTCGCCGCAGCCGGCGCGACGGGCCCGTGGCCGCCCCGGCGCAGCAGGGCCCGCACCCGGGCATGCAGCTCGGCCAGCCCGAAGGGCTTGGCGAGGTAGTCGTCGGCGCCGACGTCGAGACCCACGACTCGGTCGAGCTCGCCGCCGCGCGCGGTCAGCATCAGGATCGGCACCGCCGAGCCGGCGTCCCGGATCCGGCGGCACACCTCGAGACCGTCGATGTCGGGGAGCCCGAGGTCGAGCAGCACCAGCCGGACGTCGGGCTGACGGGCGCGTTCGACGCCGTCGAGACCAAGGTCCACGCGGACCACCACGTGCCCCTCGCGCTCGAGGGTGCGCACGAGTGGGGCGGCGATGCCGTCGTCGTCCTCGACCACGAGGACCGTCGCGCTCATGCGGCCAGCCTATGCGCCACCACGTCCGCGGTCAGCGAGTTCGCCTCGAGGCGGCGTCGGCGCAGGACCGGTGCCACGACCAGGGCCGCTACCAGGACCTCGAGCACCAGCATGGTCACGTTCGTCGGGCCGAGACCGCCACGCAGTGCGGCGGCTCCCGGCAGTCCGACCAGCAGGTTGAGCAGCTGGCCGCCCAGCAGCAGGCCGGCGACCGCCAGCGTGGTCACCGGGGCCGCGCAGCGGCAGCCCTGCCACAACCGGATCCCGGCAAGGGCACCGAGGACACCCAGCATCGCTGCGAGCACGCCCAGGTAGGTCGCCTCGCGCCCCAGGGTCGGCACGTGGGCGAGCAGCACGCCGGCCATCAGCAACGTGACCGCGGCCGTGACCGAGCGGTGTGCCCGGGTCGGGGTCGGGGGCATCAGAAGTCCTTGTCCAGGGCGCCGGACTCGGTCGCCGGGGAGGTCGAGCAGACGGCGCCGCCCGGCGTCTTGGCGGAGGCCGAGGGGCTCCAGATCATGTGTGCCAGTGAGGTCGAGGTGGTCGGGGATCCGGTGATGGCGCCGATCGTGATCGTGACGACGGTCGCGGTCTGCCCGTTGACGGTGGTGGTGGAGGCAACCATCGTGGAGCCGGCCATGACGAGCGACTTGTTGGCCTTGACGAAGTTGCCCCGCAGGTTGACCGTGCCCAGGTTGGGCCCGTTGACGCTGAAGGTGTCGTCGGTGGCCGTCTTGCCCAACGTGGCACCGTCCACGACCTGCGCGGTCACGCTGGTCGAGGCACCGTTCCAGCCGGTCAGGATGGATGCCGGGGCCACCTGGCTGCTATAGGTGAGCACCAGCTGGTCACCGGTGTTGACCTTGCCCGCGGTGCCCGAGTTGATGGTCTGCACGTCGTGCGCCTTGAGCACGCTGTTGTCGACGTTGACGGTGAGGGTCGCGGAGGTGGCGGTGCGCAAGAGGCTGTCGGTGAGCACGGCCCGTACGTCGTAGGAGCCGGTGAGCGTGCCGGTGTTCCAGGTGCACGTGTAGGGCGTCGCGGTGGCGGCGCAGACCTCGGTGAAGGCACCGGTGCCGGTGCGGGCCTGGATGCTGACCTTGGTGATCGAGACGCTGGAGCTGGCGTTCGTCGCGACGCTCACGTTGCCGCCGACGTAGGCGCCTGCGAGGGGTGACTCGATGGAGACGGTGGGCAGCACGTTGCTGACCAGCACGCCCGACACCGTCGCGGAGGTCCGGGAGTTGCCGGCCGCGTCGGTGATGAGGGCCCGCAGGTCGTAGGACCGGTCCGCGACCGTGGTGGTGTCCCAGCGGCAGGTCCAGGGAGAGGTGCCGACCGAGCAGGCCGCGGTCCACGTGGTCGTGCCGGCCGGAGCGTACTGCAGCGCGATCGTCGCGACTCCGGAGTGCGCGTCGGCGGCGTTCGTGACCAGGCTGACGGTGCCGCTCAAGGTGTTGCCGGTCCCCGGGCTCGTGATGGAGCCGGTCGGGGCGGTGTTGTCGACGGTGACGACGGGCACGATGTCGGTGTAGACCTTGCCGCTCACGACCGCGTAGCCACGCACGTCGTAGGTGTTGGACAGCGCCGAGGTGTTCCACGTGCAGCTGAGCGACGAGGCTGTGGTGGTGGAGCAGATCGTCGTCCAGCTGTTGGCGTCTGCCACGGAGTACTCGATGCGGAACGAGGTGAGGGTCTGGTTGCCGTAGCCGGCCACGGTGGCGGTGACCGTGGCATTGCCGCGCAGGTTGTCCCCCGGGTCGGCCATGGTCACCGTGGCCGTGTTGAGCACGGTGACGGCGACGACGGCCGAGGTCGCGGAGTAGCCGGCGTTGTCGAGGGCGATGGCCCGCAGCTGGTAGCCGCCGTCGGTGAAGGTCGTGGTGGCCCAGCTGCAGGTGTACGGCGCGGTGGTGCGTGCCGCGCAGAGGTTGGTCCAGGTCGAGGAGCCGGACAGGGCGTACTGCAGCTGCACGCTGGCGATCCCGCTCGCGTCGGAGGCGGCGGCGGTGACGGTTGCGGAGCCCGACACGGTGGCGCCGCCGGCCGGGGCAGTCACGGCGACGGTCGGAGGGGTCCAGTCGGAGGCGGCGGTCACGGTCCCGGTGTTGTTCGTGGTGGTGGTGTACGTCGCGCCGGAGAAGCCGGGCATCGCGAAGAACGCCGCCGCGATCGCCAGGGCGGCGACGAGGAGAGCGCGGATTCGCAGTGGCATGTCGGGATCCGGTTCAGTGGGTCTGAAGAACGTTCCGGCGGGCCGGCGCGTAGGTGGGGGTCTGGGTGGGGGTCCAGGTCGAGGTCTGCGGGGTCGTGGCGGCCTTGCCCGCACGTCGGCGGGAACGGACCGCGCCGACCAGCTCGACAAGGCCGCGCAGCGCCAGCAGCACGGCTGGGCCACCGACGAAGAGCATCCGGGTCTGGCGGTCGGCGAGGGCCAGGAACAGCCGGCCGGCGTAGGGGACGCTGTACTTGACCTCGGCCTGCGTGCGCTGGCCCAGCTGGAACGTCCACGGGTCGCGCTGCGGGTTCGCGTCACCCTGGGTCCGGAAGCTTGCGTGCCCGTTGGCGGGGTGCGAGATGTGCACGATGCGGTGGGTGACCAGATGCGGGATACCGGACTCCGGTGGCGGCATGTAGGTGATCACGTCACCCGCTCGCAGGCTGCTGACGGGGACCGGCTTGTCGAAGACGATCGAACCGGGATCGTAGGTGCCGGTCATCGAGCCGGTGGTGATCACGTAGCGGTCGTAGCCGAAGAAGGTCGGCACCACGAACGCCGCGGAGCCGAGCAGGACGACGAGCATCCCGAGGTTGACGAACAGTCGGCCGGTGCGCCGGGCCGCCGTGCGGATGCGCGACATGACTGCTCCTCCTGGCTGGTCGGATCGTGGCTGGAACTGGCGAGCGGACGGCGCCCCACGGGGGTTGGGGGCACCGTCCGCCGATCGTGGGGGGACTACTGGGCGGTGGTGGCGCCGGACAGCTGGGTGGAGACCCACTGGTAGCTGGCGCCGGCGGTCTTGTCCTGCTCGCTGTTCGGGGTGGCGGCGTCCATCGAGACGGCGAAGTTGTACGTGTGCGCGTCGCCCGGGGCCAGGGTGCCCAGCGCCGTGAGCGTGTCGTCGGCCAGGGCGCCGAAGTCGCCGTCGAAGACCGTGCTCGGCGCGGTGGTGTCGGTGATCTTCAGGTGCAGGTAGTTGGCGCCGGCGGCGCTGCCGAACGTGTTGGTGGAGCTGGGCTCGCGCAGGGTGAAGCTGGCGGGCAGGTTGCCGGTGTTGGTGATCGTGAGCGAGCCGTTGACCACGTCGCCGGGCTTCATCTTCGTGATCGTGAAGATGGCGGCGTTCGCCTTGCTGTTGCTGTGCGAGAGGTGGCCCGCGGTCACGGCGCTCGTGGTGTTGTCCGTGGTGGAGGTGAAGGTCGCGCCGGACCCGACGGCGATGGCGCCGGCGGCGAGGACGGTGGCGAGCGGGACGAGGACCTTGCGGCTGGCGATCGAGGTGGTGTTCATGGCTGACTCCCAGGGTGTGATCCGGACTCCCATCCGGGTTTGCTTTGTCGAAGCTTGTGAACACAACGTTAGGGAGGCGGGGACCACGGCTGGGCAACGTCCATTGCTCGCGAACCCTACAAATCGGTAACAACCTGATTTAGACCGATTTGTGATACTCAATCCGCTCCTCGCCTGCGGAGCGCCCTCAGGGCGCGGCGGAGCCTGAGGGCGTCGCGGTGCCGGCGGTCGCGCCCTGGTCGGGCGTGGGCGTCGGGGTGGGCGTGAGGGGGACCGACGCCGACGGCGAGACGCCGGAGGACGGCGACGGCCCCGTCGCGGGGGCGGTGGCGGTGGCCGACGCGGCGCCCGTCCCGGGTCCTCCGGTGCTCGAGCGGCCCGGCGTGGAGCTGCTAGCGGGGGCGCTGGGGGACGTCGACGGCGTCGCGGCCGTGCCGAACCCGAGAGAGGTCCGGTGGCCGGTGCCGTCGCTGCCGCCCGTGTAGGTCGAGACCGACCGCCCGGTGAGCAGCTCGAAGGTCAAGATGACGATCATGGTGATCGCGAACACCGCCGCGGCGATGATCGCGACCCACTTCCACGGCAGCCGGCCCAGCGCCTCTCGCCAGGGCGTCCGACCCTCGTCGGCGGGCTTGTCCTCGAGCTCGATCTGCCGCGTGTGCACCCCGGTGCGCACTCGGCTCATCCGGGCGACGGCGGCCGCCTGGGCGGCCTGCACGCGCTCGCGGCTCACCCGCAGCGAGTAGGAGTAGATGGCGGCGCCCACGGTGGCGACCACGCTGCCCACGGCAGCCCCGATGATCGTGCCGGCGGCACCGAGCGTGGAGAGCATCACGGCAGAGGAGACGGCCGCCAGGGCGCTGGCCACGACCTGGACGATGTTGACCTCGACCTTCGTCTTCTCCTCGCTCACCGGATCCAGTGTGTCGTGTCGTTCAAGGTCGTCGCGCTCGCCCCCGCGGGACAGGTCTGGACCGGAGCGGACCGGGCCTGGACAGCCGGCCCGAATCGGCAGACCATCCTAACTGTGTTAGATGCGCCGAATCTCATTAGGCAGACCGAACGACGTGAGGGGACTCGCCGCGAGATCCTCGACGCGGCCTGGACCGTGGCCCGCGAGCTTGGCATCGCCCAGGTGACGCTTCGCGACGTCGCCACGCGGGTCGGGATGCGGGCGCCGTCGCTCTACACGCACTTCGACTCGAAGCACGCGATCTACGACGCGATGTTCGGCGAGGCCTGGGCGCAGTGCCTCGCCGAGATGAAGGCGCTCGACGAGCACCGCCCCCGGACCGCTCGGGCGGCGCTGCGCAGGTACGCGCTCGCCTTCTTCGACTTCTCGGTCGCCGACCTCGCCCGCTTCCAGCTGATGAACCAGCGCACCATCCCCGGGTTCACGCCGACCCAGGCGTCGTACGCCCCTGCGGTGGCCACCATCGACGAGCTGAAGGAGCGGTTCGCCGGGTGGGGGATCCACCGGCAGCAGGACGTGGACCTGTACGTCGCGCTCGTCGGTGGGCTCGTCGACGCGCAGCTCGCGAACGACCCCGGAGGCGACCGCTGGCGGCGGCTGGTGCACCGGGCGACCGACATGTACGCCGACAGCCTGGGTCTGTGACCCCCCGACGAAGGAGACACCGATGGCCGTAGAACAGACCGCGACGACCTCACCCCGCCGCCGTGCGCTGGACCGTGACGTGGCGATGCGGCTCGCCGCCACCGAGTACGACCGGGTGGCTGCACTGTTCGAGCGGCTGACGCCCGAGCAGTGGTCGGCGCCGACCGAGTGTCCCGGGTGGGACGTGCGGGCGATGGCGGGGCACATGTTGGGGATGGCGCAGATGGCCGCCTCCCTGCCGGAGATGCTGCGCCAGCAGGCTGGCTCGCAGCGGCGCGCCAAGCGCGAGGGGGTGACCCCGCTCGACGCGATGACCGCGCTCCAGGTGGAGAAGAACTCCGGTCTCGGCACCGCCGACCTGGTGGCCGCGATGCGACGGGTCGGGCCGAAGGCGGCCAGGGCTCGGCGACGCACGCCTCGGCTGGTGCGCGACCGCAAGATCCCGGAGATGCAGGAGTGCGGCGGCCAGCGCGAGTGGTGGACCTTCGAGTTCCTGCTCGACGTCATCCTCACCCGCGACCCGTTCATGCACCGCATCGACATCACGCGGGCGACCGGGGCTCTGCTCGACGGGACCGCCGACCACGAGGGCGTGATCGTCGACGACGTGGTCCGCGAGTGGGCCGGCCGGCACGCGGAGCCGTACACGCTGGAGCTCACCGGACCGGTAGGCGGCCGCTGGCAGTCGGGCGACGGCGAGGTGCTGCGGATGGATCCCTTCGACTTCTGCCGGGCGGTCTCGGGGCGGGGCCCGGCCGACGGCCTGCTGGCCACCCAGGTCCCCTTCTGAGCGGCTCGACGACGCGCCCGGGTGGGCTCCCGGCACCGCGCCTCCGCATCGGCGAGAATGTCGCGGTGGCGGTGGGTGTGACGGAGCGAGGGACCGTGAGCGTAGGACGCCGGCGGGCGCAGAAGGCCGCGGGGACCGGTGCCGGTCGTCGTGCGCTGCTGCACGTGCTCGGCGTGCTGGCGGGCGGTGCGGCGTGGGTCTTCCTGGTCAGGGCGGCGATCGACTTCGGACGCAGTGCCCGCGTGCACGGATCGGCCGCCGGCTGGGGGTTCACGGTGGTGGCCGGAGTGGGGGCCGCGTGCTGCCTGATGGTGGTCTTCGTGCTGCTCACGCGGCTGGGCACGGCGCTCGGCAGCCGGTCGCGTCACGCGCCGGGCCGCCACCGGTAGCCGTCGATGGCTCGTCGGTGGCTCGCCCCTCAGAACACGGTGTAGCCGCCGTCGGCGACCAGCACCGACCCGGTGGTGAACGACGACGCGTCGCTGGCGAGGTAGACCACGCTGGGCGCGATCTCGTCGGGGGTGGCGTAGCGCTGCATGGGGGCGTCCTCGATCCAGTGCCGCCGGAACGCGGGCGCATCGACCGGAGCCATGTCGGTCTTGACGTAGCCGGGGGCGAGCGCGTTGACGCGCACGCCGTACGGCGCCCACTCGGCGGCCAGCGAGCGGGTGAGCTGGTGGACGGCCGCTTTGGAGGCGTTGTAGGCGGGCTGCCACTGGGGGCGGTTCACGATCAGGGCGGAGATCGAGCCCACGTTGACGATCGAGCCGCGACCGGCCTCGACCATGTGCCGCCCGAAGGCCTGGCTCATCCGCCAGAGCCCCGTCACGTTCACGTCGAAGACCGACTCGAACTCCTCGTCGGGCACCTCGAGCGCAGGGCGGTGGTAGCAGATGCCCGCGTTGTTCACGAGCACGTCGACGCGACCGTTGACCGCCATCGACTCCTCCGTGATGCGGGCCACGTCCGCGGTGGTGGTCACGTCGCCGGTCACCACCGTCGTACGGCGTCCGGTCTCCTCGGCGATCGCGGTGGCGGCCTCCTGGTTGCGCTCGGCGGTGCGCCCGACCACGACGACGTCGGCACCCGCGCGGGCGAGGGCAGCGGCGAAGGCGCGGCCGAGGCCGCGGTTGGCACCCGTGACGACGGCGGTGCGGCCGTCGAGCCGGAAGGGATCGGTCGTCATGGGGTCAGGGTGCCACGTGGCTCGGCGGGACCTCGGCGCTGGTCAAACCGGACCGCACTCCCCTACGGTGCCGGAGGTGACCTCCCCCAGCCGCGCCGCCGCCTCCTCGTCTGCCCACGCTCTCTGGCCGGTGGTGCTCTGCTGGGTGGCTGTCGCGCTCGACGGCTTCGACCTGGTCGTGCTCGGCGCGGTCACCCCCACGCTGCTCGACACGAAGGCGCTGGGGTTCACCCCGGCGTCGCTGACCTTCGTCGCGACCATCGGGCTCGTCGGCGTCGGGATCGGCGCCGTGCTGATCGGTCCCGTCACCGACCGGTTCGGGCGGCGACGCAGCCTGATCAGCTGCATCGCGGTGTTCTCGGTCCTCACCCTGCTGATCGCGGTCGCGCCGAACGTCGCGACCTTCGGCGTGCTGCGCTTCCTGGCCGGGCTCGGCCTCGGGGCGTGCCTGCCGACGGCGCTGGCTTTCATGACCGAGTACGCCCGCGACGGCCGCCGCGGCTCGGCCGTCACCCGCATGATGACCGGCTACCACGTCGGTGCGGTCCTGACGGCGTTCCTCGCGCTCGTGCTGATCGCGGACTTCGGGTGGCAGTCGATGTTCGTGCTCGGCGGGCTGTTCGGGCTGGTGACGCTGCCCCTGATGTGGGCGAGGCTGCCCGAGTCCGAGGCGTACCTCGAGACCAAGCGCTCCGGCGCGGCGCCGGTGCCGGTCAGCGCGGTCGTGAAGGGCCGCTACCTCGCCATCAGCCTGGCGCTGTGGGTGGCCTCGTTCATGGGTCTGCTGCTCGTCTACGGCCTCAACCAGTGGTTGCCGACGATCATGAAGGAGGCCGGCTACTCCACCGGAGCCGCGCTGGGTCTGCTGCTCGCGTTGAACCTCGGCGCGGTCACCGGCCTGCTGGTCGCCGGCCAGATCAGCGACGCCCGCGGCAACAAGCCCACGGTGATGCTGTGGTTCGCGCTCGCGGCTTTCTTCCTGGCCGGGTTGAGCATCAAGCTGCAGTCGACCCCCGCGGTGTACGTCGGGGTGTTCCTCGCCGGCGTCTTCGTGTTCTCGGCCCAGGTGCTGGTCTACGCCTTCGTCGGCCACCTCTACCCCGCCGACGTGCGCGGCACCGCGCTCGGGATGGCGGCGGGCGTCGGCCGGGTCGGCGCGATCGTCGGTCCCTTCCTGGGCGGCGCACTGGTCACGGCGGGCATCGCCTACCCCTGGGGGTTCTACATGTTCGCCGTGGCCGCCGTGCTCGCCGTGCTGGCGCTGGCCCTGGTCCCGGCGCACGCGAAGGACGCGCCGCCCCTCAAGCCGCAGACCCTCTGACGGCCGGGCGCCGGCAACTCAGCGGTCCCGTAGCCGGCGGACGAACTTGAGCCCCGACCAGGTCGCGTCGACCGCCGCGACCTTGACGTCCACGACCCCATGCGCGAGGCCGGTCGCGCGCACCACGTTCTCGTCCAGGTCGGTCGGCACCCTGCTCGCCTTCTTCGGCCAGCAGACCCAGACCATCCCGTTCGTGACGGTCCGCTCGAGGACCACTGGCAGTCGTCGGGTGAGGCGGGTGAGCTCGGTGGCGAAGAGCAGCGTGACGTCGACCTGCCGAGGCAGCCGGGTGGTGTACGGCGCCCCGTCGAGCAGCTCGGCGGTGTGGGCCGGGCCGCCGTCGACGTACACGGTGAGGTCGGGGCGCAGGCCCAGCTTCTCGGTCAGCGATCTGCCGGAGTAGCCAGCCACGCACGACACGCTAGCGGTTTCCCGGCGGCGGTCCTCTCCGAGAACGACGTCGGTCATCTCCACTGGGTGCGCAGCACCGTGGTCACCGCGAACGGATCGCTGCCACGATGCGTCACGAGTACGCCCTCCCCCTCGGGGCTCCCGGTGTAGACGGCGCGGCCGCCACCGACCCAGTGGTCCCACGCACGCGCGAACGCCTGGGCGCGCCGCCCGGTCGTGCCCAGCGCGGTGGGGACGCTGTGCCAGACCTCGCCGTCGGGGCGCAACCGGCCGACGGCGGCACGGACGCCGTCGGCGTTGTCGACGGGGCCGGTGTAGACCCAGCGCGGGACGACGTAGCGGGGCGAGGACATCGCCGAGACCGCCTCGTCGAGCGAGATGGCGAAGATCTGCGAGACGACGGCGTCGACACCGTCGAGGGCGCAGCGGTACTCGCCGTGCTCGTCGATGACCACCCGCACCGACCCCGATCCGACGGGGGACTGTCCCGTCTCGTGCAGCGCGTCGGCCACCGCACCGGCGACCTGCTCGACGCTGGGTGGCCGCGCCAGCTCCTCGACCAGCACCCGCCCCCGGTCGACCGCGACGGTGGTCTGCAGACCCATCATGGTCGCCAGCCCGAGGGCGACGACCACGGCCGGGGTCAGGTTGAGCAGGAACGCGGTGACGGCCACGACGGCGCCGACCGCGACGACCGGGTGCAGCCGCCACGGCGAGGGGCGGCGGTCCCGGACCACGAGGTCCCGGTCGTGCAGCACGACCGGGGCAGGTGCGGGCCGGGTCTGCGGCGACCGGTCGGCGTCGACGTCGGGCTTGATGCGAACCGTGTGCACGAGGGCGTCCTGGTAGCGCTCGCCGATCCGCCACGCGTCCTTGATCGCCGGGCGTCGCTCGGAGCGGACCAGCATCCGCGCGTTCACGGCGTCGAACGTGTCCGACCCTGGCGGTGCGTACGGCGAGAACGCCGCGTCGACGTGCCCGACCCCCGAGACCACGTCACCCTCCTCGTCGACGCCGTAGAAGCCCTCATGCTTGCGGACGAACCGGTCCCAGTCGTTGCCCCCCTTGGGGTGCTGCTCGCTGACGCACACCACGCTCCAGGTCAGCGCCACCTTCTCCGGCCACGTGGGGTCGGTGCGCAGCGCCCTGCCACGGGTCTGGACGACGGCCGTGCTGGTCGTCGCGGTGGTCAGGTCGACCAGTCCGGTCACCCTACGAGCGTCCCAGCCCTCGCCGAGCAGACCTCGGGTGCCCACGAGCACCTGGCAGCGGCCCTCCTCGAAGAACCTGGTCACCCACGGCACCCAGTCCCGGCTCGTCCACGGTCCCTCGAGCCGGCCGTCGGCGACGACCAGGCCGGGCGCTGCGACGTACTCCCGCAGGCGCTCCAGCGTCTCGTGCGCTCCTGCCACGGTCGAGCCGGTGACCATCAGCGGGTGCAGCTCGGGCACCGCCAGCGCCAGGTGGTCGAGGGCCAGCATTGCGGAGCCCGCCTGCTCGTCGACGATGCCGGTGAGGTCCATCGGCAGGGTGGCGCCGGCGCGCTCGTGGTCGCAGAGCACGAGCATGCGCAGCCGGTCGCCGAGGTTGCGCTGCTCGGCCTGCACGATCTGGGTCAGCGCGACGGTCTTGGCCTCGCTGCGGGCCAGCACCCGGTCGACCGGGCTGCGGCCCCGGCGGATACCGCGTCGGGTCAGCTGGTACCCCACGGACGGCAGCACCTGCCGGACCCGCTCCACGACGTCCTCGTCGCGGCCGCCGCGTTCCAGCAGGAGCAGCCATTCCTCGATGAGCAGCACCCAGTCGTCCGCGGTCGGGTCGTGGCGGTGCCGCTCGGCCATCCGAGCACCTTCGGGAACCGCGAGCAGACCGGTGTGCGCCATCCGGAGCGCGGCGTCCATCAGCTCCGGTGATGCGGGCCTGTTCGCGCGGACGTCCAGCCAGCTGAGGAACCCGACGGAGCCGAACGCCGGGTCGGTCAGCGCCGTGGTCAGCTCGGCGAACCGGACGCCCTGCTCGGCCAGCCAGTCGGCCTCCGTCGGTGTCGGCGCCGTCAGCCACGCGAGCTCCGCGAAGGGTGCGAGGTCGCCCTCCCGCACCACGGCCGGGATGCTCGCGGCGAACAGCGGCGTCCCGAACAGGTCATCGACCAGCTCGCGCTGGGACTGGGTCAGCGTGTCCGGCGGAGTCGCGGTGAGGCCGAGCACGAACGCCTGCGGCAGCTCGTCGAGCACCTCCTTGAGCAGCCGTCCCCACACCTCCAGCAGGTGGTGGCACTCGTCGAGCACCAACGTGAGGTCGCCGACCTCACGGAGTCGTTCGACGAGCGCCTTGCCGTGGGGATGCAGGCCCTCGATCAGGGACTCGGCGCCGTTCTCGTCGGTCCCGTCCACCCGGTCCCGGTCGTCGAACGTGGCCAGTGCCTGGTACGTCAGCGCAGTGAACGGGGCGACGAGGTCTCGTGTCGCGCTCGCCGGCCTCGACTCGAGGTCCTGCCAGCCGTGCAGCCACTGGGTCTGGATGGCGGTGTTCGGGCCCAGCACGACCGTGGTGCGGCCCCGACGTCGAGCCGTCTCGAGTCCGACGAGGGTCTTGCCGGCACCGGGCGGCAGCACCACCCACGCCCGCAGTGACCCGGTGGACTCCGCCCGGGCGACCGCCTCGAGGGCGCGCTCCTGGTGGACACGCAGCCGGGGGGTCGGGGTCGCAGGTGCGGACGCGGCGCTCGTTCCCTCGTGACCCCGCTGCATGGTCGAATCGTCGCATTTCGGACGCGGCTTATCCACAGAACCGGGTTCGGGCTAGCCGCCGAAGGGACCGCGCGGTTAGGTTGCAGGTGCCGTGTCCGGTTTGTTCCACGGTCGGGAACCGATCTTCTTGGGGGTCGCAACGGTGTCTGTGAGACGTCGCGTCCGCGCGGGTGCCGCCGCGCTGGCTGCCGGAGCCCTGATGCTGTCGGGCTGCTCCGGGGACGCCCCCGAGCCGGGCCCGCTCCGCTCCTCCTCGGCCTCGCCGTCCTCGTCCTCCCCCACGTCCCCGTCCCCCAGGTCGCCGTCCGCGTCCGTCAGCGAGGCGGCGCCTACGTTGCCTCCCGAGGCGAAGGGGACCGACGAGGCGTCCGCCGAGGCGTTTGTTCGGCACTGGGTCGCGGTGCTCGACTACAGCGGACCGGCCGGTGACAGCCGGGCGTTGAGACAACTGTCGACCCCGGGGTGCGTGGACTGCGACGCAATCGCGGACTTTATCGACGACGTGGCCGTCCATAACGGTCGCATCCAGGGCAAAGGGATGGCAGTTGCTCGACGAACGACGCACAGCGGCCGGAAGGGTAAGCAGGTTGTAACGGCGAGCAGGTAAGTCGTGGCAACGCCCCAGGTAGTGATCGCTAAGCCGAGGGGCTAAGCCGCGACGATTCCCAGGACGGTGAACGTACTAAGATGTTCACGCTGCACGAATACAGGCGATAGTGGCGACTACAGAACTGGACCAGGGGTTCACGTGATATTGCGGCGCTCCGGTGTCGGGCTCGCAGCATTGGCCTTGACGCTGGCCGTGGCAACTCAGGCTGCGGCATGATGACAGCTCGGTGGCAAGGCTGCTATCGATGGCTACGAGCTCGCCGCCGAACACCGAGAGCGGACCCACGCGGCAATCCCGCAACACCGTCCTCGACCCAGCGGCCAAGATCGACGGTCCCTCGACTGGTGTCTCCCGGCCGCTGGTTCTTCCCACGCTCATCTACGCCTTCGGGACCGGTGCCAACGCGATGTGCGGCGGGGGTCGCGCGCCGATCCCTTGTCCGCAGTCCGAGCGCGGTAGCACCGCCTGCCCGCCCGCAGGTGACCTCGGCGGTGGTGCTCACCGCGCTGCAGCGGATCGGCCTGCCTGCGCTGCGGGTGCGGACCCAGCCCGAGGACAAGACGCTGGTCAACTTCGCGACGAACTTCTACGCCCGGCCGCGTACCTTCACCAGAGCCGTGACGCTGCTGGGTCGACGCGTGCAGATCCGGGCGACCCCGGGCTCCTACACCTGGCACTACGGCGACGGGTCCAGCAGCAGCAGCCACGAACCGGGGGCGCCGTACCCTGCCCTCGACATCACCCACGACTACACGGACGCGCACGTGACGGTGCGGACCAGCGTCGACGTTACCTATACGGCCCGCTTCCGCGTCGGCGGTGGGGCGTGGCAGACCATCCCGGGCAGCGTCACGATCACCGGCCCGGCGTCGCCGCTGCGGGTGAGCGAGGCGACCGCGGTCCTGTCCGGCGAGTACTGACTGCCCTGATGACCCGACCGAACCCTCGCACCGTCGCCTGGACGACCACGTACGTCGTCGCCTCGGCCGTCGACGCCGTGCTCGCAGCCAGCCCCGCCCGGCGGCGGCTGCGGTGGTTCACCAAGCCCGTGCTGATGCCGGTGCTCAACGCCGCGTTGCGCAGCGTCGAGGACGCGGACCCTGCGGCGCGACGGGGTCTGGGCGCGGCCCAGGCACTCTCGTGGGCCGGGGACGTGGCGCTGCTCGGCCCGGGTGAGCGAGCCTTCCTCACGGGACTCGGATCGTTCTTCGGGGCGCACCTGGCCTACGTCGCGACGTTCCTCACCCACCGCGACCCCGCTGCGCGCATGTCCTCCCCCGGCGTCCGGGCAGCACTGGCGCTGTGGCTCGCGACGGCACCGCCGATGACCGTCGCCGCCCGGCGGCGCGACCCCGCGCTCGCGGGACCGGTCGCGGCGTACGCCACCCTGCTCGCCGTGATGTTCGCCGCGGGCTCGACGCTCGACCCGCAACGCCCCGCCCGTGCGCGTCAGACCGTCATCGCGGGGACGGGGTTGTTCCTGGTCTCCGACACCATGCTCGGCGTGCAGAGGTTCCTGTTGGCCGACGAGCGGCCCACGCTGGAGGTCGCGGTGATGGCGACCTATGCCGCGGCCCAGGGGCTGATCGCGGCCGGCGTCGCGCAGCTGTGAGGCAACTCCTGGAAACGGGAAAAGGGCGGGCCCGAGCTGCTTGAGCGCGGTCCCACCCTCCTCTTTCCCCTCATGCCGTCGACCCGGGTCGAGGAGGTCGCCGGCAAGTCTGTGTGGAGCCCCCAGCCTGTTCCCGGCCTCAGCCGACCGGGACCGCGATCTCCTGGCCCACCCTCAGGCCAGGACCGCTCAGCGCGTTCAGCTCCTCGATCTGGTGGATGGTCTCACGCACCTGGCCTGGTCGAGCGACCTCGGAGGCGATCCCCCACATCGTGTCGCCGGCCCCGACCTCGACGGTGCGGGTCTGCACCGGTCGTCCGCTCTCGCCGGTGGCGGCCGAGTGCGAGCCGAACGCGGTGGCCGCGGCGAGCAGCATCGCGAGCATCAGCGCCACCACCACCATGCGTCCGCGCCGGGTGAGCCGGACCGGAGCCGGGCGCCGCGCCTGCGACACCTGGGGGCTGGTCCGCGCCCGGGTCCGGGTGAAGCCGGGGTTGATCGCGAGCGTGCTCATCTGAGACCTCCTGGGTGCGGAGCCGATCCGGTCGTCGAACGTGTCCATGACAGACGTTCTATCGAGGACCGCCGACAGTTTCTGCGGGCCGCTTCTCGAATGCCTGTTCGATCGAACATGTGTACGACGGTAGAGCATGTGTTCGAACGACACAAGGGCCTCTTCGAACAGGTGTTCGCATGAGGGAGGCGCGTGTCTCGTGGCAGCGGCCCGGCTCCTAGATCGGCGGTCTCCCCCGCCGGCGCATCGCCCGCCGGCCCAGCGCCTCGAACGCCGCGAACCCGGCTCCGGTCTGTGAGGGCAGAAGCGGTCCCAGCCGGAGGAGCCCGCCACGCCAGGCGGGCAGGGTGCGCACCATGCGACGGCTGCCGATCAGCGCGACCGCCGCCTGCGCCGTCTCGGCCGCCGTGAGCAGCCGCCCACCCGAGTGCACCAATGCCTTCGCGGCGCCGTCCGGGCGCATCGCCGCCACCATCGCGGTGTCGACGCCGTCGGGGCACAGGGCGTGCACGCGGACGCCGCGACGCGCCTCCACGCCGGCGCTCATCGTCACCGAGACGACGGCCGCCTTCGTCGCGGCGTACACCGCGAGGCCGGGCACCGGGCCGAGCCCCGAGGACGAGGCGAGGTTCACGACGTCACCGCCCTCCGGACCGAACGACGCCAGGGCGGCCCGCATCCCCCACAGCACGCCCTTGAGGTTGACGTCCACCAGCCCCTCGACTTGCTCCGAGGAGAGCTCGGCGAGCGTGCCGTCGTACCCGACGCCCGCGTTGTTGACCCAGACCGCCAGCCGGGCGTGCCGGGACGCCTCGGCTGCCACCGACGCGTGCGCCGCCTCGTCGCGGACGTCGTGTGCGAGCCCGACCACGGCACCGATCTCCTCGGCCGTACGACGCGCCGCATCGCCGTCGACGTCGGTGAGGACCACGGCGTACCCGCGGCCCACGAGCAGCTGCGCGATCGCGCGGCCGATGCCCCGCCCGGCCCCGGTGACCACCGCCGAGCCGGGTGTGGTCGAGCCCGAGGACGAACCGGCGAAGCGGGGAGACGAGGCCATGCCGGGTAGCCAACCAGAGGACCGGGGGACGACACGCCGTTCGAACAGATGTTTGAACAACCCGCGTCGCGACGACTACCGTGAACGCACGGGTCAAAGGCAGGCACACCAGGAGGGGCACGCCCATGGCAGGCAAGCGCAAGACACCCGACGGAGCCGCTCCGGGAGTGGCTGAGCTACCGGACGGTCCCCCCGACTCCACCGGCCTCACCCCCCGTCAGCAGCGCGTGCTCGCGGTGATCCGCGACTCGATCGAGCACCGCGGCTACCCGCCCAGCATGCGCGAGATCGGGGAGCGCGTCGGACTCACGAGCTCGTCCTCGGTGGCCCACCAGCTGCGGGTGCTCGAGCAGAAGGGGTTCCTCAAGCGGGACCCCAACCGGCCTCGTGCGCTCTCGGTGTTCAACCCCGACGAGTCGACCGTCGACGAGACGGGGATCGCGGACGCGATGCCGCCCGCGACGTACGTTCCGATGATCGGTCGCATCGCCGCCGGCGGGCCGATCCTCGCGGAGGAGCGCGTCGAGGAGATCATGCCACTGCCCAAGAGCCTGGTCGGTGACGGCACGTTGTTCCTGCTCGAGGTGGCCGGTGACTCGATGGTCGACGCCGCGATCTGCAACGGCGACTACGTCGTGATCCGCCAGCAGCCCAACGCGGAGAACGGCGAGATCGTGGCTGCCATGATCGACGGCGAGGCGACGGTCAAGACGTTCCAGCGCAAGGACGGGCAGGTGTGGCTGCTCCCCCACAACGACGCCTACGAGCCGATCGACGGCACGAACGCCACCATCTTGGGCAAGGTGACCGCGGTGCTGCGCCGGGTCTGACCGGCTGACTGTGGTGCGACGGCCCGCCATCCCTGGCTGGGGGGTGGGCCGTTGCGTCTGCGTCGAGCGTGCTGATTACCAGGGGATGCAGGTGTTCTGTTGCTCCCCATGGGGTGCACGCCATGGGGAGCAGCAGTTCGCCGGCATCCCCTGGTAATCAGCAGCCACCCTCACGCCAGCCGCACCACCAGCAGCGGCCCGTCGTCGTAGCGGCCCCCGTCGACGGCGAGCACCAGCCCGTCGGCGTAGAGCAGCGGCTCGGTGACCGTGTACGACGGGCGGTCGACCAGCGAGCCGATGATGCTGTGGCCGTGCACGATCCGGGTGCCGCCGTAGGTGTCGAGCATCCGCTGCGCGACCGCGGCGCCGTCGGAGCCAGCGAAGTCGAAGCGGCTGGTCAGCGCGGCGAACACGTCGAAGTGCTGCTGGGCGTCCTCGGAGGCCACCATCGTGGCGACGCTGTGGTTCACGGCCTCCACGGTGCTCCCCCAGGCGACGTAGTCGGTGGTGTCGGAGTGCATGAGCAGGACGTCTCCGGTCAGTGCCATCGGTGGCAGGGACTGCAGCCAGGCCACGTCGTCCTCGTCGAGGGCGTCCTGGTCACTGCGCCGACCACCGTTCAGCATCCAGACATCGTCGAACGTCGGGCCGGGGAAAAGCTTCTCGCCCAGCATCAGCGCCTCGTGGTTGCCCATCAGCACGTGCACCTGCTCGGGGGCCTGCTGCTGGAGCGAGCGGATGAAGCGAATCACCCCGATGCCGTCGGGGCCGCGGTCGACCAGGTCGCCGAGCACCCACAGCGCCGCGTCGCCGCCGGTCCACCGGCCCTCCGCATCGGCCAGGCCGGCCTGCACGAGCCCGTCGCGCAGGTCGGTCAGGTGACCGTGCACGTCGCTGACCACGTAGGTGCTCCTCATGGGGAACATCCTTGCAGCCCGACGCCGGCGACCCTCAGCAGGCGAGCCGCCGCAGCGCCGCGAGCACCACCTCGCGGTCCGTCGTGGACCACATCGGTGGCAGCGACAGCCGCAGGAAGCTGCCGTAGCGCTTGGTGACCAGCCGCGGGTCGAGGATCGCGACCACGCCCCGGTCGGCGGTGGTGCGGATGAGCCGACCGGTGCCCTGGGCCAGCAGCAGCGCTGCGTGGGTGGCGGCGACCTGCATGAAGCCGTTGCCCCCGGACCGGTCGGCTGCGCGCTGCCGCGCGGACATCAACGGGTCGTCGGGGCGGGGGAACGGGATCCGGTCGACGATCACGAGCTGGCAGGTCTCCCCAGGGACGTCGATGCCCTGCCACAGGCTCAGCGTGCCGAACAGGCAGGCGTGCGGGTCCTCGGTGAACAGCCGGGCCAGCTCCGGCAGCTGGGCCTCGCCCTGCGCGAGGATCGTCAGGTGCGGCAGCCGCTCGCGGGCCGCCTCGGCGGCCGCCTCCGCGCCGCGCCGGCTGGAGAACAGTCCCAGGGTCCGCCCACCGGCGGCGTCGACCAGGTCGACGATCTCGTCGAGCTGGTCGGCACCGAGCCCGTCGCGTCCGGGTGGCGGCAGGTGGCGCGCGACGTAGAGGATCCCCTGCCGGGCGTAGTCGAACGGCGACCCGACGTCGATGCCGCGCCACGGCAGCCGGTCCTCGACCGGGTCGGCGTCCGGCGGCGAGGCGAGCGAGTGGTCCACGCGCTCGTCGGGCCTCAGCCCCAGCGACGTGGCGACCGCCTCGAAGCCACCGCCGAGCATCAGCGTGGCGCTGGTCAGCACCACCGTCTTGTCGGTGAGCAGCCGGTCACGCAGTGGACCCCGCACCTGGAGCGGCGCGACGCAGAGCTGGTCGCCGCCGCGGGCCCGGTCGCGCTCGGAGAGCCAGAGCACGTCGGACTCGGAGTTGGCGGCCATCCGGTCCGCGTGGACGAAGATCTCCTGCACCGAGCCGCGTGCCTGGGTGCGCCCGGCGTCGCCCTCCCCGTCGGCCGACTCCTTCGGGAAGGCCGAGAGCACCGCGCGAGCGGCGTCACGCACCAGCACCAGCGCGTCCGCGAGCCCGGTGGGCAGCTCGTCGACGCGCCCGGGGGCGAGCTCGTCGAAGGCGGCCCGGAGCGCGTCACCTGCGTCGGCGAGGTCGTCGGCCTCGATCCCCTCGACGTGCCGCTGCGACCGCCGCGCCGCGCGCTCCACCTCCGGCACCGACAGCTCGTCGGTGGCCGCCTGGGTGACGCGGGCGGTGAGCTCGTGTGCCTCGTCGACCACCACGACGTCGTACTCCGGGATCATCGGGACGCCCTCGATGGCGTCGATGGCCAGCAGCGAGTGGTTGGTCACCACCAGACGGGACTGGGCGGCCTTCTCCTTGGCCCGCTCGGCGAAGCACTCCTCCCCGAAGGGGCACTTGGCGGCGCCGAGGCACTCACGGTGGTTGACCGAGACCTGCCGCCACACCCGGTCGGTGTGCTTGGGGGCGGAGTCCCGATCGCCGGCGCCCTTGGTCTCGGTCTGCTTCTCGGCCCAGGCACGCAGCGCGAGAACCTCGTTGCCCATCGAGCCGGCGGGCAGGTCGACAAGGGCGCCCTGGTCGTCGGGGACGCCCTCCCGGATCCGGTGCAGGCAGGCGTAGTTGGAGCGCCCCTTCAGCACGGCGTACGACGGCCGTCGGCCGTCCGTGGGGAGCAGGTGCTCGACGGCCTTCAGGAGGGCCGGGATGTCACGCTCGACGAGCTGGTGCTGCAGGGCGAGGGTGGCCGTGGCGACCACGACCCGGCGCTCGTGCAGCATCGCCGGGACGAGATATGCCAACGACTTGCCGGTGCCGGTGCCGGCCTGCACGAGCAGGTGCTCCCCCGAGGTCATCGCTCGCGCGACCGCCTCCGCCATCTGGATCTGACCGGGCCGCTCCTCGCCTCCGAGAGCGTCGACAGCACCGGCGAGCACCTCGCGGACCGAGGTCGTCGAGGCGTCGGGCGAGGTCACCGCTGCACCCTAACCGCCGATCCCGACAGGGGTGGGACGGCTCTCCACAGCTCGATCGCCGGCGGAGGCAGTGCGCGAGGGGCTTACGGCGAGCGCGGAGCCGGCAGGGCGTTGATCGCGGCGGCGATGCGTGCCAGGTCGGCAGGATAGGGGTGCACGAGCCGCGCCGCCGGCAGTGGCGCGAGCGTCTGGTCGAGGAGCTCGGCCTCGGCCTGCGGGGCCTCCTCCGCGAGCCGGCAGACCCGGTCGGGGAACGCGAAGCGGTACTGCTGGTAGACGGCCGTGAACGGCATCCGTTCGTGCGCCAGCGAGTGCCGCATCCGGGCCGCGACCTCGCCGCCGTCGACGGGGGACACCACGGTCTCGGCGCCCGGCCGTGAGTGCACCAGCAGCACCTGGTCGACCGTGGCCTCGTCCAGCACCCGACCGTCGAAGAGCCGCGCCGGCGGCACCTGGACGTAGGCCTGCCGGGCCAGGACCGGTGCCGCACGCCGCCACACGTCGCGCCCGGGCAACCCTCGCGTGCTCATGCCCGACAACAACCCGGAGGCCCGGTCGAGCAGGGTCAGCCTCGAGCGCTTGCTGCGGCTGGTGACCCGCTCGCGCAGCTCGGGCAGCTGAGCGAGCTGCCAGTTCCAGACGCGCACGGGCTCCGGCAGCGACCTGGCCCGGGTGCAGCCGTCCTCGCGTCGCAGGTAGCTCCACTCGTCGGCCACGTAGGTGGCGCCCTCCCGCTCGAGCGCGACCATCATCTCGGTCTTGCCGCCCTTGGACCAGCCGCAGGCCAGCAGCGTGCGACCACGGTGCACCACCGTCGAGGCGTGCACCGGGACGACGCCCTTGGGCAGGGCCAGCAGGTTCACCAGGGCCACCAGCACCGGCACGTTGCGGGCGCCCCGCTCGACCAGGACCGCCGCACCCGGTGCGTCGCCCTCGCCGAGCCTGTCCAGCGGCAGCCGCACCAGCTTCGGTGTGGCCGCGCGGGTGTCGTGGAGGTAGAAGTGCTCCCCGTCGAAGGAGGTCTCGCGGTATCCCGCCCAGGTGCGCTCGCCGACCGCAGCGACGACCTCGGTGAACTCCACGACCAGGTCGGCGGGGGTGCCGGGGTCCTCGACGGCCGCTCCGAGCTGGCGCGCCACGACCGCGCGGTCCTGCTCGTCGCCCCCGTCCACGCGCACGTGGACGACCCCCCCGACGACGTGGTGCCCGCTGTCCCGGTCGCTCACTTCCGGCCCGTCCCGGAGCCGGACTCGGGACGCACCGCGGCCTGCGCGACCATCCGTAGCCGGCGCAGCATCGGGCGCGGGTCCGTGAGGCTCGCCGTGCTGTGAGCGGTCCCGCGGTGGGGGGTCAGCGCCCGGAGCACGTCGGTCGTGCCCAGTCGCCCGCACCGAACACCCTCCAGCAGGTGGCGCACGTCGCCCTCGACCCAGCGGTAGCGCACCCCCGGCCGGGCCGCGGGCACGTGCTGGGGCCGACCGAGCAGCGCGTTGACGTAGATCGCGGGGAGGTTGAGCCCGGCCGCGACCGCCAGCGGCAGCGAGCCGTAGACGCGCGGGTTCAAGTCGATGAGCGAGGCGCCCAGGAACTGTGCCTGGAAGACCCCCTCGTGCTCGGCCAGCAGGCTCTCGAGCATCGCCGCCCGGCCGGGGTCGACGGGGACGGTGCGGGCGTAGCTGGATGTGCCCGCGTCGGTGGGCCAGAGCCGCTCCCCTTGCTGGGCCAGTACGGCGATCAGCCGGCCGTCGTACATCACCCCGCTGTAGGCGCTGAGCGGGTCCTCGACCCAGTGCTGCACGAGAAGCGGAGCCTCGTGGGCGCGGGCTGTGAGCTGCTCGGAGGTCTCGGCCCGGATGACGGGCGCGTCTCCCATCCGTCGCTCGACGGGCTTCACCGCCAGCGGGTAGTCGAGCTCGGGGGCGTCGGCGAGCACGTCCTCAGGCGTGTCCAGCACGCGCTCGCACAGCAGCGGCAGACCGACGCGCTCGGCCAACCGGGAGACCTCGTCCTTGCGCACCAGCCGGTGCCCGGGTGCGGCCAGCGCCACCAGGCTGGCGTCGCTGGCGCAGAGCACCGCCGCGATGTCGTGCTGCGCGACGGCCCGCTTCACGTCGGTGGGGTAGTCGGCCTCGTCGGCACGCGCGGTCACCACGGTGCCGGCGCAGTGACGCGACGCTGAGGCCATCGAGCCGTGCCCGGCCGTGGTCACCCAAGGCTCGAAGCCGCCGAGCGCCAGTGCCCGGACGGCCGCGAGGGTGGAGCGCGCGGACGAGGATCCCCCGTCCGTGACGAGGACGCGGGTCACGACGCCGTGCGGGTGCGGCGCACGACCGGGCCGACGAAGCCCCACGCAGCAGCCAGCACCTCGTCCGGCGGCAGGGTGGCATCGACCTGGACCGTCGTTGGGAGCTTCCGCACGTAGGCAGGGTACGCCGCCAGCTGCGCGGTGACCGCGTGGCGCTCGATGGTGTCTCCCGGCTTGCGCGCCACGGCCACCTCGACGGGCAGGTCGAGGTAGACGGTCGCGGCGGCCGGCGGGAGGAGCCGCCGCACCAGCAGCTTGGGCAGCCGCAGGTTCACCCCCCGGTAGAACACGTCGAGCGTCACCAGCGCGTCGGCCAGGTGGCGGTCGAGGAGCAGCACCCCTGAGCGTCCCCGCACCTGCCGGTGCACGCCGACCAGGTAGCTGAGGGTCACCAGCAGACACCACAGCCAGCCCACGACCCCGCGCCGCGAGGAGGGCGTGACGGTCGTGTCGCGCGCGATGGTGCGCACGGTCGGACCGGTGGACTGTCCGAGCCGACGCTTCAGCCAGCGCACCGGTCGGTCGACCCAGGCCATGCCCATGCCGGGACGGAACCAGACCACGTCCGACGGCGCACCGTCGGCGGCGAGGTGCGCGCGCAGCCCCGCAACCAGCGTGGACTTGCCCGCGCCGTCGACACCCGAGACGGCGATCAGGATGCGCGGCTCGCGAGCCGTCACGGACCCGGGTTGAGCACGACCGTCTGACCGATGCTCATCCCGGCCACGCTCGCGGTCGCCGAGGCCTCGGCCACCTGGCCGCTGGCCGGAACGTTCGTGTCCTCGAGCTCGCCGGTCACCTTGTAGGTCGCGGTCGGCGTCGAGGACTCACCGCGCTCGTTCCACTCGCTGGCGGGCGTGATGCTGGCCGCATTGGCCAGGCCGGCGAAGGCAACGGCGGTGCTTGCGGCCGCCCCGTCCAGGCCCGGCAGCGTGATCGACTTGGAGCTGGCGTTGATCGACACCGCCGACTGCCCGATCGGATTCGAGGCCGACACCCCGTCGTACGTGGCGGTCGTCCACGCCACCGACTGGGACGACGACAGCGTGAAGGTCTGCGTGCCGGAAGGGGTGGCCGAGGTCGCCACCCGCTGGTAGATCCACTGGCGCAGTGCCGTGGCGTTGTCGTCGACGCGCACCAGGTTCCAACCTGAGGGCGCCGTGAGCGCCGGGCGTCCGCGGGAGGTGATGCCGAGCAGCGTGACCTGACCGGCGGCCGCTGCGGGAGAGGTGACCTGGAAGGTGGTGGCCGAGGCGGAGCCGGACCGGGAGTCGACGAAGGAGACCGACGAGGGCGGCGGGGCCGCCGGCGTCGTCACGGTCGTCGCGGGGCTGGCTGGTCCGGACTGACCCGCGGTGTCCTTGGCGACGATCGTGTACTTGTAGGTCCGTGACGGCTGCACGGTCTTGTCGCTGAACGACGTCGTGCTGCTGGTGCCGACCGACGACCCGTCCCGCAGGATGGTGTAGGACGCCACGCCGCGGTCGTCGCTCGCGTTCGCCCACTGCAGGTCGACCTGGTCCGAGCTCACGGTGGTCGCCTCCGGCTGCCCGGGGGCGGACGGCGGCTGGTCGGAACCGTCCGGGCTCAGCGACTGCTCGGAGTGGAAGTAGCTCGCGTAGGTGCCGCCGCTGCAGGCGATCAGCACGACTCCGGTCTGCTGTGTCAGCACCTGCTTGGTGCCGGCGACGTTGTTGATGGTGCGGCCCTTGTAGGTGAGGTACGGAGTGCCCTTGCCGGTGGCGAACGTCGGGTTGTCGATGGGGGCGGTCTTCTCATAGATCGTGCCGCCCTTGACGGGGGCGGTGCCGAAGACCAGCACGCGGCGGTTCACGGTGTCGATCTGGACCTGGGGGCGGGTCCAGTCGTCCGCGACCGTGGCCACGACGTTCTTCGACCAGGTGCCGTCGGTGTCGCGCACGAGCAGCAGGATCAGCGGGTCCGCGGGGTTCGGCGACGCCGTGTCGTTGGTGCTGGTCTTCACCACGGCGTACACGCGACCGGCCGGGTCGTCACCGACGTTCTTGAGGTTCAGGTGGTCATCGGCCAGCATCGGCCCTGCCGCAGCGGTCTCGTAGCTCCACTGCGAGTCCGAGGCGCCGTCCTGGTGCACGGCGAACGAGAACTTCTCATCACCCTCGTCGGAGTACATCACCCCGATCTTGCCCTTGACCGAGATCAGGCCCGAGAGGTCGTCGGCGGTGATCGTGGTGTCGTTGACGACCGGCTGGTAGGGGGCGCCCCAGGTGGTGTCCGAGGTGGTGGTGTGGGCCACCCAGACGCGCGAGCTCTTGGTGTAGGTGATCCACAGCTTCCCGGTGGAGTCCTTCTCGATCGACGCCGACTCGGAGCCGCCGCTGTTGACCTTCGTCGGGAACCCGGAGTCGACGGTCCACGAGCGGGCCGACGACTGGAAGCTCATGCGGGTGACTTCGAGCGGGGTGGAGGCCTGGCGCGAGGCGATGTAGAGCTTGCTGCCGTCGTAGAGGACGTCGGCGGTGCTGGAGGCCCGGGAGTCGACGACGTTGCCGGCGATCCGCCAGGTGTGGTCCGGCATCAGCTCGTGGATGCGGAACTTGGCGTCGGAGTCGAGCATGATCGCCCACCACGAGCCCTGGGCGAAGAACAGCTTGCTCTGCGGCTTGTCGGCGGTCGGCGGGGAGCTGACGAGACCGGCGTAGCTCTGGTCGAGGTAGGTCACGACGCTGGACTCCGCCGCCTGCGCAGAAGCGAACCCGCCGACGGTGACCACTCCGAGCAGGAGGGTCAGCGAGAGGACGCAGCGGGACAGCAGATTCCGAGACATGGGTCGCAGTCTAGGTGACCACATCACCAATGCCTGTAACGAGAAATGACTAGAGCGCAGGTTTAACCGAACAAATACAATAGTCTTTACGGGTTCGTGACCGCTGCGCCGGATGAGTCCCGTGTGCCGGGTGTGGGTGCGGGGCCGGCCCCGGCACCGGGCACGAGCAGGCCGCACTCGTAGGCCAGCACCACGAGCTGGACGCGCGTCCGCGCACCGAGCTTGGCGAGGACGCGGTTCACGTGGGTCTTCACGGTCGCCTCGGTCACCACCAGCCGGCTGGCGATGTCGTCGTTGGACAGCCCGCGCGCGATCAGGGTGAACACCTCCAGCTCCCGCTCGGTCAGGCTGCGCAGTGGCGGCGGTGCGCCGTCGACCGGCGCAGGTCGCCGCACATGCTCCTCGATCAGGCGCCGGGTCAGGGACGGCGCCAGCAGCGACTCCCCCGCGGCCACTGTCTCGATGCCGGCCACGAGGCGGTCCGGTGGGGTGGCCTTGAGGAGGAACCCCGCCGCGCCGGCCCGCAGCGCGCCGTACACGTAGCCGTCCAGGTCGTACGTCGTGAGCACCAGCACGCGCGAGGGCAGGCCGGCGGCCACGATCTCGCGAGTGGCGGCGATGCCGTCGAGCACCGGCATCCGGATGTCCATGAGCACGACGTCGGGAGCCGTGCGGCGCACCACCTCGACGGCTGCCCGCCCGTCGCCTGCCTGGCCCACCACGTCGACGCCGCGCACGGACAGCACCATCTCCAGGCCCGAGCGCACCAGCTCCTGGTCGTCGACCACGACGACCCGCAGGGCGCTCACGGCGACGCCAGCGGAAGGGTCGCGGTCACCTCGAACCGACCGTCGCCGGTCGGGCCGTGCCTCAGGCTGCCGCCGAGCACCGAGACCCGCTCGGCCATGCCCAGGAGTCCGAGGCCGCTGCCGCCCGTGACCGGGCCGGCGCTCGGGTTGGAGGCGCTGATCGAGAGCCCCGTCGGCGTGCCGGTGACGCGCAGCGCGGCCGTCCGGTCGGCGCCGTAGCGCAACGCGTTGGTCAGGGCCTCCTGGACGATCCGGTAGGCCGACACGTCCACTCCTGCGGGGAGCGGCGGCACCGGGTCCGACAGGTCGAGGTCGACGGCGAGTCCGCTCTCCCGGAACCGCTCCACGAGCTCGGGCACGTCGGCGAGCCCGGGCGTGGGCCGCAGTCCCAGCTCGTCGGAGTCGTCGCGGATCACGTGCAGCAGCCGTCCGGTCTCGGCCAGCGCGCGGCGACCGGTCGTGGCGACGT
Organism: uncultured Actinomycetota bacterium; assembly: GCA_963810435.1. Lineage (GTDB taxonomy): Bacteria > Actinomycetota > Actinomycetes > Propionibacteriales > Nocardioidaceae > Nocardioides_B. Next base: position 2,365,343 of record CAWENL010000001.1, read on the forward strand.
CGGCCAGCACCTGCTCCGTGCGGTCCGGATCGGTGCGCAGCAGGTCCTGGGCGGCGGCGGTCTGCACCACCATCGCGCTCACCGAGTGCGCGATCACGTCGTGCAGCTCCCGCGCGATCCGGTCGCGCTCGTCGCGCACCGCCTCGCGCCTGACCAGGTCCTCACGCTCCTCGAGCAGCGACTTCTGCAGGGCCAGCCTCCGGACCACCCTGCCGAGCGCGAACGGCGGCGCCAGCAGCGAGAGCACGAACATCACGTCGGAGAGACCGTGGGCACGGGTGTCGACGAGGAGGTAGTCGACGAGCAACCCGGCGAGCATCACCCCCACTCCGACCAGGCCGCGCAGGTCGGGCAGCCAGCGGGCAAGCGCGTAGCCGGCCAGCACCAGGATCAGGATGGGCACCGCCGGCTCGTCCAGGCGAGGACCCACCCACGGCATGACGAGCAGCACCACGACCGCCGACGTCGCGGTGAGCAGGCTGCGCTCGCGACGGAGCACGAGCAGCACGCAGGAGACCAGCTCGAGCAGCACGCCGTACTGCCAGCCCCGCGCCTGCAGCGTGAACAGCTCGACGGTACCGAGCACGAAGACACCGGCGGGGAGCAGCACGTCCCACCGGTCCAACGATCCCGGCCAGGCGGTCGTCCTCGGCATGGTCCGAATCTAAGCCCCGTCGCCCGTGCTGTCCGTCAAACCACGGGTGGAGAGGGGACCCACCGAGGAGCCGACGACCCCCGGCTCTTCGCGGACCTAGCGTCGAGCTCCCGATGACTCATCCCGACAGCTCATCCCGACATCATGGAGGCAGAGATGTTCGCATCACAGGCGGCGCAGCACAGGATCGGCCGGCTCGCGTGGGTGATGGCCTGGGTGGGCCTGGTCGTCGGCCAGCTGCACGCCCTGGCGCGCCACCAGACCGTGGACGGCAAGGAGGACCTGCAGGTGTGGAGCACCCGGGTGTGGTCCGACCCCGCGCGAGCCGCACTGCGGCCGCTGCTCGACTGGGGGAACCCGGACCTGGTCTACGTCACCTACGGAAAGATCTGGCTGCCGGCGTTCGTCGCGTTCACGCTGTGCGCGTTCGTGGTGCGCCGGCGTCGCCGGCCGGTCGGCTTCGAGAGGTGGGCCTGGCGCATCGCGCTGACCGGCTACGTGTGGGCGTGCGTCAGCGTCGCGGGCGACTACTGGACGCAGTGGACCAGCGAACCGAACGGGCTGCTCGACATCTCGTTCCTCGTCGGGCTGCCGGGCGTGCTGATCACCCTGGTCGGCTCGTCGCTGCTCGGCGTCGCGCTGCTGCGCAACCGCTTCTCGCCCCGGCTCTCGGCCTGGCTGCTGGCCCTCACCCTGCCGCTGGCGTTCGTGATCGGCCTGGTCACCTCGATGGGCAGCCTCGCGCTGCCGGTGATGTTCGGCTTCGGCCTCGCTGGGCGGCGGCTCCTGGTGGCCGACCCTCAGGTGGGCACGCTCACGCCGTCGGGACGAGGTACGGCGTGAGCTCGCCGGCCAGGTCCGCGTGGACGCGGCCACGCACCAGCGAACCGTCGCCGGTGTGCTCGAGGGACTCGACCTCGCCGCTGACGTGGATCCGGTTCAGCAGGTCACCGCGCTCGTAGGGAAGCAGCGCCTCGAAGGCGACACCGGGGTGCGGCAGGTCTGCCTCGACCGCGGCGAGCACGTCCTCGACACCCTCGCCGGTGCGGGCCGACACCACCACCGAGTGCGGCTCGCGCTGCCGCAGCCGCGCCACCACCATCGGGTCGGCGACGTCTGCCTTGTTGATGACGACGAGCTCGGGGACCTTGTCCGCGCCGATCTCGGCGAGCACCTCGCGCACCGCCGCGAGCTGGCCCTCGGGGTCGGCGTGCGAGCCGTCCACGACGTGCAGCACGAGGTCGGAGTCGGCGACCTCCTCCAGCGTCGAGCGGAACGCCTCGACGAGCTGGTGGGGCAGGTGCCGCACGAAGCCGACGGTGTCGGACATCGTGTAGATGCGGCCGTCGCTGGTCGTCGTCTTGCGGGTCGTCGGGTCCAGCGTCGCGAACAGCGAGTCCTCGACGAGCACCCCCGCCTTGGTCAGCCGGTTGAGCAACGACGACTTGCCGGCGTTGGTGTACCCCGCGATGGCGACCGAGGGCACCTGGTGACGCTGACGCTCCGAGCGCTTGGTGTCCCGCGTGGTGCGCATGTGGGCGAGCTCGCGGCGCAGCTTGGCGATCTTGGTGTTGATCCGGCGCCGGTCGGTCTCGATCTTCGTCTCACCGGGACCTCGGCCACCGATGCCGGCACCCCCGGCGACCCGGCCTCCTGCCTGGCGGGAGAGGTTCCCACCCCAGCCGCGCAGCCGCTGCTTCATGTAGCTGAGCTGGGCCAGCTCCACCTGCGCCTGGCCCTCGCGGGACTTCGCGTGCTGGGCGAAGATGTCGAGGATCAGTGCGGTCCGGTCGACGACCTTGACCTTGACCCGGTCCTCGAGGTTCCTCAGCTGGCTGGGCGCCAGCTCGCCGTCGAGGATCACGGTGTCGGCGCCGGTGGCCTGCACGACCTCGCGCAGCCCGTCGACCTTGCCGCGCCCGATGTAGGTCGCGGGGTCCGGGCTCTGCCTGCGCTGGTAGAGCGCATCGAGCACGGTGGAGCCGGCCGTCTCGGCCAGCAGCGCCAGCTCGGCCATGGAGTTCTCGGCGTCCTGCACGGAGCCGTCGGTCCAGACACCCACGAGCACGACGCGCTCGAGTCGCAGCTGGCGGTACTCGACCTCGGTGATGTCCTCGAGCTCGGTCGAGAGGCCGACGACCCGCCGCAGGGCATGACGCTCCGCGAGGTCGTAGGAACCCCTGCTGTCCTCGGGGTCCGGCGCTTCGGGGTCCCACTCGTCGGTCTGCCCCGAGTCGGTCTGCCCCAAGTCGGTCTCCCAGGCGTCGGTCTCCCAGGCGTCGGTCTCCCAGGCGTCGGTCTCGGTCAGGGCGTCGTCCAGGCTCATCGCGTCCTGGTCATCTTCGTGTGCGTTCGTCATATCCACCGAGCTGAACGTCCGTGCGCCCGGGGGGATTCCCGACGGCGCGTGACCAGTAAACCCCGGACCGGAGTCACGATCGACGGGTTTTCGCGTCCAGCGCGGCCAGGTCGACCAGTCCGGACGCCACGATCACCGCCGGGCCGTGGAGCACCACGCGTCCCTGCGCGCTCCAGGTGACGTCGAGCCGCCCGCCCGGCACGTCCACCCGGTACGTCGTACCGCGCTGCTCGGAGACCGGGTCGAGGCCGTCGGCCAGGGCCGCCGCGACCGCCACGGCACAGGCTCCGGTGCCGCAGGAACGGGTCTCCCCCGACCCGCGCTCGTGCACCCGCATGGCGACGTGGCGCTCGCCCCGGCGCACCACGAACTCCACGTTGACGCCCGACGGGTACTCCGCCGGGTCGTGCTCAGGGGGCTCCAGCAACGGCCCGGCATCGTCGAGCGACTCCACGAACGCGACGGCGTGCGGGTTGCCCATCGAGATGTGCTGGGCGGACCAGCTCCGCTCGGCGACGGCGACCTTGGTCTCACCGAGCACCTCGGCGACCCCCATGTCGACGCTCACGGCGCTGCCGGCCGCCTCGAACGTGAGCAGCTTGGTGCCGGCACGGGTGGCCACCGGGATCGGCCGCGACGGATCCACCCCCTGGTGGTCGACGAGGTAGCGGCCGAAGACCCGGATGCCGTTGCCGCACATCTCCGAGAGGGAGCCGTCGGCGTTGCGGTAGTCCATGAACCAGTCGGCCTCGCCGCGCGCTGCGACCGCTGCCGGCTCATCGGTGGCGCCGGTGCGCACCACCCGGAGCACGCCGTCACCACCGAGTCCGGACCGCCGGTCGCAGAGGGCGGCGACGACCGTGGGGTCGAGGTCGCCGAGCAGGCTGCCGTCGGGGTCGGGCAGCAGCACGAAGTCGTTCTCCGTGCCGTGACCCTTCAAGAACGCGACGGTGCCGGGCATAGCCCCCATCGTACGAGCGGGCGCGAGGCCTGGGCATCACAGCTAACCGGCCGAGGCCTCGCAGACGCCCCGGAGCCGGGCGAGCCCCTTCTCGAAGTCCTTCCCGACCATCGTGTCCATGCTGGTGAACAGCCCCATCACCTTCAGCGCGGCGGTCCGTGGCCCGACCATCGTCCAGGTGACCCGGGTGCCCTCACCCTCGGGCGCGAAGGTGAACGTGGTCACGGCCGAGGACTTGAACGGCTTGAGGAACCGCAGGTCGACGACCACCTGGGACGGCTCGTCGACGTCGGTCATCTCCATCCGTCCCGCACCGGCCTTGCGGTTGCCCGACCACGAGTAGACCGACCCGGTGCCTTTCTCGGAGCCGTCGTAGCTGCGGCTCAGGTCCGGGTCCAGGTCCTCCCAGGGCGACCATGCGGGCCACCGGTGGAAGTCCTCGACCTCGCGGAAGACCTGCTGCGGCGGCACGTGGACGAGCGTGGATCGCTCGACGGTGTACGTCGTACCAGCGGCCATCTCGGACTCACTCTCCTCGGCGTGCTGCGCATCGTAGTCGCGGTGCATGTGTCACGGTGGGTCCATGAGTGACCGGAGCGACCTGCTGATGCTCAGCGGTGTGGCCGTCGACTGCGTCGACTGCGGTGACGAGCGGGTCTTCGTCCCGGTCGACGACGCCGGCCCGGGCGCCTACTGCTGCACCTCGTGTGACGCCGGAGTCTTCCTGCTGCCCGTCGTCGACCCGGCCCTGCACCGCGGCTCCACCCGCGTCGCCTGAGCCCCCTCACCCGCCTTCACCGCCGCGGGTGGACCACCAGGGCCGATCCACCGCCGCGCCGGCGTGGCTCGGAGACGGCCGTGAGCAGGCCCCCCGGGCCGAACTCGATCGCGGTCGCGGCTCCGATCTCGGACTTGCTCGTGAAGCGGTCGCCGGTCTGCTTGAGCCGATGGCCGTACGGCGTGAGCATCGCGCCGTACGCCGAGATGAACTCCGGCTCGGCGTTGACCTCCGGGGCGTTGGGCTGCTGGGCCCGCGGCTCACGGATCGCCTGCGGCAGCGTCATCCCCCGGTCGATCCGGTCGAAGAGCAGCTGGGTGACGGTGGTGATGATCGTCGACCCGCCGGGGGACCCGAGCGCGAGGAACGGCTTCCCGTCGCGCAGCACGACCGTCGGCGAGATCGACGACCGGGGCCGCTTGCCGGGCTGGATCCGGTTCGGGTCGGCGGGGTCGTACTCCGCGCTGAAGTCGGTCAGCTCGTTGTTGAGCAGGAACCCGTGACCGGGCACGAGCAGGCCCGACCCACCGGTCTGCTCGATGGTCAGGGTGTACTCCACGATGTTGCCCCACCGGTCGGTGACCGTGAGGTTGGTCGTCTCGACGTTCTCGGTGTCCTGGGCGCGCTCACCGCTCGCGGCGCCGGCTCGGGGGCACCTGCCGTCGTAGTGGTCGACGTCGCCTGCGTCCACGGGAGGCGTGAACGCCTTCGTCTCGCTGATCGCGCACGCCCGCTCGGCGGCGTACCGGTCGGAGAGCAGGTCGCGCAGCGGCACCCGGACGTAGGCCGGGTCGCCGAGGTACGCCGCCCGGTCGGCGAACGCGAGCGCCGTCGCCTCCAGGTAGTGGTGCAGAGCAGCCCCGATGTCCATCTTCTTGAGGTCGTAGCGCTCCATGATGTTCAGCGACTCGCCGACGGTGGACCCTCCCGATGACGAGGGGGCCATGCCGTACACGTCGTAGCCGCGATAGCCGACGTGGGTCGGCTTGCGCTTGATGGCGCGGTACTTCTTGAGGTCGGAGACCCTCAGGTAGCCGGGCGGCACCGGCAGGTCGGTGTCGGGGCTCGTGGGCGGGTGCTGCGCCAGCCGTGCGATCTGGTGGGCGATCGGGCCGCGGTAGAAGCTCTTCATCCCGTCGCGGCCGAGCTGTCGGTAGGTCTTGGCCAGGTCGGGGTTGGTGAAGACCGAGCCGACCGCGGGTGCCCGACCGCCGGGCAGGAACAGCCGGGGCGTCGACGTGTAGGCCTTGAACCGCTCGGCGTTGTCGGCGGTCTGGTCGTGGAAGGTCTGGTCGACGACGAAGCCGCGCTCGGCCAGCGCCGCGGCGGGCGCGAGCGCCCGGCGGAGGCTGTGAGTGCCCCACCGGCGCAGCGCCGTGTCCCAGGTGGCGGGGGTGCCGGGGACCCCGATCGAGACGCCGCTGGTGACTCGCTCCGGGGTGAAGTTGTAGGGCTTGCCGGTGCTGGGGTCGATGAACGCGTCGCGGGGCATGCCCTGCGGAGCGGTCTCGCGACCGTCGAGGGTGCGCACCCGGCCGGACCTGGCGTCGTAGTAGACGAAGTACCCGCCGCCGCCGAGACCGGAGCTGTAGGGCTCGGTGACGCCGAGCGCGGCCGCGGTGGCGACGGCCGCGTCGACGGCGTTGCCGCCGTGCTTGAGCACGCGGAGGCCGATCTTCGACGCCTCCGGGTCGACCGAGGAGACCGCCCCGCCGAAGCCCCTGCTCGTGGGCGTCTTGGTCGTGTAGTGCGCGCCGTCCTCGGCCTGGGCCGTCGGGGCCGCTGTGGCGAGCGCGGTGAGGCTGGTCAGGGTGAGGGCGCCCGCCGCCGCCAGGGCGGCGGTCCGGCGGGTCCGTGCGGGTGTCCGTGCGGGTGTCCGTGCGGGTGTCCGTGCGGGTGTCCGTGCGGTTTCATGGGCAGGCAATCTCCCGAGTCGACGACGTGCTGCCCACCTACCCCGTGGCGCAGGCCTCAACCGCGCGTTCGACGCGCTGCGGGTCGTCCCACTCGACCCAGTGGACACGAGCGTCCTTGCCGAACCACGCCTCCTGCCGTCGAGCGAAGCGGCGGGTGCCGCTCACCGTGCGGTCGAAGGCCTCCTGCTCGGTGAGGTCACCGTCGAGGAAGGCGAGCACCTGCTGGTAGCCGAGCGCGCGGCTCGCCGTCCGTCCCTCGCGCAGCCCGCGTGCAGCAAGTTCCCGCACCTCCTCGACCAGCCCGTCGTCCCACATGCGTCGTACCCGGTGCGCGATCCGCTCGTCGAGCACCGGCCGCGGGATGCGCACCCCGACCTGCACCGTCCGGTCGTGGACGTAGCCGGGCTCGGGCAGCGAGGCGGTGAAGGGGCGACCGGTGATCGCGATGACCTCCAGCGCGCGCACCACCCGCCGGCCGTTGCTCGCCAGCACCTGTGCCGCGGCCTCGGGGTCCTGCTCGCGCAGCCGCTCGTGCAGCCGCCCCGAGCCGAGCTCGGCGAGCTCCTCCTCGAGCGCAGCCCGCACCTCGGGGTCGGTCCCGGGGAACTCGAACCGGTCGAGCACCGCACGCGTGTAGAGCGCGGAGCCGCCCACCAGCACCGGTGCGACGCCGCGGCCCCGACAGTCCTCGATGACCGACCGGGCCAGCGTCTGGAACTCGGCCACGGTGGCGGGCTCGGTGACCTCGAGCAGGTCCAGCAGGTGGTGCGCGATGCCACGCCGCTCCCCCGGTGGCAGCTTGGCGGTCCCCACGTCCATGCCTCGGTAGACCTGCATGGCGTCGGTGTTCACGACCTCGCCGCCCAGCCGCTCCGCCAGGTCGAGCGAGAGGTCGCTCTTGCCGGCGGCGGTGGGCCCCACGACGGCGATCACGGGCGGGGTCATGCACGGGAGTCTGGCAAAGTGGCAGAGACCTCGGGGTGCGGCCTCGGCGGGAGAGTCCCGGTTCGGCGACGAAGGAGCACGACGATGACGTTTCTCGACAACGCCAAGAAGCAGCTGAGAAAGGCTGTCAACGACCACGGCCACACGATCGAGAAGGGTGCCGACAGGCTCGGCCACGCGATCAACGAGCGCACCGGCAACAAGCACGCGGACAAGGTGGCCAAGGGCAGGGAGCAGCTGAAGAAGGGGCTGCGCTCGCTCGACGACTCGCCCCACGACCGGCCCGACGACGGGCCCGACGACAAGCCCGCCGGCAGCTGAGCGGCGTTTCCCGCCCGCATGCCCGGGTACGGCGACCAGATGAGCCACGCAGCCCAGCCAGACGAGACCACCGGTCCGGAGAACCCGCGCAGCGACGCGGGGCCCGACGCTCCCGCGCCGCCGGGCGGACCGCAGCGCACCGACGCCGCCGACGGCTCGACGACCCCCGGTGGCCCGGCCCGTCCGGACACCGAGCCCGACCGGGAGGCCCACGCGCACGGCGCCTCCGGGCAGTCCGGTCGCGGGACCGACTCGCCGACCCCCGAGCCCACCGCCGACGGCGAGATCCACGCCCGCACCCAGGCCGACCAGGTCAACGAGCAGCTGCAGGAGGAGAACGCCGAGACGGCGCTCGACCAGCCCTCCGACGGCTCGGGAAGCGACTGAGAGGACCAGCCCATGAGCGACCAGGACCAGCAGCCCCCGTCGGGCGGCACCGGCGAGGGCGGTCACGAGACCGTCAACCGCGAGTCCCACCCCAATGCCTCCGGACCTGACGGGCTGGCCGGCGACATGGGCCTGTCCAGCGAGCGGAAGGGTCCCTTCGAGGGGATCGAGGGCACCGGGAGCCAGGCCTCCGCGAAGGAGACCACCGACGGCGAGTCACCGACGGTGCGCACCGGGCACGCCGACGTCGAGTCCGGGGACCAGCTCGACAAGCCAGACGAGACAGCCGCAGTCTCCGACGTCGACCGCACCGTGGGCGAGGTGCAGCCCGACCCGGTCGAGCACACGCACGACTTCGACCCCAGCCGCAACCCGCGCCACTGACCGCCGGGTGAGCCAGCGTCTCTGGGTCGTCCCGGCGGTCTACGTCTACCTGCTGCGCACCCACGATGACGTCCGGGAGGTGCTGCTGCAGCTGCGGCAGGGCACCGGCTTCATGGACGGCCACTGGGCGGCGGCCGTCGCCGGCCACGTCGAGAGGGGCGAGTCCGTCCAGGTCGCCGCGCACCGCGAGGCGCTCGAGGAGATCGCCGTCAGCCACCTCGAGCTCCGACCCTGGTGCGCCATGCAGCGCACCGCACCAGGCGACGACCCGCTCGACGAACGCGTCGACTACTTCTTCACCGCGGCGTCGTGGTCCGGCGTCCCCGCGCTCCAGGAGCCGGACAAGGCCGCGGACCTGCGGTGGTTCCCGCTCGGCGAGCTGCCCACACCCGTGGTGCCCCACGAGCGACGGGTTCTCGCGACCCTGCTCGCCGGCAGCACCCCGCCGATCCTCGTGCACGGCTTCGACCACGACGCCTGACCATGATCCCTGGCCGTGCCCGTCAGCCGGGCGCGCCCACCGTCGGCAGGCCGAGCGCGACGGTCTCCCGCTTCGGTGACGTGCGGCTCTGCCACGCGTCGCCGGCGCGGGTACGTCGTACGGAGGCGACGGGTCCGTCCGCGATCAGGTGGTGCGGCGCCGCTGCGTCGACCACCACCTCGACCATGTCACCCGGACGCACCTCGACCCGGCGGCCCCCGACGTCGACGGGCGTGAAGTGGACCAGCCGGTTGTCGCGTCCGCGGCCGGAGAGCCGGTGTGTCTGGGCATCCTTGCGGCCCTCGCCCTCGGCGACCATCAGCTCCACCGTCGAGCCCACGAGCCGCTTGTTCTCCTGCCACGCGACGTCCTCGACCAGCGCCGCCAGTCGCTCGTAGCGCTCCTGCACCACGGCCCGCGGCACCTGCGTCTCGAGCTCGGCTGCCGGCGTGCCGGGCCGCTTGGAGTACTGGAAGGTGAACGCCCCCGCGAACCGCGCCCGCTCGACGACCTTCATGGTCTCGAGGAAGTCCTCCTCGGTCTCGCCCGGGAAGCCGACGATGATGTCGGTGGTGATCGCCGCGTCGGGCATCGCGGCCCGGACCCGGTCGATGATGCCGAGGTAGCGCTCCTGGCGGTAGGAGCGGCGCATGGCCTTCAGCACCGCGTCGGAGCCGGACTGCAGCGGCATGTGCAGCTGCGGCATCACCGTGGGCGTCTCCGCCATCGCGGCGATCACGTCGTCGGTGAACGCGGCCGGGTGCGGCGAGGTGAACCGCACGCGCTCCAGGCCCTCGATCTCCCCGCAGGAGCGCAACAGCTTGCCGAAGGCGTACCGGTCCCCGAACTCGACGCCGTAGGTGTTGACGTTCTGCCCGAGCAGCGTCACCTCGGCGACGCCCTCGGCGACCAGCGCCTCGACCTCGGCGAGCACGTCACCGGGTCTGCGGTCCTTCTCCGTGCCGCGCAGCGCGGGCACGATGCAGAACGTGCACGTGTTGTTGCAGCCGACGCTGATCGAGACGAAAGCGGCGTACGCCGACTCGCGCCGGGTCGGCAGCGTGGAGGGGAAGACCTCGAGCGACTCGAGGATCTCGACCTGCGCCTCCTGCTGCACCCTCGCGCGCTCGAGCAGCACCGGCAGCGACCCGATGTTGTGGGTGCCGAAGACCACGTCGACCCACGGGGCCCTGCGCGTGATCTCGCCGCGGTCCTTCTGCGCCAGACAGCCGCCGACGGCGATCTGCATGCCGGGGTGGGCGGCCTTGACGGGGGCGAGGTGCCCGAGGTTGCCGTAGAGCTTGTTGTCGGCGTTCTCCCGCACCGCGCAGGTGTTGAAGACCACCACGTCGGCCTGGTGCTCGGCAGGCACCGCCACGAAGCCCGCGTCCTCGAGCAGCCCGCTGAGCCGCTCGGAGTCGTGGACGTTCATCTGGCAGCCGTAGGTGCGCACCTCGTAGGTGCGCGCCTCCTGGTGCGGGGGCTCTTGCAGGGGCTGGGCATGATCAGGCATAGGAACGCCAAGTCTAGGTGGTCGGCTCGTGAACTCTCTCAGCTCCCGTCGCGGGGGCGGACGGCTGTGGCTGGGCGGCGTCGTGCTGCTCGTCCTGGTCGTCGTGGTGGGGTACCTCGTGTGGTCGCGGCCGGAGCCCGGCCGGGTGCTGTGGAGCGGTGGCTTCGACAGCGGGGCCGTGCCGCCAGGACGCAACGGGGCGGACTGCCGGACCGGCCGAGAGGTGCCCACCCCACCCGGCACCCGTGGCTACGACTCGATGCAGGAGCAGGGCAACTCCGACTGCTCCAGCAGCGTCTCGGTCACCGGGTTCCGCACCCGCACGCCGGGCTCCCGGCGGTCGCTGCGCATCGAGCTGGGCGCCCACCAGCAGCGCGAGCTCGCGCAGTCGACGTACACCTGGACGCCAGACGCCCGAGGGGCGGTCGACCTCTGGTACGGCTTCTCGCTCTACTACGCCTCGAACTGGAACGAGGGGGGCGGACTGCGCCGCGAGGTGTCGGCGGTGCGCTGGCACTCGCCGGTCGGCTGGCGGATGCGCGGGGACAACGGCTCCCTCAACCTCTCGGGGGACATGAACATGAACAACGGCAACCGCCGGCCCTACGAGCGCTTCGACCGGCCGCACATGATCCTGAGGCGCAACACCGTCCAGAACGCACGCGGGCTGTACGGCGACGGCTTGGGCCTGGACAAGCTCGACCTCGGGCCCATCGTGGTCGGCGAGTGGATGGACTTCATCTGCCACATCCGGTGGTCCACGACCGCCACCGACGCCCTGCGCGAGTGCTGGCGCGACGGCCGCTACCGCGGGTCGCGCACCAGCCGCAACGCGGTGGACTCCCTGCCGCACCAGCTCCGTGTCGGCCTCTACCAGACCACCGCCCTCGACCACCGGCGCACCGTGTACGTCGACAACGTGCGGATCGGCACCAGCTACGACGTGGTCGACCCGGCGCGGGGGCCGTAGGTCTCAGCTCGACGAAGCGTCCCCGGAGCCTGGCTCGGTCCGGGCGGCCCCGGTGGACTTCTTCGCGGTGGACTTCTTCGCAGGCGCCTTCTTCGCGGTGGACTTCTTCGCGGTGGACTTCTTCGCGGGCGACTTCTTCGCGGGCGACTTCTTCGCGGGCGCCTTCTTCGCGGGCGCCACCGTCGCGGGCGCCTTCTTCGCGGGCGCCACCGTCGCGCCGGGCGACGCCTTCGTGCTCTTCGGGCTCGTGGGGGCCGACCTGCGCGAGGCCGCGGCACCACGGCGCGGCAGCGCAGCGCCGGCCTTCGTCGCGGCGGCACGTCCCACCTGACCGGCGAGCATCCGCCCCACCGCCACGGTGCCCTTCGCCTGCTCAGCGGCCTTGCCGGCGGCAGCCACCGGGTCCTTGATCGCTCCTGTGGCGAGGTCCTTGAGCGCGGCGATCGGGTTCTTCCTGCGGGCCACGTGCGTGCTCCGTTCGTCGTCGTACGGCGTGCCGAGTCAAGCACACCGGCCAACCTCGATGAGCTCTCGTCGAAGACAGGTTGCTGGCACGTACAACCACGTGACTGAACCGCAACCTTCGCCGGTCCACGCCCGATGGCGGTATCCGGCTCGGGTGGCTAGGTTTGATCCGTATGACCGCCTCACCCACCAGCTCGTCCGACGCCGCCCCTACGGGCCAGGCCGCGGACCTGGTCGTGCTGGACCACGTGGACAAGTGGTTCGGCGACCTGCACGTCCTCCAGGACATCAACCTGTCCATCCGTCCCCGTGAGGTCGTGGTGGTGATCGGTCCCTCCGGGTCCGGGAAGTCGACGCTCTGCCGCGCGATCAACCGCCTCGAGACCATCGACAAGGGCACCATCACCCTCGACGGCCGGCCCCTGCCCGCGGAGGGGAAGGCCCTGGCGCAGCTGCGGGCCGAGGTCGGCATGGTGTTCCAGAGCTTCAACCTCTTCGCCCACAAGACGATCCTCGAGAACGTCACCCTCGGCCCCCTCAAGGTTCGCGGGAAGAAGAAGGAGGAGGCCGAGGAGCGGGCGCGCGAGCTGCTCGACCGCGTGGGCATCGGCCAGCAGGCCTCGAAGTACCCCGCCCAGCTCTCCGGCGGGCAGCAGCAGCGGGTCGCCATCGCGCGGGCCCTGGCCATGGAGCCCAAGGTGATGCTCTTCGACGAACCCACCTCCGCGCTCGACCCCGAGATGATCAAGGAGGTCCTCGACGTCATGGTCGACCTCGCCGAAGGCGGGATGACGATGGTCGTGGTCACGCACGAGATGGGGTTCGCACGCACCGCCGCCGACCGCGTGCTGTTCATGTCGGAGGGCCGCGTGGTCGAGGAGAACACACCGGAGGAGTTCTTCACCAACCCGCAGACGGAGCGGGCCCGCGACTTCCTCGGCAAGATCCTCAAGCACTGAGCGCCCTCACTGGCCGGCGCCACGCCGGCCGCACACGAAGGAGAACATGATGCGATCCACCCGAAGCAGGACCGTGCTCGCCGCAGCCGCGATGGCCCTCTCCCTGGGCACCGTGGCCGCTTGCGGGAACGCCGGGAGCGACAAGTCCAGCGGGGTCGACGTCAAGGTCGACGAGAACGCAGCGAAGTCGTTCGACAGCGGAACGAAGATGCGCGAGCTCGCCGACGCCGGCAAGATCACGATCGGCGTCAAGTTCGACCAGCCAGGCATCGGGTTCAAGGGCGCCACCGACGACATGCCGAAGGGCTTCGACCCGGAGATGGGCAAGATCCTCGCGGGGTCGCTGGGCATCGCTCCCAAGGACATCACCTGGAAGGAGACCATCTCCGACAACCGGGAGCCCTTCTTGCAGAAGGGCGAGGTCGACCTCGTCATCGCGTCGTACTCCATCACCGACGACCGCCGCAAGGTGGTCGGGCAGGCCGGCCCCTACTACGTGACCGGTCAGCAGCTGCTCGTGAAGAAGGGCAGCGACATCAAGAGCGTCGCCGACATCAAGGGCAAGGAGGTGTGCTCGGTGACCGGCTCGACCTCCCTGGACAACGTGGAGGCCAAGGGAGCCAAGCCGCGCGGCTTCGACACCTACTCCGAGTGCCGCGACCAGGTCGCCAACGGCTCCGTCGACTCGATGACGACCGACGGCGCGATCCTGCTGGGCTACGCCGCCCTGGACCCCGAGAAGCTGGAGGTCGTGGGCGACACGTTCTCGGAGGAGCGCTACGGCATCGGCTACTCGAAGAAGTCGCCGGAGATGTGCACGTGGATCACCGACACGGTCAAGAAGGCCGAGGACGACGGCACCTGGGCGAAGGCCTTCGAGGCGACCCTGGGCAAGTCCGGCGTGGACACCCCCGAGCCGCCGAAGATGGACGCGTGCGCCTGAGCACCCGTCCCGGACGGGGGCACCATGGATGACGTCTTCTCGCACTTCGACCTCGTCCTGCGGGCCTTCTGGCTGACCATCGAGCTGCTGCTGCTCTCCGGCATGATGTCGCTGGTCTTCGGGACGCTGCTCGCCGCCGCCCGGGTCGGGCCGGTCGCGGTGCTCGCCAAGGCGGGCGCGACGTACGTCACGCTGGTCCGCAACACCCCGCTGCTGATCGTCTTCATCTTCGTGTTCTTCGGGCTCCCCCAGCTCGAGGTGAACCTGCCCTTCCTGTTCAAGGGCGTGCTGGCGCTGACCGTCTACACCTCCGCGTTCGTCTGCGAGGCGATGCGCTCCGGCATCAACGCCGTCTCCGTCGGGCAGGCGGAGGCGTCGCGTGCGATCGGGCTGACGTTCGGGCAGTCGATGGCCTACGTCGTGCTGCCGCAGGCGCTGCGCGCCGTGGTGCCGCCACTGGCCAGCGTGCTGATCGCGCTCGCCAAGAACACCTCGGTCGCGGCCGGCTTCGGACTGCTCGAGGCCACCGCCCGGATGCGGTTCTTCACCAACAACAACGCCGACGCGAGGACCTGGATCTTCGTCGCCTTCGCCGTCGGCTACATCATCATCGTGGAGCTGATCTCGGCCGGCGCCTTCTCGCTCGAACGACGGTGGAAGGTGGCCCGATGAGCACCAGCGTCCTCTTCGACGTCGCCGGTCCCCGCACCCGCGCGCGGCACCGCCTGTACAGCGTCCTCGGGGTGCTCGCGCTGGTGGCGATCGTCGCGGTCATCGTGCTGCGGCTGGCCAGCACCGGACAGCTGGCCTATGCGAAGTGGGAGCCGTTCGTCACCCCGAGCTACATCGCCTCGCTGCTGGTCGACGGCTTGCTCAAGACGCTGCAGATGGCCTTCTCTGCAGTGCTGCTCGCCGTGGTGTTCGGCCTCGTCTTCGGCATCGGCAAGCTCTCCGACCACGCATGGCTGCGCTGGCCCTGCTGGGCGGTCGTGGAGTTCTTCCGCGCCGTCCCCGTGCTGCTGCTGATGATCTACATCTTCTTCACCTACGGCGCAGGCTCCGGCGGCATCGGCTCCTACTGGTCGGTGGTCATCGCCCTCACGCTCTACAACGGCGCGGTGCTCGCCGAGGTGTTCCGCGCCGGCATCCAGGCGGTGCCGAAGGGACAGGCCGAGGCGGCGTACGCCATCGGGCTGCGCAAGCACCAGGTGATGGTCTCGATCCTGATGCCGCAGGGCGTGAAGATCATGCTGCCCGCCATCATCAGCCAGTGCGTGGTCGCCCTGAAGGACACCAGCCTCGGCTACGTGATCCTGGCGCCGGGTCTGACCCGCGTGGGCAAGAGCATCTTCCTGGAGTTCCAGAACCAGGTGCAGGCCGCGATCGTGCTCGCCGCGCTGTACATCCTGGTCAACCTGGCCCTGACCTGGTTGGCGACCTGGGTGCAGCGCAAGTTCGTCGGCGAGCAGGCGCCCTCGGTCGCCGGTGCTGCGGGGGCGGCCACCGCCGGCTAGGTCGGCCGCTCGGTCACCCACAGCCTGATGACGCCGTCCACGACGACGGTGCCGTCCGCACGGACCCCTCGGACCCGGACGGGAACGTCGGGGTTCTCTCCGGTCCAGGCGGCCGGATCGGTCTCGGCCACGCAGGTGATGTCGCTGTCGGCCCTGGCTGTGTAGCTGACCTCCATCCCCTTGGGGATCCACCGCTTGCCGGGCGGGATGCTCGCCTCCGCGAGCGCCCCCATCGCGGCCTCCAGCCCGTTGCAGATCGCGATCACGTGCACGGTCTTGATGTGGTTGTGGACCCGGCGCCGCTTGCGGACGGTGAGCTCGGCGTGGTTCGGCCGCAGCTCGGTGAACCGCGGCCGCACCGTGGCGAAGTACGGCGCCTTGAGCGTGAAGAGCCGCGAGAAGATCCGGTCGCCGTGCGGCAGCCGGGTGACCTGGCGGTGGAGGGTGAGCAGGGAGGGCATCGAGGGCATGGGGTGATGCTATTACCCGTCAGTAACAACCTCGCGAGCGACCACCTCACTCAGCCAAGGACCCGGAGCACGTCCAGCGAGCAGCCGACCACCGTGTCCGTCCCGCCGTCGCCGCGCGGCTCGTCGAACCACATCCCGCGCACGAAGCCCAGCTTGTCGAGCACCCGCAGCGACCCGGCGTTGCGATGGTCGGGCGCCGCGAACGCCTCGCGCACCTGCGGGTAGCCCGGCACCAGCACGTCGCGCAGGAACGTCCACAGCATGCGGGTGCCCACCCCGCGGCCCACCCAGGCCGGGTCGCCGACCAGGTAGTCGAAGCCGACGGCGTCGGGTCGCGCGGTCAGCAGGGCGTAGTCGGGGTGGTCGGCGACGCGGTAGTCCTGCAGCATCCCGACCGAGCGGCCGTTGAGCTCGAGCACCCACATCCGGGTCGGGTCCCCGCCGTCGAGAGCCGGACCGTAGTGCTCCTCGGCCGCCGCGGACGTGGTCGCCTCGTCCTGCCACCAGCGGGACACGTGCGGCCGGGACTGCCAGGCCACGACGTCGGGGAAGTCGGCGCGGCCCAGCGGCCGGAAGGCCACCGTCACGCTCGGGACGGCGGCGACCCGGCGGGCCAGGGCGTCCTCGACGCCGGGCACGGGACCCACGGTGCTGGGCAGGTCGCACCCGAACACCGCCGTAGGGCCGGAGAGGTCAAGGGCCCAGGGTTCCGGCCGCCCGACGTCGACCTGCTCACGGACCAGCCGCCGCGCCGCCCCCACCAGGGACTCCCCCGGCCCCACCGGGGAGCCAGGCAGCCGCACGCATCGCGAGGCCTCGGACCCCTGGCGCACGACCACCGCACACTCCATGCCCGCGAGGCTAGCCTCAGTCGGGCAGGCTCTCGAGGCCCTCGACCTCGTGCCCAGCGGCCTCGAGCTCGTCGCGCACGACCCGGTAGCAGACTCCGGCGGAGTACCCCTTGCGGGCGAGCATCCCCGTCAGCCGGCGCACGGCGACGGTGCGGTCGAGCCGGGCCACCGTGCGCAGCCTGCGTCTGACCAAGGCACGCGCGGCCTCCACCTCCTCGTCGGGATCGACCTCGTCGAGCGCGGCGGCGGCGATCTCGTCGTCGACCCCCTTGCGGCGCAGCTCCTGCGCGAGGGCGCGCCGCGCGAGCCCCTTGCCGGCCTGCCGCGACTGGACCCAGCTGCGGGCGAACGCCTCGTCGTCGACCAGGCCGACCTCCTCGAACCGGTCGAGCAGCCGGAGCGCCACCTCGACCGGGACCCCCTTCTTCGCCAGCTTCTCGCTGAGCTCGGCCCGGGTGCGTGCCCGACCCGTCAGCTGGTCGAGCAGGATCGTGCGGGCCACGGACTCCTGGTCCTCCGCGGGCCCGAGGGCCACCTCGTCGGGCACGGGTGAGCTCAGAAATCGATCCCGGTCGGCTCGGTCGGCTCGGCCGGCGGAGCCTCGGGAAGGTCAACCGACGCGGGCTCGTCCACCTGCGGGCCGACCCCGAGCTTCTCCAGGATCCGCTTCTCGATCTCGTTGGCGAGGTCCGGGTTGTCGCGCAGGAACGCCCGGGCGTTCTCCTTGCCCTGGCCGAGCTGGTCGCCTTCGTAGGTGTACCAGGCGCCGGCCTTGCGGACGAGGCCCGCCTCGACGCCCACGTCGATCAGGCCGCCCTCGCGGCTGATGCCGTGGCCGTACATGATGTCGAACTCCGCCTGCTTGAACGGCGGGGCCACCTTGTTCTTCACGACCTTGATCCGGGTGCGGTTGCCGACCATCTCCTGGCCGTCCTTGAGCGTCTCGATCCGTCGCACGTCGAGCCGCACCGAGGAGTAGAACTTCAGCGCCCGCCCACCGGTGGTCGTCTCGGGCGAGCCGAACATCACGCCGATCTTCTCGCGCAGCTGGTTGATGAAGATCATCGTGGTGCCGGCGCCGCTGAGCGCACCGGTCATCTTGCGCAGCGCCTGGCTCATCAGCCGGGCCTGCAGCCCGACGTGGCTGTCGCCCATCTCGCCCTCGATCTCGGCGCGGGGCACGAGCGCCGCCACCGAGTCGACGACGATCAGGTCGAGCGCGCCGGAGCGGATCAGCATGTCGGCGATCTCCAGCGCCTGCTCACCGGAGTCCGGCTGCGAGACCAGCAGCGCGTCGGTGTCGACGCCCAGTGCCTTGGCGTACTCCGGGTCGAGGGCGTGCTCGGCGTCGATGAACGCCACGATGCCGCCGGCCCGCTGCGCATTGGCCACCGCGTGCAGGGCGACCGTCGTCTTGCCGGACGACTCCGGGCCGTAGATCTCCACGACGCGGCCGCGTGGGAGTCCCCCGATGCCGAGCGCCACGTCGAGCGCGATGGCCCCCGTGGGGATGACCTCGAGGGCGGCGCGGGTCTCCGCACCCAGCCGCATGACCGAGCCCTTGCCGAACTGCCGTTCGATGTTGGCGAGTGCGGCGTCCAGCGCCTTGTCGCGATCTCCAGCCATGTCAGCCCTGCCTGTTCGTTCGTCTGTCCGCCGTGATGCGGGACCTGTTGTCTTCTTCATCGTCAGGGACATTAGAGGGGACCTCCGACAGTCTGCGAGCTTGATGTCGAGACCTGTGGAGGAACCTCCGGGAGTCGTCGACGATTCCGTCGTGACGACCCTAGCCCGAACAGGTGTTCGAGCGCGGGTACGACGCGCCGACACGCAGGCGGGTCTCAGGCGCGCAGCGAGGACCAGCGCCGCGCGAACCTGGTGGACGGCGCTGTCGCGGCGACCAGGCCGGCGTCCTCGACGGTGTCGACGTCGCGCATCCGGACGGCCCCGTGCACGCGGGCCCCGGCGTCCCGCAGCGCGGACAGTGTGTCGTCGTAGGTCCGATCGGTCGACATCTCGACCTCGCGCAGACACTGCGCGAAGCGGTGGTGGGTGACGGCGAGCACCCACCAGCCGCCGTCCTCCGCCGGGCCGAGCACCGCGTCGTTGCCGATCCCCAGCCGGTCGGCGACGTCGCGCAGGTCGGCGCCCGACAGGTGCGGGGTGTCCATGCCGATCTGCACCACGGACGAGCCGGTGCCGGCGCCGACGTCCCGGTGCGCGCTCACCAGCCGCTCGGCGAACCCCTCGCCCCGCTGGGCGTGGACGGTCCAGCCGCGCAGCCGCTTCGCGATCTCGTCGCCGAGGGCTGCCGCCATGAGGTCGCCGGTGAGGGCGACGTGGCGGTCCGCCGGCTCGGGGAATACGGTCTCGCACACGTCGAGCGTGTCGAGGATGCCCGCGGCCGCGAGCTCCGCCGCCGTGTCGTGACCGACCTCCGCGCCGAGGCGGGTCTTGGCCTCGCCCGGCACCGGGGCCTTCGCCATCACCAGGACCGCCAGGGTCACGAGAGCACCTTGGCGAAGTCCCGGGCGGCGCGGAAGGTGCCCCGCACGGAGCCCGAGACCTTGGACCGGGTGCCCTCGGCCCTCGGGAGGTAGGCGACGTCGTGCTCGGTGATGCGCCAGCCCGCGAGCTGCGCCTTCTGAAGCAGCTCGACCGGGTAGCCGAAGCGGCGGTCGCGCACGTCGAGGGCGAGCAGGTCGGCCCGTCGACACACCCGCATCGGCGCGATGTCGTGCACCGGCAGACCGGTGCGGCGCCGCAGCCACCACAGCACGGCGCGGTTCCCGGCCTGCGCGTGCCACGGCCACAGCCCGCGCCGGACCGGGCGTCGCCGTCCGGTGGCCAGGTCGGCCCGGCCGGAGCGCACGTCGTCGAGCAGGACGAGCAGGTCGTCGGCGTCGAACGAGCCGTCGCCGTCCATGACCGCGAGGAACTCGTGCGTGCCGGCGAGCACCCCGGCGTGCACCGCCGCGCCGTACCCCGGCGCCGCCTCGTGGACGACGGCCGCGCCGAGGCCACGGGCCACCTCGCCGGTCCCGTCGCTCGAGCCGTTGTCCACGACGGTCACCGCGAACACCTCCGGCACACGCGGCAGCAGCGCACGCAGGGCGGGGGCCTCGTCGCGGCAGGGCAGCACGAGGTCGCAGCAGGCAGGCATGCGACCACCGTAGGGCGCGCCCGCCCCCTAGGCTCGCCCGCATGACGAGCACCCTCGCCGCGCGGGCGCGACGCGTGACCACGCCCGGCTGGGGGCTGGGCGTCGCGGTGGCGCTGATGGCGCTGGCCATGGCCGTGCCGGCGGCGACCGGGTGGTACGTCCACGTCCACTCGTTCCCCCCGCTGCACGCCGAGTGGGACCCGCGCGTGGGACAGGGCACCGTTCCGGCGCTGGTCCTCGCGGTGCTGCTCGGGCAGCGGGCCGTCGACCTCGCGGACCGTCTGGCCTGGCGTCGGCTGCTGCTGTGGGTGTTCGTGGTCGGGCTGCTGTGGATGCTCGCGCTGGCCTTCGTCGACGGCTCGCGCGGCGTCAGCGAGATCCTGCAGACGCAGTACGAGTACCTCCGGACCGCCCGACGCGTCACCGACCTGCCCGCCACGCTGGAGGGGTACGTCGGTCGCATCCGGCAGGATGGTCCCGGCAACTGGCCCACACACATCGCCGGCCACCCTCCGGGGGCGCTGACGTTCTTCGTCCTGCTGGTCCGGATCGGGCTGGGCGGTGGCTTCGCAGCCGGCCTGGTGGTCACCGTGCTGGCCGCGACGACGGCCGTGGCGGTGCTCGTCACGGTCCGGACGCTGGGTGCCGAGAGGCTGGCCCGCCGCGCGGCGCCCTTCCTCGCCGTCGGGCCGGCCGCCGTGTGGCAGTCGGTCTCCGCCGACGCGATGTTCGCGGCGACCGCCGCCTGGGGCATCGCCTGCCTGGCCGTCGCCGCGAGCCTCCGCGGCCGGGCCCGGTCGCTCGGCTGGTCCGTGGTCGCGGGCCTGCTGCTGGGCGCCTGCGTGATGATGTCCTACGGCCTGCCGCTGCTCGGGGTGCTCGCGGTGGCGGTGCTCCTCGTGGCGCGGTCGTGGTTCCCCCTGGTGCCGGCCGCGCTCGCCGCCCTCGCCGTCGTGCTGACGTTCGCGCTGCTGGGCTTCAGCTACCTCGAGGCGCTCCCGGCGGTCCACGACCGCTACTGGGGTGCGGTCGGCGGTCGGCGGCAGGCGGCGTACTGGACCTGGGCGGACCTGTCGGCCTTCGCCTTCAGCGCCGGCCCGCTCGCCTTCGCGGGGGTAGCCGAGCTGCTGCACCGGGGGCGGGGATCGCTGCGGGACCGGCAGACTCGGGTCGTCGCGCTGCTGGCCGGAGCCGGGGTGACGATGCTGCTGCTGGCCGACGCCTCGCAGATGAGCAAGGCCGAGGTGGAGCGGATCTGGCTGCCGTTCGCGCCCTGGGTGCTGCTCTCGTGCGCCCTGCTGCCCGAGCGCTGGAGACGACGCGGGCTGCTTCTGCAGCTCGCCGTCGCGCTGCTGGTCCAGCACCTGCTGGACACCGGCTGGTGAGCGGCGGCCCTCAGCGCAGTGGGGCGGTCGCGAACTCCGCAAGGCCCTGCTCGGGACGCACGTGCGCCTCGAAGCCGAGCTGCTCGCGCGCCCGCTGCGGCGACGCGACGACGTGCCGCACGTCCCCGAGCCGGTAGCGGCCGCTCACCCGGGGCGTCAGGTCCGTCCCCGTGCCCCGGGCCACCAGGGCCGCCACCCGCTCGATGGCGACCGGCTCTCCCGAGCAGACGTTGTAGGTCCGGAAGGACTCCGCGGGTGCCTCGAGGACCTGCCTCATCGCGAGGACGTTGGCCCGGGCCACGTCCTGGACGTGCACGAAGTCGCGCATCTGGCCACCGTCCTCGAACACGTTCGGCGGCTGCCCCTGCTCGATCGCCGAGCGGAACAGTGCCGCGACGCCCGAGTAGGGCGTGTCCCGCGGCATGTGCGGGCCGTAGACGTTGTGGTAGCGCAGCGCCACGGCTGCCGCAGGGGCCTGCCGCACCCACGCGGAGACGTAGTGCTCGGTGGCCACCTTGCTCGCCGCGTAGCTGCTGCGCGGGTCGAGGCGGGCGTCCTCGTCGACCAGCTGCCAGTCCAGAGCGCGGCCACAGGCGGCGCAGTGGTTCTCGAAGTCGCCGGAGTCAAGGGCCGCGAGGCTGCGCGCAGGCGGCGTCTGCGGACCGTGGTCGGGACAGGCGTAGAGCCCCTCGCCGTAGACCACCATCGAGGAGGCCACCACCAGCCGGTCGACGCCGGCCGCGTGCATCGCGGCGAGCAGGACCGCGGTGCCGAGGTCGTTGTGCGAGGCGTACGACGGCAGGTCGGCCACCGTGACGCCGGCACCCACCATCGCCGCCTGGTGGCAGACCACGTCGACGCCGCGCAGCAGCGGGGCGAGTGCCTCACCGTCGCGGACGTCGACCCGGTGCGTTCCCAGGCCGGGCTGCGCGTCCGCCGGATGCGCCTGCGGGATCAGCAGGTCGAGGCGGACCACCTCGTCCCCGGCGCGCTCGAGCTGCTCGGCGACCGCACCGCCGATGAAGCCCTCGGAGCCGGTGAGCAGGACCCTCACGGCAACGCGTAGGGCAGGTCGATGCCGTCGGCCCACGAGGCACAGCCGCAGCCCTCGCCCGGCGCCGGGAGCCGGCCGACGACCCCCGCGATCAGCGACTTCAGCCGCTCGATGTTCGCGGCGAACATCGCGAAGACCTCCTCCTGCCCCACGCCCTGTCCCGACTCGATGCCGGCGTCCATGTCGGTGACCAGCGCGAGGGGGGCGTAGCACAGCTGCATCTCGCGGGAGAGCACCGCCTCGGGGTGCCCGGTCATGTTGATCAGCGACCACCCCTGGGCGGCATAGTGCTGCGACTCCGCCCGCGTCGAGAAGCGGGGCCCCTCGACCACCACCATGGTGCCGCCCAGCCGCACCCCGTCGGCGCCCGCGAGCGCCCTCGACAGCACCGGGCAGTACGGGTCCGCGAACGGCACGTGCGCCGCTCCGCTCTCGACGTAGGACTGCACGCGCCCGGAGGTCCGGTCGACGAGCTGGTCGGGCACCACCAGGTCGCCGGGTGCCACGTCGTCGCGCAGCCCGCCGACCGCGCAGGGGGCGAGCACCTGCCGCACTCCGAGCGACCTCAGCGCCCAGCTGTTCGCCCGGTAGTTGATCAGATGGGGCGGGTAGTCGTGCCCGCTGCCGTGGCGCGGCAGGAAGGCCACGGGGGTCCCGTCGACGTCGCCGACGGCCACCGGCGCCGACGGCTCGCCGTACGGCGTCTCGACCCGGACCTCGTCGGCACTCTCGAGGAACGCGTAGAAGCCGCTGCCCCCGATGACCGCGACCTGTGCTGTGGGTGCTGGCATGTCGGTGAGTCTGTCATCCGGCTCGCGAGCGTCGGCCCCTACACTCCGGCACATGAGGACGACCCTCCTGCTCGCGTCGCTGGTGCTCGTCGCCGGTGGGTGCGCCTCGTCGGGGGGCGACGACGGCGTCGCCGAGGGCTGCGGGATGGTTCCCTCCCGGCAGGTCGCGGGACTGCTCGGCGACCACGTGCGGTCGGCCGCTCACGGCTCGCTCAGCGCCCTTCGTCACCAGCACCGCCAGGCGGCCTGCCGGAACACCGTGCCCGGGCACCCGGAGAGGTACGTCACGGTGGTCGCGCAGTACCACCCCAAGCCCGTGCCGGCGCCGGCGAAGTCGTGCTCGGAGGGCTGGGTGTACGCCGGGTCACCGGACAAGTACGCGCCCGCCTGCCAGGAGGCCGACGAGGGGCACGGCCGGACCCAGCTCCTCGTGCGCTGGCAGCCGTACGTCGTCCGGGTCACGATCGGGCGCAGCGACCTGGGCTGGGCCGGGGACCCGGAGATCGCGCTCGCGATGAGCCGGGACCTTGCGCGCCGGCTCGGTGTCAACGAGGCGCACGGCTAGCGCGGTCGCGGGCCCCCCACCGCCACGCGGCGGCACCTCCGCCCAGGGCGCCGAAGAGATGGCCCTGCCAGGAGATCCCGGGCTGTCCGGGCAGCACGCCCCACAGCACGCTCCCGTAGAGCACGAGCAGCGCGATCCCGACCAGCACCTGCCCGATCCGGCGGGAGAAGACCCCACGCAGCAGCAGGTAGACCAGCCAGCCGAAGGCGAGCACGGACGCGCCGATGTGCACCGAGTGCGGCTGCCCCGTCAGCCAGGTTCCGGCGCCCCCGACGAACCAGACCACGGCGGTGACGGCCAGCCACCGCGCGACGCCCGCCAGCAGCACCAGGAAGCCGAACACCAGCAGCGGCAGGGTGTTCGCCACCAGGTGCGACCACCCGCTGTGCAGCAGCGGTGCGAAGAGGATCCCGTCGAGCCCGTCGACCTCGCGGGGCCGCACGCCCGCGGCGTCGAGCCGATGACCGGCGAGCGTGTCGAGCAGCTCGACGACGTAGAGCAGCGCGACGAAGCCGACGATGACCTCGAGGGCGGTGACGACGCGCGGCGTCCTCGTGGTCGCGGCGGGCCGGGTCGGCAGGCTCACGCTTCCACGGTAGCCGGGCCGGTCACAGGGCGAGGGGCTCGTCCTGGTGGGGCCGGTGCGCGGCCGTGCGCCGGGCGTACTCCGCGGCAGTCGCCACCCCGGTGACCAGGCAGGCGGCGAAGATCGTGAGCGCGGGATAGCCCAGCGTCCCCACGACCACGCCGGCCACGGCGCCGGCGACGGCGGCGGTCAGGTTCATCGCGAGGTCGGCCGCCCCCTGCACGTCCGTCCGTACCTCGGAGGGCGCCGACTCGGACAGCAGCGCGGAGGCCGCAACCGTGCACAGCGACCAGCCGAGCCCCAGCAGGAACAGCCCGACACCGATCGCGTAGGACGCGCCTGCCTGCGACGTACCCGCCAGCAGCAGCGCCGCGAACAGGACCACCGCTCCCGCAGAGAGCACCACGGGACGCCCGAACCGGTCCGCGGCCCAGCCGGCGACCGGCGCGAGGGCGAACATGCCCAGCACGTGCGCGCTCAGGACCACCCCGATGACCTCCAGGGTGGCACCGCCGTGATGCATGTACAGCGGGGTCATCACCATCACGGCGACCATCACCGCGTGCGCGAGCGAGAGTGCACTCGCGCCGGCGAGCACGCCCGGCGTGGTCCTGGCCACCGTGAGCACCCGACCGAACGACGGGCGCCGGACGGCCGGGCCCTTCGCCAGCGCGGCCTCCCTCGCCACCAGCAGAGGGTCGGGGCGCAGCAGGACCAGCAGGACCGCGGTCGCGGCGAGCATCGCCGCCCCGCCGAACAGGAAGGGGCCGGTGAGCGGCGGCAGACCCAGCGACCGAGCGAACCGGCCCGCGACGCCGGCGAGGTTGGGACCGGCGACCGCTCCGACCGTGGTGGCCCACACCACGAGCGCCAGCGCCCCCGCACGCCGCTCGGGCGTCGCGACGTCGGTCGCGGCGTAACGGGACTGGTTGGTGGCGGCCGTCGTGGCGCCGAGCAGGGTGGCGCCCGTCAGCAGCAGCGGGAACGACGAGACCACACCGGCGACGACACAGACCGTCGCCCCGCCCGCACCGAGCAGGTAGCCGACCGCGAGGCCGGCCCGACGGCCACGCCGACCCATCAGCCACGCGATCGCGAAGGACGCCAGGCCGGCGCCGAGCACCTGCATGGTCTGGGCGAGACCGGCGAGGCTCTCGCTCCCGGAGACCCGTTCGGCCAGCAGCGCCGCCACGGCGACGGTCAGCGTGACGCCGAGTCCGCCGAAGACCTGCGACACCATGAGGGTGCGCACGGTCCGGCGCTGCACCTGGCGCAGCCGGTGGTCGGGCCAGCGGACGCCACCGTAGAAGCCGTGAGCCATCCCGGCTGCTCCCGCCCCGAGGCCGGCGCCGAGCCAGCCGGCCACCCGGCGACCGACGCCGGGGGTTGTCACGAGGTCACCGCCGGCTCAGCGTTCCGAGACCGGCAGCTCGAGCCGGTCCCACACCGCCCGCCAGACCTGCTTGGGTGACTCACCCGCCTCCAGCGCCTCCACGACGGTGCGGTGCTCGAGGCCCGAGAGCACCTGCTGCTCCGCCCAGGTCCGCGCGTAGGCCGGGCCGAGGGCGTGCTCGAGGCGCGCCCAGAGCTCGGTGTGCCGCATGCCGCCGAGCGTAGCCGTCGGGTGCGGGCCGGCGGAGTGGGGTGGTTTCCCATGGGATCGCCCTTTCCCGGCACTTCCCATGAGGTATTCGGGTCGGGAGGCGGCGGTATGGCGTGGGCGGTGTGACCAGAGGGTGACCAGAGTGTGACCAGAGGTGGTCCTGGGTCGGCGGCCCCCTCATGGGTGGCTGCGTGCGTCATGCGGGGGCTGAGCGTGCGTTGATCGCCGAGTGAGCGTCGTACCGGGGGGCCGGCGACGTACGCCGGCGAGGGGGGCGGTGCGCGTCGGTACGACGGTCCAGGGGCGTGTCGGACCTCAGCCCGGCCGGCGCGTCGTACGACGACCGAGCGTGTCCCATGTCACCCCAGCCCCACTCCCCGTCCGATACCTCCACCTCCGGGGCCGAATACCTCATGGGAAGTGCCAGGAAAGGTCGATCCCATGGGAAAACCCGGCGCGCACGCCCGTGGACAGGCTGAACTGCCGGAAGCGGGTGCTGGGAAGATGGCCGACATGGCATCCGACGTCATCATCCGGCTCGCAGTCGAGGATGACCTCACCGACATCGCCGCGATCTACAACCACGAGATCGCCAACAGCACCGCCACCTTCGACCTCGAGCCGCCCACGCTCGCCTACTGGCAGCAGCGCCTCGCCGGCAAGCACGAGGGCGACCACCTGATGGTGGCGGTCGACGACGACGAGGACGTGGTCGGCTACGCCTACTCGTGGTCCTACCGGCCGCGCCCGGCGTACAACCTGACGCGCGAGACCTCCATCTACCTCGACCCCTCCGTGCGAGGACGTGGGATCGGCCGGCGGCTCTACCCGGCGCTGCTGGACACGATGGCCGACTCCGGGGTGCACACCGCCGTGGCCCTGGTGGCACTGCCGAACCCGGGCAGCGTCGCGCTGCACAAGGCCTGCGGCTTCGAGCACGTCGGCACGATGCGTGAGGTCGGCTTCAAGTTCGACCAGTGGGTCGACGTGGAGTGGTACCAGAAGATGCTCGGCTGACCAGCCTCAGCTCAGCAGCAGCTTGTCGAACCGGCGCGAGGCGACGAACACCCCCACGGCCCCCATCGCCAGCAGGTAGACGACGGACACCAGCGAGTCCGGGGTCACCGCCCCCGTCGTCAGCTCGCGCGTGAGAGTCACCCCGCGGTACAGCGGGGTGGCCTCCACGACCCAGCGCAGCACCCCGTGCAACGCGGTGACCGGGAAGAACGTGGCGGAGAACAGGAACATCGGCACGATCGCGAGCTGGACGTACTCGAAGTCCTGCCACGACGTCATGAACGTGGTCAGTGCCATGCCGGCGCCCGAGAACGCGAACCCGATCAGCCACGTCGCCGGCCAGGCGAGCACCGCCCACCACGACGAGACCAGGCCCATCGCGGTCATCACCAGCACGAAGCCGGCGGAGTAGGTCGCGGAGCGCATCATCGACCAGGCCAGCTCGCCCCGGGCGATGTCGATGGTGCGCATCGGGGTCGCGAGGACCCCTTCGTAGACCTTGTCGTAGCGAAGCTTGAAGAAGATCCCGAAG
This sequence comes from uncultured Actinomycetota bacterium, assembly GCA_963810435.1. Taxonomy (GTDB): domain Bacteria; phylum Actinomycetota; class Actinomycetes; order Propionibacteriales; family Nocardioidaceae; genus Nocardioides_B. The sequence continues at coordinate 2,392,911 of CAWENL010000001.1, forward strand.
GTCGAGTCGAGGACCGCACCGTTCATCGCGGCTGCGGCGAGCATCCCGGGCGCCACGAAGGCGGCGTAGGGCACCTCGCGGCCGTGGAAGGTGAAGCCGTCGATCAGCTGGCCGACGCCGATGCCGATCGAGAAGAGGTACAGCACCGGCTCGAGAAAACCGGTCGTGAAGACCAGCCACTCCGACCGGTAGACGAGGAAGTTGCGGCGCACGATCTCCCAGCCGGTGGTGTGCGGCGAGGCGAGCGCCCGGGCGGCGGCGGCGGTGACGAGCGCCATGTCAGGTCTCCATCCGCTTGGCCAGCCGCCAGGTGGCGAGCCACCAGCCCGCCAGGGACAGCGCGACGAGGTACGTCAGGTGGACCAGCGCCAGACCGGGGCGCACCTGGTCGAGCACGAGCATCCGGGTCAGGTCGACGCCGTGCCACAGCGGCGTGAGCCGGGCGACCCACTCCAGGGCCGGCGAGAGGTTGCCGATCGGGAAGAACGCGCCGGAGAACAGGAACAGCGGGATCACCACCAGGCGGTAGATGATCGCGAACGCGGACTCGTTGCGGATGGTGGCGGAGTAGGCCATGAGCACCCCGGCGAAGGCGAGCCCGACGAGCATCAGCACCGGCCAGGCCAGCAGCACGCCCACGAACGACTCGAACACCCCGAACGGCGCCATCACGAGCAGGAAGACCCCCGAGGTGGTGGCGAGCCGGAACACCACGAACAGCAGGTGCGCGGCCGCGATGTCCGGCACCGACAACGGCGTCGCGGTCATCGCGAAGTAGGTGCGGTGCCACTTGAGGTTGCCCAACACCGGCCAGGTGGTCTCCCCCGTCGCGGTCTGCATGGCGTGGGCGGCCGCGAGGCCGGGCGCGACGAAGGCGAGGTACGACGGCGCACCCTCGAGGTCGGCGCCGCCGCGGACGAACCCGCCGAGCAGCACCCCCATCGCCAGCACGTAGAGCAGCGGCATCACGAAGGAGGTGATGACCGAGCCCTTCCAGGTGCGCAGGTACACGGTCGCCCAGTAGGTGCGCTGCCGGGCGACCATGTCCCAGCGCGGCCAGGCGACGCGGGCACTGCGAACCTCACTCATGTCGCCGCCTCAGTCCACCAGCGTGCGACCGGTGAGCCGGAGGAAGACGTCCTCCAGCGTGGACCTGCGCACCAGCACCGCCACCGGGTCCAGCCCGCGCTCGTGCACCCGGGCCAGCGTCGCCTCGCCGTCCTGGGTGTAGAGCAGCAGCCGGTCGGGCAGCACCTCGACCCGGTCGGCCAGGTCGAGCATCTGCTCCGCCAGCGCCTCGTGCTCCCCCACGCCGAACCGGAGCTCGGCCACCTCGCGGGTGGAGTGCGCCCGGATCAGCTCCGTCGGCGAGCCCGATGCGACGATCTCGCCGCCGTCCATGACGACCAGCCGGTCGCACAGCTGCTCGGCCTCGTCCATGTAGTGCGTGGTGAGCACCAGCGTCACGCCGCTGTGCTTGAGCCGGAACAGCCGGTCCCAGAGCAGGTGGCGGGCCTGCGGGTCGAGCCCGGTCGTCGGCTCGTCGAGCAGCAGCAGGTCCGGCTCGTTGATCAGCGAGCGGGCGATGGTCAGCCGTCGCTTCATGCCGCCGGAGAGGTCCACGACCCTGGCCTTCGCCTTGTCGCGCAGCTGCACGAAGTCCAGCAGCTCGTCGGCGCGCGAGGTCGCCTCGGCCCTGCGGATGCCGAAGTACGACGCGTAGACGACCAGGTTGTCGCGGATGTTGAGCTCGAGGTCGAGGGTGTCCTCCTGCGGGCACACGCCCAGCCGGGACCGGATGGCGGCGCCCTGGGTGGCGGGGTCGAGCCCGAGGATCGTCAGCTCGCCCCCCGAGGGCGGAGAGACCGCGGCCACCATGCGCATGGTGGAGGACTTGCCGGCCCCGTTGGGGCCGAGGAACCCGAAGGACTCCCCCGGCCGCACGTCGAGGTCGATGCCCTTGACCGCCTCGACGTCGCCGTAGGACTTGCGGAGCCCGCGCGCCCGGATCATCGAGTCCGAGGCAGGCTCGCCGTCCGGCGCCGGGGCGGCGTCGGTGGTGGCCCCGAGAGGTGGTCGTGCCGGCACCTGCCCGACCCTACGGACAGCCACCCCCCGGCGCACCCCGATATCTCCCGGGACTCCGCGACGCGCACGGCAGGATGGCGGGCATGAGCGAGCAGACAGCGTCCCGGTCCGCGACCCGCCCCGTCGCCCTCGTCACCGGCGTCGGCCGCCCGGTGGGCCTCGGCGCGGCGGTCGCCCTCCGGCTGGCCGAGGACGGGTGGGACGTGGCGACGACGTACTGGTCGCCGTACGACGAACGGATGCCGTGGGGGCGCGGGCCCGAGGGTCCGGAGCAGGTGGCGGTCGGCCTCGCCGAGCGCGGGGCCCGCACCGTCGCGGTGGAGGCCGACCTCGCCGACGTGAGCGCGGCCGGTCAGGTCGTCGACGCCGTCGAGCACGGGCTCGGGCCGCTCACCGCGCTGGTCATGTGCCACTGCGAGAGCGTGGACTCCGGGCTCCTGGACACCACGGTCGAGAGCTTCGACCGGCACTACGCCGTGAACCTGCGGGCGTCCTGGCTGCTGCTCAAGGCGTACGGCGAGCGCGCCCGACCCGTCCACGGCCGGGGGCGGGTGGTGGCGCTGACCAGCGACCACGTGGTGGGCAACCTGCCCTACGGCGCGACGAAGGGCGCCCTGGACCGGCTGGTGGTCGCCTCGGCGCGCGAGCTGGCGCACCTCGGGATGACCGCCAACGTGGTCAACCCGGGCCCCGTCGACACCGGCTGGATGAGCGACGAGCTGCGCGAGGGCATCGAGGCCCGGTCCCCGCTCGGACGGGGCGGGCGGCCGCAGGACACCGCGGACCTGGTCTCGTTCCTGCTCTCCGAGCGCGGCGGCTGGGTCAACGGCCAGCTGCTCCACAGCGACGGCGGCCTGCACGTCGGCTGAGCCCTCTCGGGGCCGCACTGTCGGTGGCGTGATGCAGGATGGGACGGTGGCTCGCAGCAACGGCGCGACGCGCGACGCGGCGCAGGACCCGGCCTCCGACGCGCAGAGCGTCCTGGCCTCCTTCAGCGAGCCCACGCGCACCTGGTTCGAGGCCGCGTTCGCGGCCCCGACCCCGGCCCAGGTCGGCGCCTGGCGCTCCGTCTCGGCCGGCCGGAACGCCCTGGTGGTGGCTCCGACCGGCTCGGGCAAGACACTCTCGGCGTTCCTCTGGTCGATCGACCGGCTCGCGACCACCCCGGCACCTACGGACAAGGGGCAGCGGTGCCGGGTGCTCTACGTCTCGCCGCTGAAGGCGCTGGCCGTGGACGTCGAGCGCAACCTGCGGGCGCCGCTGACGGGCATCCGGCACACCTCCGACCGGCTCGGTGTCCCGGCGCCCGACATCGCCGTGGGCCTGCGCTCCGGTGACACCAGCGCCGCCGACCGGCGCCGACTGGGCACCACTCCCCCCGACATCCTCATCACCACCCCCGAGTCGCTGTTCCTGATGCTCACCTCGCAGGCCCGCGAGACGCTGCGCAGCGTCGAGACCGTGATCGTCGACGAGGTGCACGCCGTCGCCGGCACCAAGCGCGGCGCCCACCTCGCGCTGTCTCTGGAGCGGCTCGACGAGCTGCGGCGGCAGCAGGACCTCGAGCCGGCGCAGCGCATCGGGCTCTCCGCGACGGTGCGACCGATGGAGGAGGTGGCGCGATTCCTGGGCGGGACCAGACCCGTCGAGGTGATCGCCCCGGCCTCACCGAAGGAGTGGGACCTCTCGGTGGTGGTGCCCGTGGAGGACATGACCGAGCTCGCGCTCGCCGCCGGCGGCGACGCCGAGGTTCCCGAGGGATCCGCGGCGGGCAACGCGGAACGGCGGGGGTCGATCTGGCCGCACGTCGAGGAGCGCGTCGTCGACCTCATCGAGCAGCACCGCTCGACGATCGTGTTCGCCAACTCGCGCAGGCTCGCCGAGCGGCTGACCGCGCGCTTCAACGAGATCGCCACCGAGCGAGCCGACCGACGGGCCGAGCCCGTCGAGGTGCCCCGCTCGCCGGCCGCCCTGATGGGTCAGTCCGGACAGTCGCGGCCCTTAGCGGACGCCGAGACCGTCATCGCGCGGGCACACCACGGCTCGGTCTCCAAGGAGCAGCGGGCGCTCATCGAGGACGACCTCAAGCGGGGCAGGCTGCCCTGCGTGGTCGCGACGTCGAGCCTGGAGCTCGGCATCGACATGGGCGCGGTCGACCTCGTCGTGCAGATCGAGTCGCCGCCATCGGTGGCCTCGGCGCTGCAGCGCGTGGGTCGAGCGGGCCATCAGGTCGGGGAAGTATCGCGCGGCGTGCTGCTGCCCAAGCACCGCGGCGACCTGGTGCACACCGCAGTCGCCGTGGAGCGGATGCGCGCGGGCGCCATCGAGTCACTGAGGGTCCCGACGAACCCCCTCGACGTGCTGGCCCAGCAGGTGGTCGCCGCGACCGCGGTCGACGAGTGGGACGTCGAGGAGCTGTTCACCGTGGTGCGGCGCTCGGCGCCGTTCGCGACCCTGCCCCGCTCGGCGTACGACGCCACCCTGGACCTGCTGAGCGGCCGCTACCCCTCCGACGAGTTCCGCGAGCTGCGCCCCCGGGTCGTGTGGGACCGGGTCGCCGGGACCCTCACCGCCCGTCCCGGTGCGCAGCGGCTGGCCGTCACCAGCGGCGGCACGATCCCCGACCGGGGCCTGTTCGGGGTGTTCCTCGTCGGGGAGAAGGCCAGCCGGGTCGGTGAGCTCGACGAGGAGATGGTCTACGAGTCACGTGTCGGCGACGTCTTCGCGCTCGGCGCGACGTCGTGGCGCATCGAGGACATCACCCACGACCGGGTGCTGGTCTCCCCCGCCCCCGGCCAGCCGGGGCGGCTGCCGTTCTGGAAGGGCGACCAGCTCGGCCGACCCGCCGAGCTCGGTGCCGCCATCGGCGCGTTCACGCGGGAGCTGTCCGCGATGACCACCACACAGGCGAAGCAGCGCTGCACCGAGGCGGGTCTCGACGACTGGGCCGCCGGCAACCTCGTCGCGTTCCTGGACGAGCAGCGCGCTGCCACCACGACGCTGCCCTCCGACCGCACGGTGCTCGTCGAGCGGTTCCGCGACGAGCTCGGCGACTGGCGGATCGTGGTGCACTCGCCGTACGGCGCGCAGGTGCACGCTCCGTGGGCGCTGGCGATCGGGGTGCGGCTGCGCGAGCGCTACGGCATCGACGCACAGGCCCTGCCGGGCGACGACGGCATCGTGCTGCGGGTTCCCGAGACCGACCAGGACCCCCCCGGTGCCGACGTCGTGATGTTCGAGGCCGAGGAGATCGAGGACATCGTCACCACGGAGGTGGGCGGCTCGGCGCTGTTCGCCTCCCGGTTCCGGGAGTGCGCCGCCCGCGCTCTGCTGCTGCCCCGCCGCGACCCCGGCCGCCGCTCGCCGCTGTGGCAGCAGCGGCAGCGCAGCGCGCAGCTGCTCGAGGTCGCCGTGAAGTACCCGTCCTTCCCGATCGTGCTGGAGGCGGTGCGCGAGTGCCTGCAGGACGTGTACGACGTCCCGGCGCTGCTCGGCCTGATGCGTGACCTGTCCTCGCGCAGGATCCGGGTCGTCGACGTCGCCACCACCCAGCCGTCGCCGTTCGCCCGGTCCCTGATGTTCGGCTACGTCGCCGCCTTCATGTACGAAGGCGACTCCCCCGTCGCCGAGCGGCGGGCCGCGGCCCTCTCGCTCGACCAGGGGCTGCTCGCCGAGCTGCTCGGGCGCGCCGAGCTGCGCGAGCTGCTCGATCCGGACGTGCTCGCCGAGCTGGAGCGCGAGCTCCAGCGGCTGACTCCCGACCGGTGGACCAAGGACGCCGAGGGGGTCGCCGACCTGCTGCGGCTGCTCGGCCCGCTGAGCACGACCGAGGTGGCCGAGCGCTGCGTCGCCGGCGCCGACGCGGCCTCCTGGCTCTCGCTGCTCACCGACGCTCGCCGGGTGGTCGAGGTCCGCATGGGCGGCGAGCGGCGGTGGACCTCGATCGAGGACGTGGCGCGGCTGCGTGACGGTCTGGGAGTCCCGGTGCCGCCCGGCACGCCCGAGGTGTTCACCGAGGCGGTCGAGGACCCGCTCGCCGACCTGGTGGCGCGGTACGCCCGGACCCACGGCCCGTTCACCCCCCACGACGTCGCCACCCGGCTCGGGCTCGGGGTGGCCGTGGCCCAACAGACCCTCGCCCGGCTGGCCGCCCAGGGCCGGGTGCTGGAGGGCGAGTTCCGACCTGCGGGCGCCGGTGCCGAGTGGTGCGACGCCGAGGTGCTGAGGCGGCTGCGACGACGGTCGCTGGCGGTGCTGCGCAAGGAGGTCGAGCCGGTCGAGCCGGCCACCCTCGGCCGCTTCCTCCCGGCCTGGCAGAACGTCACGGCGGCCGGGCCCGCCTCGTCCTCGCACCGGTTGCGCGGCGTGGACGGGGTGGTGGCGGTCGTCGACCAGCTTGCCGGTTGCGCCGTCCCCGCCTCCGCGCTGGAGCCGCTGGTGCTCGGGGCCCGGGTGAGCGACTACGTCCCCGCGATGCTCGACGAGCTCACCGCGACCGGTGAGGTGCTCTGGTCCGGGCACGGCACGCTGCCCGGCACCGACGGCTGGGTGTCGCTGCACCTGGTCGACAACGCCCACCTGACGCTGCCCGACCACGCCGAGCTGGAGACCACGGCGCTGCACGACGCCGTCGTCGACGCGCTCGCAGGCGGCGGCGCCTACTTCTTCCGCCAGCTCGCGCAGGCGGTCGGATCGACCGACGACCAGGCCCTGGAGACGGTGCTGTGGGACCTCGTCTGGTCCGGCCGGCTGAGCAACGACACGTTGGCGCCGCTGCGGGCGCTCACCTCGGGAGGTCGCACGGCGCACCGGCGCGCCGAGCGGCGCCCCGGGCCCGGGTGTCCTCGCGTCCCCGGCGTCTCGACCTGCCCACGCGCACCGGTCCACCGACCACGGCCGGCCGCTGGTCGCTGCTGCCCGAGCTCGAGGCCGACGCGACCCGGCGCGCGCACGCCTCCGCCGAGGGCCTGCTGGAACGGCACGGCGTGGTCACGCGTGGGGCCGTGACCAGCGAGCGGGTCCCCGGTGGCTTCGCCGGCGTGTACAAGGTGCTGGCCGCGTTCGAGGAGACCGGTCGCTGCCGCCGGGGCTACTTCGTCGGCTCGCTGGGGGCCGCGCAGTTCGGCGTGCCCGGCGCGGTCGACCGGCTGCGGTCGTTCTCGCGCGAGGTGGGTGACGCACCGGCCGAGAAGCCTCGCGCCGTGGCGCTGGCCGCCACCGACCCCGCGAACCCCTACGGCGCCGCGCTGCCCTGGCCCTCGCCCGACGCCAGACCCGACGCCGGCACACATCCTCGGGCCGACGTGAACCCCGCAGCGAAGGGCCACCGTCCCGGCCGCAAGGCCGGTGCCCTGGTGGTGCTCGTCGACGGCGCGCTCGCGGTGTACGTCGAGCGCGGCGGTCGCACGCTGCTCACGTTCACCGAGGACGCCGAGACGCTCGCCCCGGCCATGGGGGCACTGGCCACCGCCGTACGCCAGGGCGCGTTGGGCCGGCTCACCGTGGAACGAGCCGACGGCGAGCACATCCTGGCCACCGGCGAACGGGCCGGAGCCCTGCGGCACGCCCTCGAGGACGCGGGTTTCGTCGCGACGCCGCGCGGGCTGCGCCTGCGCGGCTGACGGCGCCGTCGCGGCTGCCCCGACTACTCCACCGGCGCGAGACCGCGCTCGTCGTGCTGCACCTCGGGCCACGGTCGCCGGGCCCGCGCGAGGCCGGCCTGGACCCGCGCGACCACGTCGTCGAGACACGAGGCGAGCCGGTCGGCATCGGCGGTGAACGGCGCGGGGTCGGCGACGCCCGCGCCGCGCAGCAGACCGCCCACGTCGCCCAGCCGGTCGCGGACCCAGGTCACCGGGTCGGCGCCGATGGCGGGGTCGAGGACCCGGTCCCCGGGCTCGCCGGCACGCATCATCGGGTGCCAGTGCATCCGGTCCGCCCGTCCCGGCGCCGACTCCAGCAGGTCGATGCGGCACAGCGCCGGTGCCACCCTCACCTCCGGGGACGCGTAGCCGCTCCCCGTCCTCACCTGCTCCACGAGTCGGACCTCGAGACGGACGCCTCGTTCGCGGGCCCCGGGCGTGCCCACCAGCGCCGGGTCGAGGAAGTCGATGTCCGCGACCGTGACGGCCAGAAGGTCGCCGATCCATGCCGTTTCCATGAGGTCAGCCTGTCACCGGTCTCCTTCCAGGCTCTGCTCAGCCCGCTGGTGTGACCATCCCGGACTCGTAGGCGAGCACGACGACCTGCACGCGGTCGCGCACCCCGAGCTTGGTGAGGATCCGGTTCACGTGCGACGTGACGGTCGCCTCGCTTCCGGGGAACGCGAGGTGCTGATACTCGCGGTCGCCCCCTGACCATCCTCACAGGGGCGGCCGCCACTCGGCGGTGAACAGCCGCCCCGCACCCGGTGAACAGTCGGTGAACGAGGCCGTGTGGACTTGGATCGGCCCGGGACGGGGCCCAAGACTGAGGTTCTGTGAGCCCAGAACTGATCCTGCTGGCCCTGGTCGTCGTCACCGCCCTCGGTTTCGACTTCACCAACGGCTTCCACGACACCGGCAACGCGATGGCCACCTCCATCGCCACCGGCGCCCTGCGCCCCAAGGTGGCCGTCGCCCTCTCCGCGTTCTTCAACCTCGTCGGCGCCTTCTTGAGCGTCGAGGTGGCGCTGACCGTGACCAACGCGGTGGTCAACCTCCAGGACGACTCGGGGGCGCCCCGCACGGGCCTGCTCGCCGACCACGGCTCCGCGCTGCTGATGATCGTGCTCGCGGGCCTCGTCGGCGGCATCGTCTGGAACCTGCTGACCTGGCTGCTCGGCCTGCCCTCCAGCTCCTCGCACGCCCTGTTCGGCGGCCTCATCGGGTCGACCGTCGCGGCGCTGGGTCTGTCCGGCATCAAGTGGACCGGCGACGGCTCGAAGCTCGACGGCGTCCTCGGCAAGGTCATCCTCCCCGCGCTCATGTCCCCGCTGCTCGCCGCTGTGGTGGCCGCGCTGGGCACCTGGCTGGTCTACCGGATCGCCGGGTCCGTCGAGCAGCGCGCCCAGACGCGGGGCTTCCGCTGGGGCCAGGTGGTCACCGCCTCGCTGGTCTCGCTGGCGCACGGCACCAACGACGCCCAGAAGACGATGGGGGTCATCACGCTGGCGCTGATCGCCGCCGGCGTGTGGACCGACACCACCGCGGTGCCGCTGTGGGTGAAGGTCACCTGCGCCGTCGCCATCGCGCTGGGCACCTACCTCGGCGGCTGGCGGATCATCCGCACCCTGGGCAAGGGCCTGGTCGACATCGGGTCGCCCCAGGGCCTGGCGGCGGAGAGCTCTTCGGCCGCGGTGATCCTCGCCTCGAGCCACCTCGGCTTCGCACTCTCGACCACGCACGTCGCGACCGGCTCCATCCTCGGCACCGGCGTCGGTCGTCCCGGCGGTGTCGTGCGCTGGCCGGTGGCCGGACGCATGGTGCTGGCCTGGACCGTCACGCTGCCGGCGGCCGCCCTGGTGGGCGCCGTCATGTGGTGGGTCGGCCACCTCGTGGGCGGACTCGCAGGCGGGCTCGCAGGCGGGCTCGTGGTGGTCGCCGTGCTGGTCGCGCTGGCGACCTGGATGTACACCCGCTCCCGCCGTACGCCGGTGGGTGCTGACAACGTCAACGACGAGTGGACCCTCACCCCGGCTGCCCCGCGCAGCCCGGTGAAGGTCTGAGGAGGCTGTGATGTGGGAGCTGTTCGCGCAGTCCGCGTGGAAGGTGGTCGTCGCCGGGCTGCTGCTCGGTGCCGGCCTGCCGGCGGTCTTCGCCCTGGGCGTCCGGCTCTCGGTGACCCCCGCGGGTGCCGGCACCGCCCCGGCTGCCCGCAGCGCCTACCGCACGCTCGCGGTGCTGTGCTTCGTGCTTGTGGCGCTCGCCGTGGCGCTCGGCATCACCGTGATCGTGGCGGCCGGCAACGGGCTGGTCGTCAGCTTCGAGCACGGCTACCCGACGTTGGGCCCCAAGCCCTGAGCCGGTGCCCGACTCCACGCAGCCGCAGGAGGTGAGGCTCCGGGCACCCGAGGGCCTCGTGCCGCGCGTGGTGCAGTGGCTGCGCGCCGGTTACCCGGACGGCGTCCCTCAGCAGGACTACGTCGCACTGCTGGGAATCCTGCGACGCTCGCTCACCGGGGCCGAGCTCGACAGTGTGGTCGACCAGCTCGGCGACGACGCGGAGGCTGGACAGCAGCTGATGACGCGGCCTCTGGTCGCGCAGCGCATCGCGGACGTGGTCCGGGGGCCGATCGACGAGCGGGACGTGACCCGCGTCTCCGCGCGGCTCGCGGCCGCGGGCTGGCCGCTCGGCTCGCCCGGGCCCGGCCCGCCGTCGCCGGACCGGCCCGGCCTGGTCGCCACTGTCGTCGACTGGGTCCGCGCCGGCTACCCGAGCGGCCTACCCGATCAAGACTTCATCCCGGTCGTCGCCCTGCTCCGACGGCGCCTCAGCGACGCCGAGGTCCTCGACGTGGCGCGGGCCCTGGCACGCGAGGGAGTGATCGCCGCCGACCGGGTCGACATCGGCTCGGCGGTCGTCAAGGTCACCTCGGAGCTGCCGTCGGAGCGGGACATCGAGCGGGTGCGGTCCGTCGTCGAGTCCCGGTCCGGCGTGCCTGAGCAGGGGACCTAGCTCTCGCGCTGCGCGAGCTGCGAGGCCGAGACCCACCGGCCGACGTCGCCACCCTGCAACGCCACCGCGAGCAGGTCGGGGAACAGGTCCGGTGTGCAGGCGAACGCCGGCACCCCCATCGCGGCCAGCGCGGCGGCGTGCTCGTGGTCGTAGGCCGGCGCGCCCGAGTCGGAGAGCGCGAGCAGGGCCAGGACGGTCACGCCGGCCGCCTGCAGCCTCGCCACCCGCTTGAGCATGTCCTCGGCGATACCGCCCTCGAAGAGGTCGGAGATCAGCACCACGAGCGTCTCGCGGGGGCGGGTCACGAGCGACTCGCAGTACGCGATCGCGGCGTTGATGTCGGTGCCTCCGCCGAGCTGGCAGCCGAAGAGGACCTCGACCGGGTCGTCGAGCTTGTCGGTGAGGTCGACGATGCTGGTGTCGAAGGCGACCAGCGAGGTCCGCACCGACCGGATGGAGCCGAGCACGGCCCCGAAGACCGCGGCGTACACCACCGACTCGGCCATCGACCCGGACTGGTCGATCGCCACCACGACATCCTTGGCCACGACGCGCGAGCTGCGGGCGTACCCGACCAGACGCTCCGGCACCACCGTGCGGTGCTCGGGAAGGTAGTGGCGCAGGTTGGCACCGATCGTGCGGTTCCAGTCGATGTCACGCAGCTGCGGCCGGCGGGTGCGAGCCGCGCGGTTCAGCGCCCCGACGACCGCCGACCGGGTGCGGTCGGCGATCCGCCGCTCGATGTCGTCGACGACGGTGCGCACCACGCGTCGGGCGCTGGCCAGCGTGTGCTCGGGCATCACCTTGTTGAGGCTCACCAGCGTGCCGACCAGGTGGACGTCGGGCTGCACCGCGTCCAGCAGCTCGGGCTCGAGCAGCAGCCGGGTGAGGTCGAGCCGCTCGACGGCGTCGCGCTGCATCACCTGCACGACACTGGTCGGGAAGTAGGTGCGGATGTCGCCCAGCCAGCGAGCCACCCGTGGCGCGGACGCGCCCAGACCGCCCCTGCGGGCCCGCCCGCTGCGCGCGGCGCCGGGCTCGCCGCGGCTCGCCCGGCTCGTCAGGCTGCTCGTAGAGCGCCGCCAGCGCACCGTCCATACCGCCGTCCTCACGACCGAGCCGCACCTCGAGCACGTCCTCTGTCGCGCCGCCGAGCAGCAGCCGCCACCGGCGCAGGCCTTCCTCCGGGTCCTCGCCGCTCACAGCCGCACGCCCAGGATCGTCGAGACCGTGGCCAGTGCGGCCGCCGCTCGCTGCTCGTCCACGCGCTCGCCGGTCGCGACCGGCGCGTTCCCGTCTGCGGAGCGCACCCGCGCCGCGACGGCGCGCCGCTCCGCCGCACTGAACGCGCCGAACGTGCGGCGCACCAGGGGCAGCACGTCGACGAACTCCCGCGGTGAGAGCCCGCGCACCCAGCCGTCGAGCAGACCGAGCAGGTCGCGGTCGTGGATCAGCAGCAGTGCGCCGTCGGCGAAGAAGCCGTCGACCCAGGCGGCCTTCTGCGGTGCGGGCACCCCGACCGACAGCGCCCGGTGCAGCCGGGCGGGCGCGTCGTCGAGTCGACCGCCGTCTCCCAGGATCCGCACCATCCGACCGACGAGCTGACCGTGGACGTCGGCGCGGTCGACGACCCCGGCCAGCGTGTCCAGCCACCTCTGCTGGGAGAGGGCCGCCTGCTCGTCGGCACCGCTGGCCGCCAAGGACACCGCAGCCTGCACGGCGTCGACGTGGGTGCGCAGCAGACCGGCGCCGTCGTCGTCGAGCCCGGTGACTGCCTGGGGCAGCCCGGTGCAGATCCGCAGCACGAGGGCCGCGCCGACCCCGCTGAGCGCCGACACGTCGGTCCCCCGCACGTCGCCGTAGCGCCGCGCCCGCACCAGCGCCGGCAGCGCCTCCATCAGGTGCACGACGTCGGCGTCGACGGCAGCCTGCCGGTCCAGCGCCCGCAGCAGCGCGGCGAACGATGCGGGCAGGTCGGCCTTCAGACAGTCCTCCACCGTGGCCGTCAGCTGCGACAACCCGGCACCGTCGGCGAGGGCGCTCACGCGCGCGGACGCGGCGGACGCGACGGTGGTGCCCCAGACGGCCGCCTCGACGATCGCGACCGACAGCTCGGGCTGCCACTCCAGCCGCCAGGTCTCGCGGAACGTCCCGACGTTCTGCACCTGGCTCCGGGCCGGCGACGCCCAGTCGATCCCGAGCAGCCGCAGCCGGTGGAACAGCACGGACCGGGCGTGGTCGATCGGCCTGCGCAGGTCGAGGTCGGTGAGCCGGGACAGCGGCTCACGCTTGAGCCGCAGCGTGCGACAGGTCCGCGCCAGGTCGGCCTCGAGCGGGACGGTCGGCGCGCCCTCGGGTACGGCGCCGAGCCGCTCCCCCACGACGAGGTGGTCGGTGACGAACCGGGAGGCGACCGGGTCGCCCTCGCAGAGCACGGCGCGGGTCGCCTCGTCGACCTCGGCGAGCCCTGCGAGGGGGCGGCCCCGGAGCCCGGCCAGCTCGTCGGCGAGCCGCACCGCGTCGATCACGTGAGCCGTCGACACCGGCAGGTCGCGCTCGCGCAGCGCATGGGCCACACCGGTCAGCCAGCGGCTCACCGGCTGGTCGGGCGCGGTCCACAGGTGGTGGTACCAGCCCGGGGACGTGACCCCGGCGCCGTACCCGCTCGCGGACGCCAGCCGCGAGTGCGTCCAGGGCACCCAGGTCAAGGAGACCTTGCGCTTGGCCAGACCCCGCAGAACCCGGGCGTCGGGCGCGGCAGGAGGCAGCGGGCCCGCCAGCGCCGGCGCGTGCCAGGCACCGCAGACCACCGCCACCCGGCGGTGACCGGCCTTCAGGGTCGCCCGGAGCACCTGCCGCATCCAGGCCTCCCGGAGCATCTCCTGCGGCTGGGCTGTCGGGTCCTCGTCCTCACGCAGCGCCGCCATCGCCTCGATCAGCGCCGGGAACGGGGAGGCGCCGTCGAGCCTGGACTCCACGACGTCGTCCCACCAGCGCTCCGGGTCGTCGTACCCCGCCGCGCCGGCCAGCGCCGCCAGGGGGTCTGCGCGCACTTCCGAGGACTCGCCGCCGCCGGCACGCAGCACCAGCGTGCTCGTCGCCGGGAGGTCGCAGAAGGCGACGTGCACCCCGTGACGGCGCGCCCACGTCATCGCCTGCCACTCCGGGGAGAACACGGCGTAGGGCCAGAACGCGGCGGTGCCGGGGTCGTCGGCGGCGTAGGCGAGCAGCGCCACCGGCGGCTCCATGCCCGCCCAGGTGCTGAACGCGATCAGCGGGTCGGCGTCCGAGGGCCCCTCGATGAGCACCGCGTCGGGTGCGAGCTCGTCGAGCGCCCGCAGCAGGGAGCGCGCCGAGCCCGGTCCGTGGTGCCGGATGCCGAAGACCTCGACGAGCGGCGGCCCCGTGGCGGTCACCGGAGGGTCGCCGGACATCACGTCGACGCGTCGCGGCAGGCGGTGTAGAAGGGCGCCCAGTCGCGACGCTCGCGGGCGACGGCTTCGAGGTACTCGTTCCACACCACCCGGTCGGCGACGGGGTCCTTGACGACGGCGCCGATGATGCCGTCGGCGACGTCGGAGGCCCGCAGCGTGCCGTCGCCGAAGTGGGCCGCCAACGCCAGTCCGTGGGTCACCACCGAGATCGCCTCGGCGGTCGAGAGCGTCCCCGACGGGGACTTCACCTTGGTGCGGCCGTCCTCGGTGACACCGGAGCGGAGCTCCCGGAAGACCGTCACCACACGCCGGATCTCCTCGAGCGCGGTCGGCACCTCGGGGAGCTCGAGCGCCCCGGTCAGCTCGGCGACCCGGGTCGCGACGATGCCCACCTCCTCCTCCTGGCTGGCGGGCAGGGGGAGGACGACGGTGTTGAAGCGACGGCGCAGCGCCGAGGAGAGGTCGTTGACGCCCTTGTCCCGGTCGTTGGCGGTCGCGACGACGTTGAAGCCGCGCAGGGCCTGCACCTCGCTGCCCAGCTCCGGGACCGGGAGCGTCTTCTCCGAGAGCACCGTGATCAGGGCGTCCTGCACGTCGGCCGGGATGCGGGTCAGCTCCTCGATGCGCGCCACCGCGCCGGTCCGCATCGCCACCATCACGGGCGAGGGCACGAGCGCCCCGTCGCTGGGACCCTCGGCGAGCAGGCGGGCGTAGTTCCAGCCGTAGCGGATCGACTCCTCGGCGGTCCCGGACGTGCCCTGCACCAGGAGGGTCGAGTCCCCGGAGATCGCGGCGGCGAGGTGCTCGGAGACCCACGACTTCGCCGTGCCCGGGACCCCGAGCAGCAGCAGCGCACGGTCGGTGGCCAGCGTGGCGACCGCGACCTCCATCAGCCGCCGCGACCCGACGTACTTCGCGGTGAGCACCGTCCCGTCGGCAAGCGTGCCGCCCATCAGGTAGGTGACCACCGCGGGCGGGGAGAGCCTCCAGTGCGGCGGACGGGGCCGGTCGTCGACCTGCGCCAGCGCGCTCAGCTCGGCGGCGTGCTGCTGCTCGGCGTGCGGGCGGAGGGGGATGTCGCTCACGGTCGCTCCTGGGGGTGTGGTGGCGAAGCTGCGCTCGAGCTCGAGCCGGAGGTCGAGCACCCGGCGGCTGGTGGCTCTGCTGACCCGACCGGAGGCGAGGTGTCGCAGCGCGATGTCCGCGAGCGCCTGGTCCCACGGCCCGGGCAGGGCGGCGACCAGAAGCGCCGTCTGGTCCGGGTCCTGTCCGCGCACCCAGTCGCGGGCAAGGCCGGCGAACCGGTCGGCGGGCACCAGCGCCAGCACCTCCTCGTGGGCGTAGCCGGCGCCGGCCAGGGCCGTGGCCCACGCGACGTGCCGCTGCCGTCGGGTCGCGGCCACCCACGCGGCGACCAGGTCCTCGAGACGGTCCGGGGGCTGGCTGCGCAGCAGGTCGAGCAGGTCGCGCGGGGTCAGCCCGGTGTGCGGCTGCCAGACGTCGAGGTCCGCGTCTGCGACGGCGCCGGCGATCAGCCGTGCGTCGAGCGAGACGCGGACCCGCCTGCGCAGGGTGCCCGTGACCTCGAGGAGCCGCGTCGCCTGCTCGGTGGCCTCCTGGGTCCACGCCTGTCCGGACGGGCCCTCCGCCGTCCGGGTGGTGGCGGGCGACGACGGCACGCGGGTCACCGCTCGCCAGCGAGGGTTCGTCGCCAGGAAGGCTCGCCCGCGCTCGCCGAGCGCTTCGCGCACCAGTCCCCGGTCGGGGCCACGCGGCCCGGCCGCAGAGGTGGCGAGCGCCGCCCACAGACCGGCGCGAACGCCGAGGTCCCGCTCGACGCACCGGCGCAGCCACTCCTGGACCAGGGAGACCTCCCGGACCTCGAGCAGCCGGCCCAGCAGCCGCTGTGCCGGCTCGGGGGCCAGGTCGAGTCGCTGCCGAGGCGCGGGCGGCGGCTCGGGCCAGAGGTCCGGGACGGCGCCCGCCTGGCGGTAGCAGGCGTACCCGGCAGCGGCGTCGAGCACCGCCAGCCCGGGATCCTGCTGAGCCTCGGCCAGGCGCCCCACCGGGTCCGGCAGGGTGTCGGGCACCCGCCGCCGTTCGGTGCCGAGCAACGCGGTGGTGACCAGGTCCTCCCAGCCACTCATGGAGTGAGCACCTCACGGGAGAACACCGGGTCGAGCGGGTGCGGCAGGAAGCCGAGCGGCAGGAAACCCCGCCGGGTCCACTCCCCCATCACGTCGACGGGGTCGCCCATCGATCGCGCGAGCAGCGGCCAGGCCTCGACACCGGGCACCAGTGCGACGACGGCGCCGTCCTCGCTGCGGAACCGCCAGCGCCCGCCCTCGCCCTCGGGTGCCACGGGCGCGCCCCGGAGCACCACCGGGAGGCGCTCGGCCCAGGGGTCGTCGGCCAGCAGCGAGCCGAAGTCGGCCGCGGCCTCGGTGACGGTCGCCCCGGGGACGTCAGGGACCTCGTCGGTGCGGGTGTGCTCGGTGCCCGGGAGCGCACGCAGCTGCCCGGAGCCGGGATAGAAGTGGAGCTCTGCATCGAGGGTGACTCCCGGCATCACCGTGTCGTCGAGCATCGCACCGCCCGCCGCGAAGCTCAGCAGCAACGCCCAGCGACCGGTCGTCTCCCCGCGCAGCCACACCCGCCGGGTGACCAGCCGGTCGTCGGGCACGTCGACCGCTCCCAGCGCCGTCCACCGGTCGCGCACCGCCGGGCGGGCCAGCACCGACTCCTTGGAGGTCGGGTAGCCCACCCGCGAGCGGACCGTGTCGGCCAGGTCCCGGGGGAGCTCGTCGAGGCGGCGGTGGGCCGCTACCAGCAGCCGGACCTGCGCGAGATGACCGAGCGTGCGGGCCGGCCAGTCGTCGCCGACGTACTGCGCCGGCAGCGCTCGCAGCATGCCCGCCACCCCCGGAGCCTGGGCGTCGACCATGCGGGCGGCGACCCGGTCGACCGGTTCGTAGCCGCCGCGCTGCAGCGCCGCGATGCCGCCGCGCACCTGGTCGGCCAGCCACACGTCGAGCTCATCCAGGCCGTGCCGCACCCGAGCTGCCCGGGCAGCGGCGCGCCCGGCCGCGGCCGCGGGGTCGGCCGCCCCGCCCCGCGCGGCGGACCGCTCGGCGGCCGGACGGGCGCGCTCGGCGCGTGCGGCCAGCCAGGCGCCCACGTGGTCCGGCTCGGCGCTCACGGTGGGCACCGAGCCCACGGACCAGAGCAGCAGCAGCGCGATCGCGTGCTTGCACGGGTGCTTCCGGCTCGGGCACGAGCATCGGAACGCGGGGCCGTCGAGGTCGACCATCGTCTGGTACGGCGTCCTGCCGCTGCCCCGGCACGAGCCCCAGACCGCCGAGGCGATCCGGCCGGTGTCCGACCACGGGAGCGGGATCGCCAGCCGCTCCCCGGCCCGCAGGGACGCGGAGTCCGGGGCCAGGGCGAGCACCCGCTCGCGGGGCCAGGTCCGCTCCGTCCCCGTCATGCGCGAGATGCTAGTGAAGAGCGCGGACAACCAGGCCGCCGGTCGGGACCGTCCGCTCGGCCCGTCGTGGAGAGGAGTGAGATGCCCGAGGGCGACACGGTGTGGCGCAGTGCGCTCCACCTCGACCGTGCGCTGAGCGGCTCGGTGCTCGTCGAGTCGGACTTCCGGGTGCCTGCGCACGCCACGCTCGATCTCGCCGGCCGAGCCGTCGAGTCCACCGTCGCCCGCGGCAAGCACCTGCTCACGCGCATCGGCCCGGACCACACGCTGCACACCCATCTGAAGATGGAGGGCGCGTGGCACCTCTACCGGCCGGGCACCCCGTGGCGCCGACCGGCCCACGAGGCGCGCGTGGTGCTCCGCAGCGAGCAGTGGACCGCGGTCGGCTTCGCGCTGGGCATCGTCGAGGTCGTCGGCCGAGGCGCCGAGGACAGCGTCGTCGCTCACCTCGGACCGGACCTGCTGGGCCCCGACTGGGACCAGGAGGAGGCGCTTCGACGGTTGCGGGCGGACCCGGACCGAGCGGTCGCCGACGCGCTCCTGGACCAGCGCAACCTGGCCGGGCTCGGCAACCTGTACAAGAACGAGCTCTGCTTCCTCGCGGGCGTCCACCCGTGGCTGCCGGTCGCACAGGTGCCCGACCTGCGGCGGCTGGTGCGCCGCGCCCACGCGGCGCTGGACGCGAACAAGGAGCGCGTCGAGCAGACGCTCACCGGGGACACCCGCCGGGGGCGTCAGACCTGGGTCTACCGCCGCGAGAAGGAGCCGTGCCGACGGTGCGGCACCCGCATCCGGGTCGAGATGCAGGGCCCCGTCACCCGGCAGCGGGCCACCTACTGGTGCCCGCGCTGCCAACCGGAGCCGCCGACGGCACCGGCGAACGGGTAGGTCAGGCGGCGGAGGCGACGACGTCGCCGCGGCGCGGACCCTCGGGGCGCGGACCGTGCAGGGAGGTGGTGTCGACGGAGAGCTTCTCGAGCTGCATGGCGAGCGCCGCCTCCTCCAGCGCCACCGCGTCGCTGACCTCGGAGAGGATCTCGGACAGCGGCACGTCCAGCGCGCCACAGATCGAGGCGAGCAGCTCCGAGGACGCCTCCTTCTGGCCCCGCTCGATCTCGGAGATGTATCCCAGGCTCACCCGGGCCTCAGCCGAGACCTGACGCAGGGTGCGGCCCTGCCGCATCCGCTGGGCGCGCAGCACCTCACCGAGCAGCCGACGGAAGACCACCACGGGCCTGCTCCCTTCGTCGAGGTTCATGCGTGTGCCAGGGACTCAACGCTACCCGTCCCGGAAACCTTCCTGGCCCCCGACTCCGGCATCTTGACTCTGCTGTGAGCGAACGGTCAGGGAGGCGAGCAGCTCGTGCACGGCTCGACGGCAGGTCTGCGCCCGGATCTCGGCCCGGTCACCGGACAGCCGCAGCTCGACGGCCCGCTCCCCCCGGGCGTCCGCCAGCCCGAGGAAGACCGTGCCCACCGGCTTCCCCTCCTGCTCCGTCGGTCCGGCCACGCCGGTGGTGCTCACGCCCCAGTCGGCGCGCAGCAGCTCTCGAACGCGAGCCGCCATCTCCGTGGCACAGGCGGCAGACACCGCGCCGTGCTCGTCGACGGTGGCGTGTGCCACACCCAGGACGCCGGTCTTCACCTCGGTCGCGTAGCTGACCAGCCCCCCGAGGTAGGACTCGCTCGCGCCGGGGGAGGCCGAGACCAGGTCGGCCAGGGAACCACCGGTGATCGACTCCGCCGTGGCCAGGGTCTCCCCCCGGCGTACCAGCTCGGCGTGCACCGTGGCTCCCAGGACCAGGTCGGTCGGCAGCTGTCCGGGTCGCTCGTCGGACTCGCTCACCCGGCCAGGCTAACCGGCGCTCCTGGCGCCGGTGGCTACGGTAGCCATGTGCCGCTGCCGATCGAGGACTACGCCGTGCTCGGCGACACCGGCACCGCCGCCCTCGTCGGCAAGGACGGCTCGGTCGACTGGCTGTGCCTGCCCCGCTTCGACTCGGCCGCCTGCTTCGCGGCGCTGCTCGGAGGTCCCGAGCACGGCCGTTGGCTGCTCGGCCCGCGCGACGAGGTGCTCACCTGCACTCGGGCCTACGTCAAGGACAGCACCGCGCTCGAGACCACCTGGCGGACCGCCACCGGGGTGCTGCGCGTGCTCGACGTGATGCCCGTGGGAGACGCCCGCGCCGACCTGGTCCGCCGCGTCGTCGGCGTCGAGGGCACGGTGAGCGTGCGGCACGAGTGGGTGGTGCGGCTCGGCTACGGGAAGATCCGGCCCTGGGTGCGCCGTGAGGAGATGCACGGCACGAAGGTGATCACCGCGGTGGCCGGCCCCGACCGGCTGATCCTGCGCGGACCTCGACTGCCGCACGCCGAGGACGGCCGGCACGTGGACGAGTTCGACGTCGGCGAGGGCGACGAGCTGACGTTCTCGACGACCTGGGTGCCCTCCCACCACAAGCTGCCCCGACCGCTCGCGTTCGACCAGCGCATCCGCGACACCATCGAGCTGTCCCGGGACTGGGCGGGCCGCTGCAGCCACGACGGGCCGTACCGCGAGGCGGTCGTGCGCTCCCTGCTGACGCTGCGGCTGCTCACCCACGGCGGCACCGGCGGCATCGTCGCCGCCCCGACCACGTCGCTGCCCGAGGACTTCGGCGGGGAGCGCAACTGGGACTACCGGTTCTGCTGGCTGCGCGACGCGTCGCTGACGCTGGAGGCCCTGCTGCAGTCCGGCTACGAGCGCGAGGCCCGGCTGTGGCGCGACTGGCTGCTGCGGGCCGTGGCCGGCGACCCGCAGGACCTCCAGATCATGTACGCCGTCGACGGTGGACGCGAGCTGACCGAACGCACGCTCGACCACCTTCCCGGGTACGCCGGGTCGTCGCCGGTCCGGGTCGGCAACGGGGCCGTGACGCAGCGGCAGAGCGACGTGCTCGGCGAGGTGATGGTGGCCCTCGAGATGGCGCGCGACCTCGGCGCGGAGGAGGACGACGACTCCTGGTCGCTGCAGCGCACACTCGTCGAGGAGCTGGCCGACCACTGGGACGAGCCGGACAACGGGCTGTGGGAGATCCGTGGACCGCAGCGCCGGTTCACGCACTCTCGGGTCATGGTCTGGGTCGCCTTCGACCGGGCCGTCGCCGCCGTCGAGCGCCACGGTCTCGACGGCCCGGTCGAGCGCTGGCGCGAGCTGCGCGACACCGTCCGCGAAGAGGTACTGACCCACGGCTTCGACGCGGAGCGCAACACCTTCACCCAGCACTACGACACCACCGAGGTGGACGCGTCACTGCTGGTGCTCCCCGACGTCGGCTTCATCGCGGGCGACGATCCCCGGATGCTCGGCACGATCAAGGCCATCGAGGAGGACCTGCTCCACGAAGGGCTGCTGCTGCGCTACCGCACCCACAGCGGCGTCGACGGGCTCAGCGGCGGCGAGCACCCCTTCCTGGCCTGCTCGTTCTGGCTGGTGGAGGCCTACGTGCACGCCGGTCGACGAGACGACGCGCAAGCGCTGATGGGGCGGCTGCTCGAGCTGACCAACGACGTCGGCCTGCTGTCCGAGGAGTACGACCCCGTCGAGCACCGGTTCGTCGGCAACTTCCCGCAGGCGTTCTCGCACCTGGCCCTGGTCAGCGCCGCGAACCAGCTCACCGGGGCACCCGGCGACCTCAGCCGGCCTTGACCCCGGTGCGCCCGCCGCGGCGCACCGCGAGCGCCTTGACGACGTAGTCGACGCCGGTGGCCACCGTCAGCGTGACGGCCGCAGCCATCACCAGCGCGGCGACCCACCAGAGCACGGAGCCGGCCGTGTTCCAGCCGTCCTCGAGCAGCCTGAGCGGCAGGATGAACATCCCGAGCGCCACCGTCTGCAGCACGGTCTTGAGCTTCCCGCCGGACCCGGCCGCCATCACGCCGTACCGGATGACCCACAGGCGCAGCAGCGTGATGCCCCACTCGCGCAGCAGCACGAGGACGGTGACCCACCACCACAGCTCGCCGATCACCGACAGCCCGACGAAGGCCATGCCGGTCAGCGCCTTGTCGGCGATCGGATCGGCGATCTTGCCGAAGTCGGTGACCAGGTTGCGGCTGCGGGCGATGTCGCCGTCGATCTTGTCGGTGATCATGGCCGCCACGAAGACGGCCCAGGCCACGGACCGCCACAGCACCGAGTCGCCGTTGTCGACGAGCAGCGCCCACGCGAAGAAGGGCACCATCACGATGCGCAGCGTGGTCAGCGCGTTGGGCAGGTTCCAGTTGCTGGGCTGGCTACCGGGCTGGTCTAGCTGGCTCCGGGCTGGTCGCCAGGTCGATGTGCCGGCCCCCGGGGCTCGTGCTCGGCCATCACACCGCCTCTGCGACGAGGTCGACGCCGTGGGAGGCGGTGACCACGGCACTGACCAGGTCGCCGACCCGGGCGTCGGGCGAGAGCCCGGTGAGCGTGGTGGCGCCGTCGACCTCGGGGCCCTGGTGGGCGGCGCGGCCCTCGCTCGTCCCGTCCTCCTCGAGCGTCTCGACCAGCACCTCGACCCGCTCACCGATCCGCTCCTCGGCGCGCTGGGCGGTCAGCTCCTCGACCAGACGGGAGACATGCTCGGTACGGGCGCGGATCTCGTCCTCGTCGTGCTTCCCGTCGTACGACGCAGCCTCGGTCCCGTCCTCGTCGGAGTACCCGAAGACCCCCACGACGTCCATCCGCGCCTCCACGAGGAAGTCGCAGAGCGTGGCGAGGTCGTCCTGGGTCTCGCCGGGGAAACCGACGATGACGTTCGACCGGATCCCCGCCGCGGGTGCCTGCGAGCGGATCTGGTCGACCAGGCCCAGGAAGCTCTGCGGGTCGCCGAAGCGTCGCATCCGGCGCAGCACGGCGTGCGAGGCGTGCTGGAACGACAGGTCGTAGTACGCCGCGACACCCGGCGTCGACGCGATCGCCGTCACCAGCCCGGGCCGGGTCTCGGCGGGCTGGAGGTAGGAGACCCGCACCCGCTCGATGCCGTCGACGGCGGCCAGCTCGGGCAGGAGGGTCTCGAGCAGCCGCAGGTCGCCCAGGTCCTTGCCGTAGGACGTGGAGTTCTCACTGACCAGGAACAGCTCGCGGACGTCCTGCCCGGCCAGCCAGCGCGCCTCGCCGAGGACGTCGCTCGGGCGTCGCGAGACGAAGGACCCCCGGAACGACGGGATCGCGCAGAACGTGCAGCGTCGGTCGCAGCCGCTGGCGAGCTTGAGCGGCGCCACCGGACCGCCGTCGAGCCGACGGCGTACGGCTCTGGGACCCGAGGCGGGCGCTGCGCCCGCGGGCAGGTCGGGGGCGGCGACGGTGTGGCCGGGGACCACGACCGTGGCGGCGTCCCGGTCGGCCGGACTGATCGGCAGCAGCCTGCGGCGGTCCTGCGGCGTGTGCGCCTGGTGCTGCTCCCCGGCGAGGATCGACCGCAGCTTGTCCGCGATGTCGGGGTAGTCGTCGAAGCCCAGCACCGCATCGGCCTCCGGCAGCGACTCGGCGAGCTCCTTGCCGTAGCGCTCCGCGAGGCACCCGACGGCCACCACGGCCCGGGGGCCGCCGTCCGCCTTGAGGTCGGAGGCCTCCAGCAGCGTGTCCACGGAGTCCTTCTTGGCCGCCTCGACGAACCCGCAGGTGTTCACGATCACGGTGGCGGCGTCCTCGGGACGGTCCACCAGCAGGTAGCCGCCCGCCTCGAGCCGGCCGGCGAGCTCTTCGGAGTCCACGTCGTTGCGGGCGCAGCCGAGGGTCACCAGGGCGACGGTGGTCAGGTCGGGGGTGCTGTCGATGGCTGTCATGAGCGTCTTCGAGTATGACGGGCGGTCGGCGGTCCGCGCGAACCCGCCCGCCCCGGTCAGCGGGCCAGGCGCGTGAACGTGCGGGTGGCGGGCTGACCCAGCACGCCGAGCGCACCACGGTCCGTGCCGTTCACCGTGACCTGGAGGGCGCCGGCATTCTGCGCCTGCACCTTCACCGGGGGCGTCACCTGGAGACTGCGCTTCTCCCCCACGGTGACCGCACCGGCCCACACCACCTTGCCGGCCCGGTCGCGCACCACGACCTGCGAGGAGTCCTGGACGCCCGCGATCGTCACGTCGACCGGTTTCGGAGCGGGCGCCGGCGGCGGCTTCGGGGACTGGTCACCCGCGACGCCTGCCGAGCCGTTCAGGACCGGGGTGGCCGGCTGCAGCACCTCGGTCGGCTGGCTCGCGAACAGCCGCACGACGCCCCAGGTCATCACCAGCGCCAGCACCACCCCGATCAGCAACGCCCAGTTGGGGCCGCCGACCGTGCTGCGCATGCTGCCGGTCATCCCGGTGGCCAGCTCGGCCTCGAAGACCCGCTTGGCGTTGATCGGGGCGGTCGCGTAGCGGGCGTCGAAGAGCTGCAGCATCGGCACGGGGTTGCGGCCCAGCACCCGCGCCAGCGTCCGCAGGTGCCCCCGGGCGTAGAAGTCCCCGCCGCAGGGGGCGAAGTCATCCACCTCGATGGACTCGATCACGTGCGGGCGGATGCGGGTACGCTCGGCCAGCTCGTCGACCGTGAGCCCGACGCGGGTCCGCGCCGCCGCAAGCTCGGGGCCGATGACCGGGTCGTAGGCGGGCTCGGTGACGAAACCGTCGAGGACCAGCGGGTCCACGGGGTCGCCCAGCTT
The DNA here is from genome assembly GCA_963810435.1 of uncultured Actinomycetota bacterium. GTDB lineage: Bacteria > Actinomycetota > Actinomycetes > Propionibacteriales > Nocardioidaceae > Nocardioides_B. The sequence goes on from CAWENL010000001.1 coordinate 2,417,237, forward strand.
GGAGATCGGGCGCACCCGACCGTCGTCGACGAGGGGGCGCACCGACTCGAACTCGTCCTCGTCCTCGTCTCCCCGGCGCAGCTGGCGTCCCTCGGGAAGCTCGCTGCGACCGTTCTCGGAGTCGGCACCCCGCAGCAGGGCGGCATTGCCCAGGACGGCGGGCTGGTCGTCGCGACCCAGCGACACCCGCAGCCCGCGCCGTGAGAAGCGCAGCGGGGAGGCGTGGCCGGACCCCGCCGTCGGCTGCTCCGGGATCGTCGGTGGGGGGCGGTGACGGTCGTCCCAGTCCTGGGGCTCGTCCTGGGGCTCGTCCTGGAGCTCGTCCTGGGGCTCGTCCTGGGGTTCGTCCTCGGGCTCGTCGAGGTCGTCGTCGAGCGGGTCGAGCTCCGGTCCCGCCTCATCCAGCGGCTCCAGCGGCTCGAGCGAGCCCACGGTCCGGCTGCTCGGCGTCCCACGCGTCGGTGACCGGCTCGGCATCCACGTCGTGGTGGCGACCGCGGGCCACGCGGGAGACCCACGTGCCGAGGCCACCCAGCAGACTGCGCCGCGGCCCCCGCTCGGGCTGCTGCTCGGCCAGCTCCGGCGACTCCTCGGGGTCGGCAGCGGTGTCGGCAGGGTCGGCGAGGTGGGCGAAGTCGCTCTCGAGGAGGTCGTCCTCGGCATGCTCGGCGTCCTCGCCCTTCCAGGACGGCTCGAAGGTGAACAGCGGGCTCGCGGCCGGCTCATGGACCTCGGCCTCGACCTCGATCTCGGCCTCGGCGTCGCCCTCGGGCTCCACCTCGACGGACTCGGTGGACTCGGTGGACTCGGTGGACTCGACGGACTCGGTGGCCTCGGTCTCGGTGGTCTGGACCTCGGCGTGCGGTGGGGGCTCCGCGTCGTGGTCGGGCCGGGGGGCCCGCTCAGGCTCCACCACCAGCACCTCGGAGCGCCCCTGTGCCAGGGCCGCCAGGTCGTCGACGAGCACGTCGTCACCCGCGCTGACGCGAGTGGTCAGCCCGAGCGGCACCGCGAGCGCGGCGCCGTACAGCTTCTGGTTCAGCGCGGCGGCCCGGCGGCCGCGGGCGTCGAGCCCGTCCAGCGCGCGAGCGAGGCTGTGCGGGGCGAACATCAGCCGGCCGTCCCGCAGCAGGCCCCGACGGGGACGCACGGCGACCCGGTCGACGGCCTCCCAGGGCAACCCCCGCCACTGGTGGCCGAGACGGATCCGCACCCCCAGGTCGTCGGCGACGAGCAGCGGCGTGCGTGCGTCGACGAGGTGCACCAGGTAGGTGGTCCCGATCGCCGCCATGACCGCGCACAGGGCCCAGTCGAGCGGGGCAGCGGACCCGACGGCGCGCCAGAGGTAGGCGATCGAGATCGCGGAGGCGGCCGCACCGATGAGCGCGGCGAGTCCGGCGTTGCGCTTGACGACCACCGCGGCGGAGCCCGGCACCGGCTCGTCGGGAGGGAGACCGGACGGCTCCTCGGGCTCGAGGTCGTCGGTGTGAGACATGACTGCACTCATGGGCGTTCCCTACTCCGCGGTCTGGTCCTGCACGGTGGCGATCACACTGTCGAGGTCGTCGGGCTTGATGAGCACGTCCCGCGCCTTCGAGCCCTCACTGGGTCCGACGACGCCGCGGCTCTCCAGGATGTCCATCAGGCGGCCGGCCTTGGCGAAGCCGACCCGGAGCTTGCGCTGCAACATCGAGGTGGACCCGAACTGCGTGGAGACGACGAGCTCGATGGCCTGCACCACCAGCTCGAGGTCGTCGCCGATGTCGTCGTCGAGCTCCCGCCTGGCCTGCGCCGGTGCCGTGACGTCCTCGCGGTACGTCGGTGCCAGCTGCTCCTTGCAGTGCTGGACCACCTGGTGCACCTCGGCCTCGGTCACCCAGGAGCCCTGCACCCGCACCGGCTTGCTGGCCCCCATCGGCAGGAAGAGCCCGTCGCCCTGGCCGACCAGCTTCTCGGCGCCCGGCTGGTCCAGGATCACCCGGGAGTCGGCCAGCGAGGAGGTCGAGAAGGCCAGCCGCGAGGGGACGTTCGCCTTGATCAGGCCCGTGACGACGTCGACCGACGGCCGCTGCGTCGCGAGGATCAGGTGGATGCCGGCGGCCCGGGCGAGCTGGGTGATCCGCACGATGGCGTCCTCGACGTCGCGTGGCGCGACCATCATCAGGTCGGCCAGCTCGTCGACGACCACCAGCAGGTACGGGTACGGCGCCAGCACCCGCTCGCTGCCCTGCGGCAGGCGCACCTTGCCGGAGCGCACGGCCTTGTTGAAGTCGTCGACGTGGCGGAAGCCGAACGCGGCCAGGTCGTCGTAGCGCAGGTCCATCTCGCGCACCACCCAGGCCAGCGCCTCGGCGGCCTTCTTCGGGCTGGTGATGATCGGGGTGATCAGGTGCGGAACGCCTTCGTAGACGTTCAGCTCGACGCGCTTGGGATCGACCAGGATCATGCGCACCTCGTCGGGGGTGGAGCGCATCAGGATCGAGGTGATCATCGAGTTCACGAACGAGGACTTGCCGGAGCCCGTGGCACCCGCCACCAGCAGGTGCGGCATCTTGGCCATGTTGGCCACGACGAAGCCGCCCTCCACGTCCTTGCCGAGCCCGACGATCATCGGGTGGTGGTCGTTGCGGGCGTTGCCCGAGCGCAGCACGTCCCCCAGGGAGACGATCTCCTTGTCGGTGTTCGGGATCTCGATGCCGATCGCGGACTTGCCGGGGATGGGCGAGAGGATCCGCACGTCGGCCGACGCGACGGCGTAGGCGATGTTCTTGCCGAGCGCGGTGACCTTCTCGACCTTGACCGCGGGCCCGAGCTCCACCTCGTAGCGGGTCACCGTCGGGCCACGGGTGTAGCCGGTCACCTGTGCGTCGATGTCGAACTGCTCGAGAACCTCGGTCAGCCGCGCGACGACCTCGTCGGAGGCCTTCGACCTCGCCTTGTGCACCGAGCCGGACTTGAGGGTCTCGTTGGCCGGCAGCGAGTAGGTGACGTCACCGGAGAGCGCCAGCTGCTCGACGCGGGCGGGAAGCGGGGTGTGCGGCGGCGCCTCGGTCCTCTCGCCGCGTTCGGCCGCCGGCGGGTCGCCCTGCGCGGGCACCGGCGTGCCCGTCTTCGCTCCCAGGGCACGCTCCTCGAGCACCGGGGTGTCGTAGGGCCGCTCCCCGGCGTCCTCGTCGACCTCCGCCATCGCTGCCACGCGCCGGCGGGGTCGGCCCCGTCGCAGGGACGCGGTCCCCTCCTCGGTCTGCTCCGCCGGGGGTGTCTCGGGGCTCTCGACCAGCGGACTGCGACCGAGGAGCAGGTCGCGCACCGCGGCCAGCCTGGCCGGCAGCCGGTAGACGGGCGTGCCGGTGACGACCAGCACCCCGAACAGCGCGAGCAGCACGAGCAGCGGGACCACCACCAGCGAGCTGCGCAGCAGGTCCATGAGCAGGCTCGAGATGACGAAGCCGATCGCACCGCCGGCCTGCTGGAGGGCCTCGGTGTCACCTCGGTGCGGCACGGGAGTCCCGTTGGCGATGTGCACCAGCCCCAGCACCCCGAACAGCAGTGCCGCCCAGCCGATGACCTGACGGCCGGCCGGTCCGTTGCTCTCGGGGTTGCGCAGGTTGCGCCAGGCGATGAAGCACAGCAGCAGCGGCACGAGCCAGCCGAGCAGCCCCACGGAGCCGTTCACGATGGTGCGGGTGACGTCGCCGACGCCGCCGGGGAGCTGCCACCACACGGCCGCGGCCACCACGACCGCCAGTCCGACCAGGAACAGCCCCGCACCGTCGCGCCGGTGCTCCGGCTCGAGCTCGCGGGCGGTGTGCCCGATCTTGCGGACGGTGGCGCCCACGAGGTGTGCCAGCCCCAGCCAGACGGTCGCGAGCCCGTGCCCGGCGGAGCGGCCGAGCTTCGCCACGGGGCCGGTGCCGTTCCGGACGGCCCGGGGCGCGGGACGGCTCTTCGTGGAGCGGCCCTTGCCCTTGGTGGAGGTGGTGCCGCGGGACCGGCCGCCGGCCGAACGGCTCGTCGAGGCAGCGGACTTCGACTTCGGCGTGCCGCCGGAGGAGGACGTCCGTCTGCTTCGCGACGCCGGTGGGGTAGACGTACGGGTCGCCATGCTGTGAACCTACGGGATCGTCACACCAGTCACATGCATCACACGCCGGGCCGCCCGCGGTGGTCTGGAGCCGCAGGGCCCGAGGTTGAAATTCGTGCCGTTCTCGCCCCCCGACCGCCCGGTCTCCTCCAAGATCGAGGGGTGACGCTGACCACGGTGGCTGCCGAGGTGATGAGCCTCGCGCTGAACGGCAAGGTCGAGGACGCGTTGGCTCTGGCCGAGCGCGGCCTCGTCGACGGCACCGGCGCCGCCCCGTCCGAGCAGGCCGGCCTCTGGTACGCGATCGCCACCGTGGAGATGACCCGCGGCTCGATGCCGGGCGTGCTCACCGCCGCCGAGCGCTGCCTGTCGCTCGCCGTGGAGTCGGACAACGCCGGCTGGACCTCCTGCGGTCTCTCGGTGCGGGCGCTGGCCCTGGCCCGGCAGGCCCGGATGGAGCCTGCCCTGCTCGACCTGGCCCGCGCGGAGGCCGAGCTCGCGGCGACGACGGACCCAGGGCTGCGCTGCTGGGCACACACCGGGCTCGGCTACAGCTATCTCGAGCTGCGACTCTACGAGCTGGCCCAGCCCCACCTCCAGCGCGCCCAGGAGCTCGACGCCAGCCCGATCCCGCTGGCCGAGGCTCCCGTCATCGACCTGATGAACCTGATGGAGCTGCACATCCGGTGGGCCGACGAGCTCGAACGGGTGCGCCCCTACAGCGGCTCGGACGAGGACGTGCTGACGCACCGCAAGCACGGCCACGCCTATGCCGAGCGCGCCCTGGCCCGCGCCGTCGAGCTGGGACGGCCATCGGTGACGGCCACCTGCCGGGCCATGGAGCTGACCGCCCGTCCCTGGGAGGCCGCACGGTTGTGCCTCCCCGAGCTGCGCGCCGCGTTCGCCGACCCGGACTCCGCCGACTACCAGGGCGGGCGGGCCGTGGCCGGCAGCGCGTTCGCGCGGGCGCTGCAGTCCCTGGACCGGCTCCCGGAGGCCATCGACGTCGCGCGCCAGGCCGTCGGGTTCGCCGAGGCCGCCGGCGACTGGCAGATCTCCGCGAGCGCGCAGTGGCTGCTGGTGGAGCTGGAGGCCGAGGCGGGCCTGCCCGGCGCCGCCAACGGCCGCAGGTACGCCGGTCTGCTCTCCAAGGTGCTGTGGCAGCAGCGCCTGAGCACCCTCCAGGGCGCCCAGGCGGCCCTGCAGCTCGAGCGCGTGCATCGCGACAAGGAGATCGCCCAGCGCGCCGCCAGCGAGGACTCGCTGACCGGGGTCGGCAACCGCCGCGCGCTCGACGACTCGCTGCGGGCGCTGGAGGCCGACGCCACGGTCGGCCAGGTCGGCGGAGCGCCCGCCCACCAGTCGCCCCTGAGCCTGTTGCTCGTCGACCTCGACGACTTCAAGAGGATCAACGACACCTACGGCCACCTGGTCGGCGACGACGTGCTGCGGGCTGTCGCCATGGCTATTCGCGGCGTCGCCCGCGGTGACGACGTGGTGGCGCGGCTGGGGGGCGACGAGTTCGTGATCCTGGCCCGCGGCGCTGACGAGGACGCCGGCGCCCGGCTCGCCGAGCGGGTCACCGCCGCGATCGACGCCCTCGCGGTCGGCACGCGCGACGGGGCGATCACGCTCAGTGCCAGCGTCGGGGTCGCCACCGCCGGCTCCGGGGCCGAGGTGGGCACACTGCTCGCGGCGGCCGACGAGGCGATGTACGTCGTGAAGGGTCGGGGCGGCGAGGTGTCCTAGGCCTCGACCACGACCGGGATGATCATCGGGCGACGCCGGTGCTTGTTGTTCACCCAGCGGCCCACGACACGGCGGATCGTCTGCTGCAGCTGGTAGGAGTCGTTGACGCCCTCACGTGCCGCCGCGTCGAGCGCGTCGACGATGCCGGGCTTGATCTCGTCGAAGCTCGAGTCGTTCTCGAGGAAGCCGCGGGCGTGGATCTCCGGGCCCCCCGAGACCTTGCCGGTCACCGAGTCGACCACCACGATCACCGAGATGAACCCCTCCTCGCCGAGGATGCGCCGGTCCTTCAGCGAGGACTCGGTGATGTCACCGACCGACGAGCCGTCCACGAAGACGTAGCCGCAGTCGACCTTGCCGACGATGCTGGCCTTGCCCTCCACGAGGTCGACGACCAGGCCGTCCTCGGCGAGCACCACCTGGTCGTGCGGCACGCCGGTGCGTCGGGCGAGATCCGCGTTGGCCCGCAGGTGGCGGATCTCACCGTGGATCGGCATCACGTTGCTGGGCTGCACCACGTTGTAGCAGTAGAGCAGCTCGCCCGCGGACGCGTGCCCGGAGACGTGCACGAGCGCGTTCCCCTTGTGCACCACGTGGGCGCCCCAGCGCGAGAGCCCGTTGATGACCCGGTAGACGGCGTTCTCGTTGCCGGGGATCAGCGACGAGGCGAGCACGACGGTGTCGCCCTCCTCGATGTGCACGAAGTTGTGGTTGCGCTGGGCGATGCGCGAGAGCGCCGAGAGCGGCTCGCCCTGCGACCCCGTCGAGATCAGGACGGTGCGCTCGGGCGCGTAGTCTGCGAGCTCCTTGGCGTCGACCAGCGTGTTCGGTGGCACCGTGAGGTAGCCGAGCTCGCGGGCCACGCCCATGTTGCGCACCATCGAGCGACCGACGTATGCGACCTTGCGGCCGTGCGCGACCGCCGCGTCCAGCACCTGCTGCACGCGGTGCACGTGCGAGGCGAAGCAGGCGACGATGATGCGCTGGTCGCGTGCCTGGTGGAAGACCCGGTCCAGCACCGGGCCGATCTCGACCTCCGAGGTCGTGAAGCCCGGCACCTCCGCGTTGGTGGAGTCGACCATGAACAGGTCGACGCCCTCCACGCCGAGCCGGGCGAACGCGCGGAGGTCGGTGATGCGGCCGTCGAGCGGCAGCTGGTCCATCTTGAAGTCCCCGGTGTGCAGCACGGTCCCGGCACCCGTGCGGATCGCGACCGCGAGCGCGTCGGGGATGGAGTGGTTGACCGCGACGAACTCGAGCCGGAACGGCCCGAACTCCATCGTGTCGCCCTCCTTGACGACGTGCTGAACGGTCTCCTTCAGCCGGTGCTCGCGCAGCTTGGAGGTGAGCAGCGCCAGTGTCAGCCGGGAGCCCACGAGCGGGATGTCGCCACGCTCGCGCAGGAGGTACGGCGTGGCGCCGATGTGGTCCTCGTGGCCGTGGGTCAGCACCAGTGCCTCGACACAGTCCAGCCGGTCCCGGATCGGCTCGAAGTCGGGCAGGATCAGGTCGACCCCGGGATGGTGGTCCTCGGGGAACAGCACGCCGCAGTCGACGAGCAGCAGCCGCCCGGCGTACTCGAAAGCGGTCATGTTGCGCCCGACGTCCCCGAGTCCCCCGAGCGGGATGACCCGCAGGCCCTCGGCGGCGAGTGGGCCCGGTGCGGACAGGTCGGGGTGTGGTCGGCTCATGCCGTCTCCTCCAGCAGTTCTGCGGCGGCGAGGACCTCACGGAGGTGCTCGACGAGGTCGTCGTCAGCGGGCACCAGCGGCAGGCGAACGGTGCGCCCGGGCAGCACGCCCATCAGCTGCAGCGCTGCCTTCGCCGTCATCGCGCCCTGCGCGGTGGTCATGATCGCCTCGACGACCGGGATCAGGTCCCGATAGGTCGTCAGTGCCGAGGGCAGGTCGCCGCGGTCGACGGCGTCGACCATCGCGGCGTACCGGTCGCCGGCGACGTGGCCGACCACCGACACGACTCCGCACCCACCATGGGTCAGCCAACCGAGGTTGAGCACGTCGTCGCCTGAGTAGAACGCCAGCCCGGTGTCACGCATGATGCGTGCGCCGCGGAACAGGTCGCCCACCGCGTCCTTGACCGCCACGATGCGGTCGTGCTCGGCCACTCGCCTGAACGTGTCCTCGGCGATCGTCACACCGGTGCGGCTGGGGATGTCGTAGAGCATCACGGGGAGCCCACCGGCCGCGGCCACCGCCTCGAAGTGGGCGACAACACCCGCCTGGGTGGGCTTGCTGTAGTACGGAGTGACGAGGAGCAGCCCGTCGGCGCCGACCTTCTCCGCCTGCTCGGCCAGCTCGACCGAGTGCGCGGTGTCGTTGGTGCCGACTCCCGCGACGACGGTGAGGCGCTCGCCCACGGCCTCGACGACGGCCCGGAGGATGCGGCCGTCCTCCTCCGTGCTGGTCGTCGGGGACTCCCCCGTCGTGCCGGAGACCACGATGCCGTCGTGACCGTGGTCGGCGAGGTGCTCCGCGACCCGGGCAGTGCTCTCGAGGTCGACCGAGCCGTCCTCGTGGAAGGGCGTGACCATCGCGGTGAGGACCCGCCCGAAGGGGGCGGGGGGAGGGTGCCGGACGACATGACCTCAGGCTATCGGTTGGGGGCTGCTGCGTTCCCACCAGACGAAGTCGTAGCCCGGGTCGCCCTCGGGGTGCGGCTCGCGCGCCGTCTCGCGCCACTCGCCGCGGTCCCACTCGGGGTAGTGGGTGTCCCCCTCCGGGGACAGGTGCACCTCGGTGAGCACCTGGTGCGTGGCCAGCGGCATCGCGTCGACGTAGAGGTGGCCTCCGCCGATGACCATGACGTCACCCTCGAAGTCCGCGGCTGTCGTGAGCCCCTCGGCGAGGTCGTGCACGACGAAGACCCCGTCGGCCGACCAGGACCGGTCGCGGGTCAGCACCACGTTGGTGCGGTACGGCAGCGGGTGACCGATGCTCTCGAAGGTGCGTCGCCCCATCAGGACGGTGTGGCCGGTGGTGGTGGCGCGGAAGTGCTTCAGGTCCTCGGAGAGGTGCCAGGGGATGTCGCCGCCCAGACCGATGACGCCGTTGTCAGCCACGGCGGCGACCATCACGACCCGCTTGTGCCGAGCCGGGCTCGTCATACGGCGATCGGCGCCTTGATGCCGGGGTGCGGGTCGTACCCCTCGACGGTGAGGTGCTCGAGGTCGAAGGCCTCGAGCTCCGTCACGCTCGCATCGAGCCGCAGCGTCGGGAGCGGGCGGGGGTCGCGGGTCAGCTGCAGGCGGGCCTGGTCGAGGTGGTTGCTGTACAGGTGCGCGTCCCCGAGCGTGTGCACGAAGTCGCCGACGGCGAGCCCGGTGACCTGGGCGACCATGTGGGTGAGCAGGGCGTACGACGCGATGTTGAACGGCACGCCGAGGAAGACGTCGGCCGAGCGCTGGTAGAGCTGGCAGGAGAGCCTCCCGTCCGCCACGTAGAACTGGAACATCGTGTGGCAGGGCGCGAGCGCCATCTGCGGGATGTCCGCCACGTTCCAGGCGGAGACGATGTGCCGGCGCGAGTCCGGGTCGGCGCGGATCTGCTCGACGACCTGGGCGATCTGGTCGACGTGCCGACCGTCGGGAGTCGGCCAGGACCGCCACTGGTAGCCATAGACCGGCCCGAGGTCTCCGTCCGGGTCGGCCCACTCGTCCCAGATCGAGACACCGCGGTCCTGGAGCCACTTGACGTTGGTGTCGCCGCGCAGGAACCACAGCAGCTCGGCGAACACCGAGCGGGTGTGGACCTTCTTGGTGGTGACGAGGGGGAACCCGTCGGCTAGGGCGAAGCGCATCTGGTGACCGAAGACGCTGCGGGTGCCGGTGCCGGTGCGGTCGCCCTTGACGGCGCCGTCGTCGAGGATCCGCTGGAGGAGGTCGAGGTACTGCTGCACGCGGCCACCCTAGTAGCGGGGCCGGCCGGCCAGGGGTTGACACGCTTGGCTAATCTCTCTAGCTTACTGGCTATGACTACTAGCCACACGCTCCAGCGCCCCGAGGGTCGCCTTGCCTACGACCTGGTGGACGAGGGGCCGGACGAGGGGACCGACCAGAGGCCGCTGGTCGTCTGCCTGCCGGGGATGGGCGATCTGCGCTCGTCGTACCGACACCTGACCCCCCTGCTGGTCGGGGCCGGCTTCCGGGTCGCCACCCTCGACCTGCGCGGCCACGGCGACTCCGACGCCACGTTCGCCGCCTACGACGACGAGGCACTGGCGTCGGACACCCTGGCCCTCATCGACGAGCTCGGCGGGCGGGGGTACGTCGTGGGCAACTCGATGGGTGCCGGCGCCGCGGTCATCGCAGCGGCAGAGCGGCCCGAGGCCGTCCTGGGTCTGGTGCTGGTCGGGCCGTTCGTGCGCAACCCACCGGGGGGCGCGCTCGCGGCCGCGATGTTCCGACTGGCGCTGCTGCGGCCGTGGGGGCGGCGCGCCTTCCTCTCGTTCGCACCGAGGTGGACCCCGGGTGATCGGCCCGAGGGGTACGACGAGCACGCCGCCGCCGTCGCCGACAACCTGCGCCGGCCCGGCCACTGGAAGGCGTTCGTCGCCACCACCCGCACGACGCACGCGCCGGCCGAGGCTCGGCTCGCCGACGTCCGCGCCCCCTCGGTGGTGGTGATGGGCGCCGACGACATCGACTGGAAGGACCCCGCCGCGGAGGCCCGCTGGGTGGGCGAGCGGCTCGGGGCCGAGGTGGTGATGGCCCCGGGGGTCGGTCACTATCCGCAGGCACAGGCCCCCGCGCTGGTCGCCGAGGCGCTGCTGACGCTGACAGGCACCGAAGAGCATGCCTAGGGCCGGGCTCTCCCCCGACGTCGTGGTCGCGGAGGCCGCCCGACTGGTCGACTCCGAGGGCACCGACGCCTTGTCGCTGTCCGCACTGGCCCAGCGGTTCGGCGTCGCGCAGCCCAGTCTCTACAAGCACGTCAGCGGGCTCGACGACCTGCACGGCCGCCTGGCCGTGCTCGCGACCCGCGACCTCGGCGCCGCGTTGCGCCGCGCTGCCAGCGGGCGGTCCGGTGCGAGCGCGATCGCGGCGGTCGCCACGGCGTACCGCGGGTACGCGCGCGAGCACCCGGGCTGCTACGGCTACCTGCTGCACCCCCGACCCGACGACCGGTCGCACGCCGAGGCGGCCGAGGAGGTCCTCGGCGTGCTGGCCGACGTGCTCGCCGGCTACGGCATCGCCGGCGAGGCCGCGGTCGTCGACGCAGTGCGATTCCTGCGCAGTGCCCTGCACGGCTTCGTCGCCCTCGAGCTCGCCGGCGGCTTCGCGCTCGCCCGCTCCGTGGACGCGACGTACGCCGCGATGCTGCGGGCCATCGACCGCGCGCTGGCCACCTGGACGAGCACTCAGGCGTCGTAGTCGAGGACGACCGTGTCGCTGGTGGGGTGGGACTGGCAGGTGAGGACGTACCCCTTGTCGACCTCGTCCGGCTCCAGCGCCCAGTTGGTGTCCATCGTGACGCTGCCCTCCACCACCTTGGCGCGGCACGTGCCGCACACCCCGCCCTTGCAGGCGAACGGCGCGTCCGAGCGGACCTGCAGGGCAGCGTCGAGGACCACCGGACCGTCCGGGGGAAGGGTGAACGAGGACCTGCGTCCGTCGAGCGTGATCGTGACCTTGGCCCCGGACTCGTCAGTGGTCTCGACCGGCGTACGGCGCACGGGCGGGGCTGACTCGACGTGGAACACCTCGGCGTGCACGGCCCGCTTCGGCACGCCCAGCCTCACCAGCAGCGCGCGCAGCTCGGAGACCATCGCGAACGGTCCGCACAGGAACCACTCGTCGACCGTGTCGGGGGGGAGCAGTCCCCCGAGGATCCGCCCCATCCGGTCGGCGTCGAGCCGACCGGAGAACAGCTCCACCTCCTGAGGCTCACGGGAGAGCACGTGCAGCAGCTGGAACCGTTCGGCGTAGCGGTCCTTGAGGTCCTCGACCTCCTCGAGGAACATGACCGACTTGTGGGTGCGGTTGGCGTAGACGAGCGTGAGCGACGACTGGGGCTCGGCGGCCAGGGTGCTCGCCACGATCGAGAGCACGGGCGTGATCCCCGATCCGGCGGCCACGCAGGCGTAGTGCCTGCGGGCGGCCGGGTTCAGCTCGGTGAAGAACCGGCCCGTGGGGGTCATCACGTCGAGCACGTCCCCGGGTCGCAGCACGTCGAGCGCGTGCTCGGAGAACGCCCCGCCCGGCAGCCGCTTGACCGCCACCTTGAGCACGCCGGAGCCTTCGGGCGAGCAGATCGAGTAGTTGCGGCGCACGTCGTCGCCGGCGAGCTCGGTGCGGATGGTCAGGTGCTGGCCGTGGGTGAAGGCGTAGTCCTCGCGCAACGCGTCGGGGACGTCGAAGGTGATCGCCACCGAGTCGTCGGTGACCGGCTCGACGGAGGCGACGGCGAGCGGGTGGAAGACGGCGTGCGAGGCCGCCATCAGATGCTCTTGAAGTGGTCGAACGGCTCCAGGCAGGCGTTGCACACCCACAACGACTTGCACGCCGTCGAGCCGAAGCGGCTCAGCTCCCGCGTGTCCGGTGAGCCGCACTGCGGGCACCGCAGCGTCAGCATGAGCGAGACCGCCCCGGGCGTGCGCGGCTGCGGCGGCACGATGCCGAACTCGTGCAGCTTTCGACGGCCCTCGTCGCTCATCCAGTCGGTCGTCCAGGCGGGAGCGAGCACGAACTCCACGTGCACGTCCCCGTACCCCGCCTGCGCGAACGCCGCGACGATGTCGTCGCGGATGGCGTCCATGGCCGGGCACCCGGAGTACGTCGGGGTGATCAGCACGGTGATCCCGGACTCGGACTCCTCGACGGCGCGCAGGATGCCGAGGTCGGCGATGGTCAGCACCGGCACCTCGGGGTCGAGCACCGAGGCCGCGACCGCCCAGGGCGTGCGTGCCGGCGTGCTCGGGCTCGTCGAGACCGTCACCAGCTCACCCCCGGGTGCTCGCGGGCGAGCGACTGCATGTCGGCGAGCAGCTCGACGAGGTGCTCGGTGTGCACCCCACTGCGGCCGCCACCCGCTGCAGGTCGAGGTGCGGGCCCCTGTGTGGGCCCCTGGTCGTGGGCCCCTGTGTGGGCACCGTCAAGGTGGCCTGGCCGAGCACCTCGGCCATCCGGCGGTCGAAGGCGTCGCGCAGGGTGACCGGGTCGACGGCGACGCCGGCAGCGACCAGTGCCGGGTCGACGTACGAGCCGTCGAAGAGCTCGCCCACGAACGGCCACTCCGCGTCGAGCGCGGCCTGCATCCGCCGGTGGGACTCGTCGGTGCCGTCGCCGAGCCGGAGGACCCACTGCGTCGCGTGGTCGCGGTGGTAGTCGACCTCCTTGACCGCCTTGGCCGCCACGGCCGCCAGCGTCGGGTCCGCGGAGGCCTGCAGCCGGTCGTAGAGCTCGCAGTGGTAGGTCGAGAGCACGAGCAGCCGGGCGACGAGAACGCCGAAGTCCCGGGCCCCGCTCGGACCGTCCCAGGGACGCTCGAGGAGAGCGACGTTGCGGAAGTCCTCGGCCTCACGCCAGTAGGCGAGGTCGTCCTCGGTGCGCACGGGGTCCTCGAGGGAGCCGGCGTGGCTGAGCAGGGTGCGCGCCTGGCCGAGCAGGTCGAGGGCGATGTTGCCCAGCGCGACGTCCTCCTCGATCTGCGGGGAGGCGGCGATCCACTCCCCGAGGCGCTGGGCCGCGACGAGGGCGTCGTCGGCCAGGGAGAGCACGTAGTCGGACCCGGCTGCGGGAGTGGTCACAGGTGCTCGACGCCCTCGGGGATGTCGTAGAACGTGGGGTGCCGGTAGATCTTGTCGCCTGCCGGGTCGAAGAACGCGTCCTTCTCGTCGGGGCTAGACGCGGTGATGGCCGAGGCCTCGACCACCCACAGCGAGACCCCCTCCTGACGACGGGTGTAGATGTCGCGAGCGTTCCGCAGCGCCATCTCCGCGTCGGGGGCGTGCAACGACCCCACGTGCGCGTGCGAGAGTCCTCGGCGCGACCGCACGAAGACCTCGAACAGCGGCCAGTCCCGCCGCCCGCTCACGCGGCACCCGCCGTACGACGGGCGGCGACCTTGTCGGCGTAGGCGGTGGCGGCCTCGCGTGCCCACGCACCGTCCTCGTGCGCCCCCCGGCGGGTGGCCATGCGCTCGGCGTTGCACGGGCCGTTGCCCTTGATCACCTCGAACAGCTCGCTGAAGTCGATCTCCCCGAAGTCGTAGTGGCCGCGCTCCTGGTTCCAGCGCAGGTCCGGGTCGGGCAGTGTGAGCCCGAGCGCCTCCGCCTGCGGCACGGTCATGTCCACGAAGCGCTGGCGCAGGTCGTCGTTGGAGAAGCGCTTGACCCCCCACGCCATCGACTTCTCCGAGTGCGGCGACTCGGCGTCGTGCGGACCGAACATCATCAGGCTCGGCCACCACCAGCGGTTCACCGAGTCCTGCGCCATCGCCCGCTGCTCGGGGGTGCCGTGCGAGAGCGTGTGCAACGCCTCGAAGCCCTGCCGCTGGTGGAACGACTCCTCCTTGCAGACCCGGATCATCGCGCGGGCGTAGGGGCCATAGGAGCATCGGCACAGCGGCACCTGGTTGACGATCGCGGCACCGTCCACGAGCCATCCGATCGTGCCGATGTCGGCCCAGGTCAACGTGGGGTAGTTGAAGATCGAGGAGTACTTCTGCCGGCCGGTGTGCAGCTGGTCGAGCAGGTCGGCCCGGTCGACGCCGAGCGTCTCGGCCGCGGCGTAGAGGTAGAGACCGTGGCCCGCCTCGTCCTGCACCTTGGCCATCAGGATCGCCTTGCGGCGCAGGCTGGGCGCCCGGCTGATCCAGGCCCCCTCCGGCTGCATGCCGATGATCTCCGAGTGCGCGTGCTGGGCGATCTGGCGCACCAGCGACCTGCGGTAGTCCTCGGGCATCACGTCGCGCGGCTCGATGCGTCCGTCCTCACCCACGATGCGCCAGAACTGCTCGGTGCCGGGCTCGATCGTGACGGGCGCGGGAGGGGCGGCCGACCCCGCCTCGGGGGGGACGAAGTCGTTGCCATACATGGTGCCCACCCTAGCAGAGACGTATTACACTCTTGCCGCAGACGTGCGGGCCATCTGTCATATCCAGCGATGTGCGGGCGCCTGGGAGGATGACCCGATGACCAGCCACCAGCACCCCGGCCAGGGCCCCACCGCCGACGTCTCCGTCCGGGTCGGCTGGGCCGACGACGCCGCGGGCATCGCCGGGGTCCAGGTGCGTGCCTGGCGCCATGAGTACGTCGCGCTGTTCCCGTCCGAGGTGCTCGAGCGGCTCGAGGTCGACGAGGTCGCCGCCGTCTGGCGGGCCTCGCTCACCAGCCCCCAGGATGCGCGCAACCGCGTGCTGGTGGCCCTCGAGCGCAACACCGTCCGGGGCTTCGCGGTGACCGGCCCGGCAACCGATCCCGACCTCGACCCGATCGCGGTCGGCGAGGTCTCCGAGCTGACCGTCGACCCCGAGCAGACCCGGCACGGTCACGGCTCGCGGCTGCTCCAGGCCTGCGCCGACACGCTGCGCGCGGACAGGTTCGGCACGGCGGTGACCTGGCTGACCAGCGAGGACGACGCCCGTCGGACGTTCCTGACCGGAGCCGGTTGGGCGGCTGACGGCGCGCACCGCGAGCTCGACCTGCACGGCGACGGCTCGGTGCGCGTCAAGCAGGTGCGGCTGCACACGGATCTCGTCGAGGACTGAGCGGAGCCGACCCCGTTTGGAGAACCACGCACTCGGGCACGATCCGGTCGCTCCGAACGTTCTCACGGACGAACGGACATGGCTCGAGACAACGGGCCGCGCGGACTCGCGACCAGGAGGCGTCGTGCTGGGTCCCCTCCCCCCGCTCTACCGGTGGATCGTCTCGGTGCTGGCCCTGGCCGCGTGCGTCGGCGTCGGCGCCTGGCTGGCCTGGACGCTCCCCGTCCCCGTGCTGGCCCCCGCGGGCGCGATCGTCGGCGCCGCGCTGGGCGCGCTCGTGGTCCGGCTGCTGCTCCAGGACGGCAGCTCCCCCACGTCGCGCAGCCGTTCACGCGGCGAGCACTGACCCCGCCCCGGCCCCCCTGCTGGACCGCTGATCAGAGGCGTGACTGCTCCCGCCGCGTCCGGCCGACCTCCACGAGGACGGCCTGCGAGGTGGCGTGCAGCAGGGTCGTGACGTCCTCGCTCGTGCGCGAGGCCGCGTCGTTCCACCGCGTCAGCTCCCGCACCTGGGCGGCGCGCTCCTGCGGCGACGGACACCAGCGGACGGGTCGACCCGGGTCCTCGCTCAGCGTGTGCCAGGTCAGGTCGAGCGACCGCGCGACCAGCTGGCTGTGCGCGGCGGGCACCCCGCCACCGGCCTCCACCACGGCACCGACCAGGCAGGCCCCCACCACCGGACGCCCACCCATCAGCCGCAGGTCGTGGGCCGTTGCCAGCCGCGTGCGGCCCGCCTCGTCGCGGTAGGCGAACCAGGCGTGCTGCACCCAGCCCTCGGTGACCACCTCGGCGGCGGCCTGCATGACCGAACGGATCCCGAACAGCTCGGCCAGCCGGGCCGCGAGCACGTCGTGCCGGGCCAGCCGACGGGTGGTCCCGCGACGCGGCTCGCGGGCGGTTCCGATCCGGGCGGACGCCGCCGCCGGCTCCTCGACATGGACCTGGGTCGTCACCGTGACCTCCTCCGCCCGCCGGGTCGACCGCCGGGCCTGCGACCAGTCTGCGCCCGACCCGGCTCCGGGGCCAGGGTCGGGCGCATGGCGACGGAGGTTCCTCAGCTGACGTTGACCGCTGCCCAGGCGGCGTTCACCGCGTTGTACTGCGTGCTGCCGGCGCCGTACAGGTCCTTGGCGGCGTTCAGCGAGGCCGTGCGGGCGCCGTGGTAGTCGGTGTTGGAGGTCATGTAGACCGTCAGCGCGCGGTACCAGATCTTCGCGGCCGCATCGTGGCCGATCCCGCTGACGGCCGGCGCGCCGTTGCAGGTCGGCGAGCTGTAGGACACCCCGTTGAGCGTCTTGGCGCCCGACCCCTCGGAGAGCAGGTACCAGAAGTGGTTGCCCACCCCCGAGGAGTAGTGCACGTCCAGAGTGCCGACGGTGCTGCTCCAGCAGCTGGCCGAGCTGCCGTCCGAGGCCGGGTTGTCCATCCGCCGGAAGCCCTGGTGCTTGGCGAGGTCGAACTGCTCACCGATCAGGTAGTCGGCGGGGTCGGCGGCGTTGTTGGCGTAGAACTCCACCGCGGTGCCGAAGATGTCCGAGGTCGACTCGTTGAGGCCGCCCGACTCACCGGAGTAGGTGAGGTTCGCGCTGTTCTCGGTCACCCCGTGTGACATCTCGTGGCCGGCGACGTCCAGGGAGGTGAGCGGACCGTAGGTCTTCCCGTCACCGTCGCCGTAGGTCATCTTGGTGCCGTCCCAGAAGGCGTTGACGTAGTTCTTGCCGTAGTGGACGCGGTTGAACGAGCCCGTGCCGTTGCCGAAGATCCCGTTGCGCCCGTGCACGTTGTTGTAGTAGTCCCAGGTCTCGTTCGTGCCGTACTGCGCGTCGACGGCGGCAGACTCCCGGCTGGCGGTGGTGCCGTCGCCGAAGGAGGCGTCCGGGCTGGTGAACAACGTGCCCTTGCTGCAGTTCACGCCGATGATCTGGCAGCCGTAGGAGTCGGTCGCGTTGCCCATGTCGGTGGTGTAGGTGTTTCCCCGCGTCGGGTCCTTGAGCTGGTACGTCGACCCGCTCAGCGTCAGCCGCAGCGGGACGGTCCCGCCGTACAGCGACTGGCCGCTGCCGTCCACGGTCTCGATCTGCTGCTCGGTGCGCAGCACTCGACCGGTGCGCGCGTCGACGAAGGACGCCAGCCGGCTCGGGGTGCCGTCGGACTGCGTGCCGCCGCTGAGGACCTGGTAGGCCAGTCGCGGGAACGCGCCGGTCGCGTCGATGACCAGCCGGGTGGAGGCGACCTGCTCACCGGTGATCGAGCGGGTCACCGAGCTGGGCGCCATCGCCTTCGCGCCGGCGGCGGCGCGGTCCAGGGTCGGGGTGACGGAGAGCGTGAGGTCCTTCGACAGGCTCTGGCTGCGACCCTGCCAGGCCCGCGAGGAGCTCTGGTGCACGACCAGGTCACCGCCGAGCACCCGCAGGCCGTGGTACGTCCGGGTCATCCGGACGTGGCTCGACCCGTCGGGGTCGACGAGCACGCCGGTGACCGTGAAGGCCTGGGCGGCACCGGCGTGCACCGCGGAGCGGTGCGTCGTGACCGCCGCCAGGGCGGCTCGGGCCGTCTCGCCGGTGGTCGGTGCCGGGCGGGTGGACACGCTGCCCGACGCCTCGGCTCCGGCGGCGGGTCCGGCGGTCACTGCGGCAGTCGCCGCGGTGACGGTGGTGCCGGCCGCCAGGGCCGCCGCGGCGACGGCTGCGACGCGGGTTCGTGTGGTGCTGCGCATGAGGAGGGAGACCTTTCCCGAGAGGTGCACGGGTCGCGTGCACGGTGGCTGCGCTCAGCCTCCCTGCTCCCGCACGGGCGCGGAACCGCGAGGCAGGGTCAGGTTTCTGCGCTGCAGAAGCCTGCAGAGTCCGACGTCGGCTCAGCCGTGCAGGTCGAGGGCCCGGCGCGCGGCGGCCCGGGCCCGGGTGCGGTCACCCGCGGCGTCGTAGGCCAGCGCCAGCCGGAACCACGAGCGCCAGTCGTCCGGGCGGGCCTCGGTCTGCTCCTGCATCACGGCGAACCGTTCGTCGGCCGCGCGCCGGTCGAGGCGTCCCGACGGCCGGCGGGGCAGGTCGTCGACGGGCAGGCCCCCCTCGCTCGCCAGGGTGCGCGCCAGCCGGGCGGTACGGCGCCCGAACTCGATCTCGCGCCCGACCAGCACGAGCCCGATCAGCGGCAGCACCAGCAACGCGAGGCCGAGCAGCTGGCCGACCCGGGAGCCGGACGTCAGCAGCCCGACACCCTTGAGGCCCAGCATCGCTGCGTAGAAGACGATGACCGCCACCAGCACGCCGAGCGTCGTCCGGGTCCGCACCACCACACGCTATCCGGGGACACGTCAGCGGGGGGCGCCCGATCCAGACGTGGGCGGCCGGAACAGCTCGAGAGTTCAGCACAACGCTGAACTGTCGCAGAGTTCAGTGTTACCCTGAACTCATGTCGTCTTTCGTGGTGACCGTCATCGGCGACCTCGTCGGCTCCCGCCGGGACCCGGACCGCGCGGCACTCCAGGACGCGCTCGGCTCCGCACTGTCCGAGGTCAACGCTACGGTCGCGGTCGTGCAACCGTTCGAGCCCACCCTCGGAGACGAGTTCCAGGGCGCCTGCCCCACCGTGGCGGACGCCCTCCTGGCCACGCTGCTGGTCCGCACCGCACTGCGGCCCCGCACCGACGTCCGCTGCGGCATCGGGCAGGGTGACGTCACCGTGCACGACGACCGGCGCACCCCGCTGCTCCAGGACGGCCCGGGATGGTGGAGCGCACGCGAGGCGATCGAGGCCATCGGACGGCCGCGGGACCCCCGGCGCACCTGGTTCGCCGGCCCGGACGCCGCTCGGACCAACGCCTTCCTGCTCTGCCGCGACCAGGTCGTCGCGCGCCTGAACGACCGTGGCGCGCGGATGCTCCGGCTCGCGCTGCTCGGGCACAGCCAGCGGGAGATCGCCGACCAGGAGGGCGTGTGGCCCTCCGCGGTCTCCCAGCAGTTCGCCCGCGGCATCACGACCGTCCTGGAGGCACAGCAGCTGTTCGCTCGGGACCAGGACCCCGACCAGGACCCCGACCAGGACCCCGACCGGAAACCCGACCGGGACCCCGCATGAGCCTGTGCGTGTGGCTGACGGTGGTGGGCGTCGTCGACCTGCTGCGCGCGGCGCGCGACGCGACGAGCCGCCGCCGCCGGCTGCTGCTCGTGGTCGCGGGGGTCGCCCTGCTGGTCACCGCCGCCGTGGCCACCGGCTTCGACCTGCGATGGTGGCTGAGCGTGGGCCTGGTGTGGGTCGTCGGCCTGGTGGCCTGGGTGCTGACCTCCTCCGTGGCGATCACGGCGCACACGGCGAACCGGCAGGCCTGGCGCGCCGCGGCGTTCGCGTCGTTCCTCGCGCCCCTCGTGGTCCTGCTGCTCGTGGGCCGGAGGCCTCTGCCGGACACCTCCTGGGCCGAGGGACTCGCCGACCAGAGCCTGGTGGGCTCGATCGGAGGCGCCGCCTTCGCGGCCTACCTGGCCGTGGTGCTGCTGCAGCTGAGCACCGGCAACGTCGTGGTGCGGCTGCTGCTCGATGCCGTCGGGGTGCCGGCCGCCACGAACGAGAAGGCGCTGCGCGGCGGCCGGCTGCTCGGCCCGATGGAGCGGCTCTTCCTGCTGCTGCTCGCGTCCGCGGGACAGCTCGGGGCGGGCGCCGTGGTGGTCGCGGCCAAGGGGCTGCTGCGGTGGCCGGAGCTGAAACGGAGCACGGAGTCCGGTCCGACCGACGTGTCCGAGTACTTCCTGATCGGCAGCCTGGCGAGCTGGCTGGTGGCCCTCGGGGGCTGGCTGCTGACCCGGCTGCTCGGCTGAGCGTTCAGCGCTGGGCTGAACCCGCGCCGAGTTCAGCCTCCCGCTGAACCAGCCGGGCCGAGCGGCAGGAACGCCTCCAGACCGACGCTCAGCCCGGGATGCTCGCCGATGCTCCGCACGCCGAGCAGCACACCCGGCGTGAACGAGGCTCGGTCCAGCGAGTCGTGCCGGATGGTCAGCGTCTCGCCGAGGCCGCCGAGGATCACCTCCTGGTGCGCGACCAGCCCGCGCACGCGCAGTCCGTGCACCCGGATCCCGTCGACGTCCGCACCGCGGGCGCCGTCGAGCTGGGTCGAGGTGGCGTCCGGGATCGGACCGGCCCCGGCCTCGGCACGCGCGGCGGCCACCAGGGACGCCGTACGGCGCGCGGTGCCGGAGGGGGCGTCCGCCTTGTCGGGATGGTGCAGCTCGATGATCTCGACCGACTCGTAGAAGCGGGCCGCCTCGGCCGCGAAGCGCATCATCAACACCGCCCCGATCGAGAAGTTCGGGGCGACCAGGACCCCGGTCTGCGACGAGCCGAGCCAGCCGCGCAGCCGCTCGAGCCGCGGCTCGTCGAAGCCGGTGGTGCCTACCACCGCATGGATGCCGTTCTCGATGCAGAACTGGAGGTTGTCCATCACCACGTCGGGGTGGGTGAAGTCGACCACGACCTGGGCGCCGTTCCCGACGAGGTCCTCGCGCGTGTCGTCGCCCGCACCGGTGTCGACCTCCGCGACCAGCTCGAGGTCCCCGGCCGCCGTGACGGCCCGGCACACCTCGGCACCGACCTTGCCGCGGGCGCCCAGCACGCCGACCCTCGTCCGTTCGCTCACGGTGCTCTCCCGGTCCTCAACGTCCACAGTCTCCCGGGGGGCCACTGTAGGCGGCGTCAGGACGGTAGCGTCTCGAACGGTCCGACGACGGCCAGCGTCTGCTTCTGGCTCAGCAGGACGCGAGCGAGGTCGTTGACGTCCTCCAGGCTGACGTGGGCAACCCGGTGCAGCACCTCGTCGATGCTCGGCAGCTCGTCGTAGAGCAGCTCCGCCTTGGCGATGCGCGACATGCGCGAGCCGGAGTCCTCCAGCGAGAGCACCAGCCCCCCGCGCAGCTGACCCTGTCCCCGCTGCAGCTCCTCGGCCGTGAGCCCGTCGGCTGCCAGCCGCCCGAGCTCGCTGCGGACCACCGAGAGCACGTCTCGGACCTTGGAGGGCAGGCAGCCGACCGCGACCGCGAAGGTGCCGGCGTCGGCGTAGTGCGAGGCGTAGGAGTAGACGGAGTACGCCAGCCCGCGGTGCTCGCGCACCTCCTGGAACAGGCGCGAGGAGGTGCTGCCGCCGAGCGCGGCGTTGAGCACGCCGAGCGCGTAGCGGCGCTCGTCGGTGCGGACCAGCCCGTTGACCCCGAGCACGAGGTTGACCTGCTCGAAGGGGCGCGCCACGACGGTCTCCCCCACCGTCGTACGGCGCCGCGTCGAGGACCGGCGC
The DNA here is from genome assembly GCA_963810435.1 of uncultured Actinomycetota bacterium. Classification (GTDB taxonomy): domain Bacteria; phylum Actinomycetota; class Actinomycetes; order Propionibacteriales; family Nocardioidaceae; genus Nocardioides_B. The sequence continues at coordinate 2,439,075 of CAWENL010000001.1, forward strand.
ACCGGCAGCGGCGTTCGCGAGGAGTCGGCCAGGAAGTCGTTGCGCGCGAACGCCTTGCGCACGAGCCGGACGACGGCCGCGTGCTCGACGTTGCCGGCCACCGCCACGACCATGCCTTGCGGCACGTAGCGCGAGCGGTAGTAGCGCCGGATCTGCTCACGGGTCAGCGCGGTGATCGACGCCACCGTGCCCGCGATCGGGCGGCCCAGCGGTGAGGCTCCCCACGCCGCCTCCGCGTAGAGGTTCCCGACGACGTCGTCGGGGTCGTCGTCGTGCATGGCGATCTCGTCGAGGATCACCTCGCGTTCGGCCTCGACGTCCTCGGACGTGATCGACGAGGACGTCACCATGTCGCCGAGCACGTCCACGGCGAGCGGCAGGTCCTCGTCGAGCACCCGGGCGTGGAAGCAGGTGTACTCCTTGGCGGTGAAGGCGTTGAACTCACCGCCCACCTCGTCGAGCTCCACGGAGATGTCGAGCGCGGAGCGCGACGGGGTGCCCTTGAAGAGCAGGTGCTCGAGGAAGTGCGAGGCGCCCGACAGGGTCGGGGACTCGTCCCGGGACCCGACGCCGACCCACACTCCGATGGAGGCGGATCGGACACCGGGCATGGCCTCGGTCACGACCCGCAACCCGCCGGGGAGCACGGTGCGGCGCACGGGTGCTCCCCCGTCCTTGGCGGACAGCAGGGTGCGGGTCGTGCCGGGCTTCTGCAGTGCTGCCGACAGGGCCACTAGGCGGTCACTTACTCGGCGGACTCCGCGTCGGCGGACCCCGCGCTGGCGGACTCGTCGACGACCGGGACCAGCGACAGCTTGCCGCGGTCGTCGATCTCCCCGATCTCGACCTGGATCTTCTGCCCGACGGAGACGACGTCCTCGACGGCCTCGACCCGCTTGCCGCCGGAGAGGGCGCGCAGCTTGCTGATGTGCAGCAGCCCGTCCTTGCCCGGGAGCAGCGAGACGAACGCCCCGAAGTTCGTGGTCTTCACCACCGTGCCGAGGTAGCGCTCGCCGACCTCGGGCATCGTCGGGTTCGCGATGCCGTTGATGATCGAGCGGGCGGCCTCCGCGGACTCGCCGTTGGTGGCGCCGACATAGATCGTGCCGTCGTCCTCGATGGTGATCTGGGCGCCGGTGTCGTCCTGGATCTGGTTGATGACCTTGCCCTTGGGGCCGATGACCTCACCGATCTTGTCCACCGGGACGTGCATCGTGATGATGCGCGGCGCGTGGATCGACATCTCGCCCGGCGCGTCGATGGCCTCGCCCATCACGTCGAGGATCGCCATCCGGGCGTCCTTGGCCTGGTCGAGCGCGGCACCGAGGACCTCGGCGGGGATGCCGTCGAGCTTGGTGTCGAGCTGCAGGGCGGTGACGAAGTCCCGGGTGCCGGCGACCTTGAAGTCCATGTCACCGAAGGCGTCCTCGGCCCCGAGGATGTCGGTCAGCGCGACGTACTGCGTCGAGCCGTCGACCTCGCCGGAGATGAGACCCATCGCGATGCCCGCGACCGGGGCCTTCAGCGGCACGCCGGCCTGCAGCAGCGACATCGTCGAGGCGCAGACCGAACCCATCGAGGTGGAGCCGTTGGAGCCCATCGCCTCGGAGAGCTGGCGGATGGCGTACGGGAACTCCTCGCGCGTCGGGAGCACCGGCAGCAGCGCGCGGCGCGCCAGCGCACCGTGCCCGACCTCGCGACGCTTCGGCGAGCCCACCCGGCCGGTCTCACCGGTGGAGAACGGCGGGAAGACGTACTTGTGCATATAGCGACGGGTCTTCTCCGGAGAGAGCGTGTCGAGCTTCTGCTCCAGGGTCAGCATGTTCAGCGTGGTGACGCCCAGGATCTGGGTCTCGCCGCGCTCGAACAACGCCGAGCCGTGCACGCGCGGGATCACGTCGACCTCGGCGGACAGCGTGCGGATGTCGGTCAGACCACGACCGTCGATGCGGACCTTGTCGCGCAGCACGCGCTCGCGCACCAGCGACTTGGTCAGCGACCGGAACGACGAGCCGACCTCCTTCTCGCGACCCTCGAACTGGGAGGCGACCTTCGAGAGCACCGAGTCCTTGATCTCGTCGAGGCGGGACTCGCGCTCGAGCTTCCCGGCGATCGTGAGTGCCTCGGTGAGGTCGGCCTTCGCCGCGCTCTCGACGGCGGCGTAGGCGTCGTCCTCGTAGTCGAGGAAGATCGGGAACTCCTGCACCGGCTTGGCGGCCTGCTTGGCGAGCTCGGTCTGAGCCTCGCACAGCTGCTTGATGAAGGGCTTGGCGGCGTCGAGCCCACCAGCGACGACCTGCTCGGTCGGCGACTGGACACCGGTCGCGATCAGCTCCCAGGCGGTCTCGGTGGACTCGGCCTCGACCATCATGATCGCGACGTCACCGGAGTCGGTGACGCGACCCGCGACCACCATGTCGAAGACGGCCCCCTCGAGCTGGGTGTGGGACGGGAAGGCCACCCACTGTCCGCCGATCAGCGCGACGCGGACGGCGCCGACCGGGCCGGAGAACGGCAGGCCGGAGATCTGCGTGGACAGCGACGCGGCGTTGATCGCGAGGACGTCGTAGGGGTGCTCGGGGTCGAGGGCCATCACCGTGATGACGACCTGGACCTCGTTGCGCAGCCCCTTCTTGAAGGTCGGACGCAGCGGACGGTCGATCAGCCGGCAGGTGAGGATGGCGTCCTCGCCGGGGCGACCCTCGCTGCGGAAGAACGAGCCGGGGATCTGGCCCACGGCGTACATCCGCTCCTCCACGTCGATGGTCAGCGGGAAGAAGTCGAGCTGCTCCTTGGGGTGCTTGCCGGCCGTCGTGGCCGAGAGCAGCATGGTCTCGTCGTCGAGGTAGGCGGTCACCGATCCGGCGGCCTGCCGGGCGAGCAGCCCGGTCTCGAACTTGATGGTGCGGGTGCCGTGCGTGCCGTTGTCGATAACGGTCTCGACGGCGTGGATCTCGGGTCCCTCGGTCACGGGGGTACCCCTCTCTGTTCTCGCGGAGCGATCACGCGAGGGCGCCCTGATGCGGACCTTGCCGCGGGGTGCCGGTCTTCGATCGAGGCCCGCGGGGGTCGCGACGCGCTGACCGGAGGGTCGAGCCCGTCGAGCTCCCGAAGGCCACTACCGAGGACCGGGCAGGACGTCCGCTGTCGCTCCGGTGGTGGGTGTTCTTCAGTTGTGTGCTGGTCGTGCTGGTCGTGCTGGTCGTGCTGGTCGAACTGATGGTGCTGGTGTTGTCCTCTGGTGCTCCGACCCGACCCTAGTGCGGGGCCGGCCGAAGACGAAGCGGGGGCGGCCTCCCGCGAGGGAGACCGCCCCAAGGCTCATCGGCGCAGGCCGAGTCGCTCGATGATCGAGCGGTAGCGGTTGATGTCTTCCTTCTGCATGTAGTTCAGAAGGCGACGACGCTGACCGACGAGGAGCAGCAGGCCACGACGACTGTGGTGGTCGTGCTTGTGCTCCTTCAGGTGCTCGGTCAGGTGGCTGATGCGGTGCGTGAGCAGGGCGACCTGAACCTCGGGAGAGCCGGTGTCGCCCTCGGAGGTGCCGTAGTCGGCAATGATCTTCTTCTTGGTCTCCGCGTCGGTACCTGTGGCCACGCGCAGCTCCTCTCCTGAACATGTCGTTGCGCGGCGCGCCGGGGCCTGTTCACCCGGGCACTCTCGATCCGCGGCCGTTGCACGGCGGTTGACGGAGCCCGAACAGCGCTCGGGCAACACCCAAGACTAGCAACGCCCCCCGGTTTCTCCGAATCGACGACCGCCGCCGCTCACCGCGGCTAGCCGTCGAGCACCGACCGGACCGCCTCCCGGGCGGCCACCGGGTCCGCGGCTCCGAGCGCGGCCTCGGCCGCCTGCTCGCAGGTGTCCATCGTGACCGCGGACAGCTGCGCTCCCACCGGACGGACGGCGGCCAGGGCCATCGACAGGGAGGTGATCCCCATGCCGACCAGTGCCGTGGCCAGCACCGGGTCGGCCGCGGCCTCGCCGCAGACGCCGACGGGCTTGCCGGCGCGACGGCCGGCCTCGGCCGTGATCGCGATCAGCTGCAGCACCGCGGGCTGCCACGAGTCGGTCAGGTGGGCGAGGTCGGTGGCCATCCGGTCCGCGGCCATCGTGTACTGGGTGAGGTCGTTGGTGCCGATCGAGAGGAAGTCGACGACCTCGAGCATCTGGTGGGCGAGCAGCGCGGCGCTCGGGATCTCCACCATGACGCCGGCCTTGAGACCGTGCGCGCGCACCAGTGCGGCGAACTCGGCGGCCTCCGCCACGGTCGCCACCATCGGCGCCATCACCCAGGTCTCGGTGCCGGTGGCCCGGGCGGCGCGGCCGATGCCCTCGAGCTGGCGCTCCATGAGGCCGGGGTTGCCGAAGGAGAGCCGGAGGCCACGGACGCCGAGGGCCGGGTTCTCCTCGCCCTCGAGGGTCGCGAAGGCGACCGGCTTGTCGGAGCCGGCGTCGAGCGTGCGGACCACGACGTACCTGTCGTCGGCGAACGGGGCAAGCACCTGGGAGTAGATCTCGGCCTGCTCCTCGACGGAGGGCTCGTCCTTGCGGTTGAGGAAGCACAGCTCGGTGCGGAACAGCCCGACCCCCTCGACGGGTCCCTCGCCGGCACCGCTCGCGGAGGTGCCGTCAGCGACGTTGGCCAGCAGCTTGACCGACGTGCCGTCGGCGGTGCGGCCGGGGCCGGTCCACCGGGCCAGCGCCTCGCGCGCCGCCCGGGACTCGGCGACGAGCCGCTCGGCGCGCTCGGGGTCCGGCTCGAGGCTCACCTCTCCGGTGGTGCCGTCGACCAGCACGGGCGTGCCGCCCTGGACGGCGTGCAGGCCGGTGACGCCGACCACGCAGGGGATGCCGAGCTGTCGGGCGATGATCGCGGTGTGGCTGGTCGGCCCCCCCTTCTCGGTGACCAGCGCGACGACCGTGCGGGCGTCGAGACCCGCGGTGTCGGCAGGCGCGAGGTCCTCGGCGAGCAGCACGGACGCGGTCTCGGGCTCGGGCACCCCGGGCTCCGGCTCACCGACGAGGCGCGCGGTGACGCGGCGCTCGATGTCACGCAGGTCGGTGACCCGCTCGGCCATCAACCCGCCCATCTGCGTGAAGACCCCGGCGAACTGGTCGACGGCCGCACCGAGCGCGGTGAGCAGCGGGTCGTGCGCCGCGAGCCGCTTCCGGACCGCGGTGCGCAGCCCCTTGTCGCGGGCTAGGCCGGCGGTCGCGGTGAGCACCTCCGCCGCGGCACCGCTCGCGCCCTGCGCGCGGGAGGTCAGACCGGCGGCCGTGGCGGCCACCGCCTCGTCGTACGCCGCCAGCGCGGTCTCCGCGTCGGGGTGCCCGGCCCTCTCGAAGGCGGCGATCGCCTCGGGTGAGACGGCGGCCGTGGCGACCACGGCGGGGGCGTAGGCGACACCGGGGACCACGGGAGTGCCGTGGAGAACGGCGCTGGAGCTGGCGGAGGTCTGTGACATGCGCCCCACGATAATCGGCTCTGCTCTTGACAGTCAACAGATTCGGGCGTAAAACAACACCTACAAAGATTCAAAACCACTAACTCACAGGAGATGCGGTGTACGCCGAGGAACGTCAGCAGGCGATCGCGGACCTGGTCACCGAACGCGGTCGACTGTCCGTGAACGCGTTGGCCGAGCAGTACGCCGTCACCACGGAGACCGTCCGCCGCGACCTGTCCGCCCTCGAGCGGGCCGGCATCCTCCGGCGGGTGCACGGCGGGGCCGTCCCGGCGGCGGCGCTCACGGCGCTGGAGCCCAAGGTCGGCGACCGGGACCTCGCCCATGCCGACGAGAAGGACCGCATCGCCCGCAAGGCCGTCGCCCTTCTCCCCCCGAGCGGTGGCAGCGTCATCCTCGACGCCGGCACCACGACCGCCCGGCTCGCGCTGATGTTCCCGCGGGACCTGCAGCTGACCGCGGTGACCAACGCGGTGCCGATCGCCGCCCGCCTGGCCGGCTCCCCCAGCGTCAACCTGCACCTGCTGCCCGGTCGCGTCCGCTCGACCACGCACGCCGCCGTCGGCGAGGACACCGTCGAGGCGCTGGGCCGGCTGCGCGTCGACGTCGCCTTCGTCGGCACCAACGGCATGTCCGTCGACCACGGGCTCAGCACCCCCGACCACACCGAGGCCGCGGCCAAGCGGGCGATGGTGGCCAGTGCCCACAAGGTGGTCGTGGTCGTCGACTCCTCCAAGATCGGGCAGGAGCACACGGTGCGCTTCGCCGAGCTCGGCGAGGTCGACGTGGTCGTCACCGACAGCGGCATCGACCCGGCCGACCTGATGGCGCTGCGACGTCGCGACGTCGAGGTGATCGTCGCGTGATCGTCACCCTGACCCCCAACCCCAGCATCGACCGAACCGTCACGCTCACCGGCAGCCTCGAGCGCGGCGCGGTGCTGCGTGCCGAGTCGGTCACCTCGCAGGCCGGCGGCAAGGGCGTGAACATCTCGCGTGCCGCCGTCGCCGCCAACGTCCCGACCATCGCGGTCCTCCCTGCCCACAAGGACGACCCGTTCGTGCTCGACCTCCTGCGCGACGGCATCGACTGCCGCCCCGAGGCGCCGGCGGGCGACGTCCGTGTGAACCTCACGCTCACCGAGCCCGACGGAACCACCACCAAGGTGAACACCCCCGGGGCGGTGGTCACCGCAGCCGACCTCCAGCGGCTCGCGATCGCCGTCGTCCAGCGTGCCGGACGAGCCCGCTGGGTGGTGCTCGCCGGGTCGCTGCCGCCCGGGGCTCCGGTCGGCTGGTACGCCGAGCTCGTCGACGCCCTGGCCGGCGGTGACGCCCGGGTCGCGGTCGACACCTCCGGTGACCCGCTCGTGGCCCTGGCCGCTGACCTCGACCAGCACGCACCCCACCTGATGAAGCCCAACGGCGAGGAGCTCGCCTCGCTGACCGGGGGGGACGCGGACGCCATCGAGGCCGACCCGATCGCCGCGGCCCGTGCCGCGCAGGTGCTGGTACGCCGCGGTGTCGGCGCCGTGCTCGCCACGCTCGGCGGCTCCGGCGCAGTGCTCGTCACCGCCGACGGGGCCTGGCACGCGACGCCACCGCCGACCACCGTGGTCAGCACCGTCGGCGCCGGCGACTCCAGCCTCTTCGGCTACCTGCTGGGCGACCTCCAGGGCGCCGCCCCCGCGGACCGGCTCCGGCTCGCGGTCGCCTACGGCAGCGCCGCCGCGGGCCTGCCCGGCACCACCATCCCGACCCCCGCCCAGGTGCGACCGGAGCTCGTCGAGGTCAGAGCGCTGAGCGAGCTCCTGCACCACACCGACAGCACCTCCCACGCAGCAACAAGCCCGACAAGGAACTGAGGAAAGATGACCGAGACATCAGGACCGGAGCAGATGATCACCCCGGCACTCGTGCGGCTGGACGCGTCGCTGGGCTCCGACAAGACCGAGGTGATCCGGGCTCTCGCCGCCCAGGTGGCCGAGGCCGGACGCACCACCGACGCCGACCAGCTGGCCGAGGACGCACTCGCCCGGGAGGCGACCTCGTCGACGGGGCTTCCCGGCGGCATCGCGATCCCGCACTGCCGCACGGCCGCCGTCGACGTACCGACCCTCGCGTTCGCCCGGCTCTCGCCGCCCACCGACTTCGGCGCCAAGGACGGACCCGCCGACCTGGCGTTCCTGATCGCGGCGCCCGCCGGGGGCGACGCCACCCACCTCAAGGTGCTCACGCAGCTCGCCCGGGCCCTGGTCAAGAAGAGCTTCACCGACGGACTGCGCGCCGCCGGCAGTCCCGCCGAGGTCGTGGAGCTCGTCGCCGGTGTCGTCACCCCGACCCCGGCCACCCCCGCGGCCGCCGCGCCGACCTCGTCCGCGCCGACCTCGTCCGCGCCGACCTCGTCCGCGCCGCACGCCGCGACGCCGAGCGAGCCCGCCCCCGCCGCGCCGGACGCACGGCGCTCGCTCGTCGCGGTCACCGCGTGCCCGACCGGCATCGCGCACACCTACATGGCCGCCGAGGCCCTCGAGGCCGCGGCCGAGCGGGCCGGCATCGACCTCGCCGTCGAGACCCAGGGCTCGGCCGGCTCGTCGCCGCTGCCCCGCGAGACCATCGCCGCGGCCTCCGCCGCGATCTTCGCCGTCGACGTCGGGGTGCGCGACCGTGGCCGGTTCGCCGGCAAGCCGCTCGTCGCCTCGGGCGTCAAGCGCGCGATCGACGACTCGGACGCCATGATCGCCGAGGCGCTCCGGTATGCCGACGACCCCAACGCCCCCCGCGTGGAGGGGCCCGCCGGCGGTGACCGCGCAGGCGCCTCGTCGGCCAGCAGCGGCGACGAGCCGTGGGGCCGTCGCATCCGCCGCGTGCTGATGACCGGTGTGTCGTACATGATCCCGTTCGTTGCCGCCGGTGGCCTGCTGATCGCCCTGGGCTTCCTGCTCGCCGGCTACGAGATCGCCCTCGACGGCGGCTCGGCGGCCGACAAGATCCTGGGCGACAACAACCTGTTCAACCTGCCCGACGTGAACGCCCTGGGTCTCGACCACGCGCTCGGCGGGCTCGGCGCCTACCTCGGCGCGGTGCTGTTCAAGATCGGTGGGACCGCCTTCGGGTTCCTGGTCCCGGCACTCGCGGGCTACATCGCCTTCGCCATCGCCGACCGGCCCGGCATCGCGCCCGGTTTCGTGATGGGCGCCCTGGCGGCCAACGTCATCAACGCGGGGTTCCTGGGCGGGATCGTCGGCGGAGTCCTCGCCGGTGTCGTCGCGCACTGGATCGCAGGCTGGAAGGTGCCGACCTGGGCCCGCGGCCTGATGCCCGTCGTGGTGATCCCGCTCGGAGCCACCTTGATCGCGGGCCTGTTGATGCTCGTCGTCCTGGGCCGCCCGCTGGCCAACCTGATGACCGCGCTCTCCGACGGTCTGAACAGCCTCAACGGCGGCTCCGCGGTCCTGCTCGGCATCGTGCTCGGTCTGATGATGGCCTTCGACATGGGCGGTCCGCTGAACAAGACCGCCTACACTTTCGCCACCGCCGGTCTCGGGGTGGCCGCTGCCGCCAGCGGCAACTCCCCCCAGCTGCACGTGATGGCCGCCGTCATGCTCTCCGGCATGGTGCCACCGCTCGCCCTGGCGCTGGCCACCGTCCTGCGCCCGCGCCTGTTCACCCCCGCCGAGCGGGAGAACGGCAAGGCCGCCTGGCTGCTGGGCGCGTCGTTCATCACCGAAGGCGCGATCCCGTTCGCCGCCGCCGACCCGCTGCGCGTGATCCCCTCGATCATGTTCGGCAGTGCGGTCACCGGCGGTCTCTCGATGGCCTTCGACGTCGGGCTGCGCGCCCCGCACGGCGGTATCTTCGTGTTCTTCGCGGTCATCAACCTGATCGGCTTCCTGATCGCGCTGCTCGCCGGCGTACTCGCGGCCACCGGTGCGGTGGTGGCCCTGAAGTCGCTGACCGAGAGCGCGGAGGAGATCGACGAGCTGTCCTACGCCGCCAACTGACCGCCTGCACGACACCTGCTCCACACCACGACTGCTCCACACCACGAAGGAGAACCCCGCCATGCCCAGCAAGACCGTCACCGTCGGCTCGTCCGTCGGACTGCACGCCCGGCCCGCTGCGATCATCTCCGAGGCGGCCGGTGAGCTCGACGCCGAAGTCACCCTCGCGGTCGCCGGCGAGGAGCCGGTCGACGCCGCCTCCTCGCTGCTGATCATGACGCTCGGCGCCTCGTGCGGCGACCCGGTGGAGGTGGCCTCCGACGACCAGGCGGCCCTCGACAAGATCGCCGCGCTGGTCGAGCAGGACCTGGACGCCTGACGGCGTACCCCTCCCCTGATTACCAGGGGATGCAGGAGAACTGTTGCTCCCCATGGCGTGCATGCCATGGGGAGCAACAGTTCGCCGACATCCCCTGGTAATCAGGGGTGACCGTCAGGCGGAGCGCATCAGGGTGCGGTACACCGCGCGTACGGCGACCGCCCGCTCGAGGTCACGGGTCACGGAGGTGAAGAACTGCTGACGGTAGGTCTCGTCGGTGACCGCTCCGACAGTGAAGTACAAGCCGGAGAAGCCGGCGAGGAAGACCGAGACGTTGACCAGTGGGTCGAGCACGCTGCCGTGCCACGCATCGCCGAGCCAGGCTTCGACGACCTCGGGCTGCATCACCGCCCGCCCGAAGAGCAGGAAGAACACCAGCACCACGACCGAGAGCAGCAGCACCTGCAACGCCTGGGCCACGAGCAGCACGAGGACGAGGTTCCACTTCTGCAGCCCGGACACCTCCACGATGCGGGCGAGCTCGTCGCGGTCGGCCCCGCCGAAGACCGTCACGGCGTCGCGCTCGAGCGGGGTGCCCGCGGTGCGCGCCGCGAGCCGGTCCGGGTCGACGTCGTCGTCGACGCGGTCCATCTCCTCGGGCAGCCGGACCAGCAGGAACCCGACGGCCAGCGCCGCGAAGGACATCACCGCCAACGCCAGCACCCCTCGGTCGAGCGAGTCCGCGACCATCCACACCTCGGTGTTGATGAACAAGAACGTCACGAACAGCAGCAGCAGTGGGAGCGCCCGGGTCACCAGGGGAAACATCATGCCCAGGCTGCTCAGGGTGCGACCGACGGCCCAGCGCGCGATGACTCGCAGCCGCAGCGTGGTGGCGGCGTAGAAGACGAGGACCAGGGCGCCGACCCACAGCCCGACGACCAGGCCGGCCGACCCGTCGAGGAGCAACCCGACCCCCGTCCCGACTGCCGCACCCGCCACCAGCGCCACGGCCACGACGGGCAGCAGCCGCGCGCGAGACAACCCGCGACGGACCTGCTGACGCTCGGACTCCACGAAGTACGGCAGCCCGTGGCGGAGGAACCAGCGCTCGGCCTCGCGCACGGTCTGCTCGCGTGAGGCCGTCACCGCAGCAGCTCGCGCGTGCGCTCCACGTCCTCGCCCATCGTCGCGATCAGGTCGTCGACGGACTCGAACGCCAGCATGCCGCGGATCCGGGCGACGAAGGACACCTCGACCTCGACGCCGTACAGCTCGAGGTCGTCCCGGTCGAGGACGTAGGACTCGACGCGTCGCTCCCGCTCACCGTCGAAGGTCGGGTTCGTGCCGACGCTGATCGCCGCCGGCAGCTCGGTCTGCCCGGGATCGTCGAGGCGTCGCAGCCAGCCGGCGTACACACCGTCGGCCGGCGCCGCGAGCATGCCGTGGGTGGGCACGTTCGCGGTCGGGTAGCCCAGCTCGCGACCCCGCTGGTCACCCTTGACCACCTCGCCTCGGACCGTGAAGGGATGACCGAGGGCCTCGGCCGCGCCCGCCACGTCCCCGGAGAGCAGGCAGTTGCGCACGTACGTCGAGGACCACACCTGCGGTCCTCCGTCGAGCGCGATGCCCTCGGCGCGGAAGTCGTGGGCCGCGCCGAGCTCGACCAGTGTCGCCACGTCGCCGGACGCCTTGGCGCCGAAGCGGAAGTTGGCACCGACGACCACGGCCTGTGCATGCAGGCGCGCTACGAGCACCTCGACGACGAAACGCTCGGGGCTCCAGCCCGCCACCTCGCGCGTGAACGGCACCACGAGCACGGCATCGACACCGGCCGCGGCCAGCAGCGTGGACCGGGTCTCGAGCGTGGTCAGCGTCGGCGGTGCGTGGTCGGGACGCAGGACGGCGATCGGGTGCGGGTCGAAGGTGACGACCACGACCGGCAGCCCACCGAGCTCGCCCGACACCTCACGGGCGCGGCCGATGACGTGCTGGTGGCCGAGATGGACCCCGTCGAAGTTGCCAATCGTGACGACGGTACGGCCCAGGTCGTCGGGCACCTCGTCGAGCGAGCGCCAGATCTGCACGGTGGGTCTGCCTCTCTCGTCCCGGTGGCCCACAGGGTTTCCGTGGTCGGAATCGTCCCACAGCGGATCAGACGAAGACGGCTACGGGGGCGGCGACGGCTCCCCGCTGCTCGTACAAGGCGAGGAACTGCCCGGACGGGCCGAACACGGCGACCGGCCCGGTGCTTGCGAGGTCGAGGGGGAGCCGGCGCCCGAAGCCGACGTCCCGGGTCTGGTCGGGGTCGAGGTCGCGGGCGGGGAAGCACCGACGGGCCAGGTCCGCGAGCCCGAGCACGGTCATCTCGTCGCTGAGCTCCCTGAGGGTGTGGGCCTCGTCGAGCGCGAACGGCCCGACGGCGGTACGGCGCAGCGCGGTGAGGTGTCCCCCGACGCCGAGGGTCTCCCCGAGGTCACGGGCCACGGCTCGCACGTAGGTGCCGCTGCTGCAACTCAGGGAGAGGTCCAGGTCGAGATGGTCACCGCTGCGGCGTACGTCGCGGACGGTCAGGGCGTGCACGGTCACCGGACGAGCGGGCAGCTCCACGTCCTCACCGGCACGCACCCGTGCGTAGGAGCGCCGGCCGTCCACCTTGATCGCGGACACCGACGACGGGCGCTGCTGGAGGTCGCCGACGAACCGCGCCGCTGCGGCCCGTACCTCGTCCACGGACAGCGGACCGGTCGAGGTCGTGGTCAGTGTCTCGCCCTCGGCATCGTCGGTCGAGGTGGTCTCGCCCAGCCGCACCGTGGCGTCGTACGCCTTCTCGGTGAGGGCGAGGTGTCCCAGCAGTCTCGTCGCCCGACCGACCCCGACCAGCAGGACGCCGGTCGCCATCGGGTCGAGGGTGCCGGCGTGACCCACCTTGCGGGTTCCGGCGATCCGCCGCATCCGCGCCACGACGTCGTGAGAGGTCAGGCCGGCCGGCTTGTCGACGACGACCAGCCCGGCGGGCTCGGTCATTCCTCGTCGGGCCCGTCGAGGTCGTCCAGCTCGTCGTCCTCGTGCGGCTTGCGGTAGGGATCGGCCTCGCCGGCGTACGCCGCCCCCGCCGCCGCTGCCGCCACCGCCGCGTCGGACTCGCGGGCCTTGGCCAGCAGCTCGTCGATGTGCCGTGCCGTGTCGGGCAGCGCGTCGTGGATGAACTCCAGGCTCGGCGCGTGCCTCATGCCCAGCTGCTTGGCGACCTCGGAACGGATCAGCCCCTTGGCCGACTCGAGCGCCACCGCCGAGCCGACCACCTGTTCCTCCTCGCCGAGCACGGTGTAGAACACGGAGGCCTGCTGGGTGTCTCCGCTGACACGGACGTCGGTCACGGTGACGAAACCGAGTCGCGGATCCTTGATGCGTCGCTCCAGCATCTCGGCCACCACGACCTGGATCCGGTCCGCGACCTTGCGGACCCTGGGGTTGGTCACTGCTGCTCCTGTTGCTGTGTCGTACCGCGGGTCCCTGCTGATTACCAGGGGATGTCGGGCTTCTGATGCTCCCCATGGGCTGCAACCCATGGGGAGCAACAGTTCGCCTGCATCCCCTGGTAATCAGTTGCCAAGCTGCGTCAGGCGCGCGGAATCTCCCGCATCTCGAAGCACTCGACCACGTCGCCCTGCTTGATGTCGTTGAAGCCACGCAGCGTCAGACCGCACTCGAAGCCCTCACGGACCTCGCTCACGTCGTCCTTCTCGCGCCTCAGCGACGACAGGTCCAGGCTCTCAGCGGCGACGTTGCCGTCGCGGATCAGCCGGGCCTTCGCGTTGCGCCGGATCACGCCGCTGGTGACCATGCAGCCGGCGATGTTGCCGATCTTGCTGGAGCGGAAGATCTCGCGGATCTCGGCCTGGCCGAGCGAGACCTCCTCGAACTCCGGCTTGAGCATGCCCTTCAGGGCCGCCTCGATCTCCTCGATCGCCTGGTAGATGACCGAGTAGTAGCGGATCTCGACACCCTCGCGGTCGGCCAGCTCCGTCGCCTTGCCCTGCGGGCGGACGTTGAAGCCGATGATGATCGCGTCCGACGCCGCCGCCAGGTCGACGTTGGTCTCGGTGATCGCCCCGACGCCGCGGTCGATGACGCGCAGGTTGACCTCCTCGCCGACGTCGATCTTGGCGAGGGAGTCCTCGAGCGCCTCGACCGAGCCGGAGACGTCACCCTTCAGGATCAGGTTGAGCTCCTGGCTCTGGCCCTTCTCCATCGAGGCCATGAAGTCCTCGAGGGTACGACGCACGCGACGCTTCGCCTGCATGGCGGCACGCTCACGCGACTCCCGACGCTCGGCGATCTGCCGGGCGACCCGGTCGTCGTCGACCACGATGAGGTTCTGGCCCGCACCGGGCACGGCCGTCAGGCCGAGCACCATCGCCGGACGCGACGGGTCGGCGGCCTCGATGGGCTCGCCGTACTCGTCGAGCATCGCCCGCACCCGGCCGTAGGCCGGGCCGGCCACGATCGAGTCACCGACTCGCAGCGTGCCGCGCTGGACCAGCACGGTCGCCACCGGTCCACGGCCCCGGTCGAGGTGCGCCTCGACGATGATGCCCTGGGCGTCCTGCTCGGGGTTCGCCCGCAGGTCCAGCGACGCGTCGGCGGTGAGCACGATCGCCTCGAGCAGCTTGTCGAGGTTCAGCTCGGCCTTGGCCGAGACGTCGACGAACATCGTGTCGCCGCCGTACTCCTCGGGGACCAGTCCGTACTCGCTGAGCTGGCCGCGCACCTTGGTCGGGTCCGCTGCCGGCATGTCGATCTTGTTGACCGCCACCACGATCGGCACGCCGGCCGCCTTGGCGTGGTTGAGCGCCTCGACCGTCTGCGGCATCACGCCGTCGTCGGCCGCGACCACGAGGACCGCGATGTCCGAGGACTTCGAACCACGTGCACGCATGGCGGTGAACGCCTCGTGACCCGGGGTGTCGATGAAGGTGATGCGACGCTCGTTCTCATCCACCTCCGTGGTCACCTGGTAGGCGCCGATGTGCTGGGTGATGCCACCGGCCTCCTTGGCGACCACGTTGGCGTTGCGCAGCGCGTCGAGCAGCTTGGTCTTTCCGTGGTCGACGTGACCCATGACCGTGACGACCGGCGGACGGGCCGCGAGGTCCTCCTCGGACCCCTCGTCCTCACCGAACTCGAGGTCGAAGGACTCGAGCAGCTCTCGGTCCTCGTCCTCGGGGGAGACGACCGCGATCACGTAGTTGAGCTCGTCGCCGAGCAGCTCGAGGGTGGCGTCGTTGACCGACTCGGTCGCGGTCACCATCTCGCCCAGGCTGAACAGCATCTGCACCAGGGCGGCGGCGTCCACGCCGATCTTCTCGGCGAAGTCGGTCAGCGAGGAGCCTCGGGCGAGCCGGATCGTCTCCCCGTCACCCTTGCGGACCCGTACGCCGCCGATCGTCGGGGCCTGCATGGCCTCGAACTCTTGACGACGCGCGCGCTTCGACTTGCGACCGCGCCGGGACGGACCACCCGGGCGACCGAAGGCGCCCTGGGTCTGGCCACGCTGACCGGGACGACCGGCACCGGGGCGACCGCCGCCACCGGGACGACCGGCGAACCCGCCGCCACCGCCGGGAGCGCCGCCTGGGGCACCGCGCCCGGGAGCGCCACCGGGACCACCGCGGCCCGGCGCACCGCCGGGGCCGCCACGACCGGGGGCACCGGCGCGACCGGGCGGACCGCCCGGACGGGCGCCGGGACCGCCACCGAAGGCGGCCGGGGACTTGGGCATCATCGCCGGGTTGGGACGCGGCATGCCGGGACGACTGGGCGCGCCCCCGTCGCGGCCGGCGGGCGGACGCGGCGGACGGTCGGCGGGCGTCTCGGTGGCACCCGGACGGGGCGCGGGACGTCGCCCCATGCCCTGGGTCGAGGAGAAGGGGTTGTTGCCAGGACGGGGGGAGCCGGGACGGCCGGCCGCGGGGCGCTGGGGTGGTGGGCCCGGGCGGCGAGACGTCTCCCCACCCGTCTCCGGCTCGGCGCCCTCATCCGAAGCCGCAGCGGGGGCCGCAGGGGCCTCGGGGGCCTCCTCGGGCTGCGCGGGCACCTCGGGCTCGGCGCTCTCGACCGCCCGGGGACCCGGTCGCGGACCCGGTCGGGGACCTGCCGACGCCGCGGCAGGTGCCGGCTCGCCGAGCTCGGCCACGGGGGCCGGCTGCTCCGGCACCGCGGGCTGCTCCGGCACCGACGGCTGCTGCGCCGTCTCGGTCGAAGGGGTCGACGGGGTCGACGGGGTCGCGGCTGGCTTCGCCGTCTTGGCGGGCGCCGACTTCTTGGCGGCACCGTTGTCGGTCGACTTCAGCTCGTCGCCGTACTGGTCGTTGAACCTCTTCACGACCGGCGGCTCGACCGTCGACGACGCCGACTTGACGAACTCGCCCATCTCCTTGAGCTTGGCCAGAACGACCTTGCTCTCCACGCCGAGCTCTTTCGCGAGCTCGTGGACTCGGACCTTAGCCACGCTTCTCCTCCTGGTCCGAACCCTGCGTCCCCCTCCCGGTGAGGGGGTGGTGCGGACCGTTAGCTGGTGTGCATGCTCATCGGAAAGTACTCATCGAGTGCTCATGAGCTGCTGCTCCGCTTTCTGTCGTCTGCCATCAGTTCTCGGTCACTGCTTGACGATCTCCCCGGGACCGGATCTGGTCCTCGAGCGCCGTCGTGGTGAGCCCGCCCGGGACCTTGAGGGCCCGGGGGAAGGCTCGGCGGCGAAGTGCGAGCCCGAGGCACTCGACGGTGGGGTGCAGGTGCGCTCCCCGGCCGGGTGCTCGACCCGCCGGATCGGGGACGACCTCAAGGCCTGCTCCCGTGTCACCGGCGACGACTCGCAACAACTCTCGCTTCGCGGTCCGCTCCCGACACCCGACGCAGGTGCGAAGCGGTCCCTGATCGGTGTCAGTGGACATACTCAGCACAGGCCTTCACGGGTTGCGGCTGCGGACCGTCGATCAGTCTAGCGGTTGACAGCGGCAGAGCCGAACCGACGCCCGCCTCACCCGGGGTCGGGGCCCTCCAGCGGCGGAGCGACGGGCACGACCGGCTGGATCGTCGGCTGGTCCGTCGGCTGGTCCGTCGGCTGGGCCGGCGCCTCGTCGGAGCGGATGTCGATACGCCACCCGGTCAGCCGGGCCGCCAGCCGGGCGTTCTGGCCCTCCTTGCCGATCGCCAGCGACAGCTGGTAGTCGGGCACCACGACCCGGGCCGAGCGCGCCGCGAGGTCGATGATCTCCACGCTGCTGACGCGAGCGGGCGAGAGCGCGTGGCCGACCAGCTCGGCGGGGTCGTCGGAGAAGTCGACGATGTCGATCTTCTCCCCGTGCAGCTCGTTCATGACGGCGCGTACCCGCTGGCCCATCGGACCGATGCAGGACCCCTTGGCGTTCACGCCTGGCACCGCGGTGCGCACCGAGATCTTGGTGCGGTGCCCGGCTTCGCGGGCGATCGCACAGATCTCCACGGTGCCGTCGGCGATCTCCGGCACCTCGAGCGCGAACAGCTTCTTCACCAGGCTGGGGTGCGAGCGCGACAGCATCACCTGGGGGCCCCGCATTCCCTTGCGGACCGAGACGACCAGGCAGCGGATCCGGGTGCCGTGCTCGTAGCGCTCCCCCGGCACCCGTTCGGCCGCAGGCAGCAGCGCCTCGAGCCGGCCGAGGTCGACCATCACGTCCTGCGGGTCGCGGCCCTGCTGGACGACTCCGGAGACGATGTCGCCCTCCTTGCCGGAGAACTCACCGAACTTGATGTCGTCCTCGGCGTCGCGCAGCCGCTGCAGCATGATCTGCTTCGCGGTGGTCGCCGCGATCCTCCCGAAGCCGTCCGGTGTGTCGTCGTACTCGGTGACGGTCTCGCCCTCCTCGTCGACCTCCGCAGCGAAGACGGTCACGTGCCCGCTCTTGCGGTCGAGCTGGACGCGGGCACGGGTCTGGGCGCCGGGGCTCTTGTGGTACGCCGTGAGAAGCGCCTGCTCGATGGCCTCGACGAGGATGTCGAAGGAGATCTCCTTCTCGCGCTCGAGGGAACGCAGGATCGTCATGTCGATGTCCATGCGGCTCAGGACTCCTTCCGGTTGAGCTCCACCTGGATCGTGGCCCGGGCCACGTCGGCGAGCGCGACCTGCTGCGGGTCGCCGTCGACGGCGACGGTGGCCGTGGCGTCGTCGCTGTCGGTGAGGCGACCGGTGAACGCGCGACCATCGGTGGTGGAGACCTTGACCAGGCGACCGCGGTTGCGGCGCCAGTGGCGCGGCAGCTCCAGCGGCCGGTCGGTGCCGGGGGAGGTGACCTCGAGGGTATAGGGACGCTCGCCCATCACGTCGGACCCGTCGAGGACGCGGGAGACCTCGGTGGTGGCGGCGGCGATGTCGTCCAGCGTGACGCCGCCGTCCTTGTCGACCGCCACTCGCAGCACCCGACGCTTGCCGGCCTGGCTGAGCTCGATGGCCTCGACGTCCAACCCGGTCGCGGCGAGCGGGTCGGTCAGCACACCGGCGAGTCGGTCCCGGGTCTCATCGGTGCTCACGGGCTTCCTCCCTGTGCAGTTGTCGTGCCGCAACCCTAGGGCATCGCTGCTCACCCGTGCGGCCGGTGGGCGCGCGGTGACGAGACACGCTGGGGCGGGTCGGTTAACCTCAGGCATGACCACCGGGGCGGGGCAGACACGGACCTCTCGACGCTCCCGGACGGGTGTCGCCCTGGCGCTGTGCGCGGGCCTGGCGCTGTCGGGCTGCAGCGGTGGAAGGGGCGAGGGCCAGCCCTCCTCCACCTCGTCGTCCCCGACGGCCTCCTCCTCGTCGCCGACGGCCGCTGCGTCCGGTGCGGCAGCCACACCCGCCGCTCAGCGGGTGCCCAAGGCGCCTCCGGCCACTCGGGGTGCGAAGGGCCAGAAGGCCTTCGCGCGCTACGCCACCAGGCTGTGGGCCCACGGGCTGCGCACCAACGACGCCCGCCCGCTGACCCGCCTCAGCCCGAAGAAGAAGCCGTGCAAGGGCTGCGCCGGTTTCGCCGCCTCGCTGCGCAAGCGCGCCAGGCAGGGGTGGCACGTCGAGCTTCCGGGGGTCAGGGTCCGCACGCTCACCTTGAAGAAGGTCGCCGACAACACCTATGCCCGCGCGACGGTGGACATCCCGGAGAGCACGTCGCTCAACGACGACGGCAGCTTCCGCAACGCGAACAAGGCGCACCGCGGCGCCACGTTCGAGGTGCTCATGCACCGGGGCGAGAAGCGCTACCTGCTGCTCGCGTTCACGGTCTCCTGATGCCCGTCGGCCGCCTCGGCGGTCGCTAGGCTCCTGCCCGTGTCCCCCTCCCCCACGCTCTCCCGTCGTACGGCGGTCGGCGGGCTCGCCGCCGCGGCGACCAGCGTGCTGACGGGATGCTCCGTGCTCGACGCGGACCGTCGAGCCGGCAGCCGGTCCACATCGGGGACGACACCACCACCGACGCGGCGCCCCGGCACCGACCCCGACGTGGCCCTCGCCGCCACGGTGCTGCAGAGGGAGCGCGCCATGCTCGAACGCATCCACGCCACGGTCCGCAGGCACCCGACCCTGAAGGCACCGCTGGCCGGAGCCCGCTCGGCGCATCGCGCGCACATCCGGCTGCTGGCCGGGGCGGTCCCCGACCAAGCCCCCTCCCCCTCCACCTCTCCCTCCACCTCTCCCTCCGCCTCCGGGTCGAGGACGGGCACGACGCAGCAGCCGGACCCCGGCCACGCCGTCCCGGGCAAGGCGGGACCGGCACTCGGCGCGCTGGCCCGCGCCGAGGACCGGCTCAGCCTCGTCGGCCGGCGCAGCGCGTTCGCCGCGCGAAGCGGTGCGTTCGCGCGGGTGCTGGCCAGCATGGCGGCCGCCGCCGCCCAGCAGAGCAGCGGGCTCGCGGACGCCGCCCGGGGACGCCCGTGACCCCGGTCGAGGCGTTGCAGCGCACGCTCGCCGGGGAGCATGCCGCCGTCTACGTGTACGGCGTGCTCGGTGCGCGGGTCTCCGACTCGCAGCAGCCCGAGCTCGCCTCGCGCCTGTCGTCGGCCTACGCCACGCACCGCGGCCGCCGCGACCAGCTCGTCCGCAGGGTGCGGGCCGCCCGGGCCGACCCCGTCGCCGCGCACACCAGCTACGTGGTGCCCACCCCCGCGAGCACGCCCGTCGAGCTCACCACCGCGGCGCGGGTCGTCGAGGAACGGTGCGCGGCCGTCTACGCCGACGCGGTGGGCAGCACCTCCCGCGCAGACCGGCAGTGGGCGATCGAGGCGCTGCTCGACGCGTCGGTGCGGCTGCTCAGCTTCGACGGGCAGCCCCAGCGCTTCCCGGGGGTCGCGGAGCTCTAGGCGGCACCCGACCGCCAGGCCGAGACCACGTCGTACACCTGCGCGAGCTCGTGGGTGACCGCGTCGGGCTCCCCCTCCGAGTGCCCGAGCTGCTCGGGCGGGATGTCGCTGTGCGGCACGTGGATGGTGCGCATGCCGGCACGGGCAGCGCCCCAGATGTCGTCGAAGAGCCGGTCGCCCACGAACACGCACGCCGCCGGGTCGTGCACCCCGACGGCCTCCATCGACGCACGGAACGCCTCCGGTGCCGGCTTCGTCCAGGGGATCTCGCTGGTGTAGACCGCACCGTCGATCAGGTCGAGCACGCCGTCGCGCCGGAAGTACTCCTCGTGCCACTCGCGCGGCCAGACGGTGTTGGAGAGCACGCCGACCCTGAGACCGTCCCCACGCAGGCGGCGCAACAGCGCCGCGACGTCCGGGTCGGTGAGCGTGTGCGGATCCCAGAACTCGCGGTAGTCGGCGAGCAGTGCCTCCTCGTGCCGCAGACCGGCCTCCTCGAAGACGTCGGCCAGCGTGGCACTGGTGTGGTGGTCGCGGGAGCGAGCCCACACGGTCTGCACCGCCTGGGCGAGCAGCTCGGGGGCGGTCTCGTCGGCGCGCACCGCGGCGCGGGCCAGGGCCGCCGCCTCCGCCGCGAAGTCGATGGCGTGCCACGGCGTCAGGGTGCCGCCCCAGTCGAAGATGACCGCCTCGAGAGCGGGTGCCGGCATCGGGTCAGTCCTCCGTGATCGGGTTGCCGACGGGCTCCCGGACGGCTCGTACGACGTGGTCGACCGCGTCGTCGACCGCGACGTTCTCGCGCTCGCCGGAGGCACGGTCCTTCACCTCGACGACGCCGTCGACGAGTCCCTTGCCCACCACGACGATGGTGGGCACGCCGATCAGCTCGGCGTCCTTGAACTTCACCCCCGGCGAGACCTTGGGCCGGTCGTCGTAGAGCACGGTCAACCCCACCGAGGTCAGCTCCACCGCGAGCCGGTCGGCCGTCTCGAACACGGCGGGGTCCTTCCCGGTCGCGACCAGGTGGACGTCGGCGGGTGCCACCTCGCGTGGCCACACCAGCCCGTCGGCGTCGTGGGTGTTCTCCGCGATCGCCGCGACCGCCCGGGAGACACCGATGCCGTAGGAGCCCATCGTGACCGTCACCAGCTTGCCGAACTCGTCGAGCACCTGCAGGCCGAGCGCGTCGGCGTACATGCGGCCGAGGGCGAAGATGTGGCCCATCTCGATGCCTCGCTCGGTGTGCAGGGTCCCGTGGCCTCCCCCGGGTGTGCACTGCGGGCACGGGTCCCCGTCACGGACCTCGGCGGCCTCGATGGTGCCGTCCGGCGTGAAGTCGCGTCCTGCCACGAGATCGAGGACGTGCGAGCCCGAGACGTCGGCACCGGTGACCCACCGCGTGCCCTCCGCGACCCGGGGGTCGACGAGGTAGCGGATCCCGGACGCGTTCTTCTCGCCCAGCACACCGGGCCCGATGTAGCCCTTCGCCAGCGACGGGTGCTTCGCGAAGTCCGACTCGTCGAAGGCCTCGACCTCGGTCGGCTCGAGCTGTCCCCCGAGACGCCTCTCGTCGACCCCGCGGTCGCCGGGCAGCCCGATCGCGACCGGTTCGCGGGTGCCGTCGGGGTGCTTGAGCACGACGATGACGTTCTTGAGCGTGTCGGCCGCGGTCCACGGCCGGTCCTCGCGCGAGAAGTGCTCGTTGAGGTGGTCGACCAACGTCTCGATGGTGGGGGTGTCGGGCGTCTGCTCCGCGTGGGCGGCCGGCACGTCGTCGTACGGCGCCGGCGGCGGCGCCTGCACCTGGACGGCCTCCACGTTCGCGGCGTAGTCGCAGCTCGAGCACCGGACATAGGTGTCCTCACCGTTCTCGGCCGTCGCGAGGAACTCCTCCGAGAGCGAGCCTCCCATCGCCCCCGAGGTCGCTCGCACGATGACGTAGTCGAAGCCGAGCCGGTCGAACGTCTTCACGTACGCCGCACGGTGTGCGGCATAGGAGCGTTCCAGCCCCTCGTCGGAGGTGTCGAAGGAGTAGGAGTCCTTCATCACGAACTCGCGGCCCCGCAGGATGCCGGCTCGGGGGCGGGCCTCGTCGCGGTACTTCGTCTGGATCTGGTACAGCCAGACCGGGAGGTCCTTGTAGGAGGAGTAGAGGTCCTTGACGAGGAGCGTGAACAGCTCCTCGTGCGTGGGTCCGAGCAGGTAGTCGGCGCCCTTGCGGTCCTTGAGGCGGAAGATCCCGTCGCCGTACTCGGTCCAGCGACCGGTGGCCTCGTAGGGCTCGCGGGGCAGCAGCGCGGGGAACTGCAGCTCCTGGGCGCCCATGCCGTCCATCTCCTCGCGGACGACGCGCTCGACGTTGCGCAGCACGCGCAGCCCCAGCGGCAGCCAGGAGTAGATGCCTGGTGCGGCGCGGCGGATGTACCCGGCGCGCACCAGGAGCCGGTGGCTCGGCACCTCGGCGTCCGCGGGGTCGTCGCGCAGCGTGCGCACGAACAGGCTCGACATCCGCAGGATCATCGGTGGCTCCGCAACCCGGCGTGAGCGCCGCGAGCGGCTTCGGGCGATGAGGTCATGCGGGAGAGGCTAGCCGCGCGGTCCCCGCCGGTGCACACCGATGCCGGGGCTCAGAACATGATCGTGGTGAAGGTGGCGCTCTGCTCGAAGCCGGCGCGCTCGTAGGCCCGGCGGGCGGACAGGTTGTGGGCGTTCACGTAGAGCGAGACGACCGGGGCGATGTCGCGCAGGGCGTGGGCCACCACGGCGGCCATGCCCGCTGCGGCCAGGCCCTCGCCTCGGCGGTCCGGGTCGACGTAGACCCCCTGGACCTGGCAGGCGTACGGCGACGCGGCGGCGATCTCCGCCTTGAAGACGACGCGGCCGTCCTCGATGCGTGCGAAGGACCAGCCCTTGGCGACCAGCTGCGCCACCCGAGTGCGGTAGAGGTCGGCACCACCCCCGAGCTCCGGCGAGACCCCGACCTCCTCGGTGTACATCGCCACGCACGCCGGATAGAGCGTGTCCACGTCCTGCGGCCGGGTGCGACGCACCAGCGGGTCGGGCTCGAGGGCCGGGGTCCCGGAGATCTGCAGGTGGGGCTGGTCCCAGCGCACCTCGCGCGCCTGCTGCCAGTGCGGCTCGAGCAGCCGCCACAGCGGCCGCACGGTGTCGGCGGGACCGACGATGGTGGCACAGCGGCGGGGCTGGGTCAGCGCGCGCTCGGCGAACGCCGCGATCGCCTCGGGGGTCGCCTGCACCGGGACCAGGTTGGCTGCCGAGTGGCACGCGGAGACCAGCTCACCGTCGACCTGGTAGCCCCAGACCTCACCCCCGAGCCAACGCGGGTCCAGCTGGGTCAGCCGGCTGCGGTGCTCGGCGAAGACGTTCACGACCGGGTCGCGCGCGGCGAGCGCCAGCATCTCCGGCAGATCGGTCGGCCCGAGGAGGCGCAGGCCCTGGCGTGTCCGCAGCACAGGGCGAGACTACGCGTCGAGCGGCGCCGTCGCCGTCGCTCCGGACGACCCGGTGCGGCAGGGCGTCAGCCGACGGTGACGGTCGCGCCTCCGGGGGCGCCGTCGACGGGCTCGCCCAGCTCCTCGGCGATCCGCATCGCCTCCTCGATCAGGGTCTCCACGATCTGCGACTCGGGAACGGTCTTGATGACCTCGCCCCGGACGAAGATCTGGCCCTTCCCGTTCCCGGAGGCGACCCCGAGGTCGGCCTCGCGGGCCTCGCCCGGCCCGTTCACCACGCAGCCCATCACCGCGACCCGCAGCGGCACCTCCATGCCCTCGAGACCGGCGGTCACCTCGTCGGCCAGCTTGTAGACGTCGACCTGGGCGCGTCCGCAGGACGGGCAGGAGACGATCTCGAGCTTGCGGGGGCGCAGGTTCAGCGACTGCAGGATGGCGATGCCGACCTTGACCTCCTCGACGGGAGGAGCCGACAGCGAGACCCGGATGGTGTCGCCGATGCCCTGGGAGAGCAGGGCGCCGAACGCCGTGGCGCTCTTGATCGTGCCCTGGAAGGCCGGCCCGGCCTCGGTGACGCCGAGGTGCAGCGGCCAGTCACCGCGCTCGGCGAGCATCTCGTAGGCCTTCACCATCACCACGGGGTCGTTGTGCTTGACGGAGATCTTGAAGTCGTGGAAGTCGTGCTCCTCGAAGAGCGAGGCCTCCCAGACCGCGGACTCGACCAGCGCCTCGGGAGTCGCCTTGCCGTACTTCTCGAGCAGCCGCTTGTCGAGGCTGCCGGCGTTCACGCCGATCCGGATCGACGTCCCGGCGTCCTTGGCCGCCTTGGCGATCTGCTCGATCTGGTCGTCGAACTTGCGGATGTTGCCCGGGTTGACCCGGACGGCCGCACAGCCCGCATCGATGGCGGCGAAGACGTACTTCGGCTGGAAGTGGATGTCGGCGATCACGGGGATCTGGGAGTGCTGGGCGATCTCCGCGAGGGCGTCCGCGTCGTCCTGCGACGGGCAGGCGACCCGGACGATGTCACAGCCGGTGGCGGTCAGCTCCGCGATCTGCTGCAGCGTCGTGTTGACGTCGGCGGTCAGCGTCGTCGTCATCGACTGCACGGACACCGGTGCGTCGCCGCCCACGAGCACCTTGCCCACCTTGATCTGGCGGGTCGGGCGGCGCGGGGCGAGCACGGGCGGCGGCGCCGCTGGCATGCCCAGGTCGATCGAGGTCATCGACTCATCCTTCTCGGTCGGGTTCAGCTGAGCGTGATGGGCGCGACGATGTCGGCGTAGACCAGCACCACGCTCGCCACCAGGATGACACCTGCCATGACATAGCCCACCGGCAGCAGCTTGGCGATGTCGACGAAGCCGGGATCGGGACGGCGCAGCACGCGGGCGATTCCCCGCCTGACGGCCTCGTAGATGGCTCCCGCGATCTGCCCTCCGTCGAGCGGCAGCAGCGGCACCAGGTTGAGCATGCCGAGGAACAGGTTGAGCCCGGCCAGCAGGAGCAGCACGCTGAAGAACCGGTCCGACAGCGGCGCCGACTGCTGCGAGGTCATCTCCCCGGCCACCCGACCGGCGCCCACCACGCTCATCGGACCGGTCTGGTCGCGCTTCTCGAGCCCGACGGCCGCACGTCCCACGTGGTAGAGCTTCGGCGGCAGCCCGACGATGCCCTTGACCGTCTCCCACGTCCCGTTGGCCATGGTGCTCACCACGAAGCCGGGACCCTGGCGCACCAGGTGCCGGCCGGGCGCGACCCCGAGGAACCCCACCTTGGTGATGCGCTCGGGGTTGGCCGGGTCGACCCGGGGCGACACGGTGGTGTTGGTGGTCAGGGTCACGTCCTGGCCTGCGCGACGGACCACGATCGTCGCGTCGCCACTGCCGTTGCCGCGGATGGCGGACTGCATCTGCTGCCAGGTGTCGATCCGCTTGCCGTTGAACATGACGATCCGGTCGCCGGGCTTGATCCCGGCGGTCCGGGCCGGGGCAGCGGGGTCGTCGGGACGGCATCGCCGGGTGCTGCCGGCGGCCAGGTCGGCCTTGGTCACGGCGATCACGCAGGTCGAGACGCTGTCGACGGTCGTGGTGGCCTCCCTGACCCCATGGCCCATGAAGACCACCGCGAAGAGCAGGAATGCGAGCACGATGTTCGTCGCCACCCCGGATCCCATCACGACGACCTTCTTCCACGACGGCAGCCGGTAGAAGAGACGGTCCTGGTCGCCGTCCTCGACGAGCTCGTACTCCGCGTGCCTGGCGTCGTCGACCATCTGGGAGAAGATCCCGCGTCGGCGGGGGCGCGACGTCGACGGCTCGGTGCCCCGACCCGGCGGCAGCATGCCGATGAGCTTGACGTAGCCGCCGAGCGGGATGGCCTTGACGCCGTACTCGGTCTCGCCCCGGCGCCGCGACCACAGCGTCGGGCCGAAGCCGATGAAGTACTGGGTGACCTTGACGCCGAAGAGCTTGCCCGGCACGAGGTGGCCGAGCTCGTGCAGACCCACGGAGAGCACCAGCCCGACCATGAACAGCAGCACGCCGAGCACGAACATCACGACGGTCATGAGGTGGGGCTCACCGGTTCTCTCCCTGGGTCATGGGGTTTGGGGTCTGGGGTCTGGGGTCTGGGGTCTGGGGTCATGGGGTCATGGGGTCCGCGCAGCCTGCGCGCGGGCCCAGGCATCGGCCGCCAGCACGTCGTCGACGCTCAGCTCCGCCCCCGTCGAGGGTACGTCGCCGCGCCGACCGGACTCGTCGAGCACCCGGGCGACGGTAGGCACGATGTCGGCGAAGGCCAGCTCCCCCGCCAGGAAGGCCGTCACGCACACCTCGTTCGCGGCGTTGTAGACCGCCGGGGCGGTCCCCCCGCGCGCGCCCGCCGCCCGTGCGAGACGCACCGCAGGGAAGGCCTCGTCGTCGAGGGGGAGGAACTCCCAGGTCTCGGGCCGGGTCCAGTCCACCCCGGGCGCAGCGTCGGGGACACGGTCGGGCCAGCCGATCCCGAGCGCGATCGGGATCAGCATCGAGGGCGGCGAGGCCTGGGCCAGGGTGGAGCCGTCGTAGAACTCCACCATCGAGTGCACCACCGACGTCGGGTGGACGACGACCTCGATGCGGTCGAAGGGGATCTCGAAGAGCAGGTGTGCCTCGATCACCTCGAGGCCCTTGTTGACCAACGTCGCGGAGTTGACCGTCACCACCGGACCCATCGACCACGTCGGGTGGGCCAGCGCCTGCTCGGGCGTGACGTCCGCCAGCTCCGCGCGGGTCCGGCCGCGGAAGGGACCGCCGCTGGCGGTGAGGACCAGCCGGCGCACCTCGTCGGCGCGACCGCCCCTCAGGCACTGCGCCAACGCGCTGTGCTCGGAGTCCACGGGCACGATCTGTCCGGGCTTGGCCCGGGCCGTCACCACCGGACCCCCGATGATCAGTGACTCCTTGTTGGCGAGCGCGAGCGTGGTCCCGGCGTCCAGCGCGGCCAGCGTGGGGCGGAGCCCGACGGCCCCGGTGATGCCGTTGAGCACCACGTCGCAGGGCATCCCGGCCGCCTCGACCGACGCCTCCTCGCCGAGGTCGGCGAAGGCCGGCGCGAACTCCTCGACCTGGGCCCGGAACAGGTCGGGGTGCGCGCCGCCGGCGGTCAGGGCGACCACCCGGAACCGGTCCGGGTTCGCGCGGACCACGTCGAGCGCCTGCGTGCCGATGGAGCCGGTCGAGCCGAGGAGCACGACGTCGCGACGACTGTTCACCGGGCCATCCTGCCCGACGAGCATCCTCCTCGACGGATTCGTGCGCAGAGGAGGCATCCCGCGGACGGTCCGCTCCTTCGGAGGCGAGCACGGCCACCGGATCCGTAGGCATCGGTCAGCCCGTCGACTACGCTGCCTCGAGTGACCACGACACCTGTCCCCAGCACCGGTCCCGGCCCCGATCCCCGCACGGGCGGCCCCGACCTTCCCCAGGAGCGCCGCCTCGTCACCGAGATCCCCGGACCCCGTTCGCGCGAGAAGCTCGAGCGCCGCGCACAGCACGTGGCGCAGGGGGTCGGCACCGTGCTTCCGGTCTTCGTGGAGGCGGCGGGCGGCGGCGTGCTGGTCGACGCCGACGGCAACTCGTTGATCGACCTGGCCGCCGGAATCGCGGTCACCAGTGTCGGCAACGCCGCGCCACGGGTCGTCGAGCGGGTCCTGGCCCAGACGCAGGCCTTCACGCACACCTGCTTCATGGTCACGCCGTACGACGGGTACGTCGACGTCTGCGCACAGCTGGCGGAGCTCACGCCGGGCTCGCACGCCAAGAAGTCAGCCCTGCTGAGCTCCGGGGCCGAGGCCGTCGAGAACGCCGTCAAGGTCGCCCGCGCCTTCACGGGCCGCGACGCCGTCGCGGTGGTCGACCACGCCTACCACGGTCGCACCAACCTGACGATGGCGATGACCGCGAAGTCGATGCCCTACAAGCACGGGTTCG
Organism: uncultured Actinomycetota bacterium; assembly: GCA_963810435.1. GTDB lineage: Bacteria > Actinomycetota > Actinomycetes > Propionibacteriales > Nocardioidaceae > Nocardioides_B. The sequence continues at coordinate 2,467,124 of CAWENL010000001.1, forward strand.
GGCCGTTCGCGGGCGAGGTGTACCGCGCGCCGATGTCCTACCCCTTCCGCGAGCCCACCGCGATCTCGGGCGCCGAGGCCGCGGACCGCGCCATCGACGTGCTGGAGAAGCAGGTGGGTGCCTCGAGCCTCGCCTGCCTGGTCATCGAGCCGATCCTCGGTGAGGGCGGCTTCGTGGTGCCGGCCGACGGCTTCCTCCCCCGGCTGCGGGAGTGGACGGAGGCGAACGGCATCGTCTTCGTCGCCGACGAGATCCAGACCGGGTTCTGCCGGACCGGCGACTGGTTCGCCTGCGACCACGAGGGCGTCGTGCCGGACGTGGTGACCACGGCGAAGGGCATCGCGGGCGGCTTCCCGCTGGCCGCGGTGACCGGGCGGGCCGAGATCATGGATGCGGTGCACGTCGGCGGCCTCGGAGGCACCTACGGCGGCAACCCGGTCGCCTGCGCCGCCGCTCTCGGGGCCCTGGAGACGATGCGGGAGCTGGACCTGCCCGCCCGAGCCCGCGCCATCGGCGCGCTGGTGACCGAGCGGCTGCGCACGATCGCGGACAAGCACCCCGCGGCCGGCGACGTCCGGGGCCGCGGGGCCATGGTCGCGGTGGAGATCGTCGGCGAGGACGGGCACCGGCCCGACCCCGTCCGAGCAGCAGCGGTCTCGGCCGCCTGCCACCAGCAGGGGGTGCTGACCCTGACCTGCGGCACCTACGGCAACGTGCTGCGCTTCCTGCCGCCCCTGGTCTCCCCCGACGCCCTGCTCACCGAGGCCTTCGACGTGGTGGCAGCAGCCTTCGACTCCACCGCCTGACGGGTCCCACCGGCGAATTGTCCGCTTCCTTGCGGATTTCCCCGCGTGGACCGGGCGGGAGTCCCTACCCTGGTGCCCAAGCGACCCGGGAGCGTGTCGCACGGGATGTTCGGAGCAGACCATGGCCGTGTCCGCCGTCGGGGCGAATCTGAGCTTCGGGGTGGTCCGACGCCTGGCAGCCGGTGTCCTGGTGATCGTCTGCGTGCTCGCCTACCTCTACGGTCCAGCGGCGGCGCCTGCGCTGCGCAACGGGGCGATCGCGGAGTGCAACGACTACGCGCACGGCAACTTCCGCAGCTTCCGCCTCACCTGGCACGTGAACGTCCGCCCGCACTGGACGTGCTGGGACGCCAGTCGCCCCGACGAGGACCCCATCAGCCTCGGCTGGTGGACCACCCCCACCCGCTGAGGCGTCTGGTTCTGCGGTCCTCAGCCCGCCGAGGCGTCTGGTTCTGCGGTCCTCAGCCCGCCGAGGCGTCTTGTTCTGCGACTCGGGTGACCAGCTCGTCGAGCGCGGCGTGGTCGAGGTCCACCGACGGGAAGCCGGCGATCATGTGCATCGGGAAGTTGGCGATCACCGGGACCAGCTCGGGACTGCCCAGCATGCCCGCCAGCCGGCCGTCTTCGGTGGTGCCGAGCACCTCTCGCAGCACCGCTGCCCCGGCAGGGTCGTCCAGCCACTCCTCGAGCGAGGACATCGGTCCCAGCGGAGGAGCCGCCCGGGGCGCGACGACGTACGTCGTAGCGCTCAGCCGGAGGTCGCGCGACGAGGCGCCGACGGAGACCTCGAACTCGCCGGCCTCCAGCACCCAGGCGTGCACCGTCTCGGACCAGAACGACAGGTCGCGGGCGTCCAGCTCGAAGGTCGCCGTGCCGGTCTCCCCAGGGAGGAGCACGAGGCGGTCGAAGCCGCGCAGCTCGCGCACCGGCCGGGCCACCGACGCCTCGACGTCGCGGACGTAGAGCTGGGCGACCTCGGCGCCCTCACGGCTACCGGTGTTGGTGACCGTGCACGTGACCCGCAGGCGCAGGTCGCCCGCCTCGTGGCTCCCGCTGGTCTCGAGCACCAGGTCGTCGTAGCCGAACGTCGTGTACGACAGGCCGTGGCCGAAGGGGTAGCCGACCTCCTGCTCCAGCCGGTCGTGTCCGCGGTAGCCGACGAAGACCCCCTCGCCGTACCGGACGTGCCCGGAGTCGCCTGGGAAGTTCAGGTAGGAGCTGGTGTCGGCCAGTCGCAGCGGGATGGTCTCGGCGAGCCGACCGCAGGGGTTCGCGGTGCCGAGCAGCAGGTCGGCGACCGCGCCGCCCGAGGCCTGTCCGGACAGCCAGCACTCGAGGATCGCGCCGGCGTGCCGGTCCCAGGCGGTGGTGAGGACGGCCGACCCGTTGGCCAGCACCACGACGACCCGGTCGTTGACGGCCGCCACCCGCTCCAGCAGCTCGACCTGCTCGGCGGGCAGGTCCATGTGCGCGCGGTCGAACCCCTCCGACTCGGCGCTGGCGGGAAGCCCGAGGAAGAGCACCGCCACGTCGGCACCACGTACGGTCTCGACGGCCTCCTCACCCCCTGGGCTGAAGCTGACCTCGACCCCCGCGGGCACCGCGGCCCGGAGCTCGTCGAGCCCGGTGTCCACGCGGGTCGGGTTCACCTGGGAGCTGCCGGCGCCCTGGAACCGCGGAGTGCGCGCGAACTCGCCGACCACCGCGACCCGTTGGCCCGACGACAGCGCCAGCGGCAGCAGGTCACCCTCGTTCTTCAGGAGTACGGCGCTCTCGCGAGCCGCTCGACGGGCGAGGTCGTGGTGCGCGTCCACGTCGAAGCCGGCGTCGGAGTCGGCCTCGGCCAGGGCGTCGTCCACCAGCGACAGCACCCGGCCCACCGTCTCGTCGAGCGCGTCCTCGGCCAGCGACCCCGCGCGCACGGCTTCCACGACTGCACGGTCGCTGTGCCCCAGCTGCGGCGGCATCTCCAGGTCCAGGCCGGCGGCGACGGCCGCGGGCCGGTCGTGCACCGCGCCCCAGTCGGAGACCACGAGTCCCTCGAAGCCCCACTCGTCGCGCAGCACCTCGGTGAGCAGCCAGTGGTGCTGGGAGGCGTAGACGCCGTTGACCTTGTTGTAGGAGCACATCACGGTCCACGGCTGGGCGAGTGTGACGACCCGCTCGAAGGCGGACAGGTAGATCTCGCGCAGCGTCCGCTCGTCCACATCGGCACTGACCCGCGCACGGTCGGTCTCCTGGTTGTTGGCTGCGAAGTGCTTCAGCGACGTGCCGACACCCTGGCTCTGCACGCCGAGCACGAACGCCGTGCCGAGCTCGCCGGTGAGCCGTGGGTCCTCGGAGAAGTACTCGAAGTTGCGCCCGCACAGCGGCGAGCGCTTGATGTTCACCCCGGGGCCCAGCAGCACGGCGACCCCCTCGGCCTTCGCCTCGCGGCCGAGCGCGGTCCCGACCTCGCGCAGCAGGTCGAGATCCCACGACGACGCGAGTGCGGACGCGGTGGGAAAGCAGGTCGCCGGGACGCTCTCGCTGAGCGCACCGCTGTCGCCCTGCTCCTTGCGCAGCCCGTGTGGTCCGTCGGCGACCATCACCGCCGGCACGCCGAGGCGCTCGACCGGCGCGGTGTGCCAGAAGTCCGAGCCGAGACAGAGCGACGCCTTCTCCTCCAGCGTCAGCTGCTCGAGCAGGGCGGGCACGTCCAGCGGTTCGCTCATGCCCGAAACTCTAGGCCCCGGACGAGCTCGACCGGCTTGCGGTGCGCGCGGGGTCAGTCGTCGCGGAGCACCCAGGGTGCGCCGTACTCCGCGAGCAGGTCGAGGTACGGCGCTGCGTCGAACGCCTCGGGCCCCAGGACCCCGGACCCGGACCAGGTGCCGTTCGCCAGCAGCTCCAGGGCGACGACCGGGTTGACCGCGGTCTGCCACACCACGCACTGGTGGCCGTACTCCTTCATCGACCACTCGTTGTCGACCACCTGGTAGAGGTACGTCGACCGGGGCCTTCCGTCCTTGCCGGTGCCCGTCACCTGGACGCCGGCGCACGTCTTGCCCCGCATGCGGTCACCCAGGGTCGCCGGGTCCGGCAGGCATGCCGCGACGACGTCGCGCGGCGAGACCTCGACGCCCCCGGCAAGCACCTTGTCGGTGCGGTCGAGCCCGAGCTTGTGGATCGTGCGGAGCACGTCGATGAACTCGCGGCCGAGGCCGTACTTGAAGGTCACCCGCCGCGCCTGGACCCAGCGCGGCATCAGCAGCACCTCCTCGTGCTCGACGTTCACGCACTCGACGGGGCCGATGCCGTCGGGGAAGTCGAAGACCTCGGGCTCGCTGAACGGCTCGGTCGTGAACCACCGGCCCGCCGGACTCGACTCGCTCCGCTCCCACACCACCGGCGGGTTCAGGCACTCCTCGATCGTCGTCCAGATCGAGAACGAGGGCGCGAAGTCGTGTCCCTCCACCTCCAGGTTCGCCCCGTCCCGGACGCCGAGCTCGTCGATGTCGCTGAACAGGTGGTCGGCGGCGTACCGCGCGAACACGTCGGACAGACCGGGCTCCACACCGATGCCGCACAGCGCGAGTCGTCCGGCGGTCTCCCACTCGGGAGCCTGCGCGAACTGCTCGTCCCCGAGCTTCACCCCGGTCTGGGTGTACGGCGACTCCGGGTGCGGTCGAGACAGCGACATCGCCAGGTCGAGGTAGTCGGCGCCGCCTGCCAGCGCGCCGTCGAAGACCGGCATCACGAAGCGGGGGTCGACCGCGTTCACGACGTGCGTGATCCGGTGCTCGCGGACCAGGTCCGAGACCGAGGACGCCGACGACGCGTCCACGCGCGCGGAGCCGAACCGGGCGTCGGCCAGCGCGGCCCGCTCGGCGCGCGCCTCGTCGTAGTCGGTGATGACGAGCGCCTCGAAGAACTCGCGCCGGGCCGCGATGGCAGCAAAGGCTGCGCCGACGCCGCCGGCGCCGACCAGGAGGATGCGCACCGATCAGTCCCCGATGTAGGACATCACGTGCTTGATGCGCGTGTAGTCCTCGAGTCCGTACATCGACAGGTCCTTGCCGTAGCCGCTGTGCTTGAAGCCGCCGTGGGGCATCTCGGCGACGATCGGGATGTGGGTGTTGATCCACACGCAGCCGAAGTCGAGGCTTCGCGCCATCCGCATCGCGCGGCTGTGGTCCTTGGTCCACACCGAGGAGGCCAGGCCGTACTTCACGCCGTTGGCCCAGCGCAGTGCCTCCTTCTCGTCGGAGAACCTCTGGACGGTGATGACCGGCCCGAAGATCTCGTCCTGGATCACCTCGTCGTCCTGCTCGAGACCGGAGACCACCGTCGGCTCGTAGAAGAAGCCGCGGTCGCCCTGGCGGTGGCCACCGATGTCGAGCGTGGCGTGGTCCGGAAGCCGGTCGAGCATCCCGGTGACCCGGTCGAGCTGGTTCTGGTTGTTCAGCGCGCCGTAGAGCACGTCGCTGTCATCGGGCATGCCGGTCTTGGTGTTCTTGGCCTGCTCGGTCAGCGCCGCGACGAAGTCCTGGTGCACGCCCGGCCCGGCGATCACCCGGGTGGCGGCCGTGCAGTCCTGGCCGGCGTTGAAGTAGCCCGCCGCGGCGATGCCCTCCGCGGCCGCCTCCACGTCCGCGTCGTCGAAGACGATCACCGGGGCCTTGCCGCCGAGCTCGAGGTGCGCGCGCTTGAGCTGCGCGGCCGCCGAGCCCGCCACCTCCATGCCCGCCCGGACGGAGCCGGTGATGGAGACCAGCTGCGGCACCGGGTGCTCCACGACCGCCCGGCCGGTGTCGCGGTCGCCGCAGACGACGTTGAACACACCGGGGGGCAGGAACTCCTGCGCCATCTCGGCGAACAGCGTGGTGGAGGCGGGGGTGGTGTCGGACGGCTTGAGGACCACGCAGTTCCCGGCCGCGAGGGCGGGCGCGATCTTCCAGACCATCATCATCAGCGGGTAGTTCCAGGGGGTCACCTGGCCGACGACGCCGATCGGCTCGCGGCGCACGCTCGAGGTGTGGTCCTTCAGGTACTCGCCGCTGGCGCGCCCCTCGAGGACGCGCGCGGCCCCGGCGAAGAACCGGATCTGGTCGACCGCCGGTGGCAGCTCCTCGTCGGCGGTCATCTGGAGGGGCTTGCCGGTGTTCTCGCTCTCCACGCGGACGAACTCGTCGGAACGCTTCTCCAGCGCGTCGGCGATCTGCAGCAGCGCCTTCTGCCGCTCGGACGGTGTCGAGTCCCGCCACCCCTCGAACGCCGCGTCCGCGGCCCGCATCGCCCGGTCGACGTCCTCGGCCTTCGAGGCCGCGGCGGCGGCGTACACCTCGCCGGTGGCGGGGTTCACCAGGTCGTACGTCGCACCGTCGGCGGCGTCCACGGACTCGCCGTTGACGATGTTGCGGAATCTCAGGTCGGCCATCGGGGGATCACTCCATGCGTTCGGCGCGGTCGGAGCGCCGAGCCTACCCATCGGACAACGAAATCGATACGTCAGATCGCGATTGAGCGACGAAATCCTTGCACCAGATCGCCTACGCAGGTGATTTCCGTGGGTTCGACGGCTCTGCCGGGAAGAATCGCCGGGTCCTCGCCGGCGGCCTCGAGGAGGTCGCGCACCTCCTACCGGTCCCAGGTGGCTGCGGATTCCGTTGTCCAGAACCCCCGTCAACGGCGGATCGGGTGAAACACTTGGCCTTCAGCGACGGATTCGCTTGCTTGCCGACCTCTCACCCGTCACCATGGACGCAGCCCAGGAGGAGGAGACCCACCCATGACCGCTGACGCATCCCTGCCGTACGACGACGAGACCTACGCCGGCCTGCAGAAGTCCGCCCGTGAGCACCTCTGGATGCACTTCACCAGGATGTCGAGCTACGACACCTCCGACGTCCCCGTGATCGTGCGTGGCGACGGGGCCTACGTCTACGACGCGCAGGGCCGCCGGTACCTCGACGCCCTCGCCGGCCTGTTCGTGAGCCAGCTCGGTCACGGCCGTCACGAGCTCGCTGAGGCTGCCGCGAAGCAGGCCAAGGAGCTGGCGTACTTCCCGCTGTGGTCCTACGCCCACCCCAACGCGATCCAGCTGGCCGAGCGGCTGGCGAACTACGCCCCCGGAGACCTCAACCGGGTCTTCTTCACCAGCGGCGGCGGCGAGGCCGTCGAGACCGCCTGGAAGCTCGCCAAGAACTACTTCAAGATCACCGGCAAGCCGATGAAGCACAAGGTGATCAGCCGTGCGATCGCCTACCACGGCACCACCCAGGGCGCGCTGTCGATCACCGGGCTGCCGGGGCTGAAGGCCGTCTTCGAGCCGCTCGTGCCCTCGACCTTCCGGGTGCCGAACACCAACTTCTACCGAGCCCCCGAGCACGCGGACGACCTCGAGGCGTTCGGCCGCTGGGCCGCCGACCAGATCGCGGTCGCGATCGAGAACGAGGGCCCGGACACCGTGGCAGCCGTCTTCCTCGAGCCGGTGCAGAACGCCGGTGGCTGCTTCCCGCCACCTCCGGGCTACTTCCAGCGGGTCCGCGAGATCTGCGACCAGTACGACGTGCTGCTGGTCAGCGACGAGGTGATCTGCGCCTTCGGCCGACTCGGTCACATGTTCGCCTCCGAACGCTTCGGCTACGAGCCGGACATGATCACCTGCGCCAAGGGGATCACCTCCGGCTACGCGCCGCTCGGCGCGATGATCGCCTCGGACCGTCTGATGGAGCCCTTCCTCACGGGCACCGAGTCGTTCGCGCACGGCTACACCTTCGGTGGGCACCCGGTCTCGACAGCGGTCGCGAACGCGAACCTCGACATCTTCGAGCGCGAGGGGATCAACCGCCACGTGCTCGACAACCAGGACGCGTTCCGCGCCACTCTGGAGAAGCTGACGGACCTGCCGATCGTCGGCGACGTGCGGGGCGAGGGGTACTTCTACGGCATCGAGATGGTCAAGGACAAGGCGACCAAGGAGACGTTCAACGACGTCGAGGCCGAGAAGCTGCTGCGCGGCTTCCTGTCCAAGGCGCTGTTCGACGTCGGGCTGTACTGCCGCGCCGACGACCGGGGGGACCCGGTCATCCAGCTCTCGCCGCCGCTGATCTGCGAGCAGCAGCACTTCGACGAGATCGAGCAGGGGCTGCGTTCCGTGCTCGAGGAGGCCTGGACCAAGCTGTGACGTGGCCTGGGCTCAGGTGCGGGCGTAGGTGGCCTCGTCCTCGATGTCGGAGCGGCTGTAGTCCTTCAGCGCCGCCACCGCCGAGAGCGTGATCAGCGCCGAGATCGCGATGTACACCGAGACCGCGTAGCCGGTCCCGAACTCGTGGATCAGGTACGTCGCGATCAGGGCCGCCGGACCCCCGGCGACCACGGACGCCAGCTGGTACCCGAGCCCCGCCCCGCCGTACCTCAACGACGTCGGGAAGCTCTCGGCGATCAGTGAGGCCTGCGGGCCGTACTGCAGGGCGTGCGGGATGAGCCCGAGGCTCAGAGCCAGGAAGACCAGCCACGTCACACCGCTGTCGAGGAGCGCGAAGTACACGAACCCCCACACTCCCATCAGGGCCGCACCGGTCATGTAGATCCGCTTGCGACCGACGGTGTCGGAGAGGTGCCCGAAGAAGGGCAGCAGCACGAACTCCACACCGGCCGCGACCAGTGTCCCGATCAGCACGAAGTTGTTGCTGTAGCCGTGCTGGTCGTCGGTGAGGTAGGAGAGCACGAAGGCGGTGACCACGTAGAACGGCATCTGCTCGGACATGCGCACCAGCGCCGAGAGGAGGATCTCCTTCGGGTGGTTCTTGATCACCGTGCGGATCGGCGTCTTGTTGATCGACTTCTCCGCGACGAGCTTGGCGAACATCGGGGTCTCGAGGATCTGCAGCCGGATGTAGAGGCCGACCGCCACGAGCACCAGGCTGAACAGGAACGGGATGCGCCAGCCCCACGAGGCGAACGCGTCCTCGGTGGTCGCCGTGCTGACCAGGCTCAGGAAGCCGGTGCCGAGGATCAGCCCGCTGGCCACTCCCAGCTGCGGCCAGCTTCCCATCAGCCCGCGGCGCTTCTGGTCACCCCACTCCATCGAGAGCAGCACCGAGCCGCTCCACTCGCCACCGACGGCGATGCCCTGCACCACCCGGAGCAGGATCAGCAGCATCGGCGCGGCGTTCCCCCAGGAGGCGGCTCCGGGGAGGATGCCGATCAGCGTGGTCGAGATCCCCATCAGCAGGAGCGTGATGATCAGCGTGGCCTTGCGGCCGATGCGGTCGCCCCAGTGCCCGAACAGCGCTGCCCCGATCGGACGTGCTGCGAACCCGACGAAGTAAGTCGCGAACGACTCCAGGGTGCCGACGTAGTCCGAGGAGTTGGGGAAGAACACGTGCGGGAAGACCAGCGCGGCGGCCGTCCCGTAGAGGAAGTAGTCGTACCACTCGATGGTGGTGCCGACCGTGCTCGCGAGGGCCGCCTTGCGGACCTGACGGCTTCGCTCCGCTGTGGCCGCGACCTCCTGGGCCCTCTTGGCCTGCTGCGGGTCGAGCGTCATGGGGGACCTGCCTTTCTCCGGCACCCGGGAGGCTGGGCACCGGCTCGCGGCCCGCCTACCCACCCCTTGGTGACGTCAATCACCTGTCTCCCGGAACGCTCCGGTCCGGTCCCTCAGTGCGTCGGGGTGCCGGGAAGTCGTAGTCCACGTCGCCGATCGCGTCGGCGCCGAGCACGTAGTAGAACCGCAGCAGTCCTGTGCCGGTGTTGCGAAGGCCGTGCCAGACGCGGCTGGGGATGAAGACCGAGCTTCCGGTGGCGACCGGGTGCTCGTGATCATCGAGGGTGATGACGCCCTCTCCCTCGAGGAGGTAGTACACCTCCGGAGGCGTATGGCGGTGCACGTGGAACGAGGCTCCGGGGGCGAGCTCGCCCACGCCGTTGGTCATCACCGCCGTGCTCGTCCGCTCGCGGCTGAACAGCGTGTGGAAGGCGACGTCACCCCGGCTCTCGTCCACCCAGCGCTCGGGGCGGCCCTCGCCTGCTCCCAGCACCAGCCCGCGCTCGTCGACACTCACCGGTGCGCCTCCTCTGGTCAGCCATCGGCGTCGACGAGGCTATCGTGGCCCGGGTCGCCCGGCCCCACGCAGGCAGGAGCGACACGACTGCCTGGAGGGAAGGAGCCGACCATGGACTGGACGCTCGAGGTGGTGGTGCTCCCGGTCTCCGACATCGACCGTGCGGTCGCGTTCTACCGGGACCAGGTCGGTTTCGACCTCGACCACGACACCCGCAACGAGCACATGCACGTCGTTCAGCTGACTCCTCGCGGGTCAGGCTGCTCGGTGGTCATCGGCGACCTCCCGTCGCACAGCGAGATGACACCGGGGTCCATGCGAGGCCTCCAGCTGTGCGTGGCCGACGCATTGACGGCTCGCGAGGAGCTGCTCGGCCGTGGGGTCGACGCGAGCGAGGTCACCGTCTTCGACGAGCGGGACGGCGGCACGTTCTTCGGCTTCAGCGATCCCGACGGCAACACCTGGGCGGTCCAACAGCTCAAGGCCCGAGGTGACAGGCCGCTGATCCCGCACGAGCACCGCGGCCGGTTCGGAGCCGGGGCGGACGGGTAGACCCCGAGCCCGCCCTCAGGAGTCGAAGCCCAGCCCGGCCCGATCCAGTGCCGTGAGCCAGAGGTTGCGCCGGCCGCCGTTCGCGTCGGCGCGGCCCAGCGACCACCGGGTGAGCTGCACGCCCGCGAAGCGCAGCGGCTCGGGCGGGAAGGGCAGCGGCTTCTCGCGCACCATGGCCAGTCGGGTCCGCTCGGTGTCTGAGCCCTCCAGGAGGTCCAGCACGACGTCCGCGCCGAACCGGGTGGCGGCCACACCCAGGCCGGTGTACCCCAGGGCGTAGGCCACCCGGCCGCCGTACGCCGTGCCGAAGAACGCTGCGAAACGGGTGCAGGTGTCGATGACACCGGCCCAGCGATGGCTGAAGCGCAGACCCTCGAGCTGCGGGAAGGTCGCGAAGAAGTGCTCCGCGAGGCGCTGGTGCGTCGGACCGGTCTCCAGCCGGGCATCGATGCGGCTGCCGTAGTGGTAGACCGCGTCGTATCCACCCCACAGGATCCGGTCGTCACGCGTGAGCCGGTAGTAGTGGAACATGTTCGACGCGTCGCCGACCCCCCGCCGGTGGGCCCACCCCACGGACGCCCGCTGCGAGGCCGACAACGGCTCGGTCATGAGCACGAAGTCGTAGACCGGCACGGTCATCAGCCGCAGCCGGCGCAGCAGTGACGGGAAGGCGTTGGTCCCGAGCACCACACCGCGGGCGCGGACCTCACCGTGCTCGGTGCGCACCTTCATCGCTGCGGTGCGGCCGTCCAGTCCGAGCGCGGGGGTGTGCTCGTAGATCCGGACGCCGGCCTCCAGCGCTGCCCGACGCAGACCCCATGCCAACCGTGCCGGCTCCACCAGGGCGGTGGCGTGCGGCTCGAGGAGGCCGGCCAGGTACGTCGGCGACGCGACCTCGGCGCGGACCGCGGCCCGGTCCAGGAAGTGCGCCTCGTGGCCCGCGTCGACCAGCTGCCCTGCCAGCTCCTCCAGTGCCTGCGCCTCGTGCGCTGCCGAAGCGACGCTGAGCTCTCCGGTCTCCTCCCAGTGGCAGTCGATGGCGTGCCGCCGGACCGTGTCCGCGATCGCGCGCAGGTTGTCGGCCCCGAGCCGGTCGAGGGTGGCCATCTCCGTCGGCCAGCGCTCGGTGCCGTTGCCGAAGCCGTGCGTGAGGCTGGCGGACGCGAAGCCACCGTTGCGCCCGCTGGCCTGGTCGCCGCAGAGGCCCGCCTCCAGCAGGACGACGTCCGTGGCGGGGTCACGCTCCTTGGCGCGCAGCGCTGCCCACAGCCCGGTGTAGCCGCCGCCGATGACCACCAGGTCGGCCGACTCGGGACCGTGCAGGGGCGGCAGGACGTGGGGACGGTCGGGATCCTCCAGCCAGAAGGCGACCGGCCTGGACTCGGCCAGCGACCGCTCCGGGTCCACGCGGCTCAGCTGCTGCGACGGCGTTGCAGCAGGCTGCCGCCCATCACCATCGCCAGCGCGACCAGGAACATCACCGTGCCGACGACGTTCACCTGCGACGGGATGCCCCGCTGCGCGGCGCCCCACACGAACATCGGGAACGTGATCGTGTTGCCGTGGTTGAAGTTCGTGACGATGAAGTCGTCGAACGAGAGTGAGAAGCTCAGCAAGGCGGCCGCCATGATGCCGGGGAACACCAGCGGGAAGGTGACCCGCCAGAAGGCCTGCCACTCGTTGGCGTACAGGTCCATGGCCGCCTGCTCCAGCGAGGAGTCGAGCCCGGCGAGCCGCGCCTTCACGGTCACCACCACGAAGGACAGGCAGAACATGATGTGGGCCACGAGGATCGACCAGAACCCCAGGCTGCCCGAGAGCCCCGCGCTGGTGAACAGTGCCAGCAGGGACGAGCCCATCACCACCTCCGGGGTGGCCATCGGCAGGAAGATCAAGATGCTCGTCGCCGCACGCCCGCGGAACCGGTGGCGCACCAGGGCGAAGGCGACCAGCGTGCCGAGCAGCGTGGCGCCGACGGTGGCGAGGAACCCGATCTGCAGGCTGGTCAGCACGGAGGCGCACAGCCCGCGCGGCTGGCAGGGGTCGCTCCAGTTGTTCATCGTGAAGCCGTCGAACTCGTACGTCAGCCGGCTGGTCGGGTCGTTGAACGACATCAGCAGGACGAAGAAGATCGGCAGGAACATGTAGAGCAGCACCAGCAGTGCCACGGCGAGCACGACGTGGTCGCTGGTCCAGCGTCCGACGCGCGTCATCACAGCAGCTCCTCCGTGCCGGCGCGGCGTACGTACACCAGCACCATCACCACGATGACGAGCATCAGGACCATCGAGCTGGCCGCCGCGACCGGGTAGTCGAGCTGGACCAGGAACAGGTTGTCGATGACGTTCCCGATCATGTACTGACGCGGGGTGCCGAGCAGCTGGGCATTGATGTAGTCGCCGGCCGCGGGGATGAACGTCAGGAGCGTGCCCGCGACGAGGCCGGGCATCGACAGCGGCAGCGTGACCTTGCGGAACGACGTGAAGCCGTTGGCGTACAGGTCCTTGCTGGCCTCGACCAGGCGTGGGTCGATCTTCTCCAGGCTGGCGTACAGCGGCAGCACCATGAACGGGAGGAAGTTGTAGGTCAGTCCTGTCACCACCGCGACGGAGGTCGCGAGCAGGCGACCGTCGGGGCCGAGCAGGTGGACCGCCTGCAGCGCGCTCACGACGAACCCGTTGTCGGACAGGATCGACTTCCACGCGAGCGTGCGCACCAGGAAGCTGGTGAAGAACGGCGCGATCACCATGACCAGCATGAGGTTCTTCCAGCGACCGGCCTTGAACGCGATGGCGTACGCCAGCGGGTAGGCCAGCAGCAGCGCCAGCACGGTGGCCAACGTCGCGTAGAGCAGGGAACGCCCGAAGGGCCCCTGGAACGTCGACAGCGCGTGCCAGTAGTTCGAGACCGACCAACCCATGGTGTATCCGGTCTCGAGCGAGCCGCTGGGGTCGTAGAGCGAGGTCGCCACCAGCTGGATGGTCGGGACCACGAAGAACACGAGCAGCCACAGGAGTCCCGGCAGCAGCAGCAGGTACCCCGCCGGTGAGGCCCTGCGGCGCGCAGGCTTAGGCGCCGGCTCGTCGCCGACCGTGCCCGCTGCGCCCCCCGCCTGGGCGAGGCTCATGTGGTCGCGCCGGCCGGCTGGCCGGAGAGCTGGGCGTACGACTCATCGCCCGCGTGAGCGTCCTGGTCGGCATCGAGCAGGAACGTGTGCGTGGACGACCAGTGCAGGTCGACGTCGTCACCCACCCGGAAGCTGTCGCGGGCGCCGCTGTTCTGCTCGAACACCGTGAGCTCCTGGCCCCAGGGCATGCGCACGAGGTACTGCGTGCTGACGCCGATGAAGCTGACGTCGCTGACCTTGCCCCGGCCGAGGACGTTGCCCTGCCCACCCTCGGACCCGCCTGCGGCCAGGAGGACCTTCTCGGGGCGCACCCCGACCCACACCGTGCCCTCCGTACGGCGCGCGCGAGACGTCGGCGCCAGCAGCGTGCTGCCCTGGGCCTGGACCACGAGGTCCTCCCCCTCGCGACCGACCACCTCGGCCTTCACGAGGTTGGACTGGCCGAGGAAGTTCGAGACGAAGGTGGTGGCGGGCGCGTCGTAGAGCTCGGCCGGGGCACCGAGCTGCTCGATGACGCCGTGGTTCATCACCGCGATGGTGTCGGCCATCGTCATGGCCTCCTCCTGGTCGTGCGTGACGTGCACGAAGGTGATGCCGACCTCGGTCTGGATGCGCTTGAGCTCGATCTGCATCTGCCGCCGCAGCTTGAGGTCGAGCGCCCCGAGCGGCTCGTCCAGCAGGAGCACCTGCGGCCGGTTGATGAGCGCTCGCGCCAGGGCCACCCGCTGCTGCTGTCCGCCGGAGAGCTGCGTCGGTCGGCGCTTGCCGAACCCCTCGAGCTCGACGAGCTCGAGCATGTCCTGCACCCGCTTCGTGACGTCCCGGACGCCGCGGCGGCGCAGCCCGAACGCGACGTTCTCCGTGACATCGAGGTGCGGGAAGAGCGCGTAGTTCTGGAAGACCGTGTTGACCGGCCGCTTGTACGGCTTGAGCCGGCTGATGTCCTGCCCGGAGATCGTGATGGTGCCGCTGGTGGGCTCCTCGAGCCCGGCCACCATCCGCAGCGTGGTCGTCTTGCCGCAGCCGGAGGGACCCAGCAGCGCGAAGAACCGGCCCTGGTCGACGACCAGGTCGAGGTCGTCGACCGCCGTGAAGGAGCCGAACCTCTTCGTGACGGAGGTCAGGGTCAGGTCGGCGCCACTGGCCGTCGCTGCGACGGAGTCATCCACCGCTCAGGCTCCGATCACCGAGGCGAACTGCCGCTGGTAGGACTGCTCGGTCTTCTGGTCCAACCCCATGAAGTCCTTGGCAGAGGAGAGCGTCTCCTCGCTCGGGAAGATCAGCTCGTTGTCGACCAGGCTGCTGTCGATCTTCTCCATGGCCTGCTTCGCACCCTCGACCGGGCAGATGTAGTTCACCCAGGCGGCGAGCTTCGCGGCCACCTCGGGGTCGTAGTAGAAGTTCATCAGCTTCTCGGCGTTGCCCTTGTGGGTCGCCTTGTTCGGCACCAGCATGTTGTCGCTCCAGAGGGCCAGCCCCTCCTCGGGGGCGACGAACTTGATGTCGGGGTTGTCGAACTGCAGCTGGATGATGTCGCCCGACCACGCCTCGCACGCCACGATGTTGCCCTTGACGAGGTCCTGGGCGTACTCGTTGCCGGTGAAGGCACGGATCTGGCCGGCGTCGGTGGCCTTCTTCAGCCGGTCGATCGCCTTGCCGAACTCGTCGCCGGTGAACTTCTCCGGGTCGGCTCCCTCGAGCAGCAGCATGAACAGCATCGTGTCGTGCATCTCCGAGAGGAGGCTGACCTTGCCCTTGAGGTCGGCGCGCGTGAGCAGCTCGTCGAAGCTCTTGACCTCCTTGGTGAGCTTGGCGTTGTAGGCGATGCCGGTCAGGCCGCTCTGCCACGGGACCGAGTAGTCACGGTTCTTGTCCCAGTTCGGAGACTTCAGCGTCGAGACCAGGTTGGCGTCGACGTTGGGGATCTTGCTCCGATCGAGCTTCTGCAGCCACCCGAGGTTGACCATGCGGGCAGCCATCCAGTCGGTCAGCGTCATGATGTCGCGCCCGGTCGGCTTGCAGTCGGCGAGCTGGTTGCGGACCACACCGAAGAACTCCGAGTTGTCGTTCACGTCGGTGACGTAGTCGACCTTGATCCCGCTGGTCTTCTCGAACTCCGCGAGCGTCGGGTAGACGGTGACCTTCTTGCCACCGCGCTTGACCTTCTTCTCGTCGAGGTACAGCGGCCAGTTCGAGAAGTGCATCGTCTTCTGGGAGGACGAGAGGTCCTTGCTCACGCAGCTGTCCGCGGTCTGCTTGGCCGCCTTGGTTCCGCAGGCCGCCAGCAGGGCCGGAGCACCGAGCCCCAGACCCGCGAGGCCGGCACCCCGGACGAAGCCCCGCCGACCGACGGGCGAGCGGCGCAGCAGCTCTCGGATCTCGTCGGGCACTGGCGCGGACGTCGGCATGTGGACCGTGTCCTCTCATGGGTCGGGGGTCCTCAGGGAGGTCAGTGGATCTTGTCAGAGCATAAGCCCGCGAACAAGGGATTCGGTGGAAAGGAAACGCTTCTGCAACGAATTCCCTCGTCTGAAACGGCGCCGACCTTTGACGCCGTCCCGGTGACGGTGGGACCATCGCCCCCGTGACCACACCCTTCGTCGGCAGGCCCGCCCGCAACGGCTCGACGGGCGCCCGCCCCGGGGTGGTCCTCGACGACGTCTCCAAGGCGATCATCGAGGAGCTCCAACAGGACGGACGCCGGTCGTACGCCGCCATCGGCAAGGTCGTGGGCCTCTCCGAGGCGGCGGTTCGCCAGCGGGTGCAGCGGCTCGTCGACAGCGGCGTGATGCAGGTCGTCGCGGTCACCGACCCCCTCCAGCTGGGGTTCGCCCGCCAGGCCATGATCGGGATCCGCGCCAGCGGTGAGCTCGAGCCGATCGCCGACACGGTCGCCGCCCTCGACGAGGTCGACTACGTCGTGATCACCGCCGGCTCCTACGACCTGCTGGTCGAGGTGGTCTGCGAGAGCGACGAGGAGCTGCTCTCGGTGCTCTCGACCAAGATCCGCACCATCGAGAACGTCATCTCCACCGAGACCTTCATGTACCTCAAGCTGCGCAAGCAGACCTACTCGTGGGGTGTGCGCTGAGCGACGCATCCCTCCCCGCCGACTGGGGGCGGCTCTCGCTGTGGCACGAGACCGCAGGGGAGGACTGGACGCCTCGCCCGCCACTGGCCGGGGACACCGAGGTCGACGTCGCCGTGGTCGGCGCCGGCCTCACCGGGCTCTGGACCGCCTACTACCTGCTGCGCGAGGACCCGTCGCTGCGCGTCGTGGTCCTGGAGGCCCAGACCGCGGGGTTCGGCGCCTCGGGCCGCAACGGCGGCTGGTGCTCCGCCCTCTTCCCGGCCTCCCTCGCCACTCTGGCCCGGCTGCCCGGGGCCACGCCCGAGTCGGCCCTGGCGCAGCACCGGGCGATGCGAGGCACCGTCGACGAGGTGCTCTCGGTGGCCGTCGAGGAGGGCATCGACGTCAGCGCCCGCAAGGGCGGCACCATCGCGGTCGCCCGGACTCCGGCGCAGTGGCGTCGGGCGCAGCACCAGGTGGCCGACGCCCGATCCTGGGGACGAGGGGAGGACGATCTCCGCCTGCTCGACGCGGCCGAGGCCTCGGCCCGGCTGGCCGCCACCGACGTGCTCGGCGGCACGTTCACCCCGGACTGCGCGGCCCTCCACCCCGCCCGGCTGGTGCGGGGCCTGGCCCGCGCCGTGGAGCGCCGCGGTGGCACGATCGCGGAGCTGACCCCGGTGCGCTCGGTCGAGCCCGGCCGCGCCGTCACCGACCACGGAACCGTGCGCGCCGAGGTCGTGGTCCGTGCCACGGAGGGCTACACGCGCTCCCTGGCCTCGATGCGTCGCGTCGTGGTCCCGGTGTACTCGCTGGTCGTCGCGACCGAGCCGCTTCCCGACGGGATCTGGGACCGCATCGGGCTCGGTGACCGGGAGACGTTCACCGACCACCGCAACCTGATCATCTACGGACAGCGCACGGCCGAGGGGCGGCTCGTCTTCGGCGGCCGGGGGGCGCCGTACCACTTCGGCTCGGGCGTCGAGCCGCGCTTCGACCACGAGTCCCGGGTGTTCGCCATGCTGCGTGCCACCCTGCTCGACCTGTTCCCGGTGCTGGCGACCGTACGGTTCACGCACGCCTGGGGCGGCGCGCTCGGAGTGCCGCGCGACTGGGTGGCCTCCGTGGGCCTCGACCGCGGCACCGGCCTCGCCTGGGCCGGCGGGTACGTCGGCGACGGGGTCGCCACCACCAACCTCGCCGCGCGCACCTTGCGCGACCTCGTCCTGGACCGGGATAGCGAGCTCACGAGACTGCCGTGGGTGAACCACCGCTCGCGCCGCTGGGAGCCCGAACCGCTGCGGTGGCTCGGCGTGAACGCGGGACTGCGCGCGATGACGTTCGCCGACACCGAGGAGCGCCTCACCGGGCGGCCCAGCCTGGTCGCGCGAGCGGTCTCGCCCCTGGTCGGCGGTCACTGACCCGATACCGGCGCTGACCTGCGAGGACGTCGCCGTACCCGTCAGTTAAGGAATCCGGCATTCCGCCACGTACCGGCTTCTCGGGCTTGTACCGTCACCTGGGGGGATGTCCGCTCCTAGGTTTCGGGAGGAAGCCGTGGAACCGACTGCGTCGCGTGCCCGCGTGGCAACGACGCTCGTCGCGACCCTCCTCGTCGTGCTCGGGGAGTTCCTCCTGCTGATGAGCGTCTACCACCTCGATGACGGGGTCGAGGCCGAGCAGTACGCGCAGGCTCGGGTCAGTGGCGTCCTCACGACCTGGCAGCCGGGACGGCCGACTCGCCCCGTCACCGACGCCGTCGACGCTCTCGGGGCCACCGACGCCCCGGGCGCGCGCCGACTCGTCACCCTCACCCGCTCCTGGGCGGCCACCGAGGATCCCGCATCGTTCGAGCGGCTGCTCGCGGCCCAGGACGACGTCCGCAGCGGCATCGTGGCCGACCAGCGCACGACAGACCGTCACGCCGCGATGATCTTCGCGACCCTGCTGGTGCTGGTCTCGGTCGGATGGTTCTTCTGGTTCCGCAAGCTCGTGCGGCGTCACCGCGAGCTGCAGCGCTCGCTCACCGAGCGCCAGGTGCTCGACGCCGGCGAGCGTCGGCTCCTTGCGCTGGTGCGCAACAGCGTGGACCTCGTCGCCGTGCTCGAGCCCGACTCGACCGCGTCCTTCGTGAGCCCCTCGGCGAGCTCCGTGCTCGGCCATGACCCCGAGACCCTCACCGGTCAGCGCATCGTGGACCTGCTGGTGCCCGCCGACGTCCCCCTGTTCATCCGGCTGCTGGCCGGGTCGCGAGAGGGCGAGCACCCGCTGCTGCTGCGGATGCGCCACGCTGACGGGCGCCACCTCGTGCTCGAGGGCACCCTGAACAACCTGATGACCGACGCCGCGGTGGGCGGCTGGGTGCTGACCGTCCGCGACGTCACCGACCGCGAGGCGCTCCAGGACGAGCTGAGCTACCAGGGCTTCCACGACGCACTGACCGGGCTCGCCAACCGACAGCTGTTCGGCGACCGGCTGGCGCACGCTCTGCGTCGTCGCGACGGAGCCTCCGACCCACTGGTCGTGCTCTTCCTCGACCTCGACGACTTCAAGCACGTCAACGACAGCCTCGGGCACGGTGTCGGGGACCAGCTGCTCGTCACGGTGGCCGAGCGCATCACCCGGACCATCCGGGAGGGCGACACCGCTGCCCGGCTGGGCGGCGACGAGTTCGCCGTGCTGCTGGAGAGCGCCGACACCGAGACGGCCCGAGAGGTCGCCGACCGGTTGCTGGACGCGCTCGGCGTACCGGTCCTCGTGGAGGGGACGCAGCACCCGGTCGCCGCGAGCATCGGCTTGGTCGAGGCGATGCCCGGTGGGGCCGACTGGGAGGAGACGCTGCGCAACGCCGATGTCGCGATGTACTGGGCCAAGGACCGTGGCAAGGGCACCGTCGCCGTCTACGAGGCCGGACTCCATGCTGAGGCACTCGCACGGATGGCGCTGCGCGCCGAGCTGCAGCGAGGGATCCGCGAGGAGCGGCTCGTGCTGCACTACCAACCCACCGTGGACCTCGACACGCAGCGCATCACGGGCTTCGAGGCGCTGGTGCGCTGGGCCCACCCGACACGCGGCCTGCTGCCACCGGCCGAGTTCATCCCCGTCGCGGAGCAGAGCGGGCTCATCGTCCCGCTGGGCAGCTGGGTGATCCGGGAGGCGTGCCGGGCCGCAGCGGCGATGCAGAGCGATCATCACCAGCCGTCGATGGCCGTGAACATCGCGGCACAGCAGCTGACCAAGGAGGGATTCGTCGACGAGGTGGTCGAGGTGCTGCGGAGCACCGGGCTGCCGGCCGAGCGGCTCGTCCTGGAGATCACCGAGAGCACGCTGCTCGACGACATGGACAACAGCGTGCGAGCACTCTCACGCCTCCGGGACCGGGGCGTACGGGTGGCCATCGACGACTTCGGGACCGGCTACAGCTCGCTGTCCTACCTCGCGCAGCTGCCGGTCGACGTACTGAAGATCGACAAGTCCTTCATCGACCAGGTCTGCGGGGAAGGGCAGGACACCTCCTTGGTCGAGGCGATCATCGCGATGAGCCGCAGCATGCGGCTCGCGACGGTCGCCGAGGGCGTCGAGCAGTCGCAGCAGGCCGCCTGGCTGCAGCTGGCCCGGTGCAACCTGGGCCAGGGCTACCTGTGGTCTCGGCCGGTCGATCTCGCCTCGGCCCACCAGCTGCTGGTGCGCGGCCTCCGACGGCCGACGGTGAACGTGTCCAGAGCCTCCCCCGGGCCTCGGCTCGGACGCGGCGAGGACGACGACCTGCTCGTCACCCCCTGAACCTCACTGCCGGACCTCACTGCCGGACCTCACTCCCGGACCTCACTCCCGGTGGAGTGCCGGACGCATCTCGTCGAGCACACCCGTGTCCTCGATCGTGGAGGGGACCCGGGCGTCCTTCCCGTCGGCGATCTCTCGCATCGTCTTGCGCAGGATCTTCCCGCTGCGGGTCTTCGGCAGGCCGGCGACGACGGTGACGTCACGGAAGGCCGCGACGGCCCCGATCTCGTCGCGCACCAGGGCGACCAGCTCGCGCGCGATCTCGTCGGGGTCCTGCTCGACGCCCGCCTTGAGGACGACGAACCCGCGCGGCACCTGGCCCTTCATCTGGTCCGCGACACCGATGACGGCGCACTCGGCAACTGCCTGGTGGGTGCCGATCACCGCCTCCATCGAGCCCGTGGAGAGCCGGTGACCCGCGACGTTGATGACGTCGTCGGTGCGCCCCATCACGAAGAGGTAGCCGTCGTCGTCGAGATAGCCCCCGTCACCGGAGAGGTAGTAGCCCTCGAACGCCGAGAGGTACGACGACACGAACCGCTCGTCGTCGTTCCACAACGTGGTCAGTGTCCCGGGCGGCAGCGGCAGCTTGAGACAGATCGCCCCCTCCTCCCCCGGGCCGACCGGCTTTCCGTCCTCGCCGAGCACCTCCACCTGGTAGCCGGGTACCGGGACCGTCGGCGAGCCGGGCTTGATCTCCATCGGATCCAACCCGCGCAGGTTGGAGGCGATCGGCCAGCCGGTCTCGGTCTGCCACCAGTTGTCGATCACCGGCACCCCGAGCTCGTCGGTGGCCCACTGGTAGGTGTCCGGGTCGAGCCGCTCGCCGGCCAGGAAGAGCGTCCGGAAGGCGCTGAGGTCGTGCCCCGCGAGCAGCTTCCCCTCGGCGTCCTCCTTCTTGATCGCCCGGATCGCCGTCGGGGCGGTGAACAGTGACTCGACCTTGTGCTCGGCGATCACGCGCCAGAACGCACCCGCATCCGGGGTTCCGACCGGCTTGCCCTCGTAGAGCACCGTCGTGGCGCCGGTGATCAGCGGCGCGTAGACGATGTAGGAGTGCCCGACGACCCAGCCCACGTCGGACGCCGTCCACCAGACCTGGCCCTCGTGCACGTCGTAGATGTGGGGCAAGGACCACGCCATCGCCACGGCGTGCCCGCCGTTGTCACGCACGATGCCCTTCGGCTTGCCGGTCGTGCCGGAGGTGTAGAGCACGTAGAGCGGGTCCGTTGCCTTGACCTCGACGCACTCCGCGGCGTCGGTCCGGCCGGCCCGCATCGCGGTCTCCCAGTCGACGTCGCGGCTCTCGTCCATGGCGGCCTCGACCTGGGGGCGCTGCTTGACCACCACCGTTCGCGGCTGGTGGTCGGCGATCTCGAGTGCCCGGTCCACGATGGGCTTGTACTCCACGACGCGCGTAGGCTCGATGCCGCACGAGGCGGTCACGATGACGGCCGGTCGCGCGTCGTCGACACGGACCGCGAGCTCGTTGGGCGCGAACCCGCCGAACACCACCGAGTGCACCGCACCGATGCGGGCGCAGGCCAGCATCGCCACCACGGCCTCGGGGATCATCGGCATGTAGATGACGACCCGGTCGCCGGGCTCGACACCGAAGCCGCGCAGCGCCCCGGCGAAGGCGGCGGTCCGGTCGAGGAGCTCGGCGTAGGTGAACGATGCCCGGGTGTCCGCGACGGCACTGTCGTAGATCAGCGCGGTGCGGTCACCGTGCCCGTGCACCACGTGCCGGTCCAACGCGTTGTAGCAGGTGTTGAGCGTGGCGTCGGGGTACCACCGGTAGAAGGGCGGGTCGTCGTCGTCGAGGATGCGCGTGGGCTTCTTGATCCAGTCGATCAGCCCCGCTTGCTCCGCCCAGTAGGCCTCCGGGTCCTCGACGCTTCTCGCGTGCTCGGTGCGGTAGTCGGTCATGACCCCATCTTGGCCTCTCGCGCACGCGT
This sequence comes from uncultured Actinomycetota bacterium, assembly GCA_963810435.1. Classification (GTDB taxonomy): domain Bacteria; phylum Actinomycetota; class Actinomycetes; order Propionibacteriales; family Nocardioidaceae; genus Nocardioides_B. Next base: position 2,489,470 of record CAWENL010000001.1, read on the forward strand.
AAAACCACTGCGGCAGCCGGCAGGTGCCGTCTCAGAGTCCGTTGGCGGTGGTAGGTGCGGGTCGCGACCCCGAGTGCAGCCAGGTCGCGAAGAAGCGGTCGAGATCCTGCCCGCTCACTCGCTCGGCCAGTGTGTGGAACTGCGCGGTGCGGACGGTCCCACCACGGTGCTCCTGGGCCCAGGTTCGCATCAGCCGCAGGAAGGCCGTGGTGCCGAGACGGTGCCGCAGCGCCTGCAGCGTCATGGCGCCCCGCACGTAGACCGGCCGGTCGAACAGGTGCCGCTCACCGGGGTCCGCGACCTTCAGGTCCCAGAAGCGTGCGCGGGCCGGGCGCGCGGCCCAGGAGCGCCGCAGCCGGTGCTGGGCGGCCTCGCCGCCATGTGTCTCGGTCCAGCGCCACTCCGCCCAGGTGGCGAACCCCTCGTTGAGCCAGATGTCACGCCAACGGGCGACCGACACGTCGTCGCCGAACCACTGGTGGGCGAGCTCGTGGACCACGACGAGACGGCCCGCCCGGTCGTCGGAGAGGAACGGGTACGTCGGTCGTCCCTGGTTCTCGAGCGCGAAACCGCGGTACAGCGAGGACACCACTCCGCCGGTGGAGGTGAACGGGTAGCCGCCGAACTGGGTCTCGAGCCAGGCGACGATCCGCGGGCTGCGCCGCAGCAGCCTCAACGCCTCGTCCTGCATCGCTCTCGGGTACCACCGCGAGACGGCGTCGAGCCACGGCCGACCCCGGTAGGTGCCGCGCTCGATGCGGAACCTACCGACCGCGACGAACGCCAGGTAGGTCGCCATCGGCCGGTCCATCCGCCAGTGCCAGGTGTCGAGGTCGCCGTCCTCGCCGGTGCCCGCCTCGGTGCCGAGCAGCTCCCCGTTGCCGATGACCTGGAGACCCGACGGTGCGGCGAAGGTCAGGTCGAAGGTCGCCTTGTCGCCGGGGTGGTCGTTCGACGGGAACCACCACGCCGCCATGTGCGGCTCGGAGGTCGCGGTGGCCTCGTCGTCCCGGGTGCGCCAGGCCTTCTCGCCGCCGTACGAGAGGGACGCGGGCTCTCCGTGGTAGGCGACGCGCACGACGAAGGCCTCGCCCGCCGTGAGCGGCGAGACGGGGGTGACGACCAGCTCGTGGGGGCCCACCTTCTCGAAGGCCGCGTCCTGAGCGTCGACGGTGACCGCGTCGACCCGCAGCAGCAGGTCGAGGTGGAACGACGAGAGCCCCTGGGTCGCGGTCGCCGACACGTCGGTCCAGCCGGTCAGGGCGTCGTGGCCGGGCCGGTAGGTGTCGTGCACGTCGTAGTGACGCACGTCGAAGCCGCCGTTGCCGTCCTCGGGGTAGTAGCTGTCGCCGGCGCCGGCGGTGCCCGCCCCCGGAGGTGCCGGCTCGGTCGAGACCGCGGGGCCCGCGCCGCTGAGCAGCGAGACGAGCAGCAGCGCGGACAGCCAGGGCGCGACGCGACCGACCTTCGACACGACAGCTCCCAGGGGCGCGAGGGGTGGACGTCGATCGTAGGCCCGGAAGCGGGGCGGCGTCCCGGAAAGCGGTCGGTGGCACCGGTCGGCCCCGGCTCGGGTGCGGCTTGGGGACGGCTGCCAGACTGCCCCGATGAACAGCTTCTCAGCCACCAACGACTCCGAGGCTGTCGTCGCCGCCGACCGCGACGCCATCTGGGCTGCGCTCACCGACCCCGAGGTGCTGCCGAAGCTCACCCCGCTGCTGCGCCGCATCGAGACCGACGGCGACCTGTGGCGCTGGGAGATGACCCGCATCGGCGTGCTCGGCGCCAGCATCTCCCCGTGCTTCACCGAGCGGATGCGCTTCGACGCCCCTGAGCGGATCGAGTACACCCACGAGCCGCCGTCAGGTGCGCACGAGCGCACCTCGGCCGAGGGCTGGTACCAGCTCAGTGAAGTCGACGAGGGCACCCGGCTGCGGATCAGCCTGACGATCTCCGTCGAGCTGCCGCTGGCACGGGCCGCCAGGCCCGCGGTGCAGCGGGTGATGGAGAAGGTCATGGAGCGCACCGGTGAGCGCTTCGCGACCAACCTGCTCAGGCACCTGGGCGTGCCGACCCACTGAGAGGCAGGTCCGCCGGCGACGGCAGGCGTGACCTCGGAACGGGCCCGGTCGTTGTCCCGGTCATGACGATCTCCCGCCGCGACCTGCTCCGCTCCGGACTCGCGGCGGGCGGCGCTGGTGCGTTGGGGACCACCGGGCTGCTCGCCCCCTCCGCCGCCTGGGCTACCGCGCGCTCCGCGGGCGCGGGCACGACCCTCGAGGTCACGCTGGACCGGGGGCGGGCGGGCGCCGGCGGCTACGCCCCGGTCGTGCGTCGCGCCGGTGAGCCGCACCTGGTGCGCACGGACCTCGGCGTGCCGGCGAGGCGCACGCGCGCGGCGCGACGTCGGGGGCTTCTGGCCTTCGCCCACCTCACCGACGTGCACGTGGTCGACGCGCAGTCGCCGATGCGGGTGGAGTACCTCGACCGCTACGACGACCGGGACCAGCAGGGCGACCCCTCCCCCGGCCTGTTCGCCGCCGCGTACCGCCCGCAGGAGACGCTGACCGCGCAGGTGGCGGACGCCATGGTGCGCGCCGTGAACCAGGTCGGCGCGGGACCGGTGACGGGGCTGCCGCTGTCGTTCGCGCTGCAGACCGGCGACAACTCCGACAACTCCCAGCGCAACGAGACCAGGTGGAACATCGACCTGCTCGACGGCGGGAGGGTCCGGCCCGACTCCGGAGACCCGTCGCGCTACGAGGGCGTGATGGAGGCCGACCCGACGACGTACGACGCCCACTACTGGCACCCGGACGGGCCACCCCCCGGCGCCGAGGACGACGAGCCGCGCAGCCGTTACGGCTTCCCCACCGTCCCGGGCCTGCTGGCCGCGTCACGACGGGCCTTCGACGCGCAGGGCCTGGCGATGCCCTGGGTCACCGCGTTCGGCAACCACGACGGCCTGGTGCAGGGGAACTTCCCGAGGACCCTGCCGTTGTCGAGCGTCGCGACCGGCAGCCTCAAGCTCTTCTCACCCCCCGCCGGGCTCTCGCAGGCCGACCTGCTGCGTGGGCTGCGCGGTGACTACGCGGCCTTCCTGCAGGGCCTGACGCCGACCCCGCAGGTGCGCGCCGTCACGCCCGATCCGCAGCGACGGATCCTCACCCGTGAGGAGATCGTGGCCGAGCACTTCCGCACCAGCGGCACGCCGGTGGGGCACGGCTTCACGACCGCCAACCGCACGGCCGGTACCGCGTACTACACGTTCGACCGCGGGCTGGTGCGCTTCGTGGTCCTCGACACCGTCAACCCGAACGGCGAGTCGGACGGCTCCCTGGACCAGGCACAGTTCGCCTGGCTCGGCGCGACCCTGACCGCCTCGCAGGACAGGGTGGTGGTGGTGACCAGCCACCACACGGTCGACACCATGACCAACCCGCTCGTGGGCACCGGCGGCGACGTGCAGCCTCGGGTCCTCGGCGACGAGGTGGAACAGCTCGTGCTGCAGCATCCGCAGGTCGTCGCCTGGGTCAACGGCCACACCCACCGCAACCAGGTCTGGGCGCACCGACGCACCGACGGCACCGGCGGCTTCTGGGAGGTCAACACCGCCGCGCACGTGGACTGGCCGCAGCAGTCCCGGCTCGTGGAGGTGGCCGACAACCGCGACGGCACGCTCTCGATCTTCACCACGATGCTCGACCATGCCGGCCCGGCGGCGTACGGCGGTCGGCTCGGCGACCCGACGCACCTCGCCGGCCTGGCGCGCGAGCTCGCGGCCAACGACTGGCAGGAACGGACCACCGGGCGCCGGGGCGCCGTCGAGGCACGCAACGTGGAGCTGCTGGTGCAGGCCCCGGACTTCCTGGGTCGCGCGCGCCGGAACCGCTGACCCGCCAGCCGGCTCGTGGTCGAGCTGACCGGGCGTGATCAGACGTCGACGGCGGCGAGCTGGCCGCAGGCGCCGTCGATCTCGCTGCCACGGGTGTCCCGCACCGTCGTGGGCACGCCCTTGGCCTCGAGACGCCGTACGAACTCCCGCTCGTCCTCACGCCGTGAAGCGGTCCACTTCGACCCGGGCGTGGGGTTGAGCGGGATCAGGTTCACGTGCACCCAGCCCCAGTCGCCGTACGACCTCAGCACGTCGCCGAGCAGGTCGGCCCGCCAGGCCTGGTCGTTGATGTCGCGCATCATGGCGTACTCGATGCTCACCCGTCTCCGGGTGGTGCGCGCGTAGTTCCAGGCCGCCTCGACCGCCTCGTGCACCGACCACCGGGTGTTGATCGGCACCAGCTCGTTGCGCAGCTCGTCGTCGGGGGCGTGCAGCGACAGCGCCAGCGTGACCGGGATGCCCTCGCCGGTGAGCTGCTCGATGCGCGGGACCAGACCCACGGTCGAGACCGTGATGCCGCGCGCGGACATGCCGAACCCGTCGGGTGCCGGCTCCGTGAGGCGGCGGACCGCCCCGATCACCGCCTTGTAGTTGGCCATCGGCTCGCCCATCCCCATGAACACCACGTTGGAGACGCGGCCCGGCCCCCCGGGCACCTCGTCGCGGACCAGCGAGCGCGCGCCGGCGACCACCTGCTCGACGATCTCCCCGGTCGACATGTTGCGCTGCAGTCCGCCCTGGCCGGTGGCGCAGAACGGGCAGGCCATGCCGCAGCCGGCCTGGGAGGAGACGCACATCGTCACCCGGTCGGGGTAGCGCATCAGCACGGACTCGACGAGCGCTCCGTCGAAGAGCCGCCACAGCGTCTTGCGCGTGGTGCCCTTGTCCGCCTCCAAGGTGCGCAGCGGGGTCATCAGCTCCGGCAGCAACGCGGCCACCAGCCGCTCACGGTCGGCGGCCGGCAGGTCGGTCATCTCCGCCGGGTCGTCGACCAGTCGGGAGAAGTAGTGCGTGGACAGCTGCCTGGCCCGGAACCCGGGGAGGCCGGCCTCGACCACCAGGGCCTTGCGTTCCTCGGCGGGGAGGTCGGCGAGGTGCCGCGGCGGCTTCTTGCGGCCGCGCGGCTCGTCGAAGACCAGCGGAAGGGACTCGGGCATGACGGCCCAGTCTCCCACCCGAGCGCGGCCGACCACGAATCCGCCGGTGGCGCGGGTCCGCTCGACTCAGGCGACCCCGAGGTACGTCGCACACACCCCGGCGCCGACGACAGACCCGATGGCGACGCCGAGGAGCAGCCCCGACCCCAGACCGGGACGCCCCCGCAGCATCAGCAGCAGTCCGGCGAGCACGGGCACCACCAGCAGCGACCCGAACATGAGGGCGTTCTCACCCCACCCGGTCGAGGTCGTGTCGCCCAGGGAGTACATCGTCAGCAGCGCGACCACCAGCAGCACCCATCCCCCGATCCAGCCGAGCACGGCACCCACGACGACCTGCCAGATCCGGATCCGGTGCGGATCCCGCACGGTCACGTGAGCCACGCCCAGGTGCCCGCCGCGCCGGCGACCGCCAGCGCCGCGAGGTAGCCGATCACGAGCCGGGTGTCGCCCAGGAGGCACTTGGAGCGGGTGAGGCCGGCGCGGTAGGCCCGCGCGTAGCCGACCAGCCCGAGCACGGCGAAGCCGAGCAGCGCCAGTGGTCCCAGCAGCCAGCCCAGCAGCGCGACGGTCGCGAAGACGCACAGCCGCAGCGGGTCGTACGGCGCAGCCGCCGTGTCGCTCAGCGCAGGTGAGGTGGATGTCATCGGGCGGTCTCCTCCAGCAGGTTCGGGCGTCCGGTGACGGTCGCCAGCTTGCGCTTGGTCAGCGGCGCCCACGCCTGCACGGCGCAGAACGGCGCACACTGGTGACCGCCGTCCTGGTTGACCGTGCCCACGTGGACGCAGCACTGGGTGAGCCGCTCCTCGATCATCGTGCTCATGTCCATGAACGGCTTCACGGTCACCCGCACGACACGCTCCCCGAGCATGCGCCGCAGCCGGGCCTGCTGGCCGGGCAGCGACGAGGCCGCCAGTGCGGTCAGCGTGCCGATGCCGAGGTCACAGCTCTCGCAGATGTTCTTCCACACCGACCCGATCGACGGGTGGGACAGCGAGGACTGCTCGCTGAGCAGGTCGAGCAGCGAGTCCTTGACGACCGTGCGCAGCGCCGCGGGCAGCGAGTCGTCGGCGATCCGGTTGGCCAGCGTGTCCGGCTCCAGCTCGAGCCACGACAGCAGCCGGTCAGGACCGATCAACGAGGTCAGCGAGCGCCAGGTGCCGACGTCGTCGCGCAGCAGGTAGCCCACCGAGCAGCAGTGCGGGTGCGAGCAGGGAAGCGCGGTGAGGTCCCGCCAGCTCACGGCCCCCGCAGTCTGCCCCTCCAGCCGTGCGAGCACGCCGGTGTGGGTGAGCCGCCGGAGCGGATCGATCTCGCTGTTGCGTCCCGACCCGAAGACCGGCTGCACCGTCACACCACCGACGTACGGCGTGTCCAGGGCGCGCTTCACCACGGCGCCGATCTCGTCGTCGTTGACGCCCAGCGCGGCGGTCATCGTCAGGGTGGTGAACACTCCCGCCCCGGACAGCCGGTCGAGCGCGCGCTCCTTGAAGCGGCGGATGTCGGCGCCGCGGTGGTGCGTCGACGACCCCGCAGACTCGCCGTCGTACTGCAGGTAGACCTCGACCCGCTGCCGGTGCCGCGCCAGCAGCGCGAGCAGCTCGTCGTCCTGCGCGACCCGCAGTCCGTTGGTGTTGAGCAGGATCCGCACGATGGGTCGTGCCACCATCTCATCGAGCAGCTCGGGCAGCCGAGGGTAGAGCGTCGGCTCCCCACCCGAGAGCATCAGCACGTCGAGGCGACCGTTCTCCCGCGAGAGCCGGGTGTCCACCGAGGCCAGCACCTGCTCGAGGGGTGCGACCGTGGCCTGTGCGGGCGAGGACTCCGCGAAGCAGGTCGGGCAGCGCAGGTTGCAGTGGTCGGTGATGTCCTCGAGAAGGATGCAGGTGTGCTGGGTCTGCATCTCGGGCAGGCCGTCCTCGTAGGCCTGCGGCACCGGCTTGAAGTTCCCCGCCAGGTCCGGCGTGTGCGCCTTCGTCGGCGCGGTCCACTGCTCGAGGTAGGCCAGGATCTCGGCCGACTCGTCGTACAGGGTGACCACCAGGCCGTGATCGGGGCAGCCGCGCTCCAGCCAGACCCGGTCGTCGCGCACCATCAGCCGTCCCGAGAGCCGCCGCACGTCGGACAGCGGCCGGTGCGGCTGCTCGTCGTGGCAGTGCGGGCAGAACGCGTTGACGTAGCGGTGGACCCGCTCGCCGCGCAGCGGCATTCCGCTCACGTCAGCTTCCCCTCGTCGCGCTGGTCAGCCCGGCCAGCACCACGGCGCACACGCCGCCCAGCACGACCAGGGCGGCGAAGTAGCCGATCAGCATGCCGACCCCCCACCAGCGGGTGCCGGCGCCGAACAGCATCCCCACCGGGAGAAGGAGTCCGAGCACCGGGACCAGCACGCCCAGCCACGTGCTGCCGTTGCCGGGACCCAGGGCGCCGAGGCCGAGCCCGAGACCCAGCACACCGGTGACGACCGCGTCAGCGCCGCCCAGCACGGCGCCGATGAGCAACGGCGCCGTGCGGCCGGGGGTTGCGGGGCCGGGCGGCGGCGGTCCCAGCGGCGGTCCCAGCGGCGGGTGAGGGGGCTGGGTCACGCGGGCTCCTTCGTCAGCGGGGTGACGACCGCGACGCGCGGCCGGTAGACGCCGCGGTGCGCCTGCCACGCGACGCGGGCGAGCAGCAGCGGCACGGTCACCGCCAGGAAGAGCTGCGGCCGGGTCAGCCCCATCCAGGCCACCTCGTTTCCCCGCACCAGCTCGACGAGCAGGCGGAAGACGCCGTAGGCCGCTAGGTAGAGAGTCAGCGACTCCCCGGGCGCGTCGAGCCGGTGGCGCAGCCAGAACCACAGCACGCAGAACGCGAGGGCGTGGAAGGCGATCTCGTAGGCGAACGAGGGGTGCAGCGGCACCCCGGTCGGTACGCCCAGCCGGGCCGCCGCTGCGTCGTCGAGCCTGATGCCGTACGACGTCCCGGTCGGCGTCCCCGGCCGCTCGGTCAGCAGGCAGCCGATGCGCCCGACTGCCATGCCGAGCGCGACGGCCGGTGCGAACAGGTCACCGGTGCGCGCCCGGTAGCCCACGACCCGCTTGGCGACGTGGACGCCCAGCCAGGCACCGACGAGACCGCCCAGGATGCTGCGGTTGCCGTAGAGCCACTGCTCGGTGAGCGAGGCGTTCTGCCGGAGGTCGACGTGCTGGAGCCAGGTGCCCAGCCGCATGAACACGGCACCGCCGACGAGCGCGCCGAGCACGACGTACACGACCTTGTCGTCGGTCTGTCCCCGGCGCCGCGCCTCGACGACGAACACGCCGACGGCGGCGAGCACGCCCAGTCCGACGAACAACGCGTGCGTCGGGACCGGCCCCAGGCTCGGGTACATGAGCGCAAGGATGCCAGTGGAGATCGCCCGCGGGATCCGTTCGCGTACTCAGCCGGCGCGTGTCCTGCGGCTCAGAGCACCAGGTAGTGCAGCAGAAGCCACGTCGGGGCCGCGGTGGCGAGCAGTGAGTCGAGACGGTCCATGAGGCCGCCGTGCCCGGGGATGATCTGCGACATGTCCTTGATGCCGAGGTCGCGCTTCATCACCGACTCGCACAGGTCGCCCAGCGTCGCCATCACGACGGCGATCAGCCCGAGCAGCACACCGACCCACCAGGGGCCGTCGAGCAGGAACCGGACCGTCAACCAACCGACCAGCACGCAGGAGACCGCCGAGCCGGCGAAGCCCTCCCACGACTTCTTGGGCGAGATGACCGGTGCCATCGGGTGCTTGCCCACGACCACCCCGACGGCGTATCCCCCGATGTCGGAGGCGATGGTGACCAGGATGAACGTGACGATGGCCAGTGCGCCGCGGTCCTCGCGCAGCAGCAGCGCGACGAACCCGCCGAGGAACGGCACGTAGATGATCGTGAAGACGGTGGCCGTGGCGTCCATGACGTAACCCGCGACCCCACCGCGCAGTCGCCACAGCATGCTGGCCAGCGCGGTGACGGCGGTGGCGGTCACGAGTGCCGGTGGGCCGAAGAAGAACGCGGCCAGCACCATCACCACGCCGCCCGCCATCACCGGCTCCCGGGTCAGCCGGATCTCGCCGGTGGCGAACGCGTGCCCGAGCTCCCAGACCGCGACGAGCACCGCCGCGACCACGATCACCATGAACGCCGGCTTCCAGAAGACCAGCGACGCGATGATTCCGACGCCCAGCACCACGCCCGACGCGATCGCGGCTGGCAGGTTGCGTCCCGCACGGCTGCTCTTCGCCGGCGGGGACGGCGTCGCCCTCATGGGCGGCGTCTCAGGGGGGCTCATGGCGAGGCTGCGCGCGAGGGTCTCAGACCTCGAGCAGCTCGGCTTCCTTGTGCTTGAGCATCTCGTCGATCTCGTCCACGTGCTTCTTGGTGACGCCGTCGAGACGCTTCTCGGCGCCGGTGACATCGTCCTTGCCGACCTCACCGTCCTTCTCGAGCTTCTCCAGCGACTGCTTGGCGTTGCGGCGGATGTTGCGCACCGAGACCCGGCCGTCCTCGGCCTTGCTCTTGGCCATCTTGATGTAGTCCTTGCGGCGCTCCTCGGTGAGCTCCGGCAGGGTGACGCGGATCGTCTTGCCGTCATCGGTCGGGTTCACCCCGAGGTCGGAGTCCCGGATCGCCTTCTCGATCGCCTGCAGCGAGGACTGGTCGTACGGGCTGATGATGATCACCCGAGGCTCGGGAGCGGTGAAGGACGCCAGCTGCTGCAACGGGGTGGGCGCGCCGTAGTAGTCGGCGGTCAGCTTGTGGAACATCGACGGGTTCGCCCGACCGGTGCGGATCGCAGCGAAGTCCTCCCGAGTCACCTCGACGGCCTTCTTCATCTTGCTGTCGGCCTCGTTGAGGGTCTGGTTGATCACGGCTGCTCCTCGTTCCTCCGGGCCGCGACGGGCGGCGGTGACGTCGTGCTCGGTCGGGGCGACGCGGACCCGACGGTGGCCGGGCTACGCGTCGCGGGCGACCGTCGTGCCGATCTTCTCACCCGACACGACTCGTGCGATGTTCCCCTCCTCGGAGAGGTTGAACACGATCATGTCCATGTCGTTGTCCCGCGCGAGGCTCACCGAGGTGGCGTCGGCGACCTTGAGTCCCCGCTGGAGGAACTCGTCGTAGGTGAGGTGGTCGAACTTCACGGCGTCGGCGTGCCGGTGCGGGTCGGCGTCGTAGACCCCGTCCACGCCCTGCTTGCCCATCAAGATCACCTGCGCACCGATCTCCAGCGCGCGTTGCGCGGCCACGGTGTCGGTGGAGAAGTACGGCATCCCCGCTCCGGCGCCGAAGATGACCACGCGGCCCTTGTCGAGGTGGCGCATCGCGCGGCGCGGGATGTAGGGCTCTGCGACCTGGCCCATGGCGATCGCGGTCTGCACCCGGGTCTCGACGCCCTGCTTCTCCAGGAAGTCCTGCAGCGCCAGGCAGTTCATCACCGTGCCCAGCATGCCCATGTAGTCGGCGCGTGCTCGGTCCATGCCGCTCTTCTGCAGCTCGGCGCCCCGGAAGAAGTTGCCGCCGCCCACCACGACGGCGACCTGCACCCCGCTGCGCACCACGTCGGCGATCTCCCGGGCGATGCCGTCGACGACCTCCGGGTCTACACCGACCTGTCCGCCGCCGAAGACCTCACCGGAGAGCTTGAGCAGCACGCGCTGGTACGCCGTCACGGGCGATCCTTCCCGGCCGGAGCCCCGGAACGGGAAGAGGCCGGTCCGTCGCCGTTCCTCGAGCGCATGGACCGGCCTCTCTCTCGTGTCGTGGGTCGTTCAGGTCACCCTAAGGGATCGGCCTCAGGCGCCGACCTCGAAGCGGGCGAAGCGCTTGACGCTGACGCCTGCCGCGTCCAGGACCGCCTTCACCGTCTTCTTGGAGTCCTGCACCGATGGCTGGTCGAGCAGCGCGACGGTCTTGTAGTAGCCGTTGAGCCGACCCTCGACGATCTTGGGCAGCGCCTGCTCCGGCTTGCCCTCCTCGCGAGCCGTCGCCTCGGCGATCTCCCGCTCCTTGGCCACGACGTCCTCGGGGACCTCGTCGCGAGAGACGTACTCCGGCTTCATCGCGGCGATCTGCATGGCCGCCCCGCGGGCGACCTCCAGGCCGTCGGCGGTGCCGCCGTCGTACTCCACCAGCACGCCGACCGCGGGAGGCAGGTCGGAGGCACGGCGATGCATGTACGTCGCGACCGGGCCGTCGAACACGGCAACGCGGCCGAGCTCGATCTTCTCCCCGATCTTGACCGCCAGCGCCCCCACGACCTCGCCGACCGTGGAGTCGCCGAGCGAGACCGCCTTGAGCGCGTCGAGGTCGGCCGCACCGGCCTCGGCGGCGGCATCCGCGACCCGCTGGGCGGTCGCGACGAACTCCTCGCTCTTCGCGACGAAGTCGGTCTCACAGTTGAGCTCGACCAGGGCGTTGCCGGAGGCGGCCACCAGACCGGCGGAGGCGGTGCGCTCGGCGCCCCGCTTCTGGGCCTTGGCCGCGCCCTTGACGCGGAGGATCTCGATGGCCTTGTCGAAGTCGCCGTCGGCCTCCTCGAGCGCCTTCTTGCAGTCCATCATGCCCGCGCTCGTGGCGTCGCGAAGCTTCTTGACATCGGCGGCGGAGAAGTTCGCCATCTTCGTTGCACTCCCTCGTGCTGGTAGGTCGCTGGATGGGGCGCGGTACGAGACCGCGCCGACCGGAGACCGCGGGACGCCTGCCGGGGCGGGACGTCGCGCGATCCTCCGGTCGGGTGGCGCTCAGGCCGGGGCGTCGCCCTCGCTCGGCTGCTCGGCCGTCTCGGCGGCGGGCTGCTCGGCCGTCTCGGCGGCGGGCGGCTCGGTGACCTCGGCCGTCTCGGCGGCGGGCGGCTCGGCCGTCTCGGCGGCGGGCTGCTCGGTCGCCTCGGCGGTCGCCGGGGTAGCCGTCTCGGTGGCGGGCTGCTCGGTGACCTCGGTGGTCGCCGGGGTGGTCGCCGGGGTGGTCGCCGGGGTGGTCGCCGGGATGGTCGCCTCGGCGGCCTCTGAAGAGGCACCGGTCGCCTCGGCGGCCGGGGTCTCGCCGGTGGCGGTCTCGGCCTCGCCGCCGGTCGCCTTGACGGCGGCGGTCTCGACGGCGTCGGCGTCACCCTGGAGGAGCTCGCGCTCCCACTCGGCCAGCGGCTCCTCGGCCCCGACCGGGCTGTCACCCTCGCCGGACTTGGCTCCGGACCGGGCGATCAACCCGTCGGCGACCGCGTCGGCCACGACCCGGGTGAGCAGACCGACCGCACGGATCGCGTCGTCGTTGCCCGGGATCGGGAAGTCGACCTCGTCGGGGTCGCAGTTCGTGTCGAGGATGCCGATGATCGGGATGCGGAGCTTGCGGGCCTCCTCGACGGCGAGGTGCTCCTTCTTGGTGTCGACGACCCAGACAGCGGAAGGCGTCCGGGTCATCTCCCGGATGCCGCCCAGGGTCTTGTCGAGCTTGTCACGCTCCCGCTTCATCTGCAGGAGCTCCTTCTTCGTGCGGCCGCTGCCGGCCACGTTGTCGAAGTCGACCTCGTCGAGCTCCTTGAGGCGGTTGATCCGCTGGTGCACCGTCTGGAAGTTGGTCAGCATGCCGCCGAGCCAGCGCTGGTTGACGTAGGGCATGCCCACACGGGTCGCCTGCTCCGCGATCGCCTCCTGGGCCTGCTTCTTCGTGCCCACGAACATCACGGTGCCGCCCTTGGCGACGGTGTCCTTGATGAACTGGTAGCTGCGGTCGATGTAGGCCAGCGACTGCTGCAGGTCGATGATGTAGATCCCGTTGCGCTCGGTCATGATGAAGCGCTTCATCTTCGGGTTCCAACGACGGGTCTGGTGCCCGAAGTGGACGCCGCTCTCGAGGAGCTGGCGCATGGTGACGACGGCCATGCCGGTCGTCCTTTCTTCTCGTGACCCTCTCGCGGGCGCGCGGCTTGCGCGCGCCCGTGCGAGCGGGTCGCCTCAGTTGTCGCAGGGGACGGGTGTCTCCTGCCCTGACGCCCGGCGCGTCCGGGACTCCATCTGACGATGGAGACTGAGGGACGTCGCCCGCGGTGAGCCGGGTCCCGTCACCGGGTCGAGGCTCGTTGCGGTATCGAGCGTGCGAAGTACGAACCACCTGCGCGGCTCGCCACCGGCCAGTCTAGACGAGACGCCAGAGTCGCCCTAATCCCGTTCACGCGGGACCTCCGGCCAGGAAACGTCCACCGGCGCGTAGATCCCCGGGCTGTGCCCAGGTCGCCTATCCGGCCGGGTTCCCGCCCCGAGCCGGGGCGAGCCTGGACCCATGACTTCGTCTGTTCGCCCCGGTCCCCCGTGCCCGACGCGGCCCGCGGGACGTCTCGTCAGCGTGCTGGTCCTGCTCGTCGGCGTCGCGATCGGGCTGCTGCTCACGACCAGCCGGGCCGACGCACAGCCCGCGCCGCGCGACGGGACGTGGCCACTGCGCCCCAGACCACCCGTGGTGACGCCGTTCCACCCCCCGCAGACCCGGTTCGGACCCGGCCACCGGGGCGTCGACCTCGCCGGCCCGGTGGGCGCGCCGGTCCACACCGCACTGGCGGGACGGGTCGGCTTCGCGGGGCGGCTGGCTGGACGCGGCGTGGTGGTCGTCGACCACGGCGCCACTCGGACGACGTACGAGCCGGTGGCCGCGGGCGTGCACGTCGGTGACCGCTTGGCGGCGGGGGCCGTCATCGGGAGGCTGCAGCTGTTCGGGTCCCACTGCTTCCCGCGGGCCTGTCTGCACTGGGGTCTGATCGAGGGCCGCGACCACTACCTCGACCCACTCACCCTGGTCGGAGCGGCGCCGGTGCGACTCCTGCCGCTGACGAGCCGGCGCGCGCCGTCACCCGGCGAGTCGGCCCGGTGGCCGCCCAGCACGTCCATGCCGGGGACCGGCGTGCCTCCCCTCGGCTGCGCTCAAGCGCGCGGATGGGCCTGCCGGTAGGCCTTCCGGAGCCGGTCGGTGGTCACGTGGGTGTAGATCTGGGTGGTCGCCAGCGACGCGTGCCCGAGCAACTCCTGCACGCTGCGCAGGTCGGCTCCCCCCTCCAGCAGGTGGGTCGCCGCGGTGTGGCGCAGCCCGTGCGGCCCGAGGTCCGGCGCCCCGGGCACATCGACGAGCCGACGGTGCACCAGGGTCCGCACCGCGCGCTGGTCGATCCGCCCACCCCGCGCCCCCACGAACAGCGCGGCCCCCGCCCCGGGCGCCAGCAGGGCTCTCCGGGCGCCGCTACGCCACCGCTCGAGTGCTCGGGCGGCCGGCAGACCGTAGGGCACGGTGCGCTCCTTGCGTCCCTTGCCGAGCACCCGCACGACCCGGCGCTCGTCGTCGAGGTCGTCGACGTCGAGCCCGCAGAGCTCGCCCACCCGGATGCCGGTGGCATAGAGCAGCTCGAGGATCGCGACGTCCCGCACGCCCATCGGGCTGCCGTCATCGGCACGCTCGGCCGCGGCCTCCAGCAGCAGGCGTGCCTCGTCCACCCGGAGCGCCGGCGGCAGCGTCCGGTGCGCCTTGGGCGACCCGAGCAGCGTCCCGGGGTCAGACTCGATCCGCCCGGTGCGCCGGGCCCACGCGGTGAAGACCCGGACGGCCGTGGCCCGGCGCGACATCGTGGTGCGTGCCCGGCCCAGCGTCTGCTGGGTGGCCAGCCAGCTGCGCAGGGTCCGCACGTCCAGCGTCGCCACCTCGCGGTGGCCGAGCCGGGCCGCCTGACGGAGCAGGCTCGTGATGTCGCCGACGTAGGCACGCACGGTGTGCGGGGTCAGGTCCCGCTCGGAGACCAGGTGGCGCTCGTAGGCCGCGAGCACCTCGGCCATCGGCTCCGGGAGCTCCTCGGGGTCCGCGCTCACGCCTCGAGGCTACGGCGCCGCCACCCGCGGTCCCCGCATCTGCCGGTTCAGACCGTCGTGGCGCCCGACGGGCGGTCCTCGGCGACCCGCCACCCGCTCCCCGAGGACTCCACGAAGCCCGAGGATCGCAGCAGATCGAGCGACTGGCGCACCGTCGAGTCAGACAGTCCCGCGACGCGGGCGATCGAGGCGGCTGAGGCGGGCGCGACGAGCGGGACCGCGTCGAGCACCTGCCGCTCGGCATCGGTCAGCCGGTCGCGCGGGTGGGCGGGTGCGCGCCGCGGCTCGGTCGTGAACGACCCCACGGGGGACACCAGCTCCAGCACGTCGCTGCCCCGGGTGACCAGCGAGGCGCCGCGGGTGCGGACCAGCTCGTGCACGCCCTCCGAGGAGGCACTCGTGACGGGTCCGGGAACCCCCATGACCGGGCGGTGGAGCAGCGCCGCCCAGTTCGCGGTGTTGAGCGCTCCGCTGCGAACGGCCGCCTCGACCACGACGGTACCGAGGGTCAGCGCCGCGATCAGCCGGTTGCGGGCCAGGAACCGCACCTTCGTGGGTGCGCAGCCCGGCGGGACCTCGGAGACCACCAGACCGACCTCGGCGACGTAGGCCAGGAGATCCCGGTGCGCCGTCGGGTAGGCCCGGTCGACGCCGCACGCAAGGACCGCCACCGTCGGGCCCCGCGCGGCGAGGGCGCCTCGATGCGCGGCCTGGTCGATGCCGAACGCCGCGCCCGAGACCACGGTGACGGCCTCCCCCGCAAGGTGGGCGGACATCTCGCCGGCCACCCCCGCGCCGTACGTCGTGGCCGACCGCGACCCCACGACCGCCACCGACCGCTCGACCAGCGGGTCGAGGCGGCCGGTGCCGCGCAGCCAGAGACCGAGCGGGGCACCGCCTCGCCGGTGGAGGTGGCCGGCCCGGTCGAGGTCGTCAAGCCGCACCGGCCACTCGGGGTCACCGGGGCAGACGAACCGGAAGCCCTCGCGGTCGGCGCGCTCGAGGTCGGCCGCCGGATCGAGCCCCTGCACCCGCTCCGCGACGTCCGTGACCAACCCCGTGGTGTCCCGCTCGTCGCGCAGGTAGCTGAGCACCTCGAGCGCTCCCAGCTCCGCCACCAGCGCCGCGAGCCGTGGGTCGCCCGGCTCACCCACCCTCCCGAGGGCGACGCGCGCCAGCCGGTCGCTCATCCGACCCGTCCCGACACCGTCGTGGCCAGCAGCAGCGGGTCACCGCGACGCAGCCGCAGCGCGACGTCGAGCTCGGCACAGTCCGGTCGCTTCGTCCCGAGCAGGTCGGCCACCGTCCACGCCAGTCGGTGCACACGCGTCCCCCCACGCCGGGTCAGCACGCCGGTGTACACCTTCTCGTCGAGGATCCGGGCCGCCTGCTCGGTCAGCGGGTGCTGCTGCAGGAGCTCCGGCCCGGGGACGTCGGCGTTGAGCCGCCAGGGCCGGCCCTGGTAGCGGGTGGCCTGCCGCCGTCGTGCCGCCTCGACCCGCTCGCGGATCGCGGCGGACGGCTCAGGCCGGGCGATCGGGTCGCGCACCTCGTGCGGCGCCACCGGCTCCACGTGGCGGGTGATGTCCACCCGGTCCACGATCGGGCCGCTGAGCTTGCGACGGTACTCCCGCCGGCGCACCTCGCTGCAGGTGCACCGGTTCTCACGGCTCACCGGGTGGTAGTCGCCGCAGGGACAGGGGTTGGACGCGACCACGACGATGGCCCGGGCCGGGAACGTGGCGGACTCCTCACCGCGCGCGATGGTGATGTCCCCGCTCTCCAGCGGCTGCCGCAGCGCCTCCACGAGGTCGGAGTTGAACAGCGCGAACTCGTCGAGGAAGAGCGCGCCGAGGTGCGCGCGGCTCACCTCGCCGGGACGGACCCGGCCGCTGCCGCCGCCGAGCAGGCTGGCCCGGGACGCTGAGTGGTGCGGGGCGCGGAAGGGCGGTCGGGTGATCCTCGTCCGTCCGGGGGGAAGCCCCCCGGAGAGCGAGTAGATCGCGGTCAGCTCGAGGGACTCCTCGACGGTGAGGTCGGGCAGCAGCCCGGGCAGCCGCTCGGCCAGGGTGGTCTTGCCGGCCCCCTTCGGCCCGCTCAGCATCAGGTGGTGCCCGCCCGCGGCCGCGACCTCGAGGGAGTAGCGAGCATCGGCCATGCCGAGCACGTCGGCCATGTCGAGGTGCTCGGTGCGCCGTTCCCCGCGCCAGGTCAGCAGCGGCGCGCTGGCCAGCGGCTCCACCGGCGGGGCCGCCGGCAGCTCGTCACCGGCGAGGTGGGCGACGACCTGTCGTAGCGAACGCAGCCCGACGACGGCCATGCCGGGGACGAGCGCCGCCTCCTCGGCCTGCGGCTCGGGTACGACGACACACGTCATCCCCCGTCCCTTGGCCGCCATCGTCATCGGGAGGACCCCCGGGACCGCACGCAGCCGCCCGTCGAGCGTCAGCTCACCCACGAACACCACCTTGTCCAGCGTGGCCGGAGGCAGATCGCCCTTGGCGGCGAGCAGGGCCACCGCGATGGCCAGGTCGAAGTGCGGGCCGCTCTTGGGCAGGTCGGCCGGTGAGAGCAGGATCGTCACCCGGCGGGTGACCGGCCACTCGAAGTCGCTGTTCACCACGGCGGCCCGGCAGCGGTCGCGCGCCTCCTGGATGGACGCGTCGGGCCGGCCGACCAGCGCGGTGGCCACCAGCCCGTGCGACAGGTCGACCTGCACGTCGATCAGGTGACCGGTAGCCCCGGACAGCGCGATGGCGTGGGCGGTGGCGAACCCCACTCAGCCCACCCCCGCCAGATGCTGGACCTGCGGGGCGCCGCGCTGCTGGAGCAGCACGCCGACCAGGTCGATGCGAATCTCGTCGGGCCGGATGCCCCGCTGCTCCACCCAGCGACCGGCGAGGTGGCGCAGCCGGTCGGCCTTCGCTTGCGTGACCGCCTCCAGCGGCGACCCGAAGTCGGTCGAGGAGCGGGTCTTCACCTCGCAGACGACCAGGACCCGGCCGTCGCGCAGCACCAGGTCGAGCTCACCGGCGTCGCAGCGCCAGTTGCGGTCGAGGACCACCATGCCTCGCTCGACCAGGTGGCGGGCGGCGTAGGCCTCGCCGTAGCGACCGACCTCGCGCCCCCGGGCGGACCGAGCGGTTCGGTCAGATGGGGCGGATGGGGCAGGATGGGGCGGATGGGGCAGGTGGGGTGGTGGGACGGGTCATCGGGCCTCCTTGCCGGAAGGCTCCCGCAGGACGGGTCCGGAGGCGCGTCAGCAGGCGGTGCCTGGGGACGACCGGAGGCTGAGCGCGGCTGGGGACGTGAGCTGGCCACCCGCGGTCGCCTCAGGTCTTGGGCAGCTCGATGTCCGCCGGGCTCAGCTCCTCGACGTTGACGTCCTTGAACGTGAGCACCTTCACGTTCTTGGCGAACCGGGCCGGGCGGTACATGTCCCACACCCAGGCATCGGTCATCGTGACCTCGAAGAACACGTCGTCGGCCTCGGTGCGGGCCTTCACGTCGACCTGGTTGCACAGGTAGAAGCGCCGGTCGGTCTCCACGACGTACTTGAAGATGCTCACCACGTCGCGGTACTCGCGGTAGAGGTGGAGCTCCATCTCGGTCTCGTACTTCTCGAGATCCTCGGCGCTCATCGTCCTACCTCCACGTCGTACGTCCGGCCCAGCTCGTCGGGGTCGTCGACCTCGACGACCTCCCCATTCTCGCCGATCTGCTCCAGGTAGCTCGGCACCGGCTCACCCACGAGCCCCGCCGCCCGGCGGACGTTCACGAACCGCCGACGGTGGATGGCGCAGGGCCCGTGCTGCTCGAGCGCGGTGGTGTGGGTCGGCGTGACGTACCCCTTGTGGGTCGAGAAGTCGTAGACGGGGTAGTCGTGGTGCAGCTCGCACATCATCCGGTCGCGGGTGACCTTCGCGATCACCGATGCCGCGGCGATACAGGCCGCCACCCGGTCGCCCTTCCAGATCGCCAGCCCCGGCACCTCGAGCCCGTCCACGGGAAATCCGTCGGTCAGCACGTACGACGGCCGCACGTCGAGCCGTGCCAGCGAGCGGCGCAGCGCCTCGACGTTGGCGACGTGCATGCCGAGCCGGTCGCACTCGTCGGGGGGCACCACCACCACCGACCAGGCCAGGGCCCGGCGCCGCACCTCGGCGTACACACGCTCACGGGCCCTCGCGGTGAGCAGCTTGGAGTCGGCCAGGCCGGGCACCTGACCCCGCCTGCCGTCAGGCAGCACGACCGCGGCGGCGACCAGCGGGCCGGCGCAGGCACCCCGGCCGGCCTCGTCGACACCGGCCACCGGGGCGAGCCCGACCCGGCGCAGCGCTCGCTCGTAGCCGTACAGGCCGGCGTCCCTGCGGACGGTGAGACCTCGGGGCAGTGCGCTCATGACAGGACCTTTGTACCTCGCCGCGGGCGATCCCCGCGCGGTTGGCCTACCCGACGGACCGGAAGGTGGCGGGTGCGTGCAGCGTGGTGGCGTGGCCCAGGGGCCAGACGACCGCGAACACCCTGCCCACCACGTCGTCGGCGGGGACCTGGCCGCCGCCCGGGTCGCCGAGGTGAACCCGGGAGTCCGCGGAGTTCGACCGGTTGTCGCCCTGGACCCAGACGTAGCCCTGCTTGACCAACACGTCGAAGTCGATCATCGACGGCTTCTCGCCCGGGGCGAGGTACGACCGCTCGTTGAGGGCCACGCCGTTGACGGTGATCCGGCCGGCCTTGTCGCAGCACACCACCTCGTCGCCTCCCACGCCGATCACCCGCTTCACCAGGTGGCCGCCGGTCGGGTAGAGCCCGACCGTCTCGAGCAGCCGGGTGACCGGGCCGCCGGGAGCCTGCGACTCGGCGGCGTCGAGCCAGCCCCCGGGGTCGGAGAACACGACGACGTCGCCGCGGTGCGGCTCACCGCCTCCCCAGAAGGAGACCTTCTCCACCAGGATGCGGTCGTTGAGCACCAGCGTGTCGTTCATCGACGCCGACGGGATGTAGAAGGCCTGCAGGAAGAAGGCCTTGATGACGATGGCCATCACCAGCGCGATGCCGAGCAGCAGCAACAGTTCCTGCCACACAGGCAGCTGCCCGCGGCGAAGGCCCCGGGCGGAGCCCGGGTCGTCCTCGATCGGTGCGGCCACGGATCCCGTCCGGGTGCGATCGGGATCCTCGGGGGGCTCGGTCACGGGTGCGGGTGCCGGCCGTCGAGCCTCAGCGGCTCGGGGAGATGTCGCGCTTCTCCTTGATCTTGGCGGCCTTGCCGCGAAGGTTGCGCAGGTAGTACAGCTTGGCCCGGCGCACGTCGCCGCGCGTGACGACCTCGACGTGGTCGATGATCGGGGTGTGCAGCGGGAAGGTGCGCTCGACACCGACACCGAAGGAGACCTTGCGGACGGTGAACGTGCGACCGACGCCCGAGCCCTGGACGCGGATGCAGACGCCCTGGAAGACCTGGAGGCGGGACCGGTTGCCCTCGACCACCTTGACGTGCACCTTGAGGGTGTCGCCGGCGCGGAACTCCGGGAGGTCGTCGCGCTTGGTCGCGGCGGCGAGGGAGTCGATGACGTTGGTCATGATGTCTCCTCGTAGGCGCCACAGGTCACCCACGGAACGGGGATCGTCGAGTCAGGTGATCCGTCGGTTGCGTCGTGCGGACGGGCCCCCTGTGGCAGGTGGTCCGCCGATCCCCGTCCCAGTGGGCGGGTGATCGAGACGCGACGGATGCGACTGTCCAGTCTGCCACAGGCCGCGGAGTACGACGAAATCGGCGTCAGTCGCGCCGACGCACCGGCTTGGTCAGCCGCACCGCGCCCGGCTCGTCGGGCTGGTGCGGGTCGCGGCGGTACCCGGCCCGCGTGTACATCCGCACGTTCGCGGCACTACCGGCCCCGGTGACCAGGGACAGCCGGGTCGCGGCCTCCGGTGCCGCCTCCTCGGCGCGGGCCAGGAGCCGTCTCCCCAGACCCCGTCCCCGCAGGTCGGGCGCCACCATCAGCCGTCCCACGATCCACACGTCACCGTGCAGCCGACCGCGGACGGCCGCGACCAGGCGATGACCGGAGCGCACGACGAAGGTGGTCCACAGCGGCAGCCACGCCTGCACCTCGGGCAGCCGCTCGGTGAGCGCGGGGATCTCGACACCGGGGTTGGCCTGGGCCTCCTCGACCCAGCAGGCCAGCTGCAACGTCAGCAGCTCCCCCGCGTCGGCGGGGACCGCGAGGCGCACCTCCAGCTCCTCGCCGTCGAGCCCGGTCACCTGGCTGGGGTGCAGCAGGTCGGGGCGGCGCGCCGCCGTCCGTCGTAGCGCCTGGTCGTGGCGCCACTCGGCGATCCGGGCGTGGTCGCCCGAGACCAGCACCAGGGGGACGTCGCGGCCCCGCCACGAGGCGGGCTTGGTGTAGACGGGGTACTCCAGCAGCCCGTCGGCGCCGTGCGACTCCTCGGCGAGCGACTCGGGGTTGCCCATGAAGCCGGGCAGCAGCCGCACGACCGCCTCCACCACGACCAGTGCGGCCACCTCGCCGCCGTTGAGGACGTAGTCCCCGAGGGAGACCTCGCAGACCCGCATCCGGCCAGCGGCATCGTCGATCACGCGCTGGTCGATGCCCTCGTACCGCCCGCAGGCCACCACGAGACGCGGCTCGGCCGCGAGCTGGGTGGCGAGGGCCTGCGTGAGCGGCTGACCGGACGGCGTGGGCACCACGAGCACCGCGTCCTCACCGGGCGGCACGAGCGCGTCGAGCGCGTCTCCCCAGGGCTCCGGCTTCATGACCATGCCGGCGCCACCGCCGTACGGCGTGTCGTCGACGGTCCGGTGCCGGTCGTGGGCCCAGTCCCTGAGGTCGTGGACGTGCACGTCGAGGAGCCCGGTCGCCTGCGCCCTGCCCGGGAGCGAGAGCCCGAGGGGCTCGAGGTAGGCGGGGAAGATCGTGATGACGTCGACGCGCACCGCTCAGCCCTCGTCGGGCAGCGGGGAGAGCAGGCCGGGACGGTCCACGACCTCGACGCGGCCGCCGGCGACGTCGACCACGGGCACGAGGGCGGTCACGAAGGGCACCAGCACCTCCTCACCGCCGGAGGTGCGGACCGCGAGCAGCTCCTGGCCTGCGCCGTGCACCACCTGGGTGACCTCACCCACGGCGACGCCGTCGGTGGTGAGGACGCTGAGCCCGACGAGCTGGTGGTCGTAGAACTCCTCGGGGTCGGCCGGGGACTCCGCGTCGTCGACCTCGGTGACCAGGCTCAGTCCCCGCAGCGCCTCGGCGTGCGTGCGGTCGGAGATCCCCGCGAACGTGACGAGCAGCCGCGACTGGTGCCACCTGGTGCGGTCGACGGTCAGCGACGAGGGCCGCCCGGGACCAGGGGGCGCCTCGCCCCGCGGCGTACGGACGCCGAGCACTGCACCGTCGCCGAAGCGACGCTCCGGCTCGTCGGTGCGCAGCTCGACCGACACCTCGCCCCGGATGCCGTGCGCCTTGCCGATCCGCCCGACGACCACCTCGGTGGTGCTCATGGTCGGCGGCCTGGGTCAGCGTTGACGGTCGACGTCGACGAAGTCGACGCGCGCGCCGCCCTTGCCGGCGAGCGCCCCGACCACGGTGCGCAGCGCGGTGGCGGTGCGGCCGCCCCGGCCGATGACCTTGCCGAGGTCCTCGGGGTGCACCCGCACCTCGAGGACCGAGCCGCGGCGCAGCTGCTTGTCCTCGACCGAGACCTCGTCAGGATGACGGACGATGCCCTTGACCAGGTGCTCGAGTGCGTCGGCCAGCATCGGGCTCAGCTCTCGGCCGGCTGGTCGTCGGCCTGCTTCTCGGCGTCGACGGCCTTGCCGTCGGCGACCTCGGCCGCCTCGGTGGCACCCTCAGGGGTCTCCGCCGCGGGCGTCGCGTTGTCGGCGGGTACCTCAGGGGCTGCCTCCGCGGGCTGCTCGACGGGCTTCTCGGCGGGCTTCTTGGCGGCAGCCTTCTTGGTGGTGACGGCCTCGGCCTTCGGCTCGCTGCCGGACTCCTTCAGCGCCTCGTTGAAGATCTCGGCCTTGGGTCGCTTGGCCTCGGCGACCCGCAGGGTGCCCTCGGTGCCCGGCAGGCCCTTGAACTTCTGCCAGTCACCGGTGATCTTCAGCAGCGCCGCGACGGCCTCGGACGGCTGTGCGCCGACGCCGAGCCAGTACTGCGCCCGCTCGGAGGTGACCTCGATCAGCGAGGGCTCCTCCTTGGGGTGGTACTTCCCGATCTGCTCGATCACCTTGCCGTCGCGCTTCTTGCGGGAGTCGACGACGACGACGCGGTAGTACGGCGTACGGATCTTGCCCATCCGCTTCAAACGAATCTTGACGGCCACGAGTGTGGTGTCTCCTTGGGTCTACGGTGTCTGGTGAGCGGCCCGGCGCCTGGTGGGGCAGGCAGGACTCGCTGCGCGGTGTCGCACGCGTCCCGGGTCAGAGGGTCCGGACGCGCGGGACTCAGCGGGCATTCTGCCAGACGGACCGCCCTCGCCCGAAATCGCCACCGCGTCAGCCGACGACGCTGCCGCGCAGCACGACCCGTCTCGGCTCGCAGAGCACCGACAGGTCGTCGAGCGGGTCGCGGTCGAAGACGACGAAGTCGGCCGTGCTCCCCTCGGACAGGTTGTCGTCGAGGCCGAGCCAGGTGCGCGCCCGCCACGAGGCGGCCCCGAGCGCGTCGGCCGGCGTGAGCCCGTACGTCGCGAGCTCGACGACCTCCGCACCGATCAGGCCGTGCGGCAGCACCCCGCCGGCGTCGGTGCCGGCGTAGATCGCGACCCCGGCCTCGTAGGCCGCACCGATGACCTCACGCCGCGACCCGTGGAGGCGCATCATGTGGTCGGCGTAGTCAGGGAACCGCCCGCGTCCGGCCTCGGCGTAGCTCGGGAACTGGTCCAGCTGCTTGACGGTGGGCACCAGCGCCACGCCGTTGCGGACCATGGCGTCGATCAGGTCGGTCGAGAGGCCGGTGCCGTGCTCGATGCAGTCGATCCCCGACCCGATCAGGTCGGGCAGCGCGGCCCGGCCGAACACGTGCGCGGTCACCCGCGCTCCCTCGGCGTGCGCGGCCTTCATCGCGGCGTCGAGCGACTCGCGCGTCCACGACGGCGTCAGGTCGCCGGCCTCCCGCTCGATCCAGTCGCCCACCAGCTTGACCCAGCCGTCGCCGCGCCGTGCCTCCTGCGTGACGTAGCCCGGCAGCTCCTCCGGCTCGATCTCGTGGGCGTAGTTGCGGATGTAGCGCCGGGTGCGGGCGAGGTGGCGCCCGGCCCGGATCAGCCGCGGCAGGTCGTCGCGGTCGTGGATCCAGGAGGTGTCGGCGGCGGAGCCGCAGTCACGCAGCAGCAGCGCCCCGGCGTCGCGGTTCGCGGTCGCCTGCTGCTCCTGGACGTCCTCGGGGACGGCGCCGTTCTCGTCCAGCCCGACGTGGCAGTGGGCGTCGACGAGTCCGGGCACGATCCAGCCCTCCGCGACGAGCTCGGCCGAGGCGACCCGCTCGTAGGTCACCGCGCCGTCGACGACGTAGAGGTCGCGGACCTCCCCGTCGGGCAGTACCGGACCACGGAACCTCAGCGCACCAGCCATGCGCCGGACCCTACCGAGTCGGGCTACTTCAGGTACTTCGACAGGTCGGCGGGCAGCTCGAGCGACGAGGGGTCGAACTCCGGCTCGTTCCCGGGAGGCGCCCCGAACGGGTTGGCGCCGTTGCCGGTCGGCGTCGGCGTCGGCTTCTGCGCCGCCGCCCGCTCCTCCGCGGCGCGCTTGGCCGGGTTGCCGGACCCGCGTCGGGACTTGCCCTTCTTGACCGCCTGCTTGGCCTTGGCTCGCTTGCCGCCGCCCATCCCCGGCACCCCGGGCATCCCCGGCATCCCGCCGCCCTTGGCCATCGACATCATCATCTTGCGGGCCTCGAAGAACCGTTCGACCAGCCCGTTGACGTCGGAGACCTGCGTGCCGGAACCCCGGGAGATGCGGGCCCGGCGGGACCCGTCGATGATCTTGGGGTTGGCGCGCTCGCCCGGGGTCATCGAGTGGATCATCGCCTCGATGCGGTCGATCTCGCGCTCGTCGAAGTTCTCGAGCTGCTCACGGAACTGCCCCATGCCGGGCAGCATCCCCATGATCTTCGACAGCGAGCCCATCTTGCGCAGCTGCTGCATCTGCTGGAGGAAGTCCTCGAGCGTGAACTCGCCACCCTGACCCGTCAGCTTGGCGGCCGCGGCGGCCGCCTGGTCGGCGTCGAAGGTCTTCTCCGCCTGCTCGATCAGGGTGAGCATGTCGCCCATGTCGAGGATGCGCGAGGCCATCCGGTCGGGGTGGAACAGGTCGAAGTCGGTGAGCTTCTCACCGTTGGAGGCGAACATGACCGGCCGGCCGGTGAGGGACGCGATCGAGAGCGCGGCGCCGCCGCGCGCGTCGCCGTCCAGCTTGGTCAAGACGACGCCGTCGTAGCCGACACCGTCGAGGAAGGCCTGCGCCGTGTTGACCGCGTCCTGGCCGACCATCGCGTCGACGACGAAGAGGATCTCGTCGGGCGTGACCGCGTCGCGGATGTCCGAGGCCTGCTGCATCAGCTCGGTGTCCACGCCGAGCCGGCCCGCGGTGTCGACGATGACGACGTCGTGGAGCGTACGACGTGCCTCGTCCACGCCTGCCCGGGCGACGGCCACCGGATCCCCGACGCCGTTGCCGGGCTCGGGGGCGAAGACCTTCACCCCGGCCCGCTCGCCGTTGACCTGGAGCTGCCCGACGGCGTTCGGGCGCTGGAGGTCCGCGGCCACCAGCAGCGGGCTGCTGCCCTGCTCCTTGAGCCAGAGCGCCAGCTTGGCCGCCAGCGTCGTCTTGCCGGCCCCCTGCAGGCCGGCCAGCATGATGACGGTCGGCGGAGTCTTGGCGAACCTCAGCCGCCGGGTCTCGCCGCCGAGGATGGTGACGAGCTCCTCGTTGACGATCTTGACGATCTGCTGGGCCGGGTTGAGGGCCGCGCTGACCTCGGACCCTCGGGCGCGCTCCTTGACGGCCGCGACGAACTCGCGCACCACCGGCAGCGCGACGTCGGCCTCCAGCAGCGCGATGCGGATCTCGCGCGCCGTCGCGTCGATGTCGGCGTCCGAGAGCCGGCCCTTTCCGCGCAGGTTCTTGAACGTCGCGGCGAGGCGGTCGGAGAGGGTCGCAAACACAGGTGGTCGGTCCTTGCAGCAGCTCGGAGGGTGCGGTGGGGCCGGTGCCGGCCGGCAGCCGGGTCAACCGCGGTCAGCGTCCAGGGTAACCGGGCCCTGCAGGACGCGCCGGACGGCGTGCACCGCTGAGGCGGCACGTTCGTCGGAGAGCAGCCCCGCCCCGAGCTCCTGGACGTAGAAGACGTCGACGGCCTGCGGGCCGAGCGTGGTCAGGTGGGCCGACCGCACGGTGAGGTCGAGCCGGGCCAGCGCCGAGCACACCAGGAAGACCACTCCGGGGCGGTCGTCGACACGCACCTCCAGCACCGTCGCCTCCCGCGAGGCCTCGTGCCGGATCTGGACGGAGGGCTCGAGCGCCCCCCGGTTCGCGCGCAGCCGGGCCGCCGGGTCCAGCCGGCCGTCGGCGACGGCCTCGAAGCCCTGGCGCAGCACCCCCTCGTCGAGGTGGGTGTCGTCGACCTCCCACACCGAGATCCCCAGGTCCCCCTGGGTCCACGCCCGCGCCGAGCGCACCGAGGCTCGCTGCACGGTGAGCGCGCCGGCCGCGTCCTTCATCAGGCCGACCCGGTCGCCGGAGACCAGGGTGACCGTGGCGCCGTCCGACGTCGTCCGCAGGCGGACCTCGACCCGGCGCGGGTCCTCGCGCAGGGCGGCCGACACTTCGACCTCCTCGGGGGGGTCGGTCGGCGCGGTCCCGGGGGTCGTGGGGTCGACGTCGCTCAGCGAGGCCCGCACCCGCGCAGCGAGCTCGGCGACCAGCCCCGCCCGCCAGGCCGACCAGGCCTTCGGTGAGGTGGCCCGAGCGTCCGCCTCGGTGAGCACCTCGAGCAGGTCGAGTGTCTCCAGGTCCCGGATGCGCTGCTCGACGTACCCGACGGTGGCCGGGTCGTCGAGGTCGCGCGTGGTCGCCACCTCCGCGAGCAGCAGGTGCCAGCGCACGAGCCCGCGGACCAGGTCCACCTCGCGGGTGTCGTAGCCCATCCGCTCCGCGGCCGCGGCCGCGAGCGGCGCGCCGGCGACCGAGTGGTCCACGAGCTCGCCCTTGCCGATGTCGTGCAGCAGGGCGGCCGCCATCAGCACGTCGGGACGCCGGACCCGCCGGATCAGCCTCGATGCCTCCGTGCAGGCCTCCACCAGGTGCCGGTCGACGGTGAAGCGGTGCACCACCGAGGCGTGCGGAAGCAGCCGGACCCGCGACCACTCCGGAAGCACCTTGTCGAGGGCGCCGGTCTCGTCCAGCGTCTCCCACACCGGCAGCAGCCCAGGTCCGGCCGCGAGCAGCCGGGTGAACAGGTTGCGCGCCTCCCGGCTCCACGGCTCGGGCACGGTGACCTCAGCGCGCGCCAGCCGGGCCGCGGTCGCGGGGGCCAGCACCAGGCTCCGCTCGGCGGCCTCGGCGGGTGCGCGCAGCAGCAGCAGCGGGTCGGCGGCCGGGTCGGTCCCCCGTTCGAGCACCACCTCCCCGGCAGCGACCGCCACCCCCGGTGCGACCCGGGTGAGGTCGGGGGCCCGGCGCCGGGTGGTCGACGGGCGCTCCAGCACGGCGTCGACGCGGTGCCAGGTCAACCGGCACAGGTGCGTGATGCGCCGTCCCACCTCACGCACCTGCCGCTGGGCCGCCTCGCCGTCCGGCAGGCCCAGGTGCGCGGCCAGGTCGGACCACAGCTCCGGGGCGACCCGATCGGTGGCGCGACCGGTGACCTCGTGCAGCGCGTCGCGCAGGTCGAGCAGCTGCAGCCGGCTGGGCTCGAGGTCGGAGTGCGACACGTCGACCAGCCAGGTGGCCACCAGCGCCTTGAGCACGGTCGCGTCGCGCAGCCCCCCGACCGACTCCTTCAGGTCGGGCACCGAGACGTGTGCCAGCTCCCCCTGCCGGGCCCCTCGCCGGTCGACCAGCGCGCGCAGCGCCGGTAGCTGGGTGCGGGCGTCGCGCCGCCAGCCTGCGAGCAGGCCCGTGCGCAGCCGCAGGGTCACCGACGGGTCGCCGGCGAGATGTCGGGCGTCGAGCAGCCCCAGCGCGACCCGCGGGTCGGAACGGGCGGTGTCGGTGACCTCCGAGAGTGCCCGCACCGAGTGGTCGAGGTCCACCCCGGCATCCCACAGCGGGTACCAGACCTGCTCGGCCACGCCGTGCACGCCGACACCCGGGTTGCCGTCGTCGTGGACCAGCACCACGTCGAGGTCGCTGTACGGCGCGAGCTCTCTGCGCCCGTAGCCACCCACGGCCACCAGGGCGATGCCGGTCTCGTCGGCGCCGCCGAGCGCCTGGTCCAGAGCACCGACGCACAGCGCGTCCGCCGCTGCGGTGCGCTCGCGTCGAGCGGCCTGGGTCATCCGGGACCCCGCCCGGCGGGCAGCCTCAGAGCGCGGCCTCGTCCTGGTCTCCCGTGCGCACCCGCACCACCGACTCGACCGGCTGCACCCAGACCTTCCCGTCGCCGATCTTGCCGGTACGGGCGCTCTCGACGATGGCGCGGACGACCTCGTCGGACTCGTCGTCATCGACCACGATCTCGATCCGGACCTTGGGCACCAGGGCGATGTCGTACTCCGCGCCCCGGTAGACCTCCGTGTGGCCCTTCTGGCGGCCGTAGCCGCTGACCTCGCTGACCGTCATGCCGGTGATGCCGACACTCTCCAGGGCGGACCTGACGTCCTCCCACTTGTGCGGCTTCACGACCGCGGTGACCAGCAACATGTCGTCCTCCTGCTCGTAGCCTTCCATGCCGACGCGCACCAGGCGGGGCCGTCGAGGGCTGCTGCCTCCGACAGGTCCCCGCCTGATGCGGACGTGTCCCCCAGAACGTGCTGCCTACAGGGCTGCCTCGTCCCGGTCCCCCGTGCGCACCCGGACCACCGAGTCCACCGGCTGCACCCAGACCTTGCCGTCGCCGATCCGGCCCGTCTGGGCCGTCTTGACGATGATCCCGAGGACGTCGTCGACGTCCGCGGTCTCCACGACGATCTCGATCCGGACCTTGGGGACCAGGGCGATGTCGTACTCCGCGCCCCGGTAGACCTCGGTGTGACCCTTCTGCCGGCCGTAGCCGCTGACCTCGCTGACCGTCATGCCGGTCACGCCGAAGGTCTCCAGCGCCTCCCGGACCTCTTCCCACTTGTGCGGCTTGATCACCGCGGTGACGAGCTTCATGCGTTGACTCCCCTCGCCTCGGCGTCGGACTGTGCGGCCGCCACGCTTGGCGACTTGGCGGTGATGCCACCGGAACGGTTGACGAACTCGTAGGCCGTCTCACTGTGCTCGGAGAAGTCGATGCCCTCGACCTCGTCCTCGTCGCCGACCCGGAAGCCGATGGTCTTGGCGATCAGCTGCCCGATGAGATACGTGGCGATGAAGGAGTAGGCCAGCACCGCGAAGGCACCGACGGCCTGCCGCCACAGCTGGTCGACCCCGCCGCCGTACAGCAGCCCGTCGACGCCGGCCGGTGCGCCCTTGGTGGCCAGCAAGCCGACCGCGAGCGTGCCCCAGACCCCGCCGACCAGGTGGACGCCGACGACATCCAGCGAGTCGTCGAAGCCGAAGCGGTACTTCAGGCTCACCGCGAGCGCACACACGACGCCGGCGATGAAGCCGAGCAGCAGTGCGCCCATGGGGCTCACCGAGGAGCAGGAAGGCGTGATGGCGACCAGTCCGGCGACCACACCCGAGGCGGCACCCAGCGAGGTCGGGTGTCCGTCGCGCACCTTCTCCGTCAGCAGCCAGCCCAGGGCGGCGGCCGCCGTGGCACCGAGGGTGTTCATCCACGTGACCGCGGCCAGCGTGTTGGCGCCCAGCGCGGAACCGGCGTTGAACCCGAACCAGCCGAACCACAGCAGGCCGGCACCGAGCATGACCAGCGGCAGGTTGTGCGGCCGCATCGGGTCCTTCCGCCAGCCGATCCGCTTGCCCAGCACCAGCGCGAGGGCCAGACCGGCAGCGCCCGCATTGATGTGCACCGCGGTCCCACCGGCGAAGTCGATCGCCGCCAGCTTGTTCGCGATCCAGCCGCCGGCGAAGTTCTTTCCGGTGGTGTCGTCGAACGCGAACACCCAGTGCGCGACCGGGAAGTAGACCACCGTCGCCCAGACGGCCGAGAACACCAGCCACGGGCCGAAGCGGGCCCGGTCGGCGATGGCTCCGGAGATCAGCGCGACCGTGATGATCGCGAAGACGGACTGGAAGGCGACGAAGGCCAGGCTCGGGATGGTCGCCACCACGGCCTTCTCGCTCATCAGGCCCGCCAGCCCGAGGTAGTCGGTGGGGTCGCCGAAGAGCCCGCCGACCACGTCGTCGCCGAAGGCGAGGGAGTAGCCGTAGATGATCCACAGCACGCTGATGAGCGCGAGTGCCGAGAAGTTCATCATCATCATGTTGAGGACGCTCTTCGCGCGCACCATGCCGCCGTAGAAGAGTGCGAGCCCGGGGGTCATCAGCAGCACGAGTGCCGCCGACGCGAGCACCCAGGCGGTGTCACCAGTATTCATGTGTCTCTACCTCGTGAGCCTCGTGGAGTGTCAGGAGGGAGGGCAGGGCTCGACTGCGCTGTCGTGCCGACCGTCCCCGATGACGCTCACCCTGGTCGGCCCAGGTTTCGGCTCGCGAGCACCCCTGTTGCCGTCAGGTGACGGTTGCCCGGGTTGTGTTACGAGCAGATGACGACGCAGGGGGACCTGGCAGAGTCGTAAAGATATATACGGCACTCTTTGTCCAGTTCGGTCTCACGGCTAGGGTCCCCCGCATGACCACGACTCCAGCGCCATCCGACGAGAGGGTCGGGCCTGGGGAGGCTTCGCCGGCACGCCGCGGACGTGGCCGACCCCGCGACCCGGACACCGACGAGCGCATCACGGCTGCCGCCGCGGAGCTGATGCTCCAGCGCGGCTTCGACCGGACGACCGTCGACGACGTCGCCGCCCGGGCGGGTGTGGGCAAGGCCACGGTCTACCGTCGGTGGCCCTCCAAGGACGACCTCGCGGTCGCCGCGATGGAGACGCTCTACTCGGCCGAGATGCCCGAGCCGGACACCGGCTCGGTGACCCGTGACCTCACCGAGAGCTACCGGGCGGTCCTCATCTTCGTGAACACCCCGGAGGGCGAGGCGTTCCTGCGCACCTCCATCGCCGAGTCCGTGCGCGACGACCGGATCGCGGAGCTCTACCGGGCCTCGACCGAGCGGCGGGAGGAGCACTCCCGCGCCACGTTCCGCCGGGCCATCGAGCGGGGCGAGGTCCGCCCCGACATCGACGTGGACTGTGCGGTCCAGTGGCTGGGCGGCCTGCTGGCGATCCGGGCGATCACCCACCGGCCGATGCCGGCCGTCGAGGACGTGGACACCCTGGTCGAGTTCACGCTGCGCGGGATCCTGGTGCGGGACTGACCGGTCCCGCGACGCGGGTCTCGGCGTCTGCTCCGGTGCCGGGGCTGCTCAGTCGACCTCACCCAACAGCGCGTCCACGAACGCCTCGGGCTCGAAGGGCGCCAGGTCGTCGGCGCCCTCGCCGATGCCGACCAGCTTGACCGGCACCCCGAGCTCACGCTGCACGGCGACGACGATGCCGCCCTTCGCCGACCCGTCGAGCTTGGTGAGCACGATCCCGGTCACGTCGACGACCTCCCGGAACACCCGGGCCTGCTGGAGACCGTTCTGCCCGGTGGTGGCGTCGAGCACCAGCAGCACCTCGCTGACCGGCGTCTGCTTCTCCACGACCCGCTTGACCTTGCCCAGCTCGTCCATCAGTCCGGCCTTGTTCTGCAACCGGCCGGCGGTGTCGATCAGCACGACGTCGGCCTCCCGCTCGATGCCGGTCTTGACGGCCTCGAACGCCACGCTCGCCGGGTCGCTCCCCTCGGGGCCACGTACGGCGGGCACCCCCACGCGCTCACCCCAGGTCGTCAGCTGCTCGGCCGCCGCCGCCCGGAAGGTGTCCGCGGCGCCGAGCACGACCTGCTTGTCCTCCGCCACCAGCACCCGGGCCAGCTTGCCGACGGTGGTGGTCTTTCCGGTGCCGTTCACGCCGACCACCAGCACGACCGCCGGTCGGCCGTCCGTGCGCCCCACCGCCAGCGACCGGTCCAGTGCCGGGTCGATGAGGGTGACGAGCTCCTCGTGGAGGATGTCCCGCACCGAGCTCGACGAGCTGCCCTCGACCTTGACGCGGGTGCGCAACCGGTCGACGAGCTCCTGGGTCGGCTTCACCCCGACGTCGGCCGTGATCAGGGTGTCCTCGATCTCCTCCCACGTGTCCTCGTCGACCACGTCCCGTGAGAGCAGTGCCAGCAGGCCGCGTCCGAGCGGGCTCTGGGACCGGGCCAGCCGCTGGCGCAGGCGGACCAGTCGGCCGGCAGCCCCCTCGGGCTTCTCGAGCGGACGCTCGAGGGTGTCGGTGGCCCCGCCCAGCTCGGAGCTGTCCGGCAGGTCGGCGTCCTCGACGGTGCGCGTCGGCGTGTCGCGAGGGACCTCGGCGTCGTCACCGACCTGCGGCTCGTCCCGCGAGGGCGCCGGCGTGGAGGTGCGCCCGCGCCGGCGGAACGTGGTCGACACCAGGCCGACGACCCCCGCGAGGAGGACGACGGCGATGCCGATGATCAGGTAGAGGTACTCAGCCACGCGGGTCATCCCATCACACGCTCAGGCACCCTCCGAGATCAGTGGTGCTGCGCCTCCCGCTCACGCTGCAGGTGGTCCGGGGCCGGGTCCTCGGTGCGGTTGTCGAGAGTCGGCAGCATGCTGACGCCCTTGCGCATCGCCTCGCCGACCCAGGGCGCGTTGGGAACGTCCTCGCCGCGGTGCGGGTAGGCGACGTAGATCACGACCAGACCGGCGAGCAGGACGATGCCGAGCATGGCGAGCAGGACCGAGATCATCGCGCCTCCCGAGAGTGGTGGGGGCGGCAGCCGTCCGGCCGCCGCTCCTCCATGCTAGGACCCCTGGGGGGCAGGCGTCGAAACGTTCAGTCGCCCTCGTGGGCGTTCACGCCGGCCGTGAGCGGGCTGACCACGTCGCGCACCTGCTCGGGGAGCGGCCGCACGGGCCGCTGCGCGCCGGTCTCGCGCGGGCCGTTGTCGACGTACACGTGCACGAAGCGGCCCTCCGCGGCGGCCTCGTCGCCCTCGCCCTGGAACAGCCCGATGCGGTACACCACCGACGAGGTGCCGACCCGCTCCACGACCAGCCCGACGTCGACGGGAGCGGGAAACCCGATCTCGCTGAAGTAGCGGCAGGAGGTCTCCGCGACCACCCCGATCGCCGGGAGCGCCCTGATGTCGACACCGGTCGCCTCGATCAGGTGTGCGTTCACGGCGGTGTCGAAGAGCTCGTAGTACGTCGCGTTGTTCATGTGGCCGTAGACGTCGTCGTCGGCCCACCGGGTCGTCGCCCGACGCCACACGACGTAGTCGCCGCGCGAGGGCCGCGCCCGCTCGCCTCGACTCACGCGGGCTCGGCCTCGCGGAGCCGCTGGCTGATCACGGCCGAGACCCCGTCTCCGCGCATGCTGACGCCGTAGAGCGCGTCCCCGACCTCCATGGTCCGCTTCTGGTGGGTGATCACCAGCAGCTGGCTGCTCTCGCGCAGCTCCTCGTAGATCTCCAGGAGACGACCCAGGTTGGTGTCGTCGAGGGCTGCCTCGACCTCGTCGAGGATGTAGAACGGCGACGGCCGGGCCTTGAACAGGGAGACCAGGAACGCCACGGCGACCAGCGAGCGCTCCCCGCCGGAGAGCAGCGAGAGCCGCTTGACCTTCTTGCCCGGGGGACGGGCCTCGACCTCGATGCCGGTGTTCAGCATGTCCGAGGGGTCGGTCAGCACCAGGCGGCCCTCGCCACCGGGGAAGAGCCGCTTGAAGACACCGTCGAACGCCGCGTTCACGTCGTGCCAGGCCTCGGTGAAGACCTGCTCGACGCGCTCGTCGACCTCTCGGACGATGTCGAGCAGGTCGCGCCGGGTACGGCGAAGGTCCTCGAGCTGCTCGCCGAGGAACCGGTGCCGCTCCTCGAGCGCGCTGAACTCCTCCAGGGCGAGCGGGTTGACCCGCCCGAGCATCGAGAGCGCTCGTTCCGCCGAGCGCAGCCGCTTCTGCTGCTCCTCGCGCACGAAGGGCACCGCCGCTGGCGGGGAAGACTCGGGGTCTGCGTCGAGCTCGGCCTGCTGCTCGGCCGACAGCACGGGAGGTACGAGCCGGTCTGGGCCGTACTCGACCGACAACTCGTCCAGGTCGAGCCCGAGCTCCTCGCGGGCACGCTCCTCGAGCTGCTCGATCCGCATCCGCTGCTGGGTGCGGGCCATCTCGTCGCGGTGCACCGTGCTGACCAGCTCGTTGTGCTCGGTGGCGAGGTCGCGCAGCCTCGCACGAGCGGCCATCAGCTCCTCCTCGCGGGCCCGCCGTGCCTGCTCCGCCGCCTGCCGCTGCTCGGCGGCGCACGAGACCGAGGTCTCCAGCCGCTCCAGCACCAGGGTCACGCCCCGACCGACCGCCTCGGCGACCCTGCCCTCGCGCGCCAGGCGTTCGCGACGCGCCACTGCCCGGGCGCGAGCCTCGCGCTCCTCACGGGCCGCGCGAAGCAGCGAGTCGGCCCGCCCGGACAGTGCCCGGGCACGCTCCTCGGCGGTGCGCAGCGACAGCCGGGCGTCCATCTCGGCCTGCCGGGCCGACCGCGCCTGCTCCGCGAGCCGCTCACGCTCGCTGGTCTCGGGCTCCTCGTCGGGCGCCTCCTCGGCGGCCGCCAGCCGCTGCTCCAGCTCGGCCAGTCCGGAGAGGTCGCGCTCACGTGCCTCCTCCGCCGCAGCGATGGCGGCTGTGACCCGATCGGCCTCGCCCTTCGCGGAGCGTGCCAGCGAACCGAGCTGACCGAGCTCCTCGGCGACGGCCGCCAGCGTGGCATCGGACTCGTGCAGCTTCGCCAGCGCCACGTCGACCCGTCGCTGTGCCTGCGCCCGCTCCTCCTCCAGCCGGGACAGGTCGAAGCCGAGTCGTTCGCACGCGTGCGCGGCCTCCGCGAGCCGCTCGGCGGCCTCGTCCACCGCAGCCTGCACCTCGATCAGACTTGGCTGCGAGGAGGAGCCGCCTGCCGCGAAGTGCGCACCGAGCAGGTCACCCTCGCGAGTCACCGCCGTGACCTCGGGGAGGTCGGCCACCAGCCGCCGGGCACTGCGCAGGTCGGGGACGACCGCGGCCTTGTCCAGCAGGCGGCCGAGCCCGGCACGCAGCGCCTCCGGGCACTCGACGACGTCCAGCGCCCAGGGCGTGCCCGCGGGCAGTACGGGCCAGTCGCCGGGGTCGACGGCGGCTCCGCCCAGCAGCAGACCTGCGCGACCGAGATCCTCCGCCTTCAGGTGCGCGATCGCACCCAGAGCGGCGTCGAGGTGCTCGACCGCGACAGCGTCGGCGGCGGAGCCCAGGGCAGCGGCGACCGCGGTCTCGTAGCCCGGGCGGACGGTGAGCAGCGCCGCCACCGATCCCAGCAGCCCGGACACCGCGTCACTGGCCGCGAGCAGCGCACCGGCCCCGTCCTTGCGGCTCAGCCCGAGCTCCAGGGCCTCCTTGCGTGCCGCGAGGCCGGTGCGCTCCCGCTCGGCCCCCTGCACCTCCTCACGCGTCTTGGCCAACCGGCCCTCGAGATCCGACAGCGCGGCGGCAGCGCCCTCGTGCTCCGCGTCGAGGCCCTCCTCCCCCGCGTCGAGTCCGGCGACCCTGGACTCCAGGGCGGTGAACTCACGCTGGGCCCGCTGGGCCCGGGCCACGGCGTCCTCGCGGGCACTCGTGAGCCGCCCGACCTCCTCGTCGGCAGCACCGGCGCGGCTCCTGATCGTGTTGACCTGACCGCGCAGCCGCGCCAGCCCCTCACGGCGGTCGGCGGCGGCTCGGTGCAACCCGGCGACGCGACGGTCCTCCTCGGCATGCTGCTGCTCGATGCGCTGCCGGAACGCCAGCGAGGCGTCGAGAGCTCCGCGGCGCCGCTCCACCTCGGCACTGATCTCCCGCTCAGAGGCACGCACCCGCTCGGCCTCGGCCTCCAGCTGCTCGGGGTCGCGACCCGACGAGGCCACGGGCTCCTCGCCGTCGCGAGCGTTGCGCACCCGCTCCGCGGCCAGGCTGCTGGTCCCGCGCAGCCGCTCCCGCAGCCCGGAGAGCGCGAACCAGCTCTCCTGGGCGGCGGCCAGCGCGGGCAGGTCCTCGCGCAGGGCCGCCTCGAGCTCGGTCTCGGTCCGGCGGGCCCGCTCGATCTCCGCCTCCACCTCGGCCCGCCGCTCGAGCAGGATCGTCTCGTCGGCCAGCTCCTGCTCGAGCGCAGTGCGCGCGGTGAGCAGGTCGTCGGCCATCAGCCGCGCGCGGGCGTCCCGGACGTCGGCCTGCACGGCCGCCGCCCTGCGGGCCACCTCGGCCTGCCGACCGAGCGGCTTGAGCTGCCGGCGGATCTCGCTCAACAGGTCCTGCAGCCGGGTCAGGTTCCCCTCGGTGGAGTCCAGCTTGCGCAGCGCCTTCTCCTTGCGCTTGCGGTGCTTGAGGACGCCGGCGGCCTCCTCGATGAAGCCCCGCCGGTCCTCCGGTGTCGCGTGAAGGATGGAGTCGAGCTGTCCCTGGCCGACGATGACGTGCATCTCACGACCGATACCGGAGTCCGAGAGCAGCTCCTGGACGTCGAGCAGCCGGCAGGCGGAGCCATTGAGGGCGTACTCCGAGCCGCCGTTGCGGAACATCGTGCGGCTGATCGTCACCTCGGCGTAGTCGATCGGGAGCTCGCCGTCGCTGTTGTCGATGGTGAGCGCGACCTCCGCACGGCCCAGCGGCGGGCGCTCGGACGTGCCCGCGAAGATGACGTCCTCCATCTTGCCGCCGCGCAGCGACTTGGCGCCCTGCTCGCCCATCACCCACGCCAGCGCGTCGACGACGTTGGACTTCCCGGACCCGTTGGGGCCCACGATGCAGGTGATGCCCGGCTCGAACTGAAGGGTGGTGGCGGACGCGAACGACTTGAAGCCGCGCATCGTCAGGCTCTTGAGGTACACGGGAGCTCCCCTCGGAGTCCTGGGCGACGGACAGGCGCTGCACGTACGGGTCGACGCATGGTGCCGAACCGGGACGCGGGGAAGGTCAGCGGCCCAGAGCCTACCTGGGACCGACCCCCCTGCCTGGGACCCACACCCGGGCATCCGGAAGCGGAAAGATGACCCGGGTCGCCCTGGCGGATCCGGGGGTGCTGGTGTGGGATGGAGCCATGGGGGCAGGTCGCCACACGTCCCGGGTTCGTACCCGGTCCAGGACTCGGGTCACGGATCCGCTCCTGCGTGCACACCTGAGCCGAGTCGGGCACCGGAGACCGCGGCCTCAGGTGCCCGCGGCGCTGGTCCTGGTGCTCGCGCTGGCGGGCTCCACGTTCCCGGCGGCACGGCCGGGAACATCGGGACGGGGGGTGGCCGAGCTGTCGGTCGCGAGCGCCGCGCCACCGGCCTCGCTCACCCGGATCCAGCCGCGTGACTACCCACGCAGCACACGCCGGCCCCCAGCCGTCCGGATCGCGGCCACCGGCTCGGCGACGGCCAGTCCCGCGACGCAGGTGGACATCGCCGACGTGCTGCTGCGCGCCTACCGCGGCGCCGCGGCGTCGGCCCCGGCCTCGTGCCAGCTCCCCGTGAGCCTGCTCGCGGCGATCGGGGAGGTCGAGTCGGGCTCGCTGGTGGGGCGCCGGATCGACGCTCGCCACCGCGCGTCCGTGCTGGGCCCGCTGCTCGACGGTCACGACGGGTTCAAGGCCGTCGCGGACACCGACCACGGCCGATGGGACGGCAACGCGCGATGGGACCGGGCGGTGGGGCCCCTCCAGTTCATCCCGGGTACCTGGGCACGCTTCGGCGTGGACGGCGACGGCGACGGGGTGGCCGACCCGCAGGACGTCGAGGATGCGGCGGCCACCGCGGCGGCGTACCTCTGCTACGGCGGGCGC
Source organism: uncultured Actinomycetota bacterium (assembly GCA_963810435.1). Lineage (GTDB taxonomy): Bacteria > Actinomycetota > Actinomycetes > Propionibacteriales > Nocardioidaceae > Nocardioides_B. The sequence continues at coordinate 2,527,506 of CAWENL010000001.1, forward strand.
GACCTCTCCTCGCGTCCGACGATGCGCTCGGCCGTGCTCGCCTACAACGCCTCGTCGGCCTACGCCGACCTGGTGCTGACCTACCAGCGACGCTTCACGCGGCTCGGGCTCGACCGGGGCACGACAGTCGTCGGGCTCTCGACCGTCAGCTCCGCCAGCGGCGGCCCGATGGCCGGGTCGCCGACCACCGCACTCGTGATCGACTCGGTGCGGACGACGAGCAAGAGCGGGCCGAAGCATCGAGGCTCCGTACCCTCGACCGACCCCACGGCCAGCTCGGCGAGGAAGGCCGCCGGCGGACCCTCGGCCTCGCCTCCGCGCTCGTCGCGGGCCGGCTCGCCGACCACCGACGCGTCCGACCCTCCCACCCAGCAGCCCACCAAACCGACCAAGCAGCCCACCAAGCAGCCGGCCGGCGATCCCACCGATGGGCCCACCGACGGGCCCACCGACGGGCCCACCGATGGGCCCACCGACGGGGACACCGGCTGCGTGCCCGATCCGCAGTCCGCCGACGCCTCGGGCTCTCCCGCGGTCCCGCCGTCGACCCCGCAGTCGGGGCCGGGCACGGACACGGACGCCGGCACCGACGCGGCCACCTGCCCGCCCTGCGCCCCGCCCGACGACCCGGACTCGGCTGCCGGGACTGCCGCGAGCCCCGACGCGCAGCAGGGTGACGTCTCCCCGCTCGTGTGTGCGGCGGCCGGTCAGCCGGTCACAGCGCCTTCACCATCGTCGCAGCCGTGAGCTCGAAGCCCTCGCTCTCGTAGAGCGAGCGGGCGACGTCGTTGAAGCCGAACACCGACAGCTCGATCGACCCGGCGCCGTCCTCGCGACACAGCCGCTGCGCCTCCCGCGCGACCGCCCGCCCGTAGCCGCGGCCCCGCAGCTGCTCACGGACCTCCAGGTCGACAGCGACGGCGTACCGCCCCGCCGAGCGCTCACGCAGCTGCAGCCACACCACGCCGACCGGTACCTCGTCACCGTCCCCGTCACCGTCACCGTCACCGTCACTGTCACCGTCACCGTCACCGTCACCGTCACCGGCAGCGGCGAAGGCGGTGCGCAGCACGTGACCGGGGGTCGCTCTGCCCTGGGGGAGCAGCTGCTCGAGATCGGTGCGCGCCCTGCGGCGGGCCTCCTGCGGCGGCAGGGTCCCCGAACGGGCCAGGTTGCGGGCGAGGTCCTCCTCGACACGGGGACGGAAGACACCGAACTGCTCCTCGGTCATCGGGCGGAGGCCGACCGCAGGAACGGAGCGCGTCACCGAGCCGTCGCGCGAGGGTCCGGTCAGCGACTTGGTCATGGTCGCGGTGGCGACCGTGAAGCCGAGGCTCTCGTAGAGGTGGCGGGCCACACGGTTGTGTCCGAAGACGTTCAGCCGCACCACCGTGGCCCCGAGGTCGCGGGCGGCGTCCTCCGCGGCCAGCATCGTGGCCCGACCGAGCCCCCGGCCCCGCGCCTGCGCCCTCAGCTCGACGTCGAAGACGAACGCCTCGACCTCGCTCGACAGCGGCCGCACCCGCAGCCAGAGGTGACCCACGGGCGGTCCACCCGGGACGGCCTCGTGCACGGTCCAGAGGAGGTGGAGCGGCGTCGCCGGTCCGGAGGGCAGCAGCTCGGCGAGCAGCCGTCGGGCGTAGTCCATCGCCTCCTGCTCCGGCTGCAGCCCCGCGAGGACCTGCTGGCGGGCGAAGCCTCGCGCCGAGTGCGGGGACCAGACGTCGAACTCGTTCCAGTCCATCGGCTCCAGCCGCACACGCCGGGAGCCATCAGGAGTCACCCCGTCATCATGGCGGTACGCCGGTTACCTGCCGGCACTCCCGGGAAGGTCCACGGCGTACACGTCGAGGCCACGCACCAGATCCACGGAGTAGACCACGTTGGTCTGTCGGGCGGTCTGTCGGCCGGTGCTGCTGTAGACCGGCGCCCAGTAGGCGTCCCACACCTCCGAGGCGCCCCACGTCGCGTGGCCGTAGGAGGAGAGCTTCCGCGGGTTGCGTACGTCGATCAGCTGCGTGCCACCGCCGTAGAAGCCGGCCGCCACGATGCCGGAGGAGTGGTAGGAGAACCAGTGCGCCGAGCAGAACGCCCCCTGCGGGAGCGGGAAGGTGCCGAGGTCGGAGAGCTCCACCTTGTCCAGCGGGACGATCGCGCTCTTGGTGCCGTCGAGCCGCTTGACCCACCAGCTCTGGAACGAGCCCGCCTTGCTGCAGTCGGTCTGCTCGTAGTCCTCCTCGGTCACGAAGAGCACGTTGCCGTTGCGCACCGACGGCGGGGCCCCCGCCACGAACGCCTTGGCGTTGGGCCGGAACGAGTTGTGGTGGATGAAGTCGTTGTAGCCGGGGTAGCGCGGGTCGGTCCCCCTGCCGGCGGCACCGGTCGTGGTCACCAGTCGCGGACGGGCCGGGCTGCGCACGTCGAAGATGGCCGAGCCGTCGAAGCCGGTGTGGGTGCCGTAGCCGGCATTGTCGAAGTTCCACTTGTGGCCGGCCGTCGGGGAGCTGAAGGGCTGCACGCCCGCCTGGCCCGGGTCCGCGTCGAGCTCACGGGGATGGGACAGGTCGCGGAGGTCGAAGATCGAGAACGTGCCCTTCGACCCGGAGCCCGCGGAGTAGACGTAGCGACAGTCGGTCTCCCGCACGCAGGTGACCGTGTGGGTGCTGGTGGTGCTCGGAGCCCGTGCCGCGATGCGCGGACGGGTCGGGTGGGTCACGTCGACGATCACCATCTCGTAGCCGTTCGCCGGACGGAGGTTCACGTGCTCGAGGTCGTCGGCGGAGGCGTGGTAGAGGTCGACGCCGATGAGGGCGAAGCGCTTGGTACCGGTCGCGGTGCGCCGTTCACCACAGCTCATCGCCTCGTTCTCGAACTGCGCGCTCGTCAGGGCGCCGACGGGCTTCGGGTTGCGGGCGTCACGGACGTCGAAGACCTTGACCGAGTCGAGGTTCGACGTCACGAACAGCGGCTTGCTCCGCATGAAGCAGCCGGAGATGCCCGTCGCGCCGGGTCGCGAGGTCAGCAGCCTCATGTTGTCGCTGGTGAGCGGCGGACCCACCACCGGGGTGTCGGCGGAGACCGCCAACGGGGCGAGTGCCAAGAGCGTGACGGCTGCGACCGTCATCGTCAGCAGCCTGGTCAGTGGTCGGAGGGCGCGGCGTCCCGGAGTGCTCACAACGGGAGCAACGACCGAGCTGGCCTGCGGTCACGCAGGAGCCGGAGAAAACCTCAGACGGGCTGCATGCTCTCGTCGAGCGAGAGCAGCGGTGAGTCGTCCACGGCGGCGGCGAGGGCGTCGTTCTCGGCCTGGAGCCGCAGCACGTGCGCCTCGAGGTCCGTCACGCGCTGCCGGAGCCGGCGGTTCTCCGCGGTGAGCTGGAAGGCGACCCGAGGGTCGGGGCTGCTCATGTAACCGAGGAGCGCCTTTGCCATGTTCAGAATCCTCCGAGGGGTGAGAGGGTGGCACACGATGGTGCGGCTGGGTTGCAGCCGGGGGTTCTGATGTGCGCCTTCAAGGTTCCCACGCGAGCCTGCACCGGTCAATCCCGCGCGGTGCCGGTCGGTAGCCTGGGGAGCCATGACCCGACCGCTCACGATCGCCGGCTGCCGGTCGGTGTGCAGCTGGGGCGACACCGGTGCACACCTCGATGGCGAGCCGCTCTTCGCGTGCGCCGGCTGCGGCAGCGAGTGGGTGCCCTCCCAGGCCTGGACCCCGATCGACTACGCGGGCGAGGTTCCGGCAACGGTCGAGGAGGCCCGGCGCCGTCGCGGGACCGGCTGACACCGCGGGCAGAAGTACGACGAGCGGTTCATGAACGCCACCCGGCGGACAGGAGTGCCGCAGCGGTCGCAGGGCAGGTCCTCGCGGCCGTAGACGTGCAACGAGCGGTCGAACCAGCCGCTCTGCCCGTTGACGTTGACGTAGAGCGCGTCGAAGGAGGTGCCGCCCTCGAGCAGCGCGGCTGCCATCACCTCGCGCGCTGACTCGAGCACCCGTCGTACATCGTCGCGACGCAGCTTCGTGCCCAGCCGCTCGCCGTTCAGCTGCGCGCGCCAGAGGGCCTCGTCGGCGTAGATGTTGCCGATCCCGGACACGACCGTCTGGTCGAGCAGGATCCGCTTGAGACCGGACGTGCGGCGTCGCACCCGCCCCACGAAGCCCGCCTCGTCGAACAGCGGGTCCATCGGGTCGCGCGCGATGTGTGCGATCTCCGGCGGCAGGTCGGCGCCACCGGGGGAGACGGAGAGCCCCCCGAACATCCGCTGGTCGACGAACCGCAGCTCGAGCGGGGGGTCCTCGGGCCTGTCTCGCGTGGGTGCCAGGGCGAACCGCACCCGCAGGTGCACCTCGTCCGGCGCGGTGGCCGGCTGCACGAGCAGCTGGCCGCTCATCCCCAGGTGGGCGAGCACGGCGTCGCCGCTGTCGAGCGGCAGCCAGAGGTACTTGCCCCGCCGGGCCGCGCCGAGCACGGTCCTCCCGGCGGTGCGGGCGGCGAAGTCCTCGGCGCCTGCCAGGTGACGGCGCACGGGGCGGGGGTGGAGCACGTCGACCGGGCCCAGCGTGCGTCCGACCACGTGGGACGCCAGCCCGCGTCGTACGACCTCGACCTCGGGAAGCTCGGGCACGGGAGGCTCAGCGGCTCAGGGGGCTCGACGGCTCAGGGACCGACGGGGGCGCCGTGCGAGAGGGCGATCGCGTTGTAGGCCGTCTCCGCGGCCTGCTGCTCGGCCTCCTTCTTGGAGCGTCCGGTGCCGTGGCCGTAGAGCTGGCCACCGACCCGCACCTGCGCGGTGAAGGTCTTCTCGTGGTCGGGTCCCTCGTCCTCGATGAGGTACTCCGGGACCCCCAGCGAGTGACCGGCGGAGAGCTCCTGGAGGCTGGTCTTCCAGTCCAGCCCCGCACCCATCCGGGCGGCGTTCTCCATGAGCGGGTCGAACAGCAGGTGCACCACGGCGTCGGAGGCCTCGAAGCCTCCGCTGAGGTAGACCGCGCCGATCAGCGCCTCGACGGTGTCGGACAGGATCGAGGCCTTGAGGCGGCCTCCGGTGGCCTCCTCCCCGCGACCGAGCTTGATGTGCACACCGAGGCCGATCGTCCGGGCGACCTCGGCGAGCGCCCGCGCGTTGACGACGGCGGCGCGCAGCTTCGCGAGACGCCCCTCCGACAGGTCGGGATGGGCGCGGAAGAGGGTGTCGGTGACGACGACCCCCAGCACCGAGTCACCGAGGAACTCCAGCCGCTCGTTGGTCGGCAGGCCTCCGTGCTCGTAGGCGTAGGAGCGGTGCGTCAGGGCGAGCTCGAGCAGCTCGGCGTCCAGGACGGGCGAGCCCAGCGCCTCACGCAGGTCGTCGTACGACGCGGTCGTCTCCACCGTCGTCTCCACCGGCGTGTCGGGTGCAGACGTCAGAGGACCTGACGACGTTCGGCGCGGGGGCCGTACTGTCCGCACTCGGGGCAGGCGCGGTGCGGCAGGTGCTTGGAGCCGCACGCGGGGTTGGCGCAGGTCACCAGCGAGGGGGCGACCGCCTTCCACTGCGAGCGACGGTGACGCGTGTTGCTGCGCGACATCTTCCGCTTCGGGACAGCCACGGTGTTCTCCTCCGGTTCGCCGCGTTGCGGCAGGGTCTGGGTCAGTCGTTCGGGTCGTGCGCCAGCTCGGTGAGGCCGGAGAGCTTCGCCCATCTCGGGTCGACCGGGTCGTCGTGCTGGTGGCCGGGGTCGTCCGCGAGCCGTGCTCCACACTCGGTGCACAGTCCCGGACAGTCCTGCCGGCACAGCGGTCGGAACGGCAGCATCAGCACCACCGCGTCCCGCAGCACCGGCTCGAGGTCGAGCAGGTCGCCCTCCAACCGGTTGGCATCGTCGTCCTCCCCGTGCGGGGAATCGGTGGCGGTGTCGCTCTCCTCGTAGACGAAGAGCTCCTGGAAGTCGGCCACGACGTCGTCGTGGATCTCCTCCAGGCACCGGGCGCACTCCCCCTCGAGCCCGACCTGCGCCTGGCCCGTGACGAGGACGCCCTCCATGACCGCCTCGAGCCGGAGCTCGAACTCGATCGTCGACCCCTCGGGGACGCGGAGAACCTCGATGCCGAGGTCTGGGGGTGCCGGAGCCGAGAAGGTCTTCCGCCGTTGCGACCCCGGGCGGCGGCCGAGCTCGCGGGTGTCGAGCACGAGCGGCGCTCTCGGGTCGAGACGCACGATTTCACTTCCTGACAGGGGCACTGACCACAGACCAGGTTCCCCGGTCGGAGGACGACGTCACACGACCCCGAGCCCGCACGGAGAACCGCCGTCAAGAGTAGCGAACGGGGGGCCGAGCGACCAAAACGTGCAGAAGCCGGACCGGTCAGCCCTCGAGGTGCTCGGGCAGCTTGATCCGGGAGACGTCGTCGTCCTCGGTGTCGAAGGACGAGCGTCCGGCGAGCCGCTCGCGCCCGCGCCGGACCGCGTCGATGGTGCGGTCCAGGGTCACCTCGAAGTTCGCCAGCTTGGCGTCGACGTACCCGTCGGTCTCCAGCCGGAGGGCGTCCGCCTCGACGCGGGCCTGCTCCAGCAGTCCGTCGGCCTCGCGCTTGGCCACCCGGTAGACGTCGGTGTCGGAGATCATCTTCTCGCGCTCGAGGTGGGCGTTGGCGACGATCTGCTCGGCCTCACGGCGGCCCTCGTCGACCACCGACTCCCGCTCGGAGAGCACGCGTCGCGACTCCTCGACCGTGGTCGTGACCTCGCCCGAGATCTCGTCGATCACCTCCAGCAGCTCGCTGCGGTTGACCACCGCCGACGCCGACATCGGCATCGACCGCGCCTCGTCCACGATCCGTCGCAGCTCGGTGAGCCTCGCGTGCACGTCCACGTCGTCCCTTTCTCGACCCCCGACCCTGGGGACCGGTGCCGGTCCCGACCCTCGACGATACGACGCCGAGGGCGCCTCCCAGAAACGACCTGCTCCGCCTGTGATCAGCCTCTCTGCGCCAGCCGCTCGGTCATCCGGTCCAGGACGAAGTTCGGCACCAGCCCCGAGACGTCACCGCCGTACGCCGCGACCTCCTTGACCAGGCTCGAGGCGAGGAAGGAGTACTCCGGGCTGGTCGGCACGAAGACCGTCTCGATGCCGGAGAGGCTGGAGTTCATCTGCGCCATCTGGAGCTCGTAGTCGAAGTCGCTGACCGCGCGCAGCCCCTTGACGATGGCGTGCACGTCGTGGTCCTTGCAGAAGTCGGTGAGCAGCCCGTCGAAGCTGTCGATCTGCACGTTCGGGTAGGGCTCGCACGCCTCGGTGAGCATCGCGATCCGCTCCTCGGGCGAGAACAACCTGTTCTTCGACCGGTTGACCCCGACCGCGACCACCACCTCGTCGAACAGGATCGAGGCGCGGGAGATGATGTCGATGTGGCCGTTGGTCACCGGGTCGAACGACCCCGGGCAGGCGGCTCGGCGCACGGACGGCTCCTGGTCTGGTGGCGGCTGGTGGCGGCTGGTCGCGCTCAGTGGGTGGCGTGACCGTACCAAAGCGTCGTCTCACCGTACTTGCGCGAACGGTCCCCCGTGGTGCCCTCCGGCCAGGCCGGCGCCGGCCCACGGCTGGACCGTTCGACCACCACGAGCGCCTCGTGGGCGAACCAGCCCTGCGCCACCAGGGCCCGCAGGTCGGCCGCCAGCTCCTCCTCGCCGAGCGCGTAGGGCGGGTCGAGGAACACCACGTCGTACGGCGCACGCGGCGGCGCGGCCAGGGCACGGGCGGCGGACGCGACCACCACCTCGACGCCGGCGAGGCCCAGGGACCTGACGTTGTCGCGGATCAGCGAGGCGGTGCGGCGGTCGTGCTCGACCAGCGTGACCACCCCGGCGCCTCGGGACCGTGCCTCCAGGCCCACGGCACCGCTGCCGGCGTAGAGGTCGAGGAAGCGCAGACCGTGCAGCGACCCCAGCGCGGCGTCGACCGCGGAGAACAGCGCCTCGCGGACCCGGTCGGAGGTGGGCCGGGTCGCTGCCCCGGTCGGCGCCTTGATGCGGCGGCCGCCCGCGGCGCCACCGATGATCCGGGTCACGCTCCTCCTCCGGTGTCGTCGACGGGTCCGTCCGGCCGGCCCCGCGAGCCCTCCTGGCGGGCCATGGCTCAGGCCTTCTCGAGGTAGTCGGCCTGCTCGGCGTCGTGCAGCCGGCGGACCTGCTCGGCGAGGGCCGGGTGTGCGGTGAGCTCGGGGTCGTCGGCGACCAGCGCGGTAGCGACCTCACGGGCCTGCACGATGACATCCTCGTGCTGCAGGACGTGCAGCAGCCGCAGGCTGGATCGGCGTCCCGACTGGGAGACTCCGAGCACATCCCCCTCGCGTCGCTGCTCGAGGTCGACCCGGGAGAGCTCGAAGCCGTCGGTGGTGGCGGCGACGGCCTCCAGCCGGTCGCGGGCCGGCGAGCCCAGCGCAGCATTGCTGATCAGCAGGCACAGTCCCGGCAGCCCGCCCCGCCCGACGCGACCACGCAGCTGGTGCAGCTGGGAGACGCCGAACCGATCGGCATCGAGGACCAGCATCATCGTGGCGTTGGCGACGTCCACGCCGACCTCGATGACCGTGGTCGAGACCAGCACGTCGACGTCCCCGGCTGTGAACGCCCGCATCACCTCGTCCTTGCGGTCGGGGGTCAGCCTGCCGTGCAGCACCTCGACGCGCAGGCCGTGCAGCGGCCCCTCGGCAAGCATCGGCGCGACCTCCTCCACCGAGGCGGTGGGCCGTTGCTCGTCCTCGCCCGGCTCGAGCTCGTCGTCGCGGCGTCCCGGTCCGGCCGGGGGGTCGCCGCCGATGCGCGGACACACGACGTACACCTGGTGACCGCTCTCGACCTCCTCCCGGACGCGCGCGAAGGCGCGGTCCAGCCACGACGGCGACTCCGCGAGCGGCACGACGTTGGTCTGGATCGCTGCCCGGCCGGCTGGAAGCTCCGCGAGCGTCGAGGTCTCCAGGTCACCGAAGACCGTCATCGCGACCGTGCGCGGGATCGGGGTGGCGGTCATCACCAGCACGTGCGGCGGGGTGCCCCCGCTCTTGGCGGTCAGCGCCGCCCTCTGCTCCACACCGAAGCGGTGCTGCTCGTCGACCACGACGAACCCGAGGTCGGCGAACTGCACCTTCTCCTCCAGCAGTGCGTGGGTGCCGATGACGATGCCCGCCGCGCCGGACGCCACGTCGAGCATCGCCGACCGGCGGGCGGTCGCGCCCAGGGAGCCGGTGAGCAGCGCGACCTGCGTGGCGTCGCTCGCGCCGCCGAGCATCCCCCCCTGGCCGAGGTCGCCGAGCAGGGCACTCACGGACCGGTGGTGCTGCTGAGCGAGCACCTCGGTCGGCGCCAGCAGCGCCGCCTGCGCGCCCGAGTCGACGACCCGCAGCATCGCCCGCAGCGCGACCACCGTCTTCCCGGAGCCGACCTCGCCCTGCAGCAGGCGGTGCATCGGGTGACCGGCTGCGAGGTCGTCGAGCACGGCCCGGCTGACCTCCTGCTGACCGGCGGTCAGCTCGAACGGCAGCCGCTCGTCGAACCGGTCCAGCAGCCCTCCGGTGCGGCCGGCGCGGGGACGGGCGTCGAGCGCGAGCAGCTCGGCGCGCCGCTGCGCCAGCACCGTCTGGGTCACGAACGCCTCGTCGAAGCGCAGCCGGTTCTCCGCGGCACCCTTCTCCGCCCACGAGCCGGGCCGGTGGATCCCCTCCAGGGCTCGCCTGGCCGAGACGAAGCCGTGCTGCTCGCGCACCTGGTCCGGCAGCACCTCGGGCACCTCCCCGACCAGGTCGAGGGCGAGGGCGATCGCCTCCCCGAGCTGCCAGCTCTGCACGGCCGCGCTGGCCGGGTAGATCGTGATCAGCTGCGGGATCTTCTCCCACTCCGCCGCGGCGTCGTCCTCCCCGCCGAACATCTGGGTCTGCGGGTTGGTCAGCTGCAGCTGTCCGCGGAAGGTGCCGACCTTCCCGGAGAAGAGGCCGATCCGGCCCGGAGCCACCTGCGAGGCCCGCCAGTCCGCGACGCGCCGCTGCTTGTCGAAGAAGGTGAGCGTGACCCGGTTGTCCTCGGTCGCGACCACGACCTCGAGGCGGTAGGCCACCCCGCCCCGGCGGCGGTCGCCGTAGGTGTGCTGGCTGGAGGAGACCACCCGGGCGATGACCGTGACGAACTCGTCGGGCTCGATCGCGCCGAGGTCGGACAACGACCCCTTGTCGACCCACCGCCGGGGGTAGTGCGCCAGCAGCTCACCGACGGTGCGGTAGCCGAAGGCCTTCTCGATCTTCGGCGCGTGCTTGCCGGCGACCGTGGCGAGCTTGGCGTCCCAGCCGATGGTGGAGGCGAGCGTCCTGCCACTGGTCATGTCCGGACTCCCCTACTCGACGCCGACCAGGAGCGGGTATGCGGGCTGTCCGCCGTCGTAGGTGACCACGTCGACGGTGGGATGTTCCTGTGCGAGGTGCGAGGCGCAGCGCTCGGCCAGATCACCCGAGTCGGCACCGGCGACCAGCGTCACCAGCTCGCCGCCTCCGCCGAGCAGCCGCTCGAGGAGACCGGTGGCCACCGTGACCGGGTCGTCGCCGATCATCACGAAGTCACCCTCGATCATGCCGAGCACGTCGCCGGGCTCGCAGGGGCCTGCGGTGGTCATCGCCTGCTTCGTCGCGACCGTCACGGCGCCGGAGCGGGCGTGCCGGGCGGCGGCGGACATGGCCACGATGTCCTCCTCGAAGGTGCGTCCGGGCTCGTGCACGGCGAGCGCCGCCAGGCCCTGCACCTGGGCGTCGGTGCGGATGATCGCCACCCGCACGTCCCCCCACTCGCGCACCGTCCGGGCCGCAGCCTCCGCCGACGCGATCGAGTCGCGGTCGTTGGGCAGCACGATCACCTCCGCGGCACCCGTGCCGGCGACCGCCTCCACGATCTGGCCGGTGGAGGGCCGACGTCCGGGCCCACCGGGCACCACCGTCGCGCCGGCTTGGACGAACAGCTCCCCGAGGCCCGCCCCGGCAGCGACCGCGACCACGGTGCGCCCCTCCGGGGCCCGCTCGCGACGCTCGGCGCCGGTCTGCTCGGCGAAGTGGGTGACCCGCACCCGGTAGGGACGTCCGGCCTCGATGCCTGCCTCCACCGCTGCGCCGACGTCGTCGACGTGCACATGGACGTTCCACAGCCCGTCGCCCCCGACCACCACCAGCGAGTCGCCGAGCGGAGCCAGTGCCTCGCGGAGCCCGGGGATCCGCTGGTCGTCGGCGTCGAGCAGGAACATCACCTCGTACGACGGCCCGTCGGCCGTCAGGTCGCCCGTCGGCACGGGCACCGGGATCGCGTGCACCCCCAGGGGCTGCGGCACCCGGATGGGGCGGCGCCCGGTCACGGCGGTCTCGGCGGCGTCGAGCACGACGCACAGCCCCCGGCCGCCGGCGTCGACGACCCCGGCGTCCGCGAGCGTGGCGAGCTGCTCGGGGGTGTGGGCCAGTGCCTCGCGTGCGGCCTCTGCCGCAGCCCGCACCACGTGTCCCAGGCGCTTGGCCGGCTGGGCGGCCGTCTCGGCGGCCGCGTCGGAGGCGGCTCGCGCGACGGAGAGGATGGTGCCCTCGACCGGCCGCCCGACGGCGGCGTAGCTGGCCTCCGTGGCCAGCGCCATGCCGTCGGCGAAGACCTGAGCGGAGCGGTCGTCCGGACCGGCGGCGGCGAGGTGCTTGCACAGCGCCCCGACCAGCTGCGACAAGATCACGCCCGAGTTGCCGCGGGCACCGAGCAGGGCACCGCGGGCGAAGGCGCGCAGCGCTACCCGCAGGTCGCTGGCCACGGGTGGGTCGTGACGTTCCGCCTCGAGCGCCTCCAGCGCGGCCGTGCGGGCCGCCTCGAAGGTCAGGAACATGTTGGTGCCGGTGTCGCCGTCCGGGACCGGGTAGACGTTGAGAGCGTCGATCTCCTCGCGGGCCTCGCCGAGCGCCGCCAGCGCCAGGTCGGCGAAGCGAAGCGTGGTCTCGAGGTCGAAGGAGGCCACGGCCCTCCCGGGGTCGCCGGCCTCCCGCTCACCCGCAGCGGTCACGGCACACCCCACCTCCTCGATCTGTCCACCCCTCGCGCGAACCGTCAGGCTAGTCCACACCCAGCCCGTGGTCCCCGCCCGTGGCTCCCGGTGGATTGGCGTCGTCGTGGCGGCATCGGATAGTCTGACCCGGTTGCCCGGCCGCCGTCTGCGACGCGAGCCCCGGGCCCCACAAACTCGACACCTAGCAATCCCAGGAGTTCACGGTGGCTGCCGTCTGTGACATCTGCGCCAAGGGCCCGGGCTTCGGTCACAACCGCCCCTGGTCCCGCAAGATCACGAATCGTCGTTTCAACCCCAACATCCAGCGTGTCCGCGCGACGGTGAACGGCTCTCCCAAGCGGCTCAACGTCTGCACCGGCTGCCTGAAGGCCGGCAAGGTCACCCGCTGACCGATCCCCCGCCGCCCGTCGCGAGAGCCGCCCCTCGGGGCGGCTTTCCTGCGTCCGGCTCAGAAGTGGGTGTGACCGGTCGGCCCGTCGTAGGCGGCGCCGTCGACGGTGACTCCGGCCCCCTCGGCCACCGTGCCGATCCGGGTCCACCCCTCCGGCAGTCCCCCCGCCGGGAAGGTCGCGACCAGCGCGTGGTCGTCGCCGCCGGTCAGCACGAAGCGCATCGGGTCCGCGCCGAGGGCCGCTCCCACCGCCTGCATCGGCTCCGCGATCTCGAAGGCCCCCGAGTCCAGGTCGACCGCCACCCCGCTGGCCGCGGCGACGTGCCCGAGGTCGGCGAGCAGCCCGTCGGAGACATCGATCATCGCCGTCGCGCCGTACGCCGCCGCCTGTGCGCCCGCGGCGTAGGGGGGCACCGGCCGCCGGTAGGCCTCGACCAGCGCCCGGGGGGACCGGAACCCGCGGGTCAGGACGGCGAGTCCGCCGGCGGCCCAGCCCTGTCGTCCGGCCATCGCCACCACCTGGCCGGGGCGGGCGCCCGACCGACGCACGGGATCCCCGGCGACCGAGCCGAGCGCGGTCACCGCGACCATCACCTGGTCGGCGGCGGTGAGGTCGCCGCCCACGACCGAGGCGCCGACCAGCGCACACTCCTCGGCGATGCCCTGCGCGAGCTCCAGCGCCCAAGCGGTCGGCAGGTCGGCGGGCGCCGCGAGGCCGACGGTCAGCGCGGTGGCGACCCCACCCATGGCGTTGATGTCGGAGAGGTTCGCGGCCGCCACCTTGTGGCCGATGTCGCCGGCCGACGCCCAGTCGCGCCGGAAGTGCCGGGACTCGACGTGCAGATCGGTGGAGACCACCACCCGTCCGTCCGGGCAGGCGACCACGGCTGCGTCGTCACCGGGACCGAGGATCACCTGCTCACCCTGCTCGAAGAACCGGACGAGCGCGTCCACCAGCCCGAACTCGCCGGTGTCGGCCAGCGTCGCCGTGGCGCCTGTGGGTCCTGGAGCCGTCATGACGCCATCCAACCGCAGGCCGGGGACCGTGTTCCGAGGGGGGCGCCCCGCACGGTAGGTTGAGCCGGACCGGGCGAAGCGGCCCGTCGTCGACACGTTCAGGAGAGTGCAGCATGGTGGTGCAGGCCTACATCTTGATCCAGACGGACGTCGGCAAGGCCGCCGAGGTCGCCGCGGAGATCGCCGAGGTCAAGGGGGTGACCCTGGCGGAGGACGTCACCGGTCCCTACGACGTGATCGTGCGCGCGGAGGCCCGCAACGTCGACGAGCTCGGCAAGCTCGTGGTCGCCCGGGTGCAGAACATCACCGGCATCACCCGCACCCTGACCTGCCCCGTCGTCCACATCTGAACCCGTCCCCCTCGATGCCCCGGCGCCCGTCTCCTCGGAGGTCGGGCGCCGTCGCACGTCTGCTGCCCCTGGTCCCCGTCGCGCTGCTCGCCGCCGGCTGCTCGGGCCCCGTCGCCCTCGACGCCCCGGACCTCTCCGGGTCCGAGCGCGGCGTGTGTGCCCGCCTGGTCGACCACCTCCCCCGCCACGTCGCCGACCAGCCGAGACGGGAGGCCGACGCTGGTCACGGGTACGGCGCCGCCTGGGGGGACCCGGCGATCGAGCTGCGCTGCGGGGTGGGCCGTCCCGCGGGCCTGGACCGCTACGCCACGTGCCAGAACGCGAACGGCGTGGACTGGTACATCCCGTCCGCACAGCAGAGCGGGACGCCGTCCGAGGTCACGATGACCACGGTCGGGCGCTCGACGTACGTCGAGGTGCGCATCCCCCGGGACTACCTCCCGCCCGCGGCCGCGATGGTCGACTTGGCACGCGCCGTGAAGCGGAACGTCCCGGAGGTCCGCCCCTGCCTCTGACCGTCGGGCAGCCGGCTCTCAGCGCAGGCCGGTGTCGCGGTGCAGCGCGAGCTGGATCAGCCGGTCGACGAGCTCGGGGTAGGGAAGGCCGGTGGCGTCCCACATGCGCGGGAACATCGAGGAAGGCGTGAAGCCCGGCATCGTGTTGATCTCGTTGATGACGACCCGGTCGTCGGGGAGCACGAAGAAGTCCACCCGCGCCAGTCCTTCGACCGAGAGCACCTCGAAGGCCCGCACCGACAGCTCCTGGATGCGGGCCGCGACGGGTCCGGGCAGGTCGGCCGGCACGCTCAGACGGGTGTTCTCCTCGGGCAGGTACTTCGCTGCGAAGTCGTAGAACTCGTGGTCCCCGTCGACCGCGATCTCCGCCACCACCGACGCGTCGGGCGGATTGGTGCCGAAGCCCGCGATCACGCCGCACTCCACCTCGCGGCCCTCCTCGGCGGAGACCTCGATGAGCACCTTGGGGTCGTGTCGGGCCGCCTCCTCGACCGCGGCCGCGAGCCCCTCGCGCCCGTGCACTTTGCTGATGCCGATGCTCGACCCGCCCCGCGCAGGCTTCACGAACACCGGGTACCCGAGCGAGTCGACGGTCTCCATGGCCGCCGCACGGTCGCGCTCCCAGGTGCGCGCGGTCACGACGGTGTAGGGAAGCACCGGCAGGCCGTGCGCCTGCAGGATCACCTTCATGTAGTGCTTGTCCATCGCGACCGCCGAGGCCAGCACGCCGGCGCCGACGTAGCGGACGTCGGCCATCTCGAGCAGCCCCTGGATGGTGCCGTCCTCCCCCCACGGCCCGTGCAGCAGCGGGAAGACGGCATCGACCTCGCCGAGCGTGCGAGGCACCGAGCCCGGCTCGTGCACCATGAGCTCGCTGGCGGAGTCCTGCTGGGCGATCGCGACGGTGGAGCGTGACCCGTCGACCTCGGGCAGCTTGTCGCGCGAGGTGATGGCCAGCCGCTCGGGCTCGTCGGACTCGAGGACCCACCGGCCGTCCCGCGTGATGCCGACCGGCACCACGTCGTATCGCTGCGGATCGATGGCCCGCAGCACGCTGCCGGCCGTCGCGCACGAGATCGCGTGCTCGTTGGAACGACCTCCGAACACGACCGCGATGCGCGGTTTGCGGGTGCGGTTCGCGCTCGCGCCTCTGCTCGTGCTCGTGCTCGCTCATGGTGTCCCGACACTACCGGTACCGATGCCCGTCGCCGGGGACCGAATCCCTAGGCTGGAGGCATGTCTTCGCAGGAGCCCCCGACCGGTCCGTCGTACCGTCCCGCCACCGTCGCGGTGACCTCCGGGCGCCCCGCCCACGAGCCGGACAACCCGCTCAACGAGCCTCTGACGATGGCCTCGACCTACGTCGCGGGCGGGGACGTGGAGTACGGCCGCTACGGCAATCCGACCTGGTCGGCGTTCGAGGAGGCGCTCGGGGACCTGGAGGGCGGCCGGGCGCTGGCGTTCTCCTCCGGTCTGGCCACCGTCGCGACGATCCTGGACCTGGTCGGCACGGGGGCCAAGGTGGTCGCGCCGCGGCACGCCTACCTCGGCAGCATCGGACAGATCGCGGACCTCGAGGCCCGTGGCCGGATCAGCGCCGAGCTGGTCGACATCACCGACACGGCCGCCGTGGTGAAGGCCTGCGAGGACGCGGCGCTGGTCTGGCTGGAGTCCCCGACCAACCCGGCCCTGGAGGTCGCCGACATCCCCGCGATCGTGGCGGCCGGTCACGAGGCCGGTGCCTACGTGGTCGTGGACAACACGTTCGCCACCCCGCTGCTGCAGCAGCCGTTGGCGATGGGCGCCGACCTCGTCGTCCACTCCGTCACGAAGTTCCTCGCCGGCCACAGCGACGTCGTCCTCGGGGCGCTCGTGACCCGCGACGCCCAGCTCTTCGACGTACTCAAGAAGCGGCGGGACATGGTCGGCGCCATCCCCGGCACCTTCGAGACCTGGCTGGCACTGCGGGGACTGCGCACGCTGCACGTGCGGCTCGAGCGGGCCCAGGCCAACGCCCAGGAGCTGGTCCGGCGGCTCGACGGGCACCCGGCCGTCGGCGAGGTGCGCTACCCCGGCTTCGGTGCGGTCGTCGCCGTGGTCCTCGAGCAGGGCGGGATGGCCGCGGACCTGCTGACCCGCAAGACCACCTTGTGGGTGCACGCGACCAGCCTCGGCGGCGTCGAGTCGACCTTCGAGCGACGACGCCGCTGGAAGACCGAGCCCGCCACCATCCCCGACGGCCTGGTGCGGATGTCGGTGGGCATCGAGGACGTCGACGACCTCTGGAGCGACCTCGCTGCCGCGCTCGACGACCTCACCCTCCCGCCCCCACCCGGGTAATCCGTGACGTAAAGCAGCACTACGGGGCGTGAATCCGTGCTTTTCGTCACGGATTACCCCGAGGGGCGGAGCGGAGCGGGGGGCGGTGGGCTAGTCCCGCTCGTGCTTGGGCTCCTTGGAGATCAGCGCGGTCAGCATGTCAGCTGCGGTCATCTCGTTCTCGACGACCGCATGCACCGCCTCCACGATGGGCGCGTAGACATCGGCCTGCTCGGCCAGCCCGAGCAGCGCTGAGCAGGACTTCACTCCCTCGGCGATCTGGCGGGTCGAGCCGGTGATCTCCTCGGTCGTCATCCCCTGCCCGAGCTTCTCCCCGAAGCTGCGGTTGCGCGAGAGCGGCGACGAGCACGAGGCCACCAGGTCACCCAGCCCGGCCAGCCCCATCAGCGTCATGGCGTCCGCACCCAGCTTCACGGCCAGCCGCGCGATCTCGGCGAGGCCACGGGTGATCACCGAGGCCGTCGTGTTGTCGCCGAACCCCAACCCGATGGCCATCCCGACACTGAGCGCGATCACGTTCTTGTACGCGCCGCCGAGCTCGCAGCCGATCACGTCGGTGCTGGAGTAGGGGCGGAACGTCGCGGCGTGGCAGAGCGCGCGGAGCCGCTTGACGTTCTCCTCGTCCTCACAGGCCACCACGCTGGCAGCGGGTTCGCGGCTCGCGATCTCCTTGGCGAGGTTCGGGCCGCTCACCACGCCGATGCGCTCCGGCCCCGCGCCCGTCACCTCGGCGATCACCTCGCTCATCCGCTTGAGGGAGTTCAGCTCGACGCCCTTCATCAGCGACACCAGCAGCGCGTCGCGCGGAATGACGTCCACCCACTCGGTGAGGTTCTCGCGCAGCGTCTGCGAGGGTACGGCGAGCACCACGAACTCGGCGCCCGCCAGGGTCCGCTCGGGGTCGTGGCTGGCGCTCACCGCCCGGGGGAGCTCGATGCCGGGCAGGTAGTCGGTGTTCTCCCGCTTCTCGTTGATCGTGGCGCACAGCTCCTCACGCCGCCCCCACAGGGTCACGTCGTTGCCGGCATCGGCCAGCACGACGGAGAAGGCCGTCCCCCACGAGCCTGCCCCGAATACCGCCACCCTGCTCATCTGCGTCTCCTGTCGCGCGCGCTCTTGGCCTGGTTGCGAGGGTTGCCGATCTCGCGGACACCGGCAGTGCGCGGGTCGAAGCGCTCGACCGGTGCTCGCTCACCACGGATCTCCTCGAGCAGACCCGTGATGTCGTCCATGATCCGGCTGGTCGCCACCTGCAGCACCTCGGGGGTCAGCGGCTGGTCCCGGAGGTCCGTCAGGTCGACCGGCGTGCCCGCCGACATCGAGATCGTCCTGCGCGGGAACAGGTGAGGTCGCTTGGCGTACGGCGCCAGGATCCGGTGCGCCCCCCACTGCGCGACCGGGATCACCGGCACCCCGGCGGAGAGCGCGATGCGGGCGGCACCGGTCTTGCCGGTCATCGGCCACAGGTCGGGCTGCCGGGTGATCGTGCCCTCGGGGTAGACGATCACGCACTCGCCGCGCCGTACCGCCTCGACCGCGGCCGAGAAAGAGCGCGAGGCGTCCGTGGTCATGCGGTAGACCGGTATCTGCTCGGCGCTCCTGACGATGCGTCCGAGCACGGGGATGTCGAACAGCTCGGCCTTCGCGAGGAACCGCACGATGCGACCCCATGCGTAGACGAAGTGGCCGCAGGTCAACGGGTCGAGGTGGGAGATGTGGTTGACGGCGAGCACGCAGCCGCCGGTCGCGGGGATGTTCTCCCCGCCCCGCCAGCGGCGCTTGGTGAGCAGCAGCAGCACCGGCTCGACGATCGCCACGCACACGGCGAACGCCCAGCCCTTCGGCTGCCGCAGCCTCCGCGGTTTCGCCACCGGTCCCCTCATCTCCTCGCCTGCCCCACCGCTCGGGGCCGGTCGGTGCCGCGGGCGGTGAGGGTACCGCGCACAGCATGCCGCATCGTGAGGGCCGCGGACACCTGAGAGGATCGGGGGCGATGAACGCGTCCGACCACCGCACCGCACCCGAGCCGCGCAGGTACGCCGTCCTCGTGCCGGTCAAGCCACCGGCGGTCGCCAAGAGCAGGCTCGCCCCGCTCGGTGACGGGCGTCGCCGCGACCTGGCCGCCGCCTTCGCGGCCGACACCGTCGCCGCGGTGCTCGCCTGTCCGCTGGTGGCCGCGGTGCTGGTGGTGACCGACGACCACCGCCTCGCCGCCGAGATGACCGAGCTGGGGGCCGACGTGATGCCCGACGGCACCAGCGACCTCAACGGCACCCTCCGGCAGGCCGCCGCCGAGATGCACCGGCGCGGCCCCGGCCTGCGACTGGCTGCCGTCTGCGCGGACCTGCCGGCGCTTCGCGCGGCCGAGCTCGCCACCGTCCTGGCCCGGTCCGCTCGGAGCGGCATGTCGTTCGTCCCCGACCAGGAGGGCGTGGGTACGACGGCGGTGATGGCCGCCGACCTGGCGAGTTTCCGACCCTCCTTCGGGGACGGCTCGCGTCATCACCATCGCGATGCCGGGGCGTACGAGGTCGACGCGACCGACGTCCCCGGGATCAGGCGCGACGTGGACGACCCCGACGACCTGAGCGAGGCGCTGGGCCTCGGCGTGGGCCCGCACACCTCGCGGGCGGCCATGCCACTGCTCCCGTCACCCTCCCGGGTAGCTACCCCGGGTAGCTCTCCCGGCTAGCTCTGCTCGACCTATGCTCACCGGCATGCAGGGCACGGTGTCGGACTACGACCACGAGGACCGGTCCGGAGCTGTGCTCCTCGACGACGGGACGCGCCTGTCCTTCGGTCCGGACGCGCTCGCGGACACCGGCCTGCGACTGCTGCGACCGGGCCAGCGTGTCCGCGTCGAGGCCACCGGGACGGGGTCGACGACGCACGTGGACCGCGTCCAGATCCTCACCCTGCCCTGACGTCGTGACACGACGACGGGCCCGCACCGAAGTGCGAGCCCGTCGCGCTGAAGTGGTCAGGACTTCTTGGCGGTCTTCTTCGCGGTGCTCTTCTTGGCGGTGCTCTTCTTGGCCGGGGAGCTCTTCTTCGCGGTGCTCTTCTTGGCCGGGGAGCTCTTCTTCGCGGCGGTCTTCTTGGCCGGTGCCGACTTCTTGGCGGCGGTCTTCTTGGCCGAGGAGGTGGTCTTCGACGCGGTCTTCTTCGTCGCTGCCGACTTCTTCGCGGTCGTCTTCTTCGCGCTCGAGGCCTGCTTGGCCGGAGCCGACTTCTTGGCTCCGCCGGTGGCGGCCCGAGCGGTGTTCTGCGCGGCTGCGAGCGTCGCCTTCGGGAGCTTCTTCGCCCCTGACACCACGGCCTTCAGGTCCGCACCTGCCGAGAACTTGGGGATGGCGGTCTTCTTGGCCTTGATGCGCTCGCCGGTGCGCGGGTTGCGGACCCAGCGTGCGTCGCGGATGCGCTTCTCGAAGGAACCGAAGCCGGTGATGGCGACCTTCTCCCCCTTCGCGACCTCCCGGGTGATCGTGTCGATCACCGACTCGAGTGCGTGAGCGGCCTGCTTCCGGTTGCCTTCGAAGCGGGCGGCGAGGGTGTCGATCAGCTGACTCTTGTTCACTGGCTTCCCTTTCGTGAACGTCTCATTCGTCGAGCCATTGCCCGACTACTCTCGGCACGCTAGGGAAAAGAAGCCCGCGTCACAATCACCACACGCTGTTTTCCCGTTGTTTCGTGGGGGTTGTGAGGGATCTCGAAGGCCGAACCGTCAGCAGGTGGCCGGCTTCCAGGACGGGCGAGTGGATTCGTAGGCGACGACGTCGTCGTCGTGCGAGAGCGTGAGACCGATGTCGTCGAGGCCCTGGAGCAACCGCCACCGTGTGTAGTCGTCGATCTCGAAGGGTGCGGTCAGGGCGCCGGCCTGCAGCGTGCGCGACTCGAGGTCGACCCGGATCTGGGTGCTCGGCTCGGTCTCGATCAGCTTCCACAGCTGCTCGACCACGTCCTGGGTCACCTGCGCCGCAAGCAGCCCGCTCTTGCCGGAGTTCCCCCGGAAGATGTCGGCGAACCGGCTCGAGACCACGACCTTGAACCCGTAGTCGAGCAGTGCCCAGACCGCGTGCTCGCGTGACGAGCCGGTGCCGAAGTCGGGGCCGGCCACCAAGACGGTGGCGCCGTCGTACTCGGCTCGGTTGATGACGAACTGCGGGTCGTTGCGCCAGGCCGCGAACAGGCCGTCCTCGAAACCGGTGCGGGTGACCCGCTTGAGGTACACCGCCGGGATGATCTGGTCGGTGTCGACGTTGCTGCGGCGCAGCGGCAGGCCGGTGCCGGTGTGCTCGGTGAACTTCTCCATCGGGGCTCCTTCAGCTCAACGGCGGCAGGTCGGACGGCGACGCGAGGGTGCCGGTGACGGCGGTGGCGGCGGCCACGAGCGGTGACACCAGGTGGGTGCGCCCGCCCTTGCCCTGTCGTCCCTCGAAGTTGCGGTTCGACGTGGACGCGCTGCGTTCGCCGGGAGCCAGCTGGTCGGGGTTCATGCCCAGGCACATCGAGCAGCCCGCACCCCGCCACTCACCACCCGCCTCCTTGAACACCACGTCGAGCCCCTCGTCCTCTGCCTGCAGCCGCACCCTGAAGGACCCGGGTACGACGAGCAGGCGGGTGTTCGCAGCGACGTGGCGACCCTTGATGACCTCGGCGGCGACCCGCAGGTCCTCGATGCGCCCGTTGGTGCACGAGCCGACGAAGACCGTGTCGATCGCGACCTCGCGCATGGGGGTGCCGGCCTCGAGCGCCATGTACTCCAGGGCCTTCTCGGCCGCGATCTGGTCGCCCTCGTCCTCGAAGTCCTCCGGGCTCGGGACGACGGCGCCGAGCTGCACTCCCTGGCCCGGGTTGGTGCCCCAGGTGACGAAGGGCGTCATCGTCGACGCGTCGAGCACGATCTCCTCGTCGAAGACCGCGTCGTCGTCGGTGACCAGGCTCTTCCAGTGGGCGACGGCCGCGTCCCAGTCCTCGCCCTGCGGCGCCTCGGGGCGACCATGGACGTAGTCGAAGGTGGTCTGGTCGGGCGCGATCAACCCCGCCTTGGCCCCCCACTCGATCGACATGTTGCAGATCGTCATGCGCGCCTCCATCGAGAGCTCCTCGATGGCCTGCCCGCGGTACTCCACGATGTAGCCCTGTCCCCCGCCGGTGCCGGTGTGGGCGATCAGCGTGAGGACGAGGTCCTTCGCGGTGACGCCCGCGGGCAGCGTGCCGTTCACGGTGACCGCCATCGTCTTCGGACGGGCCTGCATCAGCGTCTGCGTGGCGAGCACGTGCTCGACCTCGCTGGTGCCGATGCCGAACGCGATCGACCCGAAGGCGCCGTGCGTGGAGGTGTGCGAGTCACCACAGACGATGGTCATGCCCGGCTGCGTCAGTCCGAGCTGTGGGCCGATGATGTGCACGATGCCCTGCTCGACGTCGCCGAGCGGGTGCAGGCGCACGCCGAACTCCTTGGCGTTCCTGCGCAGCGTCTCGACCTGGGTGCGTGAGACCGGGTCGGCGATCGGCTTGTCCCAGTCGATGGTCGGGACGTTGTGGTCCTCGGTGGCCAAGGTGAGGTCGGGTCGCCGTACGGTGCGACCGGCCAGCCGGAGCCCTTCGAACGCCTGCGGCGAGGTGACCTCGTGGATCAGGTGCAGGTCGATGTAGAGGAGGTCGGGCTCACCCGGCGCGCTCCGGACGACGTGCTCGTCCCAGACCTTCTCGCTCAGGGTCCTTCCCATGACCTCTCCTGACTCTCGTGACTCTCGTGATGGTCGTTTCGGTGGTCGGCCGACGCTCTCAGGTTGCGCCGGTTCCGGCCTGTCGCTCGACTTGCAATCCATATTGTGAGACGGCATTATCAGAGTATGGACAACTCTAGCGGAGTGGGCGTGCTCGACAAAGCCGCTCTCGTGCTCTCTGCGCTCGAGGCGGGACCGGCCACCCTGGCCGGTCTGGTGGCGGGCACGGGCCTGGCCCGTCCCACGGCGCACCGCCTCGCCGTCGCCCTCGAGCACCACCGGCTGGTCGCCCGCGACCTGCAGGGCCGCTTCATCCTCGGGCCCCGACTGTCCGAGCTGTCCGCGGCCGCCGGCGAGGACCGGTTGCTGGCCGCGGCGGGACCCGTGCTGGCGCGGCTGCGCGACATCACCGGCGAGTCCGCACAGATGTGGCGTCGCCAGGGCGACTACCGCGTCTGCGTGGCCGCGGCCGAGCGGCCGTCGGGGCTGCGCGACACCATCCCGGTCGGCTCCCAGCTGACGATGCGCGCCGGGTCGGCGGCGCAGATCCTGCTGGCCTGGGAGGATCCGGAGCGGATGCACCGGGGCCTGCAGAACGCTGCCTTCTCCGCCACCGCGCTCGCCGGGATCCGGCGTCGCGGCTGGGCCCAGTCGGTCGGCGAGCGCGAGCAGGGCGTGGCCTCCGTCTCCGCCCCGATCCGCTCCCCCTCCGGCAAGATCATCGCGGCCGTCTCGGTGTCCGGCCCGCTGGAACGACTCTCCCGCCAGCCGGGCCGCATGCACGCGCCCGCGGTGCTGGCCGCCGCCGAGCGGCTCTCCGAGTCGCTGCGCCGCGCCGCCGAGTAGGTCGGTTTCCCATGGGATCGGGGGATCGCCTCACTTCTCACCCCAGATTCGATGGGGGAGGCTCCGCGAAACGTCGACCCCATGGGAAACCGGTCGGGCCCGGGCTCAGGCGGTGAGGAGGCCCACCCCCAGGCTGGCGAGGCCGACCGCGAGTACGACGGCGCCGACCTGCACCAGCGCGACGAGCGCGTTCGGACGTTCCCGGCCACGCCCCATCGAGGAGAGGAAGAAGCCGGCCGGCATCAGCAGCGCCGCGACCGCGACGCCCGAGCGCGCCACCCAGTCCCAGAGACCTTGCAGCCCGGTCGCGTCGGCGAGCAGCTGGCACACGAGCGCGAGCACCAGGAGCACCCCCGCGTGGGCATGTCCGGCCCGGGCGAACGCCAGCTGGAACGCCGTGACCTCCGCTCGTCCCCGCACCAGCCTCAGCATGTAGAGCCCACCGCTCTCGACCGTCACCAACGCCAGCAGCAGGATGCCCGCCAGCACCCTCGACTCGTCGGACATGGCGCGCCCCCCATTGGAGTTCTGATATCCAATCCTGCGACCGACACCGGGACAATCGCTAGAAGAGCGACTCCTGCTCGAGCCGCAGCAGCAGCTGCTTGCGCTCCACGCCCCCCGCGTAGCCGCTGAGCGACCCCGAACTGCCCACCACCCGGTGGCACGGGATGACGATGCCGATCGGGTTGCGGCCGTTGGCGGCCCCGACCGCACGGGAGGCTCCGGGGTTCATGCCGAGCCGTCGGGCGATCTCGCCGTAGGAGGTGGTCTCGCCGTAGCCGATCTGCTGGAGCTGGTGCCACACCCGCCGTTGGAAGTCGGTGCCCCCCGGGTCCAGCGGCAGGTCGAACTCGTGGAGCTCCCCCGCGAAGTAGGCGCGGAGCTGGCGGGCCGCCTCGGCCAGCAGCGGGTCGTCGTCGGCGCGGTCCCCGACGGGTCGGCCGGCCTGCCGGGCGGCCGCCACCCGCTCGGAGGAGCGTGCGCTCGCCCCGGGCGGCGGGCTGGCCACGAACTCCACGGCCGTCACGGCGCCGTCTCGGGCAATGATCCGGACCGGTCCGGCCGGAGATTCGATCTCTGTCCACATCGCGGTGCTTCCTTTCACGCGGCACGTGCCGCAGGGAGGTCGAGGGTCGCCCACAGGTGCATGAGGCCGTACGAGCGCCACGGCCGCCAGCGAGCGCTCAGCTGCTCGGCGGCCGCAGGGTCGTGCCCGAGCCCGTCCAGCGCCCGGCGCACGCCGACGTCGGTGGGGAGGAAGACATCGGGGTCGCCGAGCGCACGCATCGCCACGTAGTCGGCGGTCCACGGCCCGATGCCGGGCAGGGCGAGCAGGCGGTCCCGGACGTCGCCGCGCTCGGAGCCGCGGTCGAGGCGGAGGTCGCCGTCGGCCAGGGCCCGGCAGAGCCCGACGAGGGCCCGCCCCCGGGACCGCGGCATCGGCAGGTCCCCGGGATCCACCCCGGCGAGGACCGCGGCCGTCGGGAACAGCCGTCCGGGTGTGTCATCCGACCAGCTCGACCCGTCGGTGAGCCGGTCGGCCGGCAGCGTCTCGCCGTAACGCTGCACGAGCTTGCCCGCCAGCGAGACGGCACCGGCCAGCGAGATCTGCTGGCCGAGCACGGTCCGAACGGCGATCTCGTCGCCGTCGACGCCACCCGGGACCCGCAGCCCCGGGCGGGCACGCACCAGCCGCGCCGTCCACGGGTCCACCGCCAGCTCCTCGTCGACCGCCACCGGGTCAGCGTCGGCGTCCAGCAGCCGGCGGCAACGCTCGACTCCGGTCCCGACGTCGCGGAGGTCGCTGACCACGAGCCGGCAGCCTACGTGGGTCGCGAGGACGTCGTCGGCGAAGGTCAGCCGCAGCCGACCGGGACCGTGCGGGAGTGCCAGCGTGCGTTCGTACCAGTCCGGGCCGCTGCGCTCGACGCCCGGCACGAGGTGTGCGGCCAGGAAGCGCAGCAGCTCGCGGCCGGCGTACGGCGCACGAACGGGAAGCCGCAGCTCCACCCGCCCCGAGCCTGGGGTCGCGGACACCGGACGCGACCCGCGCAACCGGGTCGGCGTGGCGGCGTACACCTCGCGGATCGTCTCGTTGAACTGCCGCACGCTCGCGAACCCGGACGCGAAGGCCACATCGGCAAAGGGCATGGCGGTGGTCTCGATGAGCACCCGCGCGTTGTGCGCTCGACGCGCTCGGGCCAGCGCCAGGGGGCCGGCGCCGAGCTCGGCGACCAGCAGCCGCTGGAGGTGCCGCGGGGTGTACCCGACGCGGGCCGCGAGGCCCTCGACACTCTCGCGCTCGACGAGCCCGTCACAGATCAGCCGCATCGCGCGTCCGGCGACATCCGCGGCAACGTCCCAGTCGGGTGACCCGGGCGTCGCGTCCGGCAGACAGCGCTTGCAGGCGCGGAAGCCCGCGGCCTGCGCAGCGGCGGCGGAGCGGTGGAACGTCGCGTTGCGCCGGGCCGGCGTGATCGCCGGGCAGGACGGACGGCAGTAGATGCCCGTCGAGGTCACCCCGGTGTAGAACACTCCGTCGAAGCGACGGTCACGGCTCTTCACCGCGCGGTAGCAGGCCTCGGTGTCCGTCACGTCCATGCGGTCGATCCTGCCGTACGACGCCGCCCGGATCTAGCGGGAATCGGACACGGCGGTGACGTACCTCGTCAAGCCGTGGAGCTCACCGGATGTTGCCCAACCGCCCGGCCCGCTCCGCGCCGCTGAAGATGTAGCACGCCGCCTCGTGCGACGGCCGGTCCACCGCCGTCAGCGCGAGTCCACGGTCCTCCATCTCGCTCAGCGCCGCAGCCAACCGTTCGGCACGCGAGCCCGTGTCCTCGACCAGGGCGAGCAGATCCTTCTCGGTAAGGACGACGTAGGCCATGGGGTCCCCCTTCGGTAGGTGGTCACGTCCAGCACCACCAACCCTAGGGGAAACGGCGACGGACCGGCCCTCGTCACGAGGTCCGGTCCGTCGAGATGTTCGATGCGTACCCCCGACCGGATTCGAACCGGCGCTACCGCCTTGAGAGGGCGGCGTGCTAGGCCACTACACAACGGGGGCGAGGCGGACGCGACTCTAGCCAAGGCCGGAGACGGGCGTCCAATCGACGACACTCAGGTGTTCGCTGGGGTACTAGGACTCGAACCTAGACTAACTGGACCAGAACCAGTCGGGCTGCCAATTACCCCATACCCCATGGGACTGGCTCCTTGCGAAGCCCGGTTGAGAATACACGTCGGCCTGCTCGCCACCAAAACCACTCAACCCCCGCAGAGCGACCTGCGAGACCCACGTGAGAGGGCTCACGTCAGGCGGGCGACCGCGGGTCCGGAGGGGCTCGCGGTGGCGTCGTACGGGGGTCGCGTCCGGGTCTGCAGCCCCATCCGACGCGCCACCAGCAGCACCAGCGCGACGTACACCCCGGACTGCGTGACGGTCAGCACGATGTTCCACCAGCTCACCGAGGTGACGTTCAGGGTGGTGCCGATGTCGCCGAAGGCGAGGGCGATGCCGAAGGCCAGGAAGTTGTTGAGGATGTGCAGCGCGATGGCTGCCTCCAGGCCTCCGGTGCGGATGACGAGCCAGCCGGCGATCAGGCCGAACGCGAACCGGTCGAAGAACAACGGGAAGTTCTGCGCACCATGAGCGAGTGCGAACAGCAGTGCCGTCACGAGGATCGCGAGCCAACGGTTGCGCACCAGAGCACCCACGGCCTGCAGCCCGTACCCGCGGAAGAGGTACTCCTCGCCGGCCGCCTGCAGCGGTGTGGTCAGGAGCACGACGAGGGCGCTCAGCGCAGTGCTGGTGGTGAAGCTGTTGAGCGTGCCGGTCAGCTCGTCGGCGTTGCCACCGGGCAGCAGCAGACCGACCAGCACCTGTGCGACCAACGCGATGAACGCGAGACCGAGACAGATGCCGAAGAACTTCCAGCGCATCCCCGGGACGACGGAGGTCAGCCAGCGCGGCCGCATCCGGTGCACCACACGGATGATGAACCAGGTCACCAGGATCATCGAGGCGATGCCGAGGTTGAGACCGAGCAGCGCCTCGGGCCCCGCGTTCTTCAGGTCGGCGCTCTTCATGAAGGCATCGAGGTACGAGCCGTCCGCGAAGGCCGCCGCGACGGCTGCCACGACGACGTAGATCAGGGCCGCGCCGATGAAGAACGCCACCAGGGCGATGAGGAGGCCGACCAGCGGCTTCCACCAGGCGTACGTCCAGGTGCGCAGCATCAGGTGGTAGGGCTGCGGCTCGGTGTGCGGGAAGGCGTGTGCCGCTGCGGGCAGCGGGGCGGCGTACGGCGCGGGCGGCTGCACCGGCGCGCCGGGTTCGCTCGACCAGTCTCCCCCCCGTGGTTCGCTCATCGAGCTATCCCTCCTGCGCGGCGCGGAGCCGGGCCAGCGACCTCTCGCGGCCGAGCAGCTCCATCGACTCGAACAGGGGTGGTGAGACGCGGCGACCGGTGACGGCCACCCGCACCGGACCGAACGCGTGACGCGGCTTCAGCCCGAGACCCTCCACGAGTGCGGCGCGCAGCGCCTCCTCGATGGCGGGCGTCTCCCAGTCGTCGAGACCGGCCAACGCGTCGCTGGCCGCCTTCACCACGCCGCGACCGGTCTCGTCGAGCAGCTTCTCCGCGTCGGCGGGATCGCGCTCGAAGGCCGCCTCGTCGACGAAGAGGAAGCCGAGCATGTCCGCAGCCTCGCCGAGCTTGTTGATGCGCTCGTGCACCAGCGGCATCGCCCGCTCCAGGAGAGCGGCCTCGTCGGCGGTGACCGGGTCCGAGACCACACCGGCCCGTTGCAGGGTGGGCGTGACCCGCGTCGTCATGTCCTCGAGGCTCAGCATCCGCATGTGCGCGGCGTTGATGGCGTCGAGCTTCTTGAGGTCGAAGCGCGCCGGGTTCGGGTTCACGCGGCGGATGTCGAAGGCCCGCGCCATCTCGGCCGTCGTGAACACGTCGCGGTCGGCCGCGATCCCCCAGCCCAGCAGGGCGAGGTAGTTGAGCACGCCCTCGGGCAGGTAGCCGCCCTCGACGTAGTCGAGCAGCCCCGACCCGCGGTCCCGCTTGGAGAGCCGCTTGTTGCCCTCGCCCATCACGATCGGCAGGTGCCCGAAGCGCGGCACTCCGGTGCCGACGCCGATCGCCTCGAGCGCGTCGTAGAGCGCGATCTGCCGCGGGGTGCTCGAGAGCAGGTCCTCACCGCGGAGCACGTGGGTGATGCCCATCAGCGCGTCGTCGGCCGGGTTGACCAGTGTGTAGAGCGGGTCTCCGTTGGCCCGCACGAGCGCGAAGTCCGGGACGTTCTCGGGCAGGAACGTGACCTCGCCGCGGACCAGGTCGTCGAAGACCAGTGGTCGGTCCGGCATCCGCAGCCGGAGCACCGACGAGCGACCCGCGGTCTCGAAGCCGGCCCGCTGCTCGGCGGACAGGTCGCGGCAGTGGCCGTCGTACCCCTGCACCTTGGAGCCGGACGCCTTGCGGCGGGCCTCGACCTCCTCGTTCGTGCAGAAGCAGTCGTACGCCGAGCCGGCCTCGTGCAGCCGCCGGGCGATGTCGCGGTAGAGGTCGAAACGCTCGGACTGCCGGTAGGGCCCGACGGGACCGCCGACCTCGGGACCCTCGTCCCAGTCGATGCCCAGCCAGCGCAGCGAGTCCAGCACCGAGGCGTAGCCCTCATCGGTGTTGCGGGCCAGGTCGGTGTCCTCGATGCGCAGCACCAGGGTGCCGCCGTAGTGACGGGCGAACGCCCAGTTGAACAGTGCCGAACGCGCGTTGCCGACGTGCAGGAACCCCGTGGGCGACGGGGGGAAGCGGACCCGCACGGCCTCCGGCGCGAGGTCCCCGAGGACCGGGTCCGGCCCCGTGTCAGTCACGGGGTCAGTCACGGGGTCAGTCACGGGGTCAGTCACGGGCCACCACCCGGTTGGTCAGCGAGCCGATGCCCGACACGGTCACCTCGACCTCGTCGCCGACCTGCATCGGACCGACGCCGTCGGGGGTGCCGGTCAGGATCACGTCGCCGGGCAGCAGCGTCATCACGGCGGACACGTGGGCGACCAGCGTGGGGACGTCGAAGATCATGTCCTGGGTGGTGCCGTCCTGCACGAGCTCGCCGTTCAGGTGCGTGGTGACCGACAGGTCGGAGGTGTCGAAGCCGCCCTCGCCGCCCGTCTCGATCCAGGGGCCGAGCGGGCAGAAGGAGTCGAAGCCCTTCGCGCGGGTGAACTGCCCGTCGCCGCGCTGCAGGTCGCGGGCGGTCACGTCGTTCCCGACGGTGTAGCCGTAGACGACGTCGCGGACCCGTTCGACAGGCACGTCGCGGCAGATCCGGCCGATCACGACGGCGAGCTCGCCCTCGTAGTGCACCTCTGAGGACTGACGGGGGTAGAACACCGGGTCGCCCGGTCCCACGACGGAGGTGTTCGGCTTGAGGAACATCAGCGGCTCGCTGGGCACCTCGCCACCCATCTCGGCGGCGTGGGCGGCGTAGTTCCGGCCGATGCCGACGACCTTCGAGCGCGGCAGGACCGGTGCCAGCAGGCGCACCTCGGACAGCGCCAGCTCCCGGTCGGTCAGCTGGACGCCGACGTACAGCGGGTCACCGGCGAGCGCCACGACCCGGCTGTCCTCGGCGGGGATGCCGAGCTCGTCGACGTCGCCGGTGACGACGCCGTACTGGGGCTCGTCACCTGTGGTGAACCTCGCGATACGCACTCCACGAGCCTACCGGCGTCGTCCCTGCCGGGCGTTCCTACCCTGGTGGTTGTGGAAACCACGACCACCGTGCTCGACCGGGCGAGCTGGACCGCGCGGCAGACGGCGCACGAGCAGCGGGTCGACGTCTGGGTGCAGCCGCACCTGGCCCGTCGCCGCCGGCACGAGGCGCACCCCGTCGAGGACTTCCTGTTCACCTACTACGCCCAGCGACCGGCGGCCCTGCGGCGCTGGCACCCGGGGTACGGCGTCGGGCTGGCCGACGCCCCGGAGTACGCCTCCCTGTCCGGGTACGTCGACCGCGCCGGGGCGGCGACCGTCGCCGCCGACCTCGTCACCGCCCGTCGCCCGCTGCTCTCGACGCTCCACACGCTGCTCGGGGCCACCGCGTCGCGTCCCGCCCAGCTCGGCTGCTTCGGGCTGCACGAGTGGGCGATGGTCTACCGGCAGCCGGCCGAGGCCGTCCGGCACCGGGACTGGCCGCTGCGGCTGGGTGGCGCGGGAACCGACGCCGTGGTCGACTCGCACCGGATCGGTTGCTCCCACTTCGACGCCTTCCGGTTCTTCACCGACCAGGCGCGTCCCCTCAACACCCTGCGGCCAGCAGCCGACGACCGGCCCGCCTTCGAGCAGCCCGGCTGCCTGCACGCCGGGATGGATCTGTACAAGCACGCCTACCGGCTCACTCCGCTGGTCTGCTCGGACCTGGTGGCCGACTGCTTCGAGCTGGCGCGCGAGATCCGGGTGCTCGACATGCGCGCCTCGCCCTACGACCTCTCCGCGCTGGGCTACTCCCCCGTGCGGATCGAGACGACGGAGGGCAGACAGGCCTACGTCGGTGCGCAGCGTGGCTTCGCGGAGCGTGGTGCGCCGCTGCGACGGCGGCTGGTCCAGGAGTGCGAGCGGCTGCTCGCCCTCAGCTGAGCGGCGTGTCGTCGACGTACACGCAGAAGGGATGGCCGGCCGGGTCGAGCAGCACCCGCACGTGGTCCTGCGGCTGGAAGTCGGGCAGCTGCGCGCCGCAGGCGAGCGCGTGCGCCACCGCCTCGTGCAGGTCGTCGACCTCGATGTCGAGGTGCATGGACTTCTCCGGTTCACCTGCCACCGGCGGCCAGACGGGTCGCTGGTAGCCCGGCTCGGGCATGAACGAGAGCGAGTGGCCGGCGTCCTCGTCCGGCGCGAGCACGCACCACGGGTCGGACTCGGTGAGCATCCGCCAACCGAGCAGGCGCTGGTAGAAGTGCGCCAGCTCACGGGCGTCGCGGGCGTCGAGCACCACGCCCCACCGATGCTTGGTCGTCCTCAGCGGCATGCGGCCATGGTGCCATCGCCCTCTGACACCCGGACGCCGCCGAGGCTCACCAGCAGTCGGGGGTCGCGTCGAGCCAGGGGGACGCCGCCTCCAGCTGGGCCGACAGCGAGAGCAGCAGCTGCTCCTCGGCCGGCCGGGCGGCGAGCATGACCCCGACCGGAAGCCCCCCGGCAGTCCGGTGCAGCGGCAGCGACACGGCCGGCATCCCCGTCAGGTTCCACGCAGACGTCCAGGGGGTGAAGCGCTTCTGGTTCTCGAAGTCCCGGGACGGGTCGGCGTCGTCGCGGATCTCGCCCACCCGCAGCGGGGGCTGCGCGAGGGTGGGGGTGAGCACCGCGTCATAGGGCGACAACGCGCGCAAGGCGCCTGCAGCCACCCGGCGGATCTCGCCGAGCGCGAGACCGAACTCCGCGCCCGAGACGCGCTGTCCCCGCGCGCGCAGCCACGCGGTCAACGGACGCAGCAGGTGCTCGGTCCCGGCCGGCACGGCCGCCAGGGCGGTGAGCACCGCCCAGCAGGTCTCGAACACGGGGACGGCCTCCGGGGGCACCGGTACGTCGACCTCCTCGACGTCGTGCCCCAGGGAGACCAGCAGCGCCGTCGCGGACTCGTAGGCCGCGACCACCTCGGGGTGCACGGGGGCGTCGGCGATCACCGGCCGCAGGAAACGACCGATCCGCAGCCGACCGGGGGGCAGGTCGCACGCGGACAGGAAGGTCGTCGGCGGTGCGGGGGCCCAGAACGGGTCGCCGACCTCCCGGCCGGCCATCACGTCGAGCATCGCGGCGGCGTCGCGCACGGTCCGGGCCAGGGGGCCCGCCGTGGACAGGCCGACGGGGTCGCCGTACATCGGGGCGCTGCTGACCCGCCCCCGCGTCGGCTTGAGGCCGACGAGTCCGCAGCAGCTGGCGGGGATCCGGATCGACCCGCCACCGTCGGAGCCCTGCGCCACCGGTACGAGACCGGCCGCGACCGCCGCTGCGGACCCACCGCTGGAGCCGCCGGCCATCCGTTCCAGGTCGTACGGCGTGCGGGCCGCCGGTGCGTTGTCGGGCTCGGTGTAGCACGGCGACCCGAACTCCGGGGTGGTCGTCTTGCCGAGGCTGACCAGGCCCGCGGCCTCCATGCGGAGCACCACCTCGTCGGAGACCTCGGGGACGTGACCGGCCATGGTGGCCGAGCCGAACTCGGTGGGCACGCCCGCTGTCTGGTTCAGGTCCTTCACGGCCGTCGGCACGCCGTAGAGCGGCGAGGAGGCATCACCGACGGCCGCCGAGGCGAGCAGCGCCTGCCGGCGGGCCAGCTCGGGGGTCACGGTGACGAAGGCGCCCACCGACTCCGAGAGCCGGTCCACCCGGTCGAGGTAGTGGTCGACGAGCTCGGTCGCCGACACCTCGCGGGAGCGGATCGCGCGCCCCTGCTCGAGCGCGGTCAGGTCGTGCAGCTCGGTCATCGCCCTGCCCCACTCATCGACGCTGCCCCACTCATCGACGCTGCCCCACTCATCGACGCTGCCCCACTCATCGACGCTGCCCGACACACATCGACCCTGACCTGGGTGAGGACGGCGGCTCAGCCGGGCGCACGGGCCGTCATGGTCCACGCCGACGCCGCGAGCTCGAAGGGCGGGGAGGGCAGCAGCTCCGCACAGCGCACCCTCAGCCGCTCACGTGCGCTGGCGTCGAGCCCGGCGACGTACGAGCCCGCCGGGCCGACCCCGAAGGTGAACGGCTCCCACCACTCCTGGGTGTCGGCGAAACGGCGACGGACGGTCAGCACCGTCTCCGAGGCGCCCTGCAGCCCCGCCTCCGTGGCGAGCTCGACGAGGTGACCCCGCCGGGAGCCCGCGGTCCCGGACTCGTCGTGGGCGTCGGGGTCGAGCGACCGGGCCGCACGCCAGAACAGGCTCAGCGGCCCCGTCCCCCCGGCGTTGTCCCAGACACAGGCCGCGACCTTCCCACCCGGTCGCGCCACCCGGCCCATCTCCCGCAGCCCGGCGACCGGTTCGGACATGAAGTGCACCACGAGCTGGGCAGTGACCAGGTCGAAGCCGTCGTCGTCGAACGGCAGCCGCTCGGCGCTCGCCTGCCGCGCGTCGACACCCGGCAGCCGCTCGGCTACCGCGTCGACGAACGAACGCGACGGGTCTGCCGCGGCCACGGCGTCAGGTCCGAGCCGGTCGACGAGCATCGCGGTCAGGGCCCCGGGACCGCAACCGACGTCGAGCGCCCGCGCGCCCGGTGCCGGGGCGAGCAGGTCGACGAACAGGGCCGACAGCGGCTCAGACCACCGGCCCATGAAGCTGCTGTAGGCCGCCGCAGGGACGTCGAAGCTCACCCGGTCGAGGCTAGTCCCTCAGCGGGCGGGCTGCTCGCCGTTGCGGCGCAGTCCGTAGGTCACCGCGTCCACGAGCGCCCCCCACGACGCCTCGATGACGTTGTGCCCGACCCCGACGGTGACCCAGGAGCTCTCGCCGTCGGTGGTCTCGATCAGCACTCGGGTGACCGCGTCGGTGCCGTGGCCCTGGTCGAGGATGCGGACCTTGTAGTCGATCAGCTCGAACTTCGCGACCTCCGGGTAGGCCTGACCGATCGCGTCGCGCAGTGCCTGGTCGAGGGCGTTGACCGGTCCGTTGCCCTCGCCGGTGGTGATGATGCGGGCGCCGCCGGCGAGCAGCTTGATGGTGGCCTCCGAGACCGCCTCGTCCCCGGCCTGTCGGTGACCCAACGTCTCGGTGATCACCCGCCACGACTCGATCTCGAAGTACGCCGGGCGGGTCCCCTCCACCTCCTCGATCAGCAGCAGCTCGAAGGAGGCGTCGGCGGCCTCGAAGGTGTGCCCCTTCGCCTCCAGCTCCTTGACCCGGGCGGTGATCCGGGTGACCAGGTCCCGGTCGCCGGCGAGGTCGAAGCCGAGCTCGGCGCCCTTGAGCTCGATGCTGGCCCGACCGGCCATGTCGGAGACCAGCAGCCTCATGTCGTTGCCGACGAGCAGCGGCTCCATGTGCTGGTACAGGTTCGGGTCCACCTTGATGGCGCTGGCGTGCAGGCCGGCCTTGTGGGTGAAGGCCGAGACCCCGACGTACGGCTGGCGCGAGGCGGGCGGGAAGTTGGTGACGTCCGCGACCGCGTGCGCGATCCGGGTCGCCTCCTTCAGCCGGCCCTCCGGGAGCACGAGGCGACCCAGCTTCAGCTCGAGGTTCGCGACCACCGAGACCAGGTCGGCGTTGCCGGTGCGCTCGCCGTAGCCGTTCAAGGTGCCCTGGACGTGGCTCGCGCCGGCGCCGACCGCGGCGAGCGTGTTGGCCACGGCGCACCCCGTGTCGTTGTGGCAGTGGATGCCGACGCGTACACCGGTCGTGCCGAGCACGTCGTCGACCACGTCGCCGACCCACGGCGGGAGCATGCCGCCGTTGGTGTCGCAGAGCGCGACCACCTCGGCCCCGGCGTCGTAGGCCGTGCGCAGCACCTCCAGGGCGTACTCGCGGTTGGCCCGGTAGCCGTCGAAGAAGTGCTCGGCGTCGAGGAAGACCCGCTGCCCCTCTTTCCGGAGGTGGGCGACGGTGTCGCGGACCATCGCGAGGTTCTCCTCGAGCGTGGTGCGCAGCGCGAGCTCGACGTGTCGGTCGTGCGACTTGGCCACCAGGGTCACCACCGAGGCGCCGCTGTCCCGCAGCGCCGCCACCAGTGGGTCGTCGGCGGCCTTGACCCCGGCGCGCCGCGTGGCTCCGAACGCCGCCAGCGTCGCGTGGCGCAGGTCGAGCTCCTCGCGCGCACGCCGGAAGAACTCGGTGTCCTTGGGGTTGGCGCCCGGCCAGCCGCCCTCGATGTAGCCCACGCCCAGCCCGTCGAGCTGTCGCGCGATCGTCAGCTTGTCGGCGACGGAGAGACTGAGCCCCTCCTGCTGGGCACCGTCGCGCAGCGTCGTGTCGTAGACGTGGAAGGCGTCCGCTGCGGGAGCGGAGCCGGTGGGCGAGGTGGTGCTCATGGTGAGACGTTCCCTCGGTCGGGGGCGGTGTCGGTGATCGGTGATCGGTATCGCTATCGGTGCTGGTGCTAGTGCTGGAGCAACAAAAAGACCCCCCGTCGAGACGAGAGGTCAGCGCGCCAGGGGTGCCCGGGCGCGCTAGCTGATAATGATCTGGCGGTGCTGCATGCTCCGAGTCTGCCACCGATCCCGGCAGGTGGCACCCCGTCTCGGATGTCGGTCTGCTCCGGAGTCAGCCCCAGGTCAGCCCCAGGTCAGCGCAGGGAGACGGGTGCGAGCGCCATCGCCACCACGGTGACGTCGTCGCGGCGCACGTCGACGGCGAACCGCCGTACTGCGCTGAGCGTGGCCTCGACCGCGTTCGCGGGGGTCCAGGCGACCAGTTCCCGCAGCACCGCAAGCAGCCCCACGGTGCCGAGCTCGGCACCCTCGGCGTCGCGCGCCTCCAGCACCCCGTCGGTGCACGCGACGAGCAGGTCACCCACCCCGATCATCGCGTGCGCGACCCGCCAGCCGGAGCTCACCGAGCTGATCAGCGGTCCGGTGGGCGCGAGCTCGGCGAGCACCCGCCGCCCCTCGCGGGCGACCAGCAGCGCCGCGGGGTGGCCGGCGTTGACCCAGGCCAGATCGCGCCCGACCGGGTCGACCTCGACGACCAGGCACGACATGAACCGCTCGTCGTCCAGGTCGGGGCGTTGCGCAGCCAGCGCGAAGGCGGCGCCGAGCTCGAGGCCGCTGTCGAGCAGCGCGGTCAGGCGCTGCTTGAAGGCGTAGGCGACCAGGCCCGCCTCCGGCCCGTGGCCCGACACGTCCGCAAGGACCAGGGCGGTCCTCCCGTTCGGTCGCGGGACGGCGTCCCACCAGTCACCGGCCAGCACCCCCTGCGCGGCCTGCACGTGACCGACGATCTCGACGCCTGCGGGGTCGGGTCGGGGGCGGGAGGCGAGCTCACCGCGCAGTGCGACCACCACCGGGCTGTGCTGGGACAGCGCCTCGGTCGCGCCGCGCGTGGCCTCCAGCTCCGAGACGATCCGGCGCCGCATGTTCTCGGCGTCGCGGGCGATCGCCACCACCTCCGGTGGACCGGAGACGAGCACCTCCTCCTCGATCCGGCCGTCGGCGACGATCCGCATGCGCGTGCGCAGCCGGTTGACCGGCTCGAGCACCCAGTGCCGCATCAGGAACGCGCCGAGCAGCAGGATCACGAGGAGCGCGAGACGACTGCTGGTGATGACGATCTCCAGCAGCCGCAGGTCGCTCTCGTCGCGCTGCTGGGCCCGTGCGCTGCGGACGTCGATCAGCTCCTGGACGTCCTCCACCCGGCGGCGTACGTCGTCGAAGGCGGACTCGCCCCGACCGATCCGCACCAGTCGCTCGGCCCGGTCGACGTTGCCGGCCCGCCGGGCGCGGATCTCCGGGGTGGCGCCGACGCTCCGCCAGCGGTCCGCCGCCTGCTCGACCCGGTCGAGCGCACCGCCCAGGGTGGCGTCTCCGCGGGCGTCGCCGCGCAGCTGCGCGAGCGTCCGACCGAAGGACGCCTCTCCTGCTCGGTAGGGCGACAGGAAGCCCTCGTCCCCGGTCAGCACGAAGCCCCGCTGCCCGGTCTGCTGGTCGACCAGCGACACCAGCAGCTGCCTGCTCTGCACGCTCGCGGGCTGAAGCCGGTCGGCCACCAGGTCGTGGTGGGAGCTGAACCGCTGCATCACGGTGAAGACCGACACCGTGGTGACGGCCACCACGGCGACCAGCACCA
The DNA here is from genome assembly GCA_963810435.1 of uncultured Actinomycetota bacterium. Classification (GTDB taxonomy): domain Bacteria; phylum Actinomycetota; class Actinomycetes; order Propionibacteriales; family Nocardioidaceae; genus Nocardioides_B. The sequence continues at coordinate 2,564,526 of CAWENL010000001.1, forward strand.
GCAACAGGCCGATGAGGCGCGCACGCAGGGACACCTCGCAACGGTAGGGGCTCGGCAGGGCGGCTGTTGCCGCAACGGCCCAGGTGGCGGCCCAGGTGACGGCCCAGGTGAAGGGTCAGGTGGGCGATCAGAACCAGCGCAGCACGGAGCCCAGCAGCGTGCCCGGCCGCCAGGGGGCTCCGGTCGCGGGGTCCCAGGCAACGCCGTCGCCGGCCAGGCTGAGGCCGAGCACCAGCGCCGCCGTCACGACTGCCGCGACGCCCAGCCAGCCGGCCCACGGGTGGCGGGTGGCGGCCAGCGTCAGGCGTCGTGTCGGTCCGCGGATGCGCCGCGAGCCGGGACCCCACCAGAGCGAGACCGCGAGCACGGCCCCCATGACGAGCAGCCCCGGCAGCATCGGGCCGCGGAACAGCAGGTAGGCGACGCCCACGACGAACGCCACGAACGCCGACCAGACCAGCAGCACGATCGTCCCCGCGGAGGCGACGACGAGGTACCAGGGGGTCGCGAGCACCGTCAGCACGGGGTCGTACCAGCGCCGACGACCCCGCAGAGCCTGCCGCTCACGCGCCGACTCGCTGGTCCAGGAGACCGTGCGCACGCCGAGCGCGAGCGCGCAGAGCGCCAGCAGGCTGAGGTAGGGCGCCCGCGCGAAGGCGAGCGTGACGGTCGCGAACAGGCCCGTGGACAGCGCCCCACCCAGCAGCCCGCCCAGCAGCCCGCCCAGCAGCCGGTGCCGCGCCCCCGACACGCTCCTCCCGGGGCGGGTCAACGGCCGGGTGCGCGGAGACGGGTCGGGCGTGGTCAGCGCGATCGGCACGGTGAGGCCGCCATCGGATCGCCGGTCACGGGGGTCGGGCCGCAGGGGTCGCGTCGCGGGTCCGGAGGGGCGCAGGGAGGCGAGGATCGCGGCCGTCCCGGGCCGGTCCGCCGGTTCCGGTGCCAGGCAGGCGCGCAGCAGCGGCCGCAGCGTCTCGGGCACCGTGGACAGGTCGTGCTCGCCGCGGCGGACCCGGTCCATGATCGCCAGCGAGGGCCCGGTGCCGAAGGGCGGCCTGCCGGTGGCGGCGAAGGCGACCGTCGCCGCCCAGGAGTGCACGTCGGAGGAGGTCGACGCGTCGTCGCCGAAGAGGATCTCGGGGGCGAGGTAGCCCGGCGTGCCCAGCAGCCAGCCGGTCTGCGTGAGCCGGGGATCCTCGGCCAGCCGGGCCAGCCCGAAGTCGATCAGCACCGGGGAACGCCCCTCCATCAGCACGTTCGACGGCTTGATGTCGCGGTGCAGCACACCCACCTGGTGGACCGCGACCACCGCCTCCGCGAGTCCGGCGGCGAGGTGGACCAGATCGCGACCGGTGAGCGGCCCGTGCTCGCGGACGTGCTGGTGAAGCGACAGCCCGGGGACGTACCGCGTCGCGACGTACGGCGTCTGGCCCCACGGGTCCGCGTCGAGGACCTCCGCGATCCGTGGGCTGGTGACCCGCCTCAGCGACGCGACCTCACGGGCCAGGCGGGCCCGGGCCTCGTCGTCCCCGATGACGTGCGGGCGCAGCATCTTCAGCGCAACCCGTGACCCGTCGGGGGCCTGGGCCAGGTGGACGACCCCCATGCCGCCCTCGCCGACCTTCGCCTGCAGCAGGTAGGGCCCCACCCGGCGCGCGTCCAGCCGGCGCTCGGGCGTGGGCGGGGGTGTCGTCGCGGGCACCGGCCCACGGTATCGGAGCGGCTAGACCACCCGGTGCATCCAGCCGAAGGTGTCCTCGGCCCGGCCGTACTGGACGTCGACCAGCGCCGTGCGCACCTGCTGGGTGACCGGTCCGGTGGCCTCGCCCTCCCCGACCTGCCCGCCGCGCCACTTCAGCGTCCCGACGGGGGTCACCACCGCGGCCGTGCCGCAGGCGAACACCTCGGTGATCCGTCCCGAGGCGACGCCCTCGCGCCACTCGTCGATCGTGACCGGCCGCTCCTGCACGGAGTGGCCGAGCTTGCCGCACAGCTCGATGATCGAGCTGCGGGTGATGCCCGCCAGGATGGTGCCCGAGGTCTCCGGAGTGATGATCGTGCCGTCGTCCTGGACGAAGTACAGGTTCATGCCGCCGAGCTCCTCGACGTACCTGCCCTCCGCGGTGTCGAGGAAGACGACCTGGTCGCAGCCCTCGGCGATGGCCTCCTGCTGGGCGACCAGCGAGCTGGCGTAGTTGCCGCCGGTCTTCGCCGCGCCCATGCCCCCGCGGCCGGCGCGGGTGTAGGTCTCCGAGAGCCAGATCGAGACCGGCTTGACGCCCTTGGAGAAGTAGGCCCCCGCCGGCGAGCAGATCACCATGTAGGTGACGTGCTGGGAGGGACGCACGCCGAGGAACGTCTCCGAGGCGAACATGAACGGCCGGACGTAGAGGCTCTTCTCCCCGGCCGGCTCGGGCACCCACCGCTCGTCGACCCGCACGAGCGCGTCGACCGAGGCGACGAAGTCCTCGACCGGAAGCTCGGGCAGCGCGAGCCGGTGCGAGGAGCGCACCATGCGGGCGGCGTTCTCCTCGGGGCGGAAGGTCCACACCGACCCGTCCGGGTGGCGGTAGGCCTTCATGCCCTCGAAGATCTCTTGGGCGTAGTGCAGGACGGCGGTGGCGGGGTCCAGCGACAGCGGGGCGTACGGCGTCACGCGGGCGTCGTACCAGCCACGCTCGGGGGTCCACTCGACCAGGAACATGTGGTCGGTGAAGTGCAGGCCGAAGCCGGGGTCGGCGAGGATCTCCGCGAGACGTTCCCGGCTGGTCGGGTGCTGCGTCGCGGTGATCTCGATCGTCATCGAGCTCTCCATGGGGTGCACGGTACCTGGCCTTCGGGTGGGTGAGGGGCGGGTGGGCGGCTGCTGATTACCAGGGGATGCAGGTGTTCTGGTGCTCCCCATGGGGTGCACGCCATGGGGAGCAACAGTTCGCCGGCATCCCCTGGTAATCAGGGGAGCCATCAGCGGGGTGGGTCAGCCGGCTACTCGCGCAGCGACGGCGTCGCCCACCTCGCCGGTACGACGTACCGTGCCCGGCTCACGGGCGGCGAGGTCGGCGATCACGGCGTCCTCGACGGTGCGGGCCGCGTCGTCGAGCCCGAGGTGCTCGAGCAGCAGCGACGTGGACAGGATCGCGGCCGTCGGGTCGGCCAGCTGCTGACCGGCGATGTCGGGCGCCGACCCGTGCACCGGCTCGAACATGCTCGGCGCGGTGCGGTCGGGGTTGATGTTGCCGCTGGCGGCGAGGCCGATGCCTCCGGTGATGGCGGCGGCCAGGTCGGTGATGATGTCACCGAAGAGGTTGTCGGTCACGATCACGTCGAACCGCGCCGGATCGGTGGTCATGAAGATGGTGGCGGCGTCGATGTGCAGGTAGTCCACCGCGATCTCGGGGAACTCCTGGCCGACCTGGTCCACCAGGCGTGACCAGACGCTCCCGGCGTGCACGAGCACGTTGGTCTTGTGCACCAGGGTGAGCTTGCGGCGTGGGCGCTTCCTGGCTCGCGCGAAGGCGTCGCGGACCACCCGCTCGACCCCGAAGGCGGTGTTGATGCTCACCTCGGTCGCGATCTCCTGCGGCGTGCCGACGCGCAGTGCGCCGCCGTTGCCGACGTAGGGACCCTCGGTGCCCTCGCGCACCACCACGAAGTCGACCTCGCCGGGGTCGGCGAGCGGTGAGGCGGCCCCGGGGAAGATCCGCGAGGGCCGCAGGTTCACGTAGTGGTCGAGCTCGAAGCGCAGCCGCAGCAGCAGGCCCCGCTCGAGCACCCCCGGCGGGAGGTTCGGGTCCCCCGGCTTGCCACCGACCGCCCCGAGCACGATCGCGTCGTGCTCACGGATCTCGGCGAGCACCGAGTCGGGCAGCACCTCGCCGGTGGCCAGGTAGCGCTCGGCCCCGAGGTCGTAGCGGGTGGACTCGAACTTGACCCCGGCGGCCGGGGCCACCTGCTCGAGGACCTTGAGGGCCTCGGCGGTGACCTCCGGCCCGATCCCGTCGCCCGGGATGACCGCGAGGCGGTACGTCTGCATGGCTGAGCTCACTCGTGGGACCCTAGTTGTCGTCCGGGCGCTGGCCGCCGTTGTCTCGCAGGTCGAGTCCCGCCTGGACGCCGGCGAGCGCGTCGGCGCCCTCCCGGCTGTCGTCGCGGTGCCGGCTGGGTCCCCACTCGGGGTACATGTCATACATCGAGAACATCTCCATCACAATCACGAAGGAACGGTGCGGGTCGGGTCGACGCGAGGCGGCCGGCGGGGTAGCCGGATGGCCGGAGCGCGTCTGCTCCGCTGCCAGCGGTGGAGGCTCAGACCTCGGACGCGGGTTGCGCGATCGGACGAGGGAGGAGCTCGGAGGCGGCGCCGGTGAGGCCACCTCGCTCGCTGCGGAGGTTCTTCGTCAGACCGGACAGTGCGAGCACTGCCAACCACCGCGGCGAGGTGGCCTGACTAAGAGGCCTCGCCGCGGCGATCGATAAGTACGAAGAACTGCCGCATGATGCCGTCAGGCTAACAACCCGACGCTGGGTCCGCCTTGCGGTTTCCGGGACATTCCGGGATGTGAGACGACGTTCCGCCCACTGGTACCCCCCGGTGGGTCTGCCACACTCACAGCGTGAGCGCCCCTCCTGAGCTTCCCGACGTCGTACGCCGCGCGTTCGACGTCTCGCGGAAGGCCGGGTTCGTGTCGTTCTGCCGCAACGAGACGGGCCGGCTGCTCGCCACCCTGGCGGCCACCCGCACCGGGACGCTGGCGGAGTTCGGCACCGGGTGCGGGGTCGGTACGGCGTGGCTGCGCAGCGGCATCCGACCCGGTGCCCGCATCCTCACCGCCGAGCTCGACGCCGACCTGGCGGACGGAGCCGGCCGGATCTTCGAGGACGACGACGAGGTCGAGGTGCTGGCCGCCGACTGGTCGACCCTGCTGGACCGCGGGCCGTTCTCCCTGTTGTTCCTCGACTCGCGCGAGCCCAAGGACGGCGGTCCCGACCGCATCGTCGACCTGGTCGAGCCCGGAGGGGTCGTCGTCCTCGACGACTTCACGCCCTGCTCCTCGTGGCCGCCGGTCTACGAGGGCCGCGTCGACGTGCTGCGCGAGCGCTGGCTCACCGACGAGCGGTTCACGACCGTCGAGGTGATGGTCGCGCCGGACGCGTCCGTGCTGATCGCGACCAAGCGCTAGCCGAGCGCCGGCGCGACCGGTTGGCCCGAGAGCGCCGGCGCGACCGGTTGGCCCGAGAGCGCCGCGAGCTGGCTGAGGTCGGCCACTCCCGCGAGCTCGTACAGGGTGGCGTCGTCGGTTTTCGACGGTTCGGCCTGCGCGACCTGCTCGACCTGCTCGACCTGCTCGACGTCTCCGACCTGCCGGACCGATCGCGGCTCGAGGTGCGAGGGTCCCGGGCGAGCCAGCTGCAGCAGCTGGGCGGCCGCCAGGGCCAGCCGGTCGAACTCCCGCACGTTGAGCAGCTGGGCACCGGCGCGCTGGGCGCGGAGCCGCTCGGCGTCGAGTCCGGAGGCGAGGGCCAGCTCGCCGGTGGAGACACCGGCCTGGTTCAGGAGCACCTCGACGATGCCGAAGCCCGGCTCGGCAAGGTGCGCGCCGTGGGCGAGCCGGAGCAGCGCATGGGCGAACCTCTCGGCCTCCTCGACGCTGATCACGCTCGGACCGACCACGACCTTCGGCTCGTCGGCCTCGGCCCGCTGGACCATCCGCACCACCATCGCCGCGGCGTGGCTGCCGACCGTCACGTCCTCGCTCACGTGGGCGTGGACCGAGGACGGCTCGCCGGCGTGGAGGCACCAGGTCGGGCAAGCGCTGCTGTGCTGGTTCTGCTGCTCGGACATGCGTTCTTCCCGCCGTTCGCGACCCTGCCCCGTGGCCGGATCTCCCCACGACGAGAGTGCGGTACACGCACCCGCCCGATTGTCCGTTTCGCGAATTCTTTACCGATCCGACCTCACTCGGTCAGGTCGACTGCCCGCACCGACGCGGCGTCGATGGCCGCGGCGATCTCCTCGAGCACCGTGGCGGGGATGGCGCTGTCCACGGAGAGCGCCACCAGGGCGTGTCCGCCCTTGGTGTCGCGGGCCACCTGCATGCCGCCGATGTTCACCCTGGCCTCCCCCAGGATCCCGCCGACCGTGCCGACCATGCCGGGTCGGTCCTGGTAGCGCAGGAACGCGAGGTGCTCCGACGGCTCGATGTCCACGTCGTAGCCGTCGACCTCGACGAGCCGCTCCCGCTGCGCGATCCCGATCAGCGTCCCGGACACCGACACCTGCGACCCGTCCGCCAGCGTCCCGCGCAGCGTGATCAGGTTGCGGTGGTCCGGGCTCTCCCCGTCGGTGACCAGCCGCACCGCCAGTCCCCGCTCGGCGGCCAGCAGCGGTGCGTTGACGTAGGAGACCTGCTCCTCCACGACGTCGGAGAACACGCCCTTGAGCGCGGCGAGCTCGAGCACCTTGACGTCGTACTGCGTGATCTCGCCGCGCACCTCCACGTCGAGCTGCTGGGCGACCTCACCGGCGAGGGCGGTGAAGATCCGCCCCAGCTTCTCGGTGAGCGGGATGCCGGGACGCACGTCCTCGGCGATGACGCCGCCCTGCACGTTGACGGCGTCGGGCACCAGCTCCCCGGAGAGCGCGAGCCGCACCGACCTCGCGACCGCGATGCCGGCCTTCTCCTGCGCCTCGGCGGTGGACGCGCCGAGGTGCGGGGTGGCCACGACGTTCTCGAACTCGAACAGCGGGCTGTCCGTGCACGGCTCGCTGGCGAACACGTCGAGACCGGCCGCGGCGACCCGGCCCTCCTTGACCGCGACGTACAGCGCATGCTCGTCGACGATGCCTCCGCGGGCCGCGTTGACGAGCACCAGCGACGGCTTGACCCGGGCGAGCTCCTCCTCGCCGAGCAGCCCGAGGGTCTCGGGGGTCTTGGGCAGGTGCACCGACATGAAGTCGGACTGCGCCAGCAGCTCGTCGAGGCCGACCAGCCGCACGCCCATCTGTGCGGCGCGACCGGCCTGCACGTAGGGGTCGTAGGCGATCACCTTCATGCCGAAGGCCGAGAGCCGCTGCGCCACCAGCACACCGATGCGACCGAGCCCGACGATGCCCACGGTCTTCTCGTACAGCTCGATGCCGGTGTACCTGCTGCGCTTCCACTCACCCTGCTTGAGGGCGGCGTTCGCGGGCGCGACGTTGCGGGCTGCGGCGAGCATCAGCGCCACGGCGAGCTCGGCCGCGGACACGATGTTGGAGGTGGGTGCGTTGACCACCATGACGCCGCTCTGGGTCGCCGCCTTGACGTCGACGTTGTCGAGGCCGACGCCCGCCCGGGCGACCACCTTGAGCCGGCGGGCCGCCTGGAGCACCTCGGCGTCGACCTTCGTGGCGCTGCGGACCAGGAGTGCGTCGGCGTCCGCGACGGCCGGGAGCAGCTCGTCCCGGTCGGCGCCGTTGCAGCTGCGGATCTCGAAGTCCGGGCCGAGCGCCTCGACGGTGGCGGGGCTCAGCTCCTCGGCGATGAGTACGACGGGCTTGCTCACGGGTGACGTCCTCGTGGAGTCGGTGTGCCGGATGCCGGAGGTCGTGCACGACGCTGTGCCCGCCGGGGACTCTACCCGACGCGACCGTCCCGACCTCTGCGGTCTCGACCCGCTCACGGCGCGGTCGTCGTACGGTCGAGCATGGCCGTCGCCCAGGGGCCCTCGACGCAGCCGACGTACCAGGCGTTCGGCGCGCTGCGTGTCGTGGTCGACGGGTCGCCGTGGGCGGTCACCCGGCGTCGGGAGGGCACCGTGCTCTCGATCCTCCTCGCAGCTCACGGCGATCCCGTCCCGGCCGACCGCATCGTCGTCGAGGCATGGGGCGACGAGGCGCCGCCGCAGGCCCTGGGTTCGCTCCAGGTGGCGGTCTCGAGGTTGCGGGCCCGTCTCGAGCCGCAGCGCTCGGCGCGCGGCGCCGCCCGACGGCTGGTCAGCAGCGCGGCCGGCTACCTGTTGCTCGCCGACGTCGAGGACGTCGACGTCTGGGCCTTCGAGGCCGCTGTGGACCGGGCCGCTGCGGCCACCGGTCCCGCCCCGCGGCTGGCCGCCGCAGAGCAGGCGGCGGCGCTGTGGACAGGTGAGCCGTACGCCGGCTGCGAGGCCCCCGTCGTCAGGCGCGAGGCGGACCGGCTCGGCGAGCTTCTGGTGGGCGCCCAGGAGATCCGCGGGCGGGCCCTCCTCGATCTCGGGCGCGCGGACGAGGCGGCCCGGCTGCTGTCGGACCTCGTGCTCGGTCAGCCCTACCGCGAACGGCTCTGGGGGCAGCTGGCCGTCGCCCAGTACCGCTGCGCCCGCCAGGCCGACGCCCTGGCCACCGTACGCACCCTGCGCGCCCGGCTCGCGGACGACCTCGGCGTGGACCTCTCACCGGAGCTGCAACAGCTGGAGGGCGAGCTGCTGCGCCAGTCGGCGGACCTCGCCGCCCCGACGGGGCCGGTACGCGAGCCGGGACCCGCACCAACCGCTCCCCGGACCACGGTCGGTCGACTGGCGGCCGCACGGGTCGTGGACGGTCTGGTCGCCGCCACCCTCGCCGGGAGCCCGACCGGCGGGCACGCCCATTTCCTGCTGGTGTCCGGCGAGCCGGGCATCGGCAAGTCCCACCTGGTCGCCGACCTCATGGGGGCTGCCGAGCGCGCCGGTGCCCGCGCCCTGGTCGGGCGCTGTCACGACGGGGACCTCGCTCCCTCCTTCTGGCCGTGGCTCGCCCCGCTGCACACGCTGTCCGCCGAGCACCCGCACCAGCTCGCCGACGCGACGCTGGCACCGCTGCTGCGCGCCGACACCGCGACGGCCGACCTGGGCGGCGGTGGCCTGATGCGGCTGTTCGACGCGGTCGCGGAGCTCCTCGAGCGCGCGGCGACGGCGCGGCCGACCGTCGTGGTCCTGGAGGACGTGCACTGGGCCGACACCTCGTCGCTCCGGCTGCTCGCCCACATCGTCGACGCGGTCAGCGCGGAGCGGCTGCTCGTGGTCTGCACCCGCCGCACCGTCGACGCTCCCTGCGGTCCCGCCCTCCTGGACACCCTCGCCTCGCTCTCGCGCGCGGGAGCGGAGCGGATCCGGCTCGAAGGGCTCGGTGCGGCCGACATCTCCGCCCTGCTGGACCTGCACCTCGGTCCGCACGAAGCCGACCTCGACCCCCTGGTCGAGGAGGCCACCGCGGGCAACCCCTTCTTCGTGCAGGAGTACGCCCGCCTGCTTCAGGGGCTCCCGGCCACCGCGGACGGGCCCGTCGGGGCGCTGCCGGTGCCGGACGGAGCGCGCGACGTGCTCCGTCAGCGGCTCTGTCGGCTGCCGGTGGAGGTGCACACCCTGCTGACGGCGGCCTCGGTGGCCGGGCGCGACATCGATCCGGTGCTGCTCGCTCAGCTCGTCGACGTACCTCACGAGCGGGTGCTCGATCTGCTGGACCTCGCGCTGGCCAGCGGGCTGCTCGAGGTGCGAGCCGGCCGCTACCAGTTCGCGCACTCCCTGACCCGCGAGGCCCTCTACGGCGACCTGCCGCCGGCCCGACGGATGCGGCTGCACGACCGGGCCGGGCGCGCGCTCGAGCCCCGCGTGGAGGCCGACCCCGACCTCGCCGCCGCGGTCGCCCATCACTGCGTGAGCGCCGCGCCGCTGGGTGACGAGCCGACGGCGCGCGCGATCTCGGCGCTGGGTCGTGCCGCCCGCGCCGCCGAGGCGAGGTACGCCCACGACGAGTCGTTGCAGCTGTGGGACCAGGCCGCCGACCTGGCCCGCACCCCAGGGGCGGCCGAGGCCCGGGTGAGCGCGCTCTGCGGCGCGACGCGGGCACTGCTGCGGGCCGGTCGCACCGCGGCGGCGCGGGAGCGGGTCGATGCGGCCGTCCGGCTGGCGAGCGACCTCGGCCGCTGGGACCTGGTGGCCGACGCGGCCTCGACGCTGCACGCAGCCGGGGTGTGGAGCTGGCGCGAGCACGGCACCCGCGACGACGCCTTCATCGCCCTGCTCCGCCAGGCCCTGGACCGGGTGGACGCCCCCCGCAGGGCTCGGCTGCTCGCCACCTTGCAGATGGAGCACTACTACGGCATGGAAGGTCACCTGGCGGACGAGCTCGGAGAGGAGTCGGTCCGGCTGGCCCACGAGTGCGCCGACGAGGCGCTGCTGCTCGAGGTGCTCTTCGTGCGAGTGGTGGCGACCTGGGGGCCCGGCACGGCCTACCGGCGTCTCGAGGTGCTCGAGGAGATCCGGCGGCACCCGCTGGCCGCCGAGACGAGCGTGCTGACCGACTTCCAGTGGGCGGTCACCCTCTACGAGTGCAACCGGGCGAGCGAGGCCGACCAGGTGATGGCGGGTGTCGCGGTCGCCTCGGCCGAGCTGCGGCACACCGGTGTCGAGATCCCGCTGGCGTGGTGGCGCTTCGCCCGCGCCCTGGACCGCCGGGACCCCGAGGCGGAGGTGATCGGGAGGGCCGCCATCGAGCAGCACCGGCGCCGCGCGTTCGTGGCCGGCGACGAGCTCGAGTGCCTCTACGCCGTACGCGTCCTTCCCCCCGGCGGACGGGTCCCCGACGAAGTCGTGGCAGCGGTGCGCACCGCGAACCCCGGCCTGCGGGCGCTGGTCGCCTTCGTGATGCTGGAGGCCGGCGACCCGGCGGCCGCCCGCGACCTGCTCGGCGACCCCTTCCCCCCGGGTGCCCACCACTACGCGGTGCTGGCCGGGCACTGCCTCGGCGCAGCCGTGCTGGCCGCCACCGGCACCGACGAGGAGGTGCGCACCGCACTCGCGTGGATCCTGCCGCACCGGGGCGAGGTGCTCACCTACGGCACCGTGGACCACCTCGGCAGCGTCGACTACTGCCTGGCGCTGTGCGAGGCGCGGCTCGGCCATCTCGCCGACGCGCTGCGACTGGCCCGGGACGCGGCGCAGCTGTGCCGTGAGCTCGACAACGCGCCATGGGCGGAGCGCGCGGACGACCTCGTCGCGACCCTCGTCGCGGGCGGTAAGCCGGTGGTCAGCCCACGGTAAGCGGCCCCCGGGAGGGTCGGGCCACCGATCCCGAGCTCCCGAGAGGACACCCGCCATGTCGACCGACCTCACCGCCCCCGGCCATCGCGTCACCCAGGACGGCGAGCGCCAGCACGCGCTGGCCCAGCTCCGGCGCCACGTCGCCGGGACGCTGCACACCCCCGCCGACCCCGAGTGGGACCGGACCAGGCGCCCGTGGGCGGTCCTCGTGGACCAGACACCGCTCGCGGTCCTCGAGGTCCACGACGTCGCCGACGTCCAGGCGGCGGTTCGGTGGGCCGTCGACCACGACGTGCAGGTCACCGCGCAGCCCGTCGGGCACGGCGCCACCGAGGCGTTCGACCAGGTCCTGCTGCTGAGGACCGGCGCCCTGCGCGACATCGAGGTCGACGTGGCCCGTCGTACGGCGTGGGTCGGCGCCGGGGTCAGGGCGGGCGAGCTGCTCACCGCCCTCGACGGGACCGGTCTGACGTACCTGGCCGGCAGCAACCCCGACCCTTCGGTGGTGGGCATGACGATCACCGGCGGCATCAGCTGGTTCGGCCGGGCCTTCGGGCTCGGTGCCAACAGCATCCTCGCGGTGGACCTCGTCGACGGGCTCGGTCGGGCGCGTCGGGTCTCCGCGACCGAGGACCCCGACCTGTTCTGGGCGATCCGCGGCGGCGGCGGCGACTTCGGCGTCATCACCCGCCTCGAGCTCGCGCTGCACCCCGCTCCCCAGGTGTACGGCGGCCGGCTGATGTGGCCCGTCGACCGGACCGCCGAGGTCCTCCGGGCGTTCCGGCGTGTCACCGAGAGCGCCCCGCCCGACCTGACGCTCTGGTTCCACGTGTGGCAGTTCCCGCCGTTCCCCGAGCTGCCCGAGGCGATCCGGGGCAGGTCGTTCACGGGGGTCGCGGTCGCCCACCTCGGCCCGGGCCCCGAGGCCGAGCGGCTGCTGGCCCCGCTGCGCGCCGTGCCCGGGCTGGCGCTGGACCTGATGGGAGACGTCCCGCTCGCGGCCCTCGGCAGCATCGCGGACGAGCCCACCGACCCGACGCCGAGCCTCGAGACCACGGCGCTGCTGACCCGCATCGACGACGACCTGGTCGAGCGGCTGGTGGCCGCGGTCGGCCCCGGAAGCGGCTCGCCGCTCGCCGTCGTGCAGATCCGCCACCTCGGAGGCGAGTTCGCCACCACCGACCCGGGTCACGGCGCGATCGGGAGCGTCCCGGAGCCCTACCAGCTCTTCGCCGTCGGCATCCCCGCCACCCCGGAGCAGTCGGCGGCGGTCACCGCGGGCCTCACCCGCGTCGACGCGGCCGTCGCCCCGTGCAGCGAGGGTCGCGCGCTCGTCAACTTCATCGGGTCCTCGGGGGACGTCGACCGGTGCTGGTCACCGGAGGTCCGGGCCCGGCTCGCCGCCGTGAAGCAGGCCCACGACCCGCTCGACACGATCCGCAGCAACCGGCCCGTCCGGACCGTCGGCTGAGCACCACCACCCCATCATCACCACCACATCATCACCACCACATCATCACCACCACATGAGGAGGAACCGTCATGACACTCACCACCGAGCACCGATACGTGAACCCGTGGACCTGGCAGGACGCGTTCGGCTACGCGCAGGGCGTCGTCGTCCCAGCCGGCCAGCGCACCCTGTACGCCGCCGGCCAGACGTCGATGAGCGCCGAGGGGGTCCCGATGCACCTCGGGGACATGGCCGCACAGGCCCGGCTCGTCCTGGAGAACGTCGAGACCGTGCTCGCCGAGGCGGGCATGTGCCTGGCCGACGTGGTCCGCTGGGACGTCTACACCACCGACCTGCAGCGCTACTTCGAGCATGCCCACGGCCACGTGGTGGGCACACTCGGCCAGGACGGCCGGTTCCCCGCGGGCGGCATCGCCACCCAGGTGACGGCGCTGGCCGTTCCCGGGATCGAGCTGGAGGTCGTCGTCACCGCGTGCCGCTGACCTTTCATGCGTGCTGCGTCCCGCACGGTCGAGGCGGTGCGGGACGCAGTCATGCCACGGGCTGCTGCGCCTCCAGGCGGTTGCCCAGCCGGCGCGCCAGCGCGAGCGTCAGGTAGCCCTGCCGGGCGTCGACCTGGAGCAGGCTCAGCACGTCGCCCCGCCGCTCGACCACCAGGTCGTGCCGGACGAGGCCGGCGCGCGGCGTCGTCCGCACCCGCAGAGCCAACGTGTCGGGCTGCTCCTGCCGCCCCGGCCGCACCACTCGTGAGCACCTCGGCGCGGCGGCCTCCAGCTCGGCCAGCGCCTGCTCGGCGTACCCGTGCTCGTAGGCGACCACGACGTGGTGGATCCGACCGCGACCGGTGGGCGAGCCGAACGTCACGCGGCGCGCCGCGAGCCGGAACCGCTCGCTCTCGAACCGGGATCCGCAGAGGTCCAGGCTCGGCATGCTCAGCCGGTAGCCGTCGCGCCTGCCGCCCGGGGTGAACCCGGTCGGCAGGTCACGGCGGGCCAGCGCCAGGTTGCGGACCAGGCTGTGCGCCTCGGCAGCCGAGAGCGAGGTCGGTCCGACGACGGGGGTCGACGACGGGGTCGGGGTCCGGCGCGAGGGCGGACCCCCCGTCGGTCCGGCGCCCCAGCCCGCGGTGACGACGGCGGCCACCAGGAGGGCGATCACCCCGAGCCAGGGCAGGATCCGGCCGAGCACGCGCTCACGCTCTCACGCGCTGCGGCGCACCGGCCAGACGTACTCCAGGTCGTCCTCCACGTCGGGGAACAGCGGCCGGTAGTGCTCGGGATCCTTGCGCACGAGCGCGGAGCGGTGCGCCCGGTGGAACGCCGGGTCGTCGAGCCACGGCGGTAGCGCGTCCGCCTCCCGAAGCTGCTGCTGGCTGCGCACCACCTCGATCCCCACACTGCGAAGGTCGACGGCGACGGTGGCCGCGCAGGTGTCGGCGTGCCCGAGCTCGGTCCAGACCTCGCAGCACGTGAACGCGTAGCGACCCAGGGCCTCCTCGAAGCCACGCCACATCAGCACGGCCGGATGGTGCCGCCACCCGTAGCCGGGACGGATCAGCCCGCGGAGCACCTGGATGCACTCCACCCGCTGCTTGCCCAGTCGCTTGAGGTCCAGGGCCCGGGCGGAACGCTCGAAGTCGCCGTACGGCAGGAAGGTCTGCACGACGGCGGGGTACCCCCTGGGGCTCGGAGCACGCGCCCCCCGGGTTTTCCCATGGGATCGCGGAAAACCGGTGCCTCCCACACGCACCGCGTGAGGGAAGTGACGGATTCCCCCGATCCCATGGGAAACCGTCAGCGCGTGGCGGTCCCCTCGGTGTAGTCCGAGTCGTCGTCCTTGACCCAGGCCATCAGCTTGCGCAGGTCGCGGCCGGTGGCCTCGATCGGGTGCTGCTCCCCGGTGGCGCGCAGCTTCTTGAACTCCGGCCCCCCGGCGTCCTGGTCGTCGATGAAGCGCTGCGCGAACGCGCCGCTGGTGATGTCGCCGAGGACCTCCTGCATCCGGGTCTTCACCGAGTCGTCGATGATCCGCGGCCCGGAGACGTAGTCGCCGTACTCCGCGGTGTCGGAGACCGACCAGCGCTGCTTGGCGATCCCGCCCTCGTACATCAGGTCGACGATCAGCTTCAGCTCGTGCAGGCACTCGAAGTAGGCGACCTCCGGCTGGTAGCCGGCCTCGGTCAGCACCTCGAACCCCTTCATCACCAGCTCCGACATGCCGCCGCACAGCACGGCCTGCTCGCCGAAGAGGTCGGTCTCGGTCTCCTCGGTGAAGGTGGTCTTGATGCCCCCCGCGCGGAGGCCGCCGATCCCCTTGGCGTAGGCCAGCGCGAGGTCCCAGGCCTTGCCGGTCGCGTCGTTCTCGACGGCGACGAGCACCGGGACGCCCCGGCCCGCGGTGTACTCGCGGCGCACCAGGTGTCCCGGTCCCTTCGGGGCGACCATCGCGACGTCGACCCCCGCCGGCGGCTGGATGTAGCCGAAGCGGATGTTGAAGCCGTGCCCGAAGAACAGCGCGTCGCCGTCGACGAGGTTCGGCTCGACCGACTCGGTGTACAGCGTGCGCTGGATGTGGTCGGGCGCGAGGATCATGATCACGTCGGCCTCCTCGCAGGCCTCGGCCGGCGTCAGCACGCGCAGCCCCTCGGCCTCGGCCCTGTCGCGGCTCTTCGAGCCCTCGGGAAGGCCGACGCGGACGTCCACCCCGGAGTCGCGCAGCGACAGCGCGTGCGCGTGACCCTGGCTCCCGTAGCCCAGCACGGCCACGTTGCGGCCCTGGATCACCGACAGGTCGGCGTCATCGTCGTAGAACATCTCGGCCACTTCAGGCTCCTTCGTCTCGGTCTTCTGGTGTGGTTCCTGGACGCCTCGGTCGACGGTACGACGCCGGCGAGACGTTCCCGGCTCACGCTGTACAACGAGTGGGGGTTCAGCCCGCCGCAGGCGGCGCGGGCACCGGGACGGGGCGCAGCGTGCGCTCGGTGATCGACCGACCGCCGCGGCCGATGGCCACCATCCCGGACTGAACGAGCTCGCGCACCCCGAACGGCTCGACCATGGTGAGGAAGTCGGAGAGCTTGTCCCCGTTGCCGACGATCTGGACGGTCACCGCGTCGGTGGTCACATCGACCACCTTGGCCCTGAACAGCTGCACGACCTCGAGCACCTGTCCCCGGGTCGCGGCGTCGGCCTTGACCTTGACCAGCAGCAGCTCGCGCGAGACCGAGGCGGCGTAGTCCAGCTCGACGACCTTGATCACCTCGACGAGCTTGTTGAGCTGCTTGGTGACCTGCTCCAGGGGCGAGTCCTCGACGTTGACCACGATCGTCATCCGGGAGACCTCGGGATGCTCGGTCGGCCCGACCGCCAGCGAGTCGATGTTGAAGCCGCGTCGGGAGAACAGGCCCGCGATCCGCGCGAGCACGCCCGGCTTGTTCTCGACGAGGACGCTCAGGGTGTGCTTGCTCACGGGCGTGTCTCCAGGTCGTCGTCCTCGAACTCCGGCGCCATGTCGCGCGCGAACTTGATGTCGTCGTTGCTGGTGCCCGCAGCGACCATCGGCCACACCATCGCGTCGCGGTGCACCCGGAAGTCGACCACCACCGGGACGTCGTTGATCTCCATGGCCTTGTTGATGGTGGCGTCCACGTCGCCGGGGGAGTCGCACGACAGCCCGACGCAGCCGTAGGCGTCGGCGAGCTTCACGAAGTCCGGGATGCGTCGGTGCTCCACACGCTGCAGGTCGGTGTTGGAGTAGCGCTGGTTGTAGAACAGCGTCTGCCACTGCCGCACCATGCCCAGGGACTCGTTGTTGATCACGGCGACCTTGATCGGGATGTTCTCGATCGCGCAGGTCGCCAGCTCCTGGTTGGTCATCTGGAAGCAGCCGTCGCCGTCGATCGACCACACGGTCGCCTCGGGACGCCCGACCTTGGCCCCCATCGCCGCGGGCACCGAGAAGCCCATGGTGCCGAGGCCCCCGGAGTTGATCCAGGTGTTCGGGTTCTCGTAGCCCACGAAGTGCGCGGCCCACAT
This sequence comes from uncultured Actinomycetota bacterium, assembly GCA_963810435.1. Taxonomy (GTDB): domain Bacteria; phylum Actinomycetota; class Actinomycetes; order Propionibacteriales; family Nocardioidaceae; genus Nocardioides_B. The sequence goes on from CAWENL010000001.1 coordinate 2,581,071, forward strand.
CTGGTGCTGGCCCACACCCGAGACGTAGACGGCCTCGGGTCCGGCGATGGCACCGAGCCGCTCGATGACGTACTGCGGCGCGAGCGAGCCGTCGTCGGGCTGGTCGTACCCCAGCGGGTACTTCTTCTTCACGCCGGCCAGGAACTCCACCCACGCCTCGTAGTCGCCCTGGCGCCCGGCATCGGCCTCGGCTCGGAGCGCCACGACCAGGTCGGCGATCACCTCGCGGGCGTCGCCGACGATCGGCACGTCGGCGTGCCGGTTCTTGCCGATCTCCGCCGGGTCGATGTCGGCGTGCACGACTTTCGCGTGCGGGGCGAACGAGTCGAGGTTGCCGGTCACCCGGTCGTCGAAGCGGGCGCCGAGGCTGATGATCAGGTCACTGCGCTGCAGTCCGGCGACCGCGGCGACCGTGCCGTGCATCCCCGGCATCCCGAGGTGCTGGGGATGGCTGTCAGGAAACGCCCCGCGGGCCATCAGGGTGGTCACCACCGGCATGCCGGTCAGCTCGGCGAGCACCTTCAGCTCCTGGGAGGCGCCGGAGCGGATCACCCCGCCGCCGACGTAGAGCACAGGACGGCGCGCCTCGAGGATCATCCGCGCGGCCTCCCGCACCTGCTTGGCGTGCGGGCGGGTGACCGGGTGGTAGCCGGGCAGCAGCAGCTCGTGCGGCCAGCGGAACGTGGTCTGACGCTGCATCGCGTCCTTCGCGACGTCGACGAGCACCGGACCCGGGCGACCGGTGGAGGCGATGTAGAACGCCTCGGCGATGGTGCGCGGGATCTCGGCCGGATCGGTGACCAGGAAGTTGTGCTTGGTGATCGGCATCGTGATGCCGCGGATGTCGGCCTCCTGGAACGCATCGGTCCCGATCGCCGAGCTGGCCACCTGGCCGGTGACCGCGACCATCGGCACCGAGTCCATGTAGGCGTCCGCGAGCGGGGTCACCAGGTTGGTCGCCCCGGGGCCACTGGTCGCCATGCAGACGCCCACCCGGCCCGTGGCCGCGGCGTACCCCTGTGCCGCGTGACCGGCGCCCTGCTCGTGGCGGACCAGGATGTGCCGGATCTTGACCGAGTCGAACAGCGGGTCGTACGCCGGCAGGATCGCTCCGCCCGGGATGCCGAACACGTTGTCGGCGCCGGCGCACTCAAGCGACCTGATCAGGCTCTGCGCCCCGCTCATGGGGGTCGCGACGCCCTGCTCACTCATGATGGCCTTCCTCAGTTCCTCGGTGCCTGCCCAACAAAAAGCCCCTCGGCCCGGGTGGGCAGACGAGGGGCGACGCGTTCGCGTGGAGGTGGTGATGACCTCAGCGGACGCGCCCTGGGCGTACAAGAATCTCGTGACGCATGGCATCACCGTCTCCGGTGCCGTTGTCCTCGTCAAGCCAGTGTGCCAGCCGTCCCGGAATGTGGAAACCCGGTCCACCATTCGGCGCGGTCACCGTCGCATTGTCCGGTAGTCCAGGAAAGTCCCCCTCTTGTTGCGCTGGCCGTCCGGTCCATCTCCCACGCTCGGCGTATTCCCTGGTCGGGACCGCCTCTTCCCGGTTCAATGGAACGGCCTGCTCGCGCGGTCTGCGAGCAGCACAGGTTCAGCGGGGTGATCATGAAGGGTCGCGACCTCTCCCCCAGTCTGCTGGCCGCCGGTGTGTTCGCGGCGGTGACCGGCTGGTTCGCCCTGGGGGGCGCGAGCCGCGAACACCCGCTCTTCGCCGGGTTCACGGTGCTGGTCACGGCCGCGCTGCTCGCGAGCGGCTTCGGGCTGCGACGCAGCCGCCGCGGCCGCAAAGTCGGCCTCGCCCTGATGCTCACCGCGGCACTCTGGCCGGTCTACTGGGCCGACGTCGGCAACGAGGGCGGGTGGGAGCTCGTCAGCTGGGCCGACGAGCACGTCATCTGGTGCATCTTCGGGACCGGACTGCTGAGCTTCCCCGACAATCAGCGGCTCTCCCACACCGAGCGGTGGTACCTGGTGGTGCTCTGGGGGCTCTCACTTGTTGGTGGCGCCGCACTGACGGTGGTCTCGCGCCCGGCGTGGAACGGCTTCTCGGCCGGCAGCTGGTGGCCGACCGTCCAGGCCGACAGGGCCGTGTTCGTGGTCGTCCTGACCATCGTGTCGTTCGGCCGGCTCGTGGTCGCTGTGACCGGGACGTTGCTGCTGACCTCGCGGCTGCGCGCCGCATCCGGTCTGGACCGCACCGTTCTCCGGCCCGCCCTGGCCGGTGTGTTCCTGGCGGTAGTCATCGTCGCGACCACGAACACGGTACGCACGATGCAGGCCCGTGAGTCCGTGAACGTGACGACGGCCTTCCTCCAAGGACTGGCCCTTCTGCTCGTGCCGGCCGTCCTGCTCCTGTCCGTGGTGCGCACCCGGCTTGCCAGGGCGGAAATGGTCGAGCTGATCATGCGGATCCCCCGACCCTCCAGCGCCGAGGCGGTCCAGACCGCGCTCCGTACGGCGCTTCGCGACGAGTCTCTGGAGGTGCTGCTCTGGGTGCCGGAGTACCACAGCCTCGTGCGGCCGTCCGGCGAGCGGATGTCGGCCCCGGACGACGACGCTCGCTTCCACGCCCCGCTCGTGGGGGCCGACGGCCGGAACCTCGGCATGATCACCGGCGACCCCCGGCTGCGCCAGCACGAGCAGATCGTCGAGGCGGTCGTGAGTGCGGCGGCCCTGGAGCTGGAGAACGTGGCGCTACAAGCCGGCCTGCGGGCCCAGATGGAACAGATGCAGTCCTCGCGTGCCCGCCTGGTCGAGGTGGGGCTGGCCGAACGTCGTCGTCTTGAGCGGGACCTCCATGACGGCGCACAGCAGCACATGCTGGCGATCGCCCTCCGCATCGAGCACGCACGCCACCGGACGACCGAGCCGGAGATCCGGGAGAGCCTGGAACGCATCAAGGTGGAGATGAGTCAGGCGCTGGCCGAGATGCGGGACCTCGCGCACGGCATCCAACCGGGCGTGCTCGTCCAGGCCGGGCTCCGCCCCGCGCTGCAGACCCTCACCGACGGGATGCCACTTCCGGTGCACATCGACATCCCGGAGCAGCGATACCCCCAGCAGGCCGAGAGCGCCGCCTACTTCGTGGTCAGTGAGGCGCTCTCCAACATCGTGAAGCATGCGCAGGCGTCGCGGGCGACAGTGAGCATCCACCGGGTCGACGGCCGCCTGCGCGTCGAGGTCACCGACGACGGCACCGGGGCGGTGCGCTCCGACCAGGGGTCGGGACTGCGCGGCATCAGCGACCGGGTCCACGGACTCGGTGGGGAGCTGACCGTCACGGGCCACCCGCGTGCCGGCACCCGCATCGAGGCGAGCATTCCGTGCGAGTAGCCCTGGCCGACGACAGCGCGCTGTTCCGGGACGGACTACGGCTACTGCTCGACAGTGCGCAGGTCGAGGTGAGCACGTGGGCCCGCAGCGGGGAGGAGCTGCTCGCCCTGATCCACGACGACCAGCCGGACGCGGTGATCCTCGACGTGCGGATGCCCCCCACCTTCACCGACGAGGGACTCGCGGTGGCGGAACGGATGCGCGCCCTGTATCCCGGTCTGGGGATCCTGGTGCTGAGCGCCTACGTCGACCCCTCGTACGCCGTACGGCTGCTGACCAAAGGCGGTCGCGGGATGGGGCTGTTGTCCAAGGACCGGGTCGCGGACGTCGCGACCCTGGTCGACGCCCTCACCCGGCTGCATGCCGGGGAGACCGTGATCGACCAGGAGATCGTTGCGCACCTGTTCAGCCGCCCGACACGGGCGCGCGTCCTGGGCAGCCTTACCGCGAGAGAGCGGGAGGTCCTCGCCCTGATGGCGGAGGGCCGGGCGAACGCCGCCATCGCCGAGGCGCTGAACCTGAGCGAGCGGACCGTTGAGACGTACAACGCCGGGATCTTCGACAAGCTCGAGATTCCGGCGAAGCGCAGCGACAACCGCCGGGTCCTCGCCGTGCTCGCATGGCTGCGGGATGAGCAGGCTCCCCCTTGACGGTGGAATGTCCCGGTTGTTCACCGGGACAGCACGAGGCGGGTCGACGGGTTAGCACGGATGCCGGGCGGTCCCGGTCGGAGCAGGGTCAGAGGCAGGTATCCAACGGCCGGCACCACCCACCAAGGAGCACAGCATGAACGTCTCGACCGCCTGCAGGCTCGTCTCCGCGACCGTCGCCACCGGTGTCGCGACACTCGCCTTCGCCGCGCCCGCCAGCGCGATGGTGCCCGACCCGCCCGTCACCAGCAACATCTCTGGAACGACCAGCAACACCCCCGTGGACAACGGCACCGACTGGGCCGGCATCGCCACCGGCGCTGCCGGGGGCATCGTGATCGTCGGGGCAGGGGTCGCGGCGGGCGTCGCCCTGCGACGGCGCCACGAGCACCTTCCGCACGCTCCCGCCTGAGCGTGAGCCGGGCTACCCGTCCCCGGCGGTGAGGGCCGAGAGGGAGGAGCGCTGTCCCCGTCCCGAGACCGGGTCGTCGAAGTTGGCCGCGGACAGCCACCGTCGGTAGGCCGGCGCCAACGCGACCCACTCCCCGTCGGTGAGCGCGAACCAGGCGGTGTCGCGGTTGCGGCCCTTGGTGACCACGGCCTTTCGGAACACCCCCTCGTGGTGGAAGCCGAGCCGGAGGGCGGCGGCGCGCGACCGCTCGTTGAGCGCGTCGCACTTCCACTCGTAGCGGCGGTAGCCGAGAGCGAAGACGTGTCCGGCCATCAGCCACATCGCCTCGGTGGCGGCGGTGGTCCGCGTCAGCGACGGACCGAGCACGATGCTGCCGACCTCGACCGCGCCGTTGGCGGGGTCGGCCCGCAGCCAGCTCGCCACCCCCTGCGCGGGACCACCGCGAGGCACCACGGCGAGGCTCACCAGGCCGGGGGTGGCCAGCCGTCGCGCGACGTAGCGCTCGAAGTCCGGCGGCGAGACGGGCATCTCCTCGGCGAGATAGGTCCACGCGGGCTCGCGGCCAGGACCACAGGTGGCGTCGTGGAGCGCGTCGGCGTGTGCGGTCGTCAGCGGCTCCAGCCTGACCCAGGTGCCCTCGAGGACCACCGGCTCCAGGGCGGGGCGCGGCGTCCAGCCGGGCACGGGCTCGCCGACCGGCTGAGCGTGCTCGTTGGTGCGCATCGCTAGTCGTCGAGCGTGTCGACGCGATAGCGCAGGTGCACCACACCGTTGTCGAACCGTCGCTCGTCGAGCAGGGTCAGGTCGACACGGAGCCGGTCGGGGAGGAACCGGTTGCCGCCGCCCACGACCACCGGTGAGAGGAGCTGCTGGATCTCGTCGACGAGACCCAGGGCGAGCGCCTGCCGGCCGAGCTCGGCGCCGCCGACCGTGAGGTCGCGACCGGCCGTCCGCTTGAGCGCCAGCACCGCGTCGGGATCGAACTCTCGCTCGACGCGCGTGCGGGCGGTGCTGGGTCGCTCCAGGGTGCGGGAGTAGACGACCTTGTCCGCGGCCTGCCAGATCGCGGCGTAGTCACGCGCCACGGCGGGCTGGCCGGCCAGGTCGGGTGGGTCCTCCCACCAGCGCATCGTGTCGTACATCCGGCGGCCGTAGAGGTAGGTGCCGACCGGGCGTTCCTGGTCGTTGACGAAGGCGTGCACCTGCTCGTCGGGCTCGCTCCAAGCGAAGCCCCCGTCGGCGTCGGCGGTGTAGCCGTCGAGGGAGGTGATCCCCGAGTAGACGAGCTTGACGACCACAGGACCGGCCGCCTCAGCCGCAGACCGCGCCGTGCGCGGCCGACTGCACGACCTTGGCGTACTTGCCGAGCACACCGCGGGTGAACGTGGGCTGCCGCGGCGACCATCCCTCCCGGCGCGACTCCAGCTCGTCCGGTTCGACGGCGACGTCGAGGGTCTTGTTGGCGACGTCGAGGGTGATCGAGTCACCGTCGCGGACGAACGCGATGGGACCGCCGTCCACGGCCTCGGGTGCCACATGGCCCACGCACAGCCCCGTGGTGCCTCCCGAGAAGCGACCGTCGGTCATCAGCAGCACGTCCTTGCCCAGGCCGGCGCCCTTGATGGCGCCGGTGATCGCGAGCATCTCGCGCATGCCCGGACCACCCTTGGGACCTTCGTAGCGGATGACCACCACGTCGCCGGCCACGATGCGACCGGCCTCCAAGGCGTCCATCGCGGCGCGCTCGCCGTCGAAGACGCGTGCCGTGCCCTCGAAGACGGACTCGTCGAAGCCGGCCGACTTCACCACCGCACCCTCGGGGGCCAGCGAGCCCTTGAGGATCGTGATGCCCCCGGTGGCGTGGATCGGCTCGGAGAGCTCGCGGATGATCGTGCCGTCGATGTCGGGCGGCGCGATGTCGGCGAGGTTCTCGGCCATCGTCCGGCCGGTCACCGTCAGGCAGTCCCCGTGCATGAGACCGGCGTCGAGCAGCGCCTTCATGACGACCGGGATCCCGCCGACCTTGTCGACGTCGTTCATCACGTAGCGCCCGAAGGGCTTGAGGTCGCCGAGGTGCGGCACCTTGTCGCCGACGGTGGTGAAGTCGTCGAGGGTCAGGTCGACCTCGGCCTCGCGAGCGATGGCCAGCAGGTGCAGGACGGCATTGGTGGAGCCACCGAGGGCCATCACCACGGCGATGGCGTTCTCGAAGGCCTCGCGGGTCAGGATCTGCCGCGCGGTGATCCCCTTCGCGAGCATCCCGACCACCGCCTCGCCGGAGCGGTGCGCGAACCCGTCGCGGCGACGGTCGACCGCGGGCGGGGCGGCCGAACCCGGCAGCGACAGGCCGAGCGCCTCACCGACCGCCGCCATCGTGTTGGCGGTGTACATGCCGCCGCAGGCGCCCTCCCCCGGGCAGATGGCCCGCTCGATGCGGTCCACCTCCTCGCGGCTGATCTTGCCCGCCAGGCACGCGCCGACGGCCTCGAAGGCGTCGATGATCGTGACGTCGCGGCCGTCGACCTGACCGGGCATGATCGAGCCGGCGTACAGGAAGACCGAGGCGAGGTCGAGCCGGGCCGCGGCCATCATCATGCCCGGTAGCGACTTGTCGCAGCCGGCCAGCAGCACCGAGCCGTCGAGCCGCTCGGCCATCATCACCGTCTCGACGCTGTCCGCGATCACCTCGCGCGAGACCAGTGAGAAGTGCATTCCCTCGTGCCCCATCGAGATGCCGTCCGAGACCGAGATGGTGCCGAACTCGAGGGGGTAGCCGCCGGCGGCGTGCACGCCGTTCTTGACGGCCTTCGCGAGCCGGTCCAGCGACAGGTTGCAGGGCGTGATCTCGTTCCAGGACGAGGCCACGCCGATCTGCGGCTTCGCGAAGTCGGCGTCGCCCATGCCGACCGCCCGGAGCATGCCGCGGGCGGCGGCCTTCTCCAGTCCGTCGGTGACGTCACGACTGCGTGGCTTGAGGTCAGGCTGCTCATCGGACATGTGGCGGATGCTACGCCGAGTCGTACGACGCCCCTCCCCGCGGCTCATCCCACCCGGCCGGCGCGGACCACCATCACGTCGGGCAGGTCTCGCACCAGCTCGCGCCAGGTCGAGCCCCCGTCGAAGGACGCCCAGACACTGCCGGTGCGCGCGCCGAGGTAGAGGCCCGTGGCGTCGTGGTCGTCGACGCACATGCCGTCACGCATCACCCCGACGTAGAAGCCCTCGGGCAGTCCGCCCGGCTCTCCGCCCAGCGCGGTCCAGGTCTCGCCGGCGTCCGTGCTGCGCCACACCAGCGCCTTGCCCCCGGGCGGGTAGCGACCGGCAGAGCTCTCGAGCGGGAAGACGTAGACCGTGTCGGCGTCGTGCGGGTCGACGACGATCGGGAAGCCGAAGTCGGAGGGCAGACCGTCGGCGATGGACTGCCACGAACCCCCCTCGTCGTCGGAGCGGTAGACACCGCCGTGGTTCTGGGCGAAGAGCCGCTCCGGTCGCGAGGGGTGCCGCGCGACCTTGTGCACGCACTGACCGAACTCGGGGTAGTGCCGGTCACCCGGGAAGAACTCCGCGCGGATGCCCTGGTTGCGCGGTGACCAGGAGCCGCCGCCGTCCGTGGTCTGGTAGACGCCCCCGGTCGAGATCGCGGCCGTCAGCGACGTCGGGTCCTGCGGGTGCGGCAGCAGCGTGTGGAACGCCTGCCCCCCGAAGCCCGCCCCCCACTCCGGACGCTGCGGGTGCTCCCACAGGGCTCGCTCGAGGGCGAAGGTGTGCCCCCGGTCCTCGGACCGGAAGATCGCGCCCGGCTCGGTGCCGGCCCACACGGTGTCCTCGCCGGCGCCGGGCTGCAGCTGCCAGACCCGCTCCACCGACGCACCGGCGTCTGCCGGGAAGCGGATGCCGCCGTCAGGTCCCGACTGCCAGGTGGCGCCCAGGTCGTCGGAGTAGCCGACCTGGGGACCCAGCCAGCTCGAGGCCGCCCCCGCGAGCAGCCGGGGACTGCCGCCCCGGGTGTCGACCAGACAGGAGTAGACCTCCTCCATGTCGAACTGTGGGCCCTCCCAGGTCCAGTCCTCTCGCCGCTCGTCCGAGCGGCCGATCCACAGACCCTTGCGGGTGCCCACCATGGCCACGGTCTCGGTCGCCATACGCCCACCTCCAGCTCACTCTTCGGCTCGCTTTCGGACTGTAGACCCGCCCACCCCCCGGAAGTCATCGCTCGAGGGTCAGTACTCCCCCGTCATCACGTTGACCAGCTCGTCGCCGGCGGCGTAGCGCTGGAGCTGCTCGCGGACCAGCCGGTAGGCGCGCGGCCACATCGCGGGGGTCGTCCCTCCGACGTGGGGGGTGACCAGCGCGTGCGGAGCCTTCCACAGGGGGTGGTCGGCGGGCAGCGGCTCCGGGTCGGTCACGTCGAGCGCCGCCCGCACCCTCCCGGCCTCGAGTGCGTCGAGCAGGTCCGAGGTCACGACCACCGACCCCCGTGCCACGTTGACGAGCAGCGCGCCGTCCTTCATCGCGGCCAGGAAGCCGGCGTCGACCAGGCCACGGGTCTCGCTGGTGCCCGGGACGACGAGGATCACCACGTCGGCACGAGGCAGCAGGTCCGGCAGGTCGTCGAGCGGGTGGACGCCGTCGCGTCGGGACCGCGCCACGCGCAGCACGTCGACCTCGAAGGGCAGCAGCCGGCGCTCGACGTCGCGGCCGATGTCGCCGTACCCGACGATCAGCACGGTCTTGTCCGCCAGCGACGCCCGCCACCCCTGGTTCCAGCGGCCCTCGTGCTGGTCGTCGACGAAGCCGGGGACACCGCGCAGCGAGGCGAGCGTCAGCGTCAGCGCGAGCTCGGCGGTCGACGCGTTGTGGATCCCCCGGCCGTTGCACAGCAGCACGCCGTCCGGCACCCGGTCCCGGATGTGGTCGACCCCCGCCGTCAGCGTCTGCACCACGGCGAGCCTCGGCATCTGCTCGAACACCGTGCCCTGCTCCGGTCCGAGCTCGTACGACGGCACGTAGAACTCGACCTCGGCGGCAGAGGCAGGGAGGTGGTCGCCGACGGGGACCACGACCTCGTAGCGGAGGGCCTCCGGAGGGTCGCCGAGCTCGCTCGGTTCGAAGGGCAGCCACACGAGGGGACGGTCATCGGCCATGTGTCCCAACCTACGGGCCGCCACCCGTGCCCTCACCAGTGGTTGCGGCGGGGCGCCGGCCCCAGTTCACCTGATCGTCACGCGTCGTTGACGGGTGCGACGCACGGCGCCTCTAGCGTCGTGTGCATGACGCTTCGGCTCTCGCACACACCTCGACGGCTGCTCAACGCCGCCGTGAGCTGGCCGGTCAGCAGCCAGCAGCAGTCCCGGCGCAACGCGCTGGTCGCCAGCACCGCCCTGATGCAGCGCCGCCGTGAGCTGGACGACGTCGAGGACTTCCTCGCGACGCTCGCCGCCCACGCCCGGTCGTCGGTCGCACCGGCGCAGCGGACCCGCCACACCGCCTGAGTCCGTCGGGGCGTCCGGTCCGGCCACCCTCCGGCACCGCGGGGCCCCATGCTCGGGCACACTCGCCTGCATGGTCGAGTCGTCGCGGGTGGTCCACCTGCCCCTCCCCCACGAAGCGCTGCGCTACTACGACGTCCGCAGTGCCGACGGCACCCGGCTGCGGGCCTGGACCAACGACGTCGACGGGCCCACGGTGCTGCTGTGCAACGGGCTCGGCACCAACCCCTACGCGTGGCCGGCGCTGCTGCGTCCCGACTGCGGCGTGCGGGTGATCTCCTGGAACCATCGCGGCGTCGGCGGCTCGGACCGGCCGGCCGACCCCGACCGGGTCGACGTCACGGCCTTCGTGGAGGACGCGGTCGCGGTGCTCGACGACGCGGGGGTCGACTCCTGTCCGGCGATGGGCTGGTCCATCGGGGTCAACACCGCGTTCGAGCTGGCGGTCGAGCATCCCGAGCGGGTCACCGGCCTGTTCTCGGTCGCGGGCGTGCCCGGGGGCACGTTCTCCTCGATGGGGGCACCGCTCCAGATCCCGCGGTTCGCACGCCGACCGATCGCCGTCGGCATCGCCGGCACGCTGGCGCGCACGGGTCGGCTGCTGACGCCCGTCGTGAGCCGGCTCCCCGTCGGGCGAAGGGGCGCCTACCTGCTCCAGCACAGCGGCTTCATGCTCCCGGGCGCCGACCCGGGCGTGGTCGAGCGGGCGGTCCGTGAGTTCCTGACCACGCCGGTCGAGTGGTACATGCACCTGGCCCGCGAGTCCGCGCGTCACGACCGCATCTCGCTGCGACGTGTCCGGGTCCCTGCCGCGTTCGTGGCCGGGACCTACGACATCCTCGCCTCGGCCGACGACATGCGCAGCGCGGCCGAGCGCCTCCCCGGGTCCCGCTTCGTCGAGCTCCGCGGCTCCCACTTCCTGCAGATGGAGCACCCCGACGAGGTGCACGCGGAGCTGCTCGCCTTCCTCGGCTCCCTGGGGGGACGTCCGTAGGCTCAGGGCGTGAAGGCCTTCACGCCGGTGCGGCTCGCCTCCCTCGTCGCGGCTGCGCTGCTCGCCCTCACGGCCGCCTGCTCCTCCGACTCCGGCAACGACGCGGGCGGCGGCGATGACGGCGGTCTCGGGTCCCCCTCACCGGCTCCCCAGCCGTCCACGCGCACCGCCGAGCCGTCGACGACCGTGAAGGCGGCCGGCAGGCCGCACGTCGTGGGCACGGTGGCCACGAATCTCCAGGCCCCGTGGGGCATCACGTTCCTGCCCGACGGCACCGCGCTCGTCGGCGAGCGCGACACCACCCGGGTGGTCGCGATCGAGGACGGCGAGGTGCGCACGGTCGGACGGGTCGAGGGGGTGCGCCCGCGGGGCGAGGCGGGGCTGCTCGGGCTGGCCACGTCCCCGACGTACGCCCGAGACAGGCTGGTCTACGGCTACCTCAGCACCGCACGCGACAACCGCGTCGTCACCATGCGGTACGCCGGCGGGCGGCTGGGCCCACCGAAGCCCGTGCTGACCGGTATCCCCAACGGCTTCATCCACGACGGCGGCCGGCTGCTGTTCGCGAAGGACGGCACGCTGTTCGTCTCCACCGGCGAGACCGGCGACAGCGCCCTGGCCCAGGACCGCGGCTCACTCGGCGGGAAGATCCTGCACGTCACGCGGCGGGGCGAGCCGGCCCCGGACAACCCCGAACCGGGTTCGCCGGTGTGGACGATGGGCCACCGCAACGTGCAGGGCCTCGCCTTCGACGACCGCGGGCAGCTGTGGGCCACCGAGTTCGGCCGCGACACCTGGGACGAGCTGAACCGCATCGACAAGGCGCGCAACTACGGCTGGCCGGTCGAGGAGGGCCGCGGCGACGACGACCGCTACCGCAACCCCTACGTGCAGTGGCGCACCGACGAGGCCTCCCCCTCCGGTCTCGCCTACCTCGACGGCTCGCTGTGGGCTGGCGCCCTGCGCGGCGGCCGGCTCTGGCAGATCCCGCTGCAAGGGGGGACGACGCGGCCGCCCCGGGACTTCCTCGTCGGCGACTACGGCCGGCTGCGCACCGTCGTGGCGGCCCCGGACGGTCACCTGTGGGTGACGACCAGCAACCGCGACGGCCGAGGCGACCCCAGCCCGGGCGACGACCGGATCCTCGAGGTCGCGACCGGCTGAGCCCCCGATGACCAGGAGGTGCCGATCAGGAGCCGAGCTTCTCCAGGATCAGCTCGCGCACCCGCCCTGCGTCCGCCTGGCCGCGCATCTCCTTCATCACGGCGCCGATCAGCGCACCGGCGGCGGCGACCTTCCCGTCCCGGATCTTGGCCGCCACGTCCGGGTTCGAGGCGATGGCGCGGTCCACCGCGGCCGAGAGCTCGCCCTCGTCGGAGACGACGGCCAGGCCACGGGACGCGACCACCTCGTCGGGGCCGCCCTCGCCCGCGAGGACGCCGTCGAGCACCTGCCGGGCGAGCTTGTCGTTGACCTTCCCCTCGTCGACGAGCGCCTGCACCCGGGCCACCTCGGCGGGAGTCACCGGGAGCGCCGTGATCTCGACACCCTGCTCGTTGGCGCGCCGGGCCAGCTCCGAGAGCCACCACTTGCGCGCCGAGGCCGGGGACGCGCCGGCGGCGATGGTCTCCCGGACCAGCTCGAGGGCGCCCGCCCCGACGGTGTCCCGCATCTCCAGGTCGCTGAAGCCCCACTCCTGCTGCAGCCGGGCCCGGCGCTCGCGCGGTGGGACGGGGAGGGCCTCGCGCAGCCGCTCGACCCACGCGGGGTCGGGCGCTAGGGGAACCAGGTCGGGCTCGGGGAAGTAGCGGTAGTCCTCGGCGTCGGACTTCTCGCGCCCCGACGTGGTGACCCCCGTGTCCTCGTGCCAGTGCCGGGTCTCCTGGACCACCCGGCCGCCTCCGACGAGCACCGCCGCCTGTCGGCCGATCTCGTAGCGCACGGCTCGCTCGACGGACCGCAGCGAGTTGACGTTCTTGGTCTCGGTGCGGGTGCCCAGCGTCCCCTCGCCCGCCGGAGACAGCGACAGGTTCACGTCGCAGCGCAGCGAGCCCTGCTCCATCCGGACGTCGGAGACGCCCAGTCCCAGCAGCAGCTCGCGCAGCTGGCCGACGTAGGCCCGGGCAACCAGCGGCACCTGCTCGCGCGTCCCCAGGATCGGCCTGGTGACGATCTCGATGAGCGGGATGCCGGCGCGGTTGTAGTCGACCAGCGAGTGGTCGGCCCCGTGGATCCGGCCGGTCGCACCCCCCACGTGGAGCGACTTGCCGGTGTCCTCCTCCATGTGGGCACGCTCGATCGGGACGCGCACCGTCTCCCCCTCGACGTCCACGTCCATCCAGCCGTCGTAGGCGATCGGCTCGTCGTACTGCGAGGTCTGGAAGTTCTTCGGCATGTCGGGGTAGAAGTAGTTCTTCCGGGCGAAGCGGCACCACTCGGCGATGCGGCAGTTGAGCGCCAGCCCGATGCGCACCGCGGACTCCACGGCGGTGCCGTTGACGACCGGCATCGCGCCCGGAAGCCCGAGGCACACCGGGCACACCTGGGTGTTCGGCTCCGCGCCGAACTCCGTGGCGCAGGAGCAGAACATCTTCGAGGCGGTGTTGAGCTCGACGTGGACCTCGAGCCCGAGCGCCGGGTCGAATCGCTCCAGCGCCTCGTCGAAGGAGAGCGTCTCGGCGGTGGTCGCGGTCATGCGGTCCTCCCCAGCTCCGGAGCCCGGTCGAGCAGCGAACCGTTCCATTGCTTCGTCAGCAGTGTCTCGAGCGCTGCGCCCACGCGGTAGACGCGGTCGTCGGCGAGCGCCGGCGCGAGCACCTGCACCCCGGTCGGCAGGCCGTCCTCGTCGGCGAGACCGCTGGGCACCGAGATGCCGGGCACACCGGAGAGGTTGGCCGGGATCGTGGCCAGGTCGTTGAGGTACATCGCCACCGGGTCGTCGAGCTTGTCCCCCAGCCGGAACGCGGTCGTCGGCGCGGTCGGCGAGACCAGCACGTCGGCCTTCGCGAACGCCGCCTCGAAGTCGCGGCTCACCAGGGTCCGGACCTTCTGCGCCTTGCCGTAGTAGGCGTCGAAGTACCCGCTCGAGAGAGCGTAGGTCCCCAGGATGATGCGCCGCTTGACCTCGTCGCCGAACCCCCGGTCCCGCGAGGCCCGCATCACCTGCTCGGCGCTCGGGGCGTCGACCCCCTCCGGGAGCACCCGCAGGCCGTAGCGCATCGCGTCGAACTTCGCGAGGTTCGAGGACGCCTCCGCCGGCAGGATCAGGTAGTACGCCGCGAACGCGTGCACGAAGCTCGGGCACGAGACCTCCACGACCTCGGCTCCGGCGTCGACCAGCAGCTGGACCGACTCGTCGAAGCGCTGCTGCACCCCGACCTGGTAGCCCTCGCCGGTGAGCTCCTTGACGACGCCGACCCGCAGGCCGGTGACGTCGCCGGAGGCGCCGCGCCGGGCAGCCTCGACCACGGCGGGGACGGGCCCCTCGATCGAGGTCGAGTCGAGCGGGTCGTGCCCGCCGATCACCTCGTGCAGCAGCGCGGCGTCGAGGACGGTGCGGGTCACTGGCCCCGCCTGGTCGAGGCTGTTGGCGAGCGCGACGAGGCCGTAGCGGGAGACACCGCCGTAGGTCGGCTTGACGCCGACGGTGCCGGTGACCGCGCCGGGCTGCCTGATCGACCCGCCCGTGTCGGTGCCCACGGCCAGCGGGGCCTCGAACGCGGCGACCGCCGCGGCCGAGCCGCCACCGGACCCGCCGGGGATCCGGTCGAGGTCCCAGGGGTTGTGGGTCGGTCCGTACGCCGAGTGCTCGGTCGAGGAGCCCATCGCGAACTCGTCCATGTTCGTCTTGCCGAGGATCGGCAGACCGGCCGCCCGCAGCCGCGCGACCACGGTGGCGTCGTACGGCGGCACCCACCCCTCGAGGATCAGGGAGCCGCACGTGGTGGGCAGGCCTCGTGTCGCGAGCACGTCCTTGACGGCGATCGGCACCCCGTCCAGGCCCGAGGCGGCACGCCCCGACGCCCGACGCTGGTCGGACGCCCGGGCAGCCTCGAGCGCGCCGTCGGCGTCGACGTGCAGGAACGCGTGCACGTCGCCGTCCACCGCGCCGATGCGGTCCAGGTGCGCCTGGGTCAGCTCCACCGAGGTCGTCTCGCCCGCCGCGAGCAGGTCGGCGAGGCCGGCAGCGCTGGACCGGGTCAGGTCGCTCACGCCTCCTCCCCGAGGATCCGCGGCACCGAGAAGCGCTGCTGCTCGGGATCGACCGGCGCGCCGGACAGCGCCTCCTGCGCGCTCAGCCCGGGGCGCACGACGTCCTCGCGGAACACGTTGGTCAGCGGCAGCGGGTGGGAGGTCGGCGGCACGTCGTCGGCAGCCACGTCGCGGATGGACGCGATCGCCTCGAGGATGACCCCCAGCTGCGGGGCGAGGTGGTCGAGCTCCGCGTCGGACAGGTCGATCCGCGCGAGGTCGGCGAGGTGCGCGACCTCCTCGCGGGTGATGTCGGGCATGGACGTGCGCTCCTCGGACCGGGGCTGGGGGAACCCCAATCCTAGGCAGCCGGACGGACCGCCCTCCCCCGGTGCCCCGCTCAAGGGGCTGACCGTCGCCTAGGCTCTGCACCGGGAAGGAAGGACGAGGACGTGAGTCAGGCCACCGGGTCGGCGCGACGCAGCCTGCTGGCCCCCGTCGCGGGCAGGTCCCTCGACGCGCGGCTGGAGCAGGCCGCCGACCGGACCGCCTACCTCTCGGAGGTGGCCCGCGGCCTGTCCGGTTCCCTGCACCCGGACCGCGCGGTCGACCTGGTCCTGGAGATGCTGACCGGTCCGGTAGCCGACTGGGCCCAGCTCACGCTGCTGGACCGTCGCAGCTACCGCTTCGCGGCCCGCCACCTCGACGGCACCCGGCAGGGCGACCGGCTGCCGGTCTCCGGCGTGCCGGTCACCTCCAGCCTCGGCCGGGTCCTCGCCACCGGGGCCAGCGACCTGGTCCTGGTCTCCGACGGTCAGGACGTGGACAGCGCCGCTCTGGTCTCGGCGGTTCCCAGCGAGCGGCTGCGCCGCACCGTCACGGGCGTCCGGCCGATGGACGTGCTCACCGTTGCGCTCACCGCCCGCGGCACGACGTACGGCGCGCTCACCGTCGCGCGGCGCGGGGGTGACGGGTTCGACGAGTCCGCCGTGGCGTTCGTGGAGGACTTCGCCCACCGCGTATCGGTGACGCTCGACGCCACCCGCGCGCTCGCCGACTCGCGCCGGGTCGCCTCCGTGCTCTCCCGCGACCTCAACCCGCCGGTGCTGCCCGACCTGCGTGGCGTCCGGCTCGGGTCGTACTACCGGGTGGCCTTCGAGCACGAGGCCGTCGGCGGGGACTTCTACGACGTGCACGGCGACGACGCCGAGTGGACCGCGGTGATGGGCGACGTGTGCGGGAAGGGCGTCGAGGCCGCCGTGCTCACCGGGAAGGTGCGGCAGGCCGCGCGGACCGCCGCGCTCGTCGACCGTGACCCGGCCGCCGTGCTGACGCTGGCCAACCGGGTGCTGCTGGCCGACGCGGCCGACACGTTCGTGACGGCGATCTGCGTCCGTGGCCGTCGCGAGGGCGAGGACCTGCTGCTCGACGTCAGCGCTGCCGGACACCCGAGGCCGCTCGTCGTCCGCCGCGACGGCTCCGTCGACGAGGTCCCCGCCTCGGGCATGGTGCTCGGCCTGCTCGACGACGCGTCGTACCCCTCGGTGCCGGTGCGCCTCGCGCCCGGTGAGACGTGCTTCCTGTACACCGACGGGGTCACCGAGGCCGCCGGGCACCGCGCCCGGTTCGGCGACGCCCGGCTGCGCGGGGTGCTCGGCTCCACCGGCTGCTGCGACGTGCACGCACAGGTCGAGGCGCTCGCGATGGCCCTCTCGGCCCATCTCCAGGACCGCGCGCACGACGACATCGCGCTGCTCGCCGTGCAGTGCGAACCCGACCGCGACCCGAAGCGGCCGTGAGCGCCGAGGACACCTGGCCCGACGAGGTCGGGAGATACCTCACGGCACTCGCGCGCGGGGACCGGGCCGGGGCGCTCGGACAGGTCCGGGCGCTGCGCTCCGACGGACACAGCGTGCAGCAGCTGGCCCGGCACGTGCTCGCCCCCGCGCAGCGGCGGGTCGGCGAGCTGTGGGTGGCCGATGCCTGGAGCGTCGCCCAGGAGCACGCAGCGACCGCGATCAGCGAGGCCGTGCTCACGACGCTGACCGTCCAGCGCGAGCAGGACGCCGTCGCTCCCGGCCCCGACGCCCCGTCCGTGGTGGTCTGCTGCGTGGAGCAGGAGTGGCACGCGCTCGCGGCCCTGATGGTCGCCGAGCACCTGCGCACCGAGGGCTTCGCGGTCAGCTACCTCGGTGCGAACTCCTCCGCACAGGGGCTGGTGCGCCACGTGCACGAGCTCAGCCCCCGAGCGGTGCTGCTCAGCTGCTCGCTACCCGGCTTCCTCCCCGCCGTACGACGCCAGGTCGAGGCCGTCCGCGAGACCGGCACCCCCGTCCTGGTGGGAGGCTCCGCCTTCGACCCCGCGGGGCATCGGGCCGAGGTGCTCGGCGCCACGGCGTACGCGCTCGACGAGGTGGCCGCGGTCGACCGGCTCCGCACCCTTCCGGCCGCCGTTCCGCCGGCACCGCCGCTCACGCACGTCGGCGCCGAGGAGGCGTTCGTCGTCTTCGGTGAGCGCGAGCCGCTGGCCGACGAGGTCGAGCGACGGCTGAGGCCGCTGCTGGGCGACCCGAACCGCCCCGAGGAGCCGGGCCGCCAGTGGCAGCGCGTGCTCGAGGACCAGCTGACGTACCTGGTGGCCAGCGTCGCCGGTGCGCTGGTGAGCGACGACCCCCGGATCGTGCAGGAGGCGCTGAGCTGGGCCGCCCTGGTGCTGCGGCACCGCGATGCGCCGGCGACGCTCGGCCCGGCACTGCGGGAGGCGTTGCACGGCGCCCTGCGCGACCTTCCGGCGGCGGCGAGGCTGCTGGAGGAACGACCGGCGCGCCCCCCCGGCTGACCCCGCTGGCGGACCGTCAGCCCTCGGTCGCGCCGACCTGCGCGACGTCGCGGGCCGCGTCCGGGCCGTCCGAGAGCAGGACCCCGAACCCGGCTTCGTCGAGGACCGGCACCGCGAGCGACAGCGCCTTGTCGTGCTTGGACCCCGGTGCGTCGCCGACGACGACGAAGTCGGTCTTCTTCGAGACCGACGAGGTGGCCTTGCCGCCCCGGGCCACGATCGCCTCCTTCGCCTGGTCGCGGCTGTAGTCGGTGAGCGACCCGGTGACCACGATGCTCATGCCCTCGAGGGTCCGCGGGGTCGAGGCGTCGCGCTCGTCGGCCATCCGCACGCCGGCGGCCGCCCACTTGTCGACGATCGCCGTGTGCCAGTCGCCCTCGGGACCGTCGAACCACTGCCGCACCGCCTCGGCGATGGTCATCCCCACCCCGTCGGACTCGGCGATCCGCTCCACCGGAGCGTCCCGCAGCGCCTGCATCGAGCCGAACTCGCCGGCCAGCGCCCGGGCGGCGGTCGGACCGACGTGCCGGATCGAGAGCCCGACCAGCACCCGCCACAGTGGTCGGTCCCGGGCGACGCCGAGGTTGTCGAGCAGCCGCCGGCCGTTCGCGGAGAGCACCGGGTCGTCGCCCTCCCCCTTGCGGGGGGCGCGGGTGAACAGCGGCGTCTGCAGCAGCTTGGCCTCGGTCAGGTCGAAGAGGTCCCCCTCGTCGGTGACCACGCCGGCGTCGAGCAGAGCGACGGCTGCCTCGTAGCCGAGGCCCTCGATGTCGAAGGCGCCCCGGCCCGCGACGTGGAAGACCCGCTCGCGGACCTGCGCCGGACACTTCTGGTGGTTGGGGCAGCGCAGGTCCTTGTCCTCGGCCTTCTCGGCCGCGAGCGTCGTGCCACAAGCGGGGCACTCGGTCGGCATCACCCACTCCGCCAGCCCCTCGGGCCGCAGCCCGAGCACGGGCCCGACGATCTCGGGGATCACGTCGCCGGCCTTGCGGAGGATCACCGTGTCGCCCGGACGGACGTCCTTGCGTCGCACCTCGTGCGCGTTGTGCAGGGTCGCCATCTCGACCGTCGAGCCCGCCACCCGCGTGGGCTCCATGCGCCCGAACGGCGTGACCCGGCCGGTGCGACCGGTGTTCACCTCGATCGCGAGGAGCCGGGCGTTGACCTCCTCGGGTGGGTACTTGAAGGCGATCGCCCAGCGCGGCGCCCGGCTCGTCGACCCGAGGCGTCGCTGCAGGGTGACGTCGTCGACCTTGACCACGACGCCGTCGATCTCGTGCTCCACGTCGTGGCGGTGCTCGCGGTACCACTCGATGAAGGCCGTCACCGCCTCCAGGTCGGGCAGCACGCGGGCCCGGTCGCTGGTCGGCAGCCCCCATGCCTTCAGCGCGGCGTAGGACTCCGACTGGGAGGTCGGCGTGAACCCCTCCCGGAGGCCGAGTCCGTGGCACACCATCGCGAGCGCCCGGGTCGCCGTGACCCGGGGGTCCTTCTGACGCAGCGACCCGGCGGCGGCGTTGCGCGGGTTGGCGAACATCGGCTTGCCCGCGTCCTTCATCGACTCGTTGAGCCGCTCGAAGGCCTCGACGGGGAGGAACACCTCGCCGCGCACCTCGACCCGCTCCGGGACGGGGTAGTCGCCGGTCGCGGTCAGCCGGTGCGGGACGTTGTCGATGGTGCGGACGTTGGGCGTCACGTCCTCGCCGGTGCGGCCGTCGCCGCGGGTGGCCGCCCGCACCAACCGTCCCTGCTCGTAGAGCAGGTTGATCGCGAGCCCGTCGACCTTCAGCTCGCACAGCATCGCCGGGTCCTCGACGCCCTCGCGGGTCAGCCGGTCACGCCAGCTCACCAGCTCCTCGGGGGAGAACGCGTTGTCGAGGCTCATCATCGGCTCGAGGTGGTCGACGGCCGTGAACTCCGTCGACACCGCCCCGCCCACCTTCTGGGTCGGCGAGTCGGGGGTGCGGAGCTCGGGGAAGAGCTCCTCGAGCTCCTCGAGGCGACGCATCCGCCGGTCGAAGTCGGCGTCGGCGAGCGTCGGGTCGTCGAGGACGTAGTAGCGCCAGCGGGCGTCCTCGATCTCCTCGGCGAGCGTGCGGTGCTCCTCACGGGCCTGCGGCGAGGCGGCCTGCACCTCGGTGTCGCCGGAGGTCTCGGGAATCTCAGGGCGCTGCGACATGTTCCCATCTTGCCGTGCCGCACCCCCATCCGCGCCGGCCCGTCGTGCGAACAACCGGTGACGGGCCCGGACGGCGGGTACGTCGTCGACCTGCTCGAGAGGACCCACCCATGCCAGCTCCCTCGCTCCTGCGCCGCGACGTGGCGGACCGGCCCGACGGCCTGGTCCTGATGCTGCACGGCGGCAAGGCCGACGGACTCACCGAGGTCGACGACGGCAGCGCGTCCTGGCGGCGTGCCCGCTGGATGATGGACCACGTCGGCGGCCGGCTGAACCGTTCCGGGGCGAGCGTCTGGCTGCTGCGCTACGGGCTGCGCGGCTGGAACGCCCGATCGGCCGAGGGTCCCTCCCCCGTCCCCGACGCTCGTTGGGCGCTTTCGGAGGTACGACGTGAGCTCGGCGATGTTCCGGTGGTGCTGCTCGGCCACTCGATGGGCGGCCGCACGGCGGTCGCCGTGGCCGACGACCCGAACGTCGTCGGCGTGGTGACGATGGCTCCGTGGCTCCCGACGAACGAGCCGACCGAGGCGCTCGCCGGCAAGCACTTCACGGCGGCGCACGGACGCAGCGACCGGATCACGTCGTTCCGGCAGACCCGGGCGTACTGCCGCCGTGCCGAGGACGTCGCAGCGTCGGTCGAGTTCCACGACATGGGCCGGGTCGGGCACTACATGTTCCGTCGCATCCCGGACTGGAACGCCTTCGCGGTCAGCCGGAGCCTGGCGCACCTCGGCGTTCAGCAGCCCGCCCGCACCTAGGGGCGCAGGTTCGACGCGACGGTGCGGCACAGCGCCAACGCGCGCCGGGCCCACGCCTCGTCGGCCCCGGCCAGCCCGCAGGACGGCGTCACCACCAGTGACGGCGCGGACTGGGGGTCGAGGCCAAGCATGTCCAGCAGCCGCAGCACCCGCTCGGTCACCGCCCGGTCGGAGGGCGGACTCGACGGCGCGACGCTCGGCACCACCCCGAGATGGACCGGTCGCCCCTGGTCCAGGAGCGCGGCGAGCTCGTCGTACGCCGCGACCGGGAGGGCGTCCAGGTCCACGGAGACCCCCTCCGCTCCGGCACCCACGAGCAGCCCCACGGGTACGTCGCCCGCACAGCAGTGCGCCACCGGCACGGCACCCGCCTCACGCACCGCGGCGAAGACCCACTCCAGGGCGGGGGTGGCCCCGGGGGCGTCGACGGAACGGTGCCGGTGGAAGCCCGAGGCGGTGGGCACCCGTCCCGCGAGCACGGCCGGGAGCGAGGGCTCGTCGACCTGCACCACCAGCTCGGCGTCGGGCACGCGGCGGCGCAGGTCGGCGACGTGTCCGCGCAGCCCCTCGGCCAGCGCCTGCGCGAGCTCACGGCGGGCGCCGCGGTCGGCGAGCACCCGGTCGCCGCGGGGCCGCTCGACGGTGGCCGCCAGCGTCCACGGTCCGGTGACCTGGGTCTTGAACAGGCCCGCGTAGCCCTGGGTGAGCTCCTCGACGGTGTCGAGGTCCTGGCCCAGCAGCGACCGGGCCCGGCGGTGGTCGACGCCGGCGCTGCCGGGCCCACCGGTGAGCCGCCACCCGGCCGGCTGGACGTCGGCGCCGAGATCGCTCACCACGGCCAGCGTCCGGCCCGTCAGGTTCGCGTGCATCCCGCGTCCGGGCACCTCCGGGACGTGCGGGAGCTCGGTCAGCTCGTCGAGGACGACCCGCACCGCACGGTCGAAGGCAGCGGTGTCGTCGCCGGGCATGGACCCGATCCCGGTGGCCCGGATCATCGCTGGTTCGTCGCTGGGTTCATCGGCGGGGTCATGCGCGTGCGACCGCCCGCGACGTCGACGAGATCGTGCAGGACCCGACCACCCGCGGGCCGTCGTACACCACGGCGGCCTGGCCGGGGGCGATGCCCTGGGCCGGGTCGAGCAGCTCGATGGAGACCGTGGGGCCATCCCCTGCGGCATCGACAGGCCCCGCACCCCTGACCGTGACGACCGCGCGGTGCTCCTCGCCGTGCGCCCGCAGCTGCACGGTGCCGTGCAGCGGCTGCGCAGGCGCGGTTCCGCACCAGCGCGGGCGGATGCCCTCGACGTGGTCGACGGTCAGCTCCTCTCGGGGGCCGACAGTGACGGTGCCCGAGACCGGCTCGATGTCGAGCACGAACCGGGGTCGGCCGTCGGCTGCCGGTCGGTCGATCCGCAGGCCCTTGCGCTGCCCGATCGTGAACCCGTGGGCGCCCTCGTGGCTGCCCAGCACCTCACCGCTCGCGTGATCGACGATCGGACCCGGGTCCGCGCCGAGCCGGGCGCGCAGCCAGCCCGCGGTGTCGCCGTCGGAGATGAAGCAGATGTCGTGGCTGTCGGGCTTCCGGGCCACCCGGAGACCACGGTGAGCGGCCTCCTCGCGCACCTGCGACTTGGTGGACCCGCCCAGCGGGAACAGCGAGTGGGCGAGCTGCTGCTGGCTCAGCACGCCGAGGACGTAGGACTGGTCCTTGCCCAGGTCGACCGCGCGGTGCATCCGCACCAGGCCGTCCTCACCGTGCTCGAGCCGGGCGTAGTGACCGGTGGCGACCGCGTCGAAGCCGAGCGCCAAGGCACGGTCGAGCACGGCCGCGAACTTGATCTTCTCGTTGCAGCGCAGGCACGGGTTGGGGGTGCGGCCGGCGGCGTACTCCGCGGAGAAGTCCTCGACGACGTCCTCGTGGAAGCGCTCGCTGAGGTCCCAGACGTAGAAGGGGATCCCGATCGCGTCGGCGGCCCGCCGGGCGTCGTTCGAATCCTCGATCGTGCAGCAACCGCGCGCCCCGCTCCGGTAGGACTGCGGGTTGCGCGACAGGGCGAGGTGGATGCCGGTGACGTCGTGGCCGGCGTCGGCCGCGCGGGCCGCGGCGACGGCGGAGTCCACCCCGCCGGACATGGCGGCGAGCACGCGCACGCTCAGCCCGCCTTCTCGGGGGCGGTGGACGCCCCACGACCCGAGGCGATGCCGGCTGCGCGCGCCCGCTCGACCACCGGGACGATGGCCGCGGCCAGCGCCTCGACGTCGGACGCGCTGCTGGTGTGCCCGAGCGAGAAGCGCAGCGAGCTGCGGGCCTGCTCGTCGTTGCGGCCCATCGCGAGCAGCACGTGCGAGGCCTGCGGAACCCCCGCCGAGCAGGCGGAGCCCGTCGAGCAGGCGATGCCCCGCGCGTCGAGCAGCATCAGCAGCGAGTCCCCCTCGCAGCCTGGGAACGCGAGGTGGGCGTTGCCCGGCAGCCGGTGCGCGACGTCGCTCTCGGGATCGCCGTTGAGCAGCGCCTCGGGAACCCGCTCGCTGACCTGTCGCACCAGCTCGTCACGCAGCGCGCCCAGCTCGGCGGCACGCTCGTTCTGCTGCTTGACCGCCAGCTCGACCGCGGTCGCGAACCCCGCGATGGCAGGGGTGTCCAGCGTGCCCGAGCGGATGTCGCGCTCCTGGCCGCCTCCGTGCAGCTGCGGAGTCAGCTCGAGCTCACGGCGTACGACGAGCGCGCCGACGCCGTGGGGGCCGCCGAGCTTGTGCGCGGTCAGCGTGAGCGCGTCGACGTCGCTGGCGGCGAAGTCCACCGGCAGCTGCCCGACGGCCTGCACCGCGTCGGTGTGGACCGGGATGTGGTGGGCGTGCGCGATCTCGACGACGTCGGCGATCGGCTGGACGGTGCCGACCTCGTTGTTGGCCCACATCACCGAGATCAGGGCGACGGCGTCGGGGTCGCGCTCGACCGCAGCACGCAGCGCGGAGACGTCGAGCCGCCCCAGCGTGTCGACGGGCAGCAGCTCCACGTCGGCGTCCTCGTGGTCGGCGAGCCAGTGCAGGGCGTCGAGGACGGCGTGGTGCTCGACGGCGGTGGAGAGGATGCGGGTGCGCCGGGCGTCCGCGTCACGGCGGGCCCAGAAGAGCCCCTTGAGCGCCAGGTTGTCCGACTCGGTCCCTCCCGAGGTGAACACCACCTCCCCGGGCCGGCAGCCCAGCGCCTGCGCGATCGTCTCCCGCGACTCCTCGACGACCCTGCGGGCCGCTCGCCCCGAGGCGTGCAGCGCGGACGCGTTGCCGGGATGCGTCAGCTGCGCCGTCATGGCGGCGACGGCGGCGGGATGCATCGGCGTGGACGCTGCGTGGTCGAGGTAGACCGCGTCTTCCGGCTCGTGGGTGTCGTTCATTGCATCGACCAGCGTACGGCGTCCCAGGGGTCCGCTCATCCCTGGCGGTCGGGCCCCGCCCTGCGGGGTGTGACGCGCAGGAGCACCCGCCGTTCACGCTCCATCCCGGCGCGGTACTCATCCCAGTCGTCGGCCTCCCCGCTGACACCGCGGTAGTAGTCCACCAGTGGCTCCATGGCCTCCGGGAGCGAGACCACCTCGGCCTCGCCCTCGACGTACACCCACTCGCCGAAGAAGCCGTCCGGGAGCACGCACAGCTGCGCCCAGGGGTCCCCACGGAGGTTCTTGGTCTTGAAGGCGGTCTCGCGGCTGCTGATCGTCAACCGGCCCTCCTCGTCGACGCCGACGAGCACCGGGCTCTGCTGGATGCCGCTCGCCGTGCGAGTGGCCAGCACGGCCCGGTGGTGGTGGCGGACGAACTCACGTGCCCGGTCGAGGTCCATGTCTCCAGTGTTGCGCGGTCAGCAGGAACGCCACGGACGCCATCGGTGCCCGACCCTCGACCGGGTGGTCGTAGACCGTGAGCTCGCTCATGCCCAGCCGGCGCATCACCGCCAGCGAGCGGGTGTTGCCGACCAGCGTGAACGACACGATCTCGCTCCGTCCGAGCTCCTCGAAGCCGAAACGGCACGCCTCCTGCGCCGCCTCGGTGGCCAGCCCCCGACCCCAGGCATGCCGGGCCAGCCGCCAGCCGATCTCGACGACCGGCTGCTCGCGCTCGTCCATCCAGGGAGCGTGGAAGCGCGGCACCGTCAGCCCGGTGAAGCCGACGAAGCCGCCGCTCTCGCGGAGCTCGAGGGCCCACAGCCCGAAGCCGCGCGACTCGAGCCCCCGGTCGACCCGGTCCGCGAACACGTCCGACTGCTCCCGGGTCAGGACCGACGGGAAGTGCTCCATCACCTCCGGGTCGGCGTTCATCGCCGCGAACGGGACCCGGTCGGCGGGGGTCCAGCCGCGCATCAGCAGCCGGTCCGTGCGCAGCTGCGGTGCGCTCATGCCCCGCGGGCGACGGTGGCCAGCAGCGCTCGGTGGTCGGTCCCGCCGATCTCGACCGTGGTGGTGCGCACGGCCCGGAGCCCGTCGCGCAGCAGGACGTGGTCGAGGGCGACCAGGGGTGGCACCTCGATGCCGAGCCGACTCACCTCACCGGCCGACGGCCAGGTGGGCTGCCAGCCCGCGGTCGACTGGGTGGCGGCGTCCTGGTAGCCGCGACCGACCAGCTCGCGCAGCGGCTGGTGGTCCATGGTGGCGTTCAGGTCCCCGACGATCATCGTCGGGCCGTGGTCGCCTCGCGCGGCTCGGCCCACCGCCTGCTGGTCGGCGAGCCAGCCCGACACGTCACCGGTCGGCGGCCGCGGGTGGACCGCCAGCAGGTGCAGGCGCCCTCCGGGCAGCCGCAGGTCCAGGCGGTAGCCGTCGGCGTGCGTCGCCACCCGGGCCACTCCGGTCGCCCGTGCCTGCGAGAACACCATGGTGCCGCCGGCTCCGGCCCGCGGACGGCCGACCCGGTGCGGGTACGCCGGGGTGATCCCGGCCCGTTCGAGGGCCGTCAGCGCCTGCGGGGTGACCTCCTGGAGCACCAGCACCCCGACCCCTCGACCCACCGCGACCTCCACGACCCGCGCCGGGTCGGCCTCGCCGAGCCGCAGGTTCACGGTCATCACCCGAAGCCGCGCTGTGCCGTCCGTGGCCTCCGCCTGCGGGGTGCCGACGAAGGGTCCGCTCGCCCAGTACGCGTGCAGCGCGACCCCGAGCAGCGCGACCACGGCGAGCAGCCGCGCCGTACCCCGCCAGAGGCCACGGCCCCGCGCCCAGGCGATCAGCAGCAGCAGGAGAGCCACCAGGTACAGGGCGGCGGCGTACGGCGTGAACGCCACGAGCCGCACCCAGGTGCCGCCGGGCAGGTCCAGCCCTCGTGCGGCCGTCAGCACGCCCGCGGGGACGAGCAGCAGCGTCACCAGCAGGCCGAGCAGCAGCCACCGCAGCTTCATACGGGCCACGCTAGCCAGGCGCGACGTCGCCCATCTCACACCGCGCCGACGTGTCTCGGTTCGTCGTGGGACCTCTGCTGCCGATACGCTTGCGGAGCTGGCCCCATCAGTTCTGCCTCGGGTCAGGCATCGCGTCATCCACCGAGCGCCGCGACCGCTCCCTGCCTGGGAGCCTGGTCGCGCCGGGCAGGACGACCCACCTTTCTCTCATCGGAGCACCCTCATGGCGGTCACCAACGCCTCCACGCCTGCCCGCACGTTCGCCGACCTCGGCGTGCCCGCGAGCCTCGTCTCGACGCTGGCCGACGCCGGCATCGTCGATCCCTTCCCGATCCAGACCGCCACGCTGCCGGACTCGCTCGCGGGCCGCGACGTCCTGGGCCGCGGCCGCACCGGGTCCGGCAAGACCTATGCCTTCCTGCTGCCCCTGCTGGCCCGGCTCGCCGCCGGCGGCGGTCGTCGCCAGGCCAGGCGGCCCCGTGCGCTGATCCTGGCGCCGACCCGCGAGCTCGCCAACCAGATCGAGGCGGCCACGCTCCCGCTCGCCCGTGAGCTGGGGCTGCGCACCCAGACGGTCTTCGGCGGGGTGCGTCCCCAGGGTCAGATCACCGGGCTGCGCAACGGCGTCGACCTCGTCATCGCCTGCCCCGGGCGGCTGATGGACCACGTGCAGTCGGGACACGCCGACCTGGGCGCCGTGGAGATCACCGTGCTCGACGAGGCCGACCACATGGCCGACCTCGGCTTCCTGCCCGTCGTACGACGGTTGCTCGACGGCACCCCGAAGAACGGCCAGCGGATGCTCTTCTCCGCGACGCTCGACGCGGGGGTCGACGTCCTGGTCAAGCGCTACCTGCACGACCCGGTGACCCACAGCGTGGACTCGGTGCAGTCGCCCATCTCGCAGATGACCCACCACGTGCTGCACGTCAGCAAGGAGGGCCGGCTTCCCGTGCTGGCCGACCTGACCGCGGCCCCGGGGCGCACCATCGTGTTCACCCGCACCAAGCACGGCGCCAAGGCACTGACCCGCCAGCTGAACGCCCGCGGCGTCCCGGCGGTGGAGCTGCACGGCAACCTGTCGCAGAACGCCCGCACCCGCAACCTCGCGGCGTTCGGCAGCGGCTCGGCCAGCACGCTCGTCGCCACCGACATCGCCGCCCGTGGGATCCACGTCGACGACGTCGCGCTCGTCGTGCACGCCGACCCGCCGGTCGAGCACAAGGCCTACCTGCACCGTTCCGGGCGCACGGCGCGAGCCGGCGCGGACGGCACCGTCGTCACGCTGATGGTCGACGCCCAGGTTCGCGACGTCCGTGATCTCACGCGCAAGGCCGGGATCAAGCCGACCGTCACACGAGCGCAGGCCGGCGACGAGCTGCTCTCGCGCATCGCCCCCGGGGAGCGCACGTTCGTGGCCAGCGCCGACCGTCCCGCGGATCGTCCCGCCGACCGACCGTCCCAGCGCAAGGGCGGCGGCGGGGGGTCCGGCACCAGGAACGGCAGCAACAGCAACAGGAACAGGCAACCGGCACCAGGAGTGAGGCCCCGGCTCGCGGCCGCTCGAACCGCCGTGGTGCGGGCGGCGCTCGGCCGAGCCAGGCAGGCACCGGCTCGGCCCGTTCGCACAGTGCGGCGAGCTTCTCCTCCTCGCGCGGCGGTCGCTGACCGACAGATCCGGACCAGGCCCCCGAAGCAGGCCGGAGATGGCCCGAAAGGGCCATCAAGGTCGACCGATCGGCAGCCGGGGAGGCCTGAAGGGGCCTCCCGCCGGACCACGGCCAGACCGCAGAATCATGACATGACGGACACTGCGGGCATGACAGGCGTGACCAGCTTCCCCGGGGGTGCCGCGCCGGAGCACGGGGACCGACTCGTCGTCCTGCTGCTCTGTGCGGCGGCAGCAGTGCTCACCACGGGCATCCTCGCTGCTCCCGCGCTGGCCGGGGTGGGCGACCTCAGCCCGGCCGACCGCACGCTGGCGTTGTGCCGGGCGGGTGCGGTCGCCGGCCTCGTCGCTGCGGCGTTCCTCCGGCTCGCCAGGTGGTATCTCGTCGGCCTCCCGCGCAACGGCGTGCTCGCGGCAGCGCTGCTGGTGCTAGCGCTCGTCTGCCTGCTCTCCGTGACCGTAGCGGTCCCCGTCGGGCTGCTGGCCCTCGTCGCGTCGCTGGCGATCATCAGCGCCCAGTCCGCCTACGGGGACCTGGTGGCGTCGCTGAGCTCGGTCGACCGGCGCGCCCAGCCGTCGGCCACCACGACCTTCCGCCCGGACCTGGTTCCGGACCTGGACCCCGACCTGGACCCCGACCTGGACCCCGACCTGGATCCCGACCTGGACCCCGACCTGGACACGGACTTCGACGTGGCTGCCGTCGTCGACTCGGTGGCCCACCCACGGCGGGCCCGAGGTCAGGAGATCCGGGTCCGTGGCGGCGGCGTCGCCAACGGCCGACCCGGAGACCTCTGGGTGGTCCTCGACAGGTTGCTCGTCCACGCCCAGCACCACGCCCCCGGCACCCCGGTCACCGTGCACGTGAACACCCTCGGAACCCAGGTCGAGGTGTCGGTCTCCGACCGCGGTCCGGGCCTGTCCGCCGCCGTCGCCGAGCGGCTGCTGACCGGGCTCCACGGCCTGATCGCCCGCCGCTCCTGCCGCGTGCAGCTGCGCAGCCGCATGAGCGGCACCACCTTCGTGCTCACCCTGCCCGCGTCCCGGCGCCGCCCGGCCGAGCGGCGGGCCCCGGCGGCCCACTCGCGGGGCCAGGGGCTGGACCAGCCGGCGGACCTCTGGAGGGGCTCCCCTCTCAGCGTGTGAGCCTGCCGGGCTCAGCCCTTCCGCTCGGTGATCTGCTCGGTGGCCGCGGGCAGCACCGACTTGAGGTCACCGACGACACCGAAGTCGACCAGCTCGAAGATCGGCGCCTCCTCGTCCTTGTTCACCGCGACGATCGTCTTCGAGGTCTGCATGCCGGCCCGGTGCTGGATGGCCCCGGAGATGCCGTTGGCGATGTAGAGCTGCGGCGAGACCGTCTTGCCGGTCTGGCCGATCTGGAAGGCGTGGGCGATCCACCCGGAGTCGACGGCGGCGCGGGAGGCGCCTACCGCGGCGCCCAGGGAGTCTGCGAAGCCCTCGACCGCGGAGAAGTCCCCGCCCGTGCCGCGACCGCCGGAGACCACGATCGCGGCCTCGGTCAGCTCGGGACGACCCGAGGCCTTGCGCGGCTCGGAGGCGGTGATGCGGGCCGTCTTCGCCCCCTCGGAGATGGTGGCGGCGAACTCCTCGACGGCACCGGCGCCGTTCGTCTTCTCCGGCGTCGTGGAGTTGGGCTTCACGGTGATGATCGGCGTTCCCTTGGTGAACTTCGCACGCACCGTGAAGTTGCCGGCGAACACGCTCTGCGTGGTCACCGGGCCCGCTCCGTCAGATCCGGCAGCAACGTCGACCGCGTCGGTGATCAGCCCGGAGTCGGTCTTCACCGCGAGCCGACCGGCGATCTCCTTGCCCTCCCCGCCCGAGGGCAGCAGCACCGCGGCCGGGGAGGTCTTCTCCACCAGCTGCGCGAGCACCTCGGCCTTGGGGGCCACCAGATAGCCCGTGACGTCGGCGTCGTCGACGGTGTAGATCTTCTCGGCGCCGTACTCGGCGAGGGTCTCGGCCGTGCCGGCCGCGTCGCCGATGAAGACCGCCGAGGGCTCACCGAGCCGGCGGGCCAGGGTCAGCAGCTCCAGGGTCGGCTTGGTCACCTTGCCGTCGACGTGGTCGACGAGCACCAGGACTTCACTCATGGTCGTCTCTCTCCAGACTCAGGGCTGCCAGCCCGCTCAGATGAACTTCTTGGACGCGAGGAACTCGACGAGCGCCGTGGCGCCCGACCCGTCCTCGTCGTTGACGACCTCGCCCTGCGTGCGGGGCGGACGGGCCTCGGTGTCCTCCACGGAGGTCCAGGCGGCCGAGAGGCCCACGAGCCCGGCGTCCACGCCGAGGTCCGCGAGCGACCAGCTCTCCAGAGGCTTCTTCTTGGCGGCCATGATGCCCTTGAACGACGGGTAGCGCGCCTCTCCGGACTGGTCGGTCACCGAGACCACCAGCGGCAGGTCACCCTCGATCGTCTCGGTGGCGGTGTCACCGTCTCGGCGGATCTTCACGGTGGTCGCATCGACCTCGATCTCGGACCCGAGGGTCACGGCGGGGACGCCGAGCCGCTCGGCGAGCATTGCGGGAAGCACTCCCATCGAGCCGTCGGTCGAGGCCATCCCGCAGACCACGAGGTCCCAGCCTCCGCCGTCGGTGGAGATCTTCTTGACGGCCTCGGCGAGCACCAGCGAGGTGGCGGGGGCGTCCGAGCCCGCGATCGCCTCGTCCACCACGTGCACGCCCTTGTCGGCGCCCATCTGGAGGGACTTGCGGATAGCGTCGGTCGCCGACTCGGGACCCACGGTGAGCACGGTCACCTCGGTGTCGTCGCCCAGCTTCTCCTTGATCTGGAGCGACTGCTCGACGGCGTACTCGTCGAGCTCGGAGAGCAGACCGTCCACGCCCACGCGGTCGACCGTGCCGTCGTCCTCGAAGCGCCGGTCCGCCGTGGCGTCCGGCACGTACTTCACGCATACGACAATGTTCATGGGTTCACCGGCCCGAAGGGGCCCCTCCTGTGCAGTCGGTTGGAGCAGAGGTTACCCGCGCGTAGCAACGGGCGGAACCGAGCGCCGGGTGGGTTCTCTCACACCGGTCGTGCGGGTCGTACGGCGGCTCAGGGGCGGATGATGCGGTCCAGCACCTTGCCCACCAGCAGGTAGGCCACGGCCCCGATCCCCCAGTTCACCAGGGCGTTCTTGATCGCCGCCCCACTGCCGTTGAAGGTGAAGATGCCCTGCTTGCGGCTGAAGACGCCGAGGTCCAAGGTGTCGGCGCCGCCGAGGATGAACGAGACGATGGCGTTGTCCTTGTTGGCCTTCAGCGCGATCATCAGCGCGCCGATGGCCAGGAAGAGGGCGCAGACCACGGCCAGCAGCCACAGCAGCGAGGCGATCCGGGAGCGGACCGCGTTCGCCCCGGCCACCACCACCTCGCCGGCGTTGCGCGCCGTACTGGACTTGCCCCCGGTCTTGGCCTCCGCAGCCGGTGGCGCCGAGCTCTTCTTCGCCGGCTTCTCGGCCGGCTTCTCGGCGTTCTTCTCGGCAGGCTTGTCCGCCGACTTCTCGGCCGGCTTCTCGGCGGTCTTCGGGCCAGACTCCGCGGCCTGCTTCTCCGCAGGCTTCTCGGCCTGCTTCTCTGCAGGCTTCTCGGCAGGCCTCTCGGCCGTCTTCTCGGCCGTCTTCGGGCCAGACTCCGCAGCCGGCTTCTCGGTCGGCTCCGACGACGACGTGGGCGAGGTGCCCCCGCGCTCTGCCGGCTCTGCTGCCGGCTTGTCGGCGGACTTTCTCCAGCGGGCCACAGGGTCTCCTTCGACGAGTGGGACGAACAGTAGCCGAGAGCCAGGGCCTACGAGAACACGTTCCGGTCCCGCCGTCTAGCGTCCCTGGAACTGCGCCTTGCCGGGACCCTCGGCCACGAACGAGCTCATGCCCGTGGTCCGGTCCTCGGTGGCGAACAGCGCGGCGAACTGCGCGCGCTCGATCTCCAGGCCGGTGTCCAGGTCGACCTCGACGCCGCGGTCGATCGCCTCCTTCGCGGCGCGCAGCGCGAAGGCGGCTGCCCCGGCGAACTGTCGGGCCCAGGCGAGCGCGGCGTCGTAGACCTCCGCGTCGGGCACCACGCGGTCGACGAGGCCGATCCGCTCGGCCTCCTCGGCCTTCACGAAGCGCCCCGTGAAGATGAGGTCCTTGGCGCGAGACGGTCCGACCAACCGGGTCAGCCGCTGCGTGCCCCCCGCGCCCGGGATGATGCCCAGCAGGATCTCCGGCTGTCCCAGCGTCGCGCTCTCGCCCGCGATGCGGACGTCCGCGCACAGGGCGAGCTCGCAGCCACCACCGAGCGCGTAACCGGTGACGGCCGCGACGACGGGCTTCGGGATGCGCGCGACCGCCGTGAACGCCGACTGCAGCCCGCCGGAGCGCGCGACCATGTCGGTGTAGGACATCTCGGCCATCTCTTTGACGTCGGCACCCGCCGCGAACACCTTCTCGCCGCCGTAAACGACGACGGCGCGGACGTCGTCGCGGGCAGCGGCCTCGTGCGCCGCCTCCCGGATCTCCTCCTGCACCGCGACGTTGAGCGCGTTCATCTTCGGCCGGTCGATCCGGATCGTCGCGACGCCGCCCTCGACCTCGAGGCGGACGAACTCGCCGCTCACGCCGTGATCCCCCGGGCCGCGAACCGCGCCCGCACGAGCCTCGCGGCCGCATCGCCGTCGCGCTGCTTCACGGTGAGGTAGGTCCGGTGCGCGGCGGCGTCGAACGAGGTGTCGGGCGCGTAGGAGAACTGCGACTGGATCAGCGAGGTGTCCCACGCGGCGGTGCTGAGACCGAGCCTGCCGTAGCCGAGCCGGATCTCCCAGAGCGCCTGGCTCCAGATCTGGCCATCGGCGTGCACCTCGCCCCTGCGGGTCGCGACGGTCATGCCGGTGTCGAAGCGACGGATGCAGTGCGGAGCGTTGGTGTACGACGTGGCGTCCCAGTCCATCGGGCATGCGGCCTCGGCCCGGCGCGGCCAGCCGTACTGGGCGTCTGCAGCCAGCCCCACCGTGACGGCGAGGTAGTCGCCGAACGACTCACCGATCGAGCCGGCGTCGAGACCCTGCCCGAAGCCGGGCACCTGGTCCGCGTGCACGGCGTGGCCGTACTCGTGGTCGATGACCTCGGCGTCCTCGGCGTCGTCGACTCCGCCCTTCCCGAAGCGGAGCCGGAACGGCTTGTCGGTCTGGTAGGAGTTGTCCCCGCCGTACTGGTTGATCTTCAGGTCCAGCGGCCGGGCCAGGATCGCCCTGCGCGGGCCGCCCGGCCGGAACCCGAGGGACTGGAGGTAGCTCTGCGCCTGGTCCACCCAGAAGTAGCCCATGACCTGTTCGAACTGGTCCTGGTCGCGGGTGTAGCGGAACGTGCTGGTGGCGCTGTAGGCGGCCGCGCCGGTCGCCGACTGCACCTGGACGTACTTCCCCGACAGGTAGCCGCTGCCGTCGAGGTGCCGCAGCGGCGCGACGGCGTAGGCACTGGCCGGCACCGCGCTCCTCGCGTCGTTCATGTCGGTCAGCGTCTGGTCCCCGCTCGACTGCACCGGGTTCACCATGAAGACCTGCGCGGTTCCGGTGCTCGGGGCCGTGGGCGCGGGCTTCGCGGAGGCCGAGCCGGGCACCGCGGTGGCGGCTGCGACGGAGAGGGAGACCAGGGCGGCGAGCGAGGCAGCGGCGAGGGTTCGGGTGCGAGAAGTCACCCGGCGGACGTTAGACGGCTGCGGGCTTCGGCACAATGGGCACGTGCCGTCGTCCCCACCCACCCCGGCCTGGCCCGGGACCCACCAGCCGCTGGGGTCGACGTGGTCCCCCGAGAGCACCAACTTCGCCGTCTTCGCCCCGGAGGCCACCAGCGTGGAGGTGTGCCTCTTCGACGCCGGCCCGGACGAAGGTCCGGACGGGGGTGCTGACGGGGGTGCTGACGGGAGTGCCCGCGAGGTCGAGACCCGGTATCTCCTGACCGAGAGAACGCTCGGCATCTGGCACGGCGCGGTCCCCGGCCTCTCCCCCGGCCAGTGCTACGGCTTCCGCGCCGACGGCCCCTGGGAGCCCGGACGCGGCCGGCTCTTCAACCCCGCCAAGCTCCTGCTCGACCCGTACGCCCGGGCGGTGAGCGGGTCCGTCGACCACTCGGGCCCGATCTACGGCTACCGGCGGCCACGACCGGACCGACCGGACCGACCGGACCGACCAGACCAGGACCAGGAGCGCGCCGCCCAGCTCGGACCACGCTGCGATCGTGACTCGGCGCCGTTCGTGCCGCGCTCGGTCGTGGTGCACGACACCTTCGACTGGGGGGACGACGAGCAGGTGCGACCCCGCACCACGTGGACCGACACGGTCGTCTACGAGCTGCACGTCAAGGGCTTCACCCAGCAGCACCCGGAGGTGCCCGAGAGCCTGCGCGGCACCTACGCAGGACTCACCACCGCTGCTGCCGTGGACTACCTCAGGGACCTCGGGGTGACCACGGTCGAGCTGCTCCCGGTGCACCAGAGCGCCTCGGAGCCGCACGTCGTCGCGGCGGGGCTGACCAACTACTGGGGCTACAACTCGATCGGGTTCTTCGCACCGCACAACGGCTACGCCTCGACCGGTGACCGGGGCGCCCAGGTCACCGAGTTCAAGGCGATGGTGAAGGCGCTGCACGCGGCCGGCCTCGAGGTGATCCTCGACGTCGTCTACAACCACACGGCCGAGGGCAACCCGCTCGGACCGACCCTGTCCTTCCGGGGGCTCGACGACGCCGGCTACTACCAGCACGTCGAGGACGACGGCGCGACGTACTTCGACGTCACCGGGTGCGGCAACACCGTCGCCGCCGACTCCCCGATGGCACTGCGGATGATCCTCGACTCGCTGCGGTACTGGGTCACCGAGATGCACGTCGACGGCTTCCGCTTCGACCTCACGCCGGCCCTCACCCGCACCGGTCACCGCGTCGACCTCGACTGCCACTTCATCGCCGCCATCGACCAGGACCCGGTGCTGCGACACGTGAAGCTGATCGCCGAGCCGTGGGATGCCAGCATGGACGGCTACCAGGTGGGGCGCTTCCCGCCACCGTGGTGCGAGTGGAACGACCGCTACCGCGACACGGTGCGCGACTTCTGGCGGTTGGACTCCGGCGGCATCCGGGACATCGCGATGCGGCTGGCCGGGTCGAGCGACCTGTACGCCGACGACGGCCGCTCGCCGTACGCCTCGGTCAACTTCGTCACCGCACACGACGGCTTCACGCTGCGCGACCTGGTCTCCTACGACCACAAGCACAACGAGGCGAACCTCGAGGAGAACCGCGACGGCACCGACAACAACCGGTCGTGGAACTGCGGGGTGGAGGGCGAGACCGACGCCGCGCACGTGCTGGCGCTGCGGCGCAAGCAGGCGGCGAACCTGATGGTCACCCTGTGCCTGTCCGCCGGCGTGCCGATGATCACCGCCGGGGACGAGCGCGGCCGGACCCAGCGTGGCAACAACAACGCCTACGTGCAGGACAACGCGACCTCGTGGATGGACTGGCGGCCCGACGACGCCTGGCTCGACCTCTACGACGTCACGAGGACCGCGCTCCGGTTGCGGCGCGAGCACCCCGCCCTGCGGCAGCGACACTTCCTCGAAGGCCGGCCGACCGTGCCCGGGGGCCCCAAGGACCTCGCCTGGATCCACCCGGAGGGCCGCGAGATGACCGAGGCCGACTGGTTCGACGACCGGCTGCACACCTTCGGCATGTTCGTCTCCGGCGACCCGCTGCGGGCGCCCGGGCCCCGCGGCGAGCAGCTGCGCGACGCTTCGTTCCTGCTGTGGTTCAACGCCCACGGCGAGTCGGGCAAGGCCACGCTGCCGACCGACCAGTGGGCGGCCTCCGGCGAGGTGGTGCTCAGCACCGACGCCGGCCACCCGCTCGGCGAGCGGCTCTCGGCCGGGGAGCCGGTCGCCATCGAGCCCCGCTCGCTGATCGTTCTCCGCGCTCTCGGCTAGCGGGGCTCGACGGGCGTCGACGGGCGTCGGCGGGCGTCGACGGGCGTCGACGGGCGTCAACGGGGCAGCGTCACGCGGCCCAGCTCGGCGGGCGAGGCCAGGTGGCTGTTGTGCGGCAGCACCCGAACCGTGTAGCCGAACGGACCCGTGGTGGCCAGTGCGACCGGCCCCTCGAAGCGGTGCCGGCCGCCTTCGTAGGACTCGGCGTGCGCGAGCGAGGCGACGGTGGTGTCGACCAGGTCGTCCTCGTGCTTGACCCGGCCGTGGACCACCTGCACGTCGACGTCCTTCGCCGAGAGCTCGCCGAGCGACACGAACGCGCGCACGTCGAGCCGTTCGCCGATCTCCGGGGCGTCGCTCACCCCGCTCGACTCGACGTGGTCGACGGTGACGGCCGGCCAGCCCTTCCCGACCCGGCGCTTCCAGTCGGCGAGCTGCTGAGCCCCCGCATAGTCACCGTTGAGCGTCCGTGAGCTGTGTGCGGAGGGGCTGTAGAGCGTGAGCACGTAGTCACGGACCATCCGGTCGGCGAGCACCTTGGGGCCGAGCGACTTCAGGGTGTGCCGGACCATCTCGATCC
This sequence comes from uncultured Actinomycetota bacterium, assembly GCA_963810435.1. Taxonomy (GTDB): domain Bacteria; phylum Actinomycetota; class Actinomycetes; order Propionibacteriales; family Nocardioidaceae; genus Nocardioides_B. The sequence continues at coordinate 2,617,538 of CAWENL010000001.1, forward strand.
ACCGGACGGGGACACCGTCCTGGTCCTCGTCGTAGAACCGCGGAGCGACCTCGTTCTCGATGAGCTCGTAGAGCGCCTCGGCCTCGATGTCGTCGCGGTGGTCGGGGTCGTCGACGCCGTCGGCGGACGGGATCGACCACCCGTTGTTGCCGTCGTACCACTCGTCCCACCAGCCGTCGAGGATCGAGAGGTTCAGGCCACCGTTGAGGGCCGACTTCATGCCGGAGGTGCCGCACGCCTCGTAGGGGCGCAGCGGGTTGTTGAGCCACACGTCGCAGCCGGGGTAGAGCGGCTGGGCCATCGCGATGTCGTAGTTCGGCAGGAACGCGATGCGGTGTCGGACCTCGGGGTCGTCCGCGAACCGCACCATCTCCTGGATCAGCTTCTTGCCCCCCTCGTCCGCCGGGTGCGACTTGCCGGCGATCACCAGCTGCACCGGGCGCTCGGGGTGCAGCAGCATGCGCTTGAGCCGCTCCGGGTCGCGCAGCATCAGCGTGAGCCGCTTGTACGACGGCACCCGGCGGGCGAAGCCGATGGTGAGCACGTCGGGCGACAGCGCGGAGTCGATCCACTTCAGCTCGGCCGACGTGGCGCCGCGCTGCTTCCACGACTTCCTCATCCGCGCCCGGGCGTCATCGACGAGCCGGTTGCGCAGCGTGCGCTTGGTCTCCCAGATCTCCTTGCCCGGGATCTTGTCCACGACGTCGAAGACCAGGTCGGGATGGTCGGCGTCCGGATCCGGGCCGGGGCGGACGCCGTGGGTGCGGGCCAGCTCGAAGATCTCGCGGGCGACCCACGTCGGCGCGTGCACGCCGTTGGTGATCGAGGTGATCGGGCGCTCCTCGGCGTCGAACTGCGGCCACAGCCCACCGAACATGCCGCGGCTCACGACTCCGTGCAGCTGCGAGACGCCGTTGGCTCGCTGCGCGAGCCGGAAGCCCATCACGGCCATGTTGAACATGGCCGGGTCCCCACCGTCGTAGTCCTCGGAGCCCAGCTCGAGGACCCGGTCGACCGGGACGCCGCTGCAGGCGTTCTCGCCGCCGAAGTACTGAGCGACCAGGTCCATCGGGAACCGGTCGATGCCGGCCGGAACAGGAGTGTGGGTGGTGAAGACGGTGCCGGCGCGGGAGACCTCGAGGGCCGCCTCGAAGGTCAGCCCGGTGTCCTCGGTGAGCTCACGGATGCGCTCGAGCCCCAGGAAGCCGGCGTGGCCCTCGTTGGTGTGGAACACCTCCGGAGCAGTGGCACCGGTGAGTCGGGAGAACGCCCGGATCGCACGGACGCCACCGATGCCGAGCAGCATCTCCTGGCGCAGCCGGTGCTCGGTGTTGCCGCCGTACAACCGATCGGTGGTGTCGCGGATCAGCTCGCTGTTCTCCTCGACGTCCGAGTCGAGCAGCAGCAGCGGCACGCGTCCGACCTGCGCCACCCAGATGCGGGCGGTCAGCGACTCGTCGCTGCCGAGGTCACCGGGCAGGCCGATGACGATCTTGGCGACCGAGCCGTCCTGCTCGCGCAGCAACGAGAGCGGCAGCCCGTCCGGGTCCAGGACCGGGTAGGTCTCCTGCTGCCAGCCGTCCCGGGACAGCGACTGCCGGAAGTAGCCGTGCCGGTACAGCAGACCGACCCCGATGATCGGGACGCCGAGGTCGCTGGCCGTCTTCAGGTGGTCACCGGCGAGGATGCCGAGGCCACCGGAGTACTGCGGCAGGACCGCGGTGATGCCGAACTCCGGGGAGAAGTAGCCGATGGAGCGCGGCGTGGGCATGCCGTCGCCACCGTCGATGCCGTCCTCCAGCTGCTTCGACAGCTTCTGGTACCACCGGTCGCCGGTGAGGTACCGGTCGAGGTCGGCGCGGGCCGCGGCGAGCCGTCCCAGGAACGAGTCGTCCGCGGCGAGCACGGCCAGCCGGTCGGCGGGCACGGCGCCCAGCAGCCGCACCGGGTCGTGGCCGGCCAGCTGCCACCCGGCCGGGTCGACGTACTCGAACAGGTCCTGCGTCTCCGGGTGCCAGGACCAGCGGAGGTTGCCGGCGAGCTCCCCCAGGGCCTGCAACGCTTCGGGCAGGACGGGACGCACGGTGAATCGGCGAATGGCTCTCACGCGGAGCACCTTAACCCCCAGGGACTTGAACGATCCAACGAACCCGGGAACCTGTCCGAAATGGTCTCCCTGCAGGCGGTGCCGGATCGCGGGACGCCCGGGTTTCGGCCCGAGCCCGGCACGGTACGTTGAGCCCATGGTCGGCCGAATCCCCGTCATGGACGTCACCCCGGTCGTCGAAGGCGGTCGCTATCCCGTCAAGGCGACGGTCGGCGAGTCCTTCCCTGTCTCCGCCGTGGTCTTCCGCGAGGGCCACGACGCCTTGAACGCCGACGTCGTGGTCACCGGCCCCGACGGCGTACGACGCCCGTGGATCCGGATGCGGCCCGACGCCGAGCAGCCCAACCTGTGGCACGCCGCCGTCCGCCCCGACGAGGTCGGTGCCTGGACCTTCGAGATCGAGGCCTGGGGCGACCCGATCGCGACCTGGCGGCACGACGCCGAGATCAAGATCCCCGCCGGCATCGACGTGGAGCTGATGTTCGAGGAGGGCGCGCTCCTCCTGGAACGGGTTGCTGTCGGCCTGCCGAAGCGCTCGGACGACCGTCGGGCGCTCGAGGACGCCGTCAAGGCGGTCCGGGACACCAAGCGTCCCGAGACGGTGCGCTACAGCGCCGCGGTCTCCCCCGCGGTGGACGAGGTGCTCGGCAGCCACCCGCTGCGCGACCTGGTCAGCACCGAGGGCCCCTACCCGTTCTTCGCCGACCGCGAGCGCGCGCTCTACGGCTCCTGGTACGAGTTCTTCCCGCGCTCCGAGGGTGCCTACGTCGAGGAGTCGACGGGCCGGGTCGTCGGCGGCACTCTGCGCACCGCGGCGAAGCGCCTCGACGCGGTTGCCGAGATGGGCTTCGACGTCATCTACCTCCCCCCGGTCCACCCGATCGGCAGGGTCCACCGCAAGGGGCCGAACAACACCCTCGACCCCGGCCCCGACGACACCGGGTCGCCGTGGGCCATCGGCTCCGAGGAGGGCGGGCACGACGCGATCCATCCCGACCTCGGCAGCTTCGAGGACTTCGACGCGTTCGTGGCCCGGGCCGGCGAGCTGGGCCTCGAGGTGGCGCTCGACCTCGCGTTCCAGGCGGCGCCCGACCACCCGTGGGTGAAGAGCCACCCCGAGTGGTTCACGACCCGCGCCGACGGCACCATCGCCTACGCGGAGAACCCACCGAAGAAGTACCAGGACATCTACCCGATCAACTTCGACAACGACCCGAAGGGCATCTACCAGGAGTGCCTGCGGATCGTACGGCTGTGGATGTCGCACGGCGTGCGCATCTTCCGCGTCGACAACCCGCACACCAAGCCGGTCGACTTCTGGGAGTGGCTGCTCGCGGAGATCCGCAGGACCGATCCCGACGTGATCTTCCTGGCGGAGGCGTTCACCAGGCCGGCGATGATGCGCGGGCTGGGCACCGTCGGCTTCCAGCAGTCCTACACCTACTTCACCTGGCGCACCGCGAAGTGGGAGCTCGAGGAGTACTTCCGCGAGGTCGCGCACGAGACCTCCCCGGTGATGCGGCCGAACTTCTTCGTCAACACCCCGGACATCCTGCACGGCTTCCTCCAGTACGGCGGGCCCGCGGCGTTCAAGATCCGCGCGGTGCTCGCCGCCACGGGGTCGCCCTCCTGGGGCGTCTACGCCGGCTTCGAGCTGTTCGAGCACGTCGCGGTGCGGCCCGGCAGCGAGGAGTACCTCGACACCGAGAAGTTCCAGATCAGGATCCGGGACTGGGAGGCCGCGGCCTCCGAGGGCCGCACCCTGGCGCCGTACCTCACGCGGCTGAACGAGATCCGTCGCGCCCACCCCGCGCTGCAGCGGCTGCGGAACCTCACGGTGCACGCCAGCGACGACGAGAGCGTGCTGGTCTACAGCAAGCAGGAGGGCGACGACACCGTCATCATGGTCGTCAACGTCGACCCGCACGGCACCCGCGAGACCCTCGTGCACCTGGACATGCCCGCCCTCGGGCTCGACTGGCACGACCAGGTCGCGGTGCACGACGAGATCACCGGGGAGACCTGGACGTGGGGTGAGCGCAACTACGTGCGGCTCGACCCCTACCTCGAGCCCGCGCACATCCTGACCGTCCGGAGGCCCCGCTCGTGAGCTCGCCCATGACCCGGGCCGCCGAGCGGGACGGTGACCGACCCCTCGAGGCCCCGCAGCCGGACTGGTTCAAGCGGGCGGTGTTCTACGAGGTGCTGGTGCGGTCGTTCAAGGACAGCAACGGCGACGGCGTCGGCGACTTCCGCGGTCTCACCGAGAAGCTCGACTACCTGGAGTGGCTCGGGGTCGACTGCCTGTGGGTCCCGCCGTTCATGACATCGCCGCTGCGCGACGGGGGCTACGACGTCGCGGACTACACCAACATCCAGGAGGGGGTCGGGTCCGTCGAGGACTTCCACCGCTTCCTCGACGCGGCGCACGAGCGCGGCATCCGGGTGATCATCGACTTCGTCATGAACCACACCTCGGACGCGCATCCGTGGTTCCAGGCCAGCCGGGAGGACCCGGACGGGCCCTTCGGCGACTTCTACGTCTGGTCCGACACCGACGAGCTCTACGACGAGGCGCGGATCATCTTCGTCGACACCGAGCCGTCGAACTGGACCTGGGACCCGGTGCGTCAGCAGTACTACTGGCACCGCTTCTTCTCCCACCAGCCGGACCTCAACTTCGACAACCCTAAGGTTCACGAGGCCATGCTCGAGGCGATGAGCTTCTGGCTCGACATGGGGCTCGACGGCTTCCGCCTCGACGCCGTGCCGTACCTCTACGAGCGGCCGGGCACGAACGGTGAGAACCTCCCGGAGACCCACGAGTTCCTCAGGATGCTGCGCGGATTCGTCGATGACCGGTACCCCGGACGGGTGCTGCTCGCCGAGGCGAACCAGTGGCCGGCCGACGTGGTCGACTACTTCGGGGGCAAGCGGGACCCCGACTCGGGGGAGTACCACTCCCCCGGCGACGAGTGCCACATGTGCTTCCACTTCCCGGTCATGCCGCGCATCTTCATGGCGGTGCGCCGGGAGTCCCGCTTCCCGATCTCGGAGATCCTCGAGCAGACGCCGCCGATCCCGGACAACTGCCAGTGGGGCATCTTCCTGCGCAACCACGACGAGCTGACGCTCGAGATGGTCACCGACGAGGATCGCGACTACATGTGGGGGGAGTACGCCAAGGACCCACGCATGAAGGCGAACATCGGCATCCGCCGGCGGCTCGCGCCGCTGCTCGACAACGACGTGAACACGATGGAGCTGTTCACCGCGCTGCTGCTCTCGCTGCCCGGCTCCCCGGTGCTGTACTACGGCGACGAGATCGGCATGGGCGACAACATCTGGCTCGGTGACCGGGACGGCGTCCGCACCCCGATGCAGTGGACGCCCGACCGCAACGCCGGCTTCTCCCAGGCCAACCCCGGCCGGCTGCACCTGCCGCCGATCCAGGACCCCGTCTTCGGCTACCAACGGGTCAACGTCGAGACCGAGCTGGAGAACGCCTCCTCGCTGCTGCACTGGACCCGGCGGATGATCCACACCCGCCGCAAGCACCCGGCCTTCGGGCTCGGGGAGTTCATCGACCTCGGCGGGTCCAACCCGAGCGTGCTCAGCTACGTGCGCGAGCACACCGACGTCGACGGCAACACCGACACGGTGCTCTGCGTCAACAACCTGTCGCGCTTCCCGCAGCCGGTCGAGCTCGACCTGCGCCGCTACGAGGGAAGCGCGCCGGTCGAGCTGCTCGGCGGCGTCCGGTTCCCTGAGGTCGGCGAGCTGCCCTACCTCCTGACGCTGGGGGCCTACGGCTTCTACTGGTTCCGGTTGCCCGCCCCGGCAGCCGAGGAGGCTCGCGCGTGAACGACGACGTCGTCTCCGCCCTCCGCCAGTACCTCGAGACCGCCCGCTGGTTCGGCGGCAAGGGACGCGAGTTCAAGGCCCTCGGCGTACGCCGGGCCGGTCTGCTCGGGGCTCCGGACACCGAGCCCCGCGTCGGCATCGAGCTGCTCACGCTCGAGTACACCGGCGAGGAGCCTCGGGAGAGCGAGACCTACCAGATGCCGCTCGCCTACTACGCGCAGGAGCAGGAGCGCCTCGAGCATGCGTACGTCGGCGCGTGGGACGACCCCGATCTCGGTGCGGTCGTGGCCTACGACGCGGTCCACGACCGCGAGGCGACCGCGCTGTGGCTGCACGCCTTCAGCGAGGCCGGTGACGGTGAGGCCGGGACCTCCGACGTCGGACGCCGCACGATCGGCGACCTGACCTTCTTCATGCTGCCCGGTCACGAGCTCGACCTCGACGCGCACTCGACGCTGTTCTCCGGGGAGCAGAGCAACTCCTCGCTGGCGTTCGGCGAGGACGCGCTGATGAAGGTGTTCCGCAAGGTCACTCCCGGCCGCAACCCCGACATCGTGATCCACCGGGCGCTGACCGAGCAGGCCAGTGACCACGTGGCGTCCCTCTACGGCTGGCTCGAGCTCGAGGCGGACGCCGAACCGCCCACGCAGCTCGCGATGCTGCAGCAGTTCCTGCGCACCGCCAGCGACGGCTGGGGACTCGCCCTCGCCAGTGTCCGCGACCTGTTCGCCGAGGCCGACCTGCACGCGGACGAGGTCGGCGGGGACTTCGCCGGTGAGGCCGAGCGGCTGGGACTGGCGACCGCCCAGGTGCACGACGTGCTCGCCGAGCGGTTCGACACCGAGGAGTGGGGCGCCCAGCACCTGGCCGCGCTGTCGGAGGCCATGCTGACCCGGCTGGAGGTCGCAGTGGCGATCGTGCCGGAGCTGGGCGACCACGCCGAGCCACTGCGGCGGACCTTCCGCGGGCTCGCGGGGCTGGGCACCGCGGGCATGAGCGCCACGGCCCAGCGCGTCCACGGTGACTACCACCTCGGCCAGACGCTGCGCACGGTGCGGGGCTGGAAGATCGTCGACTTCGAGGGCGAGCCCGCCAAGCCCCTCGCCGAACGGGTGCTGCCGGACCTGGTCTGGCGCGACGTCGCGGGCATGCTGCGCTCGCTCGACTACGCCGCGCACGCCGTGATCGCGGACTTCGCGGCCGACGACGAGGCGAACCGGCAGATCGCGTTCCGCGCCGCGGAGTGGGCGGAGCGCAACCAGGCCGCCTTCCTGCGCGGCTACACCGACAACAGCGGTCGCACCTCCGGCGAGGGGCTCACCGACGCCCAGGACCTGGTCCTGCGCGCCTACATCGCCGACAAGGCCGTCTACGAGGCCGTCTACGAGGCCCGCAACCGTCCCACGTGGCTGTCGATCCCGCTCGGGGCGATCGGCCGGCTCACCCAGCACGAGGTTCTCGACTTCACACCGGAGGCGAACAACGCATGAGCCGACCTACCCGCCCAGGCAAGGGCTCACCCCCTCCTGCCCCTCTCCCCCTCGACAGCGCGGTCCTCGACCAGGTGGTCGCAGGGCGCCATGGTGATCCGCACGGCGTGCTCGGCGCCCACGTGCACGACGGCGCCGTCACCGTGCGCGCCTACCGTCCGCTGGCCGAGTCGGTCGTCGCGACGTACGGCTCCACCAGGGTCACGCTCGACCACGAGCACGACGGCATCTGGGCCGGTGTCCTCGACGTCCCGGAGGTGCCCGACTACCGGCTCGAGGTCAGCTACGCCGGCGGCTCGACGCTCACGGTCGACGACGCCTACCGGTACCTCCCCACGTTGGGTGAGGTCGACCTCCACCTGATCAACGAGGGTCGGCACGAGCAGCTGTGGGAGGTCCTCGGCGCTCATGTGCAGACCTTCGACGCGCCGACCGGCCAGGTGCGGGGCACCTCGTTCGCGGTCTGGGCCCCGCACGCGAAGGGGCTGCGGGTGAAGGGTGACTTCAACTCCTGGGACGGTCGTGAGCACCCGATGCGACAGCTCGGCACCTCGGGGGTGTGGGAGCTGTTCGTGCCGGACGTCGGGTCGGGCACCCGCTACAAGTACGTCGTGCTCGGCGCCGACGACCAGTGGCGCGAGAAGGCCGACCCGATGGCGTCCGCCACCGAGGTCCCGCCGGCGCAGTCGTCGGTGGTCTACGAGTCCACCTACACCTGGGCCGACGGGGAGTGGATGAACGCCCGCAAGGAGGCCGGCTCTCACGAGAAGCCGATGTCGGTCTACGAGATGCATCTCGGCTCGTGGCGCCGGGGCAAGTCCTACGCCGAGCTGGCCGACGACCTGGTGCCCTACCTGCAGGAGACCGGCTTCACCCACGTCGAGTTCCTGCCCGTCATGGAGCACCCGTTCGGCGGCTCGTGGGGCTACCAGGTGACGTCGTACTACGCCCCCACCGCCCGCTTCGGCGAGCCCGACGGACTCCGCCACCTCATCGACCGGCTGCACCAGGCGGGCATCGGCGTCCTGGTGGACTGGGTTCCGGCCCACTTCCCCAAGGACGAGTTCGCGCTGGCCCGCTTCGACGGCACCCCGCTCTACGAGGACCCGAACCCGTCTCGTGGCGAGCACCCCGACTGGGGCACCTACGTCTTCAACTTCGGTCGCAAGGAGGTCCGCAACTTCCTGGTCTCCAACGCCCTGTACTGGCTGGAGGAGTACCACGTCGACGGGCTCCGGGTGGACGCGGTCGCGTCGATGCTCTACCTCGACTACTCGCGCGAGGCCGGACAGTGGACGCCGAACGTCTACGGCGGTCGCGAGAACCTCGAGGCGGTCGCGTTCCTGCAGGAGATGAACGCGACGGCGTACAAGCGGGTTCCCGGTGCCATCACGATCGCCGAGGAGTCGACGTCGTGGCCGGGTGTCACCCGGCCGACCCACCTCGGGGGGCTGGGCTTCGGGTTCAAGTGGAACATGGGCTGGATGCACGACAGCCTCGGCTACGTGCAGAACGACCCGGTGCACCGCCAGTACCACCACGGCCAGATGACCTTCTCGCTGGTCTATGCCTACTCCGAGAACTACGTGCTGCCGATCAGCCACGACGAGGTCGTGCACGGCAAGGGCTCGCTGCTGCGCAAGATGCCGGGTGACCGGTGGCAGCAGCTGGCGAACCTCCGCACGTTCCTGGGCTACATGTGGGCGCACCCGGGCAAGCAGCTGCTGTTCATGGGCTCGGAGTTCGGGCAGGAGGCGGAGTGGGCCGAGGGTCGCGAGCTCGACTGGTGGCTGCTCGACAACGCCGACCACCGCGGCGTCCACACGCTGGTGCGGGACATGAACCGGATCTACCGCGAGACGTCGGCACTGTGGTCTCTGGACACCGAGGGGGCCGGCTTCGACTGGATCGACGCCAACGACTCCGGCAACAACGTCTTCAGCTTCATCCGCAAGCCGAAGGACCCGGCTGACGGTCCGCTGGTCTGCGTCGCGAACTTCTCCGCGGTCCCGCACCACGAGTACCGCCTCGGGCTCCCGCAGGCCGGCGACTGGACCGAGGTGCTCAACACCGACGCCGACACCTATGCCGGGTCCGGCGTGGGCAACCTCGGCCTCGTGCACGCGGACGCGGGTCCGCACCACGGCCTGCCCGCCTCGGCGTCCGTGACGGTGCCGCCTCTGGCCACACTCTGGCTCCGCCCGGGATGAGCGAGCTGACCGACGGCGTGGTCGTCCTGGCCCCCCGCAGGGAGCAGGACGGCATGCACCTGTTCGCGGTGAGGGAGGGGTCGACGGAGGTGGGCTCGGTCTGCCTGAGCGAGCAGCCCGACGGCCGGGGCCGGCTGACCTGGGAGCTCGCTCCCGACTTCACCGGTCACGGGTACGCGACGCGTGCGGTGCGGCTGCTGGTCGACTACGCCTTCCGCGGCGCCCGTCTCGAACGGGTCGAGGCGCTCGTCGACCCGGGCAACGAGCCAGCGATGCGGGTCGCGACCCGCTCCGGGCTGCGTCGCGAGGGAACGCTGCGCGGCCACGGGTCGAGCCGCGACGGCCGCGAGGACCGGGTCGTCTTCGCCCGCCTCGCGACGGACCCACCCACCACCGAGCCGACGGGCTTCCGGGCCCTGCTGAACTCCTTCCTGCCACGCAAGCGGGCGATCGCCCAGCTGCTCGTCCGCGACGACGAGGGCCGCGTGCTGCTCTGCCGACTGACGTACAAGAACGACGAGGACCTGCCCGGCGGCGTCGTCGAGGTCGGCGAGTCGCCGCAGGCCGCGGTGGCTCGCGAGGTCGAGGAGGAGCTCGGCCTCGACCTCAAGGCGGACGCCCTGCTGGTGACCGACTGGCTGCCTCCGTGGGGCGGTTGGGACGATGCGCTCTGCCTGGTCTTCGACGGCGGCGTCACGGCGGCGTCGCTGCTCGACGACGCAGTGCTGCAGGCACGCGAGATCCGCTCGGCGCGGTTCGCCACCATTGAGGAGGTCCGCGAGAGCTGCGCCGACTTCACCGCTCGCCGGATCGAGGCGGCGCTGCGCACCGTCAAGGGGGGCGGGACGGCGTACACCGAGTCCGGCCGACCCTGACCACCCCCTGACGTCACTGCGGTGGTGGAGGCTCGGCCGGACCGGTGGTCGGACCCTGCCCGGGTCAGACCGGGCGGTAGAACCTCCAGAACGGGTGGGGAACCTCAGCCACCTCGACCCCGGTGAAGCCTGCCTCGGTGGCGTAGCGCCGGAAGGTCGAGGGTGACATCGCCGCACCGGTCCCGACGGAGTGCTCCGCCGCCCGACCGGTGGGCAGGCAGACCAGCACGCTGCTGCCGTGGACGAGCCGGTCGATCTCGGTGCCGGCCACGGGCAGGGTCTCCTCGACCGCGTTGTCCGCGACCACCACGAACCCGTCGTCGGCGGCCAGCCGGCGCATCGCGGCCAGCGTGTCCACCGGCCGGGGCAGGTCGTGGATGCACTCGAACGCGGTCACCAGGTCGTAGCCGCGCTCGGGCAGCCCGGGGTCCGCCGCGTCCCGGACCTCGAACCGCACCCGGTCCTCGACGCCCGCCTCGACCGCGTTGCGCCGGGCGTCCGCGATCGAGGCGTCGTCGGCGTCGAAGCCGTCGACCACGACGTCGGGGTAGGCCAGCGCGAACGCGATCGAGGACCAGCCCGTCCCGCACGCCACGTCGGCGATGCGCGACGTGCCCCCGGACCGCAGCCGGGCCTCGATGTCGGGCATCGCCGGGAACCACTCCTGGGCGAGCGCGGTCAGGTAGCCGGGACGGTTCAGCTCGGCCTGCATGACCCGGGCGGCGTCGCCGTAGTCGGCCCACGCCACGCCGCTCCCGTCCCGGAAAGCCTCGGTCAGCGCTGGCAGCACCGCCACGATCGCCGTGGCATTGCCCAGCGCCCCCAGGTAGGCCGGTGACTCCCGGTCGACGAGCACCGCGGCCCGCGCCGGGGGGAGCGAGTAGCGGCGTTCGGCCGAGCCGGCGCTCACGTCGTCCACGGCCAGGATGTCGGTCACCGCCTGCTGCTCGAGCCACTCGCGCACGTAGCGCTCATCGGTCCCCGTCCGGTCCGCGAGCTCGCCCGAGGTCAGCGGTCCCTGGCCGGCCAGCTCGTCGTACAGCCCGAGCTCCTTGCCGAGCCGGATCGACGCCAGGTCCAGCAACGCCACGGCGGAGCCGAGCAGGCGCATCGCGAAGCCCTCGATCTCGGCTCCGATCTGCTCCATGTCCGGAGCGGCCGGAGCGGCCGGAGCGGCCGCGGCGGCCGGGGCGACCGGGGCGGCCGATTCCTCGACGGCGGTCACCGCGCACCGTCCATCGGGCGGTGGTGGTCCCAGTAGGCGGCGAAGAGCAGGGTGGGCCCGGCCAGGAAGGCCAGCACGCCGGTGAGGTCGATGACCGAGGGGCCGTTGCCGAGGAGGTGGAACAGGTGCTCGCTGGCCGCCAGCGTCCAGAGCAGTCCGAGGACCACCGCGAGCACCCGTCGCAGCACCGGACGCATCCGGTACCACGCCGCGGTCACCGCCAGGGTGGTCAGGAACACGAGGCTGACGATGACGATCTGGAAGGCGGGCAGGTCCCTGAACTCGGTGAACGCCTCGTTCACCACGTGGATGGTGATGCCGAGGGCGGCCAGGCTCGCGATGGTCTGTCCGCAGACCTTCGACTCCTGCCGCGTCGGGGTGATGGTGCTCATGATCGGTCCTCTCGGGTCGGGCCGCTCCGTACGGCGGCCTCGAACCTGAGGCGTCACAGCGGGTGTGGCGATGTCACACAACCCATTCGACCGGCTCCTCCGGCTCGTAGCTGCACAGCATTCCGGTGCGCACCGTCAGCGACAGGTGCCGACCGAGGCGCGGGTGCACGCCGCCGATGCGGACGACGGCGTTGCGGACCCGCATCGTCACCGCCTTGCGTGCGCGCTCCGTGTCGTCACCCATCCGGCGGGACCGGCCCCCGAGCCCGACCGCCGCGGAGAGCTCCGCGACCAGGAAGTCCCGCTCCTCGCCCGCTCGCGCGGCCCGCTCGGGGTCGCCCAGGGCGAGCGCCTCGGTGATGTCGTCGTCGAGGTCGTCGAGCCGGCGACGGTACTCCGCTCGCGCCCGGTCGTCGAGCATGTCGACTCCGTGCCCACTCGCGCCGCTCGGCTCGCTCCCGGCCTGGTGCAGCGCGGTGGCCGGCACCGGTGTGCCGGGGTGCGAGAGCAGGTGGCGCAGGTCGTGCAGTCCCTTCGCGTCGGGCAGATGCACGGTCTCGCCGTCGTACCCCAGCGTCCACATCCGGCCTTCCTGCCGGAAGGTGCCCCTGCGCGTCTCCGGCGGGCGGTCGGAGCGGGCGCCAACAGGCTCGTCCGTGACCGGTTCGAGGGAGAGTCCGAAGACCAGCAGCGAACGACTGCCCGCGGCCCGCAGCACCTCCTCCGCCTCGCGGTGCAGCGCTCGCCCGCGCCCCGGATCAGTGGCGACCAGCGCGGTTCCGAGTCCGTGCAGTGCCTGCGCCTCGAGCAGGGATGCCGAGAGGCGCCGGGCCTGTGCCGCGGCGGCCTCGAGGTGCGAGACCGCATGCTCGCGATCGCCGAGCAGCAGCGCGAACCGGCCGAGCAGGTAGTCCACGGGGCCCACGCAGGAGGCCGCGATCCCGTCGACGATGATGCGGCCGGCGTGCGGGAGCAGCAGGTCGTAGAGCGCCGCGGCTGCGAATCGCTCCCCGGTCTCGAGGACCGGCAGCGCGAGCCCGGCCAGCGTGGAGAGCCACTCGCTGTCGACCGGAATGCTCGCGAAGCGCTGCGCCGCGAGTGTCCGCAGCCTGGCCCGTGCCTGCTCGGGGCGACCGTGGCAGAGGTCGAGGAAGGGTGCCATCGCAATCGCGATCGGGAGGTCCCGCATCCACTCGTGGGTTTCCAGCGCGCTGTCGAACGCGTCCCGGAGGAACTCGACCTGGCCCCGCTCGAAACCGATCGCCCCCGCCAGCGTGGAGCTCAGCATCAAGGCGTTGTCGCTGCCGGCCTCCGCACCCAGTGCCCCCGCGCGGGCACAGAGAACGTCAGCCTCCTCGAGCCGTCCGTGCAGCAGCGCCCGCATGCCCCGGAACAGCGGGACGTACCAGCCGTAGAGCGGTTGAGCGAGCGAGTCCGCCAGCGCGGCGAAGCGCCGGATCTCCTCGTCCACCTCGGGGTCGCCGAGCTCCAGCAGGGCCACGACCCGGAAGCGCCGGGCCATCAGCGCAGTCTCCCGATCGCCGGCCGCCTCACCGGCACTGAGCATCTCCGCGGCCGCGGCCATCCGGTCCTCGATGTACGACGGCCCGGAGCGTGCGTCGCACCACGCACTGAGGGCGTAGGCCAGCGTACGTCCCTCGCCGACCTCTCGGGCGAGCGCGACCGCCTCGTCGCTCCACGCCTCACGCTCGGCGGGACCAGCCAGGTTGGTGGACGCGACGGAGAGCCGGGCCAGCAGCCGGGCCCGAAGCTCGAGACGGTCGCCGCCGAGCATCGTGAGCGCCTCCTCCAGCAGGTCCAGCTGTTGCCGGTCCCTGAGTCGCACCTCGAACCCGCCGGTGTCGGCGCCGACCCCCAGGGCGGCCCGCGCCACCAGGTCGGCGTCCCCGAGGGCGCGCCCGACGGCGGCCGCGTCCAGGAACGCGCTCAGCGCCGCGTCCCAGTCCCCCGAGCGCAGCCGGGCGTCACCGAGTGCCAGCAACAGCTCTCCCCTGCGCCTCGCGGAGTCGCAGGCGCCGATCGCCCGCGCGAAGTGCTCGGCGGCCTGCTCGAAGGCGCGCAGGGAGAGCGCCAGCCGACCCGCACGGTCCGCGGCGTCCACGCCACGTGAGGCCGCCCGAGCAGCTCCGGCGCTGAGCTCGTGGTGCGCGATCGCGGTGAGCCGCTCCTGGTCGTCGCCGTGCCGCAGCACCAACGCGTCCGCGACCCGGCCGTGCAGCTGCGCCCGTCTTGCGGTCGGGTGCTGGGCGATGACGGTCGCGCGGACGAGGGCGTGGGTGAACTCGTGCATCCCGGCGTCGACCGGCTGGGTCAACCGCGCCGTCGTGGACTCCGCCAACAGGTCCGCGACCGCCGACGCGGGGAGGCGGGAGACCTGCGCGAGCAGCGACAGGTCGAACCGGGCGCCGATCACGGCCGCCGAACCCAGCAGCTCGTGGCACGACTGGGAGAGCCGGGCCAACCGGCGCTCCAGCACGGCCCGCACTCCTACGGGCAGGGGCAGCGGGGCGGCACCCGCCGCGCCGAGACGGCCCTCCGCCTCCAGGAGACGGGCCACGTGGAGCACGAAGAACGGGTTGCCTCCCGTGTGGTGCCGGATGCTCTCGGCCACCGCAGGAGCCCCGCCACCCGCGGTGCGCGCCAGCAGGTCGGCAACCTCCCCGGTCGCGAGACCCCTCAGCGTCAGGGTCTCGCCGCTGGTCCCCGGCTCCCCGAGCAGCTGGAGCATCGGGTGGCCCACCCCCACGTCGGTGTCCCGGTAGCTGGCGAGCACCAGCACCCGCTCGGTGTGCAGCTGCTTGACCAGGAAGGCCAGCAGCCGCAGCGTGGACGGGTCGGCCCAGTGCAGGTCGTCGAGCACCAGCAGCAGCGGGCGCTCGGCCGCCGACTGCCGCAGTGCGCTCGCGACCCGGTCGAAGAGCACGAACCGGTGCTGCTCGGCGTCCTCGTGCTCGCCGCGCAGCTCGTCGCCGGCGGCCACGCCTGCCGGATGACCCGTCGCGGCGAGCAGTCGGACGACGGGCCAGAAGGCCGGCGCTGCGTCGTCCTCGGGGCAGGCCGCCCAGCCGACGGTGAACCCCTGCCCGCGTGCCGTGACGGCGGCCGCCTGGAGCACGGTGGTCTTGCCGATGCCCGGCTCGCCGGCGACCAGCAGGAGGCCGCCGCTCCCCTCCCGAGCCCGCTCGAGCGCCGCGTCGCAGGCCGCGAGGGCCTCGCCGCGGCCCACGATGCCTGGCTGCGCGACCACGGGACCGACGCCCATCCCATCACCCGTTCCCGACTGTTCCGACACGTTCGCCTGCGTCCGAGAGTTCGTAGGCTCTCAGGTTGTCACCCACCGCTCAACGTCGAGGACCAAGCCACGACGCTTCTCGTGCCGAACCACTGGTCGAGCTCAGGTCCGCCCCTGGCGAGGCGAGAAGCGGGTCGTGGCGCCGCGGGGCGGCCTGGACGCGAACCACGCAGCACGGGCACGAGGTGATGACGATGACCACGCAACAGCACCCCTACCGGTCCAGCCGGGTGGTGAGCACCGACTCGGTGCTTCTGCCCGCCCCGGTGTGCGGGTGCGGACAGGATCTGGACCTGGCCAGGGGGCTGCACTGCCCGCGGTGCGGCACGGCGCTCGCCGGCCACGCCTCCTGAGTCGGCTCAGAACAGCGCTGAGGCCAGCCGCTGGCGTCCGGTGAGCACCCGCGGGTCGTCGTTGCCGACAGCCGCGAACAGGCCGAGCAGGTGCGTGCGAGCGGCATCGCGCTCCGCCCCCGCCGTACGTCGCACGAGGTCGACCAGCCGGGTGAACGCGTCGTCGACGTGCCCGCCGAGCAGGTCGAGGTCGGCGACCAGCGTCTGCGCCGCGACGTCATCCTGGTCGGCGGCGGCTGCCGCCCGGGCTGCCGCGGCGTCCACGCCGTGGGTGCGCTGCAGCACCCTGGCCATCGCGAGCCCACCGGCCGCCTCGGCGTCGGCCGGGTTGGCCTCGACGAGCTTCTCGTACTCCGCTACGGCCAGGTCCATGTCCCCGGCCGCCAGCGCGTCCTGCGCGGGACCGTAGCGAGGGTCGACGTACTCCTCGTCCTGCTCGTCCGGCTGCGGCGCGGGGGCGCCCGCGAGCGGCTGGTGCCGACCGCTGACCCCCTGGGTCGCCATCTGCTCGAGCACCTGGGTGAGGACCGTCCGGAGCTCGGCGAGCGGGGGGGCGTCCTGGAGCAGCGGCATCATCCGGCCCTGCACGACGAGCGCGACCAGCGGCACGGAGGGGATCTGCAGTGCCTGGGCCAGCTGGGGGGTGGCGTCCACGTCCACCTTGCCGAGCAGGAAGCGACCGTCGAACTCGGCGGCGAGCGTCTCCAGGTCGGCGACGAGCCGGGCACCGCCGGGGTCCTGCGAGGGCGCGTAGACCACCAGCACCACGGGGGCGTTCATCGAGGACTCCAGGTGTCCCTGGATGTTCTGCTCGGTCAGCGCGACCGAGTACGTGCCGCTGCCCGCCCCGACGGCACCGGTTGCTCCGGGCGCGGGGGTGGCGGGACGCTTGAGACCGGACAGGTCGACGGCACCGGGGCGGGAGAAGGGCTGCTGGCTCATGGGACCATCTTGTCCGATCCGGCGGGCTGGTTCGACGGGACCCCGGCAGGCCGAAGGACCGGGGCGCAACCTGAGCCCGCAGGCCCGCGGTCAGCGCGCGAGCTCCACCGGCCGTCCGGCCACCAGGAGCAGCAGCGTCTCGGCGGACGCCCGCACCTCCTCACCCTCGCCCCACACCCAGTCGGCGTCGTCGGCCGCCAAGCGCATCCCTCGCACGCGGCCGCGCGGACTGCCCCCCATCGGCACCGTCAGCGGCCACCAGGAGCCAGGACCGAGCAGAAAGCCCATGGCGCTCTCCAGCGCCGGCAGCGGCACCCGGAAGCGCCGTCCCAGCGGACGCCCGACGTCGGCGCGGTGCACGAGGGCGTCGGTCATCACCGCGCCGAACGGCATGCCGAGCGGCCCCCGGCCCGTCTCCGCGTTCGTCCGGAGCTGGCCGAGGATGGCCTCGCGGCCCCGAAGCGACCAGTGACGCGCGCTGTCGCCGATGGAGCGGTTGACCCGGAACCCGCTGCGCACCACGACGGGCAGCAGCTCCCACGGCGAGGCGACGGGCGTGAACGCGAGGTGCGCAGCGACGTCACCGGCCGTCCATCCCGCACACAGTGAAGGCGTCGACCACTCCTCGTCGCTGAGGCCCTCCAGCAGACGCACGAGCTCGAGCCGCTCGCTGCGCAGCACCGCCGCACTGTTGCCGGTCGCCATGGGCCGACGCTACACACCCCGAGGACACCCCGAGGACCCTCAGCGGACCCTCAGAAGCGAGCAGGCTCGCGATACTCGCCCCACTCCGCGCGCAGGGCGTCGCAGATCTCCCCCAGGGTCGCCTCTGCGCGGCAGGCGTCCAGCATCGGGGGAATGGTGTTCTCCTCGGTGCGGGCGGCCTCGACGAGCCGGGCGAGCGCGGCCTCCACGACCGAGGCGTCGCGACCCGCCTTGCGGGCCTTCAGCTCGCGCACCTGATCGGTCTCGACCTCGTGGGAGACCCGCAGGATCTCGAGCTCGTGGGTGACCGAGGGCTCGTGGCAGTTCACGCCGACGATCCGCTTCTCGCCCTTCTCCAGCGCCGTCTGGTACTGGAAGGCGGCCTCGGCGATCTCCGCCATGAACCAGCCCTCCTCGATGCCGTGGAGGATGCCCTTGGTCATCGGCCAGCCGTTCGCGCCACCGGTGCGCTCTCCTACGTGGTCGCGTACGACGGACGCGAGGCCCTCGTGGTCCCTCGAGGAGAGCGTCGAACCGCCCTTGGCCAGGATCCGGTCGAAGATCTCGTAGGCCTCGGCCTCGATCCTGTCGGTCAGCGCCTCGACGTACCAGGAACCGCCCAGCGGGTCGGCGACGTTCACGACACCGGTCTCCTCCATGATCACCTGCTGGGTGCGCAGCGCGATCTCGGCGGCCTGCTCCGACGGCAGCGCCAGCGTCTCGTCGAGGGCGTTGGTGTGCAGCGAGTTCGTGCCGCCGAGCACCGCGGCGAGCGCCTCGATGCCGGTGCGCACGACGTTGTTGTAGGGCTGCTGGGCGGTCAGCGAGACCCCGGCGGTCTGCGTGTGGAACCGCAGCGACTGCGCCTTCTCGGTCTTCGCGCCGTAGACGTCGCGCAGCCAGGTCGCCCAGATCCTGCGGCCGGCCCGGAACTTCGCGATCTCCTCGAAGAAGTCGAGGTGGCTGTCGAAGAAGAAGGACAGGCCGGGCGCGAAGTCGTCGACGTCCATGCCGCGCGAGAGCCCCAGCTCGACGTACCCGAAGCCGTCGGCGAGCGTGAACGCGAGCTCCTGTGCGGCGGTCGAGCCGGCCTCGCGGATGTGGTAGCCGGAGACCGAGAGCGGCTTGTAGGCCGGGATGTTCTCGTCGCAGTACTCCATCAGGTCGCCGATCAGGCGCAGGTGCGGCTCGGGGGGGAAGAGCCACTCCTTCTGGGCGATGTACTCCTTGAAGATGTCGGTCTGCAGCGTGCCGTTCAGCGCGGACAGGTCGGCGCCCTGCCTCTCGGCGGTCACCAGCATCATGCAGAAGACGGGCACCGCGGGGCCGGAGATGGTCATCGAGGTGGTGACGTCGCCGAGCGGGATGTCGCCGAACAGGACGTCCATGTCGGCTGCGGTGTCGATCGCGACGCCGCAGTGGCCGACCTCGCCGAGGCTCTGCGGGTCGTCGGAGTCACGGCCCATCAGCGTGGGCATGTCGAAGGCCACCGAGAGCCCGCCGCCCCCGCGGTTGAGGATCATCTTGTATCGCTCGTTGGTCTGCTGCGCGTTGCCGAAGCCGGCGAACTGCCGGATCGTCCAGGCCCGGCCGCGGTAGCCGGTGGCGTAGAGCCCGCGGGTGTAGGGGAACTCGCCGGGCCACTCGCCGTCGTCGGTGCCGTAGGCGGGCTCGACCTCCATGCCGGAGATCGTGGTGAAGTCGACCTCGCGGACGCGGGACCTCGCGTAGCGGTCCTGCCATCGATCGCGTGCGGACTTCTCGCTCATGCGTGCCTCCAGAACTCGTCGGACGTGTCCCGACACCAAAATAGTAGGACGTCCAACTAAATCTGTCGAACCGCCTCAGAAGTCGCCCGCCGCCCGACGGACCGGAGCAAGCAGCGCCGACAGCGCCCGCAGGTCGTCGACCGGCACGTCCGCGAGCGCGAACCGGGCGGTCACCAGGTCGTGGGTGGCGGCCTCGACGACGGCGCGCCCGGCGTCGGTGATCTCCGCCAGGACCGCGCGGCCGTCATCGGGGTGCCGCCGTCGTACGACGTGCCCGGCCCCCTCGAGCCGGTCGACGATCGAGGTGACCGACGTCGGGTGCACCTGGAGGCGCTCCCCCATCTTGCCCAGCGGCAGCGACCCGGCCCTGGAGAAGGTCAGCAGCACCAGCGCCTCGTAGCGCGCGAACGTCAGCCCGTGCGGCCGCAACAGCTCGTCGAGCTGGGCCAGCACGAGCTGCTGCACGCGCATCAGCGAGGTGACCGCGTGCATCTGGTCGACCGCGCTCCAGCGCAGCCCCCACTGCCGCGCCGCCTCGTCGATCGGGTCGAAGCCCAGCTTCTTGCGCGACGACGGGCTCATGGCCTGCGATCGGACCTCTGGGACCGCAGCAGCCGCAGCTGCTGTCGCTGGATCATCCGGTCGCGGTCGAGCGGGCGCGAGACGAACTTGATGTCACGCAGCCCCTGCTCCTGGGCCGCGGACTCGAAGGTGAAGTGGCCGTAGCCCAGCGTCTGCCCCAGCACGGTCTGGACGACGGTGATGTCGAGGATCCGGGAGAGCGGGGTGGTGGCGTACTTCGTCGGCCCGAGCCCACTGATGCGGAAGACCCGCAGGTTGGTGATCACGAACACGTCCATGTAGTGCTGCAGCGCGCGCATCGCCGCGTGCCCGACGATCCCGGCACCCAGGACGCCCCACACCCAGGCGACATCCATCGCCGAGACCAGGATCAGGCTCGCCGTCAGCAGGCCGAGCAGACCTTCCAGGGCAGGGCCGGTGTAGACGATCCAGTGGTGGTGCACCTGACCGTCCGCGAGGACGTCCTCCTCGCCGTCGATGCCGTCCGCCTCGCGCAGCAGCCGCCGCTGGACACGACGGTCGCGGGCGGCTCGCAGCCTCCCGAGTCCCGGCAGGGTCATGAGGACCTACCGGAAGAGCGCGCTGATGAAGGCGATGACCGAGTTGAAGGCGTCGACCACGACGGTGCCCGCGCCGCGGACCGCATCGGCCGCCGACTGCGGCTGGGTGAGCAGGAAGAACACCGCGAAGGCGATCAGGAGGATGCCCAGCAGCTTCTTCATCGCCACACTCCGTCCGGGAGAGATCGGGCCCGTCCCCTGGTCAGGCTCATTCGTAGCAAAGCCACGGCTCCATGTGGTGGAGGCGCGCGGCTCCGCCGTCCCCCACCCGCTGAGGCGTCTCGTCCTGCGCCCAGAAGTCCGCTGAGGTCAGACGGCCAGGCCCTGATGCTCACCGGTGACCTCAAGGGCCGGCCGCCCGCCCGCGGTGGACCAGAGCCGGAGGGCGACCAGCCCCATGCCCGCGGTGGTGAGGGCAAACCCCGCCGCCAGGGGCCACCGACCGGCGTCCAGCGCGGCCAGGACCACCCCGCCGAGCAGCAGCAGCGGCACCGCTGCCGGGAAACCGGCCCGCCACAACCCCACGCCCAACACCACCGGCCCCAGGGAGTAGCCGACGACCATGAGGAGCGCGCACACCCCCACCAGGAGCGACCCTTCGTAGCGGTCGGTGAGCGCGACCATCTCGGCCCGGTCGGCGGCCGGCAGTTCGGTCATGGCGAGGGAGAGCGGGCCCGATCCCATCAGGAGGGCCAGCGCGACCAGACCTGCGACCGACATCGAGACCCCCGTCACGGCGAGACGAGGGCTCGTCCGCCACAGGGGACGGGCCATCGAGAGGAACGCCGGGACGAACAGCACCAGGGACAGGACACCGACTGCCTGCGAGGCCTGGTAGCGGTCCGGGTGGGCTGCGATCGACGCGAGCTCAGAGGCCGTGTCGTGGCGCGAGGGTGTCGCCTGGAGCAGATGCGCGGCGAGGACGAGGGCGGGGGCCGCCACCAGGGCGACGGCGCCACCCCGGGTGCGAAGGCTGTCGGACATGGAGATTCTCCTGACGGGGTGGCTGACGGTTCCTGCTGACCCGCGACGCTAGTCAGCCGGGACCGCCGGCGTCGTCGGCGCAGCCGCCGGTCCGGCGTACGCATCGGTGCGTACGAGCGCACTGCCGTGAGGCAGACCCGCCGAGTCGCCGTGAGGAGTACCTTCCCGTCATGCGCATGGCCGCACGCCGTTCCGACGTGGCGACGTCGGCTGTGCTGACCTGCGTCGGGCTCGCGGAGGCGACGCTCGGCCTGACGGTCCCCGTGGCGCCCTGGTACGTGGTCCTCACCGTCCCGGTGGTGACTCTGCCGGTCGCCGCACGGAGCCGACGTCCGATGCCGGCGCTCCTCGTCATGCTGGCCGCCCTGGTGCTGCAAGGGGGGCTGGGTTCCGACATCGGGGGCGGCTTCTCCGAGCCGTTGGCGATGATCCTCACGCTGTACTCCTGTGGCTCGCGGCTCTCCGTCCGGATGAGCGGGATCTCGTTGGTCCTGGCACTGGGGGCGATGACGGCGGTCGTGACGCTGAGCGAGGCTCCGCGCGTGGCCAACTACGTCTATGTCGTGACGCTGGTGCTCGCCGCCTGGCTTGCCGGACGCGGGGTCCGGCTCGCCACCGAGCGCAGCGGTCTGTTGGCCGAGCGACGGACGATGCAAGAGCGCAGCCGGATCGCCCGCGAGCTGCACGACGTCGTCGCGCACGGCCTGTCCGCGATCGTGGTCCAGGCCGCGGCCGAGCGCCGCGACCTGTCCGAGGACAGCCCGAGCGCCCGCGTCCTGGCCGACATCGAGCAGCACGGCCGAGTCACCCTGTCCGAGCTGCGGCGCCTCCTGGGCCTCCTCCGCGTCGACGAGACCGACTCCGCGAACCCTCCCCTGGCGCCACAGCCCGGGCTGCGGGACCTGCAGAGCCTCGTCCACGGCAGCGGCGTCCACGCCTCTCTCGTGATGGAGGGGGATCCGGTGGAGGTCGGGGACGGGTTGCAGCTCGCGATCTACCGCGTCGTCCAGGAGGGGCTGACCAACGTACGCAAACACGGGGCGAGCCCGACGGCCAGGGTCGCGATCCGCTGGCGGGACGACACTGTGGAGGTCGAGGTGCTCAACGGTCCCACCGGCGGCGCCGCCGGCGGCGGCGGCGGGGTCGCACCACCGGTCCCGGGCACGGGCTACGGCCTGCGGGCCATGCACGAGCGCGTGGCAGCGTACGGGGGCCGAGTCGTGACGGCGGGCCCGACACCCGACGGCTTCCTGCTGCACGTCGCACTGCCCGTCGGAGGGACGGCGTGACCCGCGTCGTGGTCGCAGACGACCAGGACGTCGTACGGGTGGGCCTGTGCCGGATCCTCGACGGGGAGGAGGACCTCGAGGTGGTCGGCCAGGCCGGTGACGGCGAGGCGGCGTTGCGCGAGGCACGGCGCACGCAGCCCGACATCGTGCTGATGGACATCCGGATGCCGGTCATGGACGGGCTCACCGCGACTCGACTCCTCTGCGAGGAGCAGCCCGAGACCCGCGTGCTCGTGCTCACCACCTTCGACCTGGACGAGTACGTCTACGAGGCACTGCGGGCGGGCGCCTCGGGGTTCGTGCTCAAGGACTCGCCGGCCGAGCACCTCGTACACTCCGTGCGGGTCGTCGCTGCCGGAGACGCCACGCTCGCACCGGCGACGACCCGTCGGTTGATCGACGAGTTCGCCAGGATCCGTCCCACCGGCGACCAGAGTCGGTTTGCCGGGCTCACGCGCCGGGAGCGTGAGGTGCTGGGCGCGCTTGCGCGGGGACTGAACAACGCCGAGGTCGCCCGCAGGCTGTTCATCTCCGAGGGCACCGTGCGCACGCACGTCAACCGCCTGCTGACCAAGCTGCAGGTGCGGGACCGCACGCAGGCGGTGGTGCTGGCCTACGAGTGCGGGCTGGTGCGGCCGGGCCACACCGACCGCTGAGGCGTCTCGTTCTGCGCCCGAAAGCCCGCCGAGGCGTCTCGTCCTGCGCCCGAAAGCCCGCCGAGGCGTCTCGTCCTGCGGATCACGAGGGCTACCCGTCGGTGTAGGTCTCCAGCAGAGAGTCGGCAGCGGTGTACGGGTCGCTGGTGCCGGCCACCACCTGCTCCGCGAGCTCGTCGAGCTCGGTGCGCTCGTGGACGTTCCCCCACTTCCTGCGGAGGGCGGTGACGGCGATCGCCTCGATCTCGTCGCGTGCGCGTCGTACGCGGCGCCGGTCGAGCTCCCCGGAAGCCTCCATCCAGGCGCGGTGCTCCTCGATCTTCGCCACCACCTCGTCGACCCCCTGCCCGGTCTGCGCGACGGTCTGCACGATCGGCGGCCTCCAGGCGTCCGCGTCCCGCTCGGCCAGGCCGACCATGTTGCGCAGCTCGCGACGGACCTGGTCGGCACCGTCCCGGTCGGCCTTGTTCACGACGTACACGTCACCGATCTCGAGGATGCCGGCCTTCGCGGCCTGGATGGCATCGCCCATGCCCGGCGCCAGCAGCACCAGCGTGGTGTCGGCGAGGCCGGCGACCTCGACCTCGCTCTGGCCGACGCCCACGGTCTCGATCAGCACCACGTCGCAGCCCGCGGCGTCGAGCACCCGCAGCGCCTGGGGCGTCGTCCACGACAGCCCGCCCAGATGGCCCCGCGCGGCCATCGACCGGATGTAGACCTCCTTGTCGAGGGCGTGGTCCTGCATCCGCACCCGGTCGCCGAGCAGCGCCCCGCCGGAGAACGGCGACGACGGGTCGACCGCCAGCACGCCGACGCGCTTGCCGGTCTCGCGCAGGGCCGAGACGAGTGCGTTGGTGGACGTGGACTTGCCGACCCCCGGGGCGCCGGTGATGCCGACGATCTGCGCGTTCCCGGTGTACGGCGCGAGCCCGGCCATCACCTCGCGCAGCACCGGCGACTCATCCTCGACCAACGAGATCAGCCGGGCCACCGCCCGAGCGTTCCCGCCCCGAGCGGCCTCGACCAGGTCGGGGACCGACGCCTTCGAGCGTCGCCCGCCGACGCTGGACGTCACGCTGGGACGTGCAGGATCAGGGCATCGCCCTGGCCGCCGCCACCGCACAGCGCAGCGGCACCGGTCCCGCCGCCACGCCGCTTCAGCTCGAGCGCGAGGTGCAGGGCGATCCGCGCACCGGACATGCCGACGGGGTGACCCAGGGCGATGGCACCGCCGTTCACGTTGACCTTGTCCTCGTCGAGGCCGAGCTCGCGGGCGGAGACGATGCCGACGGCCGCGAAGGCCTCGTTGATCTCGACCAGGTCGAGGGAGCCGGGCTCGATGCCCTCCTTGTCACATGCCTTGGCGATCGCGTTGGCCGGCTGCATCTGCAGCGTCGAGTCGGGCCCGGCCACCTGGCCGGAGGCGCCGATCTCGGCGAGCCACGACAACCCCAACTCCTCGGCCTTGGCCTTGCTCATCACCACGACGGCGCACGCCCCGTCGGAGATCTGGGACGCCGATCCGGCGGTGATCGTGCCCTCCTTGTGGAAGGCCGGACGGAGCTTGCCGAGACCCTCAGCGGTGGTGTCGCCGCGGATGCCTTCGTCCTGCGCGACCACGACCGGGTCACCGCGGCGCTGGGGCACCTCCACCGCCACGACCTCGTCGTCGAAGAGGCCGTTCTTCCACGCCTCGGCAGCGCGCTGGTGCGACCGCGCGGCGAAGGCGTCCTGCTCCTCGCGCGTGAGGTCGGCGCCCTCAGCGTTGCAGGTGTCGGTGAGACCGCCCATCGGCTGGTCGGTGAGCTGGTCGAACAGGGCGTCGTAGGCCATCGAGTCGACGAGCTTCACGTCGCCGTACTTGAAGCCCTCCCGGGACTTCGGGAGCAGGTGCGGCGCCTGGGTCATCGACTCCATGCCGCCCGCTACGACGATCTCGTGCTCGCCGGCGCGGATCAGCTGGTCGGCCATGGCGATCGCGTTGATGCCGGACAGGCACACCTTGTTGATCGTGATCGAGGGGACGTCGAGCGGGATGCCGCCCTTGTGCGCGGCCTGGCGGGCCGTGATCTGGCCGGTGCCGGCCTGGATGACCTGGCCCATGATGACGTACTCGACCTGGTCGCCGGACACGCCCGCCTTCTCCAGCGCGGCCTTGATCGCGACGCCGCCGAGGTCCGCCGCGGACTGGTCCTTGAGACCTCCGAGCAGGCGGCCGATCGGGGTGCGCGCACCGGCAACGATGACGGATCCGGACATTGACGCCTCCTGGAGTGCTTGGGGTGTGCCTTGGACCCTACCTAGCGAGAGCGTGCATCGGGAGGGCCCGGTCGTGGCCGTTGTGAGGAACAAGTCACAGTCCCTCGCACGCGCCGGGTGCAGCCGCGACGATGTCTCGATGAGCGTCGACATCCCCGGGCAGCTGTTCGTGTGCATCGACCACGTAGGGGTCGCCGTGCACGACCTCGACGAGGCGATGGCGTTCTACCGCGACGTGCTCGGCATGGAGACCGTGCACGAGGAGACCAACGAGGAGATGGGGGTGCGCGAGGCCATGGTGGCGGTCGCCGGCACCGAGCAGCGGATCCAGCTGCTCGCCCCGCTCGACGAGACCTCCACGATCGCCACGTTCCTCGACCGCAACGGTCCCGGCCTGCAGCAGCTCGCCTACCGCGTGACCGATGTCGAGCAGGTCTCCGCGGTGCTGCGCGAGCGCGGCCTCCGGCTGCTGTACGACGAGCCGCGGCGGGGCACCGCCGGGAGCCGCGTCAACTTCGTGCACCCCAAGGACGCCGGCGGTGTGCTCATCGAGCTGGTCGAGCCTGCCACCTGAACCGCAGCCGCTGGCCGGGTCGCACCTGCGCCGCCCGGTCGACATCCGCGTCGACGACCACCGCCACCACCGGGTAACCGCCGGTCACCGGGTGGTCGGCCAGGAAGACCACCGGCTGCCCGCTCGGCGGCACCTGCACGGCCCCGCGGTAGGCGCCCTCGCTCGGAACCTGCCCGCGGCCGTCGCGGTGCGTGACCGTGCCGCCGAGGAGCCGCATGCCCACCCGGTTGCTCTCCTCCGACGCGGTCCACTCAGTGCGCACCAGACTCTCCACGTCCTCGACCCACGCGTCGCGCGGTCCGCGCACCAGACACAAGACGACGTCGTCGTCGAGTCGTGGTGGCGGGAGCACGTCCACGCCGGGGAAGTCGTCGGGCTCCTCGCCCACCGGCAGCTCGTCCCCACGCTCCAGCGGCGGCGGGCCGAGCCCCGCCATCACGTCGTGGCTGCGTGACCCGAGCACCGGTGGTACGTCGATCCCGCCGCGCACCGCCAGGTAGGAACGCAGCCCGGTCTCGGGTGTCCCGAGCCGCACCACCGAGCCCGGCGCAGCGGAGACCACGGTGTAGGCGCCGACGCCGCGGCCGTCGACCTCGACCGGTGCCGGCGCCCCCGTGACGCACAGCCACACATGGCCTCCGGTGACCTCCACCTCGAGGCCGCCGAAGACGACCTCCAGCCCGGCGGCGGACTCCGGGTTCCCGACGGCCCGGTTGGCCTGCCGCAGCGCGGCCCGGTCGGCCGCCCCCGAGCGGCCGACACCGATCCCCGAGGCACCGGAACGACCCAGGTCCTCGACCAGCGTGAGCGGACCGCTGGCCCTGACCCGCAGCGAGATCACGTCCGCTCCGTGAACCGCACGCGCGCACCCGGCACCAGCAGAGCCGGTGGGTCGCGGTCGAGGTCCCACATCGCAGCCTCGGTGGTGCCGATCAGCTGCCAGCCGCCTGGTGACTCCCGGGGGTAGACCCCGCCGAAGATGCCCGCGAGGCCGACAGCGCCGGCGGGCACCTTCGTGCGTGAGCTCTCGCGGCGGGGAACCTCCAGCCGGGGGTCTCCCCCGACGAGGTAGCCGAAGCCGGGCGCGAACCCCCCGAACGCCACCCGCCACGTCGACCCCGTGTGCGCCTCGACGACCTCGCGCTCGGAGAGCCCGGTCAGCCCGGCGACGTCGGCGAGGTCGGGGCCGTCGTAGGTCACGGGGATCTCGACGAGCTCGCCCTCCCCCTGCTCACCGACCTGGTCACCCGCCTTCCCGCCGATCGCGGCCTCGTCGACCTCGAGCTCGGCCAACCGCCGGCGTACGGCTGCGGCGTCGGCGCGCTCGTCGAGGACCACCAGCAGCGTCTCGGCCGCCGGCACCAGGTCCGTCACACCGGGCAGCCGCTCCCGACCCACCGCGTCCGTCCACGCCACCACCCGGAGCGTGGTGCCGAGCTCCACGAGCAGTGCCCGGTCGCCGTACGCCAGCACCCGTGGAGCCGTCATCGGAACGCCCGCACCTCGACACCGACCCGCTCGAGACCGGCTCTCACGGACTCCGCCATGGCCACGGCCCCCGGTGAGTCGCCGTGCACGCAGACCGACTCGGCATCGAGCGTGACCTCGGACCCGTCGACCGCCGTGACCGATCCCTCGGTGACCATGCGCACCACGCGGCGACCCACCTCGGTGGCGTCGGAGAGCACAGCTCCCTTCTCGCTGCGTGGCACCAGCGTGCCCTCGGGCGTGTAGCCCCGGTCCGCGAAGGCCTCGCGCACCGTCCGCAGGCCCGCGCGGTCGCCCGCGGCGAGCAGCTGTGACCCCGGCAGCCCGAGCAGCAAGAGCGCCGGGTCGTAGGCGAGTACGGCGTCGACGACCGCCTGCGCCTGGCGCTCGTGGTGGACGGAGGCGTTGTACAGGGCGCCGTGCGGCTTCACGTAGCGCACCGACGTCCCGGCCGCCTTCGCCATCGCCTCGAGGGCGCCGATCTGGTACAGCACGTCGTCGGTCAGCTCCAGCGGGTCGACGTCGATGAACCGGCGCCCGAACCCGGCCAGGTCCCGGTAGCCGACCTGTGCCCCCACCACGACTCCGCGCCTCGCGGCGACCTCGCAGGTGAGCCGGAGGGTGCGGGGGTCGCCGGCGTGGAAACCGCAGGCGACGTTCGCGCTCGTCACCAGGGCCAGCACGGCCTCGTCGTCACCGAGCCGCCAGCGGCCGAAGGACTCGCCGACGTCGCTGTTGAGGTCGATGGTGGCCATGGGCACCAGTGTGCCCGCGCCAGATAGGTCACACGCGGCTGACACCGGTGGCTACCCGTCGGTACGGTCGGACCACCCACCCGCCGGAGCCCCTGACAGGAGCACGACGTGCAGAAGATCCTCGACGCCATCCTTGCCGGCGACACCACCTCGGAGGACTTCGCCTCCCTTGCCCTGCCGGAGGCCTACCAAGCGGTCACGGTGCACAAGGACGAGACGGAGATGTTCGAGGGTCTGAGCACGCGCGAGAAGGACCCCCGCAGGTCGCTGCACCTCGAGGACGTCGCGCTGCCGGAGCTGGGCCCGGGCGAGGCGTACGTCGCGGTGATGGCCAGCGCGATCAACTACAACACCGTCTGGACCTCGATCTTCGAGCCCCTCTCGACGTTCGGCTTCCTCGAGCGCTACGGCCGGTCCTCGCCACTGGCCAGGAAGCACGACCTGCCGTACCACGTGGTGGGCTCCGACCTGGCCGGCGTGGTGCTCAAGGCCGGGCCGGGCGTGCACGCCTGGCAGCCGGGGCGCGAGGTCGTGGCGCACTGCCTGTCGGTCGAGCTCGAGAGCTACGAGGGCCACAACGACACGATGCTCGACCCCGAGCAGCGGATCTGGGGCTTCGAGACGAACTTCGGAGGCCTGGCCCACATCGCCCTGGTGAAGGCCAACCAGCTGATGCCCAAGCCACCTCACCTGACGTGGGAGGAGGCCGCCAGCCCCGGCCTGGTCAACTCCACGGCGTACCGCCAGCTCGTCAGCCGCAACGGCGCCGGCATGAAGCAGGGGGACAACGTGCTGGTCTGGGGCGCCAGCGGCGGCCTCGGCGGCTACGCGACCCAGTACGCGCTCAACGGCGGCGCGACGCCGGTCTGTGTGGTCTCCAGCGACGAGAAGGCGGAGATCTGCCGCCGGATGGGGGCCGAGCTGATCATCGACCGTCGCGGGGAGGACTTCCGCTTCTGGAAGGACGAGCAGACCCAGGACCCGAAGGAGTGGCGCCGCTTCGGCAAGCGGATTCGCGAGCTGACGGGCGGGGAGGACGTCGACATCGTCTTCGAGCACCCGGGGCGGGAGACCTTCGGCGCCTCGGTCTACGCCGCACGCAAGGGCGGCACGATCGTCACGTGCGCCTCGACGAGCGGCTACATGCACGAGTACGACAACCGTTACCTGTGGATGAACCTCAAGCGGATCGTCGGCTCGCACTTCGCCAACTACCGGGAGGCGTGGGAGGCGAACCGGCTGATCGCCAAGGGGCAGATCCACCCCACGCTCTCGCGGACCTACGCGATGGACGAGGTCGGCCAGGCGGCCTACGACGTGCACCAGAACCTCCACCAGGGCAAGGTCGGCGTGCTCTGCCTGGCGCCCGAGGAGGGGCTGGGCGTCCGCGACGAGGCCAAGCGGGCCGAGCATCTGGACGAGATCAACCGGTTCCGGGGGATCTGAGGGGTCCGAGGAACGTGCCAGTGCCGCCCGAAGGCCGCGACGAAAGTTTTTTCCTGCACACAGGCACTCCCCTACGGGGTGGCTGACGTGTTTACGTAGGTCCGTCCAGGAGGATGTGCGCACCGGCCGACCTGGACGAGAGCGAGCACCACCATGACCGAGGCTGTCACCAGCAGGAGGAAAGACCCGATGAGCGACCGACCTGGCCTCTCGATCTTCGACCAGCCCGATGACGACGGCGCCGAGGACCGGACCGACAAGAAGCCCGACACCCAGCCCGAACACCCAGCCCAACACCCAGCCCAAGCCGAAGGTCGCCGCAGCCGCCGAGCAGACAGGCGGCAAGGCTGGCGGCGGGACGGGCGCGAAGTCCGCGGCCAAGCCGGTCGGCCAGGCAGCCGAGACGGGTGCAGAGGACGCGACCCAGGTGATGCCGACCGTCCCGGCCCCCAAGCCGCGCCAAGCAGCGACGGGCTCTCCGCGCTCCAAGGCGGCCCCGACGCCGGCCCCTGCGCCGGCCGCCCCCCAGCAGCAGCGCGCCCCAGTGCCACCCCCTCCGGCCCGCATGTCCAAGCCGGACTTCCCGGTGGCCCGCCGGGGCTACGACACCAACGCGGTGGACCGTCAGTTCCAGGCCTTCGCTGGTGAGCGCGCCGGCCTCACCGCGAGCCTGACCGACTCGCGCAGCAGGATCGACGCCCTCGAGCGGCAGATCGACGAGCTCAGAACCCGGCTCGCCGAGAATGACAACCCGACGTACGCCGGGCTCGGTGGGCGCGCGAGCGAGATGCTCCGGCTCGCCGAGGAGCAGTCCGACGAGGTTATCGTGCAGGCCCAGGCGCAGGCCGATGAGCTGCGGCGGCAGTCGGTCAAGGACGCCGAGGTACTCAGGTCCCAGGCGGCGCGCGATGCCGAGGACATGCGGATGGTCCAGCTCAAGGAGCTCGACGAGACGCGCTCGCGGACGCTGGCCGAGGTCCAGCAGGAGCGCACCATGGCCAAGGCCGAGGCAGACGACCTGCTCGCCGCCGCCCGGCGGGAGGCCGAGCAGCTCCGGCTGGCCGCCGAGCAGGAGACCAACGCGATGCGCACCAGCGCCAAGCGCGACGCCGAGCAGGCCCGGGCCGTCGCGGAGCGTGAGGTCCAGGAGGTCAGGCGCACCCTCGCGGTCGAGAAGGAGCGGCTGACCCGCGAGGCGGCCGAGCACCACTCCAACGCGACCGCCGAGACCAGCAGGCTGGTGGCGGAGGCCGAGGAGCGTTCCAGCGCGGCCGAGGAGCGCGCCCGGCAGGCGATGGCCGCGGCCACCGACCAGCGCCAGCAGGCGCAAGAGGAGGCGGAACGGCTCATCACCCACGCCCGCCGTGAGGCCGAGCAGGTCGTCTCCTCGGCGCAGACCCAGGCGGCGTCTTTCATCGCGAACGGCCAGGCCGAGGCGGAGCGCGAGCTGGCCGCTCTCCGGGCCGAGGTCGACCGCTACACGAAGCGCCGCGACGCGGTGGTGGGCCAGCTCGGTTCACTGCGCGATGTGATCGCTGGTTTCGGTGACGAGCAGGGCTCGAAGGCGGCCGGCCCGGCCGACCAGTGACAGGACCGGCCGTTCGAGCCGGACGTGTGACGCGCAGTGACCGCGGCCGGACCGCTGGACAGCGATCCGGCCACGGTCACCTGCCGCTGAGCCAGCGCTCCCCCTTCGGCATCGGGCTGTTCGCCGGCGCAGGGGCGCTGCTCGCGTGGTGGCTCGGCGGGCTGCTCCTGGACATCGGGTCGATCCTGGTCCTGGTCGTCGTCTCGATGTTCCTCGCGGTCGGGCTCAACCCCGCCGTGGAGTGGCTCGGACGACGGGGGGTTCGCCGCAGTCTGGCCGTGCTCGCCGTCGTCGTACTCGTGCTCGTCGCGGTCACCCTCTTCGTGGGGGCGCTGGTGCCAGTGATCGCCGACCAGGTCGCGCTGATCGTCGACAGCGCGCCGTCGTGGTTCAAGCAGCTCCAGACCAACTCCACGATCCAGCAGCTCGACAACCGCTACGACCTCGTCTCCCGGGCGCAGAACCTCCTCACCGGCAAGAGCTTCGGGTCGGCGGTGTTCGGCGGCGTGGTCGGCGTCGGCCTCAAGGTGCTGTCGTTCCTGGCCAACACCTTCATCGTCGTCGTGCTCACCCTCTACTTCCTGGCCAGCCTGCCGAAGGTCAAGCACTCGGCGTACCAGCTGGCCCCGGCCAGCCGTCGAGGCCGGGTGACGGAGCTGGGCGACCGGATCCTCGGAAGCGTCGGGGCCTATGTGTCAGGGGCTTTCCTGGTGGCGATGGCCGCCGGCATCACCTCGCTGGTCTTCCTGCTGTTGGTGGGCCTGAGCCAGTACGCCGTGGCGCTCGCTGCCGTGGTGACGCTGCTGGACGTGATCCCGATGATCGGGGCCACGCTCGGCGCCGTGATCGTGACCGCCATCGGCTTCGCCACTGAGCCACACATTGGGCTCTACTGCCTGATCTTCTACGTGGCCTACCAGCAGTTCGAGAACTACCTGATCTACCCGCGCGTGATGTCGCGCTCGGTGGACCTGCCCGGCTCGATCATCGTGATCGCCGCACTCGTCGGCGCCTCCCTGCTCGGTGTGGTGGGCGCACTGCTCGCGATCCCCACGGCAGCCGCGATCACGCTGCTGGTCAAGGAGGTCTTCCTCCCCCGTCAAGCAGCGCGCTAGCGGGCGTAGGCGCTGGTGTCCGCGGTCTCCATCGGACCGTCCCACTCGCGCGGCAGTGGCACCTCGACCGACGGCGCCACCCGCTCGACCACCAGGTCGAGGACCTTCTCGGCGTCCCCGACCCACAGGTGCTTCGCGCCGTCGACCCCGACGATCTCCGCCTGCGGGACCACCGCGAACCTCTCGCGCGCCTGCGGTGGCTGCAGGTAGTCGTCGTGCTCGGGCACCAGCGCGACCAGTGGCTTGCCGGACTCGGCCCAGGTCGCCAGGTGCTCCGGCGTGCTGTAGCGCAGCGGCGGCGAGAGCAGCACCGCCCCCACCACGGCAGGGTCGTGTGCGTGCATCAGCGCCAGGTCGGTGCCGAAGGACCAGCCCAGCACCCAGATGCGGGGAAGGTCGTGGAACTCCGCGTACTCGATCGCGGCGGCCACGTCGAACCGCTCGCAGCGCGCCTCGTCGAAGGCTCCCTCGCTGGTTCCCTGCTCGCTCCACGTGCCTCGGGTGTTGAAGCGCAGCACCGCGAGACCGGCGAGCGCCGGCAGTCGGAACGCCGCCTTCCGGATCACGTGGCTGTCCATCATCCCGCCGTGCGTCGGCAACGGGTGCAGACAGACGAGGGTGGCCACCGGGTCGCGGTCGACCGGGACCGAGAGCTCTCCGACCAAGGAGAGCCCGTCAGCGGTCTCCAGCGAGATCGCCTCGCGTCGCGCGGGCAGGACCGAGTTGGCACGGATCGTTGGCATCCACCCATTCTCCCCGACCTCTCCCGCTGAGGCGTCTTGTTCTGCGGCCCCGGACCCGCCGAGGCGTCTTGTTCTGCGTCCCCGGACCCGCTGAGGCGTCTTGTTCTGCGGCCCCGGACCCGTCGAGGCGTCTGGTTCTGCGGCTTGCGCTCGAACAACCGAGGCCGACTCCGGGGACGGCGATGACCGTTCACCGCCGTGGCGCAGTGGGTGGAGCCGTCGCACGGACGCCCGACGACGTACCGCCAACCGCAGAACCAGACGCCTGGCCGGGGTTGGGGGCGCAGAACCAGACGCCTCGACGGGGTTGGGGGCGCAGAACGAGACGCCTCGCCGGGGTTGGGGGTCAGCGGCGGGAGTCGCGGGCGGTCCAGCAGGGGGTGTGCCAGTGCCGGCGCTCGTCGAGGCCGGTGGCGTCGGAGGCGAACGACGCGGGCAGCACCGGCCACGCCACGGTGTGGGGCGTCGCGGGGCGGATCACCTGGTGACAGCCGGGGCAGCGGTACGGCTTGGTCGACGCGGACCCGGTGACCCGTCGTACGACGTACTCCTCGCCGCCGAACGTCTCGACACGGTCGCTCACGCCGGCAGGTCGCCCGTGGTGGCGAGCCGCTCCACGCGACGGTCGGGCACCAGCCAGATGACGGCGACGGCGACGTAGCAGGCGACGGCGAGCCAGCCGTTGACGAAGGCCAGCAGGATCCCCGCGATGTAGATCACCGGGGAGGACTTGCCCTTGAGGTCCCGGCCCAGGGCTCGTCGCAGCGGCGCCCCGCTCGGGAGCCGGAGGATCGAGAGCTGCAGCAGGTAGTAGGCCACCGCTGCGGCGAGCAGGTTGACGCCGTAGACCACCAACGGGGTCCGAGCAAGCTCCGTCTCGTCCATCCACGCGGTCGTGAAGGGGTAGAGGGACAGCCAGAACAGCAGGTGGAGGTTGGCCCACAGCACGAGGCCGTCGACGTGCTCGACCACCTGGAACATGTGGTGGTGGTTGTTCCAGTAGATCCCGAGGTAGACGAAGCTCAGGAGGTAGGTCAAGAAGCCGGTGGTCGACTCCCCGAGGGCGTGCAGCGTCGGCTCGGTCGGGACGTGCAGCTCCAGAACCATGATCGTGATGATGATCGCGAGGACGCCGTCGGAGAACGCCTCGAGGCGGCTGGTGCGCATGCGGCTCAGTCTGCCAGCCGAGGCTCAGTGAGTCGTGTAGTCCCGGAAGCCCCGCTTGGTCTTGCGCCCCAGGTAGCCGGCGGTGACGAGGTGCTCGAGCAGCGGCGCGGGTGCGAAGCCGGGTTCACGGAACTCGAGATAGAGCTCGCGCTGGATCGCCAGCGACACGTCGTTCCCCACGACGTCGAGGAGCTCGAAGGGCCCCATCGGCAGGGCGCAGCCGAACTTCATCGCGGTGTCGATGTCGTCGGCGGTCGCGTAGTGCGCCTCCAGCATCTTCACGGCGTCGTTGAGGTACGGGAAGAGGAGTGCGTTGACGACGAACCCGGCGCGGTCCCCACAGGACACGGCGACCTTGCCGATCTTCCCGCAGAGCGCACGCGTGGTCTCGGCCACCTCGTCGGAGGTGCTCACGGTGCTCACGACCTCGACCAGCTTCATGACCGGTGCCGGGTTGAAGAAGTGCATGCCCACGACGTCCTGGGCCCGGCTGGTCTCCTTGGCCAGCGAGATCACTGGCAGCGAGGAGGTCGTCGTGGCCAGGATCGCACCCGGCTTGCAGATCTCGTCGAGGTTCTCGAAGAGCACCGTCTTGATGCGGAGATCCTCGGCGATCGCCTCCACGACCACGTCGGCCTGCGCGAGGTCGTCGAGCGAGGTGGTGCCGGTCAGCCGGGACAGGACCTCCTCGCGCGCCGACTCCTCCAGCTTGCCGCGCTGGATCGCCTTGTCCAGGGACTTCTCGATGGTGGCCCGCACGGCGTCGACCTTGTCCTGACTGCGCCCGACGTAGGTCACGGGCAACCCGGCCTTGGCGAAGACCTCCACGATCCCGGTGGCCATCGTGCCCGTCCCGACGACGCCCACGGTCTCCACGTCGTGCCGCAGCCGCGCGACGTCGTCCGCACCGGGCGTGAGGGAGTCGTCCACGACGACGGGGCTGTCGGGACCCTCGTAGGTGTAGAAGCCGCGCCCGGACTTACGACCCAGCAGGCCGGCGGTCACCATCTGCTTGAGCACCGGAGCCGGCGCGTGCAGCCGGTTGCGGCCCTGCTTGTACATCGTGTCCAGGATCTCGTACGCCGTGTCGAGTCCGATCAGGTCCAGCAGCGCCAGCGGACCCATCGGGTAGCCGCAACCGAACCGCATGGCGGCATCGAGGTCCTCACGGGTGGCGTAGCGCGCCTCGAACATCGACGCGGCGTGGTTGAGGTAGCCGAACAGCAGCGCGTTCGCGATGAAGCCGGCCTTGTCACCGCAGACCACGGGTGTCTTGCCCAAGGAACGCGCCAGCTCGGCGGCGTGCTCGAGCACCTCCGGGTCGGTGACGACCGTGCGCACGATCTCGACGAGGTTCTGCACCGGGGCCGGGTTGAAGAAGTGCACGCCGATGACCCGGCCGGGGTGGGAGGTCGCGGTGGAGATCTCGGTGACCGAGAGCGACGAGGTGTTGGTGGCCAGGATCGCGTCCTCGCGGACGATCTGGTCCAGGGCCCGGAAGATGTCCTGCTTGACCGACAGCTGCTCGACGACCGCCTCGACCACCATCCCGCAGTCCTTCACGTCGCTCACGTCGGTGGTGAAGGCGATCCTGCCGACCAGCTCGGCGGCCTCGCCCTCGCTGAGCTTCCCGCGCTTCACCGCTCGGGCCGTCGAGTGCTCCACGTGCTGGCGGCCCCGCTGAAGGGTCTCCTCGCTCACCTCGACACCGACCACCGCGAAGCCGTTGCGGGCGAATACCTCGGCGATCCCCGCACCCATGGTGCCCAGGCCGATCACACCGATGGAGGTGAAGTCACGCGTGCCACTGGTCATGGGCCGCATCATGGCACGCACTCGGCAGAACCTGCCGTGAGGTACTTCACGCGCGACCACCCCGTCCGGGCGGGCGCCGGAACGGCCCGGCGCGGCTCCGGGGTAGTCTGCCGCCCCGTGAGACTTGTCGTGGCCCGCTGCCAGGTCGACTACGCGGGACGGCTGACAGCACACCTGCCGATGTCCACCCGGCTGATCATGGTCAAGAGCGACGGCTCGGTCCTGGTGCACGCCGACGGCGGCTCCTACAAGCCCCTGAACTGGATGTCACCGCCCTGCCGGGTCGCCGAGGGCGTCAGCGAGGACGGGCTGGCGGAGTGGCTCGTCACCGGCAAGGACGGCGACACGTTGCGCATCCTGCTCGAGGAGGTGCTGCACGACAGCGCCCACGACCTCGGTGTCGACCCCGGCCTGCGCAAGGACGGCGTCGAGAAGCATCTGCAGGAGCTGCTCGCCGAGCATCCCGCGACGCTCGGCGCCGGCCTGAGCCTGGTCCGCCGCGAGTTCCCGACCGCGATCGGCCCCGTCGACCTGATGTGCCGGGACGCGTCCGGGGCCAGCGTGGCCGTCGAGATCAAGCGCCGGGGCGAGATCGACGGCGTGGAGCAGCTGACCCGCTATCTCGAGCTGCTCAACCGCGACCCGCTCCTGGCTCCGGTGCGCGGCATCTTCGCCGCCCAGGAGATCAAGCCGCAGGCGCGGGTGCTCGCCCAGGACCGCGGCATCGGCTGTGCCGTCGTCGACTACGACGCGCTGCGCGGGATGGACGACCCCTCCGAACGACTGTTCTGAGCGTCGCCGGCGTACGCCAGCCAGCCGGTCGCCAGCCCGACCAGCACCATCCCGGCCACTCCGAGCGGGGCGAAAATGTGGTGGGCGTGCACGAGGTAGGCGCCCGGCAGCATCACCACCGCGGGCAGTGCCGCCAGCCGCAGCCGCCGCAGCGCGTCGCCGATCAGCAGCAGTGCGGCGATCATCAGCGCCACCGACCCGACCACGCCCAGCGGGGTGCCGATCCGGAACAGCGCCGACAGGGCCGGCGGTCTCGCGACTCCCGGCCCCAGCCGGTGGGTAACGTAGCCGGCGGCGACTCCGCTGATCAGGTCGAGGGCGGAGTACGCCGTGGCGTAGACGTAGGACGCCAGCACCACGAGCAACGCCACCGGGTCGCGCCGACCACGGACCAGCACCATCAGGGCGACGCCCACCAGGGGGAAGACGAACAAGCCGGCCACGTGCAGCCACCACCACGTCCCGGACGTGGCATAGGTCAGGTGCACCGGGTGGAACATCCCGGCCGCTCCGAGGAGCACCCCAGGGCCCGCGAGCATCGCAGCCCGCAGGAACCTCACGCGGCCAACCGGACGACCTCGTCGGCGCAGCCCCAGGACAGCGTGACGCCGGCCCCACCGTGGCCGTAGCAGTGCACCACCCGACCCTGCGCGGTCTGCTCGGCCTCCAGGCGGACCTCCGGCCGGGCCGGTCGCAGGCCGACCCGGTGACCGAGCACCCGGGCCCGGGCCAGCTCCGGGACCACCTCGACCGCGCGCTCGAGAATCCGTCTGGCCACGTCGGGATCCGGGCGACGGTCCCATTCGCCCTCGTCGTCGGTGCCGCCCACGACGACGTCCTGCGAGCGTGGCACCACGTAGACGGGCCCGGCGCCGTCGAGCCACCAGTGGTCGAGACCGACCTGCTCGACGTAGACGACCTGGCCCCGAACCGGCAGCAGTGACGGGTCGTCGGCGGTTCGCCGCGCCCCCAGCCCCGTGGCGTTGACGACCACCTCGACGCGGTCCGGCAGGGCCGAGAGCGCCATGCGGGTCAGGGTGCCGCCGAGCTCGGCCACGCGAGCCACCAGCCAGCCCAGATAGACCGGCATCTCGACGACCGGCGCCACGAAGGTCCAGCCGTCGACGTACGGCGGCTCGAGCGGCGCCACCCTGGTCAGCGCCGGCACTGCCTCACGCCACCAGGGGTCCCCCTGCTGCGCCCGGTGCAGCTCGGTGCCGGCCATCATCCGCACGCCTGCGCCCTCGCGGGCGGAGAGCTCCTCCAGCTCCTGGTACGTCGCCCGCGACCACGCCGTGACCCGCTCGAAGGGCAGGGCGCGGTAGGGGTACCACAACGCCGCCGCCACAGCCGAGGTCGTCTCCAGCGGCAGGTCGCGGGCCACCACGTCCACGTGGTGACCGGCCTCGAGCAGCCGGACCGCGCACGACAGGCCGATGACACCCGCCCCGACGACGATCACCCTGGCCATGGCCAGAGTCTGCCCTACCCCGTGCCGGACGACCGGCGGTACTCGGCGACGCTCACCTCGCCCGTCCTGCTGCGGATCGTGGCGACCACGTAGCGCTTCCCGTCGTGGCGGGCGGCGCGGCAGACGATCCGGCTGCCGACCCGGGCCGGGTAGGCCGGCACGTCCCCGCAGTCGGGATCCGACCAGCCCTGCCGCTCGAGGGTCGCCTCGAGGTTGCGGGTCGCGATCACCCCGCGGGTGAGCTGCGCGTCGAAGCCGATCGCCTTGCCCGGCACGGCCCGGGTGAAGACCACGCGGACGTCGGTGACGAGCCCGTCGACGTAGCCCCGGCACGTCATCCGGCTCGGCACCACCCCGTTCCACGGAGGGCAGTCGAGGTAGGTCAGTCGCAGGCCCTGCCGGGCCAGCTGGCGGGCGAGCTGCGTGGCCACCGGCCGCTCCATCTTGTTCATCGCGTGGCTCGGGGGACTGGTGCGCACGACCGGCGGCCCGCCGATCGCCGGAGTGGGGCCGGAGGAGGGGGCGGGCTCGGGGGCCTTCCCACCCGAGCAGGCGGACAGCAGCACGGCGCACAGGAGGAGGAGCGACAGCCGCGGGGCAGCACGCGCGATCACGTCGCCTCCCGCTGATCGTGGGCGTCCCGCCGGCCGGTCGGGTGTGCTCGACCATAGCCAGGCGCCGCAACGCCTCGTAACCTCTGCGGGTAGAACTCGTTACACCCCACGTAACCGGAGGTGGTGGCATGCGCAACCGAGGCGCATCGATGCTGGTCGTCCTGCTCGCGCTGCTGGCGGGCGTCCTGACTGTCGGCGTCTCCCCCGCCGCTGCGCACGAGGAGCGGCCAGCCCGCTTCCCCGACGGCACGGGGAGCCGCCCGGCGTACCGGGGGCTCGACAACCCACGCCACCGCGTGGTGTGCACCAGCGGCTCGGAGCGCCGCATCCGGGCCATGCCGGCCGGTGCGCTGCGCACCCGCAACCTCGAGCTGCTGGCACGGTGCCACTACCGCTCGATCCAGACCGCGGTCAACTCGATCACGCACCAGCACACGTCGGTCTACGTGCTGCCCGGCTACTACACGGAGTCGCACTGGGCGAACCTGAAGCGCAGCGACTACTGCTCGAACCTCTCCACCGACTCGCAGGACCCGCTGCCGGCCTCGGAGTACATCGGCAGCCTCACCGACCCGGAGTCCGGCTCGCGCAAGTCCGACCCGATCGCCCTGTCGTACGCCGACCAGCGCCGCTGCCGCCACAACCTCAACCTCATCGCGATCATGGGCGACCGCACCCCCCACAACGGCTCGATCCGCTGCGACAGCGCGCTCTGCGGCACCCAGGTGGTCGGCACCGGCCGACGACAGCGCGACGTCGTCATCGACAACCGCTTCTCGAAGCTGAACGCGATCCGCGCCGATCGCGCGGGCGGCGTGGTGCTGCGCAACTTCACCGTCCAGCAGTCGGAGTTCAACGCGATCTACGTCCTGGAGACCGACGGCTTCCGCATCGAGCGGGTGACCGCTCGTGGCAACGACGAGTACGGCATCCTCGCCTTCGCCAGCGACCACGGCCTGATCCAGCACACCGACGCCTACTACAACGGTGACTCGGGGATCTACCCCGGCTCAGGGTCCGATCTCAACGCCGACAACACGCACTTCAAACCGATCCGCTACGCCATCGAGATCCGCGACAACCGCAGCCACCACAACACGCTGGGGTACAGCGGGACGGCCGGCAACTCGATCCACGCGCACGACAACGCGTTCTACGACAACGCCACCGGCATCGCCACCGACTCGCTGTTCCCGGGGCACCCAGGTCTCCCGCAGGACCACGCCCGCTGGGACCACAACCGGATCTACCGGAACAACTCGAACTGGTACACCAAGTACGTCGACACCGGGGTCTGTGACCGCCCGATGAAGCGCCGCGGATACCTCCAGGGCACCGTGTGTCCCGTCGTCCCGACACCCGTCGGCACTGGGCTGCTCATCGCCGGCGGCAACTACGACTCGACCGACCACAACCGGATCTTCGACAACTGGCGGTACGGGACGATGCAGTTCTGGGTGCCGTCGCCGCTGCGCGACGAGTACGACCCGTTGAAGCTCTACGACACCTCCAACTACAACCACTCGTTCGCCAACGTCCTGGGCATCACGCCGTCCGGGAAGAAGCTCCACAACGGCCTGGACTTCTGGTGGGACGACGAGGGCGTCGGCAACTGCTGGCAGAACAACGTCTCCTCGCGGGGCACGCCGACCGACAACTTCACGATCCAGCCGCCTCCCTGCGCCGCGGGCGGATCGGTGCGCTCCCCGGGGCTGGCGGTCAAGGACGCTGGCTTCCTCTCCTGCAGCCAGTACGACCGCAGCGACCCGGTCTTCCGTCACCCGCCGAAGTGCGACTGGTTCGACTCGCCGAGCCGCCCCACCGGCGAATCGAACGCGCAGGGGCCGCTCGGTCTCCGGTCGGCGCCCACCGGCGGGTCCTCGAGCCACGGCGGCGGCGCCGAGCCGCTGACGCTGCTGCTCATCCTGGGACTGGGCATCATCGCGCTGGGCGGGCTCGTCGTCGGACGCCGCCGGGCCAACGTCAGGCGGTGAGCGCGGGTGCGTCGCCACCTGGTGGTGCTGCTGCTCGCGCTGCTCATCGTCGCCGGGGGCGCGGGGGTCGCCGTCGCCGGTGACCCTCCCCGGCTCACCGCCACCGGCCCCACCCGGGTCGGCGGTACGTCGGCCACCGCGGTGTTCACGGTGGCCGACCGGACGATTCGACAGGTGCGGTACCGCGACCGGGCCACCCTCGTGTACTCGTTCCGGCTCCGCAACGACGGCCGGCTCCCCGTGACCGTCGACCGCCTCTCACAGCCCGCGCATCAGCCTCGACTCTTCCGCTACCTCCGGATGAGCGGCCCCGACGGCCGACGGAGCGTCACGGTGCCGGCCGGTGGGTCCGCGAGGGTGCGCCTCAGCCTGCGGATGCAGTCCTGCGAGACCCTCTCGGCTCGGGCCGGCAGCTTCGTCGGCGGCGTCCGGTTGTCCACCACACGGGCTCGGGTGCTGCACGACGTGGTCCACGTGCGCCTGCCGGAGGAGCTGCACACCGGCTCACCGCGCGAAGCCTTCTGTCCGCGGTCGACGGCCACCTCCCGGCCGCCCGGCTGACCGCCGCTCAGCCGCCGGTCTCCCGGAGCTCGGCCAGCAGGATCGAGCGCCCCTCGCGGACGGGATGGGCCGTGACGAGCAGCTCGACCTCCACCTCGCTGCCGTCACGACGCAGAGCCGGCACCACCACCGGACGGTCGAGCAGCGGGCGACGACCCACGAGCAGGTACATCGTGAAGCCCGCGACGTGCGCCTGCCGGTAACGCTCGGGAATGATCGACACGATCCGCTGTCCGACCAGCTCGGCGACGTCGTCGTACCCGAGGATCCGGGCCGCCTCGGGGCTGACGGCGATGATCTGGCTGGTCTCGCTGGCGGCGATCGACGCGTGGTCGGCCCGGGTGATCGACAGGGGGTCCCACCCACCGAGGTCGACCGGCTCGCGGTGCCCGTCGTGCGGCACCGCCCACGGCTGGGGCCGGTTGCCGGCCGCCTGACGCAGCACCTGGCGGCACAGCCAGCGCCGGAAGGCCTGCACCTCCGGCTGGGTCGGGGGTGTGAGCACCAGTCCCTCCAGCGACAGGTCGAGCGCGGCCTGGATGGCGCGATCGAGGGTGGCGAAGTGCGAGACGGACCTCAGGGGTACCGGCACCTCGATGCGGGCGGCGGACACCTTCGGCTCGGTGGCGTCGCCCATCAGCTGGTCGGGCACCATGTCGACGGTGGCACGCGGCACATGCTCCTCGAGCACCGCGATGGCATCGGTGGCCTCCGCGTGCATCTGGATCGAGTCCTCGCCCTCGGAGTCGAGGCTGGCCAGCAGGTACTCGCGGAGCAGCGCCTCGGCGTGCTCCTGCCAGGCGGCGTGCAGCAGCAGCGGCATGTTCTGCAGCTCCACGGGCACGGTCGCGGCGCCCGAGGTGCCGACCCAGGCGCCCTCAGGACGACGGCCGACGATCTTGTCGAGGTCGTGGTCGGTCTCCTCGCCCGAGAGCTGGAACCAGACGGTCTTGCCGCCCGGGCGCTCGACGACCCCCCAGTCCTCGACCATCGACTCCAGCATGAGCAGCCCGCGCCCGGTCCCGGCGGTGGCGGCGTAGCTGCGACGCGAGGGGAGGTGCGAGCTCCCGTCCCCGACCGCGATGCGCAGTCCAGTCCCGTCGAGCCGTCCGGCCAGGTCGATGTCCGTGCCTGCGTGCAGCAGGGCGTTGGTCACGATCTCACTGGCCAGCAGCACCGCGGTCTCCGTGAGGTCCTCACGACCCGACCCCGCCAGCAGCAACCGGACACGGCGGCGGGCCTCAGCCACGCTCGATGGCTGCGGCGGCAGGCACACCTCGAACGCTCGGTCAGGCTCGGTCGCGCTGGACGTGTTGCCCACCTGCTCAGACTCCCCCGCCTCGTGGATCCCTACGGCGAGCCCGAGCGCTCTCCCACGCCCGCATTCTTGCCCCGATCGGTCGTGAGGTCACGCGTTTCGCCACTCCGGTCGACACCGGTTCGGCGGTGCGCTCTGTCCCCGAGGCTACGGCGGGCGCCGTCGAAGGTCACGCTCATTCCAGGCGATGAGCGGTGCGGATGACGGCCACGATGCCCGCCATGATCTCGGTGAGCCCGAAGTCCTTCGGTGTGAAGACCGCGGCGACCCCCATCTTCTTGAGCCGCTCCGCGTCGGCCGAAGGCACGATGCCGCCGACCACCACGGGCACGTCCTCAACCCCCCGCTCGCGCATTCCCTCCAGGACGGCCGGCACCAGCTCCATGTGCGAGCCCGAGAGGATCGAGAGGCCGACGCAGTGGACGTCCTCGGCGACGGCCGCCGCCACGATCTGCTCGGGCGTCAGCCGGATGCCCTGGTAGACGACCTCGAACCCGACGTCGCGGGCTCGGACAGCCACCTGCTCCGCGCCGTTGGAGTGGCCGTCGAGCCCGGGTTTCCCGACCAGCAGTCGCAGTCGGCCGCCGAGCTGCTCAGCGGTCCGCTGCACCTGCTCTCGGACCTCGGTGAGCTCCGAGCCGGCGTCGGCGACGCCGACCGCTCCCGACACCCCGGTCGGGGCGCGGAACTCCCCGAAGACCTCGCGCAGCGCGCCGGCCC
This sequence comes from uncultured Actinomycetota bacterium, assembly GCA_963810435.1. Lineage (GTDB taxonomy): Bacteria > Actinomycetota > Actinomycetes > Propionibacteriales > Nocardioidaceae > Nocardioides_B. The sequence continues at coordinate 2,661,274 of CAWENL010000001.1, forward strand.
ACTCGCCGGTGGTCGCGCCGGCCCGGGCCGCCACCAGCGTCGCCTCCATGAGGTTCTCGCCGGACTCCGCCGCCTCGGTGAGGGCCCCCAGTGCCTGCTCGACCTCGGCGTCCTCACGCTTCTCGCGCCAGCGCTTCAGGCTCTCGACCGCGGAGCGCTCGGCCTCCGGGTCGGCGGCCTGGATCGCCGTGTCGAGGTCGGCGGTGAGCGGGGACGGCTCGGTGGTCTCGAAGCAGTTGACCCCGACGACCCGGTCCTCGCCGGACTCGATGCGTCCACGCCGGGCAGCGTGCGCGGAGACCAGCGCCTGCTTCATGTAGCCCGACTCGACGGCGGCGACCGCGCCACCGTGGGCCTGCACCCGGTCCATCTCCTCGCGCGCGCCGGCGACCAGTCTCGCCACCTTCGCCTCGACGACCCGTGAACCCTCGAACAGGTCGTCGTACTCCAAGAGGTCGGACTCGAAGGCGAGCACCTGCTGGAGCCGCAGCGACCACTGCTGGTCCCACGGCCGGGGCAGCCCCAGGGCCTCGTTCCACGCCGGCAGCTGGACCGCGCGGGCCCGGGCGTGCTTGGACAGCGTCACACCGAGCATCTCGAGCACGATGCGCTGCACGTTGTTCTCGGGCTGCGCCTCGGTCAGTCCCAGCGAGTTGACCTGCACGCCGTAGCGGAACCGACGCATCTTCTCGTCCTCGACGCCGTACCGCTCCCGGGTGATCTCGTCCCACAGCTGGACGAAGGCGCGCATCTTGCACAGCTCCTCGACGAACCGCACACCGGCGTTGACGAAGAACGAGACCCGCCCCACCACCTTGTCGAAGTCCTCGGGAGCGACCTGTCCGGAGTCGCGCACCGTGTCCAGCACCGCGATCGCGGTGCACAACGCGTAGGCGAGCTCCTGCGTCGGTGTCGCGCCGGCCTCCTGCAGGTGGTAGCTGCAGATGTTGATCGGGTTCCACTTCGGGATGTGGTTGACCGTGTAGGAGATCAGGTCGCTGGTCAGGCGCAGCGAGTGCTCGGGCGGAAAGACGTAGGTGCCGCGGGAGAGGTACTCCTTGATGATGTCGTTCTGCGTGGTCCCGGCCAGCGTCCCGTGGACCGCCTCGAAGTCGTCCTCGTGCTTGCCGGACTCCAGCGCCTGCTCCTCCGCCACCACCTGGTACAGCGCCAGCAGCCACATGGCGGTGGAGTTGATCGTCATCGAGGTGTTCATCTCGGCCAGCGGGATCTCGTCGAAGAGCCGGCGCATCTCACCCAGGTGGGGCACGGGAACGCCGACCTTGCCGACCTCCCCGCGGGCCAGCGGATGGTCCGGGTCGTAGCCGGTCTGGGTCGGCAGGTCGAAGGCGACCGAGAGCCCCGTCTGACCCTTCGACAGGTTGTTGCGGTACAGCGCGTTCGAGTCCTTGGCCGAGCTGTGACCGGCGTAGGTCCGCATCACCCAGGGACTGTCCTTGGGTTGCGGGCGGTCCTCTGCCGGGAGGTCTCCGGCGTCGCTGCTGCTGCGGCTGGCGGGAGCGTCACTCATGCGCTGAGCGTACGGCGGAGGTGACCCGCGGGTAACCGACTGTGAACTAGTCCACTTCGCCGGCGGACGCGGTCAGGTCGCTGCAGACGGGGACGGGGGCGCGGGTGACCGGTCGACCGGCAGCCAGCGGCGCAGCCGGGTGAAGGCGATGACGCGCCGCAGGGACGGCGAGCAGCCGCGCAGCCGCAGCGTCCGGCCCTCCCGCTCCATCACGGCGCTGGTGGCGGCCAGCAGCTTGAGCGCGGTGGAGTCGATCGACTCGACCTCGCTCATGTCCACGACGACGTCGTCGTACTGCTCCATCCGGGCGCGCAGCACCTCACGCACCTCCTCGGTCGACCGGCCGTCGAAGCGGCCGGTCAGACAGACGGTCTGGCCGATGGTGATCACGAGCATCGAGCGCTCCCTCCGCTGGGACGACCCCCCGTTGGTCGTCCTTGCAGGGAACTATGACGTACGGCGCCCGCCCGTGTCGTCGAGTTCGGCACAACTGAGCGCGTGTCGCGTCACGGGCCCAGGTCTGGTACCTCGACGCGGCGGATGTCCGCCCCGAGCCCGGACAGGATGTCGACGAAGTACGGGTACCCCCGGTCGATGTGCCGGGACTCAGCCACGGTCGTGGTCCCCTGGGCCGCGAGCCCGGCGAGCACCAGCGCCGCTCCCGCCCGGATGTCGTGGGCGATGACCGGGGCGCCCGACAGCTCGGGCCGCCCGCGCACGACCGCGTGGTGCCCGTCGGTGCGCAGGTCTGCCCCGAGTCTGGCCAGCTCCTGCGCGAACATGAACCGGGACTCGAAGACGTTCTCGGTGATCATCGCGGTTCCCGTGCTGACGGCCGCGAGCGCCATCGCGAACGGCTGGAGGTCGGTCGGGAAACCGGGATAGGGCAGGGTCACCACGTCGAACGCGTCCAGCCGCCGGTCCACGCGCACCCGGAACCCGCCCTCCAGGTCCTCGACGACCGCCCCGGCCGAGCCCAGCTTGTCGAGCACGATGTCGAGGTGGGCGGGGCGGCCTCCCGCGACCGTCAGGTCGCCGCCGGCGATGGCGGCCGCGAAGGCCCACGTCCCGGAGACGATCCGGTCCGGGACGGTGGCGTGCCGGACCGGCGTCAACCGCGCGACCCCGTGCACGGTGAGCGTGGAGGTCGAGACGCCCTCGATGGCGGCGCCCATCTCGCCCAGCATCTCGCACAGGTCGACGATCTCCGGCTCGCGGGCGACGTTGTCGATGACCGTGGTCCCCTCGGCCAGCACCGAGGCCATCAGGAGGTTCTCGGTGGCCCCCACGCTGGGGAAGTCCAGCCAGAGCTCGGCACCGCGCAGCCGGTCGGCCACCTCGGCGACCACGAAGCCGTGCTCGATGCGCACCACCGCACCGAGCTCGGTCAGCCCGGTCATGTGCATGTCCAGCCCGCGGGACCCGATGTTGTCCCCTCCCGGCAGGGCGACCTTGGCGCGCCCGCAGCGGGCGACCAGTGGACCGAGCACGCTGATCGAGGCCCGGAGCCGGCGCACCAGGTCGTACGGCGCCTCGTGCCCGACCTCGTCGGGTACGTCGATGGTGGCCGTGCCGGCCTCGGCCGAAGCTCCCGGCGGCGGGTGCTCCACGGAGACGGTGCAGCCGAGCTCCTCGAGCAGCCGCGCCATCACGTGCACGTCGAGGATGTCGGGGACGTTGGTCAGGACGGTCCGGCCCGCCGCGAGCAGGGAGGCGGCCATCAGCTTCAGGGCGCTGTTCTTCGCCCCGCCCACGGACGCCGTGCCGTGCAGCGGGTGCGAGAGCGGCCCCGACGACCGGACCTCGAATCCCTCCATCGGGCAGATGCTAGTCGGCGCGGGGGCGACCGCTCGGCTGACCTAGGGTGTGGACATGGTCAACCTCACCCGTATCTACACCCGCACCGGCGACGCCGGCACCACCCGGCTCGGCGACATGAGCGAGACCTCGAAGAACGACCTACGCCTCTCGGCGTACGCCGACGTGGACGAGACGAACGCCTCCGTCGGGGTGGCGCTGTCGCTCGGCGACCTCGACGAGGACGTGGTCCGGGTGCTGACCACGGTCCAGAACGACCTCTTCGACGTGGGCGCGGACTTCTGCACCCCCGTGGTCTCGGACCCGGAGTTCCCCCCGCTGCGCATCGAGCAGGCGTACGTCGACCGGCTGGAGGGCTGGTGCGACGAGTACAACGCCGACCTGCCGAAGCTGCGCTCGTTCATCCTCAACGGCGGGACGCCCGGAGCCGCACACCTGCACGTGGCCCGCACCGTGGCCCGGCGGGCCGAGCGGTCCGGGTGGGCGGCCTACGCCGAGCACGCCGAGACCATGAACGTGCTCGCGCTGAAGTACCTCAACCGGCTCTCGGACCTGCTGTTCATCCTGGCCCGGTACGCGAACCGGGCGCAGGGCGACGTGCTCTGGAAGCCCGGCGGGGAGCGGTAGCGCTGGCGCGGAAGGTCGGCCCAGGTCCAGCGGGGAGGTCAGCGGGCCAGCCGGCGGCCCGGCGGCGCGGACTCCAGCCAGGCCAGGAAGCCGGTCAGCGCGTCGGGGCTCATCGCCACCTCGAGCAGCCCGCCCGGCGTCCGGCACGTCACCACGATGTGCCCGGAGTACAACGAGAAGGCCTCGACGCCTTCGGCGTCCCGGCGCCCGACGAAGGCCAGCTCGGAGCGCCGGTAGCGGTAGCGCGGCCACGGGGAGAGCGAGAAGATCCGGAACCACTCGAGGTCGCCCCCGGTGTAGCGACCCACCCCGAGAATCCAGCCGCGCCCGGCCCTGCCGGACCGGACGCGGACGCTGAACTCGAAGGTGCCGCCATAGCGGGAGATCCACCGGCGACGCACGACCAGACACACGCCGTACAGCAGCAGCAGGAACAGCACGACCCCGGCGGAGTCGACCAGCCATTCCCACGCCGGCACTAGCCCTGGTCCGACCCGTCCGAGTCCGGCGCGCTCTCGTCGAGCCGGCGCTTGGCCTCCTCGAAGTCGCTCTCGTGCGAGATCTCGGCACGGTCGCAGAGGATCGAGACCTGGTTGTTGGCCACCGAGATGAACCCACCGTCGATGGCGGCGACCCAGTGGCCGTCGTCCGCCGTGCGGACGTCGACCTGTCCGGGTTCGAGGACCGACAGCAAGGGCGTGTGGTTCGCCATGATGCCGATCTCACCGGCCAGGGTCCGTGTGTTCACCACGGTCGCCTCTCCGGCCCAGAGCTCCCGGTCCGCGGCGACGAGCGCGACGTTCATCGTGGTGGCCATCAGCTTCTCTTCTGGATCTCGTCCCACTTGCGCTCGACGTCGTCCAGACCGCCGCACATGAAGAACGCCTGCTCGGCGACGTGGTCGTACTCGCCGTCCGAGATCTTGTTGAAGGCCTCGATGGTGTCCTCGACGGAGACCGTCGAGCCCTCGATGCCGGTGAACTGCTTGGCGACGTAGGTGTTCTGCGAGAGGAACCGCTGGATGCGGCGGGCCCGCGAGACGATGACCTTGTCCTCCTCGGACAGCTCGTCGACACCGAGGATCGCGATGATGTCCTGGAGCTCCTTGTTGCGCTGCAGGATCTGCTTGACCCGCACCGCCGCGTCGTAGTGGTCACGCCCGATGTAGTTCGGGTCGAGGATCCGCGACGTCGAGGTCAGTGGGTCCACGGCGGGGTAGATGCCCTGCGAGGCGATGTCCCGCGAGAGCTCGGTGGTGGCGTCGAGGTGCGCGAACGTGGTGGCCGGGGCGGGGTCGGTGTAGTCGTCGGCCGGCACGTAGATCGCCTGCATCGAGGTGATCGAGTGGCCACGCGTGGAGGTGATCCGCTCCTGGAGCACACCCATCTCGTCGGCGAGGTTCGGCTGGTAGCCCACCGCGGAGGGCATCCGGCCGAGCAGCGTCGAGACCTCGGAGCCGGCCTGCGTGAACCGGAAGATGTTGTCGATGAAGAGCAGCACGTCCTGCTGCTGCACGTCACGGAAGTACTCCGCCATCGTCAGCGCGGACAGCGCGACCCGCAGGCGGGTGCCCGGCGGCTCGTCCATCTGCCCGAACACGAGGGCCGTCTGGCCGATGACCCCGGCCTCGTCCATCTCCGCGATCAGGTCGTTGCCCTCACGGGTGCGCTCCCCGACGCCGGCGAACACCGACACACCGCCGTGGTCCTTCGCGACGCGCGCGATCATCTCCTGGATCAGCACGGTCTTGCCCACGCCCGCGCCCCCGAACAGGCCGATCTTGCCGCCCTCGACGTACGGCGTGAGCAGGTCGATCACCTTGATGCCGGTCTGGAACATCTCGGTCTTCGACTCGAGCTGGTCGAAGGCTGGCGCCCTGCGGTGGATGCCCCACCGCTCCTCGACCTTCAGCTCCTCGTCGCCCTCGAGGTTGAGGCAGTCACCGGTCGCGTTGAACACGTGACCGAGGGTGACGTCGCCGACGGGCACGCTGATCGGGCCGCCGGTGTCGGTCACCTGGGCACCCCGCACCAGGCCGTCGGTGGGTCGCATGGAGATCGCGCGGACCATGCCCTCACCGATGTGCAGGGCCACCTCGAGCGTGATCGTGGTGGTGTCCTCGCCGAGGGTGATGTCCACCTTCAGCGCGTTGTACATGTTGGGGATCGAGTCCGACGGGAACTCGATGTCGACGACGGGGCCGATCACGCGGGCGACGCGGCCGGTGGCCTCGCCGCCGGACTCGGTCTTCTCTTCGGTAGCCGTGGCAGTCATGTCTGTCTCACTCACTCTGTCTCGCTGGGTCTCGCTGGCGTCGTTCGCGGGGTCATTCGCTGGCGGAGGTGGCATCGGCGAGCGCGTTCACGCCACCGACGATCTCGCTGATCTCTTGGGTGATGCCGGCCTGGCGGGCCTGGTTGGCGATGCGGGTGTACTTCTTGATGAGCTCTTCGGCGTTGTCGGTCGCGGACTTCATCGCCTTCTGTCGGGCGGCCAGCTCGGAGGCCGACGCCTGCAGGAGCGCGAAGTAGATCCGGCTCTGGACGTACTTCGGGAGCAGCTCGTCGAGCACCTCGGCCGCGCTCGGCTCGAACTCGAACAGCGGCAGCACCTCGTCGTCCGAGGGCTCCTCCTCGCTCTCGACGATCTCGAGCGGGAGCAGCCGGATGTCGGTCGGCTCCTGCACGAGCATGCTCCGGAACCGGGTGAACACGACGTGCACCTCGTCCACCGCAGGCACGTCCGGCACGTCGTCGTCACCGCCCTGCACGGCTTCCTCGCGGTCGCTGCCGGCCACGAAGGCGGCTACCAGCGTCTCCCCCATGGCGCGGGCCACGTCGTAGGTCGGCTGGTCGGAGTGACCCGTCCAGGACTCCACGATGTCGCGGCCGCGGAAGGTGTAGTAGGCGACACCCTTGCGTCCGGAGACGTAGATGTCGACCTCCTTGCCGTCGCTCCGCAGCTTCTCCGCGAGCTGCTCGGCCTCCTTGATGGCGGCCGAGGAGTACGCGCCGGCAAGACCGCGGTCGCTGGTCACGACGAGGATCGCGGCGCGGTTGCTCTCCTCGGGCTCCGTGGTCAGCGGGTGGTCGACGTTGGAGAACGTCGCCACGGCCGAGACCGCCCGGGTCAGCTCGCGTGCGTACGGCGCCGCGGCCTGGGCCCGCTGCTGCGCCTTGATGATGCGCGACGCCGCGATGAGCTCCATGGCACGCGTGATCTTCTTCGTCGACTCGACGGAGCGGATCCGCGCTCGGTACTGACGCAGGGAGACGGCCATCGTCAGCCCCGCTTCTGCTTGACGATCTGCTCCTGCTCGACGTCGTCGTCGCCCAGCGCCTCGTGCTCCTCGCGGCCGGCCCTGATGGAGCCGCCGTCCGAGGTCTCGAACTGGTCGGCGAAGGACTCGAACGCCTTCTCGACGGCCGCCTCCGTGTCGTCGTCCCAGTTCGTCGACTCCCGGATCCCGTCGAGGATGCCGGACTCCTGACGGCGCAGGTAGTCGAGGAACTCGCTCTCGAAGCGCGGCACGTCGTCGGTGGGGACCACGTCGAGCTTGCCCGACGTGCCGGTCCACAGGGACACGGCCATCTCCTCGACCGGGTAGGGCGAGTAGGCCGGCTGCTTGAGCAGGGCCATCAGCTTCTGGCCGCGGTCGAGCTGCTGGCGCGACGCCGCGTCGAGGTCGGAGGCGAACATCGCGAACGCCTCCATGGCCCGAAACTGCGCCAGGTCCACCTTCAGCGAGCCGGTGACCCTCTTCATCGCCTTGGTCATCGCCGCGCCGCCCACCCGGGACACCGAGACACCGACGTCGATGGCGGGGCGCTGGTTGGCGTTGAACAGGTCGGACTGCAAGAAGATCTGGCCGTCGGTGATCGAGATGACGTTGGTCGGGATGAACGCCGACACGTCGTTGGCCTTCGTCTCGATGATCGGCAGGCCGGTCATCGAGCCGGCCCCCATGTCGTCGGACAGCTTGGCGCAACGCTCGAGCAGCCGGCTGTGGACGTAGAAGACGTCACCGGGGAACGCCTCACGACCCGGCGGGCGACGCAGCAGCAGCGACACCGCGCGGTACGCGTCCGCCTGCTTGCTCAGGTCGTCGAACACGATCAGCACGTGCTTGCCGGCGTACATCCAGTGCTGGCCGATGGCCGAGCCGGTGTACGGCGCGAGGTACTTGAACCCCGCGGAGTCGGACGCCGGAGCGGCCACGATGGTGGTGTACTCCAGGGCGCCGGCCTCTTCGAGGGCACCGCGCGCGGCGGCGATCGTCGACCCCTTCTGGCCGATCGCGACGTAGATGCAGCGGACCTGCTTGCTCGGGTCCCCGGTCTCCCAGTACTGCTTCTGGTTGATGATCGTGTCCAGCGCGATGGTGCTCTTGCCGGTCTGACGATCGCCGATGATCAGCTGGCGCTGACCGCGCCCGATCGGCGTCATCGCGTCGATCGCCTTGATCCCGGTGGCCAGCGGCTCGTGGACCGACTTGCGCTGCATCACGCTCGGCGCCTGCAGCTCCAGGGCGCGGCGCTCGTCGGTCTCGATGTCGCCGAGCCCGTCGATGGCGTTGCCCAGCGGGTCGACGACTCGGCCGAGGTAGCCGTCCCCGACCGGCACCGACAGCACGTCGCCCGTACGACGGACCGTCTGCCCCTCCTCGATCTTGTCGAAGTCACCCAGGACCACGACGCCGATCTCGCGGGTGTCGAGGTTCAGGGCCAGGCCCAGCGTGCCGTCCTCGAACTCCAGCAGCTCGTTGGCCATCGCCGACGGCAGGCCCTCGACGCGCGCGATGCCGTCGCCGGCCTCCGCGACCTTGCCGACCTCCTCGCGGCTGGCAGCCTCGGGCTGGTAGTCGGAGACGAACTTCTGGAGCGCCTCCTTGATCTCCTCCGGCCGGATCGTCAGCTCCGTCATTGGTTGCCTCTGCTCTCTCGTGTCGGCCTGCGTGTCGGCCGGTTCGACATCTCGATGCCTGTGGGTGAGTCCGGTGTCCTGGTCCTGCTCGGTCGGCTCAACGCTCGAGCCGCCGCCGTGCCTGGGTGAGGCGGGCCTCGACAGTCGAGTCCAGCACCTCGTCGCCCACCGCTACGCGCACGCCGCCGAGGATCTCGGGGTCGACGACCACGTTGAGGTGGACCTTGCGGTCGTGCTGTGCGGCCAGCGCCGCGGCCAGCCGGTCACGGTGCTCGTCGCTGAGCGGGGAGGCGACCCAGACGGTGGCGATCATGCTGTCCCGCAGGTCCACCGCCACCCGTTGGTACAGCGCCAGCGTCGAGGCCAGCGACCGGTGCCGCCCGGCGACGGCCTGACCCAGCAGGGCCCCGGTCGACTCGTCGACCTGGTCGCCGACGAGGTCGCTGACCAGCCGTCGTTTGCCCTCGAGGGGCGCCGCGGCGTCCCCCAGAGCCTCCCGCAGCCCGGTGTTGCCCTCGACGATGCGCGAGAAGCGGAAGAGGTTGTCCTCCAGCGCGTCGAGGTGGCCCTCCTCGTCGGCTCGAGTCACCAGCGCGGTGACCGAGGCCTGCTCGAGGGCGTCGCAGAAGTCGCGGGTGCGCGACCACCGGAGGCCGACGCCGACCTCGGCGACCTCCAGCGACTGCTCGGCGACCTTGCCGTCGAACAGCGAGTGGAGCAGGCGTGCCTTCGCCTCCGCAGGCACCGCCGGCTCGGTGAGTGCCCGGCGCAGGGAGTGGGCGCCGTCCAGGGCCAGTGCCAGGGCGAACAGGTCCGCCCCGAGCTTGCCGGCGTCACCGCCGTCGGACAGCACGCCCGAGGTCTTCTCGAGGACCTCGCGGAGCGCGCGCTTGGAACCACCCTGCATGTCAGCTCGCCCCGGCCGTCGACGTCTGGGACGAGGACTCGTCCTCCAGGGCCGCGATGAACCGCTCGACGGTGCGTGCCCGCCGGTCGTCGTCCTCGAGGGACTCGCCGACGATGCGACCGGCCAGCGTGGTGGCCATGCTGCCGACCTCGTTGCGCAGCGACTGCACGGCTTGGCTCCGCTCCGCCTCCAGCTGGGCGCGACCGTGGCGGAGGATGCGCTCGGACTCCTCCTGGGCCTGCTTGCGCAGGTCCGCGATGATCGCGGCGCCCTGCTCGCGGGCCTCCTCGCGGATCTTGGCGGCCTCGTGGCGAGCGTCGGCGAGCTGGTCCTTGTACTCCTTCTCGGCCGCGCGCGCGTCGGACTGCGCCTCCTCGAGGTCGGAGAACTCCTTGCGGATCGCGTTCTGCCGATCCGTCATCGCCTTGTTGATCGGCGGGATGACGTACTTCGCGAGGAGGTACAGGATGATCGCGAACGCAGCCAGCTCGACGAAGAAGGTTCCGTTCGGGACCAGGAAGTTGCTCGCCAGCGGGACCGCGCTCGTCACCACGTGCGTGATGGGGTCCGTGATGGGGCTTGCCATCAGCGACGTTCCTTTCTTCTAGCGTCCGGCTCGGTCGTCACGAAAGAACGAAGACGAACAGCGCCATGAATGCGAGGTTGATGAAGAACACTGCCTCCACCAGACCGACCGTCAGGAAGAAGATCGTCTGGAGCCGGCCCTGGGCCTCGGGCTGACGGGCTACCCCCTGGATGTACGACGAACCGGCAAGACCGTCACCGATACCGGTGCCGATCGCACCGCCGCCGAGCGCCAGGCCGCCGCCGATGAACGCGCCGGCGAGCTGGACTGCTGTGTCACTGACTGCCATGTCTCTCCTTGGTTTCCGCGCCGACTGGGCGGCGCTCCCTGCTTCTTCTGTGTGGGTCGAGGTGCACGAGGACCGGGTGGTCAGCGTGCGAGTGCGGGTTCTGCGGTGCTGCTCTTCTCCTGCTCGGCGTCGGCCTTGTCCGCCGGCGCCGGAGAGTCGTCGTGCTCGTCCTCGTGGTCGTCCCCGTGTCCCGCACCGGCCATGCCGAAGTACAGGACCGTCAGCAGGGCGAAGATGAAGGCCTGGATGCCGCCGATGAACATGTCGAACAGCTTCCAGATGATGTTCGGCGCCCACAGCAGGTACACCGGGATCAAGCCGATCAGCGAGAGCATGATGCCCCCGGCGAAGATGTTGCCGAAGAGCCGCAGCGCCAGCGTGACCGGCTTGATGAGCTCCTCGATCAGGTTCAGCGGGAGAAGCACCGGGAACGGCTCCAGGAAGTGCTTGAAGTAGCCCTTGACCCCCTTCTCCCGGATGCCGTAGGTCCACACGCCCACGATCACCAGCAGCGCGAGCGCGTAGGTGAGGTTCGTGTCCGCGGTGGGCGAGGGCAGCAGGTGCAGCTGGTGGTTCGGCTCGCTGGGGATCAGCTCCATCCAGTTCGCGAAGAGGATGAAGAAGAACAGTGCCACCGCCAGGGGTACGACGAAGGGGTTCACTCTGCCCAGGCTGTCCTCGACCTGTGTCGTGACCTGCTTGACGATCGTCTCCCAGAGCAGCTGCACCTTGCTGGGGACGTGGTCCACGGTGTCGCGGGTCAGCCGGTTGCGGGCGACGAAGCCCAGCGCGAGCACGAGTCCACCGGCGATCAGCGTCGTCCAGATCGTGTCCAGGTTGAAGGTCATGCCGCCGACCTTGCGCTCGACGTGCTTGCCGATCTCGATCGAGCTCTCGGCGCGGACCAGCAGCGCGGTCGCGGCTCCGCTCAGCAGGCCACTCATGCCTTCTTCAGCTCCTTCAGCAGCGGGATGCCGGTCATCACCAGCGCGATCAGTCGGAACACGGCCAGCCCCAGGAGCAGGCCGACGCCGTTGGGCCAGAAGGCTGCGGCCAGCCCCACGGCGACGACCGAGAGGATCGCCAGCCGCGTGAAGGCGGAGGCGGCCATGCCGCCCCGGGTCGGCTCGTCACCGGAGCTGATCACCTTGCCGAGCCAGTACTCGCCGGCCAGGTGGTTGACCAGGGCCAGCAGCACGCCGACGGCCGTGAGGCTCGCGGTGCGCCACTCGCCGAGCTGGCCCATGAACCAGTAGCTCGCGACCATGAAGACCAAGCCGGCGAGGATCACCTTGCGCTGGCTGCGCGCCACGTCCACCAGGCTCGGCCGGGCCGGCCGGTGCATCTCGCCAGGAGTCACGTCGCGAGTCGCATCGGGAGTCGCATCGGGAGTCGCATCGGGAGGAACGTCGGGAGCCACGCGGGGACTCACGAGGGGCGACGCGTCGGTCCTCGGCTTGCTCATGCCGGTACCTCCCGCACGGTCGGGCCGGCGGGGCGCTCACTCACGGAGCGCGGAGCGGACCCGGGCCCAGAAGCCGACGCCACCTGCGACGATGCCGAGCAGAAGGCCGAGGAGGACGAAGAGCGGCGAGGTGCCCGCGGCGTTGTCGAGGAGGAGCCCGATGACCAGGCCACCGACGACGGCAGCGACCAGGAGCCCGCCGAGGCCGAGGAGGTCACGCCCGCGCAGCCCCGAGCCCGTGGAGGGTTCGTTGCCGCCATGGTCCATTCACCCGTGCCCGTCGATTCGCCACGTTCGAGGGCGTCGCTCGACTCCCGCACAGCCGTGTGAGTCGGGGGACAGAACGACGCCGGAAGTCCTGAAGCCGAGACGCTATCACAGGGGGACAGCACGTCGGACGGCCCCGGAACGCGGTCGCTGCGTGCGGTCGTCATGTGGCGGCCGTCCTCGGTCGTCGGGGCTTCTCGGGAGGCCGGGAGCCCTGGCTGGAAGGTGCTTGTGAAAACTAGCACAAAGTCTGCGGCCCCCGAAAGTCGGCGGTCAATGGGGGCTCCCCAGGGTGCCGACCGGACGCTGCACCCGCGGGACGACGAACGTCATCACCACGGTCAGCACCACCCACACGGCGAGCAGCAGGAGCGTCAGCCGACTCGCGTAGAGGCTCGCCAGCACTCCCCCGAAGGCGATCAGTCCCGCCCACAGCCACATGATCAGCACGGCCCTGCGGTGCGAGTGACCGATCTCCAGCAGCCGGTGATGCAGGTGCTGCTTGTCCGGCGAGAACGGCGACCGCCCGGCTCGCGTACGTCGTACCACCGCCAGCACCAGGTCGGCGAACGGAACGATGAGGATCGAGATCGGCAGGATGATCGGCAGCAGCGTGGGCAGCAGGCTGGCCTGGGTGCCGCCCGCCCCCTGCGTCATGTCGACGCCGGCGAACTGACCGGTCAGGGTCAGCGCTGAGCCCGAGAGCATCAGCCCGATGAGCATCGAGCCCGAGTCACCCATGAAGATGCGGGCCGGGAAGAAGTTGTGCGGCAGGAACCCGACGCACGCACCACCGAGCGCGGCGCACAGCAAGGCCGCGCTGATCGCCAAGGTCTCGTTGTTGGCGTCCGCGAGCTTGTAGGCGAAGGCGAAGAACGCGACCGCGCCGATGCCGACCACTCCGGCCGCCAGCCCGTCCAGGCCGTCGACGAAGTTCACGGCGTTCACGGTGGCCACCACGACCACCACGCTGACCAGGGCCGCCTGCGTGCTGTCGAGGATGAACTGCCCGCGTCCGGGGAGCTGGAACGAGAAGTACTGCACCTGGTTGACGACCAGGAAACCGGCGGCCAGCACCTGACCCCCCAGCTTGGTGAGCGCGTCGAGCTCGAAGAGGTCGTCGAGGACGCCGAGCACGCAGATCATCGCGCCTCCGGCGAGCACCACCGACGAGTCGTGGAAGACCTGCCGGTTGCTGAGCGAGAGGAACGGGAGGTGGTGCGCCACGAGGTAGGCCGCGCCGAGTCCGCCGAGCATCGCGACGCCCCCGAAGTACGGGATGGGGACGGCGTGCACGTCACGGTCGCGCACCCGGGCCACCGCTCCGGTGCGCAGTGCCACCTCGCGTGCCACCACACCGAGCAGGTACGTCACGACCGCGGCGACCAGGAAGACGGTGAGGTACTCGCGCACGACGAGGGCCTAGCCCTCGTCGGTGATCTGTGCGCCGATCGGTTCGACGATCTCGTTGAGCCGGGCGAGCGAGAGCGCGCCGATCCGCAGCACCCGGCCCTGGACGCCGGTGACGTCCACGATGGTCGAGGGCTCCGGACCGGGCGTGGGGCCGTCGTCGAGGATCACCTCGACCGACTCGCCGAGCATGGCATCGGCTGCGTCGGCGTCGATGGCCGCGGGCAGTCCGCTCGTGTTGGCGCTGCTGACCGCCAGCGGGCCGGTGCGCGAGAGCAGCTCGAGCGCGACGGGATGGTCGGGCATCCGCACCGCGACCGTGCCCCGGGTGTCACCGAGGTCCCACTGCAGCGACGGCTGCTGGAGGCACACGAGCGTCAACGGACCGGGCCACAGCTCCTTGATCAGCGCCCGGGCGTACGACGGCACACCGACGGCGAGCGCGTCCAGCGTCGTCGGCGCGGAGACCAGCACCGGTGGGGGCATGTCGCGGCCCCGGCCCTTCGCGGCGAGCAGCCTGCTCACGGCTTCGGGGTCGAACGCGTCCGCGCCGATGCCGTAGACGGTGTCGGTGGGCAGCACCACGAGCCCACCTCGTTGCACCGCGAGAGCGGCGTGGGAGATGCCCGCCTCTCGCTGGGCCTCGTCGGCCATCCGGAAGCGCTGCGCGCTGGGGCCTCCGACATCCTCACTCACACCGGTCATCGTGCCAGCCGCGCCGTCACGAAGCGGGAGCGACCTGCCAGGTCACGGTGGTCGCGTATGTCGGTCCAGCGGCCGCTGGCTGCGAACAGGGCCGGCGCGGACTCACCCTGCACGTCGGCGTGCTCGGCGCCGGCGACGCCGCCCGGGCGGAGCAGCCGCGCCGCGACCCGCTCCACGACGCGCAGGGCGTCGAGACCGTCGTCGCCGGAGAACAGCGCGAGGAACGGGTCGTGCTCGCGCGCCTCGGCCTCCACCGACTCGTACGCCTCCAGGGGGATGTAGGGCGGGTTGCACAGCACCACGTCGACGGTGCCGTCGAGGTCGCAGAAGGCATCGGCCATGTCGCCGTGCCGAAGGTCGACCCCGGACCCCTCGAGGTTGCGTGCGGCCCACTCTCCGGCGCCCTCGTCGAGCTCGACCGCGTGCACCTCGGCGCTCGGCACCTCGGTCGCCACCGCCAGGGCGACCGCACCGGCCCCGGTGCAGAGGTCGACGACCACCGGCGCCCGGCCGGCGACCGCCTGTGCCTGCTCGACGCCCCAGCCGGCCAGCAGCTCGGTCTCCGGGCGCGGCACGAAGACGCCCGGGCCGACGGCCAGCTCGAGGTAGCGGAACGCCGCGGTGCCGGTCAGGTGCTGCAGCGGCTCCCGGGCGGCGCGGCGGGCGACCAGGGCGTCGTACTCGCGGAGCTGCTCCCGGGTCGGCGCACCGGCGAGTGGAAGGGCTGCGCGGGTGGTGCCGAGCACGTGCGCGAGCAGCTCGGCGGCGTCGTGCTCCGGGCTGGCGACGCCGGCGTCCGCGAGCTGCCGGGCGACGTCGCGGACCCGGTCGCGGGTCACGAGCCGGGCTCGATGGCCTCGAGCCGGGCCGCGAGGTCGGCGTCCACGCACGAGGCGACCACCGGCTCCAGGTCCCCGTCGAGCACCTGGTCGAGGTTGTAGGCCTTGAACCCCGTGCGGTGGTCCGAGATCCGGTTCTCCGCGAAGTTGTAGGTGCGGATCCGCTCGGAGCGGTCGACGGTGCGCACCTGGGATCTGCGGGCGTCGGACGCCTCGAGGTCGGCGCTGTCCTGGGCCGCCTGCAGCAGGCGCGAACGCAGGATCCGCATCGCCTGCTCACGGTTCTGCAGCTGGCTCTTCTCGTTCTGACAGCTGACCACGATGCCGGTGGGCAGGTGAGTGATCCGGACCGCGGAGTCTGTGGTGTTCACCGACTGGCCCCCGGGGCCCGAGGAGCGGAACACGTCGACGCGGATGTCCTTCTCCTCGACGCTGACATCGACCGGCTCCGCTTCCGGCATCACCAGCACACCGGCGGCGGAGGTATGGACGCGACCCTGGCTCTCGGTCACCGGCACCCGCTGGACCCGGTGCACGCCGCCCTCGAACCTCAGCAGCGCGTACGGCGCCTCGCCGGGTTCGGGGCTGCCCTTGGCCTTCACCGCCACGGTGACCGACTTGTAGCCGCCTAGGTCGGACTCGGTGGCGTCGAGCTGCTCGGTGCGCCAGCCACGACGCTCGGCGTAGCGCAGGTACATCCGCAGCAGGTCGCCGGCGAACAGTGCGGACTCCTCGCCACCCTCGCCCGACTTGATCTCGAGGAGCGCGTCCTTGGCGTCGGCCGCGTCGCGCGGCACGAGCAGGTGACGCAACCGCTCCTCGGCGGTGGCCCGGTGCTCCTGGAGCGTCTCGGCCTCCGCGGCGAAGGACGGGTCCTCGTCCGCGAGCTCCTGGGCAGCCCCGAGGTCGCCGCCGAGACGCTGCCACTCGTCGTAGGCGCGCACGATGGCCGAGAGCTCCGCGTAACGCTGGTTGAGGCGCTTGGCCAGCCCCTGGTCGCTATGGAGGCCCGGCTCGGCGAGCTTGACCTCCAGCTCCGCGTGCTCGGCCATCAGGGCGTCGACTGCCTCGAACATGCACGCTCCCTTCGGGCTCGGCCGGGGACAACACCGAGCGCCGGCCTCCGCGGGGGAAGCCGGCGCTGGGGGCGACGCTACTTCTTGGCGCCCTGCTGAGTCGCCGCGTAGCGCTTCTCGAAGCGGGCGACGCGCCCACCGGTGTCGAGGATCTTCTGCTTGCCGGTGTAGAAGGGGTGGCACTGCGAGCACACGTCCGAGCGGATGGTGCCGCTGTCCACGGTGCTGCGGGTGGTGAACTGGTTCCCGCACGTGCAGGTCACCTGGGTCTCGGTGTACTCCGGGTGGGTGTTCTTCTTCATGGGATTCCTCTCGAGGGTCTCGGTCGCCGGGTCGTCCGCGGCGTGCCCTCGTGCCGAGGTGCGGACGTGAACCGGAACCAGCGCTCCAGTCTGCCAGGGCCAGTGCTCGCCACGCCAATCGGAGGCCCTGGGTGGTGCCCGATCTGAGCCTCCTGATCCTGGACGGATCAGCTCATGCGTGTGCAACGGTCGACGAGCGAGGTTTCTTCCCCGGAGCGGGAAGCACCAGCCTCGCCAACGTGCCCTCCCCCTCGACCGACTCCACCTCCAGGCGACCACCGTGGTTGTCCATGATCGTGTGCACGATCCGCAGCCCCAGTCCGGTCCCGCTGATCTCCGCGTCGACGGCGTTGGAGGCCCGGAAGAACCGGGTCGCCAGGTTGGCCATGTCCTGGGTGGGGATGCCGATTCCCTGGTCCGTGACCTCGATGAGCACCTCGCCCTCCGACTCGCGCAGGCCCACGGTCACCGTCCCGCCGTCGTGGGAGAACTTCACTGCGTTGGAGACCAGGTTGAGCAGCCCGCGCGAGAGCTGGCTCGCATCGCCGTTGACCATGACCGACCGGCCCTCGTGCTCCTCGCGGAGCACGATCCTCCTCTCGGCTGCCAGCGCACGGACGTCCTGGGCCACGTCGGTGACCAGGGAGTCGAGGTCGACCTGGTCGAACGACGTACGGAAGGTCTGGGACTCGGCCTGCGACAGCGCAAGCAGGTCCTCGATCAAGGACTTGAGCCGCGCCACGTTGCGGTTGACGACCGCGAGCATGTTGCGCTGCTGCGGCGTGAGGCCGTCCGGGAAGTCGTCCTCGAACAGCTCGACGTAGCCCGCGATGCTGGTCAACGGGGTACGCAGCTCGTGCGACACGTTGGAGAGGAAGTCGGACTTGGCGCGGTCCAGCCCCTGCAGTCGGTCGATGGCCTGCCGCTCGAGATCGAGCAGCCGCGCGTTCTGGTCGGCGAACCGGTTCAGGGCATGTCCCACGCGCCGCACCTCCCGTGGACCCGCCACACGGGTGCGCGCGTCCAGGTCACCACGCGAGAGCCTGTCGACGGTCTGCTGCATGTCGACCAGGGGCACGGTGATGCGGCCCGCTGCCCGCCGCGCGAACAGGGTGGCCACGGCACCGAGAACCGCGACGAACAGCAGCACGAACACGATCCACGGCAGCTCGCGGAACGCGGCCAGCTTCGAGCTCGTCAGCATCGCGTCCAACCGCTCGCTCACGGCGCCGTTGGCCCGTCGCAGCCGGTCGAACTTCTGCTTGCCCACCAGCAGGCGCTGGTGGCTCACGCTGGCAGGTCCCGCCTTCCCGGCCAGCCGTGGCTGGGCGTAGGAGGAGAACCAGTCCGCGACCGCTCGGTCCTGCTCGGCGACGCCCCGCTTCAGCTCCGGGTTGTCGGCGGCGAAGCGCCGCAGCACCGCCTGTTCCCGTCGTACCTGCACCCGCGCCCGGGTGTAGGGCTGCAGAAAGGTGCGGTCATCGGTGGCCAGCCAGCCTCGCAGCCCGGTCTCGGCATCCGTCATGTCCTGGAGCACGGCCTCGTTGGCGTCGGCGGCCGGGATCAGGTCGTCGGCCAGATGCCGCACGGTCGAGGTGGCGATCGTGACGCCGACCAGCCCCGTCAGGCCCGCCGTCGCGAGGAGCAACACCATGCCGAGCGCCAGCAGCCGGACCTGTGCGGTGATCCCCTCGAACGCGGAAAGCCGCGACCGGCCCTCGCGGGGCTTGCTCACGCACGTCTCCGCTGCAGGAGGGCCGCGACGCGCGAGGCCAGCTCACGCGGGCTGAAGGGCTTCACGACGTAGTCGTCAGCCCCCGCGCTGAAGCCCTGCTCGATGTCGGACTCCTGGGCCCGGGCCGTCAGCAGGATGACCGGCACCGCCTCCAGGTCCGGGTCGAGCCGCAGCGCGCGGCACGCGTCCAGGCCGCTCATCCCGGGCATCGTGAGGTCGAGTACGACGAGATCCGGGCGGTTGGCCCGGCAGGCCTCCAGGGCCGCGGTGCCGTCGCTGACCGCCACCACCTCGTGTCCTGACTGGACGAGCTTGAAGGCCACCAGGTCGCGGATGTCGGCGTCGTCGTCGGCTACGACGATCCTGGCCATCGCAGGTTCTCCCAAGCAGCACTCGACAAGGTGGGCGGAGCCCGTCGAGCATATCGAGACCGCCACAGTCCGCGTACGTGAAGGACCGAATGCGGCGCCGAGGGCTCAGTCGTTCGAGCGTCCGTTGCCCGCGATCGGGGTGGTCTTCTGCACCTGGGTGAGGAACTCGATGTTGGACGAGGACTTCTTCAGCCGCTCCAGCAACAGCTCGAGGGCCTGCTGACCGTCGAGGCCGGAGAGCACGCGACGAAGCTTCCAGACGATGGCCAGCTCCTCCTTGCTCATCAGCAGCTCCTCACGGCGGGTGCCGGACTGCACGGCGTCGATGGCCGGGAAGATGCGCTTGTCCGCGAAGTCGCGGCGCAGCCGGATCTCCATGTTCCCGGTGCCCTTGAACTCCTCGAAGATCACCTCGTCCATCTTCGAGCCGCTCTCGATCAGCGCGGTCGCAAGGATGGTCAGCGAGCCGCCGTCCTCGATGTTGCGAGCGGCCCCGAAGAACCGCTTCGGGGGGTAGAGCGCTGCGGAGTCGACCCCACCGGACAGGATCCGGCCGCTTGCCGGAGCGGCCAGGTTGTACGCGCGGCCCAGCCGAGTGATGCCGTCGAGCAGGACGACCACGTCATGACCCAGCTCCACGAGCCTCTTGGCCCGCTCGATGGCCAGCTCGGCAACCGCGGTGTGGTCACTGGCCGGTCGGTCGAACGTCGAGGAGATGACCTCACCCTTCACCGACCGCTCGAAGTCGGTGACCTCCTCGGGGCGCTCGTCGACGAGGACGACCATGAGGTGGCACTCGGGGTTGTTGGTGGTGATCGAGTTCGCGATCGACTGCATGATCATCGTCTTGCCGGCCTTGGCGGGCGAGACGATCAGCCCTCGCTGGCCCTTCCCGATCGGTGCGGCGATGTCGATGACGCGACCGATCAGGTTGGTCGCCTCGGTCTCCAGACGGAGCCGCTCGGAGGCGTAGAGCGGCGTGAGCTTCTGGAACTCGATGCGCCGTTTCGCGGCCTCGGGATCGGCGCCGTTGATCGTGTCGATGCGGACCAGCGGGTTGAACTTCTCCTTGCGGTCGCCCTCCCGGGGCTGGCGGACCTGGCCGGTCACCGCGTCGCCACGGCGCAGTCCGTACTTGCGGACCATCGAGAGCGAGACGTACACGTCGTCCGGGCCGGGCAGATAGCCGCTGGTCCGCACGAACGCGTAGTTGTCCAGCACGTCCAGGATGCCGGCCGCGGGCACCAGCACGTCGTCCTCGAGGATCGTGGTGTCCGGCTCGTTGCGGTTGCGGGTGCCCACCTGGCGGTCGCCCCGATCGCTGCGCTCGCCCCGTTCGGTCCGCTCGCCACGGTCGTTGCGGTCCCGGCCCCGGCGGCGACGGTTGCGCCGCACACCGCCGTCCTCGTCGGTGGTGGTGGTGGTCCGGGACTGGTTCTGGTTCTGGTTCTGGTTCTGGTTCTGGTTCTGGTTCTGGTTCTGGTTGCGGTTCTCGCCCTGTCCGCGGCTCTCGTTTCCACGGTTGTCGTTCCCGCGGTCGTCGTTCCCGCGGCTGTCGCCCCCGCGGCTGTCGCCCCCGCGGCTGTCGTTGCGGTCCTCGGTGGTGTGGTCGTTGCCACGGCTCTGGCTGCGGTCGTTCCCGCGCTTCTGGTTGCGGGACCCGTCGCGGTTGCCGTTCTCGGCGCCACGGTCGCTTCCGCTGCCGCTCCGGCTGCCGCTGACGTCGGCGTCGCCGGCCCGGTCCTTGCCGCGGGTCGCTTCCCGGTCGGGGCTGTTGTCGGGGCTGTTGTCGGGGCTGTTGTCGGGGCTGTTGTCGGGGCTTTTGTCGGGGGGCTGGTGACGTGCTTCGCTGCTCGAGGCGGCATCGGACCCGCCGCTCGAGGGCGGGCGCGACTCGTGGTCGGCACGGGGTCCGGACTGGCCGGACTGGCCGGACTGGCTGCTCGACTGGTTCCCCGACTGGGCCGCCTTGATGGCGTCGACGAGCTGGCTCTTGCGCATCCCGCCGGCGCCCTTGATGCCGAGGCCTCCCGCCATCTGCTTCAGCTCCGGGAGCAGCATCCCCGAGAGCCCGGAGCCCCGGCGTGGCTTGGAGCCACCACCTGGTCCGGTCTCGGAAGCCGCCCCGGCGCGGGACGAGGAAGTGGTTGCGGTGGTGTCGGTCACGTGAGGTTCCTTCCCACGTATCGGGCCGATCCCCACGATCGGGTCGGCCGCTGCAGATGTGGTTCCCATCTCGACCCGGCGGGCCTCGGAGCGTGCGCCGAGGAGCGTCGCAGGTGTCGTCGAGCGATGAGGAGAGGTGTGCGACCTGCGTGAGTCGTGGGAATGTTACGACGTCGAGAACCTCGACGAGCGCAGCACGATCACCGGCGCACCGGCAGAATAGCACCAGATCGACGCCGGGGTGCCACAGGCCACGGTCCGCCGGTGTCGAGCAGCCCACGGGAGCGGGCTCAGCCCCGTGCGGCATCCTCGGGCAGCTCCAGCAGGGCGCCGGACCGGTCGATCGGCACGGCCAGTGTCTGCCATCCTTCGGGTGCTCGTCGCACGACCGTCCCCTGCTGGCTGCCGTCGGTGAGGACGAGCACCGTAGGTCCGGCCCCGGAGACCACAGCCGCCATCCCGTCCCCGCGCAGCGCCCGCACCAGCTCGAGGGTCGCGGGCATGGCGGTCTCGCGGTAGTCCTGGTGCAGCCTGTCCTCCGTGGCCGCGAGCAGCAGCTCGGGCTGGCGGCTGAGAGCCGCCACGAGCAGGGCCGCCCGCCCGGCGTTCGCCGCCGCGTCCCCGTGCGGCACCATCGCCGGCAGCAGAGCACGGGCCACTGTCGTCGCGACCCCTTCCGCGGGCACGAACGCGACGACCTGCACTCGCGGGTCGACCGCGACCGTGGCGGCGTGGAAGCGTCCTCCGGCCCGGTAGGCGACCGTGCAACCGCCGTACATCGCGGGCGCGACGTTGTCGGGGTGGCCCTCGAGCTCGGCCGCCAGCGCGAAGACCGCGTCGTCGTCCATCAGCAGCGAACCGCCGGCGACCAGGCCGCGGGCCAGGCAGATGCCGGCGACGATGGCCGCCGAGGAGGAGCCGAGCCCGCGCGCGTGCGGGATCACGTTGTCGCACTCCAGCCGCAGCCCCGGCACCGTCGCGCCCATGTGGTCGAAGGCGGCGACCATGGACCGGTGCACCAGATGGCTCTCGTCGAGCGGCACCTCACCCTCGCCCTCCCCGCGCACCACGATCGCCACTCCGGCGCCGTCGACGACCTGCGCCTGGAGCCGGTCGCGATGGTCGAGTGCCAGGCCCAGGGAGTCGAAGCCGGGACCGAGGTTGGCACTGGTCGCCGGGACCGAGACCGACACCGGCCCGGTCAGGAAGGTGGTCATCTCAGCGCAGTCCGGCGGCTGCCGCTGCCGCCTCGACATCGGCCTCGACCACCGTGTCGACGAGATCGGTGAACGTGGAGAGCGCGGTGTCGATGTCCTTGAGCCCGTGGCCGGTGACCGTGACCACCACCGTGCGGCCGTCGTAGCGGGTGCCCTGCCCGGCCTCGACGAGCAGGCCGGCCACGCCTGCGGCCGAGGCAGGCTCGACGAAGACACCGTCACGTGCGGCGAGGTCGCGCTGGGCGGCGAGGATCTGCTCGTCGGTCACCGCCCGGAAGCAGCCGTGTGACTCCTCCGCTGCGGCGACCGCGAGGTGCCACGAGGCGGGGTTGCCGATGCGGATCGCCGAGGCCACCGTCTCCGGGGACGGCACGGGTCGCCCCGACACCAGCGGCGCGGCTCCGGCGGCCTGCCACCCGAGCATCTGCGGGGTGCGCGTGCTGCGGCCCGCCTCCTCGTACTCCACGTAGCCCTTCCAGTACGCCGAGATGTTTCCGGCGTTGCCGACCGGAAGCACGTGCACGTCGGGAGCGTCGCCGAGGAAGTCGACGATCTCGAAGGAGGCGGTCTTCTGGCCCTCCAGCCGCATCGGGTTCACCGAGTTGACCAGTGCCACCGGGTAGTCGTCGGCGAGCCCACGCGAGAGCCGGAGACAGTCGTCGAAGTTGCCGCGCACCATGATCACCTGCGCGCCGTGCACGATCGCCTGCGCGAGCTTGCCGGCCGCGATCTTCCCCTGCGGCACCAGCACGAGCGGCTTGACGCGGGCGCGTGCGGCGTAGGCGGCCATCGACGCCGAGGTGTTGCCCGTCGAGGCACACACCACCGCTTCCGCGCCCTCCCCTACCGCACAGGACAGCGCCACCGTCATGCCGCGGTCCTTGAACGAGCCCGTGGGGTTGTCACCCTCGACCTTCAGCCACACCTCGGCCCCGGTCAGCTCGGACAGCCAGGGGCTCTCGACCAGCGGGGTGCCGCCCTCTCGCAGGGTGATCGTGGGGGTGTCCTCGGGGATGTCGAGCCAGGAGCGGTACTCCTCGACCACGCCTCGCCACTGATGCGCGCCGGTGCGCGCGGGGGTCGTCGCGGGGGTGGTCATTCGCCGTCGCCTTCCACCCGCATCACCGACGAGACGTCGTGGACGAAGTCCATGGTGCGCAGCGCCTCGACGGTGGCCGACAGCGCCGCGTCGGTGGCACGGTGCGAGACCACCACGAGCTGCGCGTCGTCGCCGTGGCCCTCCTGGCGGACGGTCTGGATGGACACGTCGTGCTCGGCGAACGACTGCGCCACGGCGGCGAGCACCCCGGCGCGGTCGTCGACGTCAAGGGCCACGTGGTAGCGGGTGCGGGTCTCACCCATGGGCAGCACCTCGCACTGGGCGTAGGTCGACTCCCCGGCGCCCCGCACGTCGTTGAGGCGGTTGCGTGCGACCGTGACGAGGTCGCCGAGCACCGCGCTCGCGGTCGGGGAGCCCCCGGCGCCGGGACCGTAGAACATCAGCTGGCCGGCGGCGTCGCTCTCGACGAAGACTGCGTTGTAGGCCTCACGAACGCTCGCCAGCGGATGGGAGCGCGGGATCATCGCGGGGTGCACGCGCGCCGAGACGGCCGGGCCGTGCGGGCCCTCGCGAAGCTCGCAGATGGCGAGCAGCTTCACGACACTGTTCATGTCGCGCGCAGAGGCGATGTCGGCGGCGCTGACCTCGGAGATCCCCTCGCGGTAGACGTCGGCCGCCGTGACCCGCGTGTGGAACGCCAGGCTCGCCAGGATCGCCGCCTTGGCAGCCGCGTCGTAGCCGTCGACGTCGGCGGTCGGGTCGGCCTCGGCGTAGCCGAGCTGCTGCGCCTCCTCGAGCACCTCGGCGAAGCCGCTGCCGAGCGTGTCCATCTTGTCGAGGATGAAGTTGCAGGTGCCGTTGACGATGCCGATGACGCGGCGGACCCGGTCACCGGCCAGCGACTCGCGCAGCGGCCGCAGGATCGGGATCGCGCCCGCGACGGACGCCTCGAAGTAGAGGTCGCGCTGGGCCTTGTCGGCGGCTGCGAACAGCGTCGCGCCGTCCTCGGCCAGCAGCGCCTTGTTGGCGGTCACCACGGAAGCGCCGTTCTCCAGTGCGCTCAGGATCAGCGACCTGGCCGGCTCGATGCCACCGATCACCTCGACGACGAGGTCGACGTCCTCGCGCGCCACGAGCCCGGCGGCGTCGGTGGTGAGCAGCTCACGGGGGACGTCGGCCTCGCGGTGCAGCTCAGGACGGCGTACGGCGACCCCGACCAGCTCGATCGGCACCCCGACCCGGGCCGTCAGGTCGTCGTGCTGCTCACGGAGCAGCCGGACCACCTGGCTGCCCACCGAACCGCATCCGAGCAGCGCGAGCCGCAACGTGCCCCGTGTTCGCGCCACGGGGTCAGCGGCAGGCCTGTCCACCACGTCATCCTCTCCGTTCGGTGCTTTTCGTCGTGCGTCGTCCGGTGCCTGAGACCTTCTCAGGCGCCGACGTCCGTCCGCAGCAGATCTTCCTCGGTCTCCCGCCGGACCAGCACCGTGGCCACACCCTCGCGCACGGCGACCACCGGAGGCCGTAGGGCGTGGTTGTAGTTGCTGGCCATCGACCGGCAGTAGGCCCCGGTGGCCGGAACGGCAAGCAGGTCGCCCGGTGCCAGGTCCCCGGGCACGAACTCGTCCTTGACCACGATGTCGCCCGCCTCGCAGTGCTTCCCGACCACTCGTCCGAGCACCGGCGCCGCGTTCGAGAGCCGCGATGCCAGGGTGCAGGAGTAGTCCGCGTCGTAGAGCGCGGTGCGGATGTTGTCGCTCATCCCGCCGTCGACCGAGACGTAGGTCCGGGTGACACCGGCGTCGAGCCGAACCCGCTTCACGGTGCCGACCTCGTAGACCGTGCAGACCGACGAACCCACGATCGCCCGTCCGGGCTCGATCGAGAGTGCGGGCACGTCGATGCCGAGCGCGCGGCACTCGTGCTCCACGATCTTGCTGAGCTCGGTCGCGAGCAGGGCAGGGTCGGCGGGGTCGTCCTGGGTCGTGTAGGCGATGCCGAAGCCGCCGCCGAGGTCGAGCTCGGGAAGCGTCACACCCAGCTCGACGGACACCTGCTGGTGCAGCGCCAGCACCCGGCGAGCCGCGACCTCGAAGCCGGAGGTGTCGAAGATCTGCGACCCGATGTGGGAGTGCAGGCCGAGCAGCTCCAGGCCGGGCGACTCGAGCACCCGACGGACGGCGAGGAGCGCATCACCAGAGGTGATCGAGAAGCCGAACTTCTGGTCCTCGTGAGCGGTCGCGATGTACTCGTGGGTGTGCGCCTCGACGCCGGCCGTCACCCGGACCATCACGCGTGCCGGAGTCCCGAGGCCCTCGCTGAGGTCGCTCAGCCGGTCGATCTCGTGGAAGGAGTCCACGACGATGCGACCGACCCCGGCCTCGATCGCGCGCCCCAGCTCCTCGGCCGTCTTGTTGTTGCCGTGGTAGCCGATCCGCGCCGGGTCGACCCCGGCGCGCAGCGCCACGCTCAGCTCGCCGGCCGAGCAGACGTCGAGCGAGAGCCCCTCCTCCTGCACCCAGCGAGCGACCGTCGTGCACAGGAACGCCTTGCCGGCGTAGAACACCTCGTAGTCGCCGAAGGCCTGCTTGAACGCCCGAGCCCGTGCCCGGAAGTCGGCCTCGTCGAACACGTACGCCGGGGATCCGTGCTCCTGGACCAGCGTGCGCAGGTCGACCCCCCCGACCTCGAGGGCGCCGTCGGCGTTCTTGCGTGCGGTCGAGGACCACAGCAACGGGACCAGGCCGTTGACGTCGCCGGGCACGCTGAGCCAGGACGGCCCGCGCAGGGCGCCGTCGGCGTGGGCCCAGCCGGCCTCGTGGGAGACGGGCACGTCAGCTCACATCCGCTCCGGCGCCGAGACGCCCAGCAGCCGCAGCCCGTTGGCGAAGACCGTGCGGGTGGCCGCGACGAGCAGCAGCCGGGCACCATGCAGGGGGGCCGGCTCCTCGTCACCCATCGGCAGCACGCGGCAGACGTCGTAGAACTTGTGGAACGTCGAGGCGGTGTCCTCGAGATACCGCGCGACCCGGTGCGGCTCGCGCAGCTGCGCGGCGGCCACCACGACGCGCGGGAACTCGGCAAGCGCCCGCAGCAGCTCGCCCTCCTTCTGGTGCGCGAGCAGGGACGGGTCGAAGGCGTCACGGCTCGCCGGCGCGAGGCCGAGGTCCGCGGCGTTGCGCAGGATCGCGGACAGCCGGGCATGGGCGTACTGCACGTAGTAGACCGGGTTGTCGCTGCTCTGCTTGGTCCACAGCGCCAGGTCGATGTCGACCGTCGTGTCGGAGGTGTAGCGGGCCAGTGCGTAGCGGGCCGCGTCGACGCCGACGGCCGAGACCAGGTCCTCGAGCGTGATGACCGTCCCGGCTCGCTTCGACATCCGCAGGGGCTGACCGTTCTCGAGCAGGTTCACCATCTGCCCGATCAGGACCTCGAGGTCGGTGCCTGGGGTGTCACCGAAGGCCGCGCAGAGCGCCATCAGCCGGCCGACGTAGCCGTGGTGGTCGGCACCGAGCATGATCAGGCAGCGGTCGAACCCGCGCTCCTTCTTGTCCAGGTAGTACGCCGCGTCCCCGGAGATGTAGGCGCCCTGGCCGTCGGACTTGACGATCACCCGATCCTTGTCGTCGCCGTACTGCTCGGTGCGGATCCACAGCGCACCGTCGAGCTCGTAGGTGTTGCCCATCTCGGTCAGCCGCTTGATCGCCCGCTCGACTGCACCGGACTCGTACAGGTTGTTCTCGTGGAAGTACACGTCGAAGTCCACGCCGAACTCGTGCAGCGTCTGCTTGATCTCGCCGAACATCATCTCGACGCCGACCGCCCGGAACACCTCCTGCGCCTCGGCCTCGGGGAGGTCGCCGGCGCCGGGACGCTGGGCCAGCACCGCCTGCGCGATGTCGGCGACGTACTGCCCGCCGTACCCGTCCTCGGGTGCGTCTCGACCGGTCGCGCTGGCGAGCAGGGACCGGGCGAACCGGTCGATCTGCGCTCCGTGGTCGTTGAAGTAGTACTCGCGGGTGACCTGCGCGCCGGCCATCTCGAAGATGCGGCCGAGCGCGTCGCCGACCGCCGCCCAGCGTGTGCCACCGAGGTGGATCGGCCCCGTCGGGTTGGCCGAGACGAACTCCAGGTTGACCTTCTCGCCGGCGAACACCTCACTCGCGCCGTACGACGCTCCCGCGGCCACCACCTGCGCAGCGACCGCCCCCTGGGCCGCCGCCTCGACCCGCACGTTGAGGAATCCCGGGCCTGCGATGTCCACGGCCGCAACCCCCTCGGTGTCCCCGAGGCGCTCGGCGAGCAGCCCCGCGAGCTCACGCGGCGGCACACCCGCCCTCTTGGCCAGCTGCAGCGCGACGTTGGTGGCGTAGTCACCGTGGTCACGGTTCTTCGGCCGCTCCACGACCACGGTCGCCGGGACGCCGTCAGCCAGCGTCAGGGCGCCCTCGTCAGCCAGGGACTGGAGGACGCGGACGATCGCGGAGGAGAGCTGCTCAGGTGTCACCGCTCAAGGGTATCGGCGGCCCGAACGGGCGAGCTCGCTGACCACGGCCACCAGATCGGTGGGCTCGAACGGCTTGGCGAGGTAGGCGTCCGCGGCGAGCGCCTCACCACGGGCCCGGTCGGCGGCCTGAGCGCGGCCGGTCACGATCATCACCGGGATCCCCGAGGTCGCCGGGTCGGCGCGCAGCCGCTCCAGTGTCTCGAACCCACCGAGCCGCGGCATCACGACGTCCAGGGTGATCACGTGGGGCTGCCAGGCGACCGCTGCGTCGAGAGCCTCCAGTCCGTCCACGGCGGTCCGGACGTGGAAGCCCTCGAGCTCGAGGTTGACCGTCAGCAGCTCGCGAACCGGCTCGGAGTCGTCGACGACGAGCACCCGGAGCGGGACGTCGACCTCGTCCTGCGCGCTCACGCCGCCCATCAGCCGCCCCCGCCAGGTCATGTACGCTTTGCGCGCACCGTGGGCCCCCGTAGCTCAGGGGATAGAGCACCGCCCTCCGGAGGCGGGTGCGTAGGTTCGAATCCTACCGGGGGCGCTGTGCTTTCTGGGCTCGCTCCGCTCGCCCGGTCCGGCGCGCCCGCCAGGTCGCGCCTTCCCTCCTCGCTCCGCTCGTGCCTCGCTGCGCTCGTCAGTCCAGGCGCGACCGCGCGCCGGACGCTTGGGGGGACTGGTCTTGCCGCCCGCTGGGCTTTCTGGGCTCGCTCCGCTCGCCCGGTCCGGCGCGCCCGCCAGGTCGCGCCTTCCCTCCTCGCTGTGCTTTCTGGGCTCGCTCCGCTCGCCCGGTCCGGCGCGCCCGCCAGATCGCGCCTTCCCTCCTCGCTGCGCTCGTCAGTCCAGGCGCGACCGCGCGCCGGACGCTCGGGGTGAGTGGCTCAGCAGCCGTGGGTGAGGGTGGCGTCGCGGCGGGCGTCGTTGCCGAGGCGACGGGCCTGGGCGACATCGGGATAGACCACGCTGGCCGCGCCGGCGTACCCGCTCCTCCCCCGCACCACGCACCCGGTGAGTCGGCGGGGGTCCACGTCCGTGACCGCCTGGGCGAGCCGGTAGAGCCGGGGCGGCGAGAGCGTCGTGTCGAGGTTCGCCGCCGTCGCGAGCACCCCCCGCTCCATGTAGCCGGGCCGGTCCTGGTGGGCCCGGACCTTGCGCAGGATGCTGCGCAGCAGCTCCTGCTGGTTGCCGGACCGGTCGAAGTCCCCGTGGGGCAGCGGGTGCCGCACCCTGCCGAAGATGAACGCCTGGAACGGGTTCAGCTTGTTGCGCCCCTTGTGGTAGCCCTGCGGCCGCACCGGGTCGGCGAAGGAGAACGCGGAGTTGACGGTCACGCCACCGATCGACCGGAGCATCGCCCGGAAGCCGAGGAAGCCGGTGGTGAACACGTAGTCCGGACGGACGCCGACGAGCCGACCGACCGACTCGGCCATCAGCTGCGGTCCGCCGTAGACCATCGAGGAGTTGATCTTGCTGCGGCCGTGGCCCGGGATCTCGACGTAGGAGTCGCGGGGGATGCCGATCATCGTGCCCGCACCCGTGCGCAGGTTCAGCCCCACCAGCTGGATCGCGTCGGCCCGAGAACCGGTCATCGGCTCACCGGGGCGGGCGTCCGAGCCCAGGCACAGCACCCAGATGACCGTGGCGGGGTGGTCGACCCCCCGGGCGGTGTGCACCTCGACCAGCGAGACGTCGCCGTGCCGGGACGCGGACGGCGGCACCACGATCGTGACCACCGCCAGGATCACCGCGAGCACCAAGCCGCGGCGGACCGGGCGCGCCGGGCCGGCCGGGCTCTCACGAGTCGCCCCGGGCCGGTGTCGCCGAGCGGTTCACGTCGTAGCCGAAGATCGCCCAGCGCCCGGTCTGCTCGCGTGTCAGCAGCAGCCGGCCCTTGAGGTGGACCTGTCGCGCAGGACGGTCGCCCCGGTCCACCCGGAACGTCCAGTCGACTGCCGCGGTGGCCCCCGACACCCGTCCCTGGGGCGCGAGCACCGAGAGGTACGCCGTGCGTCGGACCGCCCGGACCGAGGTGGTCGAGGAGCCCAGGGTGCGGTTGGTGAGCAGGTCCTGGTCGCGGCGGGCGGCCCGGACAGATCCGCTCGTGAAGGTCGTGAACGCGTCACCGAAGTCGCTGCGGGGGTAGTCGCCGGCGAGGAACGCGGCGTCGGCAAAGCGTTCGAGGAGTCGGCGAACGGCTGTGGACACCCCGTGGCGCCGGCGCGGGGTGAGGGTGCCGGCGACGTGGGTGACCTCGGGACGGAGGACGGCCGAGGCAGCCGGCCGGCTCGCGCTCGGGGACGCCGACGGGTCGTCCGTCCGCCGCTCGGCACCCCCTGATCCACCCGTGCACGCCGTAGCGCCCGTGAGCAGCAGCAGCCCGAGCAGGGCTGCTGCGGCTCGGTGCGGGGCCGATCCGGTCACGGGCGGGTTGCCTCCTCGGTGCGGCCGTTCCCGATCGGGCTGATCGGGTGGCGGGCTGCCACTGGGGGACCAGGTGAGACCCCCGCTCCGGGGCGGCGATCCCGGCTACGCCGAGTTGTTCACAAGGTCTAGCCTGGTAGCCGGTCCCACCCTAGAGACACAACGTAGAGATTTATCGGAAGAGGCGATCCAGGCCGTGGCCGAGTCTTCGACAGGCGCATCCAGCTCCCCGCGGTCCGCCGCCAGCACCGGCGGCGGCGGGGCGGCCGACGACCCGCTCGCCGAGTTCGGGGCGAACGAGTGGCTCGTCGACGAGATGTACGAGCGCTACCAGCGCGACCCGAGCAGCGTCGACAAGGTCTGGTGGGACTTCTTCAAGCAGCACTCCCCCGCTCCGGCTGAGGGCAACGGCGACTCCGCCTCGGGCAGCAACGGCTCCGGCAGTGCCGCCGGCAGTGCAGGGAGCGGGTCCGAGGCCGAGAAGAAGGCCGAGAAGAAGGCCCAGAAGCCCGCCCAGAAGCCCGCCCAGAAGTCGGTCAAGAAGTCGGTCCAGAAGCCCGAGAAGAAGGCCGCCAAGCAGCCCGAGAAGACGGGGAAGTCCGCGAGCGGCGCCACGTCCAACGCGCCCTCCGACGCCAAGCGCGCGGCCGACCAGAAACCGACCCAGCTCTCCTCGACCGGCCCCGTTCCGAAGGAGCCGGAGAAGGCCGCCAAGCCCGAGGCCGTCGACGAGCCGACGTTGACGGTGCTCAGGGGTGCCCCCGCGCGCACCGTGCAGAACATGGACGCCAGCCTCGGGGTCCCCACCGCGACCAGCGTGCGCTCGGTGCCCGTCAAGCTGCTCATCGACAACCGTGTCGTGATCAACAACCACCTCGCTCGTGCCCGCGGCGGCAAGGTGTCGTTCACGCACCTCATCGGCTACGCGTTGGTCAAGGCGCTCTCCTCGATGCCGGAGATGAACAACGGGTTCGACGTCGTCGACGGCAAGCCGAACCTCATCACCCCGGCGCACGTCAACCTCGGGCTGGCCATCGACCTTCCGAAGCCCGACGGCACGCGACAGCTGCTCGTGCCCTCGATCAAGGCCGCCGAGTCGATGAACTTCGCGGCCTTCTGGACGGCGTACGAAGAGCTGATCCGCAAGGCGCGCAACAACAAGCTCGCGGTCAGCGACTTCCAGGGCACCACGATCAGCCTGACGAACCCCGGCACGATCGGCACGAACCACTCCGTCCCCCGGTTGATGAAGGGCCAAGGCACCATCGTCGGGGTCGGCTCGATGGACTACCCGCCGGAGTACCAGGGTGCGTCCGAGGAGACGCTGACCCGCAACGCGGTCAGCAAGGTCATGACGCTGACCTCCACCTACGACCACCGGGTCATCCAGGGTGCCCAGTCCGGCGAGTTCCTCAAGCGGATGCACGGACTGCTGCTGGGCGAGGACGACTTCTACGACGAGATCTTCCGTGCGCTGCGGATCCCCTACGAGCCGATCCGCTGGGCCAAGGACATCTCCGCGAGCCACGACGACGAGATCAGCAAGCAGGCCCGGATCCTCGAGCTGATCCACGCCTACCGGGTGCGGGGCCACATCATGGCCGACACCGACCCGCTGGAGTACCAGCAGCGCAGCCACCCCGACCTCGAGGTCGAGACGCACGGGCTGACCCTGTGGGACCTCGACCGCGAGTTCGCCACCGGGTCCTTCGGTGGCGAGGGCCGCCGGTTCATGAAGCTGCGCAACATCCTCGGCATCCTGCGCGACTCGTACTGCCGCACGGTCGGCATCGAGTACATGCACATCCAGGACCCCGAGCAGCGGCGCTGGATCCAGCAGCGGGTCGAGCAGCCGCACGTGAAGCCGCCTCGCGAGGAGCAGCTGCGGATCCTGCTCAAGCTCAACCAGGCCGAGGCGTTCGAGACCTTCCTGCAGACGAAGTTCGTCGGCCAGAAGCGGTTCAGCCTCGAGGGCGGCGAGACCACGATCCCGTTGCTCGACGAGATCTGCGACTCGGCCGCGGAGGGCGGTCTCGACGAGGTCACCATCGGCATGGCGCACCGCGGCCGGCTCAACGTGCTGGCGAACATCGTCGGCAAGAAGTACAGCCAGATCTTCCGCGAGTTCGAGGGCAACATCGACCCGCGCACCGTGCAGGGCTCGGGAGACGTGAAGTACCACCTCGGGGCCGAGGGTGAGTTCAGCTCCGACTCCGGCTCCAAGGTCAAGGTCTCGGTGGCGGCCAACCCGTCGCACCTGGAGGCGGTCGACCCGGTGCTGGAGGGCATCGCCCGCGCCAAGCAGGACGTGCTCAACCGGGGCGCTGAGTTCCCGGTTCTGCCCCTGCTCGTGCACGGTGACGCGGCGTTCGCCGGGCAGGGCGTGGTCGCGGAGACGCTGAACCTCTCCCAGCTGCGCGGCTACCGCACCGGAGGCACCATCCACGTGGTGGTCAACAACCAGGTGGGGTTCACGACCTCCCCGGCCTCGTCCCGCTCCTCGCTGTACTGCACCGATGTCGCTCGCATGGTGCAGGCACCGATCTTCCACGTGAACGGCGACGACCCCGAGGCCTGCATCCGGGTGGCCCGGCTCGCGTTCGAGTACCGCCAGGCGTTCAAGAAGGACGTCGTCATCGACCTGGTCTGCTACCGCCGGCGGGGCCACAACGAGGGCGACGACCCGTCGTACACCCAGCCTCTGATGTACGACCTCATCGAGCAGAAGCGCTCGGTGCGCAAGCTCTACACCGAGTCGCTCATCGGCCGCGGCGACATCACCGTCGAGGAGGCCGAGCAGGTGCTGCGCGACTACCAGCAGCAGCTCGAGCGGGTCTTCACCGAGGTGCGCGAGGCCAGCCAGGCGCCCGAGGAGTGGACCACGGTCCCCGACTACCCCGAGAAGCACGCCGTCGAGGAGGCCACCGCGATCCCGCAGGAGTTCCTGAAGCGGATCTCGGACGCGCACGTCAACGCCCCGGACGGCTTCACGGTTCACCCGAAGGTGCTGCCGCAGCTGCAGCGCCGCGCCGCCGCCATCACCGACGGACCGATCGACTGGGGGACCGGAGAGATCCTCGCGTTCGGGTCGCTCCTGATGGACGGCCGCCCGGTGCGACTGTCCGGGCAGGACTCCCGACGGGGCACGTTCGTGTCGAGGTTCGCCACGATCATCGACCGCAAGAACGCCGACGAGTGGACCCCGCTGGCGAACCTCAGCGAGGACCAGGCGCAGTACTACGGCTACGACTCGCTGCTCTCGGAGTACGCCTGCCTCGGGTTCGAGTACGGCTACTCGGTGGCGCGGCCCGACGCGCTGGTCCTCTGGGAGGCGCAGTTCGGCGACTTCGTGAACGGCGCCCAGACCGTGATCGACGAGTTCATCACCGCCAGCCACACCAAGTGGCGTCAGCAGTCGGGTGTGGTGCTCCTGCTGCCCCACGGCTACGAGGGACAGGGCCCCGACCACTCCTCGGCCCGCATCGAGCGGTTCATGACGATGGCCGCCGACGAGGCGTTCACGGTGGCGCAGCCCTCGACCCCCGCGAGCTACTTCCACCTGCTGCGCAAGCACTCGCTCGGTGAGGAGCACCGCCCGCTCATCGTGTTCACGCCGAAGTCGATGCTCAAGCGCAAGGAGGCGGCCTCGCAGCCGGTGGACTTCACCGAGGGCACGTTCCGCCCGCTCATCGGCGATGCGACCGTCGACCCCGACGCCGTCGAGAAGCTGCTGCTGTGCAGCGGCCGGATCACCTGGGACCTGATGGTGGAGCGCAAGAAGCGCGAGGGCGACGAACCCCGTACGGCGATCGCCCGGGTCGAGCAGCTCTACCCGCGCCCTCTCGAGGAGCTCAAGGCCGAGCTGGGTCGCTACCCGAACCTTCGCGAGGTCCGCTGGGTGCAGGACGAGCCGGCGAACATGGGGCCGTGGCCGCACTACGCGCTCAACGTCCGCCCTCAGCTGGACGTCGCCTTCAACCGCGTCTCGCGGCCGGAGTCGTCCTCACCGTCGGTCGGGCAGGCCTCCCGCCACACGGAGGAGCAGAAGGCCTTGATGGCCGAGGCGTTCGAGTGACCCGAGGCTGAGGGGTGTACTTCACCGACCGGGGTCTCGAGGAGCTGGCGCGGCGCCGAGGGGACGACGAGGTCACGCTCGCCTGGCTCGCCGACCGGCTGCGGGAGTTCGTCGACACGTTCCCCGACTTCGAGGTGCCCGTCGAGCGGCTGGCCACCTGGCTGGCCCGCCTCGACGACCTCGACGAGGACGACGAGTAGTCCGCCGCTCGGACCAGCGGGCACGAGCGGCGACCACTCGCTCAGCGGGTGAAGACGACCTTCCCGAACAGCTCGCCGCCGGCCATCGCCGCGAAGCCGTCCTTGGCCTGGTCGAGCGGGAGCACCCGGTCGATCACCGGACGCACCCCGCTCACGTCGAGGAGCTCGACCAGCGAGGACAGCTCCGTGCGGGTGCCCATCGTGGAGCCGATCACGCGCAGCTGCAGGAAGAAGATCCGGTTCAGCTCGGTCTTGTCCGGGTGCGGGCCGCTGGTCGCCCCGGAGATCACCACGGTCCCGCCGGGGCGCAGCGCCCGCAGCGAGTGGCCCCAGGTCGCCTTGCCCACGGTCTCCATGACCGCATCGACCTTCTGCGGCAGCCGGGCGCCGCTCTCGACCACCTCGTGGGCCCCGAGATCGAGGGCCCGCTTGCCCTTGGCCTCGTCGCGGCTGGTGGCGAAGACGCGCAGACCGCCCGCCCGGGCCAGCGCGATCAGGGCCGTCGCGACACCGCCGCCCACGCCCTGGACCAGCACGCTGTCGCCGGGCTTGAGGCCACCCTGCGTGAACAGCATCCGGTAGGCGGTGAGCCAGGCCGTGGGCAGGCACGCGGCCTCCTCGAAGCTCAGCGACTCCGGTTTGGGGACGACGTTGCGCCGGGGCACCACGACCCGGTCCGCCAGGGTGCCCTGGTGGCGCTCGCTGAGCAGCGACCGCTTCGGGTCCAAGGTCTCGTCGCCGGTCCAGCCGGGATCGCCGACGATCGCGTGCACCACCACCTCGTTGCCGTCCTCGTCGAGGCCGGCGGCGTCGCACCCGAGGATCATCGGGAGCTGCTCCGCCTTGAGCCCGACTCCCTGCAGCGACCAGAGGTCGTGGTGGTTGAGGGCCGTGGCCTTGACGTCGATCGTGGTCCATCCCTCCTCGGCGACCGGGTCGGGCCGCTCCCCCAGCACCAGGCCGGACAGCGGGTCGTCGGAGGAGAAGGACTCGGCGTAGACAGCGAACATGCCCACGACCCTAGAGGACCTCGCAAGGCCCCCGGCTACAGCCGGGCGACCCCGTCGCCCCTCGCCGCG
This sequence comes from uncultured Actinomycetota bacterium, assembly GCA_963810435.1. GTDB lineage: Bacteria > Actinomycetota > Actinomycetes > Propionibacteriales > Nocardioidaceae > Nocardioides_B. The sequence goes on from CAWENL010000001.1 coordinate 2,696,841, forward strand.
TCCGCCACGGCTGCCGAGACCGCCGGTGCCACCCGTGGGTCGAAGGGGGACGGGACGACGTACTCCTCGGAGATCTCGTCGCCGACCAGGTCGGCCAGCGCGATGGCGGCCGCGAGCTTCATGGCCTCGGTGATCGCGGTGGCCCGCACGCCGAGGGTGCCGCGGAAGATGCCGGGGAACGCCAGCACGTTGTTGATCTGGTTGGGAAAGTCGGAGCGACCGGTCGCCACCACGCGGGCGTGCCGGTGGGCGACGTCGGGGTGCACCTCCGGGTCGGGGTTGGCGAGGCCGAAGATGACAGCGTCGTCCGCCATCAGCGCGACGACCTCCTCCGACACGGTGCCACCCGAGACGCCGATGTAGACGTCGGCACCGGCCATCACGTCGACGAGCTGACCGGTGCGACCGGTGAGGTCGGCGGTGTCGCGCGCGAGGGACTGCTTCACGGGCGTCAGGTCGCCCCGCCCCGAGTGCAGCACGCCCCGACGGTCGATCACCGCGAGGTCGGTGACACCGGCGGCCAGCAGGATCCGGGTGACCGCCACTCCCGCGGCGCCCGCGCCCGAGACGACCACCCGGGTGTCGGCGTGTCTGCGGCCGGTGAGCCGCAGTGCGTTCTCCAGTGCGGCGAGCACGACCACGGCGGTGCCGTGCTGGTCGTCGTGGAAGACCGGGATGTCGAGCAGGTCCTTGAGCCGCTGCTCGATCTCGAAGCAGCGCGGCGCCGAGATGTCCTCGAGGTTGATGCCGCCGAAGCTCGGAGCCAGCCGAACGACCGTCTCCACGATCTCGTCGGCATCCGTGGTGGCCAGGCAGATCGGTACGGCGTCGACGCCGCCGAACTGCTTGAACAGCACGGCCTTCCCCTCCATCACCGGCATCGCGGCGGCCGGGCCGATGTCGCCGAGGCCGAGCACGGCGGTGCCGTCGGTGACGACGGCAACGGTGTTCGAGACCCAGGTGTAGTCGTCGACCAGCAGCGGCCGCGCGGCGATGGCCTGGCAGACCCGCGCCACCCCGGGGGTGTAGGCCATCGAGAGGTCCTCGCGACCGTGAAGCGGCACCGTGGAGACGATCTCCATCTTGCCGCCTCGGTGCAGCTCGAAGACGGGGTCTCCCGCGTGCTCATCGCTGGGGGGTTCCTGGGTCGCAGACATCGGGGCGATGCTACCGGGGGCTCGGTGGCCACCCACGCCGGAGCCGGGTCCTCCGCCACGGCCACAGCCGGGCACGGACCACGGCGACGACGTCTCCGTCCGGGACCGCGCCGACCTGCCAGGAGTCGACCCCCTCCGCGGGGTTGTCGCGCTCCACCCACCACCCATGACCGTCCCCGAGCGGCCGGCGCATCGTGGCCCGCTTCACCGAAAGCCCGCGGTGGGGCAGCCGCACGACGACCACGTCGCCGGGCCGGGGTGTCGCACCGTGTCGGACGACGAGCCGGTCGCCGTCGTACAAGGTGGGCTCCATGGACCGGTTGCGGACCACCACCAGCCCCCAGGTCGCAAGCCGGCCTCGGACCGTACGAGGCGTGCGGTCGCGCGGCATGGGTACCTCGACCTCTCCGGTCCGGGTGGTACGGCGGCACCGCACCGCGGCCCTCGAGAATCGCCTCCGGGGCTCGGGAGTAGTGTCGCAGCCGGTGTATCCACCAGCAGCCGACATCTGACGAAAGGACCCGCATGTTCGCGCGACTGTTCGCTCCGACCCTCGAAGTCCAGGCTCACTGCGACCTCCCCTGCGGCGTCTACGACCCCGCCCAGGCCCGCATCGAGGCCGAGTCGATCAAGGGCATCATCGCCAAGGTCGACGACAACGACGACCACGACTTCCGTACCCGCGCCATCATCATCAAGGAGCAGCGCGCGGAGCTCGTGAAGCATCACCTCTGGGTGCTCTGGACCGACTACTTCAAGCCTCCGCACTTCGAGAAGTACCCGCAGCTCCACCAGCTCGTCAACGAGGCGACGAAGCTGGCCGGCGCGTCCGGTGCCAAGGGCTCCCTCGACGCCCAGGTCGCGGATGACCTGCTCGCGAAGATCGACGAGATCGCCGAAATCTTCTGGGAGACCAAGAAGTCCTGACTCTCCACCTGTCACACTGTCGTGATCTCGGCAGGTGACGATCCATCTCACCGTCCGGGGTCGGGCGCGCTCGTCGCGTCCGGCCCCGGACGCACGAGCACGGCCCGGTGTAGAGCCCGATGTAGAGCCCGATGAAGAGCCCGATGAAGAGGTAGCAGCTGACGTGGCAGACCACCACCCGGACGTGATGCTTCGCATCCCCGCGAACAGCGCCTACCTCGCCGTGCTGCGTACGGCGACCGCGGGACTGGCCGCACGGCTGGACTTCACCCTCGACGACATCGAGGACCTCCGGATCGCCGTTGACGAGGCGTGCGCGATGGTGCTTCCGCAGGCTCGCCCGGACTCCGACCTGACCTGCACCTTCGACCTGCAGCCCGCCCGGTTGACCGTCGCCGTGACCGCCGACTGTGACAGCCCGCGGCCGCCGAACCGGGAGGGATTCGCCTGGACGGTGCTGGCCGCCCTGACGAGCGAGGTGTCGGCCGACGTCGAGGGGGACCGACTCACCATCACGCTGGCACGCGGAACGACAGACGCGGAGTAGCGATGTCGGGGGCGGCGCGCACAAGTGGCACCAGGGATCTGGCCGCGATGCGGACCAGGAGCGCTGCCCTGTTCGCGCGGCTGACCGACCAGGAAGCCTCCGAGACCGAGCGCGGGTTCTACCGCGACGAGCTGGTCCGGCTGCACCTTCCCCTCGTCGAGCACTTCGCCCGGCGCTTCCTCAACCGCGGTGAGCCCTTCGACGACCTGCTCCAGGTCGGCACCATCGGTCTGATCAAGGCGATCGACCGCTTCGACACCGACCGCGGCGTCGAGTTCTCGACGTACGCCACCCCCACGATCGTCGGCGAGATCAAGCGGCACTTCCGCGACCGCGGGTGGGCGATCCGGGTGCCGCGCCGGTTGCAGGAGCTGCGGCTCTCGATCACCACCGCGACTGCAGAGCTCACCCAGGAGCTGGGCCGCTCGCCGACCATCTCGGAGCTGGCAGGCAAGATCGGCGTCTCCGACGAGGAGGTCCTCGAGGGCATCGAGTCCTCGAACGCCTACTCCACGCTCTCCCTCGACGCGCCTGACTCCGGTGATGACAGCGCGCTGTCGATGATCGACGTCATCGGTGGGGACGACGAGGCGCTCGAGCACGTGGAGAACCGCGAGACGATCAAGCCACTGCTCGAGGCGCTCGACCCCCGCGAGAAGCACATCTTGACCCTGCGGTTCTTCCGAGGCATGACGCAGTCGCAGATCGCCGCGGAGATCGGGATCTCCCAGATGCACGTGTCCCGGTTGCTGGCCCGCACCCTGGAGCGGCTGCGGGACTCGCTCGACGAGTCGTCGCTGCCTCGGGACTAGCCCGGCGGAGGCTCCGAGTCCTCGGTCGAGGTCAGCGCCCTGATCGAGGCCGGGTGGAACACACCGACGAGCACCAGGACGGCGAGCACGCTCAGCGCCGCCGACACGACCGCCGTCCCACCGCCCCGGAAGCTCCACGCCACACCGAGCTGGATCAGCTGCGCGAGCACGATCGGTGCCCGTGGCCAGTGCTCGAGTCGGCGTAGCTGCCAGGCGCACCAGCCGAGCCCGAGACCGTAGACCGCGAAGAACAGCGACGTGGTGATCCCCATCGTTGCCTTGGTGGCCGAGAGCGAGCGGAGCTCGGCCAGGCCGAAGAGCACCAGCAGCAACGCCTCCAGACCCGTCAGCGAGGCAGCCACCACCAGCGGGGCGGGCACGTGGCCGGCCCGGTGCTCGTCGGGTCCCGGCAGCGGCGGCTGGGGTGGGTGCTGGTGGGGGGGTGTCACGTGAGGAGATGGTACGCAGGCAAAATCCCGCCACACCGGGCCGCGACCCTGGGAAACCTGATCTGGAACGGTTACAGTCACAGCCTGTGACCAACGTGACGACCGCGGAGGGTTGATCGGCCTGCGTACTCTTGCCACGCTGGTCATCGGTTCACCAGACGTCATACCCCCGCCGCCCAGGTGACCATCCTGTCCCGCGAGCAACCACCTTGCGGCGGGCCAGACCTCGTGAAATCGTTCACAACCACGAACACCCACGAACCGAACGTCCAGACCGGGCACCCGAGCCGGTCGCTTCCAGCCAGAAGGAGTCAACCGCCATGGATTGGCGCCACCGCTCTGCATGCCTCGACGAGGACCCGGAGCTGTTCTTCCCGATCGGCAACACCGGTCCGGCCATCCTCCAGATCGAGGAGGCCAAGCAGGTGTGCCGTCGCTGCGAGGTACGCGAACAGTGCCTGGCATGGGCCCTCGAGGCCGGACAGGACCATGGTGTCTGGGGCGGCATGAGCGAGGACGAGCGGCGCGCGCTGAAGCGTCGCAACGCCCGCGCCCGGGTCCGCACCGCCTGAGCGACCCGAGCCCGGTTTAGACCGGCACGTCCAGCGTGACCCGGGTCCCACCTCCGGGTCGGGGCCCCATCTCGAGCAGGCCGTCGAGCTCGGACTCCACCAGGGTGCGCACGATCGAGAGCCCCAGGCTCACCGACGCGTCCAGGTCGAACCCGGCGGGCAGGCCACGGCCGTCGTCCTCGACGCTCACCCGCAGCCGGCCGACCAGGCGCTGCACGCTCAGCCTGATCGTCCCCGTGCCTTCCCCGAAACCGTGCTCGACGGCGTTCTGAAGCAGCTCGGTGAGCACCATCGCCAGCGGCGTGGCCGCCTCGGCGGTCATGGTGCCGAAGCTGCCGTCGCGCACCGACGTCACGGAGGCGCCGCGAGAGCCGACCTCGGCCACCATGACCCGCAGCCGGTCGGCGACATCGTCGAAGTCGACGAACTCGTCGAACGCCTGGCTCAGCGTCTCGTGGACGATCGCGATCGAGCCGACCCGGCGCACGGCCTCCTCGAGCGCCTCGCGTCCCTCTGGCGCTGCGATGCGCCGGGCCTGCAGCCGCAGCAGGGCTGCGACCGTCTGGAGGTTGTTCTTCACCCGGTGGTGGATCTCGCGGATCGTGGCGTCCTTGGTGACCAGCTCGCGGTCTCGGCGCCGCAGCTCGGTGACGTCTCGCAGCAGCACCAGAGCGCCGATGTGCTCGCCCTGCGGGCGCAACGGGATCGCCCGGAGGATCAGCACGGTGTCGTTGCCGATCTCGGTGTCGCGCGGCACCCGGCCGCCGAGCACCGCACTGAGAGTCTCCTCGTCCGGTCGTCGCGACGCCGGGACGAGCTGCCGGGTGGTCTCGGCGAGATCCAGGCCGGTCAGGTCGGTGGTCAGCCCGAGACGCCGGTAGACCGACAGTGCGTTCGGGCTGGCGTAGCTCACCCGGCCCACGGCGTCGATGCGCAGAAAGCCGTCGCCCACCCGCGGGGAGTCGGCGTGGTCCGAGCGCTGGCCCGGGAACGGGAAGTGCCCGTTCGCGATCATCTGGGTCAGGTCGGTCGCGCTCTGCAGGTAGGCGAGCTCCAGCCGGCTGGGGGTGCGCACCCCCAGCAGGTTGGTGTTGCGGGCGATGACCGCGAGGATCCGCTCGCCGCGGCGGACCGGGATGGCCTCCACCCGGACCGGGATGTCGTCGCGCCACTCCGGGTCGCCCTCGCGGGCCACGCGTCCGTGGTCGAGCGCCGAGTCGATCAGCGGGCGGCGGCCCCGCGCGACGAACGTGCCGACCAGGTCGTCGACGTACGCCGTGGGCCCGGTCGTGGGGCGCATCTGCGCCGCGGCCCAGTAGCCCAGTCCCTCACGGTCGGGCAGCCACAACACGAGGTCCGCGAACGAGAGGTCCGCGATCACCTGCCAGTCGGCGAGCAGCGTCTGGAACCACGTGACGTCGTCGCCACCCAGGTCGGTGTGGGCCCGCACCAGCTCGGTCAGCGTCGGCACGAACCCGAGCATAGGAGTGTTCGGTGCTGGCAGGATGGGCGCATGGAGCCGGCCTTCTGGGATCAGGTGCTGGCCGAGGGCCACAAGGTCCCCGACGACCGTCCGCTCGTCGACCTCACGGCCGAGCTGACCACCATGCTGGGCGACCCCGACCCCCACGTTCGCGAGGAGGTCGCCGGACACCTGCTGGTCACCTGGGTCGCGCAGGGTGTCTACGACGACCTGCTCGAGGGGCTCGGCGACGGCATGGCGGCCGGCCTCGCCGTGGGGCTCGGCGAGCAGGGCACCGTCAGCGTCTTCCGCCGGTCCCTGTCCGTGCGGGTGCTCACCGCCTGCCTGGCGCGGGGCCTCAGCGCCGATGTGGTGCCCGACGACACCGTGCTGCGATGGGGGGACCGGGTGGTGGGCTGGTTCATGCGCGAGCACGACCTGCGCGGCTTCGTGCCCGGCCAGGGGTGGGCCCACGCCGTCGCGCACGGCGCCGACGCCGTCGGGGTGCTGGCCACCGCACCCGCGTTCGGACGCCTGGAGCTCACGGTGCTGCTCGACGTGGTGGCCGACCGGCTGCTGAGCCCGACCTCTGCCCGTCTCATCCACGGCGAGGACGACCGGCTCGCGGCCGCCACGGTGCAGGTGCTGCGCCGGGACCTGGTCGGCCTCGACGTGCTCGAGCCATGGGTGGCCCGGCTCGCAGCACACGCCGTACCGAGCGACGACGGCGGGGACGACCGGGACCCCTGGCTGGTCACCGGCAACGTGCGGTCCTACCTCCGGGCGCTGTACCTGATGCTGGCGGTCGGGGAGCGGCCGCCCGCCTGCCGGGCTGACCTGCTGCTGGTGCTGCTCGGCCACCTGCGCTGAGGCCTCGGGACGAGTCACCGCGGCGCGACGGGTGGCGACGCGGACGAGGCCGGGGTCCAGGCCGGGCCAGGAGGTGGGCCGGCACCGTGCCCACCCGGAGGAGTACCGGCGGGTAACCTCGCGTCATGACCTCCTCCCCCGAGCGGCACGGCGGCGAGCACGCCGTGCGCTGCGCCGCAGCGCACGGCGTGGACACGCTCTTCACGCTCTCCGGCGCCCATGTCTTCCCGATGTACGACGCCGCGGTGCACGCCGATCCGCCCGTGCGAATCGTCGACGTGCGACACGAGCAGACCGCGGTCTTCGCTGCCGAGGCGCTCGGCAAGCTCACCCGCGTGCCGGGCCTCGCGGTGCTGACGGCCGGACCTGGCGTCACCAACGGGGTCAGCGCGATCACGCAGGCACAGTTCAGCGGATCACCGTTGGTCGTGGTCGGTGGCCGCGCACCGAACAACCGCTGGGGGACGGGATCGCTGCAGGAGCTCGACCACCCGCCGCTTCTGGAGCCGGTGACCAAGTCCGCGCGCACGGTCCACCAGGTGGCGGAGATCGCCGGCGCGGTCGACGAGGCGTTCACGCTCGCCGGTTCGCCCCATCGCGGGCCGACGTTCCTCGACGTGCCGATGGACGTGTTCTTCGACAAGTCAGAGGAGGCCGAGCCGAGCGACGGTGCGCGTTCGCGCCCGGCCATCGCCCCCGACGACGCGGCCCTGGCCGGTGTGGCCAGCTTGCTGGCGGAGGCCTCGCAACCGGTGCTGGTGCTGGGCACGGACGTGTGGGCCGACGGCGCCGAGGTGGCCGCGCTGCGCTTCGTGGAGGACACCGGCATCCCGGTGATCACCAACGGGATGGGGCGTGGCGTCGTACCCGGCGGGCATCCGCAGCTGGTCACCAAGGCACGCAGCCTCGCGTTCAACGGTGCCGACCTGATCGTGGTCGTGGGCACACCGCTCGACTTCCGGCTCGGCTACGGCGTCTTCGGGGGCAAGGACGGCGCAACCCCCGCGCGGGTCGTGCACCTGGCCGACAGTGCCGGCCAGCTCTCGCAGCACGCCACGCTCGCCGGGTCCGCCCACGGCGACCTCACCCGGGTGCTGGACGGGGTGCAGGCCGCGCTCGAGCACCAGCCGCACCGGCCGGACTGGTCCGGGTGGGTCGCCGACCTCCAGGCCGCCGTGGCACAGGGTGTCGCGCGCGACCAGGTGCTGCTGAGCGCCGAGGCCGACCCGATCCACCCCGCCCGGATCTACGGCGAGCTGACGCCCCGGCTCGCCGACGACGCGGTGGTCATCGGAGACGGTGGCGACTTCGTGTCCTTCGCCGGCAAGTTCGTCGAGCCCAAGCGACCCGGCGGCTGGCTCGACCCCGGGCCGTATGGATGCCTGGGTGCGGGGCTGGGCTCCGCCATGGCCGCGCGCCTGGCCCGTCCCTCCTCACAGGTGGTGCTGCTGCTGGGCGACGGCGCCGCGGGCATGTCGCTGATGGACGTCGACACGCTCGTGCGCCACGACCTCCCGGTCGTGATGGTGTGCGGCAACAACTCCGCCTGGGGGCTGGAGAAGCAGCCGATGCAGATGCTCTACGGCTACGACGTCGCGGCCGACCTCGCGCCGGAGACCCGCTACGACGACGTCGTGAAGGCACTCGGCGGCGGCGGCGAGACGGTGACCGACCCCTCCGGGATCGGACCCGCGCTCGACCGGGCGTTCGCAGCGGGGACGCCGTACCTCGTCAACGTGATCACCGACGTCGACGCGCCCTACCCCCGCGCCACGTTCGGCGTATGACGGTCGTCGTCCGGCCGGCGCACACCGACGAGCTCCGTCAGGTCGGCGAGCTCACCGTTGCCGCCTACGCCGACTTCGTGAGCCCGGACGAGGGCTACGCCGAGCACCTCCGCGACGCCGTCACCCGAGCCCGGGACGCCGAGGTGTACGTGGCCCTGGTCGGCGACGTGCTCGCGGGCACCGTCACCTTCTGTCCGCAGGAGTCACCCTGGAGCGAGCTCGCGCATCCCCTCGAGGGCGAGTTCCGGATGCTCGCCGTGGAGCCGTCGATGCGACGGCGCGGGGTGGCCGAGGCGCTCGTCTCCGTCTGTCTACAACGCTCCCGCGAGCTCGGGTACGTCGCCGTCGTGCTCTCGAGCCTGCCCGAGCAGCGCCCCGCGCACCGGCTCTACGAGCGGTTCGGGTTCCGGCGGCTCCCCGAGCGGGACTGGTCCCCGGAGGAGGGCATCAACCTGATCGCCTTCCGGCTGCTGCTCCCAGAGCCGTGACAACAGCGGGGGCGTCGTACGGTCGGCCGAGACGATGCCCCGCCCGCCTCGCGGATTTCCCCCCCGCCGCGACGGGTGCGACAATGGCATTGGCCCTGACCTGGACGGTCGGGGCCGACGACTGTCGAAGGCTCCGAGGAGGACCCCATGGGTAAGACCGGCCGCAAGCGTCGCGCCCGCAAGAAGAAGGCCGCCAACCACGGCAAGCGCCCCAACGCCTGACCTCGCTCCGGCAGGACCCGTCGCGGCTCTGCCCATGGAGAACTGATGCTCCCCTTGGCCTGCAGGCCATGGGGAGCATCTGATTACCATGGTGGCATGGTAATCAGGCGACGACCGAGCCTCAGTCGGTCTCGGTGATCTCCACCTGCACCTGACGGATCCGCAGGAGCACCTTGTCGCGGAGCGCCTCGGGGGCGTGCTCGGCGCAGGAGCGCTGGACCAGCGTCTTCACGGTGCGCTCGAGGTCGTACTTCTGCAGGCAGGGGCCGCACTCGTCGAGGTGGAGCTGGATCTGCGTGGAGTCCGCGGTCGGCAGCTCGTTGTCGATGAAGAAGAAGACCCGCTCGAGGATCTCGGAGCAGTCCTGGTCGTGCGGGTCGCCACAGGGGGCTCCGGAGCCGCTCGACAGGGTCATGAGGGGTCTCCCTTCGTCCCGGCGGCCGCCACGCCGCGGTCGCGCGCGTAGCTCTGCAGCATCTCGCGCAGCTGGCGCCGACCACGGTGCAGCCGCGACATCACGGTGCCGATCGGCGTGTCCATGATCTCCGCGATCTCCTTGTACGGGAAGCCCTCGACGTCCGCGAGGTAGACCGCCAGCCGGAAGTCCTCGGGGAGCTGCTGGAGGGCGTCCTTGACGTCACTGTCCGGGAGGTGCTCGAGCGCCTCGGCCTCCGCGGACTTCAGGCCCGTCGACGAGTGCGACTCGGCCCGGGCCAGCTGCCAGTCCTCGACGTCCTCGGCCATCGACTGCTGCGGCTCGCGCTGCTTCTTGCGGTAGGTGTTGATGAAGGTGTTGGTGAGGATGCGGTACAGCCAGGCCTTGAGGTTCGTGCCGGGCCTGAACTGGTGGAACGCCGCGAACGCCTTCGCGAACGTCTCCTGCACCAGGTCCTCGGCGTCGGCCGGGTTGCGGGTCATCCGCATCGCCGCCGAGTAGAGCTGGTCGAGGTACTGCATCGCGTCGCGCTCGAAGCGCAGCGAGCGCTGCGCCTCGGTCTCGGTGTCCAGGTCGACCTCGTCGCTGTAGTCGAAGTCGGGTGCGGGGTTGTCTGTCATCGCCTCCCAGCCTACCGGGAGGACGGGGTACGACGTCCCGTCGCCCGTCGAGCGGGCCCGGGCCGGCTTCACGTCACACGCCACTGCACTCACGTCCGCTCCCTCCGTGGTCGTCGATCCCCTTCACAGCGCCAACACGGGTCCGCCCGGTTCGATTCCCCTGACCGTTCATCTCCGGGGGTCGGGACTGCCGACCACGTCGCGCACCACGAACTCCAGCACGGCCTCGACGACGATCGCCATGGCGATCTCGGCAGTCACGGGCCCCCGCCTCGGGACCGAGAACGCGTGATCCGCCCCGGGGACCACCGTGAGCTCCCGGTCGGAGGGGAACTCCTCGGGGCGGCCGAAGGGGTCGTTCTCACCCTGGACGACCAGGGTCGGCAGCCGGACCGCCTCGAGCTCGGGCAGCCGCGACTTCTCCGGTGCGCCCGGGGGGTGCAGCGGGAACGAGAGCGCCACGAACCCCGCGGCACCGAGCCGGGCCGCCGTGCGGGCTGCGGCGCGGGCTCCGGCGCTCCGGCCGCCGACCACCAGCGGGGTCCTCGGCCGGAGCCGGCCTGCCGCCGCCAGCAGGCACTCGTCGAGCACCGCGGGTCGCGGCGCCACCCGCCGTCCGGCGACCCGCCACGGCTGCTCGACCCGGACCACCGAGACACCCTGCCGGGGCAGCACCGCCGCCAGGGCCTCCAGGTCTGGGGCGTCCACCCCGCCGCCGGCGCCGTGTCCGAGCAGCAGGGTCGCGATCGGCCGGCGGGCCGGGTCGCGCCACAGGCGGGCGTCGCCGTGCGGAGTCGCGACCAGCCGCTGCTGAGTCATGAGGGCGGCTCGGAGACGAGTTGCTCGGGGACGAGCGGCTCGACCAGCTCGGGCCCGTTGTTGCGCACGTTGTTGACCGACGTGCTCACCGGGAACGCCTCGAGCCGACCTGGTGCGGCCGGAACGAGCAGCTCCTTGAGATCGGCCACGGAGCCGTTGGCCGGGTCGAGCCACGCGGCGTACCGCTCTGTGGGGACCATCAGGGGCATCCGGTCATGGATGTGGCCCACGGAGTCCTCGGCGGAGGTGGTGATCACCGTGCAGGTCCAGACGAACCGCAGCGGGTCGTCCTCGTCGCGGGTGGGGTCCTTCCAGATCTCGTAGAGTCCGGCCATCGCGAGGACCCCGCCCTCGGCGGGTCGGATGAAGAAGGGCTGCTTGACCGGCTTGCCCGCCTTGGTGCGCTGCTCGGTCGGGTACCACTCGTAGTAGCCATCGGCCGGGAGCAGGCAGCGCCGCGTCGCGAAGGGTCGCCGGAAGGCGGGTTTCTCCTGCACCGTCTCCATGCGCGCGTTGATCATCTTGGCGCCGATCGAGGGGTCCTTGGCCCAGAACGGCACCAGCCCCCAGCGCAGGGTGCGCAGCTGACGCTCGGTCGGCCCCCCGCGGTCGTCGGGATCGACGGATCGTTCCACGACGGCGTACACCTGCTTGGTCGGGGCGACGTTGAAGTCGGCGGCAAGGGGCTCCTTCACCGCGACCTTGTCGATCTCGAACTCCTCGACGAGGTCCTCGGGCTTCCGGCTCGACGCGTAGCGACCGCACATGGCAGCCAGGCTAGTCGCGGCCCGGCGGCGGCTCAGCGGGCGAGGTCGTCCAGCAGCCGGGTAGCCGAGTCCGCGGATTCGGGCAGGCCCTCGATCCACACCCGGAGCTCGGTCGCTCCGAGGTCGACGTCGTCGAGGAACTCGCGCAACAACGCCACCGACATGCCCAGGTCGGTGGTGCGGGGGACGACTGCCACCGCCCGCTCCAGACCCAGGCGACCCAGGGTCTGCCCGCCGGAGTAGACCGCCCGCATCGCCTCGGCGACCTGCACCAGGCGCAGGGCGCGGGTGAACTGGTGACCCGGCCCGGTGGGGCCGCGGAAGCGCAGCTCGACGATCACGAGCGCCTGGCTGCCGGCGACGCTCACGTCGGTCAGCTCCGCCTCCCGGTAGATCTCGTCGAGGCGCGTGCGCACGTGAGCGAGGCTCGCCAGACCGGTCAGCGGGTCCTCGCAGGACAGGTCGTGGAGGTACTCCAAGGTGGCCTCGCTCCACGCGACGGAGAGCGCCTCGGCGGCCTCGAAGGCGGGCGTGGTCCCGAGCACCAGGTGGTAGGTCGCGCGCAGCCCGTCCAGTGCCTCTCCCAGGGCGGCACCATCACGAGCCACGTCGCGACCTACCACGGCACAGGTGCCGATCACGTCCTCGTGCGAGGCCGCGTCCAGCCAGAGCGCCTCACCGACCGCCTCGAAGCGCCTCGGCAGCGCGCTCCGGACGTGTCCGGGCAGGTCTCGTCTCGGGGCGAGCGTGGCGGAGGACGGCGTACGACGGAAGGTGAGGGCGGGGAACATCGCCATGGCGACCCCTCCCCTCGGTGTACGCCGCTGCCACCCTCACGGTGACGTCGTCGACGCCTTGCAGGGGGGAGACGAACGAGGCCCCGGACTATGACGCAGATGCGACCACCTTTCTCGACGTTCCGCTCCGAAACCTGGCCGAACGGACATTTTCCCCGCGATAAGCAGCGAAAACGCTCTCCAGCGTCTAGTTTGTCGGAGTAAAGATCCCGTCCGGTTCTCCTCCGCCGGTGATCCCGGGGTCCCCCCCACCCCAGCAGAAGCCGATGACCGATCTTCTGAGCGATCTCGATGCGCCCAGCGACGCCGAGCTGATCTCGCGCGTCCGCGGGGGAGACATCAGCGCCTACGGCGAGCTGTTCAGCCGGCACCAGACGGCGGCCACCCGCCTCTCGCGGCAGCTGGTGCGGGGTCCCGATGCCGACGACCTGGTCTCCGAGGCGTTCGCGAAGGTGCTCACGGTGCTGCAGGGCGGCGGAGGTCCCGACGTGGCGTTCCGCGCCTACCTGCTCACCGCCGTACGACGGCTGCACGTCGACCGGGTGCGGCTCGGCCAGCGGCTCCAGACCACCGACGACATGACGCCCTTCGACCCCGGTGTGCCGTTCCAGGACACCGCGGTCGCCGGCTTCGAGAGCGGGGCCGCGGCCAAGGCGTTCGCGTCCCTGCCCGAACGGTGGCAGCTCGTCTTGTGGCACCTCGAGGTCGAGGGCCAGAAGCCCGCGGAGATCGCGCCGTTGCTCGGGATGAGCGCCAACTCGGTCTCCGCGCTCGCCTACCGCGCCCGTGAGGGGCTACGCCAGGCGTTCTTGACCATGCATCTCTCGGACATCTCCGAGAGCGACTGTCGCTGGGTCAACGAGCACCTGGGGGCCTTCGTCCGCAAGGGCCTGTCCCGACGCGACGCGGGCAAGGTGCAGGGCCACCTCGACGAGTGCCGTCGCTGCACCGCGATGTACCTGGAGCTCACCGACGTCAACTCCAACCTCGCCGGCATCATCGCGCCGCTGCTGCTCGGCGCCGCGGCCGCCGGCTACCTCGCCTCGGGCGGCGCCACCCTCGGTGTGGGCGGCCTGCTCGGGCTGATCTCCCGCGTCCGCGACTTCGCCGCCGCCAACTCCGGCGCGGTGGCGGCCGTCGGGGTCGCCGCCGGGGTGGCGGCCGCCACTGCGACCGTGATCGCCGTGACAGGACCGGACAAGGCGCGCGTCACCGCCGACCCGGAGCCGATCAGGAGCTCCGCCGTCACCTCGTCCGGTGTCCCGACCAGCCCGACCCGGTCGACCACCCCCACCTCGGGCAAGAGCTCCACGAGCTCGGCGTCGGCCTCCACCAGCGCCGCCGGCAGTCTGGTCGGCCCGACCAGCAGCGTCCCGGTGACCTCCGCCTCGCCGTCCGAGGCACAGGCCGCCGCCCTGCTGCCGACCGACCTGGCAACCGAGTCGCCCTCGGAGCCGGCTACGGACCTCCCCACAGGCGAGCCGACCGACGGGCTCACCGACGAACCCACCGACGGGGCCACCGACGGGGCCACCGACGGGCCGACCGACGGGCCGACCGACGGGCCCACCGACGGCACCGGCCAGCCCGGCACGGCTCCCGCCATCAGCTCGCTCGCCGTCGACCCGGAGGGCGGCCAGATGGCCCTGGTCCTGGACGGGGTGAGCGATCCCGCCACGCCGGTGGACATTGCCCTGGAGTCGACGAGCACCACCTTCGGTCAGCACCTGGACCCGGGCTGCTCGCGCCGGGACGAGCGCCACGTGCGCTGTCTCCCTGGTGCCACCGCGGCGGCCGGTCGGGCCTCGGCGCCCAAGGCCGCCGTACCGTCCGCCGTGGGGGCTGCCGAGCCGGGTCACTACGAGATCTCCCTGCCGCTGGAGTTCCCCGACGACATGGACTCCGACGACCTGACCGTCGTGGTCTCCCTCGACGGCTCGAGCGACACCACCTCGCAGAGCTACCACTTCCAGCCCAGTCCCCGCGAGCGGCTCTCGCTCGCCGCGATCGCAGAGGTGCCGGACTCCCACGGCGTTGACGCGGGCGGCACCGACCGGTTCGTCGTCCGCGCCCCCGTGCGCGGGATCCGGTCCGGGACCGTGACGCTGACCCTTGGCGGCGATGCCGCCTTCGGCGACCCCCTCACGTCCGGCTGCACCCGCGACTCCGCCCGGGTGGTGACCTGCACCGACCTGCCCGCCTCGACTCCCGGCTCCGAGGTGGCGAACATCGACGTGGCCGTCCTGCTCAGCTCCGACGACGCCGAGCGCATCACGCTGGCGGTGGGTGCGGTGCGCCCGTTCGTCGACCCGGACACCGGCGACAACAGCGACGCGCTCACCTTGACGCCCACGCCCGAGGCGGAGTTCGCGATGACCACACTGTCACCGGACCCCGCCTCCTCGACCGATGGCGTGTACCACGTCCGAAGCACGGTCACGGCTCCCCGCGACCTGGCCGAGGTGACCTACGCCGCCGGCGACGGTGCCACCTTCGCCGACACCACCGGCTGCACCCCGAACGACGACCGCACCCGCCTCAGGTGTGAGCGCGGCGCCGGTGACTCCTTCGACCAGCCGTTCGACCTCGCCGCGACCTATGCCGACGCCGACACCTCGGCCGCGGTCTCGGTGGTCGTCCCGGACGCCTACGTCGACCTCGACCTCACCGACAACACCGCGACGGGCACGCTGCGCGCCGTACCCGCGGTCAAGCACAGCGACCTGGCCCTGCGGCTGCCCGCGTCGGCACCGGCAGGGCGCGACGGCACCTACCGGGTCACCGGCACGGTCAGCGGCGTCCCCGGCGACTACACCGGCAAGGTGACCTACGACGTCGGGAACGGCGCCTCGTTCGCGGACGAGCCCTCGGCCGACTGCGCGCTGGAGAGCGGGTCCCTGGTCTGCGACCCCGCCCGGTCGCAGCCGTTCCACCTGGTCGCCGACGACAACCGCTCCCCCACCTCGGTCATGGTCACGGTCGCCCCCCTCGCCGGGTACGTCGAGGACGACCCAGGCGACAACGCCGCGACCACGACGCTGGAGAGGTTCGTGCCCGACGCCGACCTCGCCCTGACGCTGCCGTCCACGGTGTCCCCCGGTGACGACGGGGGCTACACGGTCGACGCCAGACTTCGTGGAGTGCCGAACGGTGCGACGAGCACCGTCACCTACGCCCTCTCCGGAGGAGGCGCTGCGTTCTCCGGCGCGGTCCCTGGCTGCTCAGCGGGGAGCAGCGCACAGCGACTGACCTGTCGGGCCGTCAACGGCACGCGCAGCTTCCCGGTGCGCGTGAGCGACAACCGAAGGGCGACCGAGCTGACCCTCACCGTCTCGGCGCTGAGCGGGTACACCGACGACACCTCCGGCAACAACAGCGCGACCACCACGCTGAGCCGGTTCGTGCCCGACGCGGACGTGGCACTCACCGTGCCCGCCTCGGTCACGCCGTCCGACCACGGCACCTACCACTTCGACGGCCGGCTCAGCGGAGTCCCCACCGACTACACCGGCAAGGCCCGCTTCTCCCTGTCCGGCGCCGCCTCCTTCGTCGCCGGCGACGGCTGCACCCTGTCGGCGGGCGACCTGGTCTGCGACGCCGCCGACGGCGCCGTCCCGTTCCACCTCGCTGCCACCCACAACGACAGCCCGACGGCGGTGACGCTCACCGTGAGCTCCCTGACCGGCTACACCGACAAGACCCCCGGCAACAACGACGCCAGCACGACGCTGCGCCGGTTCGTGCCGCAGGCCGATGTGGCGCTCACCGTGCCCGCCTCGGTCACGCCGTCCGACGACGGCACCTACGACTTCGACGGCCGCCTCAGCGGAGTCCCCACCGACTACACCGGCAAGGCCCGCTTCTCCCTGGCCGGCGCCGCCTCCTTCGTCGCCGGCGACGGCTGCACCCTGTCCTCGGGCGACCTGGTCTGCGACGCCGCCAACGGCGCCGTCCCGTTCCACCTCAGCGCGACGGCCAACGACACCGACACCGACGTCACCGTGACCGTGGCCTCGCTCACCGGCTACAGCGACAGCTCGCCCGGCAACAACGACGCGGCCACCCGACTTGAGGCCTATGTCCCGCCGCCCGACGTGTCGCTCGACAGCCTGGAGCGGATCGCGATCCACGGCTCGACGAACCGGGTCCGCGCCGCCGTCTCGGGCGTCCCGCAGGGCACCAAGAAGGTCTACGTGGACCTGACGGGCACGGACGTGGGCAGCGCCGGCGGCCAGGTGCACTTCATCAACGGCCAGGCGGGCGCCAGCGGCTCCGGAATCGTCACCTGCGCCGTCACGAGCGCGACCAGGGTCACCTGCTACCTCGTGCGCCCGAGCTTCACGATCGACATGGACGTCCAGCACCCGCAGGGGCGGCCCGACCTGGACGTGACCATGACGGTCACCGCCGCGGACAGCGGGGAGCCTGCCGCGAACCTCGCCAACAACTCGCGCTCCGTCACGATCCGCTGACCACCGTGGAATGCGTGGTCGGGAGACTTTGGGGTATGAGGGCTGCATGACTGTTGTCCGCCGTCTCGCCCGACCGATGCTCGCCTCGATGTTCGTCATGGGAGGTGTGAGTACGCTGCGCAACCCCGACCAGCACGTCCGGATGGCCAAACCGGTCACCGAGCAGCTCTCGGGTGCCGCCGACCAGGTCACCAGCACGGGCTCCTCGCCCGACGAGAAGCAGCTGGTGATGATCAACGGCGCGGCCCAGGTGGTGGCGGGGCTCGCACTCGCCACCGGTCGGCTCCCCCGGCTGTCGGCACTCGTCCTCGCCGGCTCGCTGGTGCCCACGACGTACGCCGGGCACCGCTTCTGGGAGGAGACGGACAAGACCCAGAAGGCCAACCAGCTGATTCACTTCACCAAGAACGTCTCGATGTTCGGGGGGCTGCTGCTCGCCGCCGTGGACACCGAGGGCAAGCCCGGTCTGGCCTGGCGGGCCAAGAACGCCGCCGGCAGCGCCAAGCGGGAGGCCAAGAACCTGCGTCGCCAGGCGAAGGCCCAGGCCAAGCTGGCCTCCAAGAGCGTCACCTCCTGATCCGACCCGCGCCCGGGCGCTACGCTCGGGCGCGATGAACGACACCTCGCGCGACCTCTGGCCGGCCCCGCACGCCCGGGGGCCGGTCGAGGCGGTGGTTCGGCTGCCCGGCTCGAAGTCGCTGACCAACCGCTCCCTCGTGCTCGCCGCGCTCTCCGACGGGCCGAGCGAGGTGCGTCAGGCACTGCGTTCCCGCGACACGGAGCTGATGGCCCGCGCGCTGGGCGACCTCGGTGCCGAGATCGACACCACGGGGGCGGACTGGAAGGTCACCCCCGGGCGGTTGAGCGGCCCGGAGACCATCGACTGCGGGCTCGCCGGCACCGTGATGAGGTTCGTGCCCCCGGTCGCCGCCCTGGCGGACGGTCCGGTGGTCTTCGACGGCGACCCGCACGCCAGGCTCCGTCCCATGCACCAGGTCCTGCAGGGGCTGCGGGGGCTCGGCGTGGACGTCGAGGACGAGGACCGCGGCACGCTGCCCTTCACCGTCATCGGTCGCGGCCGCGTGCCCGGCGGGCCGGTGGCCATCGATGCCTCCGCCTCCAGCCAGTTCGTCTCCGCGCTGCTGCTCGCCGGCGCCCGGTACGACGGGGGCGTCGACGTCCGCCACGAGGGAGCCCCGGTGCCCTCCCTCCCCCACATCGCCATGACCGTGGAACAGCTGCGGCTGCGTGGGGTCGACGTCGACGACTCCGAGGCGAACCGCTGGCGGGTGCCGGCCTGCGAGGTGCGGGCGGTCGACGTCCACGTCGAGCCCGACCTGTCCAACGCCGCGCCGTTCGTGGCGGCGGCCCTGGTCACCGGTGGCACCGTCACCGTGCGGGACTGGCCGGCCCGGACCACCCAGGCCGGGGACGCGCTGCGCGAGATCGTCACGCTGATGGGTGGCTCCGCCGAGCTCGACGAGCGGGGGCTGACCGTGACCTGCACCGGCGAGCTCGTGGGCCTCGACTACGACCTGCACGACGTCGGCGAGCTCACACCGGCCGTCGCCGCGCTGTGCCTGCTGGCCCGCACCCCCTCCCACCTGCGCGGTGTCGGGCACATCCGGGGTCACGAGACCGACCGCATCAGCGCTCTGGCCACCGAGTTCAACTCCCTGGGCGGTCATGTCACGGAGACCGAGGACGGCCTCACCATCCGGCCCACGCCCCTCGGCGGAGGTCCCTTCCGCACCTACGCCGACCACCGCATGGCGCACGCCGCCGTGATCCTCGGCCTCGTCGTCCCCGGCGTGCTGGTCGAGGACGTGGCTACCACCTCGAAGACCTTCCCCGACTTCGCCGGCACCTGGTCCCGCCTCTTCGCATGAGGCACTGATGCCGCGCTACGACGAGTTCGACGTCGAGTCCTACGACCGGCCCCGACGTCGTACCCGGCCACGCACGAAGGACCGCCCCAGCCACGACGACGCCGTGGAGGGGCGGGTGGTGACCGTCGATCGTGGCCGGTACACCGCGCTCGTCGAGGGCCGCACGGTCACGGCGATGAAGTCACGACCCCTCGGGCGCAAGGGCGTCGTCGTGGGCGACGCGGTTCGGCTGGTGGGCGACGTCAGCGGTGCGGACGGCAGCCTCGCCCGGATCGTGGGGGTCGACGAGCGCCGTTCGGTGCTCCGCCGCACCGCCGACGACGACGACCCGGTCGAGCGGGTCATCGTCGCCAACGCCGACCAGCTCGTGGTGGTGGCCGCCCTCGCGGACCCCGAGCCGCGACCCCGGCTGATCGACCGCGCCCTCGTCGCGGCCTACGACGCTGGGCTCGACCCGCTGCTGTGTCTGACCAAGCCCGACCTCGCCGACCCCGAGACGCTGCTCTCGACGTACCGGCCCCTCGGTGTGCCCTGGGTGGTGACCCGGCGCGGGAAGGACCTCGGGGACCTGCGTGAGCGGCTCGACGGCCGGGTCAGCGTGATGGTCGGCCACAGCGGCGTCGGCAAGTCGACGCTCGTCAACGCGCTGGTGCCCGGCAGCGACCGCGCCACCGGCCACGTCAACGCGGTCACCGGTCGGGGGCGGCACACCTCGACGTCGGCGCTGATGCTGGCGCTGCCCGGTGGCGGCTGGATCGTGGACACCCCGGGCATCCGGTCCTTCGGGCTGGCCCACGTGCAGCCCGGTCAGCTGATCGGGGCGTTCCCCGACCTCGCGACCCTCACCGGCGCCTGCCCTCGCGGCTGCACGCACGGGGAGGACGCACCGGAGTGCGGCCTCGACGAGGCGATCACCGAGGGACTCACCGAGCCCGCTCGCGTGGAGTCGTTCCGTCGGCTGCTCTCCAGCCGCGAGAGCTCTCCCGACCAGGCGCACTAGTCAGCACTCCTCAGCCCCAGACCGCGCGAGCCCCGGTGTCGCCGGTCAGCACGACCAGGACGAGGACCGCGAGCGCCGCCAGGACGAGCAGCACCGGCAGCACGATGTCGGCGTAGGCGATCCGACGGGCCATCGCCCCTCGACCGCTGACGAGTCCCGACGGACCCGGCAGCGTGAACGCCGCGACGAGGACCACCGCGGCCAGCAGCACCGTGAGGTTCGCCAGCAGCTCGCCACGCTGGCTGTGCTCGCGCACCAGGCGACCGAGGTTGCGTTCCTCCTGCAGCGACTTGCCCGACTGGGTTGCCAGAAAGGCGATGGCCACCGAGGAGACGGCGCCGAGGACCGCCGGCCATCGGGTCAGCCAGCGCCACCGGGGCAGCAACCCGAGCGCCACCGCGAGCAGCGCGGTGAGCGGGATGACGGTGACGGCGGCGTGCGCCACCAGCGGGTGCAGCGGCAGCCCGGCAACGGTCATCCCGCCACGCTAGAGCCTTCCGGGCGCACGTTGAAGGCTCAACGCCCGGTTCTTCGGAGGCTCTCAGACTGCCCCGTTCCGCCGCGCTGAGCCGATCGGGGCCTAACCTGAGGCTCATGTCCACCACCTTCACCGACGACCTGCGGCTGGCTCACGTGCTCGCGGACGACGCGGACTCGCTGACCACCGACCGCTTCAAGGCGCTCGACCTGCACGTGGTGAACAAGCCGGACCTGACCCCGGTCACGGACGCCGACAAGTCGGTCGAGGAGGGCATCCGCCGTACCCTCTCGCGGGCCCGGCCCCGCGACGCGGTGCTGGGCGAGGAGCTGGGGTCCACCGGCCACAGCCAGCGCCGCTGGGTCGTCGACCCCATCGACGGCACCAAGAACTTCGTCCGCGGAGTGCCGGTGTGGGCGACCCTCATCGCGCTCATGGTCGACGACGAGGTCGTGGTCGGGGTCGTGTCCGCACCGCAGCTGCAACGCCGCTGGTGGGCCTCCCAGGACGGTGGCGCGTTCACCGGCCGGTCGCTGCTGAGGGCCACGGAGTGCCACGTCTCGGACGTCAGCCGCCTCGATGACGCCTCGCTGTCCTACTCGAGCCTCTCGGGCTGGGACGACCGCGACCGGCTCGACGCGCTCCTGGCCCTGACCCGACGCTGCTGGCGCACTCGCGCGTACGGCGACTTCTGGTCCTACATGCTCGTCGCGGAGGGAGCCGTCGACCTCGCGGCGGAGCCGGACCTCCAGCTCTACGACATGGCCGCCCTCGACGTCATCGTGCGCGAGGCGGGTGGGACGTTCAGCTCGCTCGACGGCACCCCCGGGCCGACCGGCGGGAACGCCCTGGCGAGCAACGGCCGCCTGCACGACCAGGCGCTGGCGTTCCTGGGGTCGCTGCCTGACGACGAGGAGGACCCCGACGTCACGCCTCGTCGTCCGGGGTCGCTGCACGACCTGAGCTCACGCCGGCGGCCGCCGGACTCCGCCGACCAGGAATGAGGCGGGCCGCGAGCGCGATCAGGTAGGGCGCGGCGAGCAGGCCGACGAGGTCGAACCAGCCGTAGCCGCCGGCGGCGCCCGAGGGCGGGTTCCCGATCGAGATCCAGCCGGTCGGGTCGCGCGTGCCCCACACCCAGGTGCCGAGCCCGGTGCCGACCAGCTCCAGCCAGCTGACCGCGACGAACGCCCCGAGGTAGACCGGCTGTGACGGGCCGACGAGCACGAAGCCGACCAGGCAGAGGTACCAGAACACGCCCAGGACGTCCGGCCGGTCGGCCAGCAGCACGCCGTACGCCGCCCACAGGCCGCCGACGCCGAGCACGAGGGCGACCGCGGCGCGGCGGTGCCGCTCGACCAGCGGCGCATGGCCCAGTGCGTAGGCGCTCAGGTAGACCAGGCCGTGTCCCGGCGGCACGAACGCCGGCACGTTGTCGAAGCGGTAGGTGTAGACCTCCAGCGTAGGGCTGAAGACGTACTCGACGACGGTCGCGAACCCGACCACGACGAGCGTCTGGGCCCGCACCATCGGGCTCACCCGCATCAGCGCGGCGGCCAGCACCAGCCAGGTCAGCAGCCCCAGGCCACGCTGCAGCCACAGCCCGCCACCACCGCCCGCACGGTCGAGCCAGAGCACGAGGCTGAGCCAGCCCATCATCGCCAGGCCGGCCCGCGCAGGGAGCTGAGGTCGCATCCCGGCCATCCTCGCAGGCCGGGTGTCGGCCACCCGCTCCGCGCCTAGCCGGGGAGGCGCCGCAGTGGCTAGCCTGTGGCCACAGTCCCCGACGGCTCGCGCAGGAGGAATGTCCGATGCGGATCAACGAGGTCCTCGCCCACAAGGCGGGCCAGGACGTGGTGACGGTGAAGCCGGACGCGTCCGTGCGTGACCTGGTCGGAATGCTCGCCGAGCACAACATCGGAGCGCTGGTGGTCAGCCGGGACGGGGAGAGCGTCGACGGCATCGTCTCCGAGCGCGACGTGGTCCGCCGGCTGCACGAGGAGGAGTCGGTGCTCGACTCCCCGGTGTCCTCGATCATGTCCAGCGACGTCCGCACCTGTGAGGGCAAGGACACCGTGAACGAGCTGATGGCGCTGATGACCCAGCGCCGGTTCCGGCACGTGCCGGTGGTCAAGGACGCGAAGCTCGTGGGCATCGTGAGCATCGGCGACGTCGTGAAGAGCCGGATGAGCGAGCTCGAGTTCGAGCGCGACCAGCTCGACAGCTACGTGCAGAGCGCCCAGACCTGAGCGCCCGGACCTGAGCAACCTGGGGTCGGCGCAGCTCAGTGTGCGGCCAGCTGTCCGGTGAGCCTGCCGTGCATGCGAGAGCTCGCCTCGTTGAGCCCCTCGATCTCGACGGTCTTGCCCTTGGTGGCGTACTTCGTGGTGATGCCGTCGAGGGCGGCCACCGTCGAGGCGTCCCAGACGTGGGACTGGGTGAGGTCGACGACGATCCGGGGCGGGTCGGTCGCGTACTCGAACTGCGTGTAGAGGTCATTGCTGGAGGCGAAGAAGAGCTCGCCGTAGACGGTGTAGACCGCGCTCACGGTGCCGTCGGGCGCTTCCACGAGATCGCGTCGCACCTCGGCGAGGTGGGCGACCCGGCGGGCGAAGAGCACCATCGCCACCAGTACCCCGACGATGACGCCGATGGCGAGGTTGTGGGTGGCCACCACGACCGCGACGGTCGAGAGCATCACCATGGTCTCGCTCTTCGGCATCCGCCGCAGCGTGGCGGGCTGGACGCTGTGCCAGTCGAACGTTCCGACGGCCACCATCACCATCACCGCGACCAGCGCGGCCATCGGGATGATCGCCACGACGTCGCCGAATCCGACGACCAGCACGAGCAGGAACACTCCGGCGAGGAACGTGGAGATCCGGGTCCGGGCCCCGGACGCCTTCACGTTGATCATCGTCTGCCCGATCATGGCGCAGCCCCCCATCCCGCCGAAGAAGCCGGTGATGAGGTTCGCGGCGCCCTGGCCCAGTGCCTCTCGCGTCTTGAGCGACGGGGTGTCGGTGATGTCGTCGACGAGCTTGGCGGTCATCAACGACTCCAGCAGCCCGACAAGCGCCATCGCCAGTGCGAACGGCGCGATGATGCGCAGCGTCTCCATGCTGAACGGCACGTCGGGGAGGAACAGCGACGGCAGGTTGTGCGGCAGCTCGCCCTCGTCGCCGACGTTCGGGACGGTGAGCGCGGCGAGCAGCGTGAAGCCGGTCAGCGCCACGATGGCCACCAGCGGGGCGGGGACCGCGGAGGTCAGCCGGGGCAGCAGGACCATCAACGCGATTCCGGCAGCGGTCATCGGGTAGACGAGCCACGGGACGCCGATCAGGTGCGGCACCTGCGCCAGGAAGATCAAGATCGCTAGCGCGTTGACGAACCCGACCATCACCGAGCGGGGGATGAACCGCATCAGCCTCGCGACCCCGGCCAGTCCGAGCAGCACCTGCAGGATGCCTCCGAGCAGCACGGTCGCGATGAGGTAGTCGAAGCCGTGGTCGCGCATCACCGGCGCGATCACGAGCGCGATGGCTCCCGTGGCCGCCGAGATCATCGCCGGCCGGCCACCCAGGAACGAGATGGAGACCGCCATCGTGAACGACGCGAACAGCCCGACCCGCGGGTCGACTCCGGCGATGATCGAGAACGAGATCGCCTCTGGAATCAGCGCGAGGGCGACCACGAGGCCCGCGAGCACCTCGGTGCGCAGCATGCGCGGGGAGCGCAGCGCGTTGCGGACGTTGGCCTCGGGCGCGTCGGCCCCCGGGGGACCTCCGGCGTGGCGGGGGGACATGGCGGTACTCATGGCACAGGGCTCCGTTCGAGGGACGCGACGGCTCCGTCGCTTGCCGGAAGAAGGCCCATCGGCGCCAGAGGAAGGCGGGTGCACGCCACGATGCGTGCGTGCCGACGCGGGTCGGCGCAAGATCCCCAGGGAGTCTACCGGCCGCGGGGTGCGGACTCGCAATCGCCGACCCCGGGGCTCCGGGCGGTTCCCTGCACGCTCGACTATCGTGCGGGCTCACCCCGTGACACCGAGAGGACCACTGTGAGCCACGACAAGCCCGAGATCGACTTTCCCGAGGGCCCGCCGCCGACCGACCTCGAGGTCACCGAGCTGGTCGAGGGCGAGGGCGCGCAGGCGGCGGCCGGTCAGACCGTGCAGGTGCACTACGTCGGCGTCGCCCACTCGAGCGGCGAGCAGTTCGACGCGTCGTACGACCGGGGTGAGCCGCTGAGCTTCCGTCTCGGCGTGGGCCAGGTCATCTCCGGCTGGGACCAGGGAGTCCAGGGCATGAAGGTCGGCGGACGACGGCGGCTGGTGATCCCCCCGCACCTGGCCTACGGCGACCGCGGCGCCGGCGCCGTCATCGCGCCGGGCGAGACGCTGATCTTCGTCGTCGACCTCGTCGCGGTGCGCTAGGTCTCGGGCTAGCCCACCCGCACCGACGTGTCGCCCAGGGCGACGACGTCGCCCTTCACCAGTTGACGGCCCCGGCGGGTCTCGGTCTCGCCGTTGACCGAGACCAGCCCCTGGATCATCAGCGGCTTGGCCTCGGCACCGTTGTCGATGAGGTCGGCCAGCTTCAGGAACTGTCCGAGCCGGATGGTGTCGTCCCGGATCGGGACCTCGCGCATGCTCACGCCGCCATCCTGCCTGCTCGCTCAGAGCAGCACGCTGACGGTGTGGATCACCACGCCGACCAGCCCCCCCACGATCGTGCCGTTGATCCGGATGAACTGCAGGTCCCGGCCGACGTGCAGCTCGATGCGGCGTGCCGCCTCCCGGCCGTCCCAGCGGTCCACGGTGTGCGTGATCACCGCGGTGAGCTCGGCGGCGTACCGGGTCACCGCGAAGACCGCGAGGTCGCTGGCGTAGCGGTCCAGCCGGACCCGGAGCTCCTCGTCGCGGCCCAGCCGCTCGCCGAAGCGGGTCAGCTCGAGCAGCGCCCGCTGCCGGACCGGGCCGTCGGGGTCGTCGAGGGACTCCATCAGCGCCCGGCGGAAGGCGTTCCAGAGCGAGGTGGCGCTCACCACCAGCTGGGGGTGCGAGAGCACCCGGACCTTGAGCCGTTCCATGCGCTCCTGGGTGGCCTCGTCGGTGAGCAGGTCCTCGGCCAGCTGCGCGAGCGCGGAGTCGAGCGCGGTCCGGGCGTGATGGTACGGGTCGCGGCGGATGTCCTCGACCCACGCCACGGCCTCCACGTGCATCCGCCGGGTGACCCGCTCGTTGAGGGCCTGCGGCGCCCACCAGGGCGCGCGCTCGCCGACGATCTCGGTGAACGTCTCCTCGTTCTGGGTGAGCCAGCGGTGCGCCTCCTCCAGCACGAGGTCGACCAGCCCGTGGTGGGCGCCGTCTCGGACCACCTCCTGCAGGAGGCTGCCCGCGACCGGGCTCACCGGCTCGGCCACGAAGCGGGGCAGCAGCGCCTCCTGGACGAGCGCGACCATGTCCTCGTCACGGATCCGCGACAAGGCCAGGTGCAGCACGGACGCGCCCTCGTCGCAGACCCGGCGGGCGTTGCCCTCCGTCTGCAGCCAGCCGCCCACCCGACGGCTCAGCTGCGCCGCGTCGATCCGCTCCCGGATGATCGCCTCCTGCAGGAAGTTCTCACCGACGAACTCCTCCAGGCTGCGGCCCAGCATCTCCTTGCGGCGCGGGATCAGCGCGGTGTGCGGGATCGGCAGACCCATCGGGTGCTTGAAGATCGCGGTGACCGCGAACCAGTCCGCGATGGCCCCCACCATCGAGGCCTCGGCACCGGCGTTGACGAACCCGAGGACACCGGTCCGGCCGAGGGTCGCGAGGTACACCAGCGCAGCGAACAGCAGCAGGGAGACTGCCAGGGTCCGCATCCGGCGAAGACCGCTCCGACGCTGCTCGTCGAGCTCCGGGTTGGCGGTGACGATCTGGGCAGGAGCGCTCACCACGCGAACCTACAGGGACGCCGCGGCGGGCTCCTGCCTGCGCGCAGAGGGGACGGCGAACGCTGAGGGCACCAGGACGACCGAGACCACGAGCAGCGCGTTCAGCACCCCGACGTGGCTGCCGAGCAGGCCCAGCAGCGGCGGGCCGCCGAGGAAGGCGGTGTAGCCGATGGTGGACACGACACTGACCCGGGCGGCCGCCCGTGCCGGGTCGTCGGCGGCGGCGCTCATGCCCACGGGGAAACCCAGCGAGGCGCCGACACCCCACAGCACGATGCCGATGATGACCAGCGCCGGGAGCTGCCCGAGCACGACGAGCAGCACGCCGACCGCGGCCACCCCCATGCTCCCCCACAGCACCGGCAGTCGGCCGAAGTTGTCGAGCAGCACGGTGCCGGTGACCCGCCCTGCCGTCATCGCCGCGACGAACAGGGCGAAGGCGGCGGCCCCGACCCACACCGCGGCGTCGTACCCGTCGACCATGGCGACGGCCAGCCAGTCGTTCGCCACCCCCTCGGTCAGCGCCATCGCCAGCACCATCACCCCGATGACCAGGGTGCGTGGCTCCGTCCACGCCTTCAGCGCGTGGCTGGGCGGCTTGGCCTCACCGGCCGGCCCGGCCGGCAGGAACCGCTGCACCGACAGCCCGCCGAGCACCGCCGTCGCCAGCGCGACCAACCCGACGTGCCAGGCGATCCCGAGCCCGAGGAACGCCACCAGGGCGCCGAGCGCGGCACCCGCAACGGTGCCGAGGCTGAACGAGGCGTGGAAGCGCGGCATCACCGAGCGCCGTAGCCGGCGCTCCACCTCGGCGCCCTCGACGTTCATCGAGACGTCCCAGCTGCCGGTGCCGAAGCCGACCAGGAAGAGCCCGGCCGCGGTGAGCGGGACGCTCTGCAGCGCCCCGGCGCCGACCGCGACCAGCAGCAGCCCGGCGCCCTCGACCGCGGCGGCGACCCTCACGACCCGGCGGGCGCCGAACCGCTGGACGGAGCCGCCGGAGGACGGCAGCGCGAGCACCGCGCCGATGGAGCAGGCGAGCAACAGCAGTCCGAGGTGCGCGGGATTGAGGTCGAGTGCCTCACGGATGGAGGGGATGCGCGAGGCCCAGGTGGCGAACGCGAAGCCGTTGAGGAAGAAGGTGGCCAGCACCGCGTTGCGAGCGGCGAGCAGCTCACGGGCTGTACCGGTCGAGGCAGGCACCGCTCGACCCTACGGCACCACGCCGGCCCCCCGGAAACCCGCATCGGCCGGGTGCCGTGACAAGATTCCCGCCATGACCAGGACCGTCATCACGTTCGGCACGTTCGACGTGTTCCACGTCGGCCATCTGCGCGTCATCGAGCGTGCCGCGGCCCTCGGCGATCGGCTCGTCGTGGGGGTCTCCGCAGACGCGCTGAACGAGCGCAAGAAGGGCCGCTCCCCCGTGTTCTCGCAGGAGGAGCGCCTCGAGATCGTGGCCGCGCTCAAGCCTGTCGACGCGGTGTTCGTCGAGGAGAGCCTCGAGCTCAAGCGCGACTACGTCCTCGAGCACGGGGCCGACGTCCTGGTCATGGGCGACGACTGGGCCGGCAAGTTCGACGAGCTCGAGGACATCTGCGAGGTTCACTATCTCGCCCGCACGCCCGCGATCTCCACGACCGCGCTGATCGAGAAGATCTCCGGCGCCGCCGAGTAGGCCTCCTCCGGCCGACGACTAGGGTGGGCCACATGTCCACCGGCCGGTCCGGGCCGCCCCCGGTCCGCAAGCACCTGATGACGCCGGGGCAGCCGCGGCCCCCGCAGCGCTACTCCACCAGTCTCGGCTCCGTGCAGCGGTGGGTGATGTCCACCCTGGTGGCCACGACGATCCTGCACCTCTCGGCGGGCGTGATGGTCGCGGCGTACTTCTCGCAGCGTGCCGACGCCCGCATCGGTCTGCTGGTGATCTCGGCGGCCTTCGGGATGATCGCCGTCGAGGCGGCGCTGCTCATCCACCGGCACCGTCCGGTGTCGTGGTGGCTGCTGTGCGGGCTGCTGCCCGCCCTGGCCGGCGCCTACCTGATGTTCCTGGCCTGAGCGTCCCCGCCTGAGCCCTCGGGCGGGTTCTCCGCGGTCAACCGGTGGCCGCGGCGGGGTCCTGCTCCGCGGTGGCGGTGGTGGGGTCCAGGAACACGTGACGCACCGCGGGATAGCTCTCCTGGATGCGCCGCTCGACCTCGTCGGCCATCTCCTCGAGGTCGCCGCCCGTCTGCGTGTCGTCCACGTCGACCCGCACCGCAACCAGTACGTCGTCCGGTCCGAGCTGCATGGTGAGCAGCTCCACGACCACGTCCACCCCGGACGAGTCGTTGATGAGCTTGGTCAGGGCCTCCCGGTCCGCCGCCGGCAGCGCCTCCCCGATCAGGTCGTGCTTGGCGCCACTGCCCAGCGAGATCGCGACGACGACCAGCAGCACACCGATGCTGATCGAAGCCAGACCGTCGTACAGCCCGTTGCCGGTCACCGCGTGCAGCGTGATCCCGAGGGCGGCGATGAGGATGCCGATCAGGGCCGCCGTGTCTTCGAAGGCCACCGTCTTCGCGGTCGGGTCAGGCGTGGTGAAGATGTGCCGGAAGAAGCCGATGCGCCTCTCACCCGCCTCCCGGCGCAGCTGGACGAGCGCCTTGACCCAGGACGTGCCCTCGAAGACGAACGAGACGCCGAGCACGAGGTAGCCGATGAGCAGAGCCGCGACCGGTTCTGGGTTCATCAGCGAGTGCACGCCTTCGTAGACGGAGAAGCCGGCACCCAGCACGAAGATCCCGACCGCCGCGAGCAGCGACCAGAAGTAGCGCTCCATGCCATAGCCGAACGGGTGCTGGGCGTCGGCGGGCTTCTTGCTGCGCGTCAGCGCGGTGAGCAGGAAGACCTGGTTGACCGTGTCGGCCACCGAGTGCGCACCCTCGGCCAGCATCGCGGACGAGCCCGAGAGTGCCCCCGCGACGATCTTGGCGACCGCGATCGCCAGGTTCGCCCCGCCCGCCACGAGGACGGTTCCGAAGGAACCCTCCTGCTCGTTGTCTGCCATGGCTGTGGTGTGCCCTGGCGGTCCGTCCCGAAACTCTCCGGGTGCTACCCGCTCGGCAGGACCAGACGCACCGCCGCACCGCGGCCTGGATCCTCGATCGCAGCGACTCCACCGTGCACGAGCGCCACGGCCCGCACCAGGGACAGGCCCAGACCTGAGCCGGGCGTGGTGCGGCTCTCCTCGGCCCGGCTGAAGCGGTCGAAGGCCTGGGCCGCGAAGTCCACCGCGAAGCCGGGGCCCTCGTCGGAGACGAGCACCTCGAGAGTCCCGTCCACCACGCACGCGTCGACTCGTACCTCGCCCGACCCGTGGCGCAGGGCGTTGCGGATGAGGTTGGCGACCGCGAGCTCGCTCCAGCGGCGGTTCACCTGGATCATCCCGGACGGGACGCGCACCCGTACGTCCGACGAGCCGGGCACGCTGAGAACGGCCTGTCGCACCAGCTCGTCGGCGGCTACCTCCTCGCGGCGCAACGGGCCTCGGCCCCGAAGCTCCTCGATGTCGAGCAGGGCGTTGGCGAGGTCCACCAACCGGTCGACCTGGTCGCGCAGGGACGCCAGGACGGTGGCCGTCTCGGCCCCGCTGCGGGGCCGGTGCCGGTACCACTCGAGCTCAGCGCGCATCAGCGCCAGCGGTGACCTGAGCTCGTGCGAGGCGTCGGCGAGGAACTGCCGCTCCCGGTCGGCGCTGCTCTCGATCCGGGCGAGCAGCTCGTTGAAGGTGTGGCCGAGCCGGGCGAGCTCGTCGTCGCGCCGCTCGTCGACCGGAAGGCGTCCGCCCGGAGCGTCGGTGCCTCGCTCCAACCGCTCGACGGCGCGTCGGTAGCGCTCGACCGGGTCGAGGGCCGCGCGGGCCGTCCGGTAGCCCACGAAGGACGCGGCGACCAGCGCCATCAGGTCGGCGATGGCCAGCTGGAGCAGGAGCTCGCGCAGCGCCTCGTCGTGCTTGCGCCGGCTGATCGCGGCGGCCACGATGCGCGTCCCGGTGGGCGAGGAGACCCGCAGCGCATCGATACGGTAGGCGATCTTCGGCGCTGGCAGGAACCGTCCGACGTCGAAGCGGACCTCGGGTCCGGTGCGGAGAGCGGCGAGCCGATCCTGGTCGAGCAGCGGCGGCATGTCGGGGGCTCCACGCAGCAGGCGCCCGCGCTCGTCGTACACCTGGAAGACCTCGCCCGGTGTCCCCTCGGGTGGTGGCTGCCCGGTGCGGACCGCGTGCGCGACGACCTGCTGGTAGGCGTCCAGGTCCTGGTCGACCTGGCGGTCGAGAGCGTAGGAGACACGCCAGTAGACGAACGCCGCAGCGAGCACCAGCACCACCGCCATCGCAGCCGCCACGGCGACCACCAGCCGTGTCACGATCGCCCGGTCACCGACCAGGCGCTGCCACACCTTCACGGCGTGAGCGTGTCGAGGCGGTACCCGACCCCGCGCAACGTCGTCACGCGGACCTGGCTCGACGGCTCGAGGCGCGAGCGCAGCCGGGACATGTGCACGTCGATCGCGTTGCTGCGGATGTCGACCTCGCCGTCCCACACCTCGTCGAAGAGCCGGTCGCGCGAGACCACCCGGCCCGCGTTCTCCAGCAGCGCCTGCAGCATCGCGAACTCGCGCCGAGACAGTGCGACCTCGACGTCGGCCACCCAGGCGCGACGCTCGAGCGGGTCGAGCGCCACGTCCCCCGCGCTCAGCCGGTGCTCCACCGACGCGTGCCGCCGCCGGATCGCGTGCAGCCGCGCCACGAGCTCCTCGAGCGCGAACGGCTTGACGAGGTAGTCGTCGGCACCGGCCTCCAGGCCGGCCACCCGCTCGGACACGGCGCCGCGAGAGGTGAGCATCAGGATCGGCAGGTCGTTGCCCTCCTGCCGCAGCCGGCGGCACACGTCGAGGCCACTGATCCCCGGGAGCATGAGGTCGAGCACCATCGCGTCGGCGTCGGCGAGCCGGGCAGCCTCCAGCGCCTGCCTGCCGTCCAGGCACCCGGTGGTCCGCATCCCGAGCTCCTCGAGATAGCTGGTGACGAGCTCGACCATCCGCCGCTCGTCGTCGACGACCACCACGTGCACCACCCGAGCGTAGGGCCTTGGGCCGTGGCTGCGCCGTCACACTTCGGTCATGTTGCGTCCCTACGGTGAACGACAGTCAGTCGTTCACCCGGAAGGCACCTCACGTCCATGACCTCGTCACCCGATCTCCTCGGCGCCCTGGGCCGTCTCGGCCTCGACGTGCTCGCGATGCTGCTGCTGGTCGGCTGGCTCTACCGTCGTCGGCTCGCCGCACCCGAGATGGCGCTGGTGTTCACCGCCCTCAACATCGGGTTGTTCGCCGCCGTCACGACCATCGGCGCCGGTGACTTCCCTACCGGGATCGGCTTCGGGCTCTTCGGCCTGCTGAGCCTGGTCCGGCTGCGCAGTACCGCCTTCACGCTCAAGGACGTCGCCTACACGTTCGTGGCCCTGGTGCTCGCCCTCGTGAACGGCCTGCCCGAGCGCAACCTGCTGATCACCGTCGGTCTCGACGTCGTTCTCCTGGTGGCGCTGTGGGTGGTCGACGAGACGCGGTCTCGGACCCCGTCCAGCCGATTGATGCGGATCACCCTGGACGTTGCCGTCACCGACCTGGAGTCGGCGATGGCGGAGGTGCGCCGCCGGGTGAGGGTGGAGCCGCTCAGCGTGCTCGTCGAGGACGTCGACCTGGTGCGCGAGACCACCCGGGTCGCGGTGCGCTACGCCGTGCCGGAGAACGCGTGGCCCGGACCCGAGGAGCCCGCCGAGGACACGGCACCGGAGGTGCTCGGTGCTCGCTGACACTCTTCCCCTGGGACTCTCGTCGAGGGCGGCGGTGTCGCTGAGCGAGGTCCTCGCCGAGGCCCCGCAGCTGCACCGCGTGGACCGCAAGTACCTCGTCGACATCGCGACGGTGACCGCGATGGTCGAGGCCCTGCCCGCGTCGTACGGCGTGCTCACCATCGCCGGACGTCAGGGCACGACGTACCGGAGCACGTACTTCGACACCGACGACCTGGCGACCTGCCGTGCGCACCTGCAACGGCGGCGCCGTCGCTGGAAGGTCCGGAGCCGGCTCTATGTGGAGGACGACCTCTGTCGTGTCGAGGTGAAGTCCACCGACGGCAGCGGCCTCACCGACAAGACCGTCGCGAACTCGCACCCCTCCCGCTACGCCAGTCTGGACGGGCAGGAGGCGGAGTTCGTGTCGGCCAGTCTCGCGGCCCGCGGGCTGCCGGCCGACGTCTCGCTGCTGCGTCCCACGGCGGAGGTGACCTACCACCGCGCCACGCTCGCCGATACCACCGAGGACCGCTGCCGGGTGACGCTCGACTGGCAGGTCCAGGGGTTTCTTGGCGGACGGACGGTGCGGATCGACGACGGCTACGTCCTGGTGGAGACCAAGGGCGGTCACCGCGCCGGTCGGGCCGACCAGCTGCTGGTCTCGCTCGGCGCGCGTCCCCGCGCCTTCAGCAAGTACGTCGCCACCGCGTCGCTGCTGCGCGACGACCTCCCCGACAACGACGTCCGGCGGATGCGTGGCCGCCAGCTGCACACCGGGACGCTCGACGAGCAGCGGATCAGCGCATGAGGATCCCCGGTCGATACCTCGTGGTGCTCGCCGCAGCCGTCGTCGCCGTGCTGGTCAGCGTCCTCGCCCCCCTCGCGCTGGGCTCGAACCAGTCCGCCAAGGACCGCATCGCGGCCGACCCGCCCCCGACGCTGTTCGACGACGCGACCGTCGCACCACTGGAGAAGCAGGTCGGTGAGCAGGACGCGACCGCGCAGCACCTCATGAAGCAGTGGTGGGCC
Organism: uncultured Actinomycetota bacterium; assembly: GCA_963810435.1. GTDB lineage: Bacteria > Actinomycetota > Actinomycetes > Propionibacteriales > Nocardioidaceae > Nocardioides_B. The sequence goes on from CAWENL010000001.1 coordinate 2,730,218, forward strand.
GGGCACGGACGGTCGCGCCACGACGCCGCGTTCACGCAGTGGCTCGAGCAGACTCTCCCCGGCCCACCGTCGGCGTCCGTCCGGAACCGCGAGGTGGCGGACGTCCAGCGACTGGGCGCTACGCGCACCCGGGGCGGGGTCGCCGCCTCGACCTGGCTGGAGGCCTACGGCAAGAAGGACGTGTGGAAGCTCTTCGCCCACGACCAGGCCGAGCTGCTGTCGACCACCCGCGGCGACGCCCGCAAACAGTCGGTCAAGGACATGCTCAAGCTCTCCAAGACGGTCGCCGACGCCCTGGGTGCCCGCTACCGGCAGTCGGCGCCGTACGTCCTGCACCCCTCCCTTCGACCTGACCACCAGGTGAGCGCCGGCCAGGTGTGCCCCTGCTCCTACCCGTCGCGGCATGCGGCGGCCGCCGCTTCCGCGGTCACCTATCTCTCGGCCCAGGACGCGCACCGGGCCGCGGAGTACCGCTGGATGCAGTCCGAGATCGACTACTCGCGCGTCTACATGGCCGGTCACGTGACCAGCGACATCACCGCCGGCGCACTCCTCGGGGACATGATCGGCGAGTACTTCGATGTGACCCGCGCCTAGCCTCCCCTATCGTCGGGGCTGTGAAGCCGTTCCTGCTGTTGGGCACCCGCGACGAGGATGCGGCCGCCGACAACGAGTACGACGCCTTCCTCGGCTTCACGGGCCTTGCCGAGCCGCTGCTGCACCGGGTGCGGCTCGAGCGGCGAGCTCTCGGGCCGATCGACCTCGACGACTGGTCCGGGATCCTCCTCGGCGGCGGACCCTTCAACGCCAGCGACCCGACCCCGTGCAAGTCGCCCGTCCAGCTGCGGGTCGAGGCCGAGCTGGCGGCACTGCTCGACGCGGTCGTCGAGCGGGACTTCCCCTTCCTCGGGGCCTGCTACGGCATCGGGGTGGTGGGGACCCACCAGGGCGGCACGGTCGACCGCGCCTACGCCGAGCCGATCAGCAGGGTGCGGGTCGGCCTCACCGACGAGGGCCGCGCCGACGCCCTCTTCGCCGACCTGCCCGCGCAGTTCGAGGCGTTCGTCGGACACAAGGAGGCGATCCACGACCTGCCCCCGCACGCGGTGCACCTCGCGTCGTCGCCGGACTGCCCCGTGCAGGCGTTCCGTGTGCGGCGCAACGTCTACGCGACGCAGTTCCACCCCGAGCTGGACATCCATGGACTGTGCACGCGCATCGACGTCTACCGCCACGCGGGGTACTTCGAGCCCGACCAGGCCGACACCCTGAAAGCGATGGCCCGGGAGGGGCGGGTCTTCGAGCCGCCGAAGCTGCTCAAGCGGTTCGTGCAGCGCTATGCCCGCGCCTGAGCGGGCTCAGCCGAAGGAGACCGATCCTGTGCTCACCGTGCCGGCCTCCCGGCCGGGCGCGGTGTGGTGGCGCCAGTAGAGGTTCGTGTGCTCGATGACCTTGTCCGCGGGCGGAGCCCCCCAGGCGGTGAGATCCTCGGTGGTGTGGGCGTCGTCGACCAACGTCGCGTCGTAGCCGCGCACGATCGCGCCGTGCAGGGTGGACCGGATGCAGGCGTCGGTCTGTGCGCCGGCCACGACCAGCCGACCCACCTGACGCGCGGCGAGCACCCCCTCGAGGTCGGTGTCCTCGAACGAGTCGCCGTACTGCTTGTGTACGACCGGCTCGGACTCGTCCAGGGTCAGGTCGGGGACGTAGCGCCAGCCGTCGCTGTCCCGGGGCAGGTCGTCGGCGGAGTGCTGGACCCAGACCACCGGCACGTCCTCGCTGCGCGCCTTGTCCACCAGCGCCACGATGTTCGCGACGACGGCGTCCCGGTCGTGGGTCCCGGCCATCACGCCGTTCTGGACGTCGATGACGAGCAGCGCCGTGTTCGGGCGGTCGGTCAGGGTGGTCATGGCACTCCCTCTGCGTCGGTTCTCCGGTCCGCACCACGCTAGCCACCTCCACCGACAACCGCACGCTCACAGCGGCGCGGGACGGCACTCGCTCAGCCAGACCTCGTAGTCCCAGGTCCTCAGGAACGACGTCGCGGCCGAGCGGCCGGACCGCTGCAGCGCTCGTCGCTGCGCAGGGGTGATGTCGAAGTCGAGCGTGCCGACCGGGGCGGTGTCCACGGAGACGCTGCGCTTGAGGTTGCACGGCTCGAGGACATGCTCGGCCTGGCACCCCTCGATGGCGGTCTGCACGACCGCCACCCCGAGCGCGACGGGCCCTGCCACCTTCTCCGCCTCGCCCTCGGGGACGTCGCTCCCGAATGCGTCGAGCCGCACCCCGATCGTCGGCCACCGAGCCCGCTCCCCGTCCGTGCGGTCGAACATCGAGATCGGGAAGTTCGAGACCAGCCCGCCGTCGACCAGGGTCGAGGTGCCGCGCGGTCCGGTCAGCGTCACCGGCTCGAAGAAGAAGGGGATCGACGCCGAGGCCCGCACGGCGTCGACGACCTTCTGCTCGTCGGGGTCTCGGCCGTAGTCGCCGTAGTCCCAGGGGAGGTACACCAGACGCTTGCGGGAGACGTCGCTCGCCGTCACCACCAGCCGGTAGCGGTGGTTCATCGAGCCGTCGTCACCGGGGTCGTCGGTGCGGAGGTCGCCGAAGGTCGAGACGCCCAGGTCGCCGAGCACGCCGCCCAGCCAGCGACGCAGGTAGTCGCCCTCGTAGGCGCCGCTCTCCACCAGCACCGACAGCCCGTCCGCCAGGAACCCCAGCGGGCCCAGCAGGCGCCCGGGGAGCCCGCGGTCGGGGAAGCGGCGGAAGTCGAGTGTGTCGGCGATGTCCAGCAGCCGGTCCAGGGACTCGCCCCGCTGAGCGAGCGCTGCCACCACCGCACCCACGAGCGCACCGGCCGACGTCCCGCCCACCCGGGCGACGGTGTAGCCCGCCTCGTCGAACGGCTGGACTGCCCCAGCGAGCGCCACGCCCTTGACCCCACCCCCCTCCAGCACGAGGTCGGTCACCAGCGGCGAGGTGGGTGCGACGTCGGGCATGAGACTCACCGTAGCGAGAGGTGCGGACACCGGGTCGAGCGGTGAGCAGTCCCACGTCCCGGCGAATAGGGCCATGTGGTGAACGGCATTACGCTTGCGAGATGCCCTCGTCCTCCGCCGATGCCCCCGACGAACCACAGGTGAGCTTCGCCGATCTCGGCATCGACCCACGTGTGCTGCGGGCGCTCACCGACGTCGGCTACGAGTCGCCCTCCCCCATCCAGGCCGCCACGATCCCCGCGTTGATGGCGGGGCGTCACGTCGTCGGGCTCGCACAGACCGGGACCGGCAAGACCGCGGCGTTCGCGGTGCCGATCCTGTCGCAGGTCGACATGCGGCAGAAGACCCCGCAGGCACTGGTGCTGGCACCCACCCGCGAGCTGGCGCTCCAGGTGTCCGAGGCGTTCGAGCGTTACGCCGCGCACCTGCCCGGACTGCATGTGCTGCCGATCTACGGCGGGCAGGGGTACGGCGTGCAGCTGTCCGCGCTTCGTCGAGGCGTGCACGTCGTCGTCGGCACCCCGGGCCGCGTCATGGACCATCTCGAGAAGGGCACGCTGGACCTGTCGGAGCTGCGTTTCCTGGTGCTCGACGAGGCCGACGAGATGCTGAAGATGGGCTTCGCGGAGGACGTCGAGACGATCCTCGCCGGGACGCCGGAGGAGAAGCACGTCGCCCTGTTCTCGGCGACGATGCCTCCTCAGATCCGACGCATCGCGAAGAAGTACCTGCGCGATGCCGAGGCGATCACGGTCAAGAACAAGACCACGACCTCCGCCAACACCCGGCAGCGATACCTGGTCGTGTCCTACCCGCAGAAGGTCGACGCCCTCACCCGCATCCTCGAGGTCGAGAACTTCGAGGGCATGATCGTGTTCGTCCGCACCAAGCAGGTGACCGAGCAGCTCGCGGAGCGGCTGCGCGCACGCGGCTTCTCGGCGACCGCGATCAACGGCGACATCGTGCAGCAGCAGCGCGAGCGCACCATCAACCAGCTGCGCGACGCGAAGCTCGACATCCTGGTGGCCACCGACGTCGCCGCCCGCGGCCTCGACGTCGAGCGCATCTCGCACGTCGTGAACTTCGACATCCCGACCGACACCGAGTCCTACGTGCACCGGATCGGCCGCACCGGCCGGGCGGGGCGCGCCGGCGACGCCATCTCCTTCGTGACGCCGCGCGAGCGCCACCTGCTGCGGGCGATCGAGAAGGCCACCCGGCAACCGCTCGAGCAGATGCGGCTGCCGACGGTCGAGGACGTCAACGAGACCCGCGTGGCGCGGTTCCGGGACGCGATCACCGAGGCTCTGGGCTCGGCGCAGGTGGGCTTCTACCGCGAGCTGATCGAGAGCTACGAGCAGCAGCACGACGTGCCGGCGACCGACATCGCGGCTGCCCTGGCGGTGCTGACCCAGGACGAGGTGCCACTGCTCATGGCTCCGGAGCCGGAGTCGGCCACCGAACGCGGGCCGCGCACGTCGACCGAGCGCCCGGAGCGCCGCAGCGCCCGCTCCGACGTGCCGCTGGCGACGTACCGGATCGCGGTGGGGAAACGGCACCGGGTGGAGCCGCGGCAGATCGTCGGCGCCATCGCCAACGAGGGCGGCCTCCAGCGGCGCGACTTCGGGCACATCGACATCCGCGGCGACCACTCGTTGGTGGAGCTGCCCGCCTCGCTCCCGGAGAACGCACTGTCCGCGCTGTCGCGCACGCGCATCTCCGGCAAGCTCATCGAGCTGACCCGGGAGGGTGGCACCCCGTCGCCGCGATCGCAGCCGAGGGACAAGCCCCGTACCAAGCCGCGCAGCAAGTAGGCGGCAGCCAGACAGCAGGTAGGTAGGAGCCAGGTAGGAGCCAGGCAGCAGCCAGGCAGCAGCCAGGCAGCCAGGTAGCAGGGAGTCCCGTGGGCCGACGGCTGCCTCAGACGTAGGCGGTGACCTCACCGGTCAGCAGCTCGGCCCCGCCGGAGGCGAGGTTCGCGAGGTCGCCGGTGGCCGCGCGGCCCTGCGGGGAGGAGACGGCGGCCGCGAAGGCAGCCTGGTCGTCGAACTGCAGCACCGCGACGAGGTACTGCGAGGGCGGTGTCCCGTCGGGGTTCGGTGCCGGCCGCGACACCGAGTAGTGACGCAGCCCGGGCATCTTCGACGCCAGCGGCGCATGGGTGGACTCGTAGTGGGAGTCGAACGCGGCCGGATCATCGGGCTGGTGGTACAGGACAGTCAGCTGGTAGACCATGGCAGCAATCGTGCCGCACACCGACCGAGCGGGCGAGCCCTCACTCGGAGCCCCTTACTCGGAGGGCATCAGCAGCCACAGGACCAGGTAGATCACGAACTGCGGACCGGGCAGCAGACAGCTGACGACGAAGATCAGCCGGACCACGTTCGCTGACATCCCGAACCGGTCGGCCAGTCCCGAGCAGACACCGGCGATGACCCGCCGGCGCGGGCGGACGAGTGCGGCACTCATGGGGTCTCCCTCCCTCGCGTACTCCCGACGGTAGCCGCGGCGCCCAACCGTGCGGATGCCCCCGTCGGCGATCGCCGACACTTTCGTGCTTTGCTCGTTGCCCGCGGTCTGCCCGTGGAAGGATCGATTGGTCCGAGGGCGCGCCCGAGGACACGAGTCGACACGAGAGGACGCACCGTGACCGAGGCACCGATGAGTGGCTGGGCCTTGCTGGCCGGCAGCCGCGAGGAGATCATCGAGCGGTGGACCGCGGCCGCCGCCCGGACCCTCGCCGGCAGAATGACACGCGCCGAGCTCGACCGTGACGTCACCGAGATGTTCGACACCCTCAGTGCTGCCTCTGCAGCGGGCGAGCACCGGCTCTCGTCCGGGGCCTTCGACGGCGTCCGCGACCTGCTCTCCGACGTGGCCCGCACTCGTGCGCGGCAGGGCTTCAGCCCCACCGAGACCGCGGTCGGCATCTTCGCTCTCAAGGAGGCGGTCCTCGACGTGCTGGAGGCGCGTGGCGAGGTCAGCCTCTACCGGTTCTTCGCCGACTTCTCGCGACTCGTCGACGAGCTCGGGCTGCTCATGCTCGAGAACTACGCCGAGGCCCGCGAACAGGTGATCTCGGAGCAGGCCAACGCCCTCTTGGAGCTCTCGACGCCGGTCGTCAAGCTCTGGGACGGCATCGTCTCGCTGCCCCTGGTGGGCACCCTCGACTCGGCCCGCACGCAGGTGGTGATGGAGAAGCTGCTGCAGGCGCTGGTCGAGACCGGCTCGGAGCACGCGATCATCGACATCACCGGTGTCTCCGCCGTCGACACCCAGGTCGCCCAGCACCTGCTCAAGACGGTGATGGCCGCACGGCTGCTCGGCGCCGAGTGCATCATCTCCGGCATCCGGCCACAGATCGCGCAGACCGTGGTCGCACTGGGGATCGAGTTCGGCGACATCACCACCAAGGCATCGCTGTCCGACGCGCTGCTGCTCGCGCTGCGCCGCTCCGGTCACGACGTGGTGAAGCGCAACCCCGCGAAGGGACGGTGACCGCCGGCGATGGAACGCATCCCGATCCACCCCATCGGCGACATCCTGCTGGTCTCGATCCAGGTCGAGCTGCGAGACGACCTCGCGCTCGCCCTGCAGGAGGACCTCGCCGACCGCATCGTCGAGACCGGCGCCCGAGGCGTGCTGATCGACATCTCGGCACTCGAGATCGTCGACAGCTTCATCGGTCGGATGATCTCGACGATCGCCGCGGTCTCCAGCGTGCTCGACGCGCGCACCGTGGTGGTGGGCATGAGACCCGCCGTGGCCATCACCCTCGTCGAGCTCGGCCTCTCCCTGCAGGGGGTGGACACCGCGCTGGACGTGGACCGTGGACTGATGATGCTGGGTGGGTTTCGACTGCACGAGCGTCTCGACGGGGACGCGGCCGACCCGGACGGGTCCGGCGACGCACCGGACCGTTCGAACGAGTGATGGACGCGCCGGCCGCGGTCGTCTCGCAGGAGACGCACGAGATCAGCTCGGACGCCGACGTGGTGCGGATCCGGCAGTCCGTGCGCAACCTGGCGATCGCGGCCAAGCTCTCGCTCGTCGACCAGACCAAGCTCGTCACGGCGGCGAGCGAGCTCGCGCGCAACACCTTGAGGTACGGCGGCGGCGGACGGGTGACCGTCGAGGTGCTCAGCAACGGCACGAGACGTGGCGTGCGAGCGGTGTTCGCCGACGAGGGCCCGGGGATCCCCGACCTGGAGCTGGCCCTGACCGATGGCTGGACCAGCGGGACCGGCCTGGGACTCGGGCTCTCGGGGGCGCGACGGCTCGTCGACGACTTCGAGCTGCGCAGTGATCCGGGGTTCGGCACCGTGGTGCGCGTCGTGAAGTGGACGCGTTGACCTCCCCCACAGACCCCTCGGGTCACCAGGTCGCCCTCACCGACGACGTCGCGTGGCTGCGGGTGGACACCGCCAGCGCCACCGGAGCCGTGCGCCGCCGGGCGGCCGAGATCGCGCAGCGCGTCGGTTTCGAGAGGGATCGGGTCGGCGAGATCTCGATCGTCGCCACCGAGCTCGCCACCAACCTGGTCAAGTACGCGCACGACGGCGTCGTGGTGCTGCGTCTGCTTCGCAGCGACGAGGCGGTGGGGCTGGTCGTCGCTGCCGTCGACAGGGGTCCGGGGGTCCGGGACGTCTCGGCCTTCTTCGAGGACGGCGAGTCGACGTCGGGAACACTCGGCATCGGGCTGGGCGCCGTACGTCGGTTGGCGGCCAGCGTCGACATGCACTCGGTCCCGGGTCACGGCACGGTGATCAGCGCCACCTTCTGGGAGGGCCCGCCTGCGGAGGAGTCGGCCGCCGGTCTGGCCCGCCCATTGGAGGGCGAGGACGAGTGCGGCGACGCCTACGCCGTCCGTCGCACCGACACCGGTCTGCTGCTGATGGTCAGCGACGGCCTCGGACACGGCCCGCTGGCGGCCCGTGCCTCCCACGAGGCGGTGCGGGTGTTCCGCGAAGCCCGTGAGGAGTCCCCGGCGGCTCTCCTGCGGCTGATACACGCACGCATCGCCTCCACCCGCGGCGCCGCGACCGCGATCGGGCACCTCGACGTGCTGCAGCACCGGCTCACCTACGCCGGCATCGGGAACATCGCCGGGCGGATCGTCAGCGGCCAGACGTCACGAGGGCTCGTGTCGATGCCCGGCATCGTCGGCCACAACCTGCGGCACGTGCAGGACGCCGTCTTCGACGTCGAGCCAGACGCGTGGGTGGTGATGCACAGCGACGGACTGACCGACAAGTGGAACCTCGCGAACTACCCCGGCCTGCTCACGCGCTCGCCGCTGATCGTCGCCGCCACGTTGCTGCGCGACGCCGGCGTCCGGCGTGACGACGCCAGCGTGCTGGTCTGTCCCGGGAGGCCCTCGTGAGCGCCCGGCTCTACGCTCTCGAGCTGCACGGCGAGGCCGACGTCCTCGCGTCCCGTCACGCCGGCCGACAGGTCGCTGTGACGCTCGGGATGGACGATGAGTGTGCCGAACGAGTGGCGACCTGGCTGGGCGAGCGGAGCCGCGACGCGGTGGCCGCCGGCGGTGGTTCGGTGGTGTTCGAGCTGTCCGACCCGTCGCAGCTGCACGTGGTGGTGACCGTCGTCGGGGCGCCGGACGTCGACGAACAGACGATGCGCGTCGCGCTCGCAGAGCCGGTCGCCCTCGACGGACCGCAGCACCGGGCGCTCACCGAGCGTCTGCCCGGCGTCATCGTCCGCAGTGCGCTCGACGAGCTCCTCACCCGCAACCGCGAGCTCGAGGAGGCCAACCGCAACGTGCGGGCGCAGTACGACGAGCTCGCCGACGAGCTGGAGACCACCAACCAAGGCGTCGTGGCCCTGTACGCGGAGCTCGACGACAAGAGCCGTCAGCTGCGCGAGGCGAGCGACACGAAGACGCGTTTCCTCAACAACATCAGCCACGAGCTTCGGACCCCGGGGAACTCCGTGCTCGGACTGGCCCGGTTGCTGCTCGACCCCGACGCGGAGCGGCTCTCCGCCGAGCAGCGGCAGCAGGTGGAGTTCATCCACGCTAGCGCGGAGGACCTGCTGCGGCTGGTCAACGAGCTGCTGGACCTGGCCAAGGCGGAGTCCGGTCGGATCGAGCCGGTGAACGAGCCGGTCGACCTCGGCGCGCTGTTCGACGAGCTGCGCGGCACCCTCACCCCGCTCGTGACCACACCCGGCGTCACCTTCGAGGTGCGACCTCCGGAGGGCGTCGAGGGCATGGTCAGCGACGTCGCGCTGCTGCGACATCTGCTGCGCAACCTGCTGACCAACGCCATCAAGTTCACCGAGACGGGCTCCATCACGATGACCGGGGCTCGATCAGGGGGCCGGGTCGTGGTCTGCGTGCGGGACACGGGCATCGGCATCACGCCGGAGGACCAACCGCGCGTCTTCGAGGAGTTCTACCAGGTTCGGGGGAGACTGCAGACGCAGAGCAAGGGCTCGGGTCTCGGTCTGCCCTTCGCCCGCCGGCTGGCGGGCCTGCTCGGCGGCGAGCTCCGGCTGGAGAGCATGCCGGGCGAGGGCACCACGATGTCGCTGGACGTTCCGTTGCACGCAACGGCTCCACGAAGCGTGGCGCAGAAGGAGGAGAGGGTGCGGACATGATGCCGCCTGGGTCCGCCGGGGCTGCGGTGCTGGTCTGCGACGACACGGCCGCGAAACGCTATGTCATCGCCAGCTGGCTGCGCCGCGACGGGTACGTCGTCCTCGAGGCGGAGACCGGGGGCGAGGCGCTGGCCATCACGGCCCGCGAGAGCGTCGACCTGGCCGTCCTCGACGTCCACCTGCCTGACATGAGCGGGCTCGACGTCTGCGCCACGCTGAAGGCCGATCCCCGCACGGCGGCCACGCCGGTGCTGCACGTGTCCGCGGTGGCCGTCGAGCCCGCCGACCGCAGCGCGGGGCTCGACGGCGGCGCCGACGCCTACATGATCGACCCGATCCAGCCGCGCGAGCTGCTCTCGACCGTGCGGTCGCTGCTCCGCTCGTCGGTGGTGCGCCGCAACGCCGTTCGGCTGGCCTCGCGGCTCGACCGCCTGGCGTCGGCCAGCATGCGGATCAACGTCGCGCTGAACTCGACCCGCGTGGCAACCGCGACCGCGGAGGCAGTGGCGAAGATCCTCGACACCGAGTCCGTCGTGATGCTCGTCGACGACCCTCCGACGGCGGTTCTGGGACGCACCGGCGTCGACAACGTCACGACGAGTGCGGTCGTCACCGCGGAGCTCACCGCCAAGCTGCTGCGCGCGCTGGAGGCCACCACGGTGGCGCACGCGGCGGACGACCCCTGGTCGGCGATCCTGTCCGGGAGCTACGACGGCCCCTGGACCGTGGTGCCGGTGCGGACCCCGCAGGAGGTCATCGGTCTGATCGCAGTGCCCGCCCATGCGGAGGCCACCGAGGAGGACCGGATGCTGCTGCGCCGGGTCGGGGAGACCGCGTCGGTCGCCCTGGTCAACCTGCGGGTCTTCGTCGAGGAGCACCGCACCGCGCTGATGCTGCAACGCAGCCTGCTCCCGTCGAGCCTGCCCGCCCTGCCGGGTCTCGAGGTCGCCGCACGATACAAAGCCTCGGGCGACCAGGTCGAGGTGGGTGGCGACTTCTACGACTCCTTCCGCACCGACGACGGGCGCAGCGTGGTCGCGATCGGTGACGTGCAGGGGCACTCGCTGGAGGCAGCGATCGTGATGGCCGAGCTCCGCTACTCGCTGCGCGCCTTCATGCACGACGGATATACCGCGGCCGAAACCCTCACCCGGCTCAACGCACTGCTGCTGCGAGGTCACCCCGACCTGACCGCGACCGTCTGCGTGCTGGTGTTCACCGAGGGCGCGAGTGAGGTGGAGGTCGCGAACGCCGGACACATCCCGCCGCTGCTGGTGCGCGACGGCCGGGCGGCGTACCTCGACCCGACGGGGATGCTGCTCGGGGTCGAGGCCCGTCGCGGCGGCCCGTCCACGTTCACCCGCACGCCCGGCACCCGCGTCGTCTTGATGACCGACGGTCTCGTGGAGCGTCGCGCCGAGCCGATCGGCTCCACCCTGGACCGGTTGGCCGACGAGGTGGTGTCCAGCTCCTCGACCACCGCCGATCAGCTGTGCGACCAGCTCATGAGGCACTGGGGCGACGGCGAGGACGACATCTGCCTGATGGTCGTGGACCTGCTCCAGCCCTCCTGAGCGGCTCGTCGTCCGGCGCCGCTCAGCCGGAGAGCGGAGTCTCGTCGAGGTGGTCGAGCAGGTCCTGCGGGTCGGTGAACACCTGGTCGGCGCCCGCGTCGCGTAGCTCTGCTTCGGAGAAGCCGCCGCAGAGCAGGCCGATGCTGCGAAGACCCGCCTCCTCGGCGGCGGTGATGTCCCAGACGGCGTCCCCGATGACCACCGCCTCGCTTCCCTCGACCTTCTGCATGGCGACCTGGATGAGGTCGGGAGCCGGTTTGCTGGCCTCCACGTCGTCGCTCGACGTCCAGGGCAGCGAGGTCGCTTCCTCGCCCACCAGCCCGAGCAGCCGCTCGGTCTGGGCGCCGATCCCCGAGCTGGCCAGCACCACCGCGAGCCCGCGCTCGCGCAGCGTGCGCAGCAGGTCGCCGGCTCCGGGGAGCGGGCGGATGTCGTCGATCATCGCGCCGAACCGTTCGTCGTGCTCGGAGCGCACCGCGTCCCCGTGCTTGGTCTCGACCTCTTCGCCGGCGACTGTCGTCACCAGGCGGTCGCCTCCCATTCCGATGGCACGGTGCAGCCGCCACAGCGGCACGGTGACGTCGACGGTGCCGAACGCCTCCGCCCACAGCACTGTGTGCTGGTAGACGGTGTCGACGAGCGTGCCGTCCACGTCGAGCACGACGGTGTCGACCTTCTTCGAGGAGCTCTCAGCCATGCGACCCGGTGCCCGACTCGGCGGCTGGCAAACGATCGGTGGGTCCGGAGCGCTCAGGAGCGTGCGGGCACCGGTCGGGTCAGGTAGGTCAGGCCGTGCGGGGTGCTCCACTCGTACGTCGTGCCGCTCCGTCGGTAGCGCCAGCCCGTGAACGTCTTGAGTCGGTGGTGCCGTCGACACAGGCACGCGAGGTTCGCGGGCGACGTCTGACCCGGTGGACCACCCTCGTCGAGGGGGACGTAGGGCTCCAGGTGGTCGAGGTCGCAGGCACGGGCCGCGATCGTGCAGCCGGGGAAGACGCAGTGCCCGTCCCGCAGCCTCACCACCTCGCGCATCCACTCGGGCGGGTCGTGCCGGTCCAGCGCCTCCGAGCGGTCCCGGTCGAGCACCGGCCGGATCGCCACCCGCTCGAAGCGGTCGATCCACGTCCGGAGCAGATCGAGCGTGAGAGTGCCGAGCCCGTCCACGGCACCGGTCCGCGTGGTTCCCGCGGCATGGGCGCGCAGGTCATCGGTCGACACGTGCAGGTGGACGGTGGCGGTGCCCCCGACGGTGGTGGTGTGGTCGGGTCCGGCATCCCTCGGGGACTCCGGCGTCGAGTCGATCAGCCGGAGGACCCGCTGGGGATGGGCCAGCAGGCCCAGCGCGTGCGCGCGTCGTACGCCAAGGTCACCGTCGTCCCCGAGCCGTCCCATGGAGGTGGCCAGCTCGGCGACGGCCGCATCGAGCTCGAGGGCGTCGAGCGTGTCGAGAGTGGCCATCAGGTGCGCGGTGGCCGTGGAGTCACCGGCGTGGTAGTCGAAGACCACGTCGCGACGGGCGAGTGCGGCCTCCTCGCGTCCCACGGCTATCTCGGGGTCGCACTGGGCGAGCGCCTCGTGCACCAGGGCGGGGACGTTGGCGGGGACGCGGTTGCGGGTGCCGAGCGCGGCCGCGTGCCGGTCGACGAACGCGACCGCCGCGGCGGACAGGGGTCGGGTGTGCTCGGCCACCCGACGAGCCTTCCAGGCCTGCAACCGTCCGCACTGCACCAGCGCCCACAGCCGCGGGAGCCGGAAGCAGAGCTCGAGCGCGTCGGCGACGAGCGCCAGCGCCGAGCGGTAGGACACGTCGAGCGCGGCACCCAGCTCCTCCACCGCCCGCTCGGCCACGGCGGGAGTTCCCTTGCCGGCAACCACGCCGTCCGGGACACTCCACAGCAGCGAAGCCGGGTCCCAGGACGCCACGCAGGTGTCGTCGTCGACCGGGTGCAGGTCGACCAGGTGCACGGCCAGCGCCAGCAGATCCGCCTCCGCGCGGTCCGCCGTGCGGCGCGCATCGGTCGCCGCGAGCAGCGACCGACGGACGTCGAGGTCGCTCATCAGGGGACGTGTCATGGTCGCTCTCATGGAAGAAGACTACGACTGACCACCGACAGTCTCCCGACCGTGCGCCGCCCATGCAGAACGAAGAATGCCTAGTTACACAAGGGCATTCGGCGGTTCTTGCTAGCGGACCGTGACCCCGGCGCCCGCGACCAGCTCGCCGATGACCGGATGCCCAGGGAGCTCACCGGCGACCAGCAGGCCACCCGAGGTCTGCGCGTCCGCGAGCAGCAGCAGCTCGCCGTCGTCGACCCGGGTCGTGAGGTGCGGTCGAACCCAGTCGAGGTTGCGGCGGCTCCCACCCGGGACGTAGCCCGCCGCCAGAGAGGCGCGGGTGGCCTCCAGGTACGGCACCGCAGCGGAGTCGATGACGGCGCCCACCCCGCTGGCCCGGCAGAGCTTCACGAGGTGACCGAGGAGTCCGAACCCGGTGACGTCGGTGGCACACACGAGCCCGGCGGCCAGCGCGGCGCGCGACGCGTCCCGGTTCAGCGCCGTCATCGTGGCCACCGCGTCGGCGAAGCACTCGCCGGTGGCCTTGTGCCGGTTGTTGAGCACCCCCAGGCCGAGCGGCTTGGTGAGGGTGAGCGGAACACCGGCCACTCCGGCGTCGTTGCGCAGCAGCCGGGACGGGTCCGCCAACCCGGTGACGGCGAGCCCGTACTTCGGCTCGGGGTCGTCGATGGTGTGACCGCCCGCGAGGAAGCAGGAGGCCTCGGCGGCGACGTCGGCGCCGCCACGCAGCACCTCGGCGGCCAGCTCGAACGGAATCCGGTCGCGGGGCCACATCAGCAGGTTGACCGCGACCAGCGGCTCGCCCCCCATCGCGTACACGTCGGAGAGTGCGTTGGCCGCCGCGATCCGCCCCCAGTCGTAGGCGTCGTCGACGACCGGCGTGAAGAAGTCCGACGTCAGCACCACCGCGCGCCCACCCTCCACGCGGACCACTGCAGCGTCGTCGCCGTGCTCGAGACCGACCAGCAGGTCGTCATGCGCCCGGCCCACGTCCAGCCCCGACAGCACTCGCTCCAGCTCCCCCACCGGCACCTTGCAGGCGCAGCCGCCGCCCGATGCGAACTGGGTGAGCCTCACGGGCACGTCGGTCACGGTCATGGGCACCACCGTGCCACGCGCCACCCAGCGGCCCGGAGCCGGTCGGCTCAGCTCAGCTTCGCCGACGCTGCCTTGCGCTCGCGCTGCGGGATGACGATGTACTTCGGGTCGCGGGCCGAGGCGAGGCCGGCCTCGAACACCCCGAACCGGGTGATCGCCGACGCGGCCACCAGGGTGAGGCCGGACAGCACCGACAGCGCGCGAGACCGCCGCCCGAGCACCGAGACCACCGCCGCCGCCGCGGTCATCCGGCTCGCGGTCTTCATCAGGACGCCGGGTCGGCCCTGCTCGTACGGCTCGGCGATCATCCCGAGCCGCCTCTTGAGCAGCGTCGCGGCAGTCAGCTCCACCGCCGCGCCGGCGACGGCCATCCGCCGGGCCGGGGCGACGTGGTCGACGGGCGTCAGCACGAGCGCCAGCCCGCCGGCGGCGCTTGCCCCCGACCCGCCGAAGACGAACGGCAGCTCACGGTGTGCCTCGTGCCAGGCCGGGACCGCGGTGTTGGCGAGCAGCGCCGCGGTGTACGTCGCCAGCGGCGGACCGAACGCAGCGGCACCGAGACCGGCCAGCCGTCCCAGCCGGGGCAGCCGACCGGTGAGCAGTGACGCGGCGGCCGCCCCGGACAGGCCGCTGAACGGCGCGAGGATGAACGAACCGACCGACAGGGGCGAGGTGGGCTTGAAGACGCGCAGCATGTTCAGGAACCGCTCGGGGCGGCCCAGGTCGTGGACCAGCCACACGGTGCCGAGCGCGGCGCCGCCGGCCGCCGTCAGCCGGGTCACCCGCTCGAGGTGCTGGTTGCCGGTGAACGCAGCACCCTCCGCGAGCACCGCTGAGGCACCCGCGAGACCCCCGAGGAACAGGTAGAGCGGGACGTCCGGCGTCTTCCAGGTCGGGGTCTTGATGATCTGCTTGCCGTAGTAGGACTCGAACGTCGCGTCCGGGACGACGGTCTGCTCGCCCCTCATGTGCGGCGCCCCACGAAGGACGCCACCCCGAGCCCGACGAGCGCGACCGCGGCCGCGCCGACGTGCTTCCACATGGACGCCAGGTCACGCGTGGTCACGATCGGGTCGGGGGGCAGTCCGTAGACCTCCGGCTCATCGAGCAGCAGGAAGAACGCGCCGTCGCCACCCACCCCGTCGTCGGGGTCGCGGCCGTAGAGCCGGGCCACGTCGACGCCCTTCTCGTGCAGCTCGGCCAACCGCGCGTCCGCACGCTCGCGCAGCTCGTCGAGCTCGCCGAACTGGATCGACTCCGTCGGGCAGGCCTGCGCGCACGCAGGGGTCTGGCCGTCCTTGAGCCGGTCGTAGCAGAGCGTGCACTTGAACGCCCGGCCGTCCTCCTTGCGCAGGTCGATGACGCCGTACGGACAGGCGGGGACGCAGTAACCGCAGCCGTTGCAGATGTCGGGCTGCACGACGACGGTGCCGAACTCGGTGCGGAACAGCGACCCGGTCGGGCAGACGTCGAGGCACGCGGCGTGGGTGCAGTGCTTGCAGACGTCGGAGGACATCAACCAGCGCACGCCGCCGTCGCCGGACTCGGTCGCCTGGTCCTCCCCGGAGGGCGCGGCCTGCGGCAGACCGCTCTCGTGGGTGTCCCAACCGGGTGGGCCCATGCCGGGCAGACCGAGGTCCGCCGTCGTCGGATGGAGCGGCTTCTCGACGAACGCGACGTGCCGCCAGGTGCTGGCACCCAGGGCCTGTGTGTTGTCGTAGGACATCCCGCTGAGCTCGTAGCCGTCCTCGGGAACCTCGTTCCACTCCTTGCACGCCACCTCGCACGCCTTGCAGCCGATGCACACCGAGGTGTCGGTGAAGAAGCCCATCCGTGGCGGGTGCTGGTCGGTGGTGCCGTACCCCGCGTCGCCGCTCGGGTCGTCGAGCGGGCCGTGCAAGGACCCTCCGAGCAGGCTCATCGGTCGGCTCCTCCGTCGGTGGGGTTGTCCAGGTCGATCCCGGCGCGCCGACGGTAGTCCTCGACGTACGCCGTGAGCCCCGCGCCCCGCGGTCGTCGGCCCGGCCGGATGTCGCAGGTCCCGACCTTGTCCTGGATGTAGTCGTTGGGATCCATCGTCACGTTGACCAGGTCGTTGGGCGAGTCGCCCTGGGTGATGCCGTTGCGGCCCCAGTGGTACGGCAGCCCCACCTGCTCCACGAAGCGGTCCCCGAGCCGCAGCGACCGCAGCCGCTCGGTCACCAGCACGCGCGCCTCGATGGCGGTGCGTCCGGTGACGATCGTCGCCCACCCCAGGTGCTCGAGCCCGCGCTCCTGGGCCAGCCGCGGAGACACCTCGCAGAACGGCTCGGGCTGGAGCTCGGTGAGGTACGGAAGCGTGCGGCTCATGGCGCCCGCCGTGTGGTGCTCGGTGAGCCGGTAGCTGGTGAACACGTAGGGGAAGATCTCGCTGTAGCTGGGGTTGATCGGGTTCGTCTTGTGGGCGAGCTTGCGGCGGGCCGGGTTGTTCTGCTGACCGTAGAGCGGATTGCGCAGCGGCGACTCGGGCGGCTCGTAATGGGCCGGCAGCGGACCGTCGGCGATCCCGACCGGCGCGAACAGCCACGCCTTGCCGTCCGTCTGCATGATGAACGGGTCCTTCCCGCCGATCGCGTCCGGACCCCGGGCGTCCTTGTCGGGAACGAAGTCGGGGCTCCTGTCGACGATGAAGTCGGGCACGTCCGAGCCGACCCACCTCTGCTGCTCCTCGTCCCACCAGACGTACTTCTTGCGCTCGCTCCAGGGCGTGCCGTCCGGCGCCGCCGAGGCCCGGTTGTAGAGGATCCGGCGGTTCGCGGGCCACACCCAGCCCCACTCGGCGGCGACCCGGTCCTGCTCCCAGTGCGGCTTGCGGCGACGTGCCTGGTTGACCCCGTCGGCATAGACCCCGCAGTAGATCCAGCAACCGCAGCTCGTCGAGCCGTCGTCCTTGAGCTGGGTGTACGACGAGAGCGGTGCGCCGTCGGCGTCGGTGCCGTTGATCTCCCGGAGCACGGCCTGCCCGTCGACGTCACCGTGCTCGTCGAGCGGATAGTCCCAGGCCAGGTCCAGAAGCGGCCGGTCCATCTCGTCGGTGGACCCGGCCAGCTTCTCGCGAAGGCGACAGCCCAGCTCGTAGTAGAAGTCCAGCTCGCTGCGGCAGTCACCCGGCGGGTCGACGGCCTTGTCGCGCCACTGCAGCATGCGCTGCGTCTGCGTGAAGGAGCCGGCCTTCTCGACGTGCGTGGCAGCGGGCAGGACGAAGATCTCGGTGCCGATCTCCTCAGTGGTGAGCTCGCCGGTCTCGATCTCCGGGCCGTCCTTCCAGAAGGTGGCGGACTCCACCATCTGCAGGTCACGGACCACCAGCCAGTCCAGGTTCGCCATGCCGAGCCGCTGCATCTTCCCGTTCGCCGATCCCACCGCAGGGTTCTCCCCCACCAGGAAGTAGCCCTTGCAGGTCCCCTCGATCTGCCGCTTGACCGTGCCGTACGTCGAGTGGTCCCCGGTGAGGCGGGGCAGGTAGTCGAAGCAGAAGTCGTTCTCCGCGGTCGCGGCGTCACCCCAGTAGGCCTTCAGCAGGCTGACGGCGTAGGAACGCATGTTGCCCCAGAAGCCGGTCTTGCCGGCATCGGCCTCGACGTAGCTGTCGAGGTCCACGTGCTGGCGGGCATGGGGCATCGGGAGGTACCCCGGCAGGATGTTGAACAGTGTCGGGATGTCGGTCGACCCCTGGATGCTCGCGTGTCCGCGCAGCGCCATGATGCCGCCTCCGGGCCGGCCGATGTTGCCCAGCAGCGTCTGGAGGATCGAGGCGGTCCGGATCATCTGGGCGCCCACGCTGTGGTGCGTCCAGCCGACGGCGTAGGCGAATGCCGTGGTCCGCTCCCGTCCGCTGTTGCGCGTCAGCGCGTCCGCGACCTGGGCGAGCTGCTCGGGAGCGATCCCGCAGACCTCCTGGACCATCTCGGGCGTGTAGCGCGCGAAGTGCCGCTTGAGGATCTGGAAGACGCAGCGCGGGTCCTGCAGCGTCTCGTCGCGCTCCGGCTTGAAGGACACCGGAGGGCCCCCGGAGCCGTGCGTCTCCGTCTGCGCGGCCTCGTGGGACTCCTTGGACCGGTCGGGCCCGGGACCTGGGTCGCTCTCCGAGCGCGGTCCTGTGGCCTGCTCCGGGTCGCGCTGCCCCGCGGCGGGCGCCGCTGCGGCATCCGCATAGTGCCAGCTCGTCGGGTCGTAGTGCCCGCGCTCGGCGTCGAAGCCGGAGAACAGCCCGTCGAGGTCCTCCGTGTCCTGGAAGTCGCCGTCCACGATCGCGGCGGCATTGGTGTAGGCGACGACGTACTCGCGGAAGTCGAGGTCTTTCGACAGCACGTGGTTGATCAGAGCGCCGAGGAAGGCGATGTCCGAGCCGGCCCGGATCGGGACATGCAGGTCCGCCACCGCGGAGGTGCGGGTGAACCGGGGGTCGACGTGGATGACCGTGGCGCCCTTGCGCTTGGCCTCCATCACCCATTGGAACCCGACCGGGTGGGCCTCGGCCATGTTCGAGCCCTCGATCAGGATGCAGTCGGCCTCAGCCAGGTCCTGCAGGAAGGATGTGGCCCCTCCGCGCCCGAAGCTCGCCCCCAGACCGGGGACGGTGGAGGAGTGTCAAATGCGGGCCTGGTTCTCGATCTGGATCGCACCCATGGCGGTGTACAGCTTCTTCATGAGGTAGTTCTCCTCGTTGTCGAGGGTCGCTCCTCCGAGGCTGGCGATGCCGAGGGTGCGGCGGGTACGACGCCCTTGCTCGTCCTCCCACTCCCAGAACTGCTTGCGGGTCTTGAGCACCCGTTCGGTGATCATGTCCATCGCGGTGTCGAGATCGAGGTCCTCCCAGTCGGTGCCGTGCGGGCGCCGGTAGCGAACCTTCGTGAGACGCGTGGGCGAGGTGACCAGCTGCTTGCTGGCACTGCCCTTGGGACACAGCCGCCCGCGCGAGATGGGACTGGCCGGGTCGCCCTCGATCTGGGTGACGGCACCGTCCTTCACGAACACCTTCTGCGCACAGCCCACGGCGCAGAACGGGCACACCGAGCTGACGACCTGGTCGGCCTCGGAGGTGCGGGGACGCAGGGTCTGGCTGCGCGGCGACATCGCCGCACTCCCTCGGCCCAGCTTGTCGGGGCCACGCAGCTGGCGCACGATCGGCCACAGCTCCAGGAACGCCTTGCCGCCCATCCCCCGCCTCCCCTCGCTCGACCTCGGGCCTGCAGGTAACCCTCTCACGCGATGTCATGCATGCACCCCCGACTCATGCACCCTGACTAGAGTGAGCGCGGAGGCGTTCCTCGTCTGGTGACGGGCGCGGTCCTCAAAACCGTAGGGGCCCAGCAGCTGGGTCCGGCGGGTTCGATTCCCGTCCGCCTCCGCCATGCTGTCCGGACGGGAGCGCGCATGCACGACGAGGACTCGAGGCGTGGTACGCCGCGCACGGACGTCGTGCTGGACTCACCGGCGCTCGCCGACGCGGTACGTCGCCTGGGCCGGTCGGCGGTCAAGCACACCGTCATCGGCGTGCTCCAGAAGTGCCGTGACGGAGCCGTCGCCCCCGACGACGTCGTGGCCGTGGTGATCGCGTCGCTGCCCGCCTCCGCCTCCTCGCTGCGGGAGGTGGTCAACGCCACGGGCGTCGTGGTGCACACCAACCTGGGCAGGGCCGCGCTCTCGGCGGCCGCGGTCGAGGCCGTGACCACCGCTTCGGGCGCCACCGACGTCGAGCTCGACCTCGCCACCGGCCGGCGCGGTCGCCGAGGTGCGGGCGCGCTCGCGGCGCTGGCGGCCGCCGTACCGGATGCCGGCGGGGTGCATGTGGTCAACAACGGCGCCGCTGCCCTGGTCCTGGCGACGTGCGCGCTGGCAGCCGGCCGGGAGGTCGTGGTCGCGCGCGGCGAGATGGTGGAGATCGGTGACGGCTTCCGGATCCCGGAGCTGCTGGAGTCGGTCGGTGCCCGGCTGCGTGAGGTGGGCACGACCAACCGGGTGCGGCTAGCCGACTACGCGTCGGCGATCGGCGACCGGACCGCCTTCGTGCTCAAGGTGCACCCGTCCAACTTCAGGATCGAGGGCTTCACCTCCTCGGTCCCGGTGGCCGAGCTGGCCACGCTGGACGTGCCGGTGATCGCAGACCTCGGCTCCGGGCTGCTCACCGCGCATCCCCGGCTGCCGGACGAGCCGGACGCCTCGAGCTGGCTGCGTGCCGGGGCCGACCTGGTCACCGCATCGGGCGACAAGCTGCTCGGCGGTCCACAGTGCGGGTTGCTGCTCGGCGACCGGGAGCTGGTCGAGCGGCTCCGCCGCCATCCCCTCGCGCGAGCGCTGCGCGTCGACAAGCTGACGCTGGCCGCCCTCGAGGCCACCCTCACCGGGCCGCCCCCGCCGGTCACGGCTGCGCTCTCGGCGCGTCCTGCAGACCTGCTGGACCGCGCACGGGCGATCGCGGTGGCCGTCGGTGCCGAGGCGGTGGCCTCACGCGCCGCTGTCGGCGGCGGTGGGGCGCCGGGCGTGGAGCTCGCGAGCGCCGCCGTGGAGCTGCCGGCCGAGCTCGCCGAGCCGTTGCGGGGCGGTGACCTGCCCGTCGTCGGTCACGTCGTCGACGGGATGCTCCAGCTCGACCTGATCGCGGTTCCTCCCGACCGCGACGACGACCTCGTCGAGGCGGTGCGTCGCGCGATGAAGAGCCTCGGCGGCGGCTGAGGTGCACGTCGTCGCGACCGCCGGCCACGTCGACCACGGGAAGTCCACCCTGGTGCGGGCCCTCACCGGGACGGACCCTGACCGGCTCGAGGAGGAGCAGCGGCGAGGGCTGTCGATCCAGCTGGGCTACGCCTGGACCGCGCTGCCCGGCGTCGGCGACGTCGCCTTCGTCGACGTGCCCGGCCACGAGCGGTTCATCACCACCACGCTCGCGGGGGTGGGGCCCGTGCCGGTCGCGATGCTCGTGGTCGCCGCCGACGACCCATGGATGCCGCAGGCCGCCGAGCACCTGGCCGCGCTCGAGGCCCTGGGAGTCACGCGGGGGCTGCTGGTCGTCACGCGCGCCGACCTGGCCGACCCCGGCCCGGCGCTGGCCCGGGCGCGGGAGGAGGTAGGCAGCGGCTCGTTGCGCGAGGCGCCCGCGGTGGCGGTCAGTGCGCGCACCGGCCAGGGTCTCGAAGAGCTCCGCGCCGCGCTGGCCTCGGTGCTGGCCCGGGTCCCCCGGCCGGACCCGGCCGCCGACGTCCGGCTGTGGGTCGACCGTCGCTTCCACGTCAAGGGCGCCGGCACCGTCGTGACGGGGACCCTGCCCGAAGGCACGGTGCGGGTCGGGGACAGCCTCGCGCTGGACGGTACGGCGGTCCGGGTGCGCGGGCTGGAGTGCCTCGGTGAGCCCGTCACGGAGGCGAGCGGCGTCTCGCGGGTCGCCGTCGACCTCGCCGGCCGGGCTCCGGAGCAGCTCTCCCGTGGCAGCGTGCTGGTCACCCCCGGCGCCTTCGAGCACGCCGACGTGGTCGACGTACGCCTGGCGATGGCGGGCCGCCCGCCGGAGCGCCCCGTGCTGCACGTCGGGGCCGCCTCGGTGGGCGCGCACGCCCGCCCGATGTCCGACGACCTGGTGCGGCTACGGCTCGACCGGCCGATCCCGCTGCGGATCGGCGACCGGGCGATCCTGCGCGACCCGGGGAGCCGGGCGATGTGGGGGGTGCAGGTGCTCGACCCGGCGCCGCCCCCGCTGCGTCGCCGGGGTGCCGCGGCCCAGCGTGCCAAGGAGCTGGTCACCGTCGACGGCACCGTCGCGAGCGAGCTCGACCGCCGGGGCGTCGTACGCGCGTCGCTGCTGAGCCGGCTCGGCGCCTCCGGCAGTCCACCGGCGGGGACGCTCGCGGCGGGCGGATGGCTGGTGTCCTCGACGGTCGCCGCGGCGCTGCGGGACCGCCTCGCTGACGCCGTACGGCGGCACGGGACGAGCCTGCAGCCCGGACTCCCCGTCGCCCAGGCCGCACGGCTGCTGGACCTGCCGGACGAGCGTCTGGTGGCCGGACTGGTCGAGGAGCCACTGCGGTTGTGGGGAGGACGGGTGGTCCCCCCTGTCGACCTGCCGCAGGCGCTGGTCGAGGCCGCCGGGACCGTCTGCGCCGAGCTGGCCGAGCAGCCCTTCGCGGCCCCCGACGCCGACCGGCTCCGGCAGCTCGGGCTGGACGTCCGGTCGCTGGCCGCGGCGGCGCGCGCCGGGCTCTTGCTGCGCCTCGCCGAGCAGGTCGTGCTGGCTCCCGGGGCCGACGACCTCGCCGTGCAGCGCCTCGGCGACCTGCCGCAGCCGTTCTCGGCGAGCGAGGCCCGCCAGGCCCTGGCGACCTCACGCCGCGTGGCACTGCCGCTGCTCGCGCACCTCGACCGCACCGGCCGGACCACCCGCCTCCCCGACGACCGCCGCCGCCTGACCTGATTACCAGGGGATGCAGGCGATCTGTGCCTGCCCATGGGTTGCGCCCCATGGGGAGCATCAGATGTCCATGGGGAGCCGCACCACCGTCGGCGTGGCCTCGACGGGCTCATCGCGCCGGCGCGAACCAGGCCGCCTCGTCGCGGCTCCCGAAGACCACCGCGGCCCGAGCCAGCATCCGCGGGTCGCGCAGCCCGGTCGCCAGGCAGCGGTGCATCTCACGCTCGGCCTCGGCCGTCTCTCCGAGCCGGTGCAGCGCCACCGCGAGCGTGCTGCGGGCCAGGTGGTTCGGCCGGAGCGAGACGTCACGCCGCGCCCAGGCGACCGCCTCGGCCGGCTCGGCCAGCTCGGCGAGGTGATGCAGGTACTGCACCTCGCCCGCCTCGGCCGACGCCCGGAACGCCGACATCGCGAGCCTCCGGCGCTCCTGCGCCAGCTGGGCGTCGCCCAACCGCGCATAGAGCGTCGACAGCGCCTGCGACAGCTCGGGACGCTCGGTCAGCTGCCGCACCGACTCCAGGCGGTCCACGGCCTCCCGGGTCCGTCCGGCCTCGGCGTCCAGCTCGCCGACCCGCTGCTGCACCGTCCAGTGACCGCTGTAGGCCCGCTCGGCCCGTGCGTAGTGATGCCGGGCCCGGTCCAGCTCCCCGGTGAGCAGCCGGAGGCGGCCGCGCTCGATCTCGACCCAGGCGAACGCCCGCATCGACTTGGCGGTGATCTCGTCCTCGGCCTCGACGTACAGCGCGTCGGCGCGCTCGAGGTCCCCCCGCACCAGGCTCAGGTGCGCGAGGCGGGCCAGGTGGTCCCAGGTGCGCTCCTCCGCGACCAGCCCGCTCACGAGGGCCTCGGCGTCGTCGACCTCGCCCTCCTGGAGCAGTACGTCGGCCAGCACCGCACGTCCCTGCGTGCAGCCGAGCACGTCACTCCCCCGCGCCAGCTCGGCCCGGGCGTCCGCGAGCCGGTGAGAGCGTACGGCGAGGTCCGCCCGGATCAGGCACAGGTCGGGCCATGGTCCGAGCACCTCGAGCGCCCGGTCGGCGCACCGAGCGGTGGCGACGTAGTCCTGCGGACGCCCGGTGAGCGCCGCGCGCTGCAGATGCACATGAACCACGCGCGTCACGGCGTCGGGACCACCGAGGACGTCCGCTCCGAGGGCCGGCGCGGCGCGCAGGTCGGCCTCGACCCTGGCGAGATCGCGTGCGAGGTCGGTCGCCGGCTCCTTCACCACGGCTCGGCCAGGTAGGGGAACTCGTCGAGGAACTCCCGATCGTTGTGCAACGGGTTGGGCGGCGTCTTCGGCATGATCGGCGCCGCGTCCCACATCGCCTGGTCGGCCAGCGTCTCCACGTGGTACGACGTCCCGTCCGGGCCGGGTGACATGTCGAGGAACATCGACAGGAATCGGGTCGCGACCTGGTCCTCGAGCCGCCGGCCGAAGGGCCAGGTGCCGGTGGTGTCCATGTCGATCGCGCACACGTTCGGCACGAAGATCTCGAAGGGCCGCCGCAGCGCGATGTCGGCACCGTTCTTGTTCCACGAGTCGTCGGGCATGTTGAGCTGCTGGAAGACCGTCTTCTTCGCACGCGGGAAGGCCCCGATCGCGGAGTGGTACTTCTTGTGCACCGACACCGGCGAGTCGTCGTGGTCGAAGGAGCAGCGCAGCCCCAACGCCGAGATGGACGGGCCGAAACCCCAGCCGAGGTGCGCGAGCCGCTTCACGAAGGTCGGGGCCAGCCAGAAGTTGTTCGCACCCAGCTGCCGGTTGTCCTCGCGCTCACTGAGACCGGCGTCGGCGAACGGCTGCCCGACGGTGTCGACCAGCTTGTACCGGCGCAGCTCGTCGTCGAGCCGGATCGGGTCGAGCAGCGCCCGCGGGTGCTCGATCCACAGCGGGTCGTCGGGAATGGTCTCGATCTTGTCGGCCGCCTTGAGGACCCAGCTCTCCGACCAGCAGCTGACCACCCGGTCCTCGTCCGGAGAACGGGTCAGGAACGCCAGCGGCACCTCGAAGACCAGCGCGTTGACGTTGCGCCCGGCCTGGGCGTCCTCGCCGCTGTAGACGAACCGGTAGTTGCCGTTCTCGTCCTGGAAGAACCTGTCGCCGTCCCAGGTCATCGGTCCGGGCGGTAGGTCCTTCTTCATGCCGCGGCCGTGGTCGGGGAACTGCGGGTCGTAGTTGAACCAGTGGTTGCCCTCGAGCTCGAGCAGCGTCTTCGGGATGGGCAGCTCGCGCAGGTGCGTCATGGCCTGGGGCACGTGGTAGAACTGCGGCGCGTAGTTGATCGAGCGGAAGAACCCCGGCAGGTCGTTGAAGAACGCGTCGTCGCGACCGCCCAGGAAGGCCTTGATCCGATGGCCGTCCGGGCTGTCGATGTCGAGCACCGTGTTGGTCTCGACGACGGTCTCGAAGTCGCCGCCGGGGAAGCCGGTGAAGCTCACCCGGGCGCTGCCGGCCTCGTCGACGCGCACCCGGATCTCCGCCGCCCGGAAGCCGGTGAGGTAGCGGTCCTTGACGGCCGTGACGTAGCCCATCAGCGAATCGAAGGACACCTCGTCCTGCCACACGACGCGCGGCTGCGGGGACACGTGGATGCGGTAGAGCATGTCGGTGTCGAACACACCGGCCTCCGGCACCGCCGCGAAGGTCAGTGCGATGACCACCTTCTCGCCGTCGCTGGTGTCGTCGCTCGGGTAGCCGAACATGTCGTAGACATCGGCGGCACTCACGTCGATGTCGGAGAAGATGGAGTTCACTGCGTTCGGATCGTTGTGGTCTGCCATGGCTACCTGCTTCTGCGTGTCGACGGTCGGATGGTGGTCTGGCTCAGCCGGCGTCCTCCAGCCTTCTCAGCGTGGCGAGGAGGTCGCGACGGAAGTACGTGCTGCCCACGAGCTGGAGCAGCGGGTCCAGCAGCCTGCCGCGCAGCGTGTGCGGCCGTCGTACGACGGTGAGCACGACGTGGCAGCGGTCGGTGCCACCGGACACGTCATAGGTCCACGAGCTGCCGGGGCCGAAGGCGTTGCTCTCCAGGACGTCGAGGGTCACCCGGCCCGGGGTGGACCAGTCGTAGCGCAGCCGCTGCCAGACACCACCCGAGACGGCACCCTCGGTCACCTCCGCCCAGGTGTCGCTTCGCTCGTGGACCTGGAAGCGGCTCTCCGAGCTGTTGCCCCACCACCGGCTGCGGTCGGGTCCGAAGTCGGTCAGCGCGTCGATGAAGCGCTGCGGCGGGAGGTTCCCGTCCGCCGAGACCTTCAGGTGGCCCACGACGGCCCCGCGACGTACCTCGTGCGGTCGACATCTGCAGCGCCCATCGCGTCCCCCGCGTTCTCGGTCGCACCTGCTTGACCAGCCTCTCGCCGGGTGACGCACCTGCAAATAGCCACTTGTGACTATTGCCGCTCCGAGCCACCGGACGGAACGATCCGAATCACAGTAAAGAGAAGTTTCGCCAGGCGATGCGGGGGCAGAGGTGGCAGGCGTCGACAGCGGCATCGATCCACGCGCGGGCAGGTTCGCACGGGTCGCACTCGGTCTGATCCGGCTCGTGAACGGCGTGCTGGGGCTGTTCCTCCCTCACCTGCTCATCAGGCGCATCGACCCCGCCGAGCCACCCAGCCCCGCAGCGATCTACGCGTTCCGGCTCTTCGGGATCCGCACCATCCTGATCGGCCGCGACCTGCTGGGGCCGCCCAGCGCGGAACGCGCGAAGGCGGTCGAGGAGGCGCCGCTGATCCACGCCTCGGACACGGCGACGGCGACGCTGCTCACGCTCTCCGGCCGGGTGCCGTTGAAGTCAGGTGCACCGCTCGTGGCGATCTCCGGTCTCAACACGGTGCTCGCCTTCGCCGCCCGCCGCGCGCTGCGCGGGTGACGCCGTCGTGTCGGGCGGCGATGAGATCCATGACTTCGTGATCGTCGGGTCCGGCGCGGGCGGTGGCCCGCTCGCGGCCAACCTCGCGGAGGCCGGCTACGACGTGCTCGTGCTCGAGGCCGGCGGCGACGACGCCCCGCCCGTCTACGCCGTACCCGCCTTCCACGGCCTCGCCTCCGAGGACCCCGACATGAGCTGGCGGATGTTCGTCGACCTCTACGACGACCCGGACCGGGCGCGGCGCAACTCCAAGCTGGTCGAGGGAAAGGGAGTCTTCTACCCACGGGCCGGCACGCTCGGCGGCTGCACGGCCCACCACGCGATGATCACCGTGGCGCCGCACAACAGCGACTGGGACCAGATCGCGAGCCTGACCGGCGACGCCTCCTGGTCGAGCGGTCGGATGCGCACGTACTTCGAGCGACTCGAGCGATGCACGTACCGACGTCGACCCAAGGCGTTGCCCGCACACCCGTGGCTGGCCCGGCTGCTGGCCTCCTTGCCGCTCGTGTCGGACCGCTTCGTCAACAAGGGCAGGCACGGCTTCGACGGGTGGCTGGAGACCAAGCTCGCGGACCCGGCACTGGTGGTCCAGGACGAGCAGCTGCTGACGATCCTGCTGAAGTCCGCGGAGTCCTCGCTGCGCAACTTCCTGCACCGCGACCTCAACGGCTTCGAGAAGCTGGAGAGCGCGGCGGACCCCAACGACTGGCAGGTCGCTCGGTCGAGGTCCGGCGGGGAGGGGCTCTGGCAGATCCCCACGTCCATCTCGGGGAACGGCCGCTCCGGGGCGCGCGAACGGCTGCTCGGCGCCCAGCAGCAGCACCCGGACCGACTCCACATCCGCACGCACGCCCTGGCCTGCCGGGTGCTGCTCGACGACCGCGGCGCGGCGTACGGCGTGGAGTACGCCGACCTGCGCAAGGCCTACCGGGCCTCGGACCCGCCGGGCGACGCGGAGCTGGGGGCCCTGCGGACGGTGACCGCCCGCCACGAGGTGATCCTCAGTGCCGGCGCGTTCAACACCCCACAGCTGCTGATGCTCTCGGGAATCGGGCCGCGCGACGAGCTCGTCCGGCACGGCATCGAGTGCCGAGTCGACCGCCCGGGCGTCGGCCGGAACCTCCAGGACCGCTACGAGGTCGGCGTGGTGAGCCGCGCGCGGAAGGACTTCGCGCTCCTGACGGGCGCGTCCTTCAGGCCGTGGCAGGACGGCGACCCCGACGACCCGCAGTGGACCAAGTGGCTGGCGGGCGGGGGCGTCTACGCGACGAACGGTGCGCTCGTGGGCCTGATCCACCGTTCGCGTTCCGACCTGCCCGACCCCGACCTGTTCATCTTCGGCCTGCCGGCCGACTTCCGGGGGTACGCACCGGGTTACTCGCGCGGCCTCGAGCAGAGCCGAGACCGGTTCACCTGGGCGGTCCTGAAGGCACACACCGGCAACACCGGCGGGACGGTCCGGCTGAGGTCGGCCGACCCGCGCGACACCCCGCGCATCTCGTTCCGCTACTTCGACGAGGCCGTCGACGACGGAACCTCGGGCAGCCAGGGCGACATCGCCCACGACCTCGACGACGTCGTCGCGGGTGTCGAGCTGGTGCGCGAGCTGAACCGGAGATCGGGCCACGTCCTCGAGGAGGAGCTGCACCCCGGGCCCGAGGTGGCCACCCGGGAGGAGCTGCGCGCCTGGGTCGCCGACGAGGCCTGGGGTCACCACGCCTCCTGCACCGCTCGGATCGGGCGGGCCGAGGACCCGATGGCGGTCGTCGACAGCGATCTGTCGGTGCACGGCGTCCCCCGTCTGCGCGTCGTGGACGCCTCCGTGTTCCCCCGGATCCCGGGGTTCTTCATCGTCACGCCGATCTACATGGTCAGCGAGAAGGCGAGCGACGTCGTCGTCGCCGCCGCACGCAGCCGCGACTCGACCAGCGAACGGGAGTCCGCATGAGCAGCTACCGGAACAACATCCTCTGGCGCATCCTGATCCTCGTCTCGGAGAAGGTGGACCACCGCAAGGGCTGGGACAAGCTGCCCCTCCCACTGGCGCTCGGCGTGCTCGTCGGGATCCGCACCAAGCTGCGGCAGCGGAACCTCTTCGACACCGGGAGCCTGCCCTCGCGCGACAACGTCCGGGCGCCGGCCTCCGACCCCACGCACCGCACCCAGCGCACCTCGGACGGCAGCTGGAACGACCTCTCCTCCCCGGCGATGGGCATGGCCGGCACCCGCTTCGGCCGCAACGTGCCGCTCGACAAGATCCCGCCGTCGACGGACGCCGACGTGCTCGCCTCCCCGACCCCGCGTGAGGTGAGCCGACGACTGCTGACCCGGCACGAGCTCGACGCCGCCGAGGGCGTGAACTCGCTGGCGGCCGCGTGGCTGCAGTTCATGATCCACGACTGGTTCAGCCACGGGAAGAGCCCGAAGGAGAACCCGTGGGTGATCGACCTGGCCGAGGACGACCCGTGGCCCGACAAGCCCATGGAGATCATGCGGACGATGGCCGACCCCACCCGTCCGGAGGGTTCGACGGCTCCGCAGACCCGGATCAACGTGCTCACCCACTGGTGGGACGGCTCGCAGGTGTACGGCGAGAGCGAGGAGCTCACCCAAGCCCGTCGCAGCCACATCGACGGCAAGCTCCGGGTCAACGACGACGGCTCGCTGCCGTGGCCGAAGGAGCGCGACTACGACCCGTCCCTGATACCGGGCTTCTGGGCGGGTCTGGCGATGCTCATCACGCTCTTCACCCATGAGCACAACGCCATCTGCGACCGGCTCCGCCAGGAGTACCCGGGCTGGAGCGACGAGGAGGTCTTCCAGCGGGCCCGGCTGGTCAACTCGGCCCTCCTGGCGAAGATCCACA
Source organism: uncultured Actinomycetota bacterium (assembly GCA_963810435.1). Lineage (GTDB taxonomy): Bacteria > Actinomycetota > Actinomycetes > Propionibacteriales > Nocardioidaceae > Nocardioides_B. The sequence goes on from CAWENL010000001.1 coordinate 2,759,767, forward strand.
CCGTGGAGTGGACCCCGGCCGTGATCAGCCACCCGACCACGGTCGTCGCGCTGCGCGCCAACTGGTTCGGGCTGGCCGGCGAGCGGGTGCACAAGCTGTTCGGCCGCGTCAGCGGGAGCGAGGTGGTCAGCGGCATCCCCGGCGCGAAGGCCGACCACTACGGCGTGCCGTTCTCCCTCACCGAGGACTTCGTCGCGGTGTACCGGATGCACCCGCTGATCCGCGACCAGTGGAGCTTCCGGCGGCTCGCGGACGACAGCACGATCCGCGACTGCACGTTCGGCGACCTGACCGGGCCCGAGGCGCTGTCGGTGCTGACCGACACGTCGATGGAGGACCTGTTCTACTCCTTCGGCACGCAGCCGCCCGGCCTGGTGTCGCTGCACAACTACCCCCGGTTCATGCAGGAGTTCCGGCGTCCCGACGGCCACCTGCAGGATCTGGCGGCGACCGACATCCTGCGGTCGCGCGAGCTGGGGGTGCCGCGCTACAACGAGTTCCGTCGACTGCTGCATCTCCAGCCGTTCGCGACCTTCGAGGAGCTCACCGACAACCCGGAGTGGGCCGCCGAGATCAGCGCTGTCTACGACGGCGACATCGAGAAGGTCGACCTGTCGGTGGGCCTCTACGCCGAGAAGCGGCCCAAGGGCTTCGCGTTCAGCGACACCGCGTTCCGGATCTTCGTGCTGATGGCCTCGCGCCGGCTCAACAGCGACCGGTTCTTCACCGACTACTACACCCCGGAGGTCTACACCCAGGCCGGCCTCGACTGGATCGACGACAACTCGATGAAGACCGTCCTGCTGCGCCACCACCCACAGCTGCGGCCCGCGATGCACGGGGTCGCGAACGGGTTCAACGCCTGGCAACGGTCCTGAGCCGGAAGGGGACGACGATGGCACGCGCGACCGCCCGCACGAGCAGCGGCAGCACCACGAAGAAGACCGCCAAGAAGACCACGAGCAAGACCACCACGAAGACGACCAAGAAGTCGCCGAGGAAGAAGCCGCCCGAGAAGCGGCGACCCAAGCGGCAGGACGGCACACCCGGTGTGGTGTCGCTGCCGCACGGCGACTTCACCGCGAACGCCGTGCCCGACGTGTTCGACGAGCGCGACCTGGAGTACCGCGCCCGGTTGCAGCCGCTGCCGTCCGTGCTGCAGTGCCGCCCGAAGGACCGCTACGTGATGTCGCAAGAGGGCAGCTCGTGCACCGGGCATGCCGTGGCGGCGATGATCAACGCCGTACTCGCGGCCCAGAAGGACCCGACGCACGTCAGCCCCTACATGCTCTACGCGCTGGCCCGTCGCTACGACGAGTTCCCGGGCGACGCCGACGAGGGGTCGTCGCTGCGCGGGGCCCTCAAGGGCTGGTACTACCACGGGGTGCTCCCCGACGACAGGTGGCCGACCCTGGAGGCCAAGGACGAACCCGACCTGGACCACGACGACGAGGTGGTGGCGCTTGCCGCCCGCCGTCCACTCGGAACCTTCTACCGCGTCAACACCACCCGGCTGGACGACATGCAGTCGGCGATCAACGAGCTCTCGGCCATCGCCGTGACGGCGTCGATCCACGATGGCTGGAACGAGCCGAAGGTCCTGCGCCGCAAGGACGAGGAGCTGCACGTCATCAGCCGCACCAGCTCCTCGCAGCCGCTCGGTGGGCACGCGTTCTGCCTCGTCGGCTACAACGAGGTCGGCTTCCTGGTGCAGAACTCCTGGGGCTCCGAGTGGGGGGCCGAGGGCTTCGCCACGCTGCCGTACGACGACTGGCTGGAGACCGCCTACGACGCCTGGGTGGCGCGTCCCGGAGTCCCCTCCCTGGTCTCGGCACGGAGCCGGCGCAAGGTGATCTCGGTCGCGGGGAACCGTCTCGTCGACGCGCCCGCCCCGGACATCCGTATGCTCGCGAACCACGTCGTCAACCTGGGCAACGACGGCCGGCTCTCCACCACCGGCCGCTTCGCCAGCTCCACGACCCAGATCGACCGCCTGTTCGCGCATCTGGGCGAGACCCACGACGAGTGGGACGACGCGGACGCCGGCCGGCCGCGTCGCATCGTGCTCTACGCGCACGGCGGCCTCAACAGCGAGAAGACCGGACTGACGAGCGCGCAGCGACAGGTGAACTGGTGGCTGCGCAACCACGTCTACCCGGTCTGCTTCGCGTGGCAGACCGGACTCACCGAGACCCTGCAGGACGAGCTCACCGACCTGGTGCGGGGCCGGCTGCCCGCGGGCGGGGGTCGCTTCAGCCTCGTGGAGCAGGTCGACCGCGCCGTGGAGAAGACCGTCAAGACCCACCTGCGCTGGGTGTGGGCCGAGATGAAGGAGAACGCCGAACGCGCCTCGGAGAAGCTCCCCAACCTCTCCCGCACGCCGGACGACAAGATCCCCGGCGCCTCGCTCACCGTGGCTCGCCTCGCGAAGTACCTGCAAGGACGTCCGGCGGAGGTGCACCTGGTCGGCCACAGTGCCGGCTCGATCTTCCTGCTCGGGGTCATCGAAGGTCTGGTCAAGGCCGGTGTCACGGTCAGCTCACTGAGCTATCTGGCGCCTGCCCTGCGCACCGACGAGTGGATGAGGCGTGTGCTCCCGCACCTGGAGACCAAGAAGGTGAAGGCGTTCACGTCGTTCGCCATGGACCCGGTGCTCGAGCTCGACGACGTGGTCGGGGCACAAGGGATCACGGCCTACCACAAGTCGCTGCTCTACCTGGTGTCGCGGGGCTTCGAGAAGCCCGTGGTCGACCGCGCCACCGAGGTACCGCTGGTGGGGATGGCGCACTTCGCGGACACCCGGGTCGAGGGAGCCTCCCTGGCCGACGCTGTCAACCGGGTGGGCGGCGAGCTGGTCTGGTCGACGCGGGAGTCCCCGGCCAGGTCGAGGTCCCAGTCGACCTCGCACGGCGGCTTCGACGACGACAGCTCCACGATGACCTCGGTGCTGCTGCGCATCCTCGGCCAGGACGACGTGCGACCCGGCAACAAGTACGTCCCCAACCTGCCCCCGCCGGAGAGCGAGCCGCTGCTGCAGAGCGACCCGACCGCGCTCGACGACCAGCCGCCCGACGTCGTCACCGCCGAGGTGCACGGGGCCGGTGGTCAGGCCCCGGCGGCAGCGCAGATTCCCGGTCGGGAGACCACCACCCGCTCGAGCGGTCGGCGGGGCGCCGTCTCCGAGCCCAGCCCGGTGCTCGTCGCGCTGGAGCGCGACGGCTGGACCTAGGGCCGGCGCCGAGCGGCCCGGTCATCACGGTCAACGACCACGAAACCCAACGAGAGGAACCTTCATGGCCCTGGAACGCCATCTGCTCGCGCTGATCGGCCGACGCAACCCAGCCGTCTTCGACGTGCTCGGCGGCGGCGGGATCGCGAGCCTCAACCCGCAGCCGCTGCCCCCGATCGCCGAGAACGTCCTCGACACGGTTGCCCTGAACCCGCAGCCCCTCCCGCCGATCGAGGTGGGCGCTCGGGCGGCCGCGGACCTGCTGCAGCTGCAGTCGTTCGCGACCCGGCTGTCGGTCGATGTCAACCGACAGGCCGACTGGGTCGACGACATCTGCCCGACCTGGCCGAAGCCGCCGAAGCTGCCGCCCCATGTGGGACCGGTGCCGCCGGACCCGCCCCCGGAGTGGCTGCGGGCATACCACCTCGGACTGGCGTCGGCGCTGGCGGCGGCCGACGACTCACTGCGGAACACCTCGCTCATCGAGGACGTCCTCGGCCGGTCCTCGGCCGCCCTCGAGCAGGGTCTGGGGTAGCAGGCGGGCCGCCGGCGTACCTGTCCCCGGGCGGGGGACCCTGCCCGGGAACGGGTGAGCCGAGTTTGGATCCGGTCCGCGGTGGTACGACAGGGGTCAGACGATCCCAGGAGGTTCGGTGGCCAACCCCCAGGAGCAGGTGCGCACCGCGCTGCTCAAGACGCTGCTCGACAAGATCTCCGACGACCAGTACCCGTCGGTGACGATGATGGACATGGCCGAGGAGCTGCTCACCCCCGACGACCTCGAGAAGTACGCTGACGTGCTGCTCTCCAAGGTCACCGACGAACGGTTCCCGAGCGTCTCCATGCTGGGCCGGCTGCGCGACCTCGCCAGCGGCTGAGGAACGCGAGGCACTCCCCTCAGGTGGCCCCAGGGGCGCACGCGTCGCTGATCGCGCGGAGGTGGCGGTGGTCAGTGCCGCAGCACCCGCCGAGGAGCTCCAGAGCCGGCAGGCGGTCCCTCAGGTCTCGGTACCGGCGCGCGAGGTCCACCGGGTCCCCGTCGTCCAGCTCTTCGGCGGCATCGAGCTCGGCATGGCTCATCGTGGAGGCGTTGGCGCGGAGCCCGGTGAGGCGGTCGAGCCAGGCGCCCTCGTCGAGGCCTGCCTCGACGTGGGTGGGGTGTGCACAGTTGACCAGATACCCGCGAGGGCGCCCGCCGGTCTCCCGATCCACCGCCTCCACGGCTTCGCGCAGCGAGTCGCCACTCGGCAGCCGGCCATCCGTCTCGACCGTGAACGACACGGTGGCCGACACACCGGCGGCGTCCGCTGCCGCCACGAGGCCGACCGCCTCCTGCGGGTAGGTGAACGTGACGGCGGTGACGTGCTCGACGCCTGCCTCCGCGAGGGCGGCGACCTGGACGGTGTGGTAGTCCGCGGCCTGCTCTGAGCTCATCACCTCGCCCACGACGTACCCGTCTCCCCGTGGCCCAACGACGCCGTTGACGGTCGCGTCGACGTCGGGGTCGCCGGCCAGCTCGTGGGCCAGCTGGGCGGCGCTCCGGTTCACCTCACGCAGCGCCGCCTCGTCGTAGCCGAGCTGGGCGGCCCAGTCCGGGTTCGCCCGCCAGGTCGCGGTGTCGACCACGAAGGGGACGGCCTTCTCGCGGGCGAGCGCGAGATAGGGCTCCCAGTAGGCACGAAGCGCCGCGCGGCCGTCCGCCCGCTGCACCAGTGGGAACGCCGCGAAGAGCGGCAGGTCGATCCCCTGGAGGAAGACCAGGGACGTCTCCAACCCACCGTCGGTCAGTCGCACTCCCGACATGCGGCCCAGGCTACGCCTGGTCAGTCCGACAGCAACGGGCCGAGCGGACCGAGGTCGATGTTGAGGTCGGCGGTGGTCAGCCCGTACCTCCCCTTCAGCTCCTCCATCGCCTCCTCGAGATGCATCAGACCCTGACCCAGCCCTTCGACCTGCTCGTCGGTGAGGTCGCCCTCGTCGACCCGTCGCAACGCCTGCGCCTCCATGAGCTGACGCACCAGCTCGATGACGGTCAGCACCAGCTTGAAGAGGTCGCGCTCCACCGACTCCGCGTCGGCCTCGAGCCGCTGCGGGAAGACGCGTCGCTGCTCAGCCACCGGTCCCGCCTCGCAGGGGCTGGCGTGGGTCGGCCATCTCCGCACGCACGGACGTGATGAGCGCATGCAGCTTGACCTGCACCAGATCCACCCCGGCCAGGGAGATCACCACGTCGCCGGCCAGCACGACGCCCGTGCCGAGCAGCCGGTCGAGCAGGTCGACCAGCGAGATCTGCGGCTGCGGACGGTGCTCGACCGAGTCCGAGGTCACGGCTGGTCCAGCGTCGCGAAGGAGTACGGCGGCCAGGGCCCCTGGACCTCCAGACGGACGTCCGCGTGAGCGGCCGCGAGCCGACCGGTCTCGGCCACGAACTCGTCGGCGTCGACGTCGGCGACCAGGTACGCCCCGTTCAGCGTCATCGTGCCCTCGTGCCCGGTCAGCCGCGGGTCCTGGGGAGGGAGCAGCCGTGACGCCACCGCGCTGCCGGCGAGCGCGGCGTGCAGCTCGGTGGCGGTGGCAGTGCCGTGCTCCTCTGCCTCGCGCCGCCGGACGGACTGGGCCCGCTTGCGTCGCAGGTAGTCGGCGCCCGACCCCGGCTCGGTGTCCCCCGCCCCGGGCTCGGTCGACGCGGTGACGTAGACCTTCACACTCCACTCGCTGCGCCCCTCGACGCGGTCCAGCGCCTGCGCGAGCGCGTCGTGCCACTCCGTCAGCCGGGAGCGCACCCCGTCGTCGTCAAGGCAGATGGTCGCCAGCCGCAACGGGGCCGTGGGGCCGCGTCCGGCCACCGCGTGCACGACGTCGTCGTGCCGACGCGCGACCTGCTCGAGCCAGCGGAGGTCCTCGAGGTGCTCACGCAATCCCTGCTCCCCGAACTCGTCGAGGTCGACATCGCTGACCACGGCGCACAGCCCGTGCTTCTCGACGACCTGGAGCGTCGCCTCACGCAGCCCCGGGACTCCGCGCAACGCGTCACCGTCGAGACCACGGGTGACGGCGTAGAGGTAGCGACCGCTCTCACCCATCGGAGCGGGAGCGGCTCGACGAGCGTGACGTGGCGGAGGACGACGAGCCGGCCTCCAGCTCCTCGATCCGAGCCTGAAGGCGGCGGTTCTCCTCGGTCAGGCCCTCCTCCTTGCTGGACAGCATCGGGTCGTTGCGCCACCAGTCGATGCCCATCTCCTGGGCCTTGTCGACGGAGGCGATCAGCAGCCGGATCTTGATCGTGAGCAGCTCTATGTCGAGCAGGTTCACCCGGATGTCGCCGGCGATGATGATGCCCTTGTCGAGCACCCGCTCGAGGATGTCCGCGAGGTTGGCCGGCTGCGGGGGCGCACTGAGGCCGGCCGGTGCGCTGTACGGGCGGGAGGTGGGCACCGAGCTGGACGACTCGGTCATCGCTCAGTCCTCCCCGGGTGTGCCGCGCACGTAGCGGCGCAGTCGCCGGTAGCTCTGGAGGTCGCCGTCGGTGTCGACCTCGACCTCGTAGAGCGCGAGCACGTCGGTGGTGTCGGGGATCCGGCGCACCTCGACGACCTCGACCTGGACGGTCCAGCCGTCGTCCGAGCGCTGCAGGCCGGTGACCCCCTCGGCCTCCCGACCGGTCAGCTCCAGGAGCTGACGCGCCGCCCCCGCCGCGACCTGCGGACCGGATGCCCGCTTGGGTGCCGACGTCCGCGGCGCGGAGCCGCGGCGGCCCGAGCTCTGTTCTCCGGTGGACTTGTCGGTGCCGCTCTTCTTCGCGCCTGACCTCGAGGCACTGCTCTTCTCGGCCATGCTCACTCCTCCCTCGGTCGGGACCGGCTCACCATCAGTCGTTCGATGAGCTCGTCCTCCCACGCGGTCGCTTCCTCGTCGCCGAGGGTCCCGGCCTCCCGCTGCCGGTCGACCTCCTCGAGCTGCTGCCGGATGCGCACGGGGTCGTAGTACTCCTGCTCCGCCTGCTTGAGGACCTGGTCGGCCACGGCCACGGTGCCGCGCAACGGCGCCAACGGCAGACCGAGGATCCCGGTGATCAGTCCCATCAGCCACCCTCCACGAAGTCGTACGGCGCCATCGGACCCATCAGGCGCAGCCGCATTCTCTCGTGGACGGCCTCTGCGAGCCACTCCATCTGCTGCTCGAACTCCTCGCGGCGCGTGTCGTCGACAAGCGTGGCCACATCGACCACGTGGTCGATACCTCCGCCCGCGCGCGGCGCCACAGCCGCGACGTAGGGGGTGACGGCGTCGAGCAGCACCGCGGAGTCGTCCTCGCGCTTGCGCTCCATCGCCCGGGACACCAGCTCGCCGAGACGCACGCGCAGGGCGTACCCCTCCGACTCCGGCAGGTCCCGGGTGCGGGCTCGGAGCTCGGCGATCTCCGGGTCGGCGCGCACGACCTCGGCGAGCGCGGCACCCTCGTGGTACGTGGCCCGCAGGGTGAACTGGCTGCGACCTTCCAGCTCCGTGAGGTACGCCGCGAAGCGGTCCTCGTGGAGCCGCAGGAAGTCCTCGACGACGCTGCGCTCGTCAGGCATCAGGGACCCGAACTGCACGGGCACCACGACCTGGTCGGCGGCGAGTCCGTCGACCACCTGGCTGTGGGCCATCAGGTCGCCGCGCCGACCGGGTCCGCGCTCGACGGCAACGTCTGCGACCACTGCGGCCACTGCGCCGCTCACCACGGTGCGCAGCGGCGCACCGTCAAGACCCTCGAGGTTCTCCGGCAGCACGGCATCGGCCGCGACGACGGCGTAGACGTAGCAGCCGAGCTCGTCGAGCTGCTCGGCCACCGGTTCCTCCTGAAGCGCCGACCTCCGCGTCACGCGTCCTCGGACTGGCGACGACGCGACGACGACTTCTTGGCCGGTCGCCGCTCGCTGTCGTCACCGCCCTTGAGCGCCTTCTTCACGCCCTTGACGGCACCGCTGGTCTTCTTCGACGCGCCGCCCTCGGCCATGTCACCGACGAACTCGGAGAGGTCCTTGCCGCCCTTCTCATACAGGTCGAGCCGGTTGGTCGCCTCGGCGAATCGGAGGTAGGTGTCCACGCTCGCGATCACGATGCGCGCGTCGATGGTCAGCAGCTCGATGCCCACCAGGGAGACCCGGACGTAGGCGTCGATGACGATGCCCTTGTCGAGGATGATCTCGATGACGTCGGCGAGGCCGCTGGGGGCGGGCCGGTCGAGGTAGCCGCCACCACCGCGGCGTTGGGTCTGAACGGTCACTGGAGGGATTCCTTTCGCTCAACGATGAACGGTTCGGTCTCAGCTTGCGCGTCGTCGCCGCCGGGGCGCGGGCTTCTCCTCCTCCTCGGCAGGCTCGTCCTCTGTGTCCTCGTCCTCGGGCTCGTCCTCCGACTCGTCCTCGTCAGGCTCACCCTCGGACTCGTCACCGTACTCGTCCTCGGCCTCGTCGTCCTCCGACTCGGCGTCGTCTCCCTCGTCGTAGTCCTCCGACTCGGCCTCGTCGCCCTCGTCGTAGTCCTCGCCGTCCTCGGACTCGTTCTCCTCGGACTGGCTCTCCTCCTCGAGCGCCTCCTCGTGCGTCTGCACGATCTCGCCGTCCTCGACGGTGCCCCGCCAGCCCTCGACGGAGTCCGGGTCGAGGATGGTGCGGGTCATGACGTGACGACGGAAGTTCTTGAACTCCAGACGGGCACGTCGGCCCTGCGCCCGCCACCGGTTCCCGGTCCACTCGAACAGACCCTGCGGGTAGTACTCGAGCACGATCAGGATCCGGGTGAAGTTCGGGCCGAGCTCGTGGAACGTGACCGCGCCGTCCACGTGCCCCTTCTCGCCCTTGGACTTCCAGACAATCCGCTCGTCGGGGATCTGCTGGGTGATCGTCGCCTCCCACTCCCGGTGGGAGAGGAAGATCTGACCCTTGAAGGAGACCTTGGGCTCTTCCTTCTCCTGCTCGGCGCGCTCGACCTTCTTCATCATCTCCGACCAGTCGTCGTACTGCGTCCACTGGTTGTAGGCAACCCGCAGCGGAACCCCGACGTCGATGTGCTCGATGATGTTGATGGCCTTGGTGGGTTTGCTGCCACCCGAGCCGCCGCCACCTCCACCGGTGAGCTTGTCCTTGACACTGGACATGGCGCCCTTGAGCGCGCCGCCCACAGGGTTGTCGCCCTTGGCTGCGGCCTCGCCTCCCTCGCTCACCGCCTTGCCGATCGGACCGCCGTTCGAGATGTCCTCGAACTTGTCGGTCAGACCCGACACCCGGTCGCTGACGGTGCTGAGTGCCTTCTCTCCCAACGACTTCATGACGTCCTGTGAGACGTCCTTGAGCTTGGACATCGGATCCGAGCTGTCGCTAGCCATCCGCGCTCACCTCCCTGACCTGTTGCCCGAGCGCGAACGCTGCGAGCTCGAACGCTTCGCCGACTTCTTCGCCGGGGAGCGGGTGGATGTCGACTTCTTGGCGGGCGCGCTCTTCTTCGCGCTGCTCTTCTTCGCCGCCGACTTCTTGGCGGCGGTCTTCTTGGCCGGCGCCTGCTTGGCAGTCTTCTTCGCCGCCGACTTCTTGGCCGGCGCCTGCTTGGCGGCCGTCTTCTTCGGCGGCGGTCTTCTTGGCCGGCGCCTGCTTGGCAGTCTTCTTCGCCGCCGACTTCTTGGCCGGCGCCTGCTTGGCAGTCTTCTTCGCCGCCGACTTCTTCGCCGGGGCCTGTTCCGCAGCGGACTTCTTCGCGGGCGACTTCTTGCCTGCCTTCTTGGCAGCCTTTCTGGCCGGGCGGCGGCTGTCGGCCGAGCTCGGGCCGGACGGCGACCTTCGCGACACACCGCTACGACGGCGACGTCGACGGCGCGGCTCCTCCTCGGCCTGGTCCTCCGGCTCGTCCTCGGACTCCTCGGCCTGGTCCTCCGGCTCGTCCTCGGACTCCTCGTCTTCAGGCTCCTCCTCGGACTCCTCGCCCTGGTCCTCCGGCTCGTCCTCGGACTCCTCAGACTCCTCGGTCTCCTCGGACTCCTCGCCCTCCTCCTCGTACTCGTCCTCAGGCTCCTCCTCGGACTCCTCGGACTCTTCGTCCGCAGGCTCCTCCTCGGACTCCTCGGACTCCTCCTCGTACTCGTCCTCAGGCTCCTCCTCGGACTCCTCGGACTCCTCGGACTCCTCGCCCTCCTCCTCGTACTCGTCCTCGGGCTCCTCCTCGGACTCCTCGTCCTGGTCCTCCGGCTCGTCCTCGGACTCCTCGTCCGCAGGCTCCTCCTCGCCCTCCTCCTCGTACTCGTCCTCGGGCTCCTCCTCGGACTCCTCGTCCTCAGGCTCCTCCTCGGACTCCTCGCCCTCCTCTTCGTACTCGTCCTCGGACTCGGACTCGTAGCCGTCCTCGTCTTCGTCCTCGTCCTCGTCGACGACCTCGCCCTCGACGGACTCGGCGCGCTCACGCAGCGACTCGTTGAAGGACTCCAGCCGTGAGGTGGCGGCCGAGATGGCCGCCGACTTGGCGGAGTCGACGAGCTTGCCGGTGATCTGCTCCTGCAGCTTCGCGAGCTCAGGGTTCTTCTCGATCAGCTGGCTCGCCTGTTTCAGCAACGCCTGAGGGTTCGTCGCGATGCGCTGACCGGCGAGCATGCTGCCGACCGTGATGGCGAGCTTCAGCTTCTTGGTCCGCCCGAGCAGGTACCCGCTCGTGACAGCCATGGCGATCTTCGATGTGGTACTCATCGCTCCCTCTTCGGCCTAGCCGGCGACCTTGGGTGTGGCGCCGTGGGATGGCTCACACGCAGACGTGCCCACGTCGCACGAGGGCAAACCTGATCGACGCACGCGACTGCGTCGGGGGGAGACCGCCCTGTTCGCGGGTCCGAGCGAGGTTGGTCGTAGGGTGGCACCGAGGCCGAGCGGCCCAGGTCCGACAGGAAGAGTCCCCGCGCATGCATCTGGTCATCGAGAGCACCGAAGAGGGGCGCACCCTCACCCTCACGGGTCGTGGCGAGATCGACGTGGCCACGCTCGACACGCTGTCCGAGGAGCTGCTCAAGGGCTCCCAGGGCGACCACGACACGGTGGTCGTCGACCTGCAGGAGGTCACCTACATCGACTCCGCCGGTCTGGGGGTGCTGGTCAGCGCGCACAAGCGCATGAAGGCCGAGGACCGTGCCCTCGTGCTGCGGGTCGCGCATCCCGAGATGCTCAAGCTGCTCAACATCACCGGCCTCGACCAGCTGTTCGCGATCGAACGGCCCTACGCACGTCCGGACGAGGGCGACGCAGCCGACCCCGGCTGACCCCGGGCTGACCTGGGAGCAGGGCCGGCTGCCCCGCCTCAGACCGCGCCGACCCCTTGGGGGTCGAAGACGACCTTCACCACGCCGTCCTGCTTCTTCTGGAACTGGTCGTACGCCGCCGGCGCCTCGGCGAGCGGCATCCGGTGGGAGGCGAACGTGTCGGTCCCCAACGGGTCCGCGTCGTCGACGAGCAGCGGCATGATGTCCGAAGCCCAGCGCTTGACGTTGGCCTGCCCCATGCGCAGCTGGATCTGCTTGTCGAACAGCGTCAACAGCGGCATCGGGTCGGTCTGGCCGCCGTAGACGCCGATCAGGGAGATCGTGCCACCGCGTCGCACCGCGTCGATCGCGGTGTAGATCGCCGACATCCTGTCGAGTCCGACCTTGCTCATCAAGGGCGCCGTCAACCGCTTCGGCAGGGCGTTGAAGACTCGCTGGCCGATCTCGGCGACCGGCGAACCGTGTGCCTCCATGCCCACTGCGTCGATGACGGCGTCCGCGCCTCGGCCGGCGGTGCGCGAGCGAACCTCCTCGCCGATGTCGTCGACCTCTCGCAGGTCGAGGACCTCCGCCCCGGCCGCCGTCCCCCGTGCCAGGCGTTCGGCCACGCGGTCCACCGCGATCACGCGGTAGCCAAGATGGACGCCGATCCTGGTCGCCATGTCACCGATCGGACCCAGCCCGAGCACCAGGAGGGTGCCGCCCTCGGGCACGTCCGCGTAGGCGACCGACTGCCACGCCGTGGGGAGCACGTCGGACAGGAACAGGAAGCGCTCGTCCTTCGGGCCGTCGGGAACCTTGATCGGCATGAACTGCGCCTCGGGTACGCGCAGGAACTCCGCCTGGGCGCCGGGGACCTCGCCGTAGAGCTTGCTGAAGCCGAACAGGGCTGCACCCGTCCCCTGGTCCCGCACCTGGGTGGTCTCGCACTGGGTGTGCAGCCCCTGCTCACACATCCAGCAGTGACCGCAGCAGATCTGGAAGGGCACGACGACTCGGTCGCCGACCTTCAGGTCACCTGCCTCCGGCCCGACCTCCTCGACCACGCCCATCGGCTCGTGACCCAGGACGTCCCCCTTGCCCATGAACGGTCCGAGCGTCTCGTACAGGTGCAGGTCCGAGCCGCACAGTCCGCTCGAGGTGACCTTGATGATCGCGTCGTTCGGCTTCTCGATGCGGGGGTCAGGGACGTCCTCGACACGTACGTCGCGACGTCCCTGCCAGGTGACCGCTTTCACGAGACCACCGCGTCGATGGTCTTCTTCAGCGCGCTCGGCTGCGACGGTCGGGTAGGCGCCTTCTTCCGGCGCGCCATCATGTCCGCGCCGATCTCCTGGAGGACCTTGCGTCCCAGGCCCTCACGGACCTTCGGGAACCACTCCTGCTCCTCCTCCTCGATGTGGTGCCGGACGTTCTCGATCAAGACGGTCGTCTTGGCCGTGAAGCGCTCGTCCTGCGGCTTCATCGCCGACAGCTCGACGACGAGGACGTCGGCGACGTGGTGCTCCTCGTAGGACTCGAGCACGTCGTCCTCCACCTCGGGCAGCAGCTCGCGCACCCGCGGGTACATCACCTCGTTCTCGAGGTACGTGTGCACGGTCAGCAGCTCGATCATCCGGTCGACGAGCCGGCCCTTGGCCACGTGCGCGTTGGCACCGGCCTTCTGGAAGTCCGTGAACGTCTTGAGGATCTCCTTGTGGTCGTTCTTGAGCATGACGATCGCGTCGGTGGACAACGGGACTCCTCGTGGGGGCGACTGGGTCGGGTGGTGGGCAGCTGCGAGTCGCTGCGTACCCAACCCGCCGCGTGGCATTCCACAGCTGCGCAATCCGGCCGGCACGATCTCCCGACTCAGCCGAGGGTGGTGCGCAAGGTCTCCTTCGCGGTGTGCCGGGGCGTCCAGTCCAGGAGGAGCTTGGCCCGGGAGGTGTCCATCACCGCGGGCTGCGCGCCGGCCTCCACCCACTGGGCGAGTGAGGGAAGCCAGGGGAGCCGTGAGACGAGTCGCGCCAGCTCGCGCACCGGACGGCCGGGGACGACCACGGGCAGGAGCCCCGCCGCTCGGGCGACGTCGGCCAGCGTCAGCACGTCGTCCGCGGCGATGTTGTACGCGCCTGGGGGCCCGGCGGCCACCACGCACTGCAGCAGTGCCCGGCCGACGTCCTCCTCGTGCACGAGCTGCAGCGGCAGGTCCGGTACGACGACGGGGACCGGCACCGGCAGTCGTCGTACCGCCTCACCCGCCCGGGTGGCCAGCCGCCCCAGTCCCCGGGAGAGGTCCGCCTTGGCTCCGACCGAGTGGGGACCCATCACCACCGGCGGGCGCAGCAGGTAGACGTCCAGCGCAGGATGCTCGGCTGCCTCGTCGTGGAGCAGTGCCTCGACCTCTGCCTTCTCGCGTGCGTAGAACAGCCGCCGTGCGGGACGGACGGGCCAGTCCTCGGTCATGCCGACGGGGTTGTCGCGGTGGAAGCCGTAGGCCGCGATCGACGAGGCGTAGACCAGCCGCTTCACCCCGGCCGCCGCGGCGGCGCGGAGCACGTTGCGGGTCCCCTCGACGTTGATGCTTCTCGTCGTCTCCGGAGATCCCGCGACGATCTGGAAGGCCAGGTGCACCACGACGTCCACGTCGGCGAAGGCCTCTTCGAGGGTCTCCGGACGGCGGACGTCGCCTTGGCGGTAGACCATCTTCGTCCAGCCGTGCTCGGCCGGGTCGAACGCCCGCCGCGCGAGGCCCACGACTCGCGCCACCCGGCCGTCGGCCTCCAGGAACGGGACGAAGCCGAAGCCGAAGGTGCCGGTGGGGCCGGTCACGGCCACGGTCAGGTCGATCTGGGCAGGCATGGCCTCCCGTTCCCCGACGCCGCTGCGCCATGCCCGAGACCGTGACCGTGACCGTGACTGTGACTGTGACGAGGTCACGACTCCGACCGGATCAGCGCGATCCGGTTGAGCAGCTCCTCGAGGGCCTCCTCGAACTCGACCGCCGAGTGGTCCTCCGCAAGCGCCCTCCCGAGCCGAAAGACCGTGGGGTGCGCCGGAGGCCTCTCGTTGCGCTGCTCGCCGTCGTCGAGCACGTCGAGCGGTCCCACGTCGGCGCCGAGTGCAGCCACCTCGAGCAACAGGTGGCCGAGCAGGAAGCTGGTGAACGCACGGTAGGCCGCCACCGCCGCCTCGTCGCTGAACCCCTCGGCGAGCAGTCCGTCCAGGAACGCCTCGACCCAGGTCAGGCTCCGCAGCGGAGGACGCAGCCACGGCGCCTCCACGGGCCGAGACGCGACGAGGGGGAACGACCGGGGGTGGCCCAGTGCCACCCGTCGTACGCCGTGCGCGAGCCGCTGGAGGAAGTCCTGCCAGCCGTCCCGCGGCCGCGGGAGGACCTCGGCGTCGGCGCGCATCTCGGCCATGATCGCCTCCACGACGGCATCGAGCAGGTTCTCGCGCCCGGGGACGTAGCGGTACAACGACATCGCCTCCACGCCGAGTCCGGCCCCCAGCCGGCGCATCGAGAGGCTCGCCAGTCCGAACTCGTCGATGAAGTCGACCGCTGCCGACACGATCCGCTCCCGCCCCAGCGGCTGGTGCGCCGACGGCAGTGCCCTGCCCGCGACCCTCTCGGCGTCCCCGTCGACCACGCCGTCGACCACGCCGTCGACCGCGCCGTCGACCACCCCGTGGACCCCGCCCTCGACCGGGTCACCACGCCCCTCGGACATCTCGGACCTCCTCCGGCGTCATGGCAGGGCCCTGTTCCCGTGCCGAGAACTTCTGTGGCTGAGCAGGCTTACAACGTAAGTCGTGGGGTAGAGAAGTCGCTCAGCGCGTCGTACCCACGTCGGCGCACGGGAATCGGACGAAAGAAGGAAACAAGATGAGGGGCAAGGCAGCACTGCTCGTCGGCCTGGGAGCCGGTTACGTGCTCGGCACCCGTGACGGGCGCGAGCGCTACGAACAGATCAAGGCGCAGGTCGAGCGGGTGCGCAAGGACCCGCGCGTGCAGGCGAAGGCCGAGCAGGCGCAGGAGATGGCCCGCGACGCGGCGTCGAGCGCGGCCGACCAGGTGACGAGCAGGACACCGGGCGAGTCGACCAGCAGGGGCTCGGACGAGGACGCCGTCGTGACGCCGTCGCCGGAGATGCCCCCGGCACCCGAGCCGGTCGACTCCTCCGGTGGGAGCAGCCATGCCTGAGCACGGCGCTCCCGCCCCGGGAGCGTCCACGGGCCAGCTGCTGGCACAGTTCACCGAGCAGACCAGCGAGCTGGTGCGCAGCGAGCTGCGGCTGGCACAGGCCGAGATGACGCTGAAGGCCAAGCACGCAGGCATCGGCGCCGGACTGTTCGGCGGGGCCGGGCTGGTCGCGCTCTACGGCGTCGGCGCCCTGCTCGCCACCGTCATCCTGGCGCTGGCGCTGGTGGTGCCGCCGTGGGTGGCAGCCCTCGTCGTCACCGTCGCGCTGTTCGCGATCGCCGGCGTCGCGGCGCTGATGGGCAAGAAGCAGGTCGGCGAGGCCACGCCGCCGGCTCCGCAGGAGGCCATCGACGGGGTCAAGCGCGACCTGGAGACGCTCAAGGAAGGCACGCACGCATGAGCACGCACGAGGACACGCAGTCCACCGGCCACCAGCCCGACCTCGAGGAGCTGCAGGTCGCGATCGAGCAGACCCGGGAGGAGCTGGCCGAGACGGTCGACGCGCTCGCGGCGAAGCTGGACGTCAAGGCCCGCACCAAGGCCCGGATCGAGACCACGAAGCAGGAGACGGTCACCCGGCTCGCCAAAGAGCGCGCTCGCGCCTCCCAGCTGGTCGCGCAGGCACGGTCGGCCGCCACCGACGACCGGGGTCGGCGGACCGTTCCGGTGCTGGTCGGTGTCGGCACCGCGACCGCGGGCGTCGTACTGGTCACCGCCCTGGTGTTCTGGCGGAAGCGCTCATGAGCGGGCGCGAGCACGCCCCAGCTGCGGAAAGCGATGCCAAGCCGGACTCCCTGGGGGACATCACCAAGCCGTCGTGGTTCTACGTCGCGCGCAAGACCGCGCGCGAGTTCTCGAAGGACCAGTGCACCGATCTCGCGGCGGCCCTGACGTACTACGCCGTCCTCGCGCTCTTCCCGGCCCTCATCGCCGTGCTGTCGCTGGTGGGACTGGTGGGCCAGGGCCCCAAGACGGCCAGCACGCTCGTGCAGATCCTCTCCGACGCCGGCGTCTCCTCCCCGACGCTGGACAAGACGATCACCCAGCTCGCCAGCGCTCAAGGTGCCGGCATAGCGCTGGTGATCGGGCTGGCCTCGGCGCTGTGGTCGGCCTCCGGTTACGTCGGGTCGTTCGGCCGAGCCCTGAACCGGATGTACGAGATCGGCGAGGGACGGCCGATCTGGAAGCTGCGCCCGGTCATGCTGCTGGTCACGCTGGTCACCGTGGTGCTGGCAGCCCTGGTCGCCCTCGCGCTCGTCGTCAGCGGGCCTGCTGCTGCGGCGGTCGGCAACGCGATCGGGCTGGGCTCGACCGCGGTGCTGGTGTGGAACATCGCCAAGTGGCCGGTGATTCTCGCGGTCGTCGTCTTCATCGTGGCGCTGCTCTACTACGCGACTCCCAACGTCAAGCAGCCGAGGTTCCGATGGATCAGCGTCGGCGCCACTCTCGCCATCGTGGTCTGGGTGCTGGGCTCGGCAGCCTTCGCCTTCTACGTCGCGAACTTCTCCAGCTACAACAAGACCTACGGCTCGCTCGCGGGCGTCGTGGTCTTCCTGCTCTGGCTGTGGCTCACGAACCTGGCACTCCTCTTCGGGGCCGAGCTGGACGCCGAGCTCGAGCGGGGACGTCAGCTCCAGGCCGGCATCAAGGCCGAGGAGACGGTGCAGCTGCCGCCCCGGGACACCAAGAACATCAAGAAGACCGAAGCCAAGCAGCGCGAAGACGTGGAGCGCGGGCGGCGGCTGCGCGTCAGTCGCGGCCGAAGCCAGGAGCCGGAGGAGAAGACCCACTCCCCGTGATCCGGTCGACTAGCTGATCCGACTGATCACGTGGACCACCTCGCGGGGGGAACGATGCGCACCTAGACTTCCCGCGTGGGTCTGCAAGTCGTATCGGTGTTCGACGGGGACGACGTGGAGATCTTGCTCGACGGCGAAATGGACCATTCCACCGTCGAAGACTTCCGCCGTGTCCTCGTCAGCGCCCTGGCTCGGCTGCCGCGACGGGTGGTCGTCAACATGCAGGACCTCGTGTTCCTGGACTCCGCCGGCATCGGCGAGATCATCCGGGCCCGCCGGCTCCTCGCCTCCCGGGACCGGGAGCTCGTGGTCCGCAACGCGAACCCCTCCATCACGCGCGTCCTGGAGATGATGGGCATCCACCTGATCGTGAGGATGGAGTCGACTCAGGACCCGGACCCCTCGAAGCCGTCGCCGTGACGGGCCGAGGCACCGACGGAGTTCCGCCGTTCACCCTTCGGCTGCATCGGGGCGAGGGCATGGTGATGCTCGCCATGAACTGGAAGGGCCGGCCGCCGCCTCGCGACTTCGTCGGCTTCGCCATCCAGTACCAGGAACCGGGAAGCACGAAGCTGCTGTCGGTCCGGAACCGGTTGACCTTCGAGCCGGGCGATGCGGGCGCCGACGCGCGGTCGTCGCTGGTCTCGCCGATCCAGAAGTTCCGGTGGATCCACTTCCCGTTCCACGCCGAGCGACCGGGCACCTTCACCTACGTCGTCACACCTGTGTTCATGAGCACCGCCGGCGAGCTGCGCTACGGACCGGAGCAACGCGCAGGGGTCGTGCTCGCCGCCGAAACCGTCCCCGGCGCGGTCAACGTGGCCTTCACCCGTGGGTTCGTTTCCTCACAGGGCTTCGTCGACACCTTCTCCGAGGACGGGGACCTCTCGACGTTGCTTCCCGCGCGGGCCGCAGAGAGCCTCGACTACGCCCCCACCAACCCGGCAGCAGAGGCGGCGTACGCCTGGATGGGCTTCGAGGCGCGCCGGACCATCCTCGGCCTGCTCGACGAGGCGATCGCGGACGAGAGCAGCAGGGTGCGTGTCATCGCCTACGACCTCAACCTGCCCGAGGTGCTGGAACGTCTCGAGCGGCTGGGACGCCGCCTGCGCATCATCATCGACAACTCCGCCGAGCACGGAGATCGGCGCTCACCGGAGACCCGCGCCGCGAGCCGCCTCCGCGCCTCCGCCGGCCCCAGCCACGTCAAGCGCCAGCACATGGCGGGCTTGCAGCACAACAAGATGATCGTGGTCGAGTCCGACACCGTGAACAAGGCGCTGTGCGGGTCCACGAACTTCAGCTGGCGCGCCTTCTACGTGCAGAACAACAACGCGGTCACCGTCGAGGGCAAGAAGGCCATCCGGCCCTTCGTGAGCGCTTTCGACACGTTCTGGAAGCACAGCAAGGCCTCGGACTTCGGCGGCTCCCCCAGCGCGTCGTTCGACACGGTGGACCTCCCGGACGTCCGGACCCAGGTCACCTTCTCCCCGCACTCGTCGGGCAACGCCATGCTGCAGCGCATCGCCGATGACATCGTCGAGAACACGACCTCCTCGGTGTTCTACTCGCTCGCCTTCCTCGCGCAGACCCGCGGCGCGCTGCGCGACGCGGTCGCCGCGATCACGCAGCGGGAGGAGATCTTCGTCTACGGCATCGCGGACGCACCGGTCGGCGGCATCACGGTGCAGAGCCCGAGCGGCAACGTGGCGCCGGTCAGCCCGACAGCGCTCGCCGAGCACGTCCCGGAGCCGTTCAAGTCAGAGCCAAGCGGCCGGGCGGGGATCTGCATGCACCACAAGTTCGTGGTCATCGACTTCGACACCCCCTCGGCGCGCGTCTACCTCGGCTCCTACAACTTCTCGGTGCCCGCCGACCGGAACAACGGGGAGAACCTGCTGCTGATCCGGGACCCCCGGGTGGCCACTGCCTTCATGGTGGAGGCCGTGCGGATCTTCGACCACTACGAGTTCCGGCTCAAGCAGCAGGACGCCGCCACGGCGAGAGAACGGCTGCTGCTCCGCAAGCCGCCGAGCTCCACGGCGGAGCTGCCGTGGTGGTCCACGCACTGGACCGACCCGCACCGTGTCCGTGACCGCACGCTCTTCGCCTGACGCGAACCCAGGCAGCACCGCCAGGGCGGTTCGGGGCACGCCTGAGCGCCTAGGGTGGTGGCGATGAACGAGTTCGGCGTGCTGACGGTGCTGGTCGCCGGCGTCATCGTGCTGACACCGGCCGCGGCACGATGGAGGGTCCCCCAGCCGATCCTCCTCACCCTCGGTGGCCTGCTGCTGGGGCTGATGCCCTTCTCGCCCGAGCTGCAGGTCGACCCCGAGCTGATCCTGCCGTTGGTGCTCCCACCGCTGCTGTTCGCGGCGACCCAGCGCACCACGGTCACCGAGTTCCGGGAGCATGCGGGGGCGGTCCTGCTGCTGGCCGTCGGGCTCACCGTGAGCACCGCCGCACTCGTGGCGGTTGTGGCCCACGGCGCCGGCCTCTCCTGGAGCATCGCCTGGGTGCTCGGCGCGGTCGTCTCCCCACCCGACCCGGTGGCCGCGACTGCCGTCGCCCGTCGGCTCCGCCTCCCGCACCGGCTGGTGACCATCCTGGAGGGCGAGGGGATGTTCAACGACGCGACGGCGCTGGTGATGTACAAGGTCGCCCTGGTCGCCGCCGTCTCCGGTGACTTCAGCCTGGCGGACAGCGGTCTACAGCTCGGGCTGGGCGTGGTCGTCGGCGTGCTGGGGGGCCTGGTCGCCGGCGTGCTCTCGCGGTGGCTGCTCGCGCGCATCCACGACGGGTACGCCGAGACCACCGTGACCGTCCTGGTGCCGTACCTGGCCTACGTCGGCGCGGAGCACATCGACGGATCGGGGGTGCTGGCGGTGCTCACCGTTGGCCTCTACCTGCGCAGCTACGGGCACGAGGCGACGACCTCACAGGGCTGGCTGCTCGGTCGAGCCGTGTGGGCCTATGCCGACTTCCTGGTCACCAGCCTGGTGTTCGCGCTGCTCGGCTACGAGCTCGTCAAGGTGATTGCTCGCACCGCCGTCCCCGCGGGCACGGTGGCCGTCGGTGCCTGGGTGCTGGCCACCCTGGTGCTCTACCGGGCGTTGTACATCGGCGTGGGTGGTGCCCTGACCAACAGACGGGCACGTTCCCGTGACATGCCGCTGCCCTCGGGCTGGCGTGAGTCCGCGGTCGTCGCGTGGGCCGGCATGCGCGGCGTGGTCACAGTGGCCGCGGTGCTGGCGCTGCCGGTCGACTTCTCGGCCGGGTCGTCCTTCGAGGTGCGCGACGAGATCGTCCTGGTCGCGCTGGGGTGCGTGCTCGTCACTCTGCTGGTCCAGGGACTCACGTTGGCGCCGTTGACCGCGTGGCTCGGTGTCGGGAGGGCGGCCGACGAGTCGCGCGAGGTCGCCGAGCTGCGTCGTACGGCGGCACAGCAGGCGCTCGACGACCTGTGCGAGCGACTCTCCGACGACGTCCCCGACGACGTGCGCCAGGCGGCGATCCTGCAGTACGAGGGCTACCTGTCGGCCCAGCAGGCGATGGAACGCGCCCGAACCCGCCAGGACGCCCCGGACGCGGACCCCGCGACACAGCTGCACGAGCTGCTCAGGCGCGCCACGGACGTGGAGCGGGGCGTCGTGCTCGAGCAGCGCCGCTCCGGTCAGGTGAGCGCGGCCGTCGGCGACGAGGTGCTCCGCGACATCGAGGGCCGGGCGGTCCGGGACTTCGGCGAGGGCTGAGCCGCCGACCGGTTAGACCCTCCGGGTCCGGGTACCCAGGCCCGATGAGCGTGAACTCCAGGATCATCAAGACCGTGCCGGACCGCGTGTGGGAGGTCCTGGCCGACGGCTGGCTCTACCCGCTCTGGGTGGTGGGAGCGACCCGGATGCGCGACGTCGACGCCGGCTGGCCCGCCCAGGGCACCAAGCTGCACCACTCTGCCGGCGTCTGGCCGCTCGTGGTCAGTGACGACACCGAGGTGCTCGCGTGCGACCCCGGCCACTCGCTGCGGCTGCGAGCACGCGGCTGGCCGATGGGCGAGGCCGAGGTGCTCCTCACCCTGACACCCTCGAGCGCGAACACGCTGGTGGAGATCGACGAGGACCTCGTGTCCGGGCCAGGGTCACTGATCCCGCCCCCCGTACGTGCGCCGATGATCAAGTTCCGCAACGTCGAGACGCTCCGGCGGCTGGCGTTCATCGCCGAGAACCGTCAGAAGGGCTGACCGCGTGGGCGACGAGCACTACGACGCGGTGGTCGTCGGCGCAGGCCCCAACGGCCTGGTCGCCGCGAACCATCTGCTCGACCACGGGTGGTCGGTGCTCGTCCTCGAGGCGCAGCCCACCGTCGGGGGCGCGGTGCGCAGCGACGGCGAGGTCCACCCGGGGTTCGTCCACGACACGTTCAGTGCGTTCTACCCGCTCGCGGCCGCGTCGGCGGCGCTGCGGAGATTCCGGCTCGAGGAGCACGGCCTCGCCTGGGTGCACGCGCCCGCCGTGCTCGGGCACCCCCGGCCGGACGGGTCCTGGGCGCTGCTGCACCGCGACCGCCACGTCACGGCGCGGCTGCTGGACGCGCAGCACGCCGGCGACGGCGATGCCTGGCTGGGGCTGTGCGGCGAGTGGGACCGCATCGGCGACCACCTCGTGGGCGCGCTGCTCTCCCCCTTCCCACCCGTGCGGCACGGACTCGCAGCGCTGGTCCGGCTGCGGTCGGTGGGCGGCCTGGACTTCGTGCGCACCCTGCTGTCCCCGGCGACCCAGCTCGGCCGATCCCGTTTCGGTGGCGAGGCACCCCGGTTGCTGCTGGCCGGCAACGCAGGCCATGCCGACATCCCGCTGGACGCCCCCGGCTCCGGGCTGATGGGGCTGCTGATGACGATGCTGGGGCAGACCGTGGGGTTCCCCGTCCCCCGGGGCGGGGCCGGCAACCTGACCACTGCACTGGCCCGGCGGATCACCGCTCTCGGCGGTCGGATCCGGGCCTCCACCGAGGTCACCCGCATTGAGGTCGCGTCCGGCTGTGCGACCGGGGTGCTCACCCGCGACGGAGACCGGGTGGTCGCGGACCGCGCGGTCGTCGCGGACGTCGTGGCTCCGCACCTGTACGGCGGGCTGCTCGGTGACGACGACGTCCCGGCGCGGACGACCCGGGCCATGACCCGATTCCAGCTGGACCCGTCGACGGTCAAGGTGGACTGGGCGCTCGACGGGCCGGTGCCGTGGGGGACGACACCGGAGCACCTGCCTGGGACGGTCCATCTCGCCGACTCGGTGGACGAGATGACCGAGGCGGTGGGCCAGGTGGCCGCGAACGCCATACCGGCGCGGCCGTACCTGCTCTCCGGGCAGATGACCACCGCCGACCCCACCCGCTCCCCCGGCGGCACCGAGTCGTTGTGGGCCTACACCCACGTGCCCCAGCAGGCGACACGTGACGCGGGCGATGGGGGGGTCCGCGGCGTCTGGGACCGCGACGACCTCGAGCGCTTCGCGGACCGCATGCAGGCCCGTTTCGAGCAACAGGCGCCCGGCTTCTCCTCCCGCATCCTGAGCCGCCGCATCCTGGGGCCGCACGAGCTCCAGAGCCGGGACGCGAACCTCATCGGGGGCGCCATCAACGGTGGCACCTCACAGCTGCACCAGGAGCTCGTGCTCCGCCCGATCCCCGGGCTCGGCCGGGCCGAGACGCCGGTCCGCAACCTCTACCTCGGCTCGGCTTCCGCCCATCCCGGCGGTGGGGTCCACGGTGCACCGGGGATGAACGCGGCGCGCGCCGCGCTGGCCCACGCCAGGCTTCCTCGACCGGGCCGTCGCTGACCACAGGTCCTCCGACGTCATAGGGTGTCGAACGCTGCCACACTGGTCCCCACCACGAGCGGAGGCAGACGCGTGCGAGCCGACGAGATGGCCGAGCCCTTTCCCGTAGTAGACCTGGAGACCGACACCCTGACCGCGGCCCGGGTGATGGGCGACCAGCGGCTTCCCGGGCTGATCGTGTGCGACGGGTCGGGGCATCCGCACACGATCCTGCCCGGGTCGCAGGTGCTCCGCTTCATGATCCCGTCCTACGTCCAGGACGATCCGGCGCTGGCGCGGGTGTACGGCGAGTCCGCCTCCGAGAAGCTGCTCACCCAGCTGCGCCGGCAGACCGTGCGCGACCTGCTGCCCGAGCCGCAGGACCGCGACGAGCTGCCGGTGGTGGACCCGGACGCAACCGTGCTGGAGGTGGCCGCCGTGATGGTGCGCATGCACAGCCCGGTCGTCGCTGTCGTCAGCGAGGGGAAGGTGCTGGGAGCGATCACCGTCAGCCGGCTCTTCGAGGTGCTCTTCCCCGTCCCCTCGGAGCCGGCAGAGTGATCGAGATCCTCGTCGTCGTGGCGTTCGCCACGGCGTACCTTCTGATCGCCACCGAACGGGTGCACCGCGTCGCCGCCGCGCTGGGTGGTGCGGCGGCGATGGTCGCCCTCGGCGTCGCCGACGCCCACGTGGCGTTCTTCAGCGAGCGCACCGGCGTCGACTGGAACGTCATCTTCCTGCTGCTGGGAATGATGGTGATCGTCGGCGTACTCAGGCAGACCGGGATCTTCGAGTTCCTCGCGATCTCGGCGGCCAAGAGGGCCCGCGGGCGGCCCTTCGTCATCATGGCCACCCTGCTGGTGCTGACCGCGGTCGCCTCGGCGCTGCTGGACAACGTGACCACGGTCCTGCTGGTCGCGCCCGTCACCCTCCTGGTCTGCGACCAGATCAAGGCACCACCCGTCCCGTTCCTGATCGCTGAGGTGCTGGCGTCCAACGTCGGCGGAGCCGCCACGCTGGTAGGCGACCCCCCGAACATCATCATCGCCTCCCGCTCGGGCCTGACCTTCAACGACTTCCTGTTCAACATGGGCCCCGTCGTGGTGGTGCTGCTCGGTGTCCTCATCGTGATGTGCCGGGTGATGTTCCGGTCGGCCCTGACCTACCACCCAGAGACCGTCGAGGCCCTCATGGCGCTCGACGAGCGCGAGGCGATCACCAACATGCGACTGCTGGTGAAGTCGCTGGTCGTCCTGCTCGCGGTGGTCGTGGCGTTCATCGCACACGGTGCGGTCGACATCGAGCCCTCGCTGGTGGCGCTGCTGGGCGCGGGGGTGCTGGTCGCCATCTCCGGACTCGAGCCGAGTGAGTACCTCGCAGAGGTCGAGTGGGAGACGCTCGTGTTCTTCATGGGGCTCTTCATCATGGTGGGCGCCCTCGTCGAGACGGGCATCATCGGGTCCCTCGCGGACTCGGCGACCCAGGCGATCGGCCAGCGGTACTTCCTGGGCTCGTCGCTGATCCTGTTCGCGTCCGGAGCACTCTCCGGCATCGTCGACAACATCCCCTACGTCGCCACCATGTCGCCACTCGTCCAGGACCTGGTCCAGGCCGGCGACGGCTCGGCGGGCGCGAAGGCCGCCTGGTGGGCACTCGCCCTCGGGGCCGACCTCGGTGGCAACGCGACCGCCGTCGGCGCGAGCGCCAACGTCGTCGTGATCGGCATCGCCGCGCGGGCCGGCCACCCGATCTCGTTCTGGCGGTTCACGAAGTACGGCATCCTCGTCGCGGCCGTCACGATCTCCATCGCCTGGGTCTACGTCGGGCTCCGGTACTTCGTGCTCGCCTGACCAGTCCGCGGCCGACGAGTTCAGGCTGCAGTCAGGTCGTGTGCCTAGGCTGGGAACATGTCCTACGCGGGCCGATGGGCGCGCCTAGGGTGCGTCGCCGCAGCGTTCGGCGTCGGCCTGGCGGTGCTCGAGTGGTCGCTCCCCGTTGCGCTCGTCTGCCTGCTCACCATCGCCGTGTGCGCGGCCGGCCTGCTTGCCGTCCTCGCCCTCGACCCGGTCACCACCTCCGGGCAGGGACACTTGCCGCGTCGGGTGCTCGTCCCGGCGCTCGCCATCGGAGGCGGCGTGCTCGCGCTGCTGGCACTGGCGACCGCATCAGTCCCCCTCCTGCTGCTGGTGCTCGTGCTGGTCGTGCTCACCTCACCTCCGCTGGTCGAACTGGTGCGCCGGGCGGGCGGCCGGCGACCGGGCGTCGGACCGACGCCTCCGAGGGACGAAAGTCCCGCGGACCGGGGAGCGCCCCCGGAGCCGACCACCGGCAGCAAGGGCCGGCGTTCAAGAACCTGGACGACCAACGGCTGTGCACCCTGTGGCGGCAGACGTTCTGGCGGCTGCGCGACCAGCGCACCCCGGCCGAGCTGCTCGCCACGGTGACGCTGCGTCAGGGCTGCCTCGACGAGCTCGAACGCCGGCACCCGAGCGCCCTGCACGCCTGGCTCGACTCGGGTGCCCGCGCCTCTGAAGGACCGGAGCGCTTCCTGGCCTCCCGCGAGCGCCCCGGCGCCGCCTGAAGCCGACGGCGACGCCGGCGCGTGCGCACTCACGCCGAGCGCTGCCCCGCCCTGGACACCTCCCCCGCAGCGTGCCAGATTTGCCCGGGCCCGGACCCGGGCGAGCACCCGACGACCGAGCACCCGACGACAAGGAGCCGAGATGGCCTTTCCGCCCCCGAGCCGTGACGACCTGCTGGCCTCCGCCGCGAAGTTCCGGATCACCCTCAGCGACGAGGACCTCGACACCTACCTCGGCCTGGTGCAGGGGTCTGCCGCCGGGTACGACCTCGTCGAGCAGCTGTACGACGAGACCGCTCCCCCGGCCCCGGACGGTCGCGACAGCACCTCGCCGGACGAGGCCGACAACCCGCTGGGTGCCTGGTACGCCCGCACCGACATCGCCGGCACGCCCGGTGGTCCCCTCGACGCGGTGCGGGTGGCGATCAAGGACAACATCTCGGTGGCCGGTGTGCCGATGACGAACGGCTCCCGCACCGTGGAGGGTTTCGTCCCGACCTACGACGCGACGGTGGTGACGCGGCTGCTGGGGGCGGGCGCCACCGTCGTCGGCAAGGCCGTGTGCGAGAGCCTGTGCTTCTCGGGGGCCAGCCACACCTCCGACAGCGGGCCCGTCCGCAACCCGTGGGACCCGAGCCGCACCAGCGGCGGCTCGTCGAGCGGCTGCGCGGCGCTGGTGGCCAGCGGCGAGGTGGACATGTCGGTCGGCGGCGACCAGGGCGGCTCGGTGCGCATCCCGAGCGCGTTCTGCGGGACCGTCGGGCACAAGCCGACCTACGGTCTGGTGCCCTACACCGGCGCTTTCCCGATCGAGCTGACCATCGATCACCTCGGCCCGATCACCCGCACCGTGGGCGACGCGGCGCGGATGCTCTCCGTGCTCGCCGGCTACGACGAGGGCCGGGACCCGCGCCAGCCGGTCGGGGTGTCGTCCGCGGACTTCGACGCGGACAGCGAGGGCGGGGTCTCCGGCATGCGCATCGGCGTCGTGACCGAGGGGTTCGGCCACGACGGACTCTCCGACCCGGAGGTCGATGCCGCCGTTCGTGCGACGGCGGAGCGGCTGCGGGAGGCGGGCGCCACCGTGGAGGACGTCAGCATCCCCTGGCACCTGCACGGCATGGCGATCTGGAACGTGGTGGCCACCGACGGCGCGACCGCGCAGATGGTCGACGGCAACGCCTACGGCTACAACTTCAACGGCTGGTACGACCCCGACCTGATGGCCCACTACGGTCGCCAGCGGCTCGAGCGCGCCGACGACTTCTCGGTCACCACGAAGCTGGTGGCACTCGGCGGCGGCCACTCGCTGGCCGCGACGCACGGCCGCTACTACGCCATGGCGCAGAACCTCGTGCCGGTGCTGCGGCAGGCCTACGACGACGCACTCGCGACGTACGACGTCCTGGTGATGCCGACGCTGCCGATCACCGCCACGCCCTTGGTCACCGAGGACGACGACCTCACCACGAGCATCACCCGCGCCCTGGAGATGATCGTCAACACCGCCCCGACCGACTGCACCGGGCACCCGGCCACGTCGGTCCCCGCAGGCCTCGTCGAGGGGCTGCCGGTGGGCCTGATGATCGTCGGCCGGCACTTCGAGGACGCGACGTGCCTGAAGGTGGCCAAGGCCGTGGAGTCGCAGGCCGGAGGCTTCCCGGCGCCGCCGCGGCGCGACTGACCACAGGACTAGTGCGAGCTAGCCATTGCTGGTCGCCGCCAGGACGAGGAGGGTCGGTAAAGGAAGGCCACACAACGCCGGTCGCGCCCACCGAACCGACATAGGGGGGCGGTCGCATGGGCGACGCCGAGTTCATGTACATGGGCAAGCAGATCGTGATCCGGGACGCGCACCCGAACGCCGTCGTGAGCGTCGACGGCCGCGAGTTCCACTGCCACCACCACCATCCCGAGGACGGCGGTCTGCCGATGTGGATGTGTGACGAGGCGTACTTCGGCTCGCCCGACATCAACGAGCTGGCACGGCACTTCGCCGACTACGGCTACATGTTCGACGCCCCGGGTCGCGTCGTCGTCAACGACGAGGGAGTGGTCGTCGACCACACCCAGAGCCGAGCGGTCGGCGAGGACCCGCCCGTGAAGCAGGTCCCGACGGAGAAGGCCACCAAGAAGACCACGAGGAAGTCCACCGGCGGTCACGAGCACGGGGGAGGGCAGTAGCCATGGGGTGCAGAAAGAACCTCACGCGACTGACCGTCGCGGAGCGGCTGGCCTACACCAACGCGGTCAACCAGCTGAAGTCCAACGGCAGGTACGACCCGTACGTCCAGCAGCACCAGGGGGCCATGGGCCATGGACACGGAGGCCCGGCCTTCTTCCCGTGGCACCGCGAGTACCTCCGCCGGTTCGAGGACGACCTCCAGGCCATCGACCCCTCCGTCAGCCTGCCCTACTGGGACTGGACGCAGGCGAACGTCAACGACGCCGGGACCGAGAGCCTCATCTGGCGCGACGACTTCATGGGCGGTCCGGGACAGGCGGGGACCGGGGCCGTCACGACGGGTCCGTTCGCGAGCTGGGGCCTGATCCGCAGCAGCTTCAACGTCTTCGGGTTCCCGGGCGGCGGCGGCACCATCGCCACGTTCAAGTCGAGCCCCGACTACACGACCTTCCGAGGGGTGGAGGGCCCGCACGGCTCGGCGCACGTCTGGGTCGGCGGGTTCGTCGGCAACGCGTCGATCTCTCCCCGGGACCCGGTGTTCTGGCTGATCCACTCCAACGTGGACCGACTCTGGGCGGAGTGGATCCAGCAGCACTCCGGCACCGCGGGGTTCCAGCCCTACCTGCCCCTCAGCGGCGCGACGACCGGTCACAACCTCAACGACACGATGTGGCCGTGGAACGGGACGACGAACCCGTTCAGTGTCCTTCCCTGGTCGGTGGTGCCGCAGGCGATCCGTCCGGCCGACCTGCTCGACCACCGGGCCCTGGACTACTTCTACGACACCGTCGACCCCGAGTGCCGCCCGGTCGTGAAGATCCGTTTCAAGGAGTTCAAGGACCGGATGCCGAAGGAGCTCAAGGAGCGGCTGCCCAAGGAGGTGGTCCGCAAGGAGCTCAAGGAGAACCTGAAGGAGGATCTCAAGGAGAACGGCCCGAAGGAAGTCAAGGAGAACTTCAAAGAGAACTTCAAAGAGAACCTCAAGGAGAACCTCAAGGAGAACGGCCCCAAGGAGTTCAAGGAGATCCGCGAGTTCCCCGGCCGAGATCCCTTCATCCGCCAGGACCTGCGACCCGACCTCTCCGGAGCCGCACTGGGGTTCGAGCCCACGCCTGACGTCGCCCTGAACCCGGACATGGCTGCGCTCGGCGAGGCGCTCGCCAACCGCCGCGACGACCTCCCGGGGCACCACGGCTGAGGTACGAGGCTCCGGCGGTGATCTACGTGCTGGGGGAGCCAGAGGACGTCGACGTCCTCTGGCTCGCCGTCTCCTTGCGAGCACGCGGGTGCGAGGTGGACGTCGTACTCCCGCAGGAGCTGATGGTCGGCTCGTCGTTCACGTGTCGCATCGACCCAGTCACCGCCCGCGGGAAGGTGCGGCTTGCCGACGGGCGGGTCATCGAGCCGAGCTCCACGGCCCTGGTGGTCAACCGGATCCTCGACGTGCCCGCCACCGCGGGCGAGCAGGCACCCGCAGATGCCCACTTCGTCACCGAGGAGTGGCGGGCGGCCCTGGCCGCGTGGCTGCGGACGATGACCTGCCCGGTCCTGAACCCACCCCGGGCGGCGTCGCTGGGGGGTCCACAGCTTCCGGTGGCTGCCTGGCGCGACGTCGCGCACGCCTTCGGCCTGGCGACCCGACGCTGGCAGAGCGACGATCCCGACGAGGGGTCCGGTGAACCGAGCGAGAGTGCCGTCCTGACCTGTGTCGGCCCGCAATGCCTGGACCCGAGCGGGTTCTCCACCGCACCGATGCGTGACGCTCTCGCAGCGCTGGCCACCCACGTCGGCGCCCCCCTGCTCGCCGCCACCTTCGAGCGAACCTCGCCCACTCCCGAGCTGACCGGTGTGCACGTGCGCCCCGCCCTGCGCACGGTCGGTGACCCGCTCCTCGACGCGCTCGTCGGGCTCGCGGCGCGCCACGGAGGTGGCTTGCGGTGAGCGGCCTCGCCCTCGTGCTGGGCATCGCCAGCGAGCCTCCGGTGGCTGCCGTGGTCGGAGCCCTGCAGCGACTCGGCACCAGGTTCGCGATCGTCGACCAGCGCCAGCTCGCGGTCGGCAGGGTCCACACCTGGTGGGAGGCCGGATCGACCGGCGGGTTGGTGGAGGTGGACGGGGAGCGGGTCGACCTCGGCGAGGTGACCGGCGTCTACACCCGGCTCACCTCGTGGGCCGAGCTCCCCCACGTCACCGATGACCCGGAGCGACTCAGACGTGTGTACCAGGTGCACCACGCCGTCGACTCCTGGCTGGAGGCGACCACCGCCTGCGTGGTCAACAGGACCAGCGCGAACGACACCAACAACTCCAAGCCCTACCAGGCGCTGCTGATCCGGGACCACTTCGACATACCGGCGACGCTCGTCACCAACGACCCGGAGGAGGTGCTGGCGTTCCGCCAGGAGTTCGGGCAGCTGATCTACAAGTCGGTCAGCGGGGAGCGGTCGATCGTGACCTCGTTCGCGGAGAGCGACGTGGAGCGGCTCGCACTCCTGGCGAGCGCGCCGACGCAGTTCCAGGAGTACGTCGCGGGTGTCGACGTGCGCGTCCACGTCGTCGGCGAGGAGGTCTTCGCCACCCGCGTCGAGAGCAATGCGGTCGACTACCGCTACGACGCGGCCGGCCACGGCGGGTCGATGAGCGTCTTCGCACTGGCCCCGGACCTCTCCAGGCAGTGCGTCGTGCTGACCCGGCGGCTGGGTCTCGAGCTCTCGGGCATCGACCTGCGACTGGCCGACGACGGGCGGGTGGTCTGCTTCGAGGTCAACCCGAGCCCCGCCTACATCGTCTACGAGGACGTCACCGCACAGCCCATCGCCGCGGCGATCGCCCGCCACCTCGGCGCGTGAGGGCTGGTCAGGAGGGACGCGTCAGGACGAGCGCTGGAGAAGGAGGGCGGTGAACTGCTGGGTGGTGCCCCACGGGGTCACGTGCTCCTCGCCGCTGGTCGAGAGCAGGGTGAAGCCGGGGAACTCGGCCGCGAGCTCGTCGTGGGTGTAGCGCACGATGGGCAGCCCGCTGCATGTCGACGGGCCGTCCGGGCCGAACGTGGCGACCACGGCGTACCCACCGGGGCGCAGGCAGCGGTCCAGGGAGGCCCGATAGTCCTCCCGCTCGTCGAGCTCGGTCAGGAAGTGGAAGACGGCGCGGTCGTGCCAGAGGGCGAACTGGCGACCCGGACGGAAGTCGAGGACGTCGGCCACCTGGAGCACGACGTGCTCCCCGTCCGGTCCCAGCCGGTCCCGGACCGTGGTGAGCGCGGTGCTGGACAGGTCGATCGCGGTGAGGTCCTGGTAGCCACGCCCCAGCAGGTGGTCCACCAAGGTGGACCAGCCCGCTCCCACGTCGACGACCGGGTCCTCGAGCGCCAGCCCGGCCTCGTCGACCAGTCCGAGGGACAGCTCCGGGACCGACTGCCACCACGACACCCCGTCGACGTCCTTGTGCTCGTGCACCCCCTCCCAGAAGGACGAGCGGGACTCGGCGTCTTCGGGGCGGGGCGAGGGCGACGAGGACATGCCCCGACCGTAGGGCACGCCGGCGTACCGGGCCACAGTCGTGCGTTGCGGACCCGGCGGTCCTCAGGACTTCTCGGCGCCGCGGGCCGGGACCTCGGCGTGCGGCACCTGCAGGGCCAGCCACAGGTCGACCCGGTCACCGGTCTCGCCCATGCTGCGGCCGGTCAGCCTCTCGATGCGGTCGATGCGCTGCCGCACGGTGTTCACGTGCACGTTCAGTGCTTCTGCGACCTCGGCCGATCGGCCGTTGCACGCCAGGAACGCCCGCAGCGTGGGCACCAGGGCGGTGCCGTGTGCCTCGTCGTACGCGTGAACCGGTCCGAGCGCGTGCTCGACGAAGCTGTCCACGATGTCGGGGTCCTGGAGGGCGAGCAGCAGCGCGTGCGAAGCCCCCTGGGTGTGCGAGACGAGGCGGCCTCGACCGGAGCGCCGCGACACGGTGCAGGCCTGGCGGGCCTGGACGAGACTGCGCCGCAATCCGTGCACGTCCGCGCAGGTCTCCCCCATCCCGGCCGCGACGACACCGAGCTGGGCGGCCAGCTCCTCACCCGTGCCGCGCACGTCGAACTCCCCGGGCGGCGGCTGCAGGATCACCGTGAGCTCGTCGCCACGAAGCGCGACCACCCCGTCCAGGCCGCGGGAGCGTAGCCACCGCTCGGCCGAGGTCAGGTCGCTGTCGCCCTGCTCGACGGCCAGCACGTAGCTGAGCAGCGGTCCGTCCGGGTCGAGCCCGTAGACCTCGAGGCGCGCCCGGACCAGCTCGGGCTGGCGGGACAGGACGAGCGAGACGACCTCGCCGGCCATCCGTCGCTCGGTCTCCTGGACCGCGCGCCGCCGGGCGAGGACCAGCTCGACCACCGAGACGGCGGTGGCGATGCGGGCCCGGGTCACGAGGTCGGCCTCGGAGGACCAGGGCGGCTGCGACCGGTCCGCGCCGGGGACCTTCGAGTTCGAGGTCCCGGACGCATGGACGACGACCAGCGCGACCGGACGGCCCTCGGCGAGGATCGGGACCTCGACCCCGTCCACACCCGGGGCCGCTGGGTCGCCCGGCAGCCCTGCGTGGCTCGCCGACGCCGCACGCGAGCGCGCCAGCACCGTGCCGGCCGCGTCGAGGACCGAGACCTCGCGGCCGATCCCGGCCGCGAGGCGCCGAACCACCTGGCGCAGCGCATCCCCTCCGGGCCGGGAGTCGTCGTCGGCGACGGCCAGCAGGTCCTGGGTCAGGCGCAGGGTGCCGCGCAGCACCGCCTCCCGCTCGGCCGAGAGCCGGTCGAAGAACCAGGTCGAGACCGCCACGAAGGGGGTGCTCACCGGCACCACGGCGAGCGTCAGGGCGTACTCCCGGCAGGCGGCGACAAGCTCCTTTGGGACCGGCTCGTCGGGGTCGAGCAGCCCGTAGGCCACCCCGCAGACCTGCCGTGCGTGCAGCGAGGTCACGAAGCTGCGCGAGGAGGTCCCACGGCCCTGCCAGACCCCGGCCGTCAGCACGAACTCGTCCCCTGCCAGGTACGGCGACGGGTCGGCGAGCTCGGTGACGTGGACCCAGCGGATCCGACGGTCCAGGTCGCCGGTGACGGCAGTGGTCATCGCGAGCTCGGGAGCCTCGACGAGGTCGCGGACGGTGGTGACCATGCGAGGAGAGTAGTGAAAGCAGTGGAGATTTCTCCATGGCCAAGGGTTCGAAGGTCCACTCCTGGACATCGCCGCCGAGCGTCTCGGAGCGCCACAATGTCGAGCGCACCACGCCCGAGCACCAGCAGCGAGCGCCAGCCCAGTCGAGCCACGGGAGACCAGCGATGAGACCAGGAACCGCCGCGGGCACGATCGAGTCGCGGTCCATCGACTACGTGCCCGCCTCCGAACGGCACGGCAAGGTGTGGCGCCAAGGACCGTTCTGGTTCCTGGGCAACTTCCAGCCCTTCACGCTCTCGCTCGGCCTGATCGGGCCCTCGCTCGGCCTCGATCTGTTTTGGACGGTCATCTCGAGCGTGCTGGGGATCCTGTTCGGCACGCTGTTCATGGCCTTCCACGCCGCGCAGGGCCCCACCCTCGGGCTGCCGCAGATGATCCAGTCGCGCGCGCAGTTCGGGTACCGCGGGGTGGTCGTGCCGCTGGTCGCCACCCTCTTCACCTTCGTCGCCTTCAACGTCGTCGACGTGGTGATCATCAAGGAGGGCCTGGCCGGGATCTTCGGCTGGAACACCACGCTCGTGGCGGTGTCGATCACGCTGGTCGCGGCGGTCCTGGCGATCGTCGGCCACGACTGGCTGCACCAGGCGTTCATCGTCCTGTTCGTGCTGAGCCTCCCGCTGTGGATCGCGCTCACCGTCGGCATCCTCGCCGGCGGCGCGGGTGGCCAGGCCACCGACCCGGGCCTCGGGTTCTCCTGGGCCGGCGTGATCTCGCAGTTCACGGTCGTGGCGGCCTACAACGTCACCTACGCGCCGTACGTCTCGGACTACTCGCGCTACCTGCCCACCGCCACCCCGACCCGCTCGATCGTGGGTGCCGTCTTCTGGGGCGCGGCCGGGTCGCCGATCTGGCTGATCCCGATCGGCGCCTGGATGGCGACCCACGCCGGCGCCGTCGACGCACTGGTCGGCATCCGCGACAGCGGCGACGCCGTCATCCCCGGGCTGGGCGCGGTGCTCGCCACCGTGTCGGTGGGGGCACTGGTGGCCACCATGGGGCTCAACGCCTACAGCGCGATGCTCACCGTGGTCACCGGCGCCGACTCGCTGCGCGCCGTCCGGCCCACGGCGGGTCTGCGCGTCGGGGTCATCGTCGTGCTCGCCCTCGGCTGGCTCGTGCTCAGCCTGGCCCTGACCAACGCGGTCGGCGCACTGTTCACCTCGTTGACCCTGATGCTCTACCTGCTGACCCCCTGGACGGCGGTGAACCTGGTCGACTTCTTCTTCGTCCGCCGCGGCCACTACGCGATCACCGACCTGTTCACGCCTCGCGGCATCTATGGCGCCTGGGGACGGCAGGGGCTGAGCGGTTACGCCCTCGGGCTGCTGGCGATGGTGCCGTTCATGGTCCTGCACTTCTCGGACAAGGTCGGGTTCGTCGGTCCGCTGGCTGAGCGGATGCAGGGCATCGACATCGCGTTCATCATCGGCCTGGCCGTCAGCAGCGTCTCCTACGTCGTGCTGATGCGCCCGGTCGACCTCGCCGCCGAGCAGCCCGCCATCGACCGCTCCGCGACGGTGCTCGCCGAGGTCGACCCGGACGCAGGAGCCGACACCGTCTCGGTGGCGCGTTCGTGAGCGGCCCGGACGAGACGAGCCGCCGTGACGAGGTGACGGCGGCGGCCGCCGCCCTCGTCGCCGGCTTCGGTGCGCACCGCACCCGCGACTACTTCGCGGGGTTCGACCCGGACGCCACCTTCGTCTTCCACACCCACACCGAACGGCTCGAGAGCCGGGCTGCGTACGAGGCGCTCTGGGCCGAGTGGGAGGCCACCGGCTTCCGGGTCGAGGGCTGCACCTCTTACGATGGACGAGTCGATCTGCTCGACGACGAGGTGGCGGTGTTCACCCATCGGGTCCGGACCCGGTTGGCCGGTGAGCCCGAGCCGCTCGAGGAGCGCGAGACCATCGTGTTCCGTCGCGGCGCCGACGGCGGCTGGCTCGCCGTCCACGAGCACCTCTCCCCGGTGACCACGCCATGACCATGGGACCCCCCAGCGGCCTGGACGTCCCCCGCTTCGCCGGCCCCGACACGTTCGCGCGCCTCCCCCGCACCGACCAGGTCGAGCACGCGGGCGTGGCGATCCTCGGGGTGCCGTTCGACGCCGGGGTCTCCTACCGACCCGGGGCCCGCTTCGGCCCCCAGGGCATCCGGGCCGGCTCGAAGCTGCTCCGTCCCTACCATCCCTTCCTCGACGTGCACCCCTTCGACGTCCACCAGGTCGCCGATGCCGGCGACGTCTCGGCGAACCCGTTCGACATCCCCAGCGCCCTCGCGGCGATCCAGTCGGCAGCCCGGGAGACGCTGGCAGGCGCCGACTCGCTCGTGACGATCGGCGGGGACCACACCGTCGCGCTGCCGCTGCTGCGGGTGATGGCCGAGCGCCACGGTCCCGTGGCCCTGGTGCACTTCGACGCGCACCTGGACACCTGGGACACCTA
The DNA here is from genome assembly GCA_963810435.1 of uncultured Actinomycetota bacterium. Lineage (GTDB taxonomy): Bacteria > Actinomycetota > Actinomycetes > Propionibacteriales > Nocardioidaceae > Nocardioides_B. The sequence continues at coordinate 2,795,491 of CAWENL010000001.1, forward strand.
CTTCGGGGCGCCGTACACGCACGGGACGCCGTTCCGGCGGGCCGCGGAGGAGGGCGTGCTCGACCTGGACGTCTCGGCCCACGTCGGGATCCGCGGTCCGCTGTACTCGGCGCAGGACCTCACCGACGACCGGGCGCTGGGCTTTGCCGTCGTCTCCACGATGGAGGTGGCGCGCGAGGGGGCCGAGGCCTGCGTCGACCGCGTCCGCGAGCGGGTCGGGGACCGTCCGGTCTACGTCAGCATCGACATCGACGTGCTGGACCCGGCCCACGCCCCCGGCACCGGCACCCCCGAGCCCGGCGGGCTCACCACCCGCGAGCTCCAGCAGATCCTGCGCGGCCTCGACGGGCTGCGCCTGGTGGGTGCCGACGTCGTCGAGGTCGCGCCGGCGTACGACCACGCCGAGCTGACCACGGTGGCCGCCGCCAACGTGGTCTACGAGCTGCTCGCCCTGCTGGCCCTGCAGGCCGGGCGCCGCGCGTGAGAGACGACGACTCAGGGCCTGGACCGGTGGCACGCACCGCGCGTGCCATCGCCGAGGGCCGCTGGTCGTCGACCGCGGCGGTGGGACTCGCACTGGAGCGCCTCGCGTCGCACCCCGAGCTGAACTGCACCACCGAGATGCGTAGTGACCAGGCCCAGGTCGAGGCCGCCACCGTCGACGCGGCCCGCAGCAGCGGCGACCGGCTCGGCCCGCTCGCCGGCGTGCCGGTCCTCGTCAAGGACCTCGAGGACGTCACCGGGATGGTCACGCGTGCCGGGTCGGCGCTCTTCGCCGACGCAGCCCCCGCAACCGAGGACTCCTGGTCGGTGGCCCGGCTGCGGGCCGCAGGCGCCGTCGTGGTCGGGAAGTCGACGCTGCCCGAGCTCGCCACCGAGGGGTTCACCGACTCGCTGCTGCACGGCGCCACCCGCAACCCCTGGTCCCGCGAGCGCAGCCCCGGCGGCTCCAGCGGCGGGTCCGCCGCGGCGCTCGCGGCCGGGCTCGTCCCGGTGGCGACGGCAACCGACGGCGGCGGCTCGGTGCGCATCCCGGCCGCGTTCTGCGGCCTGCTCGGGCTCAAGCCGACCCACGGCGCGCTGGGACGCTGGCCGGCACCGGACTGGCTGGACCTGTCGACGTCGGGTCCGCTCGCCACCGACGCCGATGACCTGCGGCTGCTCCTCGCCGTGATGGCCGGGGTCGCGCCCGGGGACCCCCAGTCGGCGCCGGCCTCGGCGCTGGGTCCGGCCGGAGGACCGGCCCCAAGGATCGGTCGGCTGCTTGCTGCCGAGCGCACGGCGGACCTCGGCGACCTCCCCCCGGACGTGGCCACCCGGCACGCGGCCGGGGTCGAGGCGATGGCCGAGCTGCTGGGGCTGCCCGTCACCTGGCACGAGCCCGGGTCGTTCTTCACGGGGGTCGGCGTGCCCGACGACGACTGGTTCACGCTGGCCACCGCCGAGCACGTGGCGTCGCTGGCGCAGGCGCTGGGCTCCCGCGCCCGGGTGGCGGAGGCGGTCGACACCCCCGGCCTGCTGCACCCGGCGACCGTGGACTTCCTCCGGCAGGGGCTGGCGGTGGGCATCGAGGCCTACCTCGCGGCCCGGCGCCGGCGTCCGCTCGCCGTACGACGCCTCGACGACCTGCTCGGCCCCGACCCCACCGGCGCGGTCGGTCTCCTGCTCACCCCGACCGTGGCCCACGACGCGTGGCTGGCCGACGGCCGGCGCACCGCGGGCGACCGCATCGGCGCGCTGCCCGCCGCTGCCTACTCGACCGCCGTCCAGAACCTCACCGGGCACCCCGCCCTGTCGCTGCCGTGGTCCCTCGACGCCAACGGGGTGCCCTCCGGGCTGCAGGTCACGGCTCCCCGGTGGCACGACGGCCTGCTTCTCGATCTCGCGGTCACCTGGCAGCGGGCCCACCCGTGGCAGCCCACGGCCCCCGGCTACCAGCCCTGGCTCGGGTGACGGTCAGCCGGCCCGGCCGACGCCTCGGGTCAGCGCGACCACACCGGTGGCGAGCATCCAGACCAGGAAGACCATGAAAACGGGGAACATCAGGAACTCGGTCGAGGCGCTGAGGCCGGCCACCATGGCGACCAGCGCGAGTCCGGCGATCGCCTGGGCCGACCAGGTCAGTGCCCGGGGCAGGGCACGGGTCCGGCCGAGCACCACGGCGCTGGGCCCCAGGAGGAGGGGCAGGAAGTAGAGCATCTTGAAGTGCTCGTACCAGCCGAGGGCGTACAGCCAGCCCTGGGTGTGCCCGTCGATGCCGCCGGTCATCGTGATGCTGCCGGCCACCAGGGCCATCGTGAGGACCATTACCGCGGCCGCACCGGTGGCGCCGGCGAGCACCAGCAGGCTGGCCGGGCTCCCCTCCCTCTGGTGGCTCCTGACCAGGCGGGCCAGCGCCACACCGAAGACGAGGAGCACGACGGCGGCCAGGGAGTGCATGAGGGCCTGGTACTGCTCCAGGGCGTAGTGCGCGCGGAAGAAGTCGACGATGACAGCCGCGTCCCTCGGTGGCTTCGTCGGCTCGAAGTCGAGCGAGGCGTGCGGGATCGCCACGACGGGCACGAGGATGAGCGCGAAGCCGATGCCGGTCAGGCCCAGAAGGCGGTCGCGCTCCCGGGGGCGAGCCGGTTCGCCGGGTTCGACGCCGGCTTCGGTGGTGGTCGGGCGGAGGGTCTCGGTCATGGCGGTCGGCCTTTCTGAGGGAGGCGGATGCCGACCACGCTAGGAACGCCGTACGTCGTCCGGCAGCCTGCCGACCACCGTCTGCCGGAGGCTGACCCGGCGACCGGGTGTGGTCATCCTCAGTGCGCAGCGCCGGTCGAGCCCCGATGATGGATGCCGTGAGCAGCGCCGCGCCCGCGTCCCCGATCGTGCGTGTACCTGCACGGCTGGGCCAGTCGCTCGTGCTCGCCGGCTTCGTGGCCGGGGTCGTCGCGGTGCTCAGCGTCGTCCACGCACGGGAGTGGGCCGGTCTCGCCCCGGTGCTGCTGGCGGCGGCCTGGTTGGTGGCGGCCGCCCTGGCCGTCCAGGCCCGCCCGGACCATCCGGGGGCGGTGCTCTTCGCCGGGATCGGGGCCGGGCACCTGATCGGGTTCGCCCTGGACCTGCCCGTGGCGTTGGACGGGTCGGCCCACGGCTGGTCGGCCTGGGCCCTGAACCTGGTCGGCTCGGTCGCCTACAGCCTCGGTTTCGCTGCGCTGGCCGTCTTCCTCGCCACCTATCCCTCGGGAGTGGCCCGGACGCGCGGGTTGCGCGCCTTCGCCCGCTGGGTGTTCCCGGCCGTCACGATCGCCGCGGTCCTGGAGCACCTCACGGCCCGTGAGGTGAGCCTCGTCGTCGTGACCGGGCGCTCCACCCTCCCGGCCCCCGGCGCTCTGCCCCTGGTCGGGCTCTCGATCCCGTTCACGGTGGTGGCTCCGCTCAGCGTGGTGGTCGGGGTCGCGCTCCTCGTGGCGCGGGGTCGGCGGGCGACCGGCGACGAGCGCCGCCAGCTGAGCTGGGCTGTCGGGGCGGCGGGACTGCTGGCCCTTCTCCTGCTCGCCTCCCCCGCGCTCGGCAGCGTCTCCCGGCCCGGCCAGGAGGTCGTCTTCGTGACGCTGGTCTCCGCGATCCCGTTCGTGCTCCTGGCCGGCCTGGTGCGCTACCGGCTGATGGACGTGGACACCTACGTGGCGCGAGCGCTGGCGCGCGGCGTCGTCGTCGTGCTCGTCCTCACGGCCTACGCGCTCGCGAGCCGGATGGCCGACCGTCTCGGCACCGGGGTGAACGCGATCCTGGTCGTCGTCGCGGCGATGACCGGGGTCCCCCTCATCGGGTTGCTGGAGGGGATCGCGGACCGGTACCTGTCCGGTGGTCGTGCTCGTGGGCAGGTACTCATGCGACAGCTGGCCGACGAGCTCGCGGTGCCCTCCCGCGAGACCCAGGCGCGGCTCACCTGCGAGGCGGTGCGGGCAGGGCTGGACGCGTCGTGGGTGCGGCTGCGCACCGGCGATCTGGTCACCGAGTCGGGACATCCCCCCGCGCAGGCGTCGCCGGCGCTCGTCGTGCCCCTCCTCGCCGCGGATGCCGAGGTCGGTTCCCTGGAGTGCGGACCCCGGCACGGAGCCTGGGGCGCGACCGAGGTGGAGGAGGTGCGCCTGCTCGCCCGGCACGCGGGACTGGCCCTGCACAACTCCGACCTGACCCACCAGCTCGCTCAGCAGGTGGTCGAGCTGCAGGCGTCGCGCGGCAGGCTGGTCCGCGCGGAGGGTGACGCCCGCGCCCGGCTCGAACGCGACCTGCACGACGGCATCCAGCAGCAGGTGGTTGCCGTGATCGCCCATCTCGGTGCACTGCGCGTGCTCCTGCCCGCCGGCTCCCGTGAGGCCGAGCTGGCGGGGTCGACCCTGCACCAGGCCCAGGACTGTCTCACCGGACTCCGTGAGGTGGTCAACGGGGTCCAGCCGCCGGTGCTGCGCGACCGCGGGCTGATCGCGGCGGTCGAGTCCCGTTCGGCCCTGCTGCCACTGCCGGTCCTCGTGTCGGCGCCGTCCGCACTCCCGGACCTGCCCGAGGACGTCGAGTCCGCCGCCTACTACGTGGTGTCCGAGGCCCTCACGAACGTGGTGAAGCACTCCGGCGCCACCAGCGCCGAGGTTCGCATCCTGCCGAACGGAGCCTTGGTCGCGGTGTCGGTCCGCGACGACGGTTGCGGGCTCGAGAAGAGTCGGCAGTACACCGGACTCGCGGGGCTGCGTGATCGGGTCGAGGCGCTCGGGGGCACGCTCGCCGTCGACGGGACGCACGGAACCACCGTCACCGCGACCCTGCCCCTGACCCAGGTCGGGCTTCGCGATGACTGACACTGCGCTGCGCGTGGTCATCGCCGACGACCACTACCTGGTCCGGGAGGGCACCCGGCAGCTGCTCGAGCTGGGTGGCCGCATCGTCGTCCAGGCCGCCGTCGACACGGCTGCGGCGCTCCTCGCTGAGGTACGACGCCAACCACCCGACGCCGTCGTCACCGACATCCGGATGCCTCCCACGCACCGCATGGAAGGCATCGACGCGGCCCTTGCCATCCGCGCCGCCCAGCCCGACATCGGGGTCGTCGTGCTCTCGAACCACGCAGACGAGTCCTACGCCCTCGCGCTCTTCGCCGAGGGCACCGCCGGCCTCGCCTACCTGCTCAAGGAACGCGTCGGCGATCTCGACGAGCTCACCCGGGCGATCACCGAGACGGTGGCCGGTCGCAGCGTCGTCGACCCGGTGATCGTGGAGGCCCTGGTGCGCCGCCGTACTCGAGCCGAGCGCAGCCGGCTGTCGGACCTGACCCCCCGAGAGCGCGAGGTGCTGGCCCACATGGCCGCCGGGCGCAGCAACACCGCGATCGCCCAGACCGCGCACATCAGCCGGTCCGCGGTGGAGAAGAACGTCAATGCGATCTTCTCCAAGCTCGGACTCGTCGACGAGCCCGCCACCCACCGGCGGGTCTCGGCGGTCGTCACCTACCTCACGGCACGACCGGAGCAGGCGACCTGACCACGCGACCAACGCAGATCGTTGCGCAGGGGTGAGCCCTCATGGCGTCGCCCTCCTGCTGTCACGACCCCAGCGGTGCTGCGACCGCCCCGGTTCCTTCAGGAACCGGGGCAGCTCGTGCTCAGCAGTGCACGCGCGGGTTGAACGAGGCGAACCGCCCGTCGGGGTTGTGGGTGAACAACCAGGCGTGCAGGTCGTAGTGCACCGGCATGCCTGGCTCGTGGCCCTCCATGGGGCCGTTGAAGGCGATCCCGGCGAGGGAGGGCCGGTCGGAGTCGGTGGCGAGGTCCTGGTCGGCGTCGGGTGCGAACCACTCGACCGCGCCGAGGGTGCGGCCGCCGTTGCGGGTCGGGACGTAGACGAGGATCGCCGGGTGCCGAAGATCGGGCGCCTCGCCGAGCAGCCGGGGGTTCAGGTAGTGGTAGCCCATCCCGCCCGAGCGGTCGGGCAGCTCCACGCAGTCGTCGGTCGGTATCCAGCCGGCGGCCACCGCGACCGCCGGGTCGCGGTACTTCTGCATCGAGTGGCGCAGGTCCCGCATCGCGGGCCGATGGTGCTGCGACGGCTGGTTGTGCAAGCCGGGGGCTGACCGGACCTGGCCCACCGCGGCCGCGGACGGCCTGGGGGCGGTGGCCCCGACGATGGCGGTCACGACGAGGAGCAGGGCTCCGAGAGCGTTTCTGGTGATGCGCATGCTGGTTTCCTCACTGGTAGGCGAGAGCCGAACCGGGGTGGTCCCCGGACGGCTGCTCAGGGACGGACGGGACGGTTGCTGCGGATCGTGTCGAGCGGGTCGCTGACGCTCTTGACGGCGCCGAGACGTGCGCGGGTCGCGGGCGACCACCACAGCCCGGGGTCCTCGCCGGTCTCCTGGAAGTTCAGCAGCGTCCGGCCGCTGTCCAGGTGGGCGACGGCGGTGCTGATCCGTCCCAGGTGGCGGTTGATCGCCTCCAGGAGCTCCGGCCCCATCGGGACGCCGAGCGCGAAGAGGCTGTAGGGCTCGGTCACCGGGCCGTGGGCACCCGATCCGCTGACCTCACGGGCGAACGCACCACCGAGGTGGCGGATCTGGAAGACCGGGAGCGGCGAGCCGCTGCCCGGCCCGACCGTCGCCACCAGGGCGGCGACGGCGTCCTCGTCCAGGTGTGTCAGCAGGTGCGAGCGATGGGTGCCCGGCGTCGGGTCCGTCGGCTCGTCGGCCACGGAGCCCAGCTGGGACAGCGGGACCTCACCCATCAGGTTCATCGCCAGGTCGGGGATCGCACGGTACGGCGCCAGCACCTCCTCCGCGTCCTCTCGAGACCCCAGGAACGTCACGGCGACGGACGCGAACGACTTGCCGCGGATCGACTCGGGCAGCTGCGGGAGCGGCGGGAAGTGGTAGCTGTGGAACCAGGTCGTCAGCTCCTCGGGCGCCGAGGGCGTCACCCGGGCGAAGGTGCGCAGGACCTCGCCCATCTGCTCGATCGGCCACAGCAGCCTGCCGCCGTACACCTCGGGGGCCGGGTGGAGGGCGACCTCCATCCGGGTGATGATGCCGAAGTCGCCGCCGCCTCCGCGCAGCGCCCAGAACAGCTCGGGGTCCTCGGTCGCCGAGGCCCGGCGCAGCCGGCCCAGCCCGTCGACCATCTCGACGGTCACGACGCTGTCGGCGCCGAGGCCGTACTTGCGTCCGAACCAGCTGATGCCGCCGGTGATCGTCAGGCCGACGACCGTGGGGTCGGGGCTGGAGCCGGCCAGGAAGGTGAGGCCGGTGCCGTCCAGCTCGGCGAGCAGCTCGCCGACCTTGACCCCGGAGCCGACCCAGGCGGTGCGACGGCGGACGTCGACCTCGATGCCGCGCAGTCCGCGGGTGCGCAGGATCAGCGTGCCGTCGAGAGCGTCCTTGGCGCCGTGCCCCACGGGCTGGGCGGTCACCTCGACGCCCTCCTGGCCGGCCCACCGCACCGCCGCGATCACGTCATCGGCGTCGTGGACCTCGAGCACCGCCATCGGCCGCTGCTCGACGTGGACGTTCCAGGGGGTGCGGGCCTGCTCCCACGTGGCGTCGGCAGGGGTGTGCAGCCGCCCCGCGACCTGGCGGCGCAGCGCCTCCAGGGCGTGCGACTGGTCGGGGGTCTCGGTCGAGATGGTCAACAGGGTCTGGGACATCGGGGTTCCTCTCGGTCGGTCACCCGCTCGTGTGCGAGCGGTGCCACCGAGGCTGCGCTTCGCCGCTTGCCCCGCGCTTGCCGCTGACTTGCCCCTGACTTGCCCCTGACCTGCCTCCGGCTTGGCTCCGACCTGCTGCGGAGCTACCCGGTTCCCTGCGGAGACAGCGCCCGTCCCGAGAGGCGGGAGTGCAGCGCCTCGGACCGCCGCAGCCAGGGTGCGCACTGCGCCTGCGCAGTGAGCACGACGGCGCGCTCGGCGTGCTCCAGGGCGGCGGGCTCGCCGAGGGCTGCGTACCCACAGGCCAGGAAGTGGTCGACGACGCCGCAGTGATCGACGGTCCCGTAGCTCACCACCTTCCCGGCGTACGGCTCGATGCGGCGCAGGGCGGCGCCGAGCTGGTCGAGATGACCGCCCTCGGCGAGCACCGCCACCCGCAGACACTGCCCGGAGAGCGTGGTGTAGTCGCTGGCCAAAGGTGGCTCCGGGGCGCCGAGAAGCTCGTAGGCACGCTCCGGGTCGCCCGCCTCCAGGACCGCATGGGCGACGATCGCCCGCACTCCCGCGTTCGAGCAACGTGTGCTCTCGATGACGGCCTCGTCCACTGGCGTGCCCGGCAGCCCCGAACGGATCGTCCTGATGGCCGACAGGTCGTTGGCGTAGAGGTAGCCGGCGGCCTGGTGCAGCTCCAGGGCCGCCTGCCCGAGCTCCGGAGCTGCCGGGTCGTCGAGGTCGCGGGCGCGCGCGTAGAGCCACCAGGCGAGCGGGATCTCCACCCCGGTGTGCCGCAGGGCTGCCGACTCATGCGCGCACCGCGCCATTGCCCGGTCGGAGCCCTCGGGGTCGAGCACCTCGTAGAGCGCACTGCCCAGCTGGAACAGGGTCAGGACCAGCAGATCCCCGTCGGGCTGGAGCTCCATCACCTCCTTGACCAGCTCGAGCCGCAGGTCGCCTCGCCCGGGGCCCCATGTGCAGATCATCCGCACCAGGAGCACCTCGAGCAGGAGTGCCCGGTCCCCGAGGGCACGGGCCAGGTCGAGTGACTCGTTGCCGACGCGGTCCGCGACGGCGCCGTCTCTGCCGTAGTAGTGCTCCATCTGCAGGGTCGCGAGCAGCCGCGCCCGATCGGGATCGGGCACCCGATCGAGGGCGTCGCTCAGCAGTGCGATGAACCCGTCGTCCTTCATCCCGTACTCGCGCCAGGACCAGACACCCGCATGGTTGAGCGTGGTGGCCGCACGGGTGACCAGGTCCCACCGCTCGAGCCGGTGGCCGAGCCGCACGGCGCGGTCGATCGTCTCCTGCGCCTCGGCGGTACGCGCCATCCGAAGCAGGCACGCCGCGACTCCACACAGCGCCTCGGCGGTGGTGACCGACTCGGCGGGGCTGTCGAGAACTGTGAGCTGCCACAGCCGGAGCGCCTCGGGGTGCGCGTGTCTTCCGGTGGCGACCTCGGCGGCGCGAGCCAGCCAGGTGCAGGCGCGCTGCGCATGCTTCTTCCCAAGGGGTGCAGCCCGGTGCGCGTGGTGGGCGATGGCGGCACACGCGTCAGGGTCGTCGGCCCGGTGGTCCTCGAGGACACGGCCGGCCATGTCGTGCAGGCGCATGCGGCGCGCAGCGCTCAGCTCGCAGTACAGCGTCTCGCGCTCGAGGGCGTGCACGAACACGTAGCCCGAGCCGCTCTCGTGCAGGAGCCCCGAGCTGAGCGCGAGGTCCAACAGGTCAAGGCACTCCTCGAGGCCGATGCCGGTCAGCTCCGCCAGCAGCTCCGGCTCGATCTGGTCGCCCATGACCGCTGCAGCGGTCAGCGCGGTCACCGCCCTTGGCGGCAGCCGGTGGACGCGTTGGTGCAGGACGTCGCGGACGCCGTCCGGCACCGGCAGCTCCTCGGGGTCGACGCCCCGCTCCGGCGTCGTGGCCAGAAGTCGGGCGTACTGGAGCACGAAGAACGGGTTGCCGCCCGTCATGGTGGCGACGCTGGCCGTCACCTGAGGATCGGCGACGCCGTAGGACTCGGCCAGCAACGCACCGACCGACTCGGCATCGAGCCCGTCGAGCCGGATCCGCTCGGCGCCCGCCCGGGCGAGTGCCGCCATCGCGTCCACGAGTGCCGGACTGGTCTCGGGCTCGCTGGTGCGCCGGGTGCACAGCACGGTCAGGGGAACGCCGGCGACGGACCCGGTGAGGTGACGGAGCAGCGCGAGGGAGGAGTCGTCGGCCCAGTGGAGGTCCTCGATCACGAGCAGCAGCGGACGCGTCAGCGCCGATCGGCGGATCAGCTCCACCACCGCGTCGAACATCCGCAATCCCGTGCCGCCGCCGCGATCGGCCGAGTCGGTCTCCCCCCGCAGCAGCGGTTGCAGCAAGGGGTCGACCCGATCGGCTTCGTCGGCCAGGGCCCGGACGACGCCCAACCAGGGCCACAGGGCGGGGGCGTACTCCCCTTCGTGGCAGCGGCCGACCAGCACCCGGGAGTGTGCCGCCGCGGCACTGGCCGAGAGGTCCTCGACCAGTTGCGACTTGCCGATTCCGGGCTCGCCGGCCACCAGGAGGAACCGTGGCGAGCGGGTGGCCGAGGACTGCTCCAGCAGCCGCGTCGCCGCCGTGACGACGGAGGTGCGCCCGACGGTGCCCAGCGGGGCTGTCGGCCCTGCAGCGGGTGCGGCCCCCCCGACGGGGGCGAGGAAGGCACGGGTCTCCTGGTCGGTGTCGGCGAAGGTGTCCGCCAGGGCGGGGTCGTGGCGCAGCATCGCCTGCTCGAGCTGCTGGACCTCGGCCGTCGGGTCGACGCCCAGCTCGTCGGCCAGGTGGTGACGCAGCTCGCGCAGCGTGGCCAGGGCGTCCGCTTGCCGGGCACACCGGTACTGGGCGAGTGCGAGCAGCGCCCAGAGCCCTTCCCGGAACGGCTGGCTCGAGGCCAGCTCCGCCAGGGTCCGCTGGGCGTCGTCGGGTCGCCCCAGACCGAGCATCGCCCGACCCTTCCGCTCCTGCACCGTGAGCAGCAGCTCCTCGAGCCGCGCCGCCTCGGCCCGCACCAGCGGCGCGTCGATGCCGGCGTACGGCGGACCCGTCCAGGTGGCGCAGGCCGCGTCGCACCGAGCCAGCTGCTCGACCGGGTCCTCGGCGGCGAGCGCCGCTGCGACGTCGCGCTCGAACAGCCAGGTGTCGACGTGCGTCGCGTCGGTGACGAGGACGTAGCCGGCGGCGGTGCTGCCCAGCCGCGAGCGCGTCCGCGCGGCACGGTGGGGCTCGAGCTGGGACCGCAGGCGCGAGATCACCACCTGCAGGGCACCGAGGGTCTGCCCGGGTGCCTCGTCCCCCCATACCTCGGTGAGCAGGCGCTCGGCCGGAACGGGCGCGCCGTGACTGGCCAGGAGGACCGCGAGCACCTCGCGTTCGCGCCGCCTGGTGAGCGCCTGACGGAACCCGTCGACGCGCACGGCCATCTCGCCGAAGGCGAGGTACTCCACGCTCACCCGCCCATGCTAGGACCGCAGCAGCGGTGGCGATCTAGCCCTTTCGCAGGGTTCTGCGAGCGCCAGACCGCTCGCGGAGGGGCGGACGGGCGCTCCAGGGGAGAGCGCCGCGTCACCTACGGTTGCTGCATGACAGGAGAGGACGACGCTCAAGCGGAGCTGCTGCGAAAGTTCGAGGCGGCTGTCTCGGGAGCGGAGATGGCCGACCTGCGGGAGCTCGCGGGCAGCATGTCCCTGCTCCTCGACAGATCGCTCCCCCGACCGATCCGCCCCGAGCTGAGACGTCCTCCGAGAGCCGAGACGGCGCTCTACCGGGTTCGGGTCGATCTCGACCACGCCGAGCCTGCGATCTGGCGACGGCTCGACCTGCGCTGCGACCTGACGCTCGACGTCGTCCACCAGGTGCTGCAGTCGGCGTTCGACTGGACCGACTCACACCTGCACCGCTTCGCGCTGGGTGGCGAACTCTTTGACTCGCACAGCCAGCTCTTCCTGTGTCCCTACGATGTCGACGAGGGCGAACCCGATGACGACGGAGGCATCCCCGCCTCCGCTGTGCGCCTGGACGAGACCCTTCAGGATCCCGGCGACGTGCTCCGCTACCTGTACGACTACGGCGACTCGTGGGAGCTCACTCTCCGTCTTGAGGAGGTGCTGCCCGCGGCGGGTGATGCGCCGACCGCGACCTGCGTGGACGGTCGTCGGGCGGCGCCGCCGGAGGACTGCGGCGGCATCACCGACGCCGGGGACTTGGCCGAGGTGCTCGACGACCCGGCGCGCTTCGATCTCGACGAGCTGAACCGGGCGCTGCGCGAGCCCTACTTCGTCCTTCGCGAGTACGGCGTTGACCCGCGGCTGGTGGACCTCGTCAACCGGCTGCGCTACACCAGCGTCGGCGATGACCTGGCCGCGCGGACGCTCACGCTCGTCAGCGCGCCGACCGAGCTGCCGGCCGAAGAGCTGCAGGACGCACTGGCGGCGCACCGATGGTTCCTCGATCGTGCCCACGGCGGCGGCATCGAGCTCACCTCCGCCGGCTACCTGAAGCCGGCTGACGTCGAGGCGGCATCCCGCGTGCTGCCGACGATGGGTGACTGGATCGGCAGGCACAACCGCGAGAGCCACACCGCTCCCGTCCTTCAGTTCCGGGAGTCGCTGCAGTCGATGGGGCTGTTGCGCAAGCGCAAGGGAACACTCCTGCTCACTCGTGCCGGAGCGGCAGCCCAGCGTGATCCGTGCAGGCTGTGGCAGCACCTGGCCTCGCGGCTCGTGCCCGACAGGCCGGGCAGGTTCGAGGCCGTCGCCGGCCTTCTGCTTCTCGCCTATGCCGCCTCGGGTGCGGATGCCCCGATCCCTCGCGAGCAGGTGGCCGCCGCCTTGTCGGAGCTGGGCTGGCATCACCGCGACGGTAGACAGCTCGAGGGGTACGAGATCTACCGGCTCGACGTGTTCCACACCCTGGTCAACGTCTCGGACCAGCGTGTGGAACACGGCCGCAACCGCGTGAGTCCCGCGGCAGCAGCGCTGGCCCGGGCGGCGCTGCGACAGTAGCCACCGCTCGGATCTGTCCGAGCCGGACGAGTCAGCACGGTTGTGCCGGGTCGGGCAGCACGCCGGCCGGGCTGAACTGGAGCCGGACGTGCTCGTCGCGCGGCATCAGGAACGCGACTCCGTCGACTCGTGACCACTGCGTCGGCAGCAGCAGGTACACGTCGCCGGACTGCAGCACCAGCTTCAGACCGTCGTAGCGGTAGTGGTAGGCGGTGTCGTCGGCCTGGCACCGCGTCTCCTGGACGCCTGGGCCCGTGAGGCCCAGTCGTTGGGCACTGTAGAGCTGGGCGTTCGGGAGCGAGGGGAGATCCGCGACGAACTGCTGCGCCCTGCTGGTGCCGACCTCGGCGGAGTAGTCGTTGGCCATCCAGAACAGCGCCACGCCCGTCAAGGTGACGACGCCGAGCCACTCCCCGGCGCTCGCCCGTGCAGAGGGCGTGCCGGACACCTTCGCCGGCCGCTGCATCCGCATCTCCGCGAAGAGCAGCACGGCGCCGGTGGCCAGACTCAACGGCGCCACGAGCAGCGGACGGTTGAGGGGCGTCCCCACGACGACGCGGGAGACGCCGTTGGCCAGCAGCAGCACTCCGGCGCCGCGCATCACCAGCAACGCCGTACGACGACGACGGGCACCGACCTTGCGACCCATCATCCACGAGCGAGTCCACACCAGCAGGAGGGTGGCGCATCCCGCCACGAGGACCGGCACGAAGAGTCCGTCCACGCTGAGCTGCAGGTAGTCGCGCGTGGTGAGGCTGAGCAGGGACGAGTCGACGCCCAGGTAGTCGTAGAAGTAGTAGGCGCGCGACCAGCCGAAGTAGAACAGGATGGACGTCAGGACGGTGGTCGAACCGGCGAACGTCGCAAGTCGCCTCACTGACGGCGGGACCACGGACTCGCTGGCTGGCACCGGGTCGCTCGGGCCCGCGTGGCTCACGGCACCGAACCGGGACCGACGGAATCTGACTCTCCGCTACCTCCGCACGGCCCGGACCCCGACACGATCACGACGGTCGACCCGCGAGGGACCGAGGTCCGTTGCGGGGGCTCGGTCGCGAAGAAGTCGCACGAGGTGAAACCGTCGATGACGCGCTGCTCGTCGCGAAGGACGAGGCAGAGGGTGCCGCCGCACTGGTCGCGCACACCGGCCTCGATCTCGGGCCGCACCTCGGCGAGGGGACGGCCCTGGTCCTGGACCCGGGCGGGGATCCTGATCGGCGCCCCCGCCGCGCCGGGCCCCGCCCCGTGAGTCCGGGTGGGAACCCCTGGGGCGTGTCCCGCTTGGTGCGACGCACTCGGCGGTGCGCTCGGCGCCGCGTGTGTTCCTGCGGCGGGCGGCTTGCGAGAGGTCGGCGGCTCGCCGGTCGTCGCTGACGACGGTGAGGTCACGGTCGGAGCGGTCGCCGACGATGATGAGGCGGAGGGGGGCAACCGAGATGCGGGTGACGACGCCGAACCCGTCAGCGTGGGGGTGCTCGAGACGGAGAAGCCCGGTCTGCTCGGGGGGCCAAGGGTCGGTGCAGCACGACGGTCTGCCGTCGGCGACCCCGTGCAACCGGCCAGCGACGCCACGAGGGCTGCCGTCACTATCCACGGAGGGAATCGTGGGACTCGCACTCCCCGCAGTGCCATGCCCGGCTTCAGGCTTCGCTTGGGCGACGCCATACCTCCAGGCTGCTCGCTCTCGTGGGGCGTGGCAAGCAGGTTTGTCGTCGTGACCTCGCGTCCCGCCAGCTGGGCGTGCGGCGCCGGGTCACCGGCCTAGACGGGCGAGCGTCGCGAGCGTCGGGGTCAGGGTCAGGTTTCGCGGCGAACGCCCCACCTATGAAGTCACCGTGAGACAGGCCTGACGGTCACGGCTGGCGAGCGACCGTCGCACGACGGAGGGTCCGAAGGCGCCGTTCCGGCCGCCCATCTGCACGCTGAAGCCACCAGTGCCGGGCGTCGTGGCGCCATGAATCGCGAAGCTGAAGGTGTGTGACTGTCCAGATGCGACGGTGCCGATCAGCGCCCAGCGGTGCCGAGCAGTGGAGCGTCGTGAACGTGCTCACACCTGAGCAGTGGCGCCGAGGTCGTCGGCAAGGTGTCCCTGGGGACGATCCGCAGTTCGGTGTCGCCACTCACGAGACGAACCTCCGAGTGAACGTGAGATGCGTGACGCCGCTGGGGGAGGACACCGCCTCCACGGCGTAGGCCACCTCGAGAGCCTCCAGTCCGTCCCAGATGCGGACGCCGCGGCCGAGCACGAGGGGGACCTGGGCGAGATGCATGTGGTCGACGAGCCCGGCCGCCAGGAAGTCGCGTACGACGGTAGGCCCGCCGCCGACCCGGACGTCCTGGCCCAGGGCTGCCTCACGGGCGGTCTCGAGCGCCTCGAGTGGGGAGGCGTCGAGGAAGTGGAACAGGGTTCCGCCCTCCATCTCGATCGAAGGCCGTGTGCGGTGAGTGAGCACGAAGGTCGGTGTGTGAAACGGTGGGTTCCGCCCCCACCAGCCCTTCCAGTCGGGGTCGTCCTGCCAACCGGGCGGGCCGAACTTGTTGGCGCCCATGATCTCGGCGCCGATGCCGGGACCTTGACGCTCGGCGAAGGCGTCGTCGACCCCGGCGGTCCCGCCCGCGTCCCAGAACCGGGTGCCGAACATCCACTCGTGCAGACGCTCGCCCGCGTGGCCGAACGGCGCCTCGGCGGACTGCGGTTCGCCGGTGGCGAAGCCGTCGAGGGAGATGGACAGGTTGTGGATCCGTGTGCGTGACATCCGCGGGCCTCTCAGGTGATGGCGCGTGTGCGACGACGCTCAGAAGGCTGACCAGGGCGATCGGCGATTCTTATCGGCCGCCGATGCCACAGCGTCATCGAGGCGGTGCTTCCGTGCGGGTCGGGATCAGAGGAATCGGCTCTCGTCGTCGTACAGCTCTCCCAGCACCCGGGCTACCCCCTCAAGGACCGGGCCATCGTCGCCACCTTCGTGGTCCCGGTGACGGCGGGGCGGGGACTTCTCACCAGCCAGCCATGGCCGCGATCGGTCTCGGGTACGTCGCGTGGCGGCAGTTCGGGGACGCGGCGACGACGGACCTGACGCCCTGACCATCGGCGCAGTCACCGCGTCCAACCGATCAGGGCTCGTCGACACGCAGCACCCGCATCTGCAGCGCCAGGGTCGAGTAGTAGCCGACGAGCGTCGTGAGCTCGAACACCGTGCTGGTGTCGAGCAGCGGGACGCAGGCCTCCCAGGTCTGCTCGTCGACGTCGCCGGCCACCATCGAACCCGCGAGCCGGATCGCCGCCCGCTCTGCCGGATCGGACAGGCTCGGCATCTCGCCGCTCCGGACCGCGGCCAGCTCGTCCTCGGTCAGTCCGCAGGCCCGACCGACTGCCTCGTGCGCCATCGTCTCGAACGAGCTGCGCCAGTGCGCCGCCACCACGAGGATCGCGAGCTCCCGGACCCGGTGGCTCAGCCCAGACCCGTAGCGCACGGCCGCACCGAGCCGTTGCAGAGCATCGCCCAGGCGGGGTGAGAGAAGGAATCCGCCGAACGGACCCGCCAGCGCCCCCTCGGCGTCCGTGAGGTCGAAGGGCTGCGGCCCCGTGCCGCGCGGTCCTTCGGTGATGGTGCGGTAGAGCGCGGCCTGCTCGTCGTCGAGCTGCCCAGGGAGCAACCGGGGTTGCCGGGGGGTCGGGGCGGGCGGAGAGTCCGTCATTCGTTCTGCAGCCCCATCGATATCGCGGCGGTGCCGGGTCCTGGTGGCAGGAACCCGGTGGCATCGGGTCCTGGTGACCGAACCGGCATGTCGTCGGCGACCTCAGCCCGCGGCGTCCAACCCGCCAGGACCGGTCGCAGGGCAGTGACCGCGTTCGCGCGATGGGACGACAGAACCGCCAGCAGCCTCTCGGTGTCCCGGGCACACGCAGCGTCGACCAGGTCGCGGTGCTCGTGGAGCACCCGGTCCCGGTTCAGCTCGTCCGCGTAGTACACCGTGCGGTACACCTCGGTGGCGTCCCACAGCTGCCGGATGGTCCGGACCAGCCGGGGCAGTCGGCAGGCTTCGATCAGGGTGTCGTGCAAGAGGCGGTTCGCCACCGTCATCCGCGTCACGTCGTCGCAGACAGCGGCCTCCTCCACCTCGTGCGCTGCCTCGACCAGCCGCGCCAGCGTCAGGTCGCTCAGCAGCGGCACCGCGAGCGTGACCGCCGCCGGCTCGAGCAGCTCCCGGATCTGGTAGACCTCGAGCAGGTCGGCAAGGGACAGCGGCGCGACGACGTGCCCGCGATGGGGGGCATACTGCACGAGCCCCTCGCCCTCGAGGATCTTCAGCGCCTCCCGCAGCGGCACCCGGCTGACGCCCATCCCGGCGGCCAGCAGGTCCTGGACGATCCGCTCCCCCGGCAGCAGCCGGCCGTCGGCGATCATGCGCCGCAGCTCGCCGAGCACCGCCTCCTGGGCGGTCATCGGGCGGGTGAAGTCGGCGCTCATGCCGGCTCCTCGGCGTCGAGCCAGGCGAGCAGGCCGGCCGCGTCGGCGCCGAGCCCCGGTGGCGGGGTGCGGTAGGTGGCCGGGGTGGCCGAGAGCCGCACCGGGTGGGCCACCTGAGCGATCCCGCCCACGTCGACCAGCGGCGCCAGGCCCAGGTCGTCGGCCAGCGCCATGCCCTGGGCGACGTCGTTGATCGGCCCGCAGGGCACCCCCACGCCGGTGAGCAGGTCGAACCACTCGTCCGCCGGACGCGTCACGAGGACGGCGCCGAGCAGTGCGCCGAGCTCGTGCCGGTGGGCGACGCGGTCGCGGTTGGTGCCGAACCGGGGGTCGACGACGAGGCCGGGCAGCCCGAGGCAGCCGCACAGCGACGCGAAGAGCTTGTCATTGGCCGCGGCGATCACCAGCCGACGGTCCGCGGTCTCGAACGGCTCGTAGGGGCAGATGCCGGGGTGGCGGATCCCCATGCCGTGCGCGACGTCGCCGGTCAGTGCGTAGGCGCCACCGAAGTTGACCAGTCCCGAGAGCATCGAGGACATCAGGTTGACCTCGACCAGCTGACCCTGCCCGGTGGCCGACCGGTGGTGCAGCGCGGCCAGGATTCCCATCGCGGCGTGCAGCCCGGCGAGGACGTCGGCGGTCGCGATGCCGGTCTTCGTCGGCGTCTCGGGGTCCGGGCCCGTCAGGCTCATCAGCCCGGAGACCGCCTGCACCACCAAGTCGTAGCCGGGCAAGGAGGCCCCGGCCGCGCTGCCGAACCCGGTGATCGAGCAGTAGACCAGGCCGGGGTTCGAGGACCGCACGGCGTCGTAGTCGAGGCCCAGCCGGCGCAGGCTCGCCACCCGGAGATTCTGCACCACCACGTCGGCGCGGCCGACGAGGGTGAGTGCGCGGGTCTGGTCCTCGGGCGTGCTGAGGTCGAGCACCACGCTGCGCTTGTTGCGGTTCACGGAGAGGAAGTAAGTGCTCACCCCGTCCTGGGTCCAGGGCGGGCCCCAGGTGCGGGTGTCGTCGCCCTGGGGGGACTCCACCTTCACCACGGTGGCGCCCAGGTCGGCCAGCAGCATGGTGGCGTAGGGCCCGGCGAGGATCCGGCTGAAGTCGGCGACAAGCAACCCGGCGAGCGGGCCCGCGACCTCGGATCTCGACAGCTCTGCGCTCACCGCCACCACCGCCTCCCATGCCGAGCGCTCTTCCCGACTACTCGTATGCGATGTATACACTACGCCGAGGAGGTGGCCCCGACGTGACCGCGCTGACCCCAGGGCCCTTGCGGAAGGGCACGCCAGGGTACCGACGCGCCAGCTTGGTGATTTTCGTCGCCGGCTTCCTCACCTTCGGCATGCTGTACATCGTCCAGGGCCTGTTGCCGGCGATCAGTCGCGACTTCGCGGTCTCCCCGGCCGCCGCGGCGCTCACCCTCTCCCTCACCACGCTGCCGCTCGCCGCCGCGGTCGTGGTCGCGGCTGCCTGGTCGGAGGGACAGGGCCGCCGGCCGTTGCTGATCGGCTCGCTGATCGCCGCCGCGGTGCTCACCCTCGGCGCCGCCGCCAGCCCGAGCCTCGGCTGGCTGCTGGGCTTCCGGATCGCCACCGGCCTGGCGCTGGCCGGCTTTCCCGCAGTCGCGATGGCCTACGTCGCCGAGGAGTTCCACCCCTCGGGGCTGGGCACCGCGATGGGGCTCTACATCAGCGGCACCGGCCTGGGAGGCATGACCGGCCGGCTCTCCGGAGGGCTGATCGCCAGCGTCACGTCGTGGCGGGTGGCGCTGACCTGCGCCGCCGTGGTCTGCCTGCTCGGCGCTGTCTGGGTAGCGCTGCAGCTGCCCGCGTCGCGGCACTTCACGGTCACCCCCGGGAGCCTGGCGACGCGGCTCTCGGCGATGCGCGAGCCGGCCCGCGACCCGGTGATCCTCTTGCTCTCGGTGACCGGGTTCGTGCTGATGGGCAGCCTGGTGTCGTTCTACAACTTCTTGCAGTACCGGCTGGCGCAGTCGCCGTTCTCGCTTCCGGACGCCGTGATCCCGTTGGTGTTCCTGCTCTACCTCTGCGGGACGGTCAGTGCGAACTGGATGGGCAGACTCACCGACCGGCGCAGCCGCAAATGGGTGATGCTGCTCGGTCTGGGCGTGATGGCCGCCGGCGCTCTGCTCTCGTTGGCCAGTCTCCTCCCCGTCGTACTGCTGGGTGCCGGGATGATGGTCTTCGGTTTCTTCGGCGCGCATGCGGTCGCCAGCGGGTTCGTCGGCGGCTGGGCGCGCGCACGGCGGGCTCAGGCCTCCGCGCTGTATCTTTTCGGCTATCACAGCGGGTCGGCCCTCGCCGGGTTCGTCGGCGGCCTGTTCTTCGGGGCCTTCGGGTGGCAGGGAGAGGTGGGCACGGTCTTGGTGCTGCTGTTGGTGGGGACCGCCGCCGTGCTGGTGCTGCCCGCGGCCTCCGGGCGGACGGAGGCGCCGGGTGCGGCCTGACGAGATCGCCAGTGCGCTGCGTCGCGCCGTCCACGAGCGCGCGATCCCACCGGGCCACGCACTCAACCAGGACGAGCTGGCCCGCGAGTACGGCGTCAGCAGGATCCCGCTGCGCGAGGCTCTGCGCACCCTGGTCGGCGAAGGCCTGGTGATCATGAAGCCCGGGCTCGGCGCGGTCGTGACCGAGCTGAAGCCCGAGGAGGTCGAGGAGCTCTACGGCCTGCGGATGCGGCTCGAGCCTCCGCTGGCCGCCGACATCGTGGACCACGTCCGGCGACGCGACGTCGAGGACCTCGCTGCGATGGTCGAGGCGATGGCGGCCCACGGCCTCGAGCAGTTCGAGGAGTGGTCGAGCAGCAACTACCGGTTTCACCGGCGCCTCTACGAGCTCTCCGGGCAGCGGCACGCCGTGCGGTTGGTGGTGCAGGTGCTCAATCTCGTCGAGCCCTACGTGCGGATGCACGCCCACGTCCTGGGGTCCCGCCCCCGGATGCAGCAGGCCCGCAGCGCCACGGTGGAGGCGCTCCGGGCCGGCGATGCCACCCGGCTGCACGAGGTGATCGAGGAGGCGATCCAGCGCGGCCGCGACGACCTGGTCGCCTCGATGGGCCGACCCCAGGGCTGAACCGCCCGAGGCCGGGGAGGTACCCATCAGCCGGTCGGATCCAATATCCGATCCTTGCGTTGTGGCCCACATCACTGTATACACTGTATTTACTTGCCTCCATGCCTTGAAAGGTGACCGCCATGACCTCCAGACCCCGAGTGGTGCTGGCATCCCTCGCCGCGTGTGCCCTGATGACGACCGTCGCGGGCTGCGGCTCGAAGGGCAGCTCCGGCGGGAGCGGCGGCTCCGGGTCCGACACGATGACGCTCGGCGCCTCGTTGTCCCTGACCGGCGAGCTGGCCCGTGAGGGACAGCTCACCAAGGAGGGCTACCAGCTCTGCCAGGAGAAGGTGAACGACGCCGGTGGCGTCGACCTCGGCGGCAAGAAGGTCAAGCTCGACATCAAGTACCAGGACGACACGTCGACGCCCGACGTGGCCGCTCAGCTGGCCGACCAGTTCAACGACCAGGGGAACAAGCTGATCCTGAGCTCCTACGGCTCGGCGAACGTCGAGGCGCAGGCAGCGGTGATCGAACGCAACGGCCAGGTGATGGCCGACTCCTCCGGCGCGAACAACGAGATCTTCAACAAGGGCTACAAGCGCACCTTCGCGGTGCTGTCGCCGGCCACGGAGTACGCCTCCTCGATCATCAAGGCGATCAACGACCTGGCTACCCCGAAGCCGAAGTCCATCGCGATCCTGTCCGCCGACGACGGCTTCTCCAAGACCGTGACCCAGGGTGCCGCGGCCACCGCGAAGAAGCTGGGTTTCGACGTCGTGGCCACGGCGTACTTCCCGGCGGGTGCGACCGACGTCAGCGCGGCTCTGAACAAGATCAAGTCGAAGAAGCCGGACGTGATCATCGGATCGGTGCACGTCGAGGAGGGCGTCGCGATCGTCAAGCAGGCCAAGGAGCTCGGCATCACCCCGGCGGGCATCGGTGAGACCGTGGCTCCGCCGACCCCGGACTTCGCCAAGACCCTCGGCGCGGCCGCCAACGGCGTGCTCGGCTCCAGCCAGTGGACCGAGACCACCAAGGGCAAGGACAAGTACTTCGGCACCGCCCAGCAGTACGCGCAGGACATCAAGGCCAAGTTCGGCCACGCCCCCGACTACCACGACGCCGAGGCGAGCGCCGCCTGCCTGGCGCTGGTGCTCGCGGCCGAGAAGGCCGGCTCCACGGACGCGGACGCGGTCCGCAACGCGATGGCCAGCCTCGACACCGAGTCGTTCTTCGGCCGGATCAAGTTCGACCGGACCGGTCAGAACACCTTCAAGCCCATGTCGGTGATCCAGATCCAGAACGGCAAGGTGCGCACCGTCTGGCCGACGGACTCGGCTCAGGCCAAGCTGACCTGGCCTGGTACCAAGTGACCGCATTCCTCCAGGCCGCTGTCTACGGGCTTCTGCAGGGAGGACTCCTGGCCCTCGTGGCCGTGGGGTTCTCCCTGGTGTGGGGGGTGATGAACGTGGTCAACCTGGCCCACGGTTCCTTCGTGATCCTCGGCGCCTACGTCGGGTGGGAGCTCAACCGCGCCCTCGGCCTCGACCCGTTCCTCGGCATGTTCGTCGCCGCGGGCGTGTTGTTCGTCCTCGGGTACGTGGTGCAGCGGTTCCTGATCAACCTCGTCATCAACGGGCCGATCTTCATCACGCTGCTGCTCACCTTCGGTCTGGACCTGCTCATCGTGCAGGGCATGAACATCGCGTTCTCCGGCAACTACCGCAGCATCCACACCGGCTACGCCGGCACCGGCCTGGACCTGGGCCCGGTCCGGATCCCCGTCGGCCGGCTGCTCGCGTTCGCGGTCGCCGTGCTGCTCACGATCGCCCTGGTCGCCCTGGTCACGCGCACCCGGGTCGGCACCGCCATCATGGCCACCGGAATGGACCGGGGCGCCGCCCGACTGATGGGCATCCGCGCCCGGCACGTCTACGCGCTGACCTTCGCGATCGCGGCAGCCCTCGCCGCGGTGGCCGGCACCATGGTCGGCACGGTGGGCACGTTCAACCCGGCGGCGGCGGCCAGCTTCACGCTGCTGTCGTTCGTGATCGCGGTGCTCGGCGGTCTCGGCAACATGTACGGCGCACTGCTGGGCGGCCTGGTCATCGGCATGGTGGAGGCCCTCGCCGGGCTCTACCTGCCGGGCACCTGGGTCAACGCGCTGGCGTTCCTGGTCCTGGTCCTGGTGCTGATCTTCCGGCCTTCGGGTCTGGTCGGCCGCGCCTACTACTCCTCACGGGTCGAGGTCTGATGAGCGACGAAACCGTGGCCACGGCTCCCCCGAGCCCACGGGCCGACACCCCGCCGCCGTCCCCCAGCCCGGTCAGCCGCTGGGGCCCGTGGGTCCTCGGCATCGCGCTCGTGATCGCCATGCTGGGCCTGCAGAGCCAGCTCTACGTCGGGCAGGAACGCACCGTCTCGGCGATCTTCATGTTCGTCGCGCTGGCCCAGGGCTGGAACATGATCGGTGGCTTCACCGGCTACGCCTGCTTCGGTCAGGTGGTGTTCTTCGGCATCGGTGGCTACTTCACCGCCGTGGCGATGACGCACTGGGGGTTGAGCTTCTGGCCGACACTGATCCTCAGCGGCGTCGTCGCGGCGATCTTCGGAGCGCTGATCGGGCTGCCGCTGCTCCGGCTCAAGGGGCACTACTTCGCGATCGCGACCCTCGGTGTGGCCGAGGGCATGCGCGAGGTGGTCACCAACCTGCCCAAGCTGACCGGTGGCGGCGCCGGCATCACGATCCCCACCGTGGGCAACCAGGCCACGACGACCTACCTCGGCAACGACGGCTTCTACCTGCTGTTCCTCGGACTGGCGGCGTTCTCGCTGCTCGTGGCCGGACTGGTGTCCCGTGGCAAGTTCGGGTTCGCGCTGCGCGCGATCAACCAGGACGAGGACGCCGCTGCGTCGATGGGCGTCAACACCACCCGGGTCAAGGTGGGCGCGTTCGCGTTGTCGGCCTTCATCACGGGTCTGGTCGGGGCGACGTACGCCTTCCAGCAGGCAGTGATCTTCCCCGAGCGGCTCTTCGATGTGGAGATCACCGTGCTGATGGTGGTGATGGTGGTGATCGGCGGCAGCGGCACCGTGCTCGGACCGCTGCTCGGCGCCGTGGTGCTGCAGTTCCTCTCCGAGTACCTGCGCCATCACTACACAGAAGCGCACACCCTGATCCTGGGCGTGATCATCATCGTGGCGGTGGTCCTGATCCCGCAGGGCGCGGTGAACTATGTCAAGGAAGCCCGAAGAACTGGCGAGTACTCCTTGCTGGCCAACATCCGGAGGTACCGGCTGTGAGCGTCCCGATCCTCGAGACCCAGGGACTCGGCCGCCGGTTCGGCGGCCTGCAGGCGGTCTCCGACGTGTCGTTCAGCGTGCCCGAGGGCAAGATCCTCGGCGTCATCGGTCCCAACGGCGCCGGGAAGAGCACGTTCATCAACCTGGTGACCGGGCACGTCAAGCCGACGTCGGGACGGGTGCTGATCTCCGGGAAGGACCTCACCGGCGCCA
Organism: uncultured Actinomycetota bacterium; assembly: GCA_963810435.1. Lineage (GTDB taxonomy): Bacteria > Actinomycetota > Actinomycetes > Propionibacteriales > Nocardioidaceae > Nocardioides_B. The sequence continues at coordinate 2,819,254 of CAWENL010000001.1, forward strand.
AGCCGTGGGTGGTCGCCCATGCGGGGGTGGCCCGCACCTTCCAGATCGTCAAGCCGTTCCGCGGCATGACGGTCCGGGAGAACGTGGCTGCCGGCATCCTCTACGGGCCGGCCCACGAGAACCGGATGACACCGGCGCTACGCCGGTCCGATGAGGTGCTCGAGCGGGTCGGCATCGCGCATCTGTGGAACCGGGCGCCCGGCGAGCTGTCGGTCGCCGACGCGCGTCGCCTCGAGTTCGCCAAGGCGCTGGCGCTTCGGCCCAAGCTGCTGCTGCTCGACGAGGTGATGGCCGGGCTGCGGCCCAACGAGATCGAGCCCAGCCTCCAGCTGATCCTCGACCTCAAGAAGCAGGGCCTGACCGTGGTCGTGGTCGAACACGTGATGAAGGCGATCCTGGCGGTCAGCGACCAGGTGATGGTGCTGCACCAGGGCCAGGTGCTGATGTCCGGCGACCCCCGCAAGGTGCTCTCCGACCCCCGGGTCATCGAGGCCTACCTCGGCAAGAAGTACGCCGCCCGGCAGGAAGGAACACACGATGCTTGAGGTCAAGGGTCTCGGCGCCGGGTACGGCCGGGTCGAGGTGCTCTGGGACGTGGATCTGTCCGTGCAGGAGAAGGAGATCGTCGCCCTCGTCGGACCGAACGGAGCGGGCAAGACCACCCTGCTCCGAGCGCTGTCGGGGATGGCGCTCACGACCTCCGGCACGATCGAGTTCCGAGGAACCTCGCTGCGCGGACGGTCCATCGAGTCGATCGTCAATCTCGGCATCTCACACGTTCCGGAGGGACGCCGGCTGTTCCCTGGGCTGAGCGTCCGCGACAACCTCCGGCTCGGCGGCTGGCGCACGAAGAACAAGGACATCGACGCGGTAGTGGAGATGTTCCCCCTCCTCGGCGAGCGGCTGGACCAGGTCGCCGGCAGCATGTCGGGAGGCGAGCAGCAGATGTGCGCGATCGGACGTGGGCTGATGAGCCAGCCCGAGCTGATGATGATCGACGAGCTGTCCCTGGGCCTCGCCCCCGTGGTCGTCGAGGAGATCGTCGACCGGCTCCCCGACATCGTCGCGGCCGGGACCTCGATCCTGCTCGTGGAGCAGGACGTGGACACGGCGCTCACCGTGGCCGAGCGCGCCTACGTGCTGGAGACCGGGCGGATCGCCATCTCCGGCAAGGCCGGGGAGATGCTCGCGGATCCCCGGATCCAGGAGAGCTACCTCGGCATCTGAGGACCCGTCCCGGCCCCGGCATCACGGGGGCCGGTCACGCTCGGGAGATACGACCCTGTGCCGTTCGTCGCCCCCACGCGTCGCGAACCGACGTAGCCATTGCCTCGCCCTGGTCACTGGCGGCAGCCACGAGTCCCTGGCCGTCGAAGAGGGGGGCGATCAGGCGGTACTCGAAGGCGACTCCTTGTCGGGTCACGACACCGCGGGACCGTGCCAGCTCAGCCATGGCCAGGGCTTGCAGGGGGCCGTGCACCACCAGCCCCGGATAGCCCTCCTGGTCTCGGGCGTAGTCCCGGTCGTAGTGGATTCGATGCCCGTTGTAGGTCAGCGCCGAAAAGCGGAACAACAGGGTGGGGCTGACGGGGACCGACCACTCCTCCGGGCCGACCTCCCAGGGAGCGCCGTCTTCGGCTCCTGGCGCGACGGGTTCCGAGACCGCTGCCGCCTCGGCGTCTCGGTAGAGGATGTCCTGGCGCTCCTCGACCACGACCTCGTCTCGCTGGAGGATGGTGTGCCCGACGGTGACGAAGGTGAGGCGACCGCTGCGTCCGTGCTTCTCGGTGGTTGCCAGCACCCTGCTGAGCCTCGTGGCTTGCTCCCCCACGCGCAGTGGCGCCAGGCTCCGGACGGCTCCGCCCGCCCACATGCGACGCCGGCCCGGGCCCGGAGGCTCGGGCAAGCAGTTGCGGATCGGGTGGCCGTCGAGTCCGAGATCACGCTGCACGGGTCGTTCGAGCAGGTAGACCCAGTGCCAGGTGAGCGGTAGTCCCTCCCCGGCATCCAGGTCGGGCAACGGGACGTCCAAGAGACCAGCCAGGGCGGTCGCGGGCCCGGGAGTGAGCAGCTCGGTGCGCTCGACTCCGTCGCTCATCGAGGCCTCTTCGCGGGCACGTCTGCCGAAGCCGGCGGCGCCACGATGCCGAACTCGCTCCGCAGCGCCTCTGAGTGCTGACCGAGGCTCGGAACGTCTCCCATGGCCGCCTCCCGGCCCTGAACCGTGACGGGTGGAAGCAGGGCGCGCACTCGACCACCGGGGGACCCCACCTCGCGCCACCGGTCGCGGGCGGCGAGCTGGGGGTGATCGTAGAACTCCTGCGGCGTACGCATCCGAGCACAGGCGAGTCCGTGCTGCTCGAGGGACCGAACGACGTCATCGGCGTTCTGACCGGCCAGGGCTGTCTCGATGACGCCGGTGATCATCTCGTTGTTGGCGACTCTCTCGGTGTTGCGCGCGCACCGTTCGTCGTCCACGAGGTCGCAGCGGCCGAGGATCTGCCGGCACAACAGGGCCCACTCACGATCGCTCTGGACACCGATGAACACCGTCCCGTCGGCGCAACGGTAGGGACCATAGGGCGCGATGGACGCGTGGCGCGCTCCCGTACGACTGAAAGGCTTCTCGCCGTACACGCTGAGATAGGCGGGTTGCATCATCCACTCGCCGACGGCGTCGAGCATGGCGACGCCCAGTGTCGCGCCGGTCCCCGTCCGCTCTCTCTCGTAGAGCGCCGCGAGGATGCCGGAGAAGGCATACATGCCGGTGGCGATGTCCACGACGGAGATGCCGACCTTCGCCGGCTCCTCCGGCGTTCCCGTCGTGCTGAGCAGCCCCGACTCGCACTGCACGAGCAGGTCGTAGGCTTTCTTGTCCGCGTAGGGGCCGTCGGACCCGTAGCCCGAGATGGAGCAGTGGATCAGCTCAGGGCGTCTGGCTCGGAGCGTGGCGGCGTCCAGGCCCAGCCGGTCGACGGCGCCCGGCAACAGGTTCTGCACCAGCACGTCCGCGCCGTCCACGACGCGCAGGAGCAGCTCCCGGTCGGCGTACGACTTGAGGTCGAGCTCGATGCTCTCCTTGCCGCGGTTCAGCCAGACGAAGTAGCTCGCCTCGCCGTGGACACTTCGGTCGTACTGGCGGGCGAAGTCGCCCACTCCGGGACGCTCGACCTTGATGACGCGGGCCCCCAGATCGGCCAGGTGCCGTGTGGTGAACGGCGCCGCGACTGCGTGCTCGAGCGCGACCACGGTGATGCCGTCGAGAGGAGGCACCTGCGTCTCCTTGCCATCGTCAGGGGTAGCGCCTCGCGCAACCCGGTCACGCGCGGCGTCTTGGATTCCGGAGGTCATGAGCGGATCGGGTGGCGCTGGACGAGCTGGCGGGCGATCACGTTCCGCTGGATCTCGTTGGTGCCCTCCCCCACGATCATCAACGGCGCGTCGCGAAAGTACCGCTCGACGTCGAACTCCGTGGAGTAGCCGTATCCGCCGTGAATCCGCACCGCGTCGAGAGCGATCTTCATCGCGGTCTCCGAGGCGAACAGCTTCGCCATGCCCGCTTCCAGGTCTGCTCGGCGGCCCGACTCGTAGACTCGTGCGGCGTACATCACCAGCTGGCGGGCTGCTGTGAGCGCGGTGGCCATGTCAGCGAGGTAGTTGCCGACCGACTGGTGCTGCCAGATGGGCTTGCCGAAGCTCTCGCGCTCCTGCGCGTACGCCAGCGAGTCTTCGAGGGCCGCCCGGCCGACCCCCACGGCACGGCACGCCACCTGGATCCGGCCGATCTCGAGGCCTCGCATCATCTGGGCGAACCCCTGGCCCTCCTGGTCGCCGAGAAGGCTGCTGGCCGGCGTCCGGAAGTCGACGAAGGACAGCTCGCAGCTCTCCACCCCCTTGTAGCCGAGCTTCGGCAGGTCCCGGGAGACCTCGAACCCGGGTCCCTTCTCGACCAGCAGGATGCTGATCCCCCGGTGGGCCGGCCGTGCCTCGGGATCCGTGCGGCACAGCAGCGCCACGAGCTGCGAACGGCGAGCATTCGTGATCCAGGTCTTCGAGCCGTTGACGAGATAGTCGTCGCCGTCCCGCCGCGCCGTGGTTCGCATGGCCTGCAGGTCGGAGCCGCCCGTGGGCTCGGTCAGCGCCATCGTGGCCCTGATCTCGCCGGTCGCCAGCCTCGGCAGGTAGTGGTCCTTCTGCTCCGTGCTGCCGTAGGCAACGAGTAGCTTGGCCACCACCGTGTGCCCGCCCATGGCACCGGCGAGGCTCATCCACCCGCGCGCCAGCTCCTCGGTGACGGCCGCATAACAGGGAGTGGACACGCCGACCTCGCCCCACGGCTCGGGGACTGCCAGACCGAAGATGCCCAGCTCTTTCATCTGCTCGATCAGGTCGTCCGGGTAGACGTTGCCGTGGTCGAGCTCCTGCGCGACCGGCCGGACCTTGCGATCGACGAAGTCACGGACGACCTCGACGATCGCGGTCTCCTCGGCATCGAGCTCGAGCTCCTTGAGGTCCAGCACGGTGACCCTCTCTCCGCGGCCGGTGACGGGCGCACCAGCCGGTGACCCCCATCCTGATTGCTGATGGTTGCGGCTGTAAAATAGCGATTCTCGATGCCTCCATCAGTACTCGTGACCCCCAGGGAGAGCCGTTGGACCTCAAGCAGCTGACTGCCCTCGTCGCGGTGGCGGAGGTGGGGAGCATCACCAAGGCGGCTCGACTGCTCCACCTCGTCCAGCCGTCGGTCACCCGGCAGATTCGTCTGCTCGAGGCGGAGCTCGGGGTCTCGTTGTTCCAGCGAACCGCCTCGGGCATGACCCTGACCCAGGAAGGGTCGCTGTTGGTCGACCGTGCACGTCGGGTCCTGCAGGAGATCGACAGAGCGCGCGCGGAGATCAGGCCCGATCTCGATGGGGTGAAGGGCATCGTGACCCTCGGGCTGCTCGAGAGCGTGGTGGAGATCGTGGCAGAACCGCTGGTGCGGGCCCTGGCCACACATCATCCGGGCATCGATCTGAGGTTGATGACCGCCTACTCCGGTCACCTGCAGGAGTGGCTCGACGTCGGCGACGTGGACCTCTCCCTGCTCTACAACCTCGATTCCTCACCGTCTCTGGCGGTCACCCCGCTCGTGGAGGAGGAGCTGTGGGCGGTCGCTCCACCCGGCAGCGGCCTCGCGCCGGAGTCTCCGGTGGAGTGTCGCGTCGTGCTCGAGCATTCCCAGGTGCTGCCGGTCTCGGGGCACGGCCTTCGGGCCCTGATAGACCAGGCCTGGTCCACGATCGACGTCCAGCCGCGGATCGCCGTGGAGGTCAACTCCCTGCAGCTCCAGAAGTCGCTGGTCCAGGCTGGTCACGGTTGGTCGGTGCTACCGGCTGCCGGGGTCAGCCGTGACGTGGAGAGCGGGCTCCTGGCGGGGGCCCCCCTTCGCGACCCCCCTGTCACGCGGCAGGTCGTCCTGGGCCTGCAGCGCAGTGGGCGCACCCCGACGCCCGTGGAAGCCGTCGCCGCCGAGGTGGTGCGCGTGGTACGTCGGCTGGTGCTGGACGGAGTGTGGACCGGGGCCCGCCTCAGCGACGCGCTCGCCGAGCGAACCGCCCCAGCAGGTGGCCCAGGGTGAGCTCCAGGCCCCACGCGGGCTTCGGGAGCCGGATCGCTTGTGGAGCGCCCCGGGGACGCACGTCCGGATGCGCTCGCGGGCCATCGATCGGCCAGCCATGACAGGTGTCATGCGCAGGAGGTGACAACTCCCCCAGGACTCATCGCGGGCGGAGCTGGAGGGTGGGGGCATGACCACACCAGCACTCAAGGCGATCGGCCTGACGAAGCGTTTCCGGGGACGGGGCGGGGAGTCCGTCACCGCCGTCGACGGCATCGACCTGACGATCGGCTCCGGCGAGATCGTCGCCTTCCTCGGCCCCAACGGCGCCGGCAAGACCACCACCGTAGACATGTTTCTCGGGCTGACCTCCCCGACCAGCGGCACGATCGAGGTGTACGGCGCAGCACCGCAGCGCGCTGTCGTGGACGGCAGGGTCTCCGCCGTGATGCAGACTGGCGGGCTGCTGCCCGACTTCACGGTGAGGGAGACGATCCGGGCGATCGCTGCTCTGCACGGGCGACCCGAGCGGGTCGATGTCGTCCTCGAGCGCGCTGGGCTGGGTCCGCTCGTCCACCGGCTCGTGAAGGCCTGCTCGGGAGGCGAGCAGCAGCGGCTGAAGTTCGCCCTCGCGCTCATTCCCGACCCCGACCTGGTGATCCTGGACGAGCCGACGACCGGCATGGACGTGAGCGCACGCCAGGAGTTCTGGGACACCATGCGCGCGGACGCCGCCGATGGCCGCACCATCGTCTTCGCGACCCACTACCTCGCCGAGGCCGACGCGTTCGCCGACCGCACGGTGCTGATGGCCCGCGGCCGGATCATGGCCGATGGCCCGACTGCCGAGGTGCGTGCGGCGTACGGCGGCCAGACCATGACCCTCCGCCCGCCCGCTGACGTCGTGGGTGTCCACGGCATCGACCACGCCTGGCTCGACGACGTGCGCAGGGCGGTCGCGCCCCTGGGCATCACCGACCTCGAGGTCGCCAGCGCCAGCCTCGAGGCCGCGTTCCTGGCCCTGACAGGAGCACCGCTGACCGACTCGGAGCTGACCGGCGCTCCCACCGAGGCCGAGGAGGCCCTGCAGTGAGCACGAAGAGCATTCCCGACACCGAGGCCCTGGAGGCGACCGGTCGCCGTACGACACGACCCTTGGTCGTCGCGTATGCCGGTCTCGACCTGAAGCGGCAGCTGCGCGACAGGGTGGGCATGTTCTTCACCGTGGCACTGCCGGCGTTCTTGTTCTTCGTCTTCGGGATGGGCGACGGCGAGGCGTACGGCAGCGCCAACGTGGCGATGTACGTCATGGTGTCCATGGCGGCGTACGGAGCAGTCACGGCCACCACGACCGTCGCCGGGGTGGCGGCCACCGAGCAGATGATGGGGTGGGGCCGGCAGGTCTCGCTGACGCCGCTGCCGTCGTTGACCTTCGTGGCCATCAAGACCGCCGTGGCGATGCTCGTCGCGGCCGTCCCGATCGCGCTGATCTACGCGATCGGTGCGGCCACCGGATCGTCCGGCAACACCTTCGACTGGCTGGCAAGTGCTGGCATCGTGTGGCTCGGCTCGGCACTGTTCGCGGTCTACGGCCTGGCGATGTGCCTGATCTTCAAGGGCGGGAACGCCGCCGGCATCGCGTCCGGGCTCATCGTGATCATGAGCTTCCTCGGCAACGTCTTCACGCCGATGGACGGGATCATCCTGGAGGTCGGTCGCTTCACTCCGCTCTACGGCTACGCGGGGCTGGCCCGCTACCCGATCTCGGAGGGCTACCTCCCCATCGACGCCGGACACGACTCGGTGTGGCTGTTGCTCGCTAACGTGTTCTCGTGGACGGTGATCTTCGCAGCGCTGGCGGTGTGGGGGCTGCGCCGACGTCGGGAGCGGGTGTGAGCGCATTGCTCGCCGGCACCGGTGTCACGCGATCCCCCTGGGAGCGGTGGGGTTGGGTGGTTGCGGCGATCTGGTTGGTCTTCCTCGCCTACCCGGTGGTCGAGACGTTCCAGACCGACTCGTCGGCACCGGTCACGGGGCTGGTGCTGACGCTGATCGCGGCCTACGCGCTGATCTACCTGCTCGGGTGGAGCGTCTGGCGTGATCACGCCCTGAAGATCTGGTTCGCCATGCTGCTGCTCGCCGTGGCGACGGTGCCGGTGATCGGCATCGAGGCCATCGGGCTCACGCCCTACCTCGGAGCATTCTCCGCGCTGATGGTGCCGGCGCCGTGGTGGAAGTGGACCACGGTCGCCAGCGCCCTGTTGCCGGTGCTCTCCCTCATCGGAGGCAACTTCCCGACCTTCTTCTTCCTGATGGTGTGGCCCATCATCGGGTTCTGTACCGCGATGCGGGTGTTCTCCGAGCTCGAGGGACGGTCCGAGGATGCCCGAGCGGAGCTGGCGCTGGTGGCCGAGCGTGATCGGGTGGCGCGTGACGTACACGATGTGCTCGGTCACTCGTTGACGGCTCTCTCGATCAAGGCCGAGCTCGCGGCTCGGCTCATCGACGTCGACCCCGCGCGGGCTCGACACGAGCTGGAGTCGATCCAGGAGACCGCCCGGCAGGCACTCGCGGAGGTCCGCTCGACCGTCGGGGGTCTGCGCGCAGCCAACCTCGATGCCGAACTGGCCGCCGCGCCCCGCGTGCTCGCCGATGCCGGCATCGAGACGCGACTGGTCGGCACCGTCGCCGACACCGATCCGCGGCACCGCACCATGCTGGCCTGGGTGCTGCGGGAGTCGGTGACCAATGTGGTCCGGCACGCGCGGGCATCGGCGGTCTCGATCGAGCTCTCCCCGACCGGCCTGGTCGTCGCCGACGACGGCGCCGGCCTCGAGGCGAACGGCGGCCACGATGGCAACGGGCTGCTCGGCATGCGCGAGCGCGTGTCCGCAGCCGGCGGCACGCTGCATCTGTCGGGAGGCCCCGGGACACGCGTGGAGGTTGTGCTGCGGTGATCCGGATCCTGCTGGCCGATGACCAGGCGCTCGTCCGTGGCGCGCTCGCGGCACTGCTCGACCTCGAGACCGACATCGAGGTCGTCGCCCAGGTCGGCCGCGGCGACGAGGTGCTGGCCGCTGCGCGCTCGGCGCAGGTGGAGGTGTGCCTTCTCGACATCGAGATGCCGGGCCTCACCGGCCTGGAGGTGGCCGAGCAGCTGCGCGCCGAGCTGCCGGCCGTGCGGTCGCTCATCGTGACGACCTTCGGGCGGCCGGGATACGTACGCCGCGCCCTCGATGCGGGCGCCGCCGGCTTCCTCGTCAAGGACACGCCTGCTCGTGAGCTCGCGGACGCCGTACGGCGCGTGCATGCCGGGCTGCGCGTGGTGGACCCGGACCTGGCGACCGAGTCGCTGATGTCCGGCCCCTCGCCGCTCACCACCCGGGAGTCGGAGATCCTGGTGCTCGCGATGGACGGATCACCCGTCGCGGTGATCGCCGCGCGCGCCCAGCTCTCGGTCGGCACCGTCCGCAACTACCTCTCGGCGGCGATCGGCAAGACGGGCGCGTCGACCAGGGCCGAAGCGGCGCAGGTCGCCCAGTCGAACGGGTGGATCTGATCCCATCCCGACCCGTCCTGGCTGCGCATGGACGAGACCAGGCGGGGCTCAGCAGCCGTTCTGGAGGATGCTGATCAACGCCTCGCTGATGCGGTAGTCGCACACCCGGTCGTAGTGGCTGTAGCCCGGCATGGGGTTGCACTCCAGGCACCAGTACACCCCGTCCGCATCCACCTTGAAGTCCCAGCCGGCGAACAGCAGACCCTGCGTGGCCGTCAGCTCGATGAGGAGGACTGCCAAGTCGTCGGGAAGCGTCACCGGACGCCTGTCGGCGTGGCGGTCCTTTCGGTAGTCGATCGCATCGCTGGAGAAGCGGGCGGCGACGACAGTGTCGGCGACGACGTGCGCCCGCACGTCGTCGCCGACGACGAGCCGCTGAACCATCACAGGAACGTCGCTGGCGTCCAGCCGATCGAGTCCGTCCTCCGTCAGCTCGCGGGTCGTCGCCCGGACGCCGCAGACCGGTTTGACGACCGTCCGCCCCGCGGCCAGGAACGCCCGGATCCGCTCCCGGTCGGAGCTCATGAGGCTGGGAGGCACCCTCAGCCCTTGTGCCGCCAACCAGTCGTAGTGAGCCGGCTTGTAGCTGTTGAACTGGAAGCCGCCGGGCCGGTTCACGACCATCGCCGGCGTTTCCACGAGCCAGGCGTTCAGTCCCTCCAGGAGTCCGGCCCACCGCATCCGCTCGCGTGCCGTGGTGCCCAGGAAGATGGGGCGCACGTAGATCCCGGAAAGCTCAGCCAACCTGACCTCCTCCGCTCCGGAGATCCAGTCGCCGGGCCCCGGTGGCAAGGTGAGCTCCCAGTCGCCACGGCTGACGGCCTGCATGAGGTCGAGGTCTGCGAACGGGACGCCTGCGACGACGCAGCGGGTGGCGAAGTGCAGCATCACCGGGTCCGCCCGGGTGCCCGCTATGCCGATCACGCCACCGGCTCCGTGGCGATCTCCAACCGTCGTGCCATCCAGCCTGCGATGGCCCCGGCGACCGGGAGCAGCGAGGCCCCCAGGACAACGTCCCACTGCCAGCACTCGACTCGGGCCAGGTGCGGTTGGTCCGGTGAGCCGGTCCACCAGACCGACGCCAGATCCAGGGCGAACAGCTCGGCGATCCGCACGCTCAGCTCCGCCAGGACGTCCGGCACCGGTCGCGGGCCGAGCGTCGTCGCGCCGACCACGTGTACGACGGCGGTGGGCGCGGTGCTCACCGCGCGCCGCGCACGAAACGGTCCCGACCCGTCGGCGGGATACCGCCACGCCGTACGGCCGGTCGAGTAGTCCAGCACCTCGTGCAGCCCCTCGCCTTCCCTGGAGCGGGAGCCGAAACGCTCCGGGCGTCCCGCGAGCCCGAGCGCGTGCACAGCCTGGCGGACGGCTGCGGCGCGGTTGGCCGGCAGTGTCCCGCATGGGCTCGCGACCGTCGGGCGGTTGAGCACCGGGGCTCGGGTGAGGAGGGCAACAGCACGCGCGGCCGAGTAGTTCTCGAACGCCACGAACCGGTCCTCCGCGGTGCTGCCGCCCGCAGTCAGGCCCGGCGTGAGCCACAGCAGCGGGCGACAGGGCTGCACCCGCGTGATCAGGCCGTCCTGCTCGACGGTCGCCTCCCGGGCCAGCTCAGTGTGAGATGCCGGACGAAGCTCCAGGCCCAGCGCCTCGAAGGCGCCGTCCATCTCGGTGAGCAGCCGTGACTGTCGTCCGCTCGGGTCAGCCAGTGCGAGGACCTGCACCACCTACATCACCGGCGGCGCGGCGGACGTGGGGGGCCCCGATTCGTCGGGTGAGTCGGGACCGTTGGGGTCGGACCCGCTCTGGTCGTCAGGGAACGGCTCGTCGATCATCAGTTCCTTCTCCCCTTGCTCCTTCTCGCCGAACTCCTTCTCGTTCGGTTCCTTCTGGCCGAACTCCTTCTCGCCCTGCTCCTTCTCGCCGGGTTCCTTCTCACCCTCATCCTTGAAGTCCTTGCCCTCCTGGTCCTTCACCTCCTTCTCGCCTTCGTCCTTGGACTCCTTGGCGTCCTTCTCGCCTTCGTCCTTGGCGTCCTTCTCGCCCTGGTCCTTGGCGTCCTTCTCGCCGTCGTCCTTCACCTCCTTCGTGTCCTTGTCGGTCTCGTCCTTGACCTCCTTGACGTCCTTGTCTCCCGCCTCCTTGGGCGTCTCCTTGGTCTCCTTGTCCTTCTCCCCGTCGTCCTTGAACGGCTTGAGGATCTTCTCGGGGTCGTCGGGAGAGTCCGCTGCGGCCTCTCCGGCGGCCTCGCGCAGGGACTGGTCGCCCATGGCATCGAGCCGGTCGGTGAGCTTGCCGATCACGTCGACGCGGTCCTCGTCGGGGATGTAGGAGCTGGCCATGATTATCCTTTCTGTACGTGGAGAAGCGTTCACCAGTAGAGGAGGAGCTCGTCTCCGCGAACCAGACCGTGGCCCTGGAGAGTCATCCGGATGTCGTCGCGTCCCGGCGAGTCGGTCACGCCGATCTGGTGCAGCACGTGTCCGGTGTGCACGACCGCCGTCCCTGCGCGGTAGCCGATCACCGTGGGAGCACGGCGCTGGGCAGTCTCGACGGCGGCCGCCGGAGCCGGATAGGTGCACTCCGGCCAGACGTTGAGCCCGGAGCCGTTCGCGGGCAGCTGGACCGGAAGCGTGAGTGACACGGTGCCGATGCACGCGGCGTACTGGCGGCGCTTGAGGACGCCAAGGTACTGCAGATCGAAGTGCACGGACGCGCGCGCCGAGTGCGGGATGCTCTCCCCCAGCCAGATGTGGAACCCGGGCCGCGCCAGGTCGTCCGGGTAGTGCGTCTGTAGTCCGAGAGCCTCGCCAAGGCGACTGGCCAGGCGCTCGTACAGCCAGTCGAAGTGCTCGTCGAGAAACGCGTTCGCCTCCCGCAGCGGCTGGTAGTAGCTCGCCTGCGCGTCCGCCGCCCCAGCCAGGTCCATGTAGGCGTTGCCACCCAGCGTGTAGAAGTCGAAGCGCGGTGAGCGCTTGCGCCACGCGGCTGCGAGACGGTGGACGTCGGCGGCCACTTCCTCGGACTCGGCTGTTTCCAGGACGTCGAGCTCGGCAACCCCGGGGACGCCGGCGACCTGGTACAGCACGATGACAACTCCCGCCTCGGCCCCAGGCCCGAGACGGCCGACAAGCCCCATTTCCAGCGGATCTATCCAGAGGGCCCTCATGCTATGACCGGAGCCCCGAAGGGGCAACGGATGAAGCCGGAGCTGGGAGCCAGCCCCGAAGCCCCGCCGGTTCTCTGAAGTCCTGCCTAGGGTGGAAGCGTGAGCTACTCAGCCGTCGAGCCCGTCTCCTCGCACGCGCCGGCGCTGACCGGGCCGGTGATGATGAACCAGAGCTGGCGAGATCTGACCTTCCTGCACTGGGCTGTCGACCCCGAGGAGGTCGCGCACCGGATGCCGCCCGGCGTCCGGCCCGACACCCTCGAAGGGGTCACCTACGTCGGGCTGATCCCGTTCCGGATGGTCGGCGCGGGGATCGGCCGCGGTCCCGGTGTCCCGTGGTTCGGATCGTTCCTGGAGACCAACGTGCGGCTCTACTCGGTCGATGACACAGGACGCCGCGGCATCGTGTTCCTCAGCCTCGACGCCGACCGCGCCGCGGTGGTCGTCGGCGCGCGCGCTGCGTTCGGGTTGCCCTACCGCTGGGCACGGATGCGCTACCAGGCGAGCGGCGACGTGCACTCGTACGACGCGCGTCTCCGCCGTCCCGGGAGCCGGACGGGAAGCCACGTCGTGGTCCGCGCAGGAATGAGACGGCAGAGCACCGAGCTCGACACCTTCGTCAGCGCACGCTGGGGACTGCACGTGGGCTGGTGGGGCCGGACGTTGTACGTCCCCAACCGCCACGAGGTCTGGCCGGTGCACGACGCGGAGGTGCTGGCACTGGATGACGGGCTGGTGGCCTCAGTGGGGCTGCCCGCCCTGACGACCCGTCCGCCCGATCACGTGGCATTCAGCCCCGGCGTGCGTACCGAGTTCGGGTTCCCCGGGGACGCGACTCGTCCGCGGCGCTCGCGTTAGGTCAACGAGCTCTGTTCGATCCCGGTGATCGCCGCCTCGCCGGCATCGACGGCGGCTCGGCCGCGCTCGGTGAGGGTGATCAGGCGGGCTGGGGCGGTGGAGGGTCCTCGCCTCGGGAGTGGTCATGGTCGTGCTCGTCACCCCAGTCAACGGTCCCTCTGTCTGACCCGGGCTTGGTGGACTCTCGGATGGACGGTTCTCGCCGGTTGCGACGACCTCGACGATCCCTCGCTGGGCCGCGAACAAGGGCCATCCGTCAGCTGTTCTCGTGCTGATCGATCTGACCGCCGCTCAGATCTCAGGGCGAACGGCCGTACCGGACGGCCACCAGGTCGTGGTTCTTGGGCCACCTCAGTGAGAAGGTCCAGCAACCCGTCCTTGGCACGTTGATGATCGACGGTCCGGGGCCTCCCTCGAGCAAGGCGATCACGTAAACAGCGAGGACCGCCCTCATCCGGCCACGCTATCGCGTCGTGCTCGGGGGCGTGACTGACCCACATCCGCTGAACCCGCGAGCGACTCATCGCCACCCTGCTCCACCACATTGCTCAGAAGGGGTTCAGAAGGGGTACTGCGCCGGCTCCCCTCGCATGGTGATCCATCTGGTCTCGGTGAACGCCTCGATGTTCGCCGCGGCCCCCCCGAGTCGAGACCCAGTGCCCGAGCAGGCAACACCGCCGAACGGGACGTTGGCCTCGTCGTTCACCGTCTGGTCGTTGATGTGCACGATGCCCGTGGGGATCTGTTCCGCGACGGCCAGGCCACGCATCACATCCTTGGTGACGATGCCGAGCGACAGCCCGTACTCGCTCGCTGCCGCCAGTTGAACCGCCTGCTCCACCGAGCTCACTCGGGTCACGGGGGCGACCGGACCGAAGACCTCCTCGGCGTATGCAGACGAGGTCACCGGCACGTCGGAGAGCACGGTGGGCCGGTAGAAGAGGTCCTCGTAGGTCCCGCCCGCGGCGACGGTGGCCCCCTGGTCGGAGCTGCCGGTGACCATGCCGTGGATCTTGTCGCGCTGACCCTGGTCGATGACCGGGCCCAGGGCGACCTCGGCCGTGGCGGGGTTGCCGACGGGCAGGTGCGACGCCTTGTCGGCGAGCTGCTCGACGAACTCGTCATAGATCGAGTCGGCGACGAGGTGACGGCCGGTGGTCATGCAGATCTGGCCCTGGTTGAAGAACGACCCCCAGGCGGCGAGGTTGACCGCCGCCTCCACGTCGGCGTCGTCGAGGATCAGCAGGGCAGAGTTCCCTCCGAGCTCGAGGTGAGCGCGCTTGAGGTGCTTGCCGGCCAGCTCGCCGATCCGGCGTCCGACGGGCGTCGAGCCGGTGAACGAGATGATCCGGATCGCGGGATCGGTCACCAGCGCCTCGCCGACGTCGGCCCCGCCGGGCAGCATCTGGAGAACACCCGGCGGCAGCCCGGCCTCCTCGAAGACGCGCGCCATCAGGGTCCCGCCGGTGACTGCCGTCCGGGGGTCCGGCTTCAGGATCACGGCGTTGCCGAGCGCGAGCGCGGGTGCCACCGACCGGATGCCGAGGATGACGGGCACGTTGAACGGCGAGATCACGCTGACGACGCCGGCCGGTACCCGTCGTGCCATGGAGAGCCGGGGCTGCTCGGAGGGCAGCAGCTCGCCCATGGACCGGCTGGGCAGGGACGCGGCTTCGTAGCACTCCTCTGCAGCCACGTGCAGGGCGAAGCCGGCCATGCCGGGTACGGAGCCGACCTCGCGCACGTTCCAGCCGCTGATCTCCTCGGCGTGCTGCTGCCACAGGTCACCTGCCTTGCGGAGCACGGCAGCGCGCGCCGTGTGCGGCTGGGCGGCCCATTCCTTCTGCGCCCGGGTGGCGCTCTCGCCGGCCTCGGCAACG
Source organism: uncultured Actinomycetota bacterium (assembly GCA_963810435.1). Classification (GTDB taxonomy): domain Bacteria; phylum Actinomycetota; class Actinomycetes; order Propionibacteriales; family Nocardioidaceae; genus Nocardioides_B. Next base: position 2,834,319 of record CAWENL010000001.1, read on the forward strand.
TCCGCGGCGGTGGCCAAGCCCATGCGGCCGAGCTCGTTGCCGGTGGCCGGCTCGACGACCGCGTAGTCGCCCCCGCGACCGGAGGTCCACGTGCCTGACTTGTAGATGTTGCCCTGCCACTCGACGCTGTCCAGAAGCTTCATGTCGGTTGCCTTTCTCGTGCTCTCGCGCGCGGGGATCGCGTAGTACGGGTCGAGGACTGTTTCGCTGAACATCCTCGAGTGCCTGCTCGACGTGGTCGAGCTCATAGAGTTTCACGAGCGCTCGCCACCTCGAGCGGGACGATCAGGCCCCGGCCGGCCCCGCCCTCTTGGCGGTGCTCTTCTTCGCGGTGCTCTTCTTCGCGGTGCTCTTCTTCGCGGTGCTCTTCTTCGCGGTGCTCTTCTTCGCGGTGCTCTTCTTCGCGGTGCTCTTCTTCGCGGTGCTCTTCTTCGCGGTGCTCTTCTTCGCGGTGCTCTTCTTCGCGGGCTTGGTCTGCGCGGCACCGGTCGCGGACGACGGGCCGGACGGAAGGCCGAGGCCATGCTCGAGCGCAGTCAGCGCCTCACCGGTGTAGACGGCCAGCCGTTGCAGGTGCGGTACCGCTTCACGGTCACCGATGAAGCCGAAGTTCATCGTGCCGGCGTAGGTCTCCAGGGTGATGTTCAGCGCCATCCCGTGCGCCGGGATCGACACCGGGTAGACCGCCTCCAGACGCGAACCGCGCAGGTACAGCGTCTCCTTCGGCCCGGGCACGTTAGAGAGCACCAGGTTGAAGGTCGTCGGCAGCGGATTCTTGACCCCGGCGATCGCGGCTAGCGTCTGCGCGACGCTCGGGGCGAGCAGGTACCCGGAGTAGGCCAGTGCGGGCAGCTGACCCAGCCCGGCCATCTGCTCCTTCGCCTGGCTGGTCGAGTCGATCACCGCCTCCAGCCGACGCACCGGATCCTCCACGTGGGTGCCCATCGAGGCCATCAGCACGGCGACCTTGTTGCCGCCGCCCTCGTCTCCCCCCTCGCGGATGTTCACCGGCACGAAGGCCACCAGTGGCTTCTCCGGCAGCTCGCCAAGCTTCTCGAGGTAGGCGCGAAGCCCGCCGCCGCACACGGCCATCACTACGTCGTTCAGGGTGCCGCCCGACGCCTTGGCGATGGTCTTGAACCGAGACGTATCAAACTGCTGGGTGGCGAACCGGCGGGTTCGGCTCGTGCGCTGGTTGAAGATCGAGTCGGGCGCGCTCCACCCGCCTTTGAGGTTCCTGTGCTCCTCGCCGCGGCTGAGCTCGAGCTTGGCGACGGCCTTGGCCACACCGGCCGCGGACCCGACCGCGCCGAGCGCCCCCTTGGCCACCCCGCCGGCGGTGCCGCTCACTGCGCGGACCAGCGAGACGGACTGCTTCGGCGGCTTCGAGCGCTTCGGCGGGTCGAGGCTGAAGAAGAACCTCCCCTTGCTCTTCGGGTCCTCCGAGAGCGAGCGACCGAGCATCTTCACCGCCGTGAAACCGTCCACCAGGGCGTGATGCACCTTGGTGTAGAGCGCGAATCGACCCCCCTCGAGACCCTCGATGACGTGCAGCTCCCAGGGCGGCCGGGTGAAGTCGAGCTGGTGGCTGTGAAGCCGCGAGACCAGGATGCCGAGCTCGCGCTCGTCGCCCGGGCTGGCCAGCGCAGAACGGCGTACGTGGAAGTCGAAGTCGAAGCTCTCATCCTCGACCCACGCCTGTCGCGGGTGGCGCAGGAGGAACGGGTGGGTCAGCTTCATGTTCCACGGCGACGAGACCCGGTCCTCTCGCGCCTCGTCCAGGATGTCCCGCAGGTATGTCGCTCCCGCATCGGCCGGTGGTGTGAACGGCATCAACGAGGCCACGTGCATCATCGTCTCCGGCGTCTCGGTCCACAGGAACATCGCGTCCTGCGGCGGGACCTGGCGCTTGGTGCTCATGACCTGATCTTGCCCCACGCGGGTTCAACTTCGGAGTCAGGTGCTCAGGTGCCTTGGGAGACGAGCGCCAACTTCCGGGCTCGGTGCGGTGCAGCGACCGTGGGTTGTGCCGGTGTGCCGACGTCTGCCGACAGCCCAGTGCAAGGCGGCCAGATCCCGCCAGCCCGCCGGCCGGCCTGGACCGGTCGTGTACAACGGCCAGATGACGAACCGACAGCGCCCCCGGTGGTCCGAGCTGCAGGAGGTCCTGCGTCCCGCACGGGTGCCGCTCCACGCCACGGACCGGCGCCTGGCTCGGGCGGCCTCCATCGCAGACCTGCGCCGGCTGGCCCGGCGGCGCGCCCCGCGCGCGGTCTTCGACTACACCGACGGCGCCGCCGGTGAGGAGCTGAGCCTGTCGCGCTCTCGGGAGGCCTACTCCCGCGTGGAGTTCTCACCACGAGTCCTGCAGGACGTCTCGGGGGTGGACACGTCCACGACGATCCTCGGCAAGCCGTCAGCGGCGCCGTGGGCCTTCGCCCCCACCGGGTTCACCCGGATGATGCACACCGAAGGCGAATCCGCGGTCGGTCGCGTGGCGGCGCGCACGGGTGTCCCCTACGCCCTGTCCACGATGGGTACGACGTCGATCGAGCAGCTCGCCACCGCCGCTCCCGACGCCCGTCGGTGGTTCCAGCTGTACCTGTGGCGTGACCGCGAGGCCAGTCGCGACTTCGTCGAGCGGGCGCAGGCCGCGGGCTACGAGGCGCTCGTGCTCACCGTCGACACGCCCGTGGCCGGCCCCCGACTGCGCGACGTACGCAACGGCCTGACGATCCCGCCCACGCTCTCGCTGAGGACCTTCGCGGAGGGTTCCCTGCACCCGGCGTGGTGGTTGGATCTGTTCACCACGGAGCCGCTCGAGTTCGCCTCGCTGCACCGTTTCGAGGGAACCGTCGCCGAGCTGGTCGCCACGATGTTCGATCCTGCGGCCTCGATGGTCGACGTCGCCTGGCTGCGGGAGGCGTGGGACGGACCGCTGGTCGTCAAGGGCATCCAGACAGTCGCCGACGCGCGGGCGGTGGTCGACGCCGGTGCCGACGCGCTGGTCGTGTCCAATCATGGGGGACGCCAGCTGGACCGGGCACCGGTCCCGCTGGAGGTACTGCCCTCGGTCGTGGACGCCGTCGGCGACAGAGCGGAGGTGTACGTCGACGGCGGCATTCTCTCGGGGAGCGACATCGTTGCCGCCGTCGCCCTCGGGGCCAGGGCAGCGCTCGTCGGCCGCGCCTACCTCTACGGCCTGATGGCTGGTGGCGAACGCGGGGTGCAGCGCGCCGCCGAGATCCTGCAGCAGGAGGTCACCTCCACCCTTGCGCTGCTCGGCGTCTCGCGGGTACAGGACCTCCGTCGTGACCATGTTCGCCTACGCCCGGACTGAGGTAGTTTCCCGATGATGGAACTGATCGAGTTCACCCCCACCCGCGAGCAGTACGCCTACACGTTCGGAGGCGTCCCTCCCCAGATGAGGGTCACACCCGGCACGGCGCTGCGGCTGTGGTCCGACGACGCGTTCGGTGGGGTGCTGCGCAGCGTCGAGGACCTGTCCAGCGCGAAGGTCGACCTGCGCTTCGTCAACCCGCAGACGGGTCCGTTCTACGTCGAGGGCGCCGAGCCCGGCGATACCCTCGTGCTCCATCTCGTCGACCTGGTGCCAGCGCGGGACTGGGCCGCCTCGGCGGCGATCCCGTTCTTCGGCGGGATGACCGGCACGGACCGCACCGTCAACCTCCAGGAGGCGCTGCCGGACACCACCTGGATCTACGAGCTCGATCGCGACCGCAACACCGTCGCTTTCGCCGCCCGGCACAGCGACCACCGCGTCGAGCTCCCAGTAGAACCGATGCTCGGCACCGTGGGTGTCGCGCCGGCCGGAGGCGAGGTGCGTTCGTCGCTGGTGCCCGACCGGTTCGGCGGCAACATGGACAGCCCCGAGATGCGCGCCGGCTCCACGGCGTACCTCGGAGTCAATGTCGAGGGGGCGATGTTCTCGGTCGGCGACGGGCACTACCGCCAGGGTGAGGGCGAGGCCTGCGGCACCGCTGTGGAGGGGGCGATGACCACCACCTTGATCGTCGAGCTCGTCAAGGGCAAGGCGCCGGGCTGGCCGCGGATCGAGACCGACACCCACCTCATGGCGGTCGGGTCGAGCCGGCCGATGGAGGACTCCTGGCGCATCGGCAACGCCGAGCTCGTGCACTGGGTGAGCGAGCTGTGCGGCCTGCACGTGATGGACGCCTACCAGCTGTGCTCGCAGATCGCGCAGGTCCCGGTCGCCAACGTGGTCGACGCCAACTACAGCGTGGTGATCAAGGTGGCCAAGCGACTGCTTCCCCCCGTGGAAGCCTTCGGAGCCATCCACGCCGAGATGCGTGCTCGCGCCCGTTCCCTCGGATCACTCTGACCGGTCGCACCCCTCCCACGAAAGGCAGCACCCATGGATCTGCAGCTTCACGGAACCCGTGTCCTCGTCACCGGCGGGACCCGTGGCATCGGCCGCGCGGTGGTCGAGGCCTTCCTCGACGAGGACGCGGTGGTGGGCTTCTGCGCCCGCAACTCCGAGGAGGTGGCGGCAACCCAGGAGGCGTTGAGCGAGCGCGGCAACGTCACCGGCTCCACGGTCAACGTCGCCGACGCGGCGGCGCTGGCCGCGTGGGTAGCCCAGTCGGCCGACTCCTTCGGCGGCCTCGATGTCGTGGTGGCCAACGTCAGCGCGCTGGCGATCCCGGACACCGAGGAGAACTGGGAGCTCAGTCTCCATGTGGACGTGATGCACACCGTCCGCCTGGTCAAGGCGGCGATGCCGCACCTGGAGCAGAGCCGGGCCGCCTCGATCATCGCGATCTCCAGTGTGTCCGGACGTGAGTCGGACTTCGCGTCCGGCCCCTACGGGACGGCGAAGACCGCGATCATCGGCTACATCCACGGTCTCGCGATGCAGTTGGCGGCGCAGGGGATCCGGGCTAACACCGTCTCACCCGGCAACACCTACTTCGAGGGCGGCGTCTGGGAGACCATCGAGGGCGGCGACCCGGACTTCTTCAGGACCGCGGTCGAGCTCAACCCCACCGGCCACATGGGTACACCGGAGCAGATCGCCGCACCGGTGGTATTCCTGGCCAGCCCTGTCGCCGGCCGGATCAGCGGCACCAACCTCGTCGTCGACGGTGCCCTGACCCGCGGGATCCAGCTGTAGGGACTGAGACGGGGGGCGATCGGATCGAGGTCGCCCCAGGACACCTCGTGGGTGACCGGGCACCGGCTCCGCGAGGCCGTGCTACCCGGTGCTCGGAGTCCCGACAACCAGCCGGACCAGGAACCCGTCGTGGAGCCGGGTGATGCCGACATGATCGCAGAGCTGGTTCGCGATCCATAGGCCGCGACCGCCGCATTGATCGGACTCCACCGGGGCCAGCCCGATGGTGGCGTCGTGGATTCCGGTGCCGTGGTCCTTGATCGTGGCGACGATCCGATCGGGCCCGTTCCACACGCGCAGCTCGACCGGAGAGCGGCCGTAGCGCTGGGCGTTCGCGACAACCTCTGAGACCGCTAGCGCCAGGTTGTCCGCGGTCTGCGCGCCGAACAGGCCATGGGTGACCGTGAGAGCTGCTCTGCGCGCCTCGGCGAGGCTGGGGTCGGTCAGCTCGACCAGCGGCTCACTCGCCTCGAGTGGGTCGGTGTACAGGCAGGCACGCTGGGCCATGAAGGTGGCCGGCGACTCATATCCTGCGTTGGGGGTGTGCTCGCCGCCTGGACGGGCCACGTACGGATGCGTGCGGAGGACTTCGTCCAGGACATCTGTCGGGGTCGTGCGCTCGTCATACGTGCAGATGGCCCACACCGGCAGGTTGGCGAAGATCTCGTTGACGGCCGACTCGTAACGCCCCCACCAGTCCCAGGCCGACCCGGTGCCGGGATGTGGGACCTCGGTGATGAAGCGAATCTGCTCTGCGCCTGCTGCGACCTCGGCGGTGAGTACGTCGCGATAACCCTTGACGGTCGTGGCGGGGTTCACGTAGGCGTCGGTAGCGGGGATGTAGTGAAGCCCCTCCCGCTCGCCGAGCTCTCGTCGCACCAGGTCGTCCCCATGCGGGCCGAGGATGACGTAGGTCGGCTCGTGCGCGTCGAGTCCGTCGTTCAGGAACGGAAGAGCCGTCTCACGCAGCTCAGAGTCAGAGGCGTAGATCGACGCCTCGTGGAAGATGCCCCCGGACGCGGGAGCGGCCCCATTCCTCATGTGAGCACTCCCTCGGTCGTGGCCGACTCGGCCCGGATCCCCTCCAGCCCGAGAAGGTCTATCAAGCGCCCCGGCATCTCCGAGCAGGTGCGGAGCACGGCGGTGACGCCGAAGCGAGTGGCGAAGTCGCGGATGCTCTCCAGCCCTCGGTGGTCGACGAAGTCGAGCCCCGTGCCATCCACTATGAGTTCGCGCGTGATCTCCAGGTCGGTTCGATCCAGACATGCGCGGAAGTCGTCGGTCACTGACATGTCGAGCTCACCTGCCAGTGCGAGGTCGGAATTGTGGTCGGAACAGTAGACCCGGAAGGGAGTGATCCCCGCACGGGCAACGGGGTGCAGGCACGACAGCGCGATCGTTGCCGCCGCGGTCAGTTGCCCTCGGTCAAAGCCGCACAACCCGGAGAACGGATGCTCGGTCATGAAGCGGTCGGCCGCGTGCTCCCACGTAGCGAAGGCGGCGAGCTGCTCCGGCGACCGCACGAGTGAGGTGACGTCTGCCGCGACGCGCAGCCCTGCGTACCCAGCCGCCAACGCATCCTCGGTGGCAGCAGCAAAGGTCGAGAGCGTCTCATCGGGATCGATCGCGGCCCCCTCGGGGTAGAGATCGCCCAGGGCGTTGAGCTGCGAGAGCTCCGCGGGCGATCTCCGCATTGAGGTGAGGAATGCCGGCCAAGTCCGCCTCGAGGACCTCAAGTGGACCCTCGGCCGCGTAGACGCAGCGCAACCCCAGGTCGAACCCATCGCTGAGGAACTCGCGGACCCGCCCGCGGAAGTCGGCGCGATCGTCGTAGGGCCAGGACAGATGATCCTGGACTCCGAAGCCTATGGCGTGCTGGGCGCCCCCCACCGAACGCACGAGCTCAGCATAGGCCCAAGTGTGACCGAGCACACTCCCCTCTGGACATCCGGCTCACCGCGACCGCCGCAGGCCGGCCCTGCCGCTTGCCGATCCCCGTGCGGGGCGGCCGGGCAACCACGTCACTTGTGGAATGACGCGCGGGCCACGCCGGCTGAGCCGAGCCCACCCTGGGCGACTCGGTGCGCTCGGCGACGACCAGCACGCCCAGTACGACAGCCTGGAGACGTGAGCGCAGGGTCTGCCCCCGGCGTCGGGGCTAGGGGTCTGCCCGCTCGAGGATTGTCTTGAGGTTGGCCAAGTCTTTGCGGTTCGCGCGCCGCATCGCCATCGACATGACGGGCGCCGCAACGGTGGAGAACCCGGCAGGTTCGCCGGCGTTGCGCAGTGTCATCCGGGTGGTGGTGGGTGACTCCTCGGCCCAGGTGTACGTCGTCTCCATCGGGAACGGGCCTTCCTGGGTGCGCATCACCAGCCGCTGGCCGGGACTGTGAACCGCGATCTCGTAGGTGTAGGCGAGCCGTCTGCCGAGGAACTGGGCGACGAACGCGACCAGGCTCCCCTGCTGGACCGGCGGCGAGGTCTTCCACTCGACAGACCTGATGTTGGCGTACCACCTCGGCGCGTTGTCGGGGTCGGCAGCATAGGCCGACACCTCGCTGACGGGCCGGTCGATCACGATCTCGGTGGTCACGTCGACCTTCACTTTGCTGCCCTTTCGTCGGTGACGGTCAGCCGAGGGCCGGGCCGGGAGTTCCGCCCTCGGCGTGGGACTTGATCGTCTGCTGGATCAGCGCCCAGGTCTGGGTGGTGAAGGCCAGGTCGGTCTCGGGATAGCCGTCCTCGAAGTCATGGTGCCGGAAGAGCAGGCTGGTACCGCTCTCGGCACGGAGCGCTGGGCCGAGCTCCCACTCGAAGACCGAGCCGTTCCAGAACGGGAAGCCGGACTCGATGGTGTAGCGGACGCTCTTGCCGTCGACGACCTCCACGGTGCAGTCCAGGTCGACCGGGGCCATCGCGAACCCGAACCGCGCCGTGCCCTCGGTGACATCGCAGTTCGACGTCCAGACCGAGCGCATGCCCTCGGTCGTGCTCAGGATCTCGATGAGCTTGTCAGCCTCGGCCTCGACGTCCAGCGCCAGGATCGTGGTGTCCATGGGTGTCTCCCCTCCGTGCGCGACCCGCCGTTGCAGATCATTGGTTAAGTGGTGACTTAAATATAGACTGGGTGCGACGACGACGCAACCCACCGACGAAGGCAGCAATGGACCCGCTCAAGGTCATCGCCGTGGAACGGCGCCGCCAGATCCTCGAAATGATCTGGCGCGATGAGCTGTCCGCAGGCGACATCGCGGCCCGCTTCGACGTGTCGTGGCCGGCGATCTCCCAGCACCTCGGGGTACTCAAGGCGGCCGGGTTCGTGACCGAACGGCGCGATGGACGATCGCGTCTGTACCGTGCGAACCCGGAGGCGATGGGTCACCTGCGTGCCGTGATCGAATCCATGTGGCAGAGCCGGCTCGACGACCTGAAGGCCGTGGTCGAAGCAGAGTCGGGCAATCAGGAGGACCAGTGAACACGACCCCGCTCGAGGTGACCACGCACATCGCAGCGCCCCCGGAGGTGGTGTGGTCCTACCTCACCGACCCCGCCCGCTACGCGCTGTGGATGGGCACCAACGTCACCCTCTCCCCCACCCCGGGCGGCCTTTACAGGGTGCATATGCGCGAGGGCATCGAGGCGCGGGGCGAGTTCGTCGAGCTCGACCCGCCACATCGCCTGGTCTTCACCTGGGGATGGCAGGACCACCCCGTCGTCTCGCCCGGCTCGACCACCGTGGAAGTCACCCTCCAGGCCACCGATGACGGCACCCTCGTACGGCTCACCCACCGCGGGCTCCACGACCCCGAGTCCGTGGCCCACCACCGCCAGGGCTGGGAGAGCTACCTCCCCAGGCTCGCGATCGCGGCGACGGGAGGGGACCCCGGCCCCGACCCGAACGCGGACTTGACGCTCTGATCGCGAACACGAGCACGCAGGGATTCGGCCGTGGCGTCCTGAAGGACAGGGTCGAATCGCGCAGAGGACTCGCCTGGGTGTGAACCAGTTCGCCGGTGATTCGACCGTGGCTCGGAGTTGGACTCGTTGAGCAAGGGTACTGTCGACCGTCGCGTCCAAAGTGAGCTCGGGCGCGAAGTAGAGGCTGCCCTCCACGTCAACTGTGTCGGCGCGGCGAGCGAGGACTGCTCCTTGCCGGACGGCCTGGTACTCCATGGGTCTCCATGGGTGCGAGCGTGCCGGCGACACCGCAGGGCCAGCACCGTGGGCCCGACACGAGCACAGGATGGCGGTCAGTCCGCCGGTGATCCCGATTCGTCAGATGGCGAGTGGGCTCTGACGGCCGGCAGTCGTGCCCCCGAAGTGCTCGCCGGTTCCTGGTTCGTCGGGGTCTAAGTCATGACAACCATCATGGTCGTCGACCGGTGGGGGGAATGTGAGCCCGCACCTGGTCCGGGCTGCGGCGGACGACGTAGCGTCGAGGTCATGACCAACCTGGACGTCGGCGCCAATCTCAACCTCGAGCGCCGCCCCGGCCGTGAGCGCGACGAGGTGTTCCTCGAGCTGACCCGTTCCATCTGCCCGGTCTGCAAGGTCACGATCGACGCCGAGGTGAACGTTGCGATAACCAGGTGTTCCTGCGCCAGCGGTGCGCCGAGCACGGCGAGTTCGAGGCCCGTGTCTACGGCGACGCCGAGATGTATGTCGACATCCAGCGGTTCAACAAGCCCGGCACTCGGCCACTGCAGACCCAGACGGAGGTCAAGGACGGCTGCCCCTCGGACTGCGGACTCTGCCCCGAGCACAAGCAGCACGCCTGTCTGGGCATCATCGAGGTCAACACCGGCTGCAACCTGGACTGCCCGATCTGCTTCGCCGACTCAGGGACTCCGCGGGACAAGGGACCGGACGGCTACTCGATCACCCTGGAGCAGTGCGCGACCATGCTCGATGTGTTCGTCGCGGCCCCAAAGTCCTCCTCGCCCTCCCCGAACTTCACCGGCGCCCGGTGTGGTGGTGGGTCGCCTGCGGAAGGTGCGGTTCATGCCTACGTCTGGTCTGAAGCTCCTCGGACCTTCATACGCTCGCCAGGTCGCCCGAAGATGCTGAGGATCTCAGCAGGCTCGGCCCCGGTGCTGCCGAACCAGTGCGGCACGGTGGTGTCGAAGGCAGCTACCTCACCAGGGCTGAGCACCACGTCCTGGTCACCCAGGATGAACCGCATGCGGCCAGACAGGACGTAGATCCACTCATGGCCGTCGTGCGCACGCGGCTCAGGGGTGGTCTTGCCGATCGGGATGATGATCTTCCACGCCTGCATGCCGTCAGGTTGCCTGGTCAGCGGGATCACCGTACGGCCCTTGACCAGGCCAGGTTTCAGCCGCAGCCGTGGATCGCCCTCATAGGGAGCGGCGACCAGGTCATCGAGCGGCACCCGGTAGACGTGTGAGAGGACCAGGAGCAGTTCCAGGGTAGGCCGCCGCTGGCCGGTCTCGAGCCGCGACAGCGTGCTCTTGGAGATGCCGGTCGACTCCGCGACGCCGGTCAACGTCAATCCACGCTGCGTTCGGAGTCGCTTCAACCGGGGCCCAACTCCCTCCAGCGCGGCAGCGATAGCGGCCGCTGACTCGTCCTCCACAAGGTTCATCTGACCCCCGTTTCCCACAAACAGCAACGTTCGTAGGCGTTCACCGCACGCGGCTCCAACCTTGGGACATGAACAGATACGACGTCGTGGTCATCGGCGGAGGCGCCGCTGGCCTGTCCGCCGCCTTGGTCCTGTCTCGAGCCCGCCGCAGGGTCCTCGTCGTCGATGCCGGCCATCCGCGCAACGCACCCGCCGCCCACATGCACGGCTACCTCTCCCGCGACGGCATGTCCCCCGCCGAGCTCCTTGCCACCGGCCGGGACGAGGTCGCCGGCTACGGCGGCGAGATCAGCACCGGCACCGTCGCCGACCTCGTGCCCGACGGCCGGACCGGGTTCTGGGTCCTCCTCGACGACGGGCAGCGGATCTCGACGCGGCGACTGATGGTCACCACCGGACTGCGCGATGAGCTTCCAGACGTCCCGGGCCTGTTCGAGCGGTGGGCACGTGACGTGCTGCACTGCCCCTACTGCCACGGCCACGAGGTCCGCGACCAACAGCTCGGCGTCATCGGCGGCGCCCCAGGCTCCGTCCGGTACGCCCAGATCGTGCGCCAATGGACCCACGACCTCGTCTACTTCACGCCGCCCGGCATCCTCACCGCCGTCGAACGGACCGAGCTTCTCGCCCGCGCCATCGGCATCGTCGAAGGCACCATCAGCCGGCTCGTCATCGACGAGGCGGACCACCTGCGCGGCGTCCGGATGAACGACGGCTGCATCATCCCTCGCGACGCCCTCTTCGTGCCGCCACACTTCGTGCCGAACAACGTCCTGCTCCTGGGCCTGGGCGCGACCATCGACCCGAACGGCTGGGTCGAGGTCGACGCCACCGGAGGCACCAGCGTCCCCGGGGTCTGGGCCGCCGGCAACATCGTCGACGCGCGCGCCCAGGTCATCACCGCAGCTGGTGCCGGTTCAGCCGCGGCCATCGCCATGAACGCCGACCTCGTCGACGACGACGTACGCAACGCCGTCCGCGACCTCAACCACGGATCTCCACCCACTCCAACCGCAACGACCCACACCAAGGAGTCACGATGACCAACCCCGCTACCAACCACGCCGACCCGAAGTTCCGGCCAGACGCCGGCCCCACCACTGGACGCGCGAAGCCCGGGCCGCCGACCAAGCACCAGCTCGCCGTGATGATCTGGCTGGCGGTCTTCCCGACGCTGACCGTCCTGAACCTGGTCCTGGGCGAGTGGTTGCACACGATGAACGCGGTCTCCCGCACGTTCGTCCTCGCGACCATCGCCGTGCCCATCGTCATCTACGGCCTCATGCCCCAGCTGCATCGCCTACGCGGTCAGCTCCTGACCCGCCGCGCGAGCACCTCGTGAGCGACCAGGCCGCACGCTGACTGCGACCCCCCACCCGGCTATCTCGGCTGCGCTGACCCGGCCCAGCGCTCGGGGCGGACCCGTTGCGACCAACCCGCAACGCCGCCCAATGTCGCCTGTCCGCCTGGCGCGCACGGATGGTCTGGCTACCGGCGGCGAGCCCGGCACCCTCACCAGCGTGCTCTGGCTGCTCATCCCGCTGACCATCGGCCTCGCCGTCGTCGTGTGGGCGGAGGTCAAGTAGCTGGTCCAGAGCGACCGAGACCAGGGCGCTGGCGTGGCCCCGCCAATCATCACTGGTCGAGGGTCCCGCTGCCTCGGCTTGCTCCTGCTCATTCCAGCGACGGACGACAGGGATGGCCGGGAGGTGGTCCACTGGTAGCCATCGCCCGAGGAGTGCCCCCATGCCCGATCTTCCCGGGCCCAGCACCGGCAATGCTCCAGCCGGGGCAGTGCCCGACCTCCGCCGGCGACCCCATCGCAGCGCGCTTCATCGCGCTGTACGCGTTGGCCTACATCGGCGCCATCCTGCTGTTCCTCGCGCCGCTGCTGGTCACCCTGTCACTGAAGGTCAACGCGCTCGTGGGCACCGACCGGGCCCCGAACAACCTGTCGCTGGTCGCCGGGGTGGGCGCGTTCCTCGCCATGTTCGCCAACCCGTTCTTCGGCAAGCTCAGCGACCGCACCACCTCACGGTTCGGCATGCGCCGCCCCTGGATGATGACAGGCCTTGTGGGCGGTTCGGTCGGGATTCTTGTGGTCGCGGTCGCACCCAACATCGTGGTCGTCCTGGCCGGGTGGTGCCTCGCGCAGGTGTTCTTCAACGCGCTGCTCGCCTCCCTCATCGCGGTGCTCCCCGACCAGGTCCCGGTCACCCAACGCGGCCTCGTCGCCGGTGTCCTGGGCATCTGCCTGCCGATCGCGTCGGTCTGTGGCACCTACGTCGTCCAGCTGTTCACCGGCAACACCCTGGCGATGTTCCTCGCCCCGTGTGCGATCGGCGGGTCCTTCATCATGGTCTTCGCCGCCACGCTGAAGGACCGCCACCTGGACGCGGCGGACATGCCAGCCTGGTCGCTACGGGAGTTCACCAGCGCGTTCTACGTCAACCCGCGCAAGCACGCCGACTTCGCGTGGGCGTTCGTGAGCCGATTCATGTTCGTCCTGGCGTACGCGTTCCTGACCACCTACCAGGCCTACTACCTGCTGGAGAAGCTCGGCAGCGCCGAGGCCGACGTCCCCCGGCAGCTGTTCCTCGGCCACCGTGGCCATGTCGGGTGTCGTCATCGTCGCCTCCCTGCTCGGCGGGTGGCTCTCGGACCGGACGGGACGGCGGAAGGTCTTCGTGGGCGCTGCGTCGTTCGTGTTCGGTTGGCGTTGTTCTTCATCGCAGTCGCCGGCAGCTTCCACGGTTTCGTGGCCGGGATGGCCATCGGTGGTCTTGGGTTCGGTCTGTACACGGCTGTCGACCTGGCACTGGTCGCCGACGTGCTTCCGGATCCTGCGAGCGCCGCGAAGGACCTCGGCGTGATGAACATTGCCGGGGCGCTGCCGTCCTCGGTCGCGCCGGCGGTCGCGCCGGCGATCTTCGCGGTAGGCGGCGGCAGCTACGGCGTGCTGTACGCGGTGGCTGGCGCGTGCGCGGTACTCGGCGCCGGCGCCATCCTCCGCGTAAAGCGGGTCCGCTGAACCCCTACGGACAAGTCAGCGCTCGTGGCGTCTGTGCTCCACTCTTCGGCGAGCAGCACACAGCCCATGGTGTCGGGCCGTTCCCCGGGCCGGTGCAGGGACTCCTTGACGGCGTAGGTCTCGCGGGCATCCCGATTCGTGCCATCAGCCGCGACGAGGCGGTGTTGTCGGCGAAGCGGTTCGCCGTGAGGTGACGCAGGCCGAGTTCAGCGAATCTGAGCCGCAGCAGCTCGCGGACGGCCTCGGCGGCCTAGCCGTGGCCGGCATGGTCGTCGTGCAGCACCCACCCGAGGTCGGCGTGGTGCGGTACCTCCAACGTGACCGGGGCCGGGTCAGCCAGCGGCTGACGTGATCGAGCCGGCGGAACCGCCAGTGGCGTCGAGGTCGTCTCGGGTCGCGGGTCGTAGCGTCAGTCGGTCCATGCGGACCGGCCAACTGATGGCGTCCAGGGATTGCGCAATTGGCCGGCTAATCGGCCGGCTATCGGCCGGCGAATCGGCGGCCTTGGCCGGGTCCTTGGCGGGTGCTTGGCCGGCTCTTGCCCGGGTCCTTGGCCGGGTCCTTGGCGGGGTCCTCGTCCGGGAGACGCACGGCGACGTCGGTGTGGGGTGGTG
>CAWENL010000002.1:0-113127 GCA_963810435.1 uncultured Actinomycetota bacterium
TGACACAAGTGCGGCCGAAGGGCCACCTCTCCCCGAGTCCGGGCTGCGCCCCTGAGTGCAGCCGGGTCGCCCACTACGCTGAGCACGACGTGCTGACGGCCGTGGCCGTGGAAGGCTGCTCGCTCTTTTCGCCCACCACTGCGTGGGTGGATCCGCCCTAGACTCGGGCCATGGTGTTCGAGGGGCAGATGGTGCCGACTGATCGGCTGCGGATGCACGTGTGGACCAGCGGCCCGGAGGACGGGCGGCCGCTGCTGCTGGTGCACGGCAACATCACCACCGGGGGCTTCTGGAAGTACGTCGCGGACGCGCTTCCAGAAGACGTTCGGGTCATCGCGCCGGACCTGCGCGGGTTCGGGCGCACCGAGCCGTTGGCGATCGACGCGACACGTGGGGTGAGCGACTTCGCCGACGACCTCCGATCGCTGCTCGAGACGCTCGGGCTGACCGGCGACCGGGCGGTGCATGCGGCTGGATGGTCCATGGGTGGCGCCGTCCTTCAGCAGTACGTGCTGAGCCACCCCGGAGACCTCGCGTCCGTGACGCTGGTCGCGCCGGTGTCGCCGTACGGCTTCGGCGGCACCAGAGGCGTCGACGGCGAACCGTGCACGGCCGACTTCGCTGGCTCCGGTGGCGGCACCGCGGCACCGGACTTCGTCCGTCGGTTGGCCGAGCGGGATGCCTCCGAAGACGACCCGACCAGTTCGCCACGCGTCGTGCTGCTCGGCTTCTTCGGCCCGGGTCGCAACGCCGCGAACGTGGACGAGGAGTTCCTGGTCGCGGAGCTGCTCACCACCGTCGTCGGCGACGACCACTACCCCGGCAACACCGCCGCGTCGGAGAACTGGCCCACGGTCGCGCCGGGCGACCGCGGTGTCCTGAACACGATGTCGCCGAAGTTCTTCGACACCAGCGGACTGGCCGACGTCTCCGACAAGCCGCCGATCACGTGGATCCACGCGACAGAAGACCGGGTCGTCAGCGACCGGTCGATGTTCGACTTCGGAACCCTCGGCGAGCTAGGTGCCGTGCCCGGATGGCCCGGTGCCGACGCGATGCCCTCCCAGCCGATGGTGACCCAGATGCGCGCCGTGCTGGACCGCTACGCCGACGACGGCGGACGAGTACGTGAGGTGGTCCTCGACGGTGTCGGCCACGGCATACCCCTCGAGGCTCCGGAGCGGGTGTCCGAGGAGATAGTCCGAACCATCGCGGATGCCTGAGGCACCGCGGCCACCACGTGCGCCGGCGCGAACATGCGGGATCTCGAAGCTCCGTCATCACCCTTATGGGCGAATGGGCCGGGGCCTGAGTGCCGCACACTCGGGCGCTCATCATTTTGGGCGCATCGCCGGGCCGTCGTCCCGGTCAGGATCGTCACCTGCTCGATCCCGGCGCTCGCCAGGCTCCGCCCCTATGCGTGACTCCGACGAAGAGCCGCGTACGGCCGCGAGGTGGCTGCGTCTCAACTATCGTTGGGGCGACAAAAGTTCCTCCGTGGCTCGATGCGTACACGGTGGACTCACTCTGACCACGGAGAAGGTGGCCAATCGTGCTGAGCCCACCACGGATCCCCGGCCCGGGTTCAGCAGGCCCGTCAGCGTCGATTTCTGCAGTCGATCTCCGTAGCTTCGACGAGGAGAGGTTGGCGGACCTCGTTGCCGAGGCCAGTGAGGTCGAGCTGGCCGGCCCATTCGTGGGCTCGCACCGTTTGCAGCGTCTCGGACGTTTCATGCCCGGCGTTCTTCTCAGCGTGCCGGTCATCGCATCGGACCCCAGTCTTCCGGTCATTGCGCGGGTCGTGATCGTTGTTGGTGCACTGGTGAGCCTGGCTGCAGCGGTGTGGGTGCCGTGGCACCGATTGCCGCGCGACGCGCAGGGCTACCTGGTCCTCGCGCCCATCGCTCTCATCCTGGTCTTGGTGGCCGTCGACGAGGGACTGAACTCTCCCTACTCCTGGCTCGAACTGCTGCCGCTGCTGTGGCTCGTGCTGTACGAGCGTCTGAGCCTGCTGGTACTGGGCCTGACCATCATGGCAGCGGCGTTCGGTGTCCTCTTTGCGCTGCACCCGTCGTGGGGGCAGGTTGCGGGACTATTCCCCCCGGTCCTCTTGTGTCTGATGCTTCCCGGGTTTCACAAGTTCGCAACTGCCGCTCGGAGGTCGATGCTGGCCCAGTCCGAGCGCGCCTACCGCGACCCTTTGACCGGGCTGTTGAATCGTCGAGGACTGTCACAGCTCGCGGCGGCTGACGAATCACCGACGGACGTCGAAATGGCCGCGATCTATATCGACGTCGATCATTTCAAGAGCCTGAACGATCGACTGGGTCATGCGGCCGGCGACCATCTGCTCGAGCAGGTCGGCTTGCGGCTCGCCGGCTGTGTTCGCCCCGGGGATCTCGTCGCCCGCATGGGTGGTGACGAGTTCGTTGTGATCGCACAGGGTGACCCGGGCGCCATCACACGGATTCGGGATCGCATCGAGAAGTTGGCCAACCTCGAGCCCTACGAGGTCGGAGATGCCCTGGTCCCGATGTCGCTGAGCGTCGGCGTCAGCACCGCCCGCCAACCTTATGACCTCGCCACCCTGGTCAATGACGCCGACCGCGCCATGTTCGAGGCCAAATACTCCCGTCATCACCGGCCCGCCGGAACTGCGGTGTCCCCGTAGGAGTCCTGGGCGCCCGCCACCTACGGGTCGATCACCGCAGATTTACCTGGAGCAGGACGCCGTCGTCGGAAGCGGTGGTCCACAGCGAATCGCCTGCCACCAGAACATCGCCTCCGCTCTGGTACGCCGAACTGGTCAAGGTCTCGAGGAATCGGTGCTGACGCGGGTCGATGTGTGTCAACATCTCGTTCCCTGGGGCGCGCACCCATACGTCGTGGGAGTCAGCCCAGATCGCGCCCTCCAGGCCGAGGTTCACGTCATAGACCGCGACTACCTCGAGGGTGCGGGGGTCGACCTGGGCGAGGCCGTCGGCGAAAGCAACCCAAAGATCATGGGCGATCGTGGCGGCTCGCGGGTCTGCCAGCCGTAGTCGCTGAGTGACTTTGCCCGCGGCCACGTCCACGGCCAACAGGAGGGTGTCGGTGGGGCAGATCACGTACACGACCCCGCGGTCACGGGCGAGGGGTCGCGCCAAGTCGGTGCAGAAGGCGCCGAGGTCGATGGTTGTGACGGTGCCACCGTTGGCTTGGTCGATCCCGGTGAGACTGGTCGATGTGGCGCTGATCACCCACAGCAGCTTGTGGCTGGGCACGAATCGGGTCTGGTCGCTGACATAGGAGACCCGGATCTGGTCGGCGGCACCGCCTGGTCTCGGGCGGTGGCGGGCGAGATGGTTCTCCCCCGCGCATGACCACAGGTATGCGCCGTCGTAGGTGAGGCCCTGACAGGGGGGTTCCTGCGAGTAGCCAGTCGCCCACTGACCCGTGGGCTTGGCCGTTCGGAGGTTGACCTGGCTGATGTAGCCGTCGTCTCTCTTGACCCAGAGCCTTCCGGCGGCCACCGCCAACCAGTCGGGGTCGCCGGGAAGGGTTTGAGTCGCGGTCAGGTGGGCGTCCAGCCGGATTCGCTGGGCGCGGTTGGGGATGGGGTCAGGCAGTGCCTGACCCGCCGGGGATGGGGAGCCGCCGGACGTCGCTGGGCTCGACCCGGCGTCGGCCTGCGAACTTTCTCGCGACGAGGTTGGGGCGCGGCCGGCGCTGCAGGCGGCGAGGAGCATGACGGCGACCACCACCACGTGTCGAGGCCTCAGCACGGTCCCTCCTCCGGCCGCGTTGTCACGACCTCGGGCATGTCCAAGGACCTCCAGTCGAACACAGCAGTCACCTGGAGGCGACCGGATAGATGCCGTACCGAGCGTTGATGGCCAGGATCACGTCCTCGTCCGGGGGGACCGTCAGGGAGCCGAGATAGTCGGCCAGCTCCCTGAAGAACCTTTCCAGGCCGCTCGGGTTGATCAGCCCGACGCTCCAGACCTCGTCGTCGCCCAGGTTCGCGAACGTGTGGGGGACGTTGCGCGGCAACCAGAGGAACGACTCCGGACCCACCTCGAACGTCTCGTCGCCGACCTCCGCGGTGAGGACACCGGAGATGACGTAGATGCCCTCGTCCTCGCGGGTGTGCACGTGGCGGCTGGGGCCGTCGGTGTGCGGCGGCAGGCGCGCGTCTCCGAGCGACATGCCGTCGGTGCGCTCGGGGTCGACCACGATGCGCCAGGGGTTGGAGCGGGAGGCTGCAGGGCCGACGAGGAAGGGGGCGGCGACCGTCATGGCAACTCCACGTGCTTAGACTAGTGAATATCACTAGTGACTGTCACTAGTGAGCGACTCTCAGAAGTGTGCTCTTGGGAGGAGGTGTGGTCAAGTGACTGCCGACAAGATGACCCGCCGCGAGCTGGCAGCCCGAACCCGTCTGCGCATCCTGCGGTCCGCCCACTCGGCCTTCGTCACGGCCGGCTACACGGGCACCCGCATGGTCGACGTGGCGGCGGACGCCGGAGTGGCGGTGCAGACCGTCTACTTCACGTTTCACACCAAGCCCGAGCTTCTCGTGGCGTGCTACGACCTGGCCGTGCTGGGCGGCCCGAGCGCCCCCCCGCCCCCTCAGCAGGCCTGGCACGTCGCGATGATGACGGCCAGCAGTCCGTCCGAGTCCATCGCGCACTTCGTGCGGGGTAACACCGCCATCTGCGAGCGCGTCGCCGTCCTGGATGACACGGTTCGAGCGGCCGTCCACGAGCCTGAGGCCGTCGCGGTGCATGCCCGTGGTGAGCGACTTCGCCGACGGGACTTCGAGAGGGTCGTCTCCCGGTGGCAGAAGCACTTCGGGCTCCGGCCGGGCCTTACGAAGCCTGCCTGCGTCGACCTGCTGCTGACCTACTCGGGCCCCTCGACCTACCGTCAGCTGGTCGTCGAGTACGGATGGACCAGGCGGGCGTACACGGCTTGGCTACGCGCAGCTCTGGGCGACCTGCTGGCCACCCCGTGAGTCACACCCGCCCGTCGCTGACCCGCATACCGACGTACTCGAAGAAGCCCCCGCGACGAACGGAAGGGCTCCCCTGGGAAAGGCCCTGATCCCACATGCGAAGTGGCTCGGTGAGCTCGAACTCGACGCATCGTAATCGCAGGGATGTCGTGCACTCAGATACTGTTCGTCTGCCACACGGTGCGGGAGGAGAACGACATGACCGATGGCCCAGCACGTGTCGATTCGGGCATCTCCAACGATTCGCAGCCAAGGGTCAACGCCCTTTCCCTCGCATCAGTCGTCCTGGCCGCGGTAGCTGTTGTCGGCTTCGCCTTCGGGGGTGTTGCGGTGCTGGCCGTTTTCGCCGTCGGTGCGGGCCATCTGGCCTTGCAGCAGATCAAGGTGCACCCCCAGCGTGGGGCGGTCCTGGCTTACCTCGGCCTCGGCGTCTCCTACTCGATGGCGGCCTACGCATTGGTCTCGGGTGCCTTCTACGCGATCGCGCTGTCTCAGCAGTGAGAGCACTGAGACCGGCGTCCTCGTCCCGTCTCAGCGTCTGATGATCGGCTAGGAACAGCCTTCCGCGTCGGCTCCGGCCCCGGCCCGAGGGTCAAGGAGTTCTCGGCGTCGTAAAGGGAGCGGCGACCGGATGGGTCAGTGCGGGTGGTCAGTTCGAGTCACCTTTTTCCGGGACACTTTCCTCTTTCCCCGCTCTGGTCGTGTAATGACCAACGATGCCCACGATCCCAGCAACCGGGGGCGCCTTCACGTCGGGGATTCGTGAAGTGAAAAAGGGGGACCGATGCAGCTGAGGAACATGGTGCGAGGCGCGCCCCTGACGTCGTGCATGCTCACCCTCGCCCTCACGCTGGCAGTCGCCTCGGTGGCGTACCCACCCGTCGCGGCCGCGGCCGGTCGTCCCGACCTCGTCGTGAAGCGGGTCGTCCCGACCGCCGGCGTCCGCGCTCCCGGGGAGTCCTTCACGCTGGTGGACACCGTGGCCAACCGGGGGACTGCTCCTGCCCGATCGTCCACGACCGGGTACTACCTGTCGACGGACGCCCACCGCGACGCTGGGGACGTACGGCTCGCCGGCGTCCGCAAGGTGGGCAAGCTCCGCCCCGGCCGCAAGTCGACCGGCACGGTCACCCTGACAGTCCCGCGTACGACGCGAGGCGGGCTCTACCGGGTCATCGCCTGCGCCGACATCACGCGTCGGGTCCGCGAGCGCCGCGAGCGCAACAACTGCCGGGGGGCCCGATCCGTCCTCCGTCGAATCCTGGTCGCCGAGCCTCCGCAGCCGCCGTCGCCGTTGCCGGTCACCGTCTCGCGGGCATCGGGGTCGGCGGTCACCCAGGACGTGGACGCCGACACGGGTGGGACGGTGTCGACGACCGGGCCCGATGGAACGACGTACTCACTCAAGGTCCCGCCGGGCGCGCTCGGGAGCAGCACGGCAATCACAATGACCCCCCTCTCGGGGGTCAGCGGCTCCGGTCTGAGCGGCAGGCTGATCGGGGCGGTCGACCTGGCACCGGACGGACTGACCCTGAACCGGCCCGCCACCCTGACGATGACCCCGGCCTCGCCTGGCGCTCTGACCCCCAGCGCCGGGCATGCGATCGATGGCTTCTCGTTCCAGGGATCGGGCAGCGACTTCCATCTGTTCCCCGTCGACGACTTCCTGCCGGGGGCGCGGCCGGCCACGACGGCACTGCACTACTCGGTGATGCACTTCACGGGGTTCACCGCCCAGGAGGTGACGCCGACCGAGCAGGTCAGCGTCGAGGGGCACATGTCGGTGGCACCCGTCCTGAGCTTCGAGGCGATGATGGCGCAGCTCACCTACGCCTACCGCGACGGCACGATCAGCGCGGAGCAGTGGGGCACCCGGCTCGGCGACGCGGTGGTCGTCTCCTTCGTCGGCAACGTCGTGCCCGTCATGAACCAGGCCCTCACCTCGTCGGTCACCTGGGAGGACGCCCACACCGCGCTCACGGCGTACCTGCAGTGGGCGCACTGGGTGGAGATCCTCGGCTTCGCCGGAGGACACAACCAGCGCTACAACGTCGACTACGACACGTTCGAGTCCGCCGGCCAGGGGGCGGTGCTGCAGATCCTGAACTATGTCTTCACCTCGACCTACGACCGGTGCATGGCTGGGAACGAGCCACCGCTCCAGTACAAGCGACTGCTGATCCTGGCACGCGAGGTGGGCACCATCGACGCCGACAATGTCGAGGGCATCCTCGGGGCCGACTACCAAGCCAGGATCGACGAGTGCGGCAACCGCATCCCGAGGACCTGGGCCGGAACGATCTCGTACAGCTGGGACCGTCACGGGGCCTGTACCGGCACCTGCCGCATGGACCTCAGCGAGGGCACGGGGACCCTGCACGTGCACCTCGTCGAGGAGCGACCCGGCAACCAGAACTGGCTGAACGACGGCAGCGACTACCGCGTCACCGCGCACGACCGCACCGAGACGACCGGTCCACGCTGCACGCTGTTCGAGGACGACTCCTCCAGCGCCGGCGGACCGATGACCACGAACGAAGGTGCGTTCTACCTCAGCAACTACGCGAACAACACTTATGCCTACCTGGGTTTCGATGCCGCTCGGTACGTCGATGTGAACATCACCTCGACCGGCAGTGACTGCACCACCAGCAGCTTCGTCGCCGCCCACCAGTGGCACCAGTACCGCGCCGCCGGTGGGTCGTGTCCGGCACTGCCCCGACAGGACGGCGACCCAGCCTCGGGCCTGCGAGCCAGCAAGACGACGCAGAATGGCAGAGCCGTCCTCGACTTCGCCTGCGACGACACCCAGACCACGTCGGGGGGCACTACCCACATCCACGTCACCGGCACACTGCTCCGCACTCCATGACGAGAGGTGGTGCCCGACCGCCGGTTCTCTGAGGTCCAGGCGACTCACCCAGCGAGTGAGCCGCCGAAGATCTGCCAGGCCAGGGCAGACTTCGCGACGAGACTGAGGATCAGATACACCTTCTCGCCGTACGCGTAGTCCGCCCAGCGGCCCACCTGCCGGTACTGCAACCACTGGTTCAGTGCGAAGCTCATGAAGAAGAGGAACAGCGACGCGACGATCCCGTAGACGAAGCCGGGGACCGCGTTCGAACCTCCGCCGCTGGCGCCGACGAGGTTCACGATGATGGCGATCCAGGGAGCCGCGCCCGCAATGGTGCCGAACCAGAACGGCAGCATGGTGGTCCTCGATCGTCCCGGCGGGTTCATCAGCTCCTGCAACCAGCCGAACAGGATCATGGCGACGTTCGCCCCGATGATCGCGATGACCCCGGTGATGCCGGTGATGCCGTTGTAGAAGCCGATCAGCACCACCATGATCGTCGCGCTGACGGTGTACTCGATCCAGCGGAACCGATTCAGCCCCGCACGGAGGTCCAGCTCGTAGCGGCTCCGGAGGACGGTTGCCGTGAGCAGGTGATCCAGGGACGCCAGGGCGAGAAAGACCGCGATCGCCAGACCGACAGGGACATCGAAGAGGGCCGTAGGGGTCGGCGCTGGGGCGCCCGGTGGCCCCTCGGGAAACTGTGAGGTGACGGTGATGGCGAAGCCAGTCGCCAGGAGCAGCACCAGGACCACTTGGATGCCGTGCACCAGCGCCAGCACAGCATTCCAGCGGCGGAGTCGGCTCAGGCTGGACTCGTTGACCCCGGTGGCTTCCAAAGAGAGTCCTTCGCGGTGTGGACGACCGGAATCGAACGAATTCGAGTCCCGTTGCAGCCGTTCCATCGTATCCGTTGTGCACCTGAGGGCACCTGGTACGAGCTCGCCGTCGAGGGGGAAGGCCGATGTGGTCCCCGGCCTAAGGTGGACGACGCCTCACATGACGGGAGCAACCATGACCATGCGGCAGGTCGAGCTGAGCGCCGGCACCCTCGAGTACGACGACACCGGCGGCTCCGGCCGAGCGGTCGTGCTGTGCCACGGGCTGCTGATGGACGGCTCCGTCTGGGACCGCGTGCTGCCGCATCTGGACGACGGCCTGCGCGTGATCAGGCCCGTCCTCCCGCTGGGCGCCCACCGGATCCCCATGCGGCCGGACGCCGACCTGTCCCTGCACGGCCAGGCCGCGATCCTCGGGGAGCTGCTGGACCGGCTCGAGCTGGACGATGTGGTGCTCGTGGTCAGTGACACCGGGTTCCCGTTGTTGTTGGTCGCCGAGCGTCACCCGCGGGTCGGGGCGCTGGTGGCGTTGCCCTGCGAGGCGTTCGACAACATCCCGCCCGGTCGACCGGGCCGCACGGTCGCGATCGCCGTACGCGTTCCGGGCGGGGTCCTCGCCGCCGCGGCCGCCCTGCGGCTCCCCTTCGCTCGTCGGCTGCCGTTCACACTCGGTCCGATGTCTCGGAAACCGGTCGACCGCGACCTGGTGTCCCGCTGGACCGCACCGCTGCTCCGGGACCGGGCGGTCCGCCGTGACCTAGTGAAGTACGCGACCGCCCCCGACTTCTCGGCGATCGACACGGCGTGTCGGACGTTGTCCCGCTTCGACGGGCCGGCGGTGCTGCTGTGGTCGCAGACGGACCGGATGATGCCCTTCGCGCACGCTGTCGCGCTGTCCCGTGTCCTGCCGCAGGCCAGGCTGGTGGCCTTCGACGACGGTGGCTCGCTGCTGCAGATCGACGAGCCGGTCCGGGTCGCGGCCGAGATCGACGCCCTCGCCCTGGGCTGAGAGCCCGACGTACGTCCGGCTCTTCGCTGGGTGTCTGAATCCACGTCGGGCAGGACGACGCGGGAGTCGGGCAGGAATGGAGAAGTCCGGCCGGCGGTCCGAGCCCTAGCCTGGGTGCGCCGGTGACCGCAGCCGGTCCCGCCACACGCGCAGAGGAGCTGCACCATGACCTCGCTGCTGTCCGTCGTCCTCGAGGCACCCGATCCGCAGGAGGCCTCCGCCTTCTACGCCGCGTTCCTCGGCCCGGACGTGCCGGTCACGGTACGGGGTGGCGACGCGCCGACAACCGGGTTCCGGGGCTTCACGCTCTCCCTCGTCGTGGCTCAGCCGGGCACCGTCGATCTGCTCCTCGGGTCCGCGCTCCAGGCCGGTGCCGCCCCCCTGAAGCCTGCTGCCAAGAGCATGTGGGGGTACGGCGGCGTGGTTCGGGCACCCGACGGGGCGATCTGGAAGGTGGCCTGCTCGTCGAAGAAGGACACGGGTCCGGCGACTCGCGACGTGGACGACTTCGTGCTGCTCCTCGGCTGTGGCGACGTGAAGGCGACCAAGCGGTTCTACATCGAGCAGGGGCTGAAGGTGGACAAGAGCTACGGCAGCAAGTACGTCCAGTTCGACGGCACCGAGTCCGCGGTCACCCTCGGCCTCTACGGCCGCAAAGCACTCGCGAAAGACGCTGGCGTCGCGATGGACGGCGACGGCGCGCACCGGCTCAGCGTCCTCAGTGACGGCGCCTCCTTCACCGATCTCGACGGGTTCACCTGGGAACAGGCAGGCTGACCGCAGTGGCTACCCCGAGAGGCTTCAGAACGGGGGCGGGCCGAGGATCTCGATCGCACCCGTTGCGGCGGCCGCAGCGCGAACCCGCCCGAAGTCGGGCACCGGCGGCTCACCGGCGCCGGCCGGCTCGCTCGCGTGGCGGTAGAACGCCTCTCCGCCGCCCGGCGTCTGGAGACAGAGCATCCGGGCCGTCGGCGTCGTCACCATGAACGCATGGGGTACGCCGCGCGGGATGATCGCGATACCGCCGGCGGCGAGGGTCCGCTCGGCACCTGCGAGGTGCAGCCGCACCTCGCCCTCGAGCATGTAGAACGTCTCGTCCGCGTCGGGGTGCTGGTGCAGCGGGGTCACCTTGCCCGCGTCCAGCGCGTCCTCGAAGAGCAGGTAGGCGCCGCCCGTCTCGTCCTCGGTGGCCAGCCAGGTGTGCACCCCACCGCCGCAGAACCAGCGACGCTCGCCCGCTCCGTGCGCCCGCACCGTCGTCTCCAGTGTGACCATGGCCGACCTCTCTCTTTATGGAACTCGTGTCCCATAACGACACTAGGGTACCGTGATGGGCATGTCAACGCCGTACGAGCTGACCGGCCGGACCCGGCAGAAGCAGCGCACCCGTGAGGCCCTGGTGGACGCCGCGCGCGACCTCGTGGCTCGAGGCGGTGCGACGCCGAGCGTCGAGGAGGCCGCGGAGGCCGCGTCGGTCTCCCGCACCACCGCGTACCGCTACTTCCCCACCCAGAAGGCCCTGCTGGTCGCCGCGCACCCCGAGACCTCCGCGAGCAGCCTCGTCCCGCCCGACGCGGGTGACGATCCGGAAGCACGTCTCCTGGGTGCCGTCGACGCCTTCCTCACGATCATCGTGGGCACCGAGCACCAGCAGCGAACCATGCTGCGGCTCTCCTTGGACCCGGAGACCGCGAGTGACTCCCTGCCGCTGCGCCAGGGCCGGGCCATCACCTGGTTCGAGGAGGCCCTCGCCCCTCTGCGACCGCAGCTCACCGACGCCGAGATCCACCGGCTCGCCCTGTCGGTCCGCAGTGCCGTGGGCATCGAGTCCCTCGTCTGGCTCACCGATGTCGCGGGACTCAGCCGTGAGGAAGCCGCCGAGCGGATGCTCTGGGCGGCCCGGGCGCTGTTTCGACAGGCGCTTGCCGACACCGCCCGGCCGACGCACAGCAACCGAGGACCCTCGTCGGATCGGCGGCCCCGAGCGCGCCGCAGGTGAGGACGGCTGTCGCGACCCTCGACGCGCAGGCATGCGGCCACGAGGGATGGGGTATCCCTGCGGTGCCGATGTGTCTTCCCCACGAGTCAGGAGATCGCTCATGTCGAACTACCAGGAGGGCGCTGGTCCCTACTCCGGGGAGCCCCCGCGTGGCGAGGGCGGCGGCTACCAGGGGGCGGACCCCTACCAGGGTGGAGCCACGCACCCCGGGGAGCCGGGTTACCGGGGGGCCCCCGAGCCCACACAGACCACGCAGTACCAGGGCGGCCCGCCGTGGGAACGGGGACCCGGCCCGTACCGCGGCGGCGGCGGTCCTCGGTTCCGGCAGCGCCCGCCGATCCGGTCGACGTTCAAGACCACGGAGTTCTGGATCTTCGTCGTGGTCTCGCTCGGACTCCTCATCGCCGCGGCGGTCACCGACGAACGGTCGGACAACCAGGGCTTCGGTGCGGCCGAGGCCTGGTGGTACGTCACGGTGCTCGCGGTCGGCTACATGCTGAGCCGAGGGCTCGCCAAGTTCGGCGGCCGCGGCCGCGGTGACGACCACTCGGACCAGCGGCACGGTCACCAGGGGTCGTAGTACCAAGGTTCGATGGTGAGTCGCCCTCGCCTCAGCGGATAAAGAGAGCACCACATATCCGCAGCTTCGAGGTGCTCACCATGAACAAGATCGCCGTCCTCACCACGACCGCCGTGCTGGCGGTGGCGGGTGCTTCGACCGCTGCCTTCGCCTACGCAGGATCCTCGTCCCCGGCACCGGCCGGACACCCGGTGCGGATCGTGCTCGGCAACGACCAGGGCCCGTCGTTCGTCCGCTCGAGCAACGGCGTCGTCCCGGTCGGGGTGGGCGACGACCATCACCGCCCGGTCCACGAGACCGGCGATGACCCAGGGCGCGGGGCCAAGGCCGGTGACGACCACGGTGCCGACAAGGTGAGGCCGGGTGACGACCACGGTGCCGACAAGGTGGAGCCGGGTGACGACCACGGTGCCGACAAGGTGGAGCCGGGTGACGACCACGGTGCCGACAAGGTGGAGCCGGGTGACGACCACGGTGCCGAGAAGGTGGAGCCGGGTGACGACCACGGTGCCGAGAAGGTGGAGCCGGGTGACGACCAGGGTGCCGAGAAGGTGGAGCCGGGTGACGACCACGGTGGCGCGGCTGAGCCGGGTGACGATCACCGTGGCAGCGGCAACAAACCGGACAGCGTCGACGACGACGACGGCGGTGGCCACGGCTCCGACGACTGACCGCCGTTCGTGCCGGGGGCGGCGGTCGGGGACGATGGGAGCCTCATGTCCCTCCTCGACCGCCTCCCGCCACGCGACCCGTCCGGCGGCCCACCCGATCCCGACCTCCTCTTCGACGCCTTCGAGGGCTGGGTCACCGAGCAGGGGCTGACCCTCTACCCGGCTCAGGAGGAGGCGCTCGTCGAGGTCGTCACCGGCTCGCACGTCATCTTGAGCACGCCCACCGGCACCGGGAAGAGCCTGGTGGCGACCGGCGCCCACTTCGTCGCCCTCGCCCAGGGTCGTCGCACCTTCTACACCGCTCCCATCAAGGCGCTGGTCTCGGAGAAGTTCTTCGCGCTGATCGCGGTCTTCGGCCCTGACAACGTCGGCATGCTCACCGGCGACGCGGCCGTGAACGCACAGGCGCCGGTGATCTGCTGCACCGCGGAGGTGCTCGCCAACATCGCGCTGCGCGAAGGTGCCGGGGCCGACATCGGCCAGGTCGTGATGGACGAGTTCCACTTCTACTCCGAGCCGGATCGCGGCTGGGCCTGGCAGGTCCCGCTGCTGGAGCTGCCGAAGGCACAGTTCCTGCTGATGTCCGCCACGCTCGGGGACGTCTCCCGCTTCGAGTCCGACCTCACCCGGCGCACCGGACGGGCCACGGCCGTCGTCACCAGCGCAAGTCGTCCCGTGCCACTGACCTACCAGTGGGCGTTGACCCCGCTGCACGAGACGCTCGAGGAGCTGCTGGCCACCCATCAGTCACCGGTCTACGTCGTGCACTTCACCCAGGCGGCGGCGCTCGAGCGGGCGCAGGCGCTCACCAGCATCAACGTGTGCGCGCGCGAGGAGAAGGACCGGATCGCGGAGGTGATCGGCGGGTTCCGCTTCAGCGCCGGCTTCGGCAAGACCCTGTCGCGGCTGGTGCGGCACGGGATCGGGGTGCACCATGCGGGCATGCTGCCGAAGTACCGGCGGCTGGTCGAGCAGCTCGCGCAAGCCGGCCTGCTCAAGGTCATCTGTGGCACCGACACCCTCGGCGTCGGCATCAACGTCCCGATTCGCACGGTGGTCTTCACCGGACTTTCCAAGTACGACGGGCGCCGACAGCGCCTGCTCAACGCGCGCGAGTTCCACCAGATCGCCGGACGGGCCGGACGTGCCGGGTTCGACACCGCCGGCACGGTCGTGGTGCAGGCGCCGGAGTACGCCGTCGAGAACCATCGCCTGGTCCAGAAGGCGGGTGACGACCCCAAGAAGCTCAAGCGCGTGCAGCGCAAGAAGGCCCCCGAAGGCCAGGTGAACTGGACCGCGGACACCTACGAGCGGCTCGTCGCCGCCGAGCCCGAGGCACTGGTCTCCCGGATGCGCGTCAGCCACGCGATGCTGCTCAACGTGATCGCCCGTGACGGCTCACCGTTCGCCGCGATGCGGCAGCTGTTGCGTGACAACCACGAGATGCCCCGCGCCCAGGTGCGGCTGGTGCGGCGCGCGGTCGCACAGCTGCGCTCGCTGCTCGCAGCGGGGGTCGTGGAGCAGGTCGACCCACCCGGTGAGGACGGGAGGACGTACCGGCTCGTGGAGGGCCTGCAGCTCGGTTTCGCGCTCAACCAGCCGCTCTCGACGTACGCCCTCGCGGTCTTCGACGTGCTCGACCCGGAGGCACCGACGTACGCGCTCGACGTGGTCTCGGTCGTCGAGGCGACGCTGGAGGACCCTCGACCGGTCCTCGGCGCCCAGGAGCACAAGGCGCGGGGCGAGGCGATCGGGGAGATGAAGGCGGAGGGCATCGAGTACGACGAGCGGATGGAGCTGCTCGAGGACATCACCTGGCCCAAGCCGCTCGAGGAGCTTCTCGAGCACACCTACGAGGTCTACCGCCGCAGCCACCCGTGGGTGGCGGAGAACGCGCTGTCACCGAAGTCGGTGGTCCGTGACATGTACGAACGCGCCATGACGTTCGCGGAGTACGTCGCCTACTACGGGCTGACGCGTTCGGAGGGCCTGGTTCTCAGGTACCTCGGTGACGCCTACCGGGCGCTGAAGCAGACCGTCCCCGAGAGCGTGCGGACCTATGAGCTCGAGGACATCGTCGAGTGGCTGGGAGCGGTGGTCCGGCAGACCGACTCCAGCCTGCTCGACGAGTGGGAGCAGCTGAGCGACCCGACCCGTGTGGTCACCGCGGACGTCTCGCCGCCGGAGCCGGAGAACATCTCCGCGAACGAGCGCGCCTTCACCGTGCTCGTGCGCAACGCCCTGTTCCGGCGCGTCGAGCTGGCGGCGCGCAACCGGCCGGACGACCTGGCCGCCCTCGACGAGTCCTCGGCCGAGGATTGGCGTACGGCGCTCGAGGCGTACTTCGCCGAGCACGACTCCATCGACATCGGCCCCGACGCCCGTGGACCCCGGATGCTGCTCGTGGAGAAGGAGGGCCGGACCTGGCGGGTGCAGCAGATCGTCGGCGACCCCGAGGCCGACCACGACTGGCGGATCGGGGCGGTCGTCGACCTCGACGCGTCCGACGAAGCGGGCGAGCTCGTCCTCGAGGTGACGGGACTCGCCAGGCTCGGCGGCTGAGCGCGCGCGGGTCGGCCGGGAGCGTCGGGCCGGGCGTGCCTCAGACGAAGGCGCCGTGGCCGGTGAGGGCACGGCCGACGATGAGCGTGTTCATCTCGCGGGTGCCCTCGTAGGAGTAGATCGCCTCGGCGTCCGCGACGAAGCGTCCGACATGGTGCTCGAGCAGGATGCCGTTGCCGCCGAGGACCTCACGTGCCCAGCCGACGGTCTCGCGCATCCGGGCGGTGGTGAAGGCCTTCGCGAGGGATGCGTGCTCGTCCTTGAGCAGGCCGGCGTCCTGGAGCTGGGAGGCCCGCGCGCACATCGCCGTCGACGACACGACGTTGGCGAGCATCTTGACCAGCAGGTCCTGCACCATCTGGAAGCCGGCGATCGGCCGGCCGAACTGCTCACGCCCCAAGGTGTAGCGCAGCGCGTGGTCGTAGGCGCCGCGACCGCAACCGGTGGCCTGCCAGGCAACGCCCATGCGGGTCACCCGCAGCACCTTCGCGGTGTCGGCGAACGTGTGGGCCTCGGCGAGCCGGTTGCTCTCCGGGACCCGCACACCGGAGAGGTGGACCTCGGCGTTCTGCACCACCCGCAACGCGATCTTGTCCTGCTGCACGTCGAAGGTCATGCCGTCCGTGTCCTTCTCGACGACGAAGCCCTTCACCTCGCCGTCCTCCTCGTCACGCGCCCAGATCACGACGAGGTCGGCGAAGGAGGCGTTGCCGATCCACTTCTTCTCGCCGTCGAGCACCCACTCGTCACCCTCGCGTCGGGCGGCGGTGCTCAGGCCACCGGCGATGCCCGACCCGGTGTCGGGTTCGGTGAGGCCGAAGGCGCCGATCAGCTCCATGCGGGCCATCGCGGGCAGCCAGCGCTCCTTCTGCTCCTGGGACCCGCAGATGTCGATCGACCCCATCGCCAGGCCGCCGTGCACCCCCATGAACGTCTGGATCGACGGGTCGAAGCGGGCCACCTCCATGGCCATCATGCCGTCGAACAGGCTGCTGCGGCCGGGACAGCCCGGACCGGCGTACTGCAGCCCGGCGATGCCCAGCTCCGCGATCTCCGGGATCAGGTCGAAGGGGAACTCCGCGCGGGTCCAGTACTCGTTGATGACCGGGATCACGGACTGCTGCATGAAGCGCCGGACCGTCTCGAGCAGCAAGCGGTCGTCGTCCTCGAGCAGCATCTCGAAGCCGAGGAAGTCGGAGTCGGTGGTCTCGGCGAGGGTCGGCTGCTCAGGCATCGGTGGGCTCCTGCCGGTTGTGGTCGAGGAACTCCTCGACGACGGGGACCAGCTCGTCGCTCTCGGTGAGGATGCCGAGGTGGCCCCCGCGATAGACGTGCAGCTGGCCGTGTGGGATCAGCCGCGCCAGCATCCGCGCGTTGACGAGCGGCACGATCGGGTCGTCGTCGCCGCCCATGACGAGCACGGGTTGGGGCACGAGCGAGAGGAACGGCAGGCTCGTCCAACCCGCCGTGGCGGCGAGCTGGTAGTAGTAGCCCCGCTTCGGGCCCGCACGCGTCGTCGAGTGGAGCAGCTTGGCCCCGCGCTCCGGGTCGGTGCGCATGCTCCCGCCATAGATCTCGGCGGCGATGCTCGCGGCGTACTCCGGGTCGCGGTGGCGCCGCGGGGTGAGCATCTTGGCGAGCACGGAGGGCTGCGCCGGGACCATCAGGCACCCGGGCCCGGTGGCAACCAGCACCACGCGTCGGACCCGCCGTCGCGACTGCAGGGCGAGCTGCTGGGCCAGCGCGCCGCCCCAGGACAGGCCGAGGACGTCGAACTGCCGGTGGCCGAGCTTGGCCACCAGCGCGGTCACCCACGAGGACAGCGCCGCCAGTGCGTACGGCGTGGGCGGCAGCGGCGACCCACCGATCCCCGGCACGTCGAAGCGGATCACCCCACGGTCCGGGTGGAGGGCGTCCACCAGCGGCTGCAGCGCCTCGAGGCTCGCGCCGATCCCGTTGCACAGCAGCAGCGGGGGCTGCCCGACGTACGCACCGCGTGCGGGTCGTGCGCTCACTCGGGCGCTGACGCCCCGCACCGCGACGGTGCGGAGGCGGTCGCGCTCAGCGGTCGTGGACATAGGTGCCCGGAGCATCACAGATCGGCTCGAAGGCCGCCGACCCGAGCCGACGCGGCTTGCCCCGCTCCGGCCCGGTGCGGGCGCTCAGCCACTCGACGTAGTCGTCCCACCAGCTGCCCTTGACCTTGTCCGCGCCGGCCAGCCACTCCTGCGCGCTGGGCGGGTTGCTCGACGCCGTCTGGAAGCTCGCCTTGGGGTTGCCGGGCGGGTTGACCATCGAGGCGATGTGGCCGCTGGTGGAGAGCACGAACTTCGCCTCGCCACTGAGCAGCTGGGTGGTCGCGTAGCACGACTCCCACTTGCACAGGTGGTCCGCGATGCCGGCGACGATGTACGAGTCGGTGTCGACCTTGCCGAGGTCGATGTCGCTCCCGAGCATCCGCGAGCCACCCGGCTGCGTGAGCCCGTTGCTGATCGCCAGATCCATGAAGTCGCGGTGCATGGCCGCAGTCATCCGCACCGGGTCCGCGTTCCAGTAGAGGATGTCGAACGCCTTCGGTGCGCGGCCGAGCAGGTAGTTGTTGACCCAGTAGTTCCAGATCAGGTCGTTGGGCCGCAGCCAGGCGAAGACCTCAGCCAGCATCCGGCCGTCGAGATAGCCCTTCTCCCGGGACGCCCGGGTGGAGGCTGCTGCCGCCTTGTGCGAGAGCAGGGCGCTGGGAAGGCCCGCCTGCTCCTGGTCGAGAACCGTGACCGCGAGGCTGAACGCGGCGACCCGGGCGAGGTCGCCGACGGCCGCCAGGTGGGCCAGCGCCATCGACGTGAGCATCCCGCCCGAGCAGAGCGCGAACAGCGCGATCCGGTCCTGCCGGGCGATCTTCTGGCAGGCGTCCATCGCCTCGATGATCGCGCCACCGTAGGTGTCCAGGCCCCAGTCGGCGTGGCGGGTGTCGGGGTTGCGCCAGGAGATGCAGTAGACCTGCTGGCCGTTCCGCACCAGGTGCTCGACGAGGCTGCGCTCCTCGGCCAGGTCGATGACGTAGTACTTGTTGATCGTCGGCGGCACGATCAGCAGGGGTACGGCGCGGACCTTCGTGGTCTGCGGGGTGTACTGGATCAGCTCGAAGACGTCGGTGCGCAGCACGACCGCCCCGGGTGTCACCGCGAGGTCGGTGCCGACCTCGAAGGCGTCGGGCTCGACCATGGAGGGCACGCGCGGCGCCGTCGCGAAGTCGCGGACGAACCGACGACCGCCCTCCACGAGGTTCCCGCCCCCGGTGTCGATGATGCGCT
Organism: uncultured Actinomycetota bacterium; assembly: GCA_963810435.1. Lineage (GTDB taxonomy): Bacteria > Actinomycetota > Actinomycetes > Propionibacteriales > Nocardioidaceae > Nocardioides_B. The sequence goes on from CAWENL010000002.1 coordinate 18,822, forward strand.
TGAGCACCAGCGGGTTCAGGACCGGGTTGTTGCTCGGGGCGGACGCCTCGACGAGGTTGTCGACGATGAAGCTCATCCGCTGGTCGTCGCCCCAGCCGAGCTCCGCGTCCTCGACCAGCCCACGGGCGGTCGAGCCCACCGCGAGATAGCCCTGCAGCACCCGCTTCAGCAGCGGGTTCTTCGCCCAGCCCTCCTCGACGAACCGCCGGTCCTTCTCGTGCGGCGCGAGCTCGGAGCGTCCTAGGCCGACGCGGGCCAGCTCGGTGGCGAGGTCACGGGTGCGTCCCGCCACCCGGCCCGGACGCCGGGCGAGGCCGGCGGCCCACCGCACGCCCGACATGCCGGGCAGGAAGCGCCGGAGGGGCGAGCGAGCTGCGTCGCTGAGCAGGAGGTCGAGCGGGGTGGCCGCGTCGGCGCCGTCGGGGAGGTCGTCGTCGACGGTCGCGGCGCTCACGAGGCGTCCGGCGCTTCGACCTCGCGGCGCAGGATCTTGCCGGTCGGTCCCTTGGGCAGCTCGTCGACGATCCAGAGGTGCCGGGGGTACTTGTAGGCGGCGAGCCGCTCCTTGGCGAACTCACGAAGCTCGTCCTCGCCCACCGACTGTCCCTGCTTGAGGGCGACCGCGGCCCCGACCTCCTCGCCGAGCTCGTCGTGCGGCACGCCGACCACGGCCACCTCGGCCACCGCCTCGTGCTCGTAGAGCGCCTCCTCGACCTCACGCGGGTAGACGTTGTAGCCGCCGCGGATGATCAGGTCCTTCTTGCGGTCGACGATGAAGTAGTACCCGTCCTCGTCCTGCTTGGCCATGTCACCGGTGCGGAACCAACCGTCGGGGATCGCCTCCTTGGTGGCGTCCTCGCGGCCCCAGTAGCCCTTCATCACGTTCTCACCGCGGATCGCGATCTCCCCGACCTCCCCGTCGCCCGAGTCGTTGCCGTCGTCGTCGACCAGCTTCATCTCCACGCCGCGCACCGGCACGCCGATGGAGCCCGGCTTGCGCTCGAGGTCGGGCCGGTTGAACGACGCCACGGGGGAGGTCTCCGAGAGGCCGTACCCCTCCAGGACGATGCAGCCGAAGGTCTCCTCGAAGCTCTTCATCACCTCGACCGGCATCGCGGAGCCACCGGAGATGCAGGTGCGCAGGCTGGACACGTCGTAGCTCTTCGCGTCGGGCGCGTTGAGCATGCCGGAGTACATCGTGGGCACCCCCTCGAAGACCGTGACCTGGTCGCGGCCGACCACCTCGAGTGCCTTCACGGCGTCGAAGCGCGGGATCAGCGTCAGGCAGGCGCCGGCGGTCACGGCGGCGTTGAGCCCACAGGTGAGACCGAAGCAGTGGAACAGTGGCAGGCAGCCCATGACGACGTCCTCGGACGACAGCTCGACGAGCGTCTCGGCGCTCACCTTCGCATTGGTGCTGAGGTTGGCGTGCGTGAGCTCGGCGCCCTTGGGCTGGCCGGTGGTCCCGGAGGTGTAGAGCAGCACGACCGTGTCGTCGTCCTCGCGGTCGACGACGTCGTCGTCGGGCTCGTGCTGGGCGAGCAGCTCGAGGAAGCCGTCGGCCTCAACGGGGACGCAGTCGATCCCGACGGTCTCGGCGGCCTTGCCCGCCTCCTCGGCCATCGCCTCCCACGCGAAGACCAGGGAGGCCCCGGAGTCCTCGAGGTAGTACTGCACCTCGCGGGCCTTGAGCAGCGGGTTCATCGGTACGACGACCGCTCCGGCGGCGAGCGCGCCGTAGAACAGGACCGGGAACGGTGGCACGTTGGGGAGCACCAGCCCGACCCGGTCTCCGGGTCCCACACCGCGCGACCGGAGCAGCGCGGTGACCCGCCTGGCCCCGTCGAGGAGCTCGTCGTAGCTGAGCACCAGGTCGTCGAGGCGTACGGCGGGTCGTTCGCCGTGCTCCTCGGCGGTCGTCGTCAGGTGATGGGCAAGGTTCGTCACGGGCTGCCTCCAGCGGCACGGTTGTCGGACTCGGACGACGGCGTGGTCCGCCCCCGACGCCGGTCGTCCCTCTCTACCCAACCAGGACGCCGGTCACACGTCGGGCGACGTCTGCCGCCGCGGCGGCAGACATGGCCGGCCTCGTCGCTGGGTAGGTCTGGGCCATGCCCGCCTCCGACGTTCTGCCGCCGCATGTCCTCGTCCTCTTCGGCGCCACCGGGGACCTCGCCGCCCGCAAGCTGTTCCCGGGCCTCTACCGCCTCGCCGCCGCCGGACGGCTCCCGGAGCAGTACGCCGTCATCGGCTCGGGCCGTCACTCGCCCGGCACCGACGAGGAGTTCCGGGACCAGGTCCGCGGGGGCCTGAAGGAGACCGTCGACGACCTCGACGACGAGGTGGCCGACGCGTTGGTCGCGCGGTTGAGCTTCGAGACCTCCGACGCGGACGACGGCTCGGACCTCTCCGAGCGGGTCCGCGCTGCCGAGAAGGAGATGGGTGGCTCCGAGGTCCGCCGGCTGGTCTACCTCTCGGTGCCGCCGGCGGCGATGCAGCCGATGATCGCGATGCTGGGCCGCGAGGGCCTCACCGACCGGGCGCGCCTGGTCGTGGAGAAGCCCTTCGGCACCGACCTGCACTCGGCCCGCGAGCTGGACCGGGCGCTGAAGGAGGTCGTCGACGAGGAGCAGGTGTTCCGCATCGACCACTTCCTGGGCAAGGAGTCGGCGCAGAACATCCTGGCGCTGCGGTTCGCGAACGGTCTCTTCGAGCCGGCCTGGGACCGCCGACACCTCGAGTCCGTGCAGATCGACGTGCCGGAGGACCTCGGGATGGAGGGCCGGGGCAGCTTCTACGAGGCCACCGGCTGCTTCCGGGACATGATCTCCACGCACCTGTTCCAGCTGCTCGGGCTGGTCGCCCTGGAGGACCCGGGGGAGTGGGACGCCACGAAGCTGCGCGACGCGAAGTCCGCAGTGTTCCAGGCCCTGCAGCCGCTCGACCCCGACCGGGTCGTCTTCGGCCAGTACGACGGCTACCGCGACGAGGACGACGTCGAGGACGACTCGGACACGGAGACGCTGGTGGCCCTCGAGGCGTTCGTCGAGAACGACCGCTGGCGGGGGGTGCCGTTCCACCTGCGCACGGGCAAGGCGATGGCCGCGACCGGCCGGACCGTCACCCTACGGTTCAAGACCCCGCCGACCGAGCTGTTCGCGGACGTGGAGAAGGGCACCAACGAGCTGGTCCTCGAGCTGTCGGACGCGGCACAGATCGCGGTCGACCTGCGCGGCAAGCGTCCCGGCCCGGGCATGGAGCTGGCCGAGGCCACGCTGCGCCTCGACTTCGCGCAGGACCTCGGGGACGACGAGCCGCTCGAGGCCTACGAGCGGCTGCTGCTCGACGTGCTCGAGGGGGACCAGACGCTGTTCACTCGCAGCGACGAGGTCGACCGGCTCTGGGAGGTCTGTGAGCCGGTGCTGCAGCACCCGCCCGAGACGCAGCCCTACCCGCAGGGCTCGTGGGGACCGCAGGCAGCGCTGGACCTGCCGGGTCCACGCGGCTGGCGGCTGCCGGTGGCCGGGCGTGGCGACGATGACTGAGGACGGCGACTGGCTGCCGATCGCCGATCACGGCATGATCGGCGACCTGCGGACCGCGGCGCTGGTCGGCACCGACGGCTCGATCGACTGGTTCTGCGCACCCCGCTTCGACTCCCCGAGCGTGTTCGCCGCGCTGCTCGACCCCGAGTCGGGGGGTGCGTGGCGGTTGGGGCCCTCGGAGGACGTCAGCACCACCCACCAGTTCTACCTCCCCGACTCCAACATCCTCATCACCCGGTTCCTCACCGAGCAGGGCGTCGTGGAGGTCCACGACTTCATGCCGGTACTGCGTCCCCACGACGACGAGCACCGCCAGCGGCTGGTGCGCCGAGTGACCTGCGTGCGGGGCAGCGGCTCGGTGTCGATGCGGCTCTCCGCGCGGCCGGGCTACGGCGCGGTGCATCCCGCCACCGAGGAGGTCGACGGGGGCGTGCTGGTCACCGGAGGGGAGGTGCGGCTCGGGCTGAGCGCGACCGTGGACCTCGCGGTGTCCGACGGCGACGTGACCGCCGAGTGCCGGCTCACGAGAGGTGAGACCGCACTGTTCGTGCTGGAGGTCCTCGACGGCGAGGAGCCGCTGGTCGGCTGCAGCGTGGAGGACACCGACGAGCTGTTCCGCGCGACGGCCGCCTTCTGGCGTGACTGGCTCGCGCAGTCGTCGTACACCGGGCGCTGGCGCGAGATGGTCAGCCGCTCCGCGCTCACGCTGAAGATGCTGACCCACGAACCCAGCGGCGCCATCGTCGCTGCGCCGACCACCAGCTTGCCCGAGGAGATCGGCGGGGAGCGCAACTGGGACTACCGGTTCGTCTGGATCCGCGACGCCGCCTTCAGCCTCTACGCGCTGCTGCGGCTCGGCTTCACCGACGAGGCCGGCGCGTTCGTGCGCTGGCTCGCCGAGCGGATCGGCGAGCAGGACCCCGACGTCACCGAGGAGCTCGGTCCGCTGCGGGTGCTCTACGACCTCGACGGGAACGTCCCCGACGACGAGCGCTCCCTGGACCACCTCGCCGGCTACCGCGGGTCCCGTCCGGTCCGCGTCGGGAACGCCGCCGTCGCACAGCTGCAGCTCGACATCTACGGGGAGCTCATCGACTCGGTCTACCTCTACAACAAGTACGGCGACGGCATCAGCCACGCCGCCTGGCAGGACCTCACCCGCATCCTGTCGTGGCTGATCGACAACTGGGAGCGCGAGGACGCCGGCATGTGGGAGGTCCGCAACGACCCGAAGCGGCACACCACCTCCGCCCTCATGTGCTGGGTCGCCATCGAGCGGATGATCCGGACAGCCCGCCAGCGTGGCCTTCCCGGTGACCTCTCCAGCTGGGCCCAGACCCGGGACGCGATCTATGAGCGGCTCATGGAGCGATCCTGGAACGAGGAGCTCGGCGCCTTCGTCCAGACCGAAGGAGGCGACACGCTCGACGCCGGGGTACTGCTGCTGCCGATGGTGAAGTTCCTCGCGCCGACGGACCCCCGGTTCCTCTCCACGCTGCGGGTGGTCGAGGAGCGGTTGGTCTCCGACAGCCTGGTGTTCCGCTACGACCGCGGGAAGACGGACGACGGGGTCGACGGCGAAGAGGGCACGTTCTCACTGTGCTCGTTCTGGTACGTCGAGGCGCTGACCCGGGTCGGACGGTTGGACGAGGCGCGGCTGGCGCTGGAGAAGATGTTCACCTACGCCAACCACCTGGGGCTCTACGCCGAGCAGGTCGGGCTGACCGGCCACCAGCTCGGGAACTTTCCGCAGGCCTTCACCCATCTGGCCCTCATCAGCGCCGCGATCAACCTCGACCGGGCGCTCGGCTGATCCACCCATCGGGGCCATGGCGCCTCGGCACCCCCGGGTGGAAGGCTGGACCGCGCAGGTATCACCGGGCGGCACCATCGGCTCCTGGTGACCGAGGGGCACGTCTGCGCAGCGGAGGGGACGCATGAAGCACGGGTCGGAGAGCTTCTTCATCGAGGGGGAGGGTCTGCTCGGCGCGCAGGCCGGGGGACGAACCGGTGAGGAGACCGATCCCGTCACCGAGTCCGAGACGCCCCGCGCGGCGGCCCCTGCGCCGCTCCCGGTCACCGAGCCACCGCCGTTCCGGTTCCGCCGGGTGGGTCCGAAGGGCAAGCCCCTGGGGGACACGGCCACCAAGAAGCTGGCGCGTGCGATGGTCGTCGGCAGCGGAGGCGCCAACGACGACCCGGTGCCGGCCGGCTACACCTACCTCGGCCAGTTCATCGACCACGACCTCACGATGGACCGCACCGAGGTGATGCTCGGTGAGAACCTCGCGCCGACCGACCTGCTCCAGGGCCGCTCGCCGCGGCTCGACCTCGACTCGCTGTACGGCGCCGGCCCGCACCACGCGGAGTCGGAGAAGTTCTTCGCCGACGACGGGATGCACCTCAAGGTCGGCAGGACCATCGCGATCGACCCCGACCCCGCGAAGGACGGGCACGACCTTCCGCGGGCGGGTCGGGGCCGCAGCGACCGGGCCAAGCGGAAGGCGCTGATCCCCGATCCGCGCAACGACGAGAACCTCGTCGTCGCCCAGACCCACCTGGCGATGATCCACTTCCACAACCGGATGCTGGACAAGCTGCCCGCGTCGGTGCCGCCGGGACGGAGGTTCTCCCGGGCCCGTAAGCGGGTCACGCTCCACTACCAGTGGATGATCAGGCACGACTACCTGCCGCGGATCTGCCGCCCTGCGACGCTGGACAACGTCTGGGAGAACGGCCGGGTGCTGGTGGAGCCCGGAGCGCCGCCCACCGACGTACCTGCCATGCCGATCGAGTTCTCGGTGGCGGCCTTCCGGCTCGGGCACAGCATGATCAGGGACGCCTACAACTGGAACCGGCGGTTCTTCGGCAACCAGGGCAGCCTCGACTTCCTGTTCGCGTTCTCCAGCACCAGCGGGGACCTGCTCGGCGACCTGCGCCTGCCCAGCAACTGGATCGCCGACTGGCGGCGGATGTACGACTTCCCGGCCGGGGGCCACCCCCGCCTCGCCGCGCCGGGGAGCAACGTGAACCGGGCCATGAGGATCGACACCCGGCTCACGGACCCGCTCCGGAGGCTGCCGCCCGGCTCGTTCGGCAGGAAGCGCCTCGATCCCCGAGGGGGATCTGCGGCGCAACCTCGCGTTCCGCAATCTGGAGCGCGCGAAGATGGTCCGGCTCGCGAGCGGGCAGCAGATGGTGACCAAGCTGCGGGGGCTGGGCATCGACATCAAGGCGCTGACGAAGACGCAGATCATCAACGGCTTCGGCGGCGCCAGGCTCGACCACCTCACCGCGGCCGAGAAGGACAAGGTCGCCGCCAACACTCCGCTGTGGTTCTACATCCTGCGTGAGGCCGAGCAGAACGGCGGCAAGCTGCGTGGCGTGGGGGCGCGCATCGTCGCGGAGACGTTCCACCGAGCCATGGAAGGCAGCAAGTACTCCATCGTCCGCCAGCCCGACTGGCGACCCTCGCTGGGCCGCGACACCAGCACCTTCGAGATGACCGACCTGCTGTTCTTCGCGTTCGCGGGCAAGAAGTCGGGTCTCAACCCGCTCGGTGGGTAAGGCCGTCGGTCGCAAAGTTTTACCTCGGGTTTGCCGGTTTTCGCCCCGGTTCGCCCGTTTAGCGATGCGGCCTTTAACCGTAGTGGGTGAATCGACCTCTGGTCGGCGGGTCACGATCGAGGCATGGATCTGACGATGTTCCACCGCCTCCGCACCGCGATCCAGGACAACGCCAGCCCCGGCGCCGAGCCGGACCTGGAAGTGGTCGAGGGAACCTTCCGCGACCTGCTGATGAGCAGCGGCGTCTTCGAGGAGGTGGAGGTCGGGCACACCGACGATCCCGACCACCTGGTCATCGCCCTGTGCCGGTTCCGGCCGTTCTACAGCGAGCGGGACGTCGCGACCCTGCTCGAGAAGATGTGGGCCGACCGGGTGCGCTACCCGTTCTGGGAGGCGCACGCGATCCGGACGCTCGAGGACCACGTCGAGTTCGAGGCCGCCTCGCGCGTCGGCCCGCACGGTCACTACGTGACCGTCCACCTGGTCGCCCAGCGAGCCGGCATCCCGGAGCAGCGCGCGGCCTCCAGCTGAGCGGCGCGCGGAGGCGTCGGTAGGGTCCCGGGGTGAGCCTCCCGGAGTTCGACCGCGCCGTCGTCGCCACCCCGCGGGCCGCCGAGCCCGCGTCGTACGACCTGGAGCTGGACGAGGGGTGGCAGATCGGCGGCGGCATCAACGGTGGCCTGCTGCTGGCCGCCATGGGCAACGCGCTGCGGTCCACCTTCGACGGCGGTCCGCCCGACCCGGTCGCGATGAGCGCCTACTACCTGTCCGCCTCGGTCCCCGGGCCGGCGACCGTCCGCACCGAGGTGTTGCGGAAGGGCCGCTCGATGTCGACCGGGACCTGCTCCCTGGTGCAGGTCGACGGCGGGCGTGAGGTCGAGCGGATCCGGGCGCTCGCGACGTACGGCGACCTGTCCGCGCTCCCCGACGACGTGTCGACCACCGCGACGCCGCCGCCGCTCCCGCCGCCCGAGCACTGCGTCTCGACGGCGGACGCGCCGCCGTCCTTCATGGCACAGACCGGACTGCTCGAGCGGCTCGACCTACGACTCGACCCCGCGTGCGTCGGCTGGGCCGTCGGCGAGCCGTCCGGGCGCGGCACGATGCAGGGCTGGCTGCGGATGGCCGACCACCGCGAGCCGGACGTCCTGCTCCTGCTGCTCGCCTGCGACGCACTGCCTCCGGTGACCTTCGACCTGGGCCTGTTCGGCTGGACCCCCACCCTGGAGCTGACCGTGCACGTGCGCGCCCGCCCGGCTCCAGGCTGGCTGCGGGTCAAGGCGTCGACGCGCAATCTCGCGGGTGGTCTGCTCGAGGAGGACGCAGAGGTCTGGGACTCCGCCGACCGGCTCGTCGCGCAGTCTCGTCAGCTCGCTCGCGCGCCGCGCTGAGCGCCCACCACCACGCGGAGAACGCTGACCCACTACGGAGATCCAGATGTGCGGCGCATGTCACAGCCGGGTCGGGGGGTGACCCCTCGCCGGGTGGGCACTAGCCCGTCATGAGCAATGACAGGGCAGCAGAGGCCCGCGAAGGACTGTTCGACAGCGTCGCCGGCAAGGCCAAGGAGGTGGCCGGCGCCGTGAGCGGCAAGGACGACCTGGTGGAAGAGGGACAGCTCCAGCAGGCAGAGGCGCGCAACCGCAAGGAAGCCGTCGCCGACGAGGCCGTGGCGGACGCCGAGCGGGAGGCCGCGGCACGCGAGCTGCGCGAGACCCAGCGCGAGACCGCCGAGCAGCAGCGCGCAGCCCGCGCGCACGCCGACCGCGAGGAGGCGGCCGTCGAGCAGCAGCGCGAGACGGCGCACGCGGAGGCCGCCCGCGACGCCGACCGCCAGGAGACGGTTGGCCGCGAGGAGGCTGAACGGCGGGCCGAGGAGCTCGCCGAGTCCCGGTTGCGCGAGGCCGAGGCCATCGCGGCCGACGCGACCGCTACCGAGCAGCAGGCCGCAGCCGAGGCCCGTCGCCTCGAGCACGAAGCCGCCGTCGCCGACCAGCAGGCCGCCCAGCTGCGCGCCCAGAGCGAGAAGTGAGACTCACATGATCAGCACCTTCCTGACCCTTCCCTACGAGCTCGCGCGACTCCCCCTCGTCGTGGTGGGCGACAGCGTGTCCGAGCGGCTGCCCGAGACTTCCGTGGCTCGCGTCACCCTGGACCGTGCCATCGGATCGGCCGACAAGCTCGCGGGGACGGTGCTGCGCAACCGCGACATCCTCGAGCGCGGCACCCAGCGCCTCGAGCGCTCCGAGCAGCTGCTGGCGGCGGCCCGTCTGCAGCAGGACGCCGCCGCCCGCCGCGAGCAGGCCCGCGAGAGCGCCGCAGCAGGTCGCCAGGAGGCCGCCGAGAAGCGTCGTACGGCGCAGGACCACGCCGCCTCGGGACTCGACCGGGCCGACGCGGTGGAGGCGCAGGGCAAGCAGGAGGCGGAGGCCAAGGCCGCGAAGGCGGCCGCGGCGAAGAAGAAGGCCGCGGACCAGCGCGCCGCCAGCCGCGCCGCGACGGCCGAACGACGCAAGGCCGGTGTCGACGCCGCCGCCGAGGCGAAGAAGCAGACCGCACAGCGCGAGGCGAAGACGAAGCTCGACGACGCCCAGGAGACCAAGGAGTCCGCGGAGGCTGCCCGCGCCGACGCCGATCGTCTCAGCGACCTCACCGAGACCAAGAAGCAGGAGCGCAAGCAGGGCTGAGCCGTCGACCGTCCCAGGTCGTGGCGGTAGGGGTCAGCGCTCCCGGAGGAAGTGCTCGCGGGGCATGGCGTAGACGTAGCGCACGCGGGGGTACTCGCTGAGCGACCACAGCTCGTCACGCCCGGGCCAGTAGGCGACGTCCTCGGGACCAACGGGCAGCCGGTGGCGGTCCTCGACCAGTGCACCGGGCTCCCCGGTCCACATGCTGCCGAGTCGGAAGCGACCCCGGCTGGTGGTCACGAACCACGTGCCGTCCACGACGGTCGCTCCCTGCATGCCCTGGACACCGCCCTCGGTGAGCAGCGACGGGCGACAGAGGCCGTCCTCGGCGTGCAGGAGCGAGGTCACGGGATCTACCGGGTACCGGGCGAGCCGCGTCGGTGAGCCACGGCCGTACTCTCCGACGACGATCTCGTGCGGCGTCGAGCTCCGGTCCAGGGACGCGAAGGAGTAGCGCATCTTGTGTGCTCCTGGCGCCGTACGGGCGTCGTAGGTGAAGCGGACCGGGAGCACGTAGCGGTGCCCGAACGTGTCGACGGTCGCCGGTGCCTCGTCACGGATCCGCAGCCGCGAGGCGTCCCCGGTGGGCACCCGGACGATGTCGTCGAGGTGGAACGAGCTGAAGCCCCTCGTCGTGCCGGCGACGTGGACGTAGTCGCCGTGCCAGACGATACCGCCGGCGTGCACGTTCACCGCGCGGATGCCGACCCGGTCGCCGTGGTGCAGGTACGGCTCGACGAGCAGGACGTGCCGGTAGCGGATGTTCGTCCGGTCACCGACGTCGACGAACGTCAGCCGGGAGCCCATCGAGACACCGTCGATCGTCTTGGAGTACGAGCTGGTGACCAGCAGCGAACGCCCCTGGTGCGGAGTGTCGTGGGTGGCCGCGTCCGCACTGGTGCTGATGCCCTGCGGCCACCAGCGCTTCGACCGCGAGTCCTCGCGGTCCCACCGGAAGCCCCACGACGCGGCCGGGGCGGGGACGGTGACCCTGCGGGCGCGGCGGTCCAGGTCGTCGAGCACGCCGGCCAGACCTACGCGGCTACCCACGCGATCCGCGAACGCGTCCACCTCGGCCAGACGGTCGTCGCTGCGCAGCAGGTGCACCTCGGGTTGCTCGGTGGGCCGGTCCACGGACCCAGTCTGCCTGGCATCATGCGCATCGTGCCGTCCGCCCTTCCCGTCCTGGTCGTCGGTGCCGCCGTGCTGCGGCACGGGCGTGTGCTGGCGACTCGTCGCACCCGACCCGCGCAGGCGCGGGGCCGGTGGGAGCTCCCGGGCGGCAAGGTCGAGCCGGACGAGAGCAGCGAGGACGCGGTGGTGCGCGAGGTCCGCGAGGAGCTCGGGTGTGAGGTCGCCGTGACCGGCCGGTTGCACGGCGAGCAGCCGATCCGCGACGGGCTCACCCTGCAGGTGCTGGTGGCCGAGCTGGTGGCGGGCGACCCGGTGCCGCACGAGCACGACGCGCTGCGCTGGCTCGGCCCCGAGGAGCTCCACCACGTCTCGTGGCTGGCGCCCGACCAGCCGTTCCTCGCGGAGCTCCGGGAGATCCTGCTCGACGGCGACCGGCTCGACGGCGGCAACGTCGGCGGCGCGGTCCGGGTCGGGCGCACCGTGCGCCGTGCGACGGGACCGTGGACCCCGGCCGTCCATCGGCTGCTGCGGCACCTGCGGGGGAGCGGGTTGCGTGCGCTGCCCGAGGTGCTCGGGCACGACAGCCGCGGACGCGAGGTGCTGACCCACCTCCCGGGGAGCGTGGTCGACGTCGACACGGACCTGCTCACCGAGGCTCAGCTCACCGACCTCTGCAGGTGGACCAGGGAGCTGCACGACGCGGTGGCCGGGTTCGCCGACCCGGGACCCTGGCGGTTCTTCGGCGTGGATGCCCCGATCCTCGTGACCCACAACGACCTGGCGCCGTACAACGTGTGCTGGCAGGGCGACCGACTCTCGGGGGTCTTCGACTGGGACCTCGCAGGTCCGTCGACACCGCTGCTCGAGCTGGCCCACCTGGCCTGGAACGGGGTGCCGTTGTTCCGCGAGATCCCCGCCGCTGACGCTGCGCGCAGGCTCGAGGCGATGGCCGAGGCGTACGGCGACGGCTGCACCGCGCACAGCATCCTCGACGCTGTGCCGCCACGGGCCCGTCTCGCGGTCAACGGCATCCGCACCGCCATTGCGCGAGGCGACGACCAGATGCGCAACCTGGCCCTGGTGGGGGAGCCCGAGCGCACCGAGCGCGCGCTGACCGCGCTGCTGCGACGCCTCCCGGCCATCGAGAGGGAGCTCTCGTGACCGTGCGGGCCGTGCTGTGGGAGGAGCAGCACGCGCGGCTGCTCGCCGAGAGGCTGCGAGGCAACGGGTTCGAGGCGCGTACGGCGCGCGGCCGCCTCGCCGGCGAGGACGACGACGAGGACCAGCCCTGGGAGGTGGTGACCGACGCCCCGTCGGTGATGGTCGAGGTCCTCCTCGAGGAGTACGACGGCTGGGTCGACGACACCACCCCCGATGACGGACCCCCGGTGACCCCCGCACCCCTCGACCTCCCCGATGCACCACGGCGGGTCAAGGGACACTTCCGACCCGAAGAGCATGGCCGCCCCCAATAGCATGGCCGCCCCTCCTAGCATGGCCGCATGGACCAACGCATGCTGCTCGTGCACGCCCACCCCGACGACGAGACCATCGGCCAGGGCGCCACGATGGCCGCCTACGCCGCGCGAGGCACCCAGGTCACGCTGGTGACCTGCACCCTGGGTGAGGAGGGCGAGGTCCTGGTCCCCGGACTCGATCACCTCGCCGCCGACCGGGAGGACAGCCTCGGCGAGCATCGGATCACCGAGCTCGCCCTCGCGATGAAGGAGCTCGGGGTCACCGACCACCGCTTCCTCGGCGGCGCCGGTCGCTACCGCGACTCGGGCATGGCGTGGGACGAGCAGCGGCGCGCGGTCGCCCGCGCGGAGACCCGGGACGGCACGTTCTGGCGGGCCGACCTGCTGGAGGCGTCTGACCTGCTGGTCGAGATCATCCGCGAGGTCCGGCCCCAGGTGCTGGTCACCTACGACCAGTTCGGCAACTACGGGCATCCCGACCACATCCAGGCCCACCGCGTCGCGACGTACGCCACCTCGCTGGCCGGCGTGGCGTCCTACCGGCCCGAGCTGGGCGAGCACTGGGACGTCGCCAAGATCTACTGGGGTGCGATGTCGTCGGGCCGGATGCGCGAGGGACTGCGCGCGCTGCGCGCGGCCGGCGACACGACGAGCTTCGAGGGCATGGACCCGGAGGGCCCGCTGCCGCCGTTCATGGTTCCCGACGAGCTGCTGTCCGCGGTGGTGGTGGCCGACGAGTACGCCGAGGCCAAGATGCGGGCGATGAAGGCGCACGCCACCCAGATCGCGGTCGACGGCCCGTTCTTCGCGCTGTCGAACAACATCGGCAACCAGGTGTGGGGCACCGAGCACTACCGGCTCGCCAAGGGCGTACCGGGACCGCTCAACGAGGACGGTCTCGAGACCGACCTGTTCGCGGGGCTCGACTGAGCGTTGCGGTGACCGTCCTGCGTCACCTGGGCTGCGTCCTGCTCGGCGCCGCGGTGGCCGCCGCGGCCCTGCTGGTGCACCGCTCCGCGCCGCCGCTCGGACTGCTGCTGGCGCTGACCGTCAGTGTCGCCGTCCCGTGGCGCCTGCTCCGCTCCCGACGCTCCCGGACCGCGGGCTCGTACGTCGTCGGGTGGCTCGCGGTATGTGGGGTAGCGGTGATCGGGCGGCCTGAGGGCGACTACCTGATCGCCGACGACCTACAAGGCTGGAGCCTGGTCGGAGCCGGCCTCGTGCTCGTGGTCGTGGGCGTCGTTTCGTTCGCGGGTGCGGGAGGCCGCGCGACCTAGAGTTCGGGTGTGAGGAACCAGCCGTACCGGAGCAGGGACCGGCGAGTCCTGCGGTGGCTCCTCCTCGGCCTGCTCCTGCTGTTCGGCGGCATGTACGCCGCGCTGGTCCTCTACACCGGTCAGCGCATCCCGCACGGCACCCGTGTCGAGGGCATCGCGGTCGGCGGTCTGCGTCCCGCCGCCGCGCAGGACAAGCTGTCGGCCGGACTGGGCGGCCGCGCCGCCGAGCCGATGACCGTCAGCGCGAACGGCGAGCGCTCGAGCCTCCGGCCGTCGTCGGCCGGGTTCGGCGTCGACGTGGCCGCGACCGTCGACCGGGTCCGGACCCACCGGAGCTGGGACCCGCGCCGGCTCTGGGACTACTTCGCCGGCGCCCGCGAGCGGGAGGCCGTGGTCAGGGTGGACACCTCCCGGCTCGACGACTCGATCGGACGCTTCGCCGACCAGGCCGACACCCCGGCGGTCGAGGGCGGGGTCACCTTCTCGCGCGGCCTGGCGACCGCCACCTACCCGCACAAGGGGACGGTGGTCGACCGCGAGGCCGCGGCAGCCGCGGTGCGCCGTGCCTTCCTGCACGCGCAGGGTCCGGACGACGTCGTGGCGCTGCCGATGCAGGTGGCGACCCCCGAGGTCTCCAAGACCGCGGTCAGCCGGGCGATGGACGACTTCGCGAACCCCGCGGTGTCCGCGCCGGTCGTGGTGCGGCTGGCCGGCGAGGGCGTCCAGCTGCAGCCCGAGGACTACACGCCGGCGCTGTCGATGGTGCCCGACGGGGACTCGCTGCGCCCTGCGCTCGACGACGCCACCCTGCTGAGGCTGCTGCGCCCCAAGATGAGGCAGATCGACCGCGCCCCCAGGGACGCCCGTGTGGTCGTGCGTGCCGGCCGACCCCACGTCCTCCCGGCCAAGCGCGGGGTGACCTTCCGCGACGTGGACGTGAGCAGGAGGTTCCTACCCGTGCTGACCCGTGCCGGCGCCCGCCGGACGCTCTCCGTCCGCAGCCGACCGGCCAGACCGAAGGTCACGACTGCCGAGGCCCGCGGCTGGCGGATCACCGAGCAGGTGTCCGGCTTCTCGACCAGCTTCCCGTTCGCCGTCTACCGCAACGTCAACATCGGCCGGGCCTCCCGGCTGATCGACGGCACCGTGCTCCAGCCGGGCGAGACGTTCAGCCTCAACGAGACCGTTGGCGAGCGCACCCCGGAGAACGGCTTCGCCAAGGGCTACATCATCGCCGACGGCGTCTACGCCCAGGACTACGGCGGTGGCGTCAGCCAGGTCGCCACCACCACGTTCAACGCGGCGTTCTTCGCCGGCCTGGAGGACGTCGAGCACAAGGCCCACTCCTTCTACATCGACCGCTACCCGGTCGGCCGTGAGGCGACGGTGGCCTGGCCGCACACGGACCTGAAGTTCGAGAACAGCACGCCGTACTCCGTGCTGATCAAGGAGTCCACGACCCGCGCCACACCCACCCGCCGGGGCACGCTGACGGTTCGGATGTACTCCACGAAGTACTGGGACATCTCGACCTCGAAGTCCGGCCGGTACGACGCCACCCCGCCGCACACGCGTCGTCTGAGCGGGCCGGGCTGCGTCCCCAACGCGGGCTACGGCGGCTTCGACATCGACGTGCACCGGGTCTTCCGCCGGCACGGCTCGTCGAAGGTGACCCGGCGCGAGACGATGCACACCGTCTACACCCCCTCCGACACCGTCGTGTGCCGCTGACCCTCGTAACACCCGAAGGCCTCGCTCGTTGGCCAGTGCATGACCCGCCCGCTCCGGATGTTCCTCGCTGCCCTGGCCCTGCTGCTCCCCGTAGGCCTCACCGTCGTGCTCACCGGCCCGGCCGAGGCCGACTCGGCGCCGACGTACCCCACGCTCGGCTACCCGCCGGCCGGTGCCAACGACTGGAGCTGCCGGCCCACGGCGGCGCGTCCCGAGCCGGCGGTGATCGTGCACGGCACCTTCGGCGACCAGAAGTCGCTGCTCGACAACCTCTCGCTGGCGCTGAAGCGTGACGGGTTCTGCGTGTACGCGCTCGACTACGGCAACCGGGCGACCGGTCCCATCGAGGGGTCCGCCCAGCAGCTCAAGGACTTCGTGGCGAAGGTGCTCGCCGCGACCGGTGCGTCCAAGGTCGAGCTGGTGGGTCACTCGCAGGGCGGGATGATGCCGCGCTACTACATCAAGAACCTGGGCGGTGACGCCTACGTCGAGGACCTGGTCGGCCTGGCCCCGTCCAACCACGGCACGACCGTCAACCAGGCGTTCAGCTCCTCGCCGTACTGCACGTCCTGTGACCAGCAGAAGTACGACTCGCCGTTCCTGAGGGCACTGAACAGCCCGGACGAGACGCCCGGCGCGGTGGACTACACGCAGGTCGAGACCACCCACGACCAGGTCGTCGTGCCCTACACCTCGGCGTTCCTGACGCCGGGGCCGCAGAGCACCAACATCACGCTGCAGGACCGCTGCCCGGGCGACCAGAGTGAGCACCTGTCCATCCCGATGGACAGGCAGGCCATCGCCTGGACCCTCGAGGCGTTCCACCACGACGGTCCGGCAGCTGCCACCGCACGCATCGGGTGCTTCGGCTAGCCCGTCGCGGCGGCCGGTGCCGCGAGGTAGCGGTAGGTGTGGTGGGTGCGGAAGCCGAGCCCACCGTAGAGCGCGAGGGCCGGTGGGTTGTCACCGCGCACCTGCAGGTACGCCGTGGTCGCGCCGCGCTCACCGGCCCAGGTCAGCAGGGCATCCATCACCACGAGGCCGAGGCCCTGACGGCGGTGCTCGGGGGAGACCCAGACATCGGTGATCCCCGCCCAGTCGCCCTCGCACGCGATCCGGCCCCTGGCCACCAAGGGTGAGCCGTCCGTGGTCCCCGTGACCTCGCCGAAGGCCACCTGCGCCGGCCCCTCCAGCACCGCGACCGCGTCGTCGTGGTGCGAGCGCGCCCGTGCGTCGGTGGCCAACCAGCGTGGGCTGAGGTGGTCGAGCAGGGAAACCGACGGAGGTAAGGCGGGCAGCAGCCGGCGTACGGCGCGGGCGGCCTGCGCCACGGAGGCGATCTGGAACTCGGAGTCGGCCTCACCGGGGCGCGCGACCGACCAGCCGGCCTCCGCGAACCGCTCGCCGATCGTCGACCCGACCACCACCTGCGCCCACGGCACCAGGTCGTGCGCCTCATAGAAGCTCAGCGTCTCGGCCACCGCGTCGGCGAAGGAGACGCCCGGGTCGCCCGTGGCCATCGCGGAGTTGGCCCGGGCGCTGAAGCCACCGGAAGCCCGCAGCAGCCAGTCGCCCAGCGGCCGGGTGTGGACGGCCGGCCAGGAGGCGTTCGACATCAGGCAGGCCTGCTCGGCCGAGACCCGCATCCGCGCCGACGCGCGAGGAGGCACGGGCTTGCCGGAGACGATGTCCGCGAGCGCGATCTCGGTGACCTGCCCGTCCTCGGCGCGCACCCGGGTGGACGCCTCGCCCCAGGCCTCCATCACGCCCAGCAGGTCCGTCATCGCGGGGCCGCCGGAGGGTCCGGTCCGTCCCGGAAGCACCCGCCGGACCACGACCCGCCGACCCACACAGTGCGGGCCGAGACCGGTCTGAGGGGGCATCGGGCGGGTCTTTCGGCAAGTGGACGGGGTTCGGTGCGGTGAGCGACCCACGTGATACTAGGCTGTGCCGCACCAGCACCAACCATCATCATCATGGCCGGCTTCACGGCCAGCCGCATGGGGAGGACCAAGGTGACCTACGTCATCGCGCAGCCCTGCGTCGACCTGAAGGACCGGGCCTGCGTCGACGAGTGCCCCGTCGACTGCATCTATGAGGGCAAGCGGATGCTCTACATCCACCCGGACGAGTGTGTCGACTGCGGTGCCTGCGAACCGGTGTGCCCTGTGGAGGCCATCTTCTACGAGGACGACACCCCGGAGCAGTGGAAGGATTACTACACCGCCAACGTCGACTTCTTCGACGATCTCGGCTCACCTGGCGGCGCCGCCAAGATGGGCGTCATCGACAAGGACCACCCGATGATCGCGGCGTTGTCCTACCCCCAGACAGCCGAGGAGTGACCACGAGCGGCTCCGGCGCGCCGGCCACCTCAGCGAGGTGGGCGGCGCGTTCTGTTTCCCGCTCGCTGCCCGACTTCCCGTGGGACCACCTCGCGTCGTACGGCGCGAGCGCGCGGGCCCACGAGGACGGGATCGTCGACCTGTCGATCGGGACCCCCGTCGACCCGACGCCCGACATCGTGCAGCAGGCGCTGGCCGACGCGGCCGACTCGCCCGGCTACCCCGTGACGGTCGGCCGGGAGGAGACCCGGCAGGCCTGCGTCGACTGGCTCGCGCGTCGCTTTGCCGTCACCGGACTCGGCCTCGAGGGCGTGCTGCCGGTCATCGGCTCGAAGGAGCTGATCTCGACGCTGGCCGGCCACCTCGGTCTCGGTCCGGACGACCTGGTGGTGTTCCCCGAGCTGGCCTACCCCACCTACGAGGTGGGCGCCCGGCTCGCCGGTGCCCGCAGCGTGGCCACGGACGCGCTGACGAGCCTGGGGCCGCAGCGCGTCTCACTGGTGTGGTTGAACTCCCCGTCGAACCCGACCGGCCGCGTGCTGCCCGTGGCGCACCTGCGCAAGGTCGTCGACTGGTGCCGCGAGCGGGGCGCGCTGCTGGTCTCCGACGAGTGCTACCTCGAGTGCGCCTGGGAGGCGGAGCCCGTCTCGGTGCTGCATCCCGACGTCTGCGGCGGCGACCACACCGGCATCCTCAGCGTCCACTCGCTGTCCAAGCGCTCGAACCTCGCGGGCTACCGCTGCGCCTTCGTCGCCGGGGACCCGAGGGTGGTCGGCGAGCTGCTCGCCGTGCGCAAGAACCTCGGGCTGATGATGCCGGGACCCCAGCAGCACGCGATGCAGGCGGCGCTCGCCGACGACACGCACGTCGCTGACCAGCGTGCCCGCTACGCGCGCCGACGCTGCGACCTCAAGGCGGCCTTCGAGGGCGCGGGGTTCCGGGTCGACCACTCCGAGGCCTCGCTCTACCTGTGGATGACCCGGGACGAGCTGTGCTGGGAGACGGTGGGCTGGCTGGCCCAACGGGGCATCCTGGTCGCCCCGGGGTCGTTCTACGGCCCGTCGGGCGCGCGGCACGTGCGGGTGGCGCTCACAGCCACCGACGAGCGGGTGGCGGCCGCCGTCCGGCGGCTCGGGTGAGCTGCCTCAGTGCGTCGGGGCCGACGGCATCGGGTGTGCGCCGGTGGTGATCGGTGAGCGTTGCGGCGCGGCCGCGAACACGCGAACCGCGGAGACGCTGCCCATCCTGATCACCGCGTGCTCGGCGTCGTCCGAGTGCAGCACGACCCCGTGGCCGTCGACCGCCGCGATCCGGCCACTGAGCCACTGACCCTCGACGAGGATCTGGACCGGGACGTCGTTGTCGTGGGCACGGTTGAGTGCGGTTCCGATCGTGTAGAGCACCGAGTCGCTGTACATGGCTCACTCCTCGGGTGGGCGGGGGGGAAGCCCCCAGCCCCTCCCACAGTCGGCTGGGGGCAGTCCTGCCGCCCAGATCAGTGGGTCCATCGTCGCGGCTGGGGCAGGCCGGGACAATCGGCTGGCCGTCCCCGGTCCAGTGGCCGAACGGAGGGCGCCTGGCCCCTTCGGGCTACCCACCCATAGGCCGCCCGGGGGTCCGCGCGGTGCCACCTGTCTCAGGTGCCCGTAGCCACGTCGACGTGGACGTGGTCGCGGTGCTCGAGCACCGCGCGGTCGCCCGGGACGTCGCCGGGCCGGTAGGTTCGCCAGCCGCTCGTCGAGCGTCCGGCCGACCAGATCTTCCGGTCGAAGATCACGGTCTCGACGTCGAGCCGGGCGGCGTGTGCCACCAGGTACGACGCGATCGCCCAGCCCCGTCTGCGGTTCCCGGGCGTCAGCGGGCGCACGAACACGTCGACGGCCCGGCCCTCGTAGTGGGCCGACCCCTTCATGTGGCCGGTGGTGACTCCGCCGGCGGCGTACCCGCCGAGCGGCAGATCACCGAAGGCCGTGAGGAGCTGCGCGCGCACCCGGGCCGCCCGGGGCGTGAGGCCGCGGGGGCCTGGCTTCTGGGCGGGGACCGAGGCCTGGCGCACCGTGCAGGAGAAGCCGGCGGGACTGTACCCGGTCAGCGCGGAGGCGAGCGCCCGGCCGTCCGTCGCGTGGTCCTCGTAGGCCTCGGGGAAACCCGAGCGCTGCACCTTCTGGGCCGCTTCGGTGATCCGCATCGTCTGGTAGCCGTCGATCTTCTGCAGCTCGTCGTAGAACTTGTTGGTGGCGTAGTAGGGGTCCCGGATCTGGGTCTTGGTGCCCCAGCCCTGCGACGGGCGCTGCTGGAAGAGTCCGAGGGAGTCGCGGTCCCCGGCGGCGAGGTTGCGCAGCTTGCTCTCCTGGTACGCCGTCGCGAGCGCGATCGACGCCGCCCGGGCGGGCAGACCGCGCCGCACGGCGACGGCGCTGATCAGCGTGGCGTTCTCGGCCTGCTCGGTCGAGAGGTCGACGGAGACGGCTCCCACGCGGGCGGTGCAGCCCTCCCCGCCGGGCAACGGGCCCACCCCCTGGCGGAACAGCGTGATGCCGCCGGCGACCAGGACGACGACCAGCACCAGCACCAGCAGGGGACCGGCGATGCGGCGGCGCCGTCGAGGACGACTAGTTGGCATGGAGGTCGGCGTTGAGCTCGATCCCGCTGCCGCCCCACGGCACCGCCTCCACCGCACCGGTCGTGGAGTTGCGCCGGAACAGGACGTTGCTGGCCCCGGACAGCTCCGTGGCCTTGACCAGCCGCGGCTTGCCGTCGTTGGCGCCCGGTCGAGCGACGGTGACCTTCGTGCCGGCGGTGACGTAGCAGCCGGCCTCCACGACGCAGTCGTCCCCGAGCGAGATGCCGATCCCGGCGTTGGCCCCGATCAGGCAGCGGCGACCGACCGAGATGACCGTCGTGCCGCCGCCGGACAGGGTCCCCATGATCGAGGCGCCGCCGCCCACGTCGGACCCGTCGCCGACCACCACGCCCGCACTGATGCGGCCCTCGACCATGGAGGTGCCGAGCGTGCCGGCGTTGTAGTTGACGAAGCCCTCGTGCATCACCGTGGTGCCCTCGGCCAGGTGGGCGCCGAGGCGCACCCGGTCGGCGTCGGCGATCCGGACGCCGGTGGGCAGCACGTAGTCGGTCATCCGCGGGAACTTGTCGACCCCGAGCACGGTGACCCGCCCGTGCGCCTCCGTCAGCCGCAGCCGGGTCGACTCGAAACCCTCGACCGGGCAGGGGCCGGCGTCGGTCCAGACGACGTTCGCCAGCAGGCCGAAGATGCCGTCCAGGTTGACCGTGCGGGGCGCCACCAGACGGTGGCTGAGCAGGTGCAGCCGCAGCCAGGCGTCCTGGGTGCTCGTGGGGCCGGACTGGAGGTCCGTCACGACGGTGCGCACGACCATCCGGCGCACGCCCCGGATCTCGTCGACCCCTTCGAGCCTGGCCAGGTCCTGTGGCGCTTCGAGGTCGGCGTCCGGCTCCCCGAGCCGTGGTGAGGGGAACCAGGCGTCCAGCACCCCGCCCTCACCCTCGGTGCCGGCGTACGTCGCGAGGCCGTAGCCCCACGCCGACGCCGGGACGCTCCCAGTGGCGGCCGGGGTGGCGGCCGGGGTGGCGGCCGGGGTGGCGGCCGGGGTGGCGGCCGGGGTGGCCCCCGGAGTGGCCGCTGCGGTTGCAGCTGGAGCGGGCGTCGTCGCAGGGGTGTCCGTCACCCCTCCACGCTACCGAAGCGAGCCATGCGCACCGTGGCTGGTTGGATGGGTCCATGCCTGACGAGCCCACCCTGGACCTCACGGTCGACGCCGTCCAGCTGACCGAGGACCTGGTGAACATCGCGTCGGTCAGCGGGGACGAGAAGCAGATCGCGGACGCGGTCGAGGCCGCGCTGGCGGGGTCGGACCACCTGGAGGTGCAGCGGTTCGGCCACACGATCGTCGCCCGCACGGAGCACGGTCACCCCGAGCGCGTCGTGATCGCCGGCCACCTCGACACCGTGCCGCTCAACGCGAACCTGCCGGCCCGTCGTGACGAGACCCGCCTTCACGGGCTCGGCGCCTGCGACATGAAAGGCGGGGTCGCCGTGGCGCTCCGGCTGGCGGCCACCATGGCGGTGACCAACCGGGACGTCACCTACCTGTTCTACGAGTGCGAGGAGGTCCAGGCCGAACGCAACGGTCTCCATCTGCTCGCGCAGAGCCACCCCGAGCTCCTGGAGGCCGACTTCGCGATCCTCATGGAGCCCTCGGACGGCGCGGTCGAGGCCGGCTGCCAGGGGACGCTCCGCGTCGACGTCACCACGCGCGGTGAACGAGCCCACTCGGCCAGGTCCTGGACCGGCGTCAACGCCATCCACGGTGCGGCCGAGGTGCTCGGCCGGCTCAACGACTACGAGCCGCGGCGGCCGGTGATCGACGGGCTGGAGTATCGCGAGGGGCTCAACGCCGTCTTCGTCACGGGCGGCGTCGCCGGCAACGTGCTGCCCGACGCCTGCACGGTCTCGGTCAACTACCGCTTCGCTCCGGACCGGTCGGTCGAGGAGGCCGTCGCCCACGTGCGCGAGGTCTTCGACGGCTTCGAGGTGGTCCTCAGTGACTCCGCCCCGGCCGCGATGCCCGGCCTCTCGGTGCCGGCCGCAGCGGCCTTCGTCGAGGCGGTGGGGGGCCGCGTCAACCCGAAGTTCGGCTGGACGGACGTCGCTCGGTTCAGCGGCCTCGGCATCCCCGCCGTGAACTTCGGGCCCGGCGACCCGCACCTGGCCCACAAGCAGGACGAGTTCGTGCCACTCGACCAGATCACCTCGGTGGAGCGGTCGCTGCGCACCTGGCTGGGGGAGGGGTCATGAGCTCCTCCACTGGCGACTCCACTGGCGAGAGAGATAGCGTTCCCGAGAGGCACCGGGGCCGGACCGTCCTACGGCGCGGCCAGATGGAGTCGAGCACCACCGACCAGCGGCTGCTCGACTCCCGCGGCCCGAGCGACTGGGTGCACACCGACCCGTGGCGCGTGCTGCGGATCCAGAGCGAGTTCGTCGAGGGGTTCGGCGGTCTCGCCGAGGTCGGCCCGGCGATCTCGGTCTTCGGCTCCGCCCGCGCGAGCGTCGACGACCCGGCGTACGCCCAGGCGGAGGCGATCGGTCGCCGGCTGGCCGAAGCCGGCTTCGCGGTGGTCACCGGCGGCGGGCCCGGCGTCATGGAGGCTGCCAACAAGGGCGCCTGCGAGGCCGGGGGTGTCTCGGTCGGGCTCGGCATCGAGCTGCCGTTCGAGTCCGGTCTCAACCGCTACGTCGACGTCGGCCTGAACTTCCGCTACTTCTTCGCGCGCAAGACCATGTTCGTCAAGTACACGCAGGGCTTCGTGGTGATGCCCGGTGGCTTCGGCACCTTCGACGAGCTGTTCGAGGCGCTCACGCTGGTGCAGACGCAGAAGGTCACGTCGTTCCCGATCGTGCTGGTCGGTGCCGCCTACTGGTCGGGGCTCGTCGAGTGGATCGAGGGCACCGTCCTCGCCGAGGGCAAGATCGCGGCGGCCGACCGGGACATGTTCCGGGTCACCGACAACGTGGACGAGGCGGTCCGGGTCATGGTCGACGCGCAGCGCGAGCGCGGCGACGCGCGGCCGGGTGGCGGCGCATCCCCGGGGGACACCGACCGCCCCGACTGAGGGTCGTCCGTACGATCACCACATGACCTGGTTCTTCGCCGTGCTGGTGGTTGCCCTGATGGGCGGAGTGGCCGTGGTGGCGTCCGGGCGCGGCGGTTCGATGGCCGAGACCTACGACGACCGGCCGGACGCCCGGGTCCCCACCGACGGGCCGCTGTCCGCCCAGGACCTGCGGCGCGTCCGCTTCACGACCGCCTTCCGCGGCTACCGGATGTCGGAGGTCGACGCCCTGC
The DNA here is from genome assembly GCA_963810435.1 of uncultured Actinomycetota bacterium. Classification (GTDB taxonomy): domain Bacteria; phylum Actinomycetota; class Actinomycetes; order Propionibacteriales; family Nocardioidaceae; genus Nocardioides_B. Next base: position 42,471 of record CAWENL010000002.1, read on the forward strand.
TCGACCGGCTCGCCGAGGAGCTGCCCCCGCGGGGCGACGGCGCCGACCGTGACGAGAGGGCGTAGCGGTGCGCATCCGCCTCGAGCGCACGGTGGACGTCGCGGCCCCCGCCGAGCAGGTCTGGCGGTACGTGACCGACTGGCCCCGTCAGGCGGAGTGGATCCCCGGCACCCGAGTCGAGAAGGTCGACGCCGCCGACAGGCTCGGTGGCAGGTTCCGTGCCTGGACGGGCCTCGGCCGGGTCGGGTTCTGGGACCCGATGACCATCACGGCGTGGGAGCGCACCGCGGGCGGAGGCGGTCGGTGCGAGGTGCTGCACCTCGGGCGGGTGGTCAAGGGCGAGGGCGAGTTCGAGGTCGTCTCGCTGGGCGACCGGCGCAGCCGCTTCGTGTGGGCGGAGCTGCTGGTGGTCCCCGGCGGCCGTCCGGGAGCCGCTGGCTGGCGCCTGGTGCGCCCCGTCGTGGAGCGGCTGATCGACCGGGGGCTGCGCACCATGCGCGACCTCGTCGAGGCGGGTCGCTGAGTCAGCGACCCTCGAAGGACGGCTTCTGCTTCGCCACGAACGCGTCGACCGCGCGGCTGTGGTCCAGCGTCCCACCCGTGAGCGCCATCATCTCGGCCTCGAAGGACAGCGACGAGACGAGGTCGTGACCGGCGCTGTAACCCACCGACCGGCGGATCGCGCCGAAGGACACCGTGGGTCCGTCGGCCAGCCGCCGCACGAGGGTGCCCACCTCGTCGGGGAACCCGTCGACGGGCACCACGGTGGTGGCCAGGCCCAGCTCGAGCGCCTCCCCGGCCGCGATCGTGCGGGGGAAGTAGAGCAGCTCCAGCGCCTTGGCGTGTCCCACCAGCCGCGGCAGGGTCCACGAGGAGCCGGTGTCGCAGGAGAGCGCGATCCCGGCGAACGCCAGGTTGAAGCCGGCGGTGTCGGCGAGCACTCGGAAGTCGCAGGCGAACGCGAGGCTCGCCCCGGCACCGGCCGCGACGCCGTTGACCGCGGCCACGACCGGCTTGGGCATCGTCGCCAGCGCGGTCACGATCGGGTTGAAGTGGTCCGGCACGGTCGTGAACAGCTCGTCGGAGCTGCCCCCCTTCAAGATCGTGAGGTGCTCCTTGAGGTCCTGGCCCACGCAGAACGCACGGCCGGTGCCGGTCAGCACCACGCAGCGCACGGTGGCGTCGCCGGCCGCCTCGGTGACGGCGTCGCGCAGCATCACCTTGGTGGCCACGTCGAGGCTGTTCATCGCCTCGGGGCGGTTCAGCGTGATCGTCGCGACGCCGTCGTCGACGGCGTACACGACGGGCTGGGTCAGGGGCTGGGTCACGGGTGCGCTCCACTTCCATCGGGACTGTCGGGACTCTGGTTGGACTTCTCCGGGGCGCTCAGGGCTTCGTCGACGAACCGGGACGCGGCGGGCAGCAGCCGCGCCGCCTCCCGGTCGAAGAGCTCGGCGGCCTGGTGGCCCACCCAGTCGGCGGGCAGCAGCGACGCCGGCAGCCCGGGATCGGTGAAGAGGAACTTCCGCCACTCGTGCAGCAGCACCGAGCGTACGGCGAACGCGCGCTCGTCCTCGCCGGCCTGCACGACCGCGCACAGCTGCGAGGAGGGCTCGTGGAGCAGGCGTTCGGCGAACCGTCGCCACGCGAGGTACGCCTCCGCCAGCGAGTCGAGGTCCCACGCGCGCCGGGCTCGCTCCTCCGGGGCGTCGTCGTGCGCGCGGAACCGTGCGTGGGTGGCGTTCTCCCCGGCGAGCAGCCCGGTGACCTCCGGGGACGCGAAGGCGCTGATCCAGGTGCTGTCCGACAGCGGTGCGTAGCCGAGGAAGGACAGCCCGTTGCGCACGCGCTCGCGGGCCACGCGTTGCTCCAGCGGATCCAGGACGAGCAGGTCCCAGGCCCCCTCCCAGACCGCGTCACGCGTGCGGTAGATCCGCGAGGCAGCGTCGTCGAGCCGCTTGCGGGCCCGCGCCGTCAGCAGGTAGCCCGGGCCGCTGCCCACCCGCACCGGCTCGAGCCAGCCCTGGCGCACCATCCGCGAGACGGCGGTGCGCACCGCGGGGGCCGCGATGTCCAGGGCCCCCATCAGCCGCACCAGGGCGGCGACGGGTGCGCGGTCGCCGCGTGCGCGCAGGTGGTCGCCGTAGAGGTCGAAGAGGGCGGACCGGGCGTGCACGCCGACGAGTCTGCCCCACGTTCCCGGGGTCGCTCGATGTCACCTACGAAAATAGGGAATAATGACCGGGCAACCCCGCAGGCGCCGCAACCCGGAGGCGCACAGGAACAGGAAGAGGTGTGCGCATGGCGGCGATGAAGCCGCGGACGGGCGATGGCCCGCTCGAGGTCACGAAGGAGGGGCGCGGCATCGTGATGCGGGTGCCCCTCGAGGGGGGTGGCCGTCTGGTGGTCGAGCTGAACAAAGAGGAAGCGGGAGCCCTCGGAGAGGCCCTTCACCAGGTCGTGGGCTGACCCCGACGCCGCAAGCATCATCGAGAGACCCCGTCCGCTCACCGCAGCGGGCGGGGTCCTCTGTTCCCCGGAGCCGGAGGTAGGGTTTCCGCGTTCCGACCATCCGCGACGTGTCCGCGAGGAGGGCCCGTGGGGCTGCCTACCCAGGTGTCACCGCCGCAGGTCGCCGTCAGCGACGTCGCTCCCTCGGCGGTCGTCGGTGTCGACGTCGTCGCCGTCCCGGTGATCGCGGACCCGGACGGCCCCACCCTCGGGCCCGGTGCCGCCGAGCTCGTCGACGAGATCGGCGAGGACCTCTTCGCGCTGCTCGACGCCGCGTCCGCCACCGGCGCCGTGGGGGAGGTGACCGAGCGCGTCGTTCTCGACACCTCCGGCCTCACGAACCCCGACCTCAAGCTGGTGCTGCTCGTCGGGGTCGGCGCCGGGAACGACGACGACCTCCGACGGGCCGGTGCCGTGCTGGCCCGGCGCGCCCGGGGCCACCAGTCGGTGGCGACCTCGCTCGGTTCCCTCGGTGACGACGCCGCCCTGCGAGCCCTCGTCGAGGGACTGGTGCTGGGCTCGTTCGGCTTCCACTGGCGCTCGGAGGGTCCCCGCGACCAGCCCGTGGACCGGGTGGTGCTCGCCGGCATGGTCGACGCGGACTCCCGCAAAGACGTGGTCGAGCGCTCGCTGTCCGTCGCAGGGGCGGGCTGGCTCTCACGCACCCTGGCGCTGGTGCCGGCCAACGTGAAGAACCCGGTCTGGCTCGCCGACCGGGCCGCGGAGATCGCCGAGCGGTCGGGGCTCGAGATCAAGGTCTGGGACGAGGTGGCACTCGAGGCCGATGGTTTCGGTGGCATCCTCGGGGTCGGACAGGGCTCGGACAACCCGCCCCGGCTCGTGCAGCTCGGCTACACCCCGTCCACGGGTGCGAGGAAGGCCCCGCACGTCGTCCTCGTCGGGAAGGGGATCACCTTCGACACCGGCGGCCTGTCCATCAAGCCACGCGACAACATGATGCTGATGAAGCGCGACATGACGGGCGCCGGCGTGGTGCTGGCCGTGCTGGGAGCTCTCGGCGACGTGGACTGCCCGGTGCGGGTGACGGGGCTCCTGCCGTGTGCCGAGAACTCCGTGGGCGCTCGCTCCATCCGGCCCGGTGACGTGCTGCGGCACTACGGCGGCCGCACCTCCGAGGTCACCAACACCGACGCCGAGGGTCGGTTGGTGATGGCCGACGCGCTGGCCTACGCGGTCGAGCAGCTGCGTCCCGACGTGCTCGTCGACGTCGCCACCCTCACCGGGGCCATCAAGATCGCGCTCGGCCAGAAGACGGGTGGCCTGTTCGCCAACAACGACGCGCTGGCCACCACGCTGCGCACCGCCTCGCTGTCCGCCGGCGAGCCGCTGTGGCGCATGCCGTTGGTGCCCGACTACGAGGAGCGCATCTCCTCGAAGGTCGCCGACGCCGACAACGCCGGCGGTGCGCCCGGAGCCATCACGGCCGCACTGTTCCTGCAGCACTTCGTCGGCGACGTGCCCTGGGCGCACCTCGACATCGCGTCGGTCGGCGAGGCTCCGAAGGACGAGTTCGAGTACATCAAGGGCGCCACCGGCTTCGGGGCCCGCGCACTGCTCCACTGGCTGGAGCTGCGCGAGCCGCTGGCCGGCATCGGCTGAGGCCCACCAGGGCACGAGGAGGTCGCTGTGCACGGTCTGACGGTCCGCTGGTCGCTGACGGACGCCCCGACGGGGGTGGAGCAGTCGCTGGCGTCGTACGTCGCGGAGACCTCGCACGCCCGGTTCACCGGCAGGGAGGGGCTGCGCTTCAAGACCTGGCGGATGCGAGCCGGTGAGTGGTTCGAGGGCTGCTACGTCTTCGAGTCGCCCGAGGCCCGCGAAGCCTTCGAGCAGGAGTTCACTGCCACCGCCGCCGAGTCGCCGGGCTCGCAGATCGTGGGAGCGTCGCCGGTGCTCATCGAGCCGTGCGAGGTGGTGGCTGTCGCCGAGGGCGGGTCCAGTTTCCTCGCCGCGCCGTCGTACGCCTGAGCCGGTGACGCTTCGGCTCAGCGAGCCCGACCCCCGCCACCACCTGTCCTACCTCGGGGCCCTGGACGAGCTGGCAGCCGAGGGCAACGCCCACTACCTCGACCTGGTGCTCCCCGCGGAGCCGGGCTTCGCCGGGACGACCTACACCCGCGCGACGCTGGACGACCCGGAGACGTTCGAGAGGTTCTGCGCCTACACCGCCGCACTCGCCGACCGGCGCACCCCCCGCCCGGCGGGCTGGGTGAATGGCACCTACCTCTGGATTCTCGAGGGCGACACGGTGCTGGGCCGGATCTCACTGCGCCACTCGCTGACGCCCTGGCTGCTGGAGGTAGGTGGACACATCGGGTACGCCGTCCGGCCGTCGGCGCGACGACGCGGACACGCCACCGCCGCGCTGAGGCTGATGCTGGACGTCGCGGCGGCGCGGGGCATCGACCCCGTGCTGGTCACCTGCGACGACGACAACGTGGGCTCGCGCAAGGTCATCGAGGCCAACGGCGGCGTGCTCGAGGACGTCCGGAACCGCAAGATGCGCTTCTGGGTACCCACCGGCGCCTCTCGCTGAGCTGCCGGAGGCGCTGCTCCTCAGCCGCCGGGAGTCCAGACCTTCTTCGCGACCAGCAGGCCGTCGCCGACGGGCAGCAGCACCGGCAGCAGCGACTCGTGCTCGCGCACCACCCGGCCGAGCTCCCGGATCGCCACGGTCTCGGCGTCGCGCTGGGCCGGGTCGGCGACCCGGTCGTGCCACAGCGCGTTGTCGAAGGCCACGATGCCGCCGGGCTTGAGCAGCCGCAGCGCCTCGGTGAGGTACTCGTGGTACTCCGACTTGTCGCCGTCGGCGAAGACCATGTCGTAGTGGCCGTCGGTGAGGCGCGGCAGCACGTCGAGCGCGGCGCCGGGGATCAGCCGGACCCGCTGGGTCGCGAAGCCGGCCTCGCTGAACGCCTGCTTGGCGAGCCGCTGATGCTCGGCCTCGGTGTCGACCGTGGTGAGGATGCCGTCGGGGCGCATGCCTCGCAGCATCCACACCCCCGACATCCCGGTCCCCGTGCCGATCTCGACGACGGCACGCGCCTCGGTGATCGAGGTGAGGAAGCGGAGCACCGCCCCGCCGCCGGTGCCGATCGGCGAGACACCGACCTCCTCGGCGCGGGCGCGGGCAGCGGTCAGCACCTCGTCCTCGCCGACGTACTGCTCAGCGTAGGTCCAGCTGGCCGGCTTCAGTCCCGTGACGATGATGGCCTCCCGTGCTCGTGCGCCTGTGTGCGCCTGTGTGCGGCGGACTCTACCGCTGCCCTACCGCGGCCGGGGCCCAGCCCGGGAACAGGCGGGAACAACGCCCTCACGTGGTCCGTTGAGCCAAGGAGGGTTCTGACAGGACACTCGAGATCGTCCCTCAGCCCCCTCTCAGGAGCGGCTTCTAGCCTAGGAGGCAGGCGCCAGCACCATGGCGAGCCCGATCCGACGGCAGGAGCAGCCGATGACCGACACCGACTGGCAGGCGCCGTCCTGGGACGAGATCGTCACCCAGCACTCCACCCGGGTCTACCGGCTCGCCTACCGCCTCACCGGCAACCCCCACGACGCCGAGGACCTCACCCAGGAGGTCTTCGTCCGGGTGTTCCGGTCGCTCTCGTCGTACACGCCGGGGACGTTCGAGGGCTGGCTGCACCGCATCACCACGAACCTGTTCCTCGACCAGGCCCGCCGCAAGGCGAAGATTCGCTTCGACGCGCTGAGCGACGACGCCGAGACGCGCATCCCCAGCCGCACCGTCAGCCCCGACGTGCAGGTGCTGGACGGGCTGTTCGACGCGGACGTCGAGTCCGCGCTCGCCGAGCTGCCCCCGGCCTTCCGGGCCGCTGTCGTGCTGTGCGACATCGAGGGGCTCAGCTACGAGGAGATCGCGGACGTGCTCGGCCTCAAGCTGGGCACGGTGCGCTCCCGGATCCATCGCGGCCGCACCATGCTGCGCAAGGCACTGGCCCACCGCGCCCCCGCCGCGGGTCGCTCCCGCTACTCCGGACCGGCCGAGCCCCGTCGTCGGCGGCTCACGCCTCTGACGACCTGATGCCGGACCAGGGGCGGCGCCCGGTACGTCGACCACGCGGCCTGCTCGGTGGGCACCTCGGGTCGTCCGTCAGCGCCCTCGTCGACGGTCAGCTCGACGAGGAGGCCGGCGAGCGCGCCTGGCAGCACGTGCAGCACTGTCCCTCGTGTCGGCGGCTCGTCGAGCGTGAGGGGTGGGTCAAGCGACAGCTGGCGCAGATGGCCGGCTCCGCGCCCCCTGCCGACTACCCCTCCGACCGCCTCGTCGGGTCGCTGCTCGGCCTCGACCCCGCCCCCCTGGCGTGGACCGAGGCCCACGACCTCGAGCACCGCGGCCGTGCGCGCCGCCGGGCCGGCATCGCCCTGGTGGGCGCCGGGTCGGTCTCGGCGGCGGTCTTCGGCCTGTCCACGCTCAGCGGCACCTCGATGGGCATCGGCGGGTCGACCCCCAGCAGCCCGGCGGCCTCCGTCGGCGCTGGGGCGAGCTCGGCCCCCCGCAACGCCGTGGTCTCACCGGCGGCCTCGGTGCACGGGCGGCTGCGCGGTTGGACCCTGGGTCGCGGCGTCGACGGCGTCGTGCATGCGCGCGCCGTGGGTGACGACCGCTGAACGAGGGCGGTTGGGGCGTGGGTGACAATAAGGACGTGACCCAGCGCGATGACGAACGCCCCGACGTGGAGCACCCGGCGGACCTCGGCGACACCCAGCCGCTGCACCCGAGCGGGCCGGCGTACCCGCCGCCGTACGGTCACCAGCCGGAGCAGGGGGCCCAGCCGTCTCCCCAGCAGCCGGTCCAGCAGCCCGCCCAGCAGCCGGTCCAGCCACCGAACGGCCCACCCACCACGCCCTTCCGGCAGCCCTTCCAGCAGCCGTACCCGCCGCAGCCCTACGGCTACGGCCAGCCTCCCGGTTACCCTCCGCTACCTCCCGGCAACCCTCAGCCCTCCCGCCCGCCGACACCGCCGGTCGGGTCGCAGAACGGTCCGTCGCGACTGCCGGGCTGGGCGTGGCCGGTCATCACCGCGCTGGCCCTGGTCGTCGGCGCCCTCGGCGGTGTCATCACCAGCGTCGCCGTCTCCTCCTCGATGGCGGGCGGGGACGGCAGCTCGGTGCCCGTCATCGGCACGGACAACGGAGCCGCCGCGCCGCTCAAGGCCGACAACGGCAGCATCGCGGCAGTCGCCGCCAGGGTGCTCCCCAGCACGGTGCAGGTCCAGGCCAAGGGTGGGTCGGACGGCACCGCCGCCGGCGGCGCGACGGGCTCCGGCTTCGTGCTGGACAAGCAGGACCACGTCATCACCAACAACCACGTCGTCGCCGACGCCACCGGACCGGGCGAGCTGAAGGTCGTCGACCACAACGGCAAGAAGCACGCGGCGAAGATCATCGGCCGCAGCCCCGTCTACGACATCGCGGTTCTCGACGTCACCGGCGCGTCCGGGCTGCGCCCCGCCTCGATCGGGTCGTCCGCGCGGCTGCGCGTCGGTGACACCGTCGTGGCGATCGGCTCGCCGCTCGGGCTGAGCAGCACGGTGACCTCCGGCATCGTCAGTGCCACCGACCGTCCGGTGACCACCGGCAACGACAAGCAGTCCTCCTACATCAACGCCCTGCAGACCGATGCCGCGATCAACCCCGGCAACTCCGGCGGGCCGCTGGTCGACATGCGCGGCCGGGTCATCGGGGTGAACTCCGCGATCGCCACCACCGGCGGCTCGATAGGCGGCCCGTCCGGCAACATCGGCGTCGGCTTCGCGATCCCCATGGAGCAGGTGCGGGTCACCGCGGCCCAGATCCTGGCGACCGGCAAGGCGCGCTACCCGGTGATCGGCGCCAGTGTGAACACGCGGTCCAAGGGCAACGGCGCCGAGGTCACCGACGTGCCGGCGGGCACCCCTGCGGCGGCGGCCGGGCTGCAGAAGGGCGACCTCGTCACCCGCGTCGACGGCAAGCCGGTCACCAACGGCATCGGCCTGATCGTGGCGATCCGCAGCCACCAGCCTGGCGAGACGATCGACCTGCGCGTGGTGCGCAGGGGCGGCGGGCGCGACGTCAAGATCAAGCTCGACTCGAAGGTCGGTTGAGCTCTCGGGCGAGGATCAGGTGGCGTCGCTGTCGTACGGCGGCAGCTCGCCGGCGTCCAGGGGACGGTGACCCGAGCGGGTAGCCTCGCCGCCCTCCTCGGACTCCTCCCATGCGTCCTCGAGGTACTTGCGCACCGCCTTGCGCGGGTCCAGGTCGGTCAGCTCGAAGTCGGCGTACCCGGGGCCGAGCTCGGCGCGGATGTCGTCGCGGGCGCTCTGCGTGAAGTCGCGCAGCTGTCGCACGAACCGGCCCGCCTGACGGGCGAACTCCGGGAGCCGGTCCGGGCCGAAGACGATGACGGCGACCACGATGATCACCATCAGCTCCGGCAGGCCGACCCCGAACACGGCGAAGCGCCTAGAGCCGGCCGGCGGGAGAGAGCCCCAGCTGAAGGCCGGCCAGACCGCGGCCGCGGCCGGCCAGGGTGTTGGCCACCTCCGTGAGGGCCCGGGCAGCCACCGAGTCGGGGTGGGTCTCGACGATGGGCGTGCCGGCGTCACCGCCCTCGCGCAGGGTCAGGTCGAGCGGGATCTCGCCGAGCACCGGAACGTCGTACCCGAAGCGCGCGGAGAGCGTCTTGGCGACCCGAGCGCCGCCTCCGGCGCCGAAGACCTCCAGCCGGTGCTCGGGACCGCAGTGCGGGCAGGGCAGGAAGGACATGTTCTCCACGATGCCGACGACCCGCTGGTGCATCATCGAGGCCATCGTGCCGGCGCGCTCGGCCACCTCGGCGGCCGCCTCCTGCGGGGTGGTCACGACGACCACCTCGGCGTTGGGCAGGTGCTGGCCGAGCGAGATCGCGATGTCGCCGGTGCCGGGCGGGAGGTCGAGGAACAAGACGTCGAGGTCACCCCAGTAGACGTCGCTGAGCATCTGCACGAGCGCCCGGTCGAGCATCGGGCCGCGCCACGCGACGACCTGGTCACGTCGCGGCTTGAGCATGCCGATGCTGATGACCGACATCTCTCCGGGCAGGTCCAGCGCCGGGACGGGCATGATCATGTCCTCGACCTGGGTGGGCCGGGCATCGCCGACACCGAGCATCGCCGGGACGGAGTGGCCGTAGATGTCCGCGTCGAGGATGCCGACGGAGCGGCCCTGCCGGGCCAGCGCCGTAGCCAGGTTGACCGTGACCGACGACTTGCCGACGCCGCCCTTGCCAGAGGCGATCGCGAAGACCTTGGTGAGTGATCCGGGTCGCGCGAACGGGATCTCCTTGGGCGCCTGACCGCCGCGCAGCTTCTCCTGCAGTCCGGAGCGCTGGTCGCCGGTCATCACACCGAGCTCGAGGTCCACCCCGGTGACGCCGGCAACCTTGCCGACGGCTTCGTTCACGTCCCGGGTGATCGTGTCCTTGAGCGGGCAGCCGGCCACGGTCAGCAGCACCTTCACCGCCACCCGGCCGTCGGCGGACACGGCAACCGAGTCGACCATCCCGAGGTCGGTGATGGGACGATGGATCTCCGGGTCGTTGACGGTCGCGAGCGCAGCGTTGATCTGCTCGAGAGCGGGGGAGGTCATAGCGTCCAGCCTACGTGCCGTGAACACGCAGCCCCTTTGGGGCTCGCTGCACGTTTGGCGCTCGCTCCGCTCGCGCGTGTCCGTCACGCCGATAGCTCGCGGCTTCCCTCCTGCGTTCGGCGCCTCCTCCGCTTCGCTCCTCCGACGCCTCTCTGCGTCAGTCCAGCCGCAAGCGCGTGATGGACCTGTGGCGCTCGCTCCGCTCGCGCGTGTCCGTCACGCCGATAGCTCGCGGCTTCCCTCCTGCGTTCGGCGCCTCCTCCGCTTCGCTCCTCCGACGCCTCTCTGCGTCAGTCCAGCCGCAAGCGCGTGATGGACCTGTGGGGGATTGGGCGCAGACTCTCCGGCCTTCTTGCCTCGAAGCGGTACTCAGCCAGGCAGGTCCGTCGCGCGCTCGTGCCTGGACTGACGAGGCGACGCGTCGGAGGAGCGCAGCGGGGGAGGCGCTGAGCCGAGGAGGGAAGGCACGAGCACCAGGCGCGGCGGACACGCGCGAGCGGAGCGAGCGCAGAGCACTCAGCTACTCCTCGGCGTGCCCGTCCGACTCGCGGCCCTGCTCCTCCAGCTCCTGCACCAGTGCCCGCAGCTCGGAACGGATGTAGTCGCGGGTGGCCACCTCGCCCAGCGCCATCCTGATCGAGGAGATCTCCCGGGCCAGGAACTCCATGTCGGCGTGGGCGCGGGAGTTCGCCTGCCGGTCCTGCTCGCCGATCACCCGGTCGCGGTCCTCCTGCCGGTTCTGCGCGAGCAGGATCAGGGGTGCGGCGTACGACGCCTGGAGGCTGAGCATCAGGGTGAGGAAGATGAACGGGTAGTCGTCGAAGCGGGTGGGACCCGGCAGCGTCCAGTTCCACAGGACCCACACGACGACGAACAGGGTCATGTACAGCAGGAACCGTGCCGTGCCCATGAACCGCGCGAACGTCTCGGCGAAGCGGCCGAAGGTGTCGGAGTCGACCTGTGGGCGCCGGACGATCTGCCGTCGCGTGTCGAGCGGGACGTCGAGGCGGGGGCCGCGCAGGCGCTGCTCGCGCGACGGCTTCTTCGGGGTGGACCCCGACCTATCGGCCACGGCCACCACCGCCCCGGGAGGCACCGATGCGCACCGCCGTCTCGGACCGGGACGGGGTGTCCCGCCAGTTCTCCGGCAGCAGGTGGTCGAGGAGGTCGTCGACGGTCACCGCGCCGACGAGTCGGCCGTCCTCGTCGACGACAGGTGAGGCGACGAGGTTGTACGTCGCCAGGTGGCGCGCGCAGTCCTCGAGGCTCGACGTCGGGCGCAGCGGCTCGATGTCGGAGTCGAGGACGTGGCCCACCATCGTCGAGGGCGGCTCCCGCAGCAGCCGCTGGATGTGCGCGACACCGAGCAGTCGCCCCGTGGGCGGCTCCAGCGGCGGCCGGACGACGTACACGAGGGCGGCCAGGGACGGGCTCAGCTCGGAGTGCCGGACGTGCGCGAGGGCATCGGCGACGGTGGCGTCGGGGGAGAGGATGACCGGCTCCGTGGTCATCATGCCGCCGGCGGTCCGCTCCTCGTAGGACATCAGCCGCCGCACGTCCTCGGCCTCGTCGGGCTCCATCAGCTGCAGGAGTGCCTCGGCGGTCTCGGGCGGCAGCTCGGCGATCAGGTCGGCGGCGTCGTCGGGCGACATCTCCTCCAGGACGTCGGCGGCGCGCTCGTTGTCGAGGTTGCCGAGGATCTCGACCTGGTCCTCCTCGGGCAGCTCCTCCAGGACGTCGGCGAGCCGCTCGTCGTCGAGGGCCGCGGCGATCTCGCCACGCCGTTTCGCCGGCAGGTCGTGGATGACGTTCGCGAGGTCGGCCGGACGCATCTCCTCGAAGGCCGCGAGCAGGTGGGTCGCCCCCTGGCCCTCCTCCGGGGCGGCGAAGCCGTCGACCTCACGCCAGTCGACGACGTGCGTCTGCCCCTTGCGTCCGAAGCGCTTGGAGCCCTCCTGCAGCGCGACCTTGTCGATCACCCAGTCGCGGGTGCGGGTCGGCTCCATCGAGACGTCGTACACGCTGCCGGTGACGCCGCTCTCCTTGATCGTCACCTGCCGGTCGAGCATCTGCCCGAACACCAGCGTCTCGGTGGGCCGCTGCTCGAAGCGCCGCATGTTCACCACTCCGGTGGTGATGACCTGGCCGCTGTCGACGTGGGTGACCCGCGTCATGGGGACGAAGATGGAGCGGCGCCCGAACACCTCGACGACCAGCCCGAGGACCCGAGGCTGCAGGCCGCCGGGACGCAGCACGACCACCAGGTCCCGCACCTTGCCCACCTGGTCGCCGGCAGGGTCGAACACCGGCAGGCCCGAGAGGCGGGCGGCGAAGACGCGGGTCGGGGAGGTGCTCACGACCACCGAGCGTAACGGCTGCGAGGATGCCACCCATGCGACTGCACTACGACATCGTCGACGTGTTCACCGACCGGCCGTTCGCCGGCAACCAGCTGGCCGTGGTGCACGGGGCCGACTCGCTGAGCACCGAGCAGTGCCAGGCGATCGCCCAGGAGTTCGGCTTCTCGGAGACCACGTTCCCGGGTCCCAGCGACGGCCGCGAGTACACCACTCGCATCTTCACCCCGGAGCAGGAGATCCCCTTCGCGGGGCATCCCACGCTGGGCACCGCCTGGGTGCTGCGGTCCGCCGGTCAGCTGACCTCCGACGACTGCGTCCAGCTGTGCGCAGCGGGCCGGATCGGTGTCCGGTTCTCCGACGACCTGGTCGAGCTGTCGGCCGAGCCGCGAGATCTCGCCGGTCCGCTCGACCAGGCACTCACGCGTGACCTGCTTCGCCTCGTCGGCCTCTCGCTGTCGGACCTGTCGGGGCAGGCCTGGGTCGCCGGCTGCGGCCTGTCGTTCGTGCATCTGCCGGTGACCGAGGAGGCGGTGGTGCGAGCGGTGCCGATGGCCCGTTCGTTCGGTGACCTCGGCGAGCGGCTCGCGGCGGCCGGCCCGGTCAACGACCTGGTCGACGCGCTCAACGTGCATGCCGTCGCGGGCGACGCGCCCCGGCTCCGGGTGCACTCGCGGGTGTTCGTGCCGGGTGCGGGGGTGCCGGAGGACCCGGCGACCGGTTCTGCGGCCGCCGGCCTCGGGATGGTGCTGGTGGCCGCCGGGCTGCTGCCGGAGGGTGGCCGCTACGACATCACCCAGGGGATCGAGATGGGGAGGCCGTCCTCGCTGTCCGGGCGGGTGGAGGCCTCCGAGGGCCGGGCCACCCGCTGCCACGTGGCGGGTCGGGTGTGCCCGGTGGCACAGGGCGAGATCGAGGTTCCCTGACCCAGCGACTGTCCGCATACGGGGGGTGTGGCGTCGGCTGGTCCTCCGGAGCCGCATCGCCGCTGCGGAGCCGCATGGGGGAGTTGCCGGATAACGTCTCTGGCCACGGCCACCAGCCCGATGCTGGTGGTCACGGCCCGGCTACTGCACCTGCTGCACGGTGCGGGACAGCAGGCAGAACTCGTTGCCCTCGGGATCGGCGAGAACCACCCAGCTGACCTCAGGACCCTGCCCGACATCGACTCGTCGCGCACCCAGCTCGATCAGCCGCTGCAGCTCTTCAGCGGTGCTGCATCCGTCGGCGCGCAGGTCTAGGTGCAGCCGGTTCTTGACGTTCTTGGTCTCGGGGACGGCGAGGACATCGATCGTCGGCCACGTGCCGTCGGCCGCAGCGATGCTGATGCCCTCGGCGTCGGCATCGACTACCTCCCAACCGAGAGCTGCGCACCAGAATTCTGCGACTACCTGGGGTCGTACGGCGTCAATCGCGATCGCAGCGGTTCGGCTCGTCATGTCGTGGATCCTCGCATCACCTCTGCACCTGTGCCCAGGTAGGTGTGCGCGTCTCCGATTGACGATCCGCTGCAGGCGTCAGTCGAACGAGGTGAAGCGAGATCGAGCGAGATCCACGGTAGCTAGTGTTGCGGAATGGTCGAGTCGGTAGGTTCCCGCGACGTGCGCTTCGTCGGGGTGTCCCTGGATTGCGCCGACCCGGCAGAGCTGGCGGACTTCTACCTGCAGTTGTTGGGTGGGCGCCTGCTGTGGACCCGCCCGACCAGCGCCGCGGTGCAGACACCAGGGGTGCTGCTGATCCCGCAGCGCGTGGCCGACTACCAGCCGCCGGTGTGGCCGGGCGCCTCGGTCGTCCACTTGGATCTGACGGCCGGAGAGCACCTGGAGGAGCCGACCCGACGCGCCATCGCGCTGGGCGCCTGCCTCGCGGACCCCCAGCCCGACCCGCGGTGGAGAGTGCTGTTGGATCCAGCGGGCCATCCCTTCTGCATCACCACCGTGGAACCGCCCGAGCTGTCGGCTACTGAGTCGAAGGGGAACGTCTTCCGAAGACCGAGAGCACCGAGACCGAGCCTCGGGCTTCGCCGGCCCGACCGACTGCCGGGTAGTCGGCCGCGATGGCCACACGGTTGGACCGACCCGCTCCACGTCACCCGCACACCACCCGCACACCACCCGCACACCACCAAGGACCCAGGAGACGACATTGATCCTCATCACCGTCAAGACGAAGGTGAAGCCGGGTAGCGCCGAGGCCTACCTCGCGGCGAACCGGCCCTTCCTGGAGGCGACGCGACGCGAGCCGGGCAACAAGTGGTACGAGCAGTTCCGCAGCGTCGACGACCCCGACATGATCCTCACCCTGGAGGCGTTCGACGACCCAGCGGCCGGCGAGGCTCACGTCAACTCCGACCACTTCCAGGCGTTCCTCGCTGACAACCAGACCGAGCAGTACGTTGCCGAGGTTCCAGACATCATCTACGTCGACGTCCCGGATCAGGCGGGTTGGGGCAAGATGGCGGAGTTCTGAGCTCGTCCCGGCCAGGCCGCTGGCTTGGATACTGTCGACGTCATGGCGACCCAGGACCCAGGCCCCACGACGATCGAGCCGCTGACTCCGGACACATGGAACCTCTTCGCAGCGCTGGTGGAGCGGCACAGAGGCATCTTCGGCGGATGCTGGTGCGTCAAATTCCATGGCGAGCGCGCCGACCACGTGCCGGGGTACGACGGCAACCGGGCGTTCAAGGAGCGGATGGTCGACGAGGGGGTGGCCCACGCGGCGCTGGTCGTCCGTGACGGTGGGGACGGTCAGGAGGCGATCGCCTGGGCAGAGTATGGGACCCCGGCCGAGCTGCCCGACATCCACCACAGCAAGCAATACCTCGAGGAGCAGGACCTCGAACCCGACTTCCGGATCACCTGCATCTTCGTCGACAAGCGGTTCCGCCAGCACGGCCTGGTGACCCTTGCCCTGGAGGGGGCGCTCGACCTGATCGCGCAAGCGGGCGGCGGCCTCGTCGAGGGCTATCCCCACATCCCGGGGGAGCGGCGGCTGTCCTCGTCGTTTCTCTACAACGGCACGAAGGCCGTCTACGAGCGCGCCGGCTTCGACTTCATCCGGCCCAAGGGCATGAGGAACACGGTGATGCGCCGGGAGGTCGCCGCGTCGCGATAGCCCCACCGAAAACGGCTGCCCCGGCACTGAGCAATGTGCCGTTGACTTCGACCGAGCCCCACTGACCGGTCACGCGAGGTGCCCTTCCCCTTCCGGGACGATCCGGCGCACCACGCTGCCCTCGGCCCACCTGTCGACCGCACCCGCGGGGTCGGGGAGGTTGAGCCGCCGGGTGACCAGGGCGTGCGTGGTCGCTGTCCACTTCTGGTCCCCGGGCCGTACGACGACCGCACGACCGGGCCAGGTCACGAGTGCGCCACCGGTGTCCTTGCTGCGCATCAGCACCTCGACACGGCCGCCGTCCTCGACGTCGGGGAACGGCTGTTCGTCGCCACCGGAGACCACGGCGAGGGCGTCGTCCTCCCAGGCGTGCCAGATCGGCTGCGTCACGTCCGCGGCCCTGACCCAGCAGACATCGGTCCTGCGTCCCAGCTCCGCGACCAGCTCGGGCATCGGGGCGTGCAACAGGGCGGGCAGCGGTTCGGGGTCGGGTACGGGCACCCGACGAGCGTGACACGAGAATGGTGCAGGTGCGCACCCTGCTGTTGATGGCCGTCGCGGTCCTGGCCGTGTCGCTGTCGGGGCCGTTGATGGCGGCGATGGTGGTGCCCCCGCTGGCGATCTCGTTCTGGCGGAACGCGTTCGCCACGGTCGGCCTCGGCGCCGGTGTGGTCGTGATCCGCCGTCACGAGGTCGCCCAGGTACGCGGGCGCACCCTGCGGCTGACTCTCACCGCGGGACTCGCGCTGGCCGTCCACTTCGGCACCTGGGTGACGGCGTTGACCTTGACCTCGGTGGCCTCGGCGACGGCGCTGGTCAGCCTCCAGATCGCCTTCGTGGTCGGGTGGCAGCTGCTGCGTGGTGAGCGGTTCGGACGCGTCGTCGTCGGGGGGCTGGTGCTGGCGTTCTCCGGGGTGCTGGTCGTGTCCGGCGTCGACCTCACCGTCTCGCCCCGGGCCCTGGTCGGTGACTTGTTGGCGCTGAGCGGTGGGCTGGCCGCGGCGGTGTACATGGTCGTCGGTGCCCGCGCCCGGCAGAGCGTGTCGACGACCGCCTACACCTTCGTCTGCTACGGCAGCTGCGCGCTGGTGCTGCTGGTCGCGTGCCTGGCGAGCGGCCAGGACCTGTGGGGCTATGCCGGCTCCCAGTGGACCCTGCTGGTGCTGGTCACCCTCACCTCGCAGCTGATGGGGCACTCGGTCTTCAACCACCTGCTGGCAACGACGTCCCCGATGCTGGTCTCGCTCGCGCTGCTGCTCGAGGTGCCGGGCGCCTCGCTGCTTGCCGCCGCGATCCTCGGCCAGGTACCGCCGCTCGCGGCGGTCGCCGGCCTGCTCGTCATCTTGACGGGGATGTCGCTGGTCGTCGTCGGCAATGCGAGGGCCGGCTCCGCCAGCGGTCGCCCGGGGGGCATCGAGGAAGCCCCCGTGGACTGACCCGGGACTGAGAGGTATCCCACGGCGTCCCGGACTCCCGCCGTACGCACGACCGGCACTAGTCTCCGGAGCACGTCCGCCACACGAGAGGTGATCTCCGGTGCCCGAAGCCGCCCGCGAGCTGCGTGCTCGCCGCTCCTGCCACGCCGTCCCCGGCTCCAACGCACGCTTCCTGGAGAAGGCTCAGGGGCTGGACTCCGACCAGGTGTTCCTCGACATCGAGGACTCGGTCGCGCCCATCGCGAAGGCCGACGCGCGCAAGAACATCGTCGAGGTGCTCAACACCGGCGACTGGGGCACCCGGGTGCGCACCGTCCGCGTCAACGACTGGACGACGCAGTGGACGTACAAGGACGTCATCGAGGTCGTGGAGGGCGCCGGTGCCAACCTCGACTGCATCATGCTGCCGAAGGTGCAGACCGCTTCCCAGGTGCAGGCTCTCGACACGCTGCTCACCCAGATCGAGACGACCATGGGCTACGAGGTCGGCCGGATCGGCATCGAGGCGCAGATCGAGAATGCGCTGGGTCTGCTCAACGTCGATGACATCGCCACTGCCTCGCCGCGGGTGGAGACGATCATCTTCGGGCCGGCCGACTTCATGGCCTCGATCAACATGAAGTCGCTGGTCGTCGGTGAGCAGCCGCCCGGGTACGACGTCGGCGACGCCTACCACTACATCCTGATGCGGCTGCTGATGGCTGCGCGGGCCCACGACAAGCAGGTCATCGACGGGCCCTACCTGCAGATCAAGGACCTCGACGGCTACAAGCGCGTCGCGGGCCGCTCGGCCGCCCTCGGGTTCGACGGCAAGTGGACCCTGCACCCCTCCCAGGTGGAGATCGCCAACGAGGTCTACTCACCCGACCAGGCCGACTTCGACCACGCGGAGAACATCCTGGACGCCTACGAGTACTACACCTCCGAGAAGGGCGGTGCGACCGGAGCGGTCATGCTGGGCGACGAGATGATCGACGAGGCCTCGCGCAAGATGGCGCTCGTGATCTCCGGCAAGGGCCGGGCGGCCGGCATGAAGCGCGGCGACGTGTGGTCGCCGCCGGAGGGCTGACCTCCCGTAGCATCCTCCACGTGCCAGCCCCCCTGACGACCGTCACCGACGTCCGCGTCGACGACGAGGGGATCCGCGCCGAGGGCGACACCGACGTCGTGCTCGACGTGCTCTTCGACGGCCGAAGGATCTGGTCGTTCTGGCTGCACCGGGACGGCGAGCAGTCGCAGACCACCTGGTCGGTCCGCTGGCCGTCGGCGCTGCAGCGCTTCCTCAACGGCACGACCCGGCTGCAGCTGGTCGAGCACGTCAACGGTGCGGTGGCCTTCGACGAGGAGGTCCGGCTCGGCACCGGGGACGAGCGGATCGCGGTGGTCAACGACCGTGGGTTGCCGATGGGCATCGACAAGTCGCTGCGACTGGCGCAGACGTTCGACACCCGCAGCGCCGAGCACGTGGCCCCGCTCCTCGACTCCATCGAGGAGGTGCTGCGGGCCCTGAAGAAGGCCGGGGTCGACGCCTTCCCCGCCTACGGCACGCTGCTCGGCGCGGTGCGCGGCGGGCGGCTCATCGGCCACGACAGCGACGCCGACCTCGGCTACGTCAGCGACCACACCCATCCCGTCGACGTGGCGCGGGAGTCCTTCGCCCTCCAGCGGGCGCTGGCCGAGATGGGGTACCGGATCACCCGGTACAGCGGCGCGGCGTTCAAGGTCGACGTGCTCGAGGGCGACGGCTCGGTGCGCGGCCTCGACGTGTTCGGTGGCTTCCTCGCCGACGGCAACCTGCACCTGATGGGCGAGATCCGTACCCCGTTCCGACGCGAGTGGATCTTCCCGCTGGGCACCACGACGCTGGAGGGCCGCGAGCTCCCGGCCCCGGCGGACACCGACGCGTTCCTCACCGCGACCTACGGCCCGCACTGGCGAGTGCCCGACCCGGCGTACAAGTTCGGGACCCCGGTCTCCACGCACCGACGGCTCAACGGCTGGTTCCGCGGCACCCGCGTCAAGCGCGAGGCCTGGGACCGGACCTACTCGCGGCTGCCCCGCACCGCGCCCGCCGTCGAGCCGTCCGGGTTCGCGACCTGGGTGAGCGAGCAGGAGGGAGGCGTCCCGCCGCGGATCGTGGACATCGGCTGCGGCCAGGGCGTCGACGACCTGTGGTTCGCCCGGCACGGCGCCCGCGTCCTCGCCCTGGACTACGCCCCCCGCGGCAGCCGGGCTGTCGCCGCGCTCGCTGCCGAGGAGGACGTCGACCTCGAGTTCCGGCGCCTGAATCTCGTCGAGCTGCGGTCCGTGCTGGCGGAGGGCGCCCGGGTGGCCCACGGCCCTGGACCGGTCGTGGTGACCGCCCGCCACGTCGCCGACGCGACCAACGCCGTGGGACGAGGACACCTGTGGCGGGCCGCGGAGATGATGCTGCGCGGCGGCGGGCGACTCTACCTCGAGGTGCTGACCGCCCGGGGCGAGCAGGACGACTTCGCCCGCGAGAACCATCTGCGCACGCTGCCTCTGCGCGGGGTCGTGGACGAGCTGGAAGGCCGGGGTGCCACGGTGGTCTCCCGGCGACAGGAGCGCGCCAGCACCCCGGAGGGGGAGCGCGGGCGCAGGATCGGACGATTGGTGGTCGAATGGCGACGGTGAAGGCGATGCGCTCACGGCTGCGGGACCGCAGCAAGGAGGTGGCGCACAACCTGGGCAGGTTCCGGGCCGGGCTGCAGGCGGAGAGCCTCGAGCTGCTGCGCGAGCGGGTCGCGGTCCTCGAGGACGAGGTGCAGGAGTGCCGTCAGCTGAACCTGCGGCTGGCCGAGCTGACCGACGTCGTCGAGGAGCTCCTCCTCCCGGTCGCCCAGCGCGACGAGGACCGCATCTCCGCGGTGCTGGAGAAGTACTCCCAGGGCCTGTGAGCTGACGTGGCGTCCCGGGTCCTCTTCCACGTCGGCCTCCCGAAGACGGGGACGACGTATCTGCAGACCCTGATGTGGGAGAACCGCGACGTACTGCGCGCACAGGGCGTGCTCCTGCCCGGCACCGGCAGCCGCCAGCACCTGTGGGCCAGCGGCGTCGTCCGGGAGGACCCCAAGATCGACCGCCGAGGTCCCGAGGCGTCGCAGGCCTGGGAGCGCCTGGTCGCCGAGATCAACGCCTGGGACGGCACCGCCGTCGTCAGCCACGAGTTCTTCGCCTCCGCCACCGGTGCGCAGGTGACCCGGGCGGCCGCCGTGCTCGAGGGCGCGGAGGTGCACGTCGTGGTGACGGCCCGGGAGACGTTGAGCCTGGTGACCGCGCGCTGGCAGGAGTTCGTGAAGAACGGGTCGACGGTGCCGATCGACGGATACCCGGTGCGTGAGGAGATCAGCGGCAACGACGACTGGGACTGGGGCACCCTCGACCTGGCCGACGTGCTGCGCCGGTGGAGCACCGGAGTGCCCCACGAGCGCGTCCACGTGCTGACGCTGCCCAAGCCTGACGAGCCACGAGACCTGCTGTGGCAGCGGTTCGCCGGAGTGCTCGGGGTGGACCCCACCAGCGTGGACCCGGCCCGGTCCGCCAAGAACGAGTCGTTGGGCGTCGTCGAGGTCGAGCTGCTGCGCCGGATCAACGCCGACCTGGACGGCTTCAGGTCGGCGGCCGACCGGGGGAACTGGATCCGCGGGTACCTCGCGCAGGGCAAGCTGGTGCCCCGCGGAGGTGAGAAGTTCTGGCCGTCGCCGCAGCGGGTCGCCGAGCTGCGTGCGCGCGGCAACCGGATCGCCGACGAGGTGGTCGCGGCCGGCTACCACGTGATCGGCGACGTGGACGACCTGCGCCCCCCCGAGGAGGTCCCCGCGCGCCGGCATCCCGACGACGTCAGCGACGCCGAGCTGGTGTCCGCGGCGACCAGCGTCATCGCCGCGATGATGACCGACGTACGCCGGCTGACCCGGCAGAACCGGTCGTCCGTGCGCGCCCGCGCCTCGCTGCCCCGCCGCGCGATCCGTCGCCTCCGTCGTCGTCCGGGCTGAGCCCGCGGGGCAGGGCTGTGCCGTCTGCAGTGAAATGGCTCATAGCCCCTTTCGCAGCGGTGGGGCACGATGGGCGACGCGCGGGCAACGCGTTCACTCCCAGCCCGGAAGGACATCCCGCATGGGTCGCCTCTGCGAGACCGAGGACCTCACCGACATCCAGGTCGAGATCCTGAAGACCGTCCGCACGTTCGTGGACGAGAAGATTCTTCCCGTCGCCACGGAGCTCGAGCACCGCGACGAGTACCCCACCGACATCGTCGAGGGGATGAAGGACCTCGGCCTGTTCGGGCTCACCATCCCCGAGGAGTACGGCGGCCTGGGCGAGTCGCTGTTGACCTACGCGCTCGTCGTGGAGGAGATCGCCCGCGGGTGGATGAGCGTGTCGGGGATCGTCAACACCCACTTCATCGTGGCCTACATGCTGATGCAGCACGGCACCGAGGAGCAGAAGCAGTACTACCTGCCGAAGATGGCCACCGGGGACATCCGAGGCGCGTTCTCGATGTCGGAGCCCGGTTGCGGTTCCGACGTCGCGGCGATCAAGACCAAGGCCGTGCTCTCGGAGGACGAGAAGGCCTACACGATCAACGGCCAGAAGATGTGGCTGACCAACGGTGGCTCGTCGACGTTGGTCGCGGTGCTCGTGAAGACCGACCTGGGCGCGTCGAGCGTCTACAAGAACATGACGACCTTCCTTGTCGAGAAGCCCGCCGGTTTCGGCGAGATCAAGGACGGGCTGACGGTGCCCGGCAAGATCGACAAGATGGGCTACAAGGGCGTCGACACCACCGAGATGATCTTCGACGGATTCGAGATCGGCGCCGACCAGATCCTGGGCGGCGAGCCCGGCAAGGGCTTCTACCAGATGATGGACGGCGTCGAGGTCGGCCGGGTGAACGTTGCCGCCCGCGGCTGCGGCGTCGCCAACCGGGCCTTCGAGCTCGGCGTCGCCTACAGCCAGCAGCGGGAGACCTTCGGGAAGAAGATCGCCGAGCACCAGGCGGTGCTCTTCCGGCTCGCGGAGATGGCGACCAAGGTGGAGGCGTCGCACCAGATGATGGTCCGTGCCGCCCGCAAGAAGGATGCCGGCGAGCGCAACGACCTCGAGGCCGGGATGGCGAAGTACCTCGCGAGCGAGTACTGCTCTCAGGTCGTGGAGGACTCCTTCCGCATCCACGGTGGCTACGGGTTCTCCAAGGAGTACGAGATCGAGCGGCTCTACCGCGAGGCTCCGATGCTGCTGATCGGCGAGGGGACCGCCGACATCCAGCGGATGATCATCGGTCGGCGGCTGCTGGAGGACTACAAGCTGCGCTGACCCTGCCGCTCAGCCGTCGTCGAGGGTCTTGTTCAGACGGGCGAGCGCCTCCTGCATCCGGGCGTCGTCGCGGTCGGCGGCGGGCACCAGCACCTCGGTGACCACGTCGACCACGTCGGCCAGCCGCTGGTTGAGCCTGCGGTTCTCCTCGACGGCCGCCTCGAGGGCGTTGACCCGTTCCGTCAGCCTCCTGAGCCTGGGGCCGGTCGACGGCTCGGCCTCGCTGCGGGTGCGAAGACGAGCGAGCGGGTTCCTCATGCGGTCCACCTCACGACGAGTCGACAGATGTGCGGATTCTCCTCGCCCAGCGGGGCGAGGTCGCGCCCGGTCTGGCGCTCCACGACCCGGCCGCCGTGCGACTCGATCTCTCGGACCGCCTGGTCCGGGGCGAGGAAGGTGCGTTGGTGGGGTCCGAAGAACTTCTCCTCGCCCCGCGAGCGTGGGGTGCGGAACTCCACGAACGTCTCACCACCGCGACGCTGCACCATCGAGGCGAAACGCCAGAAGTTGTCGCGGCCTCCGGGGCCCAGCACGTCGAGCAGGCCGCGGGCGTAGACCTCGCGCAGCGTTCCCTGGTGGGCGAGCCGGGCGCCCGTGACCAGCAGCCCCCGGAGGTCCTCGAGGTTGAGGGCACGTGTGCGGACCTTCACCCGGCGCTCCTTGCGCAGCTTGGCGGTCTGCTTGAGCCCGATCGAGGTGTAGTCGTAGGCGACGACGCGGTGCCCCTGCTCGGCGAAGTAGATCGCGTCGCGACCGTTGCCCGCCCCCAGGTCCAGCAGGGTGACGGCGCCGTCCCCGCGGGCGGCCAGGCGGGTCTGGACCCAGCGGGCGAACGCCGAGGGGTCGGTCGGGACGCGCCGGGACTCCGGACTCTTGTAGAAGTCGCCCCAGAAGCGCAGGCGTCGCCTGCCCGAGCGGAACCACGCGTCCATGCGTCGTACGTCGAGCGGGTCGTGGTCGAAGTGGAAGGCGGGGTCGGGGACTCGCCAGTCCGGTCCGTAGGTGAACGCGAGCACCTCCTCGGGCTTCGCCGGGGCGACGATCTCCCGGCCCTCGAGGGTGACTGTGCCGAAGGGCACCAGCGCGGAGCGGTCGAGCGGTCCGGTGAGCGAGCCGGTGACGTGGAACCGACCGTCGACGTGGAACGAGCCGAAGACGTCGATCCCGCACCGGCGGCCGTCGGGCAGCGGCACCCAGACCTTGAAGTTGGCCCCGGACATCCGCACCACCTGCCAGCCCAGCGCCCGCATGCGCCGGGTCGCCGCGGTGCACTCGCGGATGACGTCGAAGGGGTGGTGGTGACGGGAGAGGTAGGCGACGTCGGCGTCCGAGTCGTGGCCGATCATGTGGCCGTCCCGGACCGCGCCGAGCAGGCAGCCGTACATCAGGTAGGCGTCGAGACCGCACCGCTCGGTCAGGTCGTGCAGCACCGCCTCGAGCGCGTCCATGATCTCGTCGCGGGCCCCCGGCTCGGTGTTGTCGAAGTCGCGCTGCAGCCTGCCGCCCTTGTCCACGGCGAGTGGGTGACCCTCCCCGTCGACGACGCGGACGCGTCGGGTCCCCTCCCCGAAGCTGACGCTCTGCGCGTGCAGCACGACGCGGCTCACGTGGTCGACGAGCTCCACGTCGGTGACACCGTCGAGGTGGCGACCCAACGCCTTGGGCCAGGTCACGGTGACCGTCCCCTCCTGCGTCCCGCTGCCGTCGCGCGCGGGGTTGAACGACCAGACCCGCTGGCCGTCGAAGAGCACGTCGAAGGTGCCGGAGACCGTCGCCGGGACGACGAGCCCTCCGCTGCTGACGTCCATCCCGCCTGCCACTGCGCCTCCTGGTGAAAAGCCTCGCCGACTCTATCCCGGCCGTGCGAGGCTGGGCGGGACCGAACCGCTGCCCGATGGACGGAGACACCCATGCCCGAGAGCGGCAACGAGGACATCAAGGCCAAGATGCGCGAGGCCCTCGAGCGCAAGAAGGGCAACGACCCCGGCGTGGCGCACCCCGCGGATGCCAAGGAGAAGGCGCGCGGCTCCGAGGTGAGCGCTGGTGGGCCGAAGATGCACCGGCGCAAGGCCGGTGGCGGCGGTTCGTGAGGTTTCCCACCCGCGGCACGTCTCCCGCGTGAGCCGGCTGTCGGCGACGATGGGCCCGACACCGGAGCAGAGGAGCGTGTGATGCAGTTCGGCCGCAGCTATGAGGAGTTCGAGGTCGGAGCGACGTACAAGCACTGGCCGGGCAAGACGGTCACGGAGTACGACGACCACTTGTTCTGCCTGCTGACGATGAACCACCATCCGCTGCACCTCGACGCCAACTACGCCGGGACCACCACCCAGTTCGCCAAGAACGTGGTGGTGGGCAACTACATCTACTCGCTGCTGCTCGGCATGAGCGTCCCCGACGTCTCTGGCAAGGCGATCGCCAACCTGGAGGTGGAGTCGCTGCGGCACGTCGCGCCGACGTTCCACGGCGACACGATCTACGGCCAGACCGAGGTGCTCGACAAGTGGGAGTCGAAGTCCAAGGACGACCGTGGCGTCGTGCACGTCGAGACCAAGGGCTACAACCAGGACGGCACCCTGGTCTGCGTCTTCAAGCGCAAGGTGATGGTGCCCAAGCAGTCCTATCTCGACCAGCGGGGCGGGGAGCAGCCGGGCCGGCCCGAGCTGGTCGAGCCCGAGCCGAAGGGTTGAGATGACCCGCGACGCCGAGCTGTGGCTGGTGCGCCACGGGGAGACCGAGTGGAGCCGCGACGGTCTGCACACCTCGGTCACCGACCTCGACCTCACCGACCAGGGCGTCGAGGTGGCCCGCGCTCTGCGAGACAGGCTCTCGGAGTGCACCTTCGACCTGGTGGTCTCCAGCCCGCGTCGTCGCGCGGTCCGTACCGCGGAGCTCGCGGGCTTCGAGGAGGTGAGGGTCGACGAGGACCTCGTGGAGTGGGACTACGGCGACTACGAAGGGGTGAGCACGGCCGAGATCCGCGAGACCGTTCCCGGGTGGTCGGTCTGGACGCACCCCACCCCGGGCGGCGAGACCCCCGAGCAGGTGACCGAGCGGCTCGACCGGGTCGTCTCCACAGTGCGGAAGGCCGGCGAACGCGTGCTGGTGTTCGGGCACGGCCACTCCCTGCGCGCCCTGGCGGCACGGTGGATCGAGCAGCCGGTCGACGCGGGTCGCTTCTTCAAGCTCGACACCGCCACCGTGAGCACGCTCGGCTACGAGCGCGACGTCCCGGTCGTGCTGCGCTGGAACTCCTGACTCAGAGCATCCCCCACTGCGTCAGCGCGGCCACGAGGCCAGGTGACGTCGCGAGGGCCCGCACCTCGTCGGCCCCGAACCACCCGGCCTCGTCGGCGTCGTCTCCCGCCTGCAGGCGGGCTACGTCTGCGGCTCGAGCCGGACGGCAGCGGTAGTCGCGGATCACGTAGACCCCGCCGTCGGAGGCGCCCCGCTCGACGGTGCCGACGAGGTCACCGACTTCCACGAGCAGCCCGGTCTCCTCGAGCACCTCGCGCGCAGTCGCCTCGACGTCGGTCTCGCCGGACTCGACCCGACCTCCCGGCACCGACCAGAGTCCCTTCGCGGGCTCACGGCCCCGCCGCACGAGCAGCAGCCGACCGTCGTGGTCGTGGACCACGCCCCCGACACAGTCGATCCGCCGCCCGGTCATGGGCGAAGCGTCCACACCCGCACGTAGTCGAACCTCGCCGTGAACCCCGCGCGGCCCATCGCCACCAGGCCGAGCCGCAGCCCGCCGTCGAGCGCGGAGTCGCGCCAGGCCGGGCCGCGCACCCACGCGATGCCGTCGCGGCTGGTCCAGGCCCGGTAGGTGGGCTGACCCCCCACGGTGCGCCGCACCAGCCGCAGCCAGGTGGCGTCTCCCGGCGGTCCGGCCGTCGAGCTGCCGTAGCGGGGGTAGCCGGGCGGCCCCGTCGGCAGCTCCATGGCCAACGACGTCACCCGGACCTCCCCAGCAGCGGCGTGCACCAGCTTCACGTAGGAGTCGTCGGAGCCGTAGACCAGCAGGCCCGCCTGCAGCGCGTCGTAGCAGCAGCCCGTGGCCGGTACGTCGAGGTGGACGACCGTCTCGGCCACGAAGTCGCCGTCGGGGACCCGCTCCACGAGGACAGGGGCCGTGTTCTCGCCGAGGTAGAGCTGCCCGGCCTGGCTGTCCATCCGGAGGGCACCGCGCTCCACCGCGTACGACGAGGCGTCCGGCTGCCGTACCCACGACCACCTGCTCGCGAGGGTGTCGCCGTCGAAGTCGTCGCTCGCGGTGCCGATCGCGACCCCGGGGGCGTCCGCCGCCGGGGGCTTCGGGCGGTAGGCGCTCACCTGGCCTGGCCGCCCCGCGGGTGCGGGCATCCGGCTCTTCGACGGCCCGCGCCCGGCGCGCACCACCGGCCAGCCGGAGACCCAGTCGACCGGGTCGAGCAGCGGGGGTCGCCGGGTGAAGCCGGTCTCGGTGGCGAAGAACGGGTCGGTGCGGTCCACGGCGTGGTAGGCCACCCACCAGGTGCCGCCGTAGTCGGTGAACATCGAGGTGTGCCCAGGTCCGGTCCAACGGTTGCCGTTCATCACCACGACCGGGGACCCACCTGTGCGGGCGTCGAGAAGCGAGACGCCCTCGCGGTCCACGAAGGGCCCGTACGGGCTGCGCGAGCGGCCGGCGAAGGCGCCGTACCCGGACATCGCGCCGTTGCAGCACTGCCCCGAGGAGACCACCAGGTAGTACCAGTCGTTGCGCCGCACCACGTTGGCGCCCTCGTAGCGCCGGCCCACCGTGACCCGCGTGGGGCTGCCGGTCAGCCGCATGGCGGTGCGGGTGAGCGAGACCGGCTGCGCGTGGATGCCGTCGCGGAAGCCCCCGAAGTAGAGGATGCTCGTCCGGCCGACGCTGGCGCCGAGCACGTCCGGGTCGATCGTGGAGGCGAAGCTGCACCCGCCCCCGGTCCGGCGGGGCGCGACCAGCGGTGCGCCCTGGGTCTTCCACGGTCCCGTGGGGGTCGAGGCCACGGCGACCCCGATCGCGGCGTCGGAGGCGCAGCCGGGCTCCCCGCTGACCGCGGCAACGGTGTCGGTGACCGCGAAGGTCATGTAGTAGCGGTCGTGGGTGCGGGAGTAGACCACGTCCGGCGCCCACAGCTTGGCCGAGCGCGTCGCCCACGACGGGCGACCGGACAGCGCCGACCCGACGTACGACCAGTGCACGAGGTCCTTGCTGCGCAGCGTCGGCAACCGGTGGAAGACCGGGCCGCCCGATCCGGAGGTGTCGGCGTCGTTGAGCGGGTCGGAGGTGCAGTACATGTACCAGGTGCCGGCCTCGCCGCCGCGACCTCGCAGCACGCTCGGATCGGCGCAGTTCTGCACCGTGGCGCCGCTCGACGTCTTCGGCCGCAGCGGGTTCGTGTAGCTGCCCGGCGCGG
Source organism: uncultured Actinomycetota bacterium (assembly GCA_963810435.1). Classification (GTDB taxonomy): domain Bacteria; phylum Actinomycetota; class Actinomycetes; order Propionibacteriales; family Nocardioidaceae; genus Nocardioides_B. The sequence goes on from CAWENL010000002.1 coordinate 70,302, forward strand.
GTGTGGAGGCAGCCTGCACGTTCGGGGGTGCCAGGGCGGCGACGCCGGTCCAGACGAGCAGACCGGCCAGCAGCCGGACGAGGATTCGGGCCATGGGGGAACCCTGCATCAGGTCGGGGGTTGGCACAGCCGTTTGGCCGGATCTGTCCGGCGCTTGACGGCGGGGTCGGCGCCCACAACGGTTGGCCCATGACACTGGGAGCGGGGTGTCCCCGATGCGCGTCCCCCGTCGCGGACGACGCAGGCGGATGGCGCTGCCCCGACCACGGGACGATCACGCCGCTGTGGCGCCCGGCCACCGCCGACTACGAGGCCTTCGCCGAGCACCTGAGCCGTGCGGGCGCGATGCCGACGTTCGTGCCGTGGCCACTGCCGCCGAACTGGACAGTGGCCGACTTCGGCTGCGTGGCGGCGTCCGACGGGGAGGGCCGGGCCAGCTTCAGCACGTGTTCCGGGCCCAGCGACCCCGACGGTGTCGTCGAGGTCAGCGTCGTCTCCGAGGAGCCGGGCGTCGGGCTGGGGGCGCGCTGCTCCGGGGTGCATCGCACCGACCCCGGGGCGGAGATCGGTGACGGGCCACCGCACGCGAAGGTGCGCATCACCGGCCACCCGATCTCGCTGTGGTACGTGTCGACCAGTGATGCCGCCGTGGACTTCGACAGATCGGTCTTCGCGGGGGAGGCGCAGGGGCGCTGGCTGTGGCTGGTGCTGCGGCCGGCGTCCGCGGCACTGCTGCTCAAGGACGAGTGGATCCTGATGAACCTCGCTGACCTCGGGCCCGAGCTCATCGACCTGCCCTTCGGGGGGAGCCCGCCTGCCTGGTGAGGCTCCTGGACGCCGGGCCCGGCCACTAGGCTCGCTGGGTGCGCATCGACCTCCACACCCACTCGAACCGCTCGGACGGCACCGAGTCGCCCGCCGTGCTGGTCGAGCGCGCGTACCGGCAGGGCATCGACGTGCTCGGGCTGACCGACCACGACACGACCGAGGGATGGCCGGAGGCCGCGGCGGCGGCCGCCGACACCGGGGTCACGCTGGTCCGGGGCATCGAGGTCAGCTGCACCTACGCGGGCGCGGGCGTGCACCTGCTCGCCTACCTGCCCGACCCGACGCACCCACCCCTGAGCGCCGAGCTGCAGCGTGTCCTCGACGGCCGCAACGCCCGGCTGCCTGCCACGCTGGCGAAGCTGGGCGGCCTCGGCATCGAGGTGGACGTGGCCGACGTACGCCGGGTCGCGGGGGGGACCGTCGCGACGGGTCGCCCGCACGTGGCCGACGCGCTGGTGGCGCTCGGCGTGGTGGCCGACCGCAACGAGGCCTTCGACCGCTACCTCGGCCCCCAGGGGCCGGCCTACGTCCCCCGCTACGCCGCGGACCTCGAGACCATGATCGGCATCGTCGCCGACGCGGGCGGCGTGAGCGTGCTCGCGCACCCGTGGGCGTCGCGGCACGACCACCGAGCGCTCGACGAGCGGGGGCTGCGGGCGCTGCGCGCCGTGGGCCTGGCCGGGGTGGAGGTCGACCACCAGGACCACGACGCGGCGACCCGGGCGGAGCTGCGGGCGCTCACGCAGCGGCTGGAGCTGCTGGTCACCGGGTCGAGCGACTACCACGGCACCGGCAAGGTCGATCACGAGCTGGCCTGCAACACGACCGCCCCCGGCGAGCTCGACCGGCTGCTCGCACTCGCCGCCGAGGCGGCCCGGGCGTCGGGTCGACCGGCCCCCGGCGTGCTGAGCGTCCGATGAGCAGCGTGGTCAGCCTCACCCTGCTGATCGAGGTCTTCGTGACGCTGTTCGTGATCATGGACCCGATCGGCACGATCCCGCTCTTCCTGTCCCTGACCCGTGGTCGGTCGCCGTCGTCGGTGCGCCGCGCCGCATGGCAGGCGGTGACCGTGTCCTTCGGGGTGATCGTCGCCTTCGCGTTCTTCGGCCAGCAGATCCTCGACTATCTCGGCATCTCGCTGCCGGCGCTGCAGGCGGCCGGCGGCCTGCTGCTGCTGCTCGTCGCCCTTGAGCTGCTCACCGGCAAGGAGGAGGCGCCGACCGCCTCCTCCGACGTCAACGTCGCCCTCGTGCCGCTCGGCACGCCGCTGCTGGCCGGCCCGGGGGCGATCGTCGCGACCATGGTGCTCTCGCGCACCGTCGACGACGTAGCGCAGTTCGTCGCCGTCGCTCTGGGAGTGGTGCTCGTCCACGTCTCGCTGTGGCTGGCGATGCGCTTCTCGCTGCCGATCCTGCGGGTGCTCCGGGAGGGCGGGGTCGTGCTGGTCTCCCGGATCGCCGGTCTCCTGCTGTCGGCTATCGCGGTGCAGCTCGTCGCCGACGCGGTGCGCGCGTTCATCGCCGGCGAGGGCTGAGCCGCAGGCGGACCCACCGACGTACGACTGGCCCGAGTCAGCGTCGCCCGAGGCCCTGGAGACGCGCCTGCACCCCGTGCGGGGTGTACCTCGCGAGCGCGACCAGCGCCTTGTAGCGCTTGCTCGGCACCGAGACACGTCGGCCCTTCCCCAGGTCGCGCAGCGCCTCCTCCACCAGACGGTCCACGTCGAGCCACATCCACGCGGGTGCTGAGTCCTGGCTGACCTCCATGCGCTCGTGGAACTCGGTGCGCGTGAACCCCGGCAGCAGCGCCATCACGTGCACCCCGCGGTCGCGGTAGGTGAGGTCGGCCCACTCGGACAGCGAGGTGACGTACGCCTTCGCGGCGCTGTAGGTGCCGCGGGGGAGGTAGCCCGCGACGCTCGACACGTTGATCACGGCGCCGTCCCCGCGGGCGACCATCGGCCCGAGCGCGGCGTGCGTGAGCCGCAGCACTGCGGTCACCAGTACGTCGAGGAGGTGCTGCTCCTCCTCCACGCTGTTGTCCAGGAAGGGGTCCTTGAGGCCCAGCCCGGCGTTGTTGACGAGCAGGTGCACCGGGCGGGACGGGTCGGCCAGGCGCGCCTCGACCGGGGCGAGCGCGTCGCGGTCCGCAAGGTCGGCGACGATCACCTCGACCGCCACACCGTGCTGCTCGCGCAGCTCGCCGGCGAGCTCCTCCAGGCGCGCGCGCGTGCGCGACACCAGCACCAGGTCGTGCCCGGACGCCGCCAGCCGGCGGGCGAAGGCGAGTCCGATGCCGGCCGTGGGGCCGGTCACCAGCGCGGTCCGGCGGGGCGCGGCATCGGGATTGGTCGGGGAGGGGTGCGACATGCCGCACAGCATTCATGGGTGGGCCGCGGAACTGCAACACGTCTCAGGCATGATGGGCGCGTGCCAGCCACCAAGACCCGGATCCTGGCAGTCGCCAACCAGAAGGGCGGCGTCGCCAAGACGACCACCGTCGCCTCCCTCGGAGCGGCGCTCGCCGAGCTCGGCCAGCGCGTGCTGCTGGTCGACCTCGACCCGCAGGCGTGCCTGACGTTCTCGCTGGGCATCGACCCCGAGGACCTCGAGCTCTCGGTGCACCACGTGCTCACCAAGGGCCTGGACACCTCCGAGGTCATCCTGCACACCGACGACGGCGTCGACCTGATGCCGGCCACGATCGAGCTGGCCCGGGCGGAGTCCGACCTGCTCACCCGCACCGGTCGCGAGCACGTCGTGAAGATGGCGCTCGAGGGCCTCGACTACGACTGGATCCTGCTGGACTGCCCACCGTCGCTGGGGGTCCTCACGGTCGCCGCCCTGACCGCGGCGCAGGGCGTGCTGATCCCGCTGCAGTGCGAGACCCTCTCGCACCGCGGGGTGGGTCAGCTGCTCGACACCGTGCACGACGTACGGCGCTTCACCAACCGGGAGCTCGAGGTGTGGGGCGTACTGCCCACGCTGTTCGACGGGCGCACCAACCACGCCCGCGCGGTGCTCGACAACATCTCCGAGAGCTACCAGCTCGACGTCATCGAGCCCCCGATCCCGAAGTCGATCCGGTTCGCCGAGGCGCCGGCCGCCGGGCGCTCCATCCTGAGCACCACCCGCAAGCACCCCGGCGCGGAGGCCTACCGCGAGGTCGCGGCCAGCCTCACGCGGCGCGGCGCGGAGCCCCGGTAGCCTCCCCTCCATGGGACACCCGGGCGCTGCGTCGGCCACCCGCCCCCGATACCCCCGCATCGTGGCCGCGGGAGGTTCGCTGCTGGTGACCCTGGTCGCCGCCCTGGGCGGGGTCGGGCTGCTGCCGGTCGACAGCAGCCAGGCGCAGCAGCCTCCGGACGCCCCCAGCCGGCAGGCCGGTTCGCCGGCGTCCGGTGACCGGATGCTGCGGCTCACCGACAGCTCGCCGGCACGTGCGGCAGGGGGACGGTCGGTGGCCCCACCGGCGTCCGAGAAGTCCAGCGACCCCTCCGCGTCCCCCGACGTGCCGCCGCGGACCGGGACGGGGCGCAGGGTCGTCTTCGACATGTCCTCGCAGCGGGTGTGGCTGGTCGGTCAGCGCCACGGCGCCGACACGGTCCGACGTACCTACCTGGTCTCGGGGAGCGTCACCGACAACCTGCACGCGGGCTCGTACGAGGTCTACTCCAAGTCGAAGGACGCGGTGGGTGTCGACGACTCCGGGACGATGCGGTTCATGGTGCGCTTCACGCGCGGAGCCAACGCCGCGATCGGCTTCCACGACATCCCGCTGCAGGACGGCTCACTCGTGCAGACCCGTGCCCAGCTCGGCACGCCCCGCTCGCACGGCTGCATCCGGCAGTGGCGGCCCGACGCCCGTGCGCTGTGGCGCTTCGCGCCCGTGGGCACGAAGGTCGTCGTCATCTGAGCTGGGCCCTCACTGATTACCAGGGGATGCAGGCGAACTGTTGCACCCCATGGCGTGCAACCCATGGGGAGCATCAGATTGCCGACATCCCCTGGTAATCAGGGGAGGCGCGACGCGATCAGTCGGTGGAGCTCGCGGCGGGCTTGCTCCCGCTGCGACGCCGTCGGCGGTTGCGTGAACGGTCGCCCTGCGGCTTCGTGACCTCGCCGGCGTCCTGCGCAGCGACAGAGGCCGAGGCCGGCGCGGAGGCGTCGACGGGCTGGCCGCTGCGGGTCCGGCTCCGGTTCCGGTTGCGGTCGCCGCGGGGCCGCTCCTCGCGCTGCTTGCCGGAACGCTCCGGCCGATCGCCCTTGGGCTCGGGCGGCCGCTCCGGCACCAGCCGGCCCTTGGTGCCCGGGACAACTCCCATGTCGTGGAAGAAGTGCTCCGAGGTCGAGTACGTCTCCGACGGGTCGTCGAAGGGCAGGTCGAGCATCTTGTTGATGACCTTCCAGCGGGTGACGTCGGCCCAGTCGACGAACGTCACCGCGATGCCCGAGGCGCCCGCGCGGCCGGTGCGGCCGATGCGGTGCACGTAGGTCTTCTCGTCCTCGGGACAGCTGTAGTTGATGACGTGGGTGACGTCGGCGACGTCGATGCCGCGCGCGGCGACGTCCGTGGCCACGAGCACCTTGAGCTTCCCCTCGCGGAAGCGCGCGAGCGCCTTCTCGCGAGCGACCTGCTGCATGTCGCCGTGCAGCGGGTTCGCGTCGAAGCCGCGCTCCTGCAGGTCGTCGGCGAGTCGCTGGGCGTTGCGCTTGGTCCGGGTGAACACGATCGTGCGTCCGGAGTTCTCGGCCTGGAGGATCCGCGAGATCAGCTCGGGCTTGTCGAGGTCGTGCACCTGGTAGATGAACTGTGCCGTCGCGGGCACGGTCTGCTGGGCGTCGCCGGACTCGGCACGGATGTTCATCGGGTGGCGCATGTGGGTGCGGGCCAGCGAGACGATCGCGCCCGGCATCGTGGCCGAGAACAGCATCGTCTGACGGGTCTCGGGCGTGCGGGCGATCAGCCGCTCGACGTCGGGCAGGAAGCCCAGGTCGAGCATCTCGTCGGCCTCGTCGAGGACCAGCACCTTGATGTGGGAAAGGTCGAGCGCGCGACGGTTCATCAGGTCGATGAGCCGGCCCGGGGTGCCGACGACGACGTCGACGCCGGACTTCAGGGTGTCGAGCTGGGTGTCGTAGCCCACGCCGCCGTACACGGTGAGCACGCGTGTGCCGCGGTCGGTGCCGGCGAGCGAGAGGTCGCCCGAGACCTGGAGCGCAAGCTCACGGGTCGGCGCGACGACGAGGGCCTGCGGCTTGTTGGGCGCCGCGAGCTCTGGGTAGTCGGGGTCGTGGGGGGCCACGGTGCGCTGCAGCACGGGGATGCCGAATGCCAGCGTCTTGCCGGTCCCGGTGCGTGCCTGGCCGATGAGGTCGGTGCCCATGAGGGCCACCGACAACGTCATCTCCTGGATGGGGAAGGGTGTGGTGATGCCGCCGCGCTCGAGGGCGTCGGCGATCTCGGGGAGCACCCCGAGCTCTCTGAAGGTGGTCAGCAGCTTGCCTGTTCTCAGATCGTGGGGCGCCGCGGGCAGGGGCCCAAGCGGCGCGGTACGCGACCAGTCTATCGGCTCCCCGGCTAGGTAGGGTGCGCGCATGACCCCAGCCTCCTCAGGCCCGCCCTCCTCGACCGGGTCCGCGCGGTGGTCCAGCGAGCTGCCGGTGGCATTTTCCGACCCCGTCTACCTGGCTGCGGTCGTCGATCTGCTGGGCGCGATCGCCTACGGCGAGCTGTCCGCGTTCGAGCGGCTCGCGGAGGACGCCAAGATGGCCCCGAGCCTCGAGGACAAGGCGGAGCTCGCCCGGATGGCCTCCACGGAGTTCGCGCACTTCGAGGCACTGCGGGCCCGGCTCTCGGAGCTCGGCGCCGACCCGTTCGCGGCGATGGCCGACTTCGTGGCCCCCTTCGAGGCCTTCCACCGCCGTACGACGCCCGCGGACTGGCTGGAGGGCCTGGTCAAGGCCTACGTCGGTGACGGGCTGGCGGCCGACTTCTACCGCGAGATCGCGGCGTTCCTGGACTCCGACACCCGAGCGATCATCGTGGAGAGCCTCGCCGACGCCGGGCACTCCGTGTTCGTCCTCGACCGGGTCAGACGGGCGATCGCCGAGGACCCACGGCTCGGTGGGCGGTTGGCGCTGTGGGGCCGCCGGCTGATGGGCGAGGCGCTCTCCCAGGCCCAACGGGTGGCCGCGGAGCGAGACGCGCTCAGCGCGCTGCTCTCCGGCGGCGTGGACCGTCCCGCCCTCGATCTCGCCGCTATCGGGCGGCTGTTCACCCGGCTGACCGACAACCACTCCGAGCGCATGGACGCGCTGGGGCTGTCTGCATAGTTGGCGCTCGCTTCGCTCGCGCGGGTCCGGCGCTGGGTTGTCTGCGCTCGCTTCGCTCGCGCGGGTCCGGCGCTGGGTTGTCTGCGCTCGCTTCGCTCGCGCGGGTCCGGCGCGCTGAGAGGTCGCGCCTTCCCTCCTCGCTCGCTCCTGCGTCGCGTCGCTCGTCAGTCCAGGCACGACCGCGCGCCGGACGGCTCCTCTGCGTCGCTCCTTCAGTCCAGGCACGACCGCGCTGGGTTGTCTGCGCTCGCTTCGCTCGCGCGGGTCCGGCGCGCTGAAAGGTCGCGCCTTCCCTCCTCGCCCGCTCCTGCGTCGCTCGCTCGTCAGTCCAGGCACGACCGCGCGCCGGACGGCTACCGCTTCTTGGTCGTGCGGCCGGTCACCGTGCAGGCGATCGCCACGAGAACCGCCGCGGCGAGCACCTGGGTGAGGTGCCGGAGCCAGTCGACCCCCGGCGTGCTCTCACGTCCACCGAGCAGGTCGACGTAGAGGTAGGTGCCGAGGAAGATGCCGAGCACGCCGCAGATCACGGTGAGCCACAGCGGGATGTTGTCCCGGTTGCCCGGCGCGACGAACTTGCCGAGCAGCCCGATGACGACACCGCCGATCAGGATGAAGAGGATCTCGCCGACCACGTCGCTACTCCCGCCCTTGACTCGTCGTCCGGTCGCTGCCTAGGACCGGAACCCGACCTGGCTCGGGTTGGCCGAGCCGATCTCCACGTAGGCCAGCTTGTCGGCCGGCACCAGCACCGTGCGGCCCTTCGCATCCGTCAACGTGAGCACTCCCGACTGGTCGCCCAGAGCGGCCGACACAGCCTTCTCGACATCGGACGCGGACTCCGCCGATTCGAGGACGAGCTCGCGGCTGGCGTTCTGCACGCCGATCTTGACCTCCACCGGAGGACCTCCTGTGTTGCGGGGGTGGGTTGCTACCAGAGGGTCAGGCCGGATCGTCGGTCCGGGGATACCCCCGGATGCCGCGCCAGGCGAGACCCGACACGAGCGTAGCCGCGTCCTCCTGAGCGATGTCACCGGCCGTGTCCAGCCAGAACCGCGCGCTGACCTGTGCCATGCCGACAAGGGAGACCGCGAGCAGCCGGGACTGCTCGTCGGGGAGCGCGGTGTCCTCGTGGATCACGTCGGCGATCGCCTCGGCGCACTCTCGGGTGACCCGGTCGACGCGCTCGCGGACCGCGCTCTCGTTGGTGAGGTCGGACTCGAAGACGAGCCGGAACGCGCCTTGGGCGCTGGCGACGTAGTCGTAGAAGACGTGCATCGTGGCCGTGACGCGGAGCTTGTTGTCGTCGGTGGAGGCCAGCGCCTGCTTCGACGCCTCGATGATGGTGTCGCAGGACTGGTCGAGCAGGGCGAGGTACAGCTCGAGCTTGCCCGGGAAGTGCTGGTAGAGCACCGGTTTGGAGACGCCGGCACGTTCGGCGATGTCGTCCATGGCTGCCGCGTGGTAGCCCTGGGCGACGAACACCTCCAGCGCGGACTCGAGCAGCTGGGCGCGGCGGGCGCTGCGAGGCATCCGGCCGCCACGCGGCTTCTGGTCGTGCGTCGTGGTCACGGGCGGCAGCCTACTCCGCGGTAATGGCCGCCTCCCGAGGAGCGACCGGTGCCCACATGACGGGATGTCGGGGTTGCGGTCGTCGACGCGCGGGAACATGGGGGATCGCAAGGGTGTTACACCGCACGTCGTACGCACCGAGGACCGAGGAGTCGTTCGTGTCATTGCCAGCCCTGGTGGAGCCCGCTGAGGAGCTCACCATCGACGAGGTTCGTCGCTACAGCAGGCACCTGATCATTCCCGACGTCGGGATGACCGGGCAGAAGCGCCTGAAGAACGCCAAGGTCCTGGTCATCGGGGCCGGCGGACTCGGCAGCCCCGCGCTGCTCTACCTGGCCGCGGCCGGGGTCGGGACGCTCGGCATCGCCGAGTTCGACGAGGTCGACGAGTCCAACCTGCAGCGTCAGATCATCCACGGCCAGTCGGACATCGGGAAGTCCAAGGCCGTCTCGGCCAAGGAGTCGATCGCCGAGGCCAACCCGTACGTCGAGGTGGTGCTCCACGAAGAGCGGCTCGACAACGACAACGTGCTGCGGGTCTTCGAGGACTACGACCTCATCGTCGACGGCACCGACAACTTCGCGACCCGCTACATGGTCAACGACGCGGCGTACTTCCTGGGCAAGCCGTACGTCTGGGGCTCGATCTACCGGTTCGACGGCCAGGCGAGCGTGTTCGCGCCGACCCTCGCCGAGGACGCCCCCTGCTACCGCTGCCTGTACCCGGAGCCACCGCCGCCCGGGATGGTCCCCTCGTGCGCCGAGGGCGGTGTGCTCGGCGTGCTGTGCGCATCGGTCGGGTCCATTCAGGTCAACGAGGCGATCAAGCTGCTCACGGGCATCGGCGAACCGCTGGTCGGCAAGCTGATGATCTACGACGCCCTCGAGATGGAGTTCCGCAAGCTCAAGGTGCGCAAGGACCCCAACTGCGCGCTGTGCGGCGACAACCCGACCGTCACCGAGCTCATCGACTACGACGCCTTCTGCGGCGCCGTCTCCGAGGAGGCCGCCGACGCCGCCGCGGGCTCGACGATCTCGGTGAGCCAGCTCGAGCACATGCTCAAGGAGCGCGAGAACGGCGAGCTGGACTTCGTGCTCGTGGACGTGCGTGAGCCCAACGAGTACGAGATCAACAAGATCCCCGGCTCCGTGCTGATCCCGAAGGGCGAGTTCCTCAACGGCAACGCGTTCGACCAGCTCTCGCAGCTGTCGGGCGGCAACAAGCAGCTGGTGCTGCACTGCAAGTCCGGGGTGCGCTCCGCGGAGGCGCTGGCCGCAGCCAAGGGCGCCGGCTACTCCGACGCGATCCACGTCGGCGGCGGAGTCGCCGCCTGGGTGAGCCAGATCGACCCCTCGCAGCCGTCCTACTGAGGCTTCCTTCCCGCGGCCCGGTCACGCCCGGATCCGACCCTGCGTCGATCCGGGCGTGACCTTTGTCGGAACCCCTCGTTGTGGGTACCGACACGCAGCTTCTCGGAAGGGTCACCTCACCATGCAGAAGTCCCGGCTCCGCACGCTCGCCGCCCTCGGTGGCAGCGCCGTCCTCGCCGCTAGCGGCGTCGCCGTCGGCACGGTCGCCCCCGTGCAGGCGGCGGCCAGCTATGCACCGGCATCCACGGCGAAGATCCACCCCGGCACGATGATGTACACCGACGGTGCCCAGTGCACCGCGAACTTCGTGTACAAGGACGGGGTCGGCAACACCTACGTGGGGTACGCCGCGCACTGCGCCGGCCAGGGGGCGGCCACCGACACCGACGGCTGCGACACCAAGTCCCTGCCGCTGGGCACCAAGGTGACCTTCAACGAGGGCGGCAGCCTCCTCGACGACGGCACACAGGTGGGCACCGGCACCTTGGCGTACAGCAGCTGGCTGACCATGCAGAAGCGGCGTGAGAAGAACGCCAACACGTGCGCCTACAACGACCTGGCCCTGGTCAAGGTCCGCGCGGCCGACGTCGGCAAGGTCAACCCCTCTGTCCCGTTCTGGGGCGGTCCGACAGGGATCGACACCAACGGCACCGCCGCCGGCGACCGCGTCTACACCTACGGCAACTCGAGCCTGCGCGCGGGCGTGCAGGAGCTCTCTCCGCACACGGGCGCCAGCCTCGGCGACGACCCGGCCGACGGCGGCTGGTCACATCCGGTCTACACGGCGACGCCCGGCATCCCCGGCGACTCCGGCAGCGGCTTCATGAGCGAGAGCGGCAAGGCCGTCGGGGTGCTCTCGACCATCGCGATCGCGCCGCTCGCCGGTTCGAACGGGGTCGGGGACCTGAGCAAGGAGCTCGCCTACGCCAAGTCCTACTCCGGGATCAGCGGCCTGGCACTGGTGAACGGCACCGTGGCGTTCTCTCCCGTCCCGTGACCGGCGCTGTGACCCGTGCTCTGAGCGACTGACCGCCGGCGCACCACCCGAGCAGGGCCCGGACTCCTGGGGAGTCCGGGCCCTTTCCTTTCACTAGGGTGGCCGCGTGGACCCCGAGGAGTTCGTCGAGGCCGTGCTGTCGGTCGTGGAGGCCGTGCCGCCCGGCCGGGTCACGACGTACGGCGCGGTGGCCGACGCGGTCGGGTCCCGGGGTCCGCGCAGCGTGGGCCGGGTGATGTCGACGTACGGCGGACCGGTGCCGTGGTGGCGGGTCGTGCGCGCCGACGGGTCGCTGCCGCCGAGCCACGACGAGGAGGCGCGTGTGCACTACCTCGAGGAGGGCACGCCGTTTCGGACCTCGGGCCGCGTGGACATGGCCCGCGCCGCCTGGTGGCCGGCTGCACCCCGACCGCCGGGGCGTCCCTGAATCCTGTCGGCCGCCGATGATGTGATGGGCCCGTGACGACGTACCGGCTCGCGCCCGCCCCCGCGGCTCCGCTCGCCCCACCGGTGCTGGACGAGTTCCAGCAGGCTGTCGTCGACCACCCCGGCGGGCCGCTGCTGGTGCTGGCCGGCCCAGGCACCGGCAAGACGACAAGCCTGGTCGAGGCCGTGGTCGACCGCATCGAGCGCCGAGGGGCGAGCCCGGACTCGGTGCTGGCACTGACCTTCAGCCGAAAGGCCGCCGAGCAGCTCCGCGACCGGGTCACCGCCCGGCTGGGACGCACGATGGCGACCACGCTGAGCTCGACGTTCCACTCCTTCGCCTACGGCCTGGTCCGCCGCTACTCCGCGCCCGACCTGTACGCCGCCCCGCTGCGGCTGCTCTCGGCCCCCGAGCAGGACGTCGTGGTGCAGGAGCTGCTGGCCGGTGACCGCGAGGCCAGGGCCTGGCCGCGCGCCTTCGACCAGGCGGTGGGGACCCGGGGCTTCGCCGCCGAGGTGCGCGACGTGCTGGCCCGTGCCCGGGAGAAGGGGCTCGACCCGGTCGACCTGGCGCGTCTCGGGCAGGAGTCCGGCGCTCCCGAGCTGGAGGCGGCGGCCCGCTTCCTGCAGCAGTACCAGGTGATCCTCGACGACCAGAGCTCGCTGGACTACCCCGAGCTGGTCTACCGCGCCGTGCTGCTGGCCGAGCAGCCGGAGATCCGCGCCGACCTGCGGGCGCGCTTCTCCCACGTCTTCGTCGACGAGTACCAGGACACCGACCCCAGCCAGGTGCGGCTGCTCCAGGCGCTGGCCGGCGACGGTCGCGACCTCACCGTGGTCGGCGACCCCGACCAGTCCATCTACGGCTTCCGCGGCGCCGAGGTCCGCGGGATCCTCGACTTCCCCCGCGAGTTCCGGCATCGCGACGGGCGACCGGCCGACACGGTGGCGCTGCGTGTGACACGGCGCTTCGGGACCCGCTTGCTGCGGCTGTCCCGGGCGGTGGTCTCGGGTCTGGCGACTACGGGTTCGATCGACCTCGACACCTTCCGGGCCTTCCGGGAGCCGACCGCTGCACCGACGGGGGAGCCCTCCGGGCAGGCACCCGGCCGTGCCGACGTGCTCACCTTCGACACCGAGCGCGCCGAGACCGAGCACGTGGCCGACCTGCTGCGCCGCGCACATCTCGAGGACGGCCTCGAGTGGTCCGAGATGGCGGTGCTCGTCCGTTCCGGTCGGAACACGATCCCGCGGCTGCGCCGGGCGCTCGGGGCTGCCGGTGTCCCTGTCGAGGTGGCCAGCGACGACACCCCGCTGGTGCAGGAGCCGGCGGTGCTGCCGCTGCTCGACGCGCTGCGGGCGGTGGTCGACCTCGACGTGGTCGACCCCGCACACGTGGACCACTTCGGTGCCGACCGCGCAGAGGGCCTGCTCGGCTCGCCCGTCGGTGGCCTGGACGCCACCGAGGTGCGGGCGCTGGCCCGCTCGCTGCGCGCCCGGGAGAAGCGAGCCGTCGACGACGCGCCACCGGAGTCGGCTCGGCCCCCCCGGTCCTCCCCGGAGCTGCTCCGCGACGTGCTGGTGCACCCGGAGACGCTCGAGGGCGTCCAGGAGCGGGGCGCCGCGAAGGCGCTGGCGCTCGCCCTGCTGCTGCAGCGCAGCCGGATGCTGCTCGACCAGGGCGCGACGGCCGAGGAGGTGCTCTGGGAGCTGTGGTCGGGCACCGATTGGCCCCGACGGCTCCGACGCGGGGTCGACCTCGGTGGCCACGCCGCGCGTCTCGCCCACCGGGACCTGGACGCGGTCTGCGCGCTCTTCGAGGTGGCGGCGCGCGCCGAGGAGCAGCGCGGCCACACCAGCGTCGTGAACTTCCTCGAGTCGCTGCGCGCCCAGCAGATCCCCGCTGACACGCTCGCCGAGCGCGGCGTCCGCGGTGCCGCGGTCCGGCTGCTGACGGCCCACCGGGCCAAGGGCCTCGAGTGGCGGTTCGTGGTCGTCGCACACGTCCAGGAAGAGGCCTGGCCCGACCTTCGCCGTCGCTCGTCGCTGCTGCACGCGGACCGCATCGGCGCCGACGGCCTGCTGCCGCCGCTGAGCCTGCAGGCGCTGCTGGCCGAGGAGCGCCGGTTGTTCTACGTCGCCTGCACGCGGGCCCGCCGCAGGCTGCTCGTCACGGCGGTCGCGTCCCCCGAGGACGACGGCGAGCAGCCGAGCCGCTTCGTCGACGAGCTGGCCGCCGCGGCGCGAGACGACGGCGCCGGCGGGTTCGTGACCCACACCCACCTCCAGGGCCGCCCGCGTCGACCGCTCTCGCTGGCCGGGCTGGTGGCCGACCTGCGTCGTACGCTCTCGGAGCCGGGCACCTCGGCCGCGTTGCGGCAGGCCGCGGCCGAGCGGCTCGCGGTGCTCGCCACGGCCACGCACCACGGCCACCCGCTGGTGCCCTCCGCCGACCCGGGACAGTGGTGGGGCACCCGCGCGCGCAGTCTCGCCGACGTCCCGGTCGAGCCGGCCGACCAGCCACTCACGTTGTCGGCAAGCGCCCTGGAGGCGATTCTCGCCTGCCCCGCGAAGTGGTTCCTGGAGCGGAAGGCCGGCGGCGAGATGCCCTCCAGCCAGGCGCAGGGGTTCGGCCTGGTGGTGCACACGCTCGCCGACCGGGTGGCCAAGGGCGAGATCGGCGACGGCGACGGCTCCCGTGAGGCGCTGCTGGCCGAGCTGATGGGGCATGTCGACTCCGTGTGGGACCAGATCGCGTTCCGTACGCCGTGGTCGCGCAGCCGGGAACGGCAGGAGGTGGAGGCGGCGTTGGGTCGCTTCCTCGCCTGGCACACCGCGCCGGGGGCACGCACCGTCGTGGCCACCGAGCAGCACCTCACCGCGGAGGTGACGCTGCCTGACGGCGAGCGGGTGCGCCTGAACGGCTACGCCGACCGGCTGGAGATCGATGACGCGGGTCGGGTCGTCGTGGTCGACCTGAAGACCTCGAAGTACCCCCCGACCGACAAGGACCTGCCGGCCAACCCGCAGCTCGGCCTCTACCAGCACGCGGTCGCGAACGGGGCGGTCGACGACCTGGTCGGGGAGCTGGTGGAGGGCCAGGGCGTCCCGGGGGGCGCCGAGCTGGTGCAGCTGCGCAGGGGGCTGGCGAGCGGCGCCAAGATCCAGAAGCAGCAGCCGCAGGAGGCAGGCGAGGGCGGCAGCACCCCCGTCGAGGTGCAGCTGATGCGCGCCGCGCGGGTCGCCCGCAGCGAGGTCTACGACGCGACGCCGGGCAAGCACTGCGACCACTGCCACTTCCACGCGGTCTGCCCGACCAAGGCCGCCGGCACGGTGCTCTCGTGACCCGCCTGGACACGCCGGAGGCGCTCCGTCGGCTGATGGGAGCGACGTACCCGCTCAGCGACCAGCAGTTCGCCGCCGTGACGGCGCCGCTCGCCCCGCAGGTCGTCGTGGCCGGCGCCGGGTCGGGCAAGACGACCGTGATGGCGGCCCGGGTCGTGTGGCTGGTGGCGAGCGGGCTCGTCGCGCCGCAGGAGGTGCTGGGGCTCACCTTCACCACCAAGGCCACCCACGAGCTGTCCACGCGGGTGCGCGAGGCGCTGCGCGCGGCCGGGATCCTGCGACCCCCCGGCGAGCGGACCGGGACCGAGGAGGAGCCGGAGGAACCGACGGTCGCGACCTACAACGCCTACGCCGCCTCGCTGCTCACCGAGCACGGCCTGCGTATCGGTCACGAGCCCGACACCCGGGTGATCGCCGACGCGTCCCGCTACCAGCTGGCCGCCCGGGTCATCGCCCGGCACCGCGGTCGGGTCGAGCTGCTCAGCGACCACCCCGGCACGGTCATCGACAACCTGCTCGCCCTCGATGCTGCGATGAGCGAGCACCTGGTCACCCCCGCCGATGTGCGCGCCTTCCAGGACGAGAGCCGACCGGCTGTCGAGAAGGCGCTCGCCGACGAGACCGGGAAGACGAAGACCGACGCGGTGGCCAAGGTGCTCAACACCTTCGGACGCCGCGAGGAGCTGCTGACGCTCGTCGAGGCCTACCGCCGCACCAAGCGCGACCTCGGGCTGATGGACTTCTCCGACCAGATCGAGCTCGGTGCCCGCCTGGCGACCTTGCAGCCCGACGTCGGGGCGCTGGAGCGCGCCAAGTTCACGGTGGTGCTGCTCGACGAGTACCAGGACACCTCCGTCGCGCAGGCGCTGATGCTGAGCCGGCTGTTCTCCGGTCCCGACGCGGAGCACGGGCGCGGTCACGCCGTCAGCGCGGTCGGCGACCCCAACCAGGCGATCTACGGCTGGCGCGGCGCCTCGGTCTCCAACATCCTCGGCTTCGGCCAGGACTTCCCGACCGCAGACGGGGGCGTCGACGTCGCGACGTACCCGCTGAGCGTGAACCGGCGCTCCGACGCCCGCATCCTCGAGGCGGCCAACGACCTCGCCGCGCCGCTGTACGCCCGGCTCGAGACGGTGCGCGAGCTGGAGCCGAAGCCCGAGGCCGCACCGGGCGCGGTGCGGGTGGCGGTGCACGACACGTACGACGACGAGCTGGCCTGGTTGCCCGCCGAGGTGAGGGCTGCCCACGAGTCGATGGACCCGCCGGCGTGGCGCGAGATCGGGGTGCTCGTCCGCGACAACGCGCACGCCGCCACCGTCTTCGACGCCCTGAGCCGGGCCGGGATCCCGGTCGAGATCGTCGGCCTGCAGGGGCTGCTGCGGCTGCCGGAGGTGGCCGAGGTGGTCGCCACCCTCACGCTGCTGCACGACCTGACCGCGAACGCCGAGCTGCTCACGCTCCTGACCGGACCCCGATGGGCGGTCGGCGGCCGCGACCTCGCCCTGCTCGGCCGGCGTGCTCGTCACCTGACCCGGGTGACCGGTCCGCAGGACCGCGAGCGGCACCGTGACCTCGCCGAGGAGCTGGACGCTGCAGTGGCCGGCGCAGACCCCACCGAGGTCGTCTCGCTCAGCGACGCCCTCGACGACCCGGGCGGGGCCGCCTACTCGCCCGAGGCGCGTGAGCGGTTCGGGCTGCTCGCCGAGGAGCTGCGCTACCTCCGCGGACACGCCAGCGAGCCGCTGCTCGACCTGGTCCGCCGGATCGTCGACACCACCGGCATCGACGTCGAGCTCGCCTCGTCGGTCAGCGACGCCGCGCAGGCCCGGCGCGACAACCTGGACCTGTTCGTGAAGGCGGTCGCCGAGTTCCAGGCCGTGGACGGCACCGTGACGCTGCCGGCGCTGCTGGCCTACCTGCAGGCCGAGGACGAGTACGGCTCCGGCCTCGACGTCGCCACGCCGACCGAGGCGGACTCGGTGAAGCTGTTGACGGTGCACCGGGCCAAGGGCCTGGAGTGGGACGCCGTCTTCCTCGTCGGGGTCTGCGAGGGGCGGCTGCCCAACGGGACCGGGCGCACCAAGTGGCTCAACGGGCCCGCCGTGCTCCCCTCACCGCTTCGTGGCGACGCCCGGGACCTGCCGGTGTTGACGGGCTGGTCGGCCGAGGACCTCGGGCGCTTCACCGAGCAGAGCAAGGCGCACGAGCTCACCGAGGAGCTGCGCCTCGGGTACGTCGCCCTGACCCGGGCCCGTCACCTGCTGGTGGTCTCCTCCTACTGCTGGGCGGCGCAGCGCAAGACCCCACTCGGTCCCTCGCCGTTCCAGGTCACGCTCCGCGAGTCGCTGGCCCGCTGGGGCGAGACGCCCGAGCGGTGGGCCGACAGGCCACCCAAGGGCACGCCCAACCCGCTCGAGGAGCTGCCGACGGGCCTGCGCTGGCCGATGGAGGCGCACGCGGGGGAGGTCGAACGGCGGCTCCGCGCGGCCGAGCTGGTGCGTGGGGCGCTGGCGCGTCAGGCATCCGAGGAGCGGGCGGACGACGACGGCCTCGACGGTCTCGATGTGGTGGACGCGGCCAGGGCCCAGGAGTGGGACGACGAGCTGGAGCGGCTGCTCACCGAGGCCCGACGCGACCGGGCCGACGCGGTCGACGTACCCCTTCCGTCGAGCCTGTCGGCCACCTCGGTGGCGCGGCTGCGCGAGGATCCCGCGCAGCTGGCGGCCGAGCTCGCGCGTCCGATGCCGCGCCGACCCTCGCGCTCCGCACGCTTCGGCACTCGGTTCCACGCCTGGGTCGAGGCGCGATTCGGCCAGCAGGAGCTCGTCGACCCGGACGAGCTGCCCGGGCGCGCCGACGCGGAGATCGACGACGAGGACGACCTGCGCGCGCTGGTGGAGCGGTTTGCCAGGGGTGAGTTCGCCGACCGAACCCCGGTCGCGGTCGAGCCGCCGTTCGCGCTCGTGCTGGCGGGCCAGGTGGTGCGGGGGCGCATCGACGCGGTGTACGCCGAGCAGGTCGACGGTCGTGAGGGGTTCCTCGTCGTGGACTGGAAGACCAACCGCGCGCAGACCGCCGACCCGCTCCAGCTGGCGCTCTACCGCGTGGCGTGGGCCGAGCTCGCGGGGGTTCCCGTCGAGCGGGTGCGTGCCGCGTTCTACTACGTCCGCACGGGCGACCTGGTCGAGCCGGGCGGCCTGGAGTCACGGTCCCAGCTGGAGGAGCTGCTCCGGGTCCCGGCCCCGTCTGACCATCCGGAATGACCCGGGGGTGTCATGTGGTCCTCGGCTCCGGGCGGCGAGGATGGTGGACCGAGGAGGAGATCATGACGGCTCAGGTCCCGACGACGACGACGACGACCCTGCCCACCCAGGCGACCCCGGTCGAGCCACCGCCCGCGCCGGTGGCCATCGACCACGTGCGGGCCCACGCGGTCACCTGCTACTGGGACTTCACCCAGTGCCGGTGGCAGTGCGGTCGCTGATCCTCAGGCCTGCTCGCCGAGCATCGCCTCGAGGGCGATCTCGACCATGTCGCTGAAGGTCTCCTGACGTTCGTGCGCCGAGGTCTCCTCCCCGCGCACGATGTGGTCCGAGACCGTGCAGATCGCCAGCGCCCGACCCCGGTGCTGGGCAGCCAGCGTGTAGAGCGCGCTCGCCTCCATCTCGACGGCCAGCACCCCGTAGTCGGCCATCCGCGTGGTCAGCTCCGGTCGGGGGCTGTAGAACGAGTCACCCGAGAGGACCAGTCCGACCGTGGCCGGGACGCCGCGCCGCTGGGCCGCGTCGTACGCCGCGCGCAGCAGGTGGAAGTCGGCGACCGGTGCGTAGTCGAGGCCCTCGAACCGGATCCGGTTCATCGACGAGTCGGTGCACGCGCCCGAGGCGATCACCAGGTCTCGCAGCGCCAGCGCCTCGGTGAGCGCCCCGCACGAGCCGACCCGCACGACGGTGCGCACGTCGTACTCACGGAACAGCTCGTTGACGTAGATCGACAGCGACGGCAGGCCCATCCCGGAGCCCTGCACCGACACCGGCTGTCCGTGCCAGGTCCCCGTGTAGCCGAGCATTCCGCGCACCTCGGAGTAGCACACGGCGTCCTGCAGGAACGTCTCCGCGATCCAGCGGGCTCGCAGCGGGTCGCCGGGCATCAGGACGTGCGGTGCGACCTGGCCGGGCTCCGCGCCGATGTGGGTGCTCATGGCCGTCATCGTAGGGTCGGGCCGTGCAGCATCCCGACTTCCCGGCCCCCCGGTCGACCGACATCGCCCTGTCCGCCCGCACGCACGAGCGGGTGGGGGAGCGCCGCGTCGACGAGGCCTGGCTGGCTGAGACGTGGGCGGACCCGACGAGCCGGATCGTGCCGATGGCGGTGACGCAGTTCCCGGTCACGGACGAGGGCGACGCGGTGCGGTGGCGCACCGGGGAGGACCTGCCCGGGACCGGTGTGCGGATCTTCCTGGGCCTCAGTGAGGGCGCGGCGCACTTCGCGCTGCTGCTCGCCGAGCCTCCCGACGAGAACACCGACGAGCGCACCGACGAGCGCACGGCCGGGGGGAGGTGGACCTCGCTACGGGCCGTCGTACAGAGCCTCGCGCGAGCCGGACGCCGGGTTCATGGTGCATGCTGTCGCACTGGCCGAGTGGCACGCCTCCCACGGGTTCTGCCCGCGCTGCGGAGGCCGGCTGCGGTCCACGGTCGCCGGGCACGTGCTGGTCTGCGAGCAGTGCGGGCGCCAGCAGTTCCCTCGCAGCGACCCGGCGGTGATCATGATGGTCACCGACGGCGAGCGCGCCCTCCTGGGACGCCAGCCGTCGTGGCCCGAGGGCCGCTACTCGACGCTGGCGGGCTTCGTCGACCCGGGCGAGAGCCTGGAGGAGGCGGTGATCCGCGAGGTGGCCGAGGAGACCGGGGTGCAGGTCACGGACGTGACGTACTTCGGCAACCAGCCCTGGCCGTTCCCGCAGAGCCTGATGGTGGGGTTCTTCGCCCGGGCCACGACCAGCGACATCACCGTGGACGGGGAGGAGATCAGCGACGCGCGCTGGTTCACCCGTGAGGAGATGCGCGCCGGCGCCGAGGACGGCACCCTCGTGCTACCCGGTGGCATCTCGATCAGCCGCTCCCTCGTCGAGGCCTGGTACGGCGCCCCCCTCCCCGGCTCCTGGTGACCCCCCGCTCCCGCTGAGGCGTCTCGTTCTGCGCCGCCAACCCCGCCGAGGCGTCTCGTTCTGCGCCGCCAACCCCGCCGAGGCGTCTTGTTCTGCGTCAACAGTGGCCGGCGCGGTGGTCCGGGACCGTGGATCGCCGCAGAACGAGACGCCTCAGCCGGTGAGCGGGCGCAGAACGAGACGCCTCGGCGGGTGGGCGGGCGCAGAACGAGACGCCTCAGCGGGAGGGCGGGGAAGGGTCAGGCGACGATGTCGAGGGTGGCGAGCTTGGCGCGGACGTCGGCGACCGAGGGGTTGGTCTGCGCTGAGCCGTCGAGGTAGACGAGGGTGGGGACGGTCTGGTTGCCGCGGTTGACGCGCTCGACGAGCTCGGCGGCGTCGGGGACCTTCTCGATGTCGACCACGTCGTAGGCGATGCCCTCGCGGTCGAGCTGGCTGCGCAGCCGGTGGCAGTAGCCACACCACTGGGTGGAGTACATGGTCACCGCGGCTCCTCGGGGGGAGTCCTCCACAGGGGCGGTCATGAGTGTCCTTCCTCGCGTCTACGCTGACAGCATCCGAGCCGGTGCGACGGCCTGTCCGGCACCTCGCCGGGTACGTCGCACAACACCCGATCCGAGGAGTTTGTTCCACTCATGCCCGGTGCCGACCAGCTGCTCGAGGCGCTCGATCCGGAGCAGCGCGACGTGGCGCTCGCGCTCCAGGGACCGGTCCGGGTGCTGGCGGGCGCGGGCACCGGGAAGACCCGCGCGATCACCCACCGGATCGCCTACGGCGTCGCCACCGGCGTCTACAACCCTGCCGAGGTGCTCGCGGTCACGTTCACCACGCGGGCGGCCGGTGAGATGCGCACCCGGCTACGCGATCTCGGCGCCGGCGGGGTGCAGGCCCGCACGTTCCACTCCGCCGCGCTGCGGCAGGCCCGCTTCTTCTGGCCCAAGGTGTACGGCGGCGAGCTGCCCGTGATCACCGAGTCCAAGCTGGGCCTGATCGGCAACGCCGCACGACGCAACCGGCTCGCCACCGACCAGGCCACGCTGCGCGACCTGGCCAGCGAGGTGGAGTGGGCCAAGGTCAGCAACGTCCGACCCGACGACTACCCACGGGTCGCCGAGGCCCGGGGCCGCTCGGTGACCGGCCACGACCCCGACACGGTGGCACGGGTCTTCGCGACCTACGAGGACCTCAAGCGAGGGCAGGGTCGCATGGACATGGAGGACGTCCTGCTGTGCGCGGCGGCGCTGCTGGCCGAGGACGAGCGGGTGGCCGCCCAGGTGCGGCGCCAGTACAAGCACTTCGTGGTCGACGAGTTCCAGGACGTGAGCCCGATCCAGTCGGCGCTGCTCGACCTGTGGCTGGGGGGCCGCGAGGACCTCTGCGTCGTGGGCGACCCGGCGCAGACGATCTACTCCTTCGCCGGGGCCAACGCCTCCTACCTGCTCGACTTCCCGCGCAAGCACGAGGGCACCACCTCCGTGGAGCTGGTGCGCAACTACCGCTCCACCCCGCAGGTGGTCACCGCCGCCAACCGGCTGCTTCACGGCACCCCCAGCGCCGGCGTTCAGCTGCGCTCGCAGCAGCAGCCCGGCCCCGACGTGCACTACACCGAGCACGCCGACGAGGTCGCCGAGGCCGAGCAGCTCGCCGCCGACGTGCTCGAGCGGGTGCGGGCCGGCACGCCTGCCCGCGAGATCGCCGTGCTCTTCCGGATCAACGCCCAGTCCGAGGCCTTCGAGGAGGCACTGGCTGCGCGCGGCGTGCCCTACGTCCTGCGTGGTGCCGCGCGGTTCTTCGAGCGGGCCGAGGTCAAGCAGGCGGTCACCCTGCTGCGCGGCAACGCCCGCGGCGGGGAGGCCGACGGGGACGACGTCGTCGCCGCGACCCGGGCGGTGCTGTCGGGCATGGGCTGGTCGGAGGAGGCCCCGACCGGACGTGGCAACGTCCGGGACCGCTGGGAGTCGCTGCAGGCGATCCTCTCCCAGGCCACGGACCTGCGCGCCGCCCAGCCCGACACCACGCTGACCAGCTTCGTCGAGGAGCTCGACCGGCGGGCCGCCGAGCAGCACGCGCCGGTCGCCGAAGGGGTGACGCTCGCGACGCTGCACGCCGCCAAGGGGCTGGAGTGGGACGTCGTCTTCCTGGCCGGCATGCACGACGCCACCATGCCGATCGTGCACGCCGAGGGGCCCGCGGCCGTCGAGGAGGAGCGGCGGCTGCTCTACGTCGGCATGACGCGGGCCCGTCGACAGCTGACGATCTCCTGGTCGCTGGCCCGCAACCCCGGGGGCCGCGCGTCCCGCAAGCCCTCCCGGTTCCTGGCCGGGCTGCGTCCCGAGAGCCCGTCCGACCGCGTCACCGAGCGCGGCTCCGGTCGCCGGCGCAAGGGGGTCGCCCACTGCCGCGAGTGCGGCAAGCCACTCGGCTCGACCCCCGAGCGCAAGGTGGGGCGGTGCGAGGACTGCCCCGCGTCGTACGACGAGGAGCTGTTCGAGCAGCTGCGCGAGTGGCGGGTGGCGCGCGCCGAGGCCGAGAAGGTGCCGGCGTACGTCGTGTTCACCGATCTCACGCTGCAGGCCATCGCCGAGGTCAAGCCCGGGGATGCGACCACCTTGCTGCGCATCAACGGCATCGGCCCCTCGAAGCTCGACAAGTACGGCGACGAGGTGCTCGCGCTCGTGGCCGGGGGGACCGCAGAAGCGTCCGAGTGACCCGATGGTCAGGCCTCGTCGGCACGTGGCGGGAAGTCGCCCAGGAAATACTCAGAAAATCGATTGCC
Source organism: uncultured Actinomycetota bacterium (assembly GCA_963810435.1). Taxonomy (GTDB): domain Bacteria; phylum Actinomycetota; class Actinomycetes; order Propionibacteriales; family Nocardioidaceae; genus Nocardioides_B. The sequence continues at coordinate 93,121 of CAWENL010000002.1, forward strand.
GCTTACCGGCACCCGGCGGTACGTTTCTTCTCACCACGCCACGACCGCGCCCTACGGCCCTGACAACGCCGGCGCACGACCACCAGGAGGTGACCGCAGTGACCACCACCATCGAGACCTACCGCCAGCTCGCCGATCTGGGCATGCCCGTGCCCGGCCGCGCCGATGTGGCCGTGCTGCGTCCCTGGGTGATCAGCAACGGTGCGTCCATCGCGGGCAGCACCCCGGCCGCTGGCCACACGTGCGTCGTCCTCACGGGAGCCTTCGCGGGTACCTCCGCCTGGAGTGGTCCGCCGATCTAGATGAGACCCTCATCAGCTCGGCAGCCTCCAGGCCGCGGAACCCGTCACCCGGGATCCGCGGCCTTTCTGTTTCTCCTGCAGCGCCCACCAAGCACACGCACCCGAGACACGTCACGAGGAGGTGACAAGAGATGAGTATCAGCGTCCTCGACACGTACGCGCCCGTCGCGTACGAGGTCGACGAGGAGCAGCTGCCGTGCCGTCGCGAGAGCCCCGAGCTGTTCTTCGCCGAGACCCCCCAGGACGTCGAGGTGGCCAAGGCCCTGTGCCTGGGTTGCCCGGTCCGCACCGAGTGTCTCGCCGGAGCGCTCGAACGGCGCGAGCCGTGGGGTGTCTGGGGTGGCGAGCTGTTCCAGGCCGGCGTGGTGATCCCCCGCAAGCGTCCGCGCGGGCGTCCTCGCAAGAGCGAGGTCGCCGCCTGAGGCCGGGACCACCGCCGTCCGTCCCGTCACTCCACCGGAGAGAAGTAGTCCACCCACCATGAACGTCCTCACGAACCGGAGCAGGAAGATGAACTTGATGCAGGAAGACCTGGCGCGGGCCCAGATGGCCGAGCGCCTGGGAGAGGCGCAAAGGACACGTCGCGGCCACCGGCTGACGATGGCCCGACGGCTCTCCCGCCGGGCCGAGCGGGCCGCCCAGCAGGCCCGGCTCGCCCTTGCTCGCTCGCTGTGAGCGGAGCAGCAGCGCAGGACCCCGACGGTCGCCCGACCGTCGGGGTCCTGTCCTGTCGGTGCCGGAGCTACCCTGATGCCGTGACCGCACCGACGTGCGACTTCTGTGGCCGGGCGCCCGCCGACGGCGAGGACGGCGTGCTGCCGCTGACCTGGACGACGTCGGTGGAGAACGGACGCAGCAAGACCTTCTGCGAGACCTGCTCGCGCGAGCACCTGCGCGCGATCGAGAGCAAGCTCGACAGCGCGTGGTGGTAGCGGCCGCGGCTCAGGCCTCGGCGAACCCGGGCAGCGCCGCTTCGAGCATCGCCCGGAACGGCAGCTCGGCACCGAGCTGGCAGAGCACCCCGATGCTGCCCACCCAGGTCCGGTGGATCAGCAGGTACGACGGTGGCAGGTTGAGCTTGAGCGCGATCGTCGAGCCCGGCTGACGGGGATCCTGCACCCGCTGGAACTGCTCACGCATCCAGTCCCGGGAGAACGCGAACGTGTCCTGGCGGGCCGGCTCCACGAACGGGCTGAGATAGGCCCGCAGCTCGTCGGGGTCGATGGTGATGTGCGGCTTGACGAAGCCTTCGTCGCGCAGCCCCTCGACCACGTCCTGGTACTTGTCATACATCGCGATGCGGATCAGCGAGCCGATGCTGCGCGGCAGGCTCCGCTCGGGGAGCCGGGCGACCGCGCCGTAGTCGACGACGCCGAGGCCGCCCATCGACCCGTCCTCGGTCGGCAGGATCCGGAAGTTCCCGGGGTGCGGGTCGGCGTGCAGCATGCCCACCCGCTCCGGTCCCTCGAACAGGAACCGGACGTAGAGCTCGCCGTAGTGGTTGCGCTCCTCCTGGCTGCCCTCCGCGATCAGCCGGGCCAGTGAGGACTTCGTGTCGATCCACTCGCTGACCAGCACCTTGTCGGAGTGGTCCACGACATCGGGGACCAGGAAGTCGGGGTCCTCGCGGAACTCCGCGGCGAAGGCACGCTGCGCCTCCGCCTCGAGGCGATAGTCGAGCTCCTCGGCCACGCGTGCCTGCAGCTCGGCGATCAGCGGCTTGATGTCGATGCCCGGAACCATGCCGCCGAAGGTGCGGGCGACCCGGCTGATCTGGCGCAGGTCGGAGAGCAGCGCGTCGCCGGCGCCCGGATACTGCACCTTGACCGCCACCTCACGCCCGTCGGCCCAGCGTCCGCGGTGCACCTGCCCGATCGAGGCGGAGGCGGCCGGGTCGTCGTCGAACTCGACGAGCTTGGCGCGCCACTTGGTGCCCAGCTCGCTGGCCAGCACGTGGTGCACGGTCATGGCCGACATCGGTGGTGCGGAGTCCTGCAGCCGGGTGAGCTGCTCGCGGTACGGCGCCGCGATCTCCTCGGGAAGCGCGGACTCGAGGATCGAGAGTGCCTGGCCCATCTTCATCGCACCGCCCTTGAGCTCGCCCAGGGTGCGGAAGAGCTGCTCGGCGGTGCGCTGCTGCACCTCGCTCATCACGGCCTCGGCGTTGGCGCCGCCGAGGCGGCGGCCCATGCCGACCGCGCTGCGGCCCGCGAACCCGAGCGGGAGCGCGGCCAGCCTGGCGGTGCGCGCGACGGCCTTGCGGGGAAGCTCGCTCGCGCGAGGCGTGCGCTCGCCAGGGGTGGGCATGGGGCCCATTGTGACCGACGATCGGCTGACTTGACAGGTATGAGGCCGGTGTCAAGGGTCTCCCCAGTCCCAGCTGCAGCCGCAGGCGGGGTGGCGCAGCCACGAGCGGGTCTCCAGCCGGCTCAGCCCCGGGTGCACGGTGACGGTCGCGGACCAGGTGGAGGGCCGCTGCCCGTCGACGTACGACGCGAGGTCGCGGGCCGCCCAGGCCAGGGCCAGCGCCGTGAGCAGTGGGTCCACCGGCTCGGGGGCGCCGTCGGGCCGCTCGCGGGCACTGGCCGTGGCGTACTGCCGGACCAGCAGCGGCCAGGCCGGGTCGGCGTCGGCGCAGTGCGCGTCCAGGCAGCGGAGGCAGGCGGTGGTGCCGGGAACCACGAAGGGCCCGAGCACCGCCCGGCCCTCGGTCAGCCGGACCAGCAGGTGCGGCGTGCCGGCTCGGGTCCAGCCGTCGACCAGCTCGCGATGGGGCTCACCTACTCCGAGCAGCACGCCGCAGCCCGGTGGGGTGGTGCTGCGGGTGCCGGCTTCGCGCAGCCCGGCCGCGGCGGTCAGGGCGAGGAAGCTCGCACGCAGGTCATCGGGAACAGGGTGGCCGAAGGTGCGCGTCGCGGTGCGCACGCGCCGCCGCGCCGACCGGACCCGTGGGGCGTCCGGTCCGGCCGCCCGGGCGAGCGCGGCAGTGGTGGTCGGCGCCAGGTCGGCGTCGCCCAGCAGCGGGGCCAGGTCCCGCTCGTCGACCAGCTGGTCGTGTCGGGAGAGCAGGTCGAGGGTGCCGGTGGCCTCGCAGGCGTCGTAGGCCTCGACCGCTGCGGCCGTAGCCAGCAGGCGCAGGGTGTCCGTGACCGGTGCCGCGTCCGGCAGCACCAGCGCCGTCGCCGGGTCGAGTCCGACCTGCAGCTCGCCACCGCCGCGCCGCAGCACGTGGGTACCGGGACGGAGCAGCGGGCGCATGCGGCCAGCCTGCCCGTCGACGGCGCGGCCCGCGAACGGTCATCCACAGCACGACGCGGGGCCACCCCGAGGGGCGGCCCCGCGTCGAGGGTCTGGAAGGGGTGCTCAGGCCTTGCCGAGGATGCGGTTCAGGTTCGTGCTGCAGACCGGGCACACGGCCTTGGCCATGCGGGTGCCCTTGTCGTTGACCTTGACCTCGCCGTCCGCCTGTCGCTTCTCCTTGCACTTCACGCAGTAGAACTCGCCGCTCCAGGTCTCCGCCATGACGGCCTCCTTGCTGTTGTGTTCTGGTCGTCGGCGGTGAGCTCGGGGGAGCCCCGCCGGGGGCCGCTCGTCTGCGACCGCCTCGAACCCTACGGCAGCCGTGGGGCGGTTGCATGCAGGCGCAGGCGTGACGGAGCCCGTTTCACGCTCAGCGACTGCCCGGGTCGTACGGCTTCACGGCTTTTGGGCCGGACCGTCCCCGGGCGCCGCGAGAGATCTCTCACCGCGCTCACCTGGGGCACGGCCGGGGCCGTCCCTCGGTAGTCTCCCCGCCATGACTGCCCTCCCCGAGCTCACCCAGCTGCGGCTGGACCGCCGCGACGACGGCGTGGCCGTGATCCACCTCGACCAGCCGGAGCGTCGCAACGCGATGTCGGATGAGATGACCGCCTCCTGGGTCAGGGCCATCGACCACCTGGTCGCCGACCGTGAGCTGCGGGCGGTGGTGGTGACCGGTGCGGGCACCGCCTTCTGCTCGGGGGGCAACACCGGCTGGATCGCGAGCGAGCCCGACGCCACCGTCCCCGAGCTGCGGGAGCGGATGATGCCGTTCTACCGGTCGTGGCTCTCGCTGCGCCGGCTCGAGGTGCCGACCCTCGCCGCCATCAACGGTCCGGCGATCGGGGCGGGACTGTGCCTGGCGCTGGCGTGCGACCTGCGGTACGCCGTGCAGGGAGCCCGCCTCGGAGCCCCCTTCGTGCGGCTCGGCATGCACGCGGGTATGGCGGCGACCTACCTGCTGCCCCACGTCGTCGGTGAGGCGCACGCCCGCGACCTGCTGCTGACGGGGCGCACGGTCCAAGACGACGAGGCGCTGCGGATGGGGCTCGTCTCGCGGGTGCTGCCCGCGGAGGGCTTCCTGGATGCGGTCCTGGAGACCGCGTCGGGCATCGCGGCCAACGCCCCGGTCGCGACCCGGCTGACCACCGTCGCGCTGCGCGGCGGCCACGGCGACTTCGAGGATGCGCTGCAGTGGGAGGCGCTCGCCCAACCGGTGACGCTGGCGACCGAGGACCTGCAGGAGGGCGTCCGGGCCGCCCGGGAGAAGCGCGCCCCGGTGTTCACGGGGCGCTGAGCAGGCGCTGAGCCGACGCTGGGCAGGCGCTGGGCAGGCGCTGGGCAGGCGCTGGGCAGGCGCTGGCCGGTAGCGATAGAGGCCCTCGGCCTCACCGATGCGTCGCTTGCCTTCCCCTTGCGAGCGCCGCACCGACTCGGCCGAGGGCCTCATCTGCGGACCAACCTAGGTGCGGTGCGGAGGCCGGTCAACGGAGACTTCTCCACCTCTGTGGATAACTCTGTGGACGAATTGTGGACCGGGCCGGACACCCTGTGGACCCACCTGTGGGAAGCCGTGGACAAGCCTGTGGGTGACACGCCCGGGCAGGTCGCCTGGGCGCCGCTGACCAGCAGGAACGCCCATGCACACGGTGTGGACGAAAATCGTTGGCGAGCTGGGGACGATAATGAGACGACAACCTGGACGAAGGGGTCGCAGCGGCACATGACGTCTCAGCATGCAAACCCGTCCGGGGCGCCGGGCGGCGCCGACCCGGTGGCGGCGCTGCGGCGGATCGCCTTCCTGCTCGAACGCCGCCTCGCCGACAGCTACCGGATCAAGGCCTACCGCGGCGCCGCGACCACGCTGCTCGAGCTCGACCCCGACGAGGTGCGCGAGCGCGCGGCCGCCGGCACGCTGCGCGAGCTGCCCGGCATCGGCGCCAAGACGGCCGGCGTGATCTCCGAGTGCGTCGGGGGCGACACCCCGGCGTACCTGATCGAGCTGGAGCGGGGCGCCGGACCGCTGGTCGCGGGCGGCGACGAGCACCGAGCCGCGCTCCGCGGCGACCTGCACTGTCACTCCGACTGGTCGGACGGCGGGTCCCCGATCGAGGAGATGGCGGTGACCGCCCTTGAGCTGGGCCACGAGTACCTCGTGCTGACCGACCACTCTCCGCGGCTCACGGTCGCCAACGGGCTGACCGCGGCGCGCCTGGGCCAGCAGCTCGAGGTGGTGGCGGCCCTCGACGGGCACCTCGGATCCGGGGAGAGCGGCTTCCGGCTGCTCGCCGGCATCGAGGTCGACATCCTCGACGACGGCTCGCTCGACCAGACCGACGAGATGCTGGGCCGCCTCGACGTGGTCGTCGCCTCGGTGCACTCGAAGCTGAAGATGGACGCGGCGGCGATGACCCGGCGCATGGTCGCCGCCGCCGGGCACCCGGAGACCAACGTGCTCGGTCACTGCACGGGCAGGCTGGTCACCGGCGGCCGCGGCACGCGCGCGCAGAGCAGCTTCGACGCGGAGGCCGTGTTCGACGCCTGCGCCGAGCACGAGGTGGCGGTCGAGATCAACTCCCGCCCGGAGCGCTGCGACCCGCCCGACGACCTGGTGGCCGCGGCCCTGGAGGCCGGCTGCCTGTTCAGCATCGACAGCGACGCGCACGCGCCCGGCCAGCTCGACTTCCTGGCCTACGGCGCCGAGCGGGCGCAGCGGCTCGGCGTCCCGCTCGACCGCGTCGTCAACAGCTGGCCGGTGGACCGCCTGCTGGGGTGGGCCAACGGGTAGCCTCCGTCACATGTCCGCAGCCCGGTCCTCGCCCCGCGACGCCTCGGCTGAGGCGCCGGTCGTCGAGGTGCGTCGCTCCCGCAGGCGCCGCCGGACCGTCGCGGCCTACCGCGAGGACGACAAGGTCGTGGTGCTGCTCCCCGCCCGGTTCAGCCGGGCCGAGGAGAGGGAGTGGGTGGCGACGATGCTGGCCCGGATCGAGAGGTCGGAGCGGCGCCGCCGGCCGAGCGACGCCGCCCTCGCCAAACGCGCCGCCGGTCTCAACGAGCGCCACCTCGACGGCCAGGCGGTGCCCGCGACCGTGCGCTGGGTCGACAACCAGAACAGCCGCTGGGGAAGCTGCACGCCCAGCGACCGCTCCATCCGGCTGTCGACGCGGCTGCAGGGCATGCCGTCGTGGGTGATCGACTACGTGCTGGTGCACGAGCTCGCCCATCTGATCGAGACCGGCCACACGCCCGAGTTCTGGGGCTGGGTGGACCGCTACCCCCGCGCCGAGCGGGCCAAGGGGTTCCTGGAGGGAGTGGCGGCCGCCTCGCAGCTCGGCATCGAGGCCGACCCGCCGGACTGCTCCGAGGAGGGCGCCGCTCAGATGGCCGCCGACGACGGCTGAGCCCGCCGGAGTGCGAGCTCGACCATCCTCGCCATGTCCGGGTCGTCGGTGGGCAGGTCGCCCACCGGCCACCAGCGCACGTCGATCGACTCCTCGCTGACGCGTGGCACCGCCCCCGGCGGCGCCACGGCGAGGAAGCGGACGTCGAGGTGGCTGACCTGGCCGTGGGGTCCGCAGAAGGCCACCGCGTGCTCGTCGAGGTGCAGCGGATCCGGGTCGAGCACCAGCCCGTCGAGCCCGGACTCCTCGACCGCCTCACGCCGGGCGGCGCCGGCGAGCGTGGTGTCGCCCGGCTCGCAGTGCCCGCCGAGGTGGAACCAGCGGCGCGCCTTGGCGTGCAGCGTCAGCAGCACCTGCGCGTGGTCGGCCGAGAGCACCAGGGCACCGGCCGTCAGGTGGCCGGGGTAGCAGCCCCGCACGGTCGCGTCGGCGTGGGCCTCCAGGTGTGCGACGTACCTGAGCCGCAGGCGCTCCTGCCCGGGGTCGGGCGCGGACCAGGCGCGAAGTCCGGCCAGCGCATCGTCGTGCAGTCTGGTCACGGAGTGGGGGCGTCGGGGCCCGGTGAGCCGTCCTCGTTGTCGAGCAGGTCCGCGAGGGCGGCGTCGAACTCCGCGTCGGTGAGTGCCTCGGAGACCGGTACCGAACCCTCCTGGAAGCCGAGCGGGTCGTCGAGGTCGGCGGCGGTGGGCAGCAGGTCGGGGTGCGCCCACACGGCGTCGCGAGCCTCGTGGCCCTTGCGGGAGCGCAGCGAGCCCCACAGCGCGGACGCGTCGCGCAGCCGACGCGGCCGCAGCTCCAGCCCCACGAGCGCAGCGAAGGTCTGCTCCGCCGGACCACCGGCGGCCCGGCGGCGGCGCACCGCCTCCTGCAGCTTCGAGGCCTCGGGCATCCGGGTGTCGGTGGCCTGCCCCACGACCTCGTCGACCCAGCCCTCGACGAGCGCCAGCACCGTCTCGAGACGGGTCAGCGCCGCTTGCTGGGCCGGGGTCTTCTCCGGCTCGAAGAGCCCGCCCTCCAGCGCCTGCTGGATGGCCTCTGGGTTGGTCGGGTCGATCTCGCGCATCGACGACTCGATGCGGGACACATCGATGGTGGTGCCGCGGCCGTAGTCCTCCACCGCGGCGAGCAGGTGGCCTCGCAACCACGGCACGTGTGAGAACAGCCGCTGGTGGGCGGCCTCGCGCAACGCGAGGTAGAGCAGTACGTCCTCCGCGGACACGTCCAGCCCGTCGGCGAAGGCCGCCACGTTGGTCGGCACCAGCGCGCCCGTCCCCTCGGGGCCGAGCGGCAGCCCCACGTCGGAGGCGGTGAGCACCTCCCCGGCGAGGCCGCCGACGGCCTGGCCGACCTGGCTTCCGAACATCGCCCCACCGGCCTGGCCCAGGAGGCCGAGCAGCGGGCCGGCCATCGCCTGCGCCTCCGGGGGAAGGGCCTTGCCCATCGCGGAGACCACGTGCTCGGCGACCGGCTCCACCAGCCGCTGCCACACCGGCATCGTCTGCTCGACCCATTCGGCGCGGCTCCAGGCCGCGGCCGTCCGGACCCCGGAGGGGAGCTCGGTGGCGGAGTCGAGCCAGTGGTCGGCGAGCCGCAGCGCGTCGGCCACCTCGCCCCGCTGACGGTCGGTGGGGGAGGGGTCGGGCTCCTGCGCGACGGCCTGCCGGGCGACGTCCTTGGCGAGATTCCAGTTCACCGAGCCCTCGTGCGGCGACATCATCGCCTGCATCTGGCTCATCAGCTGCGACAGGTCGGGCATCCCGGCCGCCCCGCCCGCACCACCGGGTCCGCCCGCCCCCCCGAGAGCGCCACCGAAGGCGTTGAAGATCTGCTCGAACGGCGTCCCCTTGAACGGGTTGTTCTGCGCGTCGTCCGGGCTGTCGCCGGGGTCGTCGGTCATGAGGCCAAACTACTCGCCCCCCTCAACGGCGGGTGACCCTGCTCTACCCTCGCCCTGTGACTTCCACGCCCCCCTCCGGGTCGCCGGGCGACCCGGCCGTCGTACGCCTGGTCGACCTGCGCGAGACGCCGCTCGACGTGGCCGAGCTGCTCGCTGCAGTGAACGACCGCCGGGCCGGCGGCGTCGATGTCTTCGTCGGCGCCGTCCGCGACCACGACCACGACCACGGGGTCAGGGGCCTGGAGTACTCCGCCCACCCGAGCGCTCTGGACCGCCTGCGCGAGGTGGTGGAGGGCGTCGCCTCCCGGCACGACGTGCTCGCGGTCGCGGCGGTGCACCGGGTGGGGGAGCTGCGCATCGGCGACCTCGCGGTGGTGGTCGCGACCGCCGCCGTGCACCGCGGCGAGGCCTTCGACGCGACCCGGGCGCTGATCGACGAGCTGAAGGCCACGGTGCCGATCTGGAAGCACCAGCTGTTCACCGACGGCAGCGACGAGTGGGTCGGCACGCCCTGATCGTTGGGCGAGCCTCACCGATGCCCGCGTCCGCGCTTCCTAGGCTGCCCCTGTGGAGATTCTGGTGTGGCTGGCCCCGGCGGGCGTGGTGCTCGTGATCATGATGGCGTGGGCCGCGTGGGTGGGCCGGCCGCGCCGCGAGGAGACCGACCGCTCGGAGGCGGCCTACGAGCGGTTCGCCCAGGCGATCGCGCGCGAGCACCCGGCTACCGGCCGGGCCCGGCCTCCCGTGGTCCGCGATCGCAGCACGGGTATCGCGGTGCGTCCCTCGCGTCGCCCGGACGCGGACGGCACCCGCCGGGCCTCCTAGCCGCTCGCGGGTGAGACAGTGAGGCCATGTCCCGCCGCACCCTGGCCACCGTCCTGGTCGGCGCGCTGCTGGTGGTGCTGGTCGCGGTGGCCGTCGTGCTCCCCGTGCCCTACGTGACGATGGCACCCGGCCCGACGATCAACGTGCTGGGCAAGAGCGACAACCGCTCGATCATCGACGTGCGGGGCAAGCGGACCTATCCGACGACGGGGGACCTCAGGCTCACCACGGTCTCGGTGACCAACCCGACGCGCAAGGTCGGTCTCGTCGAGGTCGTCAGGGCCTGGTTCGACAGCAGGCGTGCGGTGTACCCACGCGACGTGATCTATCCACCTGACCAGTCGGCGCAGGACGTCGAGCAGCAGAACAACGTCGAGATGGTCAGCTCGCAGGACACCGCGATCGCGGCCGCGCTCACCGAGCTCGGCTACCACCTCCCGCTGCAGATCGAGGTGCTCGCGGTGACGAAAGGGTCGCCGGCATCCGGGAAGCTGCGCACCCGCGACCGGCTGCTCCGGGTCAACGGTCTGCCGATCCGGGAGGTGAAGCAGGTCTCGCGAGCCATCCAGCGTCGGGGCGTCGGTGGTACCTCCACGTTCGTCGTACGACGGGGCAAGGCGAAGCGGACCGTCCAGGTGAAGGCCGAGGCGTCGAAGGACGAGGCGAAGAAGGCGGTCGTCGGGGTCCAGATCGGCACCGGCTACGACTTCCCCTTCGAGGTCGGTGTGCGGCTCAGCGACGACATCGGCGGGCCCAGTGCCGGGCTGATCTTCTCACTCGGCGTCTACGACACCCTCACGCCCGGCTCGCTCACCGGGGGCAGCGACATCGCCGGGACGGGAACCATCGACGAGCGTGGACGCGTTGGACCCATTGGAGGCATTCAACAGAAGATCGTGGCCGCCACCGAGGAGGGCGCCAAGGTCTTCCTCGTGCCCCCGGACAACTGCAACTCCGCCGCGCACGCCGACGTGACCAAGGACCGGATCAGGCTCGTGAAGGCTCCCACCATGCACAGCGCCGTGATGTCGCTGAAGGCCTACGCCAAGAATCCGAAAGCCGACCTCCCGGTGTGCCGATGAGCCAGTCACCCGAACCGGTCCCTGTCCCCGAGGTCGACGGCGTGCTGCGGGTCGCCGTCCGCGAGATCGAGGCGCACGCCGCGGAGGCGGGCTGGGACCAGCCGGCCCGCCTCTACGCGCTGGTCCCCACCTCCGACCTGCTCGCGCGCGAACCCGCGCTCGCGGCGGCGATGGGGCTGGACGCTGCGTCCGCCGGCTCCCTGACCCCGGTCGAGCAGGACGACGTCCCACCCGACACGCCGTTGGAGACCACGCTGTCGACCATCATGTGGCCCGCCGAGGTGTTCGGGACGGCCGCCGTGGTCGAGCGACTCGTGCTTCCGCCGTCCGCCGACGAGCAGCTCCCCCCGGAGCCCGCCGCGGCCGAGGCGTACGCCGCCGAGCACCCGGACCGCGAGGAGGTGCGGATCGTCGCGGCTGCGACACGCGACGGTTCGACGTACTGTGCGCTGCGGATGCGCTCGCACGACGACGCGCTGTCCGTGATGGAGGCACCTGACCTGGTGCCCGCCCTCCTAGAGTTGCTGCGCAGCACCCTCGACAACTGACGGAGACCTGATGAGACCGGCTAGGACACGATGAGCGGGCTGTTCGACGAAGCGGCCCCGGCCCCACCCCCGCGGGTACCACCGGGGGGGCAGCCGCCGCGTTCGCGCGCGCTCGTCGGCACGATCGTCGTGCTGGTCATCGCGTTCTTCCTGATCTCCGTGTTCACCGGCGTGTGGACCGACCGGTTGTGGTTCCGCAGCGTCGGCTACTCCGGCGTGTTCACCAAGGTGCTCGGCACGAAGGTGCTGCTGTTCCTGGTCTTCGGGCTGCTGATGGCGGTGGTGGTGGGCGTCAACGTGTTCCTCGCCTACCGCTTCCGGCCGCTGTTCCGCCCGGCATCCGCGGAGCAGGTCAACCTCGACCGCTACCGCGAGGTCGTCGATCCACTGCGCGTCTGGCTGCTGCTCGGCGTGGCCCTGGTCCTCGGCCTGTTCGCCGGCGGCTCGGGTGCGGGGCAGTGGCGGCAGTTCCTCCTCTGGCGGAACAGCGAACCGTTCGGCACCACGGACGCCTACTTCAAGAAGGACGTCGGCTTCTACATCTTCGACCTGCCGTGGTTCCACTACCTCGTCGACTTCGGCATGGCGCTCACCATCCTGAGCCTGATCGCGGCGACGGTGGTGCACTACCTCTTCGGCGGCATCCGGCTGCAGGCCAAGCAGGACCGGCTCTCCGGCGCCGCCCAGGTGCAGGTCTCCGTGCTCGCCGGCTTCTTCGTGCTGATCAAGGCCGTCGACTTCTGGCTCGACCGCTACAACCTGACCAGCGACAGCGGCGGGCTGTTCACCGGCATCGGCTTCACCGACAAGCAGGCGGTGCTTCCGGCCAAGGCGATCCTCACCGCGATCGCGGTGATCTGCGCGATCCTCTTCTTCGCCAACGTGTTCCGCCGCACCTGGATGCTGCCCTCGGTCGGCCTCGCGCTGCTGGTGCTCTCCTCCATCCTGCTCGGCGTGATCTGGCCGGGCATCGTCCAGCAGTTCCAGGTCAAGCCGTCCGAGCCGGACAAGGAGAGCTCCTACATCTCGCGCAACATCGACGCCACGCGCAAGGCGTTCGGCATCGACAGGACCGAGGTCAGCAAGTACAACGCCAAGCTGACGCTGAGCAAGGACAAGCTGCGCGCCGACGCCGAGTCCATCCCCGGTGTCCGGCTGCTCGACCCGATGCTCGTCTCCGACGCCTTCGAGCAGCTGCAGCAGGTGCGCGGCTACTACAGCGTGCCGCGCGTGCTCGACGTCGACCGCTACCAGATCGCGGGACGCAACCGTGACGTGGTGATCGCGGTGCGCGAGCTCGACCAGACGGGTCTGCCGGACAGCCAGCGCAACTGGGCCAACGAGCACACCGTCTACACGCACGGCTACGGCGTGATCGCCGCCTACGGCAACCAGAGCGACAAGCAGCAGAAGCCGGTGCCGAACCTCAACAACGGCGTCCCGGTGTGGGCGGAGAACAACCTGCCGCCGACGGGCGAGCTGAGCAAGATGACCCCGAACGGCTACCAGCCTCGGATCTACTTCGGCGAGAAGAGCCCCACCTACTCCCTGGTGGGCAAGGACCCCAACGGTCGCCCGGTCGAGCTCGATCTGCCGGCGGGCAGCACGCGTGGCGCCGAGACGAACTCCTACGAGGGCCTCGGAGGTGTCCCGGTCGGCAGCCTGTTCAACAAGCTGCTGTACGCCGTGAAGTTCAGCGAGCCGAACATCGTGCTCTCGAGCCGCGTCAACGCGAACTCGAAGATCCTCTACGACCGGACCCCGCGCGAGCGGGTGCAGAAGGTGGCGCCCTGGCTGACCGTCGACGGCGACTCCTACCCGGCTGTGGTGGGTGGTCGCGTCAAGTGGATCCTCGACGGCTACACCACGACGGACAGCTACCCGAACAGCCAGAAGGACTCGTTGCGCTCGATGACGTCTGACTCCCTGCAGCCGAACACGACGTACGCGACGCTGCCCACCGACGAGATCAACTACATGCGCAACTCGGTGAAGGCCGTCGTCGACGCCTATGACGGCTCGGTCAAGCTCTACGAGTGGAAGGCCGCGGACCAGAAGCCGGACCCGATCCTCCAGGCCTGGGAGGGCGCGTTCCCCGGGGTCGTCAAGCCGCAGTCGGACATCCCCGACGACCTGTTGCAGCACCTGCGCTATCCCGAGGACCTGTTCAAGGTGCAGCGGAACATGCTCGCGGCCTACCACGTCACCGACGCCAAGACGTTCTACGCCGGCGACGACCAGTGGAAGGTCCCCGAGGACCCGGAGATCAAGACCAACAAGCAGCCGCCGTACCGGCTCTCGGTGCGCACCCCGGCGGGCGGGGCCACCCCGGTCTTCTCGCTGACCAGCGTCTTCGTGCCACAGAAGCGGCAGAACCTTGCCTCGTTCATCTCGGTCGACTCGGACGCGTCACGCTCGGACTACGGCACGATCCGCATCCTGCGGCTGCCCAGCAACACGCAGGTACCTGGGCCCTCGCAGATCGCGAACTCGTTCACCACGAGCGACCAGATCCAGAACAAGGTGCTGCCCTTCCGGCGCAGCAACGCCGAGGTGCTCTACGGGAACCTGCTGACGCTCCCGGTGGGTGACGGGCTGCTCTACGTCCAACCGCTCTACACGCAACGCAAGTCGGGCGAGGGGACCTATCCGCAGCTGCGCTACGTGCTGGCCACCTTCGGCGACGAGGTCGGCATCGGGACGACGCTGACCGCAGCCGTCGACGACGTCCTGGGTGCGTCGACGTCGACGTCGGGTGGTGCGGACGCCGGCTCGCAGAACGGCGGGCCCACCATCCCCGGCGACGTCCGTTCGCTGCTGGAGCAGGCGTCGGCGAAGTTCAGCGACGCCCAGAAGGCCCTCAAGAAGGGTGACCTGGGCGCCTACGACAAGGCGCAGAAGGAGGCGCAGGCGTTGGTCGAGCAGGCCCTGAAGCAGGCCGACCAGGCTACGAAGGAGCCAGCCGCGCCCTCATCGTCATCCTCGTCCTCATCCTCAGAGTCGCCCTCGGCGAAGGCGTCGAAGTCGGGGGGCTCGGGCGGTTAGCGGACGCGGGCGGAGCGTCCGCTCGCTGAGCTTCCAGGAGTTCGCCGCCGCGGCTCCTCGCCAGGCCGTGCCGGGCTTCATGGTCAGCGGCAGAGCCTGACCCCATACGGCTGCTGGAGGCGATTTTGAGTGCACCCGCGTCGTCGCGTAGGCTAGCAATCACCGACGCGGGGTGGAGCAGCTCGGTAGCTCGCTGGGCTCATAACCCAGAGGTCGCAGGTTCAAATCCTGCCCCCGCTACAAATGCAAAACCGCAGCTCAGAGGCCCTTTCCGGAGTCATCCGGTAAGGGCCTCTGATGTTTCTTGGCATCGATGTCAGCACGATGTCAGCGGTGCCGCCCTCGTTTGCCGCGAGCTTAGACGCTTTTGGGCGAATGTGAGGTTGACCTCTCGGCCAACGACCCAGAGGTCGGTTTTTGAAGCGTCCTACATCGTCCGGGGTCTGCCATCTAACCTCTGCCTCCGCTTCAGGGCAGCCGACAATCATGGGGACGGGATCGACCGCAAATCCTGGTGAATGCTGCAACGGAGTGGGCGTGAGGCACTCCGACACTCAGATCGACCGTCTCGCAGTCCCGTTGTCTAGCAGCACCTCATGGAAACGGCTTCGATGGAAAGTTGGAATCTCTTCGTCGTCGCTAGGTCGGGGGTCCTCGAGGTAGGCGAACGCCTTCAGGTTCGAATCGCGCCTCTCAAGGCTTCGGGGCGATGCGGTCGAGCCTAGAAGACGAAGATTGGTCGGCCCGGCTCCTATGATGCCTGAGTGCCGACTGCGGTGCTCGCCACGAAGTTGTTCGCGCCGGCTCTGCGCTCCCAGGCCGTCGCGCGTACCAGACTTCGAGAGCGGCTCGACACCACTCTCGACCCGGGGCAGCGGCTGACGCTCGTGTCGGCGCCCGCGGGCTTCGGGAAGACCACCGTGCTCAGCGACTGGGTCGGCCACCTGGCAGAGCGCGACTCGCAGGCGCGGGCCGCATGGTTGTCCCTGGATGAGGCGGACAACGACCTGGGGCGGCTACTTAGTCATCTGGTGGCCGCCCTTGCAGGCGCCGGCGTCGACCTGGAGTCGGCGGCTGTCCTGGAGCACCTGCCGGGGGACCCAACCGCAGCAATGACCTCAGTGATCAACGCGGTCGCCATTGCCGGAGAACATGCACCCGGCACACATTGGGTGCTGGTCCTCGATGACTACCACCTCATCACCGCACCGGAGGCGCACGAGGCCATCTCCTTCCTCCTCGACCACCTTCCCGACCAATTGCGCCTGATGATGGCTACACGCGCCGATCCGCCCTTTGCCCTTTCGCGGTTGCGCAGCCGCGGGCAGCTGGTCGAAGTGCGCGGCGCCGACCTGCGCTTCACCTCCGGTGAGGCGCAGCAGTTCCTCAACGAGGCAATGCGCCTGGATCTCGACACTGCGGACGTCGCCGCTCTCGAAGGACGTACGGAGGGCTGGATCGCCGGTCTGCAGCTCGCGGCACTCTCGGTGCGTGCGATGGATACCAGAAGTGAGGTCACAGACTTCATCGAGGCGTTCACCGGCAGCAACCGGTTCGTCATCGACTACCTGGCCGACGAGGTCCTGACCCGACAACCCGCCACGGTCCGCGACTTCCTGCTGCGGACCTCGCTCCTCGATCGGCTCACCGGCCCCCTGTGCGAGGCGGTCACTGGGCAGCCCGGTGGCGCCGCGATGCTGGCCGGCCTGGAGCGGGAGAACCTGTTCCTGGTCCCGTTGGACTCCGAGCGCACCTGGTACCGCTACCACCACCTCTTCGCCGACGTACTGCACGCCCGGCTGCTCAGCGAAGACCCCGACCTGGTCCCACAGCTGCACCGGCGGGCCAGCGACTGGTACGCCGAGCGAGGTCTCGTCACTGATGCCATCCGGCATGCACTCGTCGCCAAGGACTTCCCGAGGGCAGCCTTCCTGGTGGAGGAGGCCCTTCCCGAGGTCCGTCGCTCGCGACAGGACAGCCAGCTGCTCGCATGGATTCGCGCGTTGCCGGACGTCAGTCATCCGCCCGAGGCCAGTGCTGAACATCGTGGCCGGCTGGTCACACATGATGACCGGCGACCTCAACGGGCTGGAGGCTCGCCTCGACGACGCCGACGCGGCACTCGTGGCGGGCACCCATGACCCGGAAGTGGCGGCGACATGGGCGGACACCGACGATCTGCGTACTGCACCGGCCACGATACTGGTCTATCGCGCCTCCCTCGCCCAGGCCCGTGGGGAGGTCGCCGGAACGGTCCGTCACGCTCGAGAAGCGATCGGGCTGGCGGGTCCCGAGGACCACCTCGTGCGAGGTGGAGCAGGTGGGTTCCTAGGCCTGGCCGCGTGGGCGGCCGGTGACGTCGCCGAGGCACTCGACACGTTCGCCCAGGCCGTGCGCAGCCTGCACGCCGCCGGAAACCTGGTCGACGAGCTGGACGCCACCGTGAACCTTGCCGACATGTGGGTGGCCGCCGGGCGACCCGGCCGCGCCCGCAGCCTGTACGAGCAGGGCGATCGAGACCGCCACCGGGAACGGTGAGCCGTTCCCACGGGCGACCGCCGACCTGCACGTCGGCCTGGCCGAGCTCGACCGCGAGCTCGACGACCTCACCAGTGCCGAGACCCATCTGGAGACGGCGCGGATCCTGGCCGAGCGAGGCTCGATCACCGAGAACCGCCACCGGTGGCCCATGGCAATGGCGCAGGTGCGCGCCGCCCGCGGCGATCACGAGGCAGCGGCGCAGCTGCTGGAGGAGGCAGCGTCGCTGTACCGCCACGGGTTCTATCCCGACGTCCGTCCCATCGCGGCGATGAAGGTCCGTCTCGAGATCGCCGCGGGTGACCTGGAGGGCGGCGGCGACCTGGGCTCGGGAGCTCGGGCCGGGCGTCGATGATGATCCCGAGTACCTGCACGAGTACGAGCACCTGACGCTGGTGCGGCTGCTGCTGGCCCAGGATCGCGCCGGCAAGGACTCCGACCGACCGGCCCGCGCCCCCGGCACTGACGCGCGCCCTCAGGCTCCTCGACCGGTTGTACGACGTCCGCCGACTCCGCCCAGCGCGACGGCAGCCTGCTGGAGATCCGGTTGATGCAGGCCTTGGCCCACCATGCCGGTGGCGACGGCGACATGGCGCTGAGGGTCCTGAGCGAGGCTCTGCGCGCCGCTCCGGAGCCCGAGAGCCACGTCCGGCTCTACCTGGACGAGGGCGCTCCGATGCTGGACCTGCTGCACGACGCCGCCCGGCTGGGAGGCGCAGAGCGAGCGGGGCCGACGAGGAGGTGAGCAAGGAGCGTTTCCGCGCGTGGGCCCGACGGCTGCTCGAGCGCACGGGCGCGGCGGGCGAGGACCCAGGGCTTCAGCAGCGGGGCGCTGGCTGACCCGCTGAGCCGGCGCGAGATCGAAGTCCTCCGGCTCCTGGACTCCGAGCTGACCGGCCCGCAGATCGCCGCCCAGCTCTACGTCTCCTTGAACACGCTGCGCACCCACACCAAACGGATCTTCACCAAGCTCGACGTGACGTCACGCGCCGCCGCGGTACGCAGGGCGCACGAGCGGGGACTCATCTAGCCCGCCGCCGCAGGTCGGGCCTCAGGTGGGCTCCCTGTCACATCGTCAGTCACATCAAGTGGGGACGCCGCGACCCCCCGCCGCTTCCTAGGTTTCGGGTATCCCCGCAGCACCGGCTGCGGACCAACCCGAAAGGGATCAGACATGACCGTCACCGCGAACCTCTTGACCCGGTGGGCCGGCCTCGCCGCCGCCGGAGCCGGAGCCATCTTCATCGGCGTCCAGATCAACCACCCGCAGCTGAACGCCATCACGATCCAGACCACCGAGATGGGCATCCGCGACACGTTCAAGGTCGGATGGCCGCACTCGCCCTGGCCGGCATCACCGGCATGTACCTGCACCAGATCCGCAAGCACGGACTTCTGGGGCTCATCGGCTACGTCGTGTTCGCGGTCGGCTACCTCGGCATCATGTGCGTCGCCTTCACCGCCGCCTACGTGCTGCCCGAGGTGGCTTCCTCCAGCACCGGTTTCGTCAACGACGCCATCGTCGCCAACACCGCCCGCGGCACTGTCGAGGGCGACATCGGGGCGTTCGGTCCGGTACTCAAGGTCCTCGGGTTCGCCTACCTGGTCGGCGGCCTCCTCTTCGGCATCGCGCTGTACCGCGCCCGCGTCCTACCCCGGTGGGCCTCGGCCCTGCTCGCCGTCGCCGGCCTCGCTACCGCCGCCCTCGCACTGACGCCCGACTCCGTCTACCGCCTCCTGGCCTTCCCCAACGGCATCGCCATGATCGCCCTGGGCTACTCGCTGTGGCGGGTCGCCCGGGCCGACGCCGCGGGCCAGCCGACGGCCGTCGGCACCCCGGCACCCAGCAACGCAGGTGTCGTGTGAACGTCGTGCCCTCGACCGAGCACGGCTCCCGTCCGGCGCCGCTTCCGCACCGGTGCCGGGCAGGGGGCGGCGTTGGGCAGGCTGGTGGGTGGTGCCCGGCCTGCTGGCGCTCGCCGTCATCCCGGTCCTGGGCGGCACCGGACGACTCGTCGAGGTGCTCGGCGGACCCGAGGTCCTGCCCACCGACACGCGGTTCGCTGCGTCCCCGATCCCACTGGTCGTGCACATCGTGGCCGCCGTCGGCTACGCCGTGCTCGGCGCCTTCCAGTTCTCTGCTCGGCTGCGCCGCCGCCGGCCCGGCTGGCATCGCCGAGCCGGACGGCTCCTGGTCGTGCTCGGTCTCGCGGTGGCGTTCTCCGGGCTGTGGATGACGCTGGCCTACCCGCAGAAGGAGGGCACCGGCGACATCCTGTGGGTGACCCGGCTGCTGGTCAGCTCGGGTATGGGCGCCAGCTCATCCTCGGTCTGGTCGCCATCCGCAGCCGCAACATCGCCCGGCACCGGGCCTGGATGACCCGCGCGTACGCCCTCGCTCTCGGCGCCGGCACCCAGGCGTTCACCGTCGGCTTCGGTGAGGCGGTCTTCGGTACGGGCGTCGTCCGCACCGACCTGATGATGGCGGCCGGCTGGGCGATCAACGTCGCCGTCGCCGAGGGGGTCATCCGTCGCCCAGCCGGCCGCCGGGCCGCACGTGCCCGCCGCGGCGGGACAGTTGGTGGCGACGTCATGACCTCGCTAACACCGGATGCCGCCGCTTCGTACGAGCTCCGGATCGGGGGGCATCTCGACCAGCCCTGGTCGACCTGGTTCGACGGTTTCACCGTCACCCACGAGGACGACGGCACCACCATCCTTCGCGGCGTGGTGCGCGACCAGTCAGAGCTGCACGGCCTGCTCGCCAAGGTCCGCGACCTGGGCACCACTCTCATCTCGGTCACACTCGTCGAGGCCACCAACGGCGACTGTGAACCCCCCGCTGATTCCCATTTAACAGCAACATCGCTGGCACACCGGAACCGACCCGACGAACATCGCTCGCGACCCAGGAGGCAACCAATGTCCACCACCACCACCACTCAGGCAGCACCCACTACCGCTGCCTACTCTCTCACTCACGCAGCTGCACCTGATGCGAGCCGGCTACCTGCTCATGGCTGAAGCATGGTTGAAGAAGTGGCCGCTCCTCCCAGACGCGCACACGAT
>CAWENL010000003.1:0-1020147 GCA_963810435.1 uncultured Actinomycetota bacterium
GCCGGCGTTGGGGAGTCCGACGATTCCGATGGTGAGTGCCACGGGCGGCGAGTCTACGGTCGTCCGGCGGCGCGGCCGAATCGTCTCCTCGCGAGGGCGGTCCCGCCAGTGCCCGCGAGGCCGAGCCGTAGGGTCGGCTCGTGCGCATCGCGACCTGGAACGTCAACTCCGTCCGCTCCCGGATCGACCGCGTCGAGGCGTTCGTCGAACGGCATCAGATCGACGTACTCGCGCTGCAGGAGACCAAGGCACGCGACGACCAGTGGCCGCTGATGGGACTGAACGCACTCGGGTACGACGTCGCCACGCTCGGCCACAACCAGTGGAACGGCGTCGCGATCGCCTCCCGGGTCGGCATCGAGGACGTGGAGCACGGGTTCCCCGGCATGCCCGAGTACGGCGACCCGTCGGCGGCCGAGGCAAGGGCGATCGGCGCGACGTGCCAGGGGGTCCGGGTGTGGTCGCTCTACGTGCCGAACGGCCGCAAGCCCGACGACCCGCACTACCACTACAAGCTCGCCTGGCTGGAGGGGCTGCGCGCCGCCGCGACCGGGTGGCTGGCCGACGACCCGGACCGCCAGATCGCGCTCGCCGGCGACTGGAACGTCGCCCCTCGCGACGAGGACGTCTTCGACATGGCGCAGTTCGCGAAGAGCACGCACGTCACGCCCCAGGAGCGGGCGGCCTTCCAGGCGATCGTGGACGCCGGCTACGCGGACGTGGTGCGACCGCTCACGCCGGGGCCGGAGGTCTACACCTACTGGGACTACTACCGGCAGCGGTTCGAGCGCAACCGCGGCCTCCGCATCGACTTCGTGCTGGGTTCGCCGGCCTTCGCGAGCCGGGTCAGCGCCGCGATGATCGATCGCGAGGAACGGGCCGGCACCGGCGCCAGCGACCACGCCCCGGTGATCGTCGAGCTCGGCTGAGACCTAGAAGGCGCGGCGGGCGAGCAGCATCCGCGCTGCCCGGTCGATCCGCACCTGGGCAGGCAGCGCTGCGGCGACCTGTCGCAACGCACTCTGCCGGTCGTCAGGCGCGAGCCGCAGGTAGGCCGGGACCGTCGACAGGTAGCCGACGAACTCCCGCTGCGGCAGCACCACCTCACGCGGCAGCAGCTGCTCCTGCACGTCGCAGAACAACCCGGTGCCGACGACCTCGTCGTGCCAACCGCCCTCGGGCAGGCCGGGTGGGCGGTCCTCGTCGAGCCATCCGGCCTGGGCCTCGCCGACGGCCGCGGCCGCCTCGGGGTCGACCAGGGACACGGTGCTGCCGAAGATCGCCAGCACGCCGTCCTCCTTCAGGGTGGCGACCGTCCGCGACCAGCGGGTGGCGGGGTCGGTCCAGTGCCAGGAGGAGGCGGCGTAGACGAGGTCCACCGGCGAGCCGGCGTACGACTCGAGGCCGAGCATCACCGGCGTGACCGGCATCCCGATGGTCTCGCGCTGCAGCACCCCGAACATGTCCGGGTCGGGCTCGAGCGCCGTGACCTGGATGCCGCGGCTGGCGAACGCGCGGGTCGCCTTGCCGGTGCCGGCCCCGACCTCCACCGCCTCCCGTACGCCGCGGTCCGCGTAGGCCAGCGTGCGGTCGACGACCTCGTCCGGGTAGCCGAGACGGAACCTCTCGTAGCTCTCGGCGGTCGTGCCGAACAACAGCCCCCGAGAAGTGGCCGACGTCATGACGACGTTCTACCCACGCTGTGCCGGTCGACACCCGCCAGGATGCGCGGAACTGTCGGTGCGGCCCGTCATCCTCGGGGGATGGACCTGGGACTCGACCTCGCCACGACGATCTCGCTGCTCGCCGTCCTGCTCACCGGTGTGGTGATCGGGCTGGTGACCGGTTTCGGCGGGGGCGTGTTGTGGGCGCGTGCCCGCACGAACACCGAGGGCCCCGCTGGCGAGCGCCGCGCCCTGCAGGTTGCCGAGACCCGGGCCGCGGAGGCGGCCGTCGTCCGCGAGAGCCTCGACCGGCTGCACGACCAGATGCGTGACATGGCCCAGCACGGGGTGTCGTGGCAGAGTCAGCTCAAGCAGCAGGTCGACGACGTACGGCACTCCACCGACACGCTGCGTCGCGAGACCGCGACGCTGTCGACGGCGCTGCGCAAGCCGCAGGTCCGTGGCCGGTGGGGCGAGCTGCATCTACGTCGGGTGGTCGAGCTGGCGGGGATGGTGGACCGCTGCGACTTCACCGAACAGCTCAGCACGCAGGTGACGGACGCCGACGAGCAGCGGGTACGCCGGCCCGACCTCGTCGTCCACCTCGCGGGCGGCAAGCACGTGGTGGTGGACGCGAAGGTCCCGCTCGACGCGTTCCTCGACGCCTGCGCGGCCGAGCAGAACGACGACGACGAGCACCGCCGCGCCCACCTGCTTCGACACGGCCGACAGCTGCGTCAGCACGTCGACATGCTGGCCGGCAAGGCTTACTGGCGGGCGTTCCCGACGACTCCCGAGTTCGTCGTCCTGTTCGTGCCGGGTGAGTCGTTCCTCTCGGCTGCGCTGGAGGCCGACCCGGCGCTGCTGGAGTACGCCGCGGAACAGCGCGTCGTGCTCTCGACGCCGACGACCCTGATCGCGCTGCTGCGCACCGTCGCCTACGCCTGGACCCAGCAGACACTGGCGGACAAGGCCCGCGAGATCCACGAGCTCGGCCGCGACCTCTACGAACGACTCACCACGATGAGTGGTCACCTCGATCGCCTCGGCCGCTCGCTGACCGGCGCCGTCAGCGCCTACAACCGGGCGGTCGGCTCCCTGGAGAACCGTGTCCTGGTCTCCGCCCGCCGCTTCGGGCAGCTCGGCGTGGCCACCGACGAGCTCGCCACCCCCGACCCGGTGGTCGACAGCCCCCGGCCGTTGACCGCTGCGGAGCTGCTCGAGACGGTCGCGGAGCAGCGCGAGGAGCTCCCCGAGCTCGACGACCCGCCGAGACCCCCGCCCGCTCCCGTACGGCGCGTCGCGCCCTGACCCACGAGGAGGCGCCCTACCGTGCAGGGGTGAGCACCGCAGCGCCTCACCGAAGGACCCTCTGGGAAGAGGGCCGTCACCCCGGGCAGCTGGTCGCCGTCGCCGCCGGGCTGGCCGTGCTGTCCGTGGTCTTCCTCGACGCACTGGTCTTCGACGGGGTCACGCTGCTCACCGACGTCGCCTTCGTGCTCGTCTGTGCCGCCGCGGCTCTGGCGGTGCACCCCCGCGACTTCTTCGTCGTCGGGGTCTGCCCCCCGCTCGTCCTGCTCGGGGTCGTCACCGTCGTCGCCGTGCTGAGCCGGGGGCTGCTGGCCGACCCCTCGGACGGGTTCCTGCAGGCCGTGGTCTCGGGGCTGGCGCACCACGCCGGGGCCCTGGTGGTCGGCTACGCGCTGACCCTGGCCCTGCTCGCGCTCCGGCAGCTGGCGCTGCGCCGAGCCGGCGTGCTGCGCACCAGCGCCCGCCCCCGTCCCGCCCAGTCATCGGTCCAGTCATCGGTCCAGTGACCGGTCCGGTGAACGGTTAGGCCTTCGCCTTCTCCGCGGCCCGCATGTCGCGTCGCAGCTCTGGAGGGAGCGCGAAGATCAGCGACTCCTCCGCGGTGTGCACGGCTCGGGCGTCGGGATAGCCGCGCTCGGAGAGGAAGCTCAGCACCCCTTCGACCAGGTCCTCGGGCACCGAGGCCCCGGACGTGACGCTGACCGTGCCGACGCCGTCGAGCCAGGACTCCTCGATCTCGCTGGCGTCGTCCACCCGGTGCGCCGCCTTCGCCCCCGCCTCGAGGGCCACCTCGACCAGGCGCACCGAGTTCGAGGAGTTGCCCGAGCCCACCACGATCACCAGGTCTGCGTCCCGGGAGATCTCCTTGACCGCCATCTGACGGTTCTGGGTCGCGTAGCAGATGTCGTCCGAAGGCGGGTCGAGCAGCTGCGGGAAGCGTTCACGGATCGCGTCCACGATCGTCATGGTCTCGTCGACCGAGAGGGTGGTCTGCGAGAGCCACGACACCTTGCCGGGGTCGCGCACCTCGATGCTCGCCACGTCCTCGGGGGTCTGCACGAGCTGGATGTGGTCCGGCGCCTCGCCCGCGGTGCCCTCGACCTCCTCGTGGCCGGCATGGCCGATGAGCAGGATGTCGTAGTCGTCCTTGGCGAAGCGCTTCGCCTCGTGGTGCACCTTTGTCACCAGCGGGCAGGTCGCGTCGACGGTCTTCAGCGACCGCTGCTCGGCCTGCTGGTGCACCTCCGGTGAGACACCGTGGGCGGAGAACACCACGGTCGCCCCCTCGGGGACCTCGGCGATCTCCTCCACGAAGACGGCGCCGCGGGCCTCCAGGTCGGAGACGACATGCTTGTTGTGCACGATCTGCTTGCGGACGTAGACCGGAGCGCCGTACAGGTCGAGCGCCTTCTCCACGGTGATGACGGCCCGGTCCACGCCGGCGCAGTAGCCGCGTGGGGCGGCGAGCAGCACGGCGCGCTCAGCCTCCTGGGAGTCGAGGACGGGAGGCATCCCCAGGTCCGAAGTGCTCATCCCCCCATCGTAGGTGCCGTCGCCTAGGGTCGACGGGTGGCCATGGAGACCTCCCCCGAGCAGCCCGCGCCGGTACGGCGGATCGCCAACGCGATCTCCGGGTGGGTCGACCGGCTGGGCCCGGTGTGGGTCGAGGGCCAGGTCGCCCAGTTCAACCGGCGACAGGGCATGAACACCGTCTTCCTGACCCTGCGCGACACGGTGGCCGACATCTCGATCCCCGTCACCTGCTCGCGCCACGTCTTCGACTCGCTCAACCCGCCGATGGTCGAGGGTGCCTCGGTGGTGGTGCACGCCAAGCCGTCGTACTACGCCAACCGGGGCACGCTCTCGCTCCACGCCCGTGACATCCGGATGGTGGGGCTGGGCGAGCTGCTCGCCCGGATCGAGCGTCGGCGCCAGCTGCTCGCCGCGGAGGGCCTGTTCGCCCCCGAGCGCAAGCAGCGGCTGCCGTTCCTGCCGACACGAGTGGGTCTGGTCACCGCACCGAACAGCGCGGCCGAGCGTGACGTGCTCGAGAACGCCCGCCGCCGCTGGCCAGCGGTCCGCTTCGCGGTCCGCCACGCAGCCATGCAGGGCAGTGCCTCCGCTGCCGAGGTGATCGCGGCGGTCGACCGGCTCGACCGTGAGGCGGACGTCGACGTGATCGTGGTGGCGCGGGGAGGCGGCTCCTTCGAGGACCTGCTGTCGTTCTCCGACGAGGGTCTGCTTCGTGCGGTGTTCGCCGCGCGCACCCCGGTGGTCTCCGCAATCGGCCACGAGCAGGACGGCCCCCTGCTCGACCTGGTCGCCGACGTGCGCGCCTCCACCCCCACCGACGCGGCCAAGCTCGTCGTCCCCGACGTGGCGGAGGAGCTGATGCGCGTCGAGCAGCTGCGTCGCCGCGGTCGTCAGGTGCTCTCCGCCTGGTTGGCCCGCGAGCAGCACGCCCTCGACGTGGTGCGGGCGCGTCCGGTGCTCGCCGATCCAGCTGGCCGTCTGGCCGAGCGCCACGGGGAGGTCGAGGCGCTGCGTGAGCGGGCGCGCCGCACGCTGCACCACCAGCTCGACCGCGCCCACAACGATCTTGGCCATCAGCTGGCCCGGGTCCGCGGGATGTCGCCGCTGGCCACGCTGCGCCGCGGCTACGCCGTCGTCCAGGATGCGGACGGCCACGTCGTCACCTCGGTCGACCAGGCTGCCGTCGAGCAGCCGTTGCACATCCGCGTCACCGACGGCCGCATCGGCGCGGTCGTCACCGGCAGCGAGACCTACGAGCACCACGAGGAGGAACCGTGAGCGAGAGCGAGGAGCGGCCCAGCTACGAGCAGGCCCGCGAGGAGCTGGTCGAGGTGGTGCGCCAGCTCGAGTCCGGGGGCACTGACCTGGAGGCGTCGCTCGCACTGTGGGAGCGCGGCGAGCGGCTGGCCGCCGTCTGCCAGGAGTGGCTCGACGGCGCGAAGCGGAGGCTCGAGGCTGCCGTTGCCGCCGGTGCGTCCGAGGCGGCCGACCGATAGCGGATGGGTCGGCTCGGTCAGCGCAGACGGGCCGCGTAGTCGACCAGCTCCGCCTTCGCCACGTCGTGCCCGACGACCAGCGTCGTCGTGCGCTGCTGGCGTCGCACCAGCGCGATGTCTCCGCCGCCGTCGGTGTACGTCGACCAGGGCCGGCCTGCCACGGTGACCGCCGACCCCCGTGCGGCTGACGGATCGACGTACTGCTCGACCATCGAGGCGACCGGCGTGCGGCCCTGCTCGAGCCCGACGTACCGCGAGTTGTCAGTGAGCACCCCGAGGTGCCAGTGTCCACGAGGCCCGTCGGTGAACCTCACCGACGTGGCGCGCCAGCCGTCCGGCAGCCGCGCAGGGGCGACGAGGGCGAAGCCGGCCGCCTTCCGGGCGGGCGGTACGACCTGGGCGTAGTCCACGGTCTTCGCCGGTGTCGCCTCGCGGGGCAGCAGCAGTGCTCGTACGCCGACCCAGCCCACCGTCACCACGAGCAGCACGACCAGCGCGGCGACCAGCCCGCTCGTCGATCGCTGGTACCGGGCCGCCTGCTCACTCACGCCCCCATGGTCGCAAAACCCCCCAACCCCGCCGAGGCGCGCGGTTCTGCGCTCCCACCCCCGCCGAGGCGCGCGGTTCTGCGCAGTTGTTCACAGTGCGGTCGCAGAATCACGCGCCTCAGCGGGTTCCCCGGCGCAGAATCACGCGCCTCAGCGGGATGCGGGGCGCAGGTGCGGAGGGGGTCAGCGCACGGGATGGCGCAGATGCGGCACAATGCGTGAGGTGAGCAGCCACAGCTACCGGGTCTCCGAGGCCGCCGACGTGCTGGGCGTCAGCAACGACACCCTGCGCCGCTGGATCGAGGCCGACCGGGTTGCCGCCGAGCGCGGCGACGACGGCAAGGCCCGGATCGAGGGTACGCATCTGGCCGCGCTGGCCAAGTCCCTCGCCGAGCAGGGACCCGACGGGTTCGGACAGGTCAGCCGGGCTGCCGCCGTCAGCGCTCGCAACCGGATGCGCGGCATCGTCACCGCCGTCAAGAAGGACGCCGTGATGGCCCAGGTGGAAATGGTGTGCGGCCCCTACCGTCTGGTGTCGCTGATGAGCTCCGAGGCCGCCGACGACCTCGGGCTCGAGCCCGGCGTGCTCGCCATCGCCTCGGTCAAGTCCACCAACGTCGTCGTGGAGCTGCCATGAGAGTCCGCACCCTGTCCACGCTCCTGGCCGCCCTGGTCGCGGCGCAGGTCCTCGCCGGCTGTGGCGGGTCGGGTGGCGGGTCGGGCGGTGCGAGTGGCTCGAGCGGGGACCGGGGCACCCTGCGGGTGCTGGGGGCTGCGTCGCTGACCGGGACCTTCACCTCACTCGCGAAGGACTTCGAGGCGGCGCATCCGGGGGTCACCGTCAAGCTCGCCTTCGACTCCAGCGCCACCCTCGCCGAGCAGGTCAACCAGGGCGCACCGGCGGACGTGCTCGCCACCGCGGACGCCGACACCCTGGCGACGGTCAGCAAGGCCGGCAACACCGCCGGCGATCCGCGAGTGTTCGCGACCAACCACCTGCAGATGGTGGTGCCGAAGGACAACCCGGCCCACCTCAAGGCGTTCCGAGACCTGGAGAAGCCGGGCGTGCGCTACGTCGTCTGCGTCGACACCGCCCCCTGCGGCAAGCTCGCCGCGACGGTGCTCGCCGACAGCGGCATCACGGCCAAGCCCGCCAGCGAGGAGGTCGACGTGAAGGCGGTGCTGAGCAAGGTGCAGCTCGGGGAGGCCGACGCGGGACTCGTCTACGCCACCGATGCCGTCGCAGGCGGCGACAAGGTGGTCCCTATCGACATCCCGACCTCGGACCACAACCTCAACTCCTACCCGATCGCCGCGCTGAAGGAGTCACAGAAGCCGCGGCTCGCACAGGAGTTCGTCGACCTCGTGCTCTCCGCCCAAGGCCGCAAGACGCTCACGGACTCCGGCTTCGGCAGGCCGTGAGACCGCGATGAGTGGACCCGCCGTCGGCCGGCCCCCGGCCCGGCTGCTGGTGCCCGCCCTGCTCGGCGCAGTCTTCCTGGGGCTGCCGCTCGTCGCGTTGCTCGCACGCACGCCGTGGGAGGACTTCTGGTCGCAGCTGACGAGCCCCGCGATCCTCGACGCCCTCCGCCTCTCCCTCGTCACCTCGCTCGCCGCCCTGGCCGTAGTCAGCGCCCTCGGGATCCCGCTGGCGTGGGTGCTGGCCCGTGTGGAGTTCCCCGGCCGCTCACTGGTCCGGGCGCTGGTGATCGTGCCGCTGGTGATGCCGCCCGTGGTCGGCGGCGTCGCCCTGCTCTCGGCGTTCGGGCGACGCGGGCTCGTCGGGGCTCCGCTCGACCAGGCGTTCGGCGTGACGCTGCCCTTCACCACCACCGCGGTCGTCATCGCCCACGCCTTCGTCTCCTTGCCCTTCTTCGTGCTGAGCGTGGAGGGGGCGCTGCGCGCCACGAGCCGGGAGTACGACGTGGTGGCGGCGACCCTGGGCGCGAGCCGCTGGACCACCTTCCGCACCGTCTCGCTCCCGCTCGCGGGCCCGGGCCTGCTGGCCGGGCTGGTGCTCGGCTGGGCGCGGGCGCTCGGTGAGTTCGGCGCCACCATCACCTTCGCCGGCAACTACCCCGGCACCACACGCACGATGCCGAACGCCATCTACGTCGCCCTGCAGTCCGACCCCGACGCGGCCATCGTGATCAGCGTGATCTTGATGGGCGTCTCGGTCGCCGTGCTCGCGCTGCTGCGCGAGAGGTGGTTCGACGTCGCCGTGCAAGGCGCGGTGCGGACGTGAGCGCCCCCTTCCTCGACGCGCACGTGGTGGTCCGTCGGCCCGGCCACACCCTCGACGTACACCTGAGCGCGGAGCGGGGCGACGTGGTCGCGGTCATCGGACCCAACGGCGCCGGCAAGTCCACCTTCGTCCGCGCCCTGGCCGGCATCCTCCCGCTCGACGAGGGCCACGTCCGCTGCGACGGGGAGACCTGGGACGCGGAGGGCGCCCGGGCGGTGGAGGCCCGGCACCGCCGTGTCGGCATGGTCTTCCAGCAAGGCCTGCTCTTCCCGCACCTCAGCGCCGCCGAGAACGTCGCGTACGCCGCCCGGTGCCGGGGCACCCGCCGGCGAGCCGCCGAGACCGGGGCGCGCCGGTGGCTGGCCCGGCTGGGCGTCGAGGATCTCGCCGACCGCCGCCCCGACCAGCTGTCGGGTGGACAGGCCCAGCGGGTCGCGATCGCCCGCGCCCTCGCCTCGGAGCCCCGGCTGCTGCTGCTGGACGAGCCGCTCTCGGCGCTGGACGTGGGGGTGGCGATGGCGCTGCGGATCGAGCTCGCCCGTCACCTCGCGGACTTCACCGGCGTCTCGCTGCTGGTCACGCACGACGCGCTCGACGCGATGACGGTGGCCAACCGGGTGCTCGTGCTCGACGAGGGCGGCGTCGCCCAGCTGGGGACCCCGCACGAGGTCGCCCGTCGACCGGCGACCGACCACGTCGCCCGGTTGGTCGGGCTCAACGTGCTTCGCGGGGTGGGGTCCGGTACGTCGGTGCGGCTGCGCACCGGCGGCACGTTGGTCTCGGCGACCCCGGCCCGTGGCGACGTCAGCGCGTGCTTCTCACCGTCCGCCGTCACCCTGACCCTCCACGAGCCGACCGGCTCCGCGCGCAACCGGTGGGCGGGCACCGTCACCTCGGTCGCTCCGCACGGGTCGGCCGTCCGGGTGCACGTGGACGCGGAGGGCGGACTCATCGCGGATGTCACCCCCACCTCCTCCGCCCAGCTGCAGCTCGTGCCGGGCGCCCGCGTGTGGGCCGCGGTCAAGGCGACCGAGATCCGCGTCTACGGCGAGGACTAGAAGGGCTCGCCCATAACCGGCTGGGCAGCGGCAGCGCCGCCCCCCACCGGTCGGCATGCCCTAGGATCCGCGTATGTCTGACGCCGAGGACGTGCCGTCCGGACTCTCCGCTGCCCACGAAGCCCCTGACCGCAACCTCGCCCTCGAGCTCGTCCGCGTGACCGAGGCCGCCGCGATGGCCGCCGGGCGCTGGGTCGGGCGAGGCGACAAGAACGGGGCCGACGGTGTCGCGGTGAACGCGATGCGCACGCTGATCTCCACCGTGGGCATGCGGGGTGTCGTCGTGATCGGCGAGGGCGAGAAGGACAACGCACCGATGCTGTTCAACGGCGAGGAGGTCGGTGACGGTTCGGGTCCGGAGTGCGACGTGGCCGTCGACCCCATCGACGGCACCACGCTCGCCGCCAAGGGGATGGCGAACGCGATCGCGGTGATGGCGGTGGCGCCTCGGGGATCGATGTACGACCCGTCCGCGGTGTTCTACATGGAGAAGCTCGTCACCGGTCCCGAGGCCGCCGACGTCGTCGACATCCGCTACCCGGTCGCCGAGAACATCCACCAGATCGCCAAGGCCAAGGGCAGCGCGGCCGAGGACGTCACCGTCGTCCTGCTCGACCGACCCCGCCACGAGGAGATCGCCGCCGAGATCCGCGCCACCGGCGCCCGGATCAAGTTCATCACCGACGGCGACGTCGCCGGAGCGATCATGGCCGCCCGCGCCGACACCGGCATCGACCTGCTGCTCGGGATCGGCGGCACCCCTGAAGGCATCATCGCCGCCTGCGCCATGAAGTGCCTGGACGGCGTCATCCAGGGCCGGCTGTGGCCGAAGGACGACGAGGAGCGCCAGCGCGCACTCGACGCCGGCCACGACCTCGACCCCGACAACGTGCTGGCGACCGACGACCTGGTCACCGGTGACGACGTGTTCTTCGTGGCGACTGGCATCACCGACGGAGAGCTGATGCGGGGCGTGCGCTACCGCGCCGGCGGTGCCAGCACCCACTCACTGGTGATGCGGTCGCGCAGCGGCACGATCCGCTCGATCACCTCCGAGCACAAGCTCCAGAAGCTCAAGGCGTACGCCGCCGTGGACTTCGGGCGCTGAGATGGCCTTCGGTGGGGGTGCACCGTTCCTCGTGGTCGGCGAGTCGCTGGTCGACATCGTGGTCCCGGCCGACGGCAGCGACCGGCAGGACGCGGTCGGTGGGTCCTGCCTGAACGTCGCGGTGGGGCTGTCGCGCCTCGAGGTGCCGACCACCCTGGTGACCCGTATCGGAGACGACCGCTACGGCGAGCTGGTGCTCGACCACCTGCGGGCCAGCGAGGTGACCGTGGCCGACGGCTCGGTCGTCCCCGGTGCCGCCACGAGCACCGCCACCGCCCACCTCGACGAGCAGCATGCCGCGTCGTACGACTTCGAGATCGTGTGGGACGTGCCCGAGCAGCCACTCCCCCAGGGCATCTCGGGGATGCACGTCGGTTCGCTGGGCACCGCGCTCGACCCGGGCCGCGCCGCGGTCGCCGACCTGGTGCGGCAGGCGGCCGATGCCGACCTCTTCGTGAGCTACGACCCCAATATCCGGCCGTTCTTCCTCGAGGACCCGGAGGCCGCGTGGCGCGACGTGCTCGCGCTCGGCGCCGGCGCTCGGCTGCTGAAGCTCTCCGACGAGGACCTGGTGCACCTGCGACCCGACGAGGACGAGGAGAGCGTCTGCCGGAAGCTGCTGGCCGGCGAGCAGACCGAGCTGGTGGTGCTGACGCGGGGAGGGAAGGGGGCCTCGGCGTTCACCGAGGGTGCGAGGCTCGAGGTCACCGCGCCGCCCACCGACGTGGTGGACACGGTCGGTGCGGGCGACTCGTTCATGGCCGCGATGATCTCGCTGCTCTGTGACTGGGGGGTGGTGGGCGACGGCGCCGGCGCCCTCACCGCGCTGGACGACGCACGCATCGAGATGCTCGTGCACGGCGCGGCGGTGGCCGCCGCAGTCACCTGCTCCCGGCGCGGAGCTAACCCGCCGACACGTCGGGAACTGCCGCCAACCTGGCCGGTGGGCTGACCCGGCGCTGGTGCCGCGCGTGGTTGGCCGCCATCGTCTCGGTCACGATGTCGAGCACGACCGGGTCGAAGGCCATGCCGAGATGGCTGGTGGAGACCTCCACGGTCCGGGCCTGCGGGTCGAGGCAGCTGCGCCAGTCGATGATGCCGTCGCGACGGGAGAACACCGAGGTGAACGACACCCCGCTGGCGAGCGGCACCCGGGACTGCTCCCAGCTGGCGCGCGCACAGTCACCGGAGGTGCAGTCCTCCCCCATCATGTTGCCGAGCCCGGCGCGCTGCAGACGGGTCAGCATCGCCAGGTCGAGGAGCAGCAGCGGGTGGGCGGCTCCGGGGGCCAGGATCGGGCTGCCGAGCGTGACGATCGCGTCGACCAGGTCCGGGCGCCGGCCGGCCAGTCCGCGGGCCATCAGTCCCCCCAGGCTGTGCCCGACGATCGTGACCTTGCGGCCCCGTTTGAGCGCGATGGTCTCGATGCGACGTTCCAGTAGCTCGGAGGCCTCCTGCGTGCAGCCCACGTTGGCGTGCATCAGGGAGCGGTAGGTGCGGTAGCCCCTCGCGCGCAGGTGGCGAGACATCAGCCCGAGCGTGCCGTCCCCGGCCATGAAGCCAGGCACCAGAACGACGGGCTCGAGGCTGTGCTCGGGCGCTCGGAGCGCGTAGGGGGTGTCGCGGCGGCGCCAGCGGTCGTGGGCGCTGCGCCGGACGTACCGGGCTGCCTCGGTGACCGCGCTGCCCTCGCGGGCGATGGCACGCAGCCCGCGGGGGCCGGCGTACCCCGGAGGACAGAGGAAGGAGCCGAGCGGCGTGTCCATGATGTGACGGTAACCACTTGAAACCGAAAGTATGCAGCGCACCTCCGGTTCCTCTCCACATGGTCACATCGGACATGCCCAACCGGCCGGTAACATCTAGCCCGAACGGTTCCCGAGCGAGAGGCCCCCGATGACGACCTCCTCCCCGCCCCCCGCAGCAGTCCCGGCGGGTGCCTCCCCCGAGCAGGCGGCGCGTCTGCCCGACGGCCTGGAGATCTGCTACCAGACGTTCGGTGACCCCTCGGGGGACCCGCTGCTGCTCGTGATGGGGCTGGGCGGCCCGATGACGTGGTGGAACCCGGACTTCTGCGCCCGGCTGGCCGAGGCCGGCTTCCACGTGATCCGCTACGACAACCGGGACGTGGGACGCTCGTCCCGGGTTCGCGGCCGGGTCAGCCGCGGACAGCTCGTGGGCGCCTTCCTGGGACGGCCGGTCGACGCGCCGTACACCCTCGACGACATGGCGGGGGACGCCTTCGGCCTGCTCGACCACCTCGGCCTGGACACCGCGCACGTCTGCGGCGTCTCCATGGGCGGGATGATCGCGCAGACGATGGCGATGCTGCGCCCCGAGCGGGTGCGTTCGCTGACCTCGATGTCGTCCACCACCGGCCGTCGAACCGTCGGCTGGCAGGACCCCCGGTTGCTGCCGCTGCTGCTGGCCCGCAACGCGCGGTCCCGCGAGGGGTACGTCGTCTCGTCGGCGCGGGTGTGGAAGATGATCGGGTCCCCCGGCTACCCGGAGACCCAGGAGACCGCCGACCTGCGGGCCGGTGAGACGTTCGACCGGGGTGTGAGCGCCTCAGGAGTGGCACGGCAGATGCTCGCCGTCCTGCGCCAGCCGGACCGTTCCCGGCGATTGCGCTCCCTGCAGCTGCCGGCCCTGGTCATCCACGGCATGGACGACAAGATGGTGCAC
Source organism: uncultured Actinomycetota bacterium (assembly GCA_963810435.1). Taxonomy (GTDB): domain Bacteria; phylum Actinomycetota; class Actinomycetes; order Propionibacteriales; family Nocardioidaceae; genus Nocardioides_B. Next base: position 13,649 of record CAWENL010000003.1, read on the forward strand.
GTCTCGGGGGGCCGTGCCACCGCTCATGCGATCCCGGGAGCCGAGCTGCTGCTGGTGCCGGGCATGGGCCACGATCTGCCGCCCGAGCTCTACGACACCTTCGTGGAAGCGATCCGGCGCACGGCGAACCGGTGAGCCAGCGCCGTACCCCCGGCTCCCCATGGTGAACTGCTGCCTCCCATGGGTTGCAACCCGTGGTCAGCCACAGATCGCCTGCATCCCCTGGTAATCAGTAACGGCTCATCGCTGCGCGGGGAGCAGCGCGACCATCTCGGCCATCGCGTCCTGCAGGTAGCCGATGAGGTGCCACACGTCGGGGACCATCTCGCGACAGGCCACCAGACCGAAGTCGAGCGAGCCGTCGTAGGAGAACAGGGTGATGTTCAGCCCGCCGGTCACGTCGGTCACCGCGGAGACGGGGTAGATGCCGGCGACCTTCGCGCCGGCGATGTAGAGCGGCAGCTGCGGGCCGGGCACGTTGCTGACGAACAGGTTGAACGGCAGCCCGGGGACGGTCGCGAGCTTGAACAGCGACCGGGCCGCGAGACCCGAGAGTGCGGTGGGCACCAGCGTGGAGAGGTCTTGCAGCAGCGAGGCCGGCACCGCGTCGAAGGCCCTCTTGGCCTGCTGCATGGACTTCCCCATGGCGCGGAGCCGCTTCTCCGGGTCGGCGAGGTGGGTGGGGAGCTCGGCGAGCATCACCGAGACCTGGTTCCCCCCGTCACCTCGCTGGTCCTCGCTCCGCGTCGAGACGGGTACGGCGGCCACCAGCGGACCCTCCGGCAGTGCGTCGTGGTCGAGCAGCCAGCGCCGCAGTGCCGTCGCGGTCAGCGCCATCACCACGTCGTTGACGGTCATCCCGAAGTGGTTCTTGACCCGCTTGACCTCGTCCATCGGCAACGAGCCGAACGCGAAGCGGCGGTGGGCCGTGATCGTGCCGTTCAGCGGAGTGCGTGGCGGCCGTAGGTCACGGTCCTCCGGGCGGGGAACGCCTGGCTCACCCAGCATCCGTCCGACGAGCCCGGCGGCGCCGCTGAGCAGCCGGACACCGGGGACGTTGCCGGCGCCCGGGAGCTGGTCGACGTACTTCAGCGACTTGGGCACCGTTGCGAGCAGCTCGACCGGGTCGAGCGCCAGCTGACGCGCCCCACGCAGCGCGAGGTCGAGCGTCGACGGCAGCGGTCGGGGCACGAACGGCTCGGCCTCGGGCGGCACCTCCCGGGGCTCCTCGGTGAGGTCCATGATCGTCTCGAGGATCTCCGCCCCGGAGACGCCGTCGATCGCCGCGTGGTGGATCTTGGAGTAGAACGCGCAGCGCCCGCCCTCCAGACCGGTGATGACGTAGGCCTCCCACAGCGGGCGGGTGCGGTCGAGCTGGCGGGCGTGGATGCGCGCGACCTGCTCGCCGAGCTGCTGCTGCGTGCCCGGGGAGGGCAGCGCGAGCTCTCGCAGGTGGAACTCGATGTCGAAGTGCGGGTCGTCGACCCAGTAGGGACGACCGAGCCCCAGCGGCACCTCCACCAGCCGCTGCCGGAGCGGGGCGGCGAGGTGCAGCCGGGGCTCGAAGACGGCCCGGACGGTGTCCAGGTTCCAGACACCGCCCGGGACCGAGGTCGGGTCGAGGACGATCAGGCTGCCGACATGCCCCACCGTCGTGGGTGACTCCACGTGCAGGAACTGCGCGTCGAGCGCGGTCAGCCGGCGCATCGTCGTCGAGCGACGCGACTAGTCCGAGAGCCGCAGACCCGAGTCGGTGTCGAAGACGTGCACGTGCTCCGGGTCGGTCGTCACGTAGAGGGTCTCGCCCTTGCGGTGGTCGCGCCGCGCGTCGATGCGGACGATGACCTGGTCGGGCGTGCCCTCCTCGCCGGAGGTGCCGTAGACGAAGCCGTCGGCCCCCAGCTCCTCCACCACGGTCACCTTGACCGGGATGCCCTCGCCCTCGCCGACGATGCGCCAGGACTCGGGGCGCACCCCGACGGTGATGTCCCCGCCGGCCTTGGTGGCCGTGTCCCGCGGGATCGGCACCTCCACGTGCCCGAGCCTGGCGTGGCCCTCGACGTTGTGCGCCCGCAGCAGGTTCATGGCCGGGGAGCCGATGAAGCCGGCCACGAACAGGTTGGCGGGCTTGTCGTAGAGGTTCAGCGGGGTGTCGGCCTGCTGGAGGATGCCGTCCTTGAGCACCGCCACGCGGTCACCCATCGTCATCGCCTCGACCTGGTCGTGGGTGACGTAGACGGTGGTGACGCCGAGCCGCTGCTGGAGTGCGGCGATCTGGGTGCGGGTGGAGACCCGGAGCTTCGCGTCGAGGTTCGACAGCGGCTCGTCCATGCAGAACACCTGGGGCTGACGCACGATCGCCCGGCCCATGGCGACACGTTGCCGCTGACCACCGGAGAGCGCCTTGGGCTTGCGCTCGAGGTACTCACTCAGGTCGAGGAGCTCGGCGGCCTCCTTGACGCGCTGCATGCGCTCTTCCTTCGGCACCTTGGCCATCTTCAGCGAGAACGCCATGTTCTCCGCGACGCTCATGTGCGGGTAGAGCGCGTAGTTCTGGAACACCATCGCGATGTCCCGCTCCTTGGGGGGCAGGTGGGTGACGTCGCGGTCCCCGATCCAGATCTGGCCGCTCGTCACCTCCTCGAGGCCTGCGAGCATGCGCAGGCTCGTCGACTTGCCGCATCCGGAGGGGCCGACGAGGACGAGGAACTCGCCGTCCTCGATCTCGAGGTTGAAGTCGTCCACCGCGGGCTTGTCGGCTCCTGGGTAGAGGCGCTCCGCGTGGTCGTAGGTGACTGTGGCCATGGTGAGGTGATCCCTTCACCGGCAGGTACGTGCCGGACGATCCGTCGTAAAGGTGTGGTGGGGCTCACACTACCGACAACACGCGGCTTGGCAATCCGACTCGGGCGTCCTCGGACACTCAGTCGGGCACGACCAGTACGGCGTCCGCATCGACGTCGAGCCGCACCGGTCCGTCCTGGGCCAGGCGCACCGCCGACGCGCTCGAGGTCTGCGCAATCACGATCTGACCGTCGTGGAGGCGGCACTGCACCCGCGAGAACGGGCCGAGGAACGCCACGGAGACCACCCGGGCGTTCGGCTCGACGCCTGCCTGCGCCTCACCCTCGACGCCGCCCTCAGCTGGGGTGACGCGCACCGACTCGGGCCGCACCAGGGCGTGACCCGGGCCGTCCTCGACCGATCCGTCGAGCACCTCGACGCGAGAGCCGAGCAGCGTGACCTGCCGTGCGGAGACCTCGGCGCGCACGCGGTTGCTCAGCCCGACGAACTCCGCCACGAACCGGGTGGCGGGTCGGGCGTAGAGCTCGGTGGGCGGGGCGATCTGGTCCAGCCGGCCCGACTTCATCACGCCGACCCGGTCGGCCACGGCGAGTGCCTCCTCCTGGTCGTGGGTGACGAACAGCGTGGTGGTGCCGACATCGAGCTGGACCCGGCGGATCTCCTCCCGCAGCTGCACGCGGACCTTCGCGTCGAGGGCCGACAGCGGCTCGTCGAGCAGCAGCACGGCAGGCTCGATGGCCAGCGCCCGGGCCAGCGCGACACGCTGCTGCTGCCCGCCGGACAGCTGATGGGCGAAGCGGTCCTCGAACTGGGAGAGTCCGACGAGGTCGAGCATGTCGCGCGCCCGCTGCAGGCGCCTGCCACGCTCCTGGCCCCGAAGACGCAGCCCGAACGCGACGTTGTCGCGGACCGTCATGTGAGGGAAGAGGCTGTAGGCCTGGAAGACCATGCCCATGTCGCGCTTGTTGGCGGGCACCCGGCTGATGTCCTCGCCGCCGACCACCACCTGCCCCTCGTTCGCGTGGTCGAGGCCGGCCAGGATGCGCAGAGCGGTCGTCTTGCCGCAGCCGGACGGCCCGAGCAGCACGACCATCTCCCCCGGCGCGATGTCGAGGCTGAGTCCGTCGAGGGCGTGCAGGGCGCCGTAGGTGCGTCGCAGGTTCACCAGCGAAACGCCGGTGCCGGTCGCGGACCGGTCGGCGGCAGGGTCGGCCACGGTCATCTTCAGGCCCCTTTCGAGGAACGGTTGCGACGGCCCACGAACGACAGCAGCAGAAGCAGGACGACGCCGAAGATCAGCGCGGCCAGCGAGCCGGCGACCGAGGTGGGCGCGTCGCTCTTGCCGAGCAGCGCCAGGACCACCGGCAGGGTGTTGAAGTTCAGCAGCGAGGCGAAGGTGTACTCGCCCAGCACCAGCGCCACCGACACGAACGCCGCGGACATGACGCCGGACCAGATGTTCGGCAGCACGATGCGCACCATGACCGTGCCCCAGCCGGCGCCGAGCGAACGGGCCGCCTCCGAGAGCGTGATGACGTTGATGGAGGCGAGGGCGGCATCGAGAGACCGGTAGGCGTAGGGCAGCACGAGGACGACGTACGCGAAGGTCAGCGTGAGTCCGGAGTCGCCGAGCAGGTAGGAGACCCACGCGTAGACGTTGGAGATGCCGACCACGATCACCAGCGGGGGGACGGTGAGCGGCAGCAGACAGAGGAACTCCACCAGCCGCGACGCGCCGGGGACGCGCAGCCGCACCCAGATCATCGTCGGGGTCAGCAGCACCAGCATGAGCACCACGGTGAACGCCGCGAGCAGAAGCGAGGTGATGATCGAGGAGCGGATCATCTCGTCGGCCAGCAGGTTCTTCCACGGCTGGAAGGTGCGGCTCTCGCTGCCGACGACGCGGGTGCTGAAGTCGACCATCGAGACCAGCGGCAGCAGGAAGTAGACCGCGAACAGCAGCAGGGCGACGGCCCGGGTCGTCTCCCAGGCACGGGACCGTTGCCGGTCCGTGCCGCCGCCGAGCGCCCGGCTCACCGCAACCACCGAGACGTACGGCGCACCAGCAGCGTGTAGGCCACCATCACGAGGGCGACGACGACGACCATCTCGAAGGCGAGGGCGAAGGCCTTGTTCTGCTGGCCGATCACCACCTCGCTGGTGAGCGCGGCCCGGATCGCCAGCGGCAGGATCGGCGCTCCTTGGCTGACCAGGACGGCCGCGGTGGCGTAGGCCGCGAACGCGTTCGCGAACAGCAGCAGCATCGAGCCGAGGAACCCGGGCAGCAGCATCGGACCCGCAACCTGGCGCCAGTACTGGGACGTGGTCGCGCCGAGGTTGACCGCCGCCTCACGCCACTGCGGCCGGATCCCGTCCAGGGCCGGCAGGAACACGATCACCATCAACGGGATCTGGAAGTAGCTGTAGACCAGGATCAGCCCGGGGAGGCCGTAGAGCCACCCCGACCCGAACAGGTCGATGCCGAAGACCGAGCTGAAGACCTTCGTCAGGGAGCCCTGGAAGCTGAGCGTCGCCACGAACGCGAACGCCAGCGGCACGCCACCGAACTGGGCGAGCACCCCGCTGACCGCGGTGAGCACCCGTCGGAACGCGCTCGTTGCGGGTCGGGTGACCACCAGGTAGGCCAGGAAGCCGCCGAACACCGCGCCCACGACCGCACTGACGGCCGAGAGCAGCACGCTCTTCCACAGCAGCGTCAGCTCGCTCGCACCGAAGAGCGACCTGATGTTGACCAGGCTCAGTGACCCCTTCTCCGCGAACGCGCCGAGGACCACCGTGACCGTCGGCACCACGAGGAAGACGAGCAGGAACCCCAGGAACGGCACGAGGCCGAGCCAGGGCGTCAGGCGGCTCCGCACGGTCAGCCGACGGCCTTCGACCAGTTCTTGCCGAGGTACGCCGTCGCCTTCTCGGTGTCAGCGACGCTCGGCGTGATCGCCTTGCCGGTGACCGCCGGCAGGGCGTCGTACGCCTTCTGGTCGATCGTGCCGGCTTTGACCATCGCATCGGCACGCACCGGACGGGCACCGCCGGCGAGCCAGAGGTTCTGCCCCGCGTCGGAGTACAGGAACTCCTGCCAGAGCCGGGCCGCCGCCGGGTGCGGCGCGTCGGCGTTGATGGCCTGGTAGTAGTAGCCCGCGATCACGGCATTGTCCGGGACGATGACCTTCCAGGTCTTCAGCTTCGCGCTCTCGGCGGCGTTGAGGTAGTCCCAGTCGATGACGACCGGAGTCTGACCCGACTCGATGGTCGCCGGAGTCGGGTCGACCGGCAGGAAGTTGCCGGCCTTCTTCAGCTTGGCGAAGAAGTCGACGCCGGGCTTGATGTTGCTCGCGGAGCCGCCGTTGCCGACCGAGGCCATCACGACGCCGCTGAAGGCCGAGCCGGCCTGGGTCGGGTCGCCGTTGAGGGCGACCTTGCCCTTGAAGCCCGAGCCCAGCAGGTCGTCGAGCCCCTTGACCGCGGGCGCCTTGGCGGAGTCGTAGCCGATCGACATGTACCCGCCGTAGTCGTTGACCCAGCTGCCGGACGCGTCCTTGAAGTCGGAGGAGATGTCGTCCCAGTTGGCGTTCTTGTACTTCGCGAACATCTTCGTGTTCGCGAGCGCCACGGACTGGCCGAGGTCGAAGACGTCCGGTGCGCGCTTGGTCCCCTTGAGGGACTTCGCGGCGTTGATCTCGTCCTGGCTGGCGGCGTCCGGTTGTGCGGAGTTGACCTTGATGCCGTACTTGTCGCCGAACGCCTTGATGACGTTCGCGTAGTTGGCCCAGTCGGGCGGCAACGCGATGACGTTGAGCTGGCCCTCCTTCTTGGCCGCCTTCACCAAGGCGTCCATGCCTCCCAGGTCCTGGGCAGAGGTCGCCTTGGCGGCCTTGCTGCCGCCGCCGGATCCTGAGTCCGAGGGCGGGGAACAGGCGGCGAGCGCCAGCACGCTGACGGCGGCGACGAGTGAGACACGCAGGGAACTTCTGGCCACGACGGCACCTCCAGAGCGACGGACGGAGCATCCCCCAGCTGGCAACGTAGCGCCTCCGCGACTCCACCGCCGGTTCATCGGGGGTGAAGATTGCGCGTCGATTCAGGCGCCGGACCGGCGCAGCCGTCCTCGCAGGCCCTCGCCGGGCCTTCCTCGGCGCTGCACGTGCACCGACCCCATCAGTGCCAGCCCGCGCACCCGGAGGACCGCGCCACCCACCGTCGGGTCGAACGGCACCTTCGGCCGTTGCTCGGAGTACTCCCCCATCACGCCGTAGCCCTCGACCAGCACCGTGGTGCCCGCATCCACGAGCAGCCTGACCTCCCCCATCACCGCACTCGCGTTGACGGTCAGCTCGGGTGAGGCGAACCGCGCCTGGCGCAGGTCGAGCACGACGCTGCCCATCAGCGCGAACGCCAGATGGCCGTCCTGGACCGTCCAGGCTCCGCTGCGCCGGGTCTCCGACATCACCGCGACCGAGCCTCGGTGGTGCACGCCGGTCGGGCCAGGTCGGGTCGAGCGCGGCAGCGGCATGCCCTGCGAGCGACCGGCCGGTAGGTCGGCGGTGATCGGCACGAGCTCGCCGTAGGTCTTCGCCCGGTACGCCGCCTCGAGCCGCTGGTCCAGCTCGTCGAGGTCGATGCGACCCTCGCCCGCGGCCTCGCGCAGCATCTCGGCAACCTGGTGCCGGTCCTCGTCGGAGATCCGCAGCACGCTGGCGTCCCGCATGTCAGGCTGCCGCCGCGGCTCGGGGAACTGTCCCTGCATGGCGCACAGCCTAGTCACGGACGGACGGGTCGTCGCGGGTCACAATGGCACCGTGCAGTACGTCGAGCTGGCCCGCGCGGCCACCGAGCGAGGTGACGTCGTGCTCCGCACCCGCCACGAGGACCCCGAGGGCTCCGGGGCGGCGGTGCTCGAGCTGCGGGTCAACGGCACCTTCGTCATGGACTCCCGCGAGACGAGCAGCGAGCAGGGCCTGGCGACGGCTGCGCTGGCACTCGTCGACGACCCGCAGGCGGTCGTGGTCGCGGGCCTCGGTCTCGGCTTCACCGCACATGCGGTGCTCAAGGACCGGCGCGTCCAGCGCCTGGTGGTCGTCGAGATCGAGGAGGCCGCTGGTGGGGTGGATGCGCGACGGCACCGTGCCCCATGGCCCCGGCTTCCTGGCCGACCAACGGCTGCGCATCGTGACCGCCGACATCCGACAGGCGATGGCCGAGGCCACCCCGGACACCTACGACCTCGTGCTGCTCGACGTCGACAACGGGCCCGGCTTCCTGGTCCACGCCGAGAACGCCGAGCTCTACCGCGCTCCGTTCCTGCGCACCGTCTCCGATGCGCTGCGTCCCGGCGGAGCGGTGGTCGTCTGGTCGTCCTCGCCTGCGCCGTCACTCCGGCAGGAGATGGCCACGGTGTTCGGCGAGGTCACGCCGATCCCCTTCGACGTACGCCTGCAGGGTCGGGACGAGCAGTACTGGCTCTACCTCGCGCGCCGTCGCTGCGAGTCACCTGGGTAGCCTCGCCCGCATGGACGGTTACCGCATCGAGCACGACAGCATGGGCGAGGTCCAGGTCCCCGAGGACGCACTGTGGCGGGCCCAGACGCAACGCGCGGTCGAGAACTTCCCGATCAGCGGCACCACCCTCGAGGCCGAGCACGTCAAGGCGATGGCCCAGGTCAAGGCGGCCGCCGCGAGGGTCAACGCCGAGCTGGGGGTGATCAGCGCCGAGCAGGCCGAAGCCATCCGGGACGCGGCCGGGCAGATCATCGGGGGCGAGCACCTCGACCACTTCCCCATCGACGTCTTCCAGACCGGGTCGGGCACGTCGTCCAACATGAACATGAACGAGGTGCTGGCCTCGCTGGCGCGACGCGCGGGCGTGGACGTGCACCCCAACGACCACGTGAACGCCAGCCAGTCGAGCAACGACACCTTCCCCACCTCCATCCACGTGGCGGCGACCTCCGCGACGGTCCAGCAGCTGGTGCCGGCGCTGGACCATCTGGCCTCGACCCTGGAGACCAAGGCGGTGGAGTTCGCCGAGGTCGTCAAGTCCGGGCGCACGCACCTGATGGACGCCACCCCGGTGATGCTCGGCCAGGAGCTGGGTGGCTACGCGGCGGCGATGCGCTACGGCATCGAGCGGCTGGAGGCGTCACTGCCTCGGGTTGCCGAGCTCCCGCTCGGGGGTACGGCGGTGGGCACGGGCATCAACACGCCGGAGGGGTTCGCCGCTCGGGTGATCGCCGAGCTCGCGGACGCCACCGGGCTGCCGTTCACCGAGGCCCGCAACCACTTCGAGGCCCAGGGGGCTCGCGACGCGCTGGTGGAGCTGTCCGGTCAGCTCAAGACCGTCGCGGTCGGGGTCACGAAGCTCTGCAACGACCTGCGCTGGATGTCGTCGGGACCACGCACCGGACTCGCGGAGATCAACCTGCCCGACCTGCAGCCCGGCTCGAGCATCATGCCCGGCAAGGTGAACCCGGTGCTGCCCGAGGCGACCTTGATGGTGTGCGCCCAGGTGGTCGGCAACGACGCGGCGGTGACGGTTGCCGGCGCCTCCGGCGCTTTCGAGCTCAACGTGATGATGCCGGTGCTGGCGCGCAACCTGCTGGAGTCGATCCGGCTGCTCGCCACGAGCTCACGGCTGCTCGCCGACCGGTGCGTGGACGGCATCACCGCCAACGTCGAGCGGATGCGGACCTATGCGGAGTCCTCCCCCTCGGTGGTGACGCCGCTGAACCGCTACATCGGCTACGAGAACGCGGCGAAGGTGGCCAAGAAGGCGCTGGCCGAGGAGAAGACGATCAAGGAGGTCGTCCTCGAGATGGGGTTCGTCGAGCAGGGTGACCTCACCGACGACCAGCTCGACGCCGCCCTCGACGTCGCCTCGATGACCCACCCCTGAGCCGAGGCGTCTCGTTCTGCGCCCAGACCCCCGCCGAGGCGTCTCGTTCTGCGCCCATATCCGCGCCGAGGCGTCTCGTTCTGCGCCCAGACCCCCGCCGAGGCGTCTCGTTCTGCGCCCAGATCCGCCCAGATCCGCTCAGGCTGCAGCCTCGAATCGCAGAACGGGACGCCTCAGCCACCCCGTGACCGCAGAACGGGACGCCTCAGCCACCCCGCGACCGCAGAACGAGACGCCTCAGCGGTGGGTGGGGGTCAGTACCAGCCGTTGCTCTGCTTGAAGGACCAGGCACTGCAGGGGCTGCCGTACCTGTCCTTGATGTAGCCGAGGCCCCACTTGATCTGGGTGGCCGGGTCGTTCGCCCAGTTGGGTCCGGCCGAGGCCATCTTGGAGCCGGGCAGCGCCTGCGGGATGCCGTAGGCCGACGAGGTCGGGTTGTCGGCGTGCGGGTCCCAGCCGCTCTCGTTGTTGTAGATGGAGTCCAGGCAGGAGAACTGGTCCTGGCCGAAGCCGAACTGCGGCATCAGGGCCTTCGCGACGGTGCGCGGATCGCGGCTGCTCAGGTCCTCGGTCCGGGTGACCTGGCCCCCGGACTGCTGGTCGAGCGCGCGCTTCTTCCGGGCGTCGACGGAGGAGCGCTGCACCGAGCGGGAGACGGCCTGGGCGCGGTCCCCGAGGTCGGTGGCCGGGGTGCCCGAGGTCTCGCCGGGCCGGGCGGCCTGCACCTGGTGCGAGGCCAGCGCGGCGGAGGCGGCGCCCCCGGGGCTGCCGCCCATCAGCTCGATGCCGGAGGAGACGGCCAGCCCGGTCGCGGCGACCGACACGCCGGCGGCGACGAGCGAGGTGCGCAGCCCCTTCCTCAGCGGCTGGGCGGAGCGAACGGGTCGGGGACCGAGGTGCTTCGGGACGTACGGATCACGTCGGGGCACAGGGGAACTCACAGACGTCGGCGACTAGGTCGGGGCCGCGCTCGACCCCCGGTAGGAGCGCGGCGAAGTCATTCACGATCCCCAATTGCCGTATTCGACGCAACTCGATGTCGGGCGTGTCGGGGATGACCCCCGCCACACTCCGCCGGGAGCACCGCAGCCGTGGGGCTGCTGTTACGGGCGTGACGCGGTGAGCCAGGCGGACGTGGCAGCCGGCAACCGGCCGTCGACCGCATCGTCGCTGGTCAGCAGCACGTCGTACCCCTCGGGCAGCGGGACCGGGGCGCCGTCGACGTTGACGACGCACGCGAAGCCCGGTTCGCGAGTGAAGGCGATCACACCGGGCGGCATGTCGCGCCACTCCAGCTCGCCGTCCCCCAGCGCGGCGGTCTCCCGGCGCAGCCGGAGCGCGGCGCGGTAGAGCTCGAGCATCGAGGCGGGGTCGCCGGTCTCCGCCTCCACCGTGTACGGCGCCCAGCCGGCCGGCTGGGGCAGCCACGGCTGGGTCCCGGCCGTCGGCCCGAAGCCGTACGGCGGGCTGCTGCCCGACCAGGGAATCGGCACGCGGCACCCGTCCCGGCCGCGGTCGGTGTGCTCGGATCGCTCCCAGGTGGGGTCGGCGAGCACGTCCTCCGGGAGGTCCTCGACCTCTTCGAGGCCCAGCTCCTCGCCCTGGTAGACGTAGGCCCCGCCGGGGAGGCCCAGGGTGAGCAGCGCGGCCGCCCGCGCCCGGCGCCGTCCGAGGGCCGCGTCGGACGGCCGCCCCAGAAGCGCCATCACGCTGCTCCCCGGCTCGGTCTGGTCGCGGGCGTAGCGCGAGACGTGGCGGGCCACGTCGTGGTTCGACAGCACCCAGGTGGCGGGGGCGCCCACCGCACGGTGCTCGTCGAGGGTCTCGATGATCACGTGACGCAGGTAGTCGGCGTCCCAGGTGGCCTGCAGGTAGGTGAAGTTGAAGGCGGTGTGCAGCTCGTCGGGTCGCAGATAGCGGGCCAGCCGCTCCGGCTCGTCCACCCAGGCCTCGGCGACGTACACCTTGGGGTCCGCGTAGGAGTCGGCCACCCGGCGCCACTGCTGGTAGACCTCGTGCACCTCGTCCCGGTCCCAGTGGGGGTGCGGCTGCCACGGTGCCCGGCGCAGCTCGCCGTCCACCTCGACGGGCCGCCTGGGCCACTCGAGGTCGACCGGATCGGCGTCGGGCAGGCCCTCCTCCTTGATGAGCGAGTGGGCGACGTCGATGCGGAAGCCGTCGACGCCGCGGTCGAACCAGAAGCGCAGCGTCTCCTCGAAGTCCGCGCGGACCGCCGGGTGCTCCCAGTTGAGGTCGGGTTGCTCCGGCGCGAACAGGTGGAGGTACCACTCGCCGGGGGAACCGTCCGGCTCGTTGACGCGGTGCCAGGCCGGCCCTCCGAACACCGACTGCCAGGTGTTCGGCGGCTCGGCCCCGTCGGTGCCGCGGCCGGGACGGAACAGGTAGCGATCGCGCAGCGGCGAGCCGGGGCCTTCCGCCAACGCCTGGAGGAACCACGCGTGCTGGTCGGAGGTGTGGTTGGGCACGATGTCGAGCAGCACCCGGAGCCCGACCTCGTGGGCCTCCTCGAGCAGCGCCTCGGCGTCGGCGAGGGTGCCGAAGCGGGGCTCGACGTCCCGGTAGTCCGAGACGTCGTAGCCCCCATCGGCCATCGGCGAGGGGTACCACGGGTTGATCCACACCGCGTCCACGCCGAGATCTGCCAGGTAGTGCAGACGGGAACGGATCCCGGCGATGTCACCGAGCCCGTCCCCGTCTGCGTCGGCGAAGCTCCGGATGTAGATCTGATAGATGACGGCGTCACGCCACCAGTCGGTCATGCGCAATCCCCCGGCTATTTGACACCTCCCGAGGTGAGCCCGGCCACGATCCGTCGCTGGAAGGCGAGGACCATGATGACCAGGGGGATCGTGAGGATGATGCCGGCAGCCATCTGCGTGCCGAAAGGCGTGTCCCGCCCGGTGGTGCCTGTGAAGCCGTTGAGAGCGACGACGGCCGTGTAGAAGTCGGACTTGTTGGTCATCGTCAGCGCGATGATGAACTCGTTCCACGCCGCCACGAACACGATGATCGCGGTGGTGAACACGCCGGGTGCCGCCAGGGGGATGATGATCTTGCGGAACGCCTGCCACTGGGTGCACCCGTCCACCATGGCGGCCTGTTCGAGCTCCGCGGGCATCTGCCGGAAGAACGACGTGAGGATCCATACCGCCAGCGGCAGCGCGAAGGACATGCTCGGCAGGATCAGTGCCTGGTAGGTGTTGATCCAGCCGATGTTGGTGAAGATCTTCAGCAGCGGCACGACCAGCGAGATGCCCGGGAACATCGACGTCGAGATGATGATCGCCAGGGCGAGGTTCTTGCCCCGGAAGCTCAGCCGGGCCAAGGCGTACGCCGCGAAGGTGCCGATCACGAGCACCGCGACGGTCGTCACCCCGGCGACGATCACGCTGTTGACCAGCGCCCTGGTGAAGTTGTTCACCGGGTTGAAGACATCACCGTAGTTCTGCAACGACGGTGGCGACGGGTACAGCGTCGGGTCGAAGATGTCGGCCGTGCGGCGCAGGCTGGAGACCAGCATCCAGTAGAACGGCGCCAGGCAGTAGACGACGATGACGCCGATGCCGACGTACATCGCGATCGACTTCGCACGCGCGGCGCCGGCACTCGTGCTGCCGACCTTGCGAGGCGCCGAGCGCGGGGGGGTCGCGTCGCCGCTCTGCGTGTCCTCCGGCTGGATGGCGGTGCTCACGGCATGTCTCCCTTCGCAACGGAACGGCCGACCTTGCTTCTCGGCTTGCCCTTCTTCTTCGCCGCCTTGGGCTCTGCCTTGTCACCGATGACGTCGGCACCGAGCAGTTTCACGAAGGCGTAGGCCACGACGACGATGTAGAGGAACAGCAGCATGGCGTAGGCCGACGCCGACCCGAAGCGGTTGTTCACACTCTCCTGCTGGGCCAGGATCGAGACCGTCTCCACACTCGGTTTCCCCTTGCCCACGAGCACATAGGGCAGGTCGAACATCCTCAGGTTGTCGAGGATCCGGAAGAGCACGGCGATCAGCAGCGCCGGCTTCACCAGCGGAAGGGTGATGTGCACGAAGGAGTTCCAGGTGCTCGAGCCGTCGATCTTGGCGGCCTCGTACACCTCTTCCGGGATCACCTGCAGCCCTGCGAGCACCAGCAGTCCGATGAAGGGCGCGGTCTTCCAGGTGTCCGCGATGATGACCGCGAGCTGGGCCTGGACGCCGTCGGTGGACCACAGCACCTGCTTGTTGATGAGGTCGTTGAACACGCCGTTCGCGTTGAAGATCCAGCGCCACAGCAGCGCCGACACCACGGTGGGAACGGCCCACGGGATGAGGATGCTCGCCCGGATGAGCGCGCGCCCTCGGACGGCCCGGTTCATGATCAGCGCCATGGAGACCCCGATGACCACCTCGATCACCACGCAGACCACAGTGAACATCGTGGTGACGTACATGGCGTTCCAGAATTGGTCGCCACTGGTTCCGGTGAAGATCGCGGTGTAGTTCTTCAGCCCGTTGAACTGGTCGCCCTGCTCGATGAAGCCCTGTGCGTTGAGACCGCCCTCGGTGTAGAAGGACTGCCGGATGCCCGCCACGATCGGCAGCCCGATGACGGCCATCAGCACCAGCATCGTCGGGGACAGCATGAACGCCGCGAGCCGGCCCTGCCCCTCGTCCGGGGACTTCCAGACCTTCTGCTTCTTGGACGGGTTGGGGCCCGCCGCGGTCGTGGGCGTTGCCACAGCCATCGCTTCCTCCTCAGTCGTACGGGGACGGGTGTCGGACCGCGCCGATCGCGGTCCGACACCCCAGGCCGTGCTACTGCCCCTTGGTGATCTCCTCGAGCTGCTTCTGCATCTGGGCGAGGGCGTCCGTGGTGGACATGTCGCCCTTCAGAGCGCCGTACGCCGCGTCCTGGATGGCTGTCGAGGCGTCGCCGTACCGAACCACCTTGGGCCGCGGGACCGCGTTGTTGATCGAGTCGCGCAGCGTGGTGAGGTACGGGTACTTCTTCTGCAGAGACTTGTCCTCGTAGATGCTCGCGATCGACGGCGCCAGCGAGGCGAGGTTGAGGATCAGCTTCTGGTTCGCCTCGCTCGTGTAGAACTTGATGAACTCGAGCGCGCTCTGCTTGTGCTTCGAGTACGTCGAGATGCCCAGGTTGTGCCCACCCAGGCTGGACGAGCCCGGCCCGTCGAGGCCCGGCAGCGGCGCCACGGCGAACTTGCCCTTCACCTTCGTTCCCTCGTCACCGTTGGCCAGGTTGTACATGTAGGGCCACTGCCGCATGAAGGCCAGCTTGCCGCCCTGGAAGGCCCGGCGGCCCTCCTCCTCCTTGTAGGTGATGGCTGCCTTCGGGATGTAGCCCTGCTTGAAGCCGTTCACCAGGAAGTCCATGCCCTTGGCGGCCTCGGCAGTGTCCACGGCAGGCTTGCCGGAGTCGTCGGTGACCTGGCCTCCGGCACCGTTGATGACCTCCGAGGCGTTCACGGTCAGACCTTCGTACTTCTCGAACTGGCCGGCGTAGCAGTTCACGCCCTTGCCCTGCGGCGTCGCCTGGATCTTCTTGCAGTCCGCGGTCAGCTCGCTCCAGGTCTTCGGCGGGCTGGAGATGCCGGCCGCCTTCATCAGATCGGTGCGGTAGTAGAGCATGCCGCCGTCCGAGGTCGACGGCGCGGCGTAGAGCTTGCCGAGGTACGTCGTGGTGTCTACCACCGGCTTGAGCATCTGGTCGACCGGGAACTCGTCCTTCGGCAGCGGGATGAGCACTCGGTTGGCCGCGAACTCGGAGGTCCACACGACATCGGTGACGAGCACGTCGTACGCGTCGGACTTGGTCTCGGCGTTCTGGAGCATCTTCTCGCGTTGCGCGTCTGCGTCCTCGGGCAGCTCGATGAGACGAGCCTTCTCGTCCGGGTGGGCCTTGTTCCACCGGTCGAGGATGCTCTGGACGTACCCCGAGGTGTCCTTGCCCTGGACCAGCGTGATCGGGCCCTTGCCCGCGATCTTCGTGCTTCCGGAGTTGGTGCTCCCTCCCCCTCCGCCCCCGCACGCGGCAACCCCAAAAAATGTCGTGGCTGCGAGTGCTGCAACCATCGCCTTGCGCCGCATGTGCGGCTCCCTTCGCTCGTGTTCGGTGCGTGCGGCTCGTGTGCGGATGTGACTCCGGCCACACCAGCCGAACAGGCACTTTCTATCGTGCTGTGACCTGGCTGTCCACGACGGGCCGAGAGGGTGCGGCACGGTAGTTCGGTTTGTCCAAGGTCCGAGACAAGTGCTCCCACCTGGGCAGATACGCGCACGTTCGAAGATCCGGACGACACACATCGGGAGCCCGGTCGTGAACTCGGTGCCGAATTGTTACAGGACGATGCTCTCCAGCATCTCGGTGACCAGCGCCGCGATCGGCGAGCGTTCCGAGCGGTGCAGGGTGACGTGTGCGAACAGCGGGTGCCCCTTGAGACGCTCGACGACCGCCACGACCCCGTCGTGACGGCCCACCCGGAGGTTGTCGCGCTGGGCGACGTCGTGAGTGAGCACGACCTTGGAGTTCGCACCGATCCGGGAGAGAACGGTCAGCAGCACGTTGCGCTCGAGGGACTGCGCCTCGTCGACGATCACGAAGGCGTCGTGCAGCGAGCGTCCCCGGATGTGGGTGAGCGGAAGCACCTCGAGCATGCCGCGGTCGAGCACCTCCTCGATCACGTCCGGCGTGGTCAACGCCCCGAGGGTGTCGAAGACGGCCTGGCCCCACGGCGACATCTTCTCGTTCTCGTTGCCGGGCAGGTACCCGAGCTCCTGGCCGCCCACCGCGAACAGTGGCCGGAACACCACCACCTTCTTGTGCTGGCGACGCTCCATGACCGCCTCCAGTCCGGCGCACAGCGCCATCGCCGACTTCCCGGTGCCGGCGCGCCCGCCCAGGGAGACGATCCCCACGTCCGGGTCGAGCAGCATCTCCAGGGCGATCCGCTGCTCTGCCGAGCGGCCGTGGATGCCGAACGCGTCGCGGTCCCCCCGCACCAGCTGCACCTGCTTGTCGGCCTTCACCCGACCCAGGGCGCTGCCCCGGTCGGACAGCAGCACCAGGCCGGTGTGACAGGGCAGGTCCCGCGCCTCCTCGACGTCGACGACCCCGTCGTCGTACAGCTCGTCCAGGACGGCGGCCCCGACCTCGACCTCGGCCATCCCGGTCCAACCGGACTCGACGGCGAGCTCGGCGAGGTACTCCTCCGCGTCCAGCCCCACGGCGGAGGCCTTGATCCGCATCGGGAGGTCCTTGGAGACCAGCGTGACCCGGTCGCCCTCTCGCGCGAGGTTGTGCGCGACGGCGAGGATCCGGGAGTCGTTGTCGCCGATGCGGAAACCGGACGGCAGGGAGGTGGGATCGGTGTGGTTGAGCTCCACGCGGATCGTGCCGCCGGCCTCACCCACGGGCACCGGCTCGTCCAGCCGCCCGTGCAGCACCCGCAGCTCGTCGAGCATCCGAAGCGCCGAGCGGGCGAAGTAACCCAGTTCTGGGTGGTGACGCTTGCCCTCCAGCTCCGAGATCACGACCACCGGAAGCACCACCTCGTGCTCCTCGAACCGTCGCAGCGCGCCGGGGTCGGCGAGCAGCACGCTCGTGTCGAGGACGTAGGTCCGGGTCGCGGGGCCGGCCTCGGTCGCGCGGGTCCTGCGTCGCACGGTGGACGGGCCGGTCACGCTCGACGGGGTGGAGCTCTTGCTTGCAGCCACGGGTCATCCCCTCGCGGACCGGCGCGCGCACTCGCCGCCCGGTCCTGTCAGTTCACACTGTTGGACCGGGAACGGGCCCGAAAGTCCGAGTGCGGACCTCCGGAGCGCCGACCATCGCTGGTCTCGAGCTGGTCGCGATCTCTCACGAACGGGCCTCCCGTGACGCCTGGCTTCCCCGCCCGACGTCGCAGCGAACGTAAGCCTCCGCAGCACCCTCTGTCGCCGACGACACGCCAGACCGCGGGATGCCCGGCAGGTTAAAAGGGACGGCCCAGCGGTCAGGAGCCGAACCGGCGCTCCCGCTCGGCGTACGCGCGAACGGCCCGCAGGAAGTCCACGCGTCTGAAGTCCGGCCAGTAGGCCTCGCAGAAGTAGAACTCGCTGTGCGCGCTCTGCCACAGCAGGAAGCCGCCGAGCCGCTGCTCGCCGGAGGTGCGGATCACGAGGTCGGGGTCGGGCTGCCCCTTGGTGTAGAGGTGCTCGGCGATGTGCTCCACGTCGAGGATGCCGGCGAGCTCCTCGATCGAGGTTCCACGCGAGGCGTGGTCCTGCAGCAGCGAGCGCACCGCGTCGGCGATCTCGCGACGCCCCCCGTAGCCGACGGCAATGTTCACGATCAGCCCGTCGACGTCGCGGGTCTCGTCGGCGGCCTCCTTGAGGTGTCGCGCAGTCTCGTCCGGCAGCAGGTCCAGCGCCCCGACCGGGTGCAGCCGCCACCGCTGCTCCCCCGCGAGGTCCGCGACCGCCTCCTCGATGATCACCAGCAGCTGCCGCAGCTCGTCGGGCGGCCGGTTCAGGTTGTCGGTGGACAGCAGCCACAGCGTCACGACCTCGACCCCGAGCTCCTCGCACCACTGGAGCAGCGGCGAGATGTGCGCGGCGCCGACCCGGTGCCCGTGCTCGGCGTCGCGACCGACGGCCCGAGCCCAGCGCCGGTTGCCGTCGAGCATCACCCCGACATGCTTGGGCAGGCGGTCGGCGGGCAGGCGGCGGGCGATACGCGCCTCGTAGGCCGGGTAGAGGACCCGTCGCAGCCCGCTCTTCCAGTCCGCCACGGTGACCAACCTTACTCGTCCAGCACTCCTGCCTCGCGGGCACGCGCCGGTACCGTTGCCGGATGAGCCCTCGGACCGAACGCCTGGTGAACGCCACGGCCCACGTGACCGAGCGCATCGGCGATCAGGTGCGCGACACCCTCGACGACGTCAAGCCGAGGCTGCGCGGGTGGATGCACGCCGCGAGCGCACCGCTGACGCTGGCTGCGGGCATCGTGCTCGTGGTGCTGTCCCCCACCGCGACCACCCGGGTCGGCTCGGCCGTCTTCGCCTCGTCGGCGCTGGTGCTGTTCACGGTCTCCGGCATCTACCACCGCGGCAGCTGGAGCCCTCGGGTCTGGCGAATCCTGCGACGCTTCGACCACGCGAACATCTTCGTGTTGATCGCCGGGAGCTACACACCGTTCACCCTGCTCCTGCTCCACGGCTCCGAGCGTGTGGTGCTGCTGAGCGTGGTGTGGACCGGTGCGGTGCTCGGCGTGCTCTTCCGGGTGTTCTGGACCCACGCACCGCGCTGGCTCTACACCCCGATCTACATCGCGCTCGGCTGGGTGGCGGTCTTCTACTTCGGGGACTTCGTCGATACCGCGAGCACGGCGGTGCTGGTGCTGATGGCGGTCGGGGGTGGGCTCTACACGCTCGGCGGCATCGTCTACGGCTTCAAGCGACCCAACCCCTTCCCCCGGTGGTTCGGGTTCCACGAGGTCTTCCACACGCTGACGATCGCGGCCTTCGTCGCGCACTACGTCGGCGTCTCCATCGCGACGTACTCCCTGCGCTGACTCACCCGGTCTGCGGGCGCAGCAGGGCGCGCAACGCGTCCGCCTCGGTGACGGGGCGGTCGCACACCATCCCCCGGCACACGTACGCCGTCGACCGTCCGTCGACCAGGCCACGGCCGGCGAGCAGTGGTACGACGTCGGGGTCGCCGGGTGGTGCCTGCGACGGCTCGCCCACGACCACGACCGTCCCCGGGGCCGTCGAGGCCCGCGCCACCCGTGCGAGCTCCGAACGGTCCGGGTCACCCGCCGGGCCGACGACCGCGACCTCGAGCGGTCCGGCCAGCGCCGCCTCGGCCGCCGCGAGCGACCACCCCGCGAAGCGGGGGACCCGCTCCGCCAGGGTCCGGACGGTGCGCAGCGCGGCCTCAGCGGCGTCGCGGTGGCGTCCCGAGCCGGTCACCGCCGCGTAGCTCAGCAAGGCGTGGACCAGCGCCGACTGCCCGGAGGGGCTGGCATTGTCGGAGGGGTCCCGGGGCCGGGTCAGCAGCTGCTCCGCGTCGCCGGCCGTGTCGAAGAAGCCGCCGTCGGGTGCAGCGAACTGGGCGAGCGCGTGGTCGAGCAGATCTCGAGCCGTCCACAGCCAGGAGGGGTCTCCGGTGGCGGAGACCAGCGCCAGCAGACCGGTGGCCACGCACGCGTAGTCCTCCAGCACCCCCGCGTGGCGCCCGGCCACCCCGTCCCGGGAGACCCGCCGGAGCGTGCCGTCCTCGAGGTGCAGCTCGACGAGCAGACGGGCGGCGTCGACGGCGGCCTCGACGTACCTCGGCTCCGCCAGCACCGTGCCTGCCTCGGCCAGCGAGGCGATCGCCAGGCCGTTCCACGCGGCGACGACCTTGTCGTCGCGCGCCGGCCGGACCCGTCCGGAACGGGCCGCGAGCAGCCGCCCGCGCACCGAGGCCCATCGCTTCGGGTCGTCGGGGTCGGTGAGCAGCTGCAGCGTCGACGAGCCGTGCTCGAAGGTGCCCTCGGCACTGACCGACAGCAGGTCGGCGGCCCAGGCGCCGTCCTCCGCGCCGAGGACCTCGCTCAGCTCGGCCGGCGTCCAGGCGTAGAACTTGCCCTCCACGCCCTCGCTGTCCGCGTCGAGCGCGGAGGCGAACCCGCCCTGCTCGGTGCGCAGCTCCGCGATCAGGAAGTCGGCCGTCTCGCGGGCGACGCGGGCTCCCAAGCGATCACCGCTCTGCCGCCACCACCGTGCGTAGAGCCCTAGCAGCTGGGCGTTGTCGTAGAGCATCTTCTCGAAGTGCGGCACCACCCAGCCGCGGTCCACGGAGTAGCGCGCGAAGCCGCCGCCGAGCTGGTCGTAGATCCCGCCGCGGGCCATCGCCCGCAGCGTGCGGTCCGCCATCCCCGAGGCGTTGGGCGAGCCGGTACGCGCCGCATGGCGCAGCAGGAACTCCAGCACCATCGACGGCGGGAACTTGGGGGAGGTCCCGAAGCCTCCCGCGGTGCCGTCGAAGTCCCCCGCCAGGCTGGTCACCGCCGCCGAGAGCACCTCGGCATCGAGCGGCTGGTCGCCGGCGAGACCCGCGTCCTGGCGGAGGTGCCCGGAGACGTCCGAGGCGACCTTCTCGACCTCGTCCCGCCGGTTCGTCCACGCGTCGGAGAGCGCCTCCAGCACCTGGCGGAACGCCGGCTGTCCGTGCCGCGGCTTGTCCGGGAAGTACGTGCCGGCGAAGAACGGCTCACCGTCGTGCGTGAGCAGCACGGTCATCGGCCACCCGCCCTGACCGGTCATCGCCGTCGTGGCCTGCATGTAGACGGCGTCGACGTCCGGGCGCTCCTCGCGGTCGACCTTGATGCTGACGAAGCGCTGGTTCAGGTACGACGCCGTGGCCTCGTCCTCGAACGACTCGTGGGCCATCACGTGGCACCAGTGGCAGGCGGAGTATCCGATGCTCAGCAGGACGGGTAGGCCGAGACGACGTGCCTCGGCGAAGGCCTCCGGCCCCCACTCCCACCAGTCGACGGGATTGTCCTTGTGCTGGAGCAGATACGGCGACGTTGCGTCCGCCAGGCGATTCGCCATGGATGTGGTCTCCCTCTCATGCAGGACCGGTGAGGGCGAATGCTACGAGAACTACCAGTTTCGGTGCCTCGCATGATGGGTATCCGCCTGCGGACGCATCGGGGGTCGCAGGGTCTGCCCTCCCCCGGGGGAAGGGGTGCCGCGGTGTCGTACGGATACGACGAACAGCTCATCGAAGCCGTCGCGGTTCGGCGACGGCGCATCGAGTCCGCGTTCATGTTCGGCGACCAGCGCCTGCGCCGCGCCTGGTCGGATCGCACCCGCACCTTCGTGCTCGCCGCGTTCCTGGCTGTGCTGGCCGCGGCGGGCTGCGTGGCCGTCTCGTTCGTCACGCAGCTGCTCTCGCACGACACCACCATCCGCCCCACCACGTCGAGCATCTCGAGCATCTCGAGCATCTCGAGGAGCCCGTAGTGCCCGCCGCCACGCACGCGCCCTACCTCCGCGCCACGGTGAGCGGACGCGAGCGGTACGCCGATCTCGTGCTCCCGACGGACGAGCCCGTCTCGATGCTCGTGCCCCAGCTGCTGAGCCTGCTCGACGAGCCTCCCGATCTGGGTCAGGTGCACCTGACCACCTCGCTGGGCCAGGTCCTGGACCCGTCCGTGCCGCTGAGCCGGACCGACCTCGTCGACGGAGTTCGGCTGCATCTGGTCACCGGGCACGACCTTCCGCCGGCCCCGTTGGTGCACGACCTGGTCGACGTAGTCGAGCGGAGCCAGGCCCCCGGTCGCTGGACCGACCCGAACCGCACGGCGACGCTCGCTGTCCTGGGCGGCCTCGTCGTCGCAGCGGCCGTCCTCACCACGTTCCGCATCGTGCCGGCCTTCGACGGCGCTCCGGCGCTGACCGCGGCCGGGGTCCTGCTGCTCCTGTCGGTCCTCGCGACGCTGCTGCGCGTCGGTCCGCTGGCCTGGGTGACGGCGGTGCTCGGCGTCGGCACCGCCGCGGTGGTGCTCCAGGGGGCAGACCTCTCGGCCACGGCCTCAGCGCTGGCCGGGGTGGGCCTCGCTGCCGTGGCCCTGGCCGCGGGTGCCTGGTGCAGTGGCCGGCTGGTCGCCGGCGCGACGAGCGTCGCGACGCTGATCCTCCTCAGCGCGGTCGCTGCACTCACCTGGCTGCTGACCGAGGACGTGGTCCGCACCGCCGCCGTGGTCGCCACCCTCGCTGTGCTCCTCGTCGGACTGGTCCCGCGTCTGGCCCTCGGGGTGTCCGGCGTCTTCGGTCTCGACAGCCGGCTGGCGGACGGTGGCGAGGTTGCGACGGTCAACGCAGAGGACGCCGTCGCCCGCGCCCACTGGAGCCTGACCGGCGGCACACTGGTGTCCGCGGCCGTCTTCGCCGTCTCCGCCTTCGTACTGGCTCAGCACGGTGGCGTCGAACCCTGGCCCACGGGCCTGACGGTCGTGGTCAGCTCGGCCTTCGCCCTACGTGCGCGTCACTTCCCTCTGGCCCTGCACCGTGCGGGGCTCTGGGCGGCTGCGATGGCGGGGCCTTGGGGGCTGGTGATCGCCGGTGAGCAGCGATGGCCCGATGCCGGCCAGGGGCTGCTCGGGGCCTTGGCACTGGTCGGGGTGATGGTGGCGCTCGCGGGGGTGCTGCGCCGCACGCCTCTGCAACAGGCGCGTTCGCGACGCCGGGCCAACCAGCTCGAGACCACCGCGATCCTGCTGTCGCTTCCGTCGCTGCTCGGCGTCTTCGCCGTCTACCAGGACCTGCTGAGGACCTTCCAGTGACCGCGCGTCCCGCGGGTGAGGGTCGATGACCGAGCCCGAGCGAACTCCCAGGAGCGGCGTCTCCTGGGACAGCGAGATGCTGCGACGCCTCGGTCCGTCCTCCAAGCCCGCGCACCGCAAGGACCCGCAGAGCCCGTCAGGGAACGGCATCGCCGCCGCGCCTCCCGAGGCCGCGTCCGCAGCCGCGCCGAGGTCCACGCACGAGGTGGCCTCGGGGATCGCTCCCGCGGGGGACGCCGAGGCCGACGGTGGCGCCTCTCCGTGGGACAGCCGCCCGGCTCGTCGGCTCGCGAGTCGAAGTGGAACGCCCCCTTGGCGGCGCAGGCTGGGTCTGCTCTCGGGAGTCTTCACCTCCGACGACGAGCCGGATCGCCGCACTCGTGCCACCACCCGCTGCCAGACCGCGGTGAGCACGGGCCGCAGAGTCGCGATCGTGGCGGCTCACGGCGGAGGCGGCGCCACCTCGCTGACCGTCGGGCTGGGCATGATGCTGGCCGCCATCCGCAACGACTCGGTGGCGGTGCTCGCCGGTCGCGCCGACCGGCAGGTACTCCAGCGCCGGCTCGGGTGCGAGCAGCCGACGTCGACCGTCACCGTGCGCGACCTCCTGGTGGCCCACCAGTCAGACCCGAACGTCGCCTCCCTCGACCACCTCGCGGTGCCGGGCGTGAAAGGTCTGCGGGCGGTCACCCAGTCGGAGGACCCGATCGTGGTGACTGAGTGCGCCGACCACCTCAGCCGACGTCACGCGGTGACCCTCGTCGACGTCGGCTCGGAGACCCGCCATCCGGTCCTCACGACCGCCCACGGTGTCGTGGTCGTCGGGCGGCTCTCCCTCGACGGGGTCGCCCAGGTCCACTCGGTCCTCGGCGAGCTCCGCGGCCAGGTGCCGGCTCGCCGACTTCAGGTCGTGCTCGTCGACACCGGCCTCGAGACCGGAGTCACCGTGCCGACCGCGGAGAAGCTGCTGGCCGGGTACGACGTTCCTACCGACGTTCTTCCCGCCGACCTGCACCTGCTCTCCGGCACCCGGATCTCGCCGTCCCTGCTCTCCGAACCTGCCGCCGTGGCGTTGACCGAGATCGCCGCCCGGGCTCTCGACATCGTCACCGCACGGGCGGACACGCGGTCGTGAGCCGATGAGCGCCCGGGTCGTCCACCGCCCGGCCCGGACCTCCCCGAGCGCACCCGACGCCCAGGACTGGGAGCTGGAGCGCCCGCCGACGATGCCCGAGGGCGAGTCGGGGGCACGCAGCCTGCTGATGCTCGTGCCGCTGCTCGGCGCCGGCGCGTCGATGACGGTGATGATGCTGTTCCGCGGCTCCAGCCTCGCCGCCATCGGCGCGCTGATGATGTTGGTGACCCTGATGGCCTCGGGTGTGCTCGTGTTCGGGCAGCGCGGCAAAGCCGCCCGGATGCGCCGGCAGCAGCGTGAGCGCTACCTCGAGTATCTCGAGCGGCAGCGCACCGAGCTCTCCCAGGACGAGCGCCGGCTGGTGCGCAGTGCCCGGTCGAGCGATCCGGAGACCTCGGCACTCCTGTCGCTCGCCCGCTCACCGGAACGCCTGTGGGAGCGTCGACGCGACGACGAGGACTACATGCGGATCCGGCTCGGGACCGGGGACGCGGACGTGCGCACGTTCAGACGTGCGGGCGAGGACAACGCCCTGCAGCTGACCGACGAGTTCATGCAGGCCGAGATGGACCTGGTCGAGGCTCGTTTCTCGGTCGTCCGCGAGACGCCGATCCGCCTCGACCTCACCCTGACCGGCAACGTCAGCGTCGTCGGGGACCGCGACTTCACCGAGAGAGTCGCCCGCGTTCTCCTCGCCCAGGTGGCCACCCTGTGCTCCCCCGAGGACGCCAGCCTGGCTCTGGTCTGCCCCCCGGATGCCCTGTCCAGCTGGGCGTGGCTCCAGTGGCTGCCCCATCTGGCGGACCAGTCCCGCACGAGCGCCTCTGGTCCGGTACGCCGCGTCGCCCCCGATGTGCGCGAGCTGATGAACCTGCTGCGTCAGGACCTCCGGCAGCGACGGGGGGCCGCGGCGGAGCTGCGGCGCAACCTGCAGGATGCACAGGCCTCCACGCGGTTCCCTCGGCTGATCGCCCTCGTGGACTCGTTCGGCACCCACGCGGCCGAGCTGTCCGTGGGCGACCGTGAGGTCGGCGCCCGCGCGCTGGGCGTGAGCGTGGTGCATCTGCTGTCCTCCCGCCTCCACGAGCCCGACGACGTCGCCGTCCGCATCTCCCAGGAGCAACCGGGCGGCGAGGTCGCACTCGTCGAGAGCTACCAGCGGCGCGATGGAGCGCCCCGGCGTGACCGGGTCAGGCTCGACGAGCTGACACCGGTCGAGGCAGAGACGTTGGCCCGGCTCCTGGCCGGCGTACGTCTGTCTCCCGACAGCCTCGAGCACGACGCCGAACGCCAGACGATGGCGGCCACCGAGCTGATGGGGATCACCGACGTCGAGAACGTCGACCTCGACAGCGCCTGGGAGCCGCGGCCGCGGCCGGCGTTCCTGCGGATCCCCATCGGCACCGACGACAACGGCGACCCGGTGATGCTCGACCTCAAGGAAGCCGCGCACTTCGGCATGGGCCCGCACGGACTGTGCGTCGGAGCCACCGGCTCGGGCAAGTCCGAGCTTCTGCGCACCCTGGTCCTCGGGCTGCTCGCCACACATGGTCCGGCCGACGTCAACCTCGTGCTCGTCGACTACAAGGGAGGCGCCACGTTCGCTCCGTTCGCCGGTGCCCCGCAGGTCTCCGGCGTCATCACGAACCTCAGCGAGGACGCCAACCTCGTCGAACGCGTCTATGCCAGCCTCGAGGGTGAGGTCGAGCGACGCCAACAGCTTCTCAAGGACGCCGGGAACCTCTCCGACGTGAGCGCCTACCGGCGGGTGCGCCTGGAGCGCCTCAAGGCCGGCGAGGCGATGGAGCCCCTGCCGCACCTGCTGGTCATCATCGATGAGTTCGGCGAGCTGCTCACGGCGCGACCCGACTTCATCGAGCTGTTCCTCTCGATCGGCCGGATCGGCCGCTCCATCGGCGTGCACCTGTTGCTCAGCAGCCAACGCATCGAGGGTGGCAAGCTGCGCGGACTCGACACCTACCTCTCCTACCGCATCGGCCTGCGAACCCTCTCGGAGTCCGAGAGCCGCACCGTGCTGGAGACCCCGGACGCCTTCTCCCTGCCGCCGCTGCCGGGATACGGGTACCTCAAGGTGGACACCACCACCTATACCCGCTTCCGCTCCGGCTTCGTCTCCGGGCCGCTGCGCGAGGCCGACGAGGAGCAGTGGCAGGACCAGGCGCCGGAGATATTGCCACTCCCGCGCTACGCCCATCAGGTCGAGCGTCCCATCGAGCAGGGCTCCGGAGGCGTCGACGAGACCGAGGCGTTCGTGGAGGACGAGGCCACCGGCCCCACCGTGCTGGACACGGTGGTGAGACAGCTCGCGTCCCGCCCGCGCGTCACGGCCCCCGTGTGGCTTCCACCGATGCCTGACGTGGTCACCCTCGACCAGGCTGCGGGCACACCCGTGGCGACCAACCGGGGGCTTCGGGTGCGCCGTAGCCGGCAGATGTCCGTGCCCATCGGTCTGCTCGACGATCCCGCCCACCAGCGCCAGTCGGTGTGGCAGCTCGACCTCAACCGGGCCGGCGGGCACGTCCTGGTCGTCGGCGCTCCGTCATCGGGCCGCACCACCGTGCTGCGCACCATTGCCGCTGCGGTGGCGTTGACCCACCATCCGGACGAGGCCGTGATCCACGCCCTGGATCTGCTCGGCTCCAACCTCACCGGCCTCGACGGTCTCCCCCACTCCGGCGGTGTCGCGGTCCGGATGGAGCCGGAGGTGGTTCGGCGGACGGTCGAGGAGGTGACCGCCTACCTGCGCGAACGCGAAGAGCTGTTCCGGCGCTACGCCGCCGAGGACCTGGCGGCTGCGCGACGCCTGGCCACCGACGGGTCGGCACCCGACCTCGCCGACCGGATGCTGGCCGACGTGGTCCTGCTGATCGACGGGTACGGACAGCTCGCGGAGGAGTTCGAGGAGATCGCGGACACGGTCGCGGACCTGGTCCGCCGGGGCGGGGCCTACGGCATCCACGTCGTCGCGACGGTGTCGCGGTGGAACGAGGTGCGGCTGAACCAGCAGACCTTCTTCGGCACCCGCATCGAGATGCGCCTGGGCGACCCGCAGGAGTCCTCGGTGGCGAGCAAGCTGTCGCGGACGCTGAGCAGCGAGCGCCCCGGACGCTGCCTGCTCCAGAACGAGCTGTTCGCCCAGATCGCCCTGCCGCGCCTCGACGGCGACGACGACCGCGCCACCGCCGCCGCAGGGTTCGGTGACCTCGTGACGAGACTCGCGGCGAGCACGACCGATCGCGCCCCTCGGGTCCGGTTGCTCCCCGAAGTGGTCACACCGGATGCCGTGCAGGGGACGCGTCGCCAGGGTGCCATCGCACTGGGCCTGGACGAGGCGGACCTGTCGACCGTCGTCGTGGACCTCGACCACCTCGATCCCCATCTGCTGGTCCTTGGCGACTCCGGCACCGGCCGTACCTCACTGCTGCACCACGTCGCCGCCGCGCTCATCGACCAGCACACGCCGGACGAGCTCGTGTTCGCGGTCGTCGACCCGCGACGGACAATGAAGGACCGGATCCCCCCGGACTACTGCGGGGCATACGCCAGCACCGCAGACGAGGCCCAGAGGCTGGCGGCCGCGATCGAGACCGAGCTCCGGGCACGGCAGCAGGCGTCTCCGGACCGTGCCACGCACGAACGCCCACTGCCCAGGATCGTGATCCTCGTCGATGACTACGACGTCGTGACCGCCGGGTCGATGGCCCCCCTGCAGAGCCTGTCGCGCTACATCGCCAACGGGCGAGAGCTGAACCTCCACGTCGTCTTGACGCGTCGTACGACCGGCGCCGCGAGCGGTCTGTACGAGTCGACCTTCAACGCCGTCAATGTCTCCGGTGCCACCGGGTTGATGTTCTCGGGTGACCGAAGCGAGGGACAGCTTCTCGGCAACCTGCGACCGCGCAGGCTGCCTCGTGGTCGGGCTCTGCTCGTGCGGACAGGTGAGCCGGCACGCACGGTGCAGGTCGTGCGGCAACCGGAACCCGTCGAGGATGCCGACGAGGTGCCCGGGGTCGGCTTCTCCCGCTGACTAGCCTTCTCCGGTCCGGCGGCGCATCCAGTCCGGAACAGCCTGCGCGGGACGGGGAAACACCTGCAGATGGGCTGCGACGTCCTCACCCGACATGCCGGCTGAGGCACCGTCCGGACCGGGGATTCGCGGCTCCTCGGCGTAGTTGAAGCGGACGTCACCCTGCCCCGCCGCGGTCACCGAGAGATGCGCAGTCAGCCATGCCCCACCCGTCGGGGTGTACATGTACTGCTGGAGCGTCCGTACCGCGTCGGCCACGGCGTCGGGAAGGACATCGGTCTCCCGGCGCTCCCCGTCGATCCGCCGCTCGACGAGCTCGTAGGCGACGGCACCCGACGTCAACGGCTGCACGCTCATGACTCGCTCGGACCATTGCGCCTCGGAGTCGAGCGCGAGGAGCCACGTCAGCAGACCGGTCACCAGCTGCTGTCGAGCTTCTACCTCAGGGGGGTGGGCGCCACTGGTCACGGTCGCCTCCTTCGCGATGGCGGCGTCCACTGTCGCACACGCCCACGATGCCGCCCGGCGGCCTTCACCGCAGTGAGCGGCAGCCCCTCAGGCCAACCCACCCAGCCACTCCTCGAAGTCCTGGTCGAGAGCCTCCTCGAGGAACATCTCCAGCTCCTCCTCACTCTCGGCCTGGGGGGCCAGCTCACGCTCAAGGTCGGCGAGCTCCGCCTCGGCCCACGAGGTCAGGGCCGTCAACCACGCGACGATGTCGTCGCCGACGACGTCGACCTCGCCGTCACCGCGCACGTGGACGACGTGGCCCGCCACGCCGGATGAGGGGTCGACGCTCACCACCACCGCCTCGCGGCCACTGACCCAGACGGGCTGATAGGTCTCGCGCGCGCCCAGCTCGGGCCACCGCTGCGACTCACCCTGCGGCCAGTCCAGCACGACGCCACCGAGACGCACCCCGGGCAGAGCCGCCACCACCTCGCTCAGCGCCGGTGCGACACCGGCCTGACGCTCACCCGGGACGATCCCGGCGTCGGGGGCGAGAACGCGCACCAGCTGCCCGCGCCGGTGCGCCATCTGCTCCCAGCGCTCACGTAGCGCCACCATCGGCCCTGGCGGCACGATCTTGTCCGGCGTCGGCCACGGCTTCACGTGACGAGCGCCCACTCCGCGCCGGAGGGCGGTGGCACCCCGGCGGACTCCGGTGTCTGCGGTTGGGCGGTGGGTTCGAAGTCAGCCCACGCCGGGCAGTCCGCACGCAGGTCCCATGCTCCGATCGCGGCCAGCTCGACCTTCATCCAGCCCGGCACCAGTGCGGGCGGGCGAGGGCGCAGCTCGAGCTCCTGCACGTAGAGCGACGGACGCCGCAGCTCGATGGCCGCCGGGGGGCGGTCGAACTCGAGCACCGGCTCGCCGGGCACCCCGTGCGCGTCCACGGCGAGGTCGACGACGAAGGGTGTGCGTCCCTCGAGCCGGTAGGCCGCCTTCACGTAGGGCGACAAGGTCAGGTTGGGCTTGCCCTCGTCCTCGACACCGTCACGCCAGAAGGTGAGCACGATCGAGCGACCCATCTGCTCGTGCCGCAGCGCAAAGGCGAACTCCCCCACGCGCCGGCGGTAGCCGACCAGCTCGTCCCGCACCAAGCCGTTGATTCTGGCCAGTTCCTCGCTCAGGGTCACATCACTCATTGTCGATGATCATCGTCGTGTGCTGCATCGGCTTACCGTCCAGGGTCGGCGCGTAGTCGAACGCAACGTCGCCGTCGATCCGGCTGACCTTCAGGTCGAACGTCAGGTGGGCGTCGGGACCCGCCTGTCGCAGCGCCTTCTCGAGCTCGATCTCGAGGTGACGGACGGAGTTCTGATCCACGAGGCTCCGCCCGCCCCACCCTCGGTTGAGGTCGCGCACCATCTGGATCAGGTTGATCTCCTCCCGCGCCCCGCCCAGTCCACGGGCGAGCAGGTGCCCGGCGTCGGCGCCCTGCCGGCCGTCGACCACGCCGCTGTTCACGGCGCGCGAGGCCTTCGTCTCCGGGCGAAGCTCGAGGTTCTCGACGTGGACGTGGTCGGTCCTGCCCAGGTCGTCGGTGTGGTAGTAGGCGTAGTCGTCGACCTTGTAGGTCACGTCGGGCAGCGGGTGCCTCAGGTCCGAGGACATGAACTCGCGCACGCCGACCGACTTGCGCATGGGTTCCACGAAGTCCACGGCGCCGTCGGCGTTGGTGTAGAACACACCGCGGCCCCGGACCTCGTAGCGGGTGAACGGCGCCAGATCACCGGACTGCCCGAAGGGCTCGCGGGCGCGCGGCATCAGCGCGTCACCGACGTCGACCCTGGTGGTGGCGTTGGTGCGCGCCGGGGCACCCTTCAGCCCGGTCGTCGCGTCGCCGGCGTACGTCGCGGAGCGGCCGGGGGCCGACGGCGTGGATCCACCACTGGGACGGTGCGTCGGCCAGCCGTCGGCGACACCGCTGGTGGGCGTCGAGCGCTGCAGGGTGCCGGCGTCGTCCCAGGCCCTGGGCGAGGTGGGCACGTGCCGGGGGCCTGCGGCCGGGACCGGCTCCGGGGTGAGGTGACGCCCCAGGTCGTCGACCCACTGGCGAGTGTGGGTGGGCACCGCGGAGGTGGTGCGTCGGATGTCCGCGAATGCGTCGATGCCGCGGTACCCGATGTCGCGGATCCCGGTCAGGGCGGTGCCGTAGCTGGCGCGCATGCCGGATCGCAGCGCGGAGTTGAGCGCGCCGATGTTTCGGGCGGTCCCCGGGGCCAGGCGCGAGAACGCTCCCTCGAGGGCACCCTTCACCGCCCCCCGCACGCCGCCCTTGGCGGCCGCACCCGACCCACCCGTCGCGACGGCGAGGACGACGTCCGGAACGAACCCTCCCGCGGTGTTCCAGCCGGAGGTCTTCCACGTTCCGATACCGAGGATGGACTTGCCCACACCGAGCAACCGCTGGGAGGACTCGTCGAACTGCTTACGGCTGGTGATCCCGGTGACCATGGCGAAACCGCCGGTGTAGAAGGCGTCCTTGGTGAGCTGCCACAGACCACTCCAGGCGGCTGATGCCTCGCCGTCCTCGCCGAAGCCCGTCAAGGCCTTGCCCATGTCCCACAGGCCGGTGACGCTGCGGACGGCTCCGCGCCCCAGCATGTAGGACGCACTCATCCACGAGGTGTCGGTCCAGCCCGCGGGTGACCCCCATGCGTTCTTGCCGGACAGACCCATCTGGTCGTAGCCGTCCTGGCTGAGTCCGTAGACGTTGGGGTCATCGACCGAGGCGCGGTCCGCCGCCTTGTACTGGGCCCCGCCGAAGATGGCGGTGATGGCGTTGGCGCACGTGCGCTGGGCTTCGTCGACCGCCGCGGCGAAGGCCGCCGCGCGGTCGTTGAGGCCCTCCTCCTGGTTGAGCAGGTCCTGCTTCTCCCAGCCCGACCAGTCACGCCAGCCCAGGAAGCCGTTCGTCTCGTGCGTCACCTGGTCCCGGTGCGCGTTGAAGCTGGTGATGTCCGCGGCGAGCGCGGCCCGCTGGGCGTTCAGCTCGTCGAGCTGGTTGCCGTAGGACGTGAGCGCCGTGGCCGCGGTCCCGGACTTGCTCACCAGCGCGTCGGCCGCGGTCACCGGCTTGTCCATCGCGGTGTAGACGAGCCCAGCCTCGGGCGCGTCGTAGTGCGGCGCGATCGTCGCCCAGGTGGCCTGGATCGTCTGGGCGCGGCTGGCGACCTTGCCGACCGCGGACTGCAGGTCGGTGGCGCCGCTGCGCACCGCGGTGCCGTCGTCGAGCTGGGGCAGCCCGGAAGCGTCGAGAGTCACTGGGTCACCGCCCCCCGTGGCCGTTGTTCACCGGTGTGGACGCGGAGCCACCCGGCATGCCCGCAGGGTAGGTCGCCTTGGCTGCGTTCGACTGCGCCTGCGCTGCCATCT
The DNA here is from genome assembly GCA_963810435.1 of uncultured Actinomycetota bacterium. Lineage (GTDB taxonomy): Bacteria > Actinomycetota > Actinomycetes > Propionibacteriales > Nocardioidaceae > Nocardioides_B. Next base: position 45,757 of record CAWENL010000003.1, read on the forward strand.
CCAGCTGGCCCGCCTCGTAGGCGTTGACGGCGGTGGCGGTGCCGCGAATCGCACTGTCGGTGTGACCGGCAACAGTCGTCAGCTGCGGAGCCGCCACGTCCGAGGCGAAACCGCCGAGAGCCGACTGCACGAGCTGGCTGTGCGGGAGCACGCCGTTGAGCGAGGTCAGGGCGCTCTCCACCCCGGTCAGGTCGGCCTGGTAGTCCGATGCCGCACCGGCGGCTCTTCGTACGACGCCGAGTGCTTCGGCGTAGTCGATGTCCCAGCGAGTCATGTCACTTCCTGCGGGTGGAGTCAGTGGGTGAACGGTGAACGGTGAACGTGGCTCGGGCGGGTCAGGGCCCGGCCGAGGAACCGGTCGTGGACTCAGCCGATGTTGTGGACGGCCGTGGAGGCGCGGCTCTGCGCCGAGCCGGCCGTCTCGTCGTTGCGGCTCAACGTGCCCTTGACGAGGTCGATGATGGTGCGAACCTCGGCCGAGGCCCGGCGCCAGCGCTGCTCCACGTGGTGGTAGTCGTCCGAGACACCGTCCGCCTGGAAGTCGGCCATGGCGCGGTTCACCTGCGCGTCTCGGGTGGCCATCAGGCTCTCGAGCTGTCCGATGATCGTGCCGAGGTCCCCTTGGACGGCCCCGGAGCTGGCGGTATTGAAGGAGATGCGGTCGGCGAGCGGCATGGTGTTTCCTCTTCCGAAGGTTTCTGGGGGTGCTGGAGGTGGGCGGAGGTCAGCCGCGCGAGGAGAAGCGGGCGCCGTCGAAGTTGGCGGACCCCATGGCCTGACTGGCGTTGTCGGCGGACTCGGTGTCACCGGTCTGGAAGGCGTGGTCCATCCCTGCCTGACCACCGACGATTCCGGCGAGGGAGGAGTTCAGGTCGTTGGCGATCTCGTCGGTGTGCAGCTTGAACTGGTCGAAGGCGGCTCGACCGGCGCCGTTGAAGTCCTTCTCCATCGGCTCGGCGGCGGCGACGAGACGACGCACGAGCGACCCGAGGTCCTGGTGTGACCCGTCGGTCTCCTTGGTCAGCTGGCTCAGGGTCTGATTGCCCATGTCGAACTTCATGTGTTGGTGCTCCCCGTGGGATCGGCGACGTTCGGTTCCTCTTGCCCCTACCCGCCCCCCCGAGGACCGTAAACGCCCTCCTAGTCGTTGAATAGTGAAACTTCCGGCGTCCCCGTGGTGGGCCCGCCTGGTACCGCGTCGCGGGTGATCGACGGGTGACACCATGGCGCCATGAGCGAGGACTGGCTGGTCCGGGGGTCGCGACCGCTGGAGCTTGCGGAGATCGTCAGAGGTCTGGGAGACGTGCTCCCGAACCTGTCCTTGCGCGGGGACCGCACCGGCCACTCGGTGGTGATCGTGCACGAGGACCTGCCGGTGGCGTGGATCGGGCAGTCGCGCGAGATTGGCGACCCGTGGGCGCCCTGGGTGCGCAACGAGGCCCGCGAGTCGGGCACCGGGGCGTGGTGGACCGAGGTCACCGGCCCCACCCACCGCTCGGTCCCCGGGTACGACGTCCCGCAGCTGCTCCTGCGCGACGTCGCCCTCGCCCTGGCCAGGACCACCGCCGGCACCGCCGTGCGCCTCTCCGCCGCAAGCCTGCCGACACCCGCCCCCGGCTCGCGCCGTGCACGGGACACCGAGCGTGCGGAACCTGTACCACCGCCGGTCGACCTCGGGGTGGCCGATGCCCCGGGCGACATGGTCAACGGGGCCCTTGCCGTCCTCGTCCAGTCTCGTCCGGTCGTGGCGCTCACGCCGTGGCTGGTGAACAACCACGTGTGGGCGAGCGCCCACGACCGGCAGTTCGTCCTCATCACGCCAGCAGCGACGGAGCTGACGCTGGCGGCCTGGTCCTACCTGCAGAACACCGACGCAGCCTGGGTGGTGGACGCCGGCGACGCCATGTTCCACGGTCTGACCGGACAAGAGCTGGACTGGTCGGGGGACGGCTTCGTGCTCCTCGACCGGATGCACCCGGGCTTCACGCCCGCCGCGGACGACCACTGGCGCCTGGTGGTCGAGGCGGAGACGACCCACCCGTACCAGGATGCCGCCGTGGTGGGCGCGTTCAGCCGCGACGTTCTCACCTCCGCCGGGCTGGAGTCGCCGATCCGGCAGGGACTCATGGAGCCGCCCGAGGCGGCGTTCGACGTCTCCGAGCTGACGACCTATGCCCGCGTCCTCTCGCCTCGTCCCACCCGCTTCGTGCTCCAGGGTCCCGGGTGGGAGGCCGTCTGCGAGGCGGTGCCCCAGCCGATCGGCGTGGTCGAGCGGGTGACCGTCAGTGCGTCCGCCCACGGGTCGCTTCTTGCCGGGCACGAGGTCGCGTCGTTCCTCGAGAGCGCCGGCGCCCTCGGTGCGGAGAGCGCTCTGCTGGGCTACCGACGGGGCTCGGCTGCGGGATACGTGCCGAGTCGCCTGACCGGGCCGACGGTGCCTGCCGGCCTGCTGCTGTCTCGTGGCCGGTTTCCCACCCTGGGTGACGCGGAGGCTCGGCGGCTGGGCGGATCGGCCCTGTCCCTGGACGAGAGGACCGCACGCCTCGTCTGGACGCTCGACGGGACCCAGTCCCAGGAGGAGTCCCGAGGCGAGGCGCCAGGGGATCCGCAGCCGAACCCGGCCGTGCACCTGGTCACCCTGCTCGAGGCGGTCCAGCACCACGACAGCCACCGGCACGCCGCCAGCCAGCCGGAGGCGTAGCGGTCGGCACCCGGTCGGGCGTTTGGCCATCGGTGCAGCGAGGGAAGAACAGCCGACCACCCTGTGTTAGGCCGTGAAACCGACTCCTAGAATCGAGGATCCCCAACGTGGCAACGACCCAGCTCACCGCACAGGCGTTCGAGAAGACCGTCGCCGACAACGACATCGTCCTCGTGGACTTCTGGGCCGAGTGGTGCGGACCCTGCCGCCAGTTCGGCCCGACGTACGAGAAGGCCAGCGAGGTCAACACCGACATCGTGTTCGCCAAGGTGGACACCGAGGCGGAGCAGTCGCTCGCCAGCGCCGCCAACATCACCTCCATCCCGACCCTGATGGCGTTCCGCGAGGGCGTGCTGGTCTTCTCGCAGCCAGGCGCTCTACCGCCGGCGGCCCTCGACGAATTGATCGGCGCCGTGCGCGGCCTCGACATGACCGAGGTCCACGCGGCCGTCGCCGCCCAGCAGAACGGCTCCGCCGACGCCTGAGTCCGCCCGGCCCGGGGCGGGTTAGCCTCGGGCCATGGACGCACACGCTTGGGACGAGAGGTACGCCGAGAGCGACCTCGTCTGGTCCGCGACCCCGAACCAGTTCGTGGCCGCTGAGCTCGCCGACCTGCCGCCGGGCCGGGCGCTCGACCTCGCCGCCGGAGAGGGACGAAACGCCCTGTGGCTGGCCGAGCAGGGCTGGCAGGTGAGCGCGGTCGACTTCTCGCTGGCCGGGCTCGACAAGGGCCGGGCGCTCCAGGAGCGTCACCCCCGCGGACGTGACCTGCACGTCGACTGGGTGCACGCCGACGTGCTCGCCTTCGACCCGGGGCCGGAGAGGTACGACCTCGTCCTGCTCGCCTACCTTCAGCTGGTCGCCGAGGAGCGGCACACTGCCGTCCGCACCGCCTTCGGGTCACTGCGCGAGGGGGGCGAGCTCTTCGTGGTAGCCCACGACTCGAGCAACCTCACCGAGGGCACCGGTGGTCCGCAGGACCCGTCGGTGCTCTACACCGCCGAGGACGTGCTCGCCGACCTCGACGGTGAACGCTTCGAGGTGGCTCGCGCCGAGCGGGTGGCGCGCACCGTCGCCGCCGACGACGACCATCGTGGCGAGGCGGACCGCACGGCGTACGACTGCCTCGTGCGGCTCGTCAGGAGGGCGTAGTCCCCGACGAGTCGCCGCTCTCCCCCGCTGGGGAGTCGTCCTCGGGGAAGTGGATCTTCTTCAGCTGCTTGCGGAAGCTCAGCCACAGCAGCACCGTCGCCAGGGCGAGGAGGAGGAACATCCCGAACCCCAGCCAGCCGGGCTTGACGTCGGCCGGGTCGGGGCCCTTCGCCGCCAGGACGAGCAGGAGCGCGGGCAGGGAGGCCAGCAAGGTGCTCATGCCCCCAGTGTCTCAACCCGCTCGCGAACGCCCGCGAACAGGTCGTCCTCGGGGACCGGGCTGTCGACGTGGCTGCGCACCAGCTCGTAGTCCTCGGTCGGCCAGACCTCCTCCTGGAGCTCGCGCGGGATCGCGAACCAGAAGCCGTCCGGGTCGATCTGGGTGGCGTGGGCGAGCAGGGCCTGGTCACGCACGCCGAAGAAGTCGGCACAGGGGACGCGGGTGGTGATCCTGGCGTCCCAGTCGGGCTCCTTCTTCCACTCCCGCAGCCGTTCCTCCCACGGCGACTCGAGACCATGGGCGACCATCGCGTCGTGGATGGCCTGCATCCGAGGGCGGTTGAAGGAGTGGTGGTAGTAGAGCTTGAGCGGCTGCCAGGGGTCGCCAAGGTCGGGGTAGCGCTCCGGGTCGCCGGCGGCCTCGAACGCGGCCACGCTGACCTCGTGGCACTTGACGTGGTCGGGGTGCGGGTAGCCGCCGCGCTCGTCGTAGGTCGTCACGACGTGCGGACGGAACTCGCGCATCAGCCGCACCAGCGGCGCCGCCGCCTCCTCCAGGGGGACCGTCGCGAAGCAGCCGTCCGGCAGCGGCGGCTTGGGGTCACCCTCCGGCCAGCCGGAGTCGACGAACCCGAGCCAGTCCTGGCGGACACCGAGGATGTCGCGGGCCCGCTCCATCTCCTGGCGGCGGATCTCCGTGATGTTCGCCAGCACGTCCGGGCGGTCCATCTTCGGGTTGAGGATCGAGCCGCGCTCGCCGCCCGTGCAGGTGACGACGTGCACGTTGACGCCCTCGGTGACGTACTTGGCGGTGCTGGCCGCGCCCTTGCTCGACTCGTCGTCGGGGTGGGCGTGCACGTGCATCAGGCGGAGGGGCGAGGACATGGGCGCAATCCTAGGAGGGCGCCCCCCGCTCCTAGGATGGTGCCGTGACTGATCTGGCCGAGCGGTACGGCGCCCCCTCCCGCGTGCGCCGGTCGCTGGTCGTCGCCGGGGTGGCCGTGCTGGCGGTGGCCGGGCTCACCTGGTTGGCGTGGGTGATGGTCCTCCACGGCCGGCCGGAGGTCTCCTCGCAGCTCGTGGGGTTCGACGTCCGCGGCCAGCACGCCGTCAGCGCCACGTTCACCGTCGCCCGTCGCGGCCCGGAGGTCGAGGCAGCCTGCCTGCTGCGCGCGTTCGCCGACGACCACGCCGTGGTCGGGGAGCTGCGGGTCCCGGTCCGGTCGGGTCTCGCGCAGGACCGCCTCACCCGCATCGTGCGCACCGAGCGGGCAGCGACCACCGTCGACCTGGTCGGCTGCACCGCGAAGGGTCAGTCCGCGCCCCGGTGAGCACGGGTGCGACGAGCGCTCGCTCGATTGGGGTCCCGGCCCCGGGCATTGTTAGACTCCTTGACTTGCCTCACACGACCGGCGGCGCGCCTGAGTGCCGAACGGTCCCCTCGACGAAGCACAGGAGCTCTCCACCGTGACCAACGCCAGCAGCGACCAGACCACCATCTGGCTGACGCAGGACGCGTTCGACAAGCTCCAGTCCGAGCTGGAGAACCTCCGCGGCCCCGTCCGCACCGAGATCGTCGCCCGGATCAGCGCGGCTCGCGAGGAGGGCGACCTGAAGGAGAACGGCGGCTATCACGCGGCACGCGAGGAGCAGGGCAAGACCGAGGCCCGGATCCGTCAGCTCGAGGACATGCTGCGTCGCGCCGAGGTGGGCGAGACCCCAGCCGACGACGGGGTCGTCGAGCCCGGCATGAAGGTCACCTACAAGTTCGCCGATGACGCCGACGACGAGGCGGAGACGTTCCTGCTCGGCGCCCGCGAGATGTCCGACCCCACGGGCGGCCTCACGGTGTACTCCCCGCAGAGCCCGCTCGGTGCCGCGATCATCGGCCACCAGACGGGCGAGACGGTGCCCTACGAGGCCCCCAACGGGCAGACCCTCCAGGTCGAGATCCTCGACGCGGTTCCCTACACCGGCTGAGCGGACACCGGCTGGTCACTGGGTGACGGTGTAGCCGCACCCGCGCAGGTGGTCGAGCACCCGTTCGGCGTGCTCCACGCTGCGCGTCTCCACCTGCAGCTGCACCTCGACCTCGTCGAGATGGAGGCTCGCGGAGGTGCGCTCGTGCACCACGTCGAGCACGTTGGCCTCGACGCCGGCGAGCTCGTTGAGCAGCCGGGCGAGACCACCCGGCACGTCGGGGATCCGGGCCCGGAAGTAGAGGTAGCGACCGGCGGAAGCCATGCCGTGCCGGATCACCCGCATCATCAGCAGCGGGTCGATGTTCCCGCCCGAGAGCACGGCGACGGCGGGAGTGGCGAAGTGGCCGGGGTCGTCGAGCATCGCCGCGACCGCCGCCGCTCCGGCCGGTTCCACCACGAGCTTGGCCCGCTCCACGAGCATCAGCAGCGCGCGTGAGAGCGACTCCTCGCTGACCGTGAGCATCTCGTCGACGTAGCGCTGCACGGCCCGGAACGGCACGTCGCCCGGACAGCCGACCGCGATGCCGTCGGCCACCGTGGACATCGCCCCCAGCGCGATGGGGTGCCCCGCGGCCAGCGAGGCGGGGTACGCCGCGGCGTTCTCGGCCTGCACCCCCACGACGCGGACGTCGGGGCGTGCGGTCTTGATCGCCGTCGCGATGCCGGCCAGGAAGCCACCGCCTCCGCACGGCACCACCACGGTGGTGGCCTCCGGAGCCTGCTCGATGATCTCCAGCCCGCAGGTGCCCTGTCCGGTCACGATGTCGACGTGGTCGAAGGGATGGATGAGCACAGCCCCGGTCTCCGCCGAGAACGCCTTCGCCGCGACCAGGGCGTCGTCGACCGAGTGGCCGTGAAAGCGGACGTCGGCGCCGTACCCGCGGGTGGCCTTCTCCTTCGGGATCGGCGCCCCCGCCGGCATGAAGACGGTGGCATGGATGCCGAGCATCTGTGCGGCCAGGGCGACGCCCTGGGCATGGTTGCCCGCGCTCGCCGCGACCACCCCGGTGGCCTTCTCCTGCTCGGAGAGCCGGCTCATCCGTAGGTAGGCGCCCCGGATCTTGAAGGAGCCGGTGCGCTGGAGGTTCTCGGCCTTGATCCGCACCGGCCCCCCGACGACCGAGGACAGCCAGCGGGAGCCCTCCATCGGGGTGTAGATCGAGATGCCGTCGAGCACCTCGCGCGCGGCGTGGATGTCGTCGAGGGTGGGGAGGGGGGCGGCAGCGTTGCCGGACGGGACGGCGGTCACGGCCGCCACTCTAGGCCCGCGCCGCCGTGACCGGCGTCACCGCTGCACCACATGGGTGCTGCACGCAACGAGATGTATGGTTGAGCCATGCAATCTTCTCCGTTCGTGCTCACGGAGCCCGTTCCACCGCCGGAGACGGCAGAGGACGCGCTGATGAGCCTGATGATGGCGCTGGGGCGGCGGATGCGCCAGAAGCAGCCGGGCGACGTCATCGACTTCTCCGCCTTTCCGATCCTGAAGCTGCTCAGCCACCAGGGCCCGATGCGACTCTCGGCGCTGGCCCAGGTGCTCGGCCTCGACGCCTCCACGGTCAGCCGGCACGCCCGGCAGCTCGAGGACCGCGGTCTGCTGGAGCGCACGGACGACCCCGACGACGGCCGCGCCAGCCGCGTCGCCGTGTCCGAGCTCGGCCAGCGCTCGCTTGCCGACGCCTTCGAGACCCGGCGCCAGGTGCTCAGCCACTCCCTCGCCGAGTGGTCCGACGACGAACGAGCCACGCTCTGCGACCTGCTCCACCGGTTGGTCGAGAGCCTGACGACCCAACACGCCCAGCACGAAGCCACGCAGGAGAACCTCCGATGACCCCCGACTCCAACGGCTACCTCAGCCACAAGCAGATCCTCGTCGTGATGGGCGGGCTGATGACCGGGATGTTCCTGGCCGCCCTCGACCAGAGCATCGTGGGCACCGCGCTCCCGCGCATCACCTCCGAGCTCGGGGGCCTCGACAAGCTGTCGTGGGTGGTCACGGCGTACATGCTCGCCGCCACCGCCTCCACGCCGCTGTGGGGCAAGATCTCCGACCTCTACGGTCGCCGGCTGCTGTTCCAGATCGCGATCGTCACCTTCGTCGTGGGCTCGCTGCTATCCGGGTTCTCCCAGGACATCGAGCAGCTGATCGCGTTCCGCGCGGTCCAGGGGCTCGGTGGCGGTGGCCTGATGGCGCTCGCGCTCGCCGTCATCGGCGACGTGATCCCGCCGCGCGAGCGCGGCCGGTACCAGGGCTACTTCGCCGCGGTCTTCGGCACCTCCTCGGTGCTCGGTCCGGTGATGGGCGGCTTCTTCGCCGACGGTCCCGGCTGGCAGTGGATCTTCTTCATGAACGTGCCCATCGGGCTGGTCGCGCTCGTCGTGACCTCCGCAGCCCTCAAGATCCCGCACGTACGACGCGAGCACTCGATCGACTACCTGGGGGCGGCCACGGTCGTCGCCTCGGTGTCCTCGGTGCTGCTGTACACCGCCTGGGCCGGACCGGACCACGGCTGGACCTCGTCGCTCGCCCTGAGCCTGCTGGTCGGTGGCCTGCTCCTGGCGGTCGCGTTCGTGTTCATCGAGCGCCGCGCCGTGGAGCCCATCTTGCCGATGCGGCTCTTCGGCAACTCGATCTTCGCCATCTCGAACCTCTTCGGCTTCCTCATCGGCGTCGCGATGTTCGGCTCGATGATCTTCATCCCCGTCTACCTGCAGGTCGTCGACGGGATGAGCCCGACCAGGTCCGGGCTCGCGATGCTGCCGATGGTGGTCGGCATCTTCAGCACCTCGATCGCCGCCGGGCAGATCATGTCGCGCACCGGCCGCTACAAGCTGTTCCCGATCATGGGGGCGAGCGTGGTGATCGTCGCGCTCGTCATGCTGGCCCAGCTCACCGCGACCTCGCCGTACTGGTTCACGGGGCTCGCGATGTACGTCCTGGGCGCCGGGCTGGGCTTCACCATGCAGGTGCTGGTGACCGTGGTGCAGAACTCGGTGGACCGCAGCGACATCGGCGTGGCCACCAGCTCGGTGACGTTCTTCCGGCAGATGGGCGGATCCTTCGGCACCGCGCTGTTCGGCGCGATCCTCTCCAGCCGCCTCACGGTGCACATCGCCGACGCGATGCGCAACGCCCCGGCGGGCGCCACCCGGAGATCCGGCGGCCTCGGCGACGTCGCGAACAACGTGGAGGCGATCAAGGCGCTGCCGGAGCCGCTGCACAGCCTGGTGACCGGAGCGTTCGCCCACTCGCTGCACGACACGTTCCTGTCCGCCGTTCCCCTCGTCGCGGTGGCCCTCGCGGTGGCGTTCTTCCTCAAGGAGAAGCCGCTCGCCGAGCGCGAGACCCCGACGCTCGCGGCAGACGCCCCCGAGCCGGTCGCGGCGCCCTGACCGGGCAGCACACTCAGCCGGGCGGGTCGCCGGTCGGCAGCTCGGCGGCCAGCCGATTCGCGCGGGTGGTGTCGGCGAGATGCAGGACGACAGCGTTCGCCGCCGCCACGAAGGGGACGGCCACCAGAGCCCCAGCGATCCCAGCCAGCAGGACGCCGGCCGCGATCGCGACGATGACCCCCAGCGGGTGGACCTTCACCAGCCGGCCGAGCAGGAACGGCTGCAGGAGGTGCGCCTCGATCTGCTGGACCACGACGACGCCCCCGAGCATGAGCAGCGCGATCAACGGCCCCTCGTCGACCAGCGCCACCATGACGGCCACCGTCCCGGACAGGAACGCGCCGATCATCGGGATGAAGGCGCCGATGAAGACCAGCACGCCGATCGCGAAGACGAAGGGGACCTTGAGGATCAGGGCGATGATCATGATCCCGAGGGCGTCGGTGAACGCCACCAGCACCGTGGCGCGCACGAACGAGGTCAGCGAGGTCCAGGCGATCCGGCCCGAGGAGTCGGCCCGCTCGCGTGAGGCGCGCGGGAAGAGCCGCACCACCCACAACCAGATGCGGTTGCCGTCGGCGAGGAAGAAGTACGAGCTGAACAAGATGATGAAGAAGCCCGCGACGATGTGTCCCAGTGCGGCGCCCACCTCGGTGAGCCGGGCGACGATCTCCTGGTTCGAGGTGGTGACGGCGTCCTGGGCCGACTTGATGTAGGAGTTGATCTGGCTGTCGCTGGCGTGCAGCGGCCCCGTCTTGAGCCACTCCTTGATCTGCTCGAGGCCCTTCACGACCTGGCCGGCGAGGTCGTTGGCCCCCTGCGCGATCTGCTGCCCGGCGAAGGTCAGCAGCAGCGCCACCGTGGCGATGCTCCCCAGGACCACCAGCAGCGAGGCCACGCCACGGGGGACGTGGGACCGCACCAGCAGGTTGACCACCGGGACGACCAGCGCCGTGAGCAGCAAGGCGATCACGAGAGGCAGCACGAGCACGGAGAAGAGCGAGAGGCCTCGCGCGACGACGTAGCCTGCGGCGACGATCACCAGCAGACGCCACGACCAGGCGGCAGCCAGGTCGACGCCGTAGGGCACGCGGCCGGCGGTGTAGTTGGACTCACCCGCGCTGATGCCGACCGGCTCCTCGGCGTGCCGCTCGGCGCGCATCGCGGACCACTGCATCGCGAACCGCTCGGCGAACCGTTCCTCGGACTTGCGACGCTGGTCGCTGCGCAGCCGCGACAGGCGTCCGGACACCCGCTGCGAGACCTTGCTCCCGACGCTCATGGGCTAAGGCTAGGACCCGGCCCGGCATCCCGCGCGCGCAGGCGCGCCAGCAGCGCGTGCGCCGCGTGGGGGTGCTCCGCAGCCAGCAGCCCCGCCGGGGCCAGCACGTAGTCCACGTCGACGACGATGCGAGGGGCGCGCGGCAGCTGCCAGCCACCGGGGCCTACGTCTCCGGTCACCGAGGCCAGCACCCGGGCGGACGCGTCCGGGTCGCCGTGGCGCAGCACCCCGCCCGAGCCTACGAGCAGACCGACCTCGCGCAGGTCCTTGCCGCTGCGTTCGACGGCGCGACCGTCCGCCCCGTAGACGACCTGCTGCCGTCCGGCGTGCCGGCGCAGCGCCACCCCGACCGCGGCGTTGGCGATCTGCTCCTCGTCGTCCGCGTCCGCGATGCTCTCGGGCAGGAACGCGGGGTCGGCCGTACGCCGCTCGGCGGCCTCGACCAGTCGCCCGGTGTCGACGAGCAGGCCGGTCGACAGCCCCTCGGCAACCGTCGAGCCCGCGCTCCAGCGCATCCCGAGATCCCCCTCGACGGTGCGGCCGACCGGCAGGGTGGCCACCACCTCCCGGGCGAGGCCGCCGTCCCGGTCGGCGGCCGCGGCGTCGACCTCGACGACCGAGTGCACGTCGGTCGTCGCACCTCCGACGTCGACGACGACGACGTCGCCCGCACCCGGGTGCTCGGCGTCCAGGCCATGCGCGAGCAGCTCGACGGCGGTGAGCACCACGTCGGGAGTGGCGCCTCGCACCAGGGTGGTGAGGTCCCCGCGGTTCGACAGCCCCTTGCCGCCGATGACGTGGCGCACGAACATCTCCCGGATCGCCGCGCGGGCGGAGTCGGGTGCGAGCTCCCCGATGCGGGGCACGACGTTGTCGGCCGCGACGTACGGCGTTCCCGCGGCGTCCAGCAGCCTCGCCACGTCGTCGCGGGCCTCGGCGTTGCCGGCGACCACGACGGGCCGGTCCCAGTGGTCGTCGGCGAGCGCGCGGGCACAGGAGAGCAGTACCTCGGCGTTGCCGCCGTCGGTGCCGCCGACCAGCAGCACCACGTCGGGCCGGCTCGCCTTCAGCGCCACCAACCTGTCGCGGTCGAGACCGCCGGACGCCACGTGCACGACGCGGCCGCCGCTGGAGAGCGCGACCCGTCGGCCGGCCTCGGCGGTGACCAGCTCCTCGTTGCCGACGACCGCGATGCGCAGCCCGCCGCCGGCCGAGGAGCAGGCGAGCACGCGGGCGTCCGCTGCGCGCGGGTCGGCTCGGGCGAGCTCGGCCAGGCAGGCGTCGAACCCGTCGAGGATGTCGGTGTCGACGGTGGTGCGATGGCTCGCCGTCGCCACCAGCTCACCGGTGGCGAGGTCGACGAGGGCTGCCTTGGTGAAGGTCGAGCCGAAGTCGACGCAGGCGACGACCTCAGCCAAGCGCCCGGTCGAGGTCGGCGAGCAGGTCGTCGCACGTCTCGATGCCGACCGAGAGCCGGATCAGGTCGGCCGGCACCTCCAGGTCGGTCCCGGCGACCGACGCGTGCGTCATCCGGCCGGGGTGCTCGATCAACGACTCGATGCCGCCGAGCGACTCGGCCAGCGTGAAGACCTCGGTCCGGGCGCAGGCGTCGAGCGCGGCCTGCTCGCCGGCCGTGACCCGGAACGACACGATGCCGCCGTACCTCTTCATCTGCCGGGAGGCCACCGCGTGACCAGGATGCGCCTCGAGTCCGGGGTAGATCACCTGCGAGACGGCCGGGTGACTCGACAGGAACTCCACGACCCGCTCGGCGTTGTCGCAGTGCCGGTCCATGCGGACCCCGAGCGTCCGGAGGCCGCGCAGCGTGAGCCAGGCGTCGAACGGCCCGGCCACCGCGCCGATGGAGTTCTGGTGGAAGGCGACCTTCTCGGCCACCTCGAGGTCCCGGACGACCAGTGCCCCACCGACGACGTCGGAGTGGCCGCCGCAGTACTTCGTGGTCGAGTGCACGACGACGTCGGCGCCGAGCGTCAGCGGCTGCTGGAGGTACGGCGAGGCGAAGGTGTTGTCGACCACGAGCAGTGCCCGTGCGTCGTGCGCGACCGACGCGAGCGCCTCGATGTCGCCGACGTTGAGCAGCGGGTTGGTCGGTGTCTCGACCCACACGACGGTGGTCTCGCCGGGCCGGATCGCGGAGCGCACCGCGTCGACGTCGGAGACCGGTGCGGGGGTGTGGCGCAGCCCCCAGGGGTCCTCGACCTTGGCGAAGAGCCGGTAGGTGCCGCCGTACGCGTCGTCGGGGATCACCACGTGGTCACCTGGCCGGCACACCGCTTGGAGCAGCGTGTGCTCGGCCGCGAGCCCGCTGGCGAAGGCGAAGCCGCGCTCGCCCTCCTCCAGGGCCGCGATGTTCGCCTCGAGCACGGTGCGGGTGGGGTTCGCCGAGCGGGAGTACTCGTAGCCACCTCGCAGGCCGCCGACACCGTCCTGCTTGTAGGTGCTGGTCGCGAAGATCGGCGGGATGACCGCGCCGGTGGTCGGGTCGGGCTCGTAGCCGGCGTGGATCGCCCGCGTCTCGAAGCCGCTCTTGTGCCGGTGCTCACCGGTGGACTCGCTCATGCGGGCGACACTATCCCCGGGAAGGATCGACCCGTCCGGTGCGTTGTACAAGACGAACCGATCGTGAACGAGAGGAAGCCACGTGCTTTTCAACCGCCGCAAGCTCGAGATCCCGACGCCCGACCAGGCCCTGAAGGGCCACGCCGAGCAGTGGTTCGCGATCGCCGACAGGCACCGGGTGCTCGACGCGCCCGTCGTCACCGACGAGATCCCCGAGGGCCACGAGGTCGCGGTCTTCGGGCTCGGCTGCTTCTGGGGCGCCGAGGAGATCTTCTGGCGGATGCCGGGCGTCTGGTCCACCTCCGTCGGCTACGCCGGCGGCTCGACGCCGCACCCGTCGTACGAGGAGGTCTGCTCGGGCCAGACCGGTCACACCGAGGCCGTGCGCGTGGTCTTCGACCCCTCGAAGGTGGCCTACGCCGACCTGGTCAAGGCGTTCTTCGAGTTCCACGACCCGACGCAGGGGATGCGGCAGGGCAACGACGTCGGCACGCAGTACCGCTCGGCGATCTACACGCTCAGCGACCAGCAGGCGGAGGTGGCCCAGAAGCTCAAGGAGGCCTACGAGCCGCTGCTGCTCGAGCGCGGCTACGGTGCGATCACCACCGAGGTCAAGCCCGCACCGACGTACTACTACGCCGAGGACCACCACCAGCAGTACCTCGCGAAGAACCCGTTCGGCTACCGCTGCCACTCGGCCACCGGTGTGCCGTTCCCTGCGAACGTGTAGCCGAGCAAGCAGGCACACAACGTCTGATGCGGACTCGCCTCTGCCGCAGCGCGACGACCGCAGATGCCGCGATGGGCGCGATCGTGCCGCCATTCTTGGGCACCACGCAATCGAGCTCCGACATGGAAGCAAACCGAGACCAGCGCTTCGAAGAAGACGTGGCCACCGATCGGGGATACGTCATGCGGTCCGCCTTGACATCGGGCTGGCCGAGCTCGATCTAGGGCCGCGCCAGGTGAGAACGTGGGCTGTTACCGAGGCAAATGTGCGTCGGTTCGGTGGCGTATCCATGAACCAGTCTGAGCGTGCGCGTCTGCCGCTGAGTGCGCGACCGACTCTGGCTCCTGAGCGGAACAGGGCGGACCTTCCGCGAGACCGCCGTGGAGGCGTACGTTGCACAGATGATCGCTTTGGTGCGCCTCGCGAGGGTGTTCGTCCTTCTGCTCCTCGCGTTCTTGACCGTCTCGCTCGTTATCGGGCTGGGGAGTTCGGATACGGGCGTCATCGAGAAGGTGGTTCTGCTCACCCTCATCGCCGGGTGTGTCTTCCTAGCGGCCAAGGTCTCCACCCTGGCGACGAGGGCGCAAGCGCTCATCCAACGTCACTGATCGGGTCGCCCCAACCCGCATCTGCCGCGTTGTGGGCCGCCCGGGACGTGTGTCCGTTCGGCCGTGACGACCGACCTTCTGCTGTCAGCCGGCGCTCCCGCGCGACTTGACGTGGGTAGCCCGCGCTGTGTCGCAGGATATGCCGGTCTAGTGCAGGCTGTGTCCCTGGCGTGAGTTGTCATGACCTTGGGATAGTGGCACGGGTGCACTGTGAGGCGGGAGATCGGCATGAGCGGCGGCATTGATCCGGCTTCGTCGCCGCCGGTGGCGTTGCGTGGCCGGGTGGTCACGATGGACGCGACGGCGTCGGTCCACGAGGACGCGGTCGTGTACTGCGACCGAGGGACGATCGTCGAGGTCCTGCCGGCCTCCGCTGCGGCGCCGGACGCGTTCGCGGACATCGCAGTGCAGCGGACCGGTGGGACGCTCTATCCGGGTCTGATCGAGCTGCACAACCACATGCCGTACAACGTGCTGCCGCTGTGGCAGGTACCTGGGCTGTACACGAACCGGGATCGATGGAGCGCCGCGTCCACACCGGAGTACAAGACGTCGATCACCGGCCCGATCGGCGTGCTCGGGCGACAACCCGACGTGGTGCCCGCCATCGTCCGGTTCGTGGAGATCCGCGCCCTGCTCGGCGGGACGACCACCAGCCAAGGTGTCGCGTTGGCTGCCGCGCACGGCATCGTGACCCACTTTCGGGGCCTGGTCCGCAACGTGGAGTCCACCAGGGACCCAGACCTGCCACCGGCCACCACGCACATCCCCGACATCGACGCGACCGACGCCGAGCACTTCCTCGCCCGCATCTCTGGCCGCCAGAAGCTGCTGCTGCACCTGAGCGAGGGCACCGACCAAGCGGCCCGGGACCACTTCACCGCACTCCATCTGCCTGACGACCGGTGGGCGATCAGCCAGAACCTGATCGGCATCCACTGTGCGGCTCTGACTCCCGAGGACTTTGCCGTGTTCGCCGCTCATGGCGGCTCGATGGTCTGGTCGCCGTTGTCGAACCTGCTGCTCTACGGCAAGACCGCCGACGTCGCCGCCGCACGAGAGGCCGGCGTCCCGATCGCGCTGGGTGCGGACTGGGCGCCCTCAGGGAGCAAGAACCTGCTCGGCGAGCTGAAGGTCGCCCGCATCTACGCCGACAGCGCCGGACTCGCCCTCACCGACCTCGACCTCGTCCGGATGGTCACCACCACTCCCGCCGCCATGCTCGGCTGGGACTCCCACCTGGGAAGCCTCGAGCCTGGCAGACGGGCCGACCTCATCGTCCTCGACGGACGTAGCCAGGACCCGTACCAGCAGCTGCTGACGGCCACCGAGGCCGACATCCACCTGGTGATGATCAACGGCGACGCCCGGGTCGGCACCCCTGCCCTGATGCGGGCCCTCGGCCCCACCGACGAGACCATCCGGATCGCGGGACGCCCACGACTGCTCAACCTTCGGCAGCCAACGGCCGACCCCACCGTCGCGGAACTCACCGTCGCCGAGGCGATCACCCGCCTCCAGTCCGCGCTGCGCGCGCTCCCCAACATCTCTACGACGAAGGCTGTACCCGCCGGAGCCGCACGCCACTCCAGCCGCGACGCTGACGATCCCACCGCCCCCAGCCTCGGTGCTGCCTTGCTGGCCGTCTCGGGCGTGATCGACAACCACATGTCGTCACGGCCGCACCTCCCCCTCAACGGCCGACCCACCGGACCCAACTTCCCCGGCCAGCGCGACGAGATCCCCGGGCCGTTCCCGCCCCTGCTGGATCGGCGAGCCGGCGCCACGCTCAGCTCAGCCGGATTCCCGGCACTTCGGCTCGACCCCCTCACCGCGGTGGACAACCCCGACTACTACACGGCCCTCGCGAGCGCCCCCAACGTCCCCACCGACATCCGCGCACGTCTCCAGGCCCTCAGCCCCCGGTAGCTGCGCGCAACTGATCACGAAGCGCCACTCAGGCGTGTCGGCCCGGGTGTCAGACGCGCGGGAGGCTCCGGCCGTCGGGCAGCGTCCGGCCGCTCAGGAGCGACACCAGGCTTCCGCAGTCGGCGCGAACCAGCTGGCCTTGTCCCCAGCTCCAGTCGGTGTCGGTGGCCTCGAGTCGGACGTCGGTCAGGTCGACCCCGAACCAGGTGCCGTCAGCGGCGGTGATGTGCTCGGCGACGGTGATCACAGCCTCTGGCGGCGCGACCGCGGGCCTGTCGAGCGCGACCGTCACGTCCAGCGAGTGGATGACGGCGTGGCTCAGTGCACCGGCTGCCCCGCCACCCGGCGGTTGCCAGGCGTGCAGTCCCGGCGATCGGAGCTGGTCGAGGAGGTCGGTGACGGGCAGCGAGGCGTCGCGTGCGGCCACGGTGTCGGACAGCACGGTGAAGTCACCGCCGGCCGCCGCCATCTCGGCTCCGTACTGCTCGGGAGTCAGCCGTGCCGGCATCGTCACGTGTGCGACCACGTGGCGCACCAGCCACTTGTCGCACAGGGACGGGGCGTCCCACGTGTCGACGGCCGAGGCGGTGAGAAGCCCAGCTAGTCCGTTGCAGGTCGGCGCTACCCAGGACTGAAGGTCGGTCACGATCGGTCTCCTTGCATGAGGTGAGCGAGGTGCTCCTCGAGCTTGTCGAGGGAGGTGAGGAAGCCGGCGCGGGCCTCGGGCACGCGCATGGCCTCGGGCACGTTCCGCTGATGAATGACGACTTCTGTCCTGCCGTTGCCGTGATCGGTGAGGGTGCTGGTGGTGTGCATCCCGGTCTCCGACTCGACCCAGGCGAGCCGTTCGGGTGGGACGACCTCCGTGAACGTGGCGACCATCCGATGGCTGCCGTGCGCTCCGAGCATCAGGGTCTCGAACCGGCCACCGGGGTGGAGCTCGACGACGATGCCGCCGATCGGCGTGGCCATCCCGCTCGGTCCCCAGAACTGCGTGAGCTCGGCGGGCTCGGTCAGACACCGCCACACCAGCTCGCGCGGCGCGCGGAGGACCCGCCGGTAGACGAGCTCGTCCTCGTTCCCCGGTTCGGCGTTCACGGATTCTCACGCTCCTGCAGGCGGGCCAGGTGTGTCTCCAGCCGGTCCATCCGCTCTGACCAGGTGCGCCGGCTCTCCTCGATCCAGGAGAGCGCCGCCTCGAGGGCCGCGGGCTCGAGCCGGCACGGTCGGGTCTGCCGGTGTCGTCCCTGGCTGATCAGCCCGGACCGCTCGAGCACCCGGATGTGCTGCGAAACGGCCTGCATGCTCATCGCGTACGGCTCCGCCAGCTCCTTGACGGTCGCCTCGCCCGCGCTCAGGCGGGCCACGATGTCTCGCCTGGTGCGGTCGCTGAGCGCCGTGAACAGGGAGTCGAGCTCCCGATCCTCGACGGTGGCGTCCACACCTGTATTCAAGCAACTGCTTTATCAAGTGTCAACTGGAGGAGGAAGATCTGGGCTGAGCTCACAGCGTTTCGCTCATGCCTGCACCGCGACCGGTCCAGGAGGGAAGTGGCAAGATCCCGGTGTGCCAGTCGAGGTCGTGGAGTACTCCGGCGATTGGCCACGACAGTTCGACCGCGTGGCGGGCGACCTCCAGCGTGCGCTCGAGTCGCTCCCCACAGTGGCCATCGAGCATGTCGGGTCCACAGCCGTGCCGAACCTCGCAGCCAAGCCCATCATCGACATCGACGTGATCGTCCCCCACCACGACGTGAGCCGTGCGGTAGCTGCCCTGGAGACCATCGGCTACGTCCATCGCGGAGATCTGGGCGTGGTCGACCGAGAGGCGTTCACGCCGCCGGACCAGGACCCGCGCCGTAACCTCTACGTCTGTGCCGCCGGGACGCTCAACGTCAGGAATCACCTGGCGGTCAGGACCGTCCTGCGTCGGCGCGACGACCTGCGCGACGAGTACGCGGCGGTGAAGGCCCGGTTGGCAGCCGATCCCGACATGGACATCGACCGATACATCGCCGGGAAGTCCCAGGTTCTCCAGAAGGTCCTCACAGAGTCCGATCTCAGCGAAGCCGAACGCGACCAGATCCGACTGCTCAACGATCCCTGCGTGTGAGCAGCCAGGAGCACGGCGTCCCCACGGGGCTGCATCGGCTCGCGACTAGCGTCGGCTCATGATCAGCTCCGGTCTCGTCAACGTCTTCACCCACGACATCGGGGCGGCCCTGGCCTTCTACCAGGGCGTTCTGGGGATTCCCGAGACGTTCCGGACGCCACATGAGGGCACACCCGAGCACGTCGAGATGACCGCAGGCGCGTTCGTCCTCGCGCTCAGCACAGCCGAGGCTGCCGAGCGCGTGCACGGGCTGGCCGCCGAGGTAGGACGACCTGCGATGTCCCTGGTGTTCTGGGTCGACGACGTCGACGCGGCCTTCGAGGCCGTCACGGCGGCCGGGGCGCCGACGGTGAGGGCGCCGCACGACACCGGCAACGCCAACCGCAACGCGGTCGTCCGGGACCCGGACGGAACCCTTGTCGAGCTGGTCGCCAAGCGATCGTGAGAAGCGGTGCCGAGGCACGCACCTGCTCCATCGGCGCGGCCGACGCACCGCAGCTCGCTCGGTTCTGGTCCCGCACGCTCGGCGCCGACATCGTGAGAGCCGGGAGGAGTGGGCCACCGCACCCGAAGGATCACTCCAGCGACAGGTACATCACGTGCAGCCCGACGTACCCGTGCACCGGGTGCAGGAACGCGCCGGGCACGGTGCCGACGAGGGTGAAACCCAGCGACCTCCACAGCGCGACGGCGGCCGTGTTCGTCTCCACCACGGCGTTGAACTGAATGCCGCGGAAGCCGTGCTCGCGGTGCCAGGCCACGACGTACGTCGCCAGTGCCCGACCCACACCCCGGCCGCGGGCGTCCGGGGAGACCATGAAGGCGGCGGTGCCGACATGCGACCCCGGCCCGTCGCGGTTCGGACCCATCCTGGCCGTGCCGAGCACGCGGCTCCCATCGACCGCGACCGCCGTGGCGCCCGGGGGCGCCGCCATCCAGAGCTCCCGCCCCTGCTCGGCGGTGAGGCCCGGGTCGTAGGCGTAGGTGTCCCCGGCTCGCACCGTCGCCTCGACGACCGGCCAGATCGCCGGCCAGTCCTGGTCGGAGGCCTCACGGACCTCCATCAGCGGTCGCCGGGTGGACGGCCGGTGTTGCAGTAGACCCGACCGGCCGGGTCGCGCATCACGGTCCAGCCCTCCGTACGGCGGACCACCTCCGCACCCAGGACCTGCTGGCGGGTGCT
Organism: uncultured Actinomycetota bacterium; assembly: GCA_963810435.1. GTDB lineage: Bacteria > Actinomycetota > Actinomycetes > Propionibacteriales > Nocardioidaceae > Nocardioides_B. The sequence continues at coordinate 65,628 of CAWENL010000003.1, forward strand.
CTCGGCGTCGTGGTCGTCGCACGCGAGGTCGAGATGGGCGGTGACCGTGGGCTGCTCGTCGTCGAGCCGCTGCAGCAGGAGGCCGAGCGGCACGCGGGGGGGCCGGGTCAGCCGGTCGAACTCACCTGCCGGCTCCCGCGGCCAGCCCGTGAGCGCCTCCCAGAACGCGCACTCGCTCTGCCACCGGCTCGGCGGGATGTCGAGGCACACCTGGTCGACGATGCTGCGGCCGCCGGGCCACCGCTGTGCGGGTGGCCGCTGGGAGCCCGGCCCCCCGACGACGCAGAACGAGAAGCCGCCCGGCGACCCGCACACGACCATCCCCGGCTCTGGGTAGCTGGCGGACGCGCCCAGGCGTTCGGCACGGCCCGCCAGCGCGGCGACGTCGTCGGTGTGCAGGTCGAGGTGGAGCCCCCCGGGCACCGAATGCCCGACCTCCTGGACCCGTAGGTAGGCGTCGCCCGCGTCGGGCACCAGCGTCGCGAACTCGGCCCGGTCACCTCGCCGTTCGGACATGGTGGTGCCGGTGAGCGCGGTCCAGAAGACCTCCGCGGCCGCGGCGGTCTCGGGCGGACTGTCCAGGAACGCGGTCACCCAGGTCGGCGTCATGCGACCAGGCTAGTGAGCACGTCCCACCCGATCCGCACGACGAACGCGCCGACGACCAGGACGAAGAAGACGCGCACGAACCGGCTGCCCTTCGCCACTGCGGTACGGGCGCCGACATAGCTGCCCAGCAGGTTGCACACCCCCACCACCAGCCCGACCTTCCACATCACCGCGCCCTGCACGGTGAAGACCAGCAGCGCCGCGACGTTGGTGGCCCAGTTCGCGATCCGGGCCTTGGCCGACGCCTCGAGGAAGCTGTAGCCCAGCAGCCCCACGAGCGTGAAGACGAAGAACGAGCCCGTGCCCGGACCCAGCGCGCCGTCGTAGAAGCCGATCACCAGGCCTGCGAGCATCGCCGTGGCGAGGTGCCGGCGGCCGGAGTGCCGCAGCTCGGTGACGCCGCCGATCTCCGGCCTCAGCAGCACGTACGTGCCGACCGCCACGAGAGCGACGAGGATGATCGGGTTGAACGCCGCCTTCGGCAGGTACGACGCCGCGAACGCACCCGCGACCGAGCCCAGGAACGCCACAGCCATCAACGGCACGAAGGTCTGCGGGTCGGGCCGCACGCGCCGGTAGTAGGTCAGGGAGCTCACCGTGGTTCCGCAGGTGCCTGCCAGCTTGTTGGTGGCCAGCACCTGCACCGGCGCGGCCCCCGGGAACCCCAGCACCAGCGCAGGCAGCAGCACCAGCCCTCCCCCGCCCACGACCGCGTCGACGAACCCCGCGAACAGGCCGGCGAGCGCGAGCAGGCCGAGGAGCCAGAGCGACGGGTCCTCCACGGCGACGACCCTAGCGACGTCCGACCCGCCTACGATCACCTCATGCGCATCGTCTCCCTCCTGCCCTCGACCACAGAGGTGCTCTTCGCCCTCGGCGCCGGGGAGCAGGTGGTCGGCGTGACCTTCGAGTGCGACCATCCCGCGGAGGCCCGGGAACGCACCATCGTGTCGAGCAGCGCGATGCCGGAGGGCCTGTCCCCGGCCGGGATCGACGCCTTCGTGGCCCGGGCGATGGCCGACGGGGACGACCTCTACCACCTCGACAAGGGGGCGCTGTCCGGCCTCGACGCGGACCTGGTCGTGACCCAGGACCTGTGCGCGGTCTGCGCGGTCGACGTCTCGGTGGTCGACGATGCGCTGGCACACCTCGGCTGTACGGCCGAGGTGCTCACCGTCGACCCCCACACGCTCGAGGAGGTGCTCGCGTCGGTCGGCAGGCTCGGCAAGGCGACCGGGACCGAGGCGCGCGCCGACGAGCTCGTGACGTCGCTGCGCTCCCGGCTCGACCGGGTGGCCCGCACGGTCGCCGGCCGCCGCCGGCCCCGCACGCTCGTGCTGGAGTGGACCGACCCCGCCTTCGCGCCCGGTCACTGGGTGCCCGAGATGGTTGCCCTGGCCGGCGGCGAGAGCGTGCTCGGCACCGCTGGCCACCCGTCCTACCGCGTGAGCTGGGACGACGTGCGCGAGGCCCGTCCCGAGGTCGTGGTGTGCGCGCCGTGCGGCTTCGGGCTGGAGCAGTCGACCGTGCTCGCGCGGGACCTGGTGGGCAGCGGCGTGCTGCCCGCGGACGTCGAGGTCTGGGCGGTCGACGCCAACGCCTCGTTCGCGAGGCCCGGTCCCCGTCTGGTGGACGGGGTGGAGGCGCTCGCCGCGATCCTGCACCCCGACCTCGCGGAGCCGTCCCCGATCGCCGCTCCGGTGCGCTCCTAGCGGGTCGCGAGGTAGGCCAGCAGGTCCTGGCGGGTCACGACCCCGACCGGCTTGCCGTCCTCCTGCACCAGCAGGGCGTCCGCCTTCTCCAGCTTCGCCACCGCCTCGCCCACCGGCTCGCTGGCTCCCACCGTCGGCAGCGGGGGGTCCATGTGGGTCTCGACCTGGTCGATGAGCTTCGCCTGGCCCGAGTAGAGCGCGTCGAGCAGCTTGCGCTCCGAGACGCTGCCGGCCACCTCGGCCGCGACGATCGGCGGCTCGGCCCGCACGACGGGCATCTGCGAGACGCCGTACTCCTGGAGGATGTGGACGGCCTCGGCGATCGTCTCGCTCGGATGCGTGTGGACGAGGTCGGGGATGCGCCCGCTCTTGCCCCGCAGGACCTCCCCGAGAGACTGCTCGTCGGTCGAGTGGAGGAAGCCGTACTGGCTCAGCCACGCGTCGTTGAACACCTTCGCGAGGTAGCCGCGGCCGGAGTCGGGCAGCAGCACCACGACGACGGCGTCGTCGCGACCCGCCTCGCTCAGCTCGTGCGCGAGCTGCACCGCCGCGAAGGCCGCCATCCCCGAGGAACCGCCCACGAGCAGCGCCTCCTCGCGGGCCAGCCGACGGGTGAAGTCGAAGGAGTCGGCATCGCTGACCTCGATGATCCGGTCGGCGATGTCGCGGTCGTAGGTCTCCGGCCAGAAGTCCTCACCGACCCCCTCGACGAGATAGGGACGACCCGTCCCGCCGGAGTAGACCGAACCCGCCGGGTCGGCGCCGACGATCTGCACGTCGGCGTTCTGCTCCTTGAGGTACTTCCCGATGCCGCTGATGGTGCCGCCGGTGCCCACACCGCACACGAAGTGGGTGATCTTCCCCTCGGTCTGCGCCCAGATCTCCGGCCCGGTCGTCTCGTAGTGAGAGCGCGGGTTGTTCGGGTTGGCGTACTGGTTGGGCTTCCAGGCACCGTCGATCTCGTCGACCAGCCGGTCCGAGACGCTGTAGTAGGAGTCGGGGTGGTCCGGCGCGACGGCGGTGGGGCAGACCACGACGCGGGCGCCGTACGCCTCGAGCACGTTGCGCTTGTCCTCGCTGACCTTGTCCGGGCACACGAACACACAGTGGTAGCCCTTCTGCTGCGCGACCATCGCGAGGCCCACGCCGGTGTTGCCCGACGTCGGCTCGACGATCGTGCCACCGGGCTGCAGCTCGCCGGACTCCTCGGCCGCCTCGATCATCCGGGTCGCGATCCGGTCCTTCACCGAGCCGCCGGGGTTGAGGTACTCGATCTTCGCCAGCACGACCGGCGACGCCCCGTCCGTGGTCCGACCCAGTCGCAGCAGCGGGGTGTTGCCGATCAGGTCGAGGAGCGAGTTCACATAATGCACACCATCGAGTCTATGCGGCTCTCCTATGATCAGGAGGTGGGCAAGCCTGGGGCGGCACGCAAGCTGGTGGCTGCCGCCGCGTACGGCGGCGGTGGTCTCTCCGTCGTGGGCGCCTCGCTCTACGGCCTGCTCCGCGTCGAGGCGACGTTGGCCCGTCGAACCATCGGCCACGCGACCGGCGAGCCGCCCGACTGCACCGGCTGGTACGGCAAGGCCCGGCCGGGCCCGGCCATCAAGGTGGCGCTGCTCGGCGACTCCTCCGCAGCCGGGTACGGCGTCGCCAGCGTGCAGCAGACCCCCGGAGCACACCTGGCCTCCGGGCTCGCGGAGGGAGCGGACCGCCGGGTGTACCTGCGCTCCGTCGCCTTCGTCGGCGCGCAGACCCGCGACCTGTCGCGGCAGATCGACCGCGCCCTCACCATCGAGCCGCACGTCGCGGTCATCCTGGTCGGCGTCAACGACATCACCCACTCGCGACGCCCTTCTGAGTCGGTGCGGTTGCTCGACGCGGCCGTCCGCCGGTTGCGCGAGGGCGGCACCGAGGTGGTGGTGGGCACCTGCCCCGACCTCGGGACCCTGGAGCCGATCGCGCCGCCGCTGCGGCAGATCGCGCGGCTCTGGTCGCGCCGGCTGGCCACCGCGCAGACCATCGTCACCGTCGAGGCGGGGGGCCGGACCGTGTCGCTCGGCTCGGTCCTCGGCCCCGAGTTCGCGGCCACACCGGCGGTGCTCTTCGGCCCCGACCGGTTCCACCCGTCGGCGGCCGGCTACTCGAGCCTGGCCTCGGTGCTGCTCCCGTCGGTGCTGGCGGCGGTGGGGGTCATCCCCGACGAGGACCTCGTGCCGGAGGTGGCCCGCGGCGAGGCCGTGCTGCCCATCACCGAGGCAGCCGTGGAGGCCACCCGGACCCCGGGTGTCGAGATCGACGGCACCGAGATCGACGGTGCGAGCCGGGGGGCCCGTGGTCGCTGGGTGCAGCTGCGCCGTCGGCGCCGCCAGCCCGAGACCGACGTCGAGTCGCCCCAGTCCACCGAGGCCGTCCCGGCCCGCTGACCCGGCTCACCGCTGAGGACAGCACAGCGCCCCCGGCCTTGGGTCCGGGGGCGCTGGCGGGTGCTGGTGCGGGCGGGGTCAGTCGCCGCGCAGGATCGCGAGGATCCGGAGCATCTCGATGTAGATCCAGATGATCGTCACGGTCAGGCCGAAGGCCGCCCGCCACGACTCGCGCTCCGGCAGCCCGGCTTCGATGCCGCGCTCCACGAAGTCGAAGTCGAGGATCAGCATCAGCACACCGAGGCCGAGGCCCAGCACGCTCGAGAGCAGGCCCATCGGACCGAACCCGTTGAAGCCGAACGACGCGTGGAACATGCTCAGCACGAAGTCGAGCATCGCGACGGCGACGAAGCCGAACATGGCCGCCACGACCCACTTGCGGAACGTGGGGGTGACCCGGATGTTGAAGAACTTGTACGCCGCGAGCGTGCCCGCGACCGCCGCGAAGGTGCCGCCCACCGCTCCGACGATCAGGCCGTGGTCGCCCTGGCCGAACTGCGCGTCGACCACCTTGCTGAAGGCGCCGACGAAGAGCCCTTCGACGCCCGCGTAGGCGATCACCAGGGCCGGGCTGACGACCTTCTTGAAGGAGTTCACCATCGCCAGCGCGAAGCCGCCGAAGGCGCCGACCATGGCCAGCAGGAAGATCGGGGCCGGGTTGACCGTCGGGCTGCTGAGGTCGGGGGTCATCACCCAGGTGACCGCCGCGACGAGCGCGGTGATCCCCAGCGTCAGCGCCGTCTTCTGCACCACCGAGTCGATGGTCATCGGGCCGGTCGTCGTGCGGGTCGGCGTCCCGCCGCCCGAGGTGGTGTACGGGTCGTAGGCGGGAGCGGTCTGCCGCGCGCCGTACGACGGGTAGCTCATGCCACTGGTGGAGGCGGTCCGCTGCCCGTTGAAGCCCTCCGCCCTGCGGAAGACTGGGTTGCTGCTCTGCATGTGTGGTCTCCTCCTTGGAGGCCGGAAGCTCCCGATCTGGGAGCCCGAGGCGTGCACCGTACGACCATCGTACGGCCCGTCCACCCACTAGAACGCACGCCCGCAGGCGGGTGTTCCCGCAACGTCAGCGGACCAGGAGGGTCGGCTCCGTGTGCCGCGGGCGCCGCCAGGCCACCGTGTCCGAGGTGAGCGGCACACCGCAGGAGCGGCACGTGTCGGCGCTCTCGCTGACCTGTCCGCAGGCCTCGTGCACGACCTCCATCCGACCGGTCGGCGACGGCCGGTGGCGATCGCCCCAGATCGCGAGCGCGTGCACCACCGGCAGCAGGTCGGTGCCCGCGTCGGTCAGCAGGTACTCGTGACGCGTGCGGTTGCCGGCGTCGTACGGCGAGCGCACCAGGAGGTCCGCCTCCACCAGAGCGGCGAGCCGCCGGCTCAGCACGTTGTCGGCCACACCCAGGGCGTCGCGGAAGGCGTCGAAGCGGGTGGTGCCGGTGAACGCCTCGCGCAGCACGAGCAGCACCCACGGGTCGCCGACCACATCCAGGGAGCGCGCGATCGGACAGCTGGCCTCGGACCAGTCCGAGCGGAGCGGCACGGTTGTCCTCATCTCGACGGTCCATGGCGGCATCTGACTTGCTTGAGAAAAGTTTACCATGCTAGCGTCGCCAGCCTGCTTCCCTCCCCCACCCGTTCGCCTCCTTCGCTTCCCGACCCGAGAGCCGCGATGACCACCCTCACGCCGGTCCGGCACCGGATCCACCCCGCTTGGCTGGTCGCCGCGGTGGCGTTCGTCGCACTGCTCGGTGCGGCCGGCTTCCGGGCGGCGCCGGGTGTGCTGATGGTTCCGCTGCAGGACGAGTTCGGCTGGTCGCGGGGCACGCTGTCGCTGGCGGTGGGGGTGAACCTCGTGCTGTTCGGCCTCACCGCTCCGTTCGCCGCCGCCCTGATGGACCGGTTCGGGTTGCGGCGGGTGACCGCGTCCGCCCTGCTGCTGATCGCCGCGGGCTCCGGTGCGACGGTGTTCGTGCAGGCCGGCTGGCAGCTGGTGCTCACCTGGGGCGTCATGATCGGACTCGGCACCGGCTCCATGGCGCTGGTGTTCGCGGCGACGGTGGCGCAGCGGTGGTTCGTGCGGCACCGCGGGCTGGTCACCGGCATCCTCACCGCCGGCAGCGCCACCGGTCAGCTGGTCTTCCTGCCGGTGGTCGCCGTGGTCTCGTCGCGCGCCGGGTGGCGGACCGCCTCGTTGGTCATCGCCGTCGCCGCGCTCGCCGTCGTCCCGCTGGTGCTGCTGGTGCTGCGCGACCACCCGTCCGACCGCGGCGTCACGGCGTACGGCGCCGAGCAGGACGTGCAGGAGGTCGGCCCGCACCTGGTCGAGTCGGACCAGGTGCCCGTCGTCGTCGAGCAGGGCGCCGGCCGTCGTGCGGTGACCGCGCTGCGCGAGGCCTCGCACAGTCGGACGTTCTGGGCGCTGGTGGCCGGCTTCGCGATCTGCGGCGCCACCACCAACGGACTGATCGGGACCCACTTCGTGCCGGCGGCACACGACCACGGGATGAGCGGGACGACGGCCGCCGGGCTGCTGGCCGTGGTCGGCGTCTTCGACATCGTCGGCACCATCGGCTCGGGCTGGCTGACCGACCGCTTCGACCCGCGGCTGCTGCTCGGCATCTACTACCTCTTCCGTGGCGTCGGCCTGGCGCTGCTCCCGCTGCTGCTGGCCGACGCGGTGCAGCCGAGCATCGTGGCCTTCGTGGTCATCTACGGCCTGGACTGGGTCGCGACGGTGCCGCCGACCGTGGCGCTGTGCCGGCAGGCATTCGGGGCGTCGGGGACGATCGTGTTCGGCTGGGTGTTCGCTGCACACCAGGTGGGCGCGGCGATCGCGTCGGTCGCGGCGGGGTTCGCCCGCGACCGCACCGGCACCTACACGGTGGCCTGGTTCAGCGCCGCCCTGCTGTGCGTGGTCGCCGCGCTGATCTCGGTGCGCGTACGGCCGCGGGACCCCCTGCTCACGACCTCCGGCTAGGCCTGGCAACCGGAGGCGGGGACGATCTCGGAGCGTCTGACCCGCTCGCTACCGTGGACAGCTTCGACATCGCACCCGAGGAGCTGCTGAGCAGCATCGAGCGCGCCGTCCCCGTCTACGAACGCCCTGCGACGCGAGCGCTCGAACCGAGCCGGACCGGCTGACGAACCGGCTGCCGGCGGGTTAGCGTGCCCGGTGTGAGACGGGCACCGCACGAGAACGTCGCTACCGTGCTGGTCGACCCGCGCGTCCTCGGCGACGTCGAGCTCGAGCTGATGGTGCTGGACCTGCGGGTCTGGCCCGTCGCGACCGCCCCCATCTGCGCGGACGGACCGCGCGAGGCGTTCCAGATCCGGCGCCGCCTGCTGTTGGCGCAGCGCGGCGCCTGGGACCTGGCCGCCGACTGGACGCCGGTCTGGGTCGGCTTCGGCCCCAGCTGGCGATGCGGCGACGAGCCGCTGCCCTGGGCTGCGCACGAGGCCTTGTGGCACGCCCTGGAGGCACACGCCGACCACGTCCGCTTCCGGCGCCGGCTCGGCGGCGTACGCCGCCTGCCCACGCCCGACGACGCCCAGCGGTAGCCGTCGCGCCGCGCGGCCGAGGCCCACCCATATGCCCTATGGACGACCCAAGCCTCTCGGTCCATGCTCGGAACACGGGGCAACACGACGAGACAGTGAGGAGACACTCATGCCCGAGTTCATGGACGTCCACACCGGAATGGCCGGTGTCACCACCGAAGGGCTTGCCGAGGCTCACCAGGCGGACCTCGCTATCCAGGACGACGAGAAGGTGAACTTCAAGCACGCGTGGGCGGACCCGTCGACGGGCATGGTCTTCTGCCTGTCCGAGGCCCCCGACGCCGCGGCGGTGCAGCGGATCCACGAGCGCGCCGGCCACCCGGCCGACAGCGTCTACGAGGTTCCCGTCCAAGCCTGAGCCCGGCTACGCGGTGGTGCCCCCGGTGGGACTCGAACCCACACTGGAAGGCTTTTAAGACCTCTTCCTCTGCCGTTGGGATACGGGGGCGGGCGCTCGACGGTATCGCGGCGTCAGGGACGTAAAGAAAGTGAAGCGGATCGCCCCGATGCACGTTCCGTGTTAGTCATCGCGGGCCATGGCACGGCGTGGTGGTCGCGGTTAACGTTTCGCGACATGTCACCTATGGGGGTGGCAACTGACCGTGGGGGAGACGCCGTGCGTCGTGTTCGCTGGTGCCTGGCCGCCTCGTTCATCGCCGTCGGCGGCTTCCTCATGCTGAGCTCCTCACCCTCCACGGCCGCACCGACCTGCACGAAGACCCTGGTGACCACCGGTGCCTGGACGACCGCCGCCAACTGGGCGCCGGCCGCGGTCCCGACGGCCACCGACTACGTCTGCATCCCGGACGGGCTGACCGCCACCCTAGGGGCCTCCAGGACAGTTGACGGCGTGCGCATCCTCGGCACCCTGACCGGTGCCGGCACGCTGACGGTCTCGGACACCGGCGTCGCGAGCCCGTCGGAGCTCTCCGGCACCGTCACCAACACGCCCCTGAAGGTGTCGGTGGGTTCGCTGACCGTGGACACGGCGACGATGTCGGGGTCGGGGACGACCACGATCGCCTCGGGCGCCTCGATGACGGTCAAGAACGGCGACTACGCCTACGGCCTGCTCCTCCAGGACTCCCGCAGCCTGGTCAACAACGGCACCCTGACCCTCGACGAGCAGGCCGGCACCCCCTACGCTTCCCTGCTGCTCAACGCGTCCACCACCACCGTCACCAACAACGCCACCCTCGACCTCACGGGCGGCGCCGACATCATCGGCAACGGACTGCTGCACGTGCCCGCGGGCGGCCTGCTGCGCTCGACCACGGCCGGCACGAGCTCGACGGTGGAGGTGGCAACCGACCTGGCAGGACGTATCGAGCCCACGGCCGGCACCCTGACGGTCCAGCAGCTCAGCGCCCCCGCGGCCGGGGCCACCACCGGCGTGGTCTCCACCGCCGGCGGGTCGCTGCTGCTCGATAGCCTCACCATCGCCGCCGGCTCGACGATCTCCACCGAGGGCGCCGCGGTGACGCTGCAGGGCGAGGCCACCGGCGCAGGCCAGCTCAGAGTCGCCACCGGCACCCTGACCGTGGACACGGCGATGATGTCGGGGTCGGGGACGACCACGATCGCCTCGGGCGCCTCGATGACGGTCAAGAACGGCGACTACGCCTACGGCCTGCTCCTCCAGGACTCCCGCAGCCTGGTCAACAACGGCACCCTGACCCTCGACGAGCAGGCCGGCACCCCCTACGCCTCCCTGCTGCTCAACGCGTCCACCACCACCGTCACCAACAACGCCACCCTCAACCTCAGGGGCGGCGCCGACATCGCCGGCAACGGCACCCTGACCAACACCACCACCGGCACCCTCACCAAGACCACCACCACCAACCAGAGCGACGTCACCACCGTGGTCGAGAGCGACGGCGTGGTCGCGTCGTCGGTGGGCACCCTGAGCGTCAACGGTGGCGGGACTCCCGGCTCGTCGACCGGGTCGTTCACGGCCGCCGCCGACGCCCGGACGGAGGTCGGCGGGCTCGTCCTGGGCGACGGGGCGCAGCTGTCGGGTCCGACGGCGGCAGGAAGCGGTGTGGTCGACATCGTCGGCGGCGACGTCACCGTCCCCGCGGCGGCGACCGTGACCGCGACCGGGCGGACCGCCCTCGACGGCGCAGTGGCCGGAGCCGGCGACCTGCGGATCGCCAGCGGCGCGCTGGCGCTGGACACGGCGACGATGTCGGGGTCGGGGACGACCACGATCGCCTCGGGCGCCTCGATGACGGTCAAGAACGGCGACTACGCCTACGGCCTGCTCCTCCAGGACTCCCGCAGCCTGGTCAACAACGGCACCCTGACCCTCGACGAGCAGGCCGGCACCCCCTACGCTTCCCTGCTGCTCAACGCGTCCACCACCACCGTCACCAACAACGCCACCCTCGACCTCACGGGCGGCGCCGACATCATCGGCAACGGACTGCTGCACGTGCCCGCGGGCGGCCTGCTGCGCTCGACCACGGCCGGCACGAGCTCGACGGTGGAGGTGGCAACCGACCTGGCAGGACGTATCGAGCCCACGGCCGGCACCCTGACGGTCCAGCAGCTCAGCGCCCCCGCGGCCGGGGCCACCACCGGCGTGGTCTCCACCGCCGGCGGGTCGCTGCTGCTCGATAGCCTCACCATCGCCGCCGGCTCGACGATCTCCACCGAGGGCGCCGCGGTGACGCTGCAGGGCGAGGCCACCGGCGCAGGCCAGCTCAGAGTCGCCACCGGCACCCTGACCGTGGACACGGCGATGATGTCGGGGTCGGGGACGACCACGATCGCCTCGGGCGCCTCGATGACGGTCAAGAACGGCGACTACGCCTACGGCCTGCTCCTCCAGGACTCCCGCAGCCTGGTCAACAACGGCACCCTGACCCTCGACGAGCAGGCCGGCACCCCCTACGCCTCCCTGCTGCTCAACGCGTCCACCACCACCGTCACCAACAACGCCACCCTCAACCTCAGGGGCGGCGCCGACATCGCCGGCAACGGCACCCTGACCAACGCCACCACCGGCACCCTCACCAAGACCACCACCACCAACCAGAGCGACGTCACCGCGACGACGGACAACTCCGGCACGGTCCGGGCGGTGACCGGCCTGCTCAACATCTCGGGCGGGTTCCCGGCGCTTTCCGGCACCACGCTGACGCGCGGCACCTACGAGATGCTCTCGCCCGGCAAGATCCGGCTTCCAGGAGACGTCACCCGCAACGACGCGACCATCCTGCTCGACGGCACGGCAGCGGCTCTGCAGGACAGTGCCAGCCTGACCAACGGCTTGGGCAACCTCACCCGCGTCGGGCCGACCGGGTCCCTGACCGTGAGGAACGGACGCGTCCAGCCGGTTGGTGCCCTCACCCAGCAGGGGTCCGTGGTGGTCGGGTCCGGCGCGGGCAGCAAGCTGAGCGCCCCGTCGTACACCCAGACCGGCGGCTCCACGAGCCTCCGGTCCGCGGACAGCACCCTGGCAGTCACCAACGCCACCTCGGTCAGCGGCGGTGTCCTGCGCGGCCTCGGCACGCTCTCCACCGGCAGCACCGGCCTCGGCGTCACCGGCACCGGCACCCTCGAGCCCGGTCTGTCGGGCCCCGGGACGCTGTCCGTGACCGGCAACCTCACCCTCGGGAGCACGTCCACCCTCGCGGTGGACGTCAACGGCACGGGGGCGGCCTCCGCCGACCGGGTGGCCGTGACCGGCACCGCGGTCACCGGCGGCAAGATCGACATCACCACCGGGTTCGCCCCCGCCCTCGGGGACACCGCGACGATGCTGACCAGCGGCGGCGCCCGGACGGGCGCGTTCTCCTCCGCGACGGGCGCCGACCTCCCCGGCGACATCTCCTGGGCCGCGGACTACACGTCCTCCAGCTTCGCCCTGCGCGCGGCTCGACCCTCGCTGAGCATCGCGGACGCCTCGGTGAGCGAGGGTGACACGGGAACGAAGAACCTCACGTTCACGCTGACCCAGTCCGAGCGACTCCTCACCGCCGCCTCGACGACAGTCACCACCGTGGACGGCTCCGCGACCGCGGGCGGCCCGGCGTACGGCGGCAGCGACTACGACTCGGTCTCCGGTGCCTCCACGATCGCTGCCGGCGATACCTCCACCACGGTGAGCGTCGCGGTGCGGGGTGACACCGTCTACGAGCACGACGACTCCTTCACCGTCAAGCTGTCCGCCCCCGACAACCTCACGCTCGCCACCAGCTCGGCGGTCGGCACCATCCTCAACGACGAGGCCGTGCCCACCTTGACGGTGGCCGACCTGAGCGTGGTCGAGAAGGATCCCGGCGGGACCCAGGCAACGGCCGCCGTAAAGGCCACGCTGTCGGGACCGTCGGCGTTCACCACATCGGCCGGCTGGGCGACGAGCGACGGCACCGCGACCTCCGCGGACTACACGGCGAAGAGCGGCACGGTCTCCTTCGCACCGGGCAGCCTCAGCAAGACCCTGTCGGTGCCGGTCACCGGCGACCTGGCCACCGAGGACGACGAGACCTTCAGCGTGGGCCTGAGCGGCCCCGCACCCGCGGGCGACGTGACCACCGGGGGGCCCGCGACGGTCACCATCCGCGACGACGACGCGGCGGTGTCGGTCTCCCCGGCCACCGGCCAGGAGCCACCCACGGGCACGGCATCGCTGACGACGACCCTGACGCTTTCGCACGCCAATCCTCGTTCGGTGACCCTCAGCTGGGCCACCGCGGACGGGTCGGCTACCGCTCCCGGCGACTACGTGGCGGTCGCCCCGACGGCTGTGACGATCCCCGCCGGATCGACCACCAAGACGTTGCCCATGACGATCAACTCGGACGCGGTGGTCGAGCCCGAGGAGACGTTCAACGTCAACCTGTCGTCGGTCACGGGCGGCCAGCCGGGCACCATCACCGCGGCGATCACGATCATCCCGGACCGCTGCACGGTGGTGGGCACCTCCGGGGCCGACACCCTGGTCGGCACGCCCGACAAGAAGGACGTGATCTGCGGACTCGGCGGCAACGACGTCATCAAGCCCGGTCCCGCCAACAACTCGGGCCTCGGCAACGACGAGGTCTACGGGGGCTACCCCGGCAGCACGGCTGACGGCACCGACACGCTCAACTACACCGACCTGACCTGCGGGGTCGAGGTCGACCTCCGCAACCACTACGCCGAGGACCCGGCCGGCACCACCTGCATCGGCCCCGGCCGGACCGAGGTGCGCGGGATCGAGAACGTCACCGGCGGCAGCGGAAAAGACACGCTGCGCGGCGACCAGTACAACAACGTCCTGACCGGGAACGCCGGGAACGACATGCTGCTCGGCGACGCCGGTGGAGACAAGCTCTACGGCGGTGCGGGAGTCGATGCTGCCAGCTACGTCCGCGGCGTCGCGGGCGTCGTCGGCCCGTTCGACACTCCCGACTCAGCCAACGTGACGGACCCGGCCGGGACCAGGGCGGCCGGCGTCGTGATCGACTTGGCGATCACCGTCGCGCAGGACACCGACGGTGGGGGCCTGGACCTCCTCAGCTCGATCGAGAACGTGTTCGGGACGACGGCGGGCGACATCCTGCTGGGCAGCGCGGCGGCGAACGAATTGTCGGGGCTGGAGGGCGACGACTCGATCGACGGCCGCGCCGGCGCCGACAAGCTCTACGGCCTGGCGGGCCGCGACGTCCTCCACGGCGGTGACGGCGTCGACTTCGTCTTCGGCGGGGACGGAAACGACGACCAGGTGTGGGGCGACGGCGGCGTCGAGGGCGTCACCCACCTGTCCGGCGGCGACGGGACCGGGGACTACTGCGGCCAGGAGTCGGACACCACGGGCGGGACGGTGGCCGGGCCCGGCTGCGAGAACTAGCGCCCGGCGAGTGCCGCCGCCCGGCCGAGCACCGCGTCGAGCATCGGCTCGGTGAGCCTGCCGGTGAAGGTGTTCTGCTGCGAGGGGTGGTAGCTGCCCAGGACTACGACGCCGCGGCCGTCGGGCGCGGTGAGCACGGCCTCGGCGGCGTGGCCGAAGCGTGGTTTCGGCCGGGGTACGTCGTACCCGATGGCGCGGAAGGTGCGCAGCGTCGCGTCCCACCCGAAGCCGCCCAGGCAGACCACGACCCGCAGTGACTCCTGGACCAGCGCCACCTCGCGCTGCAGCCAGGGCGAGCAGGTGTCGCGCTCGGCGACCGTGGGCTTGTTGTCGGGCGGAGCACAGCGCACGGCGGCCACCATCCGGGTGTCGACGAGCCGCTGGCCGTCGCCGGCGTGCACCGACGTCGACCGGGTCGCCAGGCCGACGCGGTTCAGCGACGCGAAGAGCCAGTCACCGGAGCGGTCCCCGGTGAAGATGCGTCCCGTGCGGTTGCCGCCGTGAGCAGCCGGTGCGAGCCCGACGACGAGCACCTTGGGGGTGGCGGAGCCCCAGCCGGCGATCGGGCGTCCCCAGTAGGGCTCGGTCGCGTACGACGCCCGCTTGCCCGCCGCAACCCCCTCACGCCAGGCGACGAGACGCTCGCACGCCCGGCACACGGACACCGCGCCCTCGAGCCCGGGCAGGTCGCACGCGTCCGCGAGGCGTCGTACATCTGCTGCGTCCGCAGCGGCGGGGGTCTCGGGGCGGCCGGGGTCCCCGGGCCAGCCGGTGCCGGGCGGGACCGGCGAGGAGAAGGGCGCTCCGGTGACCGGGTGCGGGAGGTCCACGCACGCATCGTCACACGCGCTGGCACGGAACGGCGGACGGGACTGCCGTCGACGTCGTCCCGGGAACCCGGTGACGACGTCGACGGCCTCATGAGCCCGCTGCTGGACCCTGAGTCGGGGGGCCGAGCGCGATCAGCGGCATCGGCGTTCTCTCAGCTCCTGCGCCACCACACGAGTCCGGCGACGAGCAGCACGACTCCGACGGCGCCGACCACCACCTCGACCCGGGGCTTGCCCGAGTCGGTGGTGGCCTGCTGCCGGACACGTGCGACCTTGGCCTTGGCCTGGCCCTTCACGTCGAGCTTCGCGTGCAGGGCGTCGACGGTCTGGGCGAGGTCCTCGCGGGTGCGCTCGATCTCCTCGCGGATGGCGTCCGGGTCGGTGGGCGCAGTGCCGTTGGCGCTGCCGGGCTGGGTCTCCGGGGTGCTCACGAGCGCTCTCCTCTGACGGTGGCGACGTCCTTCTGCAGCCCGGCAAGGGCCTCCTCCGGCTTGGCCGGGGTCGCGCTCGACACGCTGCTCCTCCCCTTCAGCCCGAGGAGCGCTGCGACCGCGAACAGCAGCACGGTCACGATCAGCGCGGACAGCCACGCCGGCAACGCCAGGGTCAGCGCGAGGACGACCGTGGTGAGCAGGGTGCCGACGCCGAAGAGCGCGACGACCCCGGCGGCGCCGAACAACCCCACTCCGAGGCCGGCGGCCTTGCCCTTCCGCGTCAGCTCCGCCTGCGCCAACCGCATCTCGTCGCGGACCAGCGTGGACATCTGCTGGGACATGTCGTGAACCAGGGCCCCGAGGGTCGGGTCGTCACCGAGCGCGGGCCTGGGGCCGTCTGTGGCTGCCATGGGTTGCGGTACCTCGGTGGCCGATCGCTAAACCCTCAGGTCACACCAGTGACCAGGCGATGCCGTCGAGGATGTCGGAGTCCGAGACGGTCAGCTGGCGCGCACCCGACCTGCGCAGCACCCGGTCGAGGATCACCGCGCCCGCGCCGATCACGTCGGAGCGCCCGCTGGGGACACCGAGCTCCTCGCGTTCGGCGACCGTCATCGACAGCAGGCGCTCGGCCAGGGCGTGCACGTCGTCGAGCGCGAAGCGCGCGCGGTGCACACGCTCGCGGTCCCAGCCGTCGAGGCCGAGCAGCAGCACCGCCACCGTGGTGACGGTGCCCGCCACGCCGACGAGGGTGGGTGCGTCGCCGACGTGGACGCCGTACGACGGGAGGGTGTCGAGCGCCTCGTCGACGACCCCGGCGGCAGCCTCGACCTCGGCAGCGGTCGGCGGGTCGGAGGGCATCAGCCGCTCCGTGAGCCGCACCGAGCCGATGTCGAGCGAACGGGCCGCGCGCACGTGGCCGTGGGCGTCCCCCAGGATCAGCTCGGTGGACCCGCCGCCGATGTCGAGCACCGCGATCGGCGGCTCGTCGACCGGCAGCGACCGGGTGGCGCCGTCGTAGGTCAGCTGTGCCTCGACGTCACCGGAGACCACCTCCGGCCTGACCCCGAGACGGGCCTGCACGCCCTCGGCGAAGGCGTGGGAGTTCTCGGCGTCGCGGGCCGCGGAGGTGGCGACGCAGCGGAGCGCCGCGACCTGGTGCCGCTCCGCGATCGCGGCGTACTCCTCGCAGGCCGCGAACACCCGTGCGAGCGCCTGGTCGGCCAACCGGCCGGTGCGGTCGACGCCTTCGCCCAGCCGCACGATGCGCAGCTCACGCACCAGGCTGTGCTGGGTCCCCGTCGCCGGGTCCAGGTCGGCGACCAGGAGCTTGAGGGTGTTGGTGCCGCAGTCGACGGCGGCGACCCGGGTCACGGCGACTCCACCACCACGCACGGACCAGCGGCCCAGAAGTCGCCGAGCCGCTCGATCACCTCGTCACCGAGCGGGTTCGTCCCGCGGCCCTGCGCCAGCGCCTGCGCGGCGAGCACGTGCAGGCACTTGACCCGGGTGGGCATGCCGCCCGCCGAGACCCCGTCGATCTCCGGCACGTGCCCGATCGCCTCTCGGGCGGCGAGGTACGACGCGTGCGCGAGCCGGTAGGCCTCTGCCAGCTCGGGCTTCTGCGCAAGCCGCTCAGACATCTCCGCCATCAGCCCGGACGCCTCGAGGGTGCCGATCAGCGACGCCGCCCGGGGGCAGGTCAGGTAGAAGGTGGTCGGGAACGGTGTGCCGTCCTGGAGCCGCGGCTCGGTCGCCACCACGTCGGGGTTGCCGCACGGGCAGCGGTGGGCGATGCCGTGCACGGCACGAGGCGGACGGCCGAGCTGGGCCTCGACGACGGCTGCGTCATCGGCGGCGTCATCGGTTGGGTCATCGGGGGAGTCATCGGCTGTGGTCAACGCCCGTGTCCCGTCGGAACCCGGGTCACCGCGCGCTCTTCGGCACCTTGGGCGCCCGGATCTTCGCCGCCGGCGGCGGCACCTTCGACTCGTCCGACGGCTGCTGTCCGGACTCCACGACGCTCCCCCACGCCGACTGCCACCACAGCGGGCGAGTGGCCTCGGTGACGGTCCTGGTGTCGGGCAGGCTCGCGGTGCGCCCGAGCGGCTTGCCGTTCTCGTCGAGCACCTGGAAGCCGATCTCGCCGGGCAGCACCCAGCCGAACCTCTGGTGCGCGACGGTGCGGACATATGCCGGGTCGTGCCAGCGCTTCTTCTCGCGACTGAGCCGGTCCACCTGGGCCTGTGAGGAGGCGATGCTGGAGCGCAGCTCCGCGAGGTGGCGGCGCTGGTCGAGGTAGGCCCGCATGCTCGAGGCGTAGGAGACCATCAGCAGCGCCAGCACCAGGACCAGGACTGCGGCGCGTCCCGTGAACCGGGGCCGGACGACAGCACCGCGCGACGCGGCGCTCGCCCGCGCCGGGTCACGACGGGAGGTGGGACCGCCGCCGGGACGACGAGCGCCGGCCCGCGGGGTCGAGACGCCCTCAGCCGCGCGACGGCCGGTCCCCCGAGAGCGTGCTCCCGGGGTGCGTCTGCGGGGGTCGGACCCCCGCCCGGACGGACCGCTCCCCATGACCCGGGTCAGCCGTCCTTGCCGTAACGCGGGAACGCCCCGCGGCCGGCGTACCGGGCGGCGTCGTCGAGCTCTTCCTCGATGCGCAGCAGCTGGTTGTACTTCGCGACGCGCTCGGAACGGGCAGGCGCGCCGGTCTTGATCTGTCCGCAGTTGGTGGCGACGGCGAGGTCGGCGATCGTGGTGTCCTCGGTCTCGCCGGAGCGGTGGCTCATCATGCACCGGAAGCCGCTGCGGTGCGCGAGGTCGACGGAGTCGAGGGTCTCGGTCAGCGAGCCGATCTGGTTCACCTTCACCAGCAGCGCGTTGGCGGACTGCTCGGTGATGCCGCGCCCGAGCCGCTCGACGTTGGTGACGAAGAGGTCGTCACCGACGAGCTGGATCTTGGTGCCGAGCTCCGCTGTCATCGACGCCCAACCGGCCCAGTCCTCCTCGTCGAGCGGGTCCTCGATGGAGACGATCGGGTACGACGCGACCAGGTCGGCGTAGTAGGCCTGCATCTGCTCGGCGGTCCTGGCTGTGCCTTCGAACTGGTAGGCGCCGTCGGAGAAGAACTCGCTCGCCGCCACGTCCATGGCGAGCACGATGTCCTCGCCCAGCACCAGGCCGGCGCGTTCCACCGCGACCGCGATGAGGTCGAGCGCCTCGCGGTTGTTCGGCAGGTCGGGGGCGAACCCGCCCTCGTCGCCGAGGCCGGTGGCGAGACCCTTCTCCTTCAGGACGGACTTGAGCGCGTGGTAGACGCTCGCGCCCTGCTCCAGCGCCTCCCGGAAGGTGGCCGCGCCGACCGGCGCGATCATGAACTCCTGGACGTCGACACCGGTGTCGGCGTGCGAGCCGCCGTTGAGGATGTTCATCATCGGCACCGGCAGCAGGTGCGCGTTGGGTCCGCCGACGTAGCGGAAGAGCGGGAGGTCGGCCGAGTCGGCGGACGCCCGCGCCACGGCCAGCGAGACGCCGAGGATCGCGTTCGCGCCGAGCTTGGCCTTGTTCGGGGTGCCGTCGAGGTCGAGCAGCCGCTGATCCACGAGCCGCTGCTCGGAGGCCTCGAAGCCGATGAGCTCGGGACCGATGGTGTCCAGCACCGCGTCGACGGCCTTCGTCACGCCCTTGCCGGCGTACCGCTTGCCGCCGTCGCGCAGCTCCACCGCCTCGAACGCTCCCGTCGAGGCGCCGGAGGGGACGGCAGCGCGGGCGATGGTGCCGTCGTCGAGGGCGACCTCGACCTCCACGGTGGGGTTTCCACGCGAGTCGAGAATCTCACGCGCGCCGACGGCCTCGATGGACGCCACGATGTGCTCCTGCTGAAGTCGGGGATCCGGGGACGCGTCCACCCTAACGGCGACCCACCGCCGATCCGGGCAGGGCTCGCCCTGGCGGACAGCCACCCGCTCCCATCGGGCTCTGGCCCGTGCACGCCACCCACGGCAGACTGACCGGATGAGTGAGAGCACCTCGGACCCGGTCAGCGAGGTCCGCCGCGTCTTCGACGCTGTGGCCGACGACTACGACCAGAGCGGTGTGGCGTTCTTCCGACCCATCGCGGCGGACCTGGTCGAGCGGCTGCAGGTCACGCCGGGCGAGCGGGTGCTCGACATCGGGTGCGGCAGGGGTGCGGCCACAGTGCCGCTGGCCGTGGCCACCGGCCCGTCCGGCACGGTCGTCGCCGGTGACCTGTCACCGGCGATGGTCGCCCACACCCGCGTCGCAGCCGAGGTGGCCGGGCTGGGCCAGATCACGGTCCGTGAGCTCGACGCGACCCGTGTCGACCTGCCCGACCAGTCGTTCGACGTACTGGCGTCCTCGCTCGTGCTGTTCTTCCTGCCCGACCCCGGCGCCGCCCTGGCCGACTGGCGACGGCTGACCCGGCCCGGCGGTCGCGTCGGGGTGACGACCTTCGGGGAGCCCGACCCGGTCCTCAAGCAGCTGTTCGGCCTGTTCGACCCGTTCATGGGCTCGGACACGCTCGACCCCCTCGCGGACCGGGAGGACAACCCGTTCCTGTCCGACGAGGGGGTGGAGCGACTGTTCTCGGACGCCGGCTGGCGGGGCGTCCGGACGGTGCGCAAGCCGTTCCCCGTCCGCTTCGCCGACGCCCATGCCTGGCGGGCCTGGACCATGTCGACGGGGCAGCGACTGTTCTGGAGCCGTATGGACGACCGCCAGCGCGAGGACACCATGGACCGGGCCACCGCGGTGCTCGAGCCCGCCCGCGGCACCGACGGCGTCGCCGTGGTCCACCAAGAGGTCCGCCACACCCTCGCCCACGCCCCCGAACCCGGGTAGTCCGTGACGAAAAGCATACGAAACCGGGGGTCAGGTGCTGCTTTTCGTCACGGACTATCCGGGTTCGGCGGCTCGGACGGTGGACGCGAGTGCGCGGACGGCGTCGCGGAGCGCCTGTTCGGGGTCGACGCCAGCGGCCCGCGCCTCGACCACGAGTCCGAGCAGCCGGTCCCCGAGACCGGACCCCATCCCCGGCGCCACCCCGAGCTTGGCGGCCCGGCCGACGGTCTTGTCGGCCAGCGCGAGCGCCGGCAGGGCAGGCGGGATGCCGTCGAGCACGGACGCGCGGCCCTTCTCGACCCTCTTCAACGCCTCCCAGTTGCGCTCGACCTCGGCAGGGTCGCTCACGTCGAGGCCGGCGAACACGTGCGGGTGCCGATGCACGAGCTTGTCGACGATGCCGCCGGCGACGTCGTCGACGGTGAAGCCGTCCTCGCCCGCCTCGGCCGCGATGCGCGCGTGGAAGTAGACCTGCAGCAGCAGGTCGCCGAGCTCCTCGCGGAGGTGGACGGGGTCGCCGGACTCGATCGCCTCGAGGGTCTCGTAGGTCTCCTCGAGCAGGTACGTCGCCAGCGACCGGTGCGTCTGCTCACGGTCCCAGGGGCAGTCGGTGCGCAGCCTGTCCATCACGGTCACGAGGTCGAGCAGCCGCGCGCCCGGCACGTCGTACGACGCGTGCAGCACGCTGACGCCGTCGCGGTGCGCCAGCTCGGCGGGAAGCCGACCGGCCTCGTCGTCGCTGCACAGCCAGACCACCTCACCGGCGGCGTCGGAGCCGAGGACCACGCCGGGCTCGACGACCTCGACCGGGTGCCCGGCGGCGGTGACCGCGGCGACGAGCGGTGCGTCCGGCGAGGACGCGAGAAGGCGGGCCGCCGACGAGACCGCCGACCAGGCGGCCCACGACATCAGCCCGGGGGCGACCCGCGGGCTGGTGACCAGCAGGGTCAGCGGCACTTCTGGCTGGCCGGGAGCGAGGAGACCCAGCCGGCGGACGGCTGCTGCTTGGCGGCCTCGCGGGCCTTCGAGGACACCGCGGTCGACAGCGAGCCGCTGCCGGGCTGCAGGGCGCCGTCGCGGAAGGTGCCGTAGCGCGGGTCGACCGAGACCTTCACGTTCTTCGCGGCCCAGGCGTCGCGGAGCTTGGTGCCCTCGGCGAACGCCTGCTCCTCGGGGGCCTTCGCCTTGCCCTGCTGGGCGAGCTCCTTCCCACCGATCGAGATGAGCATGAGCTGGCCCCTGGCGTACTCCTCCAGGGTGTCGCGGAAGGCCGCGCGGCTCGACGCCGGGAGGGAGGCGATGGTCTGTGCGTTCGCGGCCAAGGCCGAGGAGACCTTCTCCTGGTCGGCCTCGGCGCCCCGCGACTCGCCGAACTGTCGCGAGAGCGAGCCGTTGATCAGCACCCCGAGGGCGCCCTGGCGGGCCGCGCGCGAGGAGAGCTCCTTCGGCCCCCCCTGCTGGCTGCCCTTCTGGGCTGCGCACAGGGCGGTGGCGACCTGGTCGAGCCGGTCGTCGCCGATGCGGTCGGAGCCGACCGTCGCGGCCTGTCCCGGATGCGTGCTGCAGGCCGACACCAGGGACATCGCGACGAGGAGGGTCACCACCAGCGCGGGGACCTTCGGGGTGCGGGCTCGGGTCACGTCGGCTGTTCTCCTCGCTCTGCGTGCTCCAGGCATGCGGTCAGCTCTGCGCGCCCTGCGGCACGCGGTCGACCACCATGTCGATGACCTCCCGCGCCCAGGCCAGCAGAGCCTCGTCGCGGATCGGCTGACCGCCCACGACGGCCGTCGAGGGGCGGGGCACCAGCATCGTACGCAGACCGGGCTTCACGATGCTCTTGGGGTAGAGCCGGTTGAGCCGCACGATCGCAGAATCGGGGAGGTCGATCGGTGCGAAGCGGACGTACCTGCCCTGCAGCGTCACGTCGGTCAACCCGCCCTGACGCGCCCGGCCACGGAAGCGAGCGACAGCGAGCAGGCTGGCGACGGCGGTCGGCGGCTCGCCGTAGCGGTCGACCAGCTCCTCGCGGATCCGGTCCACGTCCTCGTCGGCGCGCACCTCGGCGAGCCGCTTGTACATCTCCAGGCGCAGCCGCTCGCTCGGGACGTAGTCGTGCGGCAGGTGCGCGTCGATCGGCAGCTCGATCTTCATCTCGGCCTCCTGGGGGGCGGCGTCGCCGCGGAACTCGGCGACGGCCTCCCCCACCAGGCGCACGTAGAGGTCGAAGCCGACGTCGGCGATGTGTCCGGACTGCTCGCCGCCGAGCAGGTTGCCGGCGCCGCGGATCTCCAGGTCCTTCATCGCGATGGCCATCCCCCCGCCGAGGTCGGAGTGCTGGGCGAGGGTGGCGAGCCGTTCGTGGGCGGTCTCGGTGAGCGGCTTGTCGTGCGGGTAGAGGAAATAGGCGTAGGCCCGTTCGCGGCCGCGGCCCACCCGTCCGCGCAGCTGGTGCAGCTGGGAGAGACCCAGGGTGTCGGCCCGCTCGATGACCATCGTGTTGGCGTTCGAGACGTCCAGCCCCGACTCCACGATCGTGGTGCACACCAGCACGTCGAAGCGCTTCTCCCAGAAGTCGAGCATCACCTGCTCGAGCTGGTGCTCGCCCATCTGCCCGTGCGCGGTCGCGATCCGCGCCTCGGGCACCAGTGCCTTGAGGTGCGCCGCCGCCTTCTCGATGGACTGCACCCGGTTGTGGATGTAGAACACCTGCCCCTCACGCAGCAGCTCGCGGCGGATCGCCGCGATCACCTGTCGGTCCTCGTAGGCACCGACGTAGGTCAGCACCGGGTGCCGCTCCTCGGGGGGCGTGGTGATCGTGGACATCTCGCGGATGCCGGTGATCGCCATCTCCAGCGTGCGCGGGATCGGGGTCGCCGACATCGAGAGTACGTCGACCGAGGTGCGCAGTCGCTTCATCTGCTCCTTGTGCTCGACACCGAAGCGCTGCTCCTCGTCGACGATGATCAGCCCGAGGTTCTTCACGGTGATGTCGGGGTTGAGCAGCCGGTGGGTGCCGATGACGATGTCGACGGTGCCCGCGGCGAGCTCCTCGATCACCCGGGCGGCCTCCTTGTCGCTCTGGAACCGCGAGAGCCCCCGCAGCACCACCGGGAAGCCGGCCATCCGCTCGCTGAAGGTCGAGAAGTGCTGTTGCACCAGCAGCGTCGTCGGCACCAGGACCGCGACCTGCTTGCCCTCCTGCACCGCCTTGAAGGCTGCCCGCACCGCGATCTCGGTCTTGCCGTAGCCGACGTCGCCGCAGACGAGCCGGTCCATCGGGACCTGCTGCTCCATGTCGTGCTTGACCTCGTCGACCGTCGAGAGCTGGTCGGGCGTCTCCACGAAGGGGAAGGCGTCCTCGAGCTCACGCTGCCAGGGGCTGTCCGGCGCGAAGGCGTGCCCGCGGGTGGCCTGCCGGGCGGCGTACAGCTTGATCAGCTCGGCCGCGATCTGACGCACCGCCTTGCGGGCCCTGCCCTTGCGCTTGGCCCAGTCGGCGCCGCCGAGCCGGTCCAGGGACGGCTGCTCCCCACCGACGTAGCGGGTGACCTGGTCGAGCGCATCGGTGGGGACGAAGAGCCGGTCGGGCGGGTTGTGCCCGCGCGACTTGGCTGAGCCGTACTCCAGCACGAGGTACTCGCGCGTGGCTCCCTGCACCTCGCGCTGCCGCATCTCGACGTAGCGGCCGACGCCGTGCTGCTCGTGCACGACGTAGTCGCCGGGCGCGAGCTCGAGCGGGTCGATCTGCTTCTTGCGGCGGGTCGGCATCCGTCGCATGTCCTTGGTCGAGGCGCGCTGGCCGGAGAGGTCGTCTCCCGTGAGCACCGCCAGGCACAGCGACTCGCTCACGAAGCCGTGCTCGAGGGTCGCGGTGGTGACGTGCACCAGCCCGGCTTCCGGCACGTCGTCGAGTGACTCGGTGAGCCGGGCCGGGACGTCGTGCTCGCGCAGCACCTCAACCATCCGCTCGGCAGGCCCGTGGCCTTCGTGCAGCAGCACCACGCGGCTGTCGGCACGAAGCCAGCTGCGCATGTCGGCGACGGCGCGCTCCAGGTCTCCGCGGTAGGACTCGACGGGACGGATGTCGACGAGACGCGACTCGACGGCCCCCACCTCGGGGTCGAGGCCGGAGGAGACCAGCTGCTCCGTGGGGCCCGCATCGGGGTCCAGTCCGAACGGGGAGACGCTCCACCAGGCCTTGCCCTGCGCGAGGCAGATCGAGCGGACGTCGGCGAGGGAGTGGTACGACGCGGCGCCGAGGTCGATGGGCGCCTGTCCACCGCCGGCGGCCGCGGCCCACGACGCCTCGAGGAACTCCACACTGGTCGCCACCAGGTCGTGCGCGCGGCTGCGGGCACGCTCCGGGTCGAGGACCAGGACGTGGGTGTCGTCGGGCATCAGGTCGACGAGCATCTCCATCTCGTCGGTCAGCACCGGCGCGAGCGACTCCATGCCTTCGACCGCGTGGCCGTCGGCGAGCTTCTCCGCGAGCTCGGCCAGCTGCGGGTGGGTCTCGCCGAGCTGCTTGGCGCGGGCACGCACCTCGTCGGTGAGCAGCAGCTCGCGACACGGGGGCGCCCACAGCCGTCCCAGCTTCTCCAGCGTGCGCTGGTCTGCGACCGCGAACGAGCGGATCTCCTCGACCTCGTCCCCCCAGAACTCCACGCGCAGCGGGTGCTGCTCGGTCGGCGGGAAGACGTCGACGATGCCACCGCGCACCGCGAACTCACCGCGCTTCTCGACCAGGTCGACCCGGGAGTAGGCGGCGCCGGCCAGGCGTCGTACGACGTCGTCGAGCTCGGCCTCGTCGCCGACCGCCAGCTCGACCGGCTCGAGGTCGGCGAGTCCGCGCACCTGTGGCTGCAGCACCGAGCGCACCGGCGCGACGACCACCCGGACGGGGCCGTTGGACGGGTCGGTGCCCGGGTGCCTGAGCCGGCGGAGCACCGCGAGCCGACGACCGACCGTGTCGCTGCGCGGCGAGAGCCGCTCGTGCGGCAGCGTCTCCCAGGCGGGGTAGTAGGCGACGAGCGCCGGGTCGAGCAGCCCCTCGAGCGCCACGACCAGGTCCTCGGCCTCGCGGGCGGTGGCGGCGACGGCGAGGACGGTGCGACCGGCGTCGACGAGCCCCTTGACCACGAACGGGCGCAGCGCGCTCGGCGCGGTGAGGTCGAGCGTGGGGACCACCGCGTCGCGAGCCTGCGTCAGCGCCGCGGCGAGGGTCCGGTCGCGCAGCACGAGGTCGGCCAGACCGGTCACACCCACGGGTTCATCTCCTGCTTGTCGTGCACCACGAAGTTCCCGGCACGGCCCAGAGGGGGGTGACGGGAAGGAGGGCCCAGTCTACGAGGGCCGTCCGACAGTCGCTGCGGCGCGGCTCACCGGCTGGGGACCACGGTGCACGAGGTGCGGTCGAGGTACGGCGCCGCCCCTGGCGCGACGACGATGCCGAGCCGCACGTCACGGCACGAGGAGTCCTCGACCCGCCCTCCGCTCCGGTCGCCGAACAGCATGCCCGCGCGGTCGGCCCCGCTGATCCGGGCGTCCCGCACCAGGACCTGCGCCCGCCCCGCCGCCTGGACACCGATGCGGCCGCCGCTGAACGTGCTCGCGAGCACCGCCGGTCGTGAGCGACCGAGGGCCGCGACACCGACGGTGTTCGCGGTGAAGGTGCCGTGGTGGACCACTCCGCTGCTGGCGTCGGCGAAGCAGACCCCGCACTGCCGGTTGCCGTCGAACCGCGTCCGGCGGATGCTGGCGCGGTGCCCACCGGTCAGCAGGATCCCGGCGTTCGCGTTGTCACTGAAGCTCGAGCCCGTCACCTGGAGGGTGGTCGCACGGCTGGCCTTCGCGTCGTTGCGCGCCGACATCAGCACGCCGTTCCCCCCGGCGCGGCCCTGCCCTGAGCGGGCACCTCCGATCGTGACCCCCGTCAGGGCCACCGACGACGACGGCCCACCGACCAGCACGGAGGCCGGCTTGCCCCCCGCGTGGCGCACCGACAGGTCGCGCAGGTCGACCCGGCCGTCGGTGAGCACGAGCAACGCCGTGTCCGGGGCGGTGGAGCGGAGCACCGTGCGGCCGCGCCCCCTGCCCGCCAGCGTCACGCCCTGCAGCAGCACGAGCGCCTCGTCGAGCCGGTAGGTCCCCGACCTCAGCCTCAGCGTCGAACCGGGTGACACCTCGGCCAGCACGGCAGCCAGGTCGGCGCGAGGGCCGACGACTCGGGTGACGGGGGCAGCGCCCACCGCGCTGGCACCGCTCAACGACGCCTCGAGCCGTAGCAGCACCGCCCGGGCCAGCGGCCCCCGCACCGTCACGTCCGCGAGGCCGCTGCTGATCTGCTGCTGGTAGTCGGCGGCGTCGCACTGGTGGCGGTCGATGTTCTCCCGCGCCCTCTTGATGGCGGAGCGCAGTGCCCTGTCCCCGCTGACCGGACCGCTCCCCCGGGACGGCTGCGTCCTCGTCCCGGCGAGGGGCGATCCGTAGGCGTCGACATAGGTCTGGATCGCGGCCAGCACCCGGGGCGCGACCTTCCGGCAGTGACGCTGCTGCACGGCGGAGGCCTGGGCGGAGGCTTGGGAGGCGGCGTCGGCAGAGGGGGTCGCCGCGGAGTCGGCACCGCCGCTCGTGCAGCCGCCCAGTAGCAGTGCGACCGCAGCCCCGGCCGCCAGTCTCCCGAGAGCCCCTGTCACGCGCTCAGCATAGGGAGGCCTCGTCGACGCCGTGGCCGGCTCAGCAATCCCAGCAGGAGTCCGGTCAGCAGCAACGCCGTCAGCAGCCCAGCCTCGACGGGCGGGAGCAGGCCACGAGGCGGCTGGCCGGAACCGAGGCCCGGAGCGGGGACCGCGAACCGGGACGGGAGGTCGAGCCGCGGCAGCGGCATCACGCCGGCTGCTCGCTCACCCGTTGGGCCAAGAGCCGGCACGACGGCCGACCCGGGCGAGGGGACGGCGACGACCGCCTCCCCCGCCCGGACCGGCTTCCCGGTCGTCCCCCCGACGGCCGGGCCCCCCGCCGCGCCCCCATGAGCGGACAGCAGTGGCGTGCCGAGCGGCTGCGAGACCACGCCACCCGCAGCAGCCCCTGTTCCCGCGGGCCTCCCCACTCGAGTCGGCTCGACGGCCGCGACCAGCTGCTCGCCCGGCAGCAGCAGGTCCGTCATCACCCCGCTGTCGGCGTGTCCGTGGCCGAGCACGTGTCCGAGCTCGTGCACCAGCACGCTGAGCAGGTCGACGTGCTGCCCCGTGGCTCGACCGGGACGCGTTCCCCATCCCCAGCCAGCGGCGTCCCGGTCGAGCCGGACGGTGGCGCCGTCAGCCCGCCCCAGCAGGGTGTCCGGCAGATCCTCGATGACCACACGCAGCGACCGCAGCCACGACGGCGCCACCCGCCAGTACGCCGCCGCCACCACCAGCAGCCGTCGTACGACGCTCGGGGTCGGCGGGTCGGAGGTCGCGCCGGGGCCGACGGCTGTCGCCCGCAGGGCCGAGTCGTCGTCGAGGATCGTCAGCGTCCCCGTCGCGGTGCCGAGCACCCCGCCGGACGGGGTGGACAGGGTGAGCAGCACCGTCTCGTCAGGCTCGGCGGTGCGGTCACCGTAGACGACCACGGAGACCGTCCGCGACGTCTGGCCGGGGGTGAAGACCACCGTGACCGGCGACGACCAGGCCTGGTAGTCGTCCCCCGCCGTCGCGGTCCCGCCGGTGATCGTGACCACCACGGTGACGTTAGTGGCCCACGGCTTGGACAAGGTGACGGGGACGGCGACGGTCACGGACTGGTTCTTGCCCTCGAGCACCGACACGCTGCCGATGGAGATGGTGGGGGGCGACTGGTCGTCGTTGGAGATCGTGACGACCGCCGAGCCGGCGACCACGGTGGCATTGTCGACGGGCGAGAGGTCGACGGTGAAGGTCTCGTCGGGCTCGACGAGCGTGTCGCCGAGCACGGTGACCGTGATGGTCTTGCTGGTCTCGCTGCCGGTGAACGTCAGGTCGCCCGAAGCCGCCACGTAGTCGCTGCCGGAGGACGCGGTGCCGTCGTTGGTCGACCAGTGCACGTGCACCGTGGTGCCGGCGTTGGCCGGACGCGAGAGCGTGACGGTGAGTGTCACCACGGTGGTGCCGCTGTCGCCCTCGGTCACGCTCACGTCGGCGATGCTCACCGTGGGGAGCTCGGTGAGCACCGGCACGGAGCCGTCCACGGGCGCCGACCCGTTCTGGTGCGCCACGTCGAGGTAGCTCGCGTCGCTGGTGTTCACGCGGATGTCGCGGCCGCCGTGGATGTTGCCGGCCTGCGGGTCGCGCGGAGAGCCGTGCTGGTCACCCCAGGCGGCGTCGGGCTGCGTGACCAGGCCGGTCTCGCCGAACGGCTCGCCGTTGCGGTCGGCGCCGCCGCCTCCGGCGTCCTGCGAGCCGGTCTGGTCGGCACCCTGCGCACGCGAGACCCGGTAGAGGAAGTCGTAGAGCGCCGGCATCACGGTGCGGCTCACCGTCGGCTCGCCGAAGGGCGAGAACGGCACCAGGTAGGTGTTGAACTCCCCGATCCAGTCGATGAGCCGGTCGCCGCCCGTGTTGGCGATCAGCACGTCGAGACCCGCCCCGCCGAAGGCCCGGTCCTCGTAGCTCGGGTCCGTGTCGGTGCCGTCGTTCAACCCGTTGTAGGAGTTCAGGTCGTCGTCGGCCTGCAGCAGGTCGTTGCCCCAGCCGCCCCAGAGAGTGTCGCGGCCCGTACCGCCGACGAGCCAGTCGTTCCCGTGGTCACCGAAGAGCACGTCGAAGCCGTCACTGGCCAGCGCCCCGTAGGCCTTGCCCTCGGTCGGGTCGTTGTTGAGGAAGAACTCCAGTCCGCTGCCGCTCTTGCTGAGCGCACCGGTCGAGGTGAGCAGGATCTTGCGGCGCGGGTCGTTGGCGTCGTAGAGCGGGAACATCCCGGTGCTGTTGTTGAAGCTGAGCAGCCGACCGTCGTTGAACGGGTGGTCCCAGTCGCTCTCGACGACGCTGCCGGTGTAGGTCGGGGCCCACGAGACGAGCAGCGCCTCCGCGCCGGAGATGGCGTCGTCACCCGCCCCTCCGTGCAGGAAGTCGGAGTCGAGTCCCCCGAAGATCACGTCGTTGGCGTAGACCGGCCGGAACAGCGGGGTGTCGGCACGGCCGCTCGGGTCGAGTGAGTACGGCGTCAGGTCCACGGACTTGTTGAGCCAGCCGGTCGGGAAGAGCACAGCCTCCTGGGCGTTGCCGGGGGTGCTGATGTCGATCTGCTGGTTGGCGGTGGCGAGCCCGTTCAGGGGCTCGCTCTTCCCGTTGCGGCTGGTGAAGATGCGACCGTCGTCACCGAGGACGCCGTCGACGCCCGTGCCACCCGAGATCCAGTCGCTGCCCCAGCCGCCGATCAGGTCGTCGTCGCCCGCGTCGCCGAAGACCACGTCGTTGCCGCCGCCGGCGTAGACCGTGTCGTCGCCGCCCTCGCCGTGGATCTCGTCGGCGCCCCAGACGTCGTAGGTCCCGGTGCCGGCCGTGGCCGCCCTGGTCGGGGTCATGCCCGGGAAGTAGAGCGGCCGGAAGTCCGGCCCGCCCGGGGTGTAGTCGAGCAGCGTCACCGCACGGGGCAGCAGCCGCACGGTGTCGGCGTAGCTGTCGTAGGTGAAGGTCAGGTACGACGTCCCCAGCACGCCGTTGCGGCCGACGAGACGCTGGATGTCGCCGTTGTCGCCGACGATGGTGTCGGAGTCGGTGCCCCGGCCGGCGACCGCGTCGAGACGACCGTGGCGCTTCCCGGCGCCTCCGAAGATCAGGTCGTTGTCGTCGGGACGGCGGTCCATGGTGGTCAGCGAGTACATGCTGGAGCTGCCGCCGACGATGTCGTCGCGACCCAGGTTGCCGAAGACCACGTCGCGCCCGCCGTTGCCCTCGATGTAGTCGTCACCGTCGGTGGCGGCCTCGGCGCTCGGGGAGACGACCAGGCGCCCGGAGCCGCGGCCGGCGCCCACACTCAGGTCGATCGACCCGTCCCCCTGGATGATGTCGTCGCCGAGCTGTCCGAAGATCATGTCGTCTCCGCCGCCGCCGGCGATGTAGTCGGCGCCGTACCGATTGGCGGCGGTGAGCCGGTCGTGGTCGCGCAGCGTGATCCGGAAGTCGGCCCACACCCCGGAGCCCCGTGGGTCGGTGCCCCAGGCACTGGCGACGTTGGCGGTTCCCGCGTTGGGGCCGCTCGTGTTGTTGTAGATCTGGGTGCCGGTCAACGCACGGAACCGGGGGCTGCGGTAGTCCCGGTAGGTTCCGGTGCGGTCCAGCATGACGTTGTCGCCGAACACGAGGTCACGGCCGAGCCCGCCGTCGATGCGGTCACCGCGGGTCCCGCCGATGAGGAGGTCCTCGCCGCCCTCGCCGTAGATGGTGTCCACGCCGCCGATCTCATGGTCGGTCGTCTCGACCACCACGACCTGCAGGGAGAGCGCCGCCGCACCGGTCCCGACGACTGCCCAGACGATCCGGCCGTGGTCGCCGAGGACGATGTCGCCGGTGCCCGTCGCTGTCCCCGCCGGGGCGGGCTCGGAGCCGCTGCGGACAGTGTCGCCGTCGGCGCCTCCGAGGACGATGTCCACCCCGGTCCCGGTGGTGATGATGTCGGCGCCACCCACCAGCGGCGCGATCGTGCTGAGCTCGCCGGCGCTGAGCGGGAGGTTGCCCCACCGGCGGGTCTCGGCGGGCAGCGCCGTGAACTCCGCGTTGTCGCCGGTGACGATGTTGCGGCCGTTGCCGGCGTTGATGGTGTCACCCGCGGTGCCGCCGATGACCAGGTCGTCGCCGGAGCCCGTGGTGACGACGTCGGCGCCCCCCTCCTCCACGTCGGTGCTCACCACCCGGTCGAGGTCGCCGGGATCCTGGTCGAGGGAGACCCAGTCGAGGAAGCCGTGGTCGCCGAAGACGATGCCGGTCCCGTTGCCGGTGCGGATCGTGTCGCCGGCCGCCCCACCGAGCACGATGTCGAAGCCCGAGCCGGTGGTGATCCGGTCGGCCCCTCCGGTGGTGGCGTCGGTCGTCTCCACCCGGCCCAGCGTCATCGGCAGCCGGAACCAGTTCGGGGCGTCCGCGGCGGCCGCGGTCAGCCTGCCGCTGTCCCCGAGCACGATGTTGTTCCCCTCGCCGGCGTTGACCACGTCTCCTGCGGTCCCACCGATGACGACGTCGTCCCCGGCGCCTGTGGTGATGGTGTCGGCGCCGCCCACTGTCGGCTGCGTGCTCCAGACCCGGTCGAGGTCGGTCGGGTCACCGTCGCGCAGGACCCAGTCGACGAAGCCGTTGTCGCCGAGCACGATGTCGCCCTGGTCGTCGGTGGCGTCGCGGTTGGTCCGGATCGAGTCGCCCGCGGCACCTCCAAGGACGACGTCGCGTCCACGCCCGCTCGTGATCGTGTCGGCGCCGCCGATGGTCGGGTCCGTGGTGATCACCAGGCCGACCAACCGGCCCTCGACCCCGTCACTGCGGTCGCCCTCGCCGCCGTGGCCGGACACGGCGACCGCCGCCGCCTCCAGCAGCAGGAGCTGGGCGGCGGTGAGCTCGGCGGCGCCGAGCCCGGCGACCGGGACGGTGCCGGGGGTGAACCACAGCACGCGGCCGCGGTCGCCCAGGATGATGTCGCCGCCCGTGCCGCCGTGGATGGTGTCCCTGCCCTGTCCTCCGAAGATCACCAGCGGGAGGCTCGACGTGCGGGCGTCGACCTTGTCGTCGTCCGGGTCGGTGCTGCGCGGCATCGAGAACGTCTGGTTGACCAGGCGGGTCACCTCGACCACGACGTACGACGCGAGCCCGTCGCGCTGGGCGCCGGCGTCGAAGCGGACCGTGGAGCCACTGACCGTGGAAGTCACGACCACGCCGTTGACGAGCACGCGCACGCTCTCACCGGCCCTGAGCGCGCTTCCGAGCGAGATGCTGGCGGCCCCGCTCAGCCGGTAGGAGGCCCAGGTCACCTTGCGGGTGGTGACGGTGACCGGTGAGCCGTAGGAGTCGAAGAGGCCGACGGTCCTCGCGTCGGTGTTCACCACGAAGCGGTCCAGCGGGATGGTGACGCCGTTGACCTTGACCGTGGTCACGTCACCGCTCACCGGCTCGTCTCCGTCGGAGAGCGTGACACCCAGGTGGAGCAGGTTGTCGTTCGGACCCTGGGTGTTGAGCACGAAGAAGCCGTCCTGCCCGGCCTGCAGGTTGACGGTGAGGGTGTCACTGCCCAGGCCGGTGTTGAGCCAGGTCGTGGTGCGCAGCCCGTCGCGGCGGTGGGTCCCGTCGACGACGAAGGTGTCGTTCCCGGACCCGGCCCAGATCCGGATGCCGTCCGCGAAGCTGCCGAGTGCGTCCGCGCGGTAGGTGATCGACCCCTGCGCGAGCCCGACCACGAAGATCTCCTGGCGGCCGCCGAAGATGCTCTCTGCGTCGGTCACGTGGGCGTCTCGGGCGGCCGCGGCGGTGCGCACGTCGGTCACCAGCACGTTGGTGTCGCCGACCGTGGCGCCCTCGTCGCTGACCAGGAGCGTCTGGCGGCCGGTGCCCGCGTCGATGTTCAACGTGCCAGCGATCCGGTCGAGGGTGCCGGCGAGGAACTCGGGCCTCCCGTACTCGCCGACGTCGGCGCGCGACGAGACGTAGACACGGTCGTCTCCGGCTCCGAGCGACAGGTTCGTGGTCGGCAGCGTGCCGCGCACGTTCATCACGTCGTTCCCGGAGCCCAGCGCGATGTTGAGCGTCTCCAGGCCGGCGTAGCTGAGCCCGTCGGGACGCGCCGTGTCGGCGACCCGGGCCGTCGCACCGAGCGCGGAGAGCCCGACCAGCACGGGCCTGCTCGGGTCGGCGTCGACCTCACCGCGGAAGCCGATCAGGAAGTCGTCGCCGACCTTCCAGACGTAGACGCTCTGTGCGCACTCCGACCGGTTCGCGGTGCCGCAGGTCATCGAGATCTGGTTGCTCGTCGACGTGATCGGGAAGAGCAGCGCCTGGAGCCGCGCCTGGATCTCCTCGGCGGTCACGGTCTCCGCGAACGTCCAGGCGCCCACTCCGGTCCGCACCGAGCCGACCTGCTGCCACAGCACGATGGTGAACGAGCCGGCGCCCGGCCGGACCGTGACGGAGTAGATCCGGTTCAGCGGACGGCCGAGGTCGTCGCCGACGGGGCGGGCCACCATGTCGAGACCGGTCAGTGAGGACTGGTCGAGGCGACCGACGTTGTTGTTCGTGTCGCCGGCGTCGTCCAGCCAGGCCGTGTCGGTGCCTGCGCCGCCGTCGAGGACGAGCAGGGCGGCGAGCAGGTCGAGCAGGTGGGTGGTGCTGCCGACCCGGAACGTGTCGTCCCCGCCCCGGCCGAGGACGCGGGTGTGGCCCTGGATCGTCTGCACCGTGATGGTGTCGTTGCCGGGGCCCAGGTCCACCGTCGTGGTTCCCCCGTGCGTGCTCACCACGGTGAACGCGTCCTGGCCGTAGCCCAGGAGCAGGGTGAGGTCCTCGAAGCCGTCGTAGACGATGCCGCCGGGCAGCAGCCGGCCGGCGAGCAGGGTGTCGTCGGCCATGCCGAGGCCGGTGATGCGGGTCGACGTGAGGCGGCCGACGTCGTTGGCCGGGCTGTCCTCGTTGTGCACGACGAGTGTGTCCACCTGGGCGGGCTCGACGACCTCTGTGGTGGAGGCGTTCGCCGGCTGGACCGGGTCGGACTGCTCACCGGGAAGCATGACCGGCACGAACCCGTCGAGCGAGGTCTCGTCGGCGGGCGCGGGGTCGTCGCCGCCGAACACCGACAGCGGGCCTTGGATCAGGGTGACCCGCTGCGCCGAGTCCGCGAACTCCTGCAGGTCGCTGCCGTCGACCACGCTGTCGTCGATCGCCTTGACGGTCACGGTCTGGGCGACGTCCCAGTTGGCTGCGGTGAACCTCAGCGCGAGGGACCCATCGGGGTTGAGGGTCTGGCCGGCACCCGGGAGGAACGTCAGCTGGACCAGGTTGCAGCCTGTGCCGCCGGTGGTCTCGAGGCCGCAGGTGCCCCACGGGTGCGCTCCGTCGAGGCTCGGGGTCGCGAGCGGGAGAAGCGTGATCGTGATGGTCTCGCCGCCGTCGGGCGAGCGGGTCAGCCGCACCGTGTAGGTGTCGCTGAGACCGTCGAGGACGCTGGTGGCGCCTTCGACAAGCCGGGTGCTGCCACCGGACTGGGTGATCACGACCCCAGGCGTGTCGGAGTCCTCGACGAGTGCGAGCACGGGATCGACCGACAGCCCGGGCACACCTACGACGACGACACCCGTGCCGTGCCCGACGACTCCGGCACCCCAGGGGTCGACCACCGTGATCGTGGTCGCGGTGTTCGAGGCGATCACTCGGTAGTACGTGCCCCCGGTCAGGGAGTCACCGACGATGCGGATCAGGGCACCGGAGAGCCCGCCGTTCGCGGTGGGCAGGTGGGCGCCGGGACCGAGGTCGATGACGGTGCGGTCGCTGCTGAGCGAGTCGACGACGCCGGTGACCTGGCTGCTCACCACCGGGGAGGAGTAGCCGGTGATCACGTACCTGCTGCTGCTGTCCGGGCGGGTGTCCCACTCCTCCTCGACGACGACGGTGTCC
Organism: uncultured Actinomycetota bacterium; assembly: GCA_963810435.1. Lineage (GTDB taxonomy): Bacteria > Actinomycetota > Actinomycetes > Propionibacteriales > Nocardioidaceae > Nocardioides_B. The sequence continues at coordinate 100,502 of CAWENL010000003.1, forward strand.
GCCGTGTTGTCCCAGACGTACCGTGCCTGGCCGGCCCCGGTGCCGCCGACGATGCGGACCAGGTAGCCACGCAGCGTGCCGGGCACGAACGGGCTGCCCGCCACCACGAACTCGTCGTCGCGCCCGGTGCCGCCGGCGACCTGCCCGCTGCGGGTGTCGCCACTGCTGACCGTGGTGTTGATGCGGCCGACGTGCTGACCCTCGACGGTGTTGTCGTACTTCGCGCTGACCTCGACGGTCACCGTCGTCGCCCAGTTGGCGGTGGTGAACAGCAGGTCCAGCGACGAGACCCAGGTCGAGGTGCCCTTCTTGCGGATCAGCAGCTGGCTCGGTGCGTCGAGGTGGACCGTGACGGTGCTGAGCGGTGCCCGGCTCAGACCCACGGTGTACGTCGCGATGGTGCCGCCGCGGCCGCCCAGCACAGGCTCGGTGACACGGATGCCGCCGTCCGGCACGAGCACGTCCACACCGGCCTGGTCGTCGTCGAGGACGGTGACGACGGTGTTGGCAACCAGCAGCCCGTCGTACTCGCCGATCCCCCGGACCTGCCACGTGCTGGCCGAGGTCGGCGTGACGTCCCACGCCGAGGACAGCGTCAGCTTGCTGGACGTGTTGGACGCGATCGTCCGGACCTGGCCCGCCCCCGGCCCGGAGGTGATCACGACCTCCTTGCCGTCCAGCATGTGGCTGCCGAAGGCGTTCGTTCGGGTCAACGTGGTCGTCGTGGCGCTGCCGACGGTCCCGGACAGCCGGCCGACCACCCGTGCCTGCAGCGGAACCAGGCGGGTGCCCTCGGAGGAGTTGTCGAAGTCGGCCTTGACGAAGATGGTCTGCCCGGTGGTGGAGCCGGCGGCGAAGACGAGAGTGACCGAGGTCGACCAGGTGGTCCCGTCCAGCGACAGCAGCACCGAGCGCGACCGGCTGGTCGAGGTCGGGTCGACGGCCGGCGCGGCGACCGTCACCTCGACCTGCGTGTTCGAGGCGTACGTCGGGCGGATCCGCACTTGGCCCACGTTGCCGGTGCCCTCGCGCAGCACCACCGAGCCGTTGACCGGGGTGACGACGAGGCCGGGCGCGTCGTTGTCGACGATCTCGGCCGCAATACCGTCGACCGGGATGTGGGTCCAGGCGCTGCTCAGACCACGCGAGCTCTCCACCGAGTGCCGGACGAGCCCGGTGTGGCCGAGCAGGTCGTCGGCCTGGACCGCCACCCCACGAGCCCCGACCTCGACCCGGTCGCTGCCCTTGCCGCCGTACAGCGAGGTCTCGACGGTCGGGCTGGTCGACAGCACGTAGAAGGTGTCGTTGCCCTCCATGCCGTACACCTTGAGCCGCTCGACGTTCACGAAGGTGACGAACCGGCCGGCGCCGTACACGGCGGTGGAGGTGATGACGTACTTGTCGTTGAGCTCGGTTCCGATCACGATGACGGTGTCGTAGCCGGCCCCGCCGTCGATCGCGACCGGCGCGTTCGCCGCGTAGGCGATGAAGTCACGGCCCTGGCCGCTGTCGACCCGGGTGACCTCGGACTCCCCGACGAAGCTGCGCACGATGAAGGTGTCGTCCCCGGCGTCGCCGTTGAGCTGCAGCGCGGCCTTGTTGCGGAACACGTCGAACGTGTCGTCCCCCGTGCCGCCGTTGATCGTTGCCGGTGCGGAGACGCCGTTGCTGAGCTTGCCCCGCGAGCTGGAGAAGAAGCCGGCGGGCGGGATCCCGAACTCCGGGTCGACCATCGAGTAGTTGGTGTAGAGCTGGCCGATCCTGAAGTGGTCGTTCCCACTGCCACCGTTGACGTACATGATCGTGGCGGTGTCGTCGAAGACCACGGTGTCGTCGCCGGCGAGGGTGTTCAGCACGACGTTCCCGTTGATGCCGTCGGTGTAGGTCACCTTCTCCACCGCGGTGAAACGGCCCTGGGTGTTGCGGGTGGTCAGCAGGCCGATCATCCGTGCGCGCAGCAGGAAGGTGTCGTCGAGAGCCGAGCCGTTGACGACGAGCACGTCGGTGCCGCCGTCGTAGCCGGTGTCGACGACGTCGATCCGCGAGCTGCCCTTGCCGAACAGGCCGATCACGTCGGTGTCGGAGCCGAGACCGCCGTCGAGGGTGAGCCGCTGGCCGTCCATCGGGTTGGGCGCGGTCGGCAGGTCGGGCACCGCGTTCACGGTGAGCCAGTCGTCGCCCGCCTGGCCGTTGACGGTGGTCGGCCCGGAGATCGTCTCGACGAACACCCGGTCGTCGCCCGGACCGGCGTCGACGGTGGTGGTGCCGACCAGCGTGCTGTCGACGTTGAGCACGTCGTTGCCGCCACCGAGGCCGAGACGGAGCAGTTCGAACCCGCCGTAGTCGATGACGCCGTCGGACATCGCCGCGAAGCCCGTGACGACCACGGGGGCCCCGAGGACGGTGGACGGCTTGAGGCCGACCGAGGTGACCGCCGTGATCAGGGCGTCCCAGCCCGCGGCCGCGGCCAGCTCTCCGGTCCAGGCGACGACCCAGGTGCCACCGGCCTTGGTCACGACGACGTTGCCGGCTCCGACCAGTGCCCCGAGGGCCGTCTGCACCTTGGCCGCGGTGGCGTCGTAGTCGAGTGCTCCCGTGGTGCCGTACCCGGCGACGGTGACGGTGAAGCGGCCGTCGAAGGCGTTGCGCACCGTGAACGTCTGGACCAGGGCCCGGCGGGGGGCGGTTCCAGCGAGACCGGTGCCGAGGCCGGCGATGCTGCTGCCCGTCAACCGGCCGATTCGGTGGGCCAGCGTGCTCGTGTCGTCGACGTAGACCTTGTCGGCGCCGGGGCCGCCGTCCAGGACCAGGTAGGCGAGGATGCCGTCGAGCGTGCCGCCGGTGCCGGTGTCGGTGGAGCTGACCCGCACCGTGTCGTCGCCGGTGCCGAGGTGCACCTCGGTGCTGCCGTCGACCGAGCGGACGACCACGGTGTCGTTGCCCGCTCCGGTGTCGATCGAGGTCGGCCGGAAGACGCCTGCGTGCGTGCTGTCGACCGTGTAGGTGTCCCCACCCGAGCCCAGGGTGACCGCGAGGCTCTCGAACGAGGTGTAGACGATGCCTCCCGCACCCATCCCGAGCCCGGTGATCGTCGTACTCGTCTGCCGACCGGTGTTGGCCAGCGTGTCGCCGCTGTCGTCCACGGTCAGTGAGTCCAGGCCGGTGAGGGTGCCGGGACCGGAGCCTCCGTCGACGACCAGCCTTCCGGCGATGGAGTTGAGGCTGCCGCCGCTGTTCGGCCACCGGCTGAGGGTCGCGCCCACGCCGGCCAGGGTGCCGACCGCTACCTGGTCGTCCCCGGCGCCGGTCTCGAGGTGGTGCTCGACGGTCATCCGGCGTACGGCGATCCGGTCGCCGCCGGCCAGGGTCCGCAGCTCGACCAGGTCCATGCCGGAGTGGTCGATCGAGACGAGGTCGTCGGCGGTCAGGTCGGTGTCCGTGACCTCCGCGCCGGAGACCAGGGCGGGGGTGGCCCGCTGGCGGACCAGGCCGCGACCGCCGGAGGTGTCGACGATCAGGTTCTCGCGCAGGCTCGTGCCCCACACCTGGAGGGTGTCGGTTCCTGCGCTGTCGGTGACGTGCACCCGGGCGCCGGTGGCGGCGCGGAGCTCCACGCGCACGAGGTCGTCGCCGGCGAGAGGCGTCAGGACCACGTCGCCGGACCAGCCCTTGACGCTGCGGCGGGTGGTGCCGACGCCGAGAAGGCCGTCGGCGTCTCCGAGCAGGAAGACGTTCGCGACACCGTCGCCGGTCAGCACGGCCTTCTCGAAGATCCCGTCGAGGTTCTCCACGACGGCCCCGCTGGCGAAGTCCGTGCCCACGACCGCACCGACGACGAACAGATCGTCGTAGAGACCGAAGTCGTGGACCGAGGAGCCGGGGGCGATCGTCTCGACGAGCGTGTCGACCCCGCCGGAGTCCTTGAAGGTGTCGCGGCCGAGGCCACCGGTGACCGTGTCGTTGCCGTCTCCGCCGTCGAGCACGTCGTCGAAGCGGGAGCCGACCAGGGTGTCGTTGCCGGCGCCGCCCTGCAGGGTCAGCGCCAGCAGGTCCTGCGTCGTTGCGGCGGCGTCGATCCGGTCGTTGCCCGCGCCACCCTCGACGACGAGCCGGTCCCCCTCGCTGCGAACGCTCTGCCCGACGTCGACGGTGTACGTCGCCGCTCCGGTGCGCGCGACCCGGGTCACCGGCACGTTGACCAGGTCGCTGTCCTGCACAGTGGCGGTGCTGAGGGTGAACGTGTCGGCGCCGGCGCCGCCCTCGATGGTGACGGTGTCGGCGGCGCGGTCGTCGGAGTAGCGGACGTCCGGGACCTCCATGTTGAAGTCCTTGCCGTCGACGGTCAGCTTCACGGTCTTGGTGCCGTTCACCGTGGCGGTGCGTCCCGTCTGGACCGTCAGGGCGCTCAGTCCCGAGTTCGCCATGTCGTGCACCGTCACCGTGTCCGCACCGGCGCCGGCGTCGAGGTCGAGCTGCTCGATGCTGGAGAGGACCTGGCTCTTGGTGGTGCTCGACCCGACGGTGCCGTAGGTCAGCAGCAGGCTGGTGCCGGTCTTCCGGGCCAGCTCGATCGCGTCGTTGCCGGCGCCGAAGGTGACGTAGAGGTGGTCGGTCCCGGACCCGCCGTCGACGGTGAGCGTGGTGGGCTGGGTACCGGTCAGCAGCACCACGATCGTGTCGTTGCCGGCGCCTCCCTGGTAGCTGGTGGCCAGGCCTTGAAGCACGTCGTTGCCGGCGCCACCGTCCAGCTTGTCGTTGACCGAGGACCCGAAGAGCTTGTCGTCGCCCTCGTCGCCGTACAGGTGGGTCGTGCCGCCACCGGAGTGGATGAGGAGGTCGTCTCCGAGCCCGCCGTGGACAATGGCGTCGCCGGTGGTGGAGATGTAGTCGTTGTAGGTGACGCCGACGGCGGGGGTGGTCAGCGTGGGTGAGTCGCCGTACAGCTGGGTGCAGCTGGTCGGGCTGTTGAGGTTCGCGCACGTGCTCGTGCCGGCGTTGGTGATGACGTCGTTGCCGGCTCCGCCGTAGATCACGACCGGCACCTTGACGCTGTCCTTGATCACGATGCTGTCGTTTCCGTCTCCGAAGTCGCCGATGATCTTCGTGACGTGGTTGTAGGTGTTGCTGCGGCCGTAGGCGCTGACCTTGATCGTGGCGTCGGTGGCCGTGCCGCCGATCTGCTCGATCACGACCGCCTCGTGGATGTCCTCCTGCCCGATGTTGCGGGCGTTGCGGTGTGCGAGGTCGCCGAAGTTGAGGTGCAGGTCGTGGTCGGTGCCGTCGTTCCAGATGCGGAAGCTTCCTGTCCCGTTGCTGCCGAGGTAGGTCGGTGCGGGCAGCTGGAGGTAGCCGATGGTGAAGTGCGCGGTGGCGTTGATCGAGAAGAAGAAGAAGCTGACCGAGATGTGGACTGCGAGCTCGATCTTGACGCGACCGTTGCTGTCGGCGTTGGCGGTGTCCACACTGAAGTCGAAGCCGAGCCCGACCCCGGCGAGCGTGATTCCGAAGGCCCGCACCTTGACGCTGGCCGAACCGCTGAGCCCGAACCTGTAGTAGTCGGTGGATCCGACCGTGTAGTGCTGCGAGTACACCCGGATCGAGAAGTCCCCTCGGAGCCCGAAGTCGCTGGAGCCGATGGTCATACCGCCGTTGAGCCGGACGTCGAAGTCTCCGTTGCTGGTGAGCATCACCGAGCCCGAGAGCGACGCGATCCCGAAGAAGTTGACCGAGGCGCTCGCATTCAGGACCCAGCCGGCGCTGTTGATCTGGACGCTGAGGCGGGCGTCGAGGTTGAGCACCTTCAGCAGCGACACCTTGCCGGTGAGGTCGAGCAGGAAGCCGGGGGCGATGCCGAGCTTGGTGGACCCGGTCGAGTTGACCTGGATCGTGCCGTCGGCCTCGATGCTGAAGACCGCGGCGTCCGCGGACGCGTGCACCGAGAGTCGCATGGCGAACCCGTCGGTGTAGACCCCGGCGGCGCCGTCGGCGCGGAACTGCAGTCCACCGATGTCGAAGCCGAGCCCGAAGAGCATCTGGAAGCCGCTGGGGCCGACGCTGACCTCCAGGTAGCCGGTGCCCTCCACGCCGACCAGGCTGATGCTGCCCTCGACGCGCAGCAGGAAGCCGGGGGCGACCGTCGAGGCCCCCAGCGTCACGGCCCGCCCGGTGGTGTTCAGCGCCAGGAAGACCCGGGCCTTCAGGTTGAGCGCGGACGTGAATGCCGCCCCCAGCTCCAGCCTGACCTCGGCGCGCGCGACCAGCCCGGACGCGTCGATGCGGAAGCCGCTGTCGACGATCTGCACGTTCCCGATCGGTGTCAGCGCCAGCTGACCGTTGACAACCAGCTCGATGCCGGCGTTCGGCCCGGCCAGCTCGACACGGAAGAGGACGTTGCCGTTGATCTTGAGGGTGTCGCCGACGGCGAGCTCGCCTGCCATGATCAGCTTGAAGCCGGCCTGCGTGGTGATGGTGTCGTTGACGACCTGCAGGTTGCCGGCGGCGTCGCGGGCGAAGCCGTTGAAGACGCCGGCCTTCTTCGCGATCGCGAAGGTCTGGATCGGGCGGTTCTCGGCGAACGTGTTGAGCTCGAGCAGGAACTGGCCGTTGAAGCGCACCCCCGGAATGCGGTTGCTGCCGAGGGTCAGCTGGATGCGGCCGACGATGCCGGTGGTGGCCGGCGTCGTGCCGATGAAGACCGCCAGGTTGAGCGAGCCCGTGAGGGCGCCCAGCAGCGGGATCGTGGCGCCCACAGCACCGTCGATCTTGAAGTAGCCACCCTTCAGCGGATCGATCGCCGCGGTGATGCCGATGAACCCCGAGAGGCTGACGACGCCGCCGATGGTGATCTGGGCGTTCACGGTCGCCTTGATGTAGATCTCGCCCGTGGCCGGCGCACTGGGGTTCCGCTGGCCGTCCAGCCCGGGCGCGCTTCCATAGATGACCACGGTGGTCGGGTCCCCGGAGTGCAGCAGCGGCAGGAACGAGTCCGGCACCTTGAACGTCACGTCGTGGCGCATGGTGTTGAACATGACCGTGACCGTGCCGGTGATGCTGAACAGCGTGCCCACGGACGGCAGCCCGATGCCGCCACCGGCGCTGACCTTGATGCTGCCCGCGATGCCCTCGGAGGTGACGACGAGCAGCGCCGTCGTCGCGCCGTACGTCAGCTGGGCGTCACCCACGCCGAAGGAGAGCTCGGCAGTGGCGTACATCTGCATCTTGAAGTCCTGGGACGCCTCGATGCTGAGGAAGAAGCCTCCCTGGAGCCGTACCAGGTCGGTGGTGCTGCCGGGGGGGCGGATCCGGGCCTGGCCGACGAGCTCCAGGGCGAAGCTCTTCGGTCCCAGCACGAAGGTCCGGGTGACGTCGGCTCCGCCGGCTCCGATGCCCTTGAGGGTGAGCACCTCCGTCTTCGTCACGTTGGTGGTGTTGATCTGCAGCGTGCCCTTGGCGAACAGGAACAGGCCGTAGCGCTCGAGTGCCGTGAAGTTGGTCTCGAGCGTGGCGACTCCCCAGAAGCCGGGGGTGCTCGATGTGCCGTCGCCCATGTCGAGGACGAACCGCCCTGAGGTCGCCCCTACCGTGCCCAGCTTGATGATCTTCAGCTGGCCGGAGAACGTCAGCGTGAACAGCTTGCGAGCGGTGTTGATCTCGAAGGTCACGTTGGCGGACAGGTCGACCAACGGCTCGTCGACGCCCGGGGCCATCAGGATCAGTCCGCCGGAGATCTCGATGAAGAACGACTGCGCCGGCTCGATGAGGCGGAAGGTGCTGACACTGCCGGCGTCCAGGTTGCCGTCCAGGTCCGCCCAGCTGCCGTCCAGGACCGTGACGGTGACGGTCCCGGCGGGCAGGTCCCCGCTGAAGAGGTAGCGGAACGTGGTCTCGTCGACCTGGTAGACGGGGTGGCTGTCGGGGGTGAGGCCGGCGATGCTGCCCAGCTCGTTGCCGGTGACGGTGCTCGTGTCCACGGCTCCGGCGCCGGACCGGTAGCTCAGGTCGATCCAGGTCCGCTTGAGGAGGTCCGCGGTCGTGGCGGACTCGACGGTCGGGGTGATGGTGCTGCTGCCGGCGGCCGGAGCGAACGACCCCGCGATCCAGGCGAACTGCAGGTCCCCGGAGTAGTGACCGGTGAAGAAGTAGCGGTAGGTGTCTCCGGAGACCCGGACCGGCTTGCCCACCAGCGTGATCGTGTCCCCGGTCGAGCTGGTCAGGGTGAACTCGCCCTGACTGTCGAGGATGCTCGCGGGGTCGGCCCCCGCGAAGGCCACGTCGATCCAGCCCCGGCTCATGAAGTCGGTCCGCGAGCCCACCTGGTTGTTCCCCGGGTTGGAGAGGCCGCTGGTCGGGGTGGTGACGGTGAACTGCTCCGACTCGACGATGTTGGCGGTGCCGCTGGTGTCGGTGACGGTGCCGGCCAGGATCGTCAGCGTGTAGGCCCCGGCCGCCAGCGGAGCACTGAAGGAGTACTGCCAGATGTTGCTGGTGCCCTGCCGCACCGGGGCCCCGAGGACGATCAGCCGACCGGCGGCGTCACGGAGCTGGAGCTCGTCCCCGTTCACGGAGGTCGGGTTGATCGCGTAGCCGTTGGTCGGGGTGAAGCGGACCTCGAGGTAGCCACGGGCGTTGATCCAGCCGCGGCCGACCGTGCCACCCTTGAGAGCCAGGACCTTGACCGGCTGGTCGCCGGTCGCCGGGACGGTGCGGACCAGGTCGCCCGTCACGCCGGCCACGTCGAACTGCTGCGTGTCCGTCGATCCCGACGGCGGGGCTCGCGCGGAGTTGTCCTCGAACTTGTCCAGGGCGAAGACCACGTTGACGGCACCCGGGCGGAAGGTGCCGAGGATCGTGTAGCGGTACACACCGTTGCCGAGGTCGATGACGGGGCCGATGGTCATGCCCGGCACCACGCCCGGACCGGACAGCTTGAACTCGTTGCCGTCGATGCTGCCACCGCTGAGGATCGCACCGAGGCTCGGCGTGTAGGTCACGTCGATGTAGGTGCGTCCGGTGTCGATGCTCAGCGGCGAGGAGACGTCCCCGGGCCTGGTGGCGCCGGCGTCCGTCGGGGTGCCGGACCAGCTGACCGTGTCTCGGACCACCTTCGGTGAGAACGTGGCCGTGCAGGGCGCAGTGGCCGGGCAGCTGGCGGGCCGCGAGGTGACGATGATCGGAACCACGAAGGTGCCGGTGCTGCCCAGCTGGGAGATGAGCCTCGAGGTGTCGAGGGTGATGCGCCAGTCGCCGTCGTTGTACAGCTGGACGCCGTTGACCGGGTCGCCGTCAGCGTCGACGAACCGGACCAGGGCCTGGAGGAGCGTGCGGGCGTCGAGGGTGAAACCGGCCGGGAACCCGAACACGGTGGGGTCAGCGACGTTGACGGTCAGGGTCGAGGGCACGTCGCTTCCGGAGACGGTGACCGAGGTCGCCGGCAACGTGACCTCGACCGGCGAGCCGGTGAGCGAGTACGACCACGTGCCCGGCAGGAAGGTGGCGCTGACCACTCCGATTCCACGCTGTCCGAGCAGCCAGTAGCGGTACGTCGACGTCGTCGCGGTCGTGCTCTTCAGCCAGGGCGCACGGGCCGGGTCGAGGACGAGAGAGCCGACACCGGGGCCACCGAGGAGGAACTCCGCGGCCAGGTCCGTGACACTGGCCCGGTCGAGCGTCCAGCCCACCGGCACCGTGAAGATGATGTCCACCCAGTTGCGGTTGTTCAGCACGTTGACGTCGACGCTGCCGCCGGCGCCGGGGTCGCTGACGCTGCCGGTGGCGCCGGTGACGGTGAACGCGAGGGTGAAGGACTCGTTCTCCACACCCGGTCCGGCGGTCGTGGCAGCGGTCGAGAAGGCAGCTGCGTCGAAGAGCACCTGCACCTCACCGCGCGGCAGATCGCTGAGCGTCGAAGCGAGCGGGTCGAGGAGGTAACGCACCCGGGTCGACCCGGTGGTCCGCATCGCGGCGTCGAGCATGTGGCTGTCGTCGGTGGACCCGGTCATCCCCGAGGAGTCCAGAACGACCACCACCGAGGCGGGGGTGCTCCCGGTCGCGTAGTAGACCTGTCGCACGGCCTTGCCGTTCACGGTCGCATCGCGCACCAGCAGCTCGTAGTACGCGACGCCGCCGGCGGACGTCACGCCGATCATCGGCTTCGGCGCCCCGATGGCGACGCCCACGCGATCGGGGCTGCCCGGCTTGGCGGTGGTGACGTGGATCTTGCCGGTCCTGTCGAGCACCGAGAGCCAGCTGATGGTCGCGCCGGGGGCGGCCTTGTAGATGATGTCCAGGTAGTGCTTGCCGGAGGGGCCGTCGAGGATCTTGGCGAGCGCCTTGACGTCGACCTTGCCGCCATGGCCGACCGGGTCGGCGACATCCGCGCCGGGTGGGGTGCTCGACCCGGTGGTCGACGTGCCCTCTCCGCTCGGGACGGTGAAGGTGACCTCTTGGCCCGAGGCGTTCTTGAAGCCCATCTTGATCTTGCCGTAGAGCGTCAGGATCCGGACCTGGTCGGGGATGTCGGCCAGGAACAGGATGGTGACGTTCCCGCTGCTCGCCCGCGACAGGTCGGCGTACAGCCGCCCGGACAGCGAGAGGTTGTTGTTCGCGAAGTTCAGCTGCCCGCTGATCAGGAACTTGCCGTCGGTCGAGATCTTGATCGTGACCAGTCCGTTGAAGACCGCCTGGGACGTGTAGATCGAGTAGATGCGCGCCGAACCCGTGATCACCATCGGGGAGGTGAACGCCGCGAGGAACCCATCCGGCTGGTTACCGTCGCCGACGGCCTTCGCCTGGTCGGCGACCTGCTGCTGCAGGGAGGCGAGCCACTGGTCGGCGGTGAGGTTCGTCGGCAGGCCGAACGCGGTGCCGCGCAGTGCGAACGGGTCGTCGATGGACGGGAGCGTCTTGAAGAACTCAACTCCTGCGGAGAAGTCGTTGAGCGTGAGGCCGGAGGTGGGCTCGAGGAGGATGCCGCCGGGCACCTCGACGTTGAGGAAGACCTGCAGCGGGCCAAGGTCGGAGAGCCCGATGCGGATCGTGAACCCGGCCATCCCCGCCATCGAGAAGCCGCCCTGGAGGCCCAGGTAGAAGACGCGATGGGCCACCGTGGTGGTCGTGTTGAGCGGATCGATCACGTGGTAGCCGGCGTCCAGCTTGAGGATGCCCCCGATCAGCGCGGCGTTGATCTTGCCGCCGAACATGTCGCCCTTGACCGAGACGGCGAGTGCGTCGAGGCCGATGATCGGGAACTCGCCTCGAGCGAGCAGAGCCGGCGCGATCCGGATGCCCTGGACCGAGCCGGAGAACTCGAGTCCCGAGAGTCCCTTGATGCCCGTGACGCTCGCGGACAGCGTCAGCACGAAGTTGCCGGGGTCGCGCTGGATGTCGTCCCACTGGATGCCGATCGAGTCGATCCGCACCGGCAGGAACGACGGCCACTTGAACGAGTCGCCGGTCGCGGCACCGACCCCGAGGAAGACGCCGAAGCCGGCGCGGGTGACGAACGTGCCGTCGCCGAGGAAGGCGAAGTTCCGAGCCTCACCGTTCAGCTCGAGGGAGCCGATCCGGACCGTGGCCCCCACGGCGGCGAAGGAGACCAGGTCTTGTGAGGCCGACGCTCCGGTGTTGAGCTTGAAGTCCTTCGCGCTCAGCGACACGAAGTCGCCGATCTTGACGCTCAGGGTGTCGATCGTGAGCTGGAACGAGTCGACCTTGCCGTTGGTGAAGGTCAGCTGGGCGCGGATCGCCTCGTCGTTCAGGCTGCCGTCCGCGTTCTTGTCGTCAGCCGTCAGCCGGTCGCTGAGCGTGGCGGTGATCGACTTGCCGGGGAACAGGGTGGCACCGCCGGAGGCGAAGTACACGGTGCCGGTGAAGGACGCCCCCGCCGTCCCGAAGGTGACGGTGAGGCCCTGGACGCCGACCCGCAGATCCTTGAGGGTGAGGATGCCGAAGAGGTCGATGTCCTTGTCGGTCTGGCCCGACGAGGTGGTGAGCTTGTTCCCGTCGGGGACGCTGCCCCCCGGGGCCAGCCCGTAGGCCAGTTCCGCCGTGCCGAGGCTGAAGCCGTTGTCGCGGATCACCAGGCCGGGCATGACCCCGGCCGGCAGGGCGGAGCCGTCGGCGGGGGCGTCGACGTTGCGGCCCGCTGCCGGGTCGTAGGGCCGCAGCGAACCGGTCACGCCCAGCTTCGGGAAGTCGATCCTCGCGTTGGCGATGCGCAGCAGCTCCTGGGGACCTGAGCCGGGCTTCGGTGCGGGGTCGTAGCTGAACACCACGCCGTCGGCGGTCAGCGTCGCGACGTTCGGCACCACGGCGCTGAGCGAGGCGACCCGTAGGCCCCACTTGCCGGTGGGTGCAATGCGGACGTTGCCGCTGAGGAGGCCGAGCGCGTCGACCGCGAGGTCGAACGTGCCCTGCAGGCCTACCAGGTCGACCTTGACCCCGGAGTCCGTCTGGGCCTGTGACGTGTTCGTGGTGGCTCCTGGCTGGCGCCCGAAGTCGAGGGACGCCCGGTCGGCGCCGAGCGCGACGGTCAGCACCAGCATGCCGTCGGCGAAACCGACGTCGGCGATGCCGATCGAGGGGCCTTGCAGGCTCAGGGGTCCGAGCTTGCGCGAGCCGCCGGTCGTCGACTCTCCCGGGGCAGATGCGTCGAGCGTGAAGGTCTGGGTCAGACCGGGGACGTTCTTGCCCGGGGCACCGCCCGCGGGACCCATCGTGGTCCAGGCGGGCGCGGTGGCGGTGCCCAGGAAGGTCAGCAGCACGGTGCCCGTCTTGAACAGGTCGAGCGTGTTCTGGGGGTTCTTGTCCTTGAGGAAGTAGCGGTAGGTCACCGTGGTCGCAGTGTTCGCGCGACCACTGATCAGCAGCGGCAGACCGACCAGGACCGGCGCGCCGCTGGGGTCGAGCAGCACGTCTCCGATGCCGGTGCCCGAGAGCGTGAACTCGGCGGCCGCATCCTCGATGGAGGCCTTGTTGATCGGGGAGCCGTCGAGGCTGGTGAAAGTCACGTCGAGGTAGCGACGCGCGTTCAGCGAGCCGACCGTGACGGTCTGTCCGTTCAGCGGGCTGGCCAGCGCGGCCACCGGGCCCGGCTTCGCGGTCGCCGCGGGACCGCTGACCACGTAGAACTGGTCGGTCTGGGCGAAGTTGGCCGTGCCGCCCTTGTCGCTGAAGCCACCGGCCAGGAAGCGGATCTCGATGACGCCGTCCGTGGGCAGCAACCCGGTCCAGGAGTACTCCCAGGTGTTGATCAGCCCGGTCACGCGGGTGGGAGCGCTCAGTGTCAGGCTCACCTTGCTGCCGTTGGCCCAGACCTCGAACTCGGCACCGGGGTCGGTGATCGTGGACTCGTTGACGCCCACGCCGTTCGGGTCGTTGAAGACGACCCGGATCTTGCCCGACGTGGTGCCGTAGTTCACGACCTTGCCGGCAAGCGGTGAGGCGAGGTTCGCGGTCGGGAACAGGACCGGCTTCGCGCTGGTCCCCGGGGCCGCGCCGGCCAACGTGGTCAGACCCGGGAACAGGGAGAACGAGTTCACCTTGAAACCGGAGAGCCGGAAGCCGGTGAGCGGGGAGATCGAGAAGCCGGCGTACCCGTCGAGGGAGATGACGCCGGTGCCGTTGAAGACGACCAGCGCCTTGGCACCCGCGATGGCGAGGTCCAGGGTGCCGTTGGGTGTGCGGGTGACGCCGAGGGTCCCCCGGATGTCGAGCAGCCCGGCGATGCCGACGTAGAAGTCCGAGACCACCAGCGAGAAGGTCTGCGCCTTCACGGTCATCACCGGGCTCGGGTTGGTGAAGACCGCGTCGGCGGTGTGGGTGTTGAGCTTGAAGCTCACCGTGCCGCTGACGCTCAGGCCGTCCAGCCCGACCAGGGCAATGGAGCCGGTCACCACGAGTGCGTACAGCCCGTCGGACCCGTTGCCGAGGTTCTTGAAGTCGACGGTGGCGTTGTCGATCAGCAGCCCGACAGCTGCGGGGTTACGCGCACCGCCGATCATCAGCGGGCCGCTGCCCACGAAGACCTGCAGGTTGGTCGCGTGGAACGTGCCTCCGGTGATGTGGAAGTCGCCGCGGATCTCGACGAGGTCGTTGAAGTTGAACTCGAGCCCTTCGGCGAAGAAGTCCACGAACGGGACCGTCGCACTCGTGGCGCCACCCACGTCGAGACCCACCGAGGTGCCGTTGACGACCACGCTGTCCCTGAAGGGCGTGGTCATCGTGTTCACCTTCACACCGACCGTGGCGCCGCCGGTGAACCCGGGGGTGACGCCGGAGACCGTGCCCGACAGCACCGCAGCGACCCCGCCCGCGGACCCCGGGACGATCACGAGCAGGCCAGAGATGTCCTTCACACCGGGCTTGTCGCCGTTGATCGCGATGCTGCCCTTGGCGATCGCGACGCGCAGCACCTGGGTGCCACCGACGGTCCTCGCGGACTCGAAGAAGAGGTCCGCCCTCAGCGTGACGCCACCGCTGCCGCCGATCGTCAGGAAGGTATTCACCGCGGTGGCCCGGACGAAGGGGCCGGCGGGCAGGTCCAGCGCGATCGTGGTGCCGTCCGGCAGGGTCGTGCTGTCCTTCACGGCACTCGCGGACGTGCTGAACTGCACGCTCAGCTGGGTCCCGGCGTCCAGCCCCAGCAGGTCACGCAAGGACGCACTGAGCCCCACGGTGCCCTTGAGCTGGCCGGCGACACCGCCTGCCGTGAGCAGCAGCACGCCGCTGCCTCCGGAGACGTCCACGGTCCGGTCATCCGCACCGAGACTGAGACTGAGATCCGAGAAGCCCAGCTTGACGACCTTGGCGCCCAGGGCGGTCGGGGTCTGCTCGAAGAAGAAGACGCCGCTCAGCTGCTGGCCCAGGACGGTGACGGTCACCTTGCTCGCCGTGGTGCCGGCGTCGATCCGTAGATAGGGGCCGCCCGGGATGCCGTTCGCGGCGAGCCGGCCGGTGTTCAGTGCCAGGTGGGCCGTCGTGAAGCCGATCGAGAACGGGGGGGTCGTGGGTGGTGTCGTGGGGGACGGAGGTGCGAACGGACCGTCCAGCTGCACGCCGACCGTGAGATCGGCGGTCACTCCCTGGGGCGTGATCTGCAGGAGGCCGTCGACGGTGAGCGTGACGAACGTCTGGGTGCCGTCGCCCAGCGCCAGCGTCATGTGGTCGAGCCGGAGGCTGACGGCGGTGGCGGTCTTCTGCACCGTGAACGAGCCGGTCAGCCTCTGGCCGGCCACGGTGAGGACCACGTCGGTCCCCGACACGGTGACGGTCGAGGCGGCGGAGGACGACGGACCGGCAGGAGTGTTGGTGAACGCGACCGCGAAGCTGCCGCTGAGCGTGACCCCTGGCACGTCGAGGGCGACGTCGGCGGCCAGGGAGCCGGAGAGCCCGCCGGTCGCCGGCACCACGAAGTGACCGTGGCCGTTGCTGACCAGTACTGCGGGGCGGTCTCCGGCCCCGATGGCCAGTCGTACGCCGGCAAGGTCGAGGGTGGTCTCGATGCCGGGCCCGGGTGCGGCCGGACGGCGGGTGAGCGTCACGTCCCCGGTGAGCGCGAAGCCACCCAGGGCGAATGCGACCCCGGTGGCGGAGACGCGGACGTAGCCCGGTCCGGTCGGCAGGTCGAGCGTGCGGGTGTCGGTGCCGACGACGAAGACCTCGTGGACCGCCGTGCCGCGCTGGTTCAGCTCCAGGGAGACCTGTGCGATCGAAGCGACGGGGCCGCTGCCCAGCGACAGGCTGGCGGCGGCCGAGATCCGGCCGGCGAACCCGGCTCCACCCAGCACGAGCAGCGCGCTGCCGTCCGAGAGCCGCAGCCCGATGTCGTCCGCCTCGCCCGTGGTGCCGTGGTCGTCACCGACGAAGAGAGTCACGTCGGTCGCCGCGAACCGCATCACGGTCTGGTCGTCCGTGGTCCCGAGCACGCCGTCAGCCCCCGAGGCCCGGGTCTTCTCGATGCTGAAGACGCCGCTCAGCTGCTGGCCGGCGATCGTCACCGACAGCTTCTGCAACACCGTGCCCACCTGCAGCCGGAGGAACGGCCCGGCCGGCAGGTTCAGAGCGAGAGCGGTGTCCACGGCCACGGTCGGCATCGTGTTGAGCTGGAACCTCACCGGTACGGCGGGACCGAAGGCGATCGTCGACGAGATCGACGGTGGGAGCCGGAAGGTGAGGAGCACGGTGAAGTCGGCGGCGACGCCGGCGCTGGTCAGCACCAGGCTGCCGGCGCCGCTGAGGCTCACCCCCAGGTCGTCGGTGATGCTCGTGGTCCCGGCGTCGTCGCCCACGAAGGCCGTGAGCTGGTCGATCTGCACGGTGACGCGCCCCGACGTGCCGGTCCCGGTCTGGGTGAACGTGAAGAGACCGCTGATTCGCTGGCTCCCCCCGAGCACGATCGAGACGGGGTTCGCGAGGGTGCCACCGGTGACGGCGATGCTGCTCGTGCTCGCCGTCGGCGTCGTCGTCGACGAGACGGCCAGTGCGAACGCCCCGCTGAGCGCGACTCCGGGAACGTTCAGCTCGACCCGGGCCGACAGGCTGCCGGTCATCGTCTTGGTCGTGGTGCCCGACACCGTGAGAAGGCCGGATCCGTTCGTGACGCTGACGACCGGGGTGTCGCCACCGAGGCGCAGCGTCAGGTTCTCGACGACGAGCTGGGTGGTCATGCCGCTCTGCTGGAAGGCGACGTCGGCGGTGAGCTGCTGCCCGCCGATGGTGAGCGTCACCCCCGTGGCCGCGACCCTCAGGTACGGTCCGGCGATCAAGTCGACGACGACCGTGGCACCGCCGACCGTCACCGTCTCCTTGACTGCTGTGGAGGAGCGGTTGATGCTCAGCGCGAACGACCCGGCGACGACGACGTTCGTGGGCAGCACGTCTGCGAGGTTGATCGTGCCGGCGACCTGGGCGGCGATGCCGCCGGGCAGCACGACGAGTGCTCCGGACACGTTCCGTAGCAGGTCCGAGCCGGTGGGGGTCAGCCGCACGAAGGCGCCCGACACTGCGAGCACCGTGCGCGTCACGTTGCCGGTGTTGGTGACCTGCTCGAGGACGAAGGAGCCGCCGATCACGGCCGTCCCGATCGTGAGCGACGCGGTCGACACCTCGACTCGGAGGTAGGGACCGCCCGGCACCCGCACGGTTGTCCCGCTGGGCAGCGTCACGGACATCGCCGTGGCGGAGCTGTTGAGGGCCAGCCGGAACGTCCCAGCGAGGGTGGCGTCACCGATCGCCAGGCTGGGCACCGCGAGGTCCAGCGCCCCGGCCACCCCGGAAGCCGTGGAGACCAGGACGCCGCGGAAGGCGATGGGGGTGCTGACGCCGCTCAGCGACAGGCTGCCGTTCTCCAGCGCGACGATAACGGTCCGGGCGCCGTCGGTCGCGGTCGCCTGGGTGAACGAGAGGTCGGCGGTGAGGGTCTGTCCGGCCACCGTGAGCACGACCTGGGTCCCCGAGACCGCGAGGTAGGGGCCGCCCGGGACGGTGAGCGTCACGGAGGCGATCGGGGCTCCGGCACCGAGAGGTGTGCCGGTGTGGCCGAGTGCCAGTGCCGGCATGCCCGTGCCGTCGGAGGTCACCACGTCGGCCGTGCCGTCCCCGTCGACGTCCCCGAGCGCTGCGAGGCCGCCGGCTGACCCGGTCATCGCGACGGCTGGGCCGAGCCCCAGCCAGGGGGTGGAGACACTCTCGCCGGCGCCGTGAGCCCCGGTGAGGGCGCTGACACCGAGGGTGGTGGGCGAGGTGACCGTGTAGGTCCTGGTCTCGGCGGTCGGCCCGCTGCCGATGGTCACGGTCCCCGTGGGGGTGAACCCGGCGGTGGAGACCACGGTCAGCGACGTCGCCCCGACGAGGGAGCCGCCCGAGAGGGTGGTGGTGCGACGACCGCTGTTGAGCCGCACCGCGCGAGTGCCGGTCGCCGCCGTGCCGAGACCGGTGACGAGGTCGAGCTGCCCGTCCCCGTTGACGTCGGTGAGCAGCAGCCGGGCGGGGATCGTCGGGTCCAGGCTGGTGCCGGTGGCGGCGTAACCGGTCGCCGTGCCGAGGAAGAGTCCCAGTCCACCGCTGCTGAGTCCGGTGACCAGGTCGAGACGACCGTCGCCGTCGACGTCGCCGATAGCGACGACCTTGCCGGAGCCGACAGACACGAGGGAGGTGAGCCCGCTCCAGCTCGCTCCACTGCCGCCGTCGACGGTGTAGAGCTGGGTCAGCGAGGCGGTCGCGACCGCGAGCACGTCCACCTTGCCGTCGCCGTCGAGGTCGGCGGCCGCCACCCCCAGGGCGCCGGCGAGCATCGTGACCCCGGACGTCGTCGCCCGGGTGAACGACGCGTCGCCGCGACCGAGCCACACCTCGGTGGCGTCAGCCTCCCGGCCGACGACCAGGTCGATGTTGCCGTCGTGGTCGAGGTCGGCCAGCGCGAGTGCGGTCACCGCCTTGCTGGAGCTGCCGCTGGTGGCCGATGTGCCGGGGAGGGTGAACCCGGAGACGCTGTCGAACGGGTCACCGTCCCCGTCGTTGAGGTAGACGATGACGCCCTGGCCCTGGGTCCCGACCAGCAGGTCCGGGCGAGCGTCTCCGTTCACGTCGCCCAGCAGCAGCACGGTGGTGGCCGTGGGCGTCAGCCCGAAGGTGATCGTGGAGGTGAAGCCGAGACCGCCCGCGGTGTTCATCGACAGCCCGAAGTTTCCGGAGAGTCCGACACCGGGCAGGTTGATCGCCACGTGCCCGGACAGGGTCCCGGCGAGGCCCGCGTCCCGGAGAACGAACATGCCCCGGCCGTCGGTGAGGGCGACGATCGAGGTGGTCCCGTCGCCGAGAGCGGCCGTGGCGTTGCGGAAGGCGACCCGGACGACGCTGGTAGTGCCGAGCTTGGCACTCTCGAGGACCACGTCGGCGCTGAGCCGCTGGCCTTGGAACTCGACCCGCACCCCGGTGCCCTCGAAACGGAGGTAGGGGCCGGCGGGGAGGACGAGGGAGACGATGCCGTTGCCGGTGTCGACCTGCTCGCTCACGGCGGAGGCCGTGGTGTTCAGCGCGAGGCTGATGGTGTCCCCTGAGATGGACAGGCCGCCGGGGACGGTGACGGTCACGCCGCTGCTGAACCGCGCCGCCGCACCCTGCTCGGTGAGCACCATGGCTCCCGACCCGTTGGTCAGCTTGACGTTCGCGGTCGTCGTGCCGAGGGTCAGCGACAGGTTGCTGACCGCGATGCGCACGACCTTGCGCGGCAACGTTCCCGGTGGCGCATTCGCACCGACCGGCAGCGTGAGCTGCTGGAAGACGAAGGTGCCGGTCAGGCTCTGCCCGAGCGCCGTGATCGCGACGGGGGCGGATGTCCCGACGGCGACGCGCACGCTGCCGGCGGACACCGTGGTGCCGCCGACCGTCAGCGCCGCGCCCGTGGTGTTGAGCAGCAGCAGCCCGGACACCGGGCTCATCGTCAGACCCGGCGCGTCCAGGGTCACGGTGGCCGACACGTTGGCCACGACCCCGTCGTTGTGCAGCTCGATCACTCCGTCGTCGATCCTGACGGTCACGGGCCGGTCGGTGCCGCCGCTCGTCCGTGGGTCGCCTAGGCCGAACGTCACCGCGGTCGCCCCCGCGACGCCGTTGGTGGTGCCCAGCTTGAGCCTGAGCGTGCCGTCGGTCTGCTTCTCGATCGCGAAGCTGCCCTTGAGCGTGAGGCCCGCGACGGTGAGCTCGAGGTTGTTCGCGCCGACGACGGTGACGCCGGTGGTCTCGTTGACGCTGACGTTGATCGTGCCCGTCAGGGTCACACCGCTGATGCCGAGCAGGGTGATGGTCCCGGAGGCGCTGAGCACGTAGCTGCCTGGGGCGCCGGTGCGGCTGCCGCTGGCCCCGGAGATGAGCAGGCCGTGGGCGTTGGGGTTGGGTGCGCCGTTGCTGAGAGTCAGCGGCCCCTGCCCGACGAAGATCGTCCCGGCCGTGAAGCCGCCGCCGCTGTCGTAGGTCGCGGTGATCTCCACGAAGGCGCCGATCCGGATCGTGCCCGTGCCGGACACGATGATGTACGGCGAGGTGGCCGAGGCCGCGACCTGCCCGCTGGTGAAGACGACCGGGATCGTGACGTCACCGACGACCACCTGCTCGTCGACGGTGCCGGTGGTGCCGTTGAACCGAACCGCCGCGCTGGCGTGGGCGTTGAAGGCCGAGCCGACAGAGGTGTCGAGCTCACCGGAGATCGTGCCCGCGATGCCGCCGTTCGGGTTCGGCAGCAGCACGAAGGCGCCCTGCACCTTGGACAGGCTCATCGAGGCGTCCTTGCCGTCGCCCGCGCTCGGGACCAGTGAGGCGGTGCCCCCGGTCAGGGCGATGACGACACTGGTCACGGGGACCACCTGGAGCAGCGGGGTGGTGCCACCGGCGAGAAGCAGGTCCGGATCGGTGTCACTGTCGACGTTCACGGCGAGCAGCGCCACTGGGGCGGCGGGACCCACGGACTTCGACGACCCGAACACACCGCCCCCGGCGTTGCGGTAGAGCAGCGTGTCGGTGGTGGTACCCACCAGCACGTCGAGGCGACCGTCGCCGTCGACGTCCGCGAGCGCGACGCTTCGTCCGGCGACCGAGCCGGCGGGCAGGGTAGCGGCGGCGGCCAGGTCGAGCCAGGTGGTGCCGTCGCTGCTGCTCCCCCGGTTCAGGTAGGTCACCGGGGAAGCGCCGTCGAGCACAGCCACCACGTCGGCCCAGCCGTCGCCGTTCACGTCGCCGACGGCGATGCCTCGGACGTCGCCGCCGGCGGCGAGTGTGCTGGCCGTGCCGAACTCGAGCCAGGCGACCGTGCCATCGGTGCCCTGTCCGAGTCCGCGGTTGCGGTACACGTGGTGGCCGGTGGCGGCGTCGCCGGCGACGAAGAGGTCGAGGGTGCCGTCGTGGTCCAGGTCGACGAGGGCTACCGCGCGGGTCTTCGGGTCGCTGAGAGAGAGGTCGGCCGTGGAGGGGTAGCCGTTCCAGGTCCCGCTGGTCGTCCGCTGGTTCAGGAAGACCTTGGTCGTGGCTGCGGTCCCGGAGGCCCCGACGACGAGGTCCGCGAAACCGTCGCCGTCCACGTCGCCGGTGGCCACGGAGGTGGCGTTCGGGGTGGTCAGCACCGCGGTGACCAGGGTGAAGCCGCCCCACGTCGGGGTCGTGCCGACCAGTCCGCGGTTGAGCAGGACCCGCGTCTGAGACGCCCCCACCACCACAGCGTCGAGCCAGCCGTCGTTGTTCACGTCGACGAGCGCGACCGCCGTGGCACCGCCGCTGAGGCTCGGCAGCATCAGCGTCGTGGATGCGGTCACCGTCGAGTAGCTCACCTCGTCGGGCCCGCCGCCGGTACCCGCGGTGACCTGGCCGAGCCGAACCCGGTAGGTACCCGCGTCCGACGTACCGATGAACAGGTCGGTGACTCCGTCGCGGTCGAGGTCGCCGGCGGCCAGTGCGGTCTCGTTGGGTGTCACGGTGAGCGTGAGGGCGCGGAACCCGGGACGGATGCTGCGCTGCACCAGGAAGACGCCATTCAGGGTGAAGGCGGTTCCCACCCTGAGCTGCGCGGGTGCGGTGGAGGTGCCGATCGCGAGCCGCAAATAGGGGCCGGCGGCGATGTCCTCGGGGTCCGTCGTGTCGCCGTCGCCGTTC
Source organism: uncultured Actinomycetota bacterium (assembly GCA_963810435.1). Lineage (GTDB taxonomy): Bacteria > Actinomycetota > Actinomycetes > Propionibacteriales > Nocardioidaceae > Nocardioides_B. The sequence continues at coordinate 122,138 of CAWENL010000003.1, forward strand.
GCGTCGACTGCGGCCGATCCGGTGTTGACCGCGAGCTCGACGGCTCCGGTCATCGAGATGTTCGGGATGTGCAGCACGTCGTCGAGCGAGCCAGAGAAGCGGCCGGCCATCCCGGTCGGGCTGACGACGAAGACGCCGTTCCAGTTGTTGGCCGCGGTCACGGTGACGAGTGGCGACGTCGGCGAGCCGAGCTGCAGCGTCAGGTGGTCGACGGCGATGCTGACCCGCCTGCCACCGCCCGCGAGGGTCTGCGAGGTGAGAGTCAGGTTGCCACCGATCTGCTGACCACCGACGACCAGCGCGGCGCCGGTGCCGACCAGTCTGACTCCGGGAGCCACGTCGCCGGAGACGGTGGTCTCGGTGCCGTCGGACGCGACCGCGGTGACCACCGCGACGCTCTTGGGTGCGCTGGTGGTGTTGAGCTCGACCCGGAGTGTGGAGCTGAACGAGACGTTGGGTACGTCGAGGGCCACCGTGCCGACGATCGCACCGTAGACGCCTCCCGCTCCCGCCGTCGCGCCACCGCTGGCGACCTTGACGGTGCCGTTCAGTCCTGTCGCCCGCGCGATGGGGGTCCCGGCTGCGTCAGCCAGGACGAGCTCTCCACCGGTCAGGGTGACGGCGACCTCGGTGCCCGAGGCGGAGAACCGGATCCGGGTCGCGGAGAGCCGCAGTCCGGCGACGCTGAGCACGACGTTGGTTCCGGTGACCACGACCTTCGGAGTGAGTGTGGCGCTCGAGTCGAAGGCCGCCGAGAGCGTTCCGCTCAACGTCACGCCGGACACGTTGAGCAGCGCCACCGTGCCGGTGGCCGTGCCCACGACCGTCGTGCCGTCGAAGGTCACGTCGACGGCCCCGTCCGAGAGCCGAAGGATCGTGCGCGCGTGGTCGCCGAGGAGCATCCGCACGTTCCCGGCCGTCACCCGGACGGCCGTGCCCGACTTCTCGACCGTGACGTCGCCGGTCAGTGTCTGACCCGCGGCCATCAGCGTCACAGCGGCACCGGTGACCCGCAGGAAGGGCCCGGTAGGCAGGTCCAGCGTGGCGACCCCGTCGCCGACGGGCAGCACCTGGTGGACCGCCGAGCCCGTGGTGTTGACGGAGAGTGTGAAGGCGCCGGTCAACGAGAGCACCGACGCCAGGTTCGCGGTCAGGTCGGCGGCGAAGGTCCCGGCGACGCCGTTGGAGGTCAGCAGCAGACTGCCTGCCCCGTTGCGGACCCGCACGTTGCTCAGCAGGTCCAGCGCGCCGCGCGCGATCCCGAGCCGGACGACCGTCCCACCGGGGGTGCTGAGCTGCTCGAGGGTGATGTCGCCGGCGATCGTCTGGCCGAGCAGGGTGAGCACGACGGTGCGGCCCACGACCCGGACGAACGGACCGGCTCCGGTGGTGTCGAGGGACAGCGTGATCGAGCCGCCCGTGCCGGTGGTCAGGCTCAGACCGGGGGCGGCCAGCGCGACTGTCGCCTGCACCGTGCCGGTGACGCCGTCGGGCGAGACCGTCAGGTCGGCGCTGCCCGCCTGGGTGAGCGTGGCGACCGCCGTCCCGGTCCCCAGCGCGAGCACCAGGCGCCGGCCCACGAGGCGGACCGCCGTACGTCCGAGGGCATCGGTGGTGCGGGTGATCGTCAGGTCGCCGTGCAGCCTCTGGTCCAGAACGGTCAGGTCCAGGTCCTCGCCGGCGAGCCGGACGAAGGAACCGGACGGCAGGGCCAGCGTCGTCGGCGTGCCGGCCACGAGGAAGGTGCTGTTGATCTCTGCGCCGGTGGTGTTGACCTGCACCTGCAGCGTGCCGTCGAGCGAGACCCGCGGCACCGCGAACGCGACCGTGCCCCCGACCTGTCCCGCCAGCCCGGTGTCGGTGAGCAGCATCAGCAGGCTGCCGTTGCGCACGGTGAGGACGCCCAGGTCGACGGTGACGTTCGATGCGGCGATCCTGACCAGCGGTGTCCCGGTGTCGGAGACGACTCGCTGCACGGAGAAGTCGCCGGTGATCTCCTGGCCCAGCACCCGCAGCGTGAGGCCGACCGCCTCGAACCGGAGGTACGGCCCGGCCGCCAGGTCCAGCCGAAGCGGGGCGCCCGCCACGGTCACCGTCGTCGCGACGCTGCCCGGCGTGGTGTTCACGGCGAGGCCGAGCACCCCCGACATCCTCACGCCGGCGGGGAGCGTGAGGCTGAGCTGACCCGCGAGCCGGCCGGCGACACCTGCCGACGTCACCAGCAGCACACCCTCGCCGTTGGCCAGTGCCACGCCGTAGGTGCCGTTGCCCACGGTGACCGCCACGCGGCTCAGCCCGATGGTGGTGGTCACGGTGCCGTCGGTGGCGACCCCGCGCACCACGGTCACGTCGCCGGTGAGGCCCTGACCCTGGACGGAGAAGCTGACGCCGGTGCCGTCGACCCGCAGGTACGGCCCGGCCGGCAGCACGAGGGGGGTCGTCGACGAGCCGAGGCTGACGCTGCGGTTGACCGCGGCACCCGTGGTGTTCACCGCCAGCCGCAGGCCGGCCCCGAAGGCGACACCGGGACTGGTGACCTGGAGCGTGCCGGACAGTACGCCGGCGAGGCCGGTGCTCCCCACCACCAGAGCGCCGGTGCCGTTGGTCAGGGTGACGGCGCTGCCCAGCGACAGCGAGGCGTTCGCGACGCCGAGAACGAGGTCATCCGCGGCTGTCCGGTCCACGACGAGGTCCGCCGTGATCACCTGACCGAGCACGCTGATCCGCGCGCCGGTCAGCTCGAACCGGGTGACCCTCGCGGTCGTGGCGAAGTCGACCGTGACCGGGTCGCCCGTGCTGCCGGGGACCGCGATCGTCCGGCTCACGGCCAGCCCGGTGGTGTTGACCGACACCGAGGCGGTGCCGGTCAGCGTCACGCCGTCGACCCCGACCAGCCGCACCGTGCCGGTGGCCGTCAGGGCGTGCCCGGCGCCGGTCTGCACCAGGCCGATGCGCGCGTCGCTGAGCAGGACGCCGGACGCGAGCGGGTTCGTGCCACCGGTGCCGAGGGTGGCGGGGCCGCGGCCGATGAAGATCTTGAGACCTTCGCCTGCGAAGACGCTGACGCCGTCGACGGTGGTGAACGTGACGTTGCCCTCGATCGTGACGAACCCGCCGACGTCGAGGGTGAGGCCGGAGACGGAGACGTCGAAGACCTGCACGCCGGCCGCCGGCTTGGCGAACGTGATCGCCACAGTGCGACCGCCCACCTCGAGCGTCTCGTCGACGCTGTCTCCGGTGGTGTTCACGCGGATCACCACCCGCCCGCCGGCGGAGACCCCACCGGCGGTCGCCTTGATCGTGCCGCTGACGAAGCCGGCGAACCCGCCGCCGGGGCCGGTGCCGTTGACCAGGAAGCCGCCTTCGCCGTTCTCGAGGCTCGCGGCGGTCCCGTTCACGGAGATGTTCGCGCTCACCTTGCTGAACGCCAGTCGGGTCCGACCGGCCGCCTGGTCCAGCAGGAAGTTGCCGTGCAGGCTCTGTCCTCCCACCGCCAGGTCGCCGCCGATGACGCGGACCGCCGTCGTACCAGGTGCGAACGCCAGGTCGACGACCCCTCCGCTGATCGGCAGCACGCTGGAGAACGCGGGACCGACCAGGGTGAGGGAGCCACGAATGCCCAGTACGTCGGCAACGAGGTCGCCACTGGCGCTCGCGACCGTGAGCACACCGGGGACGTCCAGGAAGAGTCCGGTGCTCGGCGCGCTGAGGGTGACGCGCAACGTCCGCGCTCCGGCGGAATCGGTCGAGGAGGTCAGCGACAGGTTCGCGCGGAGTGCGAGCCCCGCGGCGGTGAGGGCGACGTCGGTGCCCGTGACCGTGACGACGTTGCCGACCAGCTGGACGCTGAGCACGGCACCGGCACCGGTGGAGAGACCGCTGACGTGCAGCGCCGCGGTTCCGGTCACGCTCAGGCCCGACAGTGCGCCGGTGGTGTCGACCTGGACGGTGGCCGTGCCGTTGCTCACGTCGAGCAGCCCGCCGGCCAGCGACAGGCTCGCCCCGGCGACCGACACGGTGGTGCCGGTGGTGCCGTTGCGGACCACACGGACGTCACCGGTGAAGGTCTGGCCGTAGACCGCCACGCTCAGCCCGGTGCCCTGGAGAGAGAGGTTCGACGTGGTGGCCGCGGTGTCGAAGCTGACGCCCAGAGTGCCGTCGATGCTCAACCCGCTGACCGACACCACGACCCGCCCGGTGAGCGTGCCGGCGTACGTCGTGCCGCCACTGCTCCCCGTGACCACCCGCAGGGTCCCCACGCCCTGGGTCAGCGAGAAGCCCGGCACGCCGCTCAGGCTCGCGTCGGCGAGGCTGACGTCGAGCACCACCGTGCCGTCGGCGCCCAGTGCTCGCGCCAGTGTCAGGTCGGCCCTGACCGTCGGCCCCCCACCGACGGTCAGGGCCACGGCTGTCGCGCTGACCTTCAAGGTCCCCGCACCGGTGTCGACGGCCACGTCGAGCGTGCCCGCCAGTGCGATCCCTGTCGGCGTGGTCGACACGTCCGCGTGGAACGTGCCGGCCAGCGCGCTCGCCCCCAGGACGAGCGTGCCGGACCCGTTGACCAGCGTGAACAACCCCGTTCCGAGCGTGACGGTCACACCGGTCATGCCGACCCGGGTGACCGTCACGCCGTTCTCCATCGAGCGGGAGATGGAGAACCCTCCGACGACGGTGGCGCCTCCGACCGTCAACATCGCCGAGGGGGCGGTGAAGGCGAACACGGGCGAGGCCGCCGTCGTGTCCACCGTGAGCGTGAAGGGGCCGGTCAGGCTCGCGCCCGGCAGCGTCACGCCGATGGTGCCCACCAGCGGGGTGCTGCCGGTGGTGAGGCCCTGCGGTCCCGTCGTCAGCGTGCCGCTGCCGTTGGTCAGCCGCAGGAACGGCGCACCGCCCGCCGCGAGCGAAGCCTCGAGGTTCGTCGCGACGAGGCGCAGCCCACCGGTGGTCGGGCGGGTGATCGTGAGATCACCCGACAGACGCTGACCCAGTACGGCGAGGGTGAGCCCGGTGCCGCTGACCGTGCCGGCGTCGTTGCCGGAGAATGCCACCACGACGTCTCCGCCGGTGCCGAGGGCGATGGTCTTGTCGATCGTGCCCAAGGTGTTGTACCGGACCCGCACCGTGCCACTGAGGGTGACGTCGGGGACACCGATGAGCGCGACGGCGCCGCGTGCCTCCACGGCGTACGTGGCCGTGCTCCCGGCTCCGCTGCGCACCAGGCCGATCGTGGCCCCGGTGAGGAGCAGTCCCCGGGCGAGCGGGTTGCGCTCGCCGTTCGCGAGAGTGAGGGGGCCCTCACCGAAGAAGACCGTGAGGTTGGCACCGGCGAAGACCGTGTGGCTGCCGGACGTCGTGAAGGAGATGTCGCCCTCGATCGAGACCGGGCCGAGGTCCAGGCTGCCGCTGAGGGCGACCGAGAGGACGTTCTTCTCGTCGCTGCCGAAGACGATGTGCAGGGGGCGGCCACCGACGACGACGGTGCGGTCCACCTCGGTGCCGGTGGTGTTGAGCCGCACGCTCACGGTGGCGCCGCCGGCGGTGCCGGTGAAGTAGCCGGCCACGCCGGCGCCTTCGACCACCAGCAGGCCCTCGCCGTTGGTGACCGTGACCGCGCCGGTGGTGATGGTGGCCCTCACGCCCGACAAGCCGACGACCGTGGTGCCGTCCCGGCGCTCGACGTAGAAGTGTCCGGACAGGGTGCCGAGCCCGCTCCCGAGCGTGACCGGTGAGCCGCTCGCGACGTCGAGCTCCAGCCGGACCGAGGGCGAGGAGCCGCGCGTGTCGATCGCCACGGTGACCCCGACGGACCCGAAGCCGAGACCGGGCACCGTGACGACGACGGGAGCGGCGACGGTGACGCTGCCGCTCACACCGGCGGGCGAGAGGGTCAGGTCCAGGACCCCGGTGGTGAGGTGCGCGACCCCGAGGTCCAGGTCGAGGGAGCTGCCGATGACGCGGGTGGTGCTTCCCGAGCGCTCGACGGCGACCACGCCCCGGATCGTCTGACCAGCCACGGTCAGTGTCGCGAGAGTCGCCGGCGACCCCGTGCTGCCGAAGCGCACCTGGTACGCCGATCCCGTTCCGAGCCCGACCGCGAGCGGACCACTCAGCACCGCCCCGCCGAGGTCGACGATGGTGTCGGCGGCGGTCAGTGAGACGTTCGGCGTGCCGGCCGCGGGGAACGCCACGGTGCCGCTGACGCCGGTGGCGGTGAAGACGTCGCCGACGCGCAGCGTCCCGTTCGCGATGGCCAGGCTGACCACGCCCGAGGCCACCGTCACGGTGACGTCGACGGTGGCCACGATCCCGGGGACGGTCATGGTCACGCTGGTGCCGTTGACCGTGGTGGTGGTCGCGTCGGAGTGCACGGCGAGCATCCCCGTCAGCGCGAAGCCGGAACCGGCTCCGACCAGCGAGACCCGGCCGGACGCGTCGAGCACGGTGCCGGTCGACGACCTCGTCAGGTGCAGCGTTCCGGACGAGAGGGCCAGCTTGGTGGCGGTGGACCCGACCACGGCGCTGACGTTGACGGCGTCGAGGCTGACCACGGTCCCGGTCCCGGTCCCGGTGCTCGTCATCGAGACGTCGCCGGTCAGCCGCACGTCGCCCGGCAGGGCGAGGGTGATGTCGGTGCCCGCCACCCGCACGGTGCCGCCGGGGACGAGCACCCCTCCGAGGGTCACCGCGGCGGTGGTCGGGTTGTAGTCCAGCGACAGCTGCCCGCCGAGCGTCAGTCCCGCAAGCGTGCCCGGCACGAGAGACCCCGTCGCGTGCAGCACCAGGGACCTCGACGGCAGTAACCGCGCGTCCAGGGAGCTGACCGTGACGGCGAGCCCGATGCTGCCCTCGCCCACGAACATCTGGAGTGCCGATCCGGTGAGCCTCAGCACGTCACCGTCCCGGCTCACCGTGAGGCCTCCCGACAGCGTGCCCAGCGGGGTGGTCAGCCGCGCGTCGGCGGCGCTGACCGTGAACGTGCCGGCCGACGAGTCCACGTTGACGGTGGCGACACCACTGAGGCTGACGCCGGGGATGCCGACCGGCAGTGCGAGCGCGACCGTTCCGTTCACGATCCGCCAGGTGCCGTCGCCCTTCAGCGCGGCGGTCAGGCTGAGGCTGGTGCCGGTGAGGGCGATCGTCAGCAGTCGGTCGATGCCGACACCCGCCGCGGACGCGCTGACCGTCCCCGTCCAGGCGAGCAGGCCACCGACGGTCAGGGACCCGGCGCCGGTGAACATGAAGGTCGGGACGGTCCCGGTGCTGTCGAGGGTGAAGGTCAGGTGGCCGGCCGCTTCGAGCCCTGGGACGCCGGTCAGCGCGACGTCTCCGGTTGCCGTGCCGACGATCTTCGACCCGTCGACCGTGAAGCTGCCGTCCCCACCGGTGAGGCCGAGCGTCGCGGGGCCCGCGGACAGCGCCGCGGCGAGGCCGGTGACGGTGACGGTGAGCGAGCTCGACGTACCGGTGAGAGCGAGCTGTCCGCTGAGGGTGCCCAGCGAGTCCACCGTGAGCGCGACGGCGCCGTGCAGCCCGTTCAGCGTGGTCGAGGAGCCCGTCAGGACCAGGTCGCCCGACCCGTCGGTGAGCCCGAGCGTCGCGGGGCCGAGGACCAGAGTGGAGCTGACCCCGCTGGCGTGGACAGTCAGCTGGCCGGGGGTGCTCTCCACGGCGAACCTGCCGGTGAGGCTGCCCAGCCCGGTGACCGTGACGGTCGCGGTGCCCGACAGGGTGTCGAGTCCATCGGCGAGGTCGACCAGGGTCGCGGTCCCGGAGCCGGTCGTGACGAGCACCGGGGTGGCCGCGAGCCCGGTGAGCTCGTTGTGGGCAAGCCGCCACCCGGTGCCCGAAAGAGTCGCGCCACCGACGCCCTGCACGGTCACGGTGCCGGTGACCAGCAGCGCGATGGACGGGTCGCTGCTGCCGTCGCGCCGGACGACGACGGCGAGGTCACCGACGAGCGTGGCCCGTGGCCCGCTGGTTGCCCCGACCACGGCGGTGACGCCGGCCGCCCCGATGCGGGTCTCCCGGACGGTTCCGGACGACACCGACGAGACCGCCAGGCTGTCGGCGGTGACGGTCACCAGGCTGCCGAAGGTGGCCGTGAGGGGGCCGGTCGTGAGGACGAAGTCGCCGCCGGTGGCCTGGTCGCCGTCGAGCACGTAGCGGAGGCTGAAGCTGCTCGCGGTGAAGACGGGGCTGGACGTGGACCCGAGCGAGATGCTCGCGGCCGTGATCGTCAGGCTCCCCGTGTACGTCGTCGGGGTGCCGGTGAAGGAGAGGCTGCCGACGGTCACGGTCGGGTTGCTCAGCCTGAGCACGCCGCCGATGGTGTAGTCCCCCGTGAACGGGAACGTCACCTCGGACGGGGGGGTGCTGCTCGACAGCTGCGCGAGGAGGACGGCGAGTGAGGTGACCAGGTCGGTCCCGCTGCTGGTGCCGACGACGTAGGGGCTGAAGTGCGCCAGGGCTGCGCTGACCGTTCCCGGCTCGCGGGTCGAGGTGATCCTGGTCGGGCCGTCGAGCGGGTCGACGTACCAGATGCTGCCGGCGCTGCTCAGCGCACCGACCCGCACGCTGAGGACCGGGGCGCCGGAGAAGGTGTGGACCTCGTCGCCGGTCACGGCGTCCCACGCCTGCAGGTCGAAGACGTCTGAGAGGGTCAGCAGCCCGCCCACCTGCCGGCGGGACGAGGTGATGAGCACCCAGGTGTCGTGGGCGAGGGTGCCGGGCGCGAAGGTCAGGGTGGCGGCCCCGAGGCGGACGGTGCCGCCGGTGGCGGCGGAGACGAGGACGGCGCCTGCAGGCGGCGAGAAGGCCGGCTTCTGCGGGACCACGACGGTGGTGGTCGTGCCGTTCGAGGTGGTGCTGGTGCTGCGGATGACGCTGTTCAGGGCGAAGGAGCCCGGGGTGGAGACCGTTGCGGAGAAGCGCTCGTCCGCTGGTGGCCCGCGGGCCGCCTGCACCAGCGGCCCGTCTCCGGCGTGCACGTCGCCGTTGGCCCCGGAGTGCACGAGCGCGGTGGCGAGGTCGATCGCTGCGGAGGGTCCCTCGGACGACTTCGACCCGCTGCCGACTGCGCCCGCGGTGGCGGTCGAGGAGGCGGAGGAGACGGCGGGCAGGCTGAGCGCACCGAGCACGCTCGCCGGCACCCCGTCGGGCAGGTCGGCGCCGACGTCGACCAGCGCCTTGCTCAGCGCGAGCGAGCGGACCGGGGAGGTCGGGGCAGCCGGGACGGTGACCGACCCGGGCGTGCGCAGTCCGAGCGTGGCTGCCACCGCGTCACCGAGTGCGCGGCCGGCGGCCACCGCTTCCGCGATCACCACGGCGGGGCCACTCGCGAGAGGAGCGGTGGCGCTGGACACCCGGGAGGCGCCGGTGGCCGCGATGCGTGCCGAACCGGCGACCTGCAGGGCACGGTCCGAGCGCGCGGTGACGACGTGCCTGGCGAAGGTGAGCGCGACCAACGCCGCGGCGGACCGGGCGATGGAGTCCTGCACGGCCTCCAGGTCGAGGTTGCCGGTCAGCGACAGCAGCGGACCTGCGCCGAGCAGCGCCCGGGTCGTCACGGTCGCGAGGGTGACCGCGGTGCCGGAGGGTGCGTCCGCGGAGGCCCTCGCACCCGAGAGGTCGACGGTGCGTGCGGCCACCCACAGGTCGTCGACGCCGGTCAGCAACGAACCGACCCCGAGCCGGCTGTCCGTGTCGTGGTCGACCACGAGCAGCGCGAGGGAGGGCGCCGAGCCGTGGGTGGTCGCGGAGGACCGGGCGTCCGAGGTGGCCTCGAACCGTGCGTCGAAGGCGCCGCCAGCCAGCAGCGTCGCGTCCCGGGCGAGCCGCGCCGCGGTGGCCAGGCGGGCGACGGTGACCGCGACGGACCCGTCGCCGGAGGAGGTCGCGTCGGCCCCGGTGGTCGTCCCGCGCGCGGCGGCACTCACGTCGATGCCGGGGCCTCCGAGCAGCAGCCGACCGACGAGCGCAGCGCGGGTGGCGAGGTCGCTCAGCGCGACGGCCGCGGCGATCCCCGGACCTGCGCCCTGCGCGTCGGCGCGGGCGTCGAGGCTGCCACCGGTCGCGGCGCGGACCTGCTGGCCGCCGGTGGTCCGCACGGACACCAGGCCGCCGTCGACGGTGCCGAGCAACGCCTCGGTGCGGCTGCGGAGCCGGGCCAGCGCGAGAGCGGCCGCCGCCCGGTCGCCCAGGCCGGCACTACCGGCGACGTCACCGAGGCCGGCACCGTTCCCGGTGGCTCCGCCGGGGCTGCCCGAGGAGGAGACCCGCAGGGCACCGGTCGCCCGGGCAAGCAGCTCGAGACCCCTGGCGACGATGCCGCCGAGCCCGGTCGCGTCGAGTACGGCGCGGGTGATCCGGTCGACGTACACGCGGGCCACGCCCGCACCTGCGAGCGCCCTCGAGGCGTCGCCGACGGCAGTGGCGTCGGTGCGGTTCGTCGCGGTCAGCGAGAGCAGGCCGCCGGCGTGCACGACGCTGGAGCCGCCGAGCCGGGTGACGGAGGTGCTGCCGAGCACCACCGACGCGGTCGCCGCGTCCTGGCCCGGGCTCGTGTTCCGAGCGCCGCCGGTGCCGAGGGCGGTTCCGGTGGCCGTGGAGGAGGACGACAGCGAGATGCCACCGACCGCGCCGAGCTGCGAGTCGACGACCAGGACCGTGGCCGAGGAGCTGACGCCTGCGGAGGGGTTGGTCCCGGAGACGTAGACGTTCGCCGTCGAGTCGGCGGAGAGGATCAGGTTGCCGCCCTGCAGCACGGCGCCCGTCACGGTGACCGAGGCACTGGCTCCGGTGCGGCCGTCGCTGGTGGAGTCGCTGGCCTGCAGCACGAGGTCGCCGTTGCCGGTGTCGACGACGGTGCCGGGGGTGACGGTGATGGAGCGGGCCCGTAGTACGAGGTCGCCGTCGCTCCCGGTCCAGCGGAGCTGGCCGGTGACCGTGATCGAGCCGCCGGTCGCGTCGAGGACGGCCTGGATCATGGGTGCACCGAAGGCGAGCACCGCCTTGCTGAGCAGACCGCTGACCATCAGCCGGCCCGTCAGGTCGTCCCCGGTGACCACCACCTGCCCGGAGGTGGTGCTGACCACGATCGAGCGGGGGGTCTGGTCGAGGAAGGACTCGATGTTGGTGGTGGTGATCTTGGTGTTGCCGCGGGTGAACCGCAGCCCAGTGGCGTCGCTGCGGTACGTCGAGTCGCCCTGACCGGCTCGCACCACCACGGAGTCGTTGCCGTCCCCGCCGTCCACGTCGAGGTCGAGGTTGTCGTCGCCGCCGGCCAGGTCGACCGTGACGCTGTCGTCGCCGCTGCCGCCCTGGACGGAGAGCTTCTGCACGCCGCTGAGGTCGAGGTCGACCGAGGGCCCGTCGACGGGGGTGAAGGTCAGGGTTCCCGAGCCGTCGACGTAGTGCAGGGTGCCGCGCAGCCGCTCACCGTCCGGGACCACGAGGGTGGCCGTGCTGCCGTGGACCACCCACCGGGCGGCCGGCGGGACGACAGGGGCGGGAGGCTGGACGGTCTGGCCACCGGGATCGGTGTGGTGACCTCCCTGTCCCGGCTGGTCGCTGTGACCGGACGACTGTGACTGGTTCGCCCCACCCTGGCCGGTGGCGGGCTGCCCGGTGTCGCCGGTGACGCCGGTGGCGCCGGCGTCGCCCTGTCCGTCCCCTGCGGGGTCGCCGTTCGCCGTGGTGTCCGTGCCGGCGGGGTCGGCCGACTGCTGCTGTGGGAGCGGCGGTGCCGAGGTGACCGACTGCGCCTCGCCCGGGGAGAGCGACTCGCTCATCAGGCCGGATCCGGCGTGGTCGAGACCGAGGGTGTGCCCGATCTCGTGACGCACGACGGTGAGCAGGTCCATGTGGGAGCCCTCGCCCGGGTGGTCCACGCCCCAGCCCCAGCCGGCGGCGTCGTCGTCGACGGTGATGTGGCTTCCGGCGCTCGCGCCGAGCGTCAGGCCGCCGAGGTTCGCCACACCGGCCGAGACCCCGGAGACGTCGGCGCCGGCGGCACGCCACTCCGCGCTGGCCTGGGCGACCGCCGCGTCCAGCTTGCCGCCGGAGAGCGCGTCACCGGTGACGGGCTCCCCGGGTGCGCTGGAGGCCGTCATCGACTGCGTCCCGGTGTCCGTGCCCGTCCCCGTTCCGGACCCGGTGCCCGTTCCGGTCCCCGTCCCGGTGCCCGTCCCCGTTCCGGAACGTGCCCGTCCGGACCGGTGCCCGTTCCGGTCCCCGTGCCACCCGAGGCACCGCTGTTGTCGAGCGGGCAGGAGATCGAGGCCTGCTGGCCGTTGGTGCCGCCGACCGTGTGGCAGGAGCTGGTGGAGAGGGCCTTGGCGAGGGCCTCGAGGGCCTGACGCAGCCGTCGGTTCGCCTCCGCCTGAGCCGCGAGCGCCCGCTTGCGAGCCAGCATCGCCCGCGTCAGCTGGAGCGTCTTCTGCTGCGCCGCCACCCGGCGTACCGCGGAGGCCTGCTCCGGCAGTGGCAGCGTGCGCGCTTGTGCGAGCTGCCGGGTCTGCGCCTGCTGGAGCCGGGCGTTCCGGTTCTGCGCCCGCTGCAGCTGGGCGGTTCGGGACTGGTACGCCTGGCGCTGCCGGGCAGCGAACAGGGCCGCGAGCCGGGCCTTCGCCTGCTTGCGCGACGCCCCCACGACCAGCACCGGTTCGCCGCGCAGGCCGGGTGAGTGCCAGCGGTACGCGGGGGTGGGGGCAATCGGCCGTTCGGCGGCAGGAGAGGCGACAGTGGGACGCGCAGCCGCCTCGGCGGGGCTGGCGGAGAGTCCGACCAGCAGGCTGGCGAGCATGGCGAAGACCGCGGTGAAGACGGTCGCCCGACGCAGCGAACGAGGGTGTGGCAGCAAGCGCGCGACGCGCGCCGCGGCCTCCCGACCCCTCGTCATGCTCACGACTCTCCCCCTGTCCAGGCCCCCCGCTCCCCCGGCGGGTAGGTGCGGCGCGCCCGGCTCGGGCGACAACCTCTCCGATCCAACCGCACCTCCGGCTGTCCGCTACATGGCGACTTGGGGTCAACTTGCGGGGCACCCCTGACCGGACGGGCCGGTGCGACGTAGCCCCTTCGGGGGTGGGGGTCTAGTCATTGTCGCGGCCGGTGGGGGCGACGCTCCTCGGTCTGAGAGTCGACCCGTCGACTAGGTTGCTGGCCATGGCAGCCGCGAGCAGCCCCGCACTCGAGGTCGAGATCGACGACCTGACGGTGCGGGTCACCAACCCCGACCGGGTGTACTTCCCGGCGCGCGGCGAGACCAAGCTCGACCTGGTGCACTACTACCTCTCGGTCGGCGACGGCATCGTCAACGCGCTGTACGAGCGCCCCTGCATGCTGCACCGCTTCCCGACAGGGGTGAGCGGGGAGAAGGTGCACCAGAAGCGCTTGCCCAAGGGGGCCCCGCCGTGGATGGACACGGTGCGGCTGCACTTCCCGCGGTGGAACCGGACGGCCGACGAGCTGTGCGTCACGAAGGTCGCCCAGGTGGTCTGGGCGGTGCAGATGTCGACCGTCGAGTTCCACCCCTGGAACAGCCGGCGCGCCGACACCGAGAAGCCGGACGAGTGGCGCATCGACCTCGATCCCGGCTCGGAGTGCGGCTTCGAGACGGTACGGCGGGTGGCGCACGTGGCGCACGAGGTGCTCGACGAGCTGGGCGCGACCGGCTTCCCGAAGACCTCCGGAGGGGCCGGGATGCACATCTACGTCCGGATCCGACCCGAGCACGGCTTCTCCGACGTACGACGGGCGGCACTGGCGTTCGCGCGAGAGGTGGAGCGGCGCAGCGACGAGGTCACGACCACGTGGTGGCGCAAGGACCGCGACCCGCGCCAGCTGTTCGTGGACTACAACCAGAACGCCCGGGACCACACGATCGCGGCGGCGTACTCCGTGCGCGGCAATCCCGAGGGCACCGTCTCGACCCCGGTCCGGTGGGACGAGGTGGACGACGTCGAGCCCGGGGACTGCACGATCGCGACGGTGCCGGCCCGGTTCGCGGAGGTGGGTGACCTGCACGCCGGCATCGACGAGGCCGTCTTCGACATCGCCCCGCTGCTGGAGTGGGCCGAGCGGGACGAGCGGGCGGGCGCCGAGACCCCCGACCCGCCCGACGCCGACTGATCCCCCACACCCCAAGCCGGCAACGAGCCCAGAACCACTTGCCCACAAGGGGAACGAGGAGGCCGAGGCGGTTGAGCGCATCGCAGAACGAGACGCCTCAGCGGGAGGGGGACAGCCCGTGCCGCGCCAGGTGCTCGAGCAGTACGTCCGGGCCCTCACCGTGCTGCCAGCGCTCGGCGCGCAGCCCGGCCGTGCGGGCGCCGTCGACGTTGCCCTGGTGGTCGTCGACCACCAGCACCTCGCGACCGGACATTCCGAGGTCGTCGAGGACCCTCCGGAAGAACGCCGGGTCGGGCTTGGCCAGACCCAGGTCGCAGGAGTACAGCTCACCGTCGAGCAGGTCGTGGTAGCCGAGCTGAGCGCTCATGAACCTGGCCCGGTGCACGTCCTGGTTGCTGGCCAGATAGCAGCGGGTGCCGTGCTCTCGCAGCGCGCCGACGACCGCACGGGCCGACGGGACGGGCTCGATGCTCAGCCAGGCGCGCACCAGGTCGTCGTAGGCATCCTCGATCCGCCACCGTGCCAGCAGACCCGGCAGGACGTCGAGCCACCTCACCTCACCCCGCAGGGCCGGGCGCTCCTCGCGGGAGGCGTCAGCGAGGAACCCCTCGACGTCCTCGACCAGACCCTCCACCGCGGGTCGCATCGACTCCTCCCCACCGCCCGGGACGCGCTGCAGCACGCCATCGGCGTCCCAGAGCACGACGACCGGAGGCGGACCGCTCACTCGCTGCCGGCGCGGCGGATGTGCTCCAGGATCGCGTCGGCCAGCTCGGGCCGGCACACCACCAGGTCGGGGAGCAGCACGTCCTCCTGGTTGTAGACCAGTGGCGAGCCGTCGATGCGCGAGGTGTGCAGCCCGGCCGCGCGCGCGACCGCGACCGGTGCGGCGGAGTCCCACTCGTACTGTCCCCCGGCGTGCACGTAGGCGTCGGTGACGTCGCGGACCACCGAGATCACCTTGGCCCCGGCGGACCCCATCGGCACCAGGTCGGCGCCCAGCGCCTCGGCGAGCCCCTCGACGAACGCCGGGGGGCGGGTGCGGCTCACGGCGATGCGCGGCCGCTCCGCCGTTCGCGGAGGCACCAGCGGCGGGTGGCCGGTGTCGAAGGTCCGGTCGATACCCGGCTGGGCGACGGCCCCCGCGACCAGCTCGCCGTCCTGCCACAGCGCCACGTGCACCGCCCAGTCGTCGCGCGGCGGCTCGGAGAACTCCCGGGTGCCGTCGAGCGGGTCGATGATCCAGACCCGGGGGGAGGAGAGTCGCTCCCGGTCCGCGATGGAGGCCTTGCTCTCCTCCGACATCACCGCATCGCCCGGACGGTGCTCGGCACACAGCGCCATCAGCAGGTGGTGCGCTGCCTGGTCTCCGGCGTCCTTGAGCTCCCGGCCCTCGAGGCCCTGGCTCCGGACCTCGGTCAGCAGGTCGCCCGCGACCGTGGCCGCCCACGCCGCGAAGGCATGGTCGTCGTCTCGGGCGGCGACGGGCGCCTCGGGCAGGTGAGGGGTCTCGGTCACTGCCTCAGGCTATCGAGGCCTCAGCTGTTGAACCGGCTCTGGGTGCGGTCCAGGCCGTCGACGAGCAGCGACTCGACGGCGTCGGCGGCGCGGTCCACCTGGAACGGCAGCACCTTGCGCTGCGTCGAGGAGTAGTCGGAGAGCACGTAGTCGGCGGGTGGCTGGCGGCCCGGCGGCCGACCGATGCCGACCCGGACCCGGTAGAACTCACCGGAGCCGAGCGACTGCCGCATCGAGCGCAGGCCGTTGTGGCCGTTGTCCCCGCCCCCGAGCTTCACCCGCAGGGTGTCGAAGGGGAGGTCGAGCTCGTCGTGCACGGCCACCACCCGCTCGACCGGCACCTTGTAGAAGGTGGCCAGGGCGGCGACCGGCCCTCCGGTCTCGTTCATGTAGCAGCGCGGCCGCGCCAGCACCACCCGGACCCCCGCGGGGCCCGGGCCGCCGAGGTGCCCCTCGACGACGTCGGCACGACCGGTCTTGTGCGAGCGGAAGGAGCCGCCGACCCGCGACGCCAGCTCGTCGGTGACGAGGTAGCCCACGTTGTGCCGGTTGCCGGCGTACGACGGCCCGGGGTTGCCGAGCCCGACGACCAGCCAGGCCTCGGAGACGCTCACTCCTGCTCGGACTTCTCCTCGCCGTCGGCGTCGCCCTCGGACGACTCGCCCTCGGCGGCAGCAGCCTCGGCCACCTCGTCCTCGGACTCCTCGCGCTCGATGCCGGCCTCGGCCTCGGCCTCGGCGAGCTCCTCCTCGACCTCCGCGGCGGTCGGGGCGTGCGTCACGTTCACGATCAGTGCCTCGTCGTCGAGCAGCACGGTCGAACCGGGCGGCAGCCGGAGGTCTCGGGCCAGCACCTGGTCGCCCACGGTCAGACCCTCGATGGAGACCTCGATGTAGTCCGGGATGTGGGTGGCCTCGGCCTCCACCGACACCGAGCTGGTCTCGGTGACGACCAGCGCGTCGGGGTCCGCCTCGCCGGTGACGTGCACCGGGATGTCGACGGTGACCTTCTCACCCTTGCGGACCAGGATGAGGTCGAGGTGCTCGAGGAAACCCTTGATCGGGTCGCGCTGGATCTGCTTGGGCAGCGCCAGGTTCTCCTTGCCGTCGACCGTGATCGTCAGCAGCGCGTTCACCCCGCCGTGCTTGAGGGCGAGCATGGTCTCGTGGCCGGGAAGGCTGATGTGCAGCGGCTCACCGCCGTGCCCGTAGAGCACGGCAGGCACCTTCGCGGCACGCCGGATGCGTCGGGCGGCACCCTTGCCGAACTCGGTGCGGGGCTCTGCCTGGATGTGGCTGTCGTCGTGGCTCTCGTCGGGCACGGGGACTCTCTCTCACTAGCGGGACGAACTCGTCGGTGGCTGCTCGGTGAGAGGAGGAGGGCGCCGCACGACACGGGCGCCGGCCCACGGTCGGAGACCGGGCCGCGCCACCGCGTCGATCACGGAGCAGGATCTCCCTCGCCGAGGCAACTTCGTGATTCTAGCGAGGCCGCACCCTCACGGCTAATCGGCGCTCGAGCAGGCAACCGCTGGACCGTTACTGGGCCTGCCCGTCGAACAGGCTGGTGACCGAGCCGTCCTCGAAGACCTCGCGGATCGCGCGGCTGATCAGCGGCGCGATCGAGAGGCAGGTCAGCTTGTCGAAGCGGCGATCCGCGGGGATCGGCAGCGTGTTGGTGACCACGATCTCCAGAGCCGGGCAGTTCTTGAGCCGGTCGACTGCCGGGTCGGAGAGGATCGCGTGGGTTGCGGCGATCACCACGCCGGCCGCACCCTCCTGCATCAGCGCGTCGGTGGCCTTCACGATCGTCCCCCCGGTGTCGATCATGTCGTCGACGAGGACGCAGATGCGGTCCTTCACGTCACCGACCACCCGGTTGGCCACCGACTCGTTGGGCCGCTCGATGTTCCGGGTCTTGTGGATGAACGCCAGCGGCGCACCCCCGAGGCGGCTGGACCACTGCTCGGCGACCTTGATCCGGCCGGCGTCCGGCGAGACGATCGCCAGCTGCTCGTGGCCGTACTTGTTCCGGACGTACTCCGAGAGGATCGGCAGCGCCATCAGGTGGTCGACAGGGCCGTCGAAGAAGCCCTGGATCTGGGCGGTGTGGAGGTCGACCGCGATCAGCCGGTCCGCCCCGGCGGTCTTGAACAGGTCGGCCATCAGCCGTGCCGAGATCGGCTCGCGTCCCCGGTGCTTCTTGTCCTGCCGCGCATAGCCGTAGAACGGCATCACCACCGTGATCCGCTTGGCCGAGGCCCGCTTGAGCGCGTCGACCATGATCAGGTGCTCCATGATCCACTCGTTGACCGGCGCCGTGTGGCTCTGGATCACGAAGGCGTCCGAGCCGCGCACCGACTCCTCGAAGCGGACGTAGATCTCGCTGTTCGCGAACTCGAACGCGGAGGTGGGCACCAGCCCCGCCCCCAGCATCTCGGCGACCTCCTCGGCGAGCCCGGGATGCGCTCGGCCGGAGAAGACCATCAGGTTCTTCTCGGTGGTCCGCTTGAGTCCGCTCACGGCGTTCTGGTCTTCCTGATCGGGGGGTGGGCCCGCGACGGGGCGCTAGTCCGAGTGTGACTCAGGCGGGGCGCCCGCCGCTAACCCGGCTCCGGTCGGATGAGACGGGTCGGCGGCGCTCGGGCCGGACGCGCCGTGCGCGAGCGCCTGCTCGGCGGCCTCGGCCATCGGGGTGCCGGGCCGCTTGCGCAGCGTCCATCCCTCGATCTCCCGCTGGGGTCCTCCGGAGACCGCCAGGGCACCCGGCGGGACGTCTCGTCGTACGACGGCACCGGCGCCGGTCGCCGCGCCGTCCCCGACCTCGACGGGGGCCACGAACGTGTTGTTCGAGGCGGTGCGGGCCTGCCTGCCGATCTTCGTGCGGTGCTTGGCGACGCCGTCGTAGTTCGCGAAGATCGTGCCGGCCCCGATGTTCGAGCCCTCCCCGATCTCGGCGTCCCCGACGTAGGACAGGTGCGGCACCTTCGCGCCGTCGGCGATCCGGGCGTTCTTGGTCTCCACGAAACCGCCGATCTTCCCGCCGGCCCCGAGCTCGGTCCCCGGCCGCAGGTAGGAGAACGGCCCCACGTTCGCTCCCGCCCCGACCACCGCGAGCTCAGCGTGGGTTCGCACCACCCGGGCCCCGGGCCCGACCTCGACGTCCTTGAGCGTGCAGTCGGGGCCGACGACGGCGTCCTCGGCCACCACGGTCGCACCGAGCAGCTGCACGCCCGGGAGGATCGTGACGTCCGGCGCCAGCACGACGTCGGCGTCGATCCAGGTGGTGGCCGGGTCGGTCACCGTGACCCCCTCGCGCATCCAGTGCCGGAGGATGCGACGGTTCAGCTCCCCGGCCAGCCCGGCCAGCTGCACCCGGTCGTTGGCCCCCTCGGTCTGCATCACGTCGTCGATGCGGTGGCCACCGACGGAGCGGCCGTCCAGGTGGGCGAGGGCGACGACGTCGGTGAGGTAGTACTCACCCTTCGCGTTGTCGTTGCTGATGCGCGTGAGGGCGTCAGCCAGGAAGGCGCCGTCGAAGGCGTAGATGCCGCTGTTGATCTCCCGCACCGCGGCCTGCTCGGGGCTGGCGTCCTTCTCCTCGACGATCCCGGTGACGCTCTCACCCTCGCGCAGCACCCGCCCGTAGCCGAAGGGGTCCGCCACCTCGGCGGTCAGCACGGTGACGGCGCGGTTCGACCGGCCGTGCTCCTCGACGAGCCCGGTCAGCGTCTCCCCCTGCATCAGCGGGGTGTCACCGGCCATCACCACGACCACGCCGGTCGTCGTACCCACGGTCTCGCGGAGGGCGTCCAGCGCGACCCGCACGGCGTGACCGGTGCCCTCCTGCGTCTCCTGCACCGCCAGAACGGCGCTCGGCACCTGCTCGAGGATGTGGGCCCCCACCTGCTCGCGGCTGTGGCCGACGACGGCGACCAGGTGCTCGGGCTCGACGTGCAGGGCGGCGGTGAGGACGTGCGCGATCATGCTGCGTCCGCAGACCGGGTGGAGCACCTTCATCAGCTTCGACTTCATCCGGGTGCCGCTGCCGGCGGCGAGCACCACGACGGCGACGGGGCGGACCTGGGCGGCGTCGGTCACGCGGGTCTCCTGGCGGGTCTCGGCGGCTGGGCTGGGCGGCTGGGCTGGGCGGCTGAACACGGCGGCGGAGCTCCCCGGGTAGGAGTCGAACCTACGTCGCTTGTCCGCATTCAAAGTGCGGCGGGCCCTACCGACAGACCAACCGGGGATCGGCGCGTGCCCAGCGTAGGTGCTCAGAGTAGGTGCCCAGGGTGGGCCCGCCGCGCGGGACGGTACCGCAAGCCCGACAGACCAACCGGGGATCGGCGCGTGCCCAGCGTAGGTGCTCAGAGTAGGTGCCCAGGGTGGGCCCGCCGCGCGGGACGGTACCGCAAGCCCGACAGACCAACCGGGGATCGGCGCGTGCCCAGCGTAGGTGCTCAGAGTAGGTGCCCAGGGTGGGCCCGCCGCGCGGGACGGTACCGCAAGCCCGACAGACCAACCGGGGATCGGCGCGTGCCCAGCGTAGGTGCACAGCCCAGGGCTGTACCGCAAGCCCGACAGACCAACCGGGGATCGGCGCCTGCCCAGCGTAGGTGCCCAGAGTAGGTGCCCAGGGTGGGCCCGCCGCGCGGGACGGTACCGCAAGCCCGACCGTGCCAACCTACGGTTCCGTAGGTTACGGTGGCGGAGGTAGCCCCCCGACCCGCGTGAGGATCCCCATGACTGCTCAGCTGTCCGACGATCTCGAGGGGGTGAGCGCGACCCTGGGTGGTGACACCCAGTCCCGCAAGGAGCAGGTGATGCTGGGCGTGTTCATCGGTGTGCCGTTCCTGGCGGTCGCCGCGGCGGTCCCCGTCGCCTGGGGCGGCTGGCTGGGTTGGAGCGACGTGCTCCTGTTCTTCGTGTTCTACGCGCTGACCGGGCACGGGATCACGGTCGGCTTCCACCGGCTGTTCACGCACAAGTCCTTCAAGCCGCACCGTGCGCTGAAGGTGGTTCTCGCGATCGCCGGCTCGATGGCGGTGCAGGGTCCGGTGGTCCGCTGGGTCGCCGACCACCGCAAGCACCACAAGTTCTCCGACCGCGACGGCGACCCGCACTCGCCGTGGCGCTACGGCACCTCCGCTGCCGCGCTGACCAAGGGCTTCCTCTACGCCCACCTGATGTGGCTGTTCAACCCGGAGCAGACCCCACAGCGCAAGTACGCCCCGGACCTCATGAAGGACCGCGACGTGCTCCGCATCTCACGGCAGTTCCCCCTGTGGGTCGTCGTCTCGCTGACCGCCCCGGCGCTCGCCGGCGGGCTGCTGACCTGGTCCTGGCAGGGTGCGCTCAGCGCCTTCTTCTGGGCCTCGCTGGTCCGCATCGCGCTGCTGCACCACGTCACCTGGTCGATCAACTCGATCTGCCACACGATCGGCGAGCGGCCGTTCGTGTCCCGCGACCGGTCCGGCAACGTCTGGTGGCTGGCCGTCCCGTCGATGGGCGAGTCGTGGCACAACCTGCACCACGCCGACCCCACCTGCGCCCGGCACGGGGTGCTGCGCGGCCAGGTCGACTCCTCGGCCTGGGTCATCGCTGCGATGGAGCGCCTCGGCTGGGTGTATGACGTCCGCTGGCCCGTCCAGGAGCGGATCGCCGGCAAGCTGGCACCTTCCCAGGACGAGCCGGTCGCCGCCTGAACGGCCGCCCTGACAGGATGGGCCCGGTGAGCGAGGACGCCGCCGGGACCGGAGGCAGACCCAGACGGCCGGCCCGGAGCCGGATGTCGGCCGCCGAGCGCCGCGAGCAGCTCATCGAGACCGCCCGCGGCCTGTTCGCCGAACGCGGCTTCGACGGAACCTCCATCGAGGAGATCGCCGCGCGAGCGGGGGTCTCCAAGCCGGTGGTCTACGAGCACTTCGGCGGCAAGGAGGGCGTCTACGCGGTCGTCGTCGACCGGGAGGTCCGGAGCCTGCTGAGCATGATGCAGGCGGCGCTGACCGCCGGGCGCCCCCGGGCGCTGCTGGAGCAGGCCACCCTGGCACTGCTGGACTACGTGGAGCAGTCCTCCGACGGCTTCCGCATCCTCGTGCGTGACAGCCCGATCGGGTCGGCCTCCGGCTCCTTCGTCTCGATCATCAGCGACGTCGCGTCGCGGGTGGAGCACATCCTGGCGGCCGAGTTCACCTCTCAGGGCTACGATGCCGCCGCTGCGCCGATGTACGCCCAGATGCTGGTGGGCATGGTCGGCACCACCGGACAGTGGTGGCTCGACGCCCGTCAACCGTCCAAGGACGAGGTCGCCGCTCACCTGGTGAACCTCGCCTGGCACGGCCTCGCGGGACTGGAGAAGGGGCCGACGCTCCGGTCGGCCGCACGATAGCCTGCACCCCAGTACCCGGCAGGCCGGAACCGTAGCTGCACGGGCCGGTGACAGCCTCGTCCGTGAGACGTCCCGCCCTCGACACCGAAACGGCACGCGCATGGAGACCACCCTGAGAGCCCGCATCGCTGCGTGGCTGGTGCACGTCTACACCGCCACCGGGGTGGTGCTGGCGATGCTGATCGTCATGGCCGCCTGGGACGGGGACATCGTGCGTGCGCTGTGGCTCGGCCTCGCGGCCCTGGTCGTGGATGGCACCGACGGGATGCTGGCCCGTGGCCTCGACGTACGCCGCCACGTCGCCGGCTTCGACGGTGCCCTCCTGGACAACATCGTCGACTACCTGACCTACGCCTTCGCCCCGATGGTGCTGCTGTGGAGCACGGGCTACCTCGGCACCGGCACACCCGCCGCCGTCGTCGCGATGCTGCCGCTGGTCGCGTCGGCCTTCCAGTTCTGCCGGGTCGACGCCAAGACCGAGGACCACCTGTTCATGGGCTTCCCGAGCTACTGGAACGTGGTGGCCTTCTACGTCGTGGCGCTCGACCTCCAGCCCACCGCGGTCGCCCTGCTGCTCGCCGGCTGCGCGATCCTGGTCTTCGTCCCCATCGGCTACGTCTACCCGTCGCGGACGGAGACGTTGCGGCCGCTCACCCTCGCCCTCAGTGCGGTCTGGCTGGTCAGCTACGCGATCGTGCTCAGCGAGCTGCCGGGGACGCCGAGCCCCATCGTGCTCGCGGTGTCCTTCCTCTACCTGGCCTACTACGTCGCGCTCAGTCTGCACCTGACGGCGCGACGCGCCCGCCTCGCGCGGCGCCACCGCCGACCGGAGCCCGTGAGCGCCTCTCACTGACGCACCGCCACTCGTACGGCTACGTCGGCGGCAGGGCCGTCGGCAGCCCGAGCGTCTCGACCACCCGGGTCGCCACCTCCTCGGGCGACAGGTCGGTGTTGTCCACACGGAGGTACTCCCGGCCGGCGAGCAACGCCTCACCCTCACTCGGCCGCCCACCGGTGCTCATCACGAAGTTCTCCTCCAGGTCCAGCACGTTTCCGTCGGAGAACTCCCGGTCCCGCTTCGACCGCTTCTCCGCGAGCCGCGGCTCGGTCCGGTTGCGTCTGAGCCGTTCCTCGAGGCTCGCGTAGAGCTCGACAAAGGAGACCCGCCCTCCCGACTGCTCGACCAGGTCGACGTACGACGTCACCAGCAGGAGGTCGTCGGCCAGCTCGAGCCCCCAGACCATCGTGAACACCAGACCGGGAAGCTGCGAGGCCACCGCCTCCTCGAGGATCATCCGACGGAACTCCCCCACCAGCCGGGTGAAGGGCTCGGACCCGAACGCGAAGATGTCGAGCACGGGCTCGACGGTCATGTGGTTGTGCAGCAAGGGGTAGCCGGTGACCCGGCTGAGCTCGCGGCCCACCGTCATCTTCCCGACGGCCGGCGGACCGAACACGAACACGAAGTGCATGACGTGAGTCTGCTGCTAGCGCGCCGCCCGGGCTCGCATCCGTGCCTGGAGCGCGTCGCGCTTGTCCTCGAACCGCAGCGCCTGCTTCTCGAGCTCCGCCAGCTGGTCGGCGAGCTCCAGCCGCGCCCGCTCGCCGTTGGCGTCGAGCCCCTCGAGCTCGAAGACCTTCCAGAACCGCAGCACGGGCGCGACCACGTCGTCGCGGTGCTGGCGGATGTCGTACACCCCGGCGATGGCCATCTCGACGGCCTTGCGCTGGAACCCGGCGATGTCGGTCCCGGGCATCTGGAAGCCCGCGACGACGTCGGCGATGGCGCGCATCGTCTGGTTCGGAGCGATCTCGAGTGCGGCCCCCAGCAGGTTGCGGTAGAAGACCATGTGGAGGTTCTCGTCGGCGGCCACCCGGGCCAGCAGCTGGTCGGCGACCGGGTCGTCGGTGACCCGTCCGGTGTTGCGGTGCGAGACCCGCGTCGCCAGCTCCTGGAACGAGACGTAGGCCAGAGAGGCCAGCATGTCGTCGGAGTGGCCGTTGCTGTAGCCGGTGGACATGTGCTCCATCCGCAGCCGCTCCAGCTGCACCGGGTCGACGGCCCGGGTGGTCAGCAGGTAGTCGCGGATCGCGATGCCGTGGCGCCCCTCCTCCGCGGTCCAGCGGTGCACCCAGTCCCCCCAGGCTGCGTCCCGGCCGAACAGCGAGGCGATCTCGTGGTGGTAGCTCGGCAGGTTGTCCTCGGTGAGCAGGTTGACGATCAGCGCCGACCGGGCGACGTCGGACATTGCCGAGTCGTCGACGGTCCAGGCCTCACCGCCGAGCGGGCCGTCGTAGTCGCGGCCCTCGGACCAGGGGACGTACTCGTGGGGGAACCATTCCTTGGCCATCGCCAGGTGCCGGTCGAGGTTGGCCTCGACGACGGGTTCCAGCTCGAGCAGCAGGTCGGTCTGGCTCAGCGGAGTGCTCACCCCTCGACGGTAACCTACGCAACCGTAGGTGGCCACGGCTCGAGGCGGCCGGGTCAGACACGCGCCACCACGAAGACCCGGCGGAACGGGAGCGTCGTCCGTGCGGCCCGGGTGGGTAGCAGCAGCTCGACGAACGGCCGGCGCCGCTCGTCGGCGTGGACGAGGTAGCCGTCGGGGTCCCAGCGGTGGGTCATCGCCTGCGCGGGACTCTCGCCACCCCGCGAGACCGCGCCGGCAACTCTCTCGATGTCAAGATTCTCGACCGCTAGGCTGACGGCATGCGCGACGAGGTGGACCGGCTCGTCGAGGCCTGGCGCCGCGAGCGCGCGGACCTCGACCTACGACCCATGGAGGTCCTCAGCAGGGTCTCCCGGCTCGGTCACCACCTCGACCGGGCACGTCGGATGGCGTTCGCCGAGCACGGCATCGAGTCCTGGGAGTTCGACGTGCTCGCGGCGCTGCGTCGGGCGGGCACGCCGTACGAGCTCTCGCCGGGGCGGCTGCTGAAGGAGACCCTGGTGACCAGTGGCACCATGACCAACCGGATCGACCGGCTGGCCTCCCGGGGGCTCGTCGAGCGCCTGCCCGACCCCAGCGACCGTCGCGGCGTGCTGGTGCGGCTGACGCCGACGGGTCGCACCACGGTCGACGGTGCCCTCGAGCAACTGCTGGCGCGCGAGCAGGCACTGCTCGCGGGCCTCGACGCCGCCGACCAGCGCCGGCTCGCCGTCCTGCTCCGCTCCCTGGTCGTGCCGTTCGAGGGCGGTGCAAGGTGAGCGGGCTCTGGCTGCGCTTCCTCTCCGGCCCCGACATCGACTCGCTCGCCGTCACCTCGCACGAGATCGTCGATGCCGTCGAGTCCGTGGTCGCCGCGCACGGACGCGGCGAGACCGTCTTCGAACCGCGCGTGCACCTGGTCCCCGACAACGGCGGAGTCGGCCACTTCAACGTGCTGCGCGGCCACGTCTCGACGCTCGGCGACCACGGCGTCAGCGGGATCAAGGTCGTCGGCGACTTCGTGCCGAACTACGAGCGCGGGCTGCCCAGCGAGCTCGGGCTGGCGACGTTGTACGACCCGCACACCGGGGTGCCGCTCTCGATCATGGACGCGACCCTCGTCACCGAGCTGCGCACCGGCGCGATGACCGCCGTCGGCGCCAAGCACCTCGCGCGGCCCGACTCCAGGGTCCTCGGTCACGCAGGGGCGCGCGGCACCGCGTTCGCCAACGTCACCATGCTCGACGAGCTCTTCGACCTCGAGGAGATCCGGGTGACCAGCCGGCGTCCCGAGTCTCGCGAGGCGTTCGCCGAGCAGCTCCGCGCGGCGGTCACGACCCCGGTCAGCGCCGTCGCGTCGGTCGAGGAGGCGTTCGACGGCGCGGACATCCTGGTGGAGGCGACCCGGCTCACCGAGCCTGCGCCGCTGCTGCGCACCGCGTCGGTCAAGCCGGGTGCGTTCGTGGTGCCGTACGGCACGGTCAGCGCCCTCGCGCTCGACCTGCTCGACGTGATCGACAAGGTCGTCGTGGACGACTGGCGCGAGGCGCAGTCCGGGCGGTTCGGCGCGCTGCGCCCCCACGTCGACACCGGTCGACTCTCCCCCGCCACGCTGCACGCCGAGCTGGGCCAGGTCCTCACCGGGGAGAAGCCCGGTCGCGAGCACGACGACGAGCGGATCCTGCTCTGGCACCGTGGGCTCTCGATCCTGGACGTCGCCGTGGCCCACCTCTTCCTGCAGCGCGCCGAGCAGGCCGAGGTCGGCACGATGCTGCGCTACCGCTGAGGCCTCCTATGCTGGGCCCGCCATGAACGACGTGCGGGTCGACCAGCCCGCGGACCTTGATGCCGCCGCGATCGCCGCCGTCTCCGACGGTGCGCGGGTCAGCGTGACGGTCGGACTGACCGAGCGGCTGGGGGCCTCCCGCGCCGCGACGCTGTCGGCCCTGGCCACCGCCGGCCCGGTGTACGGCGTCACCACCGGCATGGGCAGCCAGGCGCACCTCGCCGTCGGCGCCGAGCACCGGCCGTCGTTCCAGGGGGACCTGATGCTCGCGCGGTCGGTGGGCACCGCGCCGTGGCTGGACGCACGCACGGTGCGGGCGCTCCTCGCGGTGCGGCTGGGCACCCTGCTCCAGCCGGAGGTCGGCGCCTCCCCCGACCTGGTCGGCGCCCTCGCACGGCTGCTGGAGACCGACCTGCACCCCGCAGTGCCGGCGACGGGCAACGGGGCTGCGGGCGAGATCATCCCGCTCGCCCACCTCGGCGGGTTCCTGGCCGGGGTCGGCGAAGGGGTCGACGGAACCGCGTCCGGCTCGCTGCTGCAGCGCGCCGGGCTGGCGCCGTACGCCTTCGGGGCCAAGGAGGGGGTGGCCTTCCTGCAGGGCGTGCCGACCTCGACGGCGCGGGCGGTGCTGCTCGTCGCAGACGTGCGGCTGCTGCTCGTGCAGCAGCTGACGGTGGCGGCGGCCGAGGTGGCGTTGGTGCGCGCGCCCCACGCGCCCTACCACCCGGCCCTCGCCCGGGGGGACGACGAGCTGGCGTGGGTCCACGCCGCGCTGCTCGCGCTGGTCGGGGGCGAGGACGAGGCGCGGATGCTCCAGGCGCCGGTCTCCTTCCGGGTCGTGGGTCCGGCGCTCGCCCACCTGTCCCGCTCGCTGGACCAGCTGGAGGCCGCCGTGGCGCGGGCACTCACCGGGGTGACCACGTCACCGGCACTCGTGGAGGGCCGCTTTCTCGGCACCGCCGGGTTCGACGGCTTCGACCTTGCGGCGACTGCGGACGCCGTACGGCTGGCCGTGCTGCACGTCGCCGAGACCGGCGCGGCGCGACTGCACCGGCTGCTCGACCCACGGGTCAGCGGACTCCCGTCGCAGCTCTCGGGCGAGCCCGGCCGGCAGGCCGGTCTGGTGGCTGTGCACAAGCGCGCCGTCGGGCTGCTCCACCAGGCACGGCGCACGTCGGGTCCCGCCTCCCTGGGTGCGACGGACACGTCCTCGGGCCAGGAGGACGTGCAGAGCTTCGCACTGGAGGCGATGGCCGCGGCCCACGAGGCGGCCGACGTGCTGCGAGACGTGACGGCGACCGAGCTGGTCGCCGTGCACCAGGCGTGGCGGCTCGACGGAGACGTCCAGCGAGGCTCCCGCCTGCTGCGAACGGTGTTGCACAAGGCTTTTGAGCCTCTCCCCGCCACGACACTCGACCGTGCGTTCGGGCGCGAGATTGCTGACCTGCGGCATGGTCTCGGCGTAGGTTGGGCACACGACGTACTCGATTCCATCCCCGACGCCCCGACTCACCCCTCGCATCCCACGGTCTGACCGCTCGGTCGGGTCGTGGCACGACCACCCAGCCCCCGAAAGGTTCGGAGAGCTCGATGATCACGTTCGACGGAGTGACGAAGGCGTTCCCGGGCGGCACCGTGGCGGTGGACGACCTCTCTCTCGAGCTGCCCACGGGTCAGATCACGGTGTTCGTCGGGCCCTCCGGCTGCGGCAAGACCACGAGCCTGCGCATGATCAACCGCACCATCGAGCCGACGTCCGGGGTCATCTCGATCGACGGGGAGGACGTCACCCAGCAGGACGCCGCGCTGCTGCGTCGCAAGATCGGCTACGTCATCCAGCACGCCGGGCTCTTCCCCCACCGCACCGTCGCCGACAACATCGCGACCGTGCCGCTGCTCAACGGCGTCAACAAGAAGCAGGCGCGTGAGGAAGCCGCCGAGCTGCTCACCCGGGTGGGGCTCGACGCGTCGCTCGCGACCCGCTACCCCAACCAGCTCTCCGGCGGGCAGCAGCAGCGAGTCGGCGTCGCCCGCGCGCTCGCGGCGGACCCGCCCGTGATGCTGATGGACGAGCCGTTCAGTGCCGTCGACCCGATCGTGCGCGACGGTCTCCAGAAGGAGTTCCTGCGCCTGCAGGCCGAGCTCGGAAAGACCATCGCGTTCGTCACCCACGACATCGACGAGGCGATCAAGCTGGGCGACACGGTGGCGATCTTCCGCGAGGGAGGACACCTCGCGCAGATCGGCACCCCGCACGAGCTGCTCGACGAGCCGGCGGACCAGTTCGTCGCAGACTTCGTCGGGCGCGACCGCGGCTTCCGTGCACTCTCGTTCGTGACCGCCGAGAAGCTGGAGATGGAGCCCGTCGCGGCGTACGTCGACCGCAGCCCCGCCGACGGGCGCCTGGTGCTCGACGACGACGGCCGCCCCCAGGGCTGGGCGGTCCCGGACCAGGACGAGCTGCGCGCGCTGCCCGGCAGCTTCACGACCGAGGACAACCTGCGTCTCGTGACCGACCTCGCCATCACCTCCCCGGCCGGTGCGGCCGTCCGGGTCGACGCTGACGGGGTCGCCGACGGCGTCGTCGCGCACGAGGCGATCGCCCGTCACCTCACCGCGCTCCGGCACGGCGACGAGCGGTGAGCCTCTGGTGATCACCTACATCCAGAACAACTTCTCCGAGATCCTGGCCGACCTCGTCGAGCACCTGTGGCTCTCGCTGATCCCAGTCGTGGTCGGTGCCCTGCTCGCGCTGCCGCTGGGCTATCTCGCCGTGCGTCGACCGACGCTGTACCAACCGGTCGTCAACCTCGGCGGGCTGATCTACTCGATCCCGTCGCTGGCGCTGTTCCTGCTGATCCCGGTCGTGATCGGGGTCGGGGTGCTCTCCCCCCTCAACGTGCTCGTGGGGCTGTCGCTCTACACGCTGGCACTGCTCACCCGCACGGTGGCCGACGCCCTGATCTCCGTGCAGGGTCAGACCACCCAGGCGGCGTACGCGATGGGGTACCGGCCGCTGCGTCAGCTGTTCGCGGTCGAGCTGCCGATGGCGCTGCCGGTGATCTTCGCGGGACTGCGGGTGGCCACGGTCGCGAACATCAGCCTGGTCAGTGTCGGCGCGCTGGTCGGGGCCGGCGGCCTGGGCAACCTGTTCACCAGCGGCTTCCAGCTCGGCTTCACCGAGCCCATCATCATCGGCATCGTGCTCTCGATGCTGCTCGCCGGGCTCGCCGACGTCCTGCTGGTGCTGACCCAGCGCCGGCTCACCCCGTGGACCCGGGTCGGAGGTGCCGCATGAGCCTCGTCCCGCCCGTCCCGCTGGTCAACTACTTCGGCTACCTCTTCGACGGCGCGAACTGGGCCCTGGGGGGCGACTCCTCGATCCCGGACCGGCTCGGCCAGCACCTCCTCTACACGGTCGTCGCCGTGCTGATCAGCTCCGCCGTGGCGTTGCCGATCGGGCTCCTGATCGGGCACACCAACCGCGGCGCGTTCATCGCGATCGGCCTGGGCAACCTCGGCCGCTCGCTGCCGACCTTCGGGCTGGTGCTGCTGCTGGTCACGTTCGTCGGGGTCGGCTTCCTGCCGGTGCTGGTCGCCCTGGTGGTGCTCGCCATCCCGCCCATCCTGGCCCAGACGTACGCCGGGGTGCGGTCCGTGGACCCGGCGGCGGTCGACGCCGCAGTCGGCATGGGCATGCGCCCGCTCCAAGTGCTCTTCCGGGCCGAGGTGCCGATGGCGTTGCCACTGATCCTCAGCGGCCTGCGCAGCGCGCTCCTCCAGGTGACCGCCACGGCCACCGTGGCGGCGTACGCCAGCCTCGGCGGCCTGGGCCGGCTGCTCATCGACGGCCTCAACCGCAACCAGTACGACCAGATCTTCGCCGGCGCCGTCCTCGTGGCCGCGCTGGCGATTCTCCTCGACTACCTCAGTGCCGGCGTGGAGCGCGCCGTCGTCTCCCCCGGCGTGCGTGAGCGCCGGGGCCGGCGGTCTCGCTCGCGCAGTCCGCAGTCCTCCACAAGGGAAACCGCCGGCAGCGCTAGCTGATCGGCCACACGAAAGGTCTCATCCATGCTGAGCAAGACCAGGATCGGCGCGATGGCCGCGGCGGTAGCGATGCTGCTGCCGCTGAGCGCGTGCGGGGGTGACCCGACCAGCGGTGGCGGCAGCGGCGACACCTCGTCCCCCGCCATCGTCGTCGGGTCGGCGAACTTCCCGGAGAACCAGCTGCTCGCCGAGATGTACGCCCAGGCTCTGGAGGGCAAGGGGGTGAAGGTGACGCGCAAGTTCAACATCGGCGCCCGCGAGCTCTACCTCAAGGCGCTCAAGGAGGGCTCGATCAACATGCTCCCCGAGTACAACGGGGCGCTGCTGGCCGCACTGTCCAAGGGTGGTGCCGCCCCCGACGGCGTCACGAGCACCGACGAGGTCAACGCCGCGCTGAAGAAGGTGCTGCCGTCCGGCCTGCAGATCCTCGAGTCCTCGCCGGCCGAGGACAAGGACACCCTCACCGTCACCCAGGCCACCGCGAAGAAGTACAACCTCAAGAGCATCTCGGACCTCAAGCCGGTCGCGGACAAGCTGGTGATCGGTGCTGGGCCCGAGTTCAAGACGCGCTCGCAGGGATCGGTCGGCCTGAAGAAGGAGTACGGCCTGACCTTCAAGGCCTTCAAGTCGCTCGACCCGGGCGGCCCGCTCACCAAGGCGGCGCTGAAGAAGGGCCAGATCCAGGTGGCCAACATCTTCTCCACCGACTCCACGATCAAGACCGACAACCTGGTGGTGCTCGACGACCCGAAGAACCTCTTCCTGGCGCAGAACATCACCCCGATCATCGAGACGTCCAAGGTCAAGGGTGACGTCGCCTCGACGCTCAACGCGGTCTCGGCGGCGCTCACCACCCAGGACCTCACGGACTACCTCGCCCAGGTCGCAGTGGACAAGAAGTCCTACGACACCGTCGCCAAGCAGTTCCTCAGCGACAACAACCTCAACTGACCGCCGACCCCAACCGGGGTAGTCCGTGACGAAAAGCAGCAGTTTCGCCCCCGAAACTGCTGCTTTTCGTCACGGACTACCCCGGTTGGGTGGGTGGGGGTGGGGGGTTAGTCGAGGAGGGCGGCGGCCTCGAGCCACTCCTCCTCGAGGGCCGCCTTCTGAGCGGTCAGCTCGCGGAGGCGTACGTCGACCTCGGCCAGCCGGACGTGGTCGGAGGCGTGCTCCACCATCTCCGCGTGCAACGCGGCCTGCTGCCCGCTGAGCCGGGCCAGCTGCCGCTCCACGCGGGTGACGGTCTTGCGCGCCTCTCGTTGCTGCGCCGGTGAGACCGCAGAACCAGACGCCTCGACGGGGTCCGGGGCCGCAGAACGAGACGCCTCGGCGAGGGAGGTTGCGCGACGCTCGAGGTACTCCTCCACCCCGCGCGGCAGCAGGGAGATCTGCCCGTCGCCGAGCAGCGCCCACGTCGAGTCGGTGACCCGCTCCAGGAAGTAGCGGTCGTGGGAGACCACCACCAGCGTCCCGGGCCAGCCGTCGAGGAAGTCCTCGAGGACGTTGAGCGTCTCGATGTCGAGGTCGTTGGTGGGCTCGTCGAGCAGCAGCACGTTGGGCTCACCGAGCAGCAGCCGCAGCAGCTGGAACCGTCGGCGCTCGCCGCCGGACAGGTCGTCGATCCGCGCGGTGAGCCGGTCGCCGGTGAAGCCGAACCGCTCCAGCAGCGAGCTCGCGGTGATCTCGCCGTCGGCCGTGGTGGTGACGCGGCGCACGCTCTCCACCGAGTCGAGCACTCGCGCGTCCCGGTCCTCGGGTGCCGGGGAGCCGCCCCCGTCTGAAGGGTCCTGCGTGAGGTGCTGGAGCGAGACCGTCCGGCCCCGCTTCACCCGCCCGACGGTCGGGGTCAGCTCGCCGGCCAGCAGCCGCAGCACCGAGGTCTTGCCGGACCCGTTGACGCCGACCAGGCCGACCCGGTCGCCCGGCCCGAGCCGCCACGTCGCGTGGCGCAGCAGCGTCCTGTCCCCGCGCACCAGGTCGGCGTCCTCGACGTCGACGACGTCCTTGCCGAGCCGCTGGGTGGCGAAGCGCTGCAGCTCCAACCGGTCGCGGGGCGGTGGCTCGTCCTCGATCAGGCTGGTGGCCGCGTCGATGCGGAACTGCGGCTTCGAGGTGCGCGCCGGTGGCCCGCGCCGCAGCCACGCCAGCTCCTTCCTGACCAGGTTGCGACGCCGCGCCTCGCTCGCGGCGGCCTGCCGCTGGCGCTCCGCCTTGGCCAGCACGAACGCGGCGTAGCCCCCGTCGTAGACGTCGACGACGCCGTCGTGGACCTCCCAGGTCCTGGAGCAGACCTCGTCGAGGAACCACCGGTCGTGGGTGACCACCACCAGCGCGGCCGTACGACGCGCGAGATGCCCGGCGAGCCAGGCGACGGCCTCGACGTCGAGGTGGTTCGTCGGCTCGTCGAGCACGATCAGGTCGTGGTCGCCGAGCAGCAGCTGCGACAGCGAGCACCGTCGTCGCTCGCCACCGGAGAGGCCCAGGACGACCCGGTCGAGAGAGACGTCGGCCAGCAGCTCCTGCACCACCTCGCGGGTGACCGGGTCCGCGGCCCACTCGTGGTCCGCGCGGCCCCGCAGCACCACCTCACGGACCGTGGCGGCAGCGTCGAGCTCGTCGCCCTGGGCCAGGAAGCCGAGGCGCAGCCCACGGTTGCGCGAGACCCGCCCGGCGTCCGGCTCCTCGAGACCCCCGAGGAGCCTCAACAAGGTGGTCTTCCCGTCCCCGTTGCGGCCCACGACACCGATCCGCTCCCGGGCGCCGACGCCGAGGCTGACCTCGGACAGCAGCGGCCGGACGCCGTACGCCTTGCTGACGCGCTCGAGGTTCACGAGGTTGGGCACCACCACCTCAGCCGCCCTCGGGGAAGGACCGGGCGACCACGCGGGCGCCGTGCACCGGTCCAGGGGCGAACGAGACCGGCCCGAGCCCCTGATCGCGCAGGGCGCCGGCCACCTGGGTCGCGTGCGAGCGTCCCTCGCACAGGAACAGGCAGCTGGGCCCGGAGCCCGACAGGATCGCACCGTGCGCCGACTCCAGCTTCCCCCGCGCGAGGGCGGCCTCCAGCTCGGGGCGCAGCCGCAGCGCAGCCGCCTGGAGGTCGTTGGAGAGCGCCCCGCCGAGGTCGGCGACGTCATGGCCCACCAGTGCCTGCATCAGCGCGTCGGGGATCTCGGGCGCCCCGATCGGGCGACCGTCGTGCAACGCGTCGAACTCGCGGTAGACCGCGGGAGTGGACAGGCCGTGCGCCGACTCCAGCACGACCCACCAGTACTCCCCGCGGGCCATCAGCGGCGTCACGACCTCGCCGCGACCGGAGCCGATCGCGGTGCCGCCCACCAGGGCGAAGGGCACGTCGCTGCCGAGCTCGGCCGCGAGCTCGACCAGCTCCTCCTTCGGTGTGTGCAGCTCCCACAACGCGTCGCAGGCGACCAGCGCCGCTGCCCCGTCGGCGCTGCCACCGGCCATGCCGCCCGCGACCGGGATCCCCTTCCTGATGACGATCTCGACGCTGCGCTCGACGTCATGGTGGCGGGCGAGCAGCCGGGCGGCGCGGACGACGATGTTGGTCTCGTCGGTCGGCACACCGTCGACCGACAGCCGCGCCTCGGCCCGCACCTCGACGGTGACGCCGTCGCCCTCGTCCGCGCCGTCGCGAACCGTGACCTGGTCGTAGAGCCCGATCGCCTGGTAGACGGTGGCCAGCGCGTGGTAGCCGTCCGGGCGCACCGGGCCGACCCCGAGGCAGAGGTTGATCTTGGCGGGGGCGGACACCACCACGGAGGCGCCGCTCACCGTGCTTGGCCTCACGCGCCCGCCAGCCGCTCGGCCACCCGGGTGAACTGGTCCACGGTGAGCGACTCGCCGCGGGCCATGGGGTCGATCCCGGCGCCCCGCAGCGCGGCCTCGGCCGCCGCGGCCGACCCGGCCAGCTCCTTGATCGTCGAGCGCATCGTCTTGCGACGCTGGGCGAACGCGGCGTCGACCACACGGAACACCTGCTCGCGAGACACCGTGGTCGCCGGAGGCGCGCGGTGGGTCCAGGCCACCAGCCCGGAGTCGACGTTCGGGGCAGGCCAGAACACCGAGCGACCCACCGATCCGGCACGTCGTACGTCGGCGAACCAGGCGGCCTTCACCGACGGGACGCCGTACGTCCGAGAGCCCGGGGCGGCGGCCAGCCGGTCGGCGACCTCCGCCTGCACCATCACCAGGCCGTGACGCAGCGACGGCAGCAGGGCCATCAGGTGCAGCAGCACCGGAACCGAGACGTTGTAGGGCAGGTTCGCCACCATCGCCGTCGGGGCCGGGCCGGGCAGCGCGGTGACCCGCAGGGCGTCGGCCTGCACCACCTCGAGGCGGTGCGCCTGGTCCGGAGCGTACGACGCGATCGTCGCCGGGAGCGCGGCCGCCAGCAGCGGGTCGACCTCCACCGCCACCACTCGCGCGGCCGTGCCGAGCAGAGCGAGCGTGAGCGAGCCGAGACCGGGTCCTACCTCGAGGACGACGTCATCGGGACCGACACCGGAGGCTCGCACGATGCGGCGCACGGTGTTCGGGTCGATGACGAAGTTCTGGCCCCGGTGCTTGGCGGGCCGCAGGCCGAGCCGGTCGGCCATCAGACGCACCTCCGCCGGTCCGAGGAATCTCGGACCGGCGGAGGAGTCGGTCTGGTCGTGCGTCACGGGACGACCCTATCGGCGGCCCGTGGGGCGGCACGGTCAGTGGGCGTCGACCTCAGGAACCGCACACGGGCCAGGCGCCGTAGCCGCCCCGTGCGGCAGCGACCCGCTCCGCGACGGCGATCTGCGCCTCGCGGGAGTTCTGGTCCGGGCGACCGGAGCCGCCGTAGGCGTGCCAGGTCTGCAGGTCGAACTGCAGGCCGCCGTAGTAGCCGTTCCCGGTGTTGATCGACCAGTTGCCGCCGGACTCGCACTGGGCGATGCGGTCCCAGATGCTCGAGCCGCCGGCGAAGTTCGCCGTCGGTGCCGGTGCCGGACGGTTCTTGGTCCCGTAGCGGACCACCGCGGAGACCGGCTGGCGCAGCATGCGGCTCGAGAGCGCCGTGCGCTTGGTGGGCTCACCGTTGTGGAGGGTGACCTTGTAGACCACGGCACGGCGGCCGTCGCGGCCGGAGCGGATGGTCTTGGTCTGGTCGTCGTACATGCCCGCATCGGCCTTCTTGACCGTGGAGAACCCGACCGACTGGACGGTCTTGCGCTTGACGACGCGCACCTTGGTGAACGTCAGGCGGTCGCCGTCGGCGATCTTGCTGTTCAGCCCGGGCTTGACCTTGTCGTTGCCGTCGGGGTGGACGCCCAGGTCCCGGAGGGCGCCCTTGACGTTCAGGGCGGTCACGGTGGTCTTGCGCTTCTTGGCGCCGGCGATCTTGACCACGACGGTCTTCGGTGTGACCACGCCGAGCGACATCCCGGAGCGGCTGATCGTCGCACCACGGCTGGCCGACAGGTCGGCGCTGCCGAAGTGGAGGCCGAGCTGGTCGAGCGCCGAGGAGACGTTGCGGGCGGTCACCCAGTAGCGGTCGGACTTGCCGTCCACCTTCACGTCGAGGGGTCGGCCGTACTTCACCGCGATGGTCTGCCCGTCCGCCACCGTGGAGTTCTTCCCGGGGGCGACGGCGTCGTGCTTGCCGAGGGAGATGCCCTGGCCGGCCAGCACGTCGGAGACCTGGTCGTCGAAGGTGTGCACGGTCTGGCTCTTCCCGTCGACCGAGAGGGTCACGGTCTTGCTCATCGCGGCGTACCCGACGCCCGTGGCTACGACAGCCAGGACGACGGCGCCGACGAGGACGGCGAGGAGGGCCTTGCTCTTGGTCAGTGTGGCGACTGCGGAGGGCACAGTTCTCCCATGATCGTGTGTTCCGGGCCGCGGGGATCGAGTCGGAGCCGCACACCCACCGCGCCGCCCCGGCCTCGTGGGCCGATACAACACAACGGCCCTCGGCGGACTGTTCCGGTGGTGCACCGGACTGGTTCGATGAGGGCCCCGTGGGTGCCGCCCGAGAGCTTCCCCGCTCCCGGCCAACAAGCACATGACCATACGGAAGCCCAGCGCCCACGCCAAATGATCTGGCCAGTTATGTCCGTTTTGCCCCCGTGGCACGTGGGTCGGATCACGATTTCCGGGGGTCCGGCCTAGTCACGTCGGGCTACCCGGGGTAGCCCGGGCGTGCTACCAGGCACCTCCGAAGGCCGCCTCCGTGTTGGCGTCGACCGCGGCACACAGCTCGGCCAGGTCGTCGCCTCGGGTCTGCGCCATCGCCCGCACCGTGAGCGGCACCAGGTAGGAGGCGTTGGGCCGTCCGCGGTACGGCGTCGGGGTCAGGTACGGCGCGTCGGTCTCCACCAGCACCCGGTCCCGCGGCACCAGGCGCAGTGCCTCGCGCAGCGGCTCGGCGTTCTTGAACGTCACCGTGCCCGCGAACGACAGCCACGCACCGCGGTCCAGGCAGGCACGCGCGAAGTCGACGTCCCCGGAGAAGCAGTGCATCACGACCCGGTCCGGGACGCCCTCCTGGTCGAGGATCCGCAGCACGTCCTCGTGCGCGTCGCGGTCGTGGATGACCAGCGTGCGGTCCAGCCGGGTCGCGAGGTCGATGTGGCGCCGGAACGACTCCTGCTGGGCCGGCCGACCCTCGTCCCCCGTGCGGAAGTAGTCGAGCCCCGTCTCCCCCACGGCGCGCACCCGTTCGCTCGACCCCGCCAGCCGCTCGATCTCGTCGAGCGCCTCGTCGAGGCGCCCCCGCCCGTCGAGCACCGGCGCCTCGTTGGGGTGGAGTGCGACCCCGGCGACCAGCGCGCGGTGCGCGGTCGCCGCCTCCACCGCCCACCGGGCCCCGGCCAGGTCGCACCCGATCTGCACGATCCGGGTGACGTTGACGGCCACGGCCGCGGCGACCGCGTCCTCGGTCGCCAGCCAGGCGTCGGCCGGCCCGTCGGCGATGTCGAGGTGGCAGTGGTTGTCGACGACCGGGTGCGGAAGCGGCTCGGGCGCTGGGGGCCGGGCTCGGTCGCGGTCCCCGCCGGGGCGGGCGCGGGTCGGGCCGGTCACGCGGTTCCACTCCCCTTGCGGCGTACGACGGAGTCGAAGACGACCCGCTTGGGGACCCCCGCCGCCCGCGCCACCTCGACGATGGCCGCCTTCCTCGCGGTGCCGGTCTGCTCCAGCTCGGCGACCCGGTCGGCGAGCGTGTCGGGGTCGGTCGGGACGCTGGACACACCCGGGGCGCCCTCGACCACCACCGTGACCTCGCCGCGGACCCCGGCGGCAGCCCAGTCGACGAGCTCGAGGAGGCCACCGCGGCGTACCTCCTCATGGGTCTTGGTCAGCTCGCGGCAGACCGCGGCGCGGCGGTCGCCGCCGAACGCCTCGGCCATCGCGCCCAGCGTGGCCGCCGTACGGTGCGGGGCCTCGAAGAAGACCATCGTGCGCTGCTCGTCGACCAGCGTTGCGAGCCGCCGACGCCGCTCGCCGGCCTTGCGCGGCAGGAAGCCCTCGAAGCAGAAGCGGTCCACTGGCAGCCCGGAGACCGCGAGGGCGGTCAGCACCGCCGAGGGGCCGGGAACCGCCGTGACCACGATGTCGCGCTCCACCGCGGCCGCGACCAGCCGGAAACCGGGGTCGCTGACCGACGGCATGCCCGCGTCGGTCACCAGCAGCACCCGCTCGCCGGCCACGAGCGCCTCGACGAGCGCCGGGGTGCGCGCGGCCTCGTTGCCCTCGAAGTAGGAGACCACCCGCCCGCCGAGGGTGACGCCGAGGTCCGAGCAGAGCCGCTTGAGCCGACGGGTGTCCTCGGCCGCCACCACGTCCGCGGTGGCCAGCTCCTCGGCGAGTCGCCGCGGGGCGTCCCCCACCCGGCCGATCGGCGTCGCCGCCAGCACGAGGACACCGCTGTCGTCGGTCACCGGCCGATCATCGCAGCCCGCAACCCGCCGCCGGGTCGCACGGGTCCATGCGTGCGTGGTGCCTCCGTACAGTTGCCGCGTGACGACCGCCCAGCAGGCTCGCCGCCGCACCGCGGGTCTCTCGCGCACCGCCGACGAGCGCGTGGTCCCGAGCGCGAGACGCCGGCTGGCACCGCTGCTGCGCGACGACGACCGGTTCGCCGGCTGGGTGGGCACCGCCGCGGTCACCCTGCTGGCCGGGTTTCTGCGGCTCTGGCACCTCGGGACGCCACACGCGTTCCTCTTCGACGAGACCTACTACGCCAAGGACGCCTGGTCGCTGTGGCACCACGGCTACGTCACCGGGTACGTCGACAAGGCCGACGACAAGATCCTGGCCGGGGACCTGCACCGGCTGTGGACCGACCAGCCGAGCATGATCGTGCATCCCGAGCTCGGGAAGTGGCTGATCGGGCTAGGCGAGCACCTGTTCGGGATGGACCCGGCGGGCTGGCGAGTGGCCTCGGCCGTCATCGGCACGCTGATGGTCGCAGTGATGGTCCGGCTGGCCCGGCGGCTCACCGGCTCGACGATGCTGGGCGTGGTCGCGGGGCTGCTGCTGTGCTTCGACGGCCTCGAGTTCGTGCTGTCCCGGCTGGCGCTGCTCGACATCTTCTTGGCCTTCTTCCTGCTCTGCGCCGTCTCGTGCCTGGTCGCCGACCGGGACTGGGGCCGGCTCCGGATGGCGCGGCTGGTGCCGTCCGGGTACCAGGCGGCCGCCGGCGAGTGGGGTCCGGTGCGCGGCCTGCTGTGGCGGCCGTGGCGGCTCGCGGCCGGACTCATGTTCGGACTGGCTTTGGCCAGCAAGTGGAACGCCGTCTACCCGCTGGTCGTGTTCGGGCTGCTGGTGTGGATGTGGGACGCAGGTGCCCGCCGCTCCCTCGGGGTCCGCCGGGCACGGCTGCGCTCGCTGGTCGTCGATGCGCTGCCGGCGTTCGGCTACCTGGTCCTGGTCGCGCTGGTGGTCTACGTCCTGTCCTGGACGGGGTGGCTGATGCACGCCGGACGCTACGAGCAGGCGTTCTCCCACACGCAGTACGGGCCCTACTGGGGGTCCTACATCAAGCACGACGCGCACGGGTTCCTCGCCGAGACCTGGCAGTCGCTGCGCTCGCTGTGGCACTACCACCAGGACGTCTACGCCTTCCACACCAAGTTCCTCGACGACGCCACCCACACGTACCAGTCGAAGCCCCAGGGCTGGCTCCTGCTGAACCGACCGGTGGGCGTCGAGGCCGACCTGGGCATCAAGCCCGGGCAGCAGGGGTGCACGGCCCCGGCCGACAGCACGTGCCTGCGACAGGAGCTGCTGCTCGGCACGCCCGCCTTGTGGTGGGGCGGGGTGCTGGCGCTGGTGTACGCCGTCTACGCCTGGATCGGCAGACGGGACTGGCGCTTCGGCGTCGCCGTTCTCGGCGTCCT
This sequence comes from uncultured Actinomycetota bacterium, assembly GCA_963810435.1. Classification (GTDB taxonomy): domain Bacteria; phylum Actinomycetota; class Actinomycetes; order Propionibacteriales; family Nocardioidaceae; genus Nocardioides_B. The sequence goes on from CAWENL010000003.1 coordinate 161,824, forward strand.
CGCGTCGTGGCTGCCGTGGATCCCGAACGACGACCGGCCGATCTTCTCCTACTACGCGATCGCGCTGCTCCCGTTCACGGTGCTGGCGATCGTGCTCTGTCTCGGCACGATGATGGGCGGCCCCCGGGCGTCGTACCGGCGCCGGATGTGGGGAACCGCCCTCGGCGGCGCCTTCGTCGTGCTGGTGGTCCTCAACTTCGCGTGGTTCTGGCCGATTTACACCGGGCAGCTGATCACGACCCCGGAGTGGCTCGAGCGCATCTGGTTCCGTCGCTGGATCTAGAGGTCGCCGCCGATATGACCGTTCCGGTTGCGGGGGCCGGACCGGCCGAGGAGGCTGGCAGGGTGCCATCTCGGGGCGAGGCCGGCAGAGCGGCTCCCGTGACCTCGACCGAGGTCACGTCCGCACTGCTGCTCGCTCACGCCCCAGTGGTCATCGGTCGCATCGACGTCGACGAGCGGGTCCTGTCGCTGGAGGGTGCCCTCCTAGGACCTTTGGGCTACCGGCGCGAGGACTGGGTCGGCCGCTCGTTGGGCGACCTCCTCCCCGACGCCACCACCCTCTCGCTGCTCCGTCGGGCACTGGCGGGCGAGGCGGTGGCGGAGAGGGTCACCCTGAACGGCCGTCCCTGGCTGGTGACCGGTCGGCCGGTGGTGGCCGAGGACGGGGGCGTCAGCGGTGCCGTCACGGTGCTCACCTTCGCCGACGAGGGCGACGTCCAGCGGGCGCTGACGTCGAAGGAGTCGTTGAACGAGCAGTTCGTCGCGCTCATCGAGCTGTCGAAGGACTTCATCGCGGTGGCCGACCTCGAGGGCACCGTCACCTACCTCAACCAGGCCGGCCGCCGTCTCGTCGGGCTGGAGACCGACGAGGAGTCCCTGGGACGGCCCACGGCCGACTACTTCACCGCCGAGGGACTGGCCCGTTCCCAGGACATCGAGGAGGCGGTTCGCGCGACCGGCTCCTGGGAGGGGGAGAGCTTCCTCCAGCACTTCCGGACGGGAGAGTCGATCCCGGTCTCGGTCAACTCGTTCCTGGTCACCCGGTCCGACGGTCAGCCGCTGGCGTTGGCCACGGTGCAGCGCGACCTGCGTGGACGAGCCGCGGTCGAGAACGCCATGACCCTGCGGGTCCAGGAGCAGCGTGCGGTCGCCGAACTGGGCCGTCTGGCGCTCACCCGTCCCCTGGCTGAGCTGCTCGAGGAGGCGGTTCGGCTGGTCGCTGCGAGGTACCGCACCTTGGTCGCGGGGGTGATGCACTCCGTCGCGGGAGGGACGAGCGCGCAGCTGGTGGCCTCGTCGGACCCCACGCTCACCGGAGCCACCATCGAGGTCGGCGACGACACCCTCGCGGGGAGGGTGCTGCGCCGCAACGCGATCGTCGTGGCCGACGACCTCTTGAGCGAGGGATGGTCGGTGAGTCAGGCGCCCACTCTGCAGTTCGGCGCCCGAGGGGTGCTAGGTTGCCCGATCCCCGGAGCCGACCGGCCCTGGGGTGTCATCGGTGCGCTGAGCCGGGAACCTCGGCACTGGAACGAGGACGACGTCGCCTTCGTCGAGTCCGTGGCCAGCACACTGGGCGCCGCGGTGGCCCGCGACGAGCTCGAGACACGGTTGCAGCACCAGGCACTGCACGACCCTCTGACCGGTCTGCCGAACCGTGCGCTCGTGCTCGACCGTGTCGACCACGCCCTTGCACGCTCGGCTCGCACCGGGTCGATGCTGGCAGTGCTGCTGCTCGACATCGACGACTTCAAGTCGGTCAACGACGGGCTCGGTCACGGCAGCGGCGACGAGATGCTGAGCGAGCTGGCGGGGCGGCTGACCGGCGTCGTACGCGACGGGGACACGGTGGCCCGGCTCGGCGGCGACGAGTTCGTCGTGGTCTGCGAGGACGTGGCGACCGACGAAGAGGTCGCCTTCGTGACCGAGGCGCTGCTCGAGGCCTGTGGACACACGGTCGAGGTGGGCGGGCATCGCCTCAGCCTCTCTGCGAGCATCGGTGTCGCCCTCAGCGTGGGCGGAGAGGGCAGCACGGCGGCGATGCTCAGTGAGGCCGACATGGCCATGTATCGCGCCAAGCGCGACCGCCCCGGCACCTACCGGGTCTTCGACGAGGCGATGCGAGGAGACGTGCTCGGCCGGATCAACCTCGCCGGCGACCTGCGAGCGGCGGTCCGCAAGGACGGACTCGAGCTGGCCTACCAACCCATCGTGGACCTCGCCTCCGGCAGGGTGATCGCAGCCGAGGCGCTCGCGCGGTGGACCGACGACTCCGGCCGGTCGATCCCACCCGATGTCTTCATCCCCGTCGCGGAGGAGACCGGGCTCATCGGAGAGCTGGGGGCGCTCGTGCTGCGCAGGGCCGTGCAGCAGGCGGTCGCCTGGCAGGACGTCGCCGGGGTGGGGGTGCGGGTGAACGCGAGCGCGCACGAGCTGCGCAGTCGGACCTACCTGGAGCAGGTCATGTCGACCCTGGAGGAGGGCGGCCTGCCGGCGTCCCTGCTCGGGCTCGAGATCACCGAGTCGGTGTACGTCGACGAGGACAAGACGACGCAGGACAACCTCAGCCGGCTTCGGGACGCCGGCGTGACCCTGTTGATCGACGACTTCGGGACCGGCTACAGCTCGCTGAGCTACCTGCAGCGCTTCCCGGTCGTCGACGTGCTCAAGATCGACCGGTCCTTCCTCGGCGAGGGCACCCGCGGCGAGGCCGTCATCGAGGCGGTGGTGGGGCTCGGTCGCGCCTTCGGTCTCCAGGTGTGCGCCGAGGGCGTGGAGACCCCCGCACAGCATGCCCGGGTCGCCGAGCTCGGCTGCGACTTCGCTCAGGGGTACCTGCTCGCGCGACCGGTCCCCTCATCGCAGGTGCGTGCGCTGCTGGCCGGTTGGCGACCCGTTCTTCCCCCTGACGGCTCCGGGGATCCGGGCGCGACTCAGCCGTAGTCGGCCGAGACCCGGACCGGCAGGTGGAGAGGGCCGCCGCTCATCGCCTTGCTCAGGGACCTGTCGAAGTCGTCCCGCAGCTGGGGTCGGCCGAGGTAGAAGCCCTGCACGCGATCCGCGCCGAGGCGCTCGAGCTCGGCGAGCTGCTCGGGGGTCTCGACGCCTTCGGCGACCACGCTCAGTCCGAGGCCGTGGGCCAGGTCGATGACGGCCGCCACGATGGTGCGGGTCGACGGGTCGGTGTGCACGTTCTGGGCGAAGACCCGATCCACCTTCACGATGTCGAAGGGGAACCGGCGCAGGTAGTTCAGCGAGGAGTAGCCGGTGCCGAAGTCATCGAGGGTGATGCCCACACCGAGACTGCTCACCCGCTTGAGCGCCGAGAGCGCGCGGGGCCCGTTCTCGAGGAAGACCGTCTCGGTGACCTCGAGGAACAGGCTTGCCGGGTCCACACCCGTCGAGCGCAGGACCTGCTCCACCGTCTCGTCGAAGCCGGGTGTCATCAGCTGCAGCGCGGAGACGTTGACCGTCACGAAGGAGGGAGCGGCACGGTAGGTCCGCTGCCACCGCCGCAGGTCCCGGCACGCTTGTTCCAGAACCCACTCGCCGAGGGGCAGGATGAGACCGCTCGCCTCGGCTACGCGCACCACGGACTCGGGTGGTACCCAGCCGAGCCGGGGGTGCCGCCATCGCAGCAGTGCCTCGACCCCGTCCAGGACCTTGCTCGAGGTGGCCACGATCGGCTGGTAGGCGAGCCGGAGGTCGTGGTCCGCGAGCGCCCGGCGCAGGTCCTGCGTGAGGACGACGCGATGCTCGGCGACTCCACGGATCTCCTGAGCGGGGTCGACCAGGCGGTGCCGGCCTCCGCCGGCCTCCTTGGCCTGGTACATCGCGAGGTCCGCGTCGCGGATCAGCGTCTCCGGCAGCGCCTCTCCCGGACCGCAGTACGCCACCCCGATGCTGGCGGTCAACGGCAGGGTGATCCCCTCGACCACGAACGGAACGGCGAGGGTGTGTGCGACCTTGTCGGCGATCCGTTGCGCCTGTTCGGGGCGCGCGAGGTCCTCACAGACGACCACGAACTCGTCCCCGGCGAGGCGGGCCACGGTCTCACCGGACCGAAGGATCTTGGCGATCCGGTCACCCACTGCGATCAGGACCTGGTCACCGACGTGGTGTCCGTGGTCGTCGTTGACGGCCTTGAAGCGGTCCAGGTCGATGAAGAGGACCGCGACCAGCCTGCCGCTGCGGGTCGTGCGCGCGACGGCCTGCTCGAGCCGCTCCCGGAGCAGGGTGCGGTTCGGGAGGCCGGTGAGCGGATCGTGCAGGCTACGCTGCCGCATCAGGTCGAGGACGTCGGCGGTCTCGGCACGGTCGTGCGCGTAGTGCAGGTAGGCGGCCGCGACGTTGGCCAGCACCTGGGCCGCCTCCATCGCCGGACCCTCGAGACCGCCCGCTTGGTCGCGGTAGAGGTCCAGCGCCCCGAACCGCCTTCCGTTGATGCTCATCGGGAACGTGAAGACCGCGGCAAGGCCGGCATCGCTCGCGCGCTCGCAGAAGTGGGGGAACCGGCTGTCGCGCGCGAGGTCGGCGATCCCGACGGGCTCACCGGTGCGGTAGGCCTCCAGGCACGGACCCTCACCGAGCTCGTTCTGGAGGGTCTCCATCTGGAGGATCGTCTCGTTCGACGCAGCCGCGAAGTGCAGCTCGCTCGCCGGCCCCATCAGCATCACGCCGGCTCCCGTGATGGGAAGCACGTCGACGATCCGTTGCACGAGGTGGTCGAGGATCTCCTGCACACGGAAGCCCTGCACCAGGCGCTCCGCGAACTCGGCCAGCACGACGGCCAGCTTGTCGATCCGCACCCCGGTCTCGAGCGACCCCTCGGGTGCCGGCGGATCCGATCCCTCGGCCCCTGTCGACGATGACATCTCCACCGCTCCCCCTCGCGCGTCGATCATTCGACTGCGGTCACCGGGGGCCGGGGCGACGTTCTCTTCGAAGTGTAACTCCCGCCGGTGGTGACGGGGGAGGTCGAGGTCAGGCGCCGAACAGCAAGTAGAGGCCGGCGGCGGTGTAGCACACCATCACCGCCAACAGCGGGAGCTGGCCCCTCAGCTGATGCCGCAGCGGCAGCAGCTTAAGCGCCCGGTCGTGGGCGGCGATGACCCCGAGGACGTGTCCGGTCACGATCGCCAACACCTTGACGGTCGCCAACGTGCCGGGGTGCGAGGAGAGCCAGTAGCCGGTCGCCAAGTCGCCGGTCCCCAGCAGGTCCGCACCGGTCCGCATGGGGTCACTGAGCTCGATCAGCGTCTGCTGGCCGGTCTCGACGAAGAACGACAGGTAGTGCGCGACCAGGTAACCAACGACGATCGGCACCATCGAGTGGGCGAACCGATTCGGTAGCGCTCGTCGTCGGTCGGGGCCGTCAACGCCGGTCGTCATCGTCGCGGCCGCGAAGGAGACACCCACAGCCATGATGATCGCGATCATCATGGCCGTGTTCAGCAGCTCGAGGTTCATTCCCGTGCCCTGGCTGATCTGCAACCATCGGTTCGAGTCCCGGAAGCTGTCGAACGCGGTGCTGCCGAGCAGGACCGAAACGACCGCGACCAGTCCCGGCCGCACTCGTACACCGTCCAGGTTCGCCAGCGGGCTGCGCCACACCAGGGTGCCGTCCTCGCGACGGCCGATCACGGCGAGGTGTCCAACCAATGCTGAGTACACCTCGAACGGGTCGGCGCGTGCGAACCATTCCGAACCGAAGACCGCCGTGCCGATGAGCATGACCGCGGCATAGACCGCGAACCACAGCCGCACCACCGCCAGTTCCGTCCCGTGCGTGGAGACCAGCTCCAGCCAGACGAACGCGAACAGGCCGACCGCCGCCGGCCAGTAGCCGAGCCAGCCAGGCAGCAACTCGGCACCCCGGTCGGGATCACGGCCGCTCACCCTGGTCACGAGCAGGTGCAGGGTCCTGAGTGGGGAAGTCGAGCGGTAGAACGGGCCGAACAGCAGCGAGGCGGGCACGATGCCGACCCACAACCAGACGTAGACCACTCCGAACGTCGGGTTCGTCACCGAGTCGGGCCCGGCGAGCGCGGCCCACAGCACGTAAGCGAAGAAGGCGAACGCGATCCCGCGGACCGCCCACCCGGACACGGGTGAGGTGATGACGCTGTGCAGCCATGGCTGGACGGGGCGGCCTCCCAATGTGGCATCGAACCGAGGCGCACGCCATGCCACGGCCAGCACGAGAAACGAGACCACCAGGGCAGCCATCGCGCCGGCAACGGCGAGGCCGGCAGGGATGGGGAGGTCCTGGGCTCCACCGATCCCGTGTGCGGAGACCATCGGTCAGCTCACCTGCAGCTGGACGACAACCACGCCGGTGTCGTGCTCCTCGACGTCGATGACCCCGGGCCGCTCGATGGTGAGCTTGAGGGTGGAGCGGCCCTTGTGGAACTCGAGGTGCTGCTCGGGGTCGGAATGGACGTGCAGCTCACCGGCACGGTCGGAGACGAGGCGCAGGGTGACCGGCTGGCCGACACCGACCTTGAGACGCTCGCCGTTCGGGGTGATCCGGTTTCCGACGACCGTGATGTCGATGGTCGGCATCGAGCCGTCCGCGCCGGTGCTGGACGCGGAGTCGCCGCCGGGGGAAGCGCCTACGTCGGCACCGGTCGAGCAGGCGGTCAGGGCCAGGACGGCGCAGCAGCTGAGAACGGTGAGGATGGTGCGCATCAGAGCAGCGAGTCCTTCTCATGGACACGGTCAGCTGGACATGGCCGCCGCAGGCCGGGAGGCGCCGCTGCCATCGTGGCAGCGCGTCGGGTCGCGAACAAGCCGTCCGGCGTCATCCCCGCACCCGCAACAGTTCGGTCGGCAGCGCGACTCAGTCCCGGCTCGTGCCCGGCGGACCGGGAGCATGGAGACCGAAGCGGACGCCCAGCAGCCGGATCCCGAAGCAGAGCACGGCCGCGCTCACCGCGGCCCCGACGCCGTACACCCCGCTCCGGTCGGTGATCACGACGGTGAGGGCTGCTGCCAGTGCGGGGATGGCGTACAGCTCGCTTCGGAGCACGACCGGTATCCGGCGGATCAGGACGTCGCGGATGGTCCCGCCGCCTACCGCGGTGACCGCGCCGAGGATCACGGCCTGCGCGGGTCCCATGCCGAAGTCCAGGGCCTTGCTCGCCCCGCTGACCGCGAACAGGCTCAGACCCGCCGCGTCCAGCACCAGGATCGTTCCCGCCAACCGGTCCAACCGCCGGCCGAACACGAACGCGACGAGGCTTCCGACCGCCGCGACGGCCAGGTAGCGCCAGTCGGTGAAGGTCGCGGGCGGCAGCGCCTCGATGAGGACGTCGCGTACGACCCCGCCGCCCAGAGCGGTCACCATGCCCAGCGTGAGCACGCCGACGACGTCGAGCCGTGCCAGCCGGATGGCGACCAGGGCGCCGTTGAGCGCGAACGCGAACGTGCCCGTCAGATCCAACGCCAGCAACAGCGGTGACTCGATGCCCACCGGACATGTGTACTCGGTCGGCCGTCCGGCGCTCTCATGCTGGTCTCATCGAGCGGTCTCCACGCTGTGCGTATGAAGCTCTCCGAAGCCCTGACGTCCAGGCGGCTGCTGGTCCTGGCCGTGTCGATCTCCGCCCTGGGCGGCATGAGCGCATGCAGCGCTACCGGCAGCAACGGCTCGGGCGCAGGTGCGACCTCGAAGCCCTCCGCAAGCGCCCCCGCAACGCCCCCGGTGTCGACACCCTCATCGACGCCCGCGTCCCCGTCGAGCTCGACCGCCGGGGCGAAGCCGGTGGCGCCGGTACCGGTTGAGAGCAACCCTCCCGGTGACATCCCGGACAACCTGGCGTTCGTGAGGTACACGAACAAGCCCGGTGGCTACGCCTTCACCCATCCAGAGGGTTGGGCTCAGACCGGGAACGGCACCCGGGTGCGGTTCACCGACAAGCTCAACGGCGTGAGCGCCGACAGCCTCCGAGCCTCGCGGGCCCCCACGGTCTCGAGCGCCCGCTCCACCGACGTGCCCCGGCTGCGGAAGTCCGTCCCCGCCTTCCAGCTGCGCGACATCACCGCCGTCACCGTCCCCGGCGGCCGGGGTGTGCACCTCGTCTTCCGCCGCAACTCCCATCCCGACCCGGTCACCGGCAAGGTCTACCGGGACGAGGTGGAGGAGTACCTGATCTTCCGGGCGGGCCGCCTGGTCCGGATGGATCTCTACGGACCCGTCGGGGCGGACAACGTCGACGCCTACCGGACCATGTCCCGCAGCCTCAACATCCGATGAGCCCGATCCGTGGCACCGCGAAGGTGCTCGAAGCCCACGGGCTGCACCGCTTCTTCCGTCGCGGCGGGGAGGAGGTCGCGGCGCTACGGGACGTCTCGGTCACGATGGTGCCGGGTGAGCTCGTCGCCGTGGTCGGCCCGTCGGGGTCGGGCAAGTCCACGCTGCTCAACCTCCTCGCCGGGCTCGACGACCCGGACGGCGGATCCGTCCACGTGGCCGGACGGCAGCTGAGCCACGAGACCCCGAGCTGCCAGGCACGAGTGCGCGGCGAGCTCATCGGGGTCCTGACCCAGACCAGCGGTCTGGTCGAGCACCTCGACGTCCTCGAGAATCTCCGGCTGGCGGCGTCGTTTCGCACGACGGCCTCGTCCACGGACGAGCTCGGCGACCTGCTGGAGTCCGTGCAGCTCACCGACCGCGCCCGCGCCCGGCCCTCCACCTTGTCGGGGGGAGAGACCGCCAGGGCCAACTTGGCGGTGGCCCTGGCCGGTGGCCCGCGCCTGCTGCTGGCGGACGAGCCGACCGCCGAGGTGAGCACCACTGAGGAGTCCGCGCTCCTGACCCTGCTGCGCAAGCTGCAGCCGAGCGACGGCGCGACGCTCCTGGTCACCCACTCCCCGGGCGTCGCACGGGCTGCCGACCGGGTCCTGCACCTGGTCGACGGGCGTGCCTCATGAACCGCGGCGCCGATGGTGCGCTCGTGTCGACACGTGCCCTAGCCGTGCGATACGGCCGCAGCATCATCCTCGCTGACGTCGACCTCGAGATCGCTGCCGGCTCGCACGTCGCTCTCACCGGCCGCTCCGGAAGCGGCAAGACGACCCTTCTCCTCGTCCTGGCGGGCCTGCTCCCCCCTTCGGCCGGCACCGTCAGCTGGCCCGGCCTCGCGCAGCAGGCCGCAGTACGCCGCGGTCAGATCGGCATGGTCTTCCAGGCCCCCTCCCTCATGCCCGAGCTCTCCGCTCTCCAGAACGTCACGCTCCCGCTCCGGCTGCGCGGTGCCGGCGTCGACGACGCCCGTCGGGCGGCCATGCGTGCCTTGGCCAGCGTCGCCGCCTCGGACCTCGCGGACGCTCTGCCGGCCCAGCTCTCCGGAGGCCAGCAGCAGCGGGTCGCCGTGGCCCGCGCCCTGGCCGGCGACCACCGACTGGTGCTGGCCGATGAACCCACCGGCGCACTCGATCGGGCGCACGCCCACGAGGTCGCTCTCGCCCTGCGAGACGGCGTCGCGTCAACAGGGGGCGCACTCGTGCTCGCCAGCCACGACCCCGAGCTCGCCGCCATGTTCGACCAGCAGCTCGCCGTCGTCGACGGCAGCATCACCGACACCGTGAGGTCACGATGAGAACGACCCGGTGGTTGATCGGACTGATCAGGCGTCGCCCTCTCGAGCTGGTCGTCGCCGCGGTGAGCATCGCCCTCACGATCGCCTTCGTCGCCTCACTCGGAGCCTTCGTAGCACGGAGCCATGCCGCCCTCACCGTGCGGGCGGCCAGCTCGGTGCCCGTCGACTGGCAGGTTCAGGTGACCCCGCAGGGCAAGGTCTCGGCCGTCGCGAAGCAGGTACGACGCCTTGCCGACGTTCGAGCCGTCGAGCAGGTGTCGTTCGCCCACGTGCGCTCGCTGCAGTCGACCGGAGCCCAGGGCGCCCGCAGCACCGGCGCGGCCTACGTCGTGTCGGTCTCGCCGGACTACGCCCGCAGGTTTCCCGGCGAGCTGCGTCATCTGCTCGGGAAGTCGACCGGCTCGATGCTCTTCCAGCAGACTGCCGCCAACCTCGCCGTCGAACCCGGCGGACGTGTCCGGGTGCACACAGCCACGGGCGTGCGTCCCCTGACCGTGGACGGCATCGTCGACATGCCCGCCGAGGACTCCTTCTTCCAGGTCGTCGGTCTCGCTCCCGGGGCCGGGGTCAGCGCTCCTCCCGACAACGTCCTCCTCGTCCCGCCGGCGGTCTTCACCTCCGTGGTCGGACCCACCACCGTCGTCCACCAGCTGCACGTCGGGTTCACCCACGGGGGCCTGCCCAGCGACCCGCAGACCGCGGCGATCGCGGTCCAGGGCCGCGCCAACCACCTCCAGGCCGCCGTCGCCGGCGGTGCCCTGATCGGGGACAACCTCGGAACTGCCCTGACCCAGGCCGGGGAGGACGCCAGCTACGCGAACCTGCTGTTCCTGCTGCTCGGCCTGCCCGGCCTCGCCCTGGCGGTCGTCGTCGCGGGCCTCGTCGTGGCGCTGCGATCCGACCGGCGGCGACGAGAGATCGCGCTGCTCAGGCTGAGGGGGGCGTCGGTGCCGCAGGTCATCCGGATGGTGGCCGGCGAATCCGTCGCGATCGCCACGGTCGGCGCCCTTCTCGGCGTCCCCCTGGCGCAGCTCGCCGTACGTCTCGCGCTGCCCGTGGGCACCTCCCTGGACTGGGGCTGGACGTGGGCCGCGCTCTTCGGTGGCCTCGTGCTGACCCTCGCCACCCAGGCCGGGTCCGTGCTGGGGCTGGCGTTACGACGTGACCGGGTCGGCGTCGCCGCCGAGGCGTCCCGCGGCCCTCGTACGGGTACACCGTGGCCGTTGCGGGCCGGCCTGGACGTGCTTCTGCTCGCCGGCGCCGCGGTCTCGTTCGCGTTGACAGCCCGAAGCGGCTACCAGGTGGTCCTCGCTCCTGAGGGCATCCCCCAGACCCAGGTCAACTACGCCGCGCTGGCCGGGCCTGCCCTCGCCTGGCCCGGACTCGCGCTCCTGGTCTGGCGGGTCACGTCCTGGGTCACCGGTCGACGTACGGGACGGTGGGCCCGAGGCGGAACGGGCGGCGCCCCCGAGCTGGAAGCCGCATCGCTGCGACAGCGCCGCCGGGTGATCGCCCGCGGCGCCGCCGGCCTTGCGGTCGCCTTGGGGCTGGCTGTCTCCACAGCCATCTTCACCTCCACCTACGACGCCCAGTCGCGACTCGACGTGGCCCTCACGGTGGGCAGCGACGTGGCGGTCGTGGAACCGCCTGGGTCGACGGTCGGCCCGCAGGCCGCTGCAAGGCTCGCGAAGGCACCCGGTGTCCGGGCGGTCGAACCCCTGCAGCACCGGTTCGGCTACGTGGGACCCGATCTCCAGGACCTCTACGGCGTCCGGGCCGGCAGCTTCGCACGGGTGGCGCCGCTGCAGGACGCCTTCGTCCCCGGCAGCACGATCGGCAAGGCCCTCGCCTCGCTCCGCAGCACCCCTGACGGTGTCCTGCTCTCCGCGGAGACGCTGCACGACTACCAGCTGCATGCCGGTGACCTGATCCGGATACGACTCCAGACCGGCGCCGACCACGCCTATCGTCCGGTGGACTTCCACGTTCTCGGCCAGGTCACCGAGTGGCCCACCGCTCCGAAGGACAGCTTCATCGTGGCCAACGCCGACTACTTGACCCAGCAGACCGGCTCGGATGCCGTCGGCACCTTCCTGGTCTCGTCGAACACTCCGGCTGGGACCGCCGCCGCGCTGCGGTCCCGGCTGTCCGGCGCCGGGGCGGGTGCCCGGGTCCAGGACATCTCCTCCGCGGGCTCCCAGGTCACGAGCGCCTCCGGGCTGGCGGGGACCGACCTGTCCGGACTGTCCCGGCTCGAGCTCGGGTTCGGCGTCGTACTCGCCCTGGCCTGCTCCGGGCTGGCACTGCTGGGCGGCATCGTCGAACGCCGGCGGGCGTTGGTGCTGCTTGCGGCGCTGGGTGCGACCCCCCGGCAACGCGGCCGGTTCCTGGCAAGCGAGGCACGCGCGATGGTCGTCTCCGGCGTGCTCGGCGGTGCCCTGGTCGGGACGACGATCGCCTACCTCCTCGTCAAGGTGCTGACCGGGATCTTCGACCCACCTCCCGCGGCGGCAAGCGTCCCCTGGGGCTACGTGGCCTTCCTCCTGACCGTCGTTGCCGGCACCACGGTCCTCGTCGTGTTCGGCGTCGGCCGGGTGGTTGCCCGTGCCGGTCCTAGCGAGCTGCGCGACCTGTGACGCCGCGAGGAGCACTAGCCTCGAGGCAGGAGGATCCACCGTGAAGGTCTTGGTGATCGAGGACGACGTGCGCATGGCCGGCCTCCTCCGACGGGGCCTGGTCCAGGAGAGCTGGGCGGTCGACCTCGCGGGCAACGCCGTCGATGCGCGCCACGCGGTCACCAGCACGCCGTACGACGCGGTGGTCTGCGACGTCGGCCTGCCCGGGGAGGAGTCGGGTCTCGACTGGTGCCGCTGGTTCCGCTCGGAGGGTCACTGGGCCCCCGTGCTGATGCTCACTGCCCGCACCGGCGTCGAAGACCGCATCGCCGGCCTCGACTGTGGAGCCGACGACTACCTGGGGAAGCCGTTCGCGTTCGGGGAGCTCGCGGCACGTCTGAGAGCACTGCTCCGCCGGGGCGAGACGGCCCGGCCCACCACGCTCCGCAACGGAAGCTTGATGCTCGACCCGGCCGAGCACCAGGTCCGCTGGAGAGACCTGCCCGTCGAGCTGTCGCCCCGGGAGTTCGCGCTCCTGGACTACCTCATGCGGAGGTCGGGTGACGTGGTGCGTCGCAGCGAGATCCTCGACCACGTGTGGGACTACGGCTACGACGGCACGTCGAACGTCGTGGACGTCTACGTCGGCTACCTGCGCAACCGGCTCCGCGATGCGGGGGTCGGGGACGTCATCGAGACCGTCCGCGGTGTGGGCTATCGCCTGATGGTCCTCAGATGAGGCTGGTTCCCGGCTCACTGCGCAACCGGTTGGTCCTGGGCGCCGCCGCGGTCGGCCTCGCCTTCGCCGTCCTGTTCGGGGCCACCGCGACGTGGCGTGTGCACCACGCCGAGGACCAAGCTGTCCGGGCGGCCCTGCAAACCCGCGTCGAGCTGGCGCGCGACCAGGTGGCCGCCGATGGCTCGCTCACGCAGGACGCGGGAAGTCCCAAGACCGACCTCGTCCAGGTCATCGCGCCGGACGGCACCATCCGGTCGGCGAGCCCTGCCCTCACCGGTGCGCCGCCACTCGTCGACCTCACCACGGTGCTCGAGACTGCGCACGGTGGGCGCACCAGCACCTCCTTGCAGCGGCCCGACACCGAGCTTGCCGTGCTCGCCGTGCCGATCGAGCTGGCCCGGAGCGGGGCCTCCGACGCCGGCACCGGCGCGCTTGCCGTGGCCGTGGATGCCGAAGGCTTCAACACCGCGACCGCTAACCTTCTCGAGCTCCTCATCGGCGGACTCCTTGTCGTCGTGGTCGCCATCACGGTGCTCGCCTGGATGCTGACGGGCCGCGCGCTCACCAGCGTCACCCGGCTCACCGAGGCCGCCGAAGCCGTCGATGCGAAGGACCTGGCCGACGGCCTCCCGGTGCCACGCCGTGATGCTGAGCTCACCCGACTGGTTGCCGCACTGAACCGCATGCTGGCCAGGCTGCACAGCAGCCACGCGACCGAGCTCGCCTTCGCCGCCGACGCTGGTCACCGGCTGCGCACCCCGGTCGCGACACTCCGCGCGGAGGCCGAGCTGGCCCTTCGTGAGGGTGACCCCGCGGAGCTCACGGCAGCGCTCGAACGCATCATGAGGGACGCCGACCAGCTCACCTCCATCGTGGACCGGATGCTCGCCCGCAGCCGGTCGCGCGACCATGCCCCCGAACCAGTTCTCTGCGCTCTCGAGGAGGCAGGATCGCGGTGGCGGCGCCGGGCACAGCTCGCCTCGGTCGAACTGTCAGTCGACATCGACGGCCGCATCACCCCTGACACCTGCTGCGCGGAGCTCGTCGAGGTCATCGAGCCGGTCCTTGACAACGCCACACGGTTCACTCCGGCAGGGGGCGCCGTCCACATCGCCGTGCGATGGGAGGACGCGACCTCTGACTGTCTCGTCGTGGACATCTCCAACACCGGTTTCGGAGTATCGCGAGAAGTCGCACCGCACCTGTTCGACGCCTGGGTCAGCAGCCGGGACGCCAGCGTCGCCGGCGGCCTGGGTCTGTGGCTGGCGCGCGAGACCGCGCGCGACCTCGGTGGCGACGTACGCCTCGTCGACGGACCTCCCCACACCACCGTCTTCCGGGTGGAGCTGCCGACCAGCACGACCTCCTGAGCATGGCGGGAAGGTCCGGGACAACGGGTTCAGCCTCCGCCCACTGCGCCCGTCCGGCGTCCGTCATCGCTCACGTCATGGGTCAGGACCCTCCTTGCGGGCTCTGCGGAGGCTCGCCGAACCGAGCCGTTGGCGGCGAGGTCGAGCGCCTCGTCCCAGGAGGCTCGCTTCTTGATCAGGGCGCGGTACTTCATGATCTTGCCGGGCAGATTGAGGGCGAGCGCACCGACGAGGAGGCCGTTGCGGCGGTAGAGCGCGAGCCATCTGTCCGCGTCGGGGTCGTCGACCAGCTGGACTTCGTCGGCGTCGCCGACGCCGACCATCTGCAGCTTGTCGGTGTACCAGTCGGACCAGAAGTACGGCACGGTTGCATACGGTGTGGCCTCGGAAGGCTCGAGGGCGTTGCGCGCGGCCGCTGCCCCCTGCTCGGCGGCGGAGGTCCAGTGTTCGAGACGCATCTGCTGGTCGAACAGCGGATTGTGCCAGCGAGCGATGTCTCCCGCTGCGTAGACGCCGGTAGCGCTGGTGCGCAGATGCTCGTCGCAGATGACGCCGTCGTTGAGGTCGAGTCCGGATTCGGCCAGCCACCCGGTGGTGGGCTCGGCTCCGATGCCGACCACGACCAGGTCTGCATCGAGCCTCGTCCCGTCCGAAAGCACCACCTGCTCCACCTGGCCATCGCCCTCGAGTGCACTCACACCCACCCCGCACCGCAGCTCGGTGCCATGTTGGGCGTGCAGCCCAGCGCACACCTCGGCCATCTGGTGCCCCACGGCGTGCACCAGGGGCAGGTCGGCGGCCTCGACGATCGTCACGTCGACGCCTCGCTTGCGGGCGGCAGAGGCAACCTCGGAGCCGATGAAACCGCCACCTACGACGACAGTGCGCGCTCCGGTCGCGAGAGCACACCGGATCGCGTGGGCGTCGTCGACGGTTCGCAGGGAGTGCACCCCCGGAAGCCTCTCTCCGGGAAGGTCCCGTGCGTGCGCGCCGGTCGCGAGGACCAGGCTGCTGTAGGGCAGGCGTTCCTCACCCAGGACGATCTCGCGCTGCTCCGTGTCGAGTCCGGTGGCCGGTTGGCCCAGCCGCAGCTCCACGCCCAGCTCCTCGAGCTCGGACTCGGGGCGGAACGTGGTGTCGACCGGGGGCTCTTCGGCGTGCAGGAACGCCTTGGACAGCGGCGGTCGGTCGTAGGGCAGGTGCTCCTCCGCGCCGACCAGCATGAGCCGGTCGGTGTATCCCGCTTTGCGGAACGCCTCCACGGCGCGCAGCCCAGCAAGGGATGCACCTACGACGACGATCGGGGCTTCGCTCATGGGTTCCTGTCGTCGGGAAGTGTCGTCGAGCGCCCAGGACGAGCGTGGACCCGCATCGTCAGTCCTGCAGGCTGAGGGCGTGCATCGGGCAGGCGTCGACAGCCGCTGACAGGTCCTGGCGATGCTCCTCCGAGGGGTGCTCGTCGAGGAGCCCCACCTGACCCTCGTCCTGGACCTCGAAGAACTCCGGGGCCATGGCCTCACACATGCCGAGGCCCTCGCACAGCTCGTAGTCGACCACGATCTTCATCACGCCACCACCTTGGTGCGGTCCGGGTCTACTGCCTCGAAGTCGACCTTGTCGCGGACGCCGCAGTCGGGGCAGCACCAGCTGTCGGGTATGTCGGTCCACGCGGTTCCGGCGGCGAAGCCTTCGTGCTCGTCGCCGGCCGCGACCTCGTACACGTAGCCGCAACCTGGGCACCGTGCGGCGAGGACCTCGTCGTCGAAGGTGCGCACTGTGTCCTTCCGGAGGTCGACCGTGGCCGGGGTGGAGGCCTGGTGCTTCGCGAGGATCCTGTCCCGTTTGCGCGGGCTCAGGTTGGCCCGTGCCAGGTCCCCGTCGAAGTGGGCGATCACCCGCGGATCCATCACCCGACGCCACACGAAGGGGAGCGAGGCGAGCACGATCATCCCGGCGTACCCGGTCGGCAGGACCGGCGACTCCTCGTAGTCGCGCAGCGACTGGTAGCGCCTGGTCGGGTTGGCGTGGTGGTCGCTGTGCCGCTGCAGGTGGTAGAGCAGCACGTTGGTCGCGATGTTGTTGGAGTTCCACGAGTGCGACGGAGCCACCCGCTCGTAGCGCTCCTTGCCGGGCTCGCCCACCTTCTGGCGCAGCATCCCGTAGTGCTCCATGTAGTTGACGACCTCGAGGAGGGAGAAGCCCACGACCGCCTGGATGAGGAGGTACGGCACGATGCCGACACCGAGCCAGCCGATCATCGCGCCCCACAGCACGGCGGACATCAGCCAGGCGTTGAGCACGTCGTTGCCCAGTCGGATCGGGTGCTTGCCCTTGCGGGCGTAGCGCTTCTTCTCCACTCGCCAGGCACTCGTCACCGAGCCGCCGACCGTGCGGGGCCAGAACTGGTAGAAGTTCTCACCGAACCTGCTGCTGGCGGGATCCTCCGGCGTCGCCACCCGGACATGGTGACCGCGGTTGTGCTCGATGTAGAAGTGACCGTAGAAGCTCTGCGCCAACGCGATCTTGGACAACCAGCGCTCGTTGCGCTCCTTCTTGTGGCCGAGCTCGTGCGCCGTGTTGATGCCGATCCCGCCGATGCAGCCGATGGAGATGGCCAGCCCGATCTTGTCGAGGATGCTCAGGTCACCTTGGAAGCCGAACGGGTCACCGTTCACGATCAGCCAGAACGCGCCCACGAAGCCGACGTACTGGATGGGCAGGAAGAGATAGGTGATCCAGCGGTAGTACCTGTCGTTCTCCAGCGCCTCGATCACATCGTCGGGAGGGTTGGACCGGTCGAGGCCGGCGAACAGGTCGATGGCGGGCACGATCACCAAGATCACGACCGGCCCGATCCAGAAGAACGCGCCGACGCCGGTGGCCGCCCACAGCCCGTAACCGAGGAAGGCCAGGCTCGGGACCACCAGGCCGATCAGCCAGAGGTACCGCTTCTTGTCCTTCCACTGCTCCGTCGACCCTGGGGGGACCGTTCCGTCGCTGCTCGTGACGCTAGCCATGGCGACCTCCTGTTCCTCGGTTTACAGGAGGCTAACTAATGTAAAGCCGACTTGGCAAGAGTGGCACGCATGTAAAGCCTCGCTGTGCCGATGGGCCGGCGGCGGACGCTGCTCCGAGCTCTCAGCCGGCGCGGACGATCTGCTGCAGCGCCCACTTGTTGCCGTCGGGGTCATCGAAGCGCACGAAGCGCCCCCACGGTTGGTCGTCCACATCGCTGCACTCGACTCCCCGCTCACGGAGCAGGGCGCACGCGGCGTCGGCGTCAGCCACGACGACCTGGATGAACTGTGTGGAACCCTCCGGCATCATCTCGAGGCCGGTCCCGAAGCAGATGGAGCACGCGGATCCAGGCGGCGTGACCTGCACGAAGCGCAGATCGGGGGAGACCGTCTGGTCATGGTCGACGCTCCACCCGAGTGCGGTGCCGTAGAACTCCACCGACCGCTCGACGTCCTTCACCGCCAGCGGGATCAGCTCGATCTTGAAGTCCAAGCCAGTCTCCATGTCACTCTCCTCCGCTCACGCCCCGCCAACCGGGGTGCCCAAGACCAACGTAGGAGCCCCCACCGACAGCGGCAGGGATCGGCCGTCGCGAGTTCAAGAGCGACCACGGGGTCACGTCGGGAATCCCTTCTCGTGGGCGCCGGCTGCGGGCACTCAGGCTAGCCACAGGTGCTCCCCGGATGATGGACCCGAGAGGAGGTCGGCTGCGGTGAAGGTGCTGCTGGTGGAGGACGAGCTGCGTCTTGCGGAGACCCTGCGCCGGGGACTGGTCGCGGAGGGCTTCACAGCCGATGTCGTTCACGACGGTGAGGACGGGTTGTGGTCTGCCGCCAACCACACTTACGACGTGATCGTTCTCGACATCATGTTGCCCAAGCTGAACGGGTACGAGGTCTGCAAGCAACTGCGTCTCGCCGACATCTGGACCCCCGTTCTGATGCTGACCGCAAAGTCCGGCGAGTACGACCAGGTCGATGCCTTCGAGCTCGGGGCCGACGACTACCTGACGAAACCATTCTCGTTCAACATCCTGGTCGCCCGACTGCGTTCCCTGGTACGCCGGGGTGCTCCGGAGCGGCCCGTCACCCTGCAGGCAGGTGATCTCTCGCTGGATCCGGCGTCGCGAGTGGTGCGTCGTGGTGGTGAGGAGGTGCCCCTGAGTCCTCGCGAGTTCGCGCTTCTGCACTTCCTGATGCGCCACCACGGAGACGTGGTGAGCAAGACCGAGATCCTCCGCGCGGTGTGGGACACCTACTACGACGGCGACGAGAACGTGGTGGAGGTCTACGTCGGATACCTGCGCCGCAAGCTCGACGCTCCGTTCAATCGGCGGTCCATCACGACGGTCCGCGGGGCCGGGTACCGACTCCTGGTCGACGACGGACCGCCTCGATGAGAGCGAGGCTGTGGGCAGTCCTCCGGCTGACCCGCACCACGGTTCGCTGGCGGACCACCCTGGCCGCGACCGGGGTGGTTGCCGTGGTCCTCGCGGGAGCTGGCTTGGGGCTCATTGCCCTTCAACAGAGGCAGATGGAGTCGACGCTTCGTGGCCTCGCCGACCAGCAGGCACTGGACGTGAGCGCCCAGCTCGCGAAGCGGGGAGTCGGGCGAACCGATCTGTCCGGGTCAGGGTCCACCGGGCGTGCCCTCATCCAGGTCCTCGACCGCGGCACCGGCAGCGTCCTGGCGTCCAGCAGCTCGATCACGGGCGAGCCTGCGGTCGTCGATGCGCGTCCCCCGCCCGGAGTGGAGGTCAGCGACGTCAGCTCGTCGCTGCCCATTTCGGACGGGGAACCGTACGTGGTCGTCGCTCGCG
The DNA here is from genome assembly GCA_963810435.1 of uncultured Actinomycetota bacterium. Lineage (GTDB taxonomy): Bacteria > Actinomycetota > Actinomycetes > Propionibacteriales > Nocardioidaceae > Nocardioides_B. The sequence goes on from CAWENL010000003.1 coordinate 180,990, forward strand.
GTGTCTCCACCGGTGGGGCCGCGCTGGTGGTGATCGCCGCGCAGACCCTCGAGCCCGCCACGCAGGCACGCGCGGTGACCACCCGCCTCGTCCTGATCGGCTACCTGCCTCTGCTCGCTGCCGTCGCCGCCATCTCGTTCTGGCTGACTGGCCGGGCCTTGGCCCCGGTGCACAGCATCCGGCGCAGGGTCGAGGACATCGGCGGTGACCGGCTGGACCAACGGGTGCCAGTCCCGCAGGCGAATGACGAGGTTAGCGCGCTGGCCCGGACCATGAACGAGATGCTGGAGCGAGTCCAGCACTCCGCGACCCTGCAACGCCGGTTCGTCGCCGACGCCTCACATGAGCTCCGCAGCCCCTTGGCGAGCATCCGCGCGGCCCACGACGTCGCGCAGGCCCACCACACAGCGATGAGTTCTGAGGAGCTCCATGTTGTCGTCGATGCCGAGCTCGACCGCCTGCAGTTGCTCGTGGACGACCTGCTCATCCTCGCGTCTACCGATGCCAAAGGCCTCGCACCCGCCACCACGTCAGTCTCCCTTCACCTGCTGCTGACACGCGAGGTCGAACGACGGCAAGGCTCCGGACCCCAGGTGAGTCTTGACGCGGAACCCACCACGATCATCGGCGACGAACACCTGCTGTCTCGGGCTCTTCGCAACCTCACCGACAACGCGGCCCGACACGCGAGATCAACCGTCACCGTTTCGTTGCACCACGACTCGGGCGAGGCGGTGGTCAGAATCCTCGATGACGGTCCAGGAATCGCTGCAGAGGACCACGAGCGTATTTTCGAGCGCTTCGTCAGGCTCGACCCCAGCCGGTCAAGGGTCGATGGCGGCACCGGACTGGGCCTGCCCATCGCCCGCGAGATTGCCCACGCGCACGGCGGCTCCCTCACCGTGGTGGCCAGAGAACGAGGGGCGCTCTTCGAGCTGCGTCTGCCGCGCCTGTCCTGATGACCAAGCTAGGTCATCCTCAGCAACACTCAGAGTCGTCACAGCATCCCGGAGGCACTGTGAGGTGGTCAGCGAGAATCAACCGACAGGAGCCTCACATGAAGAACATGAAGCGCAATGCCGCACTACTGGCCTCGGCGGCCCTCGCCGGGGCGCTCGGAATCGGTGGAGTGGCCGCGGCCCATGCCAGCGCCACCCCGAGCAGCAGCGACACGTCGACGTCCTCGACCAGTGGCACCGAGAAGGCAGGTGGCACTGAGAAGGCAGAGGGCACCGAGACCGAGTCGAAGTCCGACGGCCCCAACCAGGGACCCGACACCAACCCGAACGAGCCCGGACACCAGGACGCCGACAACGGCACTGCCGACTAATCGGAGTCAAAGCCCGGCCTGCCAACCCCCAGGCAGCAGGCGGCGGGCGCGGCATCAGCACTGGAGCCCCTGCGACCTCTCCACGTCGTAGGGGCTCCAGCGTCTCCCGGACCCATGCCCCGGGCAGGAGGTCCGCAGTGTTGGTGGGCTGCTTGTCCCGGGCCCCCGATTGCCGCCCACCGTCGTACACGTTGCGGTACGGTGAAGTCCTCCGCCCGGACCCAGCGGGGAACGATCCAAGGGTCTGGGGTGACAGCGTGCTGACCGACCGTCCGCTTTCGGACGTGCTGAGCGAGTTCGCGCGAACGCTTCTCACGGACTTCCCCATCCAGGGGATCCTGGACCATCTGGTCCGGCGGATCGTGGAGATCCTTCCGGTCACTGCGGCTGGCGTCACCCTCATCACGCCGACAACGAAGCCTCGGTTCATCGCTGCCTCCGACCCGTCGGCGATGCGATTCGAGCGACTCCAAACCGACCTGGGCGAAGGACCGTGCGTGGCGGCGTACCAGACCGGTGAGGCCATCTCCTCCCCCGATCTGGCCCAGGACGCGCGCTTCCCCCAGTTCGCGGCAAAGGCGCTCACGGAGGGGCTCGTCGCGGTCTTCACCTTTCCCTTGCGCAGCGGAGATCGTCGTCTCGGCGCCCTCGACCTCTACCGCACCACCGCAGGCCCGCTCGACGAGCAGGAGATGTCGGCTGCACAGACGCTGGCGGACGTGACTGCCGCCTACCTGTTGAACGTCCAGGCCCGAGACGACCTGCGGTCCGCGTCCGAGCGCGCAGTGGCCGCCGCGCAGCACGACGCGCTGACCGGGCTGGCGAACCGTGGCCTGCTCATGGAACGACTCCAGCACGCAGTGCAGAGGAGTCGCCGATCCAGGAAGCTGGTCGGTCTGCTCTTCGTCGATCTGGACCGCTTCAAGCAGGTCAACGACAGTTTCGGCCACGCCGTCGGCGACCAGCTCCTCGTCGCTCTCAGCGACCGGATCGCCGGGATCCTTCGACCCGGCGACACCCTGGCACGTCTCTCGGGCGACGAGTTTGTCGTCCTGTGCGAGGAGCTGGACGACTCGGGTCAGCTGCACCGAGTTGCCAGACGCGTTCGGTACGCACTCGCCGAGCCGATCGACCTGACCGCGATCGAGATCCAGGTCACCGCGAGCGTCGGACTGGCGATGGTCGAGCCCCGTCCCGCCGTTCCCCGTCAGCTGTCGTTGAGGTACCAGGGTGCCCCCGACGACGCGCAGATCTGCGAACAGGCGCTCAGCGAAGCCGATGCGGCGATGTACCAGGTCAAGAAGGACGGTGGCGACAGTCACGGAGTCCTCGACGGGCGTCAACTGCGGAGGGCCAATGACCGACTGGACCTCAGCCGCGATCTTCGGGGGGCGCTCGCGCGAGGCGAGCTGAAGCCGCACTACCAGCCGATCCTCAGCACGGCCGACGAGCGGGTCACCGGCGCCGAAGCACTGCTGCGCTGGTCACACCCCACCCGGGGGACCATCGCACCGGACACCTTCATCCCCTTGGCCGAGCAGTCGGGGCTCATCGTCAGCATCGGTCGCGCGGTCCTCGAGCAGTCCTGCCACGATCGGGCGAAGTGGCTGACCATCGCCGACTCAACCGGCCCGATGCGCGTGGCCGTCAACGTATCGGCACACCAGCTGATGTCCGCAGACTTCACCCGCTCCGTCAAAGAGGTGCTGGCAGCCACGGCGACAGACCCGACCAGTCTCACTCTCGAGGTCACCGAGAGCGCCCTCATCCAGGACCGAGACCGCGCCCTGGTCGTCCTCACCTCGCTCAAGGACCTCGGGCTGGAGCTCGCCCTCGACGACTTCGGAACCGGCAGCTCGTCACTGACCCACCTGCGCGACTTCCCAGTCGACATCGTCAAGGTCGACAAGTCCTTCGTCCCCCATCTCACCGCAGAATCGACCAGCCACCACATCGTGGAATCCGTGGTCATCTTGGCCCATCGACTCGGGATGCGCGTCGTCGCCGAAGGCGTGGAGACCGCTTCTCAGTACGAGTCTGTGCGCCGGCTCGGCTGTGACTACTACCAGGGCTACTACTTCTCACCCCCCGTCCCAGCCGCCTCCTTCAACCAGCTCAACCAGGTCTCCTGACCCGCAGCGCGCGAGTCGATCGCTCAGGTGCGCCTCGAGCGCTCGAGGAAGCAGCGCTGGCATGCCCCGGTCTACGCGGTGTGGGGATCACGCCCGACCCGCTCCTCGAGGCGGGTGCGGATCTCAGGCCACTCGTCGGCGAGCATCGAGAACACCGCGGAGTCCCTGAAGGAGCCGTCGCCGCGACGCTTGTGCCGACGCAGCACTCCTTCCGCAGTGGCCCCCATCTTCTCGAGAGCCCGGCACATCCGCGTATTCAGCACGTCGGTCGCAAACATCACCCGCCCCGCGCCGCACCCCTCGAAGGCGTACCCGAGCAGCGCCAGGTTGGTCGCGGCGTTGACGGACGTGCCCCACACCCGGGGGGAGTACGCCGCGCCGCCGACCATGCACCGCTCGTTCACCGGGTCCACGTCGAGCAGGCTCGCGGTGCCGACGAGGTCGCCCGTTCCTGCCTCCCGCACGGCCCAGGCGTACCCCCCGGAGATCAGCCGGTCGACGACCGGCCCCATCCCCGCCTCCGTGTCCGGGCGGGCGGCCGGACCACCGCCCCAACCCGCGGCCCAGACCGCGGGATCGTCGAAGGCGTGGAACATCTCCGTGGAGTGCTCCGGGCTCAGGGCCTCGAGCCGCACCACGTGGTTCTCCAGGGTCGTCACTGCCGGGATGATCATGACGGAAGACTGTACACTGTATACCGGATCGATGACAGTGGGTCTCCGCCATCCAGCGCGCAAGCAGGGGTCACCGCGAGGTAAGCGGAATCACCACGCATCGAGGACCGGCTCGGATCGAAAAGTGGTTAACTGTAGACGGTGGCCAAGATCCCGCGGGTCAGTCGGGAATTGCCGGAGGAGGAGCGTTCCATGACAACACGTGGACCCAGTCCCGTGTCTGCGCAGTACCGCGACCGTCTGCTGCTGGGTCACCCATGAGTTCCGACGGGGACGCCGCCAAGATGGGTCGCACGCTGAAGCGACCTGTCCCCCTCCGCCAGTCGGTGTATGAGGCCCTCACCGACATGATCATCGACGGCAGCCTCCAGCCCGGACAGCACCTTGTGGAGGTGGAGCTGGCCAGCATGCTCGGGGTGTCTCGGCAGCCCATCCGCGAGGCGCTGCAGCACCTGCACAACGAAGGCTGGGTGGACCTACGCCCAGGCTTCGGCGCGATGGTGCACGTCCCTGCCGAGAACGAGGTAGACCAGCTCCTCACGGTGCGCGCCGCGATCGAGGCGGAGTCGGCACGCCTCGCTGCCCGGCACTCCACGCCGGAGACTGTCGCCAAGCTGCGCGAGGTCTGCGACAGCGGAGTGGCCCACCTGGAAGCCGGTGACATCGACGGCGCCGTGCGCGACAACGCCGAGCTGCACCGACTCATGACCGAGATGTCGGGCAACAAGTTCCTCATCCAGTTCTCCGCACAGATCGACCGGCGGGTCCGCTGGTACTACACGGCCGTCGCCGAGGCCCGCGGACACGCCTCCTGGCAGGAGCACCAGCAGATCGTCGAGGCGATCGCCAACCAGGACGAGGCGCTGGCGGCTCAGATCATGCGCCACCACACCGAGTACACCCGCGAGGCCTACCTGGACAACACCACGGCGCCACCGCCCCCTGGGCAGCGGCCGGGACCTGAAGGAGCAACGGGCAGCCCCGGGGATCCACTGCGCCGACAGGGAGCCTGATCCGTTGCGCCGACAACCGTGCGCGGGCACGGTTGCCGTAGACGTCTGACCTCGCTCGGGTCCCACGCACAGCCACCGGTCGCCACCCGCACGGGCCTGAGGCCCGCATGCCAGGGAAGGCCTCGCTCTGACCGGCGAAGCCGCTCTGTCGACGTTCACGGCGTCTTGAGTCGATCCGCCCGCTGCATGCGCGTTCCAACTTTCGACTGGAGGGTGCTGGACATTCACCCCGAAAGTCGGCTAGAAATGACGCCTACACCATACGGTATGCAATCGATGCATGCGCCATGGCCTGATCAGGGCGGATGAGACCTCCGGCTCTGACCACAGAGTTAGCCGGAGGATGCACATGTTCACGCACGTATCGCTCGCCGTGTGGCTCGCCACCATCGCCGGGCTCCTCGCGATCGTGCTCCTCGACCTCACCGTGATCGCTCGCCGCAAGAACACCGTGACAATCAAGGACGCCACCCGGTGGGTGGTCTTCTACGTGACCTTGGCCGGAGCGTTCGGTGCCGGCCTGTTCACGTTCGGCCGTCCGGGCGCAGGCGGGGAGTTCGCCGCCGGATACATCACCGAGTACAGCCTCAGCGTCGACAACCTCTTCGTGTTCGTGATCATCATCTCCCGCTTCGCCGTCCCCGCGCTGGCCCAGGACAAGGTCATCTACGTCGGCATCGTCCTGTCCCTGCTCCTCCGAGGCGTCTTCATCGCCGCCGGCGCGGCTGCCATTGCGGCGTTCAGCTGGGTCTTCTACATCTTCGGCGTCTTCCTGGTCTATACGGCGGTGCGGCTGGCGCTCGAGGGGGAGAACGACGAGGAGGACTTCAAGGAGAACTTCGCGCTGCGCTCCATGCGCAAGGTGTTGCGGACCACCCCCGACTACGTCGGCGGGAGCTTCACCACCCGCGTCGACGGTCGCCTGCTGTTCACCCCGATGGTGATCGTGGTCGTGGCCATCGGACTGGCCAACGTCATCTTCGCCCTCGACTCGATCCCCGCGATCTTCGGCCTGACCCACGATCCCTATATCGTCTTCACGGCGAACGCCTTCGCCCTCATGGGCCTGCGCCAGCTCTACTTCCTCATTGGCGGCCTGCTCGAGCGGATCATCTACCTGAACATCGGCCTGTCGTTCATCCTGGCCTTCATCGGCGTCAAGCTCATCATCGAGGCGTTGCATGGCTCCGGCCTCGAGGCCATCGGACCGTTCCACCTGCCCGAAATCGGTATCGCGGCCTCGCTCGCCGTCATTGTCGGCACACTCGTGGTCACCACGGGGGCAAGCCTCGTCAAGAGCGGCCGCGACCGTCGCCGAGAGATGGCAGAAGAAGAGCAGAATGAGATGGCGGACTCGACGTAGCCGGCAACGACAACGAGGTGCGGCGCCTGATCTGGCTTGCTCACTCGTGAGGTTCAAGTCTCAGGACTGGTGATTGACCGCCCGAGCTGGTGTGGACGACGTTTGAGTACGAGGCCATGGCGACGGGCGAAAACCAGGCCCGGCCGCCAGAGTACGAGCGGCCGACGGCGCCGGGTGGGCGTCGGCGAGGCGGGTGACCCACTCGTGGCGGTCGCGAACAGGACTCTTGGCCGTCGTGCGCGGCCGCGAACGTCCAGGCCGGTGGCCAGGTGGGTCTTGCTGCGCCGGGCAGCTCGACGAGCACGACGTTGCGGGCCTCGGTCAGGAACCTACCCGGGCCAGGGCTGCGACTGCTGACGCGTACCGACCGACTCTCCGCCGAGCTGACCCGCTACGCCGCTCCTCATCATGGACGAGGTCGGCTACCTGACCTTCCAGCAAGACGCCGCGGACCTTGACCAGCAACCTGCCGTTCTCCCGCTGGCGCGGCGCCTTCGGCGACCAGTCCGTTGCCGTCGCGATGGTCGACCGCGTCGCCAACATGCCGACGTCCTCACCCTCAAGGCATCGGGACCGCAGAACCGTCCACCCCATGCTTCGGAGGCTCAGCTCAGCTGCTGATCCGGGCGTCCGGATCCCCGTCATGGATCCTTGAGAACTTCGACTGAGGCCAGCGACGCCAAATCGACAGCCGAGGGGAGGCCGACGGTGTTCTGGCCGGAGCCAGATGCCGAGTCCGCGGCCATGGCCTCTGTCGATGGCCTCGAGAACAGGCTCCGGCAACAGACCCTGCCAAGCCTCGCCATTGACCGAGGGCCGGCCGACACCAGCAGCTGGGGTTGGTGTCGGCCGGCGCCGATCAATGTCGACGCAAGTCAGCGTCCCGTGCTCGGCTGGGCTTGCCGTGCCTTGTGAGCACGGGCCTTCTTCTCCTTGCGACCCCGATCCGTCGCTTCCTTGCGTTCATGCATCACGGTCGCGAGAGCCTTGTAGTCCTCGACACAGATCGCCGCGTAGCGATTGTGCTCCCGGATCCGCGGCCACCAATGCCGCCCCAGATACTCGTGAGACCACAGGAAGCCGATCGCGAAACCCAGGCTGAGCAAGGCTGGATACGCCAGGAACTGCCACAGCGGTCCCGCCGGGAGGCCCGGACGCCCGGTGACCAGCCACCGGGTGACGATCGCGTGCACCAGCATGGCCAACGGGAAACCCACCAGCCAGTATCCGGCCGCCGGCGTGAACACCCCGGTCGGGATCTTCTTGAGAGCCACCAGACTTGAGTACCCGAATCCGAGCAGGGCGATCGGGACCCCCAGACCTAGTCCGGTGATCACCGCCCAGGCGGCGGGCTGGCCCACAACGGCACCCAGCCCGCCGGCGCCAAGACCGGCGATGACGCCGACACTCATCGCTGGCAACGAGAACTCGGTCAGCTGCCACACTTCCGATTTCGACATGTCAGCCCACGACCACGCCGAACCTCAGAAGGCTGTAGAACAGCATGCCGAGGTAGAAGACCGCGCCGAAGCCGATGATCAAATTCGTCACGATGTTGGGACGGATTGGCTTGGGCAGCATCCTGTTGTTCACCAGGAGCAGCACCACGCAGTAGCTGCCCATCGCGAACGTGGACAGGAACGCGAGCATGTCCAGGATCGCCGCAGGTCCGTCCGCGGGACCGAACATGATGATCAGGATGCCGAAGAGGATCACGCCCCAGAGGAAGAGCGCGTACAGCTGCGACATGTTGAAGCGCTTCTTCGCACCGGGTACGAAGTAGTAGGCCATGTCCGCCTGCCCACGCGAGAACGAGTCGAACAACCCGAGCGTCGCATTGAGCCCGATCAGGGCGATGAAGCCGTAGAACAACCCCCCAAGCACCGGGCTTCCCGCCGAGGCGAAGGCATTCGACATGGCGTTCAGTGCGGCACCGCGGTCGTCTCCCCGGATGAGCTGTGCCACGTCGGCACTCTCCCTCGCAGCAGCGAGCGCGAGGATCGTGAACGAGATCGTCACCAACATGGTGATGCCCCAGAACAGGAGGATCGAGTCGAACGTCACCCACCTGCGCCACCCGTTCCACTTCTTCATCTCCTCGGGGTCCTCGGTGTCGAACATGTAGCCCCGCGATGGCATGGTCTCCGACTCACCGGCGTGCGCCAACCCCTTGATCTTCGGGATGTGGGAGCCCATGCCGGCGCCGCTGTCGCGGAGCTGCAGGGTGTACCACATCTGCTGCATGCCCGACGGCCCTGCGAAGGCGATCGAACCCACGAGGACCGGGAACCAGGCTTCACTCAGGGCTTCCTTCGGGATGCCACTGCCGAATGCGAACATGCCGGTGATCGTGTTAGCCAGGTCCGCCCAGCTGCCGACCATCGCGGCGATGATGGACGTGCCGACGACGAGAACCCCGATCAGCAGACCCAGAACCTTCTCGAGAACGCCGTAGATGTTCTTGAGCGAGCTGAACAGCACACCCACGAACAGCAAGGCGACCACGGCGGTCACCTGCCACGGAATGCCCGTCATCTCCTCGAACGCGCCCGCTCCGGCCGAGAGGTGACCGGGCCACATGTAGATCAGGATGGCCGCCACGAAGAAGAACCACATGATCGGTTTGAACACACGCGCTGCTCCGAAGAAGATGCTCTCCCCCGTTGCCATCGCATAGCGCGCCATCTCGAGCAGCACGACCGCCTGCAGTGTCACCCCGACGAGGAAGAGCCAGCGGATGTCAGGGCCGAACAGCAGCACGAGCCGTGGCCACATGTAGGACTCGCCCATGCCGACACCGAGCGCGACGAGGAAGACCGTCGGGCCGAGAATGTGTATCGACGGCGGAGCCTTGGGGAGCTTCCGAATCGGCATCGGGTCCAGACCGCCCGCATGCCACAGCCTTTCGTCCTGGTGGGTCGGAGACTCTCAGAGGTCCTTCGTTGCTTTCCACGGCACTTGCCTCCTTAGGGCCCGCGTGACTTGGTTGACGTCATCCCGCGCGGCTCGGTTTCACACTTCGTCCGTACCTGACACTTCCTTGCGATGCCTCTCGTTCTTTGGGTCAGCTCAGCGCACCGGCGTTGCGTGCCCAGCGGTACTTCGCACCGAGCACCTGGACCGGTAGCTCGGTGGTGTACGGGTACGCGACGACACCGTGCTCGTAGAGGTACTGACTGGCTTCCTCAACCTCGACGTCACCGGCCAACGAGGCGACCACAGGCTTCTCGATGCCCTTCTCGCGGTACTCCTCGACGACCCCGACGGCCATCTTGGCGAACACCATCGGCGGCGTGACGATCGTGTGCCAGTAACCCAGGATCAGTGCGTGGATGCGCTCGTCCTCCAGGCCCAGGGCGATCGTGTTGCGGTACGTCGCGGGCGGTTCACCACCGGTGATGTCCACGGGGTTGCCCGAGGCGCCGAACGGCGGGATGAACTTCTTGAAGGCCTCGTCGAGGTCGCCAGGCATGTCCATCAGCGTCAGGCCGTTGTCGACACAGGCGTCCGAGAGCAGCACGCCCGAGCCACCCGCGCCAGTGATGATCAGGACGTTCTCGCCCTTCGGGGTGGGCAGGACCGGCAATCCGCGGGCGTACTGGAGCATCTCGTTCAGTCCCGGTGCCCGGACCACGCCGCTCTGCCGCAGGATGTCGTCGTAGACCTTGTCGTTGCCCGCCAGCGCACCTGTGTGCGAGCTCGCTGCCCGGGCGCCCATGTCGGTGCGGCCGGCCTTGAGCACCACCACCGGCTTCTTCTTGGAGACCCGCTGAGCTGTCTCGGCGAAGTAGCGACCATCCTTGAGGTCCTCGAGATGCATCGCGATGATGTTGGTGTTGTCGTCCTGCTCGAAGAAGGTGAGCAGGTCGTCCTCGTCGATGTCGGACTTGTTGCCCACACCCACGATCGCGGAGACACCCATCTTGCTGCTTCGGCTGAAACCGAGGATGGCCATGCCGATGCCGCCGCTCTGGGAGGTCAGCGCGACCCCGCCCTTGACGTCGTACGGCGTGCAGAACGTCGCACACAGGTTCTCCGGCGTGTAGTAGTAGCCGTAGATGTTCGGGCCGAGGACACGCACGCCGTGCTTGCGCGCGATCGCCACGACCTCGTCCTGCAGGTCCTGGTTTCCGGTCTCGGCGAAACCGGAGGGGATCAAGATCGCGCCCGCGACCCCCTTCTCGCCGCACTCCTCGAGGGCCGGGGCCACGAACTTGGCCGGCACCGCGAACACGGCGACGTCGATGTCGGCCTCGACGTCCTTGATGGACTTGTAGGCCCTCTTGCCCAGGACCTCGTCCGACTTGGGGTTGATCGGGTAGATCTCACCCTGGTAGCCGCCGTTGATGAGGTTCTTCATCACCGAGTTGCCGATCTTGCCGTCCTCGTTGGAGGCACCGATCACGGCGACCGCCCTCGGCCTCATGATCCGGTTCATGGACGCGGTGATCTCGTCCTGGGTGAACCGATCGACGTACTGGCCCGCCTCCGCGTCCACGATGATCCGCACGTCGACCGCGGTCGCGCCGTCCTTGGTGGCGAGCACCGGGTTCAGGTCCACCTCCGCGAACTGCGGGAAGTCGTGGACCAGGTCGGAGAGCCGCTGGATCACAGTCGCTAGCGCTTCCTTGTCGACCGGGTCGGCACCGCGGACACCGTTCAGGATCTCGACCGCCTGGATGCCGTCGACCATGGACCTGGCCTCGTCGAGGCTGGTGGGTGCGAGGCGGAACGTGACGTCCTTGAGCACCTCGACCAGCACGCCACCCAGACCGAAGGCGACCACCTTGCCGAAGGTCTGGTCGGTGACGACACCGACGATGACCTCCTGCACGTCGGGCCCGGTGGCGAGCATCTGCTGCACCTGCACGCCGGTGATCGACGCGTCCGGGTCGTAGGCTCTTGCGTTGCGCATGATCTGCTCGTAGCCCGCCTTGGCCGACGCCTCGTCCTCGATGCCGACCAGGACGCCACCGGCGTCGGTCTTGTGCAGGATGTCGGGCGAGGAGATCTTCAGCACCACCGGGAAGCCGATCTCAGCCGACAAGGTGGCGGTCTCCTCCGCCGACGCCGCGATCCCCTCCCCCGGCGTCGCAATGCCGTAGGCGTCCGCGACCAGCTTGGCCTCGGGTGCACTCAGGGACGTCCGGCCCTCCTTCAGGACCTGGTCCAGTACTGCTTGTACGGCCTTACGGTCGTAGGTCATGCCTTCTCCTCATCACGAGACGTATGGGGGGTCCTGCTGGGCTCAGACGACACCTGCGGCCCGCAGGTCCTCGAGCTCCACGGCGTCGATGCCCAGGCCGGCGAAGATGTCAGCGGTGTGCTCACCGAGCGCCGGAGAGGTCTCCACGGGCACGAACGAGTCGGAGAGCCTGATCGGGCTGCCAACCGTCTTGAAGACGCCACGCTCGGGGTGCTTCACCTCCACCACGGCGCCGAGGTCGGCCAGCGACTCGTCCTCGATCAGCTCCTTGGTGCTGAGGATCGGGCCGCAGGGGACATTGACCTTGTTCAGCTTCTCCATGACCTCGAACTTGGTGAAGTCCATCGTCCAGGCCTCGATCAGCTTGAACATCTGGTCGAGCTTGCTGAGCCGGGCGGCGGGGGTGCTCCAGTCGGGATCCTCCGCGAGCTCGGGACGGCCGATCAGCTCGGCGATCTTCGGCCATCCGGGCGGCTGCACGATGACGTAGATGTAGTCGTTGGGTCCCCCGGGGGCACACTTCACGGCCCAACCGGGCTGGCCGCCGCCGGAGGAGTTGCCCGCACGTGGCACCTCGTCGGTGAACTCCTCGTTGGGGTACTCGTGCAGCGGGCCGTGCGCGAGCCGCTGCTGGTCCCGCAGCTTGACCCGGCTGAGGTTGAGCACCGCCTCCTGCATGGCCACGGTCACCCGCTGGCCCTGACCGGTCCGCGTCCTCTGGAACAGCGCCGCGAGAATCCCGGCGACCAGATGCATCCCGGTCCCGGAGTCCCCGATCTGTGCACCGGTCGCCATCGGCGGCCCGTCCTCGAACCCGGTCGTGCTCATCGAGCCGCCCATCGCCTGGGCGACGACCTCGTAGGCCTTGCAGTTCTCGTAGGCCCCCGCACCGAAGCCCTTGATGGAGGCGAAGACCAGCTCCGGGTTGATCTCGTGCAGCCGTTCCCAGGTGAATCCCATCCGGTCCACAGCACCCGGACCGAAGTTCTCCACGAGGACGTCGGAGTTCCGCACCAGGTCGGTGAAGATCTCCTTGCCCCGCTCGGACTTCATGTTCAAGGTGACGCTCCGCTTGTTGCAGTTGAGCATCGTGAAGTACAGGCTGTCGACGTCCGGGATGTCCCGCAGCTGCTGCCGGGTGATGTCACCGGTGGGCGACTCGAGTTTGACGACGTCGGCGCCCATCCAGGCGAGAATCTGTGTGCACGAGGGTCCGGACTGCACGTGTGTCATGTCCAGGACCCGCACACCGTCAAGAGCGTTGCCCATCTGTCTGCCTGCCTCCAAGAGTCGAAGAAGAGTGGAACCGAACGGCGGCGCGTGAGGGCACCGCTGCCGACCTGCTACTGGTACATCGCCTGGACCCGCTGGAGCGCCGGCGCGATGTCTCCGGGGGTGCGGACGGGGGTCTCGAAGCCCCACCCGGTCAGCGAGAAGGCGCCTTCACCGAGGCGTGCGAGATCCGGCTCCCGCACGCCCTTCCGGGCGTTGGTCTCCGAGTCTGGGTGCGCCTTCAGTGCTGTCATCTCCTCGTCACCGCCGATGATCGAGCCATCTGTTCGCTCATTGCATACGGTATGTAGCCAAGTCCCTTCCTACCCCACTGAAAAACGATTGTCCAGAGATGAATCGCCCGCGACCTGGCGAATGTAGACAGCATGCAAGAGCGACATGGCGGGCAGGCCGACACCAGACCGCGGCCGCAATGGTCGGGCCGCGGAGTCCGCGGACTACCGGTCTGCGAGCGCTCGGGGGGTGCCGTACTGACCCGGGGACGGCCGCCCGGGCTGCTTCAGGAAGCGCACCATCGTCGCGGTGCCCAGAGCGACCAACCCCGCGGCCAGGAACAAGCGCCCGTAGCCCGCGACCGCAATCAGCGAGGCAGCACCTCCCACCCCCACAAGCGCGCCGACCGCCTTCGCGCTGTAGAGGATCGACTGATTCTGGAGGACGCTGTTCTCCCCGAAGAACTCGAGCACCAGGTTGCCCAGAATCGCATAGAAGGCGCCTCCGCCCAGGCCCACCAACATCGCGCAGACCGCGAACGCCCACGGGCTGCCCGTCCGTCCCGCCGCAGCAAGCCCGATCTGCGTGAGTCCCTCGACCACCAGGACGACCGCCAACACGTTTCGCCGCCCAAACCGGTCTGACAGCCGGCCGGCGAAGGAGCGTCCGAGACCGTTCACTGCCGCAAGCAGCCCCGCGGCGAGCCCGGCCACGCCGACTCCTAGACCTGCTGCGACGGCGTAGCTGGCGATGAAGGCGATGCCGAACAAGGAGACCGCACTGATCAGTGCCAGGATCAGCCACATCAGCGGCAAGGCGCCGGTGCGCATTGCCTCTCCCGGCGCGTAGGAGCGCCCGACGGGGATGTTGCGCGGCAGGCTGGGGTTCAGCCGCCGGTCGACGGCCCAGAGTTGGGCATCGATGTCCGGCGGCCACCACCGCGGGGGCGGATCCTTCAGCTGCAGACCGCAGAGCGTGACGAGCACCAGCGTGACCGCTGCAGCGATGTCGAGCACGACCGTCTGACCACGCTGTGTCGAGAACAAGGTCAACATCACGATGCTGGGCACCGCGCCACACGCGAAACCGCCTGTGACGAACCCGATCGTGGTGGTCCTGTTGTCCGGGAACCACTTCGCCGCGGTGGCGATGCAGGTCGAGTAGACCAAGCCGGCGCCGATTCCGCCGATGACCGCGTACCCCACGAGCACGGTGGCGAAGCTGCCGGCATTCGCAAGCGCGAGGAGAGCGCACGTAGCGAGAACGCCCCCGGTCACGGTCAGCTGGGAGGGGGAGCCGAGCCGACGTCGATGAATGAACGCGACGGGAACCGCGACGCTCGCCTGGCATGCCACGAACAGCGCGAAGAGCCACATCGTCTCGACCAGGCTCCACTCGTGGGCGGCTTGGAGTCCCAGCGCCAGCACTCCGAAGGCGTACTGCAGCTGGCTGATGGCCGCCATGCACGCCCATGCCGACCACGCCTGCCAGCGACGCGAGTGGCCGGTGAGGTCCGGCGCGTGCTCACCGATGCGATACCGACGACCATAGAAGTCCCGAACATCCCGGCCGGCGGAAGCAAGTGGTGCAGCCATCGTCGACGCCTCCTTGTCTACAGCATTCTGTATTCCTCTGTGATACTCCTCTCACGCGGAGATGTCCAGAGCCGAGAGCCCGCGCCTTGTCAAAGACGATGGATACAGCATACAGTCGCCTCTCACATCACTGGCGCCCGCTCGCTTGTCTTCGCACGGCGCCTCGAAGGAGGACTTCGACCGTGGACCTGATGGAGTTTCAAGCCAAGCAGCTGTTCGCTCGCCATGGTGTGCCGGTGACGCTGGGCAGCGTCGTGGAGAGGGCCGAGGATGCTGCCGCGGCTGCTGTGGAGCAGGGCGGTCGGGTGGTGGTCAAGGCGCAGGTGCAGGCGGGTGGCCGCGGCAAGGCGGGTGGCGTGAAGCTCGCCGAGTCACCGGAGGAGTCAGTCGCTCGGGCCGGCGACATTCTGGGGATGGACATCAAGGGTCTGAGGGTGGGTCGGGTGTTGGTGGCGCCGGCGGCGGATATCAGCGAGGAGTACTACTTCTCGTTCCTGGTGGACCGGGCGAACCGGAGCTTCCTGTGTATCGCGAGTGTGCAGGGTGGTGTGGAGATCGAGGTGGTCGCCCACGAGGACCCGGACGCGATCGCCCGGGTCTCGATCGACCCGCAGGTCGGCGTCGACGACGCGAAGGCCGCGGAGATCGTTGCCGCCTCACGCTTCCCCGACGAGGTCGCGGATGAGGCGAAGAACGTCGTGAAGAAGCTCTGGGACGTCTTCATCAAGGAGGACGCCTCCCTGGTCGAGGTGAACCCGTTGGCGTTGCTCGGTGACGGGCACCTGGAGGCGCTGGACGGGAAGGTGACGTTGGACGAGAACGCGGGGTTCCGCCACGAGGACCATGCCGCGTTCGAGGTCACCGATGCCGACGCCGACGGTCAGCTGGAGGCCGGCGCCAAGGCCAAGGGTCTGAACTACGTGAAGCTGGATGGCTCGGTCGGCATCATCGGGAACGGGGCGGGTCTGGTGATGTCGACGCTGGACGTGGTCGCCTACGCCGGTGAGAGGCACGGCGGGGTCAAGCCCGCGAACTTCCTCGACATCGGTGGCGGGGCCTCCGCGGAGGTGATGGCCGCGGGCCTCGACGTGATCTTGGGCGACGAGCAGGTCAGGAGCGTGTTCGTGAACGTGTTCGGCGGGATCACCGCGTGCGACGCGGTCGCGAACGGCATCGTGCACGCCCTGGAGATCCTCGGTGAGGAGGCCGACAAGCCGTTGGTGGTCCGCCTGGACGGCAACAACGTCGAGGAGGGCCGGCGGATCCTGACCGACGCGGACCACCCGCTGGTCACGCTGGTCGAGACCATGGACGGTGCGGCCGACCGGGCCGCCGAGCTGGCTAAGAAGTAGGGGTCGCGAAGTCATGGCAATCTTTCTCACCGAGAACAGCCGGGTCCTCGTGCAGGGGATGACCGGCGCCGAGGGACAGAAGCACACCCGCCGGATGATCGCCTCGGGCACCGCGGTGGTCGGCGGGGTGAACCCGAAGAAGGCCGGGCAGAGCATCGACTTCGACGGCACCGCGGTCCCGGTCTTCGGGTCGGTGCAGGAGGCGATGGACGAGACCGGCGCCGACGTGTCGGTGGTGTTCGTCCCGCCCGCCGGGACCAAGGGCGCGGTCCTCGAGGCCGTCGACGCGGCGATGCCGCTCGTGGTCGTGATCACCGAGGGCGTCCCGGTCCACGACAGCGCGGACTTCTTCTCCTACGCGCAGGCCAAGGGCACCACCCGCGTCATCGGACCCGAACTGCCCCGGCCTGATCAGCCCCGGCAAGTCCAACGCCGGCATCATCCCCGCCGACATCACCAAGGGCGGCCGGGTCGGGCTGGTCTCCAAGTCGGGGACGCTGACCTACCAGATGATGTTCGAGCTGCGCGACTTCGGCTTCTCCTCCGCGGTCGGCATCGGTGGCGACCCGATCGTCGGCACCACCCACATCGACTGCCTCCAGGCGTTCGAGGAGGACCCCGACACCGACGCGATCGTGATGATCGGCGAGATCGGCGGCGACGCCGAGGAACGTGCCGCGGACTACATCAAGGACCACCTCACCAAACCGGTCATCGGGTACGTCGCGGGCTTCACCGCCCCCGAGGGCAAGACGATGGGCCACGCCGGAGCCATCGTGTCCGGCTCCTCAGGAACCGCACAGGCCAAGAAGGAAGCCCTCGAGGCCGTCGGCGTCAAGGTCGGCAAGACACCCTCCGAGACCGCCCAGCTGATGCGCGACGTGCTCCAGAGCACCGGAGCCTCGCAACCACGGCGCTCAGTCAGCGGACCACCGGAACGGTCGGCGAGAGCTGGCAGCTCTTCCGCCCGCCCCTCATGAGGACGACCGAAAGGAATGCAGACCATGACCACGATAGGTTTCATCGGACTCGGGATCATGGGTTCCCCCATGGCCGCCAACCTGGTCGCTGCCGGTTATGAGGTCGTGGGGTACGACGTCACTCCCGGCTCGGTCGAACGGCTGGTGCAGGCGGGCGGCACGGCGGCAGGCAGCATCGAGAAGGCAACTGCCCAGTCCGACGTCGTGATCACGATGCTGCCCGACTCGCCTCAGGTCCGAGAAGTGGTGCTGGGGCCGAACGGGGTCCTCGACAGTGCTGGCTCGGACCTTCTGCTCATCGACATGAGCACGATCGCGCCCGAGACCTCTGCTGCCGTTGCCGCACGAGCACGGGAGAAGGGCACACGTGTGCTCGACGCTCCGGTCAGCGGCGGCGAGCAGGGAGCCGTGGAGGCGTCCCTGTCCATCATGGTGGGCGGTGACCCGGAGGTCTTCGAGGCCGCCCGCCCGATCCTCGAGCACCTGGGACGGACCATCGCGCACGTCGGCGGAACTGGCGCAGGACAGACCGTGAAAGCAGCCAACCAGTTGATGGTTGCCGGCATCATTGCGCTGGTCAGCGAAGCGATCGTCCTTCTCGAAGCGTCCGGCGTGGACAGCGAGCGGGCCGTCGAGGTATTGGCCGGTGGCCTGGCAGGCAACCGGATCCTCGACCGCAAGGCGGCATCGATGCTCGCGCGGGAGTTCGAGCCCGGGTTCCGGATCGACCTCCACCACAAGGACATGGGCATCGCGCTGGCCTCAGCGCGGTCCGCGGAAGTAGCACTGCCGGTGACCGGACTCGTGGCGCAGCTCATCGCGTCGGCGCGGACGATGGGATACGGAGCGCTCGACCACTCCGCCCTGCTCAAGGTTGTCGAGACGCTGTCCGGGCGCGAGCGCGAGTGACCTGATCAGTCAGGCGGTCATCCGTCACGACGATCGTCGCGCTGTTCGTAGCGGGGTGGTGATCACTTCTTCGCTGCGGCGGGGTTCAGCGACGTGATGCGGCCACTTTCCGTGCCCGCGCCCTCGTCGATCATCGCGTTGACGAGGGTGGGCCTCCCGGAGCGAATCGCCTCTTCCATCACCGTGCGAAGTTCCGCGGGTGTGGTGACGCATGCGCCTTCGCCGCCGAAGGCCTCCATCAGCTTCTCATAGCGCGCGTCCTTCACGAACGTCAGCGGGCCGGGCTCGTTGGAGTCGCCCAGCGGGGCCTCGTCACCGCGGTAGACGCCGTTGTTGTTGAGGATCACCACGCACACCGGCAGGTTGTAGCGACAGATGGTCTCCACTTCCATGCCTGAGAAGCCGAAGGCGCTGTCGCCCTCGATGGCGATCACCTGCTGGCCGCTCGCCACGGCCGCGCCGATGGCGAAGCCCATACCGACGCCCATCACGCCCCAGGTGCCGACGTCCAGGC
Organism: uncultured Actinomycetota bacterium; assembly: GCA_963810435.1. Lineage (GTDB taxonomy): Bacteria > Actinomycetota > Actinomycetes > Propionibacteriales > Nocardioidaceae > Nocardioides_B. Next base: position 199,564 of record CAWENL010000003.1, read on the forward strand.
GCTTCCTCGGTTGGTACATGTCGACGATCGAGCGGGTGAAGTCGAGCGCGTTCGCGCCCTCGTTCACGAGGATCGCCTCCGGGTTCGCCTTGACGAGGTCGCGCACCACGTTGAGTGCGCTGTGGTAGTTCATCGGCTCGGGGTTGCCGGCGAGGGCATCGGCCAGCTTCTTGACGTTCTTGTCCTTGCGCTCGCTCACCGCGTCCAGCCACTCGGCCGGCGGCTTCGGCCAGTCCGCGTCGATGCCGTCGAGCATCGCCGAGACACATGAGCCGATGTCGCCTACGACGGGTGCGTCGATCGCCACGTTGCTGTCGGCCTCGGTGGGAGAGATGTCGACCTGGATGAACTTCTGCCCACCCGACTGCTTGGGACCCGTGCCTCCCCAGACCTTGCCCTTGCCGTGCGAGAGCAGCCAGTTGAGCCGCGCGCCGACCAGCATCACCACATCGGCCTGGGGCAGCACGAGCGAGCGCGCTGCCGAGGCGCACTGTGGATGCGTGTCCGGCAGCAGACCTTTTGCCATCGACATCGGCAGGTACGGGATACCGGTCCTCTCGATGAGCGCGCGGATCTCCGCGTCGGCCTGCGAGTACGCGGCCCCCTTGCCGAGGATGATCAGTGGCTTCTTCGCACCCTGGAGCAGTGCGAGGGCACGCTGCACCGAGTCCGGCGCAGGGATCTGGCGCGGTGCCGGATCAACCACCTGGATGAGCGATTCCCTGCCCGCCTCAGCCTCGAGGCTCTGCGGGAAGAGCTTTCCCGGGAGATCGAGATACACGCCGCCCGGACGTCCCGAGACCGCCGTACGGATGGCGCGCGCCACGGCGACGCCGATGTCCTCGGCGTGCAGCACGCGGAAGGCCGCCTTGCACAGGGGCTTCGCGATCGCGAGCTGGTCCATCTCCTCGTAGTCGCCCTGCTGCAGGTCGACCACTTCGCGCTCGCTGGAGCCACTCACGAGAATCATGGGGAAGCAGTTGGTCGTGGCATTGGCCAGCGAGGTGAGTCCGTTCAGGAACCCGGGCGCCGACACTGTGAGGCACACGCCGGGCTGCTGGGTCATGAAGCCGACGATCTGCGCGGCGTAGCCGGCGCTCTGCTCGTGGCGGAAGGAGATCACGCGCATGCCCGAGGCCTGAGCCTTGCGCGTGAGGTCGGTGATGGGGATGCCAGGCAGCCCGAAGATCGTGTCGAGTCCGTTGAGCTTGAGGGCCTCGATGACGAGGTTGAAGCCGTCGATCGTCTCCCCGGGTGTGCTGACGACGCTCTGGCCGGTGCTCGCCTGCGGCGCGGCCGGGGCGGTGGCAGCGATTTCGGTGGTTGCCATGGTGCTTCTCCTCCGATGGGGCGTGTCCGCGGCCCGGTAGGGCTCGGCGGTTCTGGCTCAGGTTGGGATCGGCCGGCGGCGGGTGACCGCTCGCATACAGCCTACAATGGCGCCGCGCAGGGGGAACCAGGCGCGGTGGGACCCGTGCGGAATGGCCCGAGGCGCGGGATCGCCCGCCCGACAGCAGGTCCTGTCGTCCACGACCGAGCCCTCACGAGGCACCGACCGGCCGTAGCTCCGCCTGGCGAGCCGGACCGCGAGCTCCTACCTTCGTCGCGAGCAAGTCAGTCAGCGCGTGCACCACGCGCAACGTGGGGGCCGGCGTACGTGTCAGGTCGGCCAGCTCGATCAGGACGGTGAGGATGACGTCGAGCTCCATCGGTCTTTCGCGCTCGAGGTCCTGCAGCATCGAGGTCTTGTGGTGACCGACCCGCTCCGCGCCGTCGATGCGCTTGTCCACGGAGATGTCCGGTCGGCAGCCGACCGCCGCGGCGATCGCGAGCGTCTCCTCCATCATCAGTCGCACCGTGGCCCGGACACCCGAGTGGGTCGCGATCTCCACCATGGTGGCTCGGGCGAGTGCGCTGATGGGGTTGAACGCGGCGTTGCCGAGCAGCTTGATCCAGATGTCGTCTCGGATGTCCTTCTGCACCGGGCACTTGAGACCGCCCGCGACCATGGCCGCGCTGAACGACTCGCAGCGCTCGGAGATGCGCCCATCCGGCTCTCCGATCGAGAACCTCGTGCCTTCGAGGTGCCGGACGAGACCGGGCCCCTCGACCTCGGTCGAGCAGTAGACGACGCACCCGATAGCGCGCTCGAGCGCGAGCGTCTGGGTCACCTTCCCCTCGGGGTCGACCGACTCGATCCGACGATCTTCATACGGTCCGGGCATCCCGTGGAAGTACCACCACGGGATCCCGTTCTGCGCTGCAACGATCGCCGTCGTCTCGTGCAGCAGCGGAGCGATCAACGAGCCGCACGAGGCATAGCCGTTCGCCTTGAGGCCGAGAAACACGATGTCGACCGGACCGATCTCGCAGGGATCGTCGGTTGCGGGAGTCCGTGCCACGAAGTCCCCGCGCGGGCTCAGGACCCTCACACCATGCTCGCGAATGGCGTCCAGGTGCGCTCCTCGAGCGACCAGATGCACCTCGGTTCCCCCGCGATGGAGGGCTGCGCCGACGTAGGCGCCGATCGCCCCTGCCCCCAGAACTGCCACCCTCATCGGGGTTCCCTTCCCTCCACAACGCTCTGCTGTCTGTTTCTGGCTGTCTGTTTCTGCCCGAGCCACTCCGACCGGGCCCTCGGCCACCCGCCTAGCCGCGAAAGCCCACGGCGGTGGGGGCGTCCTCACGGGCCTCCGCGAGCGCCTCGAACTCGTTGATGTTGTCGAGCTCGGTCCCCATCGCGACATTCGTGATGCGCTCGAGAATCACCTCGACGATGATCGGCACCTGGTGCTCGACCATCATCTTCTTCGCCTCCTCCAGCGCCGGGAGGATCTGGTCGGGCTCGAAGACACGGAGCGCCTTGCAGCCAAGGCCCTCGGCGACCTTGACGTGGTCGACCCCGTAGACACCGAGCTCGGGGGTGTTGATGTTCTCGAACGAGAGGTCCACGTTGTAGTCCATCTTGAACCCACGCTGTGCCTGACGGATCAGACCCAGGTAGGCGTTGTTGACCACCACATGGATGTAGGGCACCTGGAACTGCGCTCCGACCGCGAGCTCTTCGATCATGAACTGGAAGTCGTAGTCCCCCGAGAGTGCGACCACCGTGGCCTCGGGGTCGGCACTCGCGACCCCCAGAGCCGCCGGCACGGTCCAGCCGAGGGGGCCCGCCTGTCCCGCGTTGATCCAGTGCCGCGGCTTGTAGACGTGCAGCATCTGCGCCGCCTGAATCTGCGAGAGACCAATCGTGGAGACGTAGCGGGTCTCCGGGCCGAAGGCGTTGTTCATCTCCTGGTAGACGCGCTGGGGCTTGACCGGAACGTTCTCGAAGTTGGTACGTCGCTGGAGGGTCGCCTTTCGCTCCTGACACGACTCGGCCCACACCGAGCGGTCCGGCAGCGTTCCGGCAGCCTTCTGGTCCCGCGCCACCTCCACGAACATCGTCAGTGCCGCCTGGGCGTCAGAGGTGATCCCGAAGTCGGGCGCGAAGACCCGGCCGATCTGGGTCGGCTCGACATCGACGTGCACGAACGTACGACCCATGGTGTAGGTGTCCACACCCCCGGTGTGCCGGTTCGCCCACCGGTTGCCGATGCCGAGCACGAAGTCCGACTCGAGCATCGTCGCGTTCCCGTAGCGGTGCGAGGTCTGGATGCCGACCATCCCCGCCATCAGCGGGTGGTCGTCCGGAATGGTGCCCCATCCCATCAGCGTCGGAACCACCGGGACGCCGGTCAGCTCGGCGAACTCCACAAGAAGCTCGGCCGCGTCCGCGTTCACGATCCCGCCGCCGGCGACGATGAGCGGACGCTCGGCCTCGGCCAGCATCGCCAGAGCCTTCTCCGCCTGGGCGCGGCTCGCGGCAGGCCTGGCGACCGGCAACGGCGAGTAGGTCTCGGGGTCGAACTCGATCTCGGTCATCTGGACATCGATCGGAAGGTCGATCAACACGGGGCCGGGTCGCCCCGAGCGCATCAGCTGAAACGCCCTCTGGAAGGTGCCGGGCACCTGGCCCGCCTCCATGACTGTCACGGCCCACTTCGTGACCGGCTTGGCGATCGACTCGATGTCGACGGCCTGGAAGTCCTCCTTGTTCAGCTTCGCCACAGGTGCCTGGCCGGTGATGCACAGGATCGGGACCGAGTCCGCGGACGCTGCGTACAGACCGGTGACCATGTCGGTGCCGGCCGGGCCGGACGTGCCGATGCAGACACCGATGTTCCCCGCCTCGGCCCTGGTGTACCCGTCAGCCATGTGCGAGGCACCCTCGACGTGGCGTGCCAAGACATGGGTGAGCTCACCCTGCGCGCGCATCGCCGCATAGAAGGGGTTGATTGCCGCACCTGGCAGCCCGAAGAGGTGAGTGACACCTTCGCGCCGAAGAATCTCCACCGCTGCACGCGCGGCTGTCATACGTGTCATGGCCGTACTCCTGAGGGTCAGTGGTTGCGGCGAGCGTCCGCGGACAACCAGTCGAAGCTGAGGTCGCTGGTGCTGCTCGCCTTGTACTCCAGGCCTACCCAGCCGCGGTAGCCGCCGGCGTACAGGTCCTCCAGGTGACGGAGGAGGGGTAGGGTGCCGGTCCCCGGTTCGTTGCGCCCGGGAGCGTCGGCGATCTGAACGTGCGCGATGCGGTCGGCTCGGCTCGCGATCACCTTGTCCACGTCGTCGCCGTTGACGGCAAGATGGTAGAGGTCAGCGAGCAGGCCCAGGTTGGTGGTGCCGAACTGGCTCTCGACACGGGTGATCACGTCCACGGCGTCGGCTGCCGTGAGCAACGGGTACCGGTCGGCTCCACTGACCGGCTCAATGAGGATCGTGCCGCCGAACGAAGCGGCCGCGGTCGCGGCCAGGGCCAGGTTCTCGGCCCCGAGCTCGTCCTGAGCACGAGGGTCGACACCGTCGACGCGGTTGCCGTACAGCGCGTTGAACGCTCGACACCCGAGCCGCTCGCCGATCCCGAGGGTCACCGCGATGTTGTCACGGAACTCGTCGGAGCGCTCCGGCCAGGAGACCAGTCCACGGTCCCCGCACGGCATGCTTCCTGCCGCGAAGTTCAGTCCGACGAGCTGCACACCCGAGTCCTTGATGGCACGCTCGAAGCGCTCGACCTCCGCATCCTCGGGGACCGCCGACGAGAACGGCCACCACAGCTCGATGGCCTCGAACCCAGCGGACCTGGCGGCGGCGGGTCGCTCGAGCAGGGGCAGCTCGGTGAAGAGGATCGAGCAGTTGACGGCGTAGCGCGGGCTGCGCATGGGTGCAGACTCCATGGTCGCCTTCCGATAGCGTATACGGCATACATTATGCGGTACACGACACACGGGTCAACCACCTGGAAAGGCACTCACCCGGGGCTGTCCCCTCCTGCCTTGGGCAGCACGGCGCTGAGATCACGGTCGAACACGGCACGCGCCACGTCGCCCGTTGACGGAACCGGGACGCCGACCGGCACGTGCACGAGGAGCGGCACCACGCCGTCGACGGCTACCGCGACGTGCCCGCGGTCCGGGCGCACCCGGGTCACCCTGACAAGCAGCCCGGGCCTATCGTCCGCGAGCAGTCGGACACCGTTGGCGAAGACGGCGACCGTGGCGGGCCCCGTCGTGCCGCTGCACACCAGCCCCGTCGACTCCTCGCCCACGAGCACTCTCCCGTCGGGCTCCACCACGGCATCCACGACGTTGTGGTAGCCGACCAAGGTGGCCACGCTCGCGTCGGCCGGTCGTCGGTTCAGGTGCTCGGGGGTGCCGCTCTGGTGGACCCGACCGTCCACCAGTACGACGACACGGTCCGCCAGGCGCAACGCGTCCTCCGCCTGGTGCGAGACGTGGACGACCGTGGCGGCACGATCCGACAGGGCGTTCTCGAGGTCACCGAAGAAGGCCGCCCGCGACTCAGCGTCCAGGCCGGCGGCCGGCTCGTCGAGCAGGAGCACCGCAGGGTTGATCGCGAGGGCGCGAGCCAGGTTGACCCGCTGCTGCTGTCCACCGGACAACGCGCGGGCGGGCCGGTCGGCTAGGTCCGCGACGCCCAACCGGTCCAGGGCGGCCATGGCGAGCTCGCGCCGATGCGCGCGCGCCACCTTCCGCCAGCGCAACGGCAGCTCGACGTTGCGACGGACGCTGGTGCTGAGCAGGCCCGGTCGCTGGCTCGCGTAGGCCACCCGTCGGCGCAGTGTCACGCCGCCCCGCAGGGTGCTTACCCCGTCGATGGTGACCTGCCCTGAGTCAGGCATGTCGACGGCCGCCAACAGCCTCAGCAGGGTCGTCTTGCCCGAACCGTTCGGGCCGAGCACGGAGAGGTGCTCACCGCGTCCCACCTGGAGGCTCTCCACCCTCAAGACCTCGTTCCCCCCACGGACCTGTTGGACGTGCCGGAGGCTCAGCTCCGCTGCCACGCGAGGCCCCGACGCTGGACCGACATGAGGAGTCCGTTGACGACGAAAGCCAGGAGGACGAGGACGGCGCCGTAGAAGATCGCGACTCCGAACTCACCGCGACCGACATTCTCGACGATGGCCGTCGTCATCACCTGGGTCTGACCATGAATGTTGCCGCCCACGATGGTCGACGAGCCCACCTCCGAGATGGCGTGCCCGAACCCGGCCATGGCCGCCGCGAACAACAGCACGCGCCCCTCGATCCACATCCGCAGCACCAGCTGCACCCGGCTGGCCCCCAGTGCGCGCAGCTGCTCCGGCAGCTCCGGCGGAAGCATCTGCAAGGCGGCCATCGTGATGCCCGTGATCAGCGGCATAGCCACGACCACCTGCGCGACGATCATGCCGCGCACGGTGTAGATCAGGCCAAGGTCGCCGAGCGGGCCGGTCCGCCAGAACAGGAGCGCGACGCCCAACCCGACCACGACGGTCGGCACCGCCATCCCGGTGTTGACGACCACGGTCAGGAGGTGGCGGCCGGGTAGCCGAGCCAGCGCGAGGGTGGTCCCGAGCGGAATGCCGATCAGTGAGGCGATGAGCGTCGCAGACAGAGACACCGTCGCGGAGCGTGCCAGCACCTCGTAGAACGGCTCCACCATCACTGTGACGCATCAGGGACGAACAGCTGCTGGCCGTACTCCTTGACACCGAACCTGGCGATGGTCTCCTGCACCTGCCGGTGACGGATCCAGCTCGAGAAGTCCTTGGCGCAACCGGTGTTGGTGCCCTGATGGTCGACCACGATCACATGGTAGTTGTTGCGGAGGTCCTTGGATCCGTCGAACTCGATCTTGGCCCGCAACCCCTTGGTGGCCAGGAAGGTGCCCCGGTCCGCCAACGTGTAGGCCTGCTTCTGGTCGGCGATCGTGAGGGTCTGACCCATCCCCTGACCTGTCTCGATGTACCAGGACCCGCCCGGGTGGATCCCGGCCTCGTCCCACAGCGCCAGCTCCTTGGCATTCGTTCCCGAGTCGTCGCCTCGCGAGGCGAACGGTGCCTGGTGCTTCGCGATCCGGCTCAGCGCCACCGCCGCGGTCGAGGAGCCCGCGATGCCTGCCGGGTCTCCTGGGGGACCGACCAGGACGAAGTCGTTGTGCATCACCGCCTTCCGGCTGGACCCGTGGCCGTCGGCCATGTACTTCTGCTCGGCGTCGGGCGAGTGCACCAGCAGCACGTCGGCGTTGCCGCGCTCACCCATCGTCAACGCCTCGCCGGAACCGACCGCAACCGTCTTGACCACACAGGGGCTGCTCCGCTCGAAGGCTGGGATGAGCACGTCCAGCAGCCCCGAGTCCTGGGTGCTGGTCGTGGTCGCGAGCACCATGTCGCCTCGGGGGCCTGTCGTGGCGTCGTCGGCACCGGACGAGCACGCCGCGACGGCCAGGAGTGCGATGCAGGCTGCTGCTGTCGCCGCCCGGGTCATGCCGCCACCCGCAGCTCACCGCTGCGACGAAGGTCGTAACCGCTCGTCTTCGACAGTCGATCCTGGACGGTCGTGCTGGCGAGCACCTCCAGGAGCGGCGCGAGCAGAGTCACCGCATCCTGGGACAGCGCCAGCTCGAAGTCCTCCCACTCGACCGGGAGGAAGTCGGCATCGACGGCCTCGGCCACGGAGCGAACCGCCAGGCCGGCGTCGGCTGCGCCGGTTGCGACAGCGACCGCGACACCGAGATGGGAGTCGCAGGGCTCACCATCCGGGCTGGGCGTGCGGCCCGCATCGCGCAGGAGTCGGCTCAACAGCAGCCGCGATCCCGTTCCCGGGGCTCGCCAGGCGACCCTCACGCCGCCCAGCTGAGGGACTCCCCGGATGCTCAGGGGGTTGCCCTTCGGCACCACGATCCCCTGTTCCCTTCTCCACAGGTGCACCAGAACGGCGGGCTCGCCGCCGAAGATCCGGCGCACGAAGGTGTCGTTGGAGCGGCCCGTCCGGGGGTCCCGCAGATGTACGGCGACCGCGTCGACCACGCCCTGGGACAGCAGGGCCAGACCGCCGACGCTACCCCGGCCCTCCGTCGCTCGCCGGACCGTGGAGCCGACGGCCGCCAGCAGCAGGTCCAGGGACGGGTCGTCGCTGCCGGCGAGTCGCACCGTCCCGACGTTGGCGCTCATCGCCAGCGCGCGGGCGACACCGTCGGCTGTGACGACCGCGCGTGCACGCTCCAGCCCCGCGATGACGCCGGCCTCGCGGAGCAGCAGGTGCGCACGGGCGGCCGTGCCCGGGGCACACCCCACCTGGGTGGCAAGCACCCGAACCGCCGGGACGAGCTCGCCGGGAAGCAGGCCTCCCCTGATGACGTCGGCCGCGACCTCGGCGGCGACCTGCTGTGCTCTCTGTACCATCCGGTGAGGATACAACGCGTCGTCGCGGCGTCCGCGGGCGGCGGAGTTGTGAACTCCTGGACCTGTGCATACAGTATGTGTTCGCTCGCAAGCGTCGTCCCCCGCACAGTGCCGTAGAGCCAGAAGGGCCTCCACGTATGTACGCAGTCACCAACCCGACCACCGGCGAACTGATCGAGCAGATCCAGAACGCGTCCGACGAGGAGGTCCTGGAAGCGATCGGTCGCGTCCACCACGGCTACTCGTCGTGGCGTCGACGGCCGGTCGCAGAGCGTGCGCGCATCGTCATGCGCGCGGCGGAGCTGTTCGCCGAGCGCGCCGACGAGCTGGCGGCGATCATGACGCTCGAGATGGGTAAACGCATCAACGAGGGCCGCGGCGAGGTCGGCATCGTCGTCGACATCTTCAAGTACTACGCGGACAACGGCCCGTCGCTGCTGGCGGACGAGCCGCTTCCCCTCAAGGGGGGCGAGGCGGTCATCACCAAAGGACCCATCGGCGCACTCATCGGCATCATGCCGTGGAACTTCCCCTGCTACCAGGTCGCCAGGTTCGTGGCGCCGAACCTGGTCCTGGGCAACACGATCCTGCTGAAGCATGCCTCGATCTGCCCGCGGTCGGCGGCGGCGATCGAGCAGGTACTGCACGACGCAGGAGTGCCCGAGGACGCGTACGTCAACGTCTTCGCCTCCAGCGCACAGGTCCCGTGGATGCTCGCGGACCCGCGAATCCAAGGCGTGTCGCTCACCGGAAGCGAGTCGGCGGGCATCTCCGTCGCCGCCGAGGCCGGCAGGAACCTGAAGAAGTCCGTCCTGGAGCTCGGCGGATCCGACCCGCTGATCGTGCTGGACACCAAGGACATGGAGGAGACGGTGCAGGTCACCGCCACGGCCCGGATGCGCAACTGCGGCCAGTCGTGCAACGCCCCCAAGCGGATGATCGTGCTTGCCGACCTCTATGACGAGTTCGTCGACCTGCTGACCAAGCGGGTGTCTGACTACTACCTGCCAGGGGACCCCGCGGACCCCGCCACGAAGCTCCCGCCTCTGGCATCGGTGGCGGCGGCCGACGAGGTAGCCGCGCAGGTCGACACCGCGGTTCGGCAGGGGGCGACGCTGCGCACCGGTGGTCACCGTATCGACGGGCCAGGCGCCTTTTTCGAGGCCACCGTGCTGACGGACGTGACCCCCGAGATGGATGCCTACTACGACGAGATCTTCGGTCCAGTCGTGCTGGTGTTCCGCGCGGAGACCGAGGACGAGGCGATCGCGATCGCCAATGACAGCCCGTTCGGTCTGGGTGCCAGCGTGTTCGGCACCGATCCGGACCGGGCACGCCACGTAGCCGAGCAGATCGATGCCGGCATGGTCTACCTGAACAGCGCCGGAGGGTCGCGGGCCGACCTCCCGTTCGGCGGGATCAAGCGCTCCGGCATCGGCCGGGAGCTCGGCCCGCTCGGCATCGAGGAGTTCATGAACAAGAAGTCGATCAGTCTGTAGGCGGCATCGACGAGGCCCTACCGGATTCGTACGCCGGTCTCTTCCGTGCTGTATCCGCCCAGCCTCTCCACCGACGCGAGGAACTCCGGTGAGCCGAGCAGACTCCACAGCGGAGCGAGCAGCGGTTCCTCGAGGCTGCTGCTGTCGACGACGAGGTCGTAGGGTTCCCGCGCCACCGGCACGAAGTCCAGGTCGAGGGCACGCGCCGCCGCGAGGATGCCCATCCCGCAGTCGGCTCGACCCGCCGCGATCGCCGCTGCGACCGCGAGGTGCGTGGGTTCCTCGCGCGTGTAGCCGTTGACGGTCTGAGGGTCGATCTCGAGAGCACGCAGCTCCTGGTCGAGCAGCATCCGCGTCCCCGCTCCGCGCTGGCGGTTCACGTAGGTCACCTCACCACCGGCCAGGTCCGAGAGCCCCGTGATGCCGCGTGGGTTCCCCGCGGCAACCAGCAGCCCCTGGTCACGGTGCACGAGGCGTACCACGGCCAGGTCCCGCTCGCTCATCATCTCGTCGAGGTACGGCAGCGTGTACTGGCCGGTCGCCGGGTGCAGCAGGTGCGACCCAGCGAGGTGGCAGAGCCCGTCGCGAAGCGCCACGAGACCGCCGAGCGAGCCGACGTTCGTCGATACCAGGGTGAGGGTGGGGTCGACTGCACGTAGCGCCGTCGCAGCCAGGTCGATGACCAGGTCGTGCGAGCCGATCGCGACGATCGTGCGCTCGATCTGCGGCAGCCGCCGAAGCAGCTGGACCGAGACCCGCTCGCCCGCATGGTGACCCTCCACACCCGCCGGGACCAGCAACAGCCCGTCCGCCCGCACCAGCGAGGTCAGCACGCCCGCACCGCGGGGCAACGGGGAGGCGACCACCTGACCACTCACCGAGCCGAGCCGCACCCGCACCCAGTCGTCCATGCCCACCACCGATGGGAGCTTCCGCGCCAGCCGGGCGGATACCTCCGGTCGGTCCACCGGCGCGGCTCCCTCCAAGGCTGCGATCAGTGGCGCGGCGAAGATGTCGAACGTCATCGCCGCGGACACCGGATACCCCGGCACCCCGATCACCGGAGTTGCGTCGACGACACCGAGCACCACGGGGTGGCCGGGGCGCACAGCGACCCCATGAACGGCCAGCGAGCCGAGCTGGGCCACCACCCGCGCCGTGTAGTCGTCGCGCCCGGCGCTCGACCCGGCAACCACGAGAACCAGGTCCGCGGTCGCCGCGGCGTCGCTGATCCGAGCGCCGATCTCCTCCACGACGTCAGGCACGATCGGAGTGGCCCAGGCGTCGCAGCCCACCTCGCGAGCCTGGGCGACCAGCATCAAGGAGTTGGTGTCGAGTATCTCGCCCGAGCGCGGCGGCGAGCCGACCGGAACGATCTCGTCACCCGTGGGGATCACCACCACCCGCGGCTGGCGCCGTACGACGAGCTCCGTCGCACCCGCGGCTGCCGCTGCCGCGACGTCAACCGGCCGAAGGCGATGGCCCTCGGGCAGGAGCAGCTCACCGGCGCTGATGTCCTCCCCGATCGAGCGCACGTCCTGGTACGGCGGAACCGCGGCAAGGATCTCCGCGGCCTCGCCCCCCTCTGTCCTCACGTAGTGCATCTGCTCGCGCATGACGACCGCGTCGAGGCCGTCCGGCATCGTGTCGCCGGTGTCGACGACCTGATAGGTGCCGGACTCCAGCTGGAGCGGCGTGGTGGGCGAGGCGCCGCGGGTCTCCTGCGAGAGCACCGCGATGCCGTCCATCGCGGCGACGTCTCCGATGGGAGAGGAACGCGTCGCCCAGACCGGCTCGGCGGTCACCCGTCCCACGGCGTCCTCGAGTGCGACGCCCACGGGCTCGAGCCGCTGCGGGCACCCGGCGCCGGCGCAGGCGTCCGCCCACGCCTCGAGGGCTGACTCGACGGGCACGTCGCTGATGAAGGGGCTCTCGTGCATCGCGTCCCTACCTGTACATCGTCACGGTGACGGCGGTGCCCTGGTCGACCCCGGTCGCTGGTTCAGGGATGACGACATACCCGTCGGCGGTGGTGAGCAGGGACAGCAGAGCGGAGTGCCCGAACAGGGGCGTCGCCACCGCGTCCTGCACGCGCACCTGCACCACGTCCAGGCGGCCTGCGGAGGAGGCGACCGGGCGCGACAGTCGCGCTGTCGTGGTCGACTCCATGGGCGGCGCGGTGATCCCCCCGACCCTGCGCATCAGCGGTAGGCCCACCAGGCGGAACACCACGAGGGCGGAGAGGGGGTTTCCGGGAAGGCCGATCACGGGCACGTCGGAGCACTCAGCGAGCAAGGTGGGCTTGCCGGGCTTCACCGCCAGACCGTGACAGTAGATCCCCGGGCCGGCGAGGGACTCGACCGCGGCGACCGTCTCGTCCCGGGCCCCGACTGATGACCCGGCGGACACGACCACGAGGTCGCAGTCCTCCAGCGCCGACTCCAGCCTTCTGCTCAGGGCGCCGACGTCGTCGGGGACGATCCCGCGCAGGCAAGGCTCGCCACCCGCCTCGGTCACCAGCGCCGCAAGGGCCGAAGCGGTGGCGTCCCTGACCTGTCCGATCGCCAGTTCCGCGGTGGCTGGTGGCACCACCTCGTCACCGGTGGAGATGATCGCGACTCGTGGGCGGGCTCGCACCTCCACCTCGGTGACTCCCGCGGCGGCGAGCAGTCCGAGGTCCTGCGCACGCAGCTGGCGTCCCGCGGGCGCGATCTGGGCACCGACCGCGACGTCCTCGTCGGCACGAACGACGCCCTCACCCACCGCGACGGGTCTGGTCACCTCGACCACCTCAGACGTGGTGAGCTGGGTGTGCTCGACCATGACGACAGCGTCGGCCGTGGCGGGGAGGGCGGCGCCGGTGGGGATCTGCACCGCTGTCGCCGGCCCGATCCGGACGTCGGCCGGGGCGCCCATCCTGACCGCACCGACCACCTCGAGGTAGGCCGGTAGCCCGTCGCTCGCGCCGTAGGTGTCGGCTGCTCGGACTGCGTAGCCGTCCACGGTGGACCGGGCGAACCCGGGCAGCGCCGCGCTCGACAACACCGGCGAGGCGGGCACGCGCCCCAGCGCCTCCTGTCGAGGGACCGTCTCGACACCGGTACGCCGACGTGGCTGAAACCCGGCAAGAGCCTGCGCCACGGACAGCGTCGAGAAGAACTCCTTGCCGGGCAAGAGGGGTGGTCTCAATCTCGTGGTTGGGGGCGGGCCACCGCGCCGCCGCGCTGACGTCCCATGACGCTGGCCACCGGGCCCATGGCGACCTGGCCCAGCCCACAGATCGACGTCTTGCGCATGGTCAGCTCGAGCTCGATAAGGCGCTGACGGCGGGCGTCGTCCATCTCGCCTCCCGCCCGAAGCGTGTCCGTCAGCAGGGCATGGGCCTTGGTGGAGCCGACCCGACAAGGTACGCACTTGCCGCACGACTCGTCTCGGAAGAACCGCAGGACGTTGGTGGCGGCGGCGAGCGAGTCGGTGCCCTCAGCGATCACCACGACGGCACCCGAACCGAGCATCGAGCCCGCGTCGGCCAGCGGCTGGAAGTCCAGCGGGACGTCGAGGTGATCGGGGCCGAGGAAGTTCGACGAGGCGCCACCCGGCTGCACCGACTCGAGATCGGCACCGCCGGACACTCCTCCCGCCAGGTCGAGCAGCTCGCGGATGGTGGTGCCCATCGCTACGCAGTAGACGCCGGGCTGCTCGACATGTCCCGAGACCGCGAAGAACTTCAAGCCGTCCCCGCCGTTCACGCCCTGGTCCTTCCACCAGTCGGCGCCACGGGAGACGATGATCGGCACGTCAGCGAACGTCTCGACAGAGTTCATCAGCGTGGGCTTCCCCCACAGTCCGAAGACCCCGGGGAAGGGCGGCTTGTTCCGCGGCTCGCCACGATGGCCCTCCATGCACTCGATCAGAGCGGTCTCCTCACCCAGGATGTAGCCGCCGGGCGAGGTGAAGATGTCCAGCAGCAGCCGACGACCGGTGCCCAGCACGTCGTCACCGATCAGGCCCTGCTCGCGCAGCCTGTCGATCTCGGCGTGCAGCACGGCCTCCTCCGGGCCGTACTCGTGTCGGATGAAGACCCAGCCCTCCTCGGCGCCGGTGACGACCATGCCCAGCAGCATGCCCTCGAGCACGAGGTGCGACTGCTCCGCCAGGAGCTGGCGGTCCTTGAAGGTGCCCGGCTCGGACTCGTCCGCATTGCAGATGGCGTACTTGACGCTGTCCTCGGCGTTGCGCACCAGCTCCCACTTCTTGCCGGTCGGGAATCCCGCACCGCCCATGCCCCGCAGGCCCGAACCCTGCAGGCGCTCGAGAACCTGCTCCGCGGAGATCTCCCCGCTCAGCACGGCCCGCAGCGTCTGGTAGCGCGGTTCATCGGGTGCGTACGGGTCGTTCGGCCAGCCGCCCTCGGGGCCATAGGCCACCACGGCGCCGAGGCCCTCGGCGCGCTGGCGTCGACTCTCGACCAGGCTGGCGACGTCCTCGACCCGACCGGGTCGGTCGTCGACCGTCGCCGCCGGTGCGATGTCGCACCGGCCCGGGCAGGAGATCTCCACGACCTCCACGTCGTCGACGTCGTCATACTGCTCGTGCAGCTGCGCGATCCGGTCCTCGGAGCCCTGCAGCCAGCAGGCGAGGTCTCTGCAGACCGAGACGGTGACGCCCTGCGGTGGGTCGGCGCGGAAGTGGGGGTAGAACGAGACCAGTCCCTGGATCTCGTACAACGGTCGCTTCTGCTCGCGCGACAACGCCTCCAGCTCCTCGCGCGGCAGCCAGCCGCAGCGTTCCTGGATCGCCATCAGCATCGGGATCAGGCTCGGCCCCCGGAAGCGTCCGTTGCGTGCCTCGACGCCGGGGACGGCCGTCCACTTGTTCGCCGAGGCCTTCACTGGGGGATCCCTCCGAGAGCGGCGCTCTGGCGATCACCCACGGGAGCGATGCGCACGGCGCAGAACTTGTACTCCGGGATCTTTCCCACCGGGTCGATCTCGTCGTTCGTCAGCAGGTTCGCTGCCGCCTCCCGGAAGTGGAACGGGATGAAGATGTTGCCCCTCGCCTCGCGGTGGGAGATCTTGATGTTGAGCTCGATCTCTCCGCGCCGTGAGGCCACCCGGGCAAGCTCACCGTCACCGAGCCCGAGCGCCGCCGCATCCTCGGGGTTCACCCATGCCTCAGCACGCGGCGCGATGGCGTCGAGGGCGAACGACCGGCGGGTCATCGAACCGGTGTGCCAGTGCTGCAGCAGCCGTCCGGTGTTGAGCACGAACGGGTACTCCTCGCTCGGAAGCTCCTTGGCCGGCAACCACTCGGCCGGCACCAGGTGCGCGAGATGGTCCGGAGTGTTGAACCGCTCGTCGAACAGCACGACGGTGCCATCGCTGTTGTCGGGGTCGCTGTTCGGGTAGAGCTTGCCTTCCAGCCCGAGGTTGTCGTAGTCCAGGTTGCTGTAGTCGGACATCAACGGGACCATCTCCTCGAAGACCTCACGCGGCGACTCGTAGTCCCAGCCCAGGCCCAGTCGCTGCGCGATGTCCTGCAAGATCTCCCAGTCGACGCGGGCCTCGCCCGGAGGGTCGAAGACCTTGCGGCCGAGCTGCACCCGCCGGTCGGTGTTGGTGTAGGACCCCGACTTCTCCAGGTACGTCGAAGCCGGCAGGATCACGTCCGCGAACTCGGCGGTCTCCGTGAGGAAGATGTCCTGCACGACCAGGAAGTCCAGCTTCGAGAGTGCCTTGCGGACCTTGTTGATGTTCGGGTCGGACATGAACGGGTTCTCCCCCATCATGAACATCCCCCGCACCCCACCGGCCAGGATCGAGCCGATGGTCTCGGTGACCGTGAGTCCCCTCTCCGGGTTGAGCTCGGTGCCCCACGCCTTCTCGAAGACAACCCTGGTGTCCTCGTCGTCGACCGAGCGGTAGTTCGGGTAGAACATCGGGATCAGCCCCGCATCGGAGGCACCCTGCACATTGTTCTGGCCACGCAGCGGATGCAGGCCCGTGCCGGGGCGGCCGACGTTGCCGGTGATCGAGCACATGGCGATCAGGCAGCGCGCATTGTCGGTCCCGGTGGTGTGCTGAGAGATGCCCATGCCCCAGTAGATGACCCCGGCACCGGCCTCCCCCCACATCCGGGCGATCCGACGGATCACATCGGCATCGACCCCGGTGATCTGCGACGCCAGCTCCGGTGGATAGGCCTCCACCATCGCCGCCAGCGCCTCGTAGTTGGAGGTGCGGGCCTCGATGAACTCACGGTCGACGAGACCGAGCCGGATCACCTCATGCATCACGGCGTTGTAGAACGCCACATCCGTGCCGGGCTTGATCTGACAGAAGATGTCGGCATGCTCGGAGATCGCGGTCGCCCGCGCATCGATGTTGATGATCTTCGTGCCGTTGCGACGTGCCTGCTTGAAGAAGGACGAGGCGACCGGATGGTTGGCGGTCGTGTTGCTGCCGGTGACGATCGCGACGTCCGCATTCGCGATGTCGCCGTACGTCGTCGAGACCGCACCGGACCCCACACCCTCGAACAGCGCTGCCACGCTGGAGGCGTGGCACAGCCGCGTGCAGTGGTCGATGTTGTTGGAGCGGAAGGCGGTGCGGATCAGCTTCTGGAAGAGGTAGGCCTCCTCGTTGGAGCACTTCGCCGACCCGAAGGCAGCGATCCCGTCCGATCCGCTCTCCTCGTAGATGCCCGCCAGGCGACGGGCCACGAGCTCGAGTGCCTCTTCCCAGCTGGCCTCCCGGAAGTGTGGCATCACCTCTTCGTACGGCACGAGGCCACCGGGTTTGCGACCGCGCTTGCGCTCCGAGCCGCTCTGCCGGATGTCTTCCTTCACATCCGCCGAGAGCGCACCCTTGGGATAGGACTCCTCGACCCTGATCAGGGGCCGGGTGAGCCGCTGCGGAGACGCCGCGTAGTCCCAGCCGTAGCGCCCCTTCACGCACAACCGCCCTTGGCTCCCGGGCTGGTCGCGACCCTCGGCGAAGGAGATCGCGCCGCGCTCCCGATCGACGTAGAAGGTGAGCGCACAACCCACACCGCAGTACGGGCAGACCGTGTCGACGGCGTCCAGCTCCGAGCGCGGCTGGATGGGGACGTTGTTGATCGCCTTGTTGGTCAGGGCCCCTGTGGGACAGGCGGACACGCACTCACCGCAGGTCACGCACGAGGACTCCCCCATCGGATCGTTGAGGTCGAAGGCGATCCGGGTCGAGTAGCCCTTGCCGCTGCGACCGATGACGTCGTTGCCCTGGATGTCGTCACAGGCCCGGACGCAGCGGTCACACAAGATGCACGAGTCGTGGTCGACCGCGATCACGGGGTTGGACATGTCGGTCCCACGAGCCGGACCGGGGAAGAGATCGTCGACGTCGGTGAGGGCGAAGCTGTCGGCCAAGGCGAGCAGCTCGTTGTCGGCCGTCGTCGTCTGCTTGGGGTCACGGTCGCGGGGGGGCTGGTCGTCGAGGAGCAGCTCGGTGAGGACCCTGCGCCGGCTCTCGATCTCGGGCGTGGCCGTGGCGACCTCCATGCCCGACTCGCAGGGCCGGATGCATGCGGCCGCGTCGGCTCGTCCACCGACGTCGACCACGCACAGCCGACACACACCCACCGGGTCATAGCGCTCGTCGTGACACAGCACCGGGATGTCGATTCCCGCGGTGCGGGCCGCCTCCCAGATCGTCGTCCCTTCGGCGACCGAGACTTCCTGGCCGTCGATGGTCAACGACACGGTGCGCTGGTCCACCGCCGTCGGCGTGGGGTCCGTCATCGTCATCTTGCTGGCTCCGTTCCCGCAGTGGTCTCAACGCGTGGCTGTCGGCCCTCGGTGTCCAGGCCACGCTCGACGTAGTAGGTATCGATCATGGCGCGGAGACGCTCGGCGGGCAGCGTTGCGGTGCGTCCCGAGCCCAGCTCGAGCGGGCTGTCGAGGAACCGCTCGGGGAGCCAGTCGTCGGCGGGGGTCCACCCCTCGCGCAGGTTGAAGGCTCGCTTGGCCTGCACGATGCGGCGTGCCGTCTCATGCAGCTCCTCACCGTCGACGTCCCACCCGGTGACCTTCGACAACAGGGCAGCCCACTCCTCGAAGGGCTCGGTGAAGACACCCCGGAGGAACTTGCACAAGATCAGTGAGTCCATGATGGCGGCACGGTCCTCCGTCTCGATCGCCGCACGGACATGCTCGTCGGTCCCCCGCACGCGGTCCAGGCCACCCTTCAGGTCCGCCTCGTAGGCACCGGAACGGTTGTGGTCGGCGCCCCGCGCGTTGACCGCCAGCCCGAGCGCCATCGACTGCATGGTCCGCGGCTCGTAGCCCGGCATCTCCATGCCCTTGACGTGCGGGGCGAAGGCCGATGAGCCCTGACCGACCTCGTCCGCCGCACGCTTCGAGCCCTCGGCCAGGAGACGCCCGACACCGGTCCGGCTGCCGATCTCGTCCAACACCCGCAACAGCGCCGCACCATCACCGAACCTCAGCCAAGGCACATCCAGCAGGCCACGCTCGACGCACTCCATCGCCCAGGCGATGGTGCCGCCGGCCGAGATGGTGTCGATCCCCCACGCGTCGCAGCGGGCACTCGCCTCGAGCACCTGATCGGGATCGGACACCTCGCACATGGGCCCGAGCGCGAACACGTTCTCGTACTCCACGCGTACCTTCGACCCACCCTTGGTGGCGTAGATGTGCTCACAGCCGATCGTGCACGAGGCACAGCTGTTCTTGGTCACCGAACGGCTCTCCGCAAGGTCCTCGGCGGAGAGCATGGGTGCGTCCGCGAACGTGGCCGCCTGGAAGTTGCGCGTAGGAAGCGTGCTGATCGCGTTGAAGGCCAACAGGTTCGAAAGCGTCCCCAGGTCGCGGTACTTCTTCGTGGCCGGACCGAACGAACGACCGCGCAGATCCTTCGCCGCGGCCAGCACCGCCTCCTGGTCAGCGATGGACACCCGTCGTCGGCCCCGCACGGCAAGCGCCTTGATGTTCTTCGAGCCCATCACCGCACCCAGGCCACCACGACCTGCGTGCCGCCCGTCATGAGAGATCGTCGCAAAGCGAACCATCCGCTCCCCGGCAGGCCCGATGCTCGCCGCCCGCCAGTTCCGGCCGTACTGCTCGCGGATCGAGTCCTCGGCATCGGACGCGGACATGCCCCACTGCTGTGTCGCGTCCACCAGCTCCACACCCTCTTCGTCCACGAAGAGGGTGCTCGGCCCGGCCGCGCGCCCCGTCAGCACGATCGCGTCGTGTCCGGTGAACTTGCCCGCAATGGCGAAATGGCTCGAGGCCAGCGCATCGGTGAGCAGACCCGTGAGGGGAGACTTGGCGACCACGGCGAACTTGGCACTCGTCGTCAACGGCGTCCCGACCAGGGGCGAGAACACGAACGCCAGGGGAGCGTCCGGAGCGAGTGGCTCCACACCCGGGGGTCCCAGCTGGCTCATCAGCCAGACCCCGAGGCCGGCACCGCCGAGATAGCTGCGCAGCACCTCGTCGGGCAAGGGCACAGTCGAAGTCGAACCGTCCGTGACGTCCACAACGAGCGCCTTGCCGAAATAGCCACCGGCTGGTGTCACCGCGGTCACCCTCCCGCGTCGGCTGAGATGAAAGAGACTAGGTCGCCGGCCAGCAGCGGCACCAGACCGTCGCCCCGGATCTGGTCGCCGTTGAGTGCCGCGACGATGTGGCCGTCGAGGGTCAGGCCCACCTGGGCAGCGGCGGAGGCGAGGGTCGCAGCACAGATGGTGCGCGGATCGCGCCCCCCGGCGCCGGTCGCAAGCACGCCGAAGCGCTCGACGACGACCTGGGCAGCCGGGCGCTCGCGTGCCGCGCGGTAGTCCTCGGGTTCGTTGACGTTGACGACGGAGTCGAGGTCGGGGTCCACACTCGCCAGCCGGGCGTCGGACAACAGGTCCGCGTCGGTGAGCTGGCGCACGTTGCACTCCTCGAAGAGGTGCGCAGGACGCAGCCGGTCCGCGGCGATCAACCGGTTGATCTGCGGCACGAGGTCGGTGCGGTACCCGGCAGCCATTGGCTGACGATACCCATGTACGAAGGGCAGCACGACGTCGGGACCATCGTCGGGCGGCGTCCCGGCAACGCTCTCGAAGCCACGGAGGACGGCGCGCACGAAGGCGGCATGCAGGAAGGGCAGGTCCGTGGAGCACACGAAGGCTGTCTCGACCTGTTCGGCGGCGGCCGCCAGGCCGACGGCCAGGCCCTGCATCGGCCCCCGGCCCTCTTCCACGTCGTCGCAGAGGATCACCCGGGGGTCCAGCGGAGGAAGCTCCTGCCCAGGTGCCCGGACCACGATCACCGGGCCGTCGACGGCTCGGCCGACCACGCCGGTGACGTGGCGCAGCAGGGTGGACCCGTGCCACTCGAGCGCAGCCTTCGCCGTTCCCATGCGCGAGGAGCGGCCGCCCGCGAGCACGATTCCGGCGGAGATGGTCATCACACGAATTGTATACCGTGTCTGTTCCCGCCCCCCGCTGCCGCCCCCGCCAGGGTCCACTACACGACCCTGTGTGGCAATCTGCGGGGGTGAGTCTCCCCCGCCGCGACGTCGATCCCGATGGACTGCTCGAGTACTCGGTCGTCTTCACCGACCGATCCTTGAACCACATGTCCGAACGCTTCGTCGGTGTGATGCAGGACATCGTCGACGTCCTGTGCACGACCTACGCCGCTGAGACGGTGGCGATCGTCCCGGGCGGCGGCACCTACGCCATGGAAGCCGTTGCCCGGCAGCTGGCGACGGGGCGGCGATGCCTCGTCGTTCGCAACGGGTTGTTCTCCTACCGCTGGTCGCAGATCTTCGATGCCGGGTCCCTGACCGCTCAGACGACTGTCTGCAGCGCCCGCCCGGTCTCCGATGAGCGGCACGCTCC
This sequence comes from uncultured Actinomycetota bacterium, assembly GCA_963810435.1. Classification (GTDB taxonomy): domain Bacteria; phylum Actinomycetota; class Actinomycetes; order Propionibacteriales; family Nocardioidaceae; genus Nocardioides_B. Next base: position 220,744 of record CAWENL010000003.1, read on the forward strand.
CTGGGTCCCGCCCCCGGTCGACGAGGTGGTCGAGGCCATCGAGCGTGTCCGTCCCGAGGTGGTCTTCGCGGCACATGTGGAGACTGCGGCTGGCATGGTGCTGCCCGATGACTACGTCCGCGCAGTCGCCACGGCGACGCATGACGCCGGTGGGCTCCTCGTCCTCGACTGCATCGCGTCGGGGGCGCTCTGGGTGGACATGAACGAGCTCGGAGTCGATGTCTTGCTCAGCGCCCCGCAGAAGGGATGGAGCGGGTCACCGGGCGCGGGTTACGTGATGCTCGGCGAGGCCGGGCGGGCCCAGGTCATGTCGACGACCTCGACGAGCTTCGCGGTCGACCTGCAGAAGTGGTTGACGATCACCGAGGCCTACACCCAGGGACGGACGCCGTACCACGCCACGATGCCGACAGACACGCTCGCGCACGATGCCGCGCTCATGCTCGAGACCCGCGCCACCGGCCTCAGCGAGCTGCGTCAGGCTCAGATGTCCCTCGGCACCCGGGTCCGCGTCATGCTCGCTGAGCTCGGGTTCGCGTCCGTCGCGTCCGAGGAGTTCGCCGCACCCAGCGTCGTGGTGGCCTTCACGGATGATCCCGAGATCCGCAGTGGCGCGAAGCTCAAGCAGCGTGGCATCCAGGTGGCCGCCGGCGTACCCCTGATGTGCGGCGAAGGAGACGACTTCTCCACCTTCCGGCTGGGACTCTTCGGCCTCGACAAGCTCACCGATGTCGAGGGAACCGTAGAGCGGCTCAGCGCGCGCCTCGAGCAATGACCCGCCCTCGGCCGCGCGCCGACCCGCACGTGCGAGGTCACGGGGACCGGACGTGACCCCCCTGCTATGCGTGTGCGTCGAGGATCAGCAACCCCAGGGGTGGGCGCACGGGACTGGACGAGCAGTCATGCGGGCAGCCTGCTGTGCTCGGGTGATGAATCTGCCGCTCGGTGTTGCGCTCTGGGTGCCCTGCCGGGTGCGCAGGACAGCGGTGCCGCAGCTGGGCTTTTCGCCTCAACCGGTGGTGAATTCGTCGATCAGTTCGCGGGCGACGGCCATGGACTGCTCGGTGCATCGGGAGGTGAGGTCGTCCCACTGCTCGGTGGTGGCAGCCGTCCCCAGAGCGGTCACTTCCTGTGCCCAGGCCTCTTGGAGTGGATCGAGTCGTTCGCGTACACGGGGCTGGTGTTCGGGGTAGCGGGTGGCCAGTTCGTCGCCGCAGACGACTTCCAGGAGCGCCTGGTAGGTCCACCAGTACGAGTCCTGCCGGTAGGCGTCTGGCTCCGCCTTCTCCGGGTTCGGCCCTGCCCCGCGTGCGGTCCCTGCCCGGTGGAGCGCGTCTGGCAACCGGGTGGACACCATGCCGACCGGCAGATAGACGCTGGTACAAGGAGTTGCCGCCGCCCACCACAGGTAGGGGTCCGCGGATTCGGGCAGCACCGCCACGAGCGAGGCGGCGGTGTTGCCCCACGTGAAGCCGGCGGGATGCTCGTGCATGCACAGGGTCAGGAAGTCGGGTCGGGCGGGGTTGAACGTGGGCCCGCCAAGGAAGGTCTCCTCGTAGTGGTCGCGCAGGATTCGCTGTGCATCGAGGACGCTGACCTCGCCGTTCGCCTTGAGCAGGTCGGCGATCAGCTGACGGGAACGCTGCAGTCGGATGTGCGAGACCTGCAAAGGCACCTGGGGGTCTTGGAAGGCCGCCGCGAAGTCCAGCGGCTCGAATCCATCGGCCCAGCCATGCATCGCGGCATGTTCGTGAAGGTCGGATGACGAGTCGTCGAAGTCGTGACGGATCGTGGGTTCGTTGGAGAGGGACCAGGTGGCTTCCAGCACCTGTCGGGTGACCCATCGGCGTCCAGAGGTCTCCAGGACCCATGTCTGTTCGCGGTCGGCTACGAGGTAGGAGTTGTCGTAGGCGGTCTGTGAGCGGTCCGTCCCGCGCGTCCCTGATCCCCATTGACCATACCGCTCGATGAGCTCTGTCATCACCGAGACGGCGTCGTGGGCGGTGCCGGCTCGCTCGAGCGCGAGTCGAACCAGTTCCATGCCGAGGATCCCGGGGACCACTGTCTCACCGCCCTTCTCCTGGTCGACGAGCACTGCCAGGTCTCGGGTGAACAGGGCCTCGTTACCGATGACGACACCGGCGGCGTTCATGCCCATCTCGTGTCCCCAGCACCAGTACGGCGACGAGCCGAGGTGGGTGAGGGTCTCCTTCGCATCCGCAATCTCGACGTAGGCGAGGTTCAGAGTGCGGCCTCGCCCGTTCCGTGCGGGTACGCGTGCCAGGGTTTGGCTCTCGCGGGCCGGGCGGTCGCTGTTCTTGCCGAGCAGCGTGTAGGTCGAGGTTCGACTGGTCGACCTGACCACGAACGTGTCGCAGCTCCAGGGTCGGATCAAGGTGGGCTCCATCAGGCGTTGACCCCCTCGGTGTTCGGTTCCGGCGTGTAGTACCTGCCTTTCGTGTAGACGGTGAATCCGATGTGCAGGACCGGTCCGAGGATCATGGCCACGAAGGAGGCGAAGTAGATCGGATACACCTCCAGGATCCCCAGGGCCCCGACCGCGACCGCGATTCCCAGGGCGAGTAGCCCGCAGGGGTTCCACTTGCGTACCTCGACCTCATGGAACTCGATGTCCTCGGTGCGGCCGAGCTTCAGCATTCGCCGGCAGACGAAGTAGTCGGCGAGGATGACGAGGACCCAGGTGTTCGTCAGCACGCCGGCGATGGCCAGGAATGTCCCCAGGTGGTTGATGACGTTGGTCGCGTAGAACACCACTCCGAAGAACCAGACCAGGAACATGAACCAGGGTCGCCCCGGTTTGAAGTGCGCGGCCACCTCGAACCCGCTCGCGAGGGCGATGGAGCCGGAGTAGAGGTTCATCACGTTGATGCGAATCTGGGTGATGAGCACGAAAAGCACGCCAGCCAGGCCCATCACGTGGACGAACATGAAGCCGGGGTCCTGGGCGTTGGACTTGGCGTTCGGTCCTGTCAGCTCATTGAGCAGGGTGGAGCCGATGAAGCAGCCCAGGAAGATGACCGTGAACATCGGCACCAACTCGAGCAGCATGATCGACGCGGTGCCACGGTAGCGGATCTGCTTGCCGGCAAACCGCCCATAGTCGGTGGCCATCAGCCCCTGGAAGATCATCTGACCGTTGGCGAAGCTCAGGGCGTTCATCATCGCGGCAACCGTCAGCGGACCGGTCGCTTCCCATCCCGAGACTCCCACCGGGTCGTGGTTGGCTGCCAGCTGGATCAACCCCCAGACGAGCAGCACCAAGAAGATGGGGAAACCCCAGGACTGCAGGAACGACATAGCGTGCATGCCGCGCCAGACCAGCGCCAAGGTACCCAGGCCGACGAGCGCGAAGATCGCTATGCCCCGCAGCGAGTTGATGGGGACATTGAAGTAGATCGCAATGGCGTGGGAGACGATCGTTCCTTCAAACAGGAAGTAGTAGATGTAGTTCACCGCATAGATGAACGAGGTCACAGCCGCACCCCGGCTGCCGAAACCGAGACCCCGGCTGAGCAGGTTCTGCGAGAGACCCTCCCGGGAAGCCACTCGCATGGTCAGCATCCCGACCAGCACCGCGCCGACGAAGAAGTAGCCGATCGGAATCAGCAGCCATGGCCAACCGACGAGGAAGGCTTGTTGGGCACCGAAGGAAAAGAAGAACATGGCTGTGGCGTTGCCGAGTAGCACCAGACTGATCGCTGGAATCGGCCAGCGGAGCTTGGCCGGCACTCGCTCGGTCGCGAAGCTCTCTATCTGGTCATCCAGCGAGGTCGTGGGTCCACGGAAGTGTTCCTTCAATGCCATTGCCGTGCTCCTTGGGTTACCCGGCGGCTTCTCTCTGCAGGCTGAAGCCGCTCCGATGCCAGCCTTGCTCCCACGATGTCCAGTGCCGCGCGACCTGAACCGCCCCAGCGAGTCCAAAGTCTCCGGCCCGCCGGGGCGGTTCGGCCGATCGCGAGCTGCCCTGCTGCGGCCCTGCGCGGAGGGCAAGGGGTCCGACGCGTGGGTCGGCCCGGGCAACCGCGTCGATGGCGGAGCCGGAGATGCCCGTGGCAGACGGGGCTCAGGGCCTGTCCTCGGCGATGCAGCCGCGGCGCAGGAGGTCGACCAGCCAGGTCTCGAACCGCTCGCCCGACCAGCCTTCCTCCGTGACGAGGCGGTAGTAGGCGTCCGGGGGCAGCGTGAACAAGAGGGCGGCGAGCTCCTTCTCCTCGCACCGCAGCACGGTCTTGGACGCGATGTCCGCAGCGATCGCGGCGGTGCCGTCGCGGCGCTGGCGCTTCGTCCTGGCCCAGAGAGCTGCGGCATCCGCATCGACGGTGGCGGCCGTCTCGAGCGCACGGAGCAGTGCAGCCACCCGGCTCACGATCATGCAGATGTTCCTCGCATGCAGAGCGATGGCGCGCCCGGGGTCGGGTTCGTCGATCGCCTCGTGGAACCAGGGTCGATCGGCGACGGCGACAGGTGCTTCGTCCCCGGCCATGGCACGGTCGATGACCGCCTTAAGGATCGCGGGCTTCGACCCGACCGAGCTGAAGACCGTCGGGCGGGCAACCCCGGCCGCCGTGGCGATGTCCTCGATCGTGGTGGCCAGGTAGCCGTTGGTCGTGAACAGTTCGCGCGCGGCATCGCATACCAGCCCGGGGGCGTCGCCACGCCGGATCGTCGAGTGATAGCTGCGCCTGTTGACAGTTGCCATGCACGGAATAATACTGTGGATCTAATCAAATAGACACCAGATCTATTATGGAGTCGGACCCATGAACCAGACCGAAGAGTTCCTGACGGCCATCAAGCCGCAACTCGACGAGGTCGAACTCGCCCTCCACAACGGGGATGCCGCCGGCCGGATTGCGATGTGGTCACGTACGGGGCCGCTCACCCTGTTCGGTGCCGCGATGAACGCGGTCGGCTGGGACCACATTCATCCGGTCTTCGAGGCGCTTGGCGAGCAGTTCTCGAACTGCACCTCCTATCGGAACGAGATCCTCGCGGCCGAGGCGCTCGGCGACCTGGCCTACATCGTCGCGCTCGAGCACACCACGGCGTCGATCAACGGGGCCGAGCCCACGCCATACGTGCTCCGGGCGACGACGATCTTCCGCAGGGAGGCGGGGACATGGAAGGTCACGCATCGCCACGGCGACGGCATCGCTGCAGATGACGCCGCCGTCGTCTCGGCGCTGGCGGCGCCGGAGCCCGCGCGTCCACCGGCCTGACCCGGGTCTCCCCGATCGTCTCCCTCGGCGCCGACGGGCGGGTGTCTGGGTGCGCCCGAGGCACCAGAGCGACCGAGTAGGTGGCTCGGAACACGTCATTGGGGCATCGCCAGCGCCAGCAACATCCCCACCTGCACCGACCCGAGGCTTGCCCCTCCCCCCATCACGAAGCCGACCAGCCGGGCAGCCGGACGGTGGACGGGAGGAGCCCCGGCGGCTTCAGTTGCGCCACCGGTCACCCCTTCAGGTCACGGCGACCGAAGAGCCACACGCCCACGTACAGCACCACACCGGCCGCCAGATGGAGCGGATCGGCACCGTTGTGCACGCGGGTCCGAGGAGTTGTAGTAGTACCACGGGCTCACCTTGGCACCGTCGGCCAACGAGTCCGAGAGCGGCAGGAAGCTGGCGGTTGCGAACGCCAGGCCCGCCACAGCGGCAGTCGCGGCTGCCGTCAGCCTGGCGTTGCCGGGTCAGCCCACCGACAGCTATCCCGATCGCCCCGAACAGCAGGCCCAGCGCACCGGCATGCGCGCACGCAGCGACGATGTTCGCCGCCCCAGGTCCATGTCGCCGACCATGCTGCCGAGCCCCAGCCCGACGCCGACAGCGGCGGACGTGACGGTGACCAGCACCACGACCGCCAATGCCCGGGCGACGATAAAGGAAGTCCGCGAGATCGGGGCAGCGAGGAACATGCCCGCGGTCTTGGACTCCTCCTCCCCGGCGGTGGACTTGGTGGCGGCGTTCACCGCGCCCGGCGCGATGATGGACAGCATCTGGGCGTTGGCCCAGCCGCTCGGCGTCGACATGTCCGCCCCAGCCAGCACGGTCGCGAACCCGTCGGGCAGGGATTCCTGCAGGTCGGCGAATGTGTCCTGCAGCGAGGGCCATAGAGCCCTCACGATTAGTCCCAGACCGGTGAGCAGCAGCAGGGAGACCCAGCCTGCCAGCGGCAGGCGCTCGCGCACGGGATGGCCGACCATCATCAACGCCTACGGGGATTGCGGTGGTGGGACGGTTCTCGGCCGTCCGGGCATCAGTCGTCGTTGGCATGCTCAGGCCTTCAGGACATGTCGGTTGCAGGCGAGCAGTGCCGCCGCGAAGGTGGCCACCGCGAACCGGCACACAACCGCGACGCTTCTGCTGCAGCTCGGTGTCCCCGAGCCGGTGCGCATAGCGATCATGGGGCACTCCTCGCACGCGCCCACGACGACGACGGTCTACGAGCACGTCGGCGACGAGCAGACCCGGATCGCGCTCAGCCAGGTCGCGACTCGGCTGCAATTGACCAGCTAGGGCAAGGTGAAAAAGTCCACAGAGGTAGGCGTGGCGTTTTCGGCAGACGGGCTCAACCAGGCGAAGATGGCGCCTCCAACCTCGCCAGCTTGGTACCGGGCCTCGTCGCAATCGTTGCCGCCGTCGTCGACGTCAACGTCCTGGCTCGCACCGTCAAAATGGGCGCAGGCGCGGGCCGCTTGGCATTCTTCCTACCGCCGCTCCACCTGGTTCTGCGCACCGTGCGCGCGCGCTCCACACCGCTCATCCCCGTCACCTGGGTGTTGGCGCTGCTCGTCGCCCTTGCGCTCGCCAACGGTCTGAACGCCTGACGGGCGCGCGGACTTGGCTGACTAGTTGGCTGATGAACGTCAGATTCAACCACCGAGATTGGAGCCCGCCCTCGCCGCGTGTTCCTGCAGCTGGGACGGGTCCTCGGGTGGTGGAGCTGAGGGGATTCGAACCCCTGACCTTCTCATTGCGAAGGCCTCACCCGGTTGTCTGCCCGCGTCTGGCCCGCTGCATCAAGTGCAACTGATGCCGGTCGCGGGATGTCGGGGGTGCGCAGGGGGTGCGCGCAATCGGGCGACCAGAAGAGAGCCGCCGACCCGATAGCCAGCCCTCCTGCTCGGCGGTGCCCGGGGTCAAGAGTGGCCAGAGGCCATCGCATCGCGACGCGGAGCGCCCTTGAGGGCGGGTGCCGGCGTGCAAATCATCGCGGATCGGGTCGGCGGCTCGGAGGTGACTGGCGCTCGCTCGTGAGTGGCTGGCATCAGCCCATCGAGCGCCTGCTCCGGGCCGGGGCGGGTGCTCTGCTGTGCGGTTGGTTGGGTGGACGCGCGAGGACGGCGCGCCAGCGCCGCCCGCAGCGCGTCGCGCCGAAGGCGCTCTTGAACCAGTAGGGAAACTCGTAACCGATACCCTGAGACTGTGTCCGATGTCGCCGTCCACGCTGCCGGCCCGCTCCGCGGTCCGGTGGGTCGGCGCGTCTCTGCTCACCGCGAGGAGCTGCTCGAGACACTGACCCGGCACGGCATTCGGAACCCCCGGGTCTTCGGCAGCGTCGCCCGCGGTGACGACCGAGCCGACAGCGACGTCGACCTACTCGTGGAACTGCCTGGCGACACCGGGCTGCTGACCATCGCCAGGATTGAGGCCGAGCTCGAGACGATCCTGGGGACGACCGTGGACCTGGTGTCGTCCAGCGGCCTTAAGCCCGCCGCACGTTCCCGAGTGGAGCCCGAAGTGGTCGCCCTGTGAGCCGTTTCGACGGCGACCGCATCAGCGACATCACCGCGGCGATCGGCGCAATCCGATCCCACATGCTGCGCGGTGACCTTGATGACGACCTGGTTCTGGATGCGGTCCGGGTTCGGCTGATCGAGATCGGCGAGGCCGTGAAGGCACTCAGCCCCGAACTCACGGCAAGCGAGCCTGAAATCCCGTGGTGTCAGATCGCGCGGATGCGTGACCATCTCGCCCATCGCTATTTGCCACTGAGGTGGTGGTCATCCGCAGCACGGTCGAGAACGACCTCGGCGAGCTCGAAGCTTCGATTGGTCGGATGCGGCAACGGCTTGACACGTGAGCGGATCCGGCAGATCCGGTTGGCCGCAGCGCACTCGATCTGCGGCAGATCCGGATGCCCCCTCCTTTCTAGATCGCTTCACCATGGGATGCAGTCGTAGCGTCGCTTCCCATGGTGAATTCGCCGTGGAGAGCTCTGATTCGACTGCATCCCGTGGTGAAGTTGATACGACGGGCCCGCACATCGGCATGGCGGCGCAGTATCAGCGCCATGACCTTGCGTCTTCCAGCGCACGCTGTGCCGCGTGACTGAATGGTCAGCGAGGCGCCTCGTCACATCTGTGCTCGACTAGCCGACCGTCGACCTGGCTTGTGCATTGATTCCACGCTGGGTGAAAGACCCAGGCAGCAGCGAGGCCAACCACGGCGAGGACGATGAGCGCCGCCACCGCGACGGCGACTTTGACCGGGACGAAAGCTTGCACAGCACGGTCAACGGCGAGGTGCCCGCCGAGTCACGGCACGTTCGCTCATCGGCACGACCTACTGCGCACTGTCAGCGGCATGAGCGGTTATTCCAACTTCCTACGTCATCGCGACTCCGCGCGCGGCAACGACCTGCGTCGGCTTCCTTGAGCTGGTAAAGACCGCCCCCGCCAACGCCGCGGCGCAGGCCTACGCTCGGGTCATCGTGGGCTTACCAAGGAGGAACCATGACTGACCACCCGAACCTCGATCTACTCCGCCGCGGCTACGCCGCCTACGGCGCCGGAGACATGGACACGATCAACGAGCTCTTTCACGACGATGTCGTCTGGCACGTCGCCGGACGCGGCCCGATCTCCGGCGACTACAAGGGCAAGGAGCAGGTCTTCGGCTTCTTCGGCAAACTCGTGGAACTCAGCGATGGGACCTCGAAGGTCGAGGTGCACGACCTGCTGGCCGATGACGAGCACGGCGTCGCGCTGGTCAAGGAGTCCGCCACCCGGAACGGCCGCACCCACGAGGGGCAAGCGACGCACGTCTTCCATGTGCGCGACGGCAAGGTCACGGAGTTCTGGGACGCCCAGGTCGACCAGTACGCCGCGGACGAGTTCTGGGCCTGAGGTCGACCACAACCGTCGCGCATGGTCGGCGGCGAGCGCTCCGGCCTTCCCTGCCGCCGTGGGTGACCGCTGCCCGAACACTTCCAGCCGGGCCGATGGCGTTTTGGAAGGTCGTCCCCCGGAGTCCTCGCGGCCTACCGAGCAGCACCTCGGTGGCTGCTGAGCCGTGTCCGACCACGCCTTCCTCAGCACGACGGTGTCCGCATCGCGGCATGTGAGGGCGCTTCTCATCGTGACGGGCACTGCGTAGCCTTCGAGCGTGACCAATCAGGCGTGTCCTATCTGCGCAGGCCATCGCGGTGAGGGCGATCTGGTCGCTCCGGTGGTATGGCGTGATGACTTGGTGTGGGTCAAGCACCTAGTGAATCGGCCGACGCCTGTGACGCTTGGGCACCTGCTTGTCGAGACCGACCGGCACGCGGCCTACGTCCACTCGCTCACAGATGAAGAGTCTCAGGCGATTGGCCGTGCGATTCGAGACGCGGCGAGAGCGTTGCGTGCCGAACTCGATGTTGATGCAGTGCACGCGATGGTGATCAACACCGGAGTCGAGCACTTCCACGAGCACGTCGTGGTGCGACACCGAGGCACACCGCCGGAGTACTCGTGGCACCAGGTCGACCAATGGCCGGATGCTCCCAAGGGGGAGGCGCCCGAAGTAGCCATGTTGTGCGAACGTCTGGCTCGTCACTTCCCCTAAACGTGACCGCTCATCGGCATGAGAGTGCGTTTCCCGTCCGGTCGCGCGTTGCCGATGGGGCCCGTTTTCCACAGCCCCGGGCGTGCTTCTGGGTTGTGTCGGTGGGGTGTGTCAGGCTGCTGGGCAGCGGACAACTTCACAAGAACCGAACCGAACTGAACTGATGGGGCAATTTCCCCTGGGGGTCGGCTCCCCACCCCGGCCAGTGGCCGCACACACCTGACAGCCGCAGCCGATAGAGACCAAAAACCTTTGTCCGCTGAGCGACCCTGGTGGGTCGTATCTCGGCGCTGCGGCGGTCCCCTCGACGAGAACAGTTGTTGTCGGATCGCGGATCTCCCCAGGCGGGGTGTGCCGCGCGGCGGGACCGCAGCATAGCCGCGTGGCACACCCTCTCGGGTGGTGAGGCCGATGTCCACTCGGACTCGGGCACGCGTCTACGACACCCTGCCCGCCCTGCTGCCGACCGTGTTCGGGGACCCCGGGGCGGTGCCTGCCGACACGAGCCGCGGCCTGGCGCCCCCCTCCGATGAGGCACAGCGCGATGTGGCCGCGTTCATCGGGTCACCGGACTTCGATGGATGGTCGGAGGCGCTGGCCCGGGTCGGGAACTGCTCGAAGCCGATCCGGCTGGTCGGGTCCTCCCGGACGGTCGACGCGGCCACGGGTGAGGTGATCGGGGAGTACTCGAGCGCCGAGGAGTCGCTAGGGGTGACCTGGGTCCGATGCGGTGACCGCCGCGCCTCGCAGTGCCCGTCGTGCGCCCGGCTTTATGCCGCGGACATGTTCCAGCTGATCCGCGCCGGCGCAACCGGCGGGAAGACCGTCCCCGCCACGGTGGCTGGAAACCCGCTGGTCTTCGCCACCCTGACGGCACCGTCGTTCGGACGCGTCCACGGCCGCCGCGACCACGACCGGCACAAGGGGCGCTGCCACCCGAGGACCGGCAAGCTGCGGCTGTGCGCCCACGGCCGCCCTACCAGCTGCACCGTCCGGCACGGCGAGGACGACCCCGCGCTCGGGGCTCCGCTGTGCGTGGACTGCTACGACTACGCCTCGCACGTGGTCTGGCAGTTCTGCGCCCCGGACCTGTGGAAGCGGTTCACCATCCGGCTGCGTCGCCTGGTCGCGCACCAGCTCGGGGTTCCGGTCACCCGGCTGGCCGAGGTCGCGACCGTGCAGTACGCCAAGGTCGCCGAGTACCAGTGGCGCGGGGTGGTCCACTTCCACGCCCTGATCCGCCTCGACGGCCCCCGCACCCCCGACGGGTTCGCGCCCGCACCCACCGGTCCCGACACTGGAGTGGACGCGGCGGCGCTGGCCCACCTGATCCAAGAGGCCGCTGCCACTGTGCGGCTCACCGTCCCCGGCGTCGACACCAACGACCCAGCCCGGGTGCTGGCCTTCGGACGCCAGGTCGACGCCCGCCCGGTGAAGGTGAACCGCCGGACCGACGACCCCGGCCGGGAGTTGAGCCCCGGTCAGGTCGCCGGCTACCTGGCGAAGTACGCGACCAAGTCCGCCACCGACACCAACTGCAGCGAGAGCCCGCATCACCAGCGCCTGCGGGCCACCACCCACCGGCTCGCGTCCCGCGCCACAGCCGGCGCGCCGGCAGACCCGGACGCTGAGCAGCCGTACGACCGGCTCGGCAAGTGGGTTCACATGCTCGGGTTCCGCGGCCACTTCAGCACCAAGTCACGGCGCTACTCGATCACGCTGGGCGCTCTGCGCCGGGCCCGCCGCCGCGCCCAGGCCCTGATCGCCGAATCCCACGCCACGGGACGCCCGCTGGACCTCGCCGCCCTCGAGGCCGACCTGCTCGCCGACCAGGAGGACGACACCACCCTGGTCATCGGCCACTGGACCTACGCCGGCACCGGCTGGGCCACCGACACCCAACGCGTCCTCGCCACCGCGGCTGCCGCCCGCGCCCGTGAGTACGACCAGCGGCGTGCAGCACAGCGGAGGAGTAGTCAGGAATCGGGAGACAGGACAAGGTGAATGGAACGAGACAAGAGCCGGCCCGCGCAGTCGGGCTGCCGCAGATGCTGAGCACGAACCAGGTCGCCCAGGCGCTGGGCGTCAATCCGTCAACGGTGTGTCGCTGGCGTGCCCAGGGGGTCGGACCGCGGGTGTACTGGCTGGGCAAGTCGTGCCCGCGCTACCGCGAGCAGGACGTGCTGGAGTGGCTCGAACGGAATGCGGCATGAGTGTGCGCAAGACGCCGGCCGGCCGGTGGCGCGGCGTCGTGAAGTCCGGCCGACAGCAGGTGGCGAGCCGGACGTTCGACACCCGACGTGAGGCACTGGCCTGGGTGGCCCGAGAGCGGGCAGCCCTGGCGGGCGGCGTCGATCCTCGAGCCGGCCGTCGTACCCTCCGGGTGCTGTTGCCGGAGTGGCTGCAGGAGCGTAAGCACTCAGTGTCGCGCAAGACCTACATCTCCGACTCGGCGGTGCCCAGGTTGACGCCGCCCGCGCTGGCCACTCTCCAGATCGGCGCGGTGACCGATCGCGAGGTCACCCGCGCACTGGTCGTGCTCAATCGGTCGGGGCTGGCGAGTCTTCGGTGAAGCGGTTCCGGGCGTCACTGTCAGCGTTCTTCGCCTGGGCGGTGCGGGAACGGCTCATCGCGTCCAACCCGGTGACCCGAACGCGCGTTCCGAAGGGTCGTGGGCTGCGAACCGAGATCCGCCCGTTCGCAGAGGACGAGCTCGAGTCCTTCCACATGACGGTCGCTGCCCGAGACGAGCATCTGGCGGACGTGCTGCTGGTGGCGTCGTGGACGGGTCTGAGGTGGTCGGAGGTCCGCGAGGTCCGGGTCCGTGATTTTGTCCGGGTCCCGATGCCGGTCCTGCTGGTCTCCCGCGCGGCGCCCGAGGGGGTCGAGGCAAAGCTGACGAAGTCCGGCAAGAGCCGTCGCGTGCCGGTCGCGGACCGGGTGTTGCCGCTGGTGATGCGCTGCGCGGAGGGCAAGGGGCCCGACGAATTGCTCCTGACCACCGGGACGGGTCACCGGTTGCACGCCTCGGCGGTGAAGCGGACGGGTCGGCTGGTCTTCGTCTGCACCGGGTCGCCGAATCCACGACCTGCGGCACACTGCGGCGTGCCTGTGGCTGGCGCGTGGCGTCGATCCCGTCACCGTGCAGGCCTGGCTCGGGCACGCCTCGATGGCCACCACGACCATCTATCTGCACCACCTCGGCTCGTCCGCGGACCGGGCGGGACTGGACCATCTGAACGGCCTTGGGGGCGCGGGGGGTGCGCGTGAGGCAGGGAGCGGTGAATGACAAAGAGATGACCCGCCCCTATGGCGGTGTTTCCGCTGCTGGGACGGGGTTCTCGGGTGGTGGAGCTGAGGGGATTCGAACCCCTGACCTTCTCATTGCGAACGAGACGCGCTACCAACTGCGCCACAGCCCCGAGCACCGGCGTACCGGCGCGAGCAGAAAAGATACCACCCGCTCGGACCGCTTCCGAATCCTCGGAGAGCCCTTGAGGTCAGGACCCGACGGCGCGCTGGCGGCCCTCGTCGGTGTCGCCCTTCCCTGACTCGTCGCCGGCCGCCTTGGACGCGAGACGGGTGTCCTCGTCGGTGCGGCCGGAGGTCCAGACGCCCGGGTCCCCGAGGTCGATGGTGCGGACCGTGCGACGCGCCTTCGGCTTGGTGACGTACGTCGGGAGGGTGACCGGCAGCGGGTCCCAGAGGGTGCCGCCGTCGGCGGTCGGGAGGACCGCGGCCTGCAGGAGCGCCGCCGGGATCGCGACGGTGTCCTCATTCTCGAGCTCCGCGACGCGGTGGTCGTCGACCACGATCACGACCTCTTCAACGGTCTCCTCCGCCGGGACGAGGGCGGTGTCCACGGAGGTCGCAGGCCGGGTCAGCACCGACGCGTCCCGGTGGGACTCACGGCGCACCAGCACGCGGCAGAGCACCAGGAAGGCCAGCGTCAGGCCGCCCGGCACCGCCAGGGACCACCACGGCAGTCGGCCGAGGTATGCGGTCACGCCGACCGCGACGCCGACCAGCAGCAGGAGGGTCAGGATCCGACGGCGCCGGCGGGCGGCGAGCCTGGCCGCCTTCCGGCGAGCGGCCAGACGGGCCCGGGACACCGCGGGCGTGACCGCGACGTGGACCTGGGAGGATGCCGCGGCCACCCTGGCGGCCGGCTCAGGGGAAGGAGCCGGGGCAGCGGTGGCCTCGCGGGTGGCGCGGGCAGGTGTCACGACCAGTCGGGAGTCGGAGCGGTTGACGGGCTCGCGGCGGGCCAGCACTCGCAGGGCCGTGGAGAACCGGTCGATGGACCGGGTGCGCGCCACCTCGTCGTGGTGCTTGAGCGCCTTGGGGATCAGGTAGACGGCCCACGCGACCGCGAGCAGCACGAAGATGACTCCAGACAGGTCCACACCTCGAACATTAAAGCCGCGACCGCGCAGGCCCGGGCAGGCAAACCGGTGTGTCGGGTGTGAACTCGTGTGACTGGTGTTATTTCAGTGGTTAAGACGCCGACGAGCCGCGCAGCCGCCGCAGCACGCCGCCGGCGCACTCCTCGGTGGTGATCGCGAACAGCCGGTGGTCACGCCATGCGCCGTCGATGTGGAGGTACCCGCTTGCGTAGCCGACCTCGGTGAACCCGAGCTTCTCGACCACCCGCAGGCTGGCGGTGTTCTCCGGCCGGATCGCGACCTCGATCCGGTGCAGGTGCAGCTCGAGCAGGCAGTAGTCGACGACGAGGGCGACGGCGGTCGGGATGACGTTCTGGCCGGCGAACCGGCGGTCCACCCAGTACCCCACCTGCGCCCAGCGTGCCGAGCCGCCGACGATGTTGGTGACGGTCACCTGACCCGCGAACTCGTCGTCGACGGTGACCGCGAACGGCAGCGCCCTGCCCTCCCGAGCCTGGTGCCGCAGATCGCGCACCAGGGCGCGGAACGTCCGCGGGGAGGAGGTGTCCCCGGGCGGCACAGTGGCCTCCCACGGCCGGAGCCAGTCGGCGTTGCGCCGGCGCACCTCGTTCCATGCCCGGCCGTCGCTCATCGAGATCGGTCGCAGGCCCACCCGCCCCTCGCACAGCCGCACGCGCCAGGGCTGCCCCGTCGTCACCGCTCACCCTCTCGCCGGCTCAGTGGTCGCTCCCCGCGATCTGCTGCACGGCGTGCACCAGCAGCGGTGCGACCACCGCGAGTCCGTCCTTGACCCCGCCCCGCGAGCCCGGGAGGTTGACCACCAGAGCCTGCCCGCACACCCCGGCGAGCCCCCGTGAGAGCGCTGCGGTCGGCACGCCGTTGCTGACGCCGTACGCCCGGATCGCCTCGGCGATGCCGGGCACCTCCATGTCCAGCAGCGGCCGGGTCACCTCGGGGGTGCGGTCGGTCGGGGTGAGGCCGGTGCCGCCTGTGGTCAGCACCGCACGTGCACCGGCGTCCACGGCGGCCTGGATCGCCTCGGCCACGGGCTCTCCGTCCGGCACGACGACAGGACCGGTGACCTCGAAGCCCAGCTCGGTGAGCGCCTCGACGATCAGCGGCCCGGTCGTGTCCTCGTAGACCCCGGCCGCCGCACGGTTGGACGCGCACACGACGGTCGCAGTCAGCGGGGGCCGCTCGGTCACGACCGCGTCCAGTCGCCGGACCGGCCGCCGCTCTTCGACTCCACGCGTACGTCGGTGATCACCGTGGCCTTGTCGACGGCCTTGACCATGTCCACCACCGTGAGCGCCGCCACCGACACGGCGGTCAGTGCCTCCATCTCGACCCCGGTGCGGTCGGTGGTCCGCACGCTCGCCCGGATCTCCACGGCGTCCCCGACGACGGTCAGGTCGACGCTCACGCCGGAGATCGCCAGTGGATGGCACAGCGGCACCAGGTCGGGAGTGCGCTTGGCGGCCATGATCCCGGCGACCCGGGCGACGCCGAGGGCATCCCCCTTGGGCACCCCGTCGCCACGCAGCAGCTCCACGACCGTGCCGGAGACCAGCACCCGACCGGTCGCCACGGCCTCGCGCCGGGTCTCCTCCTTGCCGGAGACGTCGACCATGCGTGCGGCACCGGACTCGTCGACGTGCGTCAGTCGTGGCTCGTCGTCACCAGTCGACATCTCGACCATCCTCAGAAGTCCCGGTCGAGCACGAGAACCTGCACTGCTTGGCCGCCGGTGACCGACGTGGTCTCGGCAGGCACAAGGATCAGTGCGTTGGCTTCGGAAAGGTCGCCCAGCAGGTGGGAGCCGTGGCCCCCGACCGGTGTGACGTGCGCACCGTGGTGGTCGATCTCGAACTGGGCGCGGACATACTGCTGACGTCCCTGCGGTGACGAGAACCCTTGCGAGCAGAGGGCTCTGACCACCGGACGGCGGTACGGCAGGCGGCCCATCATCCGGCGGATCGCGGGGAGCACGAACACCTCGAAGGAGACGTACGACGAGACCGGGTTGCCCGGCAGCGTGAGGATCGGTGTCGCGTCCTCGCCGACGAAGCCGAAGCCCTGCGGCTTGCCGGGCTGCATCGCCACCTCGCCGAAGGAAACCGTCCCCACCTCGGAGAGCACCTCCTTGACGACGTCGTAGGCGCCCTTGCTCACGCCCCCGCTGGTCACGACGAGGTCGGCGCGCACGAGCTGGTCGGAGAGCGCGTCCCGGAAGTCGGTCGGGTCGTCGGAGACGATGCCCACGCGGTAGGCGATCGCCCCCGCGGACCGGGCGGCCGCCGCCAGCATGTAGGAGTTGGCGTCGTAGATGGAGTCGTGACCCAGTGACTGCCCCGGCTCCCGGAGCTCGGCGCCGGTGGACAGGACCACGATGCGCGGGCGGGGGCGGGACCGCACCTGAGACCGTCCCACGGACGCCAGCAGCCCCAGCTGGCGGGGCCCGAGGATGCTGCCGTCCTCGAGCAGGACCTCACCTCGCTGCACGTCCTCGCCCACGTGTCGCACGTGCTGGTCGAGCTTCGGAGCCTGTGAGATGCGGACCGTGGCGATGCCGCCGTCGGTCCACTCCACCGGCACGATCGAGTCGGCACCCTGGGGAACCGGCGCACCGGTCATGATCCGCACGGACGTCCCGGGGCTCAGCGCGAGCATCCGGGTCTGGCCGGCCGCCATCTCCCCGACCACCGGCAGGTGCACCGGATGGTCCTGCGAGGCCGACACCACGTCGTCGAAGTAGACCGCGTAGCCGTCCATCGCCGAGTTGTCGAAGGACGGCAGGTCCATCGGCGCAACGATGTCCTCGCACACCGGCAGGCCGAGGGCGTCGAGCAGCGGCTGGTCGTAGGGGTGCAGCGGCTCGATCGCCTCGATGACGCGCTCGACCTGCTCGTCCACCGTGCTGAGCCTGTCGGTCGGCATGAGGTTGAGAGGCATGGCCCGAGACTAGTCGCCTGAGGACACGGCTCAGGGGAGCACGGTGCCGGGCTCGACCTGTCCGCCCTCACCCTCGAGCCGGCCCTTGCCGACCACGCTGACGTCCGCGCCGAAGGTCCAGTCGCCCTCGACGACGAGCTCCTCGGCGCGCGCGAGTGACGGCACCCCTGCGGGGAAGCGGTCGTCGAACCCCTGGACCAGCTTGTAGTAGCGCGGGTCGAGGTCGACGTACGGCACCGCCTCCAGACCCTCCGCGAGATGCAGGTGGTGGTTGTCGCTGAGCTCATAGCAGTCCGAGCGCAGCACCAGCAGGTCGTTGGTGGTCTTCACCGGCAGGAAACGGGCACGAGTGACCTCGATCAGCTGGGAGTCGTCGAAGACCTCGATCGCCGCCCCCATGGCGCTCTCGATCTGGATCACCTCCGGGCTTGCGGGGTCGGAGGGATCGACGTTCTTGGTGTTCTTGATCAGCGCGAGGCCCAGCACGCCGTCGCACCGCTCCAGCTCGTCCTGCATCGCGACCAGGTCGAACCACAGGTTGTTCGTGGAGCAGAAGCGGTGGCGCGACAGATCCGCCAGCGCCTCCTGGTCCTCGTCGAGGGTCTGCGCGGTCTCTCGCAGCACGATCCGTCCGTCCGAGGTACGACGGGCGAAGTGGCCGCCCTTGCGGTCCGACGGCGTACGCCGGACGGCCTCGATCGCGAACGGCGCGCCCGAGGTGGCGAACCACTCCGCGACCCGGGGATCGGGGGTGGCGCCGAGGTTGTCGGAGTTGGACACGAAGGCCCGTTCGAAGCCGGCCTCGATCAGCCGGCCGAGCAGTCCCGTGCCCTGAAGCGCGGTGTAGAGGTCGCCGTGCCCGGGTGGGCACCACTCGAGCTCAGGGTCCTTCTCCCACCGGACGGGGGTGAGGTCGTCGGCGCGGAGCTTCGGCTCCTTGTTCTGCAGGAAGTCGAGCGGCAGGCCCTCGACCGTCAGGTCGTAGCCTCGCAGCGCCTCGTGGGTGTCCGCGCTGGTGCGCCAACTGTCCATGAAGATCAACGGCAGCGGCACCATGAACTGCTCGCGGGCGGCCAGCACCTGCCGGGCGATGATGTCGAGGAAGCTGAGGCCGTCTCGCACCTCCAGCAGCGACTTCGCCCGGTCCAGGCCCATCGACGTGCCGAGCCCGCCGTTGAGCTTGATGACCACGGTGCCCGCGAGCCCGTCGGTGGCTCCCGCGAGCTCCACCTCGTCGAGCGAGGGCATCTCGACCGGCTCGATCGTCGACTCCGGGATCATCCCCGTCTCGCCGCTCTCCACCAGTCGGTAGTAGTGGGCGAACACGTCGATCGCCACCGAGTCGACCTCGGCCTCCTCCATCTTGGTGCGGGCCTGCTGCAGGCCGTCGTCGCTCATGACTCGAGGTTATCGACCCCGGGTCGTCGAGCCGGGCTTCGGGCTCCTCGGTAGCGTCAGGGGCGTGGAGTCTCACGACCTCGGCGGCACCAGCGGCATCGAGGGCGCCCGCCTGCGCAAGATCGCACTGCGCGACCAGCTCGTCACCGACCGTGGCCGTCGTTCGCTGCTGGAGGTCTCCCAGTCCGCCCGAGCCCTGGCCGACCACCTGCTCGCCACCCCGGAGCTGCATCGTGCCGCCACCGTGGCGACCTACGTCTCCGTGGACACCGAGCCCGGCACCGGGCCGCTGCTCGACGGTCTCCGCGCCCGGGGCCGGCGGGTGATCGTGCCGGTGGTGCTTCCCGACCTCGACCTCGACTGGGCGGTGTACGACGGCCCGGAGTCCCTGGTGCGCGCTCGGCGAGGACTGCTCGAGCCGACGGGCCGCCGGCTGGGTCTCGAGGCGGTCGCCACCGCCGACGTGGTGCTCACCCCGGGGCTGGCCGTCGACCGCACCGGGATGCGGCTGGGGCGGGGCGGCGGCTGCTACGACCGTGCGCTCGGGAGGGTGCCGGTAGGGACGTTCACCTGCACGCTGCTCTACGACGGCGAGCTGGTCGACGCCGTACCGACCGACCCGCACGACCGGCCGGTCACGGCGGTCGTCATGCCCTCCGCCGGGGTCATCCGTCTCTCTCGGGCACCAGGGTGAGGGTGTTCTCGGCGGTCTCCTCGAGCCTCGACCGCGAGGCGAGCCAGGGCAGCGTGCGACCCTCGGCCCACAGATCGGTCTGGTCGACGTAGTGGTCGTCGAAGGCATGACCTGAGGCCCCGGTGAGGTTCACCCAGCGTGAGCGGTCGAGGTCGGCGAGCGAGACCACCATGCGCATCGACGGCGCCGCCGTGACCTCATAGGAGTCCGCGGCGGCGTTCCACTTGGTGGCATCGACGATCTCGCCGCCCCCGCCGACCTGCCACCCACCCCGGTTGAACAGCCAGCGCACCAGGCCGACGTCCGACTGGCCCAGCGTCTGGCTCTGGAGGTTCAGCCGGTGCTGGTGGCCCCACGTCCAGTCCTCCGCGCCACGGGCCTGCAGCCGCACCAGCTCGTCGCGGGCCTGGGCCATCGCCTTGACCAGGATGTCGTCCCGGCCCTCGATGACACCGTCGGTGGTGACGTCGTCCCACCACGGGTTGTCGGGCTGCGCGAGGAGCCGCCGCATCACCTCGAACCAGCGGCCACCGCCGTCGGGCCACACCGACTCCTTGAGCTCGTCGTGGAAGGTCAGCTCGAGGGTCGCCTTCCACACCGCGTTGTAGTAGGCCGCCTCGGGAGAGTCCGCGTCCTGGTGGTAGTTCCAGCGCCCGAGCAGCCGCTGGCCGCTCGCGAGGTACTGCGACGGCATGAACAGCCGCAGCAGGTAGGGCACGAACGTCGGCGCGAACCCGTTGCGGGTGTCGAGCTGGATCCGTGACATGTCCTCGACACCGACCCGGGCCTGCCGCTGCAGCAGCTCCGTGATCCGCTGGCTGCGGTAGCCGGGCGCCCACGAGTCCCCGAGGTAGTAGGGGTACCCCTTGCCCGTGACCGCCTGGTTCGCGGTCGCGACGAACCCGGTCGACGGATTCAGCACCGTGGGCAGGGCCGAGAACGGGACGTAGCGGCCGGTCCAGTCGTCGGCAGGCAGCCACCCCCGGGACGGATAGTCACCGAGGTCGCCCGGCCGCCGGATCGGGATCCGGCCGGGGGCCTGGTAGCCGATGTTGCCGGCCCGGTCGGCGTACACCAGGTTCTGCGAGGGCACCGCGAAGTCACGGGCCGCGTCGCGGAACTGGTCCCAGTCGGTGGCGCGGTCGAACTCGAAGATCGCGTCGGCCGTCCGGCTGGGCGTGAGCGCGGTCCAGCTGATCGCGACGGCGTAGCCGTTGCCCCGATCTGGCGCGTCGGAGCCGGCCGGGGAGTTGGCACCGACACTGCTCAGCTGCGGGTCGACGTCGGAGAGCAGCGGGCCGTGTCGGGTCGAGCGGACGGTGAACCGGAAGGGCTGGTCCCGGCCGAGGACCTCGATCTTCTCGTCGCGCAGCCGCAGCGGGCGCAGCCGCTCGTCGTAGAGGTACCTCTTGCCCTCCACCTTCTCGAGGTAGAGGTCGAGCACGTCGGGGCCGAGGTTGCTGAAGCCCCAGGCGATCTGCTGGTTGTGGCCGATGACCACCCCGGGCAGCCCCGAGAACGTGAAGCCCGTGACGTCGAAGGGGCACTCACCGGTGAGCCGGGTGCAGTGCAGACCCATCTGGTACCAGATGCCCGGCAGGGAGACGCCCAGGTGCGGGTCGTTGGCGAGGATCGGCTTGCCGGTCGTGGAGTGGTCGCCGTCGACCACCCAGGCGTTCGACCCGATGCCGTCGGTGCTGCCGTCCGACGAGCCGAGCATCGGTGGCATGCCGCGCACCGTGCGGTCGAGCTGGCGCAGTGCCCGCTGCGCCGCGGGACCGAGCGCGGGCCGGGAGGGCTTGCGTGTGCCCCCGGACGTCGCGTCCTGCTCGAAGACCTTGTCGACGACCGCCCCCTGGCCGACGATCGGGCGGTGCCGGGCGTAGGGGTACGGCGGGAACAGCTCCGCGATCTCGGCCGGCGTGCGCGTGGCCGACATCAGGCCGCGCTGCACCTCGTCCTCCATGTTGCCCCGCAGGTCCCAGGCCATCGCCTTGAGCCAGGCCACCGAGTCGACCGGCGTCCAGTCCTCCACCCGGTAGTTCGTGAGGCCGGCCCGGGCCAGGAGGGTGTACTCCAGCGACATCTGTGACGGACTGTGGTCGTGGATGTAGGCGTTCACGCCGTCGCTGAAGGCCTGCAGGTAGGCCTGGGTCTGCGGGCTCAGCCGCGAGACCTCCCGCTCCGCCACCCGCCGCCAGCCCATGGTCCGCACAGCCTTGTCGACGTCCAGGGTCGACTCTCCGAACAGCTCCGAGAGCCGGCCGGCGGTCGTGTGGCGTCGTACGTCCATCTCGAAGAAGCGGTCCTGGGCCTGCACGAACCCCTGCGCATAGAACAGGTCGTGGCTCGTGTCGGCATAGACCTGCGGGATGCCGTGGTCGTCGCGGAGCACGGTGACCCTGCCGCCGAGACCCGGCACGGCGACCTCGCCGTCGGTCGAGGGGAAGGAGTGCCGGACCACCACGACCCCGGCGACCAGCACGAGCACCAGCAGCAACGACACCGCGGTGGCGCCGTACACCGACCAGCGGCCCCAGCGCGGCCACGAGCGGAAGCCGCTCGCGGCGGGTGCTGCACGGTCGGACACGCGGCAATTCTGCCCGTACGCCGTCCGGCGGCCGTCGCGGACCCACCAGGAGGTTTGCTAAACGCCCCGTCGTTCCAGATACTTGGCAGTCGCGGCTCCCGAGTGCCAGCACCCGACCGGTGGAGCCTCGATGACTTCGTGGAGGACGAGTGCCCACCTACCAGTACGCCTGCACCGAGTGCGGTCACGCCTTCGACCAGTTCCAGAGCTTCAGCGACGACGCGCTGAGCGAGTGCCCAGTCTGCGAAGGGCGGCTCCGGAAGGTCTTCAACGCGGTCGGCGTGGTCTTCAAGGGCTCCGGGTTCTACCGCAACGACAGCCGAGAACCCGCTCCGGCCGCGTCGGGCAACGGGTCATCGGACAAGTCGGGTTCGGAGAAGTCGACCTCGTCGTCCGACTCCGACTCCGGCTCGGCCTCCGGCTCCGGCTCCTCGTCCGGCTCCGGCGAGGGCGGCAGCGGGGCGGCCAAGGACGGCAAGCCCGCCAAGCCCGCCAAGCCGTCGCCGTCGAGGTCCAAGGACTCCACCAGCGCCGCTTGACCCGCCTGCCTGGGACGGGGCTGTGGACGAGCGACGACGCCGTGCGCGGAGAGTGCCTAGCCTGCGGGCATGAACCGGCTGCGCCTGTCTCTGAGACGTCTCCGCCGCGCTGTGCTGCTGCGCCGACGACCGCTCGCGGCGCTGTGCGCAGGCGTGGCGGTGGTGGCCGCGCTGCAGGCGAACGCCGCTCCCCCGCCGCGCCGCACGATGGTGCTCACGGCCGCGCACGACCTCGCCGCCGGAGTGACCATCGGGTCGAGCGACCTTCGCCGCGTCGCCTTCGAACCCGCCAGCGTGCCCGAGGGGACGATCGCGCGCGCAGGGCAGGCCGTCGGGCGTACGACGGCGGGGCCGGTTCGTTCCGGTGAGCCGGTGACCGACACGCGGCTGGTCACGGCGTCGCTGCTCGCGGGCCAGCCCGGTCTCGTCGCGGTGCCGGTGCGGATCGGCGACCCGGGCGCCGTACGCCTGCTGCGGGTGGGCGACCGGGTCGACCTCCTCGCGGCCGACCCTCAGGGAGACGGCCCTGCGAGCGTGCTCGGCGAGGACGTGCCGATCCTCGCCGTCCCGCGTGCCGGGGAGGAGAGTCCGGGCCTGACCACCGGAGCGCTCGTGGTCGTCGGGCTCCCGGATGCCACCGCGCGGAGCGTCGCGCAGGCCTCGGTCTCCGCTTTCCTCTCCGTGGTGCTCACCCGCTAGCGTGCGAGCGTCCGTTAGACCGAGATCTGGTGGAGGCGCACGGGGGTCAACCGCGGGCCTTCGCGGCTGAGGAGTGAGTGACCATGCTCAAGGGCTTCAAGGACTTCATCATGCGCGGCAACCTCGTGGAGCTTGCTGTCGCCTTCATCATCGGCGGTGCGTTCGCGACGGTGGTCACGTCGTTCACCGCCGTCATCTTGTCGTTGATCGCGAAGCTCACCGGCGGCAAGAACCCCGACATGACGTCGTTCACGCCAGGGGACATCCCGGTCGGCGCCTTCCTGACCGCTTTCATCGCGTTCCTGATCATCGCGGCGGTCGTCTACTTCTTCGTGGTGACGCCGTACAACACGCTGCAGGAGCGGATGGCCAAGGGCGAGGAGCCCGTGTCACCGGCGCCGGACATCGCGCTGCTCACCGAGATCCGCGACCTGCTCGCGGGCCGGCCCGGCGGTACGACGGTCGAAGGTGGCGGCGGCCTGACCTGAGGCCCGCCGAGGCGTCTCGTTCTGCGAGGCCCGGCCCGCCGAGGCGTCTCGTTCTGCGGGGCCCGGCCCGCCGAGGCGTCTCGTTCTGCGGGGCCCGGACCGCCGAGGCGTCTCGTTCTGCGGGGTCGGGGGCACAGGATCAGACGCCTCGGCGGGGTCGGGGGCACAGGACCAGACGCCTCGGCGGGGTCGGGGGCACAGGACCAGACGCCTCGGCAGGGTCGGGGGCGCAGAACCAGACGCCTCAGCCGTGGTGGGGAGGCTTCTGGCGGCGGAGCCAGTCGTCCGTGGCGGCGTCGCTGGGGGCGTCGCTGGGGTCGTCGCCGCGCTCGTCGCGGGTGGTGTCCGGCAGCACGTCGCCGAACACCCGGGCCCGTCGGCGGCGTCGCTCGGCCTCGTCCGGACCCGGGTTTGCGGCCTCGTCAGGAGTCGGTGCGGTGGGCTCGACCGGCTCGTGGGGAGGGTCGCTCACCGCAGCGCCTCGCTGGGCAGTGCCTGCGCGAACCAGGACGGGTCGAAGCGGGCGCGTCGCGGCGTCCAGCCGCTCTGCTCGGCGAAGCGCGCGGAGCTGACCCGCAGCGAGCGCGCCAACGGCTCCATCCGGACACCACCCATGCGCCGCAGCCACGGACCCACGAAGTCGATGCTCTCGCGGCCCGCCGCCGAGGAGTAGCCGGCCACCATCTGCACCCGGCGCACCGGCTCAGCGCCGACGTTGTAGACGCCGCTGGGCACGTGGAGCGCCGCCAGGACGGCCGGCCCGAGGTCCTCGGTGTGCACGACGTGGGCCCAGCCGTCCGGCGAGCCGAGGCCGATCGCATGGCCGCGTTGCACCGCGCGCAGCTGGGACCGGGTCCGCGGGTCGTCCCCGACGATCGTGCCGAAGCGCAGCACCACCCCGGCGCGGGAGCCGCACGTGTACCCCTGCACGTGGGACTCCCCCACGGAGGCCGGCTCGGTGGCCGGGGTGATCTCGACCGGCGACCCCTCGCCGATCCACGCGTCGCCCTGGTCGGCGTACACCGACGAGACACTCTCCTGGACCACCCGTCGCACCCGTGCCGCACGGGCGGCCTCGACGACCCGGCGCACACCCTCGGTGCGGAGCCGGTCGTGGGAGCGCCAGCCGTGCGGTCGTAGGGCGGACAGCCCGACGGGTACGAGCGTCGCGACGTTCACGACCGCGTCGGCGCCCTCCAGCATCGCGACCAGTCCCTCGTGGTCGAACAGGCCGGTCCGATGTGCCTCGGCACCCGCGGACTGGAGGGCCTGGGCCTTCTCCGGGGTGCGGGCGAGACCGACGACGTCGTGGTCGGCGCGCACCAGGGCGGGCACCACGCAGCGGCCGATGACACCCGTGGCACCCAAGACTGCCACTCTCACGCAGTCCATCCTTCCGTCGCCGGCTCGACACAGACGGGCTCAGTCTCGGGTAACGGACTGATAACGGCAAGCCGGACGGCGCGTCGACGCGTCAGATGTCCTGTCCACCCGTCCGGTGAGCGGACGATTTCCACCCATCGGCCACACCGGCGGGATGCTGCTCAGCGCAGCGAGCGGTACAGCTCCACGGTCTGGGCGGCGATGGCGTCCCACGCGAACGACCCGACCGCGCGCTCGCGGCCGGCTCGACCGTAGCGACCTGCCAGGTCGGGGTCCGCGGCGAGGGCGTTGACCGCGTCGGCGAAGTCCCGCTCGAACGCGTCGGGCGCCTGCTCGTCGTAGCGCACGATCGTGCCGGTCTCGCCGTCGGCGACCACCTCCGGGATGCCCCCGACGCTGCTGGCCACGACCGCGGTCTCGCAGGCCATCGCCTCCAGGTTGACGATGCCCAACGGCTCGTAGACCGACGGGCACAGGAAGGCAAGCGCCCCGGTGAGGACCTGCCGGACCTCGTCGCGCGGGAGCATCTCCGAGACCAGGAAGACCCCGTCGCGCTCGGCCCGCAGGTCCGCGATCAGGGCGTCGGTCTCTGCCTTCAGCTCGGGGGTGTCGGCCGCGCCGGCGAGCAGCACGATCTGCAGCTCCTTGTCGAAGCCGAGCCCGGCCCGCAGCAGGTGGGGCACTCCCTTCTGCCGGGTGATGCGGCCGACGAAGGCGACGTACGGCCGCGAGATGTCGACGCCGATGCGCTCGAGCACGGAGCGGTCGGGGTCGGGCCGGTAGAAGTCGGTGTCGATGCCGTTGTAGACCACGTGCAGCCGAGACTCGTCGAGGGAGGGGTAGGAGGAGAGGATGTCGTTGCGCATCCCGCGGCTCACGGCGACCACGGCGTCCGCGGACTCGTATGCCGTCCGCTCGGCCCACGAGCTGATCCGGTACCCGCCGCCGAGCTGCTCGGCCTTCCAGGGGCGGTGCGGCTCGAGGCTGTGCGCGGTCACCACGTGCGGGACGTCGTAGAGAAGCTTGGCCCAGTGGCCGGCCATGTTGGCGTACCAGGTGTGCGAGTGCACGACGTCGGCGCCGGCGACGCCGGCCGTCATGGCGAGGTCGGTGGAGAGAACCTGCAGCGCCGCGTTGGCGCCGGCCAGCCGGTCCTCCTTCTCCGGGTGTGCGGTCGCACCCTCCCGCGGCTCTCCCATGCAGTGGACGTCGACGTCGATCAGCCGGCGGAGCTCGCGCACCAGGAAGTCGACGTGCACGCCCGCGCCGCCGTACACGTCTGGCGGGAACTCGCGGGTCAGGATCGCGGCTCGCAGGTCGGTGGTCGCAGAGGCCATGGGCCGACGGTAGTCCCCGGCCGGTCGAAGGGCCTAGGGTCGGGTTCGTCGGACGGGCACGAGGGCTCGGGGACGGGACGGGAGCGGACATGCCGAAGGTGTTGGGGATCGTCCTCGCGGGTGGCGAGGGCAAGCGGCTGATGCCGCTGACGCTGGACCGGGCCAAGCCCGCGGTGCCGTTCGGCGGCAGCTACCGGCTCATCGACTTCGCCCTGTCGAACCTGGTCAACGCCGGCTACCTGCGCTGTGCGGTGCTCACCCAGTACAAGTCGCACTCGCTGGACCGGCACATCTCGGTGACCTGGCGGATGTCGACGCTGCTGGGCAACTACGTGACCCCGGTGCCGGCCCAGCAGCGCCGCGGACCGCAGTGGTACCTCGGCAGCGCCGACGCGATCTACCAGTCGATGAACCTCATCAACGACGCCCGCCCGGACATCATCGTGGTGTTCGGTGCCGACCACGTGTACCGCATGGACGCCTCGCAGATGGTCGACGCGCACGTCGAGACCGGAGCGGGGGTGACGGTCGCGGGGATCCGGGTGCCTCGCAAGGAGGCCTGGCAGTTCGGGGTCATCAAGACCGGCCCCGACGGGGTCGCCATCGAGGAGTTCCTGGAGAAGCCCGCCGACCCGCCCGGTCTCGTGGACTCCCCCGAGGAGTCGTTCGCGTCGATGGGCAACTACGTCTTCAGCACCGACGTGCTGGTGGACGCCCTCGAGCAGGACGCCAAGGACCCCGACTCCCGCCATGACATGGGCGGCGACATCATCCCGCGACTGGTCTCGCAGCAGCAGGCCTGCGTCTACGACTTCAAGCGCAACGTGGTGCCGGGTGCGATGGACCGCGACCGCGACTACTGGCGCGACGTGGGGACCCTCGACTCCTACCACGAGGCCCACCTGGACCTGGTCTCGGTGGAGCCGATCTTCAACCTCTACAACACCGACTGGCCGATCTTCACCTCGCACCCGCAGCTGCCCGGTGCGAAGTTCGTCGAGGACGCCACCGCCCGCGACACCATCGTGTGCGGCGGGTCGATCGTCTCCGGGGCGAACGTCGACAGCTCGGTGATCGGCTCGAACGTGTACGTCGGCGCGGGCGCCAGCCTCGAGCGCAGCGTGGTCTTCGACAACGTCACGATCGGCCGCGGCACGGTGATCCGCAACGCGATCCTCGACAAGAACATCATCGTCCCCGACGGCATGGAGATCGGCGTCGACCTCGCGGAGGACCGACGCCGCGGGTTCACGGTCAGCGACAACGGCGTGGTCGCGCTCGCCAAGGACCAGCTCGTCATCCCCTGACGCTGAGCGGGCTCAGGCGCAGAGGCCGTTCTCGGCGGCCTTCTCCTTCGCCGCCGCGGACTGCGACGGGCTGGCCGACGGCGACGTGCTCTTCTTCTTCGAAGGCTTGCCGTTCTTGGTCTCGGCGGTCGTGACATCGCCGGCGAAGCGCTTCGCGACCGGCTTGTCCATGCGGATGCTGGCCCACACGGCCTTGGCCTCCGGCGCCCACTGCAGCCGGTTCGGGTCCGGCGGGTACTCCTCGAACGGGACGGTGAGGAACTGGATGTGGGCGAGGCCGATGCCCTGCAGCGACTTGGCAAGTCCGCTCAGCTTGCCCAGGCTCGCGAGGCCGGAGTCCGTGGTCAGCGACTTGGTGGCCGCGTCGAGGAACCGGTAGAGCCGCACCGGGTTCACCAGGGTGCCGGCCGAGACCGTCTTGTTGGCCATCGAGGCCAGGAACGTCTGCTGCCGCTTCATGCGACCGATGTCGCCGTTCTCCGCCGTGCCGATGTCGTGGCGGACCCGCACGTAGTCGAGCGCCTGCTGGCCCTTGACGTTGTAGGTGCCCTTCGGCAGTCGGATGTTCCCGGTGGTGTCGTTCACGTTCTGCGGCACGCAGACCTCGACGCCGCCGAGGGCGTCGACCATCTTGCGGAAGCCGTTGAAGTCGATGACCACGAAGTGGTTGATCCGGATGTTCGTGAGCTTCTCGACGGTGCGCACGGTGCACAGCGGACCGCCGACCGCGTACGCCGCGTTGAACATGCTGAGGCCGCCGGGGTCCTTGCCCTTGCCGTCCTTGCGGGGACACATCGGTCGGTCCACCATCGCGTCGCGGGGCAGGCTCACGCCGTACGCGAGCTTCCGGTCCGCCGAGACGTGCAGCAGGATCGTGGTGTCCGAGAGGCCCGGGGTGTCGCCGCCGATGTGGCCGGTCTGACCCTGGCGGGTGTCGGAGCCCAGCAGCAGGATGTTCAGCGGCCTGTTCGAGGCGTGTGCCTTCGCCACGTCGCTCGGACGATCCGAACCCAGGACGCCGTTCGGCATCGGGATGGCCGTGATGTTCTTGTTGAGGTGCCGGTAGGCGAAGAACCCGCCCGTGGCCACGACGACGAGGACCACGGCCACCGAGATGGCCACGGTCTTCAGGACGCGGTGCTTGCGCGCGTGGTCGACATGGCGAGGTTCTTCAGACAAGACGGATCCAACGATCGGGGGACGGGCGAGGACGGGTACCGGGGGACTCGAGCGCTCCCAGCCTAACCGGGGGGTCGTGAGGACGGGCCTGGTTCGGCAGAGGTCGGCGCTCCCCTCATGGCCGCGACCCCACCGGGTGCGAGATCGAGCAAGCGACCAGGTGGCTCAGCTGACGCGGTAGACCCGTGACTCCCAGGGGGCGAGGTCCCACTCGTCGCGACCAGGGTGGGTGGCCACCAGCAGCTCGGCCCCCGTCACGTCGGGTACGTCGGAGGGGTCCAGGCTCGCGGCCCGAGAGGAGCAGTTGGCGACGACCAGCAGCAGCTCGTCGCCCAGCGTGCGGGTGAACGCCCACACCTGCTCGTCGTCGGGCAGCAGCAGGTCGAACCTGCCGTCCACGACCACCGGGTCGCTGTGACGCAGGTCGATGAGCCGTCGGTAGTGGTGGAACACCGAGTCGGGCTCCGCGACCGCCGCCGCGGCGTTCACCCGGTCCTTGTTCGGGTTCACCGGCAGCCAGGGTTCTCCGTCGGTGAACCCGGCGTGCTCGGAGTCATCCCACTGCATCGGGGTGCGGGCGTTGTCGCGGCTCTTCACCGACAGTGAGTGCAGGATGTCCTGAGCGACCCGCCCCTGATCGAGTGCGTCGCGGTGGTAGTTGACGGACTCGACGTCTCGGTACTGCTCGATCTCGGTGAAGTACGTGTTGGTCATCCCGAGCTCCTCGCCCTGGTACACGTACGGCGTTCCCTTGTGCAGGTGCAGCACCGTCGCCAGCGTCTTCGCCGAGACGACGCGGTGCTCGGCACTGTCGTCGCCGAAGCGGGAGACGGCTCGGGGCTGGTCGTGGTTGTCCCAGTAGAGCGAGTTCCAGCCAGTCTCCTCGAGGCCGCGCTGCCAGGTCTCGAGGTTGGCCTTGAGCACCGGCAGCGGCAGCTGGGCGAGCGCCCACTTGCCAGCGCCTGGCTGCGCGTCGAGCCCGACGTGCTCGAAGGTGAACACCATGTTGAGCTCCCCGCGAGCCGGGTCGGTGACCTCCCTGGCGAGCTCGATCGTGCTGCCGGGCATCTCGCCGACCGTGAGCAGCCGGTGCTCGTCGAGCCCGACCGCGCGGTTCATCTCCTTCAAGAACTCGTGGAGACGGGGACCGTTGGCGACCGACTGCTCGCCCGAGGCGTACCAGCCGCCCTCGCGGACCACGCCGTCCGGGAGCGCCGGGTCCTTGGAGATCAGGTTGATGACGTCCATCCGAAAGCCGTCGACGCCTCGATCGACCCACCAGCGCATCATCGCGTGGACCGCCTCGCGGACTTCCGGGTTCTCCCAGTTCAGGTCGGGCTGCTTGCGGGTGAAGACGTGCAGGTAGTACTCGCCGCTGCGTTCGTCGTACTGCCAGGCGGACCCGGAGAACACGGACTCCCAGTTGTTCGGCTCGGCACCCGGGGTGCCGGCCTCGAACCCCTCGCGCGGCGGCCGCCACCAGTACCAGTCACGCTTGGGCGACTCCGGGTCCCGGGACTCCTCGAACCAGGCGTGCTCGTCGCTGGTGTGGTTGACGACCAGGTCCATCACCAGCTTCATGCCGCGCTCGTGCGCACCCTCCACCAAGGTGTCGAGGTCGGCGAGCGAGCCGAACAGCGGGTCGATGTCCTGGTAGTCGCTGATGTCGTAGCCGTTGTCGTCCATCGGTGAGGCGTAGACGGGTGAGAGCCAGAGCACGTCGACGCCGAGCTGGTCGAGGTAGTCGAGCCTGGCGGTGATGCCGGGGAGGTCACCCACCCCGTCACCATTGCTGTCGGCGAACGAGCGGGGGTAGATCTGGTAGACGACGGCGGACTTCCACCAGCCTTCGGGACGGTGGGCGATCGAGGCCTGCGAGGTCATGTCGCCAACCCTTCCACGCCCCCTTGCTCGGCTGTGCGGTGCCCGACCCTGCCACCGGGTCCTCGGTCGGCTCACGTCCTCCGGTGGAAGCGGACCTGCCCGGTCGGCAGCGGGGTCATGGCGTAGGACGTGCTGTGCGCCCGGCGGTGGTGGAACGGGCACAGCAACCGCCCATTGTCGACGCTGGTGCCTCCGCCGTCGGCCCAGGCGACGTCGTGGTGCGCGTGACACCAGCCCGGTGGTCGGTCGCAGCCTTCCGTGGTGCAGCCGAGGTCGCGGACCGTCAGCGCGAGGCGTTGCGCCTGGGTGTGCAGCCTGGTGCGACGGCCGAGGTCGAGCACGACCGACCGTCCGGTGAGACCTCGCCGGAGCACGGCCGGCACCAGCGCTGAGTCGCACGCGAGCCGGCGCGCCTCGGCCGCGGAGACGAGCTGGCCGGTGTCGAGCCGGGCCGCGCCCAGGCCGCATCGCAGCCGCTCCGCGTCGATGGTCACCACCACCGTGGCCGAGCCCCCGGCCGTCGTCGGGAGCCAGTCACCCGGCAGCCGCTCGAGCAGCTCACAGAACGCCTGCCCCAGCTGCTCGGGCCGGGACCCTCCGACATGGGCCCCGTCCACCGCACGGTGCCGCGCCGGGTTGAGGAACGCGTGCAGTGCCTTGGTCAGCATCGCGGCGTGCAGCGTCGGGATCCTGAAACGCCCCGCGTGCGAACCGTCACCGTCGTCGAGGACCTGGAGGAAGGCGGCCGCCGAGGCCGCGCGCTCCTCGGCCTCCAACCGTCGGCCCTCCTCACGATCGGCCGCCTCCGGGTCGACGACCTCCAGCACCCGTCGAGCGAGCACCTTGAGCGCCGTGACGTCGTGCTCCCCGGCAAGCCCGACCAGGTGCCGTCCAGCTCGCTCCCGGTCGTCCGCCGCGACCCACGACGGCAGCTGTCGGAGTGCCCGCACGATCACCCGTGCCTGGTCGACGTCGATCCAGCCGTGCGCGAGGGCCTCGCGCACGGCGGGCTGCCCCTCCTCCAGCGCCCGCGCCAGCAGCAGGTCGCGGTGCGCCGAGGACCGACTCTGCCGGGTCGCCTGGGCGAGCCAGGCCACGGTGCCGGTCGCGGCGGTCGACGCCGCGGCATCCTGGCTGTCGGCGCCAGCGAGCACCCTGAGCCGCAGCGCGTCGAGCTGCGCCTGCGCGGCCGCGAGCTCCACGAGGGTGGTGCGCTGATCGTCGGCGGTCATCGACCACACCGGCACGTCCGCGAGCTCGGCGAGCCGGCCCCGCAGCGCGCGGGCGAAGGCGACGACCGGGTGCCTGACCGGCCCTCCCTCGATGCTCATGAGGCAAGTCTGGCCGCCGGCGCGAGCTCAGGTCGCTCACAGTTTCGAATCGGTGGACGATGTCGACCGTCCTGTGGTTGTGGACGAAACCTGGCCGCCCGGTCCGCTCAGCCAGGGCCCGGGCGGGACAGGTCGACCGTCTCCCCCGCGGCCTGACGATCGAAGACCGCGACGACCTCCTCGACCGAGAGAGTCTTGGTCTCCGGCAGGAATTTGGCGATGAACACGATCGCCGTCAGGCTCAGCGCCGACAGCAGGACCATCACCCAGGGCAGCCCGAACGCGGCCTGCATGACGGGGAATGCCTCGATCAGCGCGAAGTTGGCGATCCAGTTGACGCCGGCCCCCGTCGCCGCGGCCCGGCCGCGGACCGCGGTCGGGAACACCTCGCCCTGGAGCAGCCAGCCCGTGCCCCCGACCCCGATCGCGAAGGACGCGATGAAGATCGAGAAGCCGACCATCACCACCACCACCTTGGGTGTCCCGGTCAGCCAGGCCACGCCGACGGCGGCGACGAGCATGAAGGCCGCCATGCCGGCGTACCCCCACAGGGCCAGCGGGCGACGGCCCACCTTGTCGATCCAGCGGAACCCGAAGTACGTCGCGACCACGTTGACCGCCCCCAGGATCGCGGCGGCCATCAGCCCGGCCATCGCGGCGTCCACCGCGCTCTCACCCGGATGCTTGAAGAGGCCACCGAGCAGCTGCGGACCGTAGTAGAACGGCACGTTGATGCCGGTGATCTGCTGGAAGACGAAGAACATCGAGACCACCGTCAGGGCTCGCTTCACCCCTGGCGTCCACAGCCGACGGCGCTCCTCCTTCTTGTCCGCCTCGACCTTCTCGATCACGTCGGCCGTACGCCGGACCTCCTCCTCGGTGACCTCGACCCCGAGCTTGGCCAAGGCGTGGCTGGTCTCGGCGTACCGACCTTGCTGGATCAGCCACCGCGGAGACTCCGGCATCCGCGCCCGCAGCAGCACGGCGATGACGGCAGGGACCGCGCCGAGGCCGAGGATGACCCGCCAGTCGACCGTCTTGGCGGCGCCCGGCGCCAGCGAGAAGACCAGCAGCGCGACGAGGTAGGAGAGCAGGATCCCGACCGTGATCATCCACTGCTGGATGATGCTCAGCTGGCCACGCCGCCCCTTGGGCGCGAACTCCGCGATGTACGCCGTCGCGATCGCCGAGTCAGCCCCGACGGCGAGACCGATCAGGGTGCGCGAGGTGATCAGCATTGCCGCGTTGATGGTGAACGCGGAGAGCAGCGCACCGATCGCATAGATGGACGCGTCGGCCATCAGCAGCGACTTGCGCCCGAACCTGTCGGTCAGCGGGCCGGCGGACAGTGCGCCGACGGCCGCTCCGAGCGAGGCACCCGCGACGAGGTAGCCCGTCCAGAACGGCGAGAGCTGGTACGGGATGAAGTCGAGCACCGAGCCGATGACCGCGGTGTCGTAGCCGAACAGGAAGCCACCGATGCAGGCGAGCAGGGCGAGGTACCAGTAGAGCCCTGTCATTGCCGACGAGTCGAGCCCGTCGAGCACGCTCCCCTCGCCGCTCCCCCGTTGCTCCGTCTGCGACATGGCCGACCTCCTGTGCCGGGTTCAGGACTGCAGGAGTCGTGCCCGTCGCGTGGCGACTGCAAACTTCCCTAGTCGGCGCTCATCAGCCCCACCAGCGGTGGAAGTGGTGCACCGGGCCGTGGCCCGACCCGATGTCGAGCCGGTCGGCTGCCGCCAGCGCGCCGCTGAGGTACTCCTTCGCACCAGCCACGGCCTGCGACCAGTCCCCTGACCTCGGTCGCAGGGCGGCCACCGCAGAGGAGAGCGTGCAGCCGGTGCCGTGGGTGTTGCGGGTGCGCACCCGGCTGGCCGTGAAGCGCTGCGTGGCACCCTCCATGTGCAGGAGGTCGACGCTCTCGTCTCCGTCGAGGTGGCCGCCCTTGAGGAGCACCCCGTCGCACAGGACGGCCAGACGGGTCAGCTGATCGCACATCGCGTTCTCGTCGGCCGCCTCTGCCTCTCCGAGGAGGTCGGCGGCCTCGGGAAGGTTGGGCGTGACGAGGGCGCAGAGCGGCAGCAGCTCGTCACGCAGGGCCGCCACTGCGTCCTCGGCCAGCAGGCGGTCTCCGCTCTTGGCCACCATGACCGGGTCCAACACCACCGACGGTGGCCGACGCTCGCGCAGCACCTCGGCGACCGCGTGGATCACGTCGGCGGTGCCGAGCATGCCCACCTTGACCGCGTCGACCCGGACGTCGTCGAGGAGCGTGTCGAGCTGGCGTCGTACGTCTTCGCCGGAGAGCTGGGAGACCGCCGTCACCCCGCGGGTGCTCTGTGCGACCACCGCGGTGACGACGGCCGTGCCGAAGGCACCGAGTGCCGAGAACGTCTTGAGGTCCGCCGAGATGCCCGCGCCGCCACTGGGGTCGGTGCCGGCGATCGTGAGCACCGTCGGCACCGTGGGCCTCGGGGCGTCGCTCATCGCGCTGCTCCAGCCAGCTCGCGGGCCGCGACCTCCGGGTCGGCGGCCGAGCAGATGGCCGACACCACCGCCAGCCCGGCCACGCCGGCGCCACGCACGGCGGCGGCGTTGCGCGGATGGATTCCGCCGATCGCGACGCAGGGCAGGGTGGCGGCGGTGGCGGCGGTGGTCAGCGTCGCGGTGCCCCCCACCCCGAGCGGGGCCGCGGCTTCGGGCTTCGTGGTCGTGGACCACACGGGCCCGACCCCCAGGTAGTCGACTGTGCCGGCAGGGAGGGTAGCCGCCGCCGACAGCTCGTCCAGGGTGGAGACCGACAGCCCGACGATCGCGCCGGTGCCCAACAAGCGACGGGCAGAGACCGGGTCCAGGTCGTGCTGGCCGACATGGACCCCGTCGGCGCCGACTGCCAGCGCCACGTCGGCGCGGTCGTTGACCACGAGCGGGACGCCGGTACCGGCCAGCACGTCTCGGACGGCGGACGCGAGGGCGCAGAGCTCCCGACCCGTGGCGGCGGGGTCGCGGACCTGCACGGCCGACACCCCACCGCGGACCGCGGCCCGCACGGTCTCGCCGACGCCCCGTGACCCGCACAACGCCGTGTCGGTGACGAGGTAGAGGCCGAGGTACGACGGAGCCGGGCGCGCGCCGCTCGCGGTCACCGGGCCGCCAACCGGGCAGCCGTCGTCGCCTCGTCGAGCGCCGCCAGCGCGTCGAGCAGCTCGACGCCGAACGAGCCGGGACCGCGGCTTCGCTCGGCAGCCACCTCGCCCGCCACGGTCAGCCAGACCGTGCCGGCGACCGCCGCGTGCAGCGGGTCCTCGCCCACCCCCAGGCAGGCGGTGACCAGCGCACCGAGCATGCATCCGGTGCCGGTGACACGGGTCAGCAGCTCGTGACCCGCGCGGACCTCGACGACCTCGCGTCCGTCGGTGAGGTAGTCGACCGCGCCGCTGACGGCGACCGCGCCGCCGGTGCGCGCCGCCAGCCCGGCCGCCGCGTCCACGGCGGTCTCGGAGGAGACGGTGCTGTCGACCCCCCGACCGGACCCGGCCGCGCCGGCGAGGGCCAGCACCTCGGAGGCGTTCCCCCGCACCACCGACGGTCGGTGCTCGA
Source organism: uncultured Actinomycetota bacterium (assembly GCA_963810435.1). Lineage (GTDB taxonomy): Bacteria > Actinomycetota > Actinomycetes > Propionibacteriales > Nocardioidaceae > Nocardioides_B. Next base: position 256,382 of record CAWENL010000003.1, read on the forward strand.
GGAGGCCGGCCGCCAGCTCGGTGCGGAAGGGCAGCGCGCCCACCGCGACCGGGTCCAGCACCCACGGCGTGCCCGCGCCGGCCGCCGCGGCCGCCGCCGCCGGCATCGCCTCGGCGCGCTCGCGCGACAGCGTGCCGAGGTTGACCAGCAGGCCGTCGGCTACCTCGGCGAAACCGGCGGACTCCTCGGCGTTCTCCACCATCGCGGGGGACGCGCCGACGGCCAGCAGTGCGTTGGCCGTGACGTTGGTGACCACGACGTTGGTCATGCAGTGCACCAGTGGTCCTCGCTCGCGGACCGCGGCGAGCGCCTCCGCGACCCGGCGGGCGTCGGGCCGGCTCACCGCGACCACTGCTCCCGTCGCAGGGCCGCATCCCAGAACATCCACTCGTAGCGGGCGCTGACCACCGCCCCCCGCTCCGCGCGCGACCGCTGCTCCGGCGTGAGCGACGGACCGGTGCGGTCCACCAGCTCGATGACCTCGTCGACCACGGTGACGAACTCCTCTCCTGCGTAGGTGTCGATCCATCGCTGGAACCGCGGCTCGCTCGACCCGCCCTCGACGAGGGCTGCGCCCACGCGCGCGTAGATCCAGTAGCACGGCAGCACCGCCGCTAGTCCCTCGGCGAAGCTCCCCAGGGCCACGGCGGCCAGCAGGTGCCGGCTGTAGGCGTAGGTGGTCGGTGACACCGGGACCTCGGCCAGCGCAGCCGGGTCGACCCCCACCTGTGCCAGCAGGCTGCCGTGCAGCGTCGCCTCCACCTCCACGGCACCGGCGGCATGACGGACCAGCACCGCGCCGTCCCTCGCCGAGGGTGCGCGCCCGCCGAGCGTGGCCAGGGCCCGTGCGTAGTCGTTCAGGTAGTGCGAGTCCTGCGCCAGGTAGTAGGTGAAGCACTCGGGATCGAGCGTGCCGTCGGACACGCCGGTGAGGAACGGGTGCACGAGCACCGCGTCATACCAGGAGGCCATGGCCCCCCACAGCTCCTGCGACCAGCTCACGGGCGTCGCCCCAGGGCGCGGACCGTGCCGTGCAGAAGCGTGGTGGCAGCGGCCGCCACCACGAAGGAGAACAGCGAGGCCGACATCCACGGCGCCGGAACGAAGCCGAGCCACCCCGCGAGCCCCCGCCAGACCTGCGCCCAGGCAGCCACCTGGCCAGGGTTGAGCAGCTGGTACGTCGCGAACCCGACGCCCCACGGAAGCAGCATCGACCAACGGGTGCGGGCGCTGGTGGAGAGGTCCCAGGCGTCGACGCCGGTGAGCACCCAGTCCGCGACGAGCACACCGAACAGCGGTACGAACACCGACCCGATCAGCGAGAGGAAGCTGGCGTAGTCGTAGATGTCGACGGCCAGTGCCAGCAGCGTGGTGACCACCCCGACCACCACGGAGATGAGCCGACGGTCCCACCACGGTCGCAGGTTCTGGGTGGAGACCGTCGTGGAGTAGACGTCGGCGAAGGACTGGTCGAGCTCACGGACGGTGACCACCAGGAAGGCGGCCACTCCCAGCGGCACGGCCAGGAAGGTCCGGAACACGTCCCCGTCCCGGGTCAGCACGCTGGTCAGCGCGAGCAGGCCGACGGCGTAGCAGGCGACCTGCATGACGCCGTACCCGGCAAACGCCCCGGTCGCCGCCGCCCCGGGCGTGCGGGAGTGGCGGGCGTAGTCGGCCGCCATCGGCACCCAGGAGATCGCGACGGCGAGCGTGGTGTCGACGGCGAGGCTGAAGCCGTCCCAACCAGAACCCAGCCCAGAACCGGCCAGACCCCGCTGCGGGCTGGTGAGCAGCTGCGAGGCCAGGTAGGTGAGCGCCACGACCACGGCGACGCTGACGTAACGGCGCAGCAGCCGCACCGACCCCAGCGGCCGGGTCGCCAGCACGGTGGTGACCACGCCACACGCGACCACCCAGACCGGCTGCGGGACCCCGGGGACCACCTGCCCCAGCGCGGTGGCGATCGTGACGATCTCGAACGTCCCCCAGCCGACCATCTGGACGACGTTGAGCACCGTCGGCACGGAGGAGGCGCGAGTGCCGAAGACCCCTCGCAGCAGCACCATCGAGGGGGCGCCGGTCCGGGCACCCAGAACCGCGGTGGCGGCGACGGCCGCCGAGCCCACCGCCGTACCCACGACCGTCGCGAGCAGGGCCGCTGCCAGCGACAGTCGCGCGGTGCCGGGACCGCCGGGCTGCAACACGGCGATCGCCCCGGTGAAGCCGAGCAGGCTCACCCCGAGGTTGCCCCACAGGCCGAGCTGGTCGAGCACGCCGAGCGTGCGGGGTGCCGGTTCAGCCAGGGTGCGGGGCACCTCGGCGCGCACGGCGGAACGCGGGTCACGTAGGACGGACATCGGCCTGCTTCCTCCGCCGGCATTACCCGGCTCAGGTTCAAGCGGTCGGCGACCCTCAGTCACCCTCTCAGCCCGATCCCGTCGAGCTCCCGCGTCTTGGCGTCGCCGACCATAACGCGCCGTCCGCGTTCTGCCAACTGGTCGTGACGCTTCCCGCACCCGTGACGAGCGGCTCGGCGCACGACCGCGAGCAGGAGTCGACTATCCTCGCTGCGGCGAGCCGGAGAGGCTTCGCGGCGGCCCCCTCCGGACTCCGTGAAGGGTCTCTCGCAGGTCGGCCCTCGTAGCTCAGGGGATAGAGCGTCGGTTTCCTAAACCGTGCGTCGCAGGTTCGAATCCTGCCGGGGGCACCAAGCAACGACCACGCGTCACGGCCGTGGGTGGTCAGCAGGGCGGCTGCCACCTGCCCGCGACCCGGCGCGCAGCAGGCGCTCGCCCAGCTGGCGGGCCGTGTGGGCCAAGTGGTCCGGCTCGACGATCGTGTAGCCCGCTTCCAGTGCGGTGAGATGGCCGGCGTACCACGCGAAGTCGTCGGTGCTTCCAACCAGACGGGTGCGCCCGCCTGGAAGCGGTTCGAGCCCGCCGAGCGCGTGAGGCACCCAGCGCTGAGCCTCCTCGAGGGGTGCGTCGATGTCGACGACCACCCGGTGCCTCCACGCCTGTGACAGGTGCGTGTCGAGGTCGCGCACCGGGTCGAGGTCCTCGGGCGGCTCGAAGGTCTCGGCGAGATGTACGACGCCGGCGATCCGGTCCACGCGCAGCACCCGGCGGGAGGCGGCCGTGTGCGACCAGCCGAGGAGGTACCAGCGGCCGTAGCGCACCACCACGGCCCACGGGTCGACCACCATGGGGTGCACGCTCGGGGGACGGTGGTAGTCCAGCCGCACCCGCCGATGGGCCGCGCAGGCTTCGACCAGCTCGGCGGTCGTCTCCGGCGAGGGGGTCACCTGGCCGTCCGGTCGGCGACGGGCGCGCACGCCACGGATCGCCTCTGCGGGACCGGCCATCGGCTCGGGCAGCACCCTGATGATCTTTCCCAGCGCCGTCTGCACGGGGTCGTCGGCGGCGTCGGCGGCATGGCCTCCCTCGAGGACGGCCATCACGAGGCTCAGCGCCTCGGGACCGGTGAACATCAACGGTCGCAGCCGCAGCCCACGTCCCACGCGGTAGCCGCCGTACCGACCCCGAGCCCCCTCGATCGGTAGCCCCGCCTGACGCAGGATCAGGACGTAGCGCCGCGCGGCACGCTCGGAGACCCCCAGCCGTTGGCCGAGCTTCTCCGCGGTGATGCCCGGGTGGTCCTGGAGCAGCTCGAGACACCGCAGCGACCGCACCGTCGGGTTCGACTCGTCCATGATCCGCCCATGATCGCATCAATAGCGGCTACGATCCGTCCGGATTCGGTTCTACGGTGGCCGCTATGACCGAGACCCAGAACACCGAACAGCCCTCGTGGCACCCACCCGTCGCCGGCACCGAGGAGGAGCACCTGCTCGGCGTGCTGAACCGCCAACGAACGACGCTTCGCTGGAAGGCGGACGGCCTCGACGCCGCCGGACTCGCCCTCACCGTCGGCGCCTCGACGATGACGATCGGGGGGCTGCTCAAGCACCTGGCCTTCGTCGAGGACCTCCACTTCACCGCGCGGCTGCGCCAGACCTCACCGGGGAAGCCCTGGGAGGACGTCGACTGGGAGGCCGAGCCCGCCTGGGACTGGTCGTCGGCGGCGGCCGACACCCCCGAACAGCTGTACGCGCTGTACGACGCGGCCGTGGCGAGGTCACGCGACCACCTCGCCGCCGCGATCGCCGACGGTGGCCTCGACCAGACCGTCGACCTCGGCTGGCCCGACGGACGCAGCCCCAGCCTGCGCCGGATGATCTGCGACCTGATCGAGGAGTTCGGGCGGCACGTCGGCCACGCCGACGTGCTCCGCGAGGCGGTGGACGGCCGGGTGGGCGAGGACCCGCCGAGCGACTTCACCTTCTGAGACTGACGCGAGGTCCTACCGCCGTACGACGCGAGCAGCGTGCAGGCTCCCGGTCGTCCCGGTCAGCGTGAAGAGCACGGTGGTGCCCAGCACCATCAGCAGCGGCACCGTCCACGCGCCGGTCAGGTCGTGGGCGAGACCGAGGGCTGCCGGGCCGAGCGCGGCCACCACGTAGCCGGTGCCCTGGACGAAGGCCGACATCCGTGCGCTCTCCCGGTCGGTGTGCGAGGCGGCCACGATCGCGACGAACAGCGCGGCCAGGCCGCCGCCCTGCGCGAGGCCCCCGATGACGCTGCCGAGCAGGTACAGGTGCGGCGCGAGGAGCAGCTGGACCGGGAAGACGATCCAGCACACGCCCACGACCAGGACCGTGACCCAGCCCGGCAGCAGCTTGCCGAGCAACGGGACGCCGACGGCGCCCCCGATGGCGCAGATCTGGAAGACCGACGACGCGGCTCCCGCTGCTGCCGCCCTCAGCCCGAGCTCGTCGTGCAGCACGCTCGGCAGCCACGCCGTCAGCGCGTAGTACGACGTCGCCTGTCCGGCGAAGCCCAGCGCCAGCAGCCAGGCCACGGGGTTGGCCCACACCGGCCCGGTCCCGGCCGGGTCGCCGGCCGAGCCGGCTCGTGGGGGCAGACCGTCGCGGACGTGCCGTCGTCGCAGGTACGCCCCCCAGGCCAGCATGCCGAGGATCGCGAGCAGGCCCCACAGCAGCAGCGTCAGCCGCCAGCCGACGGCATCGGCCAGCGGCGCCGTCGCCAGGGTGGCGGTCATGGAGCCGACGTTCATCACCGCGACGTAGGCGCCCGTCACGATCCCGGCATGCACGGCGGGGACGTCGCGACGGATCAACACCGGAACCACGATGTTGCCCAGGGTGATCCCCAGCCCCAGCACCAGGGTGCCGAGCGCTGCGGTCCAGAAGGCGCCGGAGCTGCGCACCAGCGCCCCGACGACGACCGCGCCCAGGCAGACGAGCACGGCCAGGTCGGCACCGGTACGACGGGCGACCAGCAGCGCGAGCGGGGCCGCGAGCCCGAAGCACAGCACGGGAAGGCTGGTCAGCAGGCCGAGGGTGGCGCCGTCGACGCCGAGGTCGGCCCGGAGCCGGGCCGCCACAGGTGCGACGGCCACGAACGGGGCCCGCAGGTGATAGGCCGCGAGCATCAGCGCGACCACGAACAGCCAGGGAAAGGCGGTGCTGCGCGCTCCTGCCGGCTCGCGCACCTGGGTCACCCGGACACGCTAGTCGCACGACCAAGGGCGGCCCCTCCGGCGGTCCGCTGCCGTGCCGACGATCAGTGAAGCGGCGTCAGAGGAAGCGGGCGGCGAGGCGCCGCGTCGCCCGACTGCCAGTTGTAGATCGCCCCGAGACGGCGGTCTGCCGCGATCACGGCGCGCAGGGTCAGCACCTGGGCACGGGACATCGTGGGCTCGAGATGGGCCAGCAGCGCCTCGCGCTGCTCGTCCTCAGGCTGTCCGAGTGCGCGGACCAGCGCGGTCGCGGACCGGATACCGCAGGCGCGCAGCACCTGGCGCTCGTGCGCCTCCCCCATGCTCTTCGCGTTCTCCATGCGGGTCCGGTGTCGGACCCCCTTCTGGTCCACGACGGCCGGCTCCGGCGGCAGGTGGAGCAGCAGCAGGGCCTGGTCGATCCAGTCGACGAGTCGCGCGACGGGAACCCGTGTGTGCAGCAGCACGTCGACGATCTTGGCGGTCATGAGGTTCTCGAGGTCCTCGATGCCCTCCTCGAGCAGCCGCGACTCGTACCAGAGGTTGAGCCCGTCGAGCCGGTTCAAGGGGTATGCCGGCTCCAGGGACGGGACCGTGCTGCGCAGCCGCCGGGACACGATCCGGGTCAGCCACTGCATCCCGGCGTTGGGGAACCACCCCACGACGAACGCGATCGCCACCAGCAGGTTGCCGGGGGTGTTGTCGGGGAGGGCAGCGGCGACCACGACGACCACCAGCATCGCGGCCACGATGCGGATGTAGCCGCTGACGTAGGCGCCGGCCCGCAGGTCCGTCTGGAAGTAGCGACGCAGCAGCGTCTGGAGGAAGAACACGTAGGCGCCGAGGAAGGCGAAGCTCAGCGCCGTCCAGACGGAGGGGTTCGCGACCGAGCCGAACGTCTGTGCCGGGTCGTAGAGCGCGGCGGTCCACGCCACCGCCAGGAAGGAGGTGCACAGGAACACCGGGAAGAGCGCCTCGGGCTGCACCGACCTCTCGGTGTCGATGCCGAACCCGGACACGGAGCGGCCGTAGTACGCGTCGAACTTCTCGCGGTAGATGTTGCGGGTCCACTGCCTCGTCCAGCCTCCGTCCTCGACCCAGACCTCGTGGTAGACCGACGACTTGGGCGGCTCGGGCAGGTTGGCCGGGTCGTCGAGACCGAGTCGATGCAGGTGGATGACGTACTCGTCCCACAGCGCGCCGGCCCGGCGGTCCAAGAAGCGGACGAAGAGCCAGCCCGGCACGAACGACATCGCCCAGACGGTGAACGCGGTCAGCGCGATCAGCCGCCAGTCACCGACCGGAGGTGGGGTACCGCGCCACAGGCTGACGCCGGGGACCACCAGGACGACGACGGCGATGATCGTGTTGAGCAGCAGCAGCGGGATCCGCACCCGGTGCGCGGCCTGCGAGGCCCGGGACCGCGGTTTCGAGCGCCCCTGTCGACCGGTGCCGCCCCGACCGCCACCTCTCCGGCCGGCGGCCTCCTGCCGCTCGTCGGCGAGGCGGTCCGCGGTCAGCATCGCCTCCAGCGACTCGCGCGTGTGCCGGTGCCCGTTGTGCAGCTCCTGGTCGAGCCGGTGGACCAGCCGGTTGCGTGCCTCGACCGCCCGCTTGCGCTCGGCCTCGTTGGACGCCGCGCTGATGTCCTCCTCGAGCTCCGGCACCTCGCTGAGCAGTGCAGCCACCTCGACGTCGAAGGCTGCCGCCACCCCACGGTCCTGCACGCCGGCGTAGCGGGCCCAGTGCCCTGCCGACCCGCCGAGCCGTCGCCGCTGCTGCGCGACGATGAGTGGGTTGGCCAGCGACTGCGCCACCCAGGTGGGCTTCGCACCTGACATCGTGCCCCCTCGGACCAGGCTCGAGGGGACCCGTCGCCCGATCGAGCACGTTCCTTTACTCCGACCTTCAGGATCACCCGGGTGTGCCGTGATGCCCATAGCCCGTCCGGGTCATCCCGCGGCCCGCAGCAGCCTGCTCGCCCGAAGAATCCCGTGACCCCCGCGTAACCTTCGGCGCGCGGCGACGTTAGAGGCGGCATACGGCACGGGCAGGTGGCCTGCGCCACGCTCGAAGGGCGCATCGATGTCTCGGACCCACCGCTCGTTCTCCAAGCCCACCGCCGCGACGGCGCTGCTGGCGGCCGGCCTGCTGGTGGCCGGCCTGACCGGACCTGTCGCCGAGGCGGCCACGGGCGGGGTGCGCGGCTCCGTCGCCGCGACCGGGACCCGGATCACCGACACCGGCACCGAGGCGATGACCCAGGACGCCACCGGGCTGCGTGACGTCGACGTGCGCGGCTGGGTCGCTCCCACCTCGACGCAGAAGCGGGCGGTGCCCAGCGGGGTCACGGTCCGCTGGAACCGCTACGGCACGCCCTCCTCGATGCAGAAGCGCTCCGGCTACCTCAGCGGCACCCACTCCGGCTCGGCCACCAAGGTCGCCCGCAGCTACCTGTCCTCCCACCGCGCCGTGCTAGGCCTCTCCAGCACCCAGGTCTCCACGCTCGACGTGCTCAGCAGCTCCCGGTTGATGCAGAGCAAGGCGCGGGTCGTCCGGTTCCGGCAGACGTACGGCGACGGCATCCCGGCGATCGACGGCATGGTCAACGTCGCCGTCGACGCGAAGGGTCGCGTGAGCTACCTGTCCTCGTCGCTGTCGCGGAGCACCTCGGCCGCCCCCGCGGCCGCGATCTCGCCGCTCGCCGCTTGGGCGAAGGCAGTCTCGGACCTCCGCAGCGACCACGCCCCGGCCGTGGGCACACCCGACATCGCCGGTGTCAGCACGAAGAAGGTCGACGGCTGGACCACCTTCGAGGTCCCCGGTTTCGCCCAGACCCAGCAGGTGCGGCTGCGCACGCTCGCGCTGCCCGGCAAGGCCCCCCGGCCGGTCTTCGAGAGCAACGTCGTGAACTCCGGCGGCGGCAAGGCTGCCGCCTACACGTCGTACGTCGACGCGGTCAACGGCAGCGTGCTCGTCCGGCACAACCAGGTCGACAACCTCTCCGACGCTCCGGTCATGAGGACCAACACCGCGCAGCCGTTCCAGGGCAGCTTCACCGCCAGCAAGTGCGGGACCGACCACGACTACACCGTGGACGCCGCGACCAAGTCGATCGTGGTCGCCGCCTCGGCCGTGGCGCCGGACGAGGACATCGTCCTCAAGCTGCTCCACAACGGCGCGCAGGTGGCCAGCTCGGACACCGCGACCAGCCCGGAGGCCATCACCTACTCGCCGTCCGGCGGCGTCCCGGCCGGCACGTACACCGTGCGGGTCTGCCCCTACAACCCCCCGACCGCGCCCGTCGTGGTCGGGCAGTACGCCGGAACGTTCATCGCGAGCGAGCAGGGCACGCCCAGCGACGGGGCGGCGTACCCGCCGAAGTGGAAGTACTTCGTCGCGAACCCGACGCTGAACTTCAGCCCGACCAACACCACCGACAACCGCAAGGTCGGCTGCTGGGTCAAGGACGGCACGGACTGCAACACCCCGCCGACCCCGCTGCAGAACCTGGCGGCGCGCGGCCCGTGGGACTTCGACTTCCGCGCCAACGCCCCCACCGACACCACCAACGGCAACGCGGCCTACACCGGTGAGGCGTGGGCCAGCCCGCTCACTCCCGGCGGCGCCCACCAGATGCCGGTCAGCCTCAACCGCCACTACGGCTACGACAACGTCGGCCAGGACTTCACCGACGCGTGGAACAACAACAAGTGCAGCCCCACGAACCTCACCCCCGGCGGCAACGACATCCTCGCCTCGGTGACGAACCTCTTCGCGGGCCACAACCGGATGCACGACTTCTCGTACTTCCTCGGCTTCACCGAGGACAACTACAACATGCAGTCGTCGAACTTCGGCAACCGCGCGACCGGCGGGATCATCCCGACCGGCGGCGAGAACGACCCCGAGGTCGGCAACGTGCAGGCCGGCGCGATCAGCGGTGGGTCGCCGACCTACGAGGGCCGGGACAACGCCAACCAGATCACCCTGCAGGACGGCATCCCCGGCATCACGAACCAGTACCTCTTCCAGCCGATCGCCGGTGCGTTCTACTCCCCCTGCGTGGACGGTGACTTCGACGCCCCCGTCTACGGGCACGAGTACACCCACGCGATCTCCAACCGCATGGTCGCCGGGCCCGACGGTGGGCTCTCCGGCTTCCAGGCCGGCTCGATGGGCGAGTCCTGGAGTGACCAGGTCGCCCTGGAGTACCTCTTCGAGCACGGCTACTCCATCGGCACCAGCAACCCCTGGGTCGAGGGTCCCTACGTCACCGGCAACAAGACGACCGGCATCCGCAACTATGCGCTGAACGACAACCCGCTGCAGTACGGCGACCTCGGCTACGACGTCACCGGCCCGGAGGTGCACGCCGACGGCGAGGTCTGGAGCGCGGCCATGTTCAACGTCCGTCGCCAGCTGGTGAGCAAGTACAACGGCGCCTACCCGGAGTCGGACAAGGCTCTTCAGCAGCGGTGCGCCAGCGCCCAGTCGCCCAAGGCGCCGCTCCCGGCGTCGCAGTGCCCCGGAGGTCGACGCTGGATCCAGCTGATGTTCGACTCCTTCCTGCTGCAGGAGAGCTCGACGAGCATGCTCGACGCTCGCGACGCCTACCTCGCGGCCGACCGGACCCGCTTCGGCGGGGCCAACCAGGGCTCGATCTGGAAGGGCTTCGCAAAGGTCGGCATGGGTGCGCGGGCATCGACCACGTCCACCGAAGACGACCAGCCGAAGCCCGACTACAGCTCGCCGTACGACGCTGAGGGCACCCTCAAGCTCTCCGCCCTCGGCTTCAGCAGCAGCGGCCAGACCCCCGTGAAGGCGAAGATCTACGTCGGCGACTACGAGGCGAGGGCCACCCCGATCGCTGACACCGACGGCAGCACCTCGCTGCCGTCGTCGATCCGGATGCTCCCGGGCCGCTACCACTTCATCATGCAGGCCAAGGGGTACGGCCTGAAGCGCTTCCCGGCCACGGTGACCGCAGGGAGCACGACGAGCAAATCCATCCACATCGTCAAGAACCTCGCCTCGCACACCAGCGGCGCCAGCGTCGACGGCGCGAGCGCCGGGAGCCTCAACGCGGACAGCCTCATCGACGACACAGAGGCCACCAACTGGGCCGGTGTGAACCCGGCCGGAGTCTCCGTCGACGCGCAGCACCCGTTCGTCAACGTCGACCTGTCCGGCGGCCGGCAGGTGGTGCGCTCGGTCAAGGTCAGCTCGATGCTGAGGCCCGCCTCCGACTCCGACAACGACCAGGAGTCCGGCAGCCGGTTCACGGCACTGCGGCAGTTTGCGATCGAGGCGTGCACCGAGTCGACGACCAACGACTGCTCGTCGACGAAGACCTCGAGCGCGGCCGGGTCGCCGTACAAGCGGATCTACACCAGCCCGTCGAACGCCTTCGACGGCGTGCGGCCGCGACCGTTGGCCCCCGCGCTCCTGATGAAGAACTTCGACATCCCGGACACCGCTGCCACGCACCTGCGGCTCGTGGCCCTGGAGAACCAGTGCACCGGCCAGGCCGGCTTCGCCGGGGAGCAGGACAACGACCCGCTCAACGACACCGACTGCAAGTCGGCCTCGACGCGCGACGAGTCGGTGCGGGCCGCCGAGCTCGAGGCGTTCGGGTACGACTCGCAGACCCGGCCTCCCGGGGACCCGGTGGTGGCGATGACGATGACCGGCGCGCCCACCGCGGCACCCGGCGACACGGTGACCTACACCCTGAAGTACCGCAACCTGGGCCCGAACCCGTCGTCGAACGCCGACATCAGGATCTCCAAGCTGCCGACCGGCCTGGACTTCGTGAAGGCGAGCAACCGGGGCAGCTACGCCGCGTCGTCGCGCGCGCTGCGCTGGGACCTCGGCACGGTCCCGGTGGGGGTGACCAGGACGATCACGCTGACCACCCAGGTCGCCTCGTCGGCCAAGCCCGGGGACACCCTGCTCACGCAGGCACAGTTCTCCGGCACGAAGACCTGGTCGCCGACGGCGGCGGCGGTGACGGTGGTCGGTCCGGGCGCGACGGGCTGAGCGGGCCGCAGCCTGTCACAGCCCAGCCTGTCTCAGCCCAGCCGGTTGTCGCGCAGCGCCGTCGCGAGGGTCGGGGCCAGCGGCAACCGGGGGACGAGCGTCGCCTGGAAGGCGTGGTAGACGTCCGGCTTGCCCTGCCAGGTGTTGCTGCTCGGCTCGTTGGTCGGCGAGAGCTCGTGCCACCAAGAACCACCACGGACGTCCTTGAAACAGGCCGCGACGTGGTCCCACCAGGTCTCGTACCAGCGGGCGTACGACGGGTCACCGGTGGCCGCGTGCAGTGCCGCCGCCGTGGCCGTGGCCTCCGCCGCGACCCAGTGCATGCGCTCGCGAACGACGGGGCTGCCCGACCAGTCCACGGTGTAGACGAACCCGTCGGCACCGTCGACCGCCCACCCCTCCGCGACCGCGGCGGCGAAGAGCGACCTGGCGTCGTCGAGCAGCCAACCGGGCGCTGACTCGCCGAGGGCGGCACGCAGGTGCAGGGCCAGCCGGGACCACTCGAGCCAGTGCCCGATCGTGGCGCCGTACGGCCGGAACGGGTGGGCGGGCTCGTCGCGGTTGTAGTCCAGCACGGGGGTCCAGGACGGGTCGAAGTGCTCGGGGATCCGCCACTGGTTGCCCGCCGCCAGGTCGTGGACGACCCGGGTCAGGATCCGCTGGGCGCGCTCGCGCAGCGAGCCGTCGTCGAGGACGTCGGCAGCAGCCAGCAGCGCCTCCACGGAGTGCATGTTGGCGTTGACGCCCCGGTAGTCGTCGAGGGTCGCGAACGACTCGTCCCACTGCTCGACGACCATGCCGTGCTCGTCGTCCCAGAACCGCTCGACCAGCACCTCGAGCGCGTCGTGCAGCAGGTCGGGGCCGTGGGGATGACCGGCGGCCGTCGCGCTCGACGCGGCCAGCACGACGAAGGCGTGCTCGTAGGCGGTCTTGTCCGTGACGGTCGGACCGTCCGGACCGACCCTGGCGTACCACCCGCCGTGGACCTCGTCGTGGAACCGGTCGCGCAGCGCCTGCACCCCGTGGTCGACCAGGGGCGCGCACCCCGGCCGTCCCATCAGCTGCCCCAGCGCGTAGACGTGGGTCATCCGGCAGCTGACCCACAGCTCGACCGGTCGGTCCAGCTCGGGGGCGCCGCCCTCGTCGAGCCAGGCGAAGCCGCCCTCGGGGTGGCGGGAGGCTCGACCGAAGTCGAGCAGCCGGTCCCCCTCGGACTCGAGCCAGCGGGTGTGCGCAGGTGTCTGCAGCCAGGTCATCGGGTCATCTCCTAGGGTCGTGTCCATGGACAGCATGTCGCGGCCGTTGCGGTTCGGGTTGGTGGGGACGGGCTACTGGGCCCGGGAGCTGCACGCCGTCGGCGTCGCGGGGCATCCGGACGCCGAGCTGGTCGGGGTCTGGGGCCGCGACCGGGACAAGGCCGTTGCGCTGGCCGCCGTGCACGGCGCCACCGGCCACTCCGGAGAGCGCGGGTTCGACGAGCTGCTGGCGGCCGTGGACGCCGTGGTGTTCTCCGTGCCGCCGCACGTGCAGGCGCCGATGGCGGTGCGGGCTGCCGAGGCCGGCAGGCACCTGCTGCTGGAGAAGCCGGTCGCGCTCGAGGCCGCACAGGCTGACGCGGTCGCCGGGGCGGTAGCCGCCGCGGGGGTCGCGTCGGTGGTGTTCTTCACCGAGCGGTTCGTGCCGCCGCGGGAGGCCTGGCTCCAGGAACGGGTGGCGGAGGGCTGCCTGGGCGGTCACGCCACGTGGCTGGCGTCGCTGCGTACCCCCGGCAACCCGTTCGCCGCCTCCGCCTGGCGGCAGCAGGAGGGGGCACTGTGGGACGTCGGGCCGCACGCGCTCTCCGTGCTGCTCCCCGTGCTCGGTCCGGTGCGGGCGGTCGCGGGCGCCCGCGGCGTCGATGACCTCGTCCACCTGGTGCTCTCGCACCAGAACGGCACGACGAGCACCGCCGCCCTCAGCCTCACGATGCCGCCCGACGCGACGCGGGCCAGCCTCGAGTTCTACGACGACCGCGGCTGGCACCCACGTCCCGACCTCGGGCAGGCGGCCTCCGGAGACGTGGTCTCGCACCAGCGACGTGCGGTCTCCGACCTGGTCGCCAACGCGCGCCAGGGCCGCACCGCTCACCGCTGCGACGCTCGCTTCGGCGCCGAGGTGGTGCGGGTGCTCGCCCGCGCCCAGCAGGTCCTCGACGCGCATCCGCTCAGCTGAGCCCGTACGTCTGGCCGACCTGGTAGGTCGCGACACCGAGCGTGGAGTCGCTCTGACCGTAGTAGGCGAACCAGGTGCCCCGGTGGTGCACCAGGCCCTCCACGAACGTGACGTTGGAGACGAGCCCGTTCCGGTCCTCGTACGTCGACGGCTCGAGCCAGGGGTAGTTCATCTGCGCCATGATCTCGGTGGGTCGCTTCGGGTCGAACAGCAGCTGGCCGCACGAGTAGCGCACCGTGCCGTCGTCGTACTTCACTGCGGCGTTGTGCAACAGCAGGATCAACCCGTTGTCGGTGATCACCGGCTGGGGGCCGACCTCGACCAGGAACTCCCCGAAGGTTCCGGCGGGGGTGGGCAGCATCAGCGGCTCGTCCTGCGCGCACGGCGTCCAGTGGATCAGGTCGTCGGACCACGCGTGGTAGATCGAGCCCTCCCCGAAGTACATCAGGTAGCGGCCGTCGATCGGCGTCGCAAGGATCGCCCCGGCTTTGCTCCACGGCGTCGGCACGTCCGCGGCGTTCGGCTCGAAGGTGTTGAAGTCGGGGAAGAGCGGACCGTGCTTCTCCCACGTGAACAGGTCGGTCGAGGTCGCCAGGCAGAGCTGGGCGTGCGTGCGGTCCCACGCCGTGTAGGTGAGGTAGTAGGTGCCGTCGACGTCGGTGACCCGCGGGTCCTCGCAGCCGAACTCCTCGTAGGGCTCGCCCGGCGAGAGCACCGGCTCCGGGTGCCTCTCGAAGTGGATGCCGTCGTCGCTGGTCGCCAGGCCCACGTGGGAGACGATGTCGTCGGCGTGCGCGCGGTAGAGCAGCACGACCTGGTCGTCCTTCACCACGGCTGCGGGGTTGTAGACGCTGCCGGACTCCCACCCGTCCCCCTGGGGGGAGAGGATCGGGTTCGCGTCGTACGGCGTGAAGGGACCGAGGGGGAACTCGGCGTGCGGGTGGCTCATGGGTCTACTTTCATCGGGTTCGTCGAGGGTCCGTCGAGGGCTCGTCGAGGGTTCGCCGGTGGTCGTGGGTCAGCGCCGGACCAGGGTCACGCCGCCCGCCGCCACCCGCACGCGCACGTCGGACGCGGTGCTGGTGCTGTGCCGCAGCAGCCGGCCGCGGCCGTCGTAGGACCAGACGTCGGCCCTCCCCCGCCCCGGCACGCTCACCGAGGCGGGCTCGGCCGAGCGGGCAGCGCTGCGTAGGAGGGCGGTGCCGTGGCCGGCACCGCCGAGCACGAGCCGGCTGACCAGCGGCAGCACCATCACCGCGTCCAGCCTCGCGGCGTCCCCGCCGTCGGCGGAGGTCGAGGCCGTCACCGTCGTGGCTGACGAGGGCACGGGCGTGCTGAGCGTGCGCGGCAGCAGGGCACCCGGCGCCGGGGAGTCCCCCTGGGCGCCGATGTCACCCGAGCGGACCCGCCCGAGGTCGGTGTCGCCGGCCCGGAACGTGGTGAGCGCCGAGCTGTCGCGGTGCAGGTCGACCACGGGCAGCAGCAGGGAGCGCGGGTGCGCACCCAAGGAGAGGGTGGCGCCGCCGCCGTCGGGCAGCGACGCGTACCCCGTGCCGCCGAAGGCCGACTCCCCGGTCCACAGCGGGTCGGGGTGCTCGGCGGTGGCCCCGCCCGTGAGCGTGGCGTCCTCGGCCTGAACCGTCTCGGTGCCCACCAGCTCGCGCACGGTGGCGGTGCGAGCGATGCGCTGGGCCCGCGGGTGGGAGTCGAGCGCCAGCATGGTCAGCAGGCCGTGGATCGTGGACTCGGCTCCCGAGTTCTGGTTGACGGTGCCGTCCGGTGCCACGCCGTCGTAGGTGACGCCGGTCGACGGGTCGTAGGTCGGCGTCCTTGCCGGCCTGGTCGTCCCGCGGCGGTCAGGCTCAGGGCCAGGGCGGCGGCGGATGCGGACAGGAGTTTGGTTCTCATGCGGTGTGCTCCTTCAGCGGGTCAGCAGGGTTCGTCGGGGTGCAGGGTTCGTAGGGGTGCAGGGGTCAGTGGGGGGCGGGGCCCGTGGAGGCGCGCACCACCAGGCGGGCGCCGGGCAGGAGGGCGGGGGTCGGGGGCTCCCGGTCGATCAGCTCGAGCAGCCGGACGGCGGCCGCGCGGCCCCAGGCCACCACGTCGGTGGCCACGGTGGTCAGCGACGGCTGGAGGTGGGCCCGAGATCTCCATGTCGTCGTAGCCGGTGACGGACAGCTCGTCGGGCACCCGGATGCCCCGGGCCACCGCGAGGGAGAGCCCGGCCATCGCCATGAGGTCGTTGGCGAAGACGATCGCCGTGGGCGGGTCGGCCAGGTCGAGCAGCCGCCGCGTCGCAGCCGCGCCGGACTCGGCGGAGAAGTCGGCCTCGACGCAGAGATCGTCGGGCAGCCCGGCCTCGAGGAGCGCGCCGCTCCAGGCCCGGCGACGGGAGCGGCCGTGCACCATGCTCGGCGGGCCCGAGACGTGCGCGATGCGTGTGTGCCCCAGCTCCAGCAGGTGCCTGACCGCCGCCCGGACACCGGGGGCGTCGTCGACGCCGAGAACCGACTGTCGGGCACCGAGCCCGGGTCCGACGTCGGGGCCGACGATCACGGCCGGCAGACCCAGCTCCTCGAGCAGGGAAGGACGCTGGTCGTCGATCTGCAGGTCGGTCACGAAGACGCCGTCGACCCGGCCCTCCCGGGCGAGCCGGCGGTAGGCGGCCGCGTCGTCGCGCTCGGCCACCTGGAGCAGCAGCGCGTTCCCGCGCTCGGACAGCACCGTCTCGAGACCGGCGATGAAGGAGGGGAAGAAGGCGTCGGCGCGCAGGATCTCGGGCGGGCGGGCCACCACGAGGCCCACGGCCAGGGCCTTGGAGACCGAGAGCGCACGCGCGCGCGGGCTGGGCTCCCACCCGAGCTGCTCGGCGATCTCGAGGATCCGCCGCCGGGTCTGCGGAGCGACCCCCGGCCGGTCGTTCAGCGCGAAGGTGCAAGGGTCACCTGCCTGACCACATGCTGGTCGCCCGCCGGCCTCCCCGCCCGGACACGCCGAGGTCGCAGCCCGATCGCGATCCGGGTGTCCTAGGGTCGCCGCAGCAGCAGCCACCTCGGACAGGGAGCGACCCATGGCCATCCGGCGCGGCATCGTCGAGCTCCTGGAGGCCATCCCGGAGCGGATCGAGGTGTCCGGCCACTCCCCCACCTGGCGCGTCACGGGCGGCTCGTTCGACGCCGTCCTCGACTTCGCCAACGCCGCCTACGACCACCCCGTCGTGATCGACCGGACGGACCGGGGCCGCTGGTGGCCCCGGATCACCCTCACCGTCACCACGGACCCGGCACTGGCGGCCGCAGCGCCGCCGCTCGCGTCCCTGGTGAACCCCGAGCCCGACCCCCAGTCCGGCGCACGGCCCGGCGCACGGCCCGGCGCAGGACCCGAGAACGGGACGCGGCCGCCGACAGCGACGCCTTCAGTGCCCCGGCAGCACCGCGCGTCTCCTGGAGGCGACTCCTTCCTCGATGACGCCTTCGCCCGCCAGCAACGGATGCGCAGGGAGCGCGGTCGGATCCCCCCGCAGCGCCGGGGCGGCGGACCGGTCCCGGAGGACCTGGCGGGGTCCGACGGCGACCACGATCGAGGGCGGGATGAGCAGCCGCCTCCGGTACTCGACCCGATCCTCCCTGCCGAGGGCGAGCACCTGGCTGACGGCTGGGAGCCGGACGCACCACCCGGGGACACCCTCAAGAGGAGCGCGGTGCTGGTGCACGCGTCGTGGCCGGTCGCCGTCGCCGAGGCGCTGGGCAGGCCGTGCCGGCGCACCGACCGGTGGGCCGGTGCCCTGGTCGGTGAGTCGGGCGCGCTGACGAACCCGGTCGTGCTGACCCGTCCGGTCGGCGAGCACGAGGCCGCCGAGGTGGTCTCGGAGATCGGGGAGCTGATCCCGCCCGGCACGCCCTACTTCCTCCTCAGCCCGTGGCAGACGCCCGACCTCGCTCCGCACGGGCTCACGCTCATCGGACACCCACCGCTGATGCTGCGGTTGCCGGGCCTACGCTCACGGCCCGACGCCCCGGGGGTCGAGGTGCGCGAGGTCACCGACCGGGACGCGCTGGCGGTCGCCGAGGGGGTCCTGGTCGAGGGGTACCCCCTCCCCGGTACGACGCCGGGGAGCGTCCTGGGAGCCGGACTGCTCGACGGCACCACCCGGATCTGGCTGGGGTACCTCGACGGGCGACCCGTCTCGGTGGCCGCCGCCCACCTCGCTGCCGGGGTCACGCTCGTCGAGTACGTCGCGGCGCTCCCGGCGGCTCGGGGACGCGGTGCGGGGGCTGCGGTCACGTGGGCCGCGACCCTGGCCGACCCCGACCGGCCCGCGGTGCTCGTCGCCAGCGACGACGGCCGCCCGACGTACGAGCGAATGGGGTTCCTGCCGGTCGAGCGCTGGTCGGCCTGGCTGCGCGCGACGTGAGCTGACCCGCACCTTTTCCGGCGCACGGGGTAGAGGACGGGTCCGGTTGGGCTGACAGCCGGCACCGACCCCGATCGAGGACCTTCCCGTGCCCGCCACCCCCGCCCCCGTCCCGGTGTCCGAACAGCGCACCGTCGTCACGCCCGGCTCCGCGTTCGCCGAGCGCTGGCGTCCCCGGCTCGCCGCGGCTCCGGTGATGGGCCCGGGGGTCGTCCTCGACGTCTCGCGAGGCGACGCGGTGGTCGTGGCCGTCGCCCATCCCGACGACGAGACGCTGGCGATGGGCGCGACCCTGGCACGGCTCGCCCACGACGGCGTGGCCGTGCACGTGCTGGTGATGACGGCCGGGGAGGCGGCGCTGGACCACGTGGGCCTGCATCCCCCCGACCTCGCGGCGCGCCGCCGCACGGAGCTGGCGGCCGCCACCGGCGCCCTCGGCACCACCAGCCTGACCGTCCTCGACCTGCCCGACGGGGCCCTGACACAGCACGAGCCGGAGATGACCGAGGCGGTGCGGGACGCGGTCACGCGCCACGGTGCCCGCTGCGTGGTGACGCTGTGGCGTCATGACCCCCATCCCGACCACCAGGCGGTGGCCCGGGCGGCGCTGGCCGCCGCCGACCACCCAGCCGACCACCCAGCCGCGTCAGACGGCGAGCGTCCCGGCGTGGTCGAGCTCGCACTGTGGACCACGCACTGGACGGACCCCGACGAGGTGCGCGACGAGATCGTGCTGGTGGACCCCGGTGAGCAGGCGGCGCTGGCCAAGCGGGCGGCACTGGCCTGCTATCTGACGCAGCGCGAGCCGCTGGCCGACGGGCTCGACCCGATCCTGCCGATGGACGTGCTCACCTGGCCGCACGAGTACGTCGTGCGTGCCTCGGTTCCTCCACTGCCGGCACCGGCGCTGCCCGACTTCGACGCGATGTATTCCGCCGACGCCGACCCCTGGGACGTAGAGACGTCCTGGTACGAGCGACGCAAGCTCTCGGTGCTGCTGGCCACCCTGCCCCGCGAGCACTACGGGCGGGCCTGGGAGCCGGGTTGCGGTCCGGGCGTGGTCTCCACCCGGCTCGCCGACCGCGTCGACGACCTGGTGGCGAGCGACTCGTCGCGGGCCGCCGTGGCGCTCGCGCGACGCCGTCCCGGCATGCCCCCGCACGTGCGCTTCGTGCAGTCCGAGCTGCCCAGCGTCCCCGTCGACGGGCCGGTCGACCTGCTGGTGGTGGCCGAGTTCCTGTACTACGTGCCGGACCTCTCCGCCGCGCTCGACGCGCTCTGGTCGGCGTGCGCGCCCGGCACGCAGGTGGTCTTCCTGCACTGGGCCCACCGGCCGCACGACGCCCACCGCAGCGGTCCCGAGATGCATGCCCGCATCAACCTCGACAGCCGTCGGCGCAACGCGGCGAAGGTGGTCAGCCACGTCGACCAGCACTTCCTGGTCGACGTCTACGAGGTGATGGCGTGAACGCCGACGAGGTCCGGTCGTCGGTCGAGGCGATGCGTGACGCCGTACGCCGGCTGGCGACCGAGCGCCACGAGGCCTGGGTCGGGCCGTTCCCGGGGCTGGTGCGCGAGCTCGCCGACGTGGCCCGCGTGGACCTGTGCCTGGCTCGGCTGGTCGAGGGCCACGCTGACGCGCAGCGAATCCTCGACCAGGCGGGGGCGGAGCCCCGTGCCGGTGTCTACGGCGTGTGGGCCTCACGCTCGGCCGGGACGGGCGTGCGTGCCGCCGCGGACGGAGGGGCGTGGCGGCTGACCGGGGAGTCCCGGTTCTCCTCCGGCATCGACGTGATCGACCGTGCCCTGGTTCCCGGGTGGGTCGACGACGACGACCACCTGCTCTTCGACATCGACGCCGGCGCGGTCGACCCCGACCGCACCTCGTGGCACACCGCCGCCATGGACGCGTCGCGCTCCTTCACCGTCCGCGTGGACCTCGCCGCGCGCGCGGACGACGTGGTCGGCCCGCCGGGCTTCTACCTCGGGCGGCGCGGCTTCTCGATCGGCGGCCTCGAGGTCGCCGCGGTGTGGGTGGGAGGCGCCCAGTCGGTGCTGGACCAGGTGTGCGACGGGCTGCGACGGTTCCGGCCCACGGCCCACCAGACGCGACGGGTCGGCGTCATCGCCCAGGCGGTGTGGCAGGCGCGGCTGGCGGTCGAGGCGACTGCTGCCCGACTGCCGGAGCTGGACGGTGACGCGCTGGTCGAGCAGACCGCAGCAGCCCGCACGGCCGTGGTCACCGCGTGCGAGCAGGTCGTCGACGAGGCCACCCGCATCGTCGGACCCGGCGGCATGAGCGGCGACGCACGGCTTGCCCGCACCCTGGCGGACCTGACGATCTATGTGCGTCAGCACGCTCTCGATCTCACCCTGGAGGCGCGCGGCCGCGACGCCCTGTGCTCCGTCCGGGAGGACCGGTGAGGCGGGTCGCGGTGGTCGTCCCGGCCCGCGACGAGGAGGCCACGGTCGCGCGCACGCTGCGCGGCGTCTGCGCGTCCCTCGACGAGGCGCAGCGGCGCGGGCTGCTCGACGCCGCCGTCGTGGAGGTGGTGGCACACCGCTGTGTCGACGCCACCGAGGCCCGGGCACGAGCCGCCCTGTGCGGGCGCCCCCAGGCGCGAGTGGTGCGCGACGACACCTCGACCACCGTCGGCCAGGTGCGCGACGCCGCCACCCGACGGGCGCTGGCCGCACGTGCCCCACTGACCCCGACCGACCTCCGCGAGACCTGGCTGCTGTCCACCGACGCGGACACCGACGTCGGGCGGGCCTGGGTCAGCGAGATCCTCGCCGAGGCCCGGCAGTCCCGCGCCGCCGCCGTCGTCGGCCTCGCCCCCCTCGACGACTGGCAGGGCGGGGAGACCGGCCGGACGGCGTACGACCTGGTGCTGGCGGCCAAGATGCGCTCGGAGGACCGGCGCTCGCTGCACCAGCACGACCACGTGTACGGCGCGAACCTCGCGGTGCGGGCGGACGCCTACCT
This sequence comes from uncultured Actinomycetota bacterium, assembly GCA_963810435.1. Taxonomy (GTDB): domain Bacteria; phylum Actinomycetota; class Actinomycetes; order Propionibacteriales; family Nocardioidaceae; genus Nocardioides_B. The sequence continues at coordinate 277,615 of CAWENL010000003.1, forward strand.
CGCCGTCGGCGGCTTCTCGCACGTCCGGCACGGCGAGGACCAGGCGCTCGTCGACGCGCTGACCGCCTCGGGCTTCCCGGTGCTGCGCACCCGCTCGATCTCGGTGACGACCAGCGGACGGATGCGGGGCCGGGCGGCCGGCGGTCTGGCGGACCACCTGGCGCGCCTGGACGCGGTCAGCCGCGCCACTGCGGACGGCGAAGCCTCCTGAGCCGGTGGGTCAGGCGGTCGCGGTCAGCAGCAGCCGACCGCCGAGCACCAGGCAGCCCACGGTGACGACGAGGAAGAGTCCCACCCACAGCACCGCCGGGATCCGGGTGAGGCGCGCCAGCTGGGCGGCGTCCGAGGAGCGGTCGCGCGGCCTCCCGCGCCGATGGCGCTGGAGCTCGACGACGGCCCTCGGCGCGCCCAGCAGCAGGAACCACGTGACGGCGTAGGCGATCACCAGCTGCACCTCGGGGGCGGTCCACCGGGTCACCACCACCAGCGCGGTGCCCGCGACCAGCACCGCCCAGAGCCCGAAGAAGTTCCGGATCTGCAGCAGCAGCAGGGCCAGCAGCACGAGCAGCAGCCACAGCACGCCGACCGCGTGGCCGTGCGCGAGCAGCGCGGCCGCCGCCAGCCCGACCAGCGCCGGTCCGACGTATCCCGCCGCGGCGGTGAGGACCATCCCAGGCCCCCGGTCGCGTCCCTTCGAGACCGTCAGCCCGGAGGTGTCCGAGTGCAGCCGGATGCCGGCCAGCCGGCGACCGCTGAGCACCGCGGCCACTGCGTGGGCGCCCTCGTGCGCGATCGTGACCAGGTGCCGGGTGCGGCGCCACGCCTGTGGCATCGCGGTGGCGGCGAGTCCGACGACCGCGGTGAGCAGCACCAACCAGAGCGCGGGCGGCGGCGCGACGGCCCACACGCGGTCCCACCAGCTCGAGGTCACCGCGACATGCTGGCACGCGGACCCGGCCCCGCTCAGCCGTGGGCGTGCTCCGGCTCCTCCCGGATGACGGCGGCCGACACCGGCCGCAGGCGCAGCTCGCGCAGCGCCATGGCCAGCGCGACCAGCGTGAACAGCAGCGCCGCGCCGAACGCCACCGAGACCGCGGTCCCGATGGCCGCACCGGACGACAGCGACAGCCGGAAGGCAGCGGTGAGCACGGCCGCCCCGATGGCGCTGCCGATGCGTTGCCCGGTCTGCAGGGCGCCCCCGGCCGCACCCCCCATCCGCGGCGGCACCGCCGACAGCGTCATCGTGATGTTGGGTGAGATCGTCGCCCCGCCGCCGACCCCGGCGACGAACAGCGGGACGAGCAGCCACAGCGCCGGGTGCGAGGGCGTGGTCAGCGGCACCACCACCGCGAGCGCGACGAAGCCCAGCACGACCGTGGACAGCCCGAAGACGGTGACCCGCCGGCCGAGCCGCGTGATGACCCGGCCGGCGGTGACCGACGCGATCGCCGAGCCGAGCGCGAACGGGGTGACGGCCAGTCCCGAGCGCAGCGGGCTCAGACCGAGCCCGTCCTGCAGGTAGAGCGCCAGCACCAGCCAGACGCCACTGAAGCCGCAGAAGTACGCCGTGCCCAGCACGATGCCGGAGGCGTAACCGGGCGCCCGGCTGAACAGTCGTACGTCGAGCAGCGGTGCGCCGCCGCGGCGGACCACCCGTCGCTCCCAGTGCACGAAGGCCCACACCGTCGCCGGGGCGAGCACGAGCAGGAACCACAGCGGCGTCGCCGGGTCGGCCATCGCCTCCACGATCGGCAGCAGCACCGCGAGCACCGCGACGCCGAGCAGCACCGATCCGACGACGTCGATCTGCGAGCGCACGGTCCCCTCCCGGGGGCCAGGGGGCGGCAGCCAGCGGGCGGCCAGCACCATCCCCACGACACCGATGGGGACATTGACGAAGAACACCCAGCGCCAGCCGTCCTCGGCGCCGAAGGCCGCGATCAGGAGCCCGCCGAGGATCGGGCCGACGGCGGACGAGACGCCCACCGTCGTACCGAAGAGGCCGAAGGCGCGACCTCGCTCCGCACCGCTGAACAGCTGCTGGATCAGTCCGCTGCTCTGCGGGGTGAGCAGCCCCGCGGCCGCTCCCTGGAGCAGCCGGGCGACGACCAGCAGCCGGGCGTCGGGCGCCAGCCCGGCAGCCGCGCTGGTCGTCGTGAACAGCACCAGCCCGATCAGGAACATCCGGCGCTGCCCGACCACGTCGCCGAGCCGGCCGCCCGCGACCAGGGTGAGCCCGAAGGTCAGCGCGTAGCCGGACACGATCCACTGGATCGCGGCGGACGACGCCCCGAGGCCCTGCTCGATCGAGGGCACCGCCACGTTGACGATCGTGACGTCGAGCAGCGACATGAACCCCACGAGCAGGGTCACCGACAGGGCGCGCCAAGGCTTGTCGTGCGACGAGCGGGAATGCGGGGCCGGTCGCGGGTGCTGGGGACTGGACATACGCCGGTGCGGGTACCCGAGCGGCGTCAGTTGGAAACGACAAGCACCTCGACGATCGAAGGACGGACATCTGATGAGCGACGCACCGACCGTGGCACTGCTGGGCACCGGAACGATGGGGGCGGGGATGGCCCGCAACATCGCCGCGGCCGGGATCCCGCTGCGAGTCTGGAACCGGACCACGGCCAAGGCCGAGCCCCTGGCCGAGACCGGGGCCACGGTGGCCACCTCCGCCGCCGACGCGGTGCGCGGCGCCGACGTCGTGATCACGATGCTCTTCGACACGGCATCGGTGGAGTCCGCCCTGCGCGAGGCGTCCGACGGGCTCGCCCCGGGCACCGTGCTGCTCCAGCAGTCCACTGTCGGCGTCGAGGGTGCCCAGCGGCTGGCGACCGTCGCCGACGAGCTCGGGCTGGTGTACGTCGACGCGCCGGTGCTGGGCACGAAGAAGCCGGCCGAGGACGGCGCGCTCGTCGTGCTCGCCTCCGGGCCGCAGGAGGCCCGCGAGACCATCGCCCCGGTGCTCGACGCGATCGGCTCGCGCACCCAGTGGGTCGGCGAGGCCGGCCAGGCGTCGCGGCTGAAGCTGGTGGCCAACTCGTGGGTGCTCACCGTCCTGGAGGGGATCGCCGAGGCGCTGACGTTCGCCAAGGCGCTCGACCTCGACCCCGCGCAGTTCCTCGAGGCGGTCAAGGGTGGAGCGATGGACGCGCCGTACGTCCAGCTCAAGGGCAACGCGATGCTCGACGGCAGCTTCGACCCGGCGTTCGCGCTCGCCGGGGCCGCCAAGGACGCCGCCCTGATGGTCGAGGCCGCCCGGACAGCGGGCGTGGACGTCGCGATCGTCGAGGTGGCCCGGCGCTACCTGGAGGCAGCCGCCGACGCGGGTCACGGCGACAAGGACATGGCGGCGACCTACCTGGCGCACTGAGCGGCCTTCTCGGTGTCGCGCTGCTGTGGTCGGGGTGTTAGCCTGCACTTACTTAGGACAGCCTTACCTTTACCCGCTAGGACTTCCCCATGCTCGCGAACTACCTGATCGGGCTCCGTGAAGGTCTCGAGGCCACGCTGGTCGTGGTGATCCTGGTCGCCTACCTCGTCAAGTCTGACCGGCGCGCGCTGCTCGGCCGGGTCTGGGCCGGCGTCGCGATCGCGATCGCGGTCTCCCTGGCGTTCGGGGCGCTGCTGACGTTCGGTCCCCGCGGCCTCAGCTTCGAGGCACAGGAGACCATCGGCGGGGTGCTGTCGATCGTGGCCGTCGGCTTCGTCACCTGGATGGTGATGTGGATGGCGCGGTCGGCTCGCAGCCTCTCCGGTGAGCTTCGGGGGCGCGTGGACAAGGCGGCCGCGGCCGGCGGGGCCAGCCTCGTGCTGGTCGCGATCCTCGCGGTCGGCCGCGAGGGCCTGGAGACGGCGCTCTTCTTGTGGGCCGCTACCCAGGCAGCCGCTGGGACCGGCTCGACGACCGGCCCGCTGGTCGGCGCAGCGCTGGGGCTCGGGACGGCGGTCGTGCTCGGCTACCTGTTCTACCGGGGCGCGGTGAAGATCAACCTCTCGCTGTTCTTCAAGTGGACCGGCGCGATCTTGATCCTGGTGGCGGCCGGTGTGCTCGGCTACGGGCTGCACGACCTGCAGGAGGCCCGGGTGCTGCCCGGCGGCAACAGCCTCGCCTTCGACGTGAGCGGCACGATCTCGGAGACCTCGTGGATCGGCACGCTGCTCAAGGGCATCTTCAACTTCTCTCCCGAGACCACCTGGATCCAGGCGATCGCCTGGGTGCTCTACGTCGCGGTGACGATGACGGTGTTCTTCCGCGTCCTCAACCGCAGCAACCGTCCTGCCCCCGTCGCGCCCGTCAGGGCCGACGCCGCGTCCTGACCGTCCCTGCCGCAAAGGAACCCACCGGTGAAGCACCCGCGACTTGCTGCTGCCCTGGTGGCCGGAGCCAGCCTGCCCGCCCTGGCCGCCTGCACCAGCAACAGCTCGACCGACGGCACGGACGCGACAGCGGCGAGCCGCACCATCTCGGTGACCTCCTCCGACGACGCCTGCGACCTGTCGGCGGACTCGGCTCCGTCCGGGACGTTGACGTACCGGGTGAAGAACACCGGCAGCAAGGTCACCGAGTTCTACCTCTACGCCGAGGACGGCCAGCGCATCGTGGGGGAGGTCGAGAACGTCGGACCGGGGATCACGCGTGAGCTCGTGGTGCGCCTCGACGCCGGCACCTACATCCCGGCCTGCAAGCCGGGGATGACCGGCAAGGGGATCCGCAGCACCTTCACGGTGACCAAGTCCAAGTCCAAGTCCAACGCCGCCGGCGGCTCCGCGAGCGACGCGGTCGACACGCAGCTCGACACGGCCAACGAGCAGTACCACGAGTACGTCGAGGACCAGGCCGCCGCGCTGCTCAGCGGCACCCGGAGGTTCGTGGCCGCCTACCGTGCCGGCGACGACGCGCAGGCCCGCAAGCTCTACCCGCGCACCCGGATCCACTGGGAGCGCATCGAGCCGGTGGCCGAGTCGTTCGGCGACCTCGACCCGCAGATGGACCTGCGCGAGGCGGACCTCGAGCCGGGTCAGCGGTGGACGGGCTGGCACCGCCTCGAGAAGGACCTGTGGCCACCGAAGACGGGCTACACCCGGCTCACCGAGGCGCAGCGTGCGTCGTACGGCCGCGACCTGCTCGCCCACACGCGGACCCTCAACGACCGCGTCGCGAAGCTGAGCTTCACCGCCGACCAGGTCGCCAACGGCGCCAAGAGCCTGCTGGACGAGGTCGCCACCGGCAAGGTCACCGGGGAGGAGGAGGTCTGGTCGCACACCGACCTCTACGACTTCGCGGCCAACATCGACGGCGCGCACGTCGCCTTCGAGGGCCTGGAACCGGTGCTGGTGCAGCGTGACCACGAGCTGGCCGAGCTGATCGACCGGCGGTTCGCGGACGTGCAGCGGCTGCTCGACCGGCACCGCACCGGCGGCGGGTTCGTCGGCTACGACACCTTGAGCCGCACGGAGGTCAGGCAGCTCTCCGACGCCGTGAACGCCCTCTCCGAGCCGCTGTCGAAGCTGACGGCCGCCGTCACCTTGTGAGTCAGGGCTCCTCGCCGCGCGTCAGCCGACGCCGCGCGCTCGGCTATCTCGGCGCCGGGGCCGCCGTAGGTGCCACGGGCTTCGCCGGTGGCCTGGCCACCGCACGAGCCACCGGCGGCGACCACGCCCCCACGAGCGACAGCCACCCGTTCCACGGCAGGCACCAGGCGGGCATCGTCACGCCCGCGCAGGACCGGCTGCACTTCGCCGCCTTCGACGTCACCGCCGGGTCGCGCAACGAGCTGGTGACGCTGCTGCGCACCTGGTCGGCCGCCGGCGCCGCGATGACCCAGGGCCGAGAGGTCGGTGCGACCACCCCGCTGCCCTACGACTCGCCACCCGGTGACACCGGCGAGGCGCTCGGGCTGCCGCCGTCCCGACTCACGCTGACCTTCGGCTTCGGCCCGTCGCTGTTCCGCGACACTGAGGGCCGGGACCGCTTCGGCATCGCCGACCGGCAGCCGAGGGCGCTGCGCAGGCTGCCCCACTTCCCCGCCGACGCGCTACGGGCCGACCGCTCCGACGGCGACCTGTGCGTGCAGGCCTGCGCCGACGACCCACAGGTCGCCGTCCACGCGATCCGCAACCTCTCACGCCTCGCGTTCGGCACTGCTGCCCTGCGCTGGTCCCAGCTCGGCTTCGGGCGTACGTCGTCCACGTCGACCGCGCAGCAGACCCCGCGGAACCTGTTCGGGTTCAAGGACGGCACCGCCAACCTCAAGGCCGAGGAGACCTCGGACCTCACGCAGCACGTCTGGGTGGCGCCGGACGACGACGACGGCGCGGCCTGGCTGGCTGACGGGGCGTTCCTGGTCGCCCGCCGGATCAACATGGCGATCGAGCCGTGGGACCGCACCTCGTTGCGCGAGCAGGAGCGGCTGGTGGGCCGCGACCGCGTGGCGGGTGCGCCGCTGTCCGGAGGACACGAGTTCACCGCCCCGGACCTCGACCTCGTGGGGAGCGACGGCAAGCCGCTGATCGCGCTGGACTCCCACGTGCGGCTGGCGCACCCGAGCCGCAACCACGGCGTCCGGCTGCTGCGTCGCGGCTACAACTTCACCGACGGGAACGACGACCTCGGGCGGCTGGACGCCGGGTTGTTCTTCCTCGCCTACGTGCGCGACCCGGCGCGGCAGTACATCGCGATGCAGAACACGCTCTCGCGCGACGACGGCCTGATGGAGTACCTGCAGCACACCGGGTCCGCGCTCTTCGCGGTCCCGCCCGGAGCTCGCGAGGGTGGCTTCGTCGGCGAGACCCTGCTGGGCTGATCCGGTGGGGCTGACCCGACCGATCGGGAGGACTCAGGCGCTGAAGCCGGTCAACCGGAAGCCGGGCTGGTCGTAGTAGGTGAGCGTGGCGGACCTGCCGGCCGCTGCCAGCCCGTCGAGCTCGTCGCCCGGGGACTCGACGGCACCGTCGCCGTCGTAGTCGCGACGGGCGATGCTCCCGATGTCGCCCGCACCCACCCGGACGCCGGCGATGGACCAGCCCCCGCCGGCCTTGACGACCACACCGCGCACCGTCCTCGGCTTCGGAGCCGGGGGCGTGGGGGTGGGGGTGGGGCTGGTGCTGGGCCTCGGTCTCGGCGTGGGCCGCGGAGCAGGCTTCGGCTGGGCCTTCTGGTGGGCCCGGTGCTGGGCCCGGTGCTGGGCTCGCTGCTGGGCTCGCTGGTGGGCTCGCTGCTGGGCTGCTGCTGGGCCTGCTGCTGGGCCTGCTGCTGGGCACGCTGGTGAGCGGCCCGCTGAGCAGCTGCCCGTGCCCGTGCCTTCTCCCGGGCGAGCCGGTGGGCCTGGGCAGCGGCCCGATGGGCCCGCTGCTGGGCGCCGGCCCTCGCCGAGCCAGCCCCCGAGTGGTCGGTGCTGCGGTGGACCACGCCGTCGCCGGCACCTGGCGCAACCGGCGGGGAGGGGATCACGAACGTGCCCGTGCGGTACCCGCGGGCGAAGGCGCTGACCAGGTCGACGTAGTAGTCCGAGGGGTTGTAGCTGAAGATCGCCGCGCGTACGGCGCTGGTGTCGGTGAGGCTGCGTCCGCTGCTGCAGAGGTAGCTCGCCGCGGCCAGTGCGGCGTCGTCGATGTCGTTCGGCGACTTCTCGCCGTTGCCGTCGCCGTCGCGGCCGGCGGTGCGCCAGGTCGAGGGGATGAACTGCATCGGTCCGACCGCCCGGTCCCACACCGCGTCTCCGTCGAAGCGCCCGCCGTCGGTGTCCCGGATCGCGGCCACCGGCCCCTTGCCGTCCAGAGCGATGCCGACGATGGCGGGACGCGGGACGCCGTCGTTGCCGAGCACCGACCCGCCGTACCGGCCGTGGTCGGACTCGACGCGGCCGATGCCTGCCAGCAGCGTCCAGGGCAGGTGACACCCGGGACGAGAGGCCTCGATGGAGCGGGCGGCGTTCTTGTAGGCGCGCATCGCGGCCGAGGGGAGGTCGTGGTCGCTGAGCGAGCTCGCCGTCCAGGTGTGACTGCCCTTGGAGCTCGAGACCGAGATCTTGCGGTGCCGCTGCGCCTTCGTGGTCAGCGTGAGGCTGCCGGAGATGGTCGTGCGCCGTGCGACGGTGCGCGGCTGCACGCTCGGCGCCACCCGCGCCAGCACGTGACGCTGCATGGCCCAGACACTCGGCGTCGGGGTCGTCTCCTGTGACGTCGCTTGGAGCACCGGGCTCATCGACCCGAAGGCGATCGGGACCGCCGTGACCAACGTTGCTGCCGTCACTGCCGTCAGGCGCGCACCCAGGCGCGACCGCACACTCATCTGACTCGTCTCCCCAAAGGTCCCCGGAACACTGCCTGTCCAGGTTAAGAGACCTCTGCGGCTTTCGAGGCGAAATGCCTAATTGTTCCAGTTCGTGGAACCAGTGCGCTCCTACCCGGCGGCGACGCTGCTGTGCACGGTGAAGCCGAGCCCGGCGCGGACCAGCCGGTCGGTGAGGTGGTCCCCCATCGCCGTCGCGGTGGTCACCTGGCCCGCGGTCGTCGGGTTGTCGTCGAAGGCCAGGCACAGCGCCGACTCGGCGAGCATCTTCGCGGTCTCGGTGTAGCCCGGGTCGCCGCCGCTGACCTCGGTGTGCACCCGCCGCCCGCCCCCCTCGCCGACGAAGCGGACCGAGAACCACGTGCTGGCGCGCCGCTCCTCGCTAGGTCCCTGCCCCGGCGGCACCCGGCTGCTCAGGAACCGCCGAGCCGGAGGTACCTGCGCCGCGGTGGCCAGCACCCCGACCGCTGCCAGTCCGCCGACAACGGTCGGCAACCGCTTCACCGCGACGTAGTGCGCGTAGCTGAAGTCGGGTCCGTACCGCTCGAGCGCGACCGCGGAGCGCCGTACGACGAACGGGTCGATGGTCGGCAGCGGCACCAGCCAGAAGCCGGCGTCCCTGTCGAAGTGGGGCCGCTTCGCCGTGGACCGCACCCGGCGCCCCTCGGCGGCTCGCGGCTCCACCTTGCGCCGCTCCGCGTGTGCCTGCCGCATCCCCCCGACCCGCGAGAACGCGGCCAACGCGGACGCGAAGGTGCCTCCCGAGAACCGGGCGTTGGTGCGCACCATGCCGTGGACGCGCAGTGCGACGCCCTCGGGGAGCTGCTTGACGGTGAACAGCGCACCCAGGTCGTGCGGGATGGAGTCGAACCCGCAGGCGTGCACGATCCGTGCCCCGGACCGCACGGCCTGGTCGTGGTAGCGCACGAACATGCGATCCACGAACTCCGGCTCACCGGTCAGGTCGACGTAGTCGGTGCCGGCCTCGGCGCACGCGGCCACCAGGAGCTCACCGTGCTCGACGTAGGGACCGACGGTGGTGATCACCACCCGGCTGCGCCGGGCCACCTCGGCCAACGACGCGGCATCCGTCGAGTCGGCCTGCAGCAGAGCCAGGTCCGCCAGCGCGGGGTCGACCCCGGCCAGCCGCTCACGCACCGCGGCGAGCTTCTGCTGGTTGCGCCCCGCCAGCGCCCACCGGCAGCCGGGCGGTGCGTTGCGAGCCAGGTAGTCGGCGGTCAGCGCGCCGGTGAAGCCACTCGCCCCGAAGAGCACCACGTCGAAGTCTCGCTGCTGGTCCTGCGGCACGCCTGGTCTCCTCGGGTCGGGTCGGGTCGCTCACTCTGCCAGGGAACCGGCCGGCGGCGGTGTGCGTCCCATCACCCAGCCACCACCGGGACCAATCACCGGAACGAGACCACCATGACCACACACCCCAAGGGACGCACCCTCACCCGGAGCACCCGTACCTTCGCCCTCGGCCTCGGCACCGGCCTCGCGACGTACGCCGCGGTCTCGGCCGGACTGGTCGGCGGGCTGGTCGGCGGCGTGGTCGGTGGTGGGAACCGGGTGGTGGACGTCGTGGGCTCGGTCCTCACCCCACCGGCGGCGGCGGGTCAGCTGCCGGCGTTCGAGAGCTGCGAGCGGCTGCGGCAGTGGTACGTGAGCACCGCACTGCCGCGGGTCGGTCCGTGGGGGCTCGACGGTCCGCCCGTGATGTACGCGATGGACGCCCAGAGCGCCGCTGGGCCCGACCGTGCCGTCGCCAGCAGCGCCACCGGGACCAACGTGCAGGAGGCCGACGTCGACGAGTCGGACGTCGCGAAGACCGACGGCCGGCTCGTGGTCCGGATCTCGGGGAGCGACCTGGTGGTCACCGATGTCTCCGGTGCGGCGACTCGCGAGCTCTCCCGCACCCCGATGCCGGGACCCGCCTCCGCCGACGCCGAGCTGGTGCTGTCGCGCGGCCACGTGGTCGTCGTCGGCAGCACGGTGCGCAGGTACGGCGGCGGGCCGATCTTCGACCGCGGAGGCATCGGCCCCGGGCGCAGCGACCCCGGCCTCATCCCCTCCCCTGAGCAGGAGCCACGCACCATGGTCGTGGGCTACGACCTCGCCGACCCGTCCGCGCCGCGACTCACCGACAGTCGCAGCTTCGACGGCGAGGTGCTGTCGACGCGGCTGCACGACGACGGCACGGTGCACATCGCTCTGCGCACCGAGCACCCGTCCCTGGACTTCGTGCAGCCCAACCGCGCCCGCAGCGCGGCGCAGGCGGCCCGGCTCAACCGCGAGGTGGTGCGTCGCGCACCCCTGGACGCCTGGCTGCCCGCCACCCGATCGGAGACCGGTGCGCGGCAGCCGCTTCTCGACTGCTCCGAGGTCCGGCACCCGACGCGGCCCTCCGGGTTCGGCACGCTGAGCGTCATCGGGTTCCCGGTCTCGGCCCCCGACTCCTTCACGGCGTCCGCGGTCGTTGCCTCGGGCGACCTGGTCTACTCCTCGGCCCGCCGGCTCTACGTCGGCACCACCACCGCGCAGCGGACCACCACCCTGCACGCCTTCGCCCTCGACGGTGAGCGGACGACGTACGTCGCCTCGGGATCGGTCCCGGGCACGGTCAAGGACCGCTGGTCGCTCAGCGAGCACGACGGGCGGCTGCGGGTGGCCACCGCCCTGGGCGACGCGTGGGCGCCGCGCGAGAACGCCGTCGTGGTGCTGGCCGAGCGTGACGGGCGGCTCGCCGAGACCGGACGGGTCGAGGGTCTGGGCCGCGGTGAGACGATCCGGGCCGTCCGGTGGTTCGGCGACCTCGCCGTCGTCGTGACCTTCCAGCAGACCGACCCGCTCTACACCGTCGACCTCTCGGACGCTCGACGGCCGCGGCTGGTGGGCGTGCTGAAGGTCCCGGGCTTCTCCGCCTACCTGCACCCGGTCGGCGACGACGTGCTGGTCGGGCTGGGACGCGACGCGACCGGCGCGGGTGACGACCTCGGCGCCCAGGCGGCCACCTTCGACCTGCGCGACCTCGCCCACGTGCAGCGCGTCGACACGGTCCGGTTCGGGGAGCACACCGAACTGGGCGCGGCGACCGACCCGCGGGCGTTCACCTACCTGCCGGGGCGGCGCACCGTGCTCACGACGGTGCAGAGCTGGGACACCGGGCGCACCGGCTACGCGGCGCTGCGGGTCGGTCGCGACGGGTCCCTGGTCCGGGTCGGGTCGTGGTCGGCGGACCGCTCCGGCCAGGGCATGCGCGCCCTGCCGCTCCCCGGGGACCGGGTGGCGCTCGTCGGCGACGGCGTGCGCGTGGTCGACGTACCTTAGGTCGCATGTGCCGCAACATTCGGACCCTCCACAACTTCGAGCCGCCCGCGACGCACGACGAGGTCGCAGCCGCCGCACTGCAGTACGTGCGCAAGGTCAGCGGCTCGACCCGGCCCTCCCAGGCCAACCAGGCGGCGTTCGACCGCGCCGTCGCCGAGGTGGGTGAGGCCACCTCCCGGCTGCTCGCCGAGCTGACGAGCACGGCCCCGCCCAAGGACCGCGAGACGGAGGCTGCGAAGGCGAGGGCGCGGGCCGCGACGCGCTACGCCTGAGGGGGAGCGCATGACGCCTCCGGACCGGCTGGACGCGGCGTTCGCCGCGATGCCGCGCACGGCCTTCCTGCCCCGTGGCCAGCGCCGTCTCGCCGGGGCCGACCGGCCGCTCCCGATCGGCTGGAGGCAGACCAACAGCCAGCCCACCACGGTCCGCGCGATGCTCGCGCTTCTCGATGTCGCGCCCGGCCACCACGTCCTCGACGTCGGATGCGGCTCGGCCTGGTCGACGGCGCTGCTGGCCCACCTCGTCGGTGACGAGGGCGAGGTCGTCGGGGTCGAGATCGTCCCCGGGCTCGTCGACCTCGGCCGCGCGAATCTCGAGCGGCGGCACGTCACCGCCCGGGTGGAGCAGGCCGTCGACGACGTGCTCGGGCGCCCGGACGAGGCACCGTTCGACCGGATCCTCGTCTCCGCGGAGGCGAGCACCCTGCCGGCCGGGCTCGTCGCCCAGCTGGTGGTCGGGGGGGTGCTGGTCGTCCCGGTGGCCGGGCAGATGCACGTCGTACGACGTACGTCCGGGGAGCCGGACGTGTCCCGGCACGGGCGCTACGCGTTCGTCCCGCTGGTCGGTGGCTGAGCTACGGACGACCCGGCAGGAAGGCCCAGGCGCTGGTGTTCAGCGTGTTCTCCCAGCCACCGAGGCCTTCCTCCGGCTCGTACCGGTCCACGCCGAAGTCGACGTCCTGGTCGTCGGCGGTGCCCCCGAGCCCATCGGGACCCACCCCGTAGAACCGGTCCTGGTTGGCCCCGCCGGAGTCCATCAGGTCGGTGGTGCGGTTCAGCCCGTCGGTGTGGAAGCTGCCGATCATGTGACCGGTCTCGTGCGCGACCACGTTGCCGAGCGCCCGGCCGACGAAGCCGACCCGGTCACTGGCGGAGCTCAGGTAGCTGTTGAAGGAGTAGTCCGGCCCACGCGGCTCCGAGACGGAGTCGAGCATGACCAGGGCCGTCTCCTCGTGGCCGAAGTTGCCGGGGTCGATCGACTGGGCGATGCCGATGGTCGGGACCCCCGACTGCCGGATCGAGCCGCCGACCACCACCCGGGAGACGTTGGCCCGGCCGAAGGGGTCGTTGTCGTCGCGGCTGTTGAGCACCCGGACGCTCAGCCTGTGGTTCAGGCCGCGCTCGCGCAGCGTCTGGTCGATGTTCTCCTTGACCGCGGCCACCACGCTGTCGATCACGGCGTCCTCGTCCGCGTTCGTGAGCCGCCACCGCGGCAGGTACCGGGACAGCGGCGCCAGGGTCGAGACACCGTCGCCACCGAAGATGCCGGTGTTCAGCCGCGCACCGTCGAAGTCCAGGAAGAGGGTCTGCACGGTGCCCGTCGCGCCCCGCTCGCTCCCGGGTCGGTAGCCCTCGAGCAGCATCGAGTAGGTCCCTCGCCCGTCGGCCGCCGAGACGGCGTACCAGCCGGGCTCCTCGGCGACGTAGGCGAACGTGGCGCCGCCGCCCGGCAGCGGGCTCTGGACGGGGTACGCCGAGGACATGTCGAGCTGCGAGGAGATCATCCGGCGACCGTCCACGCGGTGCACCTGGACCGTGGAGGCGTGGCCCCTCAGGGTGCCGCCGAGGACGTCGCCACTGCGCAGGTGCACGCCGTAGTAGTCGTGGTCGACCGGGCCGGCCACCAGCCTGAGGCGGTAGGCACCCTGGTCCCCCCTGCCGCTGCCGCTGCCGCTGCGGAAGGGGCTGGCGGGGAGGGGTCCGTTCGGGCTGAAGCCGGCGACCATGACGTAGTAGTCGCCCGCCTTGGTCACGGGGTAGTTCAGGGCGCTCGCGATGCTGTCGTCGCCGAGGTCGTCGTTCGCGTCGAGCACCCGGCCCTTCGGGCCGTAGAGCGCGAGCACGGTGTCGAGGCGGCTGCCGCGGGTGGTCGCCCGGATGGCGTCCCCCGGCCTGGCGTGCACCTTGAAGAAGTCGAAGTCGCCGTGGCGGTCCCCGTTGCGTCCGTGGGGCCCGTCACCGATCCGGCTGGAGACCGTCACCCCCGCGCGACGGGTGCCGACGCCGGTGCGGGTCGCCCGGCGGATCGAGCCCTGGTCCTCGCGGGTGGTGATCCGGGTGGTGGCGATGCTCGGCAGGGAGAGCCGGCCGGCGATCTTCACCGCCCGCTGCGCCCGGTCGGTGCCGAACCGGTCGAGGTGCTCCGAGGTGGCGAGCGAGTCGTTCTGGCCGAGGGCGCCCTCGGGCTCCTGCTCGGTGTAGGCGTACGGCGTCGGGACCGGGAGCAGCGGACCACCGAAGGACCTCGCCGCGCCCTGCTGGGCTCCCGCCGCGCGCGCCCTGCCCTGGGCGGTCAGCCGGCGACGCCAGTAGGAGTAGTCGACGGAGGAGTCGCCGCGCAGCTGGGAGAGGTACGGGTTGGCCGCGGCGTACGTCCGGCCGGCGATCCGCACCTGCGGGCGCGTCGCGTGCTTGGGACCGACCTGGAGCCCGGCCTGCAGGGCGAGCAACCGGGTGACGTCGGGGTCGCCTCCGCGGTCCGGGGCCGCCTGCGCACCGGTGGTGGTGGTGACCACCGCGGCGACCGGCCCGGTCACTGCCAGCGCGGTGAGCGTGGCCAGGACCGCGCGACGAGCTCGACTCATGTCTGGGTGCCCCTCTGTCCGAGACCGACGGGCCCGCCCGCGACGGGGCTCCAGGAGATCTCTCCGGGCGGAAGTCAATCAGCAATCGGACGAGCGCGGAGCCGATTGCGCGACTCTTGTCCGGTTCTGGGACCAGGCGCTACGGGGCGAAGTCCACGACCTCGTCCTCGTCGTCCCTCCACTGCTCGACCAGCTCGACCACGTCGGCGATGGAGTCGACCACCGCGGTGGGGCGGTAGGGGAAGCGCTCGACCTGCGAGGGCCTCGTGGAGCCGGTCAGCACCAGGATCGTGCGCAGGCCCGCCTCCAGCCCCGCGATCATGTCGGTGTCCATCCGGTCACCCACCATGACCGTGCTCTCCGAGTGCGCGTCGATGCGGTTCAGGGCCGAGCGCATCATCAACGGGTTCGGCTTGCCGACGAAGTACGGGTCGACGCCGGTGGCCTTGGTGATCAGCGCCGCCACGGACCCGGTCGCGGGGATCGCCCCCTGAGGGCTCGGTCCGGACACGTCGGGGTTGGTGGCGATGAAACGCGCCCCCTTCTCGATGAGCCGGATCGCGGTCGTGATCGCCTCGAAGGAGTAGGTGCGGGTCTCGCCGAGCACGACGTACTCCGGGTCGCGGTCGGTCATGACATATCCGATCTCGTGCAGCGCGGTCGTCAGCCCCGCCTCGCCGATGACGTAGGCCGTCGACTCGGGTCGCTGGTCGTCGAGGAACTGCGCCGTCGCGAGCGCGCTGGTCCAGATGGCGTCCTCGGGCACGTCGATCCCCGAGCGGTGCAGCCGCGCCTTGAGGTCACGCGGGGTGAAGATCGAGTTGTTCGTCAACAGCAGGAACGGCCGGCCCGTCGCCGCGAGCCGCTCCACGAAGTCCGCGGCCCCGGGGATCGGCTCCTCCTCGTGGACGAGCACGCCGTCCATGTCCGACAGCCAGGCCCGCACCGCCCGGCGCTCGGCCGCTGGGTCGGCCCCTGGGTCGGCCGCTGGGTCGGCCACTGGGTCGGCTCGTCATGTGGCCCATGCTGTCATGGCCAGCCGGGGCATTCTCAGGTCGCAGGTCCGCCCACCCAGGTGGGCCGTACGCTGGTCGCGATGTCCGTCACGTCCGCACCGGCCTTCGGCACCGGCCCCGCACCGGTGCCCGCGGCGCCCGTCCGGGAGGCGCTCGCGCTGGTCTCCTCCCGGCGCTTCGTGGCGCTGACCGGAGCCGGGCTGAGCACCGACTCCGGCATCCCGGACTACCGCGGTCCCGGCGCACCGGCACGGATGCCGATGACCTACCAGGAGTTCGTGTCCGGGCCGGAGGCGCAGCAGCGCTACTGGGCCCGCTCGCACCTCGGGTGGTCCCGGATGAAGCGGGCGGAGCCCAACGACGGCCACCGCTCGCTGGCGATCCTCGAGGCGGCCGGCCGGGCCCGGCTGCTGATCACCCAGAACGTCGACGGCCTGCACGAGGCGGCCGGCTCCGCCGCGTTGTGCGCCCTGCACGGTCGCATCGCCGACGTCATCTGCCTCGCCTGCCGCGAGCAGACCGGCCGGGCCGCGCTGCACGCACGGCTGGCCGAGCTCAACCCCGGCTGGAGCGACCGGCACGCCGACGTCGAGGTCAGGCCCGACGGCGACGTCGAGCTGCGCGAGACCGGCGGCTTCCGGGTTCCGGGATGCGCGTCCTGCGGGGGCGTGCTCAAGCCGGACGTGGTCTTCTTCGGCGAGAACGTGCCCAAGCCGCGGGTGGCCAGGTGCTACGCCGCGATGGACGCCCTCGACCCGGCGAGCGACGCACTCCTGGTGCTGGGCTCGTCGTTGACCGTGATGTCGGGCTTCCGCTTCGTGCGGCACGCCACCAAGCGCGGCGTACCGGTGGTCGTGGTCACCCGGGGCCCGACCCGCGCCGACGACCTCGCGGTGCTCAAGGTGCACCACGGCACCACGCAGTTCCTGACCTCGCTGGTCGAAGCGGTCGATCCCCTCGGTCCTGTCGGGCCCGTCGTCGCCGGCTGAGGTGGCCGGCTCAGAGCCGGTGCACGAACAGGTGCGCGGCGATGTCCTGGTCGATCTCCGCGGTCTCGCCGCCGCTGCCGATCAGCACCCCCTCGGCGCCGACCGCCACCGTGACCACCTTGTCGGGCAGCGCCCCCACCCGCCGCAACGCCGCCATCACGACCTCGTCCTTCTGCATCTCCTCACCGATGCGAGCGATCATCACCCGGGTCTCGGCGCCCGCCCTGGCCACCTCGCCGAGCGGCTCCACGCCGGTCATCGGCTCGTCGTCGCGGGGATGCCCGTCCCGGGGCTCCCCCAGCTCCGACAGGCCCGGGATCGGGTTGCCGTACGGCGAGGCGGTCGGGTGGTCCAGCAGCTCGAGCAGCCGGCGCTCCACGGTCTCCGACATCACGTGCTCCCACCGGCAGGCCTCGGCGTGCACCAGCTCCCAGTCGAGCCCGATCACGTCGGTCAGCAGCCGTTCGGCGAGCCGGTGCTTGCGCATCACCCGGATCGCGAGCCGGTTGCCCTGGGGGGTCAGCTCCAGGTGCCGGTCGCCCTCGACGGTGAGCAGTCCGTCGCGCTCCATCCGGGCCACCGTCTGGCTGACCGTCGGACCGCTCTGGTGCAGCCGCTCGGCGATCCGGGCACGCAACGGCACGACGCCCTCCTCGACCAGCTCGTAGATGGTCCGGAGGTACATCTCGGTGGTGTCGATCAGATCGCTCACCCAGCCATCCTCCCTCATCCGCGGGCGCCGGCCCCTCCCCGCCCGGGCGACGTCCACCGGGCCTCCCGGGACGTCGGGTCGGCCCTGGCGGCTGGCAGAGTGGCCCGGTGCCCACGACGACACTCATGTGGTTCCGCCGCGACCTGCGCCTGGCCGACAACCCCGCGCTGCTCGACGCCTGCGACGCCGACGGCACGTTGCCGTTGTTCGTCCTCGACCCCGCCCTGTGGGGACCTGCCGGGATCTCCCGGCGGTGGTACCTGGGGGAGTCGCTGCGCTCCCTCGACGCCTCGTTCCGCCGCCGGAAGGCCGGGCTCTGCGTGCTCCGGGGGGACCCGGTACGGCAGGTGGTGCGCGCGGCTCGCGAGGTGGGCGCCTCCCGCGTGCACGTGGCCGCCGACTACGGCCCCTACGGCCGCCGGCGTGACCTCGACGTGGAGCGGGCGCTGGGTGCCCACGACATCGAGCTGGTGCGGACCGGGTCGCCGTACGCCGTGGCACCCGACCGGGTGAAGAACGGGTCGGGGAACCCCTACCAGGTCTACACGCCGTTCTCGCGGGGCTGGGTCGAGCACGGCTGGCGCGGCCCGGTCGACGCGCCGACGGGCGTCAGCTGGCTCACGCTCGACCACCGGGTCGACATCCCCTCGCCGCGGCTGCCCACGGGGCTGGAGCTGCCCGAGGCCGGGGAGGACGCCGCGCGCCGGCGGTGGCAGGCCTACCTCGAGGACGGGCTCGCGAGCTACGACGACGCCCGCGACCGGCCCGACCTCGACGCCACCAGCCGGATGTCGGTGCACCTCAAGTGGGGCGAGATCCATCCGCGCACGATGCTGGCCGACCTGTCCGGGCGGTCAGGGAAGGGCGCGACCAGCTACCGACGGGAGCTGGCGTTCCGCGAGTTCTACGCCGACGTGCTGTTCCAGCGGCCGGAGTCGGCGCGGGAGTACCTCCACAGCGAGTTCGCGCGGATGAGCTACGACGAGCCGGGCTCGCAGCTGCAGGCCTGGAAGGAGGGGCGGACCGGCTTCCCGATCGTGGACGCGGGCATGCGCCAGCTGCGCGCGACCGGGTGGATGCACAACCGGGTGCGGATGATCGTGGCGAGCTTCCTCGTCAAGGACCTCCACCTGGAGTGGCAGCACGGCGCCCGCCACTTCCTGCAGTGGCTCGTCGACGGCGACCTCGCCTCCAACCAGCACGGCTGGCAGTGGACCGCCGGCTGCGGCACCGACGCGGCGCCGTACTTCCGGGTCTTCAACCCGACCACCCAGGGCCGGAAGTTCGACCCGGACGGCAGCTATGTACGACGCTGGGTGCCGGAGCTGGCCGAGGTGGAGACCACGCACGTGCACGAGCCCTCGGCAGCACCCGACGGGGTGCCACCGGGCTACCCCGAGCCGATCGTCGACCACGCGGAGGAGCGGCGCGAGGCGCTCGAGAGGTACGAGAGGATCAAGCGATGAGCGACCTGATCGTCCCCCTGCGCTTCAACGGGCCCGCCCGCTCCGCCAACGGCGGCTTCGCCGCCGGGTCGCTGGCCGAGCGGGTGCCCGGTGCGGCAGGCCGCCCGGTCGAGGTGACGCTGCGCCGTCCGCCGCCGCTGGACACGGCGATGACCGTCGAGACCCAGGACGACGCGACGGTGCTCAGCCACGACGGGCAGGTGGTCGCGCAGGCGCGGCTGGTCGAGGACGACCTCGAGCCGGTCGACGCGGTGGATCCCGACGTCGCGGGCCAGGCGATGCTCGGGTACCCGGGTCGTTCGGGTCACCCGTTCCCGACCTGCTTCGCCTGCGGACCCGATCGCGCCGAGGGCGACGGACTGCGCATCTTCCCCGGCCCGGTCGGCGGGGTCCGCGGCCACGTCGCCTCGCTGTGGGTGCCCACCGCGTCCCACGCCGAGTCCGGCGACCTGCTCGACGGCATCGAGCGCTGCGGCGCCGCCACCACCTGGGCCGCGCTGGACTGCGTCGGCGGCTGGTCGGAGGACCTCGAGGGTCGGCCCTGCGTCCTCGGCCGGATGACCGCCCGCGTGGACGCGCTGCCCGTGGTCGGAGAGCCCCACGTCGTCGTCGGCCGTCACCGCGGCACCGACGGCCGCAAGTCGTTCACCGCGAGCACCCTCTACGACGCCGACGGCCGCGTCGTCGCCTCCGCCCGCCACACCTGGCTCCAGGTCGACCCCGCCGCCTTCAACTGACCCCGGGCGCCGGTCGGTTTCCCATGGGATCGACCTTTCCCGGGGCCTCCCACAGGGTATTTCGGGTCGGAGGTGCCGGTACGACGCGGGCGCTGTGACGAGACTGCCGGGTGCTCCTGGAGGGGACCGGGGTCACGTCCTCGCACCGGCCCTCCCGGTTGACGCACCCACGGGGTCGACCCGCACAATTGGAACGTGCAAATCGACTTCCGCCCGCCCTGGTGGCGGCACTGCGTGTGCTACCAGATCTACGTCCGCAGCTTCGCCGACGGCGACGGTGACGGGGTCGGGGACATGGTCGGCATCCGGCAGCGGCTGCCCTACCTCGCCGACCTCGGCGTCGACGCGGTGTGGATCACGCCGTTCTACCCCTCGCCGCAGCACGACCACGGCTACGACGTCGCCGACTACTGCGACGTGGACCCGCTGTTCGGCACCCTCGAGGACTTCGACGCCATGCTGGCCACCGCGCACGAGCTCGGCATCCGGGTGATCATCGACGTCGTCCCCAACCACTCCTCCAGCGAGCACCCCTGGTTCCGTGCTGCGCTCGCGGCCGGGCCGGGCAGCCCGGAGCGCGACCGCTACGTGTTCCGCGACGGCACCGGCCGGGACGGCAGCAAGCCGCCGAACAACTGGCTCTCGGTCTTCGGCGGCCCCGCCTGGACGCGCGTCGAGGACGGTCAGTGGTACCTCCACCTCTTCGACGTCAGCCAGCCCGACCTGAACTGGTGGAACGACGAGGTCGGCGACGAGTTCGAGACGGTGCTGCGGTTCTGGCTCGACCGCGGCGTCGACGGGTTCCGCGTCGATGCCGCCCACGGCCTCTACAAGGAGGGTCGGCTCACCCCGCGCAAGCCGGGTGACAAGCCGCCGTACCCGATGTGGGACCAGCCCGAGGTCCACGAGGTCTACCGCCGCTGGCGCAAGATCCTCGACGAGTACGACGGCGAGCGGATGGCCGTCGCGGAGGCCTGCGCGGGCAGCCCCGAGGCCATCGCCCGCTACATCCGCGAGGACGAGCTGCAGCAGACGTTCAACTTCACCTGGCTCGAGGCTCCCTGGTCGGCGGCGGCGTTCCGCAGGGTGGTCGTGGACACCTTCGACGCCGTCGGCCCGGTGGGCGGGACACCGACCTGGGTGCTCGCCAACCACGACGTGGTCCGGGAGGCCACCCGGTACGGCGGGGGCCCGGCCGGGGTGGCGCGGTCGAAGGCGGCCGTGCTCACGATGATGGCGATGCCCGGCTCGGCCTACGTCTACCAGGGCGAGGAGCTCGGGCTGGAGCAGGTCGACGTGCCTCCGGAGCTGCGCCAGGACCCGGCCTACTTCCGGGGAGCGGAGCCCGTCGGCAGAGACGGCTGCCGGGTCCCGATCCCGTGGTCGGGCTCGTCGTCGCCGTACGGCTTCGGACCGGACGGGACGCAGCCCTGGCTGCCGATGCCGGACGACTGGGCGCCGCTCTCCGTGGAGGCCCAGTCGCGCGACGAGTCCTCCACCCTGGCGTTCTTCAGGCAGATGCTGCGGGTACGTCGCGAGGTGCTGCCCGGGCTGCCCGATGCGGTGGAGATCCTCGACTCGTCGCCTGGCGTGTTCGCGGTCCGGCGCGGTGACCTGGTCGCCGTCGTCAACTGCGGGTCGCGTTCGCGGCGGCTGCCGTCCGTCGTCGGTGAGCTGCTGATCAGCAGCGGCGAGGTGCCCGTCGACGGGCGGCTCGCCCCGGACACCGCCGCCTGGTTCCGCATCGCCGTCTGAAGACCTCCGCAGAACCAGACGCCTCGGCGGGTTTCCGCGCGCAGAACGAGACGCCTCGGCGTATCAGGGGGGCGCGGGGGTGGCTCCTGGTGGGGTGACAGCGCCGTCGTCTCGGGTACGGCATCGCCGCCAGCGTCAGGACCCTCCGCGTGACCGTCACGCTCGCCGCTTCCTGCCCGATCCCCGACCAGGGCACGTCGCGCGGCCTCCGGGCCCGCTCGGTCATGCCGGCTCCGCCCCGGCTGGGCGACGACGACCTGGCGGCCCTCACCCGGTTTCGGCGGATCCGCGCGTCGCTTCCCGGCACCTCGGTGCACCACTCGGTCACGGCCGGCCCGGCCCCCGCGCTGCTCGCGGCACTGGTGGCGGCCGGCGCGTCGTTCGACGTGGTCGGCAGGGCCGAGGTGGCGGCGGTGCTGCGAGCCGGCGCGCGCCCCGCGGACCTGGTGTACTCCCCCCCGGCCGCGCGGCGCGCGGACCTCGCGTTCGCGGCCAGGCTGGGGGTCGGCCTCTTCGTGGCCGGCTCGCCGCACGAGATCCGGGCGGTCGCCGCCGCGGCCCCTGGCTCGGCCGTGCTCTGCCGCGTCGACGCCTCCGGTGAGACCGCGGCCCCGGGGACCTGGAGCGGCACCGGCCGCCGACCCGAGCGGGCCCCCGGTCTGCTGCGGTACGCCGCCACCCTCGGCCTCGACCCGGCCGGAGTGTCCGTCCACGTCGGGTCACCGCAACCCGACCCCGAGGCGTGGGACGCCCCGGTCGCCGCCGCCGCCCGCGTGCTGGAGGAGCTGGGGGAGGCCGGGACGGAGCCGTGGCTCCTCGACCTCGGCGGCGGCTTCCCCGCCCACCGCGAGGGCGCTTGCCTGCCGCTGCCGTCGTACGGCGCCGCGGTCGAGCGTCAGCTGCGCCGCCACTTCGGGGACCGTCGCCCGCACACGCTCCTCGCGCCGGATCGGAGGGACGTGCGGGACGCCGTCTGGGGACCGTGCGGCTACCTGACCGCCATCCGGGCGTGAGGCAGCTCGTCGTCGCGCTCGATCGAGGTGCGCAACGGCACCTCGCGGATGAAGAGCACCGCGACCAGGGCGACGACGACGAAGGGCACCGCGATCAGGAACACCTGGCCGGTGGCGTCACCGAAGGCGGCCTGGAACACCGTGCGGACCGGCGCCGGCAGCGTCCCCAGGTCGGGGATGGTGCCGCTGCCCTGCCCGGTCGCGCTCGGGTCGACGCCGATCTTGGCGAGACCCGTGGCGACCTCGGAGGCCACCCGGTGGCTGAGCACCGCGCCCAGCGCGGCGACGCCGATCGAGCCCCCCATCGAGCGGAAGAAGGCGACCACGGAGCTGGCCGCACCCATGTCCCTCTGGGCGGTGTTGTTCTGCACGGCGAGCACGAGGTTCTGCATGGTGGCGCCGAGGCCGAGCCCGAGCACTGCCATGGACGCGCCGACGCGGAGCAGGCCGGTGGTGGCCCCGATGGTGCTGAGCAGCGCGAGGCCGACGATCACGAGAACCATGCCGCCGACGAGGTACCGCTTCCAGCGTCCGGTGCGGCTGATGATCCGGCCGGTGGTGATGCTGGAGACCAGCAGGCCACCGACCATCGCGATGGTCATCAGACCCGCGTGGGTCGGGGTCATGCCGTGCGCGATCTGGAAGTACTGCGAGAGGTACACCGTCGAGCCGAACATCGCGACGCCGACCATGACCGAGGCGAGGGTGGCCAGGCTCGTGGTGCGGTCGCGAAACAGCCGCAGCGGGATGATGGGCTCCACCACGCGCAGCTCGGTCACCACTGCGGCCACGAGCATCAGCACGCCCAGCGCGATCATCCAGGCGGTGGTGAACGAGCCCCACGCGAAGCTGCTGCCGGCCAGGGAGACCCAGATCAGCAGGATGGACACGCCGCCCGCGATGAGCGCCGCGCCCAGGTAGTCGATGTGCACCTCGCGGCGCACGGTCGGCACCCGCAGCGTCTTCTGCAGCACGGCGAAGGCGAGGGCGGCCACTGGCAGCCCGACGAAGAAGCAGCCTCGCCAGCCGAGCGCCGAGTCCACGATCACGCCGCCGACCAACGGGCCGCTGACCGTGGCGAGCGCGAAGACGGCGCCGATGTAGCCGGAGTAGCGGCCCCGCTCGCGCGGCGAGACGATGGAGGCGATCACGACCTGCACCAGCGCGGTGAGACCGCCCACCCCGAGACCTTGGAACGCCCGGGCCGCGATCAGCGATCCCATGTTCGGGGCGAAGCCGGCCGCGAGTGACCCGAGCGAGAAGATCACCAGCGCGGTCTGCACGAGCAGCAACTTGTCGAACAGGTCGGCGAGCTTGCCCCAGATCGGGGTGGAGGCGGTCATCGCAAGCAGCGTGGCCACCACGACCCAGGTGTAGCCGGACTCGCTGCCCTTCAGGTCCGTGACGATCCGCGGCAGCGCGTTGGTCACGACGGTGGAGGACAGCATCGCGACGAAGAGTGCGAGCAGCAGCCCGGAGAGCGCCTCGAGCACCTCGCGGTGCGTCATCCGGTCCGTCCTCGTCGCGGTCGTGTCCGGGGGGTGGTCGGTGGTGGTGCGGGTGTCGGTCATGTCCTTCTTCACCTGGGTGAGCGCGGGAACGGTCACGGCGACGGTACCCGATAGTTGTGTTCTGCAACCATCTATCGAACCGTGATGCTGACCACGTTCCCGGGCGGGTGCCGCTCACGGCGTCGGGTGACGGGCGTCGTAGCCCAGGAACCGGCGCGAGAGCGCGCTCGCGGTCAGCGCCCCGGCCAGGCAGGCCAGGCCGCCGAGCACCAGCGCGACCCGCTCCCCGACACCGGTCGCGACCGAGCCGGCCAGGAAGTCGCCGGCGCGTGGACCGCCCGCGACGACCACGATGAAGACGCCCTGCAGCCGTCCCCGCAGCTGGTCGGGTGCGGCGACCTGCAGGATGGTCGAGCGGTAGGCCGCGCTGACCATGTCGGCCATCCCGGAGACCGCCAGGAACACCACTCCCACCCACAGCACGTCGGTGAGCCCGACCCCGCCGACCGCCGCGCCGTAGACGAGCACCGCGACCACGATCGCCATCCCCTGCAGCCGCACCCGGCTCACCCACCCTGAGAGCAGGAACGCGACCACGGCCCCGGCGGCCGGTGCGGCCTGCAGTACGCCGACCACGCCGGCCCCACCGCCGTACACCTTGTAGGCGAGAGCGGGGAACAGCGCGCGCGGCTGGGCGAGCACCATGGCGCAGAGGTCCAGGACGAACGTCATCCGCAGGTTCGGCGAGCGGCCCAGGAACCGCAGCCCGTCCACGACCGAGCGCAGGCCCGCGCGGGGGCTGTCCTCCAGCGGCGGCATCCGTGGCATCCGCACCAGCGCGTAGTACGCGGCGGAGAAGGTCACCACGTCGATGGTGTAGGCAGCCCCGAACCCCTGCCAGGTGATGGCCAGCGCCCCGAGCAGCGGGCCGAACGTGAAGCCGAGGTTGAACGACGCCATGTTCAGGGCGGACGCCGCCGGCATCAGCTCCTTGTCGAGCAGGCGCGGCACCATGGCGCTGCGGGCCGGGTTGTTGATCGCGTAGAACCCCGACTGGACGGCGATGCAACCGTAGAGCACCCACACCGACCGGTTGCCTGCGAACGCCTGCACCGCGAGCGCCACCGAGACGGCCCACAGCCCGGCGCTCGCGACCAGGGCCAGCGTGCGGCGGTCGACGGCGTCGGCGACCGCGCCGCCGTACAGACCGAGCGCGACGAGCGGCACCAGGGCGAACACCCCGACCAGGCCGACGTAGAACGAGGAGTGGGTCAGTGCGTAGACCTGCACCGCCACCGCGACGTTGGTCATCTGCTGGCCGAGCTGGGCGACGGTGTTGCCGAAGAAGAGCCGGCGGTACGGCGGCGAGACCTGCAGCGGCCGCACGTCGGTGAGCACCGACCGCCACCTTCTCGTCTGCACTCGCCAACCTTGTCAGGGAAAGTGTCTTGTCGCCGCTGTGGGGCGGACGTACCGTGGTCGCACACGAGGAAGGAGGTGGTCCGGAAGTGCATTCTTATCGGATTCGTGAGGTGGCTGCTCGCTAGCAGCGCACCGACCAGCCCCGCTGCGCGTGTAGCGCGCTGGTAATCCCAAGCAGTCACCCGGCCCGTGGGCGCTCCGGACATCATCCGACCGGAGAGCGGTTAGATCCGCACCGCCCACGGGCCGTTTTCCGTCGTGGGGTGGGCCGGCCGCTGCTGATTACCAGGGGATGCCGGAGATCTGTTGCTCCCCATGGGCTGCACACCGTGGGGAGCAATAGATCTCCATGGGAAGCCACGATCTTCCCTGCTGAAAGCCTGCATCCCCTGGTAATCAGCAGCTACACCAGCGCCTGAGCGAACTGCGAGCGGTACAGCGCGGCGTACGCACCCCCGGCGGCGAGCAGCTCGTCGTGGGTGCCCTGCTCGACGATGGCACCCGCCTCCATCACCAGGATCAGGTCGGCATCGCGGATCGTGGAGAGCCGGTGCGCGATGACGAACGACGTCCGGTCGCTACGCAGTGCCGCCATCGCGTGCTGCACCAGCAGCTCGGTGCGGGTGTCCACGGAGCTGGTCGCCTCGTCGAGGATCAGCAGCGCCGGGTCGGCGAGGAAGGCCCGCGCGATGGTGACCAGCTGCCGCTCGCCCGCACTGATGCTGCTGCCCTCCTCGTCGACCACGGTGTCGTAGCCGTCCGGCAGGTTGTGCACGAACCGGTCGACGAACGTCGCCCTGGCCGCGGCCAGGATCTCCTCGTCGCTGGCATCGGGCCGGCCGTAGGCGATGTTGTCGCGGATCGTGCCCTCGAACAGCCAGGTGTCCTGCAGCACCATGCCGGTGCGGCCCCGCAGGTCACCGCGGCGCAGGGTGGAGATGTCGATGCCGTCGAGGGTGATCCGGCCGCCGTCGACGTCGTAGAACCGCATCACCAGGTTCACCAGGGTCGTCTTGCCCGCGCCCGTCGGTCCCACGATCGCGACCGTCTGTCCCGGCGTGGCCACCAACGAGAGGTCCTCGATCAGCGGCTGGTCGTCCTCGTAGCGGAACGACACGTGCTCGAACCGCACCTCGCCGCGGCCCCCCTCCGCCGGCGGCTCGGTCAGCTCGACCGGCTCCTCCTCGGCATCGAGAAGCTCGAAGACCCGCTCGGCCGAGGCCACCCCGGACTGCAGCAGGTTGACCATCGAGGCGAGCTGGGTCAGCGGCTGCGTGAACTGCCGGGAGTACTGGATGAACGCCTGTACGTCGCCGAGGCTCATGGTGCCGCTGGCCACCCGGATCCCACCGAGCACCGCGATCACCACGTAGTTGACGTTCCCGATGAACATCATCACCGGCATGATCAGGCCGCTGACGAACTGAGCGCCGAAGCTGGCGCGGAACAGCTCGTCGTTCTGCTCGGCGAACGCCTCCTCGACCTCGTGCTGGCGTCCGAACACCTTGACCAGCGCGTGCCCGGTGTGCGCCTCCTCGACCAGGGCGTTCAGCTGCCCGGTACGACGCCACTGAGCGATGAACAGTCCCTGCGACCGTTTCATGATCTGTCGGCTCAGCAGCACCGAGAGCGGCACCGTCACCAGGGCGACGAGCGCGAGCGTCGGCGAGATCGAGACCATCATCGCGATCACCCCGACGACGGTCAGCAACGAGACGAGCAGCTGGCTCATCGTCTGCTGCAGCGTCTGGCTCACGTTGTCGATGTCGTTGGTGACCCGCGAGAGCAGCTCGCCGCGGGGCTGCCGGTCGAAGTAGCTCAGCGGCAGCCGGTTGATCTTGTCCTCGACGTCGGAGCGCATCCGCCGGACCGTGCTCTGCACCACGTCGTTGAGGAGGTAGCCCTGCAGCCAGGCGAGCAGCGCCGCGACGACGTACACCGCGAGCACGAGGAGGAGCACGTGACCGACGGCGGTGAAGTCCACACCCCGGCCGGGCACCACGTCCATCCCGGCCAGCATGTCCGCGAGCCGGTCCTCGCCCCGAGCCCGGAGCGCGTCGACGGCGCCCGACTGGGTCGTGCCGGCAAGCCGGCGACCGAAGACCCCGGAGAAGATCAGGTCCGTGGCTCGGCCCAGGAGCTTCGGGCCGACCACGGTGAGCGACACGCTGACCACGGCGAGCAGCACCACGGCGCCGGCCTTGCCGCGCTCGGGCCCCATCCGGGTGACCAGTCGCCTGGCCGACGGTCCGAAGCTCAGGGACCGCTGACCGACCATGCCCCCGCCGAAGGGGCCGCGACCGGGGCCGGGGCCCTGCTGGATGCGCTCGGTCTCCTGCATCCGAGCGGAGGACGCCGGCCGGGAGTCGTCGGCGCCACTCACGCGGCCTCCTCCTCGCTCAGCTGGGAGCGCACGATCTCGCGGTAGGTCTCGCAGCCCTCGAGCAGCTCCTCATGCCGTCCGCGGCCGACGACGGCGCCGTCCTCGAGCACGAG
The DNA here is from genome assembly GCA_963810435.1 of uncultured Actinomycetota bacterium. Taxonomy (GTDB): domain Bacteria; phylum Actinomycetota; class Actinomycetes; order Propionibacteriales; family Nocardioidaceae; genus Nocardioides_B. The sequence continues at coordinate 305,221 of CAWENL010000003.1, forward strand.
GATCTGGTCGGCCCGTCGGATCGTGGAGACCCGCTGCGCCACGATCACGACGGTCGCGTCGGTGGTGACCGGTCCCAGTGCAGCGCGCAGCCGCGCGTCGGTGGTGAGGTCGAGCGCGGAGAACGAGTCGTCGAAGAGGTAGATGCGTGGCCTGCGGACGACCGCCCGCGCGATGGCGAGCCGCTGCCGCTGGCCACCCGAGACGTTGGTGCCGCCCTGCGCGATCGGGGCGTCGAGGCCCTCGGGCATCGCCTCGACGAAGTCGCGTGCCTGGGCGATCTCGAGCGCCTGCCACAGCTGCTCGTCGGTGGCGTCGGGCTTGCCGTGCAGCAGGTTGCTGCGGACCGTGCCCGTGAACAGGTACGCCTTCTGCGGAACCAGCCCGATGCGACTCCACAGCAGCCCCGGTTCGAGCTGGCGTACGTCGACCCCGTCGACGTACACGCCCCCGGAGGTGACGTCGAAGAGCCTCGGGACCAGGCTGACCAGGGTGGTCTTGCCCGCGCCGGTGGACCCGATCAGGGCGGTCGTCTCACCCGGGCGGGCGACGAGGCTGAGGTCGCGCAGCACCGGCGCCTCGGCCCCGGGGTAGCTGAACTCCACGTGCCGCAGCTCGATCTCGCCCGGCCCCGTGCCCGTCGCGACCGGTGTCGGAGGCGGCGCGACGGAGGTCTCGGTCTCGAGCACCTCGGCGATCCGGTCGGCGCACACGGACGCCCGCGGGACCATCATCAGCATGAAGGTCGCCATCATCACCGACATCAGGATCTGCACGAGATAGGCGAGGAACGCCGTCAGGGCGCCGATCTGCATGGTCCCGTCGTCGACGCGGTGCCCGCCGAACCACAGCACCGCGACGCTGCTGACGTTGAGGATCAGCATCACGCTGGGGAACATCGTCGCCATCCAGCGTCCGGTGGTCAGCGCCACCGCGGTGAGGTCGTCGTTGGCGCGTCCGAAGCGGCGGGCCTCCACGGGCTCGCGGACGAACGCCCGCACCACCCGGATGCCGGTGACCTGCTCGCGCAGGATCCGGTTCACCGCGTCGATGCGCTCCTGCATGCGGCGAAAGCCGGGCACCATCCGCGAGATGACGAACGCGACCGTGGCGAACAGCGCCGGCACGCTGACCGCGAGCAGCCAGGACAGGCCCAGGTCCTCACGCATGGCCATCAGCACGCCGCCGACCATCATGATCGGGGCGGCGGCCATCATCGTGCAGCTCATCAGCACGAGCATCTGCACCTGCTGGACGTCGTTGGTGTTGCGGGTGATCAGCGACGGCGCGCCGAGCTGGTGGACCTCTCTGCTCGAGAACGTGCCGACCCGGTGGAAGATCGCGGCTCGCAGGTCGCGACCGAAGCTCATGGCGGTGCGCGCACCGACGTACACGGCGGCGGCGCTGCAGAGGATCTGCACCAGGGAGATGGCGAGCATCGTCGCGCCGGTGCGGGCGATGAAGCCGGTGTCCCCGCGGGCCACGCCGTTGTCGATGATGTCGGCGTTGAGGCTGGGGAGGTAGAGCGCGGCCATCGTGCCGACGAACTGCAGCAGGACCACGAGGCCGAGCTGGGTGCGGTACGGCGCGAGGTGCTGGCGGAGAAGCCGGACCAGCATCAGCGTTCCCCCGCCCGGGGTGCGCGGATCCCGTCGAGCAGCACGTCGGCGACCTGCTCGGCGGTGAGGATCTCCTCCGGCTGCGTGCCGGGGTGCCGCACTCCCAGCACGAGCGTGCGCAGCAGCAGCGCCGCCCGGCGCGGGTCGACGGCCAGCTCGTCACGGTGCGGTTCGAAGACCTCGGTGAGCCGGTCGAGCAGCTCGCGGTGCGAGTCGAGGACGAACTGGGGTGGGCCGGGCGGCTGCTCCTTCGGCCGGGCGGAGGGGCCGCCGGTCGCCCAGAGGCCGCGCAGCGCCATCAGCACCGCCATCACCTTCTCGGAGCGGGCGGCCAGCCGCTCGGCCGTCACCACGACCCGGGCCCGGAGGTCGGTGACCCCCGCGAGCGCCTCGGCGAGCTCGGCTCGGCCGTGCACCGGGTTCATGGTCTCCTCGGCAGCCGCGGTCAGCAGCGCGGCCTTGTCGGGGAAGACCCGGAAGATCGTGCCCTCGGCGATCCCGGCGGCCTCGGCGATCTGGCGGGTGGTCACCTCTCCCCCGTGGCGCAGCAGCAGCGGCACGACGACCTCGATGAGCGCGGCGCGTCGCTCGTCGGGTGCGAGCGGTGCGGCGCGGCGGGTGCGGGTGGGGCGGGTGGTCGACGGCACGTCGTACAGCCTAAGTGAGTGAGCGCTCACTCACAACTGGTTTTCCGATCCCGGCGGTTTCCCATGGGATCGGGGGATCCCGTCACTCACCTGGCCAGATACCCCCCGAGATGTGACGGGAAAGGTCGATCCCATGGGAAACCGATCCCCCCCACGCCTCAGGGGGCGAGGCGGTCCACCCGCCACGGCGCGTGCGGGTCGTCGGCGCTCTTGCGGTACACCAGCCGGTCGTGCATCCGGCCCTTGCGGCCCTGCCAGAACTCGACGCTCTCCGGGCGCACCCGCAGGCCACCCCAGAACGGCGGCAGCGGTACGGCGTCGAGCTCGGCGAACTGGGCGAGCACCCCGCCGTAGCGCTCGTCGAGGGCCGAGCGGGAGGCGACGACCCGCGACTGCGGCGAGGCCCACGCCCCCAGCTGGGACTCGCGGGGCCGCGACGCGAAGTAGGCCTCGTCCTCCTCCGCCGAGACCCGCGACGCGACGCCCTCGACGCGCACCTGACGCTGCAGGTCGTGCCACGGGAACAGCAGCGAGACGGCCGGGTTGGCCCCGATCTCCTCCGCCTTGCGCGAGTCGAGGTTGGTGTAGAACACGAAGCCCGCCGCGTCGAGGCCCTTGAGCAGCACCAGCCGTGAGGACGGCCGCCCCTGCGTCGAGACCGTCGAGACCACCATCGCGTTGGGCTCGTGGAGCCCGGACGAGACGGTGTCGTCGAGCCAGCGGCGAAACATCGTGACCGGGTCGGGGTCGAGGTCGGGCAGGTCGAGGCCGCGGTCGCCGTACTCGCGGCGCAGCCGCGCCAGGTCCGAGGGGCGGCCGCTCCCGTGCGGGTCGGAGGTCATGGCCTGACGCTACCGATCGGACCGCACCCCTCCCCCGCCAGGTGACGCGCCGGTAACAAGTCGGCATGATGAGCACCGGTCCGGGCGGCGAACGCCGACGGTGCACGCACGAGCAGGAGGAGCACCATGAGCGAGGTCCAGCACGGCCTGGAGGGCGTGATCGCCTTCGAGACCGAGATCGCCGAGCCCGACAAGGAGGGCTCAGCGCTCCGCTACCGGGGCGTCGACATCGAGGAGATCGTCGGCCACGTCCCCTTCGAGAACGTGTGGAGCCTGCTGATCGACGGCCGCTGGGACCCGGGCCTGCCGCCCGCGGAGGCGTACAACATCCCGGTCCACACCGGCGACATCCGCGTCGACGTGCAGGCGGCGATCGCGATGCTCGCCCCGGCCTTCGGGTTCCGGCAGACCTACGACGTCTCCAACGAGCAGGCGCGCGAGGACCTCAGCCGGGTGGCGGTGATGGTGCTCTCGTACGCCGCCCAGGCGGCGCGCGGGCTGCACCAGCCGGTCGTGCCGCAGAGCGAGGTCGACCACGGCAGCACGCTCGCCGAGCGGTTCCTGATCCGCTGGAAGGGCGAGGCGGACCCCATGCACGTCCGGGCCATCGACGCCTACTGGAGCTCCGCGGCCGAGCACGGGATGAACGCCTCGACGTTCACCGCCCGGGTGATCACCTCGACCGGCGCCGACGTCGCCGCCGCCTTCTCCGGCGCGATCGGCGCGATGAGCGGCCCGCTGCACGGCGGCGCCCCCTCGCGGGTGCTGGGCATGATCGACGAGGTCGAGCGGCGTGGTGAGGCCGAGTCCTACGTCAAGGGGCTGCTCGACAACGGCGAGCGGCTGATGGGCTTCGGGCACCGTGTGTACCGCGCGGAGGACCCCCGCGCCCGCGTGCTGCGTCGTACGGCGAAGGAGCTCTCCGCGCCCCGCTACGAGGTGGCCGAGGCTCTGGAGAAGGCCGCCCTCAAGGAGCTGCGCGAGCGCCGGCCCGACCGGGTGCTGGAGACCAACGTCGAGTTCTGGGCCGCGATCGTGCTCGACTTCGCGGAGGTGCCGCCGCACATGTTCACCGCCATGTTCACCTGCGCCCGCACCGGCGGCTGGTCCGCGCACATCCTCGAGCAGAAGCGCACCGGCCGGCTGATCCGGCCCTCGGCGGTCTACACCGGTCCCGACCCCCGGGACGCCGCGAAGGTCGACGGCTGGAACGCCGACTGGGCGTAGGCAGGCGACCGGGGGCCGACACGGGTGCGGGCGCCGGAATGGCTTGTTCGCACCGGAGGTGTCAGGATCGGACGGGTCGTTCACACCAGCAGCGGCGTCCGCACCGCCACCTCGAGGAGGGGCCATGCACCTCGAGATCGACGTGGCCTCCCGCAACGGCCACACCGTGCTCAGCCCGCAGGGCGAGATCGACTTCGCGACCGGACCGCAGCTCAAGGACGCGCTCACCGACACGCTCGTCGCCGGTGAGGTCCACGTGGTCGTCGACCTGCTGAAGGTCGAGTTCATCGAGTCCACCGGCCTCGGCGCGCTGATCGGCGGCCGCCGGCGGGCGCAGGCGCTCAACGGCTCGCTGTCCCTGGTCATCGCCGACGACCAGCTGCTGAAGATCTTCCGGGTCACCGGGCTCGACCGGGTCTTCACGATCCACGACTCCGTCGAGACAGCCACTGCGCAGCCCGCAGCCGGCGGCGACGGCGGCTGGCCGACCCCCGCCCGTGGCTCCTGACCCTGCGGATCACAGCGACTTGCCGAAGCAGCGCACCAGCGGCGACCAGGAGTAGTGGCCGAAGTCGTCGATGCGCCGGTAGCCCGCCGCGGTGTACATCGCGATCGCCTCGGGTTGCATGGTTCCCGTCTCGAGCACCATCAGATCCGCACCGGCGTCGTGCGCCGTGCTCTCCAGGTGCGCGAGCACGGTGCGCGCGTGACCGCGCCGACGGGCCGCCGGGGCGACGTACATCCTCTTGATCTCGGCCGCGCGCGTGCGCCCGAAGGCGGTGACGCCGTCGCGGCGCCGCCAGCCGCCCATGGCCACGGGCACGCCGTCGAGGCGGCCGAGGAAGAACGCGCCGCCGGGCGGGACGAAGCTCTCCTCCTCCAGCGGGGAGTCGTCGGGACCGCCGTAGCGCAGGACGTACTCCGCCTGCACGTCGGCCACCAGCACCTGCGTCTCGCGGTCGGCCAACGAGGCCGGCGCCAGCTGGAGCGTGCTGCTCATGATGTGTCCCCGACCTCTCTCCACGCGCTGCGGATGACAGACTAGGACCGCACACCGACCGACAACGAGGTCAGGTCACCGCCCCGCAGCCGACCGCGCTGCGACCCCGTCTCGAGGAAGCTCCCGTGACCGCACCGATCACCATCCCCGACTCGATCAAGCCCACCGACGGCCGGTTCGGCGCCGGTCCCTCGAAGGTCCGGGTCGAAGCGCTCGACGCGCTCGCCGCGACCGGTGGCTCGCTGCTCGGCACCTCGCACCGGCAGGCGCCTGTGAAGAACCTCGTCGGTCGGGTCCGCTCCGGTGTCGCCTCTCTCTTCTCCCTGCCCGACGGCTACGAGGTGGTCCTCGGCAACGGCGGCGCGACCGCCTTCTGGGACGTCGCGACCTTCGGGCTGATCCGGGCACGCAGCGAGCACCTCTCGTTCGGTGAGTTCTCCTCGAAGTTCGCCAAGGCCGCGCAGCAGGCGCCGTTCCTCGAGGACCCTGTGGTGATCGAGTCCGCGACCGGCACCCTCCCCCAGCCGAGGGCGGAGACCGGTGTCGACGTCTACGCGTGGGCGCACAACGAGACCTCCACCGGCGTGATGGCCCCCGTCAAGCGGGTCGAGGGTGCCGACGACGACGCGCTGCTGCTGGTCGACGCCACGTCGGGTGCCGGCGGGCTGCCCGTCGACGTCTCGGAGGTCGACGCCTACTACTTCGCGCCGCAGAAGAGCTTCGCCTCCGACGGCGGTCTCTGGGTCGCCGTGATGTCCCCGGCCGCCCTCGAGCGGGCCGCCGAGCTCGCTGCCGGCGACCGCTGGGTGCCGGCCTTCCTGGACCTCTCGACGGCGATCGACAACTCCTCGAAGAACCAGACCTACAACACCCCGTCCGTGGCCACGCTGTTCTTGATGTCCAAGCAGCTGGAGTGGCTCAACGAACAGGGCGGCCTGGACTTCGCGGTCTCGCGCACCAGCGACAGCGCCAACCGGCTCTACAGCTGGGCCGAGAAGACGCCCTACACCACGCCGTACGTCGCCGACCCGGACCAGCGCTCGCTGGTGATCGGCACCATCGACTTCGACGACAGCGTCGACGCCGCCGCGGTCGCGGCCGTGCTGCGTGAGAACGGCATCGTCGACGTCGAGCCCTACCGCAAGCTGGGCCGCAACCAGCTGCGGGTGGCGATGTTCCCGGCCATCGAGCCCTCGGACGTCGAGGCGCTCACCGCCTGCGTGGACCACGTCGCGGAGCGGCTCTGAGCACCAGGTAGGCGAGGCCGGCGATGCCTGCCGCGACCAGCGCGATGCTGCCCCAGTCCTTGAGGTCGCGAGGACGCGGGGCCGGCTCGGCGCCGGCCGGTCGTGACCCGGTCGACCGCGTGGGCTCGGACGAGCCCGCCCGCCCCGACCCGTGGGTGAGCCGCGAGGGCAGGAGCACCCGGAGCACCTCGGCGCGCACGCCTTCGGAGCTGACCAGCACCCGGCCGGTCCGGGACACCGAGATGCCCTCACCCTGCGGCTGGGCCGGGAGCCGGACGGTGCCGGTCGCCGCGAAGTCGGGGAACGTGTAGACCGACGCGGTGCCATAGCTGCGCAGCACCACGTGCCGACCGTCGGGGTAGAACGCGCCGTCGGTGACCAGGCCGGCCACGCGCGCGAAGGCACGCAGCCGGTTGGACCCGTCGCTGCGCAGGCGTCGGGGTGCGGCGTAGACGGTGGCCCCGAACGCCGTCTTGGAGACCACGAACACCCGTCCGGTGCGGGGCGCCACGAGCAGTGTCTCCGCGTCGTGCGGCCCGTCGGGGTAGGTCAGGTCGTAGCGCGTGCCCGGGTGGTCCCCGTCGCGGGGGGTGAGGCGGTAGACCTGCACGTCCTCGCGGTTCTGCTTGTTGTCCCCGATGTCGCCGGCCCACACGGTGCCGTCGGCCCCCGGCGCCAGCGCCTCGACGTCGGTGGCCGAGTCGGCGTACGTCGTGCGGCTGATCGTGCGGCCGGTCCGCGGGTCGACGCCGTAGACCACGGCGTCGTCGCCCGAGTCGTTGTTGGTGTAGACGACCCGGCCGCGGTCGACGAGACCGCTGGACTCGAAGACGTCCTCCCCCACGAACGCGAACAGGGTCCGGCTCGGGACCGGGTCCTCGGCAGCGTGGGCCGGCGCGCCCGGAATCAGCAGCAGGACCGAGGTGAGGGCCGTGGCCGGGAGCCCGCTACGCCAGACGGTCACTCAGCAGCTCCGCGAGCTTCGGGTGCACGTGCCAGGTGCGGGTCAGCTCGTCGAGCTCGCTCCGCACCTGCTCACCACCGGCGGCCCCGGTCCGGGTCGCCCGCAGCAGCGTGTTGCGCGGCGTGTGCTTGCTGTCGACGAAGTCGATGACCTCGACGCGGTAGCCCACGATCCGCAGCACAGCGGCCCGCATCGCGTCGGTGAGGGTGTCGGCGAACCGCTCCCGCAGGATGCCGCTGCGGGTGAGCAGGGAGTACGGCGCCGGGGTGACCGCGCGCCGCAGCTGGGCCGCGACGTCGTGGTGGCAGCACGGGGCGGCCAGCACCAGAGGCGCCTCCCAGCGCACCGCCCGGGCGATCGCGTCGTCGGTGGCGGTGTCGCAGGCGTGCAGCGCGAGCACCACGTCGGGGCGTTCGCCGAGCTCGACGGCCCCGATGTCGGCCCGGACGAACCGCAGCTCGGCACCGATCCCGAGCCCCTCCGCCAGGCCGGTGTTGTGCTCGCGCGACTGCTCCTTCACGTCGACGCCGGTGGTGCGCACCGGCAGGCCGCGGACGTGAGCGAGGTAGCGGTGGGCGGCGAAGGTCAGGTAGGCGTTGCCGCAGCCCAGGTCGACCACCCGCAGCGGACGCTCGGGGGTCGGCACAGGGACCCTGCCCGAGGAGATCGCGTCGTCGACGGCCGGCGCGAGGTCGCGCAGGAACTCCTCGACCTGCCGGTACTTCGCCTGGCGGCTCGGCTTGAGCAGGCCCTGCGCATCGGTGAACCCCAGCGCGGCGAGCACGGGGTCGTCCTCGGGCAGCAGCCGCTGCTTCACCCGGTCGTGCGGGGCGCGCGGACCGCCTGACGAGCCGGTGCCACCACCGTCGGTGGCCGCAGCGGCGGTGTGCACCATCGCCTCGCGCTTCTTGGTCACCCGCAGCTGGTGGGTCTCGGTGGTCGTCTCGACGTGCCAGTTGCCGAACGGCTCGTCGAGCAGGACGTCGACCGCTGCGGCGGCGGCCGTGCCGGGCTCGTGGTTGACGGTGTGCGCCTGGCGCTCGTCGTAGGCCACCACCTGGAGGCGGCGGCCGGCCTTGAGGTCGACGTACCGCAGCTCGGCGCGCCGCCACCGCGGGGTCTGTCCCTTCTGCCTCCCGGACGCCACCGCCCGCAGCAGCACGGTCTCGTCGAGGACCAGGCCACGCATCCGGGCCAGCGCGTCAAGCAGGGGTTCGACGGCCATACCGCGAGCCTAGAACGCGGGCCGGACGAGCACGCTAGCGACGCAGCAGGGAGGCGACCACGACGATCGCGATCAGCCCGACGAGTGCGCCCGGGATGAGCAGGCGTCGGTAACGGGGGTGCATAACCGACGAGTCTACGGCGGGATGGGTGGTTCCCTGGACGGGGCGACCGGGCTCGTCTTACGGTCAGGCCCGGGGCAGATGGCGCGGCGCGAGCCGCATGCAGGCCGTTGACCCCGGGGCCTAGGCGCGGCCGGCCACCACCCCGTCGGTCGCGCCTACGACTCCCTCGTGCTCGGCACCGTCCCGGCGAGGTTCGCGCCGGCCGCCGATGAGCCCCGTGGTGCGGCTGAACACCAGCACGGCCAGCGCCGTGCCGAGCAGGGTGGCCGCGCCGCCCCCGATCAGGGTCCAGCGGGCACCGAAGCTCTCCCCGACCCATCCGACGATGGGCGCCCCGATCGGCGTCCCGCCCATCAAGATCATCATGTACAGCGCCATCACGCGCCCGCGCATGACGGGGGTCAGGCTCATCTGGAAGCTCGCGTTGGCCGCCGTGATCAGGGTCAGCGAGGCGATGCCGATGACCGGCGTCCACAACGCGAACGCGAGGTAGGAGGGCATCAGGCCGCCGACGATCTCGGCCACCCCGAACATCGCGGCCGCCACGATCACGAGCCGGTGACGGATGCGGCCGCGGCGGGCGGCGAGCAGCGCCCCCGTCAGCGACCCGACGGCCAGGGTCGTGCCGAGCAGGCCGTACTCGCCGGCGCCCTTGTGGAACACCTCGGTGGCCATCAGCGCGGAGGTGATCTGGAAGTTCAGCCCGAAGGTCCCGGCGAAGAGGATGATCGTCAAGATCATCATCAGGTCGGGCCGGCCGAGCGTGTAGCGGACGCCCTCGCGGATCATCCCGTGGTGCCGCTCGGCGGGGGCGCTGGCGTACAGGTCGCGCTCGCGCATCCGCTGCAGGGAGACGATCACCGCGCCGTAGCTGAGCGCGTTCACCAAGATGACGGCACCGGTCGCCGGCACCCCGGACCCGAGCGCGGCGATCAGCAGACCGGCCAGCGCCGGGCCGATCATCCGGGCCAGGTTGAACGACGCCGAGTTGAGCCCGACGGCGTTGGTCAGGTCGTCCGTGCCGACGATCTCGCTGACGAACGACTGCCGGGCCGGCGCATCGAAGGCGGACCCGATGCCGAACAGGAAGGCCAGCACGAAGACCTGCCAGGTCTGCGCGACCCCGGTCACGGCGAGCACACCGAGCACCAGGGCCGGCACCGCCAGCATGGTCTGGGTGACCTGGAGCAGGCGCCGCTTGGGGAACCGGTCGGCGAGCAGGCCGGCGTACGGCGAGAGCAGGAGGATGGGCAGGAACTGCAGACCGGTGGTGAGCCCGAGGGCGGTGCCGCTGTTGTGGGTCAGCTGCAGGACCAGCCAGTCCTGGGCGACCCGCTGCATCCAGGTGCCCACGTTGGACACGACGGCACCGGAGGCGTACAGCCGGTAGTTGCGGTTCGACAGCGAGCGGAACGTCGGGCTCAAGCGTGCGCCAGCCTCTCCATGAGGGGGACCGCCGCCCGCAGCACGGAGCGTTCGTCAGGGGTGAGCTCGCGCAGCCGGTGGGCGAGCCAGGCGTCGCGTCGACGCCGGTCGGCCGCGAGGGTCTCGACGCCCTTCTGCGACAACGCGACCACCACCTGCCGGCCATCGGTCTCGTGCTTGCGGCGCACGACGTAGCCGCCCTCGTCGAGGCAGCTCACGGTCCGGGTCATGGACGGCGGCTGCACCCGCTCGACGGCGGCGAGGTCACCGACGCTGCTCTCCCCCAGCCGCTTCAGGGCCCCGAGGACGGACAGCTGCGAGACGGGCAGCAGCTCGTTGTCCGGGTCGCGCTCGCTGCGGATGCGGCGCGAGAGCCGCATGACCGAGAGCCGCAGTGCGGACGCGAGCCCGCTGTCGGTGCGGGCGACCTTCTCCTCGAATGGCATGTCACCGAGCGTAACTCGTTACCCTTGCTAAGTATTTCCTCGCCCGGGCGGGACTCAGCCGATGTCGCGGCGGCGCAGCCCCAGGGCACCGACGGACACCAGGGCCACCACGAGCGCCAGGAGCGCCGCAGGCGCTGCCGGGGTGAGCGCCTCGACGGGCACCTGCGGGACGTGGCTGAGCGGCGAGAGCCGGCTCACCCACTCCGGGAGCGACAGCAGGGCGCCGAGCCAGCCGACCACGAAGCAGAACCCCAGGACGAGCCACGAGACCCGGGCCGCGGAGGGCAGCCAGCCGACCAGCAGCACCACGAGCGCCGCGAGGGTGAGCACCGCCGGCGCGTAGACGAGGGAGAGCCCGGCGAACCGGACCGCCTGTCCGAGGTCGCCGACCACCAGTCCGTAGCTCAGCCCGAGCCCGAGACCACCCGCCAGCTGCACCAGCAGGGTGCCGCCGAGGGTGACCCCCAGCCCGCCGAGCAGCCACCGGACCCGGGTCAGTCCGGTGGCCAGCAGCGGCTCCACGCGGCCCGCCGCCTCCTCGGTGCGCAGCTGCAGCGCCGACGACACCGCGAACCCGGCCGCCAGCAGCGACAGGATCACCAACATGGTGGCGAAGAAGGAGTCGATCAGCGAGCCACCGGTGCTGCGGAAGTACTCCTCCAGCTGCGGGTTGTCCCGTGCCAGGCTCTGCATCTCCCGGGTGAGCGACCCGGTCATCGCCGCCATCACGAACACCCCCGCGGTCCAGCCGGCGAGGGCGCCACGCTGGAGCACGAAGGCGAGCCCCAGCGGGCCGGCCAGCCAGCGCGCGGCGACCGGCGGCCCACTGCGGGTCGCCACCAGCCCGGCGCCGACGTCGCGGTGATCGGCCATCCGGACCCCGACGGCGAGCAGCAGTGCGACCCCCGCACCGGACACGAGCAGCGGCCACCACCGGTTCTCCCCGAGCGGGTGGGTGGCCTGGGACCAGCCGATCGGCGAGAGCCAGACCAGCCAGCTGTCCTGGACGTCGCCCGCTGCCCGCAGCACGAACGCCGCCCCGAGCACCGCGAGCGCGGCGCCCCTCGCGCTGCGCGCATGGCTGAAGACCTGCGCCAGCACGAGCGTGACGGCCCCGAAGACCGTCCCGAGAGCGGCCACCGAGGCACCGAGCAGCCACGCGGGACCGACCGGTACGCCGGCGGCGGCCTCGACCAGGGCCATACCCACGCCGACGAGCACCGAGGCGAGCAGCGCCACGACCATCACGGCGAGGCCCGCCGCGTGACGTCCCACGCAGGCCGAGCGCAGCAGCTCGGAGCGGCCCTCCTCCTCCTCGGCGCGGGTGTGCCGGGCGACGAGGAAGATCGCCATCAGCGCGATCCCGACAGTCACCGTGAACAACGTCTCGTAGATGACGACGCCCGCGTGGGTGTGCAGCGCGATCGGCGGGCCCGCCATCGCGATCGCGGACGGGGAGCTCCCCAACGAGTCGCCGTAGGCGTCGACGGACGCCTGCGTGGGGTAGGCCGTCGCCACCGCGGACGCCGAGGCACCGGTGACCGCGACCAGCGCCAGGACCCACACCGGCAGCCTGACCCGGTCGCGCCGGAGCACCAGGCGCACCATCGCGCGGGTGCCGACCAGGTCGCTCATGCCGGTGCCCGCTCCCCCACCTCGTCGTCGGCCGGCTGGTCGCCGTACTGGCGCAGGAACAGCTCCTCGAGCGTCGGCGGGTGGCTGACCAGCGAGCGGATCTCGAGCGGCGCGAGGTAGCGCATCACCTCGTCGAGCCGGTCGGTGTCCACGTCGAACCGCGCCCGGCCGTCCACCCGGTCGGTGAGCGCAACCCCCGGAAGCGACCCCAGGCGCTCGGCCGGTCGAGCGGTCTCCACGACCACGGTGGTCCGGGTCAGGTGCCGCAGCTCGTCGAGCGAGCCGCTCTGCACGCTGCGTCCCGCCCGGATGATGCTCACCCGGTCGCAGAGCGCCTCCGCCTCGGCGAGGATGTGGCTGGAGAGCAGGACGGTGCGGCCGTCGGCGGTCTCCTCGCGCACACACTGCTGGAAGACCGCCTCCATCAGCGGGTCCAGCCCCGAGGTGGGCTCGTCGAGCAGCAGCAGCTCGACCTGCCCGAGGGGGGCGGCGAGGGCCGCCACCAGCGCGACCTTCTGCCGGTTGCCCTTGCTGTACGCGCGGGCCTTCTTCGTCGGGTCGAGGTCGAAGCGCTCGAGGAGCTCGGCGCGACGCCGGGGGTCGTGGCCGCCGCGCAGCCGGCCGAGGAGGTCGATGACCTCGCCGCCGGTCAGGTTCGGCCACAGGTTCACCTCGCCGGGCACGTAGGCGATCCGGTGGTGCAGCGCGGTCGCGTCCTCCCACGGGTCGCCGCCGAGCAGCCGCGCGCGGCCGCCATCGGCACGGAGCAGGCCGAGCAGCACCCGGATCGTGGTCGACTTGCCGGCGCCGTTGGGTCCGAGGAAGCCGTGCACCTCACCGGTGCGCACCTGGAGGTCCAGGCCGTCGAGGGCGACCGTGCGTCCGAAGGTCTTGCGCAGCCCGCTGATGTCGATCGCCGTGGTCATGCCGCCATCGTGTCACGAGTTTCAGTAGTTTGTGAATGTCATGAAGGCTAGGCTGTCGGCGCTGTCGGTGCCCGATGCGCCGGCACGTGCGAGGAGGAGTCCGTGAGCGACGACGAGCACCGCCGGCTGCTGCGGGCCGTGGAGCAGGTCACCAGCCTGCTCACCGAGGCGGGGATGCCGAGGATGGCCTCTCGGGTGTTCGCCTACGCGCTCGCCGACGACGCCGACCGGTACACCGCGGCCGACCTCTCCGAGGGGCTGCAGGTCAGTCCGGCCGCCGTGTCCGGTGCCGTGCGGTACCTCGTCGACGTGCGGCTGCTGTTCAAGGAGCGCGAGCCGGGCAGCCGCGCCGACCTGTACCGGATCTACGACGACGACGTGTGGAGCGCGATCATGCTCGCCCGGCTGCCGATGCTGGAGATGTGGGAGCGCGCGGTCGCCGAGGCCGCCGACCTGATCGGCCCGGACCACCGGGGCGGGCGACGGCTGCGGGAGACCCAGGAGTACTTCCGGTTCACGCGCGAGGAGACCGCCGCGATGGTCGAGCGCTGGAGGGAGCGCCGCCTCACCCTGGAGCAGCCCCAGGCTCCCCCGGGCTGAGGGAGACGACGGCGTAGGTCGGCGCCGGGTTGGTGCGGACCGCCCGGCAGGTGAGCTGGTGCTGCTCGCCGGTGCTGCGACGCACGACCACGGCGTACGGCGCACCCGCGACCTCGAGCTCGACACGGGTCTCGCCGGCCGAGGTGGTGGCGGCGGTCACCCGGACCGCGCCGCGCCTGGTCTCGCCCGCCGCACGCCGTGCCGCGACCTCGGCCACCTGCACCGGGAAGCCCAGCCCGGACCGTCCGCGCAGCAGGTCGAGGTCGAGCCGGCCGTCGAGGTGGGCGGCGGCCAGCGCCGGGGCGGCAGCGGCGGGCACCCGGCCGTAGTACAGCCCGTCCGGCAGCACCAGAAGGTTCGCGGCGAACCGGTCGCCGCCGACGTGCGAGACCTCCCAGGTGTGCTCCGGGTACGCCGCCGCGAGGGCGGACGCGGTGGGCCGCCCCAGCTCGGCGCAGCAGGCGTCGTGCCGTCCGTGCGTGCAGACCGCGAAGAGCGGCTCGTCGGTCGGGGTCAGCCCGGGCGAACGTCCCGCTCCGAGGGCGTCGAGGTCGAGGTCGAGCAGCACCTCCGGTGTCGCCACGGTGGTCGTCTCCAGCCACGGCGACACGGGATCGGCGTGCGCCGCGAAGACCCGGGTCCCGGCCCCCGTGGCGCCGCCGTGCCGTCGCACGAGCAGCACCCGGACCCCCGTGCGCGCCGACGCCGCCTGCAGGCCCCGCTTCACCGCCTCGGGCAGCCGGGCGTCCCGGAGCGCGTCGGTGCCCCACGGTCCGGCGTTCTCCACGAGCAGGAAGGCCCGCACCGTCGAGGCCGACCCGAGCAGGTCCTCACCGCGCCCCCGACTCGCCGCAGTGCAGCGGAACGTCGTCATCAGGGCACGACTTCGAGAAGACCCTCGCGCACCAGTCGCCGACAGAGCACGAGCCGGCTCTGCTCGTCGAGGTGGTCGGAGAGGTCCGCCGGGGTGAGGCTCGACGCCGCCCGTACCTCCTCCAGTGCCGGCGTCACCCGTGTCGGCATCAGCAGCTCGCGGTCGCCGAGCAGCACTCGCACGCGCTCCCCCTCGTCCACAAGCACGCACGGGTGCCCGGGACGGCGGCGCATTGAGGTGCGGTCGGTCAGCTCGCGTGCGGCGATCCGGTCCCGGAGCCCACCCCGCTGCCACAGCGGGCGTCCGGAGAGGAAGCGCTGCACCTCCGCGGCGGCGACGGCGTCCGGGTCGAGCAGGCGTACGGCGTCGGCGAGCGCGTCGAGGCGGGCCGCGAGCCCCTCGGCCAGCACCGACGGGTCCTCGAGGTAGCCGGCGGGCACGTGCTCGGAGCCGGTCGCGTCGAGGGCGCCGGCCAGCGCTCGCCCGACGACCTGGCGCCAGGTGACCTGGTTGATGCCGATGGTGACGTGCAGCGAGACGGTCTGCTGCGCGCGGGCCGCATGAGGGGTGCCGGTCGGCAGGTACATGCACACCCCGGGCTCCAGCACGACGGACCGGGGGTCCGGCGCGGTGTCCTCGTGCACCTCCCAGACCTTGGTGCCGTGGGTCTGGAAGACGAAGACGTCGTGGCTGTCCTCGTGCACCGCGAAGCCCTGCGAGCCCGGCGGAGTGAGGTAGGCGTTGGCCTGGCAGGGATGACCGAGCGCGAGCTCGAGGTCGGCGACCAGCTCACCGAGCGGCGGCCAGTAGCGGTGCAGTCCCTGGAGCACGACGGTGGCGCCCTCGTCGAAGAGGTCGAAGACCTTGCGCGGGTCGATCAGGCCGGTCATCGGCTGCCCCGCGAGGGTCGCCGTCCGGGTGAACGCCGAGGACGGCAGGACCGCGCCGTCCTGGGCGACGCGCACGGCGGGGGTCCGGATCGCGGTGCTGGTCAGCAGCCGGTCGACGTCGTCGAACGAGAGGAGGCCGACCAGCGCCGCGGGGTCGGCGTGGTGGACGTGGACGCGGGACGCCCAGATCTTCGCGAGGAAGGTCTGGGCGTCACCGCTCAGCAGGTCGAGGACCGACACGCTCAGGCGTCGGTCCCGTCGGCGTCTCCACCGTCCGTCGAGTCGCCGTCGGTCTTGTCCGAGGCGTCACCGTCGGTGCCGTCGGCGTCTCCACCGTCGGTGCCGTCGGCGTCTCCACCGTCAGTGCCGTCGGCGTCTCCACCGTCAGTGCCGTCGGTCGAGTCGGAGTCGGCGGCCGCGTCCTTGCCGTCCGCACCGTCGGCGTCCGTGGCGTCGGCGGGGCCGTGCCCCGAGCCTGCGGTCTCGATGTCCTCGTCGCGCAGCGGCTCGTCCGGGGTGCTCGTCATGTCTGCTCCTTCACGGGTCGGGAAGGCGGTGGTACGCCGCCGAACGGCTCGTACCCATGCCTCGTGCGACCTAACGTACTCAGCCGCCCAGCAGCCGCTGGACCGGCTCGATGAAGAAGTAGACGAGGAAGAGCGCCGAGACCACCCACAGCAAGGGGTGCACGGCCCGCGCCTTGCCCCGGATGAGCTTGATCAGCACGTACGCGAGGAAGCCCGCACCGATGCCGACCGAGATGGAGTACGTGAACGGCATCAGCACGATGGTGAGGAAGGCGGGCAGCGCGATCTCCACATCGTCCCAGGCGATGTGCTTGACCTGCTGCATCATCAAGAACCCCACCAGCACCAGCGCCGGCACCGCTGCCTCGTTGGGGATGATCGCCACCAGGGGCGCGAACACGGTCGCGAGCAGGAACAGCACGCCGGTCACCACGCTGGCCAGACCCGTGCGCGCGCCCTCACCGACTCCCGAGGCGGACTCGATGTAGGAGGTGTTGCTGGAGATCCCGGCCGCACCTCCGGCAGCGGCGGCGAGCGAGTCGACGACCAGGATGCGCTGGCTGTTCGGCGGGACCCCTTCGGCGTCCAGCATCCCCGCCTCGGCGCCGATGGCCGTCATCGTTCCCATGGTGTCGAAGAAGTCGGCGAGCATCAGCGTGAAGACGAACAGCAGCGCCGTCACCACCCCGGCCCGCTCGAAGGCGCCGAACAGCGAGAACTGGCCGAGCAGACCGAAGTCGGGCACCCCGACGACGTCGCTGGGCAGCTTCGGCACGTTGAGGTTCCAGCCGTTCGGGTTGACCTTGTCGCCGGCCACCGACGGCCCGACGTGCGCGACCGCCTCGACGACGACCGCGAGCACGGTGGTGGCGATGATCGAGATCAGGATGGCGCCGCGGACCTTCAGCACGAACAGCGTGACCATCAGCACCAGGCCGACCGAGAAGACCAGCACCGGCCAGCCGTCGAGCGACCCGGTCGCGCCCAGCTGCACCGGGACCGTGGTCTGGGACGCGTCGGGGATGCGCCGGACGAAGCCGGCGTCGACGAGGCCGATCAGCGCGATGAAAAGCCCGATGCCGACGCTGATCGCGGTCTTGAGCTGGGCGGGCACGGCATGGAAGACCGCGGAGCGGAACCCGGTCAGCACCAGCACCAGGATCACCAGGCCCTCGAGGACCACCAGGCCCATCGCGTCCTGCCAGGACATCCCGGAGGCGATGGAGAACGCCACGAAGGCGTTGAGCCCGAGCCCGGTCGCGAGCGCCAGCGGGTAGTTGGCGACCACGCCCATCAGGATCGTCATCACACCGGCCACCAGTGCCGTCGCCGCCGCGATCAACGGCAGGTCCGGGCCGCTGCCACCGCCGAGGAACCTGCCGTCGGCGTCCTTGGCGAAGCCGAGGATCAGGGGGTTGAGCACGATGATGTAGGCCATCGTGAAGAAGGTGACGATCCCTCCGCGGATCTCTCGTCCCAGGGTCGAGCCGCGTTCGGTGATCTTGAAGTAGCTGTCCACGCGCGGATCATGGCAGAAGCCGGTGACGGTCGTGCTGCCGAGGCCCCCGTCCGCAGGTCCGGCGACATCGGGGTCGTGAAGTACATTCGGCAGCGTGCCCGAGCCCGATGAGCCGTACCCCGAGCAGCCGGTCGACGAGGTGAAGACCCACGAGATCGGCAACCGGACCTACGTCGTGGCGAACGTCGACCCGCTCGACGTCGACGGCACCTGGACGGTGGCGGTGGGCTCGGGGCTCTTCCTCGTGACGTTCGTGCTGCTCCTGCCCTTCCACGCCGTCCTCCAGGAGGCCGGGCGGACCTGGTGGCTGTGGACGTGCCTGGCGGGCTTCGGGCTCGGGGTCATCGGCTGGGACTACTGCCGACGTCGCACGCGGCACCGGCATGGTCGCGAGGGCCGCTGAGCGACCCGTCGACCTAGGCCGACCCCTTGCCGGCGGCCGATCTCAGAACTGGTCGAGCTCGTCCCAGGAGAGCGTGTCCAGCACCGGCTCGGGCAGCGGCTGGGGCAGGCTCTTCTTGGTCAGCTGGGCCTCCGAGTGCGCCCCGCAGCCGTGGTCCCACGACACCACGCGACCGTCGTCGTTGGCCTGGGCGTTCGCGCACACCCCGAAGGCCTGCGACAGCGGTCCGGCCAGCCGCACCAGGAACCCGCACGTCTCGCAGCTGGCCGGGGCCGACTGCGCGATCGGCGCCTCGGGACCGTGGCTGCCGTCGTACCAGCGGTCGGCGGCCTGGTCACGACCCTCGAGCGAGAGCACGCGGGCCCGACCGAGGCCGAGCTCGTCGACGACGTCGTACAGCGCGTCCTCGTCCTCGAAGTCGTCGCCCGGGTCGCCGCCCAGGTAGCCGGGCACCAGCCGCGGGTCGTCCTCCTCGGTGGGCAGGAGGTCGCCGGGGCTGAGGTCACCGGCCTGGATGCGGTCGCGGTAGGGCAGCCAGGGCGGAGCGGTGATCGAGCCCTCACCGGGGAGCAGGACGACCTCGTCGACCGTGACCGACTTGAGGCGGGGCGCCCGGGCGACCGTCACCGCCCAGCGCCAGCCGCGGTAGCCCAACCTCTGGCAGGCGAAGTAGTGCGTGACGACCCGCTCCTCCTCGGCGTCCAGCCCGAGGTGGTCGCCGACGTCGGCCGGGTCCACCAGGTCGGCCAGCGCCTCGCGGGCAGCGTCGACGGCGCGGACGCCGACGGCGTCGGGCTTCACGGTCTTCACTGCGGTGCTCACGAGGACTGAGTCTCCCGCATGGCAGGGGGTGTTGTCGCCCCGGGGGCGGCCCTGCCCCGTCACCGGCGCGCGTCCCCGCCCGCGAGGGTCCCCGCGGCGGGCAAGATGGGGTCATGCGGCAGGAGGAGGGCACCCCGGAGGGCGGGGGCGACCCCGCCGACACCACCGACGCCCGCGGCACCCGCGGCACCCGCCGGGACGACCCCCACCGCACCTCACGAGGCGCCCGGGCGCAGGGAGTCGCACGAGGAGCAGCGCGAGCCGTAGGCGCCACCGCGCGGGGCGCCCGACTCGCCGGGTCCCTGTCCGGCCGGGGGGCCAGGCGGGCGAGCACGGCGACCGGCCGGGCGGCGGGCTACACGTTCCGGCAGGCCCGGCGCGCCACGCACGCGGAGGGGGCCGGCGACAGCGGCCTGTTCCGGGTGATCGAGCTGCACGCCTTCAACGGGGCCGGCGACGCCGCGGTCGCCATCTCGCTGGCCGGCACGCTGTTCTTCCAGGTGCCCACCGACCAGGCCCGTGGCCAGGTGGCGCTCTTCCTCGGGCTGACGATGCTCCCGTTTGCGATCGTCGCCCCCCTGATCGGTCCGTTCCTCGACCGGTTCAGCCACGGCCGCCGTTGGGCGATCGGGGCGACGATGGCGATCCGCGCCTTCCTCTGCTGGGTGCTGGCCGACGCCGTCCAGGGCGGCGACAGCGTGGCGCTGTTCCCGGCCGCCCTCGGCTGCCTGGTGGCGTCCAAGGCGTACGGCGTGACGCGGGCGGCCGCCGTACCCCGGGTGCTGCCGGAGCAGCTGAGCCTGGTCAAGGCGAACTCCCGGATCTCGCTGGCCGCGGTCGCCGGGGCGGCGCTCTCGGCCCCGCTCGCGGTCGGGTTCTCGACGTTCGGTGCGCAGTGGTCGCTGCGCTACGCGTTCCTGCTGTTCGTCGGCGCCACCATCCTGGCGGTGCTGCTGCCGAGCCGGGTGGACAGCTCCGCGGGCGAGGGCAAGCCGTCGCTGTCCACGCTGGGCCGGCAGAAGCGGCGCCGACCTCAGCTGCCGCACACCGTGGTGATCGCGCTGCGCTCGAACACCGGGCTGCGGATGCTCAGCGGGTTCCTCACGATGTTCATGGCGTTCCTGCTGCGCGACAAGCCGTTCGCCGGGTGGGAGGACCGGCCGGCTCTGCTGCTCGCGCTGGTGATCGGCTCCGCTGGGCTCGGCAGCACGCTCGGGATCGCACTCGGCTCGATCCTGCGGCGGATCAAGCCCGAGGTCACGGTCGTGGTGATGCTGCTCGCCGACGCAGCGGTGGCGTTGGTGGTGACCCTGTTCTACGGCCTGCCGACCGCTGTGCTCCTCGGCCTGACAGCAGGCCTCGCGCAGTCGCTGGGCAAGCTGTCCCTGGACGCGCTGATCCAGCGGGAGATCCCCGAGCACACCCGTGCGGGCACGTTCGCCCGCTCGGAGACGCTGCTGCAGCTCGCCTGGGTGGTGGGCGGCTTCATCGGCATCGCGCTCCCGCTCGTGCCGCAGCTCGGCCTCGGGGTGGCCACCCTCGTCCTGGTCGGCTGGAGCGGCTGGGTGCTCGTCGGCGTGCGTCGCCCCGCGACCTCTTCACTGTCGCCGACCCCGACCGGGAGCGGCCGGTCCGGAGCTGCCGACTAGCGCTCGAGCTCGTCGGCCAGCGCGCGCAGCACCTTGGCGGTCGGCTTGGCGGTCTTCGCGTCGGGGTGCCGGCCCCCGCGGTAGGCGCCCTCGACGTCCTCGAGCAGCCGGTAGAGGTCCTCGATGATGTTCACCATGTCGGCGGGCTTCTTGCGGCTGGCGCGCGCGACCGACTTGCTCACCGACACCACGGGGTCGAGCACCCGCACCTGGAGCGCCTGGTCGCCCTTGCGCCCCTGCACGAGGCCGAACTCCACCCTCGTGCCCGCCTTGAGGGCCGTCATACCGGTCGGCAGCGCGTCCGCGCGGACGTAGACGTCCCCGCCCTCGTCCTGGGACAGGAAGCCGAAGCCCTTGTCGGTGTCGTACCACTTCACCTTGCCAGTCGGCACGGTCGACCCTTTCTCCTCGCGGTGCTCAGCGCCTCACCCTACGGGGCGCCACCAGCGGTGGCCACGCGGTTCTCAGCGGAAGCGTCCGGGCTCCGGCAGCCGCTCGTTCATCGAGCCGGACCGGAAGCCGCGCGGGTCGACCCTGACCTCGTCGAAGCCCGCCTCGCGCAACGCAGCCGACACCGCGGGGAGCCCGCGGACCTCTGGCACCCGGTCGGCGTCGACCTCCAGCGAGGCATGATCACCCAGGTCGCGCACCCGCAGGTCGCGTACGACGACCCCGGCGGTCGCGAGCGCAGCCCGCACCCCGGCCTCCGCCCGCTCCACCCGGGCCAGCCGGAACGGGCTGACCTCGATGCCGTAGGCGACCCGGCTCGACAGGCAGGCCGCGGCGGGCTTGTCCCAGGTGGGCAGGCCCCACGCCTGGGAGGCCGAGCGCACCTGGTCCTTGGTCAAGCCGGCGTCGCTGAGCGGGGTGACCGCCCCGCGCTCGTGCGCCGCCCGGATCCCCGGACGGAAGCCGGCCACCGTGTCGTCGGCGTTGGTCCCCGTCGCCACGTGCGCGAGCCCGTGCTGCCCGGCCAGGGGCGCCAGGACCTCGACGAGCTCGGCCTTGCAGAAGTAGCAGCGGTCCCCCGCGTTGGCGCGGTACCCCTCGCGTTCCATCTCGTGGGTGCGCGGCGTCAGCACCCGCACTCCCAGGTCCTCGGCGAACTCCCGGGCCGGGTCGCGCTCGACCTGGGGCAGCGAGTCGGAGTAGGCGGTCGCGGCGGCGACGTTGTCCGGCCCGAGCGTGCGGACGGCCGCCGCCAGCAGGAACGCGCTGTCGGCGCCGCCGCTGAAGGCGACCAGGACCGAGCCCAGCGCCCGCAGCCGCTGCTCGAGGGAGGCCAGCCGCTGCTCCAGCACGGCCGTCCCGGGGGCGGTCGACAGGTCGCGAGGCATGCGGCCAGCGTAGTAGCCCAGGTGATAGCCCGGCTGCCGCCGGTTGAAGGCACCCCCGCCCCCTGCGACGATGTGGGCTCCCCCCTGTCCGTGCCAGTCCCCCCGGTCGACGCGAGGAAGGTTCGCCGTGGCTCCCCCACCGCACGCCCTCACGAGTGCTGCCGTGCTCGTGGCGGGTTCGCTGCTGCTCGGGGCGGCACCCGCCGAGGCCGCCGGGTCGCCCTCGGACCCGGCGCGCACGAGCACCCCGGGTGTGTACGTGGTGACGCTCTCCGCACCGCCGGCTGCTGTCTACGGTGGCGCGGTGCGCGGCCTGCGGGCCACTCGCCCGGACCATGGGGCCCGCTTTGACCGCACCCGGGCAGCCGTCCGGGACTACCGCGGGTGGCTCGTCGAGCGACAGGACCGGCTGCTGCACCGGGTCGGCGACCCGATCGTGCTCTACCGCTACACGACGGCGATCGACGGGTTCGCGGCCTCGCTCACCAGCACCCAGGTGCGCCGGCTGCGCGCCGCCGACGGGGTGCTCCGTGTCGAGCGCAGTACCAAGCAGCACATCGACGCACGGTCGGCGTCATCTGTCGGGAACCGTGGGCTCGCAGCCCTGCGACGCGACGCGATTGGCCGGGCCTGGGCCCGTCACGGAGGTCCGGGACGGGCCGGCAGGGGGGTGGTCGTGGGCGTGGTCGACAGCGGCGTGTGGCCCCGCAACCCCAGCTTCACCGGGCTCCCCGACGACACCCCAGGCACCGCGCGGGACCTGCCCGGCTTCCACGGCGGCTGCGCGACCGGCGAGGACTGGGCCGCCGAGGACTGCACCGACAAGATCGTCTCCGCCCGCTGGTTCGTGAAGGGCTTCGGCGAGGAGAACACCGCCACCTCCGACTTCCTGTCCCCCCGCGACGGCACCGGCCATGGATCGCACGTCGCCTCCACCGCCGTCGGCGACCATGGGGTGCGCGTCACGATCGACGGGCAGCGCTTGGGCACGATCTCGGGCATGGCTCCGGCCGGCCGGCTGGCGGTCTACAAGGCCTGCTGGTCGGCACCCGACCCGTCCGACGACGGGTGCAGCACGGCCGACACCGTCGCCGCGATCGACGCCGCAGTGGCGGACGGTGTCGACGTCCTCAACTACTCCGTCTCCGGCAGCGACCAGCGCGACGACGTGGTGGAGCGCGCCTTCCTGGGCGCCGCCTCGGCCGGTGTGTTCGTGGCCACCTCCGCCGGCAACCGCGGTGCCGGTGCCGGGACCGTGCGGCACCTGGTCCCGTGGGTCACCACCGTGGCGGCCAGCACCCTCCACGGTTTCCGGGGGACCGTGCGACTGGGTGACGGCCGCACGCTCACCGGCGCGATGGTCTCCGACGCCACCGTGCGTGCGACCCGGCTCGTGCTCGGTCGGTCGGCCCACGCGGTCGGCGTCTCCCCTCGGGAAGCGCGCTACTGCCGCGCCGGGTCGCTGGACCCGTCGGCGGTGCACGGCGCCGTGGTGGTCTGCGACCGGGGGCACGGGTCCCGGGTGGCCAAGTCGGCGACCGTGGCCGACGCCGGAGGGGCCGGCATGCTGCTGGCGAACACCCGGGCGGGGAGCACGGACGCAGACATGCACGGCGTTCCCACGGTGCACCTCGACGCCGCGGACGCGCGGGTCGTCCGGGCGTACGCGCGTGGCCGAAGCGCGACCGCGGCGCTGCTGCCCGGCGCCCGCGGCACGCGACCCGCTCCGGCGATGGCCGGCTTCTCTTCTCGCGGACCGGCCGCCGGCGACGTACTCAAGCCGGACCTGACCGCGCCGGGCGTCAGCGTGCTGGGTGCGGTGGCCCCACCCTCGGACTCAGGACGCTTCTGGGACCTCGTCTCGGGCACCTCGACCAGCGCGCCGCACGTGGCGGGGTTGGCCGCCTTCGTCCTCGGCGTGCACCGCGGCTGGTCCCCCGCCCGGGTGAAGTCCGCGATGATGACGTCCGCGTCGGACGTGTCGCCGGCCGCCACTCCGCTCGGGCAGGGCGCCGGAAGCGCCGACCCCGCAAGCGTCTTGGACCCGGGGCTGGTCTTCGACACCTCGGCGGCCCGCTGGCGACGGCTCGCGGACGGGTCGGTCCGGGCCCGCGACGTCAACGCCGCCTCCCTCGCACTCGGGGACCTCGTCGGCCCGACGACCGTGACCCGTCGCCTCACCAACGTCGGCTCCGCCACCGAGTCGTACGCCGTGCGCGTGGTCGGACTGCGTGGCGTCGACGTGCAGGCCTTCCCGGCCACGGTGCGTCTGGCACCGGGCCGGAGCAGGACCGTCCGGCTCCGTGTCACCGCCCGCCCGACGGCGACCGTCGACCGGGCCGTCACCGGCTGGCTGGTGTGGCGCGGTGACCGGCACCGCGTCCGGATGCCGGTCTCGGTCCGCCCGACGGTCGTCGCCGCACCCCAGCAGGTGGACGGGTCCGGCCACGCCGGCCGGGTCGTGGTCAAGGGACGCTCCGGCAACGGGCGCACCCTCAAGCTGCACAGCAGCGGCCTGGTTGCCGCACACAGCCGGCCCGTCACACTGCAGCCGCAGGGCTCCGCCCCGAGCGGTCCGCCCGCCGACCCTGGCACAGCGGCCCAGCACGTGCAGGTCCCGGCGGGCACGGACGTGGCGCGGTTCGCCACGTCGAGCGGGTCCCCGGGGGACGACGTCGGCCTTTACGTCTATCGCGACGGAGTGCTCGTCGACAGCGCCGACGGCTCCCCGAGGGCCGAGGTCACCCTCGACGACCCGCATCCGGGTGACTACCGCGTAGACCTCACCGCTCAGTCGGGTGACGGCGCCCCCACCGTCGGCCGGCTCGACACCTGGGTGGTGCCGGCACACGGCGGCTCCCCCGTCGAGCTGAGCACCGACGCCGTCGGCTTCGCGCCCGGCAAGAAGTTCCACTACTCCGCGTCCTGGCACGACCTCGACCCCGCCAGGCAGTACCTCGGCGTGGTCGGGTACGGCGACTCCGACCGCCGTACCCTCGTCCAGGTCGGCCCTCGCTGAGGCCACCGCCCCAGTGCGCGCTCAGGTCAGGAGCCGACGGGCGACCACCTCGTCGAGCAGGCCCAGGGGCATCGGCCCGGAGTCCAGCACCGCGTCGTGGAAGGCCCTGATGTCGAAGGCCGCACCGAGCGAGGACTCCACGGAGCGACGGATCCGCTGGATCTCGAGCCGCCCGATCATGTACGACAGCGCCTGGCCGGGCGTCACGGCATAGCGGTCGACCTCGGCGCGGATGTGGCCCACCCGCATTGGCGAGTTCGCCAGCATGTACTCGACCGCTCGCTGCCGGCTCCAGCCCAGTGCGTGCATGCCGGTGTCGACGACCAGCCGGCAGGCACGCATCGAGTCGGCCGACAGCATCCCCATCCGGTCCAGCGGCGTCGAGTAGAGCCCCATCTCGTCGGCGAGCCGCTCGGAGTAGAGCCCCCACCCCTCGCCGTACGCCGCGATGAACAACCGCCTGCGGAACTCCGGCACGTCGCCGAGCTCGCCCGCGATCGCCAGCTGGAGGTGATGACCCGGGATCCCCTCGTGGTAGCTGGTGTTCTCGATCTCGAAACGCCCCCACCCCTCGGGGTCCGAGACGTTCATGAAGAAGACCCCGCCGCGCGAGCCGTCCTTGGGTGGCGCGAAGTAGTAGGCGATGGCGCCGCTCGTGGTGGCCTCGACGGCGCACTCGGCCTGCGGCAGGCGTCCGAACCAACCCCCCATCGCCGCACGGGCCCTCGCCATCGCGGCCACGGAGTCGGCCACGATCTGCTCGCCGTTGGTGTGGTGCAGCAGCGGGTCGTCGCGCAGCGCCTTGAAGACGTCCGGCACGTCGGAGGTGCCGACGACCTCGGAGCCGAGGGCGGCGTACTCCTCCTCGAGGGCCGCGACCTGCTGCAGCCCGATCTCGTGGATCGCCTGCGGCGAGGTGTCGACGGTCGTGTAGAAGCGGGCGAGCGTGGCGTAGACGTCGTCGCCGTCGGGCAGGTGCGTCAGCCCGCACCGCTCGTCGGGACGAGCCTGCGCGGCCACCTCGTCACGGAGCACGTCGCGGTAGTGCGCCACGGCGGGGCGCACCTGCTTCTGCACCACCGCGAGCAGCCGCTCGTGCCAGCGGGCGGCGTCGACACCCGCCGGGGGGTCCTGCACGTCGAGCATCGGGTCCTCGTGGATCGGGGTGCCGAGCCAGCCCTCCAGCTGCTCGAGGGTCTGCCGCACCGCGAAGTCGGCCGGTGTGCGCCCCGCCGCGACCCCCTCGCGGTGCCGCTCGGCGAGGTCGTGGAAGTGAACGGCGACCCCCTCGAACTTGCCGACCATCGCCTCGGCCACGTCGGCGTCGGGCACCGCAAGCTTCGGGATGTAGACGCCGAGGCCGACCTGCACGCCGAAGATCGGATCGGCACCGAACTCGTCGGTGCGCGTGGCGAGCACCTCGGCCTGGCTGCGGGCGTCCCAGGCGACCATGGCCCGCGTGACACGCCGCTGGTCGTCGAGGGCGTCGGGGTCGAGGGCGTCGGCGCGCTCGACGAGTGCGAGGGCCTCGGCCGCGGCCGCCTCCTGCGAGGACCGGCTGCACGCGTCGAACCGGTCGGCGTAGCGGTACTCGCCGATCAGGTGTGCCCAGGTCGGCTCGCTGCGGAGCTTGTGGTCGTAGTGGTCCTCGGCGAGCTGGTCGAGCTCACTGCTCGGGTCGGTCAACGCCCCTCCTGGTCGTCACGAGAGCCCGAGCTGCTCGGCGGACTCCTCACGCATCTGGACCTTACGGATCTTCCCGGTCACGGTCATCGGGAACTCGTCGACGACCATCACGTATTTCGGGATCTTGTAGTGCGAGAGCCTGCCGGCGCAGAACTCTCGGACGGTGGCCGCATCCAGGTCCGCGGCGCCGTCCCTCATCTTCACCCAGGCACACAGCTCCTCGCCGAACCTCTCGTCCGGGACGCCGACCACCTGCACGTCCTCGATGTCGGGGTGGGAGTAGAGGAACTCCTCGATCTCACGCGGGTAGATGTTCTCGCCGCCGCGGATCACCATGTCCTTGATGCGCCCCACGATGTTGGCGTAGCCGTCCTCGCGCATGACGGCGAGGTCCCCGGTGTGCATCCAGCCGTCTGCGTCGATCGCCTCGTCGGTCTTCTCGCTGTCGTCCCAGTAGCCGACCATCACGCTGTAGCCGCGGGTGCACAGCTCGCCGGTCTCCCCGCGCTCCACCGTCTCGCCGCTCGTCGGGTCGATCACCTTGATCTCGACGTGCGGGTGGACCCGGCCGATGGTCGTCGTACGGCGGTCGAGGTCGTCGTCGCTGCGGGTCTGGGTCGAGACCGGCGACGTCTCGGTCATCCCGTAGGCGATCGACACCTCCGCCATGTGCATGTCGTTGACGCACCGCTTCATGACCTCGACCGGGCAGATCGACCCCGCCATGATCCCGGTCCGCAGCGTGGAGAGGTCGAAGGACGCGAAGTCGGGGTGGTTCTGCATCGCGATGAACATCGTCGGCACGCCGTACACGCCGGTGCAGGCCTCGTCCTGGACGGCTCTCAACGTCACCTCGGGGTCGAAGCCGGGCGCGGGGATCACCATGCAGGCCCCGTGGGTGGTGCAGCCGAGGTTGCCCATCACCATCCCGAAGCAGTGGTAGAAGGGCACCGGGATGGCCAGCCGGTCCTGCTCGGTGAAGTTGATCGTCTCGGTGACGAAGAAGCCGTTGTTCAAGATGTTGCGGTGGCTCAGCGTCGCGCCCTTGGGGTAGCCGGTGGTGCCCGAGGTGTACTGGATGTTGATCGGGTCGCCGGGCTCCAGCGTGCTCATCCGCTCGGGCACCGCGTCGTCGGGGAGCTCCCTGCCTGCGGCGACGAAGTCGGTCCACTCCTGGGTGGAGAGGTAGACGACACGCTCCAGCGCATGGGTGTCGTGACGCACCTCGTCGACCATGGCCCGGTAGTCGCTCGACTTGAACGACTCCGCGCTGAACAGCAGCCGCATGCCGGACTGGTTGAGCGCGTAGGCGAGCTCGTGCGTGCGGTAGGCAGGGTTGACGTTGACGAGGATCGCGCCCACCTTCGCGGTGGCGTACTGGACGAGCGTCCACTCGGCGCAGTTCGGCGCCCAGATGCCGACCCGGTCCCCTTTGGCGATGCCGGCGGCCACCAGTCCCCGGGCCAGCGCGTCGACGTCGGCGTTCAGCGACGCGTAGGTCCAGCGCCGCCCGGAGGCCACCTCGACCAACGCCTCGCGCCCGGCGTGCTCGGCCGCGATGCGCTCGAAGTTCGCGCCGATCGTCTCCTCGAGCAGAGCCGGGCTGGTCTCACCGTGGTCGTAGGACTCCATGCCTCGCAGGGTAGTGAGCGACCTCCGCCCCGCCTACCCCTCGGGGGTGGAGGAATCGCGGCGCCCGGGGGGGTCAGCCCGCGTCGGCGACCTTGGGGAGGATCGTCTCCAGGTACGACGCGATCCGGTCGTCGTCCCACCCCCGCGACTCGCGCAGCCCGGTCCGCACCATCGACAGGTAGGCCTCCGCAGGACGCGTCTGCTCGACGTGCTCCAGCCCGTGGGGCGAGGTGAACGTGAGCAGCGGCAGCCCGTCGTGCCGGCCGACCTCGAGCAGCGTCTCGTAGCGCCCCGGTCCGAGTCGGTGCCGTCCGTCCGTGAGCGGCGAGCGCACCAGGTCGGCGAGCGGGTCGTCGGCCCGCGGCAGCCGGTACATCTCCTGGGCCGCGATGTCGGCGAGCTGCTCGGCCGTCACCAGGTAGCCGCGGGCCGCCGCGGGACCGGGCCTCGCGTGGTCGTAGAACGCCACGCCTCCGCCCCACTGCGGCGACTCCCCGGCGAAGTACACCGTCCCGGGCAGGTCGACCGGGATGCTGCGCACGGGCAGCGTCCGGTCGCGGGCGCCGGGGTTCTCCCGGGTGCCGCCGGGCGGCACACCGCCCTCGATGTAGCAGGCGAGCCGGGCCGCGGACATGTTGGAGCCGTAGCTGACGTACCAGACGTGGGACATGAGAGTGGCCCACTGTAGCGACGCCGACGGGCCCCGCCGGTGTCGCGGCGGGGCCCGTGGCGCGAGGTCGGCTCAGACCTCGCTGTGCGCCGTACGCACCACTCGGTCGTGGTGCAGCGAGGAGTTGCGGGTCTCCTTCGCGAACAGCACCGCGATGAGGGTCAGCACCGACGCGGCCGTGACGTAGAGGGCCACCGCCGTCGTGTTGTTGCCGTCACCGGTCGCCAGCAGCTTGACCGCGATGATCGGCGCCAGTGCCCCGGCGAAGATGGACGCCAGCTGGTAGCCCACCGATGCGCCGGTGTAGCGGACCGAGGTGCCGAACAGCTCGGAGAAGAAGGCCGCCTGCGGGGCGTACATCAGCGAGTGGAAGAAGAGCGCGACCGCGATCGCCAGGAAGACCTTTCCGGAGCTCTCGGACCCGACCAGGTCGAAGAAGAAGAACGACCACACGGCGACCCCGATCGCACCCACCAGGTACAGCGGACGACGACCGACCCGGTCCGAGAGCGCGCCGAGGGCGGGGATCAGGAAGAACTGGAACGCAGCGGCGATCAGCAGCATCTGCAGGATCAGGTCCGTGCCGACCTTGGCGAACTCCTTGGCGTAGGTCAGCACCACGATCGTGAAGACGTAGTAGGAGATGTTCTCCGCCATGCGCATGCCCATCGCGATCAGGACCTCCTTGGGGTAGGTCCGGATCACCTCCAGGATCGGCATGTGGGAGGAGGCCTGCTTCTTCTCCGCGATCTGCGCCTTCGCCTCGGAGAACACCGGGGACTCCTCGAGCTGCAGCCGGACGTAGAGCCCGATGCCCACCAGGACGGCCGAGAGCAGGAACGGGATGCGCCAGCCCCACGCCTGGAAGGTCGCGTCGCTCTGCACCGCGGCGAGCAGGAACAGCACGCCGGTCGCGAGCAGGTTGCCCAGCGGGACACCGGCCTGCGGCCACGAGGACCAGAAGCCGCGTCGTTCCGGGTCACCGTGCTCGGCGGCCATCAGCACCGCGCCGCCCCACTCGCCGCCGACGGCGAAGCCCTGCAGGAGCCGGCAGACCAGCAGCAGGAGGGGAGCCGCGATACCGATGCTGGCGTACGTCGGCAGCAGCCCGATGGCGAACGTCGCGATGCCCATCATCATCAGCGAGACGACCAGCATCTTCTTGCGCCCCACCCGGTCACCGAAGTGACCGAAGACCACGCCGCCCAGCGGACGGGCGACGAAGCCCAGGGCGTAGGTGCCGAAGGCGAGCAGCGTCCCGGTGACCGGGTCGGACTCCGGGAAGAAGAGCGCGCCGAAGACCAGCGCGGCGGCCGATCCGTAGAGGAAGAAGTCGTACCACTCGACGGCGGTGCCCACCAGGCTGGCGAAGACCACCTTGGCGATCGACGTCGGGCCGCGGGACGTGCCCGGGCTGTTCGTGGGTTGGGTGTGGGTGGTCATGTGTTGCTGTCCTCTCATGCGGCGGTCCAGCCGCCGTCCATCAGAAATGAGCTGCCGGTCATCGAGTCGGTGCCGGGTCCGCAGAGGAAGGCGACCAGGTCGGCCACCTCCGCGGGCTCGACGAGCCGCTTGACCGGGGTCCTTGCGAGCAGTACGTCGTCGAGGACCTCGTCCTCGCCGATGCCGTGGGTGCGTGCCTGGTCGGCGATCTGTCCCTCGACCAGCGGGGTGCGGACGTAGCCCGGGCACACCGTGTTGCTGGTGACGCCGGTGCCCGCCGCCTCCAGGGCGATCACCTTGGAGAGTCCTTCGAGACCGTGCTTGGCGGCGACGTAGGCCGCCTTGTACGGCGACGCGCGGTGGCCGTGCACGGACGAGACGTGGACGAGCCGGCCCCAGCCGCGGTCGTACATGCCGGGCAGCAGCGCGCGGGCGAGCCGGAAGGGCGCCTCGAGCATCAACCGCTGGATGAACGCGAACCTCTCGGGGTCGAAGTCCTGCACGGGCGCCACGTGCTGCACGCCCGCGTTGTTGACCAGGATGTCGGCGTGCACGTCGCTGCCGAGGCCGAGCGCGTCGATGGCGGCACCGTCGGCGAGGTCGGCGGTCAGGAAGGCGCCCCCGATGTCGCTGGCGACCTGCTTGGCGCCCGCCTCGTCACGGTCGAGCACCGTGACCTGGGCGCCGAGGGCCGCGAGTCGCTGCGCGACGGCTCGGCCGATGCCGCTCGCCCCGCCCGTGACCAGGGCGGTGCGCCCGCTCAGCGGCTCGTGGTCCGCGGCGGTGGTGTGGGTGCGCTGGGTCATGTGGGCGACGCTAGGCCGCCCCGCTCCCCGACGACATGGGTCCAGATCACATAAACCCCGGAGTCCTGTGTGACTGCAGCCTTCCGTGAGTCAGCGGGAGCGAAGCCGGCAGAGCCGCAGGGCGAGCTGGACGTCGAGCGCGCGCGTCGGGTCGCGCCAGTCGTCGCCGAGCAGCGTCGCCACCCGGTCGAGCCGCTGCGCGACGGTGTTCGGGTGGACGTGCAGCCGCTTGGCGGTCTCGGCCGGCCGCGCCCCGGAGGCGAACCACGCGTCCAGCGTCGCGACCAGGCCGGTGCCGCGCCGGGCGTCGTACGCGAGCACCGGGCCGACCATCGCCTCGATGAAGGCGTCCAGCTCCTCGGGTCCGTTCTGACCGAGCAGCAGCCGCGCCAGCCCGAGCCCCGCGGGGTCGCTGACCTCCCCCGCGCGGCCCAGCGTCAGCAGCGTCTCCAGGCAGCGGCGGGCCTCCAGGTGGGCGGCTGAGACGCCGGCCGGACCGGGCTCGGCGGCCGCGGCGCCGACCGTGGCGTGCCCGCCTGCCGACTCGATCCGCTCCGAGAGCCGACGACCGAGCATCAGCGGGTCGTCGCAGGGCGCGACCACGACGATCCGGCCCTCGTGCTCACCGGCCAGTCCCCGCAGCTCGCCCGCCAGCCGGGCGGCGAGCTGGGCGGCACGGTGCCGTTCCACGCCCTCCACCAGCGCGACGGCCACCGAGCACGTGCCGTCGAGGTCCGCCCCCTGCCGTCGGGCGCGCTCGCGCAGCCGGGCCTCGTCGACGTCGCTGCGGTCCAGCAGGTCGCTCAGCAGCTCGCCGCGCACGCGCTCCTCGGCCTCGGCGACCGACCGGCTGAACAGCAGCACCAGCGCGGTGACCAGGGCGCCGCGCTCGAGGGTGCGGCGAGCGGCCGCCCCCGGCGCCGAGGTCACGGCGTGCAGCAGCAGCGTCCCCAGGTGCTCGGTGCCGGCCAGCGCCACGGCGAGGTACGACGGCGGCGACTCGACCTCGATGCTCTTGCCGGAGGCACGCGCCTCGCGCACCGACCCCGCGAGCGCCTCGGGCAGCGCGGCCGGCCCGGAGCCGGCGACCAGGTGCCCCTCGCTGTCGAACACCGCGACGGACCCGTGCAGCACGGAGGCGAGCACGCCCGCGACCTCGGGCACACCGCCTCCGTGCAGCAGCACGTGGGTCAGCCGGTCGTGCGCCTCGGCCGCGACCGAGACCGCCTCGGCCTGCGCGCGCACCTGACGGTTCGCCTGGTCGATGGCCTCGAACAGCCGGGCGTTCTCCAGGGCGACGGCGGCGTGCGCCGCGAAGGACATCAGCAGCGAGACCTCGCCCGGCGGGAACGGCCGCACGTTGCGGTGCACCGCGAGCAGGGCGCCGATGACCTTCCCCTCGACACTCAGCGGGACGCCGAGGATCGCCCGGATCTGCTCGCCCTCGACGGCGGAGTCGATGAACTCGCGGTGCAGGAAGCGCTCGTCGTTCTGGTAGTCCTCGGTGTAGTACGGCTCTCCGGTCTGCGCCACGAGCCCGAGCAGCCCGGTGCCGAGCGGCAGCCGCAGGCGTCGGAACTCCGCGGTGAGGGCGCCTTCGGTGACCCTCATGTACGACGCACCCTCCTTCTCGTCGTTGAGGGACAGGTAGGTCATGTCCGCGGCGAGCAGGGACCGGGCTCGGCGCACGATGGCGGCGAGGATCGCGTCGACGTCGCGGATCGCGGTGAGGTCGTTGGCGGTCTCGTAGAGCGCGGACATCTCCGCCTCCCGCTGCCGCAGGCGCTCGGTCTGCTCGCGCAGCCGCAGGGCGACGGTGCAGTGCTCCCGGACCCGCTCCAGCTCCTCGCCGGTGACCCCGTCGTCCACGGCGGCCGTCACCACGGCGTCGAAGGCCTCGCGGGGGGCCTCGGCGTACAGCAGGTCGAGGAAGTCGTCCGAGGACATCGTCAGACGTCGCGTTCCCGCAGCACCGGCATGGCGCCCATCCTGTCATCGGTTGCGGCGGGCCGACGGCGCATCGGGGGCTGTCCGCACGACGAGCAGCGGCCGGCCGGTATCGTGGAGCGGATGTCCACGTCCCAGCAGGATGCGCCCCGCACTCTCGCCGACCAGCTGCGCGGCTGGTCCGACGAGGCGGTCTCGCGGCTGCTCGCCGAGCGTCCGGACCTCGCGGCGCCCACGCCGCAGGACAGCTCCCAGCTGGCTTCGCGCGCCGGCACGCGCGCCTCGGTGCTCCGAGCGGTCGACGAGCTCACCCGCCTCGAGCTGACGGTCCTCGACGCCGCGCTCGCGCTCGGCGGCACGGCGTCCGCGACGCGCCTGCGTGAGGTCGTCCACGCCGCGCCCGCCGCCGTGGACGCCGCGCTCGACCGGCTGCGCGGGATCGGCCTGCTGTGGGGGACCGACGACTCGCTGCGGGCACTGAGCAGCCTCGAGGACATCGTCGGCACCACGGTCAGCGGACTGGGACCGGCGGCGGCGACGCTGCTCTCGGGGTACGGCCCGGCCCGGGTGCACGAGCTCGCCTGCGATCTCGGGCTCACGCCCAGCGGCGACCGCCATGACGACGTCGCGGCCGTCGCCGCCCTGCTCGCCCGTCGCGACGTGGTCACCACCCTGCTGGGGCAGGTCGACGAGCGGGCACGCGCGATCCTCGAGCACCTGGACCGGGAGGGCAAGGACGGCGTCGTCGAGTCCACCGAGCGCTCGACGTCCCTCGGGGCCGGGGGCGGACCGGTCGACCAGCTGCTCGCCCGCTGCCTGCTGGTCGCCCGCGACCGCCGTCACGTCGCGGTCCCCCGCGAGGTGGCGATCTGCCTGCGCGGGCACACCACCCGCGAGCCGGCCGACCTCGAGCCGGAGCTCGCGACCTCCTCGCGCGACCCGCTGCTGGTCGACCGGACCGCGGCCGGGGCGGCCTTCGAGCTTGTGCGTCGCGTCGAGCTGCTGCTCGAGCACTGGGGTGGCACAGCGCCGGCCGCGTTGCGCACCGGCGGCCTCGCCGTGCGCGACCTCAAGGCCGCCGCCGACCTGCTGCACCTCGACGAGCGCGCCGCCGCGGTGCACGTCGAGATCGCGAAGGCGGCCGGCCTGCTGGCGGTCGGGACCGGCCGTGCGGGCGAGTCGGTGTGGCTGCCCACCGATGCGTTCGACCTCTGGAGCGCCGCCCCGGCGGGTGTGCGGTGGGGCCGGCTCGCCCTGGCCTGGCTGGAGTCGCCGCGGCTCGTCGGCCTGGTCGGCGGTCGCGACACCCCCGCCGCCGGCTCGGGAGCCCGTCCCAAGCCCGTCAACGCGCTCACCCCGGACCTGGATCGCGCCTGGCTCCCGGAGACCCGCCGCGCCGTGCTCCGCGAGCTGTCGGCGCTCTCGGCCGGTTCCGTGCTCGCGCCCGGCACGGGCGTCCCCTCGCTGGTCGAGCGGCTCACCTGGCTACGTCCCCGTCGCCCCGGGGGACGAGCGCAGGCGGTGGCGTGGGTGGTCGAGGAGTCCGCCGCCGTGGGCGTGACCGCGCTGGGTGGGGTCGCGGCCCACGGGCGCGCGCTGCTGGGCGAGGACCCGGTGCCCACGGCCGCCGCGGCACTCGAGCCACTGCTGCCGTCACCGGTCGACCATGTGCTGCTGCAGGCCGACCTCACCGCGGTGGCGCCCGGGCCGCTGGAGCGCGAGCTCGCGCGTCACCTCGCCACCGTCGCGGACATCGAGTCGCGTGGCGGGGCGACGGTCTACCGGTTCAGCGAGCAGTCCGTGCGTCGCGCCTTCGACTCCGGCTGGTCGGCCGCCGAGGTGCACGACTTCCTGGCCTCGGCCTCGCGTACGCCGGTGCCGCAGGCGCTCGCCTACCTCGTCGACGACGTCTCGCGCCGGTTCGGCACGGTCCGGGTGGGCGCCGCCGAGGCGTTCCTGCGCAGCGACGACGAGGCTGCGCTGACCGAGCTCGTCCACCATCCCCGCGCGGGCCCCCTGCGGCTGCGCCGGATCGCGCCGACCGTCGTCGTCAGCGACGTGCCCGTCGACGTACTCCTGCCGCTGCTGCGCGAGCTCGGTTCGGCACCGGTGGTGGAGGCCGCCGACGGGACCGTCCGGCTGGCCCGCCGGGAGTCGCAGCGCGCCCGGACGCCCCGCCCCCGCGACGACACCGACCTCACGGCGCCCCCGGACCCGAGAGCGGCGGCGCGGCGCTCGGCGCGGATCGCCTCGACCGTGACCGCCATCCGGGCCGGCGACCGGGCCGCCGCCACCCGCCCGGCGCCCGCACTGCGCGCCAGCGAGCCGACCACCCCGGCGTCCACGCTGGCGCTGCTGCGCGAGTCCGTGGAGGCCGGGGAGAGCGTGTGGCTGGCCTACGTCGACAACCACGGCTCGACCGTCGAGCGCGTCGTCGACCCGGTGCGCGTCGAGGCCGGCTGGCTCTCGGCCTACGACCACCGCACCGAGGACGTCCGCTCCTTCGCGGTCCACCGCATCACCGCCGTCCGCCGCCTCCCCTCCCGCTGAGGCGTCCCGTTCTGCGCCGCAAACCCGGCCGAGGCGTCCCGTTCTGCGCCGCAAACCCGGCCGAGGCGTCTGGTTCTGCGGAACCAGCTGTGGACAAGCTCGCAGAACCAGACGCCTCAGCGGGGGGCGGCAGCGGGGGGAAGCGAGTCGGGGGTTAACCGCGCGGCCACGAACGCCTCGAAGGCCTCCGCGGGCATGGGGCGGCCGAGGTGCCAGCCCTGGACGAGGTCGCACTCGAGCTCCTGCAGGATCCCGAGCGTGTGCTCGTTCTCCACGCCCTCCGCGACCATCCGCAGCCCGAGGGCGTGGGTGAGGTCGACGGTGGAGCGCACGATCGCCACCGAGCGCAGCTCGTCGACCAGGTGCGCGGAGAACGCCCGGTCGAGCTTGATCTCGTTGATCGGCAGCTTGAGGAGGTACTCCAGCGAGCTGTACCCGGTGCCGTAGTCGTCGATGGCGAGCTGCACCCCGAGCTCGTGCAACGCGGCCATCACGCTCCGCGCCATCAACGGGTCGCTCATCATCGCGGTCTCGGTGATCTCGATGGTCAGCACCGACGGAGGTATGCCGTGCTTGAGCAGGGCGGACGCGACGATGTCGACGAGGGCGTCGTCGCGCAGGTCGGAGGCCGAGACGTTCACCGACATCCGGACCATCGTCCCGGCACCTCGCCAGCGACCGAGGTCGGCGAGCGCCACGTCGAGCACCCGGGCGGCGATGCTGGGCGTCAGCCGGTAGCGCTCGGCGACCTCCAGGAACTCCGCCGGTGAGAGCCGCCCCCGCGTCGGGTGGTCCCAGCGGACCAGCGCCTCGGCTCCCTGGAGGTGACCGCCGGCGGTCATGATCGGCTGGTACTCCACCGTGAGCTCGCCGCGGGCCAGCGCGGAGTACAGGTCCTCGGCCACCTCGAGCCGCTTGCGCCGGTCGCCCACCGCTGCCGGCGAGTAGAGGCTCACCGAGTCCGCCGAGGTCTTCGCGGCGTACATCGCGGCGTCGGCGGCGAAGAGCATGTCGCTGCGCGTCTCCGCGTGCTCGGGCGCGAGGGCCAGGCCGATGCTGGCGCGCACGTGCAGCACCACGTCGTCGAGGACGACAGGCTCCACCAGCCCCGCCTGCAAGGCAAGCCCACAGGCCATCGCGGACTCCCCGGAGTCGACCTCGGGCAGCAGGACCGCGAACTCGTCGCCGCCCAACCGGGCCAGCAGGTGGGGGGTCGCCAGCTGGTCCAGGGCGGTCTCGAACCGGTCGACGACCGCCCGCAGCAGCGCGTCGCCCGCGGCGTGCCCGAACGAGTCGTTGACCTCCTTGAAGTGGTCGAGGTCGATCAGGGCGAGGCTGCAGCCGCCGCCCGGCAGGGACCTCGACGACGACTCGTCGCCGCCCTGACGGGCGAGCCGGTCATCGAGCGCGGCGTAGAGCGCCCGCCGGTTCGCGGCACCGGTCAGCTCGTCGGTCAGCGCCTGCTGCCGTACGGCGGCCAGCTCGCGGAGCTGCCGGAAGGCGAGCAGGAACCGCATCCCGCACACCGTCAGGGTCGCCAGCGGCAGCGCCGAGGGAAGCGTCCGGTCCGACCACGCCGGCGCGGCCGCGAGCACCACGACGGCCGCGCACGCCGCGACGGCGACGACAGCCAGGGAGCGACGGCCAGGAAGGGTGGGGGACGTGCCCGAAGGGTGAGCCGAGCTCCCGCTGCGAGCCGGGGAGCCGTGCATGGCGATCGTGCCGAGGGCGATGACGGCCAGCCCCACGGCCCAGGCTCCGTCGAGGATGGTGCCGACCTGGTAGGTGTCGAAGGCGACCCGGTAGGCGTAGACCACGTCGGCCATCGCGAACAGGATCATGCCGAGGACCCAGACCAGGTAGCGACGCCCGCGGTCGACCCCCGCGATGGCGAGTGCGCCGAGCGCGACCGAGACCAGCAGGATGTCGAACGAGGGGTAGGCGAGCGTGAGGGCGACGGTCAACGAGCCGTCCCAGGCCCCGTCGATCAGTGGCGCGACCGCCCACACCGCCAGCGAGGCCCCGGCGAGGAATCCCGCGAAGCCGTCCAGGGCCACGATCAGCCGGGCACCTCGCAGGTGCGCGCGCACCGCGAGCAGCAGGCCGGTGAGCAGGAAGGGATAGGTGGCCAGGTAGCCGGCGTCGGCGAGCGAGGGGAAGGCCAGACCTCCGGTCGCGTCCTTGACCAGGTAGTACACGTTTCCCGCGAAGAACGAGAAGATGCCGGCAGCCACCGGGAGGGCCCAGCGCCGCGTCTCCGGACGCTCGTAGGCCCAGCACAGCAGCAGCGCCGAAGGAAGCAGGAAGACCAGGTTTCCGAGCACCAGGTCGCGAAACCATGCCGGGGCATGGGGGTGGGCCGGTCCGAGCAGCCACAGGTAAGCACCGAGCACTCCCAGCATGGCGACCAGTAGCCACCGCGACGCACGCATGCCCACGCTCCTCGGCGCTCTCTCCGCGGCCGGGGGAGCCGAGGAGGTGTGGGGACCAGTCCACCAGAGCCGTCGACGAGTTACACCCTAAATGCCCGATTTGCCCATCTGTCGAGCATGCCCCGTCCGCACCCACCGTGCCCTGCCGCGGTTGGGTCCGCTGCGTAAGATCCACTGATGGACTTCGTTCGTTACGCGGACCGGTCCGCCGGGTTGGTCAACGCCGATCTCGGCGATGCCGCGCACCTGATCCACTTCCTCGACGAGCGCGCCTGGTTGCACGACGCGGTGGTCGAGCGCGACGTCTCGGCCCTCCGGCGGTTCGTCCGCGAGCTCCGTGCGGTCTTCGAGGCGTCCAACGACGGCGACGAGCACGCGGTCGTCGACCAGCTCAACGCGCTGCTCGCCAAGCATCCCGTGACCCCCGTCATCGCCGGGCACGGCAGCCAGGGCGGGCCGGGGCGCTGGCACCTGCACGTGGCGGACCGGCAGTCCTCGGTCTCCGAGCTGCTGGTCGCGGAGTCGCTGATGGGGCTCTCGATGCTCGTCTGCGAGCTGGGACCCACCCGACTCGGGGTCTGCGACGCCACCGGCTGCAGCCACGTCTTCGTCGACACCTCCCCGAACCAGTCGCGCCGCTACTGCTCGGACCGATGCTCCTCGCGGGCCAACGTGGCGGCCTACCGCGCCCGGCAGCGCGAGGCCGCTGCCCTGGTCGCGACGGGGCAGCGCCCATGACCGACGGTCCGCTGATCGTCCAGTCCGACAAGACGCTGCTCCTCGAGGTGGACCACGAGCAAGCGGTCGACTGCCGCAAGGCGATCGCACCGTTCGCCGAGCTCGAGCGGTCGCCGGAGCACATTCACACCTACCGGCTGACCCCGCTCGGCCTCTGGAACGCTCGCGCCGCCGGGCACGACGCCGAGCAGGTCGTCGACACGCTGCTGGCCTACAGCCGTTACGCCGTGCCGCACGCGCTGCTCGTCGACATCGCCGAGACGATGGCCCGTTACGGCCGGCTGCGCCTCGACAAGCACCCGACGCACGGCCTGGTGCTCACCAGCATCGACCGGCCGGTGCTCGAGGAGGTGCTGCGCGCCAAGAAGATCGCCCCCATGGTGGGCACCCGTGTCGACGACGCGACGGTCGTCGTACACCCCTCCCAGCGCGGGAACCTCAAGCAGGCGCTGCTCAAGCTGGGCTGGCCCGCCGAGGACTACGCCGGGTACGTCGACGGAGAGGCACACGCGATCGCGCTCGACCAGCGTGACTGGACGCTGCGCGGCTACCAGCAGGAGGCCGCGGAGTCGTTCTGGCACGGCGGGTCCGGGGTCGTCGTGCTGCCCTGCGGCGCCGGCAAGACCCTGGTCGGCGCGGCCGCGATGGCGCAGGCTCAGGCCACCACGCTGATCCTCGTGACCAACACCGTCTCGGCCCGCCAGTGGAAGGACGAGCTGATCCGGCGCACCACCCTGACCGAGGAGGAGATCGGGGAGTACTCCGGCACGAAGAAGGAGATCCGGCCGGTCACGATCGCCACCTACCAGGTGATGACGACCCGCCGGAAGGGGGTCTACGCCCACCTCGAGCTCTTCGACGCCAAGGACTGGGGCCTGGTCATCTACGACGAGGTGCACCTGCTGCCCGCCCCGATCTTCCGGATGACCGCGGACCTCCAGGCCCGGCGCCGCATCGGACTGACCGCCACCCTGATCCGCGAGGACGGGCGCGAGGGCGACGTGTTCTCGCTGATCGGCCCCAAGCGGTACGACGCCCCGTGGAAGGACATCGAGGCCCAGGGCTACATCGCTCCGGCGGACTGCGTCGAGGTGCGCGTCACCCTGCCGGAGGGTGAGCGCTTCGTCTACGCGACCGCCGAGCCGGACGAGCGCTACCGGCTGGCCTCGTGCACCGCTGCCAAGACGCAGCTCGTCGAGGAGCTCGTGGAGAAGCACCGGGGCGAGCCCACCTTGGTGATCGGGCAGTACATCGACCAGCTCGACGAGATCGGCGAACGGCTGGGCGCCCCGGTGATCAAGGGCGAGACGAAGGTCAAGGAGCGCGAGCGGCTCTTCAACGCCTTCCGGCACGGCGAGATCGACCTGCTGGTGGTCTCGAAGGTGGCGAACTTCTCCGTCGACCTGCCCTCGGCCGCCGTCGCCATCCAGGTCTCGGGGTCGTTCGGCTCCCGGCAGGAGGAGGCGCAGCGGCTCGGGCGACTGCTGCGGCCCAAGCAGGACAAGCGTTCCGCCCGCTTCTACGCGATCGTCTCCCGCGACACCGTCGACGCGGACTTCGCCCAGCACCGGCAGCGGTTCCTCGCCGAACAGGGGTACGCCTACCGCATCGTCGACGCCGACGACATCGCCGCCGCCTGACGCCGTACCCCCGTCGGGGCATCGCCGGACACGGGCGCGCGGCGCGGTCGGACCGGCGAGACGGAGGACCGGGAACAGCTGCCGGGTGACCGCACAGGGTGTCATCTCCGGGGGGCCGGGACGCACGGCCGGGCAAACTTTTACCTACAAAGGTTCGCGTCCCTCCGCGCGGGGACGGAGAATCCGAGAGTAGCCAGGGGGGAAGCGGGGAACACCTCCGTTCGATTCGCGCCGCGAGGGGGTGCACATGCCGACGATCCACGACTCGGTGACGATCAACCGTCCCATCGCGGACGTCTTCGACTTCATCTCCGACGGGGAGAACGCCTCGGTCTACGACGCCTCGGTCGTGAAGTCCGACCAGCTCGGCAACGAGGAGCCCGCCGTGGGCACCCGGTGGGAGGGGGCGACCAACATTCTGGGGCGGGACTTCGCCTGGATCACCGAGTGCACGGAGTTCGTGGCCGACCGCCGCATGACGTTCAAGACGGTCACCGGCAAGGTGCCGTTCGAGATCCGTCTCGAGCTGACCGAGGAGGAGGGCCGGACCAGGCTCGACTACCACCTCACCGCAGCACGCGGGCTCGGGGGCGTCTTCGGCCGGATCGCGGAACCCCTCGTGATCCGCACCCAGACACGCACCGTCCGCGCGAACCTCGCCACCGTCAAGGAGCTGCTGGAGAGCGAGACCGTCTGAGCCGGGTGCGATGATCGCCCGGTGAGCGACCTCGCCCGGTACTGGCCGACCCGGCTCGCGGCCGAGCTCCGGGTGCGGCTGGAGCAGGCATACGACGACCCCGCCCGTCGCTACCACGACCGGCAGCACCTGGCCGAGGTGCTCGGACACGTCGAGGACCTGATGGGCGGGGACGACCCGGCCCGGGAGGCGGTGCTGGTCGCGGCCTGGTTCCACGACGCGGTCTACGACGGAGGGCCGGACGACGAGGAGCGCTCGGCCCGGCTGGCGGAGGCCGAGCTGGACGGGCCGCTGGCCATGGAGGTCGCCCGACTGGTCCGGGTGACCGCAGACCACCGACCCGGCGATGACGACCACGCGGCGCAGGTGCTGTGCGACGCCGACCTGGCCGTGCTGGCGGCCCCGGCCGACCGGTACTCGTCGTACGTCAACGGCGTCCGGGCGGAGCACGCCCGGGTCAACGATGCCGACTTCGCCGCCGGCCGGGCCGCGGTACTGCGCGACCTGCTCGCCAAGCCGACGCTGTTCCACACCGCGGCGGCCCGGGAGCGCTGGGAGCGGCCAGCACGCGCCAACGTCGAGCAGGAGCTGGCCCACCTCGAGGAGACAGCGCGATGACGGCGTTCTCCGACGCCTACGACACCCTGCTGGGGGTGCTCGCCCGCGTAAGCGAGGAGCAGTCGTGGCGCCCGACGGGTTGTCGCGGGTGGGCCGTGCGCGACCTGACCCACCACTGCCTCGCCGACGCCCGGCGTGCGCTGGTGGCGCTGCACACGCCGACCGTCGCGGCTCCCGACCGGGACGCCGTGACCTACTGGGCGGACTGGACGCCCGACCCCGAGGCCGCCGCCAGGGGTCGACGTCACACGCGGGTCGCGGCGAGCATGTTTCTGGACTGGGAGCAGCTGCGCGCCCTGCACGCGGAGAGCGCGCACGCCGTGCTCCACGCCGCGCTGCACGCGGACCCGGAGCAGTGCGTGCGCACCCAGGGCCACGTGCTGCGGGGCGGCGACCTGCTGAGCACCCTGGGGGTGGAGGCCACCGTCCACCACCTCGACCTGCTGGTCGGGCTGCCCGAGGCGGCTCGCCCGGCGACGAGCGGCCTGCGCGAGGTCCGGCGGGTGCTCGACGGCCTGCTCGGCACCCCGGCCCCGTCGGCGTGGACCGACGAGCGCTACGCCCTGGTGGCGACCGGTCGCACCGAGCCCACCGCCGACGAGCGGGCCGTGCTCGGCGACCGGGTGCCGGTCTTCTCCTAGACCAGGGCCGCCTCCCGGAGCACGAGCGTGCCCGCGTCCGCATCGAGGACCGCGGGCACGCCGAGCGGGAAGGCCAGGTTGCGCGCCCGGTGACCGACCGGCACGCCGGCCACCATCGGCACACCGAGGGGCGCGAGCCGGTCACCGGCGAGCGCGGCCACGGACTCGGCGGAGGCACCCTGCGAGAAGTCGCCGAGCACGATGCCGCGGACCCCGTCGAACCAGCCGGAGCGCAGCAGCTGGGTGAGCAGCCGGTCGAGCCGGTAGAGCTCCTCGGTGACGTCCTCCAGCACCGCGATGGACTCGGCGGCCGGCAGACAGTTGCGGGTGCCGACCTCGGAGGCGAGCAGGGACAGGTTGCCGCCGACCAGCACCCCCTCGGCGGTTCCGCCGACCAGCGTGCTCGCCGGCGCCGGCGTCAGCGAGATGCCTGCCGTGGCGTCGAGCAGCAACGCGCGCAGCTGCACCCGGGACTCCTCGTCGGCACGTCCGAGGCTCGAGACCACCGGGCCGTGCACCGTCGAGAGCCCGAGCCGGGCCGCGAAGGCCTGGTGCAGCGCGGTCACGTCCGAGAAACCGACGAGCACCTTCGGGCCGGCCGCCGCCAACGACTCCCAGTCCAGCAGGTCGACCATTCGCTGCGCGCCGTACCCGCCTCGGGCGCAGACCACCGCGCGCACCCGGGGGTCGCACCAGGCCCTCGTCAGGTCGTCGGCCCGGGCCGCGTCGTCGGCCGACAGGTAGCCGAACCGGTCGTGCCGCCCCCGGGCGTGGTCGAGCACGACCGGCTCGAGCCCCCAGGAGGCGAGCACCTCGAGGCCCGCCGCCAGCCGCTCGGCCGGCACCGGCCCCGACGGTGAGACGACCGCGACCCGGTCACCGGGGCGTAGCCGGGGCGCTCGCACCAGCGTGCGGCCGGCCTTGCGCGGTGCCAGGGCCTGCGCCTTGCGCCGACGCAGGCCGGCGTCCT
Source organism: uncultured Actinomycetota bacterium (assembly GCA_963810435.1). Taxonomy (GTDB): domain Bacteria; phylum Actinomycetota; class Actinomycetes; order Propionibacteriales; family Nocardioidaceae; genus Nocardioides_B. Next base: position 348,656 of record CAWENL010000003.1, read on the forward strand.
TGAGCCGCGAGATCAGCTCTCGGCTCGAGACCGGCGTCGCACCCGCGCCCACCACGGCGTCGTAGCGCTCGGCGGGGATGTCGTAGTGGTCCCGGTCGAAGCCGCGCTGCGGGATGCCGAGCGACTGCGCGAACCGGTGCAGCTCGTCGTACGACGTGTCGCTGGCCAGGTGAGACCAGAGCCGACCGTGACCCGGGGAGTTCGGCGGGTCGATCAGCAGCGTCACCTACCCCACCCGGTGGACCGCCACGGTGTCAGCCCCCGGGCGAGGTCGCAGGCGTCGTCGAGCAGCATCCGCCAGGCACGCACGTGCCCCGCCTCGACGTGCGCCTTCCAGGAGCCACCCGGTCGCACCGACGAGGCGACCTGGAACTGCCGCACACCGGCCCGCACCAGCCACGGGACGTGCTCGCCCTGCAGGCCGCCGCCGGCCATCAGCAGCCGCGCGATCTCGGGGTCGGCCATGGCCCGGTCGGTGAGCTCGTCATGCCCGGCCTCGAGTCCGCGCGACGAGCCGGCCGACAGCACGGCATCGAGCCCCGGCAGCTGACGCACCCGGCGCCAGGCCAGCGAGGTCTCGAGCGAGGCGTCGAAGGCCCGGTGGAACGTCCACGGCGCCTCGAGCGCGGTCGCCAGGTGCTCGCACACCTGCACGTCGACGTTGAGGTCGGCGTCGAGGAAGCCGAACGTGACCCCCTCGGCGCCGACGCCGAGGTAGTCCTGACCGAGGCCCACCAGCCGGCTCAGCTCGCCCCCGGTGGTGGTGAAGGACCCGTCGAGCCGCAGCATCGCCCGCACCGGCAGGTCGGTCTCCTTGCACACCGCGGACACCGTCTCCGGCTCGGCCGAGAGGCCGCTGGACCCCACGCCCGACCCGATGCCGTCGACGACCAGGAGCCGGTCCGCGCCGCCCTCGTGCGCTCCCACGACGTCGCGAGGATGGAGCACCACCACTTCCAGGAGGGGTGCGCGGAGGTGCTCCGCGTGCCCCAGGCTTTGATCCGTGCTCACAATGGACATCGTGACACCCGACGACCCCCAGACCGACGCACTCCTGACCGCCCGCGCCCTCGTGTTGCACGACCTGGAGGCCACCGCCGCGGCGAACCCCGCGTCGGTCTCGGCGTTGGAGGCCTCGGTCACCACCCGGCGGTGGTGGACCACGCAGTGGGAGGAGGGCAAGCAGTACGTCGCCGGGTTGATCGCCCAGGACGTGCAGGACGCCCTGCTCGAGGACACCGGGCGCTGGCCGCTGTGCCGGGCCTGCGACCAGCTCGACCCGCACGCCCTCTACATCCATCCCGAGCTGGGCGGACCCGACCCGGCCTGGGTGTGCGAGACATCCGGCATCACCGTCGCCCCTCTGGGCGGCCTCACCCGCTGACCGCCCCACGGCCTCCGGCAGGCTCAGCCGCGGCGTCGTCCGAGCAGGTAGCCGATCACCAGCAGCAGCAGCGCGACGCCCACCTGGGGGCCGTAGCTGCGAGCCAGCACCGGCAGCACCGTCGCCCCGAGGTCGAGCGCGTTGTCCTCCGAGGAGGATGCCCTCGGCGTCGGACGCGGAGCCGAGGATGCGGACCCGTTCGAGCCCGACGACTGGCCCGACGAGGAGGTGGTCGGCCCCGGTGACCCTCCGGCCGACGCCCCGGCGTACGCCGTGGAGGGGGTCTTGCGCGGCCCAGCCACGTCGCCCGCCGACTCCTCGGTGCTCGCCACCGACCCGGTCGGGGCCGGGTCCGTGGTGGCGGGCTCCGCGGTCGGGGAGTCCGAGCCGACCTTGTCCTTCAGGCAGTCGACGAACTGCCCGAGGAGCTTGTTCGAGATGTCCTCGATGACGCCCCGGCCGAACTGCGCCGGCTTCCCGGTGATCGCCAGATCGGTCACGACGTCGACCCGCGTGGACTCGCTGCCCTCCTCGACGAAGGTCGCGGTGACCGTCGCCCCGGCGGTGCCGTTGCCGCGCTTGTCCTTGCCCTTGGCCTCGATGACGAACTTCCGGGCAGCCTCGTCCTTCTCCAGGAACGTGCCGGCACCGGAATAGACCATCGCGATCGGACCGAGCTTGACCTTGCAGGTGCCCTTGAAGTCGTTGCCGTCGACCTCGGTGACGGTGGCACCGGGGAAGCAGCCCGCGACGGACTCGATGTCCTCGAAGGTCTTCCAGGTGTCGGCCACCGAGGCCGGAACGGTGAACGAGTGGTTCAGGTCCAAGGTGTGCTCACGCCCCTGCGGCCGCGAGGACCGCTCGCCGGGTGAGCACGGTGACCAGGTGCCGGCGGTAGTCGGCGTCGCCGTTGAGGTCCGAGGGCGGGTTCGTGCCCTCGGCGGCCGACGCCGCGGCCTCGCGGACCGCCTCGTCGGTGGCCGGCTTGCCCACGAGCGCCTGCTCCACCGAGCGGGCGCGCAACGGGGTGGAGCCCATGTTGGTCAGGCCCACCCGCGCCTCGCTGATCGTGCCGCCGTCGACCTTGACGGCCGCCGCGACCGCGACGATCGGCCATTGGTGCGCCACCCGCACGAACTTCTCGTAGTGGGCACCCCAGCCGGAGCGCTTCGGGATCCGGACCTCCTTGAGGATCTCGCCCTCCTCGATCGCGGTGTCGAACAGGTCGACGAAGAAGTCGTCGGCCTCCACGGTGCGTTCGCCCCCCTGTCCGACGATCACGAACTGCGCGTCGAGCGCGAGCACCGGAGCGCCCAGGTCGCCGGCCGGGTCGGCGTGCGAGAGCGCGCCCCCGAACGTTCCTCGGTGGCGCACCTGGGGGTCGGCCAGCTGCTCCACCGCGCGAGTGATCACGAGCGCGTTGTCACGCACCAGGGCGTCGTTGTAGACGTCCGAGTGCGTGGTCATCGCACCCACCACGATGGCGTCGCCGTCGTCACGGATGCCCCGCAGTGCCTCGATCTTGGCGAGGTCGACGACCACCTCCGGTGCGTTGAGCCGCATCCGGAGCACCGGCAGCAGGCTCTGCCCACCGGCGATGATCTTCGCGTCGTCGCCGTGCTGGGCAAGCGTGGACAGTGCCTCCTCGAGCGTGGTCGGTGCGACGTACTCGAACTGCGCGGGGATCACTGGTTGCTCCCATCCGTGCGGTCGGCGGTGTCCGCCTCGTCGAAGTGTGGCGATGCGGCACCCTCGGTGGCACCGCCCCCGGTCTCGGCGCCGTCCTTGGCGTGGATCGCCTTGTAGACCCGCTCCGGCGTGCAGGGCATCCGGACGTCGTTGACCCCGAACGGTCGCAGGGCGTCGACCACGGCGTTCACCACGGCCGGCGTCGAGGCGATGCAGCCCGCCTCGCCGACGCCCTTGGTGCCCAGCGTGTTCGTCGTCGACGGCGAGAAGGTGTTCGCGGTCTCGAAGCTGATCGTGTCCGCGGCCGTGGGCACCAGGTAGTCCACGAAGGACGCGGAGACCAGTGTCCCGGCATCGTCGTGGACCGCCTCCTCCCACAGCGCCTGGGCGATGCCCTGCACCAGCCCGCCGTGCACCTGCCCCTCGACGATCATCGGGTTGACGATGTTGCCGATGTCGTCGACGCAGACGTACTTGCGCATCTTGATGCCGCCGGTCTCGGTGTCGATGTCGACCGCGCACAGGTGGGTGCCGTGCGGGTAGGAGAAGTCCACCGGGTCGTACGTCGCGTCCGAGTCGAGCGAGGGCTCCACCCCGTCGGGCAGGTTGTGGGCGGCGAAGGTCGCCAGCGCGATCTCGCCCATCGCCAGGCCCTTGTCGGTCCCGCGGACGCTGAACCGCCCGCTCGCGAACTCGATGTCGTCGGCGGAGGCCTCGAGCAGGTGCGCCGCGATCGGCTTGGCCTTCTCGATCACCTTGTCCGCGGCCTTGACGAGGGCCTCACCCCCGACGACCAGTGACCTGGAGCCGTAGGTGTCCATGCCCTTGTGGGCGATCTGGGTGTCCCCGTGCAGCACCTCGACGTCCTCGAAGGCGACGCCGAGCCGGTCAGCGACGATCTGCGACCAGGCGGTCTCGTGCCCCTGGCCGTGCGCGGAGGACCCGGTGAGCACCTCGACCTTGCCGGTCGGCAGCATCCGCACCGAGGCGCTCTCCCAGCCGCCGGCACCGTAGTCCAGGGTCCCGAGGATCCGGGACGGCGCCAGGCCGCACATCTCGGTGAACGTGGAGATGCCCAGACCGAGCTGGACGGGGTCCTTGGAGTCACGGCGCCGCTTCTGCTCGGTGCGGAGCTCGTCGTACCCGAACATCTGCTTGGCCTTGTCGGTGGCCTGCTCGTAGTTGCCGGAGTCGTAGGTCAGCCCGGTGACGGTCGTGAAGGGGAACTCGTCGTTCTTGATCCAGTTCTTCTCGCGTACCTCCAGGGGGTCCACCCCCAGGACGTCCGCGAGCTCGTCCATGATCCGCTCGATGGCGAAGGTCACCTCGGGGCGACCCGCACCGCGGTAGGCGTCGGTCCAGGTCTTGTTCGTCAGCACCGTCTGCACGCTGAACTGGTAGGCCGGGAACTTGTAGATCGCGTTGGCGATGAAGGCGCCCAGCACCGGGACCCCACCGCCCATGATGGCGACATAGGAGCCGAGGTCGGCCAGCAGCTCCATCTTGAGCCCGGTGACGGTGCCGTCCTTGGTGGCCGACACCGTGACCTTCTGCCACTGGTCCCGGCCGTGGTGGCCCGACATCAGCGACTCCGAGCGGGTCTCGGTGTACTTCACGGGCTTGCCCAGCCTGCGAGCCGCGATGATCGTGATGAACTCCTCGGGCGTGATCTGCAGCTTGCCCCCGAAGCCACCGCCCACGTCAGGCGCGATCACCCGGATCTTGGCCTCGTTGATGCCCAGGACGGCGGCGAACAGGAACCGCAGGATGTGCGGGATCTGGGTCGCCGACCAGACCGTCATCTGCTCACCGGTGGGGTCGACGACCACCGAGCGCGGCTCCATGAACGCCGGGATCAGGCGCTGCTGGCGGAACTCGCGCTCGACGACGACGCCGTTCTCGCGGGCCTCCGTGATCGCCTCGTCCACCGAGCTCCCGGTGCCGGCCTCGGCGGAGTCGAACCGCCACAACGCGGACTTGTTGGTGCCCAGGTCCGGGTGGGCGAGCACGTGGTCCTCGGCGGCCTCCTTGAGGTCCAGCGCGGCCGGCAGCTCGTCGTAGTCCACGTCGACCAGCTCGGCGGCGTCGCGGGCCTCGGCCGCGGAACGGGCGACGATGACGGCCACGACCTCGCCCGCGAAGCTCACCCGGTCGACGGCGACGGAGGGGTGGTTCGGGGTCACCTGGTCGGGGGTGATCGGCCACGCGTTGGGCAGGCCACCCTGCTCGTCCTTGACGTCCTCACCGGTGAGGACGGCCACCACGTTGGGTGCCGCCTTCGCCTCGGTGGTGTCGATGTTGGTGATGGTGGCGTGTGCGTGCGGGCTGCGCACCATGGCGATGTGCAGCATGCCCGGGAGCACGATGTTGTCGGTCCACTTGGTGCGACCGGTGATCAGCCGCTGGTCCTCCTTGCGGCGCCGATCGTTGCCGATCTCCGGCTTCGGGGTGGTGGGGGCGTCCTCGGTCACGGTCATGAGGCGCTCCCTTCGAGCGCGCCGGACGTGGGCTGCTGGCCGGACGCGGTCTGCACCGCCTTCACGATGTTGTGGTAGCCGGTGCACCGGCACAGGTTGCCCTCCAGGCCGCTGCGGATCTCGGCCTCGGACGGCTTGGGGTTCTCGTTGAGCAGGTCGATGGACTGCATGATCATCCCGGGCGTGCAGTAGCCGCACTGCAGGGCGTGGCACTCGTGGAACGCGGCCTGCATCGGGTGGAGCTCACCGTCCTGCGCCAGGCCCTCGACCGTGGTCACCTCCTGGCCGTCCACCTGGACGGCGAGCACGTTGCAGGACTTCACGCTGCGGCCGTCGAGGTGCACGGTGCAGGCGCCGCAGTTGCTGGTGTCGCACCCGACGACCGTCCCGGTCTTCCCGAGTCGTTCGCGCAGGTAGTGGACGAGCAGCATGCGGGGTTCGACGTCGTCGGAGTACGTGGCTCCGTCGACGGTGAGGGTGATTCGGGTCATCGACATATCTCCTGGGCCCCTGAGGGCATCGGTGCGGGGGGTAATCCTGATCGTTGCCGGTTTGACCACACGAGACAAGGGTCACAGCGCTCGAATCCGCCGGACCGTCCGAAAGGGGAGGCTCCGCCGTGGTCAGTGATGGATGCGCCCCTCGAGGATGCCGAGCCGCTCGCCCCCACCGCCCCACCGCAGCGCGATGATCTCGGCCGCGATGCTGACGGCCGTCTCCTCCGGGGTCCGGGCACCGAGGTCGAGCCCGACGGGCGAGGACAGCCGGGCGCGCTCGTCGGCGGTGAGACCGACCTCCTCGAGGCGCGCCATCCGGTCCTCATGGGTACGACGCGAGCCCATCGCCCCGACGTAGGCCACCTCGGGGAGCCGCAGCGCCACCTCGAGCAGGGGCACGTCGAACTTCGGGTCGTGCGTGAGCACGCACAGGACCGTCCGGCTGTCGACGCGACCGGCGTCGACCTCCTCCTGGAGGTACTTGTGGGGCCACTTCACCACGACCTCGTCGGCCGAGGGGAAGCGCGAGCCGGTGGCGAAGACCGGGCGCGCGTCGCAGACCGTGACCGTGTAGCCGAGGAAGTTGCCCATCCGGGCCACCGCCGCAGCGAAGTCGATCGCCCCGAACACCAGCATGCGGGGGGCGGGCGCGAACGACCACACGAACACCCGCATCCCCTCACCGCGGCGCTCGCCGTCAGGGCCGTAGGTCAGCGTCTGGTTGTGGCCCGACGCGAGGTAGCCGAGTGCGTCGTCGGCGACCGCGGCGTCGGCCCGCGGTGAGCCGATCGACCCCGACGCGGCACCACCGTCGGGCCGGACCACCATGCGCCGGCCGACCCAGGACGGATCCGGGTGCTCGACCACCGTGGCCACCGCGACAGGGCGACCCGCCTCGATGTCGTCGGCGATCTCGCCGAGCTCGGGGAACGTCTGCTGGTCGACCTTCTCGACGTACACGTCGAGGATGCCGCCGCAGGTCAGCCCCACGGCGAACGCGTCGTCGTCGCTGACGCCGTACCGGTGCAGCACGGGCCGCCCGGCGGCGACCACCTCCTGCGCGAGCTCGTACACGGCGCCCTCGACGCAGCCGCCGGAGACCGACCCGACGGCTTCCCCGGACGGGCCGACCAGCATCGAGGCGCCCGGCGGACGCGGCGCGGAGCGGAACGTCGCGACCACCGTGCCGACGCCGACGGTCCTGCCCTCGCGCCACCAGCGCATCAGCTCCGGGAGCACCTCACGCACGGGCCACCACCTCGATCAGGTCCTCGAACGTGGCGAGCGAGTGACCCGCCACGAGGTCGTCAACGTACGGGAGGGCGGCCACGATTCCCTGCTGCACCGGCAGGTACCCGTCCTTGCCCACGTGCGGGTTGACCCAGACCACCCGGTGGGCGACTCTGTGCAGTCGCTGCATCTGCGTGCCGAGCAGCTGCGCGTCGCCGCGCTCCCACCCGTCGCTGAACACCACCACGACCGCACCGCGGGCCAGCCCCCGCTGTCCCCAGCGGTCCATGAAGATCCGGAGGCTCTCCCCCAGCCGGGTCCCGCCCGACCAGTCGGGCACGGTCTCGCCCGCCGCGACGATCGCCCGCTCCGGGTCGCGCAGGCGCATCGCGCGGGTCACCCGCGTCAGCCGGGTGCCGACGGTGAAGACCTCCACGGCGCCCACGCCCGACCTCCCCGACCGCGCATGGCTGAACCGGTGCGCCAGGCGCAGCAGCGCGTCGGCATAGGCGCTCATCGACCCGGAGACGTCCAGCAGCAGCACCACACGCCGGGCGCGGGTGGCGCGTCGGCGCCGGACGATCTCGCCGGGCTCCCCCATCCGGCGCAGCATCTGCCGCAGCGTGCGCTGCGCGTCGACCTCGCCCCGGTGCCAGGGGGTACGCCGGTTCGTCGGCCGTCGCGGCGGGCGGGGCACGAGCGTCTCGAACATCGCCGCGAGCCGGGCCTTCTCACTGGCTGGCATGTCCGCGATGTCGCGGTGCCGCAGCACCTCGGCCTCGCTGGCCATCGCCTTCAGCATGTCCTCGTCGGGCTCGCCGGCGCCGGCTCCGTCATTGCTGTCGAGGGCGGCCTGCACCCGTTGCCGCTCGCTGCTGCGAGACCGACCCACCGGCCGGTCGTCGCTCAGGAACCAGGCGGTGAACACCTGGTCGTAACGGTCCAGGTCGTCGGGCCCGGAGCACAGCGTGGCGCGTCCGGCCCAGTACGTCGCCCGCTGGTCGTCGAGCCCCACGAACGAGACTGCCTCGAGGAAGGCGTGGCTGCGGTCCTGGGTCACCGGTACCCCGGCGGCTCGCAGCGCGCGGGCGAAGCCGAGCAGGAGCTCGTCGGGCTCGTGCACCTGCGGCGCCGCCGTGCGGGCCTCGTCGGTCATCGGCTATCCGGCCAGCATCCGGTCCAGTGCCTGCCGCACGCGCTGGGCGTCCTCGCGATACTTCACCACGGCGCCGAGGGTGCTGGCGGCCGTCGCGACGTCGAGCTCAGCGGCTCCGAGCGACTCCAGCGCGCGGGCCCAGTCGAGCGTCTCGGCGACCCCGGGTGGCTTCAGCAGGCCCTCCGTCGTACGCAGCCGCTGGACGAGCGTGACGACCTGTCGCGCCAGCGTCGCGGACACCTCCGGCGCCCGGGTGCGCACGATCTCGATCTCCCGGTCCAGCCCCGGGTGCTCGACCCAGTGGTAGAGGCAGCGGCGCTTGAGGGCGTCGTGCACCTCGCGGGTCCGGTTCGAGGTGAGCACCACGACGGGAGGCGTGGCCGCGGTGATGGTCCCGAGCTCGGGGATCGAGACCTGGTAGGTCGAGAGCACCTCCAGCAGGAACGCCTCGAACTCGTCGTCGGCCCGGTCGATCTCGTCCACGAGCAGCACGGCCGGGCTCTCCCGGAGCGCCCGCAGCACCGGGCGGGCCAGCAGGAAGCGCTCGTCGAACAGCGTCTCCTCGGCTGCGTCGGCGTCCGTCACGGCTCCGCCCCCGGCCGCCTCGAGCGCGCGCAGGTGCAGGATCTGCCGCGGGAAGTCCCAGTCGTAGAGCGCCTGGCCGGCGTCGATGCCCTCGTAGCACTGCAGCCGGATCAGCGGGACGTCGAGCGCCTCGGCGAACGCCTCGGCGAGCGCGGTCTTGCCGGTGCCGGGCTCGCCCTCGAGCAGCAGCGGGCGCTGCATCGACAGCGCGAGGTAGCCGATCGTCGCCAGCGACTCGTCACAGAGGTAGCCGGTGGCGCCGAGGCGCTTGGCCAGCTCGTCCGGTGATCCCGGCATGCCCTCGGGCGTGGGGTGCATGCCCTCCAGCATCCCCCATCTGCCAACCCCGCACCCCGCCCCACCCGGATAGTCCGTGACGAAAAGCAGCAGGGAACCCGGGGTGTCTGCTGCTTTTCGTCACGGACTATCCGGGTGGGAGGTCGGTGGGGAGGTCCACGTCGCGCCCGGTGGCGAGGTCCCCGCACTCGCAGGGGACGGCTGCGTGGGCCTCCAGGTAGTCCCGCGCACCATGGTCGCCTCGGGCCGTCGCGGCCACGCCCGCCCAGTGGTCGCGCCCGAGGAGCACCGGGTGCCCCGGCCTGCCGTCGTACGTCGCCCGCACCAGCGCCCCCGGTCCGATGCCCGACCCGACCACCCGGCGCAGCACGGGGCCCTCGACGTCAGGCAGGTCGACCAGGGTGACGAGCACGGCCTCGCCGATCCGCAGGGCGCCGAGTACCGGCGCGCAGCGAGGCGCCCATGCCCTCCTGCCAGTCCTCGGCAACCACCACGTCGACGTCCGGGTCGTCGCTCCACCCGGCCTCGTCCAGCAAGGCCCGTGCCTCGGCGACCGATGCGCCCAGCACCACCGTGACCCGTTCGCAGCCGCCGTCGAAGAGCACGCCCACCGCCCGGTCGACGAACGGCACGCCGTGAGCATCGCGCAGCAGTGCCTTGGGGGTGCCCATCCGTCGGCCTGCGCCGGCTGCGAGCAGCAGCCCTACGACGCTCACCGCCGGGTCATCGACCGGGGGTCACCGGCGTGTTCGGGCGCGTGAGCGGCACCCACAGCGTGTAGCGGTCCGCACGGTACGTCGAGCGGGAGACCTCCACCGCGATGTTGCCTGCGAACGCCCGACGGGCGATCCGGAGCACCGGGTCTCCGGGACGGATGTCGAGCAGGTCCGACTCCTCGGAGCGGGACAGCGCGGCGTCGACCGAGTCCTCGCCCCACGTCGGGAGCAGGTCGCGGCGCTGCAGCTCGACGTACAGGCTGTGCGGCAGGCTCTGGTCGAGGAACCTCGGCACGATGCTGTCCGCGAGGTAGGCGTCCTCCAGGCACATGGGCACACCGTCGGCGAGCCGGAGCCGCTGCCAGTGCACCACCTTGTCGCCCTCACCGATCTCCAGCGCACGCGCGACGCCAGGTCCGGCCGACTCCATGCGGGCCAGCAGCGTCCGGGACGACGGCTTCATGCTCCGGCGCGCCATCTCCTCGGTGTAGCTCGACAGCCGCACCTGGACGTCGATCTTGGCGCGCGCGACGAAGGTTCCGCGCCCGGGCACTCGCTCGAGCAGGCCTTCGGAGACGAGTGCATCCAGGGCCTGGCGGACGGTCATCCGCGCGACACCGAAGTGCTGCACCAGCTCACGCTCCGACGGGGCCGGGCTGCCGGGCTCGGCGCCCTCGATGAGCCCTCGGACGTACTCGCGGACCTGGACGTGCTTGTGCACGACAGGCCGGGAGCGGTCGGCGGAGATCACGTCGCCCATCGCACCTCCCTCGGCCCCTTCCAGGCCACCATAGCCTCTTCCGGTTTCGGTGGAACCCGCGAATTCCGGGCGGCTGCTGACCCACAGGCCGTTCACCAGTGGGCGCGGAGGGGGGTGCCGAGGGGGTCAGCTCTGCTCGTGCCTGCCGCCACCGCCTCCGCTGCTGACACCGTCGCTGCCCGGCTCGCCGTCGCCCGCGACGGCGTCGAGCTGGCGGGCGTCCATCCGCGTCATCCGCTGCAGCACCACCTCGCGGTCAGGCTGGCGCAGCTCGTCGACCACCTGGCCGTCGGCCAGGAACAGCACCCGGTCGGTGAAGGCCGCGGCCACCGGGTCGTGGGTCACCATCACCACGGTCTGCCCGAACTCGTCGACCGCGCGGCGCAGCAGGGTCAGCACCTCCGCGCCCGAGCGGGAGTCGAGGTTGCCCGTCGGCTCGTCGGCGAACACGATCGACGGTCGACTGGCCAGCGCCCGCGCGACGGCCACCCGCTGCTGCTGACCACCCGAGAGCTGGTTCGGCCGGTGGTCGAGCCGGTCACGGAGCCCGACCGCGTCGATGATCGTGGCGTACCACCCGGGCTCGGGACGGCGACCGGCGATCGACAACGGCAGCGCGATGTTCTCCTGCGCCGTGAGCGTGGGCACGAGGTTGAACGACTGGAACACGAAGCCGATCTCGTCGCGGCGCAGCCGGGTGAGCTCCTTGTCCTTGAGGCCGTTGAGCTCGGTCTCGCCCACGAAGACCCGGCCGCTGGTGGGCTGGTCGAGGGCGGCGCAGCAGTGCATCAGTGTGGACTTGCCCGAGCCCGAGGGACCCATCACGGCGGTGAACTCGCCGGCGTACAGGTCGACGCTCACGCCGTCGAGCGCGGTCACCTGCGCGTCGCCGGAGCCGTAGGTCTTGGTCAGGTCCACGGCGCGGGCGGCTGCCCGTCGGGCGTGCTGGCTGGTCGGCTGTGCGCTCATCACGTCCCGGCTCCCGGATCGCCGGGCACCCCGTTCGGCCGCGGCTCGTCGGCACCAACCTAGTTCGGCGCCGGACGGCCGCGGCGCCCGGCCATCACCTCGACGGTCCGTCGGCCACACTGGAGGACGTGAGCGATCTCGACGACCGGCTGGAGCACGCGATCCTCGACCTCCTCGGCCGGCGCGCCCGTACGGCGACCATCTGCCCCTCTGACGCCGCCCGCACTGTGGACGCCGAGGGCTGGCGCGATCTGATGGACCCGGCCCGTCAGGCCGCCCGCCGACTGGTGGCCCGGGGCGAGCTCGAGGTCACCCAGCACGGCGAGGTGATCGACCTCGACTCCGCTCGCGGCCCCATCCGTCTCCGCCTCCCCTCCCGCTGAGGCGTCTCGTTCTGCGATCCCCACCCCGCCGAGGCGTCTCGTTCTGCGGTCCCTACCCCGCCGAGGCGTCTCGTTCTGCGATCCCCACCCCACTGCGGGGTCTCGTTCTGCACAGAACGAGACGCCTCACCCGGTTTCCGGCCGCAGAACGAGACGCCTCAGCGGGAGGGGGGAAGGACTAGAACAGGTGTTCGAAGGAGGGGTAGGGTCGGGGGCATGACGGTGGAGTTCCAGGCGTCGTTGCTCGACGGGCTCGAGGACGCGTCCGAGGGCCCGAGGCTGGGTGGGCTCGCGGGGTCGGTGCGCAGGCACGGGCTGACGCGCGGTGCGTGGGTGGACGTCCGGCCGGGCTGGGTGGCGGGCTCCGACGGGCTCTTCGAGCGGTTGGTCAGCGAGGTTCCGTGGCAGGCCGAGCGGCGCACGATGTGGGACAGCGTCGTCGCCGTGCCCCGGCTGCTGCGGTTCTACGGCGAGCACGAGCCGCTCCCGGATGACCTGCTCGTCGACGCCCGCGACGAGCTGAGCCGCCACTACGCCGACGAGCTGCGCGAGCCGTTCACGACCGCGGGCATGTGTCTGTACCGCGATGGCCGCGACAGCGTGGCCTGGCACGGCGACACGATCGGCCGCAGCAGCACCGAGGACACCATGGTGGCGATCCTCTCCCTGGGCGAGGCGCGCCGCCTCTCGCTGCGCCCGCGCACCGGTGGCGAGTCGATCTCGTTCCCGGTCGGACACGGCGACCTGCTGGTGATGGGCGGCTCGTGCCAGCGGACCTGGGAGCACGCGGTCCTGAAGACCGCTCGCCCGGTCGGACCGCGGATCAGCATCCAGTTCCGCCCGCGCGACGTCCGCTGAACCGGCCGGACCTGGGGTTCGAGGACCGGCGGAGGACGGGGACGCGAGAAGGGCCCCGGCCGGAGCCGGGGCCCTTCTGTGGTGCGGGGTGTTGCGGGGCGGTCGCAACGAGCACGACCACCCGGGCGGGGTCAGAAGTCCATGCCGCCCATGCCGCCCGACGGGTCGGGCATGGCCGACGCCTTCTCGGGCTTGTCGGCGACAACCGCCTCGGTGGTGAGGAAGAGCGCCGCGATGGAGGCGGCGTTCTGCAGCGCGGAGCGCGTCACCTTGGCCGGGTCGAGGATGCCCTCGGCGACCATGTCGACGTACTCACCGGTGGCAGCGTTCAGGCCGTGTCCGGCCTTCAGGTTGCGCACCTTCTCCGCCACGACTCCACCCTCGAGCCCGGCGTTGATCGCGATCTGCTTGAGCGGAGCCTCGGTCGCGACGCGAACGATGTTCGCGCCCGTGGCCTCGTCACCCTCGAGGTCGATCTTCTCGAACGCGGCGTCGGCCGCCTGGACGAGCGCGACGCCGCCACCGGCGACGATGCCCTCCTCGACGGCTGCCTTCGCGTTGCGAACGGCGTCCTCGATGCGGTGCTTGCGCTCCTTGAGCTCGACCTCGGTGGCCGCGCCGACCTTGATCACCGCGACGCCGCCGGCCAGCTTGGCCAGCCGCTCCTGCAGCTTCTCGCGGTCGTAGTCGGAGTCGCTCTTGTCGATCTCGGCGCGGATCTGGTTGACGCGACCGTTGATCTGGTCGGCGTCACCGGCACCCTCGACGATGGTCGTCTCGTCCTTGGTGACGACCACCTTGCGGGCCTGGCCGAGCAGCTCGAGCCCGGTCGACTCCAGCTTGAGACCGACCTCCTCGGAGATCACCTGGCCACCGGTCAGGATCGCGATGTCCTGCAGCATGGCCTTGCGGCGGTCGCCGAAGCCCGGCGCCTTGACGGCGACGGACTTGAAGGTGCCACGGATCTTGTTCACCACGAGCGTGGAGAGCGCCTCGCCGTCGACGTCCTCGGAGAGGATGAGGAGCGGCTTGCCGCTCTGCATGACCTTCTCGAGCAGCGGCAGCAGGTCCTTGACGTTCGAGACCTTCTGGTTGGCGATCAGGATGTACGGCTCGTCGAGCACGGTCTCCATGCGCTCCGTGTCGGTGACGAAGTACGCCGAGATGTAGCCCTTGTCGAAGCGCATTCCCTCGGTGAGCTCGAGGTCGAGCCCGAAGGTGTTCGACTCCTCGACCGTGATGACGCCTTCCTTGCCGACCTTGTCCATCGCCTCGGCGATGATCTCGCCGACCGACGGGTCGGCCGCGGAGATGGAGGCGGTGGAGGCGATCTGCTCCTTGGTCTCGACGTCCTTGGCCATTCCGAGCAGCTGCTCGGAGACAGCCTCGACGGCCTTCTCGATGCCGCGCTTGAGGGCCATGGGGTTCGCGCCGGCCGCGACGTTGCGCAGACCCTCGCGAACCATGGCCTGGGCGAGCACCGTGGCGGTGGTGGTGCCGTCGCCAGCGACGTCGTCAGTCTTCTTGGCGACCTCCTTGACGAGCTCGGCACCGATCTTCTCGTACGGGTCCTCGAGCTCGATCTCCTTGGCGATGGAGACACCATCGTTGGTGATCGTGGGGGCACCCCACTTCTTCTCGAGGACGACGTTGCGGCCCTTGGGACCCAGCGTCACCTTGACGGCGTCGGCGAGCGTGTTCATGCCACGCTCCAGACCGCGCCGCGCCTCCTCGTTGAAAGCAATCAGCTTCGGCATAACCTGCGATTCCTTGCGCTGAAGTTTGGACTGGATCGGGAGATGCCCGCGACGGACGACCACCGCTGGCCCGACAGACCCTTCCCGTCGGCGCGAGTGACCTCATCAACCCGTTCCACTGTCACTCTCGAGTCGAGAGTGCTAAGCCCATGTTTAGCACTCGCCCTAGACGAGTGCAAGGCGAGTGCGAGGCGAGTGCGAGGCGAGTGCGCCGCGAGCCGGAGGGGTCGGGGCACGGGGCGCGCCGGCCCGACGAACACGTCCGGGACACCGGTCGGACGGTGGCGCAGGGAGGGTTCGTCGTTGAGGTCTAGACCGACCCGAATGGCCAGGGTGGGCCATTGACCACGCTTTCGCGACGGAACTAACCTGAGCGGACCTCGTGGGTGCGACGGGGTTTCGGCCGGAGAGCGCAAGCGCTCTCCGGCCACTCCTTTAAGGCGCGGGGCAATCCGCCGTCGCCCCCGGGCTCGTGACGGCCTTGCCGCTCTGGTTCACAGTGGTCGGATGATCGAGACCTGGCTGACCACGACCTTCGACCTGACCGTCCCGCTGGTGGGCGCCCCGATGGCGGGCCCCGGCGAGGGGGCCCTCGCGGCGGCCGTGAGCGCGGCCGGTGGACTCGGCATGGTCGGCGTGGGCGCGTCCCGCGACCCGTCGTGGATCCGCGAGCAGGCTGCCGTCGCGGCGGCCCCCGGAGCGGCGTACGGCGTCGGGCTGATGGCCTGGGCGCTCCACGGCGACGAGGCCCAGCTCGAGGCGGTGCTCGAGGCCAGGCCCGCTCTGGTCTCGGTGAGCTTCGGGGACGTAGCGCCCTTCGTGGCACGGCTGCGCGAGGCCGGCATCCGGACCGCGGTCCAGGCCGGCACGGTCGACGAAGCCCTGGCGGCGCAGCATGCGGGCGCGGACCTGCTGGTGGCGCGCGGGGCGGAGGGCGGTGGCCACGGGCGCAACGAGATGGCCACCCTGCCGCTCCTGCAGGCCGTGCTGGACCGCGTGGACGCACCCGTGCTCGCCGCGGGCGGCGTGAGCGGACCCCGCGGGCTGGCCGCCGTGATCGCCGCCGGAGCCGTCGGGGCCTGGGTCGGTACGGCGCTGCTCACCACCCGCGAGGCGGCCACCGGATCGGCGGCCCGGCGTCGTCTGCTGGACGCCACCGGCTCCGACACGGCGTACGGCCGGGTCTTCGACGTCGCCCAGCGGCTCGGCTGGCCGGAGGAGTACGGCGGGCGGGCGCTGCGCAACGCCTTCTTCGACCGCTGGGCGGACGACCTCGACGGGCTGGCGCACGACGACGCCGCGGTCGACCAGCTGGCCCGCGCGCAGCGGGAGCAGGACCTCGACGTCGCGTACGTCTACGCCGGCCAGGGGGTCGGGCAGCTCACCGCGGAGCCATCGGTCGCGGACGTGCTCGAGGAGTTCCGCGGCGCGGAGCAGCTGCTGCGGCGCAGCTAGTCGACCTGGTCGGGAGGGAAGCCGCCGGTGGCGACCGGCCCCCACCGCTCGACGGTGATCCGGATCAGCGTCTTGTTCTGCGCGCGCATCGCCTCGCGGTACTCGTCCCAGTCGGGATGCTCGCCGCTGATGCAGCGGAAGTAGTCGACCAGGGGCTCGACCGCGTCCGGCATGTCGATCACCTCGGCGGTGCCGTCGACCTGCACGTAGGGGCCGTCCCACGCGTCGGAGTGCACGAGGATCGAGACGCGCGGGTCACGGCGCGCGTTGGCGGCCTTCGCCCGCTGCGGGTACGTCGAGACCACCACCCGCCCTTCGTCGTCCACACCGCACGTGACCGGGGACATCTGGGGGCTGCCGTCGCGCCGTCGGGTGACCAGCGTTCCGTGGTGTCGGGGACGCACGAACTCGAGGAGCTCGTCGCGGGCGACCTTCTCCGCGGTGGCGAGGGTGCGAGCCATGCCCCGAGCCTACGGGTAAAGCCCAGCCGGACCGGTCCCCCGGCGGGCTCGTGCGCCGCACACTGGGGAGATGAAGCCCTGGATCCTCGTCGCGATCGTCACCGCCCTGCTCCTCGTGGTCGGGGTGCCGACCGTCGCCGTGGCCCTGGCCGGGCGCGACGACGCGAGCGCCACGAAGGCCCTGACGGGTTCCGGCTCCGGACACGCGGACCAGCCGAAGGGGCACCACCGCGGCCACGGGCATGACCGGGCGGGGAAGGTCCGTGGCCACCACGGGCCACCGCCCTGGGCGGGCGGGGGGCGCGGGCGCGGAGCGTGGAAGAAGCTCAGCGCCGACCAGCGCAGTCAGCTGGCGGACCGGCTCGACGGGCGGGCCGACCGGATGCACCGGCTCGCGACGTGCCTGCGGACCAAGGTCGACGTGTCGGACTGCCGACCGGCTCACCCGAGGCACCCGCGGGCCGGTTCGCGTCGCTGAGCCGGCTCAGCCCCCTGCGACCGCCGGGATCACCGAGACCTGGGCGCCCTCGGGAGTGCCGGTCGCGAGCGCCTCGAGGAAGCGGACGTCGTCGTTGCCGACGTACACGTTCACGAACCGGCGGATCGCACCCTCGTCGTCGAGGATCCGGCCCTTGATGCCGGGGTAGCTCGCGTCGAGGGAGTCGAGGACCTCCGCTACCGTGCCCCCGTCCGCCTGCACCTCGGACTCGCCGTTGGTGTAGGTGCGCAGGATGGTGGGGATCCGGACGCTGACGCTCATGACTCTCCTTGCGGCGGTGCTGGACGGCGTGGTGCTGGGGGCAGGAATGGCTGCAGGCTACAAGGCCGGCTGCGAGACCGGCTGCGAGACCGGGAGGACGCTCAGACGAGGCCGGCGGACCTGAACGCGTCGTAGCTCGGCTCGATCGTGGCGGCGGGACCGACGCGGTCGGCCACCGCGTCGAGCGTCTTCAGGCCGTCGCCGGTGTTGAACACGACGGTCTCCTCGTCGGGGTCGAGCTGGCCGGTCTCCACGAGCTTCTTCAGCGTGGCCACCGTGACCCCGCCGGCCGTCTCCGCGAAGACGCCCTCGGTGCGGGCGAGCAGCTGGATGCCCTCGCGCACCTCGTCGTCGGTCACGTCCTCCACGGCGCCTCCGGTGCGGCGGGTGACGTCGAGGACGTAGGGCCCGTCCGCCGGGTTGCCGATGGCCAGCGACTTGGCGATGGTGTCCGGCCGCACCGGACGGACGACCTCGTGGCCGCCCTTGAACGCCGCCGACACCGGCGAGCAGCCCGCAGCCTGCGCCCCGAAGACGGTGTACGGCGCCTCGTCGACCAGACCGAGCTGCACGAGCTCGGTGAAGCCCTTGTCGACCTTGGTGAGCTGCGAGCCGGAGGCGACGGGGATCACGACCTGGCGCGGCAGTCGCCAGCCGAGCTGCTCGGCGACCTCGTAGCCCAGCGTCTTGGAGCCCTCGGCGTAGTAGGGCCGCACGTTGACGTTGACGAACGCCCAGCCCTCCTCCTCGCCGGCGATCTCGGAGGCGAGCCGGTTGACGTCGTCGTAGTTGCCCTTGACGGCGATCAGCGTGCCGCCGTACACGGCGGTGGTGATGATCTTGGCCCGCTCGAGGTCCTCCGGGATGAACACCACGGTCTTCATCCCGGCCCGGGCCCCGGCGGCCGCGACGGCGTTCGCCAGGTTGCCCGTCGAGGGGCAGGCGAACACCGTGCTGCCGAACTCGCGGGCCGCGGACAGTGCCACGGCCACGACGCGATCCTTGAACGAGTGGGTCGGGTTCCCCGAGTCGTCCTTGACCCACAGCGTCTTGATGCCGAGCTCGCGGGCGAGGTTGTCGGCCTTGATGAGCCGGGTGTAGCCGGGCTCCATGTTCGGGCTGGCGGTGATGTCGCCCGGCACCGGGAGCAGCGGCTGGTAGCGCCAGATGTTCTTCGGGCCCGCCTCGATCTGGGCGCGGGTGACCTCGGGGAAGTCGTAGTCGATCTCCAGCGGCCCGAAGCACTCCTGGCACGCGTAGAAGGGGCCGAGCGGCTGGGTGGCGCGACACTCTCGGCAGACCAGGCCGATGGCGTTGCCGAACGCGCGCTCACGCAGCGTGGCCGACGGATCGGAGAGAACCGATGTGCTCAAGGAGGGCCTCCTTCTCATCTTCCCCGGGGGACCGACTCTCGGCGCGGGACGGACTTAGCACCATTGGCACCGCGTGGTGACGAGCACCGTGGAGCGCGATGACGGGTTGCCGGGGCTTCAGCGGGCCGTGTCCCTCTGCCCCTCTCGATGAGCGGTCCCCAGCCTACGTATCCGTCTCAGCATGTGCACATGGCGCCCACACTGCGAGACGCAACTGTCTCAGTGAGCGCGGTTCTCGGCGTCCGAGGCGAACATCGTCAGCAAATCGGTCACGCCCGACGGGCCGTCGACCACCACGTCGGAGATCTCCACGAGGGCCGCCTGCTCCTCGGAGCCGGAGCAGGCCAGCAGTGCCGGCAGCCCCGCGTCGGCGAGGTCGCGAGCGGCCTCGAAGGCCTCGATGTCGCCGAGGTCGTCGCCCACGAACAGCACGCCGCGTCCCTCGTGCTCCTCCACGGCCGCCCGCAGCGCCAGGCCCTTGTGCATCCCCGGCGCCCGGATCTCGAGGACCATCCGACCCGGCTCCAGCAGCAGCCCGTGCCGCTCGGCCGCGTCCGAGAGCCGTTCCTGGAGGCGGGCGAAGGCCTGCCGGGCGTCGGGAAGCCGGCGCGTGTGGACCGCGACCGCCAGGCCCTTCTCCTCGATGTGGGCGTCCTCGGCCTGCTCGGCGACCAGGAGGCCGGGCAGCTCGTCGCGGAACGCCTGGAGGCCCTCGGGCGGCTCGGGCGAGCTGAAGCGACGGCTGTGGGAGTCCCAGCGCTCGTGCCCGTACTGCCCCATGACGGCCAGCTCGGCGCGCTCGGGCAACGCGTCGGCCAGCCGCTGGAGGTGGCCGAGCTCGACGACCTGCCGGGCGGGTCGCCCGGTGATGACGACCACGGCCTTCACCTGTACGGCGAGCCCGGCCAGCGCGCGCGGTGCGTCGGGGTGGATGGTCGCGGTCGCCGGGTCGTCGACGATCGGCGACAGCGTCCCGTCGAAGTCCAGGCCGACGACGACGTCGGGGGCCACGCCCACGACGCCGTCGTAGCGCCGTCGCGCCTGCTCGCTGCGGAACTGCATGCGCCCAGCCTTGCAGAGCCGACGCCCGAAGCCGGTGCCCAGACCCGGTGCGCACGCCCGGCGCGCGGGCGCCAGGCTCAGCTGTAGTCGGTGGTGAGGATGACCGTGAGCCGGTCGAAGCGCATCGGGGCGATGGCGGGCTTGATCCGGCCGATGCCGAGGTCCTGGGCCAGCAGCTTGGCCGCCGCCTCCAGCCGGGGCGGGTAGTAGACGGTGCTCGCGTCGATGGTGCCGTACCAGTTGTCCGAGCCGATGACCTGCCAGCCGGCACCCTGGGCCCGGGCGGCGGTGCTGCCGGCGAGCCCGCTGATCCCGGAGTTGTTGAAGACCTCGACGAAGGTCTCGCCGCGGCGGACCACCGGCTTCTTCGCGACGTGCTTCTTCTTGATGACCGGCTTGGTCGCGGTCTTCACCGGTACGGCGGGCGCGTGGCGCTGCTGGTGGCGCTGCTGGTAGGCGCGGAGACCTGGGCCGGCTGCTCGTCGCGAGGGCCGTTGGTGGCCACGAACGCGGCCCCGGCGAGCACCACCGCGGCCGCCGAGAGCAGCGCGAGTGGCGAGGACAGCGCGATGCCGCGCTGGTCGAAGCGGCGACCGGCCAGCCGGCGCACGTCAGACCTCGAAACCGAGTCGTCGGGCCGAGCGGGCCCGCTGCCGCGCGGCCCGCAGCCGACGCAGCCGACGCACCAGCAGGGGGTCGAAGGCGAGCGCCTCGGGGCGGTCGATCAGGGCGTTGAGCACCTGGTAGTAGCGGGTGGACGACATCTGGAACTTCTCGCGGACCGCCTGCTCCTTGGCGCCGGCGTACTTCCACCACTGGCGCTCGAAGTCGATGATCTCGCGGTCCCGCTCGGAGAGCTCAGGGGCGGGGCGCTGTCCCGTGCCCAGGGCGTTCGCGGCGTCCATGGTGCAGCTCCTGTGACTGTCCGGTGTCGGATCGGGGGGGTGCGGACCCGACGCCGGCGTGAGGGTCGGCGGCGGGGTCGCCCACCAGCATAGGGGACGAACCACATCGATGTAGTTCTCGCCACTCCACTGCTCGCGGCGTTTCGTGGGGGGCGAGAATGACGTCATGACCTCGTCGGCCTCACCCACGGTCTCGACCTCCCTCGCGTCCGGCACAGCCGCCAGCCTGCCAAGCGGACCCGCGTCGCTCGAGGTCGCCCCGGGCCCGGCCCGCGCCGAGCCTCTTCGGCCGGACCGTCCGGTGCGCTGGGGGATCCTCGCCACCGGCAAGATCGCGACGGCTTTCGTCCGCGACCTGAGGCTGCTCGAGGAGTGCGAGGTGGTGGCGGTGGCAGCCCGCCGGCAGGAGTCCGCGGACGCGTTCGCCCGGGAGCACGGCGTCGGCACGGCGTACGGCGACTACCGCGCGCTCGTGGAGGACCCCGACGTGGACGTCGTCTACGTCGCCACTCCCCACGCTCTGCACCGTGAGCACGTCGAGCTCGCCCTCGACGCCGGCAAGGCCGTGCTGAACGAGAAGGCGTTCACGCTCGACGCGGCCGACGCCGAGCACCTGGTCCGGGTGGCCCGGGAACGGAACCTCTTCCTCATGGAGGCCATGTGGATGCGCTGCGTCCCCCTGGTGCGCCGTCTCCAGCAGCGCTTCGCCGGCGGCGACCTCGGCGAGGTCCGCCAGGTGCGGGCCGACCTGGGCTTCGTGGTCGACAAGCCGCCCACCGACCGGCTCCTCGACCCGGCCCTCGGCGGCGGCGCGCTGCTCGACCTGGGGATCTACCCGCTGACGTTCGCGCAGCTGTTCCTCGGTGAGCCCGCCGACGTCGCCGCCACCGCCACGCTGTCCGAAGCCGGCGCCGACCTCGACGTCGCAGTGAGCCTCGCCTACCCGGGTGGCGCGACGGCGGCGCTCACCTCGACGATGCGCGCCTGGTCCCCCCGCACCGCCTCGATCGCCACCGACCGGGGCCGCCTGGACGTGCCGGCCCCGTTCCACCACCCGTCGGCGGTCACCTGGACCGCGCTCACCGGCGACGCGGAGGTCGACGCGGCGAGCGAACCGGAGGTGATCCGCGAGGGGCTGCGGGGTCGGGGCTACACGCACGAGGCGCTGGAGGTGGTGCGCTGCCTGCGCAACGGTGAGACCGAGAGCCCGCTGGTGCCGCTCGACGAGACCGTGGCGATGATGCGGCTGCTGGACCGCATCCGGGGGCTGATCGGGGTGAGCTACCCGGCACGCTGAACATCGGTTCATGCTTGCTGCGCCGGTGGGTAGGTTGAGGTGGTGACCCCTACCAAGTCCTCGTCGAGGAAGCAGCGCAAGGCCGAGCTGGTGATCGTCGCCAACCGCCTGCCGGTCGACCGGGTCGTCTCCGACGACGGCTCCGTGTCGTGGAGGACCTCCCCCGGGGGCCTGGTCACCGCCCTCGAACCCGTGATGCGGGACAACGACGGGGCCTGGATCGGCTGGTCGGGCTCCACCGACGAGGCGATGGACCCGTTCGTCGAGGACGGTCTCTCCCTGGTGCCGGTCCCCATGGACGCCGCGGAGGTGGAGGAGTTCTACGAGGGCTTCTCGAACGCGACCCTGTGGCCGCTCTACCACGACGTGGTCGCCAAGCCGGAGTTCCACCGGGAGTGGTGGGACGCCTATGTCCGAGTGAACCGCCGCTTCGCGCGAGAAGGCCGCCGAGGTGGCCGCCGACGCCGCGACGGTGTGGGTGCACGACTACCAGATGCAGCTCGTCCCGGCCATGCTCCGCGACCTGCGGCCGGACCTTCGGATCGGCTTCTTCCTGCACATCCCGTTCCCCCCGGCCGAGCTGTTCCAGCAGCTGCCCTGGCGTCGCCAGCTCCTCGAGGGTCTGCTGGGTGCCGACGTGGTCGGTTTCCAGCGCCCCGGCGCCGCCCAGAACTTCGTCCGCCTCGTGCGGCAGCGGGTCGGTCACAAGACCCACCGCGACGAGATCTACCTGCCTGACGGCCGGGTGGTGCAGGCCGGCTCCTTCCCGATCTCCATCGACACCCACGGCCTGGACCAGCTCGCCCGCTCCCCGGACGTGGAGCAGCGCAGCAAGGAGATCCGCGAGCAGCTCGGCAACCCCCGGTGGCTGCTGCTCGGCGTCGACCGGCTCGACTACACCAAGGGGATCTACGACCGGCTGCGGGCGTTCGGCGAGCTCGTCAGCGACGGCGAGCTCTCCGTCGAGGACACCGTCTTCGTGCAGGTCGCGACGCCGTCTCGCGAGCGGGTCGAGCAGTACCGACTGCTGCGTGACGACATCGACCGGCTCGTCGGTCGTCTCAACGGCGACCTGGGCAGCATCGGTCGGCCTCCCATCCACTACCTGCACGCGTCGTTCCCCAAGGACGAGATGGCCGCACTGTTCCGAGCGGCCGACGTGATGGTGGTGACGCCGCTGCGCGACGGGATGAACCTGGTGGCCAAGGAGTACGTCGCCTGCCGCTACGACGAGGGCGGGGCGCTCGTGCTCTCGGAGTTCGCGGGCGCGGCCGACGAGCTCCGGCAGGCCTACATGGTCAACCCCTACGACGTCAACGGCATGAAGGAGGCCATCGTCACCGCCATGAACGCCGACCCGAAGGAGCTCGGGCGGCGCATGAGGGCGATGCGCAAGACCGTGGCCGAGCACGACGTCAAGGGCTGGGCCAAGCAGTTCCTCTCGGTTCTCGCGGACGCCAAGCCGGACCACCACAAGCACCTGCGGCCGTCCAGCCGGAGCTAGCCGCGACCAGTCACCGGATGCTGTGCAGGCTCCTCGCGGGCGCCGTTCGATAGGAGCCGAGGAAGTCCGTCAGCGCCTCGGCACTCAGCGGGCGGGACATCCAGAACCCCTGGGCTGAGTCGCAGCCCAGCTCCCGCAGGGTCTCGAACGCCGCCGCGTCCTCGATCCCCTCGGCGACCACGTGGTGACCGAGCCGGTGGCCGAGGTCGATGACGGCGCCGACGACCGCCGCCGACGACGGGTCGGGGAGGGCCATGACGAACGAGCGGTCGATCTTGATCTCGTGCACCGGGAGGCGCTGCAGGTAGGACAGGGAGGAGTAGCCGGTGCCCAGGTCGTCCACCGACAGCCGCACCCCGACCTCCCGCAGCCGCGCCAGCGCCTCGATGGCGCGCGTGGGGTCGCTCATCAGGCTCGTCTCGGTGATCTCCAGCGTCAGCGAGGTCGCCGGCACGGCCGACTGAGCGAGGGCGCGGGTCACCTCGTCGACGAAGCCGGGGTCGAGGAGGCTGCGCGGGGAGATGTTGACGGCCACCGAGAAGGCACGGCCGGCCTCCAGCCACTGCTCGCAGTCGCGCAGGGCGGTGCGGAGCACGACGGTGGTCAGCGGCGTGATCAGCGCGCTGTGCTCAGCCAGGGGGATGAACTCGTCCGGTCCGATGAACCCGTGCTGGGGGTGGAACCACCGGGCGAGCGCCTCGACACCGATCACCGCACCGGTGACCAGGTCGATCTTCGGCTGGTAGTGCACCGTCAGCGTGTTGGCCGCGACCGCCTCCCGCAGGTCCGCGAGCAGGCCGAGCCGCTTCGCGTCGCGACGGTCCAGCTCCGGACGGTAGGTCTCCACGCCGGTGCGGTTGGTCTTCGCCGCGTGCAGCGCGACGTCGGCCCAGCGCAGCACGGCGACCGCGTCCGTGCCCTGCCCGCCGACCGCGACGCCGAGGCTCGCCTCCATGGCGACCGCGATGCCGTCGAGGTCGAAGGTGCGGGCCACGGCGCCCTGGGCCAAGGACGCGCAGGCGAGCGCCTCCAGCTCGTCACCGGTCGTGAGCAGCACCGCGAACTCGTCGCCCCCGGTGCGCGCGACCAGCGCCCCGGCGGTGACAGCGTGCTCGAGGCGCCGCGCCACCAGGCACAGCAGCCGGTCCCCGATCTCCTGGCCGAGGGTGTCGTTGACGTCCTTGAACCGGTCCAGCCCCAGCAGAAGGACGGTGACGGGGCCCTCGAGCAGAGCCTCGGCGAGGCGCGACCGCAGCATCCGGCGGTTGCTCAGACCGGTCAGCTCGTCGAGCATCGCCTGCCGGGCGCTCTCCTGCGCCGCCGCGACGATCTGGTGCGCCCGGTCGGCATTGTCGAGCGCGACGGCAGCGTGGTTGGCGAAGGCCCGCAGCTGTCGCAGGTCGGCCTCCCCGAACGTCTCCAGGTCGTGGTTCTTGCCCGCCGCCACGAGGTGACCCATCGACCGGCCCTCGCTGTGCAGCGGGACGAGCATGCCGTCCTGGACGCCTTCTCGTTCGAGCACGGTGGCAGGGCCGGAGCGCGAGCGCCGTGGGACCAGCAGCGGCACGTCGTCGGCGTACGGCGTGAGCCGCTCGACGAGTCCGGCGAAACCGCGCCGTGACCCGGCGTCGTCGAACACCCAGTCCCGGTGACCTCCGGTCGCGTCGGTCAGCCGCAGCTGCACGGTGCGCGCACCGAACGCGTCCCGCACCTGCTCGAGCACGGTGTCCACGACGGCCTCGAGCCGCACCTCGCGCCCGACCAGCTCGGTGAAGCGGTTGACCTGCTCGAGGCTCTCCGAGCGCTGCCGGGCGCCCTCGTAGGAGCGGTAGGCCAGCACCAGCACACCGGCCACGACCAGGAGCAGCCAGGCGGCCCGCCACTCGACCGTGAGGATGTAGACCGTCACGATCGCGAAGCAGGCGTTGACGAGGTCGCCGACCAGACCGACCGCGAACAGCCGCAGCAGCGACATGGGCCACCGTCCGCTGACGCGCAGCATCGCCAGCCCGACGAGCACGGAGCTCAGGACGCTGGTGACCAAGGCGGCCGCAGCGACCGCGACCCAGCCGAGCGGACCCAGCGGGTCGTGCTCGCCGAGCACCAGGTGCCAGACACCGACCGCGCACACCGTCTCGATCGCGAACATCGCACAGTTGAAGGCGGTCTTGTCCGGCGACCGTCGCTGCACCACGAACGCAGCCAGGCCGCCGGCCACCCGGGCGACCACCAGCAGGTCGGGGCGCACGAAGAAGAGACCCAGCACCAGCGGGATCTCCATCACCGAGAACGCATAGGCCTCCCGCCCCAGGTGGAGGTGGACGATGACCGACTCGGCAGCGAAGAACGCCACCGCGAGAGCGACCACCACCGGCCACGACCACGCCCGGTCGTGGTCCACCGTGGGGACCACGACTGCGAGCTCGATCACCAGGGCGACGGCCGTCAGCAGGGCGGAGTACAGCCAGATGACCCCGATGACCGGGGCACGCGGAGTCGTCATGGCGACGACCCCGGCGGGCTCAGCATCGCGGTGGACCATCAGACACGGCCATGGCTACGACCAGGACCCGCCGGTCCACTGCCGTCCGGTCCACTGCCGTCCGGTCCACGAGTCGCCGGTCCACTGCCGACCCGTCCACTGCCGACCCGTCCACTGCCGACCGGTCCACTGCCGTCCGGACCAGGAGGAGCCGGTCCACTGCCGTCCGGACCACGACGGGCCGGACCAGGTGGACGCACACCAGCAGCTGCCCGTCCAGTCCCGACCGTTCCAGCGGCCGCCCACCCACGAGGTGCCGGCGGTGCTGTTCGAGGCCCAGGTGGCGGCCTTCCAGGGGCCGAGGATGTCCCGCTCACCGGTGAGCTCCACGTCCCCGTCGGCGACGTGCGCGGTGCCACGGGCCTGTTCCAGCGAGCCGGTACCGGCGGAGCGCACGAAGCTCTGCGTCACCGTGGGAGTGGGTGAGAGCGCAGCAGCGGCCACGTTCACCTCGCCGGCGCCACGGCCCGCGGCGTCCGCGAGCGGCATCGAGGTCGCGGTGCTGCGCAGCAGCGCCTTGACCTGGTCGGGGGTCAGACCGGGACGAGCATCGAGGAGCAGCGCGACGGCTCCGGAGACGACCGCTGCGGCCTGCGAGCTGCCGCCTCCGCGGAAGAACCGGGTGCCGGTGCGAGCGCCGGCGTGCGCCGCGTCGATGTACGAGCCGGGGTTGCGCAGCGAGACGAGGGAGCGGCCAGGTGCCGTGACGTCCACGCGTCGGCTGGCGTCGCCACGGCTGGAGAAGTCGGCCACCAGGTCGTCACCGGCGGTGGTGGTACCCCGGGTGTCGGCGGCACCGACCGCGAGCACGTAGGGGTCGTACGCCGGGTCGTTGAGCTTGCTGCCGTCGTTGCCGTTGTTGCCGCCGGCGACCACGACGACGATGCCCTTGCGCCAGGCGTTCTCCACGGCGTGGGTCAGCGGGTCGAGCCGGTAGTCCTGGGTCCCGTCTGTCCCGTAGGACAGGTTGAGCACCCGGATCGGGTTGGCCGGGTCGTCGTTGCGGTGGGCCACGACCCAGTCGACGGCCGCGACCACCTGCGAGACGTCGACGGCGCCGTCGCTCGACGCCATCTTCAGGCTGGTCAGCTCCGCGTCCGGCGCCACGCCCTGGAACTTGTTCAGAGCCAGGGAGCCGCCGTCGTTGCCGGCGATGATCCCGGCCAGGTGGGTCCCGTGGCCGAACGTGTCGAGGTAGCGCCGCGCGTCGTCCTGGCTCTCGAAAGAGAGGTCGGGGCCGTTGACGACGTTGCCGTTGGTCAGTCCCGGCACCGGGACGACGCCGGTGTCGACGAGGGCCACGCCGACGCCGCTGCCGGTGATTCCCTTGGCCCACAGCGAGCCCGCACCGATCGAGGCGCGGACCTCGGTCATCGGGGTGGCCGTCCCGTCGTAGATCCAGCCGGTCGGGACCAGCTCGCCCGTGATGCCGTCCACGGCGGAGAGCACCGGGGTCAGGACCGATCCGGCGACCGGCTCGAGCGGGTCGAGCAGGCCGGCACTGGCCGCACCGGTGGGCAGCGAGGTGAGAGCAGCCAGTGCAGCGCCGAGTGCCGTCACGCGGATCGCGGCGCGTCGTGGCCTGGTCAGCATGGGTCCCACCCGTCGTCATCCGGCGCGAGCGCCGGTGGCCCTCCCGAGACCGATAGGACGACGGTAGGAGAAAACCGGACGTATGGGGTCAATCTCTCGAAGACTTTGCCTGGCCTTCACCTTCTGGGGCCGCGCGACGCCAGCAGCCCACGCACGGCGACGGGCCGGTCGGCTTCCCCCAGCGCCGACCGGCCCGCCCCTCCGCCCCCGCGGTCAGGCCGGCGCGATGTTCTGGTTGATGTGGAAGACGTTGCCCGGGTCGTAGGTGGTCTTCACCTGCGCCAGCCGGTCGTAGTTGCCCTTGTAGGACGCCCGGACCCGGTCCGTGCCCTCGTCGTCCATCAGGAAGTTGACGTAGGCACCCCCCGCGGAGTGCTGGTGCAGCTCGTCCCAGTACGACTTGGTCCAGGACGTGATCGCCTCGGCGTTGGCGGGGTCCGGATCGACGCCCACGATCACCCCGGCCCATCCCCCGTCCCGGTAGGCGAAGGGGGTCGCGTCGTCGGCGACCCGGCTTGCCGCTCCGTCGATGGGGTAGAGGTGCATCGTCGAGTGCCCGGTGGGGAGCCGCTCGCCGTACGACGCGTGGACGTCGATGGCGCCGTCGGTGATCTCGTTGAAGAAGTCCGCCCGCCAGTACCACTGCAGGCCCGCGGGGTAGAGGGCGTCGAACGCGCTCTGCAGCGCGGTGAACGGCATGTCGTGCATCCCGACCACGAGGGGTGACCCGAACTCGCGCACCGGGGCGAGCACCTCGTCCGCCCGGTCGTGCGGTCCGGTGTAGCACCACACGATGCCGCACGCCTTGCGCCCCCACAGCTCCTCCGGGAACGGCGGTGCCGGCGGGATCGTCAGCAGCCCGATCCAGCCGCTGAGCTCCTCGGGCAGGCTCGGCAGCAGCTCGCGGTACCAGCGCATCACCTCGTCCGTGTCGCCGATGTCGTAGAGCACCGGTCCGCCGATGATCGTGCCGCCCTCGCCGATCGGGTGGCAGCGGAAGGTGAAGGACGTGACCACCCCGAAGTTGCCGCCGCCGCCGCGCAGGGCCCAGAACAGGTCGCTGTGGTGGGACTCGTCGGCGACGACCAGCGTGCCGTCGGCGAGGACCACGTCGGCCGAGACCAGGTTGTCGACGGTGAGCCCGTAGCGCCGGGTGAGGTAGCCGATGCCGCCGCCCAGCGCGAGTCCGCCGACGCCGGTGGAGGCGATGAAGCCGCTGGGCGTCGCGAGACCGAACGCGACGGTGGCGTGGTCCACGTCCGCCCAGACGCAGCCACCGTCCACACGCACCATCCCGGCCTCGGGGTCGACGCTCACGCTGCGCATCTGGCTCAGGTCCACGACGAGCGCGTCGTCCCAGACCCCCAGTCCGCCGGCGTTGTGGCCGCCGCCGCGGATCGAGATCTCGACGCCGTTGCTCACCGCGAACCTCACGCACGCGACCACGTCGGCGGCGTCCCGGCAGCGCACGAGGACGGCCGGACGCCGGTCGACCATCGCGTTGTAGACCGCGCGCGCCTCGTCGTAGTCGGGGTCGTCGGGGGTCACGACCTCGCCGCGAAGCAGCGGGCGAAGGTCGTCGAGGGGGAGATCGGTCCTGGTGGCGGGCCGGTCGGTCGTCGTGCTCATCTGTGCCTCCGTGGTGTCGTCCGTCCTGGTGACACCTCGAACCTAGGAAGGGCCCGTTCGCGCAGCGTTCGCACCCTCGACGCCCTCGGCGAACGCCGCTGCACGCCCGGCAGCCGGCAGGTCGGCCCGGCAGCGCTCGACGAGGGCCACGCTGCCCTGTCGCTCGGCCAGCGCCAGCGCCGAGCGCAGCAACCGGTCCCGGGCTGCTCCGGTGGCGTGCGAGGCCCGCATCCGCTCGATCTCGGGCAGCCACCAGGCGTCGCCTCGCAGGCTGCCCGCGGCGTGTGCCGCGTCGAGGAGCGCGACCGCCTCGGCGGGACGGCCCTCGCGCGCCACGGCGTCTGCCTGGAGCCCCAGCCAGTACGGCATGCGGACCAGCGACGACTGGCTGCGCAGCCGGGCGATGCCGCTGCGGATCGCGGCGACCCCCTCGGGACCGCCCTGCTCCCAGCCTCCGAGGATCGTGGCCCACTCGTCGTAGTAGGCGAAGCCGTACGTCGAGCACAGGCCCGCGAGCTCGTCCACGCAGGCGCGCAGGGCGTCGCCGTCGCCGAGGAGCTGGTGGGTCACCCCGGCGTAGGCGAGTGCCACCGCCAGGCTGTAGGGGTGGTTCCCCCGGGCGCGCGCGATGGCCTCGTCCGCGCGGTCCACGGCGGCTCCCCACTGCCCGAGCTGCCAGTGGGCGTGCGCCGCCCACGCCAGCGCGTGCACGTCCGGCATGGTGCCCACGGCAAGCGACTCGGCGCCGCGGCACCGGTCGTGGGCCTCGTCGAAGTGCTGCACCGCCACCGCTGGGCGGCCGAGTGACGCCGAGGACCCCGCGAACGCGAAGTGGGCCTCGCCGAGCAGGACGTCGTCGACCCCCGCGACGTCGAGAGCGCGGGAGGCGAGCCGGAGCGAGTCGACCACGTCGCCCTGCACGAAGCGGGAGGCCCACAACGCGACCAGGCTGGGCACCAGGGTGCGAACCGATCCCAGCCCCTCCGCCAGCTCGACCGCCCGCTCCAGGACCGAGCGGAGCTCGGGTGAGGAGTACCCCTTCGACGCGTTCAGCGGCGAGGCGATCGCGAGCAGGCAGTCGAGCTCACGCTGGTCGCGCTGGCGGCCGGACGGATGCGCGCCGATGATCGCCAGCGCCCGACGATGCAGCCGGATCGCCTCGGCGGTGGCGAACCGGGCCGCCGCCACCTCGGCAGCACGGTCGTAGTACTCCCGGGCGCGGTCCGGTCGGCCGCCCCGCTCGTACTGCTCGGCGAGCAGCGCCGCGACGTCGTCCTCCTGGCCGGCCGAGGTGAGCTCCAGCGCCTGCGCCAGCCGCCGGTGCAGCAGCCAGCGGCGCGGCGGGCTGACCTCGTCGTAGGCCGCATCGCGGATCAGGTCGTGGGTGAAGTCGTACCCGGTGCCCAGCTCGTGGACGATGTGCCGGCGCCACAGCTCGTCGACGGCCAGCGCCACCGCGTCGGCATCGAGGTCGCTGGCCTCCGTGAGCACGTCGAGGGTGAAGTCCCTCCCGAGCGCGGCGGCGAGCCCGGCCACCTCTTGTGCCCGGGGGCTGGTCTGCGCGATGCGGCGCCGCAGCACCGTGCCGAGCCTGCCCTCCGGCGTGGCTCCGTCGCGCTCCTCCGCCCGCGAGCGCGCCGCCTCGACGACGTACAGCGGGAAGCCCCCGGTGGTGGCCTGGAGCAGGCGGGCCTCCTCCTCGGCGACCGGACGGCCGCCGATGGCCGCGGACAGCGTCGCGGTGTCCTGCTGGGCCAGAGGCGCCAGGGGCACCTCCTCGACCGCCTCCACCGTTCGCAGCCGCGCGAGCCAATCGGCCACCACCGGATCCTTGGGTCCCTGCTCGTCACGAAGGGTGCACGCCACCAGGAGCCGTCGGCCGTGGGCGAGGGTCAGCAGCACCGCCAGCCACGACAGCGTCTCCTCGTCGCACCACTGGAGGTTGTCCAGCACCAGCAGCATCGGGCGGTCGACCACGAGAAAGGCCTGGGCGAGCCCCTCGAAGAAGCGGTGACGCTGCCAGGCGTCGACCTTGGAGCGGTCGCCGGTCACCGCCGACGGGCCGGGTGGGGAGTCGGTCAGCGGCACCAGCCGCTCGACCTCGAGCCGCCAGCGGGGGTCGAGGCCGCGTACGCCGGGTTGGAGGTCGGCGCTGCGCAGCCAGTCGGCGACCGGGGCGAGCGCCAGCCGTCCGGAGATGTCGAAGCACTGGGAGGTTGCCACGGTCCCCCTGGCAGCGCGCACCCGGTCCGCGAGCTCGCTGACCAGCCGGCTCTTCCCGACGCCGGCCAGCCCCCGCACCACCACCACCCGGGGACGCCCCTCTGCGAGCGTGCTCGCCCACAGCTCCTGCAGCCGCGCCAGGGGCGTCTCGCGCCCCACCAACGCGGTGGAGCCGACCGTCCCGAGGGTGCGGGCGTCGGCTCCGCCGGAGGGACCCGGCGCACCGGCACGTGGAGTGACCGTGTCCTCGCCGATCAGCTGGTGTCGCAACCGGCGCGTCTCGGCGGCGGGTTCGACTCCCAGCTCGCGTTCGAGCACGGACGCGCAGTGGTGGTAGGTGCTGATCGCTCCGCCGCGGTCCCCCAGCTCCACCTGCAGCTGCATCAGCGAGCGGTAGCCGACCTCCTCGAGCGGCTCCAGCTCGATCCGGCGGCGGGCGGCCTCGACCGCGGCTGCCAGGTCGTCCTGACGAGCGCGCCGGTCGCTCAGCACGTCGCACAGGTCGACGCAGGCGCGTCGCAGCCGGTCCCGCTCGTCGACGGCCCAGTCGTCGTACACCGCCGGGAGGAAGTCCCCGCCGTACGCCGCGACCCCGCGGGTCGCCGCTGCGACCAGGTCACCTGGGGTGGCTGCCCCCTGCCCCTGCCCCTGTGCCTGTGCTTGCGCCAGCCCTCGGGCCCGCTGCACGACATGCACGTCGACGACGCAGGTGTTGCTCTCCCGCCACTGCAGGTCCGCGGACGTGACGACGAGCGCCGGGTCGTCGAGGAGCACCCGGCGCAGGAGGTGCAGCTCGCGGCGGAGGTTGGTGAGGGCCTGGGCATCGGTCGACTCCGGCCAGAACAGCCCGGCGATCTGCTGCCGCGGCTGTGCCCCGGGATGGGTGACGAGGTAGCCCACGAGCGCGAGGGTCCGCGACGACCGGGATGTGATGGCGCCGGTTGCCTCGTCCTCGATGGTCTGCTGTCCGAGCAGGGAGATCCTGAGCGTCACTGGCCCCGTCCGTCGGCCTTCTGTGTGGCCAGAGTCTAACCGCGCGGTCTTCCGACCCCCCGAGGTCCGCGGGGGCGTCGCTCGGGGGGAGCGCACCGGACCCGCTGGTAACTTCGACCCATGGATCTGATCCCCAAGCCGGACCAGGTCGTCTCTGCCGCCGCGAACCTCGCGCACAAGGTGCTGTACGGCGGCCTCGCGGACCTGCGACCGATGCCGCGCACGCTGATCGACGAGGGCGTGCTGCGCGAGGTCTACCACTACCGGCCGCGGGCCTCCGCCCAGGAGCACGGCGACCCGGTGCTCCTGGTGACGCCGCTGGCCGCGCCGGCTCTCTGCTTCGACCTGCGGCGGGGCTGCTCGCTGGTCGAGCACCTGGTCGAGGCGGGGCGGCCGACGTACCTCGTGGAGTACGGCGAGGTGTCGTTCGCCAACCGGACCCTCGGCATGGAGCACTGGGTCGACGAGGTGGTGCCGGAGGCGATCGAGGAGGTCAGCCGGAACGCCGGCGGCCGCCCGGTGCACGTGGTCGGCTGGAGCCTGGGCGCGATCTTCGCGCTGCTCACCGCCGCCGACCGCCCCGACCTCCCGATCGCGTCGCTGACCAGCATCGGTGCGCCGGTCGACGTGTCGCAGGTCCCGCTGGTCGCGCCGTTCCGGCCGTTCCTCGGCGTCGCCGGTGAGCGCGCCGGGCTGGTCACCCAGGCCTACCGGCTGCTGGGTGGGGCACCGAAGCCGCTGGTGCGCCGGGCGTTCCAGCTGTCGTCGTTCAACAAGCTCGTCACGAAGCCGATCGCGTTGGTCGCGAAGCTCGACGATGCCGACTTCCTCGCCCAGGTCGAGGCCGTCGACCGGTTCACCGCGAACATGATCGCCTACCCGGGCCGCACGTTCGGGCAGCTCTACCACCGGCTGCTCAAGGGCAACCAGCTCGCGAGCGGCACCGTGACGATGGACGACCGCGAGATCTCGCTGTCCGCGATCACGGCCCCGCTGCTCGCGTTCGGCGGAGCCAACGACGCCATCGCGCCGGTGCAGTGCGTGCGCCCGATCGTCGACCTGGTCACCGGTGTCGACGACCTGCGCTTCGAGATCGTCCCCGGCGGCCACCTGGGGATGCTGACCGGGCGCGGAGCGCGTCGCACCACCTGGCGGATCATGGACGAGTGGATGGCCGCGCACTCCTCGCCCGAGGCCGCGAAGCCCACCCCGGCGGCCAGGCGGGCCGAGAAGAAGGCCGCCGCCCGCGCGTCGGCCTCGACGTCGATGAGCCCGACGGCGAAGAAGAGGGCCCCGGCCCGCAAGACGACCACGCCCTCGCCGTCGAAGAGCTCGATCGGGTCGAACCCGGAGCGTCGCTACGGCTCCGCGTCCAGCCGGAGCCTCGCCCGGAAGTGACGCGAGCCACTCGATCCGTCGGCGGGGCCCGGTCGGTCGGCATGGTCGGCATGGTCGGCATGGTCGCCGCGATCCTGCTGACCGCCGCCTGCTCGTCCGGACCGTCGAGGCCCGCGGCGTCGGACGGCCCGCGCAGCCCCGCCACCCCCACGCCGTCCACCCTCGCACCGTCCACCTCCTCGCCGTACGCGTCGACGGCCGCGCCCTCGCCGTCCGGCGGGAGCGGGCGCTACCGGCGCTACGTCGCGCTGGGCGACTCCTACAGTGCTGGACCGCTGATCCCGACCACCGCCCTCGCGGGCGGCTGCGCCCGCTCCGACCACAACTACCCGAGCCTGGTGGCGCGCCGGCTCGGCGTGCGGAGCCTGGTGGACGTCACCTGCAGCGGCGCGACCACCCGCGACCTCACCCGTCCGCAGGCCGGGTTCGGGGATGCGCGCGTTCCTCCGCAGATCGAGCAGGTGACCCGACGTACCGACCTGGTCACCCTCGGCATCGGGGGCAACGACCTCGACCTGTTCACCACGCTCATCGGGCTGTGCACCCGTCTGCGGGGGAGCGACCCCACCGGGTCGCCGTGCGCCGAGCGGATCGCGGCGCGCGGCCCCGACCTGGACCGCGCCACCGGGGTCATCAGCACCCGGGTCGCGGCGGTCCTGCGCGAGGTCAGGACGCGGGCCCCGCGGGCACGCGTGCTGCTGGTCGGCTACCTGCGCCTGGTCCCCGACCGCGGCACCTGTCCCGCCCTGCCCCTCGCCGACGGCGACTACGCCGAGGGTCGCCGGATCAGCGAGGCGCTCGACCGCGCGTTGGCCGATGCCGCGCGCCGGACCGGGGTGCGCTTCGTGGACATGTACGCCGCCTCGCGCGGCCACGACGTCTGCTCGGCGAGCCCCTGGGTCAACGGTCGCGTCACCGACCGCACCAAGGCGCTGGCCTACCACCCCCTGCTGGCCGGCATGCGGGCCGACACCGCGCGGGTGCTCGCCGCCCTCCCCCCACCCAACCAACCCGGGTAGTCCGTGACGTTAAGCAGCACAGAACCCGCGTGTCGGGCTGCTTTTCGTCACGGACTATCCGGCTTTCCGGGTCGTAGGGTGGGCACGTGGGTGCGCTGGCCGGGTTGGTCGAACGCGGGTTGGTGGCCCCCGACTGGGCCGAGGCGCTCGCGCCGGTCGACGCAACGATCGCGCGGATGGGCGAGTTCCTGCGCAACGAGGTGCGTGCGGGCCGCCGCTACCTCCCGCACGGCGACGAGGTCTTCCGCGCCTTCAGCCGGCCGATGGCCGACGTCCGGGTGCTGGTGGTGGGCCAGGACCCCTACCCCACGCCCGGTCACCCCGTCGGGCTCTCCTTCTCGGTCGCCCCGCACGTCCGGCCGCTGCCCAGGAGCCTGGCCAACATCTTCCGCGAGCTCGTCGACGACGTCGGCTGCGAGCCACCCCGCAGCGGCGACCTCACCCCCTGGTTCGAGCAGGGTGTGATGCTGCTCAACCGGGCGCTGACGGTCGCCCCAGGTGCCCCCGCCTCGCACCGCAGCAAAGGTTGGGAGTCGGTGACCGAGCAGGCGATCGAGCGCCTCGCGGTCCGCGGCGGCCCCCTCGTCGCCGTGCTGTGGGGACGCGACGCGCAGGGACTCAAGCCGCTGCTCGCGGACGTGCCGTGGATCGCCTCCGTGCACCCGAGCCCCCTCTCGGCGTCCCGGGGCTTCTTCGGGTCGCGACCCTTCAGCCGGGTGAACACGCTGCTCGAGAAGCAGGGCGGCCACCCCGTCGACTGGCGACTGCCCTGACGGGCCTTCGACCGTACGGCGAGGCGGCTGGCTACGACGTGGTGCGGAGCCGGGACGCCTCGATGCGCTCGACGATGTGGCCCGCGATCCTCTCCAGCGCGGCGACATCGGCGGCGGAGAGCTCCTCGAAGACCAGCGACCGCACCGTCTCGACATGACCGGGCGCAGCCTTGACGAGCACCTGCCAGCCGTCCTCGGTGAGGGTGGCCAGCGTGACGCGGCGGCTCTGCGGTGAGGGCCGGCGCGCGACCCAGCCGCGACGCTCGAGCTTGCTGACCACGTGCGAGAGCCGCGACAGGCTGGCGTTGACCCGGCCGGCGAGCTCGCTCATCCGCAGGGTGCGGTCGTCGCTCTCGGAGAGCATCGCCAGGCAGAGGTAGTCGAAGTGCGTCAGCTCCGAGTCGCGCTGCAGCTGTGAGTCCAGCGCCGGGGACAGCTTCAGCATCACCCCGGCGAGCCGCAGCCACGCCCGCTGCTCGTTCTCGTCCAGCCAACGCGTCATGGGCCCCAGCGTAGGGGGCTCACCGGCTTCATTTCACTTGATGCTTCAACTAAATCGCGCTACGCTCTTCTTCTCTCGAGCGCCAGGAGGATCCATGACCGGGACCGCGTCCACCGATGGGCGGATGCCCGCCCTCTACATCGGGCACGGCGCACCGCCACTGCTCGACGATGTCCTCTGGAGCAGTCAGCTCGCCACGTGGTCGGCCGACCTTCCGCGGCCCACGGCCATCCTCATCGTGTCCGCGCACTGGGAGTCGGCGCCGGTGATGCTGTCCGCCTCCGGGCCGGGCGTGCCGCTGGTCTACGACTTCGGCGGCTTTGCGCAGCGCTACTACGAGATGACCTACCAGACCCCCGACGCCGAGGCCCTGGCCGCGCGGGTCGCCGCGATGATGCCCGACACCGAGCCCGTGCACCAGCACACCAGCCGTGGCCTCGACCACGGCGCCTGGGTGCCGCTGAAGATCATGTACCCCGACGCGGACATCCCGGTGCTGCAGATGTCGCTGCCGACCGACGACCCCCACCGGCTGCTCGAGCTCGGACGGCGGCTCCGTCCGCTGCGCGACGAGGGCGTGCTGATCATCGGGTCCGGGTTCCTCACCCACGGCCTGCCGTTCCTGCGCGAGTTCCGCATCGACGCGGCCGCCCCCGGATGGTCCAGCGAGTTCGACGCCTGGGCCGCCGAGGCGCTGGCCCGCGGCGATGTCGACGAGCTCGCGTCGTACCGCTCGACCGCGCCGGGCATGCCCTACGCCCATCCCACCGTCGAGCACTACATCCCGCTGTTCGTCACCCTGGGCGCTGCCTCCGATCCCGAGACGCCCGGCGACCAGCTCATCGACGGGTACTGGATGGGCCTCTCGAAGCGATCGCTCCAGGTCGCCTGACCCGGCCCCCCTCCGGTTTCCCATGGGATCGACCTTTCCCGGTGCTTCCCCTGGGGTATTCGGCTCGGAAGGCGGAGGTTTCGCGCGGGCGATGTGATGTGGGTGTCGTACGACGGTGCCCGGCCGGCCCAGTCCAGCCCGCCGTACGACGCCCGCCGTCTCGTCCGCAGGCCGGCGCACGCACCCGCAGGCCGGCGCGCGAAGCCAGGACGACCCGCCTGTCACACCCCTCATGTGAAACCTCCACCGTCCGAGCCGAATACCTCATGGGAAGCGCCGGAATAGGTCGATCCCATGGGAAACCAGCGGCGCCCCGGCAGGATGGCGGCGTGAGCATCCTGTCGATCCAGTCCTCGGTGGCCTACGGTCACGCGGGCAACAGCGCCGCCGTCTTTCCCCTGCAACGGCTCGGCCGGGAGGTCTGGCCGGTGATGACCGTGCACTTCTCCAACCACACCGGGTACGGCGCCTGGCGGGGACCGCTGCTGTCCGCCGCCGACGTCGCCGACGTCATCACCGGCATCGAGGAGCGAGGCGTCCTGCCCGGGTGCGACGCGGTGCTGTCGGGCTACCAGGGCGCCGAGGACGTCGGGGCGGTGATCCTCGACGCCGTCGGCAAGGTGAAGGCAGCCAACCCCGAGGCGATCTACTGCTGCGACCCGGTGATGGGCGACGTGGGACGCGGCATGTTCGTGCGTTCCGGCATCCCGGAGTTCATGCGCGACAGCGTGGTGCCCGCCGCGGACGTCGTGACGCCGAACCACTTCGAGCTCGACTTCCTCACCGGCCGCACCAGCGCGTCGGTCGAGGAGCTCGTGGAGGCGGTGGACGCGCTGCGCGCCGCCGGACCCGACATCGTGCTGGTCACGAGCGCCGTCACCGAGGACACCCCCGAGGGGTCGCTCGACCTGGTGGCGGTCTCCGCCCACGGTGCGTGGCGCACCCGTACGCCCCGGCTCGGCATCAGCCCGAACGGGGCGGGGGACGTGACCTCGGCCGTCTTCCTCGTGTCCCTGCTCGACGGCCGTCCGCTCGACGAGGCCTTGGCGCGCACCACCTCGTCGGTCTTCGCCGTCATCGAGGCGACGGCCGCTGCCGATGCACGCGAGCTGCGCCTCGTCGAGTCCCAGGACCGCCTCGCGCACCCGCGTCTGGAGTTCGAGCCGGAACGGCTGCGCTGAGGCTCAGGCGCGCCAGCCCTCGCGGTCCACGCGCCGGTGGTAGTGCGTGCCCACGGAGCCGCCGGCCAAGGCGGCCAGCAGGGTGCCGACGAGCACGATGACCGCGGCGACGACGCCCGTGGTGCTCAGCGAGCTGGCCGAGATCGGCAGCCGCGGGAGGTCGACCCGGCTCAGTACGTCGTACTGCTGGCCGAAGACGGCGCCCAGCACGACCATCGCGATCGTCACCAGCAGACCGATGATCCAGACACCGAGCCCCTGCCGGGAGCCGGAGAAGCGCGACATCCGCCCGGCGACGTAGCCCCCGCAGTAGTAGCCCACCATCAGCACCACCAGAAGGACGATCGCCGCGACGAGCCCGATGGTGCCGGCCTGGCGCTGGGCCTGGTTCTGGGTCACCTGGGTGTTGGCGCTCACCGCGGCCGCGACGGCGCCGATGATGCCGGTGAGCAGGACGCTGACGGCCACGGCCACCAGCCAGCCGAAGAAGGCGGCGCCGCCGTTGAGCCCGCCGAAGCGCTCGCGTCGCGCCTCCTGGGCCAGGGCCGGGTCGACTCGAGGGTCGCGGGAGCGGTCGTCGACGTGGGCACCGTCGACGAGGGTGTCGTCACGATGTCTGGTGCTGGAGCGTCCGAACATGGCAGTGACCTCCTGACCGGCTCCGGGCGAGCCGACAGGGGACTGATACCCCGATAAAACGGACCTCATGCCCGACCGCACGCCACCGGTAGCCCTCTGGAGCCGCTTGTCAGGTTCGAACTGACGACCTTTCGCTTACAAGGCGAGTGCTCTACCAGCTGAGCTAAAGCGGCGCGGCGTTCATCGTAGGTGAGCCGGGCCTTTCCCTCCGAAGACGCCCGTCGACGCATTGTTTTGTCGACTCACGGGTAGGGGAGGGGCCCCATCCATCGAGGAGGATCCATGGGCAACGACGACAAGATCGCCAACAAGGGCGAGAGCGCGCTTGGCAAGGCCAAGGAGACGCTGGGCGACGCCACGGACAACAAGGAC
The DNA here is from genome assembly GCA_963810435.1 of uncultured Actinomycetota bacterium. Classification (GTDB taxonomy): domain Bacteria; phylum Actinomycetota; class Actinomycetes; order Propionibacteriales; family Nocardioidaceae; genus Nocardioides_B. Next base: position 387,987 of record CAWENL010000003.1, read on the forward strand.
CTGCAGGCCGAGGGGAAGGCGGACCAGAGCAAGTCCGACCTCAAGCAGGCCGGCGAGAAGGTCAAGGACGCCTTCAAGAAGTAGTCACTCGCCTCGAAGGGCCGGCCGGCGGACCTCGTCTGAGACGGACGCGACCTGCCGGTCGGCCCTCTGTCGTGTCCGGGGTGCCGCCTGGAGCGCGAGCCGCACCGGGGTGTTCGCGCTGCCGAAGCCCTCGTAGTCGCTGCGGCGCTCCAGCAGCTCGACGTAGAAGCGTCCGTCGAGCAACGGCGTGTAGGTGTGGAGCAGCTCCCCGCCGCTGTCCCGGTCGTAGAGGAGCCCGTGCTCGCGCAGGTCCGCCACGAACGCGTCGTCCAGCGCGAAGCGCGCCTCGAGGTCGGCGTAGTAGTTGTCGGGTACGTCGAGCAGGTCGGCGCCCAGCGACCGCAGCCGCCGGACCTCCCACCGCACGTCGTCGCACGCGAACGCCACCTGGTTGATGCCGAGCGGCGCGTCGTCGGCGGTGTCGGCCACGCTGACCACCAGGCGCAGGTCCCCGGCGACCGGCCGCATCACCCGGCTGCGCATCCGCCCGTGCGGCTCCATGAACTCCGAGACCGGACCCGGCTCGAACGCGAACAGACCCCGGTAGAAGGACGTCTCGGCGTTCAAGTGCCACTCGTCGACGGCCGTCCCGACGTGGTCGATGCTCCGCCACGTCGAACCGGCGCCAGCAGTCCGGTCGCACGGCTCGAAGTCGTGCCGCCAGGAGTGGGGCCGGTCCGCCGACGCGCTGACCAGCACGTGCACGCCGCTGGGCGAGGTGAGGGAGGGCAGCAGCGCCTCGCCCGCGGAGCGCTGTCGGGTCACCTCCGGCCAGCGCAGGGCACGCGCCCGGGAGATCAGGTCGCTGACCGGGTCCGCGAGCACCGCGAGCGCGGTCGGCCGCAGCCGACCGCTCGTGCCCTCACCCCGGTTGAGCACCACGTGCGCGTCCCCGTTGCGCCACCACGTCACCGGCTTGCTGCGGTGCTCGCCGGCCCGGACGAAGCCGAGCGTGGTGAGCAGGCTGGTGGCGCGGTCGTCGTCGGGGCCGACCGCGAGCTCCACGAAGGCGGGGTCCACCGAGCGCGGAGGTGGCGGGACCTCGCTCTGCCGCGAGGGGAAGGCGGTACGGCGCAGCTGGTCCTGGAGGAAGAGCAGCGACCGGTAGGCGTCGAGTGCGGTCTCGCCCGTCTCGGCCGTCCGCACCACGTCGCTGAACACCTCCAGGGAGACCGGGCCGGTGTAGCCGGCCTCCAGGACGCGCGCGACCAGGGGGACGAGGTCCAGGGTGCCCTGGCCCGGGAAGCACCGGTGGTGCCGGCTCCACTGCAAGACGTCCATGTCGAGGTGCGGCGCGTCGGCCACCTGGAGGAAGAACAGCTTGTCGCCCGGTACCCCGTCGAGTGCGCCAGGGCCGTCGCCGCGCGCCAACACGTGGAAGGTGTCCACGGCCAGGCCGACGGCCGGGTGGTCCGCCCGAGCCACCAGGTCCCACGCACGTGCGAGCCGGGACGTGCGACGCCCCCAGGCAAGGGCCTCGAACGCGATGCGCACCCCTCGCTCGGCGGCGAGCTCGCCGACGGCATACAGCTGTTCCGCGGAGAGGTCGACGTCGTCGCAGGTGTCCGGTGCGACGTTCGAGCAGGCGAGCACGGTGGGCGCACCGAGCTCTGCTGCGACGTCGAGCTTGCGTCGTACCCGGTGGAGGACCTGGTCGAACCGCTCCGGCGGGACCCCTTCCAGGTCGCGCACCGGCTGGAGCAGGTCGACGGTGAGCCCCAGGTCCGCGCAGCGTGCCGCCACCTCGCGAGGGCTCATCGGCGAGACCACGAGGTCCTGGTCGAAGACCTCCACGCCGTCGAAACCGACCTCCGCGATCGCGTCAAGCTTGCCGGCCAGGAGACCGCTCAGGGACACCGTGGCGAGGGAGGTGCGCACGGCTCAGCCTCCTGGCACCGGCTGCGGGGCGGTGAGCTCCGAGAAGTGCGCGAGCATCCGATCCGCGTCCGGAGGGTGGCCGGTGAACAGCTCGAACGCGCCGACCGCCTGGAACACCGCCATCCCACCCCCGGGTACGACGCGGCAGCCGCGTTCCCGCGCCAGGCGGACCAGCTCGGTCTCCAGCGGGAAGTAGACGATGTCGGCGACCCACAGCTGCGGTCGCACCAGCCTTGCCGGCACCGGCAGTCCGGGGTGGCCGAGCATGCCGGTAGGGGTCGCGTGCACGAGACCGTCGGCGGACGCGAGTGCCGCTTCGAGGTCCTCCACGACCGTGAGCCGGTCGGAGTCGAAGGTGCGGGCGAGCCGCTCCACACAGTCCGTCGCGCGCGCCATGTCCACGTCGTGGGCCGCCACGTGCCGGACGCCGAGCTGCAGCAGCGCGTAGCCGACCGCTACCCCCGCGCCACCCGCCCCCACCACCACGACGCTGTCTCCAGCGGGGTCCGGCAGGGAGCGCTGGAGGGACCTCGCGAACCCGGACCAGTCGGTGTTGTAGCCGGTGGTGCGACCGTCGCGGATCACCACCGTGTTGGCGGCGCCGAGTGCCTCGACCGCCTCGGAGCGGGAGTCGAGCAGCGGTACCACCGCCTGCTTGAACGGGTGCGTGACGTTGAACCCGTCGAAGCCGAGGCGGACCGCCCAGCGCAGCACCTCGGGCAGGTCGTCGGCCCCGAACCCGAGCAGCTCCGCGTCGATCGGCCGATAGGTCAGCGGCACACCGCAGGCGCTGCCCTCCCGCTCGTGCAGGGGCTTGGACAGCGAGCCCGCGATGCCCGCCCCCACCAGGCCGAGCACCAGCGGGCGGTCTCGGTCGGGCTCCTCGACTCCCGCGTCCCCTCTCATGCGGCCAGCACCGCGCGGTCACGCTCCGTGCCCCGGCCGAGCTCGGTCATCGGCACCTCGTGGGTTCGCGAGGGGCCGGTCAGCACCGCGATCGCCGAGACCAGGCAGGCCAGGCTCGCGAAGCCGGCGACGGCGTACCACTTCGATGCGTCTCCCCCGGTGAGCGCGGCGGCGATCGTCGGCGAGAAGCCCGCGAGCGCGAACCCGAACTGGGTGCCGACCGCCATTCCCGAGAGCCGGACCTGGGTGGGGAAGTACTCCGCGTACGTCGCCGGCCAGCAGGCGTTCGGCATCGAGTAGACGAGTCCGGCGAGCAGCACGCCACTGACCACGACGAGCGGGGTGTTCGCCTGCGCGATCGCCCACAGGAACACCGAGACGACGACGGCGCTGCCGACCAGGCCGGAGACGAACACCGGCTTGCGGCCGATGCGGTCGGAGAGCGACGCCCACAGCGGGATGACCCCGATGGCCAGCACGTTGGCGACGATCGCGATCCAGAGCATGGTGGTCGCGCTGATGCCGATGCCGTAGTCGTCGCTGGTCGCGAAGGACAGCGCGAAGACACCGAAGATCGTGTTCACCACCGCGATGAACGCCGCGAAGAAGACGCGCAGCACCGCGGCCCAGTGGTGACGGAACAGATCGGCGAGCGGTGCCTGTGGGACGCCGTCGTGCCGCTCCTCGGCCTGGAACGCCGGTGTCTCCTCGAGGGTGCGGCGGATGTAGTAGCCGACGGCCACGACGACCGCGCTGAACCAGAACGGGATCCGCCACCCCCAGCTGTGCAGCTGGTCGTCGGAGAGCACGGCCGCGAGCGGCAGGAAGAGCGCCGGGGCGAGCACCTGCCCGCCCTGGGTGCCACTGAGCGTCCAGCTGGTGAAGAAGCCGCGCCGACCATCGGGTGCGTGCTCGAAGGACATCGAGTTCGCGCCTGCCTGCTCGCCGGCTGCGGACAGGCCCTGCAGCAGGCGCAGCGTGACCAGCAGCACCGGGGCGAGCAGCCCGACCTGGGAGTAGGTCGGTAGGCAGCCGACGAGGAAGGTGGAGATGCCCATCAGGAACAGGGTGCTGATCAGCACCCGCTTGCGGCCGAGCCGGTCCCCGACGTGGCCCATCAGGAACGAGCCGAGGGGACGGGCGACGTACCCGACCCCGAAGGTCGCGAGCGAGGCGACGGTGGCGGCGTGCGGGTCGCCCGAGGGGAAGAACACCGTCGGGAAGACGAGCGCGGCCGCCGTGCCGTAGATGAAGAAGTCGTAGTACTCGAGCGCGCTGCCGATCCAGGCGGCCACCGCGGCCCGCTTCGGCGTACGGCGCAGGTCCTGTGGTCCGGTGAAGGTTGTCGAATCGGTCATGCCGGGACGCTAGAAGTGGTCGTGGTCACATGGCAAGCGTTTGCCAAAAGTTGCCATGACGCTGGTGATCGGCCGATGATGGGGTCATGGCACGGCAGCGTCGACGGCGCACGACCATCGTCGATGTCGCTGCCGAGGCGGGCGTCGCGCCCTCGACCGTGTCCCGGGCCTTCAGCAACCCCGGCCGGGTCAATGTCACCACCCGGGAGCACGTGTTGACGGTTGCCGAACGGCTCGGCTACACGCCGAACCCGGCCGCCCGCGCGCTGGAGTCCGGACGGACCAACACCGTGGCACTCGTGCTGCCGGACATCACCAACCCCTACTTCTTCGGCCTCATCAAGGGCGCCGAACGCGCGGCGGCCTCCGCCGGGTACACCCTCGTCATCGGGGACACCGAGGAGAACCCCGCAGCCGAGCAACGGATCGTGCGCAGGCTCGGGCCCGCGGTGGACGGCTTCGTGATCTGCTCCAGCCGGCTTCCCGACGCGGACCTGCTCGCCGCGGCCGAGCACGGTCCGGTGACCCTGGTGAACCGGCAGGTGAGCGGCATGGACAGCGTGGTCAGCGACTACCACGGAGCCACCCGCCAGATCGTCGACCATCTGGCCTCGCTCGGCCATCGGGGCTTCGTCTTCCTGGGCGGCCCTCCGGAGTCCTGGTCGGGCGCCCGTCGGTGGCGTGGTCTCCAGGCAGCGGCCAGGTCACGCGGCATGAGTGCGGTCCGGCACGGGCCCTACCAGCCCACGCTGGCGGGAGGGGACTCCGCGGCCGACTCCGCGCTGGCCAGCGGCACCACCGCGCTGGTCGCGCACAACGACCTGCTCGCGATCGGGGTCCTCGGCCGGATGCGCGAGCGCGGCGTCGCCGTCCCGGCCCGGCTCAGTGTCGTCGGATTCGACAACATCTTCGGCTCGGAGTTCTGCGCGCCGCCGCTGACCACACTGGCCGAGCAGGTCGCCAACGCGGGCCGGCAGGCCGTCGAGAGCCTGCTCATGCAGATGCAGCGACGGGACACCCAGCCCGCCCGACTGGTGCTCCCCACCCAGCTGCTGGTCCGGTCCTCGACCGGTCCGCCGGGCTGAGCGAGACGGTGACCGGAAGACGGTCGAACCGCTGGCGTAGGGCCGGTCTACCCTGACGCCATGGCCCTCCGGATCGTCGCCACCCGGCCGAACCCCGCGCTGGTGACCCTTCCGTGGCAGCAGTCGCTGGAGGAATGGGGCGACGACGTGGTGGTCCCCCTTCCCTGCGGGATCTCACGGCACATCGTGCGGATCGTGCGGCTCGGGCAGGACGTGTACGCCGTGAAGCAGACCCGTGAGCACATGGCCAACCGGGAGTACCGGCTGCTGCGCGACCTCCGTCGGCTCGGTCTCCCCGCGGTCGAGCCGGTCGGGGTGGTGAGCGGCCGGGAGGACCCCGCCGGTGAGGAGATCGAGCCGGTGCTGGTCACCCGGCACCTGCAGTACTCCCTCCCCTACCGCTCCCTGTTCAGCCACGGACTCCCGCACGAGAGCCTGCCCAAGATCGTCGACGCCCTGGTGGTGCTGCTGGTGCGGCTCCACCTCGCGGGCTTCTTCTGGGGCGACGTGTCGCTGTCGAACGTGCTGTTCCGGCGCAGTGCCGGCGAGTTCGCGGCGTACCTCGTGGACGCGGAGACCGGTGAGCTCCACGAGACGCTCAGCAACGGCCAGCGGGGGCACGACCTCGAGGTCGCGCTGACCAACATCTACGGAGAGCTGCTCGACCTGCAGGCGGGCGGCCTGCTCAGCGCGGACTTCGAGGCCGACGCCGTCGTCGAGCGCGTGGAGCAGCGGTACGACGGGCTGTGGCGCGAGCTCACCGGCACCGAGGAGTACGGCACCGACGAGATCTGGCGCATCGAGCAACGGATGCACCGGCTCAACGAGCTCGGCTTCGACGTCGACGAGCTCGACATCGTCACCGACTGGGACGGCGCCACGGTCCGCGTGCAGCCCAAGGTGGTCGAGGCCAACCACCACGCCCGCGACCTGCAGCGGCTGACCGGCCTCGACGTCGAGGACAACCAGGCTCGACGGCTGCTCAACGACCTGGCGGCCTACACGGCGCACCACGACCTCGGCGGCGAGGACCGCTCGATCGTGGCGCACCGGTGGCTGACGACCGTCTACGAGCCGATCACCGCGAAGGTACCGGCGGAGCTGCGAGGCAGGCTGGAGCCGGCCGAGGTGTTCCACGAGATCCTCGAGCACCGCTGGTTCCTCTCCGAGCGCAAGCGCCACCCGGTGCGCACCCTCGACGCCGCGGACTCCTACATCGCCACCGTGCTCGCCGCGCGACCCGAGGAGGAGATCGCCAGCGACCTCGAGGACCCCTAACCCCCCGCCCCGCCCGCCCGCCGACCCGGGTCTCGTGGTTGCCCGACCCGGGTCTCGTGGTTGCCCGACCCGGGTCTCGGGGTGGTCACCGCCCCAGCCCCAGGGCCGCACGCAGCTCGCCCAGCCACCGAGCGCGACGGCGAGCATCGAAGTCGCCCTTGCGGACGACGATGACCGTCCAGCCGTGCTCGGCCAGCCACCGGCGCCGGCGGCGGTCCGCCTCGCGCTGCTCGTCGGTGGCCACGTGCCAGTCGCCGTCGTACTCGACAGCCACCCGGTGCCGGGGGTAGGCCAGGTCGAGACGGAAGATCCGGACGCCCCCGTCGACGACCCACACCTGCGGGACCGGCGCCGGCAGGTCGTCGTCGTGGATCGCAAGGCGGGTCCGCGACTCACGGGCCGACTCGGCGCGTGCGTCGCAGAGCACCACCAGCCCGCGCAGCTTCACCACCCCACGCCGCCCGCGGTAGCGCGGCAGCTCCCGCCGATAGTCCGCCTGCGTCATCTCATGCACGCGCAGGAACATGTCCAGGGCCGCGAGACCATCCGGCCGTGGGAGCGCGCAACCGAGGTCGAGCGCGGTGCGCAGCGGGGTGGTCACCGGCACACCGAACACATGCATGACGTCGCGCGGCAGGAGGTCCCGCTCACCTCCGAGGCACTCGGGGCGCTCGATGCGCGACCGGTCCCGCAGGACCACGCACTCCAGTGGCGGGAGCACCTCCAGGTCCCGGTAGCCGAACACGTCCACTCCGTGCAGCCAGGCCGCCGTACGGTCGACGAACACGGCGCCCGGGGTGAGCACCAGCCTCGCCGCCGCGACCCGCACCTCGATCGAGTCGGGGACCTCGCAGCGGACGTACACGTTGCGCAGCACGCGCCGCACCTGCCGCTGGCCGACCAGGTCCCGCAGCTGCTGCGGTGAGACGCCGAGCTCGGCGGCGTGGGCGCGGGTGAACGGGCGGTCCGGTAGAGCGGGCAGAGCGGAGGGGGAGGGCAGCGAGGGCACGGCCCTGACGATGACGAGCACGCCGACGATCCGTGGGCCGCATCGACGGCCTGGGGACGGTGCCCGCCTCCGGGCCGCTGTGGAGGTATGCCGGCCTCTGGACGCCGTACGCCCCGGGTCGGCCCACCACGAGACCCGGGTCGGCCCACCACGAGACCCGGGTCGGCCCACCACGAGACCCGGGTCGGCGGGAGGGGGGTTAGCGCGTGGGGTGGCGGGAGCGGGCGATGGCGTAGAGCGCGACGGAGGCGGCGACGCCGGCGTTGAGCGACTCGAGGTCGGAGGCCATCGGGATCGAGACGAGCTGGTCGCAGGTCTCGGCGACCAGGCGGGACAGGCCGCCGCCCTCGGAGCCGACCACCACGACCAGCGGACCGTCGGCGAGCTCGAGTGCGGGCAGCGAGACCTCGCCGTCGGCGGCCAGTCCGATCACCATGCAGCCCGCCTGCTGGTAGGCCTTCAGCTGCCGGGTGAGGTTCGTGGCCTGCGCCACCGGCAGCCGGGCCGCTGCGCCGGCCGAGGACTTCCAGGCCGAGGGCGTCATGCCGGCCGAGCGACGCTCCGGCACCAGCACCCCGTGCGCCCCGAAGCCGGCGGCCGAGCGCACCACCGCTCCGAGGTTGCGGGGGTCGGTGACCGAGTCCAGCGCCACGATCAGTGCGGGCTCCTCGGCCTGGGCCGCCCGCTCGAGCAGCTCGTCGGGGTGGGCGTACTCGTAGACCGGCACCCGCGCGGCGATGCCCTGGTGCACGGCGCCGTCGGTGATCCGATCGAGCTCGACCCGGGCCACCTCGAGCAGGGAGATGCCGCGATCGGCGGCGACGCGGAAGATCTCCCGGAGCCGCCCGTCGCGCTCGGCGCCCTCCGCGACGTACACCGCGTTCACGGGCATCTCGGCCCGCAGCGCCTCGACGACGGAGTTGCGGCCGGCCACCCAGTCGGCGTCGGTGCGCGGCTTGCGCGCCGATCCCCGCGGCGCGGACGACTTCTCGGCACGCTTGCGCTTCTTGTGGGCGATGTGGCCCTCACGGTCCTTGGCCTTGGGCGTGGGGCCGCGGCCCTCGAGGCCGCGCTTGACCCGTCCCCCGGACCCGGAGGTGGGGTTGCCCTTGCCGGTCTTCTTGACCGCGCCGCGACGAGACGAGTTGCCGGCCATTACAGCGACCACCGGGGACCCTGCGCGGTGTCGGTCAGCTCGATGCCGGCCGCCTTCAGCTGGTCGCGGATCGCGTCGGCGGCCGCGAAGTCCCTCGCGGCCCGCGCGTCCGCACGCTGCTCGAGCAGTGTGGCCACCAGCGCGTCGACCGCCGTGGTCAGCTTCGCCTCGGCCTCCGACGACCCGCCCCGGGCCCAGTGCGGGTCGAAGGGGTCGACCCCCAGCACCGCCAGCATGGCGCGCACGGACGAGGCGGAGCCGCGCAGCGCGGGGCTCTCGCCGTCGTCGAGCAGCTTGTTGCCCTCGCGCACCACCTCGTAGATCGCCGCCACCGCCGCCGGGGTGCCCAGGTCGTCGTCCATCGCCTGCTCGAAGTCCGCGCAGAAGGTGCCGGGGGCGACCGAGCCGAGCACCGCGCGGGCGCGCGTCAGGAAGTGCTCGATGCGGGCGAAGCCGGCCGCGGCCTCCTCGAGCGCCTCGAAGCTGAACTCCACGTGCGAGCGGTAGTGCGCGGCGACCATGTAGAACCGCAGGTCGATCGCCCGGACCCGCTTGAGGACCTCGGGCACGACCAGCGAGTTTCCCAGCGACTTGCTCATCTTCTCGCCGGAGGTGGTGATCCACGCGTTGTGCAGCCAGTACGACGCGAAGGCGAAGCCCGCCGCCCGGGACTGGGCCTGCTCGTTCTCGTGGTGCGGGAAGCGGAGGTCCACGCCGCCGCCGTGGATGTCGAAGGCGGTGCCGAGGTACTTCAGCGCCATAGCCGAGCACTCGATGTGCCAGCCCGGCCGGCCGCGACCCCACGGCGAGGGCCACGAGGCGGTGTCCGGCTCCCCCGCCTTCTTCCCCTTCCACAGCGCGAAGTCACGAGGGTCGCGCTTGCCGCGCGGGTCGGCGTCCTCAGCGGCCTCCATGTCGTCGATGCGCTGGTGGGTGAGCTCGCCGTAGGTCGGCCAGGACCGCACGTCGAAGTAGACGTCGCCGGAGCCGTCCGCGGCGGCGTAGGCGTGTCCCGCGGCGACCAGCCGGTCGATCAGCTCGAGCATCTCCGGCACGTGTCCGGTCGCCGCCGGCTCGTACGTCGGCGGGTCGACGTTGAGCGCGTCGTAGGCGGCGTCGAGCTCACGGCGCATCGCGTAGGCCAGGTTGTACCAGGGCCGCCCCTGCTCCGCGGCCCGCACCAGGATCTTGTCGTCGATGTCGGTGATGTTGCGGATCAGCGTGACGTCGTACCCGCGCGCGACCAGCCAGCGCCGCAGCACGTCGAAGTTCACCGCCGACCTGACGTGCCCCACGTGCGGCTGGGACTGCACCGTCAGGCCGCACAGGTAGATCCCGGCTCGGCCCGCCTCGAGGGGGACGAAGTCGCGGGCCCCGCGCGTCGCGGTGTCGTACAGCCGGAGGGTCACCGCGCCATCGTATCGACGCCGTCGGCCGCTCCCGACCACGCACGCGAGGGGGAGATGGGGTTCATGTGAAGCATGTTCAAGAAGTGACGGATGCCGCTACCGTGCTGGGGTGCTCGTCCGCTCCCGGCCTGTGGTCCTCGCCGCGGCTCTCGTCCTCACGATGGCCGTGCCAGCGCTGCTGCCCGGTGCCGTCCCCGGCGCCCGGGCCACGAACGCGCCGCGCCACGTCACCTACCGGCAGTGGGACACCGTCGCCCAGCTGCACCGCGGCACGTTCGCCGGCACCTCGGCCCGTGGCGGGAAGGTCCGGATCACCACCCCGGTGCGCACCACCACCCTCTCCGGCAGGCGGTACGACGCCGGCACCTGGACGTCCCCCTGGGTCCGGCCCGACTTCGGGTTCACCGAGCTGGTGCCGTCCTGGGCCGCGAGGACGCCGCCCGGCACCCTCATCGCGGTGAAGGTGCGCGGGGTCAGCCTGGGCGGTCGCCGGTCGAGCTGGGACAACCTCGGCCGGTGGGCCGGGCCCGACACGTCCTTCCACCGCACCAGCCTCGGCAGCCAGCGCGACGACCTCGCCCGGGTCGAGACCGACACCTGGCGGGCCAGCTACGCCGGCTTCCGCTCCTGGCAGCTCCGGGTCTCGCTGCTGCGGCGCACCGGTCGCACGGTGAGCCCGCAGGTCGGCACGGTCGGGGCGATGGTCTCCGCGCTGCCCGACGTCGACCGGGTCACCACCTCGAGGCCCGGCGTCGCACGAGGCGTCACGCTCGCCGTCCCGCGGTTCTCCCAGATGATCCACACCGGTGAGTACATGCGGTACGGCGGCGGCGGGGAGGCCTGGTGCTCGCCGACCTCCGTGGCCATGGTGCTCGCCTACTACCGCAAGCTGCCCGCACCCTCGTCGTACTCCTGGGTACGACGCTCCTACCGTGACCGCGTCGTCGACCACGTCGCCCGGATGACCTTCGACCACGGCTACGACGGCACCGGCAACTGGCCCTTCAACACTGCCTACGCGGCGCGCCGCACGGGCCACGCGTTCGTCACCCGGTTCCGCAGCCTGCGCGGCGTCGAGCGCTTCATCCGGGCCGGGATCCCCGTCGTGACCTCCCTCAGCTTCGGTCGCGGGCAGCTGACCGGTGCCCCGATCCGGGCCTCGAACGGACACCTGCTCGTGGTCGTCGGCTTCACCAGGACGGGCCGGGTGGTGGTCAACGACCCGGCCGCGGCCACCCGGGCCGGCGTGCGACGCAGCTACGCGCGTGGACAGTTCGAGAACGCCTGGCTCAAGCGCTACCCGTCGAACGGCCGGATCCGTGGCTCGGGTGGGCTCGCCTACGTCATCCGCGACGCGGCACATCCGCTGCCGGCACGCGCCGGCAACACCAACTGGTAGCCGGCCTCAGGGTTGGGCGCCGAGCTCGGCCTCCTCCGCGTGCGCCTCGGTCCGGACGTCCTCGATGTACTCCTCGATCTTCTCCACCGGCAGCGCCACGGCGTAGGCGATGCCGTAGATGAGCGCGGAGAACACGCCGAGCACCGGGATCGCGATGCCGAAGCCGATCAGCCCCGTCCCGCCGTAGTCGCCCAGGTAGGAGATCAGCGCGAGCCCGCCCAGCCACGGCAGCGTCCACGAGGCCCCGGCCTTCATGTCGTAGCTGTCCGCCGTCACCTGCCCGGTCACGTGGAAGACGCCCAGCAGCACGAAGCCGAGCAGCACCGCGACGAACAGCTTCCAGTTGATGGGCCAGGTGGACCAGTAGATGATCAGGTTCGCGGCCCAGAAGGCCAGGAACGGGATGACGTGGCCACCGGGGACCCGGAACGGGCGCTCGTGCTCCGGGATCCTCTTGCGCAGCGCCGCCATCACCAGCGGGCCGGAGGCGAAGGACAGCACCGTCGCCGAGGTGATGAAGCCGACCAGCTGCTGCCAGCTCGGGAACGGCAGGAACACGATGAGGCCGACCACGAACGCGAGGATCAGGCTGAGCAGGGGTACGCCGCGGTCGGTCGTCGACGCCAGCTTCTGCGGGGCGTTGCCGTTGCGCGCCATCGCGTAGGAGATCCGCGACGTGGTCGTGGTGTAGATCAGGCCGGTGTCTCCGGGGGAGATGATCGCGTCGGCGTACAGCAGGACCGAGAGCCAGCCCAGGCCGAGCAGGGTGGCCAGTCCGGCCAGCGGGCCGAAGTCGTTCTGGAAGCTGAGGTTGGCCCAGCCCTTGCCGAGGAGCCGGGGGTCGAGCGAGCCGATGAACGCGAACTGCAGGGCGATGTAGATGACGGCCGTGACCAGCACCGACCCCACGACCGCGATCGGCACGTTCCGCTTCGGGTTGTCGGTCTCGCCGGCGAGCTCGATGCCCTGCCGGAAGCCGAGGTAGGAGAACACGATGCCGGACGTCGCGATCGCGGTGAAGATCCCGTGCCCGCCCTGGGGCGCGAAGCTGTGGCTGGTGAAGTTCTCGCCGTGGAAGGCGGTCAGCAGGAACGCCGCGATGACCAGCAGGATGATCGCGATCTTCCACCCCACGAGCACGTTGTTCACCCGCGCGAACCAGCGCACGCCGAAGTAGTTGACCAGCACGAAGATCGCCATCAGCACGACGGCGCTGCCGTAGCCCAGGGTCGTGAGGGTGTGCACCTCCTCGCCGCCGACCGTGTGGGCCTCGGTGAACGGCGCGTACTTCGTGCCGTACTGCAGCGTCGCCTCGACCTCGATGGGTGCCGTGGTGCCCACCGCGACCCAGGTGATCCAGCCCGAGGTGTAGCGACGCGAACGTCCCGAACGCCAGGTGCGGGTAGCGGACCACGCCCCCCGAGAGCGGGAACATCGTCCCCAGCTCGGCGTAGGTCAGCGCGATCAGCAGGATCATCAGCCCGCCCAGCGCCCACGAGATGACCGCAGCCGGCCCCGCGGCGACGGAGGCGTCCAGCGCACCGAACAGCCAGCCGGACCCGATGATCGAGCCGACGCTCGCGAACAGCAGGCCGACGACGCCGACGTGCCTCTTGAGCTGGGGTTCCTCGGTGCGGGTGTCGGTGTCGGTAGCCATCTGGTGTCCTTCGCTCGAGGTCACGGTCGTGGGCCCCGACATGCTTGGCAGGCACACGTTCCTGTCGCTCTACCCCCCGAGCCGACGCGTCACACCTCGCCGGGCACCCGGGATCGTCCGACGCACCGGGGCCCCGCCCGTCGTGGCGCCGGGCGGTTCAGCCGACGTCGAAGGAGACGCTGTGCCAGCCGGTGGCGCCATCGGGGACGACGTCGGCGCGGGCAGCGGTCTGGGTGTAGCCGGAGCGGTCGGTCGCCCGGACGGCCAACGTGTGGCTGCCGGCGTCGGCCTGCACCGTCCCCGCCCACTGCACCCAGGTGTCGTTGCCGGGCACCCGGCCCAGCTCGGCCGGCTGCCACCGGTGGCCGTCGAGGCGGAACTCCACCTTCTCGATGCCGGTGTGCTGGGCCCAGGCGTGGCCGCCGACCCGTACGGCGCCCGCGCGCAGGCTGGCGCCGGGGCTGGGCACCTCGACCCGCGACTCGGTCTTGACCGGTCCCCTCGCCGACCAGCCGCGGTCGGTCCAGTAGGCGGTGAACCGGTCGAAGCGGGACACCTCGAGGTCGACGACCCACTTGGTCGCCGAGACGTAGCCGTAGAGCCCGGGCACGATCATCCGCACCGGGAAGCCGTGGTCGACCGGCAGCGGGCGACCGTTCATGCCCACGGCGAGCATCGCGTTGCGGCCGTCGGTCAGCGCCTGGAGCGGCGTGCCGCACGTCCAGCCGTCGCGCGACGTCTGCTTGACCGCATCGGCGTCCGGGTGCACCCCGGCCTCCGCCAGCAGGTCCGCGACCCGCACCCCGCTCCACCAGGCGTTGCCGATCAGGTCGCCGCCGACGGGGTTCGAGACGCAGCAGATCGTCACCCAGGCCTCGCTCAGCTGCCGGTCCAGCAGCTCGCGGTAGGTCAGCACGATCTCCTTGTCGACCATGCCGTGGATGCGCAGCGTCCACTCCTCGGGGTCGACGGCGGGCACGACCAGGGCGGTGTCGATGCGGTAGAAGACGTCGTTCGACACCCGCCACGGCGTCGTACCGGCGACTCCCGTCTCGGCGCCCGTCGGGACCGTCCCCGCGGACAGCGGCAGTCGCAGCAGCCGACGGGTCGACTCCACGGCCTGCCGCGACCTGCCCAGGACCCGGCTGCCCGCGCTCACCGCCAGCGCCGCGACCGCCACGCCACCGGCGCTGAGCAGGAACCGGCGCCGAGACTCCTCCACCGAGGGACGGGGCCGGGCCGAGGAGACGAGCAGGTCCAGGGCGACCGTCCAGACCACGACGCCGAGTGCCGGCGGCAGCAGGGAGTACGGCGTGAAGTCGGGCCGGGCCATCCCGGCGAGCACGGCGACGACGGCCATCGCCCAGAACACCAGGTGCCCGTAGACCTTGCGCCGGCGCGTCAGGATCCCGGCGAGCGCTCCGAGCGCGAGGATCGCGGCGGTGACTCCCGCGACCAGGAGGGGCTTGTCGTTGCGGCCGACCAGCGAGATCAGCGTCTCCGCGACCGGGCCCGGCGTCTTGGCGATCACCACCTCCGCGACCACCTGCACCGGCGTGGCCCGAGCGTTCAGCAGGTCCGTGAGGACGTGGGCAGCCACCACCCCGGCGAGGCCGGCGACGGCTCCCGCGAGGGCGAGTCGGCCACGCGACGCTTGCTCCACACCTCCATGTTCGCTCGCCGGACCCCGGCAGATGGTCGTCAGGTCTTACCGATTGCGTACGGCATGATCGACGCGTGACCGTCTCCCTTCCGCGCATCGGTGTCGGAACCGACGTGCACGCGCTCGTCGGACGGTGTCGCGATGCACCTCGCGGGGCTGCTCTTCCCGGACGAGCCGCAGGGGCTCTCGGGGCACTCCGACGGGGACGTCGCCGCGCACGCGTGCTGCGACGCCCTGCTCTCGGCCGCTGGTCTCGGTGACCTCGGAGGCAACGTGGGCACGGCGGAGCCGGCGTGGGCGGGCGCGTCCGGGGTCGCGCTGCTCACCGAGGTCGCCAGGCGGGTACGTGCCGCCGGCTTCGAGATCGGCAACGTCGCGGTGCAGGTGGTCGGCAACCGGCCCCGGCTGGGTCCCCGGCGGGCCGAGGCGGAGGCGGCCCTGTCGGAGGCGGTCGGAGCCCCGGTCTCGGTCTCCGCGACGACCAGCGACGGCCTCGGCCTCACCGGGCGGGGGGACGGCGTCGCCGCGGTGGCGACGGCGCTGGTGGTCCCGGCGGCCGCCTCGCCCCGCTAGACATCCTGGTCGCTCGCGGAGGGGGTCAGGCCAGGGACAGCGCGAAACGGTGGGCGGCAGCGGCTCGGTACCGCCGGGCGATGGCCTCGGCCACGTGCGGATGGTCGCCGAGGACGTCGGCGACCAGGTCGAGGCCCAGCGTCCGGGCGTCCCCACGGGTCCGGGTGAGGAACTGGCCCGGGGCGACGAGGTACGGGACGACGGCCGGCGGCGCGAGGTGCCGCTCGCGAAAGCCGGCCACCACCTCCGAGAGCCGCTGCCCGCGCCCGGTGAGGTGGGCCGCGCGAACCGGCCCGCCCCACTCCTGCTCCAGCAGCTGGGCGGTGCGCACCGCGTCCCCCTGCGTCGTCGGACGCGCCGAGCCTGCGGCAACCAGCGCCACGGGGTGTCCCGGGCGCGCTCCGACAGCGATCAGCCGGGTCCGCATCACGCCGGCGAGCAGCCGGTCCGCCCCCAGGGTCTCGGCCAGCAGCGGGTCACCCTGCGACACCCGCGGTTCGGCGGCCACGACGTCGTGGGCGCACGGCAGCGGCACCAGGACCGCGTCGGTGGGCGCGACCGCCAGCACCTCGGCCAGCGTGGGGCGGTGGTGGCCGGCGTACGCCGTGCGGACCGTGACCCCGGGAAGTCGCAGCCGCACCCGCGCGGCCACCGCCTCGACGGTGCGCGGGCCGGCGGGGTGGCTGGTGCCGTGGGCCACGACGACGAGGGTCACGGCTCCACGGACCGCTCGGCGACCTCGGCGGCGGGCTCCGGGTCCGGTGAGGCGTGGACCGACGTGCACGACTCCGTCGACGATCTTGACGGCGTACGCCGGCACGCTGACGGCGGGATCGTCGAGGCAGGCGCCGGTGCGCAGGTCGAAGGTGCGCCGCGACGACGGCGACGCCACGAAGGGGACGTCGCCGCGGGTCCCGACGATGCCTCGCCCCAGCACGGTGGCCCGGCTGAAGGGGTCGTGGTTGCCGACCGCGTAGACGGTGCCGTCGGCCACCAGGAAGACGGCGACCGCGTGACCGCGCACCAGCGCCGTGACGCCTCGCTCGACCGGGAGCTCGTCCAGTGCGCAGACCGGCGTCCAGACGTCGTCGGCCGTCATCCCACCGCCCTCTCCGGTCGCCCCCGGCGCCTGGTTCCCCTCTGCGTCTGGTGAAGGTACGAAGCGCAGGTTTTGCCCTTGTTACAGCCACGAAAACGCTCGGTCACGACGTCTGGCAGGCTCGGCGCATGTCCGAGGCCCCGCGCACCGCCGTCGTGCTGGTCGCCGCCGGCTCCGGCACTCGCGTGGGCGCCACCACCAACAAGGTGCTGCTGCCGCTGCTCGGCACCCCGGTGCTGGCGTGGTCGTTGCGGACCGTCTGCTCGCTGCCGTACGTCGACCGGATCGTGGTCGTCGTACGACGCGAGGACGCCGAGGTCGTGGAGCCGCTCGTGCAGCAGCACCTGCGCCCGGGGCAGCAGGCGGCGCTCGTCGAGGGCGGCCGGACCCGCCACGACTCGGAGTGGCACGGGCTGAGGACCCTGCGACCCCAGGTCGAGGCGGGCGAGGTCGAGGTCGTCGTGGTCCACGACGCCGCCCGTCCGTTGGCCGGTGCCGACCTGTTCGACCGGACCGTGCGGCTGGCCGCCTCCCACGGGGGCGCCCTCCCCGTGCGCGAGCAGCGCGGGCTGGTCAGCCGGGACGGCCACCGCCACGTCACCGGGCTGGTCGGGGTGCAGACGCCGCAGGCCTTCCGGGCCGGTCCGTTGCTGAAGGCCTACGCGCAGGCGGCGCTCGACGGCTTCGCGGCGACCGACACCGCCGCCTGCGTCGCGGCCTACACCCGCCTCGAGCTCCACGCCGTGCCGTCCCCGGCCGGCAACCTCAAGATCACCTTCCCCGACGACGTCGTACTCGCCGAGGAGCTCCTCCGCCGCCAGCCCGGGTAGTCCGTGACGAAAAGCAGCGCTGGAGGCCCCCGAAGAGTGCTTTTCGTCACGGACTACCCGGGCTGGGGGGTCTCCGGGTCGGCCGAGAGTGCCTCGAGGAGTCGCAGGTCCGACTCGTCGGTGACCCGGCGCCCGGCGGGTGGCGCCTCGCGGATCTCGAGGACGTGGTGTGCCGCGCGCAACGCCACCACCAGGTCGGCGACGTCGTCGAGGGCCGGCAGCTCCGGGAGCGAGGCGACCACCGAGGCGGGGAGTACGACGGGCGAGGTCACCGCGAGCAGCTCCGAGCGGTCGGCCGTCTCGCCGAGGACGCCGCGCTCGTCGACGGCACGCACCGTGTCGGTCACCGGCCGGGCTCCCACCACGACCGCGTCCGGCGTCTCGTCGAGGGCGGCCACGCAGCCACGCAGGAAGTCCACGGACGTTCCGGGGCAGAGGGGGTCATGCACCACCAGGGCGGTCTCGCGTGCCTGCACCTGCTCCCAGGACTCGGTGAAGTCCAGCAGCTCCACGCCGGCCTCGCCGAGCGCCCACGACGCGACCGCGACGAGCGACTCGTTGTGCAGCAGGGCGAACGGCAACGACCCCCGGCCCTCCACGGGCACCATGCCGACCGCGGGGGTCGGCTCGTCGTCGTACACGGGGCCTCCTCCGAGTCGTGGCACGGGCTTGGCGGGATGACGAAGCCCTCAGCACCGTAGCGGCGCTGAGGGCTTCGGGAGGTGTGTCAGACGGTCAGGACGCGAGCACGTCGTCGAGGAGGGCCTCGGCCTTGTCCTCGTTCGTGTGCTCCGCGAGCGCCAGCTCGGAGACCAGGATCTGGCGCGCCTTGGCCAGCATCCGCTTCTCACCGGCCGAGAGGCCACGGTCACGCTCGCGGCGCCACAGGTCGCGCACGACCTCCGCCACCTTCATCACGTCACCGGAGTGCAGCTTCTCGAGGTTCGCCTTGTACCGGCGGGACCAGTTCGTGGGCTCCTCGGTGTGCGCCGCACGCAGCACGTCGAAGACGCGTTCCAGACCTTCCTTGTCCACAACGTCGCGAACCCCGACGAGGTCGAGGTTGCACGCGGGAACGCGAACGACGAGATCCTGCTGTGCGACGATCCGGAGAACGAGGTACTCCTTGTCCTCCCCCTTGATCTGTCGCGTCTCGATGTCCTCGATGACCGCTGCGCCGTGATTTGGGTAAACAACCGTTTCGCCGACGGTAAATGTCATGTGCCAAGTACCCCTTCCTAGGTGACTAGGATAACACGTCCTCAGGGGTGCCGATTTCACGTTTGCGCAGGTCAGAGGCCAAATTGGGGCTTGACAGAATCAGGATCCGTGTGCCTGTGGACGACATTCGCCGGCCCTTCCGGGTGGTGGTGCCGGGCCGGTCAGGGGGCCCAGGACGAGCCGGTACGGCGAAGCAACCCCACGGATCGGGGTTCCTGGTCAATACTGCGTCGCATGAGGTTCCGGAAGCGGCCGGGGCAGGCGATCTCGCTTCTCCTGGCCTGCCACCCCTTGCCCGCGGCCGCGATGACGATCGCCCTGACGGTGGCTGCGGCGCTGTCCGGACGCAGCGGGACGGAGTGCCTGCTGGT
The DNA here is from genome assembly GCA_963810435.1 of uncultured Actinomycetota bacterium. GTDB lineage: Bacteria > Actinomycetota > Actinomycetes > Propionibacteriales > Nocardioidaceae > Nocardioides_B. The sequence continues at coordinate 406,963 of CAWENL010000003.1, forward strand.
GGCGGCGACCGTCGCGTCGGGGCAGCTGACCATCGGCTGGATCAACGACGTCGTCGACGCCGAGCGGGACCGTCGTACGGGCCGCCAGGACAAACCGGTCGCCCTGGGGTGGATCGAGCCCGGCACCGTCAACTTCGCCACCACGATCATGGTCCTGCTGGTCATCCCGCTCTCGGTCGCCAACGGCACCGCGGCGGGCATCGCGCACCTCGCGGCCGTCCTGAGCGCCTGGATGTACAACTTCTACTTCAAGCGCACGGTCCTCTCCTGGCTGCCGTACGTCGTCAGCTTCGGGCTGCTGCCCGCCTTCTTGTCGTACGGCGGTCTCGGTGGCGGTCTCCACGGTGGCCCGCCGACGCTGCCCATGACGCTGTTCGCCGCGCTGCTCGGACTCGGCATCCACTTCCTCAACACGCTGCCCGACCTCGTCGAGGACAACGAGATGGGGGTGCGCCACCTGCCGCTGCGGATCGCGCTGCGCACCGGGGCACCCCGGCTGCTGTGGATCTCGATCGCCTTCACAGGACTCATGGCCGTCGGCCTGGTGGTGACCGCGATGACCGTCGGGCTGCGCCAGTGAGAGCGCGGCCGGGGTCTACACTCACCGCCGTGAACGTTCGCCGTTGCGTGGCCGCCGCCGTCCTCGTGGTCGCCGCCCCACTGCTCTCGTCCTGCGGAATCAACTTCGGCGCGCAGACCGACCAGGTCTACAACCCGTCCGCCGGCGTCGACGACCGCTCGGGGACCGTCGACGTCCTGAACGCGCTCGTCGTGTCCGGCTCCGAGGGCAGCGGCACCGTCATCGCCTCGCTGGTCAACAACGAGCAGGGCCGCGACGACACGCTTCGAGGCGTGGCGGGGGCCGGTGCCGACTCCTCGCTGCAGGTCACCGTCGGCGGCGACACCACGATCCCGGCCGGTGGACTGCTCAACCTCGCGACGACGGGCAGCATCACCGCCCGCGGCGATCGCATCAAGCCCGGGTATTTCGTCGAGATCACGTTCTCGTTCGCCCGGGGGCAGGCGATCACGCTCCAGGCTCCGGTGGTCTCCGCCGACGACCCGGTCTATCGCGATGTGAAGGTGCCCTCGAGCTCCTGAGCCGCCCTTCCAGGAACACGTTCTACATACTTAAAGTAGGAATTGTTCCTCCCGTTCAGACCCGTTTCTCACCCCAGCACCGGGGCACGGTTCGAGGACGTGCCGCCGACCACGGGTGTCGGTGGCGAAGGGAGATTCACATGAAGCGCACGATGATCGCCTCCATGACCGCCGTTCTCGCCATGGCCGGTGGTGTCGCTACCGCCGCACCGGCTGGTGCCGCCACGAACAACAACCAGGACGGCCTGGTGAACGTCGCCGTCGGAGACGTGAGCGTGCTCAACGACGCTCGCATCGGCGTCGCGGCCCAGGTCGTGGCGCAGGTCTGTGGAGTCAAGGTCGGTCCGGTGGCCCTGCTCGGCACGGCCGTGGACCGGACCGGGACCACCCGGACGGTGTGCACGACCGACGACGGTCCCGTCACGGTCAGCCAGAACTGAGCGGATCCGCGCCGTTCTGAGCGCCTGACGACCACGCCCCCGGTGAGGACACCTCACCGGGGGCGTCGTCGTCGCCACTAGGGTGGCCGCCATGACGAGCGCGCCCTACACCCTGGTCCTGCTCCGCCACGGCGAGAGCGACTGGAACGCCAAGAACCTCTTCACCGGCTGGGTCGACGTCCCGCTCACGGAGAAGGGGCGCACCGAGGCCGAGCGCGGCGGACGGCTGATCGCCGAGGCGGGCGTGCTGCCCGACGTGCTGCACACCTCCGTGCTGCGACGCGCGATCCAGACCGCGCACCTCGCCCTCGACGCCTGCGACCGGCACTGGATCCCCGTCCAGCGGTCGTGGCGGCTCAACGAGCGGCACTACGGCGCGCTGCAGGGCAAGGACAAGAAGGCCACCCTCGAGGAGTACGGCGAGGAGCAGTTCATGCTCTGGCGGCGCTCCTACGACACCCCGCCGCCCCCGATCGCGGACGGCGACGAGTGGTCCCAGACCGACGCGCCGGCGTACGCCGACCTGGCCGACGAGATCCTGCCCCGCACCGAGTGCCTCGCCGACGTGGTCACGCGCATGCTGCCCTACTGGTACGACGCGATCGTGCCCGACCTGCGCAGCGGGCGCACCGTCTGCGTCGCTGCGCACGGCAACTCGCTGCGTGCCCTGGTCAAGCACCTCGACGCGATGTCCGAGGACGCCGTCGTCGGCCTGAACATCCCGACCGGGATCCCGCTCGTCTACCGGCTCGACGAGCACCTGCAGCCGACCCGGCGCGGCGGCGAGTACCTCGACCCGGACGCCGCCGCCGACGCCATCAAGGCCGTCGCCAACCAGGGCCGCTGAGCGCCCGAGGCTAGGGCGTCAGCCGGCTGTTCATGAACCCGTCGACCCGCTCCGGGTCGCCGCTGACGCGTACCCCGCTCAGGTCGGCGGGACGGTGCCACAGCAGCCGGTAGAGCACGTCGGCGGGCGCCTCGAGACGGTCCGCCACCGCGACCGGTGGGTCACGCCGGTGCTCGACGTACGGCGGCGGCGTCATGCGCCCGTCGCCGACCGGCTGCGTGGGCACTCCCGACGAGCCCGAGGACCCGGCCTGCGGTGAGACGACCCAGGTGTCCCCGGTGTCGGTGGCGGTCAGCACGAGCGGTGCGTCGATGGCCGTCGGGTGGCCGCGCCGGTGCATCCGGTGCAGCATCACCGTCAGCACCTCCTCGATCCCGTCGACGCAGAGCCGTGGGTCCAGCTCGCTGTCGGCGCCCCGTGCGGTGTCGAGGTCGATCTGGTGCATGGTCGTCTCGTGCAGCTGGCGCCGTGGCCAGAAGCCGACCACCCCGGTGCCGAACGCGAAGTTCCAGCAGGGTCGGTCGGGCTCGCTGTCGCGGAGCACCTCGTAGAGGTCCTCGGCCTTGCCGGCGTACCACGCGCTGACGACCTTGCTCCTGCCCGAGCGTGGCTCGTCGTTCTGCTCGACGGCGGGGCTCCCGGTCTCGACGATCGTCGCCGCCCAGGCGTGCACGTTGCCGAGATGGACCACGAGGTCGTAGGTCGACCAGCCCGGGCAGCTCGCGACGGCGGCGCGCATGTCGCTCACGGCGACGGCCACCGCGAAGCGCTCGGCGGCAGCGGCGAACGCCTCGACCGTGTCGAGGGTCGTCGGTCCTCCCGCCGCGTCCACTCGCCCCATCATCGCACCGGCGACGCCTAGAGGTGGTGGACCGCCGTCACCGTCTCGCCGGTCACGAGGTAGACGACCCGACGGGCCAGCGACACGGCATGGTCGGCGATCCGCTCGTAGTAGCGGCCGAGCAGGGCGATGTCGACAGCCGGCTCCACACCGTGCGGCCACGAGTCGTCGAGCATCAGGGCGAAGCAGGAGCGCCGGAGCTGGTCCATCTCCTCGTCGTCCTGCTCGAGGCGGCGGGCGCCGTCCACGTCGCGATCGGCGATGATCCCTGCCACCGTGCCGACCATCTTCTCGGCGACCTCCGCCATCCGCTCGATGGTCGGGATGACCTCACGGGGTACGGCGACCTGCGGGACCCGGAGGCGAGCCACCTTGGCGACGTGCACCGACAGGTCCCCCATCCGCTCCAGGTCGGCGACCATGCGCAGCCCCGCGACGAGCATCCGCAGGTCGCTGGCCACCGGCTGCTGCAGCGCGAGGAGCTCGAAGGAGCGGTGCTCCACCCGCTCGCGGGCGGCGTCGATGACCGCATCGTCGGAGATCACCTTCTCGGCGATCTCACCGTCAGCAGTCAGCAGCGCCTGGGTCGCCCGGACGATGGCCTCCTGCACCCCATAGGTCATCGTGACGAGCTCGTCGACGATCGTGTCCAGCTGGTCGAAGTAGGCATCACGCATACGGGGAAGGTTACGCAGAGGAGGTGTCCGGGCAGTGAATCACCGGCAACCCCGACACGACGCGCCGTGAACGCGAGATGAACAGTCGACGAAAGCGCAGGTCAGAGGCAGTACGACGGGCGGACCTCGGGGGCCAGGGGTGCGTACGATCGTCGTGTGGACGGGACGACGCAAGCACTCCTCTTCGCCCTGCTGGGCGCGGTGCTCGGCGCCGGCGTGCTGCTCGCCTGGCGGGTCAGCGAGCGCCAGATGCGCCAGCACCCGGCGGTCGACGAGCCGGTCGTCCCCGCCGGCATCGCGACCGTGCTCGGCGTGCTCCGCTCGAGCGCGCTCGTCGTCGACGAGAAGGACGACGTGGTGAAGGCGTCCGCCCCGGCGTACGCCTTCGGGCTGGTCAGCGACGACCAGGTGGCGGTCCAGGAGCTGGCCGACCTGATCCGCCAGGTGCGTCGCGACGGCCAGATCCGCGAGACCGAGCTGGTGATCGCGCGCGGTCACGCCGTCGCGCCGCTGCACGTCACCGCGCGCGTGGCTCCGCTGAGCAGCCGCCTGGTGCTGGCCCTGGTCGAGGACCGGACCCGGGAGCGCCGCGTGGAGGCGATCCGCCGTGACTTCGTCGCGAACGTGTCGCACGAGCTGAAGACGCCGGTCGGGGCCCTGAACCTGCTGGCCGAGGCCGTCCAGGAGGCCGCCGAGGACCCGGAGGCCGTGCGGAGGTTCTCGGGACGGATGCAGACCGAGAGCGCCCGGCTGACCCGGCTGGTGCAGCAGATCATCGAGCTGTCCCGGCTGCAGGGCGACGATCCGCTGGAGGATCCGCAGATCGTCGACGTCGACGGGATCGTCGCCCGCGCGATCGACCAGAGCACCATCGACGCCCAGTCCAAGGGCATCACCGTCGTGCACGGCGGGGAGCGGGGGCTGCAGATCCTCGGCAACCGCGACGAGGTCGCGCTCGCCCTCGGCAACCTGGTGGCCAACGCCGTCGCCTACTCCCCCGACCACAGCACGGTCGTGGTGGCCGCCCGGGCCAACTCGCTGATGGTCGACCTCACGATCACCGACCAGGGCATCGGCATCCCGCCCTCCGAGATCGACCGGATCTTCGAGCGGTTCTACCGCGTGGACCCTGCGCGGCACCGCTCCACCGGAGGCACCGGCCTGGGACTGTCAATCGTCAAGCACGTCGCGGCCTCCCACGGCGGCGAGGTGCGGGTCTGGTCGGTCGAGGGGCAGGGGTCGACGTTCACGCTCTCGCTGCCGCGCCGGGCCTCCGACGTACCCGGTCGACCGGCCACCTCATCCGAGCCGTCCCGCAACCCGAGCGGTGCGCTCACCACCCAGGAGGCAACCCCGTGACCCGAGTGCTCGTCGTCGAGGACGAGGAGAGCTACAGCGACGCCTTGGCGTACATGCTCACCAAGGAGGGCTTCGAGGTCTCCGTTGCGAACACCGGTCCCGATGCGCTGGCGCAGTTCGACAAGACCGGTGCCGACATCGTGCTGCTCGACCTGATGCTGCCCGGGATCCCCGGGACGGAGGTCTGCCGGAGGATCCGCGCCACGTCCAACGTGCCGGTGATCATGGTCTCCGCGAAGGACGCGGAGGTGGACAAGGTGGTCGGGCTCGAGCTCGGGGCCGACGACTACGTCACGAAGCCGTACTCCCCCCGCGAGCTCGTCGCCCGCATCCGTGCCGTGCTCCGGCGCGGCCAGGAGGTCGAGCTGGTCCCCGCGACGCTCGAGGCCGGGCCGGTGCGGATGGACGTCGAGCGGCACGTGGTCACCGTCGGCGGCGGTGACACCAAGCTGCCGCTCAAGGAGTTCGAGCTGCTCGAGATGTTCCTGCGCAACCCCGGCCGGGTGCTGACCCGCGGCCAGCTCATCGACCGGGTCTGGGGCTCGGACTACGTCGGCGACACCAAGACGCTCGACGTGCACGTCAAGCGGCTGCGCGCGAAGATCGAGCCGGACCCGGCGGTGCCCACCTACCTCGTGACGGTGCGGGGTCTGGGCTACAAGCTCGAGGTCTGAGGAACGTCCGGATGTCGATGCAGGTCGGCACCAATTCGGTGGGCGCCGTACGCCGGCTCACCTAGCGTGGGGGGGTGCATCCCCGCTCCTCCACGCTGCCGCTGGTAGCCGTCGCGATCACCCTGCTGCTGTGGTCCTCTGCGTTCGTGGCGATCCGGCATCTCGGCCACACGTTCTCCCCCGGCGCGCTCTCCCTGGGGCGGCTGGCGGTCGGCTCGCTGGCGCTGGGCATCGTGCTGGCGACGCGCGGGTGGACCCGCCCGACCCTGCGCGAGTGGGGTGGGCTGCTGGTGATCGGGGTGCTGTGGTTCGGGCTCTACAACGTCGCGCTCAACGCCGGTGAGCGCCGGGTCGACGCGGGCACCGCCGCGATGCTGATCCAGCTCTCGCCGGTGCTGGTGGCGGTCCTGGCGGCGGTGTTCCTCGGTGAGCGGGCGACCCCGGCGCTCGGTGTCGGGCTGCTGGTCGCGTTCGCCGGCGTCGTGCTGATCGCGACGTCGACGTCCGGCGGCGGGCAGCGCGACCTGCTCGGTGTGCTGCTGTGCCTGGTCTCCGCGGCGGCCTACGCGGTGTCGCTGATCTTCCAGAAGCCGCTGGTCGCGCGGCTGCCGGCGATCCAGGTCACCTGGGTCGCCTGCACCGTCGGGGCGCTCGCCTGCCTCCCGTTCGCCGGGGACCTGGTGTCGCAGACGACCGCGGCGGCCGGGGCGGACGTGCTGTGGGTCGTCTACCTGGGGGTGTTCCCCACGGCGATCGCCTTCTCGACGTACGCCTTCGCGCTGTCGTTCATGACGGCCGGCAGCCTCAGTGTCACCACCTACCTCGTCCCGCCGATCACCGTGCTGCTCAGCTGGGCACTGCTCGCCGAGGCGCCGCCGGCGATGGCGTACGTCGGAGGGGCCCTCGCCCTGGTCGGCGTCTCGCTCACCCGCCGGCGCCCCCGCAGCCGCACCCCCGCCCCCTCCCCCCCGCTGAGGCGTCTTGTTCTGCGATTTCATCCACAGCGTCTCCGCAGAACGAGACGCCTCGGCGGGGGTGAGGGCGCAGAACAGACGCCTCGGCGGGGGTGAGGGCGCAGAACGAGACGCCTCAGCGGGGGGGGTCGAGCCAGCCGCGGAAGGCGTCGAGGTTGCGGGTGGACTCACCGCGGCGCTTGCGCCACTCCCACTCCCGACGGATCGAGGTCGCGAAGCCCAGCTCGAGGATGGTGTTGAAGGACTCGTCGGCGTAGGTCAGCACCGCGCCGAGCAGCCGGTCGACCTCGTCGGGGGTCACGCCGGCGAGCGGCAGCCGGCCGTCGAGGTAGATGTCGCCGACCGCGTCGACGGCGAAGGAGACGCCGTACATCCTCATGTTCCGCTCGAGCAGCCACCGGTAGACCCGTTCGTGGTTCTCGTCGGGCTGGCGGGCGACGAACGCGTGCACCCCCAGGGCGTGCTCGCCGACGTCGAGCCGGCACGGCGTGGTGAGCTTCTGCTCACCGGGCAGCTCGACGGTGAAGACGCCCGCGGCGATCTCCTCCCAGGTCAGGTCCGCGTCCTCCAGCGCGGTGCGCACCGTGGCGACGACTCCCGCGCGGGTGGTCATGCGCTGAGCTGGGCGAGGTCGTCACGCATCGAGCGCGCGGCGGCCCGGTAGACCTCGACGGTCCGGTCGGCGGTGTGCTCCCAGGCGAAGCTCGCGGCCTGGGCGAGGGCACCGCGCGAGAGCTCGGCCCGCAGATGCGGAGCGGTCACGATGCGCTCCATCGCGCGGGCGTAGTCGACCGGGTCGTGGCCCTCGACCAGCAGACCCGAGACGCCGTCCCGGACGACGGTGGTCAGGCCACCGACGGCGGCGGCCACCACCGGGGTCCCGGTGGCCTGCGCCTCCACCGCCACCAGTCCGAACGACTCGTTGTACGACGGCACGCAGACCAGCGTGGCCGCGGCGTACCAGTCGGCCAGCGTGGACTGCTCGACCGGTGGCACGAAGCGGACCACGTCGGCGATGCCCAGCGACTGCGCCAGCTGGGCGAGCGACTCCGGGTGCGCCAACCCGCTGCCGGAGGGCCCCCCGACCACGGGGACGACGAGCCGGGCGCGCAGCGAGGGGTCGCGGTCGAGCAGCGAGCGGACGGCGTGCAGCAGCACGTCGGGAGCCTTGAGGGCCTGGATCCGGCCGGCGAACATCAGCACGGTCGCGTCCTCGGCGAGGCCGAGCCGTGCGCGTGCCGACGTGGACGGGCGGAACACGTCGAGGTCCACGCCGGGGTGCACCACCTCGACCCGGGCGGGGTCGGCGTCGTACAGCTCCAGCAGCTGCTTGGCTTCGAGGTCGGTGTTGGCGATCAGCATGTCGGCCGCCTCGACGACCTGCTCCTCGCCGATGACCCGGGCGGCGGGCTCAGGGGTGTCGCCGAGGGCGAGCAGCTCGTTCTTCACCTTCGCCATGGTGTGCATCGAGTGCACCAGCGGCACGCTCCACCGGTCGCGGACCAGGGCGCCGACCTGGCCCGAGAGCCAGTAGTGCGAGTGGACGACGTCGTACCAGCCCTGGTCGTGGCGGGCCTCGGCGCGCAGCACCTCGCGGGCGAAGATGCACATCTGGCCCGGGAGCTCCGCCTTGGCCAGCCCCTCGAAGGGCCCGGCGTGCACGTGGTGCACGGTCACCCCGGGGAAGGCCTCCACCGTGGGAGGCAGCGCGGACGAGGTGGCCCGGGTGTAGATCTCCACGGCGATGTCACGGGCGGCGAGCCGTCGGGCGAGCTCGACGGTGTAGACGTTCATGCCGCCGGCGTCGCCCGTGCCGGGCTGGTCGAGCGGGGAGGTGTGGACGCTGATCATCGCCACCCGGCCATGACGGGCAGGGCCACCCCTCGGGTCTCGCGAGCTCACGGGCACACCTCCACGTCCCCCAACCCGAGGTCCGTCACACCTATTCCGGCCACTGCATCTGGCACCGGGTTCCGGACCGCGCGGGCCGGGCGGGACAATCAGGGGCATGAGCACCCCGAACGAGTCCTCCGGCCGACCTTTCGACGGGCGCACGGCGGTCGTCACCGGGGCCAGCAGCGGGATCGGTGCCGCCACGGCCCGCCACCTGGCCGCGGTCGGCTTCCACGTCGTCTGCGCGGCTCGTCGCGAGGACCGCGTGCGGGCGCTCGCCGACGAGATCGGGGGTACGGCGGTCCGCTGCGACGTGACCGACCCCGAGCAGGTCGCGGGCCTCGCCGAGCAGGTCGGCCCCCGCCTCGACGTGCTGGTCAACAACGCCGGCGGAGCCTTCGGGTCCGCGCCGGTCGTCGAGGCCGACAGCGACGACTGGCGGCGGATGTTCGAGGTCAACGTCATCGGCCTGATGCAGGTCACCCAGGCACTGGTGCCCGCGCTGATCGCCAGCGGAGCCGGGGTGATCCTCAACGTCGGCTCGACCGCGGGTCGGATCGCCTACGAGGGCGGAGGCGGCTACACCGCCGCCAAGCACGGAACCCAGGTCGTCTCGGAGACCCTGCGGCTCGAGCTCTGGGACCAGCCGGTCCGGGTGTGCGAGATCGCGCCCGGCATGGTGAAGACCGACGAGTTCGCGCTGGTGCGCTTCGAGGGCGACCAGGAGAAGGCCGAGCAGATCTACGACGGAGTGGCCGAGCCTCTGACCGCCGACGACATCGCCGACGCGATCACCTGGATGGTGACCCGTCCCTCGCACGTCAACGTCGACGAGCTGGTGATCCGCCCCCGCGCGCAGGCCGCCCAGCACAAGGTGCACCGGACCTGATCGGCCTGCTGCTCACCGAGGCAGCACCAGCGTCGCGAGCTGTCGCTGGTCGGAGGTGAGGTCCTGCTCGCCGACCACGGTCTCGCGACCGTCCACGTTGAACGTGAAGACGAACCGGTCGGGGGCCGGCTGGTGGACGGTGGCGGCCGCGAAGTCGATGCGGTTGATCAGCGACCGGATCTCCTGGGTCCGCGGGTCGTCGCCCAGCGTCACCTCGCCGGTCTGCCGGATGCCGGCGATCCCTCCGGACCGGGTCACCGTGACCGTGCCGGGGGCCTTCCCGGGACCCGGCGCCGGTGCGCTGCCCGAGGTCACGCCGACGGTCTCCCAGGCCTGCGCGACCGCGGCCTCCGCCTCCGGGGAGACGTCCTTCGCGGCCGCGATCGTCGCGGCGGCGAACTGCGCGAAGTCGGCGTCGGCACCGATGCCCGAGGTGAGGGAGGCGTACCAGATCGCGCCGGCGCCGTCCCAGGCGTTGCCGCCGAGCGCGGTCGCGGCGAGGTAGAACGCGCGGTTGGGGATGCCGGAGTTCGTGTGCACCCCGCCGTTGTCGTCGGTGGTCTCGACGTAGTCGGCCATCGAGCCCACCTGCGGGTCCTTGCCGAGGGTGGGGTCGTCGTAGGCCGTGCCGGGCTCCTTCATGGAGCGCAGCGCGACCCCCTGGACCGAGGGCTTGAAGATCCCCTTGCCGATCAGCCAGTCGGCCTGGTCGGCGCTGTGTCCCTCGAGCCGCTGCCGCATGCACGACCCGAACACGTCGGACATCGACTCGTTGAGCGCTCCGGACTGGCCCTGGTAGGTGAGGTTCGCGGTGAACTGGGTGACCGCGTGGCTCAGCTCGTGACCGAGCACGTCGACGGGCTTGGTGAACCGCTCGAAGACCTCCCCGTCACCGTCCCCGAAGACGAGCTGCGTGCCGTCCCAGAAGGCGTTGTCGTAGTCCTTGTCGTAGTGCACCGTGGCGACCACCTGCGCCCCCTTGTCGTCGTACGACGAGCGGGAGTAGACCTCCTCGAACAGCGCCAGCGTCGCCTCCACCCCGGTGTAGCACTCGTCGACCGCCTCGTCGCCGGAGGCCGGGTCACCGGTCGAGCGGACCACCTCCCCAGGCAGGTCGGTGCCGTTCTTCGCGGTGTGCACCACGAACGCCGCCGTGCCGGGCGTCGCTCCCGCTGCCGTCGCCGCCGCTCGTCTCTCGCGCAGCGCCGCGTCGCGGAGCAGGGTGGACCGCGAGCGCTCGGCGGCCGCCGGGTCCGAGCTCTGGGAGGCGATCCGCTCGAGCAGGAACGGCGGGATGATCTGGCAGTGCGCGACGGGCTCGTTCATGCCTCAGGTCTATGCCCGAGCACCGACAAAAGTAAATGTGACGTCCCGGACGACGAGAATCCCGGTGGTCGGCCTGTGCCAGAATCGGCCCCGTGCTGAGCATCGGACTGATCGGCGGGATGAGCTGGGAGAGCAGCCTGCAGTACTACCTGCTGCTCAACCGTGGCGTGGAGGACCGGCTCGGCGGGCTCCACTCGGCGCGGGTCGTGCTCTCGAGCGTCGAGTTCGCAGAGCTCACCGCGCTCCAGGAGGCCGAGCGCTGGGACGACGTGGCGGGGCTGCTCGCCCAGGCCGCGCGTGGCGTCGAGGCGGCGGGAGCCGACCTGCTGATGATGTGCACCACCGCGTTCCACACTGTGGCCGACGAGGTCGCGGCGGCGGTCGCCATCCCGTTCCTGCACCTCGCCGACGTGGTCGCGCAGGCGTGCCTCGCGCGGGGCCTGACCACCGTGGGTCTGCTGGGTACCTCGTTCTCGATGCAGCGGGCATTCTTCGTCGACCGGCTCGCCTCCCACGGTCTCGGTGTGATCGTGCCCCACGAACGGCACCACGACCCGGTGAACCGGATCATCTACGACGAGCTGGTGCACGGCACCGTGCTCGACACCTCGCGAGCCGCCGTGGTGCGGGTCATCGACGAGCTGTGGGACGCCGGCGCCCAGGGCGTGATTCTCGGGTGCACCGAGCTCGAGCTGCTGGTCAAGCAGGCCGACTGCGAGATCCCGGTGTTCCCGAGCACGACGCTGCACGTCGAGGCCGCCCTCGACCGTGCCCTGTCCACCTGAGCCCGCTCACCCCTCGAGGGCGTCGACGGCCTCGGTGAGCACCTGCCCGGCGCGACCGCGCACGACCAGCTCCGCCAGCCCGTCGTGCGGCGTCGGCTCGTCGTTCACGATGACCAGCCGCGCGCCGTTGCGCACCGCCACCGACGGCAGCTCGGCCGCCGGGTAGACCACGAGCGAGGACCCGACGGCCAGCATCAGGTCGGCCGCCGAGGCCAGGGCGAGCGCCTCCTCCACGACGTCGGCGAACAGCACCTGCTCGAAGGAGACGGTGGCCGACTTGACGAGCCCCGTGCACCGCGGGCAGCAGGGGTCCGGGTCGCCTGCGTCGACGCGGTCCAGCGCCCACTGCAGCGGTGCCCGGAAGCCGCAGCCGTCGGGGCTGCCGTGGCGAGGCGCGTGGCCGATGCACATCACCTCGCGGGCCGTCCCGTGGACCTCGACGACGCGGCGTGAGCCGGCCTCCTGGTGCAGGCCGTCGATGTTCTGCGTGATCACGCCGAGCAGCCGTCCCGACTCCTCGAGCCGTGCGAGCGCACGGTGCCCCGCGTTGGGGGCTGGGGTGTCGGCGAGCAGCTCCCGGCGCATCGCCCACGACCGCGTGCGCACGTCGGCCGAGGCGACGTACCGGCCGAAGGTGAAGTCCCTCGGGTCGTAGCGCGTCCAGATCCCACCGGGGGAACGGAAGTCGGGGATGCCGGACTCCGTCGAGATGCCGGCGCCGGTGAAGGCGACGACGCGCGAGGACGCGTGCAGCAGCTCGGCAAGGCTCACGAGGTGACGCTAGCCGCGAGCGGGCCGGCTGCGCCGTATTCGGTCGACCGGGCACCCTGCCGGTACCCTGGGAGGAGCGGGCCGCGCACCCCTTGGTGCCGCTGTGACGCCCCGCACCTCCTCGACGAAAGCGAACAAGGCTCCCCCATGCCCGCCACCACCCGCTCCGACCTCAGGAACGTCGCCATCGTGGCGCACGTCGACCACGGCAAGACGACCCTCGTGGACGGGATGCTCTGGCAGGGCGGCGCGTTCGGGGAGCACCAGCACGTCGACGAGCGCGCCATGGACTCCGGCGACCTCGAGCGCGAGAAGGGCATCACGATCCTCGCGAAGAACACCGCGATCCGCTACACCGGCGCCGCCGCCACCGACGGGGCGATGACGATCAACATCATCGACACCCCGGGCCACGCCGACTTCGGCGGCGAGGTGGAGCGCGGGCTCTCCATGGTCGACGGGATCGTGCTGCTCGTGGACGCCTCCGAGGGTCCGCTGCCGCAGACCCGCTTCGTGCTCCGCAAGGCGCTCAACGCGGACCTGCCCGTCGTGCTCGTGGTCAACAAGGTCGACCGCTCCGACGCACGGATCGAGGAGGTCGTCGACGAGACCTACGAGCTGTTCATGGACCTGCTCGACGAGAGCCACAGCCAGGACGCGCTCGACTTCCCGGTCGTCTACGCCTCGGCCAGGGCCGGCCGGGCGAGCACCACCATGCCGGAGAACGGCGGGATGCCGGACAGCGAGAACCTCGAGCCGCTCTTCCGGACCATCGTCGAGACGATCCCGGCACCGGTGTACACGCCCGACGCCCCGCTGCAGGCGCACGTCACGAACCTCGACTCCTCGCCGTTCCTCGGCCGGCTCGCGCTGGTGCGCGTCAAGGAGGGACACCTCAAGAAGGGTCAGCAGGTCGCCTGGATGAAGCGCGACGGCTCGACGCAGAACGTCAAGATCACCGAGCTGCTCGTGACCGAGGGGCTGGAGCGCAGGCCCGGCCTCGAGGCCGGACCCGGCGACATCGTCGCGATCGCCGGCATCCCCGACATCACGATCGGCGAGACGCTCGCGGACCCCGAGAACCCGCAGGCGCTCCCGCTCATCACCGTCGACGAGCCGGCGATCTCGATGACCATCGGCACGAACACCTCGCCCCTGGCGGGCCGCACGAAGGGCGCGAAGGTCACCGCCCGGCTCGTGAAGGACCGGCTCGACGCCGAGCTCGTCGGCAACGTGTCGATCAAGGTGCTGACCACCGAGCGGCCCGACGCGTGGGAGGTGCAGGGCCGTGGCGAGCTGGCGCTGGCGATCCTCGTCGAGCAGATGCGTCGTGAGGGCTACGAGCTCACCGTCGGCAAGCCGCAGGTGGTCACCCGTGAGATCGACGGCAAGCTCCACGAGCCCGTGGAGCGGCTGACGATCGACGCCCCCGAGGAGTACCTCGGCACGATCACGCAGCTGCTCGCCGTCCGCAAGGGCCGCATGGAGCAGATGACCAACCACGGCACCGGCTGGGTCCGCATGGAGTTCCTGGTCCCGGCCCGCGGGCTGATCGGCTTCCGCACCGAGTTCCTCACCGACACCCGCGGCACGGGCATCGCGCACCACGTGTTCGAGGGCTACGAGCTGTGGGCCGGCGAGCTGCGCACCCGCGCGTCGGGCTCGCTCGTCGCGGACCGGACCGGCGCGGCCACGGCGTACGCCATGACCAACCTGCAGGAGCGGGGCGTGCTCTTCATCGAGCCGACCACCGAGGTCTACGAGGGCATGATCGTCGGCGAGAACTCCCGCGACGACGACATGGACGTCAACATCACCAAGGAGAAGAAGCAGACCAACGTCCGCTCCTCCACCTCCGACAACTTCGAGAAGCTGATCCCGCCGAAGCGGCTCTCGCTCGAGCAGTGCCTGGAGTTCTGCCGCGAGGACGAGTGCGTCGAGGTCACGCCGAACTCGGTGCGGATCCGCAAGGTCGTGCTCGGCGCCGGGGAGCGCGGCCGCAGCGCCGCCCGCGCCCGACGCGGCTGACCCCCGGCCCCTCGGACGCACACAATCAAGGCTCAGACGGGCTGGCGGCGCGCCGCGCGTGATGGTGTACGTCGGCGTGGTCGCGCAGCTGCCTCCAGCGACTCGCGCACGTAGTCGGGGTCGAACATCACGTGCTCCCAGGCGAAGCGGAGCACCAGCCAGCCCCGCACGACGAGCGCGTTGTAGCGCTCGCAGTCTCGGCGCAGGGCGGCGCGGACGCCGTGGAACTCGAAGGAGTCGGCCTCCACCACGAGTCGGCGTGCCACGTCGACCAGGTCGGGCCTGCCACGGAAACCGTCCTCGTCGATCACGACCTGCGGCTCGAGGTGCAGCCCGCACACGTCGAGCGAGACAGCCCGCAACACGGACTCGAACGGGTTCGCCGCCTTCGGCGAGGCGTGCTCGGCGACCCTGAGGCACGCGAGCCGACCCGAGCGGGGCACCTGCTCCGCGAGCCGGCGGAGCTCCCAGCGCGTCACGTTCCCGTGACGCAGCGCCGAGTCGGCCACCGCGAGCGCTTCGTCGAGCGGCAGGTCCCTGGCGCAGTCGATGACGGTCCGGCCGGCACGGGTGCGACCCTCCCAGACGTCGTCGTCGTCCAGGACGCGCCAGCGCAGGTCGACGCCGGCCCGCCGCCACGGGTCGACCTTGCGCCCCCGCGGCACGACGACCATCGGCTCGGCCGGTCGGGTCTTGATCTCCCAGCCGTGCAGCTGTGCGGCGCTGAGGTGGGAGACGACACCGGAGAGCCGGGCGGCGGCGCGGCGGGCCGCATCGGCGTCCGGCAGGCCGTAGCTGCCGCGGGAGAGCCGCACCACCTCCCCCCGCGCGAGGGCCGTCCGGAGCTGGCGCCGCGACGTGAGGCGGGTGAGCCGGGTGGCGTCGGCGACACCGCCCGACCACGTCAACGCCTCGACCACCTCCACCCCACCAGCGTGCAGCGGACCGGGGCCGCATGGGCGCTCGTCCACAGGCCTCGCGTCAGTCGACGAGGTCGGGCCGGGGCGTCCGCAGCTGGGGCGCGAGCGCGACCAGGCCGACCAGCGGGAGCACCGCGAGCAGCAGCAGCGCACCCGGGAACGACAGCACCCCGCTGAGCCCGCCCACGACGGCGGAGCCGACGCCGCCGCCGACCAGGAAGAACAGCGTGGCGACCCCGAGGGCGACCCCGCGCACGTCGTCGGCGACGGCGTCACCGACGGCTGCCATCAGCGCCGGCTGGCCGAGGCCGAACGCCAGCGTCACCGCGACCACGGCGAGCACGAGCAGCACGGCCGACCCGGAGCTCGCGCCGGCCGCGGAGACCACCAGGGCGGCCGAGGCGATGAGGGCGGCCACGGCCAGAGACATCGCGGGTCCGATGCGCGCCAGCAGCGGTCCGGCCACCCGCGGGGCGAGCAGACCCGTGACCGCACTGGGCAGCAGCGCCACCCCGACGAGCCACGGCTGCCACCCGCGGCCGACGAGCACGGCCGGGACCGCGATCAGCAGCGCGAACCAGGCGGCCGGCACCGCCGATGCGGCCAGAGCGCTGCGGACCACCGCGGAGTTCCGGATCACCGAGTGGGGCAGGAAGCCGTGCGGGCGGCGTCGCACCCACATCGCCACCGCCGGAACGCCCAGCACGACCAGGGCGGCTCCGACTGCCGCGACGACCGGACCGGTCGACGGTGACTGCACGAGCAGCACGACACCGGCGGCCGTGCCGGCGACGAGCACCGCACCCGCCAGGTCGAGCCGGGCACCGCTTCCCGACGTCGGCAGGGACCGCCACAGCAGCGGCACGAGCAGGACACCGAGCATCGGCAGCGCGATCACCGCCCGCCAGCCCAGCAGTGCATCGACGCTGCCGCCGGCGAGCGGCCCGAGGGCGCTGACCGCGGCCGCGACGCCCGCGACGGTCCCGAGTGCGGCACCGCGCACCCTGCCTCGGTAGCGCGCGCTCACGATCGCCACACCGAGGGTGGGTACGGCGGCGGCGCCGGCGCCCTGGAAGATGCGGGCCGCCAGCAGCATGCCGAAGTTCGGGGCGAGCGCGCCTGCCAGCGCCCCGGACGTCATCAGCCCGACGCCGACCAGCAGGGGCAGCCGGATGCCGAGCAGGTCGGAGACCCGCCCGTAGACGGCGGTCGCGACCGCGAGCATGAGCGCGTAGAGGCTGATCGCCCAGGCGCTGACCCCCGTGCTGACGTCGAGGTCGCGCGCCAGGACCGGGAGCGCGATGGCCGCGGAGGAGGAGCCCATCCCCGCCAGTCCGAACAGCAGACCGACGAGGAGGGCCACCCGCCGGGCGTCGGGCGGAAGCAGGGAGGACATTGCCTGGCCCAACCGAGCCCGTCTCACCGGCATTCCCCGCCGGCAAGGGGTCAGCCCTCGAAGCCGCCGATCGTCCAGCCCACCACGTCCGACAGCCGGCCCCGCCAGAGCGAGAGCCGCTTGCCGGGCACCGAGGAGACCATCGCGTCCCGCAGGTGCACGAACTCCACGGCCGGCATGGCCGGCAGGTCGTCGGCGTCGCCCTCCCCCTCGGGGTCGAGGTCGCCGAGCTTGCTGGCCGCGCCCCAGTCCGCGAGCTGGTCGGCCCGTTTCCGGAACCGTGCCGCCAGCACTCCTCGCAGCGTCTCGTCCGGGTCCTCGCCCTGCACGAGGTCGGCCATCTCGGTGGCGAAGGCCCGTCCCCCCACCAGCGTGCCTTCGACGACCTGGCCGGGAAGCGTGAGCACCAGGTGGTACTCCAGCCCGTAGGCGTCGGCCAGCTGCACCAGGCCCACCAGGTCGGGGTCGTCGCCGCGGGTCTGCTCCTCGCTCGATTCAGTCATCCCCCAGTCCTGCCCACATCCGGCCCACTTCACGCGGGCACGAGCGGCCCCCACCGGGCTCGCTCCGGAAAGACTTACCGAAACCGGTTCGAGATGGTCAACTACTCACAATGACCACGCCACGCGTCGACTCGGGCGCCGGCACCGGCGGTCTTTCGACGAGTGGCCGGACGCTGACCCTGGGCCTGTGCGTGGCCGTCGTGGCCGTCGCCTTCGAGGCGGTCTCCGTGGCGACCGCGATGCCCGCGGCCGCGCGCGACCTCGACGGTCTCGACCTCTACGCCTGGGCGTTCTCGCTGTTCGTGATCGGGCAGCTGTTCACCACGGTGGCCGGGGGGCGGGTGTGCGACCGCATCGGTCCGGCCCGCCCGATGGCGTTCGGTCTCGCGCTGTTCGCGGTCGGTCTGGTGGTGGCTGCCACGGCGCCGACGATGCTGCAGCTGGTGGCCGGACGTCTGCTGCAGGGGCTGGGGAGCGGGGTGATCGCGATCTCGCTGTACGTGATCATCGCCCAGGCCTTCGACGAGCGGCACCGGGCGACGATGTTCTCCTACATCTCCAGCGCGTGGATCCTGCCGTCGTTCCTGGGTCCACCGGCCGCGGCGTGGCTGACCCACCACCTCGGCTGGCGCTCGGTCTTCTGGGGCGTGCTCCCCCTGGTCGCGCTCGGCGCCCTGATCATGCTGCCCCCGGTACGACGCTTCACCAGCGATCCCCCCGTTCGCGAGGGTGCCGACCGAGGGAGGCCGGCCGCGCTCTGGGCGGCCGGGCTGGCCGCCGTCGGCACGGCCGGGGTGCAGTTCGCGGGTCAGCAGCTCAGCCCGCTCGGCGTCGCCGCGGGCCTCGTCGGACTGCTGATGGTGGGCGTCGCGCTGCCGAACCTGATGCCCAGTGGCTTCTTCCGGTTCGGCCAGGGACTGCCGCCGGTCATCCTGGTCCGCGGCCTGATGGCGGGGGCGTTCTTCGGCGCCGAGACCTTCATGCCTCTGATGCTCGTCGAGCAGCGGGGCTTGTCCCTGCTGCTGGCCGGCGCGTCGCTGAGCGTCGGCTCGCTCGGCTGGTCGCTCGGGGCCTGGATCCAGTCCCGACCGTCGGCGCGGATCCGTCGCGACCAGCTCATCACGCTGGGCGCTGTGTCCGTGCTGCTCGGCGTCGTGCTGGTCGCGCTGGTAGCCCGGCTGGAGCTGTGGGTCGGGTGGGTGGGGGTGGCCTGGGTCCTCGGCGGCATCGGCATGGGACTGTCCACGGCGAGCACGTCGGTGGCCACGATGACGCTCTCGCACCCGGGCCAGCAGGGCCGCAACTCGGCGTCGCTGCAGTTCGGTGAGGCGTTCGGCGCGGGGCTGTTCATCGGGTTGGGTGGGACGATCTTCGCGGCGTTGCACCCGTCCGGCGACCTGGCGGCGACGTACTTCGGCGTGCTCATCGCGATGAGCGGGGTCGGGCTGCTGGCCGTGGTGGTCTCGCTGCGGGTCGGACCGCTCCGCGGTCCTGCCGCGGCAACCGAGTCGACCGGGTAGTCGGCTATCGCAGCACCGACCCCTTGGTCTCCGGCAGCGACAAGGTGGCGAGGAAGCCGATGACGGCGCCGACGGCGACGTACCAGAAGAACCAGCTGCTGTGACCGAGGTCGCCGAGCCACTGGATGACCAGGGGTGCGGTGCCGCCGAAGACGGCGACGGTGAGGTTGTACCAGGCCCCGATGCCGAGCCCGCGCAGCTCGGTCGGGAAGAGCTCGCTCATGATCGCCGGCGCGATCGAGGCGAGCATGGCGTAGAGCCCGAGCCCGACGCTGAACACCAGCAGCATCGAGCCGAAGCCCGCGCCCGGGACCACCAGCTTGGACAGCGGTACGACGAGCAGCGCGATGGCCCCGGACCAGATCAGCATCTGCGGCTTGCGGCCGAAGCGGTCGGCGGTCCACCCGAAGGGGTACTGCAGCACCACGAACAGCGCGGTCGCGATCGAGAGCGCCCAGAAGACCATGCCGTCGTCGAGCCCCTGCTGCGCGACCGCGAACGGGGTCAGCGCCGAGAAGAACGTGTAGTAGCAGAGCGTGGACAGCAGCGTGAACCCGATGAGCTGGGCGACGGCCCGGGGGTGCTCGCGCAGGGTGGTCAGCAGCGGGTGCTTCAGCGCCCGCGCCTTCGCCGCGTTCTCCTCGAACTGCTCGGTCTCGGCCATGCTGCGCCGCAGCCACAGTCCGACGAGGCCGAGGAGGCCGCCGACCACGAACGGGACGCGCCAGCCCCACGCGGCGAGCTGGTCGTCGGAGAGGGTGCTGGCGAGCAGGGCGCCGAGCAGCGAGGCGATCAGCACCGACGAGCCGGTCGAGATGTAGAAGAACGACGAGTACCGGCCGCGTCGCTCCGGAGGCGCGATCTCGGCGAGGTAGGCCGAGGCGTTGGAGACCTCGCCGCCCAGCGACATGCCCTGGGCGATGCGGGCCAGGAGCAGCAGGATCGGGGCCAACCAGCCGACCTGGTTGTACGTCGGCAGGATCGCGATCACGAACGACCCGCCGGCCATCAGCGTGATGGTCAGCAGCATCGCCTTCTTGCGACCACGCAGGTCCGCGAACCGGCCGAGCAGCACACCGCCGAGCGGGCGGAAGAAGAACGCCACGGCATAGGTCGCGAACGTGCCGATGAACGCGAGCGACTCGTTCTCCGCGGAGAAGATCTGGGTCGCGAAGTAGACCGAGAACGTCGCGAAGACAGTCCAGTCGTACCACTCCACCGCGTTGCCGACACTGGCCGCGACCAGGGTCCGTATCGGGAGCTTGTGCGGGGTCTGCTCACGCGTCGAGAGGTCGGTCATGGTCACGCTCCGTCCGAGAGATTGTCAGCCTCCTGCCCACTGGACCGGGTACGAAACCGGGACCGAGACTGGGACCGGCCAGTCCGCACGCGCGGCGGCCCGCAAGAATCACCGCATGGACTACGGCCACGAGCTGCACTTCGGCGTCTTCCTCTCCCCGGACGCCGCGAGGTACGACGACGTGCTGACCGCGGCCGCGGAGGCCGACGTCCTGGGCCTCGACTCGGTGAGCGTGCAGGACCACCCGTACCAGCCGGCGCACCTGGACACCTGGACCCTGCTCACCCAGATCGCGGCCCGCACCGAGCGGGTCTCGGTCTTCCCGAACGTGGCCAACCTGCCGCTGCGACCACCGGCCGTGCTCGCGCGCAGCGCCGCCTCGCTCGACATCCTCTCGGGTGGGCGGGTCGAGCTCGGTCTCGGCGCGGGGGCCTACTGGGACGCGATCGAGGCGCTCGGCGGTCCGCGCCGCACGCCCCGCGAGGCAGTGGACGCGCTGGAGGAGGCGATCGCGGTGATCCGGGCGCTCTGGACCCCGGGCCGCACGCCTCGCCTCGACGGCACGCACTACTCGCTGCACGGCGCCAAGGCGGGGCCCTTCCCCGTGCACCCGATCGGGCTCTGGGTCGGCGCCTACAAGCCGCGGATGCTGCGGTTGACGGGACGGCTCGCCGACGGCTGGCTCCCGAGCCTCGCCTACGCCCCTCCCGAGGCGCTCGCGGGCATGAACGAGGTCATCGACGGGGCCGCACTCGCGGCGGGACGCGCGCCCGGCGACGTACGGCGGCTGCTGAACATCTCTGGGTCGTTCAGCGGCGACGGCTTGCTGCACGGGCCGCCGCGGGTCTGGGTCGAGCAGCTGGCCGGTCTCGCGCTCGACGAGGGGATCAGCGGGTTCGTGCTGATGGCCGACACCGCCGACCGTCGCGACCTGCACCGGTTCGCGGAGGAGGTCGCGCCGGGGGTGCGTGAGCTGGTCGAGGCGGAGCGCACGGTGCCCGACGGGCCGGTCGAGACGCCACCCGTCGAGCTGGCCGCGACGGCACCGAAGACCGCGGTTCTCTCGGGCGGCGACGGCGACGCACTGGTGGCGATCCACGACCACCTGCGTCAGGAGCTCGCCCAGATCCGTGACCTCGTGCAGCAGGTCTCCCGTGGCCACGTCGACGTCGGAGAGGCCCGGTCGATGATCAACACGATGACGATGCGGCAGAACAGCTGGACCCTCGGCACCTACTGCGAGAGCTACTGCCGCGTGGTGACCACGCACCACACGATCGAGGACCTGCACATGTTCCCGCGGCTGCGCGCGGCCGACCCGGGGTTGGGCGTGGTCGTCGACCGGCTCGAGCGCGAGCACCACCAGGTCGCGGCCGTCCTCGAGGAGGTCGACCGGGCTCTCGTCGCGCTGGTCGCCGACCCCTCCCTCGGCGTGGATGCCGTCGAAGGGGCGGTCCGCTCGCTGTCCGAGGTGCTGCTGGAGCACCTGGCCTACGAGGAGTCGCAGCTCGTGGGTCCGCTCAACGAGCTGTCGATCGGGATCTGAGGACAGGTCAGCCGCGGCTCGGGTCGTCGCCGACCCGCACCAGCAGCTTGCCGAAGTTGCGGCCGGTGAGCAGACCCCGGAACGCCTCCGGTGCGTTCTCCAGTCCGTCCACGACGTCCTCGCGGTAGCGCACCGACCCGTCGGCGACCCACCCGGACATGTCCTTGACGAAGTCGCGACCGTGGCTGCGCGCGAACTCGCCCTGGATGAAGCCGCGCACCGTCAGGCTCTTGGTGAGGACCAGCCGCAGGTACGACGGCAGCCGGTCGGGCCCGTCGGGACGGGAGGTCGCGTTGTAGTCCGCGACCAGGCCGCACACGGGCACCCGGGCGTAGAGGTTGTAGTGCCGCGCGACCTGTTCGGCGACGTGCCCTCCGACGTTCTCGAAGTAGACGTCGACCCCGTCGGGCACGGCGGCCGCGAGGTCCTCGGGGAACGTCTCGGAGCGGTGGTCGACGGCGGCGTCGAAGCCGAAGTCGTCGAGCAGCGCCCGGCACTTGTCCGGCCCGCCGGCGATGCCGACCGCCCGCGCGCCCATAACCCGGGCGATCTGTCCGACGGCGGAGCCGACCGGTCCCGTGGCGGCGGCGACCACGACGGTCTCCCCCGGCTGCGGACGACCGATCTCGAGCAGCCCGGCGTACGCGGTGAAGCCCGGCATGCCGAGCACCCCGAGCCCGGTCGAGACCGGGACCACGGAGGGGTCGAGCCTGCGCAGGCCCGACCCGTCGCTGAGGGCATGGCTGCACCAGCCCGAGTAGGACAGCACCCAGTCGCCGGGCGCGAAGTCCGGGTGTCGGGAGGCCTCCACCTGGCAGACCGTCCCGCCGACGATCACGTCACCGACCTGCATCGGCTCGGCATAGGACTTCGCCTCGCTCATCCGCCCGCGCACATAGGGATCGAGCGAGAGGTAGACCACCCGCAGCAGCAGCTGCCCGTCGGCCGGGTCCGGCAGCTCCTCGTGGGTGACGTCGAAGCACTCGTCGCCGGGCTCGCCGTGCGGCCGCTGGGCGAGCCTGACCTGTGTCGCTCTCATGGCCCGACCGTGCCAGAGCGGCCGACGACGCGTTCGGCCGGGTCGCCCACCGACGCCGTCACGTCCCACTCGTAGGCCACGTCCCCGGAGCGGCGTCGTTCCAGCCGCTCGAGCTGGTCGAGCAGCACGCGTCGCCGGGCGGGCACGGTCACCTGGTGCAGGTCCCGCAGCAGCTCGTCGAGGCGCCGCTGCACCCGCACCGATCCGGAGCCCCAATGCCGCACCTCGTCGCAGCACAGGGCGACCAGGTCGTCCCACGACGGCACCGGTCCGTTGAGCCGCTGCACGCCGTCCACGACCCGCTCGCCCACGGCCAGCTCGCGTCGCGCTACGCGTCGGAGCAGGCCGTGCATGCGGTCCAGGCACTGCACAGCGGTCGTGGGGTCGTTGGTCCCCGGCGAGAGGGCACGTTCGGCGATGTCGACCAGCTGCCGGAATCCGTAGGCCGGGTCGCCGGCCGTCTCCCGTTCGCGCCCCAGGGAGAGCGCCGCGAGCAGCCGGGCGTCGAGCTCGGTGTCACCATGGACGGCCAGCAGCGGCTGTCCCTCCAGCACCCAGCTGCCGGGCGCCGCGAGCAGCTCGAGGCTGAGGTCGTCCCGTTCGGCGAGCTCGACGAGGCGGTCGCGGTTGGTCCACGCCAGCGCGCCGTCGCGGGGCGCGGGCAGCACCCGCCGCTCACCTGCCACCTGCCGTCCCGGGGTCGTCGGCCCCGGCTCGTCGTCGGCGTACCAGGCGTCGAGAGCCTGCCGGGTCTCCCGCGAGATCCGGTCGATGATGGTCACGACGCGCAGCGACTGCGCCATGTGGTGGATGAACCCCATCAGGGCGGCGATGCTCATGAGCCCCAGCACCAGGGTCAGGCTGACCCCGAGCCCGGGGACGAAGCCGTTGCTGTCGCCGGTGCCACGCACCTCACGCAGCGTGAGCAGCGCGAAGACGAAGGTGCCGACGAAGACTCCCAGCGCCGCCTGTGTCCACCGGTCCTGGAGCAGCGAGCCGAGGACCCGGGGCGAGAACTGGCTGGACGCCAGCTGCAGCGCGACGATGGTGATCGAGAACGTCAGGCCGGCGAAGGTGAGCACCGAGGATGCGACGACGCCCAGGATCTGACGCGCTGACTCGGGGCCACCGGCGTACAGCACACCTGAGGCGCCGCCGGAGTGCCGGTCGACGTACGCCGCGAGCAGCGCGAGAACGCCGGCCCCGATCACGCAGGCGGCGGGCACGACCCAGAAGGCCGAGCGCAGGTGGTTCAGGACCTTGTGAGGAGACATGGCCCCACGCTACGAGAGCGGGACTCGCTCACTCCGTCCAGCAGGCGATGACGGCGGAGGCGACCGAGTAGGCGGCCTCGCCTCGGGTGTAGTCGGCGGGCAGAGCGCCGGTCGGCAGGTCGGTGGCGTCGACCTGCAGCGTCTTGCCGTCCTTGAGGAACGCGACGTCACCCTCGGCCGTCCGGAAGGCCGGGAAGCCGAAGTTCTCCAGTCCGCGGATCGGCTTGCCGGACAGCTGCTCCGACAGGTCGTCGTAGAAGGCGCGGCCGGCGGTCTTGTCGAGTGCGTCGTGCACCGACATCTTCAAGGTCCCGTTCGGCAGCTGCCACCCGCAGTGGAACGTGCGGTCCGTCTTCGACCAGTGGGGGGTCCCGGTCGGCTGCCGGCTCAGGTCGAAGGTCCGCTGCACCGCGTCGCGGATCTCCGCGCTGCAGATCATCGCGGCGGGGTCGGAGGGTCCCCCCTTCTGGCCCATGTCCATGCCCGCCATCGAGGCGTCCTCATCCGCTCCGTGCTGGTGGTGCTCCTGGTGCTGGTCGGTGCGCGTGGCCGCACCGGCCCCGGCATCGGTCCCCGGTGCTGCACAACCGGCCAGCAGCAGGGTCGCGGCCAGGGCTGCGCCCAGCAGTCCACGTGTGCGCATGCGGGAGCTCCGTTCATCGGGTGTCACCCCGTGTTCGCATGCCGTGGGCCTGTGGTTTGGTCACGGGCGGCGAAAGACGCGCCGGTCCGGCCGTCTGCTCAGTCAGTCGAGACGGCCCGGTGGTCGGAACCCGGGCCGGCCACTGGTGCCGGCTGAGCGCAGGGCGGCGCGGCCGAACGCGCGCGCCGAGCGAGAGAGGGCCGAGTCGGGGGCGCCGGAGATCAACGGGGGCATCACCACGACGGGGCACCTGGCGGCGTACACGATCCGGTGGGCGAGCAGAGGCGACATCGACGGCGTCCGCGGCGCGTCGATCACCAGCAGGTCCGCCTCGCGGGCCTCGTTCAGCAGGCCCCGACGTTTGCCGTCGCGTACGACCCGGATCTCCACCCCGTGGTCAGGACCCAGGACCTCGGTGACGTCGCGTTCCAGCTGAGCGTGCTGCTGTGTCCGCAGGCTGTCCGGGTCCTGCGGGATCCGCGAGGAGCTGCCCGAGGGCCCAGCCGGGACGTTCGGCGTCTGGTAGACGCGTACGGCGATCACCCGGCCAGCGTTGGCCTCGGCCTGGGCGCGCGCCCAGATCAGAGCGGTGGGCGACTTCGACGTGGCGCTGACGCCCACCAGGACGGTGTAGCGCTCTTCTTGCTCGGTCATGTGGATTCCTCCGCCTCTCGCGCGTCGCGGCCGCTCAGACCGGCAGGAGGGTCTTCTGGTTGCCCTCCTCGTCGAACTCGGTGAGGGGCGGGGCGATCTCCTCCAAGGACTTGCCCTCGGCGTCCACACCCCAGACCGCCGCCACCAAGGCGCCGAGCAGCATCACCGCCGTGGCCAGGAGGTAGCCCCAGAACATCGGGTTGCGATCCTTGCCGTCCCCGATCAGCGCACCGTAGAGCACGGGACCGAGGGCGCCGAAGACCTGAGCGATCGAGAAGAAGTACGAGATCGCCTGCCCGCGGACCTCCTGGGGGAAGATCTCCGAGACGGTGAGGTATCCCGCGGAGGCTCCGGCGGAGGCGAAGAAGAACGCCACGCACCAGAAGGCCGTGTGGGTGACCGCGGTCAGGGCGTCAGCCTGGAACAGGAAGGCCGAGACCGCCAGCACGATCCCACTGGTCGCGTAGCAGCCCCCGATCATCTTGCGACGTCCGACGGTGTCGAACAGGGGCCCCAGGAGCAGGGGGCCGAGGAGGTTGCCGATGGCGAAGGGGAAGAAGAACAGCGCTGCTTCCGCGGAGCTGAGACCGTAGAAGTTCTTCAGCACCAAGGCGTAGGTGAAGAAGATGGCGTTGTAGAGGAAGCTCTGCGTGATCATGAGCGTCAGGCCCAGGACCGTCCGGGTCGGGTAGAGCTTGAAGAAGACGTAGAGCAGCTGCTTGGGCGTGAGCCCCGAGCCGGCCTTGATCCAGCGTGCCTCGGAGTCGTCGTGGTCGGGGAGCTGCTGTCCGGCATCGCGGATATGGTCCTCGATCCCGGCCACGGTCTCCTCGGCCTCTTCGGCGCGACCGTGGGTGAGCATCCAGCGGGGGCTCTCGGGGATGTGGCGGCGCAGGTAGATGATCCCGAGGCCGAGCACGGGCCCGATGAAGAAGGCGATCCGCCAGCCGATGTCCTGCCCGAAGCGCTCCGTGTCCAGGAGGATCGAGCTGGCGACGGCGCCGAGAGCGGCGCCGGCCCAGTACGTCCCGTTGATCGCCAGGTCCACCCGTCCGCGGTGCTTGCCGGGAATCAGCTCGTCGATGGCCGAGTTGACCGCGGAGTACTCACCACCGATGCCCATCCCGGAGATGAAGCGGAAAACCAGGAACACCCACATGTTGGGCGCCAGGCCCGCCAGCGCCGCACCCACCAGGTACACGGCCAGCGTCAAGGTGAACATCTTCTTGCGGCCGAGCGTGTCCGTGAGCCGGCCGAACAACAGCGCCCCGGCCACCTCGCCCAAGAGGTAGACCGTGCCTGCCATGCCGACATTGGCCGCCGTCATGTCCAGCGTCTTCTCGAAGCCGCCGGCCGCGACGATCTGCACCTCCAGGCCGTCCAGGATCCACGCGGTGCCGAGCCCGAAGATGACCATCCAGTGGAACCGTGACCACGGCATGTCGTGCATGCGGGCCGGGATCAAGCTCTTGATCGGCCGGTCCTGAGCCGTCGCTGCGTCGGACATGGCAACCTCCCTTTGACAGTGGCGTCGAGTAGTTACCCCGTGGAAGTCCGCGTCAACCTTCGAATGTCTGAGCGACCCACGTGACCGTCCGGGTGACCGTGGTCGGCCCCCACGGACGAAAAGGAATCCTCGGGCCAGACCAAACCTTCTTGCGAGCCGCGGCGAACCCCCCGTCGACAGTTGACCAGAGCGCTGTCGCCACTCGGTGATCCGCTCTGCCGAACCCAGAAGGGATCTACCCCATGCGCAAGAGCTTGCGTGTACTCGCCCCCCTCGCGGCGGCAGCCCTGCCGTTCACCATCGCGGCTGCCCCTGCCCACGCGGACAGCGGCTCGTCGTACCAGACCACGCTCAACCCGCTGAACAAGTCCACGGGGTCCGGGATGGCCACCGTCACCACCAACGGCAACAGCGCCCAGGTGAAGGTGAGCTGGACCGGTCTGCCGGACAAGTTCGGCGGCGGTGCCTACCCGCACGTCCAGCACATCCACATCGGTGGCCAGGGCGCCTGCCCGAGCCCGTCGGCCGACAAGAACGGTGACGGCGTGATCAGCACCACCGAGGGCGGTCCGGCGTACGGCGGGATCGGCACCACGCTGTCCACCAAGGGCGACACCAGCCCCAAGGCCGGCACCGACATCAAGATCGCCCCGGGCGGCGGCTCCACGGACTACTCGCGGACCATCCAGCTCAGCGCCGACACCACCAAGTCCCTCCAGGACGGCACCGGTGTGATCGTCGTGCACGGTCTCGACCCCGCCACGCTGAGCAAGAAGGCCCAGGGCGAGAAGAGCGACCTGGTGCCCAGCCTCCCGCTGGCCGCCACCTCGCCCGCGCTGTGCGGCGTGCTCAGCTCGATGCCCAGCGGTGGCGTCGCCACCGGCACCGGCTCGAGCACGGGTGTCGAGGACCTCGGTCTTCTCGCCCTCGGCGGTGGCCTCCTCGCGCTCGGTGGCGGTGCGTTCGTCGCCCGTCGTCGCGTCGGCGTCAAGGCCTGACGGAACAGATCGACATCTCGATGACACGGTTCACGCGCGGTCCCCGGGGCGGGCTCACCCTGCTCGCCCTGGTGGCCGTCGTGGCCGGCCTCGTCCTGGTGGGGGTGGCGGTCGCTGCGCAACGCAGCGCGCCGCGCCCCCAGCAGGCGGGGACCATCGACTCCGGCCTCTCCGCCTCGGGCTCCGCCTCCCCGGCGGCCCGTTCCAGCGACGACGCCACACCCCGCACGAAGGCGTCCAGCGGTCCCGCTCCGCTGACCGCGTCCCGTCCCACCGGCATCAGCATCCCCGCGATCGGGGTGCGCTCCCAGGTGCGGCCGATCGGGCTCGCCAAGGGCGGCGCGCTCGCCGTTCCTCAGCCCGGCCCGTTCCTGAACCAGGCGGCCTGGTTCGACAAGTCTCCGACCCCCGGCCAGCCCGGGCCGTCGATCATCGAGGGGCACGTCGACAGCGAGACCGGGCCGTCGGTCTTCTTCGAGCTGGGCAAGGTCCGACCGGGCAACAAGATCCTGGTCACCCGTGCCGACGGTGTCCGCGTGACCTTCACCGTGGACGCGATCCGGGACTACAAGAAGGCCGACTTCCCCACCGAGGTGGTCTACGGCGCGAAGGACCTCAGCAAGCCGCAGCTACGATTGATCACCTGCAGCCAGTTCGATCCCTCGATTCGGCACCACGTCGGCAACGCGGTCGTCTTCGCCCACCTGACCGACATCCACCGCCCCCGCTGACCGAGAGAAGCACTCATGTCCTCCTTCCTTCTCACGCCGTTGCGCTCGTCCTCGCGCTGGGTGGCGGCCGGGCTGCTGCTGGTCACGGCCGGCACCCACGTCCCGCTCATCCCCGGCCACCTCGAGGAGGCGCCGTACATCGGGGTGCTGTTCATCGCGCTGTCGGTGGTGAGCCTGGCCTCTGCGCTGCTGCTGGTCCTTCGGGACTCGGCGGCCGTGTGGGCCGCCAGCGGGGTCCTGACCCTGCTCGCCCTCGTGGCCTTCCTCGCCTCGCGCACCGTCGGGCTGCCGCAGCTCGGCGACGACATCGGCAACTGGTCCGACCCGCTCGCGTTCCCGGCGATCACCGCCGAGGCACTCGCCACCGTGATCGCCGCCGCGGTGCTCACCCACCGCCCATCTGCACGTCACCGGAGGCTCACCGCATGATGCACTCCCCGCTCACCCGTCGATCCGTCACCCGCCGATCACTCACCCGCCTGTCCGGCCTCGCCGTCGCCACCGTGCTCGGTGTCTCCGGGCTCGCCGCCTGCTCCTCGAGCGGGTCGGGCTCCTCGGACCAGGGATCCTCGTCCGACTCGTCCTCGTCCTCGTCGGCACCGTCCTCGTCCGCGCCGACGGAGTCGTCCTCGGGCTCCTCCTCGAAGGCCCCCGAGGCGGCCAAGACCGCCACGATCACCATCAAGGACTTCAAGTACTCCAGTCCCTCGACCGTGGCGCCCGGCACCAAGATCACCGTGAAGAACGAGGACACCGCGGCCCACACGGTGACCTCCGACAAGGCCGGGAAGTTCGACGTGCAGGTTCCCGGCGGCAAGTCGGCGACCTTCACCGCCCCGGCCGCAGGCAGCTACACGTTCTTCTGCACCTACCACTCCAACATGCACGGCACGTTGAAGGTGAGCTGAGATGGCGGCCCGTCGCGACGTGCTGAACCTCGTGCTCTGCGTGCTCGTGACGGCCGGGCTCGCCGTGGACGCCTACGTGCACTTCAAGCTGGCCCCGGAGTACCAGCTGGCGCAGCCCGGTGGCGTCGGCCAGGGGACCCTGTTCCGCGTCGAGGCGGTCGCCGCCGTCCTCGTGGCGGCGCTGGTGCTGATCCGTGGTGACCGGTGGGCCTTCCTGGCTGCCGCCGCCATCGGGTTCGGCGGCTTCGTGGCGGTCGTGCTCTACCGATACGTCGACGTCCCCGGCTTCGGTCCGGTGCCGTCGATGTACGAGCCGATCTGGTACTTCGAGAAGTCACTGAGTGCCGTCGCCGAGGCACTCGTCGGCGTGGTCGCGGTCGTCGGTGCCGCACGAGCGTCGCGGAGACCACGGGACTGATCCCGGCCGATCCCGGCTGCTCTCAGCCGGCCAGGTCAGCCGGCGAGGATCACGTGCAGCGTGCGCGGACCGTGCACGCCTTCCACCCGGTCCAGCTCGATGTCGCTGGTCGCTGACGGCCCGCTGACCCAGGTCGTGGGACGAGACGGGTCGAGCAGCGCGAAGGCATCCGGTACGTCGGCGACCACCTGGTCCGCGCGGACGACGCAGACGTGCACGTCCGGCACCAGTGACAGCGCGCGGCGGCCCTCCCCCGGCCCGTGCGAGAGCACGATCGTCCCGGTCGACGCGATGCCCACCGTCGCCGCCGTCACCACGGCATCGAGCCCGTCCAGCTCCAGAGCCGTGAGGTCCTCGTCGTCGACGGCTCCCGGCACCCGCCACGGCAGTCCGTGCGGCACGACGACGCGCGCTCGGTCGGGGAGCGCCTCGGCGATGCGGGTCTCGACCTCGTCGACCGTGCAGCGCACGACCTCCGCCTGGTAGTCGGCGACCCGCTCGACGAACAGGTCGACGTCCGCGGCCCCGGTGTCGCGGTAGCCCCGCGTGACGGTGACGGGCGACCGGTCCGCGTGCTCGACGGCTCGTCGTACGGCGGCCAGGATGTCGTCGCGCGCGCTCACTCGGCACCGCCGGTGCGCTTCCACCAGGCGCGGAACGACTCCGCCGGCGGGGCGGGCAGGTCACGCGCGTCGGTCCACGCCGCGCCGGGTCCGGGCAGCCGTCCCAGCAGCTTGCGGCCGTCCGCGGTGCGCCGTCGACCACGGGTCACCCGCCCGACCAGACCCGCCGCGCGCTCGGCGAGCCCGAGGCGGGCACCGGAGCCGAACGCCGCGGCCACCGCCTTCATGGCGACCGCCTCCGGCTTCGGCACCCACGACTTGGTGGCGCGGTGCGCGTCGACCACCTGGGCCCGCAGGTCGACCAGCACCGACGGGATGTCGATGCGCACCGGGCAGACCTCGAAGCACGCTCCGCACAGGGAGGACGCGTAGGGCAGGGAGTCGGTCTGCTCGTCATGTCCCGGCCCGCGCAGCAGCGGGTTGAGGATCGCGCCGATGGGGCCGGGGTAGACCGAGCCGTAGGCGTGCCCTCCGGTGCGCTCGTAGACCGGACACACGTTCAGGCAGGCCGAGCACCGGATGCAGCGCAGCGCCTGCCGCCCCACCTCGTCGGCAAGCGCCCGCGTGCGCCCGTTGTCGAGCAGCACCACGTGCACCTCCTGCGGGCCGTCGCCCGGGGTGACACCGGACCAGGTGGACGTGTAGGGGTTCATCCGCTCGCCGGTCGACGAGCGCGGCAGCAGCTGCAGGAACACGTCGAGGTCGGACCAGGTCGGCACCACCTTCTCGATGCCGACGACGCTGATGAGCACCTCGGGCAGCGTCAGGCACATGCGGCCGTTGCCCTCGGACTCCACCACGACCAGCGTCCCGGAGTCGGCGACCGCGAAGTTCGCCCCGGAGACGCCGACCTTGGCCCGCAGGAACTTCTCGCGCAGGTGCAGCCGCGCGGCCTCCGCGAGACGCGCCGGCTCGTCGGTCAGGTCGTCGGGTGCCGCGCGACCCGCCTCACCCATGTGGTCGCGGAAGATCTCACGGATCTCGGCGCGGTTGCGGTGGATCGCGGGCACCAGGATGTGGCTGGGCAGGTCGTCCCCGAGCTGGACGATCAGCTCGGCGAGGTCGGTCTCCCAGGCCGCGATGCCGTGCTCGGCCAGCCGCTCGTTGAGCTCGATCTCCTGGGTGGCCATCGACTTGACCTTGACGACCTCGTCGACGCCGTGGCCCCTGGCCACCTCCGCGACGATCGCGGTCGCCTCGGCCGCGTCGCGCGCCCAGTGCACGGTGGCACCCTGCGCGGTCAGCGACTCCTCGAGCCGCACCAGGTGCTCCTCGAGGTGGAGCAGGGTGTTGTCCTTGATCGCGGCACCCGCGAGCCGCAGCTCCTCCCACGCGTCGACCTCCGCCACGACGCGTGCTCGCTTGGCGCGGATCGTCGACGTCGCGTGGGCGAGGTTGCTGCGCAGCTGGGTGTCGGCCAGCGCGGCCCGCGCGGCCTCCGGGAAGGCGGGCATCCCCACGAACGTCGCACTCATGCCTGCGCCGCCAGGACCTCGGCCAGGTGCATCACGCGTACGCCGGCCCGCTGGCGTGAGAGCAGGCCACCGACGTGCATCAGGCACGAGCTGTCGCCGGCGACCAGCACCTCCGCACCGGTCTGCTGCACCTGGCGGGCCTTGTCGGAGCCCATCGCGACCGAGGTGTCGGCGTTCTTCACCGCGAAGGTGCCCCCGAAGCCGCAGCACTCCGCTGCCCCGGGCAGCTCGAGCAGCCGCAGTCCGTGCACCTTCTCCAGCAGCCGGGTGGGCCGGTCGCCCACCCCGAGCATCCGCAGCGAGTGGCACGTCGGGTGGTAGGTCACGGTGTGCGGGAACGACGCCCCCACGTCCTCGACGCCGAGCACGTCGACGAGGAACTCCGAGAGCTCGTAGACCTTCGGTGAGAGCTCGGCCACCGCGGACTGCAGAGCCGGGTCTCCCGAGCGGCGCGCGACGAGGGCGTGCTGGTGGCGCGCCGATCCCGCGCACGAGCCCGACGGCGTGACGATCGCGTCGTACCCCTCGAAGGCCCTCGCGAAGGTGCGCACGACCGGGACGGCCTCGTCGACGTAGCCGGTGTTCACCATCGGCTGCCCGCAGCAGGTCTGCGCCTGGGGGAACTCCACGTCGACACCGAGGCGACGCAGCAGCCGCACGACGGCCTTCCCCACCTCGGGGAACATCGCGTCGTTGATGCACGTGACCATCAGGGCGACCTTCATGGCCTCACTCTGCCATCGAGGGGTCCGAACGCGACGGCGGCCGCGCCTCGTACCGCTCGGCCTCGATCTCGCGCAGGGTCCGCCCCTGGGTGGAGGGCGTCCACACCACCCCGACCACTAGCGCGACGAGCAGGAAGCCGAGCATCAGTGTTCCGATGACCGGCACGCCTCGGCTGGCGAGCAGCACGGGGAAGACGTAGCTCAACCCACCGACCGCGCAACGGGCCGCGAAGAACAGCAGACCCTGCGCGCTCGCGCGGTAGCGGGTGGCGAAGAGCTCGCTGGTCCACAGGCTGTAGAACGCCTGCGCACCGATGCCGGCGGAGGTGCCCCAGACCACGGCGAAGCCCAGCAGCACCGGCAGGGTGCTGGGGCCGTAGGACAGCAGCGCCCAGGCGAGGATCCCGAGGACAGCGCCCACGGCGTAGAGCCGTCGCATGTCCACCCGGTCCCCGAGCCGCATGAAGCCGAACCAGGTCGCCAGGGTGGTGCACCCCCACACCAGCACCTGCAGCGCGTTCTGGCCGGCGGGACTCGCGAGGCCGGCGGCGCCGTACACCCGCGGCATGAAGATGCCGGCCTGGCCGGCCACGAGGTTCCAGAAACCGTAGACCCCGAAGAGGAACAGCAGCGCCGTGACGTTGCTGCGGCGCGAGAACAGGGCGCGGACCCCGGCGCCGGAGGCGGGCTCCACCTCTTCGGACTGCGCCTCGCGCCAGAGGGTCGACTCCTTGAGTCCCTGGCGCATCCACCAGGTGACCGCGGCGACCACGAACAGGTGTAGGAAGATCAGCCGGCTCCCGAGCAGCCCGAGCGGAACCACGAGGATCGCGAGCGTGAAGCCCACCATCGGCCCGATCGACCATGCGAGCTGCGCGGTGCCGACGTGTCGCGCTCGTGCGCGGGCGGGCGCCTGCTCGGCGATGAAGGTCCAGGAGGCGGGGACGCCGGCCCCGACCGCGAGACCGGTCACCACGAAGCCGGCGAGCAGCATTCCGTAGCTGACCGCGAACGCCGCGAGCAGCACGCCGACCATGTACACGAGCAGGTCGTAGGTGTAGATGAACTTGCGCCCGAACCGGTCGCACATCCACCCGCCGACCAGCGCGCCACCTGCGGCGCCGAAAGCGTTGGCACTCAGCGCCGCGAGCAGCCCGACCGCGAAGTCGTCCACTCCGAACTCCTGTTGCCACAGCGTCAGGCTGACGGCGATCGCGATGATCGACCCCGCCTCGATGTAGTTGGACATCGCGACGGCCACCGTGGCCCGCCATCCGGTGGTGCTCTCTGCTCCGATTCGCATGAAGGTACTCCCCGAGATCGTCGTTCGTGCTGGTTGCTCCTGCGTGGGTGGTCCGCATCACCGCCGGCCGGTGACCTGGGCGGCGACGCGACGCGCGGCATCGGCCCAGCCGTCCTGGTGGTCGTCGTGGTGGTCATCCTGTTCATCGTCGTGGCTGCGGGCAGGCTCGAAGCGCACGAGCTCCTGCGTGGATCGCAGCAGCGCCCGCATCGCGGCCAGGTCCGGGAGATCGGCTCCGTGCGCACGAGCCTGCACCAGCACATTGCCGAGCGCGGTGGCCTCCACCGGACCCGCGAGCACCGGTACCCCGCAGGCATCCGCCGTGAGCCGGCAGAGCAGGTGGTTGCGGGCACCACCACCGACGATGTGCACGACCTCGACCGGCTGAGCGCTCAGCGTGCCCGCCTGTCGCACGGCCTGCCGGTACGCCAGTGCGAGGCTCTCCAGCACGCAGCGCACCGTCTCCGCACGACCCTCGGGCGGTCGGGTGCCACGCTCGCGGCACCACCGCACGATCCGCCCGGGCATGTCGCCTGGCGGCAGGAACACCTCGTCGTCGACGTCGACCACCGGCCCGAAGGCCGCGACGGCCTCCGCTTCCGCCAACAGCTGCGCGAGGTCCGCGCTGGACTCGAGTCCCCAGAACCGCTGGCACTCGCTGAGCATCCACAGCCCCATCACGTTGTGGAGGAAGCGCGTGGTGCCGTCGACCCCACCCTCGTTGGTGAAGCGGGCCAGGCGAGCCGGCTCGCTCAGCACCGGGTGGTCGGTCTCGACCCCGACGAGCGACCACGTGCCCGACGACACGTACGCCGCGCGCCGGGCGTCCTCGAAGGGCACGCCGACAACGGCTGACGCCGTGTCGTGGGAGCCCACCGCGGTCACCGGCGTGCCGGGATCCAGCCCGGTCTCGGCCGCGACCTCGGCCAGCACCTGGCCGATGACGTCGCCCGGCCTCCGGATCGGCGGCAGCAGCCTCGCGGGGATGCCGACCCGGCCGGCCAACCCCGTGGCCCAGCCGCGGCTGCGGACGTCGTACAGCATGGTGGTGGAGGCGTTCGTGGCCTCGGCCCCGACCTCGCCGGTCAGCCAGAACCCGACCAGGTCCGGGATGAGCAGCAAGGTGGCGGCATCGCCGAGAGCGGGCTCGGCGGCCAGCTGGTAGATCGTGTTGAACGGCAGCTGCTGCAGGCCCGTGACGTCGAAGAGCTCCGCCTGGGGCAGCACGGCCAGCACGCGCTCGCGAGCATGGTCGGTGCGACTGTCGCGGTAGCAGTACGGCGCCTGCAGCAGCTCGCCCGCGTCGTCGAGGAGTCCGTAGTCGACGGCCCAGGCGTCGACGCCGACGCTGTCGACCGGTCCGCACTTCGCCAGCCCGGCCAGCACCTCGGAGCGCAGCCGGGACGCATCCCAGCGCAGCGTGCCGTCATCGGCGGTCACCGGCCCGTTCGGGAACCGGTGGACCTCCTCGAGGTCCAGGGTGTCGGGTCCTACGGTGCCCACCATCACCCGACCGCTGGAGGCTCCGAGGTCGACGGCAGCGACCCGCACCGTTGTCACCAGCTGCCCCTCAGCGCAGGAACGCGGCGGCGACGCCCGCGTCCACGGGCACGTGCAGGCCGGTGGTGTGGGTCATGTCCGGGCCGCACAGGGCGAACACCGCGTTGGCGCAGTGCTCCGGGAGCACCTCTCGCTTGAGCAGCGTGCGCTGGGCGTAGTACTTGCCGAGGTCCTTCTCCTCCACGCCGTAGACCGCGGCACGCTTGGCGCCCCAGCCGCCGGCGAAGATCCCGGAGCCTTGGACGACGCCGTCGGGGTTGATGCCGTTGACCTTGACGCCGAACTCGCCGAGCTCGGCGGCCAGCAGCCGCACCTGGTGCGCCTGGTCGGCCTTCACCGCTGAGTAGGCGATGTTCTTGGGGCCGGCGAACACGGAGTTCTTCGAGGAGACGTAGACGATGTCGCCACCGAGACCCTGCTCGATGAGCACTTTCGCGGCCGCCCGAGACACCAGGAAGGAGCCCTTCGCCATCACGTCGTGCTGCAGGTCCCAGTCCGCGACCGTGGTCTCCAGCAGCGGCTTGGACAGCGAGAGACCGGCGTTGTTCACCACGAGGTCGAGACCGCCGAACGCCAGCACGGCGGCGTCGACCATGGCCTGCACCGCCTCCTCGTCGCTGACGTCGACGCGCACGCCGACGGCGACGTCGCTGCCACCGATGCCGGCGGCCGCCTCCCGCGCCTTGTCGAGGTCGAGGTCGGCGACCACGACGCAGGCACCCTCCGCGGCCAGCTTCGTCGCGATCGCCTTGCCGATCCCGCTGGCGGCACCGGTGACCAGGGCGATGCGGGTCGCGAGCGGCTTGGGTCTCGGCATCCGTTGCAGCTTGGCCTCCTCCAGCGCCCAGTACTCGATGCGGAACTTCTCGCGCTCGTCGATCGGCGCGTACGTCGAGAGCCCCTCGGCGCCACGCATCACGTTGATCGCGTTGACGTAGAACTCTCCTGCCACGCGGGCGGTCTGCTTGTCCTTGCCGAAGCTGAACATGCCGACCCCGGGCACCAGCACGACGAGCGGGTCGGCGCCGCGGATCGCCGGGGAGTCCGGGGTGGCGTGCCGGTCGTAGTAGGCCTGGTAGTCCTCGCGGTAGGTCGCATGCAGCTCGCGCAGCCGCGCCGTCGTCTCCTCGACCGTCGCGGTGGCCGGCAGGTCGACGACGAGCGGCTTGACCTTCGTCCGCAGGAAGTGGTCGGGGCAGCTGGTGCCGAGCGCTGCGAGCCGTGGGTGCTCGGCCGAGGCCAGGAAGTCCAGCACCTCGTCGGAGTCGGTGAAGTGCCCGACCATCGGCCTGTCCTGCGACGCGATGCTGCGCACGGTCGCGGTGAGGGCCGCGGCCTTCGCACTCCGCTCGGGCGCGGGCAGGGCGGCGTACCCGTCGAGCGGCGGGCCGAAGGGCTCGGCCTTCGAGTGCTCGGCGATGTAGGCCGCGGCGGTCTCGATGAGGTGCCGGGAGTTCTCCTCGCAGGCGGCGCTGCTGTCTCCCCAGGCGGTGATGCCGTGGCCGCCGAGCACGCACCCGATCGCGTCGGGGTGCTTCTCCTTGATCGCCGCGATGTCGAGCCCGAGCTGGAAGCCCGGCCGGCGCCAGGGCACCCAGACCACGGCGTCGCCGAAGATCGTGCGGGTGAGCTGCTCGCCGTCGGCGGCGGTCGCGATCGCGATGCCGGAGTCGGGATGCAGGTGGTCGACATGGGCTGCGTCGACGAGCCCGTGCATGGCGGTGTCGATCGAGGGGGCGGCGCCGCCCTTGCCGTGGAGGCAGTAGTCGAAGGCGGCCACCATCTCGTCCTCGCGCTCGACGCCCGGGTAGACGTCCACGAGTGCGCGCATCCGGTCGAGCCGCAGGGCCGCGAGGCCCGCCGGCGTCAGGGTCCCGAGGTCGCCGCCGGAGCCCTTCACCCAGAGCAGCTCCACCTCCTGGCCGGTGACGGGGTCGGTCTCGACCCCCTTCGCGGAGGTGTTGCCGCCGGCGTAGTTGGTGTTCCTCGGGTCGGCGCCGAGCCGGTTCGAGCGGTCGACGAGCTCGGCCACGGTCGGGTTGGTCACGTCAGTTCCCATCTCTCAGCTCCATCCGGCCTGGGTGCCGCCGACTCGATCCGCCTCGATCGTGCGCTGGTACCCGCTGGCGAGGTAGGCACGCATCGGGTCGGCGGGCAGTCCTCGCTCCTCACGCCAGGCGGCGAGGTCACGTCGTACGTCGGTGTAGAACGCGTCCATGAAGATCTCGTTGGCGAGCAGCACGTCCCCCTGCTCCTGAGCCTCCGCCAGGGCCGCGGAGTCGAGCAGCAGCGCACGGGCGAGCATCTCCTGCACGTTGAGCACCGACCGTATCTGGCCGGGCACCTTGGCCTCGATGTTGTGGCACTGGTCGAGCATCAGGGCGACGTCACTGCCCGGGCCGTACCCACCGCCGCGGACCACCTCGACGAGGATGCGGAAGAGCTGGTACGGGTCGGCCGCCCCGACGATCAGGTCGTCGTCGGCGTAGAAGCGGCTGTTGAAGTCGAACGACCCGAGCTTCCCGAGCCGGAGCAGCTGCGCCACGATGAACTCGATGTTGGTGCCGGGGGCGTGATGACCGGTGTCGAGGCAGACGAACGCCCGCTCGCCCAGTGCACTGACGTGGGCGTACGACGTGCCCCAGTCGGGCACGTCGGTGTGGTAGAACGCCGGCTCGAAGAACTTGTACTCCAGCACCAGCCGCTGGCCCTCACCGACCTGCTCGTAGATGGTGGCGAGCCCCTCGGCCAACCAGTCCTGCCGGGCCCGCATGTCGCCCTGCCCGGGATAGTTGGTGCCGTCGGCCAGCCAGACCTTGAGGTCCCGCGAGCCGGTCTGGGCCATCACGTCGAGGCAGGCCAGGTTGTGGTCGACCGCCTTCTGGCGGACCTTCGGGTCGATGTGGGTGAGGCTGCCGAGCTTGTAGTCGTCGTCCTGGAAGGTGTTGCTGTTGACGGTGCCGAGTCGGACGCCCTGGTCCTCGGCGTAGCGGCCCAGCTCGGCGAAGTCGTCGACGAGGTCCCACGGGATGTGCAGCGCCACGCTCGGGGCAAGGCCGGTGAACCGGTGCACGGCTGCGGCGTCGGCGATCTTCTCCCTCACGTCGCGCGGGGTGCCGGGCGACCCGAACACCTTGAACCGTGTCCCGGAGTTGCCGTAGGCCCACGAGGGCACCTCGATCGCCAGCTGGGTCAGCTGCTCGCTGATCTCGGCGAACGTCGTCATCGGTTCTCCCTTTCGGGTTCGTGGGCGTGAGTGCCGGCGAACAGCTCGACGTCGTCGGAGCCGGGCAGCCGAAGCACACCGGTGACCCCGTCGGGCAGTGTCGTCTCGACGGCGAGCCGGCCGTCGTCGAGGCGCCAGCTCACCTCGACCCGCCCGTGGCGGGTGTCGAGGGCGGTGCGCGCGTGGGTGAGCCCGCCGCCGGGCCGAGGTGCCACCAGCACCCGGGAGTAGCCGGGCTCGAGCGGCGCCAGGCCGCCGACCGTGCGGTGCATCCAGTCCGCCACCGCGCCGAGGGCGTAGTGGTTGAAGGAGGTCATCTCACCCGGGTTGATGGTGCCGTCGGGGAGCATCGAGTCCCACCGCTCCCAGACCGTGGTGGCGCCCATCGTCACGGGATAGAGCCACGAGGGGCAGGTCCGTTCGAGCAACAGGCGATAGGCGTCGTCGACGTGCCCGGTGAGGGTCAGCGCATCGCAGACGTACGGCGTGCCCGCGAACCCAGTCGCCACGTGGTAGCCGTTCTCGGCAACCAGCTCGGAGAGCCGCCGACCGGCCTGCTGCGACCCGTCGTCGTCGAGCAGCCCGAACACGATCGCCAGCGAGTACACCGTGACGGCGTCGCTCTCAATGCTGCCGTCGTCGTGCACGTAGTGCTTGTGAAACGCGTCGCGCACGCGGCTCGCGAGCTCGGCGAACGAAGCGGCGTCACCGGAGCGGCCCAGCAGCTCGGCGGTCTCGGAGACCAAGCACGCCGAGCGGTAGAGGCAGGCCGTTGCGACGACGCCGTTGTCGGCCTTCGCCCGGATCGGGTCGTCCGGCGGCGCCTGCGGGTCGAGCCAGTCGCCGAACTGGAACCCCTTGTCCCACAGGCCGGTCGGCGAGAGCAGGGTCTCGACGCGGCGCACGTGCGAGGACATCGAGTCGTACTGCGCCTCGAGCACCGAGAGGTCGCCGTACGCCTGCCACAGCGCCCACGGCACCCACACCGAGGCGTCGCTCCAGATCGCAGTCGAGTCGGGGTCGGGGAAGTGCGAGATCGAGTTGTACTTCAGCACGTCGGGCACGACGAACGCCACCATGCCGTCGGCCGCGCGCTGCTCGAGCGCGAGGTCGAGCAGCCAGTCGCGGAGGAAGCCGTCGACGTCGTGCAGGAAGGCTGCGGTGGGAGCGAAGACCGCGATGTCGCCGGTCCAGCCGAGCCGCTCGTCGCGCTGCGGACAGTCGCTGGGGATGTCGAGGAAGTTTCCCTTCTGCCCCCACACCACGTTGCGGTGCAGCTGCTCGAGCATCGGGTCCGAGCACTCGAACCAGCCGGTCCGCGGCAGCTCGGAGTGCACCACGACCGCCTCGAGGTCCTCGGCGGTGAGCTCCCCCGGCCAGCCCTCCACCTCGGCGTAGCGGAAGCCGTGGAAGGTGAAGGTGGGCTCGAAGACGTCGTCGCCGCCGCTGAGCACGAAGCGGTCGGTCGCCTCAGCGCCGCGCAGCGGACGGACGCCCAGCTCGCCGTGCTCGAGCACCTCGGCGTGCCGGACCGTCACCTGCTGCCCGGACTCGCCCCGCACCCGCAGCCGCAGCCAGCCGACGAGGTTCTGCCCGAAATCCACGAGCGTGCGGCCGGACGGCGAGGTCCAGATCTCGGTGGGCCGCAGCGTCTCGTGACGCACCACCGGTGGGCCGACGTACGGCGTGAGCAGGCTGGTGTCGAAGTCGAGCACCTCGACGCCACCGAACCCCCGGGGGGTCGTGCCCGGCCGGGTCCAGGAGTCGTCGCGGAGGCGGGCGTCGACGGTCTGGCCGTCGTAGAGGTCGTCGGCGACGACATCGGAGGGACCGGCGGTCCACGTGTCGTCGGTGACCACCACCTGCCGGTGACCGTCGGCGAAGGTGATCTCGAGCTGCGCGATGGCGCCGAGCCGGTCGCCGTACAGCGCCCGCTGGCCGCTCCAGGTGAGCCGGCCGCGGTACCAGCCGTTGCCGAGCGCCACGCCCAGGACGCTTCTCTCTTCGAGCCGCGAGGCGACGTCGTAGGTGCGGTACCGCAGTCGCCACTCGTAGCTGCTCCAGCCCGGGGACAGCACGTCGTCGGAGACGGGCGTGCCGTTCAAGGTTGCCTCGAAGACGCCGAGGGCGGAGACGTGGAGCCAGGCGTCGGTGACGTCACCGTGACCGGTGTCGAGCACCACCTCCGTTCGAAGCAGTGGTGCCCCGTCGAGGTTCTCGACCGGCGAGATCATTGCGGCTGTCCAGTGCACGGGATGCGACTCCTTGCTGTTGCTGGTGGGTAGTTGGCCCGAGCGGGCCGCGGTCAGCCCTTGACCGAGCCGGCGGCCATTCCGGCGACGATCTTGCGGTTGAAGAACATGAACATGATCAGCGGCGGGATCAGGACCAGCAGGATGTTGGCGAAGAGCAGGTTGTACTGGGTGAGGAACTGGCTCTTGAAGCTGAGCAGCGTCACCTGGACCGTGGCGTTCTCGGTTCCGGGCAGGAAGTAGAGCGGGTTCTGGAAGTCGTTGTAGACGAACACCGTCTGCAAGATGATCACCGTCATGACCACCGACCGCAGCACGGGGAAGATCACCCGGAAGAAGATCTGCACCGGTCCAGCCCCGTCGACGGTGGCCGCCTCGTCGAGGTCACGCGGGATGGAGCTGATGAACGCGCGGAAGAGCAGGATGCAGAACGGCAGCCCGAACGCGATCTCGACGAGGATGAGGCCGGGCATGGTCTTGAACAGGCCCACCTTCTGCAGCACCCAGATCGTCGGCACCACGGCAGGTGGCACGATCAGTCCCGCGAGAACCATGACGTTGATCACCGCCGAGCCGAACCGTCCGGGGCGTCGCTGCCAGACGTAGGCGACCATCGCGCCGAGCAGGACCATGACCGCGACGCTGACCACGGTGAGGATGAGGCTGTTGATGAACGCGATGACCATCAGGTAGTCGTTCGAGGCGAGCGCCTCCTTCAGGTTCTCCAGCAGCACGAAGTGCCGCGGCCACGAGAACTTCAGCAGGGAGGACTCGCCGACGGTCTTGGACGCCGTCACGAAGATGAACGCGAACGGCACCAGGAAGAAGATGGCGGTGAACAGGATGGCGCCGGATCCCAGCAGCGCGCCTCGCAGGTTCTTCATCAGGTTGTCTCCCCTCGGTTCAGCCACCACGTCACGGGCACGACGATGACCGTCACGACCACGAACAGGACCACGCTGCCGGCCGTGGACAGC
The DNA here is from genome assembly GCA_963810435.1 of uncultured Actinomycetota bacterium. Classification (GTDB taxonomy): domain Bacteria; phylum Actinomycetota; class Actinomycetes; order Propionibacteriales; family Nocardioidaceae; genus Nocardioides_B. Next base: position 449,066 of record CAWENL010000003.1, read on the forward strand.
CCGAAGAAGCCGGCCTGGTACTGCTTGTAGATGACTGAGGCGATGACGTCCGAGGCGAAGCCCGGACCACCCCCGGTCATGGACCAGATCAGATCGAACGACCTCAAGCCACCGATCAACGACAGCGTGATGACTGTTGCGGTCGCCGGCTTCGCCAGCGGCAGCGTGATGTGGCGGAACATGTCCCACGAGCTGGCCCCGTCGACCCTGGCGGCCTCGTAGTACTCCTGCGGGATGGAGACCAGCCCCGCGATGAAGATCACCGTCGCCAGGCCGACGCCCTTCCAGACGTCGACGAGACCCACCGAGTAGATCGCCAGGTGCGGGTTGGTCAGCCAGCCGGGGCCGGTCACTCCGACAGCCCCGAGGGCGTTGTTGATCAGCCCCTTCTCGGGGTTCATCAGAACGGTGAACGCCAGGCCGACGCCGATGGTGCTGACCAGGACCGGGAAGAAGATCACCGACCTGAGGTATCCGCGGGCGATGATCCGCGAGGTGAGCATCACGGCCAGCGCCATCCCCAGGACCACCTTGAGACCCGAGGTCATCACGGCGTAGATCAGCGTGTTGCGCAGCCCGATCACCAGGGCCTGCTCGGCGAAGAACTGCAGGTAGTTGTCCAGGCCGATCCAGGTCGACGTGAACAGGTCCCAGCGGGTGAACGAGTAGTAGAACGAGGAGAAGGTCGGGACCACGAAGAAGATCACGTAGATCAGCCCGGGCACCAGGTGGAACCAGAGCGGGTACGGACCCGTGTGCCTCCTCGCTCGAGATCTTCGGGTCGTCTGGGCAGACGCGGACCGCGTCAATTCCGCGGAGTTCAGGTCACTCGCCACGTCGAGTCCTTTCGTCGGGTTCTGCCGCCGGTCCGGTCGAGGACCGGCGGCAGGACGAGCGGAGGTCGGTCAGGACCAGCCGGGCAGGCCGAGCTGCTGTGCCTGCTTCTTGACGTCGTTGTCGTAGAGCTGTGCGCCCTTCTCCGCGCTGGCCTGACCGGTGCCCACCTGGATGCAGATCTGCTCCAGGTTCGGGCCCTTGATCGGCGAGAGGAACTCCAGTGCCGGGCTCGCGTCGCCGGACTTGAAGTAGGCCTGGGTGTCCTTGGCGACCTGGGAGACGTCGGCCGGCAGCCGGCACGCCGTGCTCGTGAACGGACCCTCCGGGGGGGCGCCCTTGATGTAGGCCTCGCAGCCCGCCTGCGTGGTGGCGAAGGCAATGAACTTCTTGGCCAGGGACAGCTTGTCACCCTCGGTCGACTTGGGGATGTAGAGCGCCGAGGTACCAGGCCAGACCGTCATGCCGTTCGACGCCGCGTCCGGCCCGGGCAGCGCGAAGAACCCGACGTCCTTGCTCTTGCCCGGCGCCACCTGGTCGATCGCCGCGGCGGAGCCACCGAGCTGGGGGTACTGTGCGGCGGTGCCGGTGGCAACGGCCTTCAGTCCGTCGTTCAGCGACGCGGACGCGAAGTCCTTGTTGAAGTAGCCGGCGTCCTTGACCTGTTGCATGTGCTGGAACCCGGCCAGCGCCGCCGGGGTGGTGGCGTACTTGTCCTTGCCCGCGGTGTACTGCTTCGCGAAGTCCGGCACGTGCGCCGCCACGTTGTGGTAGTCGCCGAGCACGAACAGCTGGGAGGTCCACGTGGAGTCCGCCGAATAGGTCTGCTCGACCGGGACGATCCCGGCCTTCTTGATCGCGGCGCTGTTCTTCATGAACTCGTCCCAGGTCTTCGGGACCTGCAGGTGCAGCTTCTTGTAGACCGGGATGTTGTAGAGCACCCCGCCGCCGAACGCCGTGCCGATGGGGCCGCCGTACAGCTTGCCGTCGACTGTGCTCGAGGCGGCGAAGAGCTTGTCGAGATGGTTCGCCCACGGCTGGTCGTCGAGCGGCGTGAGGGTCGTCGCCGGCTTGAGCGCCTGCAGCAGCGAGCCGTTGTTGTAGACGAAGACATCGTCCATGTCACCGGTGGAGAGGCGCGTCTTGATCAGGTTGTCCCCGTCGGCGCCACCCGGACGCTGCTCCATCTTGACCTTCACGCCGGGGTTGGCCTTCTCGAAGGCCGCGATCACGGCCTTCCCGCTCGCCACCGACGCGTCGTCGTTCGGCGAGAGGAACGTGATCGTCTTTCCGCTGCTGCTGTCGCTGCCGCCGAGACTGCCGGCACTGCAGCCGGTCAGCGCGGCGGCGCCGACGAGGAGGGCGGCAAGCGGCGCGATGCGCCGCCGGTTCGGGTGGGATCTCACGAGGACCTCCGGACGAGGGTTGGGGCACGCTGCCGACACACAAATGAAGCGTTTCAAGAAGTGACGGTAGTCACTCGCTCTGAAACGTGTCAATAGGTAACCAGCAGTCCGCCGCTGGTCGTTCGCGGATGTGCCTGGTCGCCGATCTCAGTCGTGGCCGGGGGCACCCCGGGTGGACGCGCGGGCCACCAGCTCGGGGGTGAAGACGATCTGCCGGTGCTCGTGATCGGGGTTGGCCGCCTCGTCGACCAGCAGCTCGGCGGCCTCCCGGCCCATCTCGCGACGGGGCTGACGCACCGAGGTGAGCGGGACGGCCGCGGCGGCGGCGAAGTCGATGTCGTCGTAGCCCACCAGGGCGAGGTCGTCCGGCACCGAGAGACCCAGCGACACGCAGCGTTGCAGCATGCCCAGCGCCACCAGGTCGTTCGCGCAGAACGCCGCGGTCGGTCGGCTCCGGGTCGCCATGCCGACGATCCGCTCGGCCGCCCCCATCCCCTGCGCCACGGTGAGCGCGTCGGTGGCGATGTCGACCAGATGGTCCTCCGGCAGGCCGGCTCCCGCGATCGCCTGCAGCGCCCCAGCGCGACGGTCGCGGACCTGGCCCAGTCGCGTCGGCCCACCGACGAACGCGATGCGGCGATGGCCGAGGTCCAGCAGGTGCTGCACGCCCTCGCGGCCCCCGAGCTCGTCGTCGACGGACACGCTGCACCAGTCGGTGTCGTTCCTGGTGCGGTCGACGATGACCAGCGGCGTGCCCCGACGGCGCGTCTCGTCCAGCACCGGCGCCCACGGGTCGACCGGGGTGATCAGGATGCCCAGCACCCGACCCTGCTCGAGCCGGGAGAGGTAGGCGAGCTCGCGCTCGGGTCTCTGGTCACTGTTGCAGAGGAACAGCGAGACGCCCGCCTCCTCGACCGCCGACTCCATGCCCGCCGCCACGTCGGCGAAGAACGGGTTCGTGACGTCGAGCATCACGTAGCCCGCGGTGTTGCTCCTCCCGGCCCTGAGAAGCCGGGCGGACTCGTTGCGCACGAACCCGAGCTCGCGCATCACCCGCTCCACCCGGTCGCGGGTCGCGGCCCGGACCTTGTCCGGCCGGTTCAGCACGTTGGAGACGGTCCCCAGCGACACTCCCGCGGCGAGCGCGACGTCCTTGACGCTCACCCCCATCGGCGGACCCCTCTCATTGAAACGTGACGAAACCCTAGCGAACAGCCTCCGGTCTGCGACCGTGAGCGGGTCCTCCTAGAGTGGCGGCATGCCAGCCAGCCGTGTCATGCCGACCGACGAGGCGACCGATCTGATCCACCTCGTGCGCGACCTCGCGACCAAGCAGCTGCAGCCGCGCGCCGCGGCGGACGAGGCGAGCGAGACCTTTCCCCGCGACGTGTTCTCGATGCTCGGTCGGGCGGGCGTGCTCGGCCTCCCCTACCCCGAGGAGTACGGCGGCGGCGGGCAGCCCTACGAGGTCTACCTCCAGGTGCTCGAGGAGATCGCCCGCGTCTGGGCCAGCGTCGGCGTCGGCGTCTCGGTGCACGCGCTGAGCTGCTTCGGGCTGGTCACCCGCGGCACCGAGGAGCAGAAGCAGCGGCTGCTGCCCGACCTGCTCGGTGGCGACCTGCTCGGCGCCTACTGCCTGTCCGAGCCGCACGCGGGCTCCGACCCCGCCGCGATGAGGACGACCGCGACCCGCGACGGCGACGACTACGTGCTGTCCGGCACCAAGGCGTGGGTCACGCACGGCGGGCACGCCGACTTCTACAAGGTGCTGGCGCGCACCTCCGAGGAGCGCAACGGCATCTCCTGCTTCCTGGTGCCGGCCGACGTAGACGGCCTCGGCGCGGACCCGCCCGAGCGGAAGATGGGGCTGACCGGCAGCGCGACCGCGACGATGCGCTTCGAGCAGGTGCGCGTCGGCGCAGACCGACTGCTCGGCGGCGAGGGCGACGGACTGTCCATCGCGCTGGCCGGTCTCGACTCCGGCCGCCTCGGCATCGCGGCCGTCGCGACCGGCCTCGCCCAGGGCGCGCTGGACGACGCCGTCGCCTACGCCCGGGAGCGCGAGACGTTCGGCAAGCGGATCATCGACCACCAGGGGCTCGGGTTCGTGCTCGCCGACATGGCCGCGGCGGTCGAGTCGGCTCGCGCGACGTACCTCTCGGCGGCGCGGCTCAAGGACCAGGGGCTGCCGTTCAGCACCAGTGCGTCGATCGCGAAGATGGTCGCCACCGACAACGCCATGAAGGTCACCACCGACGCGGTGCAGGTGCTCGGCGGCTACGGCTACACCCGCGACTTCCCGGTCGAGCGCTACATGCGCGAGGCCAAGGTGATGCAGATCTTCGAAGGCACCAACCAGATCCAGCGGATGGTCATCGCGCGGGCGCTCGACAAGGGCGGCAAGGCCGCGGTCACCACCGTCTCCGCCCCCGCCACCGCCACCGCCCCCCGGGAGAACTGATGCAGCTCGGCGACACCTCGGCCATCGTCACCGGCGGGGCCTCCGGCCTCGGCGCCGCCACTGCTGCCGCACTGGCCGCCCACGGCGCCCGCGTCTTCGCCCTCGACCTGCAGGCGAGCATCGACCGGGCCGAGCGGGCGGTCGACGGCGTGGAGTACGTCGCCACCGACGTGACCGAGCCCGACCAGGTCCGGGCCGCCGTCTCGCGAGCGGCCGGGGCCGGACCGCTCCGCACGGTGGTCAACTGCGCGGGCATCGGGCCGTCGGCCCGGATCCTCGGCAAGCGGGGCGTGCACGACCTCGACCTCTACGCCGCCGTCGTCAAGGTCAACCTGCTCGGCACGTTCAACGTGCTCGCGGTCGCGGCCGAGGCGGTCGCCGCAACCGACGCCGACGAGCAGGGCCAGCGGGGGGTCATCGTGAACACCGCCTCCATCGCCGCCTACGACGGGCAGGTGGGCCAGGCGGCGTACTCCTCGTCGAAGGGCGGCATCGTCGGCCTCACGCTGCCGGCGGCCCGGGACCTCGCGCAGTACGGCATCCGGGTCTGCACGATCGCCCCCGGCATCGTGGAGACGCCGATGCTCGCGACCGTCTCCGACGAGATCCGTGCCGGCCTGGCGGCCGGGGTGCCGTTCCCGCAGCGGCTCGCGCGACCTGAGGAGTTCGCGAAGCTCGCCTTGGCGATCGTCGACCACGACTACCTCAACGGCGAGGTCATCCGGATGGACGGCGCGCTGCGGATGGCGCCCCGCTGAGGGCTCATCCGTGCAGGTACGCAGCCACCTCGTCGAAGGCCGCCCGGCCGAAGGCGACCAGCACCGCCGAGCGGACCCGGGTGGGCGTGGCCCGCAGGGTCTCGACGGCCGCCGCGATGGCGTCGTCGCGGGGCCAGCCGTAGATGCCCGCCGACACCAGCGGGAACGCCACCGAGGCGGCGCCGAGCTCGTCGGCGACCCGCAGCGCGTTGACGTAGCAGGAGACCAGCAGCGCCCGGTCGGTCTCGCCCGCCACGTAGTTGGGGCCGACCACGTGGATCACCCAGCGGGCCGCGAGCAGGTGCCCGGAGGTCCAGCCGGCCTCTCCGGTCTCGAGACCGTCCGGGAAGCGCTCGATGCACTCGTCCAGCAGCCCCGGACCGGCCGCCGCGTGCAGGGCACCGTCGACGCCGCCGCCGCCCCGCATCCGCCGGCTGGCGGCGTTGACGACCGCGTCGACCTGCTGCGCGGTGATGTCCCCCTCCACGACGGAGATGTCCACGGCCCCGTTCCACCCCCTGCTAGTCGGACGCCAGCATCTCGAGGACGGCTCGCTCCAGGCCGGTCTGCCGATCCTCCGGCGTCTCGTAGGAGCGGCGCACCGCCTGCTCGATGGTCGTCCCGCTCTCGTAGAGGTCGACCACCCGCGGGTCGACGTACGACGACTTGGCGATCGCCGGGGTGTTCCCGAGGTACTGCGAGACCTCGACCATCGCCCGGCGTACGGCGCGCTTGCGGGACGCCGCGGTGTCGCCGGGCTCGTCGTTGGCTGCCAACGAGGCGGCGGCGATGACGGTCGCGTGCCAGGTGCGGAAGTCCTTGGCGGTCATGGAGCCGTCGGTGGAGGTGCGGAGGTACTCGTTGACGCGGCTGGCGTCCAGACCCGACCACCTCCGCTTCTCGAGGAAGGCGAGCAGGCGCAGGTCGTCGCTGCTGCGCCGGCGTCGCATGGTCTCGACGGCGGCGACCGAGAGCGGGTCGTCGATCTCGATGCGGTGCTCGACGCCGGACTTGCCGACGAACGTGAACCGCAGCACGTCGCCCGAGCGGCGGACGTGCCGGCGTTCCAGGGTGGTCAGCCCGAAGCTGCCGTTGTCGTCGGCGTAGACGTCGGACCCGATGCGGAAGTAGCCGAGGTCCAGCAGCCGTACGGCGGTGGCGGCCGCTCGCTCGACCGGCATGCCGTCCAGCGCCAGGTGTTCCAGGACCGAGGCGCGGGTCTTCGAGAGCTGCCGGCCGATGTCGAGGACGCGGTCGAACTTCATCGCGTCGCGCTGGGTGCGCCAGGCGGGGTGGTAGAGGTACTGCCGCCTGCCCGCTGCGTCGGTGCCGACGGCCTGGATGTGGCCGTTCGGGACCGGGCAGATCCAGACGTCCTGCCACGCCGGAGGGATCGCCAGGCTCTTGATGCGCGTGACGTCCTCGTCGGCGACGCGCTCACCGTCCGCGTCGAGATAGGTGAAGCTTCGCCCTACGCGGCGACGGGTCCAGCCCTTCGACGATGGCGAGACGGTGCGCAGCCTGACCATGACTCGGAGTTTCCCACGGGCGTCGATCCAAACGTCGGCTCAGCGTCCGGTCAGGGCGCGCAGCGCCGGGCGTACGTCGACGACATACACGATCGCGGCCACGGCGCCGGCCAGGTTCAGGATGCTCAGCGGACTCCAGAACAGCATGTGCGCCACCAGCGCGAGGCCGAGGATGATCAGCCAAGCCGTCTTGGTCATCTTGTCGGCGGCGGGAAAGGTCTCGGGCCTGCGGGCGACCGCGTCGACGAACGCGAACGCCTGCACCGCGAAGAGCGCCAGGGTGATGACGGTCATGACGGTGCTCTGGATCGCGAAGATGGTGAACACGACGCCAGCGTAACCAACAAGACGACGAAGGCCCCCGGCCGCAGTGGCCGGGGGCTCGTCGATCGTGCGTGAGAGCAGCTAGATCAGCTGACTCGTCGCTGCGTCAGGCTCAGGAGCCCGTCTTGGCAGCGGCGCCCTGCGTCGTCTGCTTGGCGGCGCCGGCCGTCTTCTTGGCCGAGGTGCCGGTCGCCTTGGCCGAGCTCTTCGCGGTCTTGGCGGTGTTGCTCGTGGACCGGGCGGCCTGGCTGGCGGTCTTCTTGGTCTGCGTGCCGGTGGCCTTGGCCCGCGAGGCGGTGTTCTTCGCCTGCGACTGCAGGTCCTGCGTGGCCTGCTGGCGACGGATGCGGCTCACCAGCGTGCGGCCGCGCGCGGCCAGGTCGACGTACTGCTTGTTCAGGTCGTCGACGGTGTCGCCGAGCTCGGCGACGTACTCGTTGACGAGCTTCTGGGCGCGGCTCGGGAGGGCCTTCGCCTCCTTCTGCAGCTCGCTCGCGAGCGACTTCGGCTCGAAGTCGACCTTGGCGAGGCGGGTCTGCGCCTCGGTGAGACCGGTGCGCGCGTAGGCGACGGCGGCGTCGACGCCACCGACAGCGGCGTAGAACGGACGGGTCGGGTCGACCTTGTTGGACTTGGTGGAGTTGGTCTTGGCCATCTCAGTTTCCTCCTATGGTGGTGCGTTCGGGATTCTGGTCGTTGGCTGCTCGGAACGACTGGTAGACGTCGAGCAGGGACTGCTTCTGCCGCTCCGTGAGCCCGGTGTCGGCGAGCACGGCCAGCTCCACCGACCGCACCTCGCTGTCATCGAGGTTCAGGATCCCGGCGCGGACGTACAGCGTCTCGGCCGAGACCCGGAGGCCCTTGGCGAGCTGCTGAAGCACCTCCGCGGAGGGCTTGCGCAGTCCACGTTCGATCTGGCTCAGGTACGGGTTCGAGACACCGGTCTGCTCGGCCAGCTGCCGCAGCGAGAGCTTCGCCGCGAGCCGCTGCTCGCGCAGGTAGTCGCCGAGCGTCTCGACGGTTTTCCCGACTCCGAACTTTGCCACGACTCCCACTATGCTAGCTCCTGCTAGCAAGATCAACCCCTGGGAGCGTGAAGGACGCCACATTGTGCTTGTGGCACAGGGGGAACACCGGACCGATCATGCCTGCCCGAGCAGGCAACTCAGCTTCCGAAGCAGCTGCTGACCTCGACGCGGCCGACGCCGGTGCTTCGCACTCCTGGAGTGACGCGCAGGTTCGGCGTCCCGGTCTGACCGGACTTCGCGGTGAGGTCGACCGAGAGCACGGTGTCCTGCTGCGGCTTGACGCCGATGGTGCGGTAGATCGTCCTGCGACCGTCGAGAATGGCCACGTTGCGCTTCTCTCGGGTGCCGTCCACCACGAAGCGCCGCACCGTCGCTCCTTGGGGCACGGAGAAGTAGACGTTGATCGCCATAGTCCCTCGCGGAAACAGCGGGTTGGGAGGCGAGACGTACTCGCGACAGGAAGTCGTGCTTGCGCGGCACGCGCGAGTGCATGGTGAGCTCGATCGCGAAGCCGCTGGCGGTCTCCGCGACAGCTGAGCGGACTGCACCGACGCCTCATGGTCGAGGTAGTACTCGAGCTTGGAGGGGCGCGCCGAGTCGAGGAAGACGCCGACGTCGGGGGACGTCGTCGTGTCAGGCGGCCAGGCTCCACCCACCGCCGTCGGGGCGATGAGCCGCTGCTCGCGCTTGCGCGTCGACCAGACGAGGATGCGACGTTCGGAGGCGCCCAGGACCACGTTTGTCACCGACGCTGCGCGGCTGGCCCTTGCCGTTGGTGAGTCGCCGTGAACGACGCGCCGTGCCAGCCGCCTCGAAGTAAGGTGTTCTGCTGCCCCGGGTCTGCGATCCGCCGATAGACCTGGCTCAACAGCACGTTCGCGACATTGCTCGTCGGTCAGCGGCAAGCCGCCTCGGGCCTGCAATCGGCCCCGTGCCGCGCGAGCACGTACGAGACCGCGATCGGGATCGACGGCAACGACACCATCAACGCGGGTGCCGTACTGACGCTTCCACATGCGTCACGCAGCAGCTCGCCCGGTGCGGGGGAAGTCCGGCGTAGCGGTGGTGTTCTGCGGCAGCTCGCCCGAGCTTGTCCGAGAACAGAGCGCGCTCAGCGCGGGTCAGCGGCAGCACCGGCGTCGGCGAAGCTACCCAACCTTCCGGGCGCCGCCTTGCCGGCTCAGCTTGAGCTTGCCCGTCGTGACGGTGAGCTGCGCGAAGGAACCGGCCAGGCCGCCGGCTGCGCGCACCTCGGCGTTGTTCTGGAAGACCAGGATGTAGCGTCCGGTGCCGCGGTCGCCCATCATCGGTGGGAGCGAGTCGCACAACGCGCGCAGACGCGCGGTCGGCCAGCTGGTCGGCCCGGTTCAACTTGTCCTGCAGCTGTTCCACGGGCTGGGCGATCTCGGACGCCAAGCGGACCGATGTCGATGGCCCGGGCGATGGCTGCCTGTCTGCTCAGACGCGTGGACGCCCGCACCACGTCGGGGGCGGCCGCACGGAACGGGGCCAGGTTGACGCGCCCGTCGCGGGGCGGAGCTTCCGAGGCTGCAGCTTCGCAGCTGCGGCCATCACGACATCAGGCAGCACGTCCGCGGACAGATCTCGACTTACCTCGAGCGACGTCCTGCACCGCCCGCACGTTCGGTCCAAGCCCCGGAACCCGGCCGGCCAGCCACCAGCCGGGGCCGTCCAGGTTGTCGTTGGCCTGCCGGCTGTGTCGTTGGGCGGCCGCGATGGTGGCGCGCGCGCCCGCCTGGTCGCCGGAGGTCATCTGGCCGGAGAGCCGGTCGAAGTCCGCAGCCACCTGCTTGAGCGCCGCCTGGGCCTTCAGGGCCTGATAGCCGGTCAGACCCACGAGCACGACAACAGCGACTCCGACGAGCAGGAGTGCCCATCGGAGTCGCCGTGCTGTCGTGTTGCTCTTGCTCCGCGCCAAGAGATCGAGGAGCGAACTCAGGGTGCGGATGCCGGCCTCAGGCCTGGACGCGGCGGCGGTGAATGATGAGCGAGGCGCCACCCAGTGCCAGGAGTCCCAGTCCGAGCCCGGCGAAGAGCTCCGTCGCGTTGTCGAGACCGGTGTTGGCGAGCCCGCCACCCCGGACGTTCGAGCCGCCGGAGACACTGCTGCCGGGACGGTTGTTGCCGTTGTTGCCGTTGTTGCTCTCGACGCCGAGCACGAACGCGTCGCTGCTCGAGTCGACGGCAGCGACCCCGTTGACACAGACGCCCGAGTAGCTGGCGCTGATGCGGCCCGCGCCGGGACCGGCCGTGAACGTCGTGGAGGCGGAGCCGCCGACGACGTCGACCGTGGCGCGCTGGTTCTTGTACTTGAAGGCCACCGTGCCACCGGAGACCGGCCCGCCGGTCGCGTCGTTCGTGACGGTGGCGGTCGCCGTGAAGCTCTGACCCGAGGACGGGTTGCCCGGGTTGACCGAGAGCGTCGTCGTCGTCGAGATCGTGCTGGCGTAGGTCGGGCAGTTCGGCGCAGCACTGGCCGCAGGCATCATGACCGGCGAGAGGACGAGCGCGCCCCCGGTGAGAGCTGCCGCAGCGAAGCGCTTGAGCGATTTGGTTCCGAGCATCGTGGGTTCCCCCGAAGCGAAAGGTAGGCGGTCCGACAGTGGCCCCAGTTCCTCTGTCCTTGCGGGAGGCTATCACCGGGTCGTAACCCTGGCGAGAGGAAACTTCAATTCGCCAGATTTCCGATCCCGGACGTCCTGCGGACGGCAATCAGACACCACCCACCGACCTCCTCGACGGAGACTAGACAGTGGGCGCGGGCCTCGCGAGCGAGGCCGCAAGTTTGAGACCCGAGCTGGCAAAGATGGCCCGAACGGGTCACCTGCTTGTAGTCATTCTGTGAGGACTGGCCGCAGCTCGCCGACCGGACGACCCCCACCCAGAAGCTCGAGCCGGCCCGACGTTCGGACGGCAGCCGCGTCAACACCCTCGCGCTCGAGCACTCCCGACCGGTCTAGGGCGGCGGCCATCAGGACGGGCCGCACGCGTGGCGCACCGTCGTCGGTCTTGAGGGCGACGGCGCGGCCGTCCGGCAGACCGACGGCGTAGCACGACTCGGCGCCGGCCTTCCCGACCGCCCCGGGCAGTGCGCGCAGCAGCATCGCCTCGTCGCGACGGGTCCCCGAGGTCCACTCGGGATAGGCGCGGATGGCGTCGGCGACCCGACGCTCCCCGCCCTCCGTGGCGATGGCGAGGCTCCGGAACGCGCGAGCGAGACCGGTCAGGGAGGCCGAGAGCAAGGGGGCGCCACAGCCGTCGACCGCGACGACCTCGACCGGCTCGCCTGTGAGCGAGGCGAAGCACTCCGCGATCGACACCTGCAGCGGGTGCGACGGGTCGAGGTAGCTGTCGGTGTCCCAGCCGTTCACGACGCAGGTGGCCAGCATCGCGGCGTGCTTGCCGGAGCAGTTCATCGCGATCGCCGACCTGGAACCGCCCGACCTGACGAGCTCGTCACGGGCGTCGTCGTCGAGCGGGTACCCCGGCGGTGTCTGGAGCGCCGACTCGTCCAGCCCGACCGCGGAGAGGATGCGGCGTACGCCGTCGAGGTGGAAGGGCTCACCGGAGTGCGAGGACGCCGCGAGGGCCAGCAGCTCCCCGTCGAGTCGCAGACCCGCCCGCAGCATGGCCACCACCTGGAGCGGCTTGTTGCACGAGCGGGGCAGCATCGCGTTCTCCACGTCGCCCACCGACCAGTCCACCGAGCCGTCCGGGGCCAGTGCGACGACGGAGCCGTAGTGGTGCCCCTCCACGAACCCGGAGCGGACGATCTCGGCGACGACGACGGGGCCAGGCATGCGGCCGACCCTAGCGAGCGGTCGGTGCGGCACCATGTCCGGTGTGTCAGCCCCCGCGCCCCTCCCGCAGCACTGCCCGACGCCCCGCGAGCTGGACGACCTCGACCTGCTCACCTCCGGCGTCCTTCCCCTCGCCGGCTTCGAGGGTGCAGGTGGGCTCATCACGCTCCGCGTCCCGGCGGACACAGCGACCGCGATGCTCGAGGCGGGCGGCCTGGAGCTCGTCGACCCGGAGGGGTTGCCGCTGGCCCGGCTGGAGCCCGCCTCGACGTACGAGGCCGACGGGCTGGTCGGGGTCGCCGGCCCGGTCACCGCGCTGTCGCACGCCGAGTTCGGTGCGTTCCGGCGGCTGCGGCTGACCCCCGAGCAGGCGCGAACCCCCGACGGCGTCACCGTGCCCGTGGACCGGCCGCTCACTGTCTCCGACCTGGCCCGGGTCCGAGCCGAGGCTGCGGGCCGCCCCGTCGTGCTGCTGGCCCTCACCGGCACCGGTACCCCGGTGGACGTCTCGCCGGAGGCCCTGGTTCGGGCAACGCTCGCGGCCGCTGCCCTGCTCCCCGACGCCCGGGTGGTCGCGGTGCCGCTGGCGGCTCGCGACCACCGTGACGCCGACAAGCGTCTCCGCGACCAGGTCGCCTCGGCGTACTCGGCGGGGGTGGTGGTCGAGCTCGGCGAACCGAGTGGAGACCTGCCGGACCCGGTCGCCGCCGTGGTCGCGCGTGACCGACCGGAGCCGGGGCGTCAAGGTCTGGTGGTCTTCTTCACCGGTCTCTCGGGCAGCGGCAAGTCCACTCTGGCCCGGGCCCTGCACGATCTCGTGCTCGAGCGGGGCGAGCGGACCGTGACCAGTCTCGACGGCGACGTGGTCCGCCGGAACCTGTCGGCCGGGCTGACCTTCTCCAAGGAGGACCGCGAGACCAACATCCGCCGCATCGGCTGGGTCGCCGCCGAGATCAGCCGGCACGGTGGACTGGCCATCTGCAGCCCGATCGCTCCTTTCGACACGACCCGACGGCAGGTGCGAGCCATGGTCGAGGCAGCTGGTGGGGCCTTCGTGCTCGTGCACGTCGCCACTCCGCTCGAGGAGTGCGAGCGACGCGATCGCAAGGGCCTCTACGCCAAGGCACGCCGTGGCGAGATCCCCGAGTTCACCGGCATCTCCTCGCCGTACGAGGAGCCGACCGATGCCGCGGTCCGGGTGGACACCACCGGCCGCACGATCGAGGACGCGCTGGCCGACGTGCTCGACACCCTGGACGCTACCGGTCACCTCCCTCGACCGCCGCTACCCTGAGCCGGCGGCCATCAGGCCGGCCTCTTCTACGGGTCCCTCGAAAGGGGCACCATGTCGGACCTCCTCACCACCAGCGCGCTCGCCGTGCTCCTGGTCAGCTTCGGCGTCGGCATCGTCGTCGGCCTCACCGGCATGGGCGGTGGGGCGCTGATGACGCCCGCCCTGATCTTCCTCGGGCGTCAACCCGAGCGTGGCGGTGGCCAACGACCTCGTGGCGGCATCGGTCAACAAGTCGGTCGGCGCCACCGTGCACTGGCGGGTCGGGAAGCCGAACCTGCGACTCGCCGGGCTGCTGATGTGCGCCTCGATCCCGACCGCCTTCGCCGGCGCCTTCATCGTCAAGGCGGTAGGCGGCGTCGCAGATCAGGAGGACTTCCTCAAGCAGGCCCTCGGGGTGGCCCTGCTGCTGACCGCGTCGACGTACGGCCTGCGCCTCTACATCCAGCTGCGCTATGTCACCGGTGGCAATGCGATCGGCGAGGAGGAGCCGCCGCTTCGGCCGCTCCCGACCCTATTGGTCGGCGGCATCGGCGGCCTGCTCGTGGGGATCACCTCGGTGGGTTCCGGCTCGCTGATCATGGTGGCGCTGCTGCTGCTCTACCCGACGCTGTCCGCGGTCCGCCTCGTCGGCACCGACCTGGTGCAAGCCGTGCCGCTCGTGCTCTCCGCGGCGATCAGCCACGTCATCGTCAGCGGCGTCGACTGGTCGGTGCTGGTCCCGCTGATCGTCGGCGGGTCACCGGGCACGTTCTTGGGCGCACGCATCGCGAACTGGGTGTCGCAGTCCGTGATCCGGCGCGGGATCGTCATCGTGCTCAGCCTGACGGGCCTCACCATGCTCGGTGTCCCACCCGAGGTGGTGGGCATCGTGGGCGCGGCGTTCCTGCTGCTCGGCCCGCTTGCCTGGGGCTACATCCGGCAGACCCGCGGACTTCCCGCCTTCGACAACAACGCCGCCGCGTGGCGCGTCCCGGACCGCGACCGGGACGGGCCCGAGTGAAGCGCCGGCCCTCCGACCGGTGCAGCCGGACACTCCCGCCCTGGTCGACATGAGACCCGCGGCGTACCGCAGGCTGCGGCGACTCCTGCGCCCCAGCCAGAGCGTCCACGACAGGCTCACGGCCGGGCTCGTGCTGCTGGCGCTGGTCGTGGTGGTCGCACTCGTGGTCGTGATGCTGCGCTCGGTTCCTTAACCCCCGCGGGAAGCGCCGACCGCGCCCACCTGTTGCCTCAGTCCGCGACGAGCAGCTGGAGGAGGTATTCGCCGTAGCCGGACTTCGCCAGCGCCTCGCCCCGCTGGCGCAGCTCGTCGTCGCTCAGGAACCCCTGACGCCAGGCCACCTCCTCCGGGCAGCCGATCTTGAGACCCTGCCGGTTCTCGACCGTGGCGATGAAGTTGCTGGCGTCGTTGAGCGACTCGAAGGTGCCGGTGTCCAGCCAGGCGTAACCACGCTCGAGGACCTCGACGTCGAGCCGCCCCTGCTCGAGGTACGCCCGGTTGATGTCGGTGATCTCGTACTCCCCACGCGCCGACGGCTTGAGATCACGGGCGATCGCGATGACGTCGTTGTCGTAGAAGTACAGCCCGGGGATGGCGAACTGGCTGCGCGGACGCTCCGGCTTCTCCTCCAGGCTGAGCGCCTTTCCGGCCTCGTCGAACTCCACCACCGCGTAGGCACGCGGGTCGGAGACGCGGTAGGCGAAGACGGCAGCACCGTCGAGGTCCTGGAAGCGGCGCATCTTGCGGCCGAATCCGTTGCCGTAGAAGAGGTTGTCGCCGAGCACCAGCGCGCTCTTGTCGGTGCCGATGAAGTCCGCCCCGATCGTGAACGCCTGGGCGAGCCCGTCGGGCGAGGGCTGCTGCGCGTAGCTCACGTCGATCCCGAACTGCGAGCCGTCGCCGAGGAGCCGCTCGAACTGCGCGGCGTCGTGCGGGGTGGTGATCACCAGGATGTCGCGGATGCCGGCCAGCATCAGGCTGGTCAGCGGGTAGTAGATCATCGGCTTGTCGTAGACCGGCACCATCTGCTTGCTCATGCCGACGGTGATCGGGTGCAGCCGGGTCCCGCTTCCTCCGGCCAGGATGATTCCGCGCATGTCGGTTAGTGTGCCGGACCATGAGACTTCTGGTGACGGGCGGCGCCGGGTTCATCGGGTCGCACTACGTCCGCTCGGTGCTCACGGGCGCCTGGGGCCTGGCCGAGCCCACGTCCGTGGTCGTCCTGGACAAGCTGACCTACGCCGGGAACCTGGCGAACCTCGACCCCGTGGCCGGGGACAGCCGGTTGCGCTTCGTCGAGGGCGACATCCTCGACCGCTCCCTGGTCGACGGCCTGGTCGAGGAGGCGGACGCGGTCGTCCACTTCGCCGCCGAGTCGCACGTCGACCGCTCCATCCTCGGGGCAGCCGACTTCGTGATGACCAACGTGGTCGGCACCCAGACACTCCTCGATGCAGCCCTCCGGGTCGGCGTCGAGCGCTTCGTGCACGTCTCCACCGACGAGGTCTACGGCTCGATCGAGGACGGCTCCTGGGACGAGGAGCGGCCCCTCGAGCCGAACTCGCCGTACTCCGCCTCCAAGGCCTCCTCGGACCTGCTCGCCCGTGCCTACCACCGCACCCACGGGCTCCCGGTCTGCATCACTCGGTGCTCGAACAACTACGGGCCCTACCAGTTCCCCGAGAAGGTCATCCCGCTGTTCGTCACCAACCTGATCGACGGCGCGACGGTACCGCTGTACGGCGAGGGCGCCAACGTCCGGGACTGGCTGCACGTCGACGACCACTGCCGGGGCATCCACCTCGTGCTCACCGGTGGGCGACCGGGCGAGGTCTACAACATCGGCGGTGGCACCGAGCTGAGCAACAAGGACCTGACCGGCCTGCTTCTGAAGGCGACCGGGACGGACTGGGGCCGGGTCGAGAAGGTCACTGACCGACTCGGGCACGACCTGCGCTACTCGGTCGACATCTCCAAGATCCGCAGGGAGCTCGGCTACGAGCCCCGGGTGACGTTCGAGCAGGGGCTGGCCGACACCGTCGAGTGGTACCGGAGCCGCCGCGACTGGTGGGAGCCCCTCAAGCAGCGCGCCCAGCTGCAGGGCTGAGAGAATCGGCGCATGTCGATGGACTCCGAGGAGCGCCCTTGGGGCAGCTGGCACGTCATCGACGTCGGCCACGGCTACAAGATCAAGCGCATCCACGTGCACCCCGGGTGCCGGCTCTCCCTCCAGACCCACCAGTACCGCAGCGAGCACTGGGTCGTGGTCTTCGGCATCGCCACGGCGATCATCGACGACGAGAGCATCACGGCGGGACCCGGAGGGTCCATCGACGTCCCCCGGGGATCACGTCACCGCCTCGGGAACGAGGGCCGGGAGGAGCTGGTGATCGTCGAGGTGCAGCACGGTGCCTACACCGGCGAGGACGACATCGTGCGCCTCGAGGACGACTTCGGCCGCGACTGCTGAACGCTAGCGGCGACCGAGCGCCCGGTAGGTCCAGCCCGCCTCGCGCCAGACCTGCGGGTCCAGGCAGTTGCGGCCGTCGAGGATCCGCCGCTGGGCGACGAGGTCGTCGAGAGCCTTCGGCTCGAGAGCGACGTACTCCTCCCACTCGGTGAGCACCAGCACCAGCTCGGCATCCTGGACCGTCTCCTCGACGGTGGCGGCGAACTGCAGGTCGGGCCACTTCCTCCGTGCGTTGTCGATGGCCCTCGGGTCGGTGACCCGGACCTCGGCGCCCTGCAGCCTCATCTGCGCGGCCACGCTCAGCGCCGGCGAGTCCCGGACGTCGTCGCTCTCAGGCTTGAAGGCGGCTCCGAGCACCGCGATCCGGCGACCCACGATGGATCCGCCGCACTCCTCGCGGGCGAGGTCGACCATCCGGACCCGACGACGCATGTTGATGGCGTCCACCTCGCGGAGGAAGGTCAGCGCCTGGTCCGCCCCCAGCTCGCCGGCCCGGGCCATGAAGGCCCGGATGTCCTTGGGCAGGCAGCCGCCGCCGAAGCCCAGCCCCGCGTTGAGGAACTTGCGACCGATCCGGTCGTCGAGCCCGATGGCGTCGGCCAGCATGGTGACGTCGGCGCCGGCGATCTCGCACAGCTCGGCCATGGCGTTGATGAACGAGATCTTGGTGGCGAGGAACGAGTTGGCCGCCACCTTGACCAGCTGCGCGGTGGCCAGGTCGGTGACCAGCTTCGGCGTGCCCGCGGCCAGGGCCCGCGCATAGACCTCGTCGAGCCGCTCGACCGCTCGTCGCCCGCCGCCGTGTCCGGGGACGCCGTACACGAAGCGGTCCGGCGTCAGGGTGTCCTGGACCGCCTTGCCCTCGCGCAGGAACTCCGGGTTCCACACCAGGGTCGCTTCGGGCGCGGCCTCGCGGATCCGCTCCGCGAGCAGCTCCGCGGTCCCCACCGGCACCGTCGACTTTCCCACCACCACGTCCCCGGGGCGCAGATGCGGAAGCAGGTCCTCCACGGCGGCGTGGACGTAGCGCAGGTCGGCGGCGTTCTCCCCGTGCTTCTGCGGGGTGCCCACGCAGACGAAGTGCACCTGGGCGCCTGCGGCCCGGGAGGGGTCAGTGGTGAAAGCGAGCCGGCCGGAGTCGCCGGCCTCGGCCAGCAGCTCGGGCAGCCCGGGCTCGAAGAACGGCGCCTCACCCCGGGAGAGCCGCTCGACCTGGGTCTCGAGGACATCGATCCCGACTACGTCGTGGCCGAGCCGGGCCATGCAGGCGGCGTGGACCGCGCCGAGGTAACCACAGCCGAAGACGGAAATGCGCACGGTTGAGTCTAGGGAACTTCAGACAGTCCCGTGGCCGGATCCCCCGCGCCGCTCCGTGGTCCGGGCGCTGTCCTGGGGCGGTGTGTCGGTACGATGAGCGCTGCTCCCGACGAGAGGCCCACCCCCACCGATGTCCACCACGCATGCGGACTACCGCCTGAGCCAGCTCGACGAGCTGGAGGCCGAGTCGATCCACATCTTCCGTGAGGTCGCCGCCGAGTTCGAGAAGCCGGTGCTGATGTTCTCCGGCGGCAAGGACTCGATCGTCATGCTGCGGCTGGCGGAGAAGGCGTTCTACCCCGCGAAGATCCCGTTCCCGGTGCTGCAGGTCGACACCGGCTACGACTTCCCCGAGGTCCTCGGGACCCGGGACAACTGGGTGAACCGGCTGGGGGTGAAGATGATCGTCGCCTCGGTCGAGGAGGCCATCGCCGACGGCGTCGTGGTCGACGACGGCAAGACGTCGCGCAACCGGCTGCAGATCGGCACCCTGCTCCACGCCATCGAGGAGGAGGGCTTCACCGCCGCCTTCGGCGGTGGGCGCCGCGACGAGGAGAAGGCCCGGGCCAAGGAGCGCGTCTACTCCCACCGCGACGAGTTCGGCCAGTGGGATCCGAAGATGCAGCGCCCCGAGCTGTGGTCGCTCTACAACGGCAAGATCCACGGCGGCGAGCACATGCGGATCTTCCCGCTCTCGAACTGGACCGAGCTCGACATCTGGCACTACATCGGGCGCGAGGGGATCGAGATCCCCTCGATCTACTTCTCCCACCAGCGACGTGTCTTCCTGCGCGACGGCATGCTGCTGTCCGAGAGCGACTTCAACCCGACGAAGCAGGGTGAGAGCGTCGAGGAGCGCACCGTGCGGTTCCGCACCGTGGGCGACCTGACCCTGACCGGCTGCGTCGAGTCGCCGGCCGCCACGGTGGAGGAGATCATCGAGGAGATCGCCATCGCCCGGGTCACCGAGCGGGGCGCCACCCGCGGCGACGACCGGTTCTCCGAGGCCGCCATGGAAGACCGCAAGAAGGAAGGCTACTTCTGATGACCGGCTCCACCTCTGCCACCGAGACGATGCGTCACATGGACCTGCTGCGGTTCGCCACCGCCGGCTCCGTCGACGACGGCAAGTCCACGCTGATCGGCCGGTTGCTGCTGGACTCCAAGGCGATCTTCGAGGACCAGCTCGAGGCGGTGGAGTCCACGTCGCTCTCGAAGGGCTACGACTACACCGACCTCGCCCTGCTCACCGACGGGCTGCGCTCGGAGCGGGAGCAGGGCATCACGATCGACGTCGCCTACCGCTACTTCGCGACCCCGAAGCGCAAGTTCATCATCGCCGACACCCCCGGCCACGTGCAGTACACCCGCAACATGGTCACCGGGGCCTCGACGGCCGACCTCGGGCTGGTGCTCGTCGACGCCCGTCAGGGCCTGACCGAGCAGTCCCGCCGGCACGCGGTGATCCTCTCCCTGCTGCGGGTGCCCCACCTGGTGCTCGCGGTCAACAAGATGGACCTCGTCGACTACGACCAGGCGGTCTACGACCGGATCAGCGAGGAGTTCAAGTCGTTCGCGACGAAGCTCGCCATCCCCGACCTGGAGATCATCCCGATCTCCGCGCTCAAGGGCGACAACGTGGTGACCCGCAGCGAGCACATGGACTGGTACGACGGCCAGTCGCTGATGCACCACCTCGAGAACGTCCACGTCGCCTCCGACCGCGACCTCGTCGACGCCCGGTTCCCGGTGCAGTACGTCGTCCGGCCCAAGTCCGACGACTTCCACGACTACCGCGGCTACGCCGGTCGCGTCGCCGGCGGTGTGTTGAAGCCCGGCGACGAGGTTCTCGTGCTGCCCTCCGGGATGACCAGTCGGATCGCCGGCATCGACCTGTTCGACCAGGAGATCGACGAGGCCTTCCCGCCGATGTCGGTGACGCTGCGTCTCGAGGACGACGTGGACGTCTCCCGCGGAGACATGATCTGTCGCCCGCAGAACGCCCCCAAGCCCAGCCAGGACATCGACGCGATGGTCTGCTGGATGACGAACGAGCCGCTGCGGCCGCGGCAGAAGCTGGCGATCAAGCAGACGACCCGGGTGGGGCGTGCGCTGGTCAAGGAGATCCAGTACCGGCTCGACGTCAACACGCTGCACCGCGACCAGGAGACCGGCGAGCTCGGGCTGAACGAGATCGGGCGGGTGCAGCTGCGGACGACGACGCCTCTGTTGTGCGACCCCTACAGCAAGAACCGCACCACGGGATCCTTCATCCTCATCGACGAGGCGACCGGTGTCACGGTCGGCGCCGGCATGATCAACTCGGGGTCGTAGGACTTGCCCGTGAAGACCAGGTCGTTCTCGATCGGCAGATCGAACACCTATGAGTTCCGGTTCGATACCGACGGCAGCCTGACGGCGCTGCCCGCCCGGGGCGGCAGCGTCCAGGTGATCGGAGGTCAGTCCGATCTGAAGCACGAGGTGGGCGCGGCAGACGACTGGTCGGAGATCGATGACGCCACTGGGGAAACAGGCGCGCAGATCAGCGATGGGGAGGAACTCTACGCCGGGGCGGGATTCCAGGGGCTGATCGACGGTCAGGTCGCCGATATCCTCTGGGCACTCGGCAGCGCCGGAACCGTCGGCGGGTCGGGACGACCCTCAAGATCGGATCCGGGCCCGGCTTCCTTCTTGAGGCGTTGGGCCATCGGCTGCCCGGATGGAGATGGTGGGGGTTGACCCCAGCCCTGCTAGCTGTGGTCAGGCTCGTGCGCGGGGAATCGACGTGCGCCTTGGGGGCCTCGAGCAGGTCGATCTCGATCCGGGCTTCGACGCATTCGTGGTGATGGGCAACCTGCAGCTCCATCCCCGACCCGGCAGCGACCCTACCGGCGATGGCAGAGTTGGCGGCTCCCGGCGCGATCGTCTACCTCGACTCCAAGAACCCTCTGTCGTGCACGCGCAGGCTCGCGAGCCGCCTGGTGACGACCCAAACATGCGTCGGGTCGAGCGCGTCCACGCTTTCGCCGCGACGCCTTCCACGGCATCCGGAGCGCACCGAGCAAGCAACGCCTTGTGGAGTGGCTCGTGAGTGCGGGATGGGTGACCGACGAGGTCCGCACCACCAGCCCCCGCCTCCTGCGATTCGGCAACACTCATGGCCTCGGGGGCGGCGTCGCCGGCCCGCGTGTGGGGGGCGGCCAGGATCGCTACGACGGCGCAACGGACACGCGCGTGGATCCAGGTGCGGGGCCACCGCCGCTGACCTGGCTGCTCACGCTGAGGATCAGCAGCCGTTACCGGGCTCATCGCCACGCATAGCCTCACCGACTGTACCCCACTCCGCCTTCGCGACTCTCCGCGCCGCGTGATGGTGGTCGTGAAGCCTTTAGATTCGGATAGCTCGCAACCCCGCGTCCCGGCTCGTTCGTGTCCTCGGGTCGCGCATCATGCCGGCTGCCAGCAGCCATGCGACGAACTCGAGGCAGGATGTCCATGCTCCTTGCAGCACTTGCAGCTCAGCGCCGTTCACGGTGACCTCCCAGTAGTCCACGCTTGTCCAGACCGTGCTCGCGGGCAACGTCGTCCACACAGACCGCATCGACGCTGGCGAACCTCGCCCGTGGATTGTGCGGAATGGCTGCGCACCCCTTCGACTTGAGCTCAAAACCACTGGGGTCCGTCGCAGGTTCGGCCCCCTCGAGGTCCCAGGCTCAAACCAGGCCGAGCGTTGACGACCGTGCAGTTCGTCTAGTTCCGGGCCGCGAAGAAGTCCGCTGCTTGTGCTGCATGCTCATCGGAGGCCTCAGGATCGGCACGCGCGGCCCCGTTGACCAGGAGCCTTGACTGAGCGACGTACCGAGCTCTACGCCACATTCCCACCTGGATCACGGTGTCGCCGCGATTGATGACAGCTCCCGGGGGATCCCCACTCTGAAGCGATGAGCGAGCGCCTCATCGAATCGCGCGCGTGCCCCTCGGGAATCAGGTGCCACAGCTTCAGCAAATCCCACCCAGGATGTGTCTCATCTGGCTCTCCTGACCTCGACGTCTGGCTCCAGTCATTGCCACCCTGGGAGGTGGCGAGGCTATCCCAGCTTGCGTCCAGAACACAGGGCTCGGGATCGGCCGCCCCGCCGGGGAGGGCGACCTGCGCGGTCACCAGCGTCGACCGAGGCCAGATCGAACGGTCAGGTCAAGATGATCGGTACGCTCCGGGAAGAACATGTCGCCAGGAATGCGCTACCCGCCCCAGCATCGAGAGATGCATTTGTCCGAAGATCGAGAGCGAAACCGATGGTCCAGGTCCACGGCACCCCGCCCCGAAGCTCGACTGCTCGAGGCTGGCTCGATCACTTCGCTCGAGTTCGCTGATTCTGTGACGCCCGCCTACCTGTGGTCACCTGTGTCGAACGGCCGCCCTGATGACCAAGCGCCATTGCGCCTCTTGACTCCGCACGTGACCCGACGTGGGATTTTGCTGGGAACCCTCGCTCTGGCCGCCGGAGCGGTGACGAGCTGCAGTGGTGAAGAGAAGCCGTCTCCCCCGGAGCCGACGAAACGTCCGGGCCAGCTTGCCGAACGCTTCGACGTCAGGCGCTACGGCGCTAGTGGAGACGGCGTCACGAACGATACAGCTACATTCCGCGAGGCGATCGCGCGCGGAAGAAGGAGGCCCGGTCGAGCCCTCCCGGGGAGCCGTGGTCGGGTCCCACATCGAAGACGCCTACCTGGTCGGGGCCCTGACCTTCCTTCCCGGGTCTCCCTCACGGGCGAGGACATGCCACGGTGCGCGCCGTGAAGGCGACCGCACGATGGATCCAGCAGCAGTGGGTGCCTCCGGCTGCGGACTCCAAGGAGTCGTCCTGGAGGCAGGTGGCCAGGTGGGCGACGAATATTGACGGTTGACGCGCGAACTCGTGGCACAAGCGTGCGACAGGTACATTTCATCACCAGCGAGGGAACGGCTCCGAGGCGGGGCTGGACACGCAGGCACAATACCGAGACCTCGAGCTGACTAGTTGTCGCTCCGACCGCGTCACGGTACAGCTGCTCGGATACAATCCGCGGCGGGTCAACATTGAAGGTTGCCATTTCACAAATTGGCAAGAGCGGCGATCTGGATTCGCAGCACGACCAGCAGAGCGGCACGCGACGTACACATCACGAATTGTCGAATCGACCCGCCAGCTCGTGGGGGTCAGGTCCGCCAGCCTATTCAAATCAACGGCTTGGACCACGCTCCAATCATCGGCGTCAAGATCATCGGCAATACCGTCACCGGCACAGGCACAGACAACAAGGACCCGAGGCTGCCCGGGACCGCCGATCTCATCTCCCTGCATCGCTGTCGCGAATTCGAAGTGGCGGACAACGTATGTAGGGGGCGGGGAGGTCGGAATCACGGTTTCTCGGCAATGCATAGGCGGCGTCGTTCGCAACAATCGATGTCAGCGCAACGGCTCCGCGGGATGTCCATCGGCTCGAGGTCATCCAAGTTCACTCGCCGGGTCGTCGTCACCGGCAACACGTGCCTGGACAACGGTCGCGACGGCTGGGGGGGCGACAAGCCGCAGACCTCTGCCGGCATCACCATCGCCAACGCGCAGTGGGTCACGGTCTCCGGGAACGTCCTCGGCGGTGAGAGGGCTGGATCGCAGCGGTTCGGACTCGTCCAGCGGAACTCCACCTACGTCAAGGAGACCACCAATGACTTCGGGTCCGGCCTCCGACAGCACACACTGGACATCTCGTCCCAAGATTCCCGGACACGCTCCTCTGCTTAGGATGAGACCCTCCGCGACTCCCCAAGACAGGTGAACATGCGACAACCACACCAGACGCATGACCTCTCGGCCGACCCAACAACACGGTCCGAGGTTGTCCGGCCCTGGGTGCTCGTCGTCCTGATCGGGGAGCTCACCCTCGCGACCGCGTTCACTCTTTTCTGGAGTCTGGGACACGACGCGTGGGGCTTCGCCGCCATCGGCCTGATCTGCACCGTGATGATTCATGCCCCCTTTCTGTCCCCCCGCCAGAAATTCCTCTCCATGTGGGGACTGGTAAGCCTCGCCGTCACGATCGGCGCCGGCATCCGGGGCATCATGCTAGCCACCGGCTATCCCTCGCGGCAATTCGTTCTGGACTTCTTCACACGGGGCGAAAAGTTCTCGGAACTTTTCCACGCCAGCGTCGTGACCCTTTTCTCGATCGGCGCCCTGGTTGCGGGGTATCTGCTCACACAAATGGACGGCCGAGTGCCCTCCGACCCTCGCAGCAGGGCCCACCGAATATGGGTCTTGCGGGCGTCTCAGGTGTCCGAGCCACTCGTCCTGGTTGTGAGCGGGGTATACGCCCTGGTCGGCTTGTACGGCACGCTGTCCTACACGAGACACATCGGCGGGCTGGGCGTCTCGATTGCACAGCGACGTGCGGGCATCTCTGCCGACGGGGCTACTTTCGAGACCTACGGCCAGTTTGAGTATCTCGCCCAGGCCGGGACGATCGGCGCCGTACTGCTTCTCGCGTACTGGCTTACCACGCGCCCACGAATCGGGCCGCTTCGCATGGCCGTGCTTCTCTGTTCTTCTTGAATGCTTTCTCTATCAATTGGGTGACGACCTCTCGGGCCGATCTCTTGTACGTGACCCTTGCCGTCCTGTTCCTGATTTCCTTCATCCGTCACCGCATCAAAGCCGTCCCCGTCATCATCAGTGCGGTGATCGTTCTCGGAGGGATCGGCGCTCTTTCTGCCACCAGAAAGCAGACCGACGTCAGCGGGAACTTCCTGATCACGTACGGGCTGAACAGCGGGCTCATGGGTCGCAACGGCTACGACCTGGAAAAACCCTCCTGGTGACAAATGCGGTTCCAGATACGCTTTCCTACCAATACGGCGCCACCGTCTTTCGCTACATCATTGCTCCCATTCCGCGCTCGGTCTGGCCGGACAAGCCAATCATCTCCCCAGGTCCAGTCATCGGTCGCACGCTGTACGGCCAGGCACGGTCCGGCGTTCCTCCTGGGATGACGGGCGAGCTCCGTGTGGAACTTCGGGCCTTGGGTGGCTATCGTCTTGTCCGCATTCGTCGGCTTTGCGCTGGGTCGGGTCGACCGATGGGCGTTTCCGCGACACAACGACGACCTGACTCGACTGCTCACGTTCGCCTTGGTCGTGCTCACCCTCGGCAAGGCCGTCGTGGGCGTTGCCATCGGCCAGTCAATGACCGCTGCCGGGCAAACCCTGGCACTGCTTATTCCGCTGTACGCGGTCGGGGCTTTGGTGACGAGGAGTGCCAGGCGTCGCCCGCGGAGCCACGCAGGGGGCCGTGTGCCCATGAGCCGTCACGTCCTCGGCGAGACGAGACCGCTGACAACCAGTGAGGCCTGGCGTACGAGGTGAGTGCACGTGCCGACGAAGTAATGCGCATCCTCTCCGCTCGGGCTACGGAGCGGATTGCCAAGCAGTGGGGGCGATCCTTTCCGATGTGGATCGGGTGCGGTTACCCGAAATCGGGAACTGTGTGGTTGTGCAAGCTGATGGCGGCCTACCTCGGTGTGCCCTACCCCCAGAACTATCGGTTGCCGATCGCCATGAGTTCGGTGATCCACGCTCACTGGGAGTACGACAAGCGACTGCCTCCTACCGCATACATCCACCGCGATGGACGCGACGTCATGGTCTCCTTGTATTTCCATCACATGCGCAACGTGCGCGAGCGCCGAAATCCCCACAGCGCTTACAGGTTGCGTGCACAGCTGGAGCGATACCTCGGCGTGGGCTTCGACCCGAGCGACGTCCGCGCCAACCTTCCTGGCTTCATCGAGTCTCAGTTCGCCGAGCAGCAGTACTCGTTCGGGACGTGGGACCAGCACGTCACTGCGTGGGCAGTGCCTCGGCATCCCGATGTCGCCTATGTCAGCTACGAAGCCCTGCTCTCTGCAACGGAGCACGGCCCTCGCCGCAATGATGTCCGATCTCACCGGCCGCCCGGCGGATCCGGTCAAGGTTCGACTTGCGTGTGCTCGGCAGGATTTTCAGGTCCAGTCGGGTCGCCAGCCGGGCGCGGAGGATCGAGGTAGCTCTTCTCAGGAGCGGGGTCTCCGGGGATTGGCACACCCACTTCACCCGAGAGGCTGCCGAGACTTTCGAGCATTACGCCGGCAGCGCGCTCAGGTCGCTCGGCTACGCGAGTCGAGACTGGGTCCACGAGATCGATGACTGACACGGGAAAGGCATGACTGAGGCTCGTCCGGTCAGACGCCTTCTGCTGCGTGGTCCCTTGGGAGTTCTGAGTCAGGGGCTGAGCAGCGTCAGCAACCTCGTCCTCGGGCTCAGCATTGCCCGAGCCTCGACCCCCGCTGAGTACGGCGCGTGGGCGGTTGCCTACACGGGTTACGCGGTGTCCCTGCACTTCACGCGTGCCGTCGCCAGCACCCCGCTCATGCTCACAGGGGACGCGAGCAGACGCGTCAGCAGCAAGGACGTGTCGGGAGGGCTGGGCGCTTCGATTCTGGTGGGGCTCCTGGGCGGCACGGTGATGCTCGTCATCGCCGCAGCCGTCATGGGTGCTTCTCAGTCACTTGCGATCGCCTTCCTCAGCTTTGGTCTCGGACTGCCCCTTCTGCTCTTCAACGACATGTTGAGGTACGTGTTCTTCCGTGACGCGCGACCGGCCGGCGCCGCGCTGATGGACCTGGTGTGGCTTGTCACTCAGGGTCTGGGTCTCGTCTACTTGGAACGGACCAACCAGCTGTCGTTGGCGTCGGGAACCATCGGGTGGGTCGTCGCTGCCACCGTCGCGACCGGAGTGGGTCTGGCCTGGCTACGGGTCCTGCCGAGGTTGAGATCAACGCGAGACTTCCTGCGCGAGCAGCGCGGGGTGAGTGCGCGGCTTGTGATCGACTCCTCGCTCACGGCAGTCAGCAGCTATCTCGTGCCGAGTATGGTGGCGGCCATCAGCGGCCTGGCGGCCGCCGGCGCCCTGAGAGCCGGACAGACCCTGATGGGCGGAGTCAGCATCGTGGTGATGGGGCTCACCCCCGTCCTCACTCTCGAGTCTCGACGCGCCCTCGAACGTGGGCTGCGCGGCACCTCCATCATGTGGCGGTGGAGTCTCGTGCTCGGAGTGGTTTCCGGGCTCTATGGCATCCTTGTGCTGTTTCTCCCCGACTCCCTTGGCCGTGAGCTGGTCGGCAAGAGTTGGGTGGGCGCGTCCGCACTGCTCCTTCCCCTCGTCATCCAGACCGTGACACGGGGGCCCTATACGTCCGGACCCGTCCTGATGAAGGCGATGGGAGACCTCAACGGCCTCATCCGCCTGAGGGTGCATACGAGTGTTCCGTCGTTGGCGTGCCCCGCCGTGGGAGCCGTCATCGCTGGCGCACCTGGCGCAGCGTGGGGATTGCTCGTGGGTGCACTCATCACGGACCTGCAGTGCACGTGGTTCGTCAAGCGCACCGCCCGGCGACTGTCCCAAACCTCCGACTCGAAGGTCGCAGAAGCCGAAAGGTCACCTGAGGGCTGACGACGACTCCGAGTCGAGCCGGCGGAGGTCACGCTCACCGAACACGGCCAGGTCGGTCGCGAGCCACGTGAGGTCCACGGCATCGCGGCGCAGGAACCTTGACGAGTGAAGCCGGTCGGGGGTGTTCCGGCCGCGCACACCTGATGCCGCGATCACCCCGATCTGTTCGGCCCACATCGTGACGTCACCAACGGGAGCGTGCTGCAGGCCGCCGAATGGCCAGGCGAAGTGACGAGTGGACCCGAGCCGGGATCGCAGCAGCTCGACTGAGCCCTTCAGCTGGTCCTCAGCCTGCGCCTTCGAGAGGCCGGACATGGGGACGTGCCGCTTGCAGTGGCTGCCCACCTCATGCCCCGCCGTACGGATCGTCTCCAAGTCGGCCCAGCTCATGACCCCCTCCGTCTGTGCACGTCCGAAGAAGTCGTCCGCGGCCCCCTCATCCAGTCCGATGACGTCCGTCGGCACATAGAACACTCCCGGCAGGTCGCGCTCACTGAGCATCTCGGCCGCCCCAAGGTTGCTTCGGAACCCGTCGTCGAAGGACAGCGCAAGCATGGGCCGATCCAAGGTCCGGTTTGGACGGCGAGAACGCCGGCATCGAATCCGATGAAGGCGTCCCGATGTCGGTCGATGTATCTCGCGAGCCGTCTGACGCCGGCCGGTGGGGTGTTGTGGAGCAGGAGGACCGTCAACCCCGGGGTGTCTCGCTCAGCGTAACGGCGCCGGGAAACGGTGGTGCCCGATCGGTAGGCCACCAGCGCCGCCCTGCGAGCGACTCGGCGAAGAGAGACCTGGACGGTCCTGGCCGCGTTCATCACTGACTCCTCATCTCGTCGAGAAACGTCACGAGCTGCTCTGCACGCTGTGACCAGGTGGGGGCCCGCCCCGACCATGAGGTCGCCGCGAGCGCGAGCCGTTCCAGCCCGCGCGAGTCACTGAGGAGCTCGACGATCGACGCCGCTACCCGCTCGGGTTGGTTGGGGTTGACCAGCCGTACTGCCCCGGACACCATCTCCGGCATCGAGGAACGGTCGGAGCACAGGGTCGGCACCCGGCATGCAACCCGTCGTACAGCGCGAACGACCCTGCGTTCTCGCAGGTCGAGGCGAACACCGCCAACGTCGCCCGGGAGCAGCTCCGCCATCTCCTCCACGCTCGCCGGTGCGATCTCGAGCCGACCGGCAAGGCCGAGCTCCTCGACCCGCGCATGCACGGCCGAGGCGTACCGGGTCCCGGTCGGCTCCGGCCACACGAAACCGCACGCGCTCCGGAAGTCGAGGAGTCGCGAGAGCCGCAGCCTCCACGAACTCGCGGATTCCCTTGTACGGGTAGAGGTGTGAAACCAGCAGCACGAGCGGCCGGTCGAGGTCAGGCGCCCGCGCTTGTACCTCGATCCCCGACCCGGTGCCGCCCTTGATCACCGTGTAGGGCTTCGCCGCCGCCGCCGGGTACTGGGCGATGTACAGGGTACGCGCGTGGTGCGATCCAAACGCGAGCCCGCCAGCCGCACCGACAGAGGCGCCCAGCCGGCGCACGAGAGCCAGGTGGCGAAGTCGGTTGCGCAGACTGCTGGCCTCCGCCCGAACGACGTGACGCTCCAGTGGCGCCACGTTGAGCGGCCAGAAGACCACGTCTCGTCGCGCACCGGCTGCGCGCGGGATCCCACGAAGACCACGTGTGAACAGCCCTCAAGGGGGATGAGATCGATGCGGCCGACCGGCGGTGCAGCCAACCGGACGACCGGCGTACCGAGCCTCGCTTCCAGTGCGGGGGCCAGCTGGTCTCGAATGCGGACCCGCCCGAGCTCGTGCGTCCGGGTACCACCAGCGCGACGCGCCGTTCAGTCATCTGGGTCTCTCCTGTGTTCCTCGGCTCGGTCGAGCGCCTCCGACAGTGCGCGGAGATCCTCTCGGTCCAGGATCTCGGCTCCGCCGCCTGGCGTGAGCACTGGTAGGTCAAGCATCGGCACTTCGACACCCAAGAACTCGAGTACCCGCGCGACAGTCGCACGTGGGTCGGCGGTCAGTTCCGAGTAGTCGATGACGATCGAGTCGTCGTGATCCTCGAACCGGCAACGTCGCAGTCGATCGCTCAGCTCGACCACCTGTCGTGCGACGGCGTCGACACTCGAAGTGCCAACCGCTTGACCGGTCGCATCGGGCGTCACACCGACCGGTTCCGTCGTCGCCGCGCCGATCTTGCGTCGAAGCATCAGCAGTGAGGCGGCCACGTCCACAGGATCGCGTGCGAGTGCAAGAAAACGCATGCGTTCCATCTGGTCGCGCATCTCCGCAGCATGGGCGAGGGCCAGGAAGTTCTTGTAGACGACCGGCCGACCGAAAACCGTGGCAACCGCGTCGAGCTCCCGCTGGGCCTCTAGATAGCCGGAGTGCGGCAGATCCCGGACCAGGGTGTTGCTGCTGTGCCCACAGACACGTCTCCAGAAGTATCCGAACTCGTGAGGATCCAGCGGTTCGCGAGTGCGGCCACTGAACTAGTCGAGGAGAGGGAGGGTTCCGAGGCGCCAGGTGGACTTGGAGCCTCGCTCCCACCCACGGTGCCTGTGAAAGAACGCCATGACGTTGGAGGGGTAGCCCACGCAGCCGAGCGGGCCAGCAGTTGGAGAGGATGGTCGTACCCGAGCCGGGGAAGCCCGGTGATCTGGCGCTCGAGCGGAGCTAGGGCGCCTCGGGCGCCGGCATGGCCGGCAACCGCCCGTTGAGCGGCTCGAGAAATGACTCGAAGTCGTCGCGAGCGGGCGTCTGGTTAGCCTCATCCGCGATAAGCCGGAAAGTACGACGGCGTGGGGATCGGCGCCGGTCTCCGCGACCAGGTCGTCGTACCGAGCTCGGTTGACTACGGTCTGGCAGAGGAACACGGCCGTCTGACGAGTAGCAGGGAGCGCTTGAACTGCTCGAGCCCGTCTCCGGGAACGAGGCCACCGCCGAGATGGAGTCGTCCATGCTCAGGCATGAGGCGACGCACCGCATGGTCAAGGACGGCGTTCGTCGCCCCCGATCGCATGCCGTCGCGCGTGGAGCCCGAGAGATGGTAGTGGAGACGGTCCTGCCACAGAAGGAAGATCGAGGCAGCCACCGGCCTGCTGTCGAGCGTGGCCTCGAGGAGCACGAGGTCCTCTCCCAGACCTTCGATGAGCTGGGTGTAGTACGCGTCAGGAAGCCGCAGCCGGCCGGAGGAACCCACCCGTTCCATCGTTTCGTCATACATCTGGCGGAACCCGCTGTCGGGCTCTTCCAGCATCGACTCGCCGGCACTGGTCGACCCGGATCCCGGCTTCTCCGCCTTGCGACCGCGGTGCGATGGCGACCCTCACTCCTTCCCAGTAGCCGCTCCGCTCGACGTCGTGAGGACGTACCGCGAATGTGGGGTGTGGAGCCTTATCGGACGAGACCCGCCGTCGACGGGATCCTCGACGTCGAAGGGATTAGTGCGGAGGAATTCCGCGATCAGTCCTCGCTCGCGGGCGTTCTGGAACTCCTTACGAAAGGAGCCCATGAGAGATCCGCCGAGCCACACATCGTGGCCGACGGACCCCCATACCGTAGGGCTGACGAGATCGAATCCCCGTGGAGCTCGCGGGAACGGTCCGGCTCACGTACGGGAGACGAACGGCCGCGTCCCCACGGCGCATTCCCAGGTCCCCCGTCGATCGCCTCGGCCTCGCGCCGTAGCTGGCCGAGTAGTAGACGTCGGGCACGCTAACCGCGCCTCTCGCGCCTCAGCGAGGGTCAGGAAGTCGACTCGCACCGTCGGACGGCGTCCCACGAGATGGTTTCCCATTGGGATCGCAGCTTCTGGAGGTCTCCCTGGACGAGCGACATGAATCGCTCGCGTGTGCCCTCCGGAAGGACGGGCGACTCCTCACGGCCCGATGCTCCGCCCAGAGCCGTAGCTCCTGCCCGGCGTATCGATGAGGGGAGGGGGAGAGGTCTCAAGGCATGACGATAGATCGCGGACTGGGTGAGCCGACCAGCACACCGACGGCGACAACGCGATCGCCGGCTGCGTTGGCGTGCTGGGGAATGGATCGACCAGGCCGCAATGGCGTCACCCGAGGAAGGTCCACAAGGCGGTCATGGTCGACCCAGGCGCAGCACGGTAGTCCTCGAGGCGCAACACGTGCACCTAGCTCAACCGAAACGATCGATCCACGGCGAGAGCTGCCGGTGGTAGGAACTGAACGCCACATACGGTCCGAGCGGGTCGAGCAGCACGTCAAGCACCTGTCCTGACTCTCGGCCGAGCTGGCGCCAATGCTGCCAGTGACTCACGGCTCGACTGAACGGGTCTCGCAAGATCGCCACGATGCGAACGTGGTCGCCCAGGGCGGACGCGACAAGATCAGCGTGAGGTCTGTGGATCGGTTGCTGCATGTAGGCCGTTGAGACCTCGCCTGCAGCGACAGCAGCGCTCGAGCGGATCCGACGAGCCGTCTTCGCGGCCTCGTCCGGTCGTTGAAACCCTGAGGATTCCTTGTCTCCGACGACATCCACATCGGGGTGTGCCCGGAGCAGCGCGTCCAACGTCGTGGTGCCGCTCTTCATCGCGCCGACGACCAAGGGAAAGCCGACTCATCGCTTCCCATCCCGGAGAGTCCCATCGTTGGCGGATGCCTGCCCACTGGTGATGGCGCCCTGCCGCTGAGACGATGAAGGTCACCACTCGCTGCGAACAGTTCATGATCTGGTACTCAGCGGGCGCGTCTGGTAGGTCGCCTGTGTCCCGTTGGCGGACTACGATCCAACGGCGGCCTCGACTGCGGCGGCAGGGTCGAGGCCGGCCATCATGATCACGCCCGAGTCGAGAGCCTCCGGTCGCTCGATCGAGTCGCGCAGCGTGACCGCGGGGAAGCCCAGGATCGACGACTCCTCGGCGATCGTGCCGCTGTCGGACAGCACGCAGGCGGCTTGCTCCTGCAGCGTTGTAGTCGTGGAAGCCGAACGGCTCCATGCCAGCGGATGTCGCCGTCGCCGGGTCGCGCGCCAGCGCCTCCAGCCGCTTGCGGGTGCGCGGGTGGGTGGAGACGACGACCGGCAGACCCCACCGCTCGTGCACGCGCATCAGGCAGTCCAGCAGCATGCTGAGCCGCTCGGGGAGTCGACGTTCTCCTCGCGGTGCGCGCTGACCAGGAAGTAGCCCTGCGGCTCGAGGCCCAGCCGCTCCAGGACGTCGGAGGCGTCGATCTCGGCCGGAAGTGCTCCAGCACCTCCCGCATCGGCGAGCCGTGACGATCGCGGCGCGGGTGCAGACCCTCGGCCAGCAGGTTGCGTCGGGCGTGCTCGGTGTAGGCGAGGTTGAAGTCGGCGACGTGGTCGACCAGGCGCCGGTTGGTCTCCTCCGGCACGTTCTCGTCGAAGCAGCGGTTGCCGGCCTCCATGTGGTAGACGGGCACCCGCATCCGCTTGGCCATCACCGCGGCGATGCAGGAGTTGGTGTCGCCCAGCACCAGGAACGCGTCGGGTCGTTCCTCGCGATGAGCACCTCCTCGACCTCGATCAGGGTCCCGCCCAGCACCGTGCCCAGCGACGACGTGTCGACGTCGAGGTAGTGGTCGGGCGCGCGCAGGCCGAGGTCGTCGAAGAAGACCTGGTTGAGCTGGTGGTCGTAGTTCTGACCGGTGTGCACCAGGACGTGGTCGACGGTCTCGGTCGAGCCGGTCGATCACCCGCGACAGCCGGATGATCTCGGGCCGAGTGCCGACGACGGTCATCACCTTCACGCGGCAGCTCACCTCCACTCGCTCGGGGTACTGGTCGGGATCGCTCGGGGTCGAGCAGCTGGTCGGCCCAGAACATGGTGACGAGCTCGCTGTCCCCACGTTGGTGATGTTGTGCACCCACATGGTCGGCATGTCCACGAAGCCGGGCGCGTCGCCGCGAGAGCCGGAACCGGACGACCTCGTCGTCGTAGCAGGCGGCGCAGCGCGATCTCGGCCTCACCGCTGACCACGAAGAAGCGCTCGACCTTGTGCAGGTGGTAGTGGTCGCCGCGCGTCGCGCCCGGGCACCGTGGTCGAGACGAAGGACTGCCCGGTGCCGCCGTGCGACGCGGACGGTCTCGAACAGGTCGCCTCGCGGGTCGGCGTGCACCTGCGGCGAGCATCGGGAACATGCTGCCGGGAACGGGTAGGAGCGGTAGGTGTTGAACAGGTCGACGTCGAAGCGGGTCGGCGAGGTCGGGGATCTCGCCGCGCGCGGCGTACAGCGCGTGGATAGCCGCGGAGCCGGCCGAGCACGTCGGTGACCGCGTGCGGCTCCCCCTCGGGACGGACCGCGTCGTCGCGACGCCGTCGAGCGGCGTCGATCAGCGACCTGCGCCGCCCGCTGGGCGTGCAGCAGCGGGACCTCGCGGTCCTCGCTCACCGTCGGCTCGCTCGCCGCGGCCGACCGCGTCGGCGAAGGTGGCGACGAAGGAGTTGTAGCGCGGGTCGCCCGTGCTCGCCGAACAGGTTGGGCAGCACGCACGTCGACGAAGCGGCCGCCGACCTCGCCGACCGCCGCCGCCAGCATCTCGCGCGGCGCGCCGCTTGCCGCGGCCGTAGGGGTTGTCGACGTCGGCCTGGATCGAGTTGGCGTAGACGACGTGCACCGGGCGGCCGCTGCGGCGCGACGGCGTCGGCCAGCCGTCTCGGCGATCTCGACGTTGCCCTCCTCGACCTCCTCGTCGGGGTCCGGCCCGGTTGACGCCGGCGAGGTGGAAGATGGTGTCGACGCGCGCAAGCGCTCGCGCAGCGGTCGGCGTCGGCCAGGTCGTCGCGCCCCAGCCGGATCGGGGTCGACACCGTGGCACGGCCCGCAGCCGGCACGCGAGGTGCCAGCCCAGGAAGCCGTGGCCACCGGTGATGGCGACCGTGCCCGATGCCGCGCTCACGTGAGCGCTCCTCGAGCTCGGTCGAGCGCGGCGCAGACACGCTCGATCGCCTCGTCGCCGTGCACCGAGCCGCTGGGCAGGGTGACGCCCTGCGCCGAAGAGCCGCTCCGCCTCGCCGGTGACGAAGGCGCGCGCGTCGGCGAAGACCGGCTGCAGGTGCATCGGCTTCCAGAGCGGCCGGGCCTCGATGTCCCGCGGCCTCGAGGCCTGCGAGCAGCGCCGTCCGGCGACGACCGGCGCGATCGCGGGTCGACGACCAGCGCGGTCAGCCAGCAGTTGTCTCGGCGTCGTCGGCGGCCTGGAAGACCTCGACGCCCGGGCCAGTCCGCGACCGCGCTCGGCGTAGCGCTGCCGGATCTGCGCGGCGGCGCGCGATCATCGCGTCGAGCCGGCCGAGCTGGGCCCGTCCGAGCGCGGCCAGGACGTTGCTCATCCGGTAGTTGTAGCCGAGGTGCGCGGTGCTCGTAGTGCGCCACCGGCTCCCGGGCCTGGGTGCTCAGGAACCGAGCGTGCTCGGCGAGCGCCTCGTCGTCGGAGAGCAGCATCCCGCCGCCGCTGGTGGTCATGATCTTGTTGCCGTTGAACGACAGCGCGGCGACCCGGCCGAAGGAGCCGGCCGGCCCGAGCGCCTGCTTGCCGTGGAACGCGCACCCAGCGCCTCGGCGGCGTCCTCGATCAGCGGGACCTCGAGCTCGTCGCAGACCTCGAGCAGCGCGTCGTAGTCGGCGCAGCTGCCCGAGCAGGTCGACGCTCATCACCGCGCCGACCCGTCTCGCCCTCCGCGCGCAGCGTCGGTCGATGGCCTCGGAGAGCAGGTCCGGGTCGAGGTTGCCGTCCGAGCCAGCACGTCGACGAAGACCGGGCTGGGCGCCGGTGTAGACGACGGCGTTCGCACTGGCCACGAAGGTCATCGTCGGCACGATGACCACGTCGCCGGGCCCGGCGCCCACGCCCTCCATGGCCAGGTGCAGGGCGGCCGTGCCGGAGACCATCGCCACGGCGTGCGCGACCCCGCAGCGCTCGGCCATCTCGTCCTCGAACGCGGTGACCTCCGGGCCGGTCGGCGCGACCCAGCCGGAGCGGAGGGCCCGCAGCACGTGCCTCCTCCTCCGCCGGCCCGACGTCCGGCGGCGACATCAGCAGCCGCTTCGTCTGCATCCTGTCACGGCTCGGATCCTGCCACGGGCGTCGACGGCCGACGATCGACCTCACCGTGGCGACGATCCAGTGACGTCGGCACGCAGGCTCCAGTGCTCGACGTACTCGCGGTTGAGCGCGACCTTGGCCGGCCAGATCACGTCGCGGTTGTAGGCCTCCGGGTCGGTCAGCGCGACGCGCGAGCAGCTCCTCCTCGTGCCGGTAGGCGACCGCGGCGGGGCCGGTGATCCCGGGGCGCACGGACAGGAGATCCGGTCGTCGCCCGCGAGCCGGTCGGCGAAGCCGGGGACGTCGGGCCGCGGACCGACGAGGCTCATGTCGCCGCGAAGCGACATTGACCAGCTGAGGCAGCTCGTCGATCTTGAGCCTGCGGAGGACCGCGCCCGAGCCGGGTGATGCCGGGCGTCGCCGGCCGCGGTGACGGTGCTGCCGCCCGCGCCCGCGCATCGTCCGGATCTTGAGCACCTCGAAGGGCTCGCCGTCCCGGCCGACCCGGGCCTGGCGGAAGAGGCCGTTCTGCGCGGGTGTCGACGGTGGCGAGCACCCAGGCGACCAGCGATCAGCGGCGCAGGTGACGACCAGGCCCAGCCCCGCGACGACGAGGTCGAAGGCGCGCTTGACGGCCGCCTGGCGGCGGGAGAGCCCGCTAGCTCGAGCGTCATAG
The DNA here is from genome assembly GCA_963810435.1 of uncultured Actinomycetota bacterium. Taxonomy (GTDB): domain Bacteria; phylum Actinomycetota; class Actinomycetes; order Propionibacteriales; family Nocardioidaceae; genus Nocardioides_B. Next base: position 485,548 of record CAWENL010000003.1, read on the forward strand.
CCGAGCCTCGTCAGCGTGGCGCCGGCGACGGTCGTACGAGCCGGGCACGGGTCGCGTCGTCGAGGCTTCGCGCGGCCCTTGCCGACGCTGCGCCGGAGACGCCTCGGCGACCGCGGCCGCGTCGAAGGCCTCGGACGCCCGAGGAAGGCGAGGAGCGTCCGTCAGGCCCGCCTCGCGGCTGCGGCACGAACTCCTCGTAGCGCACGTGGTGGAGCTGGTCGCGCCGGCAGATCCGTCGAGGCCGCGCAGCGGCGTCGTCGACGCAGCGGCTCCACTGGACCATGCAGATCTCGTCGAGCGGGCCGGGTCGCCATCAGCTCGGCGGCAGTCGTCGGCCGCGGGCCCCACCAGTGCGCCGACCGTCGCCGTCGGCATCGCGCGCCGGCGGCGCGAGCCGGTTGGCGACGAACCGGGCGCCGTAGTACGGGCAGGTCGGTCGGCGGGACGAAGCGAGCCTTGGCCGCGGTGTAGCGCAGGTCGAACGGCGCGTCCCACCGCTCCATCGCGGACGGCGCCGCGTCGAGGCCGTCGCGGGTGATGAGGACGTAGCGGGCGTCCGGCTTCACCGGCTCGCACGAACTCGACGCGCAGCGAGTTGGCGCAGGTCTTCTCCACGACGACCGCAGCGTCGTACTTGCGCGCGGACCCAGTCGAACCGGCGCGCGGACGTAGGCGCGCACCTCGGGGCGGCGCGTGCTCGGCCGCCAGCTCGTCGGAGGGATGGTCGCGGTTGCCGTGCCGCCAGACCAGGTTGATCTCGTCGCAGGGCCAGGTGGCGAAGCCGGGCAGGCCGGTCAGGACGTCGCGCAGCATGTTGGTGCCCGACCGGGGGGCACCGATGATGACGACGTCCGGGTCGCGTGGTCATGCGACGCTCCTCGCAGCGAGCACTTCTCGAGCAGCGTCGACCCATCGCGGCAGCTATCGTCTCCGCCGAGAAGTCGCTGCGCCAGCCCGCTGCGGCCGTCGCCGGCAGCTCGTGCGGCGTCCGGGCGGTGCCGATCCACTCGAGCAAGCACGTGCCGTGACGGCCGCGACGTCGTCGACCGGCAGGACGCCGCCCACGCCCCGACGCGCACGACGATCGCGGGCCAGGGAGCTGTCGGGCTCCACCGCCACGAGCAGCGGCAAGCCCCTCGCCGAGGTAGGTCGCGGTCTTGCTGGGGTAGGCGTAGCGGATCACCTCGGGGGTCAGGCTGACCAGGCCGAGGTCTGCGCGTGCGCGAGGAGCGCCCGGCACGGCGCGCGGGCTGCCGTGCGGCACGAAGCGTCACCCGGTCCGCGCCTCGCCGGCGGCGGCCTGCGACGAGCGCGCTCGAGCTCGGTGCTTGGCCGCGCCCTCGCCCATGAACACCAGCTGCAGCCGTCGAGCGCTCGGTCGTCGGCGAGCACGGCCCGCGATGATCGTCTCGAGCCCCTGGAAGCGGCCGATGTTGCCGGTGAAGACGATGCGGAGCCGCGTCGGGCCGGCGGCACCGGCGAGGGCGACTCGGCGCGCCTCGCCGGCTCGAAGTCCGGGAGCTCGAAGTTGGTGAGCACCACGATCCGGTCGGCCAGTCGCAGGGTCGCGCGCGAGCACGGCGCGCTCCATGTCGTCGGAGAGGACGACGATCGCCGCGGCACGCCGGCAGGTGCGAGTGTCGAGCCGGCGAGCAGCGCGATAGACCGTGCGGCTCGCGAACTCCCCGGAGAGCCGCGCCGATCTCGGGGTGCAGGTCCATGCAGTGGTAGACGAAGGCGGCGCCCCGCAGCGCGCGGCCAGCGAGCGACGTGCCCGCCCGAGGAGCACGGGCGGCGCGGTCGAGCACATCACGACGTCGTAGCGACGGCCCAGACAGGATGCGCACGACGACGGCCAGCGGGAACCACACCACGTTGAACAGCCGCCGACGCCGGCGAGTTGCGGTCGGGCCTCATCGCGCAGCCGACGCACGGTCGACGCCGTCCACCTGTTCGCGGCGTCGGCCGCGCGCGACGACCGCCTCCGGCTTGTACGACGGCTGGCTGGTGAGCACGTCGACCTGGTGGCCGACGGCGTGTCCAGCGCTCCGACGATCGCGCGCAGCATCGAGGCGTACGGCGGGGTGTCGGGCCAGTAGTAGCGATGGATCGCCAGGACCCGGCTCATCGGCCACGTCCTCGTCACGACAGCGGCGCGGAACTGACGGCGCAGTCCACTCGAGCAGGCTCGACGACACCTTGACGCCGTCGACGTCGAGCCGCTCGGTGTTGTGCGAGTGGTAGTCGTCGATCGCTGCTCTCGCTCGACGTCGCCCTCGTCGAAGTACTCGCTGTAGTTGAGGTCGCGCGCGTCGACGGGCACCCGGAAGTAGTCGCCCTGGTCCTCGGCGCGCGCCAGCTCCTCGCGGGTGGCCAGCGTCTCGTAGAGCTTCTCGCCGTGGCGGGTGCCGATGACCTGGATCTCGGCTCGACGCCCGAGGACGCTCGCGACCGCCTCGGCAAGGTCCTCGACGGTGCAGGCCGGCGCCTTGCGGATGAAGAGGTCGCCCGGCCGGGCGTGCGCGAAGGCGTGCTCGACGAGCAGCACCGCGTCGTCGAGCGACATCAGGAAGCGCGTCATGCGGGTCGGTGACCGTCAGCGGCTGCCGGCGCGGATCTGCTCGACGAAGAGCGGGATCACCGAGCCGCGCGAGCACATCACGTTGCCGTAGCGGACGGTGGAGACGACCGTGCTCGCGGTGGGGTTGTTGCGCGCGAAGGCCTGCGCGACCTTCTCCATCATCGCCTTGGACATGCCCATCGCGTTGACCGGGTAGGCCGCCTTGTCGGTGCCGAGGCAGACGACCGAGCGCACGCCGTTGGCGTTGCTGCGCCTCGATCACGTTGGCGCTGCCCAGGACGTTGGTGCGCACGGCCTCGATCGGGAAGAACTCGCAGGACGGCACCTGCTTCAGCGCCGCGGCGTGGAAGACGTAGTCGACCCCGCGGGTGGCCCGGTCGACGCTGTCGTAGTCGCGCACGTCGCCGATGTAGAAGCGGACCCGCGGGTCGTCGAGCGCGCGGCGCATGTCGTCCTGCTTGAGCTCGTCGCGGCTGAGGACGCGGACCTCGGCGACGTCGGCTGTCCAGCAGTCGTGCGCACCATGGTCGAGCCGAACGAGCCGGTGCCGCCGGTGACGAGGACGACTCCCGAGCTGACAGGTGAGGCGGTCACGGCGCTTCCGTTGGGTGGCAGTGGTGCTAGTTGGCGGCTGACAGGTTCCGCGGTCACGAAGCCGCAACCTCCCGCGACAGCAGCTCACACCGCTGTTGGAGCCCCTTGGTCACCTCGGCGCGGTCGGCCCACGGATCCAGCGCACGAGCGTCGAGAGGGTCATAGCGGGGGACCGGAGTGTGCGAGATCAGCACGTGTGACGGACGCTCGTCCACCTCGCCGACCCCGAAGAGCTCCTCGTGCATCTTCTCGCCCTCGCGCAGTCCGGTGTACTCGATGTCGACACGCTTGCCGGACAGGTCGATCAGCTGGCGCGCGACCGCGTCGATGGAGACCGGCTCTCCCATGTCGAGGATCAGCACCTCCCCGTCCTGACCGATCGCGGCCGGCCTGGATCACCAGCTGGACGGCCTCCTCGATCGTCATGAAGTAGCGGGTCACGGCGGGGTCGGTGACCGTGACCGGGCCGCCGGCGGCGATCTGCGCGGTGAAGGCCGTCAGCACGGAGCCGCGGCTGCCCAGGACGTTGCCGAAGCGGACGCTGAGGTAGGTGCCCTCCGCGCTCGGCGCTACCGCCGCGGTCAGCCCCTCGGCCAGCCGCTTCGAGTAGCCCAGCACGCGAGCAGGGGTCGGCGGCCTTGTCGGTGGAGATGTTCACGAACCTCTCGACGCCGGTGGCGGCGGCGGCCTCCAGGATCGTGAGTGTCCCCCAGACGTTGGTCTTGACCGCCTCCCCCGGGGAGGACTCCAGCAGCGGCAGGTGCTTGAGCGCGGCGGCGTGGAAGACGACCTCGGGCCGCCGCCGCTCGAACAGGTCGACGACGAACTGCGAGTCGCGGATGTCGCACAGGATGGTGTCGTCCGGTCCAGCATGGCCCTGCCGTAGATCGACAGCTGCACAGCGTGCAGGGCGGACTCGTCGCGGTCGAGCATCATCAGCTCCGCCGGGCCGAAGACGCGCAATCTGTCGGCAGAGCTCCGAGCCGATCGACCCCCCGGCACCTGTGACCAGCACGCGCTTGTCGGTGAGGTACCCGGCGATGGATGCCACGTCCGTGTCGATCACGTGGCGACCGAGCAGGTCCGTGACATTGATGTCACGGACGTCGGAGATGGCAGCCCGAGCCGGGTTGAGCAGCTGGCTGGTGCCCGGCAGCACCTTGACCTCGAGCCCGGCGTCGGTCGCGATCTTGGACAGCGTGCGGATCGTCTCGGCCGACGCGGTGGGGATCGCGATGATGACCGTCGTGGCGTGCACCTGCTCGGCCACTCTCGGAAGCGCCTCTACCCGCCCCAGGACCGGCACGCCCCTGATCCGACGGTGTCGCTTGAGCGGGTCGTCGTCGACGAGGGCCACCGGACGCCAACGGTTGCCCGGCTCGTGGGCCATCGAGGTGATCAGCTGACGACCGGCGTCGCCGGCGCCGACGACCACCACGGGGGTGAGCTCACCGACCGCGGGCGGCTGCTCGGTGCGGTCCTTGAGCACGCGGTAGAAACCACGCGCCGAGATCATCGCCGCGAAGGCGAGCACGGGTGCGGTCACGCAGATGAGCCCGTTGATGAACGGTCCGAGCACCAGGTTGCCGATCACCTCGACGCCGAAGACGACCTCGGTCACCGCCACGACCAGCAGCGCGTCCTCGAAGGACCCGAGGGCCGCTCGGCCCTGGTGCAGCCTCACTGTCCACCCGACCAGCAGGTAGAGAAGGGCGCAGCCGGCCCCGATGGCCAGCGCCCAGGCGACCTGGATCGGAGCCGATGCCGCTCAGGCTGGACTGCAGCAGGGCCAGCGCCCAGAAACTCAGCACCCAGCAGGCCGCGTCGAAGGAGGCGAGCATCACCGAGCGGAACGGCCGCGCTCGGTCGAGTGCGTCCTTGATCACGGTCGGCACGTCCCTTCTGCGGGTCTGGTCGTCGGCCCCAGGGATCCTAAGGCAATCTTCGAGCGGCCGCGCGCGCTCCGAGTGTTCAACGAGACCCCCAAGGCCCAATTTCGTCGTCACCAAATGGAGCGACGCGCCGATGTGGCGTTCACGTGTCAGTGAGCAACGACTACCACGATTCGGCGATAGATGCCCAGTACACGGGAAAAGGGACCGTTCAACGCCGGCTGCGCCGGCGCACGAGTCGGATGGTCAGTGCGCCCAGTGTTGCCCCGAGGGTGTTGGCCACCACGTCCGAGAAGGTGGCGCTCCGACCGTCGAGAAGCAGTGCCTGCAGCGACTCCACCACGGCCGAGGCGACGAAGCCGAGGGCGGTCCAGTCCCTCCAGGTGAAGCGCTCCCACACCAGCGAGCCGATGAAGCTCACCGGCAGGAGGAGCCCGACGTTCTCCGCGAACTCCACCCGCGGTCGTACGGCGAGCGTCTCCAGCCCGAGCCGGGCAAGCAGGTCGCTCACAAGGGAGACCGCGTCTGTCCCCAGGCGCGCCGAGGGCGAAAGGAGCACGATTGCCAGACAGACAACATACGCGGCGAGGACCGGCTTGGCGTGCCGAGCCAGCCAGGTCATCTCGTCGTGGGACGGACGTGCAGCCCGACCTCGGGATCGACCACCATCTCCTGGGCGGCGGCCAGACCGTCGACCAGAAGGGTTGCCCCAAGCGCCACCTTGCGCTTGACCATCGCGAGCGCGATCGGTCCGAGCTCATGGTGTCGCGCGCTGGTGCCGACGAACCCCACCGACTTCGCGCCGTCCATCAGGTCGGCTCCGAGCTGCGGCAGGCGGTTGTCGGAGCCGTCGAGGTGCAGCATCGTCAGTCGCCGGGGCGGCCGCCCGAGGGTGTGCACCCTGGCCACCGTCTCCTGGCCGCGGTAGCAGCCCTTGTCGAGATGCACGGCGGATCCGATCCAACCGGCTTCGTTGGGGATCGTGCGCCGATCGGTGTCCAGGCCAAGGCGCGGCTCTCCCCGGGCGATACGCAGAGCCTCGAACGCCCACATCCCACAGGCCGGCCCGGCGGCTTGGGCGTACGTCTCGAGCTCGGCCCGCGGAATCAGCTCGTAGCCGGAGTACGGCGCACCCTCGATCCTGGCCGCCGGCCGCCACGTCACCGCCAGCTCGGCCGTCACGACGGCGACCTCGACGCGCATCATGAAGCGCATCCGATCCAGCCACTCGGTGAGGGCTGCGGCCTGTCCCGGCTCCACGTGCGCGGTGAACGCCTCCCCGTCGTCGACGCCGTACATGGCGTGCTCGACGTGGCCCTGGGGGCTCAGCACAAGTGCCGCTGTGGGCAGGCGGGGCTGGAGCCCTTCGAGGAACTGTGTGGTCAGCGAATGCAGCCAGCTCAGCCTGTCGGGACCGCTGACCCGGACCACCTCTCGGTGTGAGAGGTCCACGAAACCCTCACCAGCCTCGAGCGAGCGCTGCTCGCCGGTGAACGACCCGTAGTGGGCAGCGACAGGCGCGTCGATGCCGTCGCCGCCGACCGCGCCGGGAAGGTGCAAGAGAGGGCTCAGGTCGTCAGTCACCTCCTCAGTCTCCCGGACACTCGGCGCAGGTGCCGAAGATCGTGAGGTGCCCCACATCGACGGTGAAGCCGTACCTCTCCCGCAGGGAGCCCGTCAGCGGGTCGATCACGTCGGGGGCGACCTCGGTGATGCCGTGGCACTCGCGGCAGACCAGGTGCACATGCGCCGGCGCCGCGGCCGAGTGGTACGTCGGCGCACGGTCGGTGATGTGAGCGTGCCGCACCAGGCCGAGCTCCTCCAGGAGCTCCAAGGTGCGGTAGACCGTCGAGACGTTCACGGCCTGCGACTCCTCCCGGACCGCGGTGAGCACGTCGTCCGGGGTGGCGTGTCCCAGCCGCTCCACGGCGCGCAGCACCAGCTCGCGCTGCGGGGTCAGTCGATAGCCCTCAGCGCGCAGCCTCGCCTGCCAGTCACCGGTCGGCGAGGGGTGTGCGTGCGTGTGCTGAGCCACGTCTCGAGTGTAGGCCCGCGCGTCGTCACGGCAGCGCCCTCGCGCTTACCGGGCCTAGAGGGAGCCGAGCACCTCGTGGCGGCGGCGCATCCAGGCCAGCGCCGATGCGATGCCGTCAGCCACGCCGAGCTCGGCACGCCAGTCGAGCAGCTCCCGAGCCCGGTCGACGTTCGCGAAGGCCCCCACGGCGTCCCCGGGTCGCGGTGGACCCTCGGAGGTCGGGACCTCGCGGCCGAAGACCTCCTCGAAGGCGGCGACCAGCTCCCGCACGGTCACCCCCTCACCGGTGCCGACGTTGACCACGGCGCTCGGGCTGTCGGTCGTGGCCAGGGCCGAGTCCAGCCTCTCGACGGCGGCGACATGGGCTCGGGCGAGGTCCCACACGTGCACGTAGTCGCGGAGGCCGGTGCCGTCCCGGGTCGGGTGGTCGGTGCCGGTGATCAGGAAGGAGTCGCGCTGCCCGAGCGCGGCCAAGGTGAGCTGTCCCAGGACATGTGACGGCTCCTTGACGTACACACCGGTGTCGAGGTCGGGGTCGGAGCCGATCGGGTTGAAGTAGCGGAGGATCAGGGCCCGCAGATCGGTCGCTGCCGCCAGGTCGTGCAGCATCTGCTCCATCATCAGCTTCGTGCGGGCGTAGGGCGAGGGCGGGTCGACCGGCGACTCCTCGGTGACCTCGAAGTCGTCGGTCGCGGCGTACACCGAGGCCGAGGACGAGAACACCACCCGCCCCTTGTCGAGGCGCACCAGCTCGTCGAAGAGCTCGAGCGACTTGGCGACGTTGTCGCGGTAGTAGACGTAGGGGTGGGCCACCGACTCGGGCACCACGATGCGGGCCGCCATGTGGATGGTGCAGGCGAGGTCGGGATGCTCCTCGACGACCCGGCGAAGCAGACCACGGTCGGCGATGTCGCCTTCGTAGAAGATCCGGTCGCCCACGAACGCGCGCGGTCCGGTCAGCAGCGAGTCCAGGATCACCGGTGTGTGGCCGGCCTGCTCGAGGGCCTTGGCCGTCGTCGATCCGATGTACCCGGCACCGCCCGTGATGAGAACCTTCACGGTGCGAGCGTATGGGCTTCGCGGCTCAGCTGCGCCAGGTGGTGCCGCCGTCGGTGCTGACGCGCACCTCGTCGCCGACCTGGACCGCCACCACCTGGTCCTGGGAGCCGATGGCCAGCGGCGGCTTGCCCTTCAGACAGCTGACCTTCGACCAGCTGCCCCCGCCGTCCGCGCTGCGCATCAACGCGGCTCGCGCACCCGTCCTGGCCCGCCACCGCCAGTCCGTCGCCGGGCGTCGCGAACGCGATGTCCTGCGCACCTGTGAGGGTGCCGAGGATGATCCAGGTCTGACCCACGTCCTGGGTGCCCAGGATCCGGCCGTCCGCGCAGAGCACCCGCACGATGCCCTCGTTCACGGTGGAGACCGCAGTCGGCGTGCACGGCGTCGGGCGCCGCCCGGCAGGTGTGGTGACCGTCGTCGCCTTCGGATCGGGGCTCAGGTGCCAGGTCGGGCCACCACCGGGGGTGCGCGACCAGGACTGCCCTCCGTCGCTGCTGCTGAAGCGCGCCGGCTTGCAGCGGGTGCCCAGCCCGATGACCGTCAGCTCGCTCGCGGACGTCGCGCGGAGTCCGAGGACCTCGCCCAGCCCGGTGACCTCGACCGCGTCGAAGGAGCGGCCGCTGTCGGTCGATATCGACACCTGCGCTGGTTCCGTCGAGCACCGCCCGCGGGAGGCACGCACGAAGACCTTGGGGTCGGCGACCGTCAGGAAGTCGACGGGCTGCGCGTTCGGGGAGGCGTCCGCGGACGTCGTGGAGGAGTCGGCTTGCGGCGAGGCTGAACCAGAGGAGGCAGGAGTGGCGCTCGGGGCCGCGGTCGAGGACTGCGAGGACGCGGGCGGGTCGGCCGCCTGGGGTGGAGACTGCACGTGCCGGACGGCGAGCGCGATCAGCACGATGTCCACCGCGACGAACAGCGCGAGCGCGAGGATGCTCAACCGCTCTCTCATCGCTCCCCCTCCGGTCGGGCACCACGTTGTGCACCAGGTCGAGCGGAAGGCTACCGCGAGATCGCGCGACCGAGACTAGGTCGGCCGTATTTGAAGACCGGCCGAACTCGGACAACGAGCCGCTCGGCGCCGTACCCTGCAGTCATGACCGACAGCCTGACCGGCGGCGCCGATGTCGGTCTTGCCCTGCTTCGTCGGCTGTCGGCCACCGTCGCTGACGCGCTCAGCGCCGACGAGGTGGCGCGTGCGGCGCTCTCGACGGTCCTCGAGCTCCCCGGGGTCTCCCGGGCGGGCCTGGCCCTCAACAGTGCCGGCGGTCGCCAGCTGCAGTTCGTCTCCACCGACGACGACGCCCTGTCGCCGGCTCGCGTCCGCTGGTGCCTGATCGACGCCTTCGCTGATGTGCCGCTGGTCGACGCGATCCGCCACGGCCGGGACTTCTACTTCTCGACCCTCGGGGAGCTGAGCGGGAGCTACGGAGGCGTCGCGCTGCGCCAGCGGCAGCTCGGCACCGAGAGCATGGTCGCGCTGGCGCTGTCCACCGACGCCGAGCGGGTAGGTGGCCTGCTGCTCTGCTACGACCGCCCTCAGCGGTTCGACGCCGAGCACCGCTGGCTGCTCAGCGCGCTCGCCTCCCAGGTCACGCAGGCGTTGCGGCGAGGACTCGCCTACCAGGTCCAGCACTCCACCGCCGAACAGCTGCAGCGCAGCCTGATGCCGCGGTCGCTGCCGGAGCTGCCAGGTCTGGACCTCGGGTCCCACTACCGCCCCGGCGGGCTGAACTCGGACGTGGGGGGTGACTGGTACGACGTGATCACCCTTCCCGACGGCTCGACGGCGGTGGCACTGGGCGACGTGATGGGCAAGGGGACGGCAGCAGCGATCGTGATGAGCGAGATGCGGGCCGCGCTCCGCGCCTACACCCTCCTGGACCCCTCCCCCTCCGCCGTGCTCGCGCGCATGGACGCGCTGGTCGCCTCCCAGACGGTCTCCGAGCAGCTGGTCACGCTGGCCTACGGCCTGGTCGACGCAGAGCGGCGCACCGTGCGGTTGGCCCTGGCAGGCCATCCGCCCCCGTTGGTGGTCACCCCGGGCGAGGGCACGACGGCGGTCGCGCAGGGCAGCGGTTCGGCCCTCGGAGTCGGTGCGGGGCCTTGGCCCGAGACGAAGGTGGACCTGACCCCCGGGCGGGTGCTGCTGCTCTACAGCGACGGCCTGGTGGAGACCCGCGAGCGTGACCTCTTCGACGGCATCGACGAGCTCGTCGCTCGAGTCGACGAGATCGCGGTGCGGCGGCGGCAGCCCCGCGAGCTCTGCGCTCGCCTCTCCCAGCTGATGACCGACGACCACAGCGACGACGACGTCACCTTGCTGGCCGTCGCGGCCGCGCCCGTGGGGTCGGTCCGACGCGCGTCGACGCGACTGCCCAGCGACTCCATGGCGCCCCGGGAGGCGCGCAGGTTCCTCCGGTCCACGCTGCGGGAGTGGGACGTGGAGGAGGACACCGTCGACGGCGCCGAGCTGTGCGTCTCCGAGCTCGTCACCAACGCCGTGATCCACACCGGCACCGCGGCCGAGCTGTCCGTGCAGCTCGACGCGGACTTCCTGACCGTGCTGGTGCGCGACGGCGGCGCGATGGGCAGCGTGACCCCGTCGCACGAGACCGATCCGATGACGATCTCGGGGCGGGGTCTCGCGCTCGTCGACGCCGTCTCCTCGGCATGGGCGGCCGAGCACGGTGCCGACGGCACCACGGTGTGGTTCGAGATCGAGCGCCCCGCAGCCTGATCGGCTACTGCCGCACCAGCCGGGCCCACAGATGCGGCTGCAGGGGCTGCCCCACCGCCTGCATGTCGTAGGCCCAGAGCAGGTCGCCCTCGACCAGGCCGTACATCCGCTTGCCGCCGACGTACTCCTTCGCCGTCGTGGTCCGGACCACCGCATCGGTGGTCACCTCGATCTTGGCGCCCTCAGCAGCGCCGTACCAGACCTCGACGAACCCGGTGTTGTGGGTGAGCAGCCACTCCAGGCTGCCGTCGGCCTTGGGCCGCAGGAAGCCGGTCTCGATCGCGGCGTCGCGCACCTTCTCACCCTGCTCGTCCACGATCCACGCGCGGCTCAGGTAGTGGAAGAACGGACGGCCGTCGTGGGTGAAGATGCACTCCTGGCCGAACTGGAAGGCCTCGATCGTGGGGTAGTCGCCGTGCCCGTTGCCCTGCCAGGTGCCGAGCAGCCAGGCGATCGGGGCGCAGTCGGGGTGCAGGTTGTCGGGGAGCTCGAACGGCACGGAGGTCAGCTGCCGGTCTTGAAGAGCCGGTAGAGCACCAGGAACGCGACGTAGCCGGTGAGGAGGACGACGAGCGCCATGAGGGAGATGAACACCGCTTCCATGGCTGCGAGTCTATCGGGCCGCCCCGTAGGTTTGCTGCGTGGCGCGGAGTCTGGTGGTCAAGGTGACGGTCGGCGAGGCCGACCCGGAGCGGTGCAACCAGGCGTTCACCGTCGCGGCGGCCGGAGTGGCGGCGGAGTGCCGGTCGGTCTCTGGCTCACCGGCGAGGCCGCTTGGTTCGGGGTGCCCGGCCGCGCCGAGGCCTTCGCGCTGCCGCACGCGACGCCGCTGGTGGACCTGCTCGCGATGGTCCGGGAAGCGGGGCAGGTCACCGTGTGCACCCAGTGCGCCGCGCGCCGCGGGATCGGTCCGGAGGATCTGCTGCCCGGTGTGCGGATCGCCGGTGCCGCCACGTTCATCGAGGAGGTCCTGGCCGACGGCGTCCAGGCGCTGGTCTACTGACACCCTCCTCGTGGGTTCCTGGAATTGTGCACGATTCCAGCGAACCCTCGTTAGAGTGTGGGGGCCGATCCCGGGCTCGGCCGGGACGCCGACGAATAGAGGCTGATGTGGAACTGCGCGACTACCTGAAGGTCGTCCGCCGACGCTGGCGCGTCATCGTCACCTCGCTGCTGGTCGTGGTCGCCCTGGCGTCCATCGTGACGTTCCAGACCACCCCGCAGTACACCTCGCACGCCCGGCTGTTCGTCTCCACCTCGGACCAGTCGGTCACCAGGCGTTCCAGGGTGGCAACTTCGCCATCCAGCGGGTGTCGTCCTACGCCGACCTGGTCAAGGGCCAGGAGCTCGCCTCCCGGGTCATCGACAAGCTCGGACCTCGACGTGGCGCCGACCGAGCCTGACGCAGAAGATCACCGCCACGGTCGTCCCCGACACCGTGATCCTCGAGATCTCGGCCACCGATCCCGACCCGAAGCGAGCCCAGCAGATCGGCCAGGCCACCGCCGAGGAGCTCACCGGCTTCGTCAAGGAGCTGGAGACCCCGGACGGGCAAGAGCGAACGCCCCCATCAAGGCGACCATCGTCGACGCGGCAAGCCTCCCGACCACCCCGACCTCGCCCCAGCCGCTCCGCAACCTCGGCCTCGCCGTCGTGCTGGGCCTGCTGCTCGGCATCGGGCTGGCGGTCGTGCGCGAGCTGCTCGACACCAGCCTCAAGGGGCCGGAGGAGATCGCGCAGGTCGTCCGACGCGCCGGTGCTCGGCGGCATCCTCTTCGACAGCAACGCTCCCAAGCAGCCGCTGCTGACCGACCTTCCGCCGCACTCCGCCCGGGTGGAGGCGTTCCGCATCCTGCGGACCAACCTCCAGTTCGTCGACGTCGACAAGACCAAGAAGGTCTTCGTCATCACCAGCTCCGTGCCGGGCGAGGGCAAGACCAGCACGGCCATCAACATCTCGCTCGCCCTCCAGACCGCCGGTCAGCGGACCCTGCTCATCGACGGCGACCTCCGCCGCCCGCAGCTCGCCAAGCTGTTCGGGCTCGAGGGCTCGGTCGGCCTCACCTCGGTCCTGCTCGGCCGCATCGAGCTGGCCGAGGCCGTGCAGGAGCACCGGGACTCCGGCTGACCGTGCTGACCAGCGGCACGCTGCCGCCGAACCCGGCCGAGCTGCTCCAGTCCAAGGCGATGAAGCACCTCCTCGACGCCGCCCGCGTCGACTACGACAACGATCGTCATCGACGCGCCCCCGCTGCTGCCGGTCACCGACGCCGCGCTGATCGCGGCCGAGGCCGACGGCGCCGTGATCGTCATCCGGCAGGGCAAGACCACCCGCGACCAGTTCGCCTCCTCGATGGCCCGGCTGCGCGCGGTCGGCGCGCGGCCGCTCGGGGTCACGCTCAACATGGTCGCCACCCGTGGCCGCCGCGGCTACGGCTACGGCTACGGCTACGGCTACGGCTACGGCTACGGCTACGCGCCCCAGGAGGAGAGCGGTCGGGCCAAGGCGAAGGGCAAGGACAAGAACAAGCAGCAGGAAGAGAAGGACAAGGAGAAGCAGCCGGCCAAGGGCTGATCAGCGCCGCTTGGTCTGCAGCAGATCGCGAGCCTCGGTCGGCGTCATCGGCGGCCGTTGCGCGATCTCGCCGAGCCGTACGACGCGCTCGACGAGCTGCTCGTTGTGCTCGACCGGGACCCCCTTCGCCATCGTCAGCACGTCCTCCATGCCGACCCGCAGGTGCCCGCCCTTGGAGAGTGCGGCGAGCGCCACGGCGAGGGTGGAACGGCCGACACCCGTGGCGGACCAGGAGGTGACCTGGTCCGGCAGAGCCGCCACCGCGGCGACGAGTGCGTCCGCCGTCCCGGGCATCCCGCCCGGGGACGCCCATCACGAGGTCGATGTGCACCCGACCGCCGTACGGCAGGCCGAAGCGGTCGAGCAGCCGGCGCAGCGACGCGACGTGGCCGAGGTCGAAGAGCTCGAACTCCGGCACCACCTCACGCTCCTGCGAGAGCTGGTAGAGCTCGGTGATGAACGGCCACGGGTTCGAGAAGACGTCGTCGCCGAAGTTCGTGGTCCCCATCGTCAGGCTGCAGACGTCGGGCTCGGCGTCCAGGACCCGCAGCCGCTGCTCCAGCGGATCGTGGACCGAGCCCCCGGTGGAGAGCTGCACGACGAGGTCGGTGCTCTCGCGCAGCGCCTCCACCGTCGCTGTCAGCCGGCCCGGGTCCAGGCTCGGACGGTGGTCGTCGTCGCGGATGTGCACGTGGATCATCGCGGCTCCGGCGGCCTCGCAGCGCTGCGCCGTCTCCACCAGCTCGGGCAGCGTCGTCGGCAGCTGCGGGCAGTCGCTCTTCGACGGTCTCGGCCCCGGTCGGCGCCACCGTCACCAGCAGCGTGTCGGGCGCGAGGCCTGCGCTCTGACTCATGCGCCGATGGTGGCAGACGCGTCGTAGGCGCGTCGAACCCGTCACGGCGGCGCCACCTAGACTCACCGGGTGATGGCGTGCCGATCCTGGTCGACCTGGTCCAGAGCCCCAGGCCCTGGTCGGATCGGTCCTGGTCGGCCAGGCTGTCGCCGACCAGCCGGCGATGAGAGCGGTCGTGCAGCGGGTCAGCGAGGCGTCGGTGGTCGTCGCCGGCGAGGTGGTCGGTGCACTCGACGGCCCCGGCCTGGTCGTGCTGCTCGGGGTCACCCACGACGACGGGCCGACCGAGGTGGCCTGGATGGCGCGCAAGATCTGGGACCTGCGGATCCTGCGCGACGAGCGGTCGGCCTCCGACGTCGACGCACCGCTGCTCGTCGTCAGCCAGTTCACCCTGTACGGCGACGCACGCAAGGGCCGTCGGCCCACCTGGAACGCGGCTGCGCCAGGCCCGGTCGCCGAGCCGGTCTACGAGCAGTTCTGCGACGAGCTCGAACGGCTCGGCGCGACCGTCGCCCGCGGCAGGTTCGGGGCGGACATGAGGCTCAGCCTCGTCAACGACGGACCGGTCACGATCCTGGTCGACTCGCCCGCAAGGTGAAACTTGGGTTTCTCCACTGCCTTGTCGGCCACCCGGTCCTAGAATCCCGTGGGGTGGCAACGGCGCCGCAGCTGGGTGAGCGACTGAGCTGGATCCGGGGGGATCGAAGGTGTCGGTGACGTGAACGTTCTGATGGTGTGCCTCGGCAACGTGTGCCGGTCACCGACGGCGGAGCGGCTGCTCCGCGCCAAGCTCGCGGAGCGGCCGCCGCACGGCGAGGTGGAGGTGGAGGTGGCGTCGGCGGGGGTGCGGGCCCTCGTCGGGGCCGAGATGGACGGTGCGGCAGCCGACGAGCTGCGCAGGCTCGGCGGCGACCCGGCCGGCTTCCGCTCGACGCAGCTGACCCCGCGGATGGTCGCCGAGGCCGACCTCGTTCTGACGGCAACGAGAGAGCTGCGCTCGCGCGTGCTCGAGGAGGAGCCACGCGCGCTGCGGCGCACGTTCACGATCCGCGAGTTCGCCGCGCTCGTCGCGGAGCCCGGTCCCGGCGCTCCCTCCGGTCTCGACGACGTCGTGGCCCGGGCCGCGGCCGGTCGGGGGACCATCGACACCGAGGAGTACGACGTCCCCGACCCGATCGGCCAGCCGGCGGAGGTCTACCGCCACGTCGCCGACATGCTCGACGAGGCCTGCGAGACGATCGCCCGGGCGCTGGCCGGCGCCTCGGTGGGTGACCTGACCGCCTGACGGGGATCGCGCGTCCAGGTTCCCCGTATTGTCGTGCGGGTGGAGATCCCCGAGGCCGTCAAGGTCGCCCTGCCCGACACGGTCAAGGACCGGCTCCGGCCGCTGCAGAGCGCCGTGTCGTCGGTCGTCAACGCCGGCAGCGGAGTCGAGTGCTCGGTCTGCGGTGGCCAGTTCCGCAGGTTCGTGCCGTTCCACGGACGCGAGGGTGCGCAGTGTCCGCGCTGTCGCACCATGGAGCGGCACCGCCTGCTGATGCTCTTCCTACGTCGGGAGACGAACCTCTTCGACGGTGCGCCGAAGAAGCTGCTGCACGTGGCCCCCGAGTGGTACATGCAGAAGCACCTCAAGCGGATCCCCGGGGTGGACTATCTCAGCGGTGACCTCCTGTCGCCGCACGCGATGGTGCAGCTCGACGTGACCGACCTCCAGTTCAAGGACGGCTGGTTCGACATCGTGATGTGCTCCCACGTCCTCGAGCACGTCGACGACTCCGACCAGGCGATGCGTGAGCTCTTCCGCGTGCTGAAGCCGGGCGGGTGGGGCATCCTCGACGCCCCCGTGGACTGGGACCGCGAGGACACCTTCGAGGACTGGAGCGTCACCGACCCCGCCGACCGTGAACGGGTGTTCGGTCAGCGCGACCACGTGCGGCTCTTCGGCCGCACCTATCCCGACCTGCTCACCCGAGCCGGCTTCCAGGTGGAGAAGGACCACTACACCCTCCAGCCGGGCGAGATCGAGCGCTACGGCCTGCGCCCAGACATGGACCACATCTGGATGTGTCGCAAGCCGGTGTGACCGCGCCCCTCAGCGGCGGTGTCGGCGACGACGCACGAGGACAGCGACCATCACCAGCCCGGCGTTGAACCCGACCACGGCGCCCAGCACGGCGTTGGCGAGCAACGGTCGAGGCTGCCGTGCGACCTCGGGTTCGGGGAAGAACTGCGCCCCGATCAAGGCGACGTCCGGGTCCGCCCGGTCGCGCGCCGCCTGCAGCTCGCTCCTCGAGCAGGGGCGCGAGATCGGCGGCGAGACGCTCGGCCCGCTGGGAGGACCGGTCCACCACGGACACCTCGATCAGGCCGGCGCCGATGGCGCGCTCGACCCGGATCTTGCCTCCGACGGCAGACGGGGTCAGGTCCTCCCCGCTCTGCCTCGCCAGCTCGCCGAGCACGGCGCGGCTGGTGGCCAGGCCCTGCACGGTGCTGATGATCGTCTCGGTGTCCACGCTGCTGGGCGGCAGGTCCACGACCAGGGTCAGCGAGGCGACGTACGGCGCGGGCAGCCACACGGTGATGCCGAGCGCGATGGCCGCACCCAGCGCAGCGGTCAGCACCATCGCCCACCAGCGCCGCGCAACCGGGTGCGTCGCCGACAGCACCGGGAACGGGTCGGGCCGCGCGGCAGACGAGGGTGTCGGTTCCGGGCGACTGAGCCTCTCGGCCGGCCCAACGGTCCACTGCCGGTACGCCCGTTCGTACGCCTCCCAGTAGACCTCGGTGAGGCCCGGCGGCAGCGGCGGTGGCGTGCGCGTGTCCCGCCACCGTCGGCGTTCGACCACGAGCCCTCACCCCCTCCGTCCGGCGGTACCCGTCACCGTCGGCGGCGCGCTGCCCGGCCGGCCGAGGCCACCGCGAGGAGCAGTCCGGCGGCGAACCCCGCGATCCCACCGATGGCGATGTTCCGGGTCAGCGGGGGCACCACGCGCTCCGTCTCGGCCCCCCCGCCGAACGACTCGACCGCGATCTTGGAATCGGTCTCGTCCGCGGTGCTGCGCGACTGCGCGATCCGCTGCTGCAGGGCCGGGACGACCTGGGTGGCCACCGCCCGGGCCCGCGCGAGCGAGGTGTCGACGACCTTGACCTCGATGACGGCCGAGCCGGAGGGACGGTCCACCTGGAGCCGGTCCTGGACCTCGTTCGGGCTCAGGCCGGTGCCCGAGTTGGTGGCGATGTCGCCCAGGACCACGCGGCTGGTGGTGAGCGCCTCCACGGTGCGCACCAGGGCCTCGGTGTCGGCGGCCCCCTTCGGCAGCTGGACGACCAGCGTGACGCTGGCCGAGTACTGTTTCGGGAGCAGGACGGTGCCGCCGCCGCCGATCCCGGCGCCGATGAGGGCCACCAGCACGATCAGCCACCACCGGCGACGCAGCGCCCGGGTCAGGTCGGTCGGTGCGGCCTCAGGGGTCGTTGTGCTCACGGCACCTCCAGGTGCGACGGTTCCGAGGCGTAGGTGGAGTCCCGCTCGGGCAGGTAGGGATACGCGGCCGCGAACGCGGCCAGCATCCACAGCAGCTTGTTGTTGATCGCGGACAGGAAGACGGTCGCGACGGCGAACGACAGGAGCATCGGGAAGCAGGCCCGCAGCACCCCGGTGGCGCCACGGGTCCGCAGGCGGTAGAGCACCACGCCGGCCGTGATCAGCACGGCGACGTAGAGCCCCAGCCCCACCGGACCCAGCTCGACCCAGGGCTCGAGGTAGGCGTTGTGGACCTTGATCCCGTCGAACAGCACCGAGTAGGGGTCCATCTGCACACCGGGGGTGGACGAGAGCAGGTCACCACTCTCGCTGATGAAGTTGCCGGCCCCCAGACCCAGCACCGGGTGGCGTTCCCACCCGACCCAGGCCACGTGCCAGATGTCGAGCCGACCGGTGCCGCGGGTGTCGGCGGACTCCTGCGGGTTGAAACGCGGGATCGTCAGCAGCGACACCGCCACCACCGCCAGCAGCAGTACGGCGCCGACGACCGTGGTGAGGTGGGGGCGACGTGCGAGCACACCCCCGAAGTCTCCGTGCCACAGCAGGAACAGCATGACCGCCACCACGGCGAGCAGCCCACCGCGCGACTGGGACGCCAGCACCGCCCCGATCAGCAGCGCCATCACCAGGAACCAGGCGACGCGACGAGTTCCCCGGCTGCTCGCGGCCATCGCCGCGGCGATCGGCAGGCCGGCGACCTCGTAGAGCGCGTACATGTTGGCGTCGCCCTGGAACCCCACGGCGCGCGTGGTGGCCGACGTCTGGCTCAGCCCGACCAGCGCGACCACACCGGCCCCGAACACGTACAGCACCAGGAGCCGGCGCATCTGGTCCCGCGACTCGAGGAGGATGACGTAGGCGAAGAAGTAGCACAGGGCCAGGGCGAACTGGCCCATGGCCGGTGCCCACGCCCCGAGCGAGCCCGCCCACAGGACACTGAGGAAGATCCAGATGCCGAGCGCCACGACCGGGATGCCGATGGTGGCGGGCGGCAGCCTCGTGGCGTGCGGTCGGGCCGCGACGACCAGCAAGGCGCCGTACAGCCCGACGACCGCGAGGATGCGCCCGATGCTCGCCGGGCCGAAGCCCAGCGACTCGACGAAGACCGAGAGCACCAGCAGCTGGAGCAGACCCTCCCTCACCTGCTCACCTCCGGACCAGCCTGCGCACGGCCGGGAAGGCCGTGCTGAACCGGGCGTCGAGGTACCTCGGGTGGGTCTTGGCTCGCAGGGTCAGGGTTCCGTTGCCGGGGAACACACCGACGCGGGGGAGGGAGTGCGGCCCGATCTCCTCGGGCTCGACCGGCAGCGCGAAGGAGTGGGTGTACCCGGCCTCGGCCGCGAGTCGGCGGGCCGCCGCGTCGTGGAGCCCGCGCGGGTAGGCCAGGTGGTCGACCCGCCGGTGCAGCAGGTCGCCGAGGAGCTCGCGGCTCGAGGTCAGCTCGGACCGGCAAGCGTCCTCGTCGAGCTCGGGGAGCTGCGGGTGGGTCCAGGTGTGGGAGGCGATGTCGACGCCCTGGTCGGCCGCCGCCAGCACCTGGTCGACGGTGAGGGTCTCCAGCGTGCGGTCCGGGGGCGGTGTGTCGACCCAGTCGACGGCGTGGCCTTCGGGGGTGAGCGTGGCAGCCACGAGGAACAGCGTGGCCGGCAGGCCGTGGCGGGCCAGCGCCGGGAAGACGTGCTCCTGCAGCTGCGCGAACCCGTCGTCGAAGGTGAGCGCGACCATCCCGCGCGGCAGCCGTCCGCGCGCGTCGAGGCGGGTGACGGCCACGTCCAGGGGTACGACGGTCCGCGTCCGGGCCAGCCAGGCGATCTGACGCTCGAACTCGGCGGGCGTGACCGACAGCGGCGAGGTCCAGCAGGGGTCGACCGCGTGGTAGCAGAGGATGCTCACCTGCCGCTCACCTCGTCGAGGATCTCGGCCAGGCCGGCCAGCATCGTCTCGATCGCGAACCGTTCCCGCATCACCCGCACGGCCTGCTCGCCCATCTCCAGGCGACGGGCCTCGTTCTCGAGCAGCGAGCGGAGCGCGTCGGCGAGGGCCCGTTCGTCACGGACGGGCACGAGATGGCCGGTGACTCCCTCGACCAGCATCGAGGCGACGTCGCC
Source organism: uncultured Actinomycetota bacterium (assembly GCA_963810435.1). Lineage (GTDB taxonomy): Bacteria > Actinomycetota > Actinomycetes > Propionibacteriales > Nocardioidaceae > Nocardioides_B. The sequence continues at coordinate 505,528 of CAWENL010000003.1, forward strand.
GACGTCGGTGGCGACGACGGGGAGCCCGGAGGCCTGGGCCTCGAGCACCGTCAGCGGCATCGCCTCCCACCACGAGGGGAGGCAGAAGACGTCGGCTTCGGCGTACGTCGCCGGCATCTCGGCGGGCGCCACCGGGCCGACCAGGACGGCGTGCGACGGCACCGCGTCGAGGATCTGCCGGTGGGCCGCGTCACCCTCGTCGGGCACCCCGCCCACCAGCCACACCTGGTGCTTCACCCCCTCATCCAACAGCATCGACGACGCCGCCAGCAGGTCCAGCACCCCCTTGCGGGGCGTGAGCCCGCCGACGAACAGCACACGCGGCGGGTCGTGGGGACGCGAGGACGGTCGAGCCGGCGCGTACCTGCCCACGGAGACACCGTTGGCCAGGAAATGCACCCGCGCCGGATCGAGGCCGGTCTCGACCAGGGTGTCGCGCACTCGGGTCGACACGGCGACCACCGCGTCCGCCGCGGCGAGCGACCGCCGCGCGATGAGCCGACGCGGGCGCGAGCTGAGGCTGTCCACCAGCCGACCCCCGTGCGCATGAACGACGGCCCTGGCCCCGCGCAGCCGGGCGGCGCGCACCAGAAGCCCCGCCCGCAGGCAGGTGACGGTCGGAGCCAACGCCGAGTGGAGATGCACGATGTCACCGCGCCGCGCGGTCCGGTACACCCGCAGCGTGTCGGTCACGGTGCGGGTCGCGTTGCCCCACGACAGCCGGCCCCCCTCGCGACGGGCGCCCTCGGCGAGGTTGAGCAGCACGACGTCGTACCCGAGCGTCTGCTGCTCCTCGACGAGCAACGCCAGGAAGCTGGGGATGCCGCCACGCTCGGGCTCGCCGCGGCCGACCACGACGAGCCGTCCTCGCGTCGTCATCGGCTCATCCGCGCAGCACCGTGCGCAGCGTGGCTCGGTCGGTCGCCAGCAGCATCGCGACGCCCAGCACCAGCGCTCCGACCGCGGCCAGGCCCATGGCCAGCCACGACTCGTCACCGACGACCAGCATCCCGAGCCAGGCGCCGCCTCCGGTCGCCACGCCCACCAGCGCGGACGGGGCGAGCGTCTTGAGCAGTCGGCCCCAGGAGAGCCCGATCACGCGGCACACGACCTGCTGGGTGACGATCGTGAACAGCAGCGCCATCACCGCCTGCCCGATCGCGACCCCGGTGATTCCCCACCGGCTGGCGAGGAACAGGGCCGGGACGAGCAGCAGCAGCCGGCCGATGCCGAGCCACATGCCCAGCTTGGGGCGGCCGATCGCCTTGAACACGTCGACGGCTCCGGTGGCCAGCGCGCGGAAGACGGCGTAGACGGCGATCGCCGCCATCACCGGCGCCGCGGCGGCGTAGCGCTGTCCGAAGAGCGCCGGCACGATCACCGGGGACGCGACCGCGATCGCGGCGCCCACCCCGAAGCCGTACGACGCCTGGATCCGCATCGAGGTGAGGTAGCCGCGCCGGAGCCGGGCCGGGTCGCCGTTGACGTGGGCGTAGAGCGGATAGGTGACCTGCGAGAAGACCTGGAAGACGCTGAGCACCAGCAGCTCCGGGATCCGGAAGCCGACGAAGTAGTAGCCCAGGGAGGCGGTGCCGAGCATGGAGACGACCACCAGGTAGTCGACGTTGAGCACCACCGTGGCGAGGCCGCCGTTGATGGCCGCCGGGAAGCCGAAGGCCAGGATCGTGCGAAGCTCGGCGCGGATCCAGCCACCGCCGGATGTCCCCGGGCCGGTAGGAGACCATCAGCCAGCAGACGACGGCGTAGCCGATCGAGCCGGCGATCTCGGCCCACACCAGCGACCAGGCGCCGAACCCGGTGAGGGCCAGGGTGATGGCCACGACCCCCCGCAGCAGGCCGCGCGCCATCTCCCCCGGCAGGCGCCGCTGGAACTTCAGCTGCTTGCGGAGGATGGCGTCGGGCACCTGGCCCACGGAGGTGAAGACCAGCACCAGCGAGAGGGTCTGCAGCATCAGACCCGTGCCGGGGCGGTCCAGCCAGCTCACCAGCAGCGGGACCGCCGCCACCCACGCGAGCGCGAGGCCGATCGACCCGAGCACGGCGACCGCCAACGCGGTGTCGATCCGGCGCTCCGAGCTGTCGAGGTAGACGAGGGCCTGGCTCGCGCCGAGGTCGGAGACCACGTTCAGGGCGGTGACGATGACCAGCCCGAAGGCGATCAGGCCGTACTCCGAGGGACCCAGTACCCGGGCGAGCACGGCGGTGGAGGCCAGCAGCGTCAGCCGGGCGAGCACGAACGCGGTGCCCTGCCAGAGGACACCGCTGCGGGCCGTCCCCGCCAGCGGGGTCGAGGTGGTCGGCGTGCTCACAGGTCCGTCCCGGTTGCGGCCAGGGCCATCTCCACGGTGAGGATCCGGCCGAGCACCCGGGTGTTCATCTCCGGTGCCGGCGAGAGGATCCGCCGCATCCCCTCGTCGCTGAGCAGGTCGCGGATCCGGAGGTCGGCCGGGTCCAGCACGCCGGTCTCGCGCAGGTGGGCGACCGCCGCGAGGTTCGACTCACGCTCCGGCCAAGGGGGCGCGACCGGGAAGGGGAACGGCGTCCAGCCGCTGGAGAGGTAGCTGACCTTGTTCACGGCCTTGCGCGCGAGCTGCCCGTAGTAGGGCAGGAAGCGGTGGAACGTCGCGGGCGTCATCGGCACCGCCGGACCGCCGCGGGTGGTGCGCAGCCGGGCGATCTCGGGGTCCAGCAGCTGCATCATCTCCCGCATCAGCCGGTGGCTGCGCCGGTGGCCGGGGTCGACCGAGAACGACGCGGAGAAGCTGGACTTCCAGTAGAACGGCAGCTGTGCGCACAGCTCGAGGTCGTCGGCGGCCCGGTAGGCGCCGAAGTGTCCGCTGCTCTTGACCGCCCAGCACGCGTCGATCTGGCGGTACGGCGAGTCGTCGGCGTACCGCTGCGCGATCGGGGTGAGCCGCTCGAGGTAGTCCTCGCGGGTGCGTGCGCGGGAGCCGTCGGCCAGCAGGTGCAGGTCGAGCGGCCGGAACGCGATGATGTCGACGAACCGCTCCAGGTCGGCGGCACGGCGGCTGCCGCGCCCGGCGTGGATGAACTCGGAGACCCAGAGCTTGTCCTGCAGGTGCTCGCCGCCGCCTCCGCTGAGCAGCCTCGGGATGTGCTGGGCGAGCTGCTGGTGCCCCCAGGCCACCCGGGAGAGCTGCAGCACCTCGAGGCGCCCGTCGGCGGCGGCCAGCGCGTGGTCGAGCTGCTGCGGGAGCCGCTCGGGCCAGTCCCAGGGCACCCGGAGCTCCCGCCACGGCCACCCCTTCCGGGCGGCGATGTCGCGGGCCATCGCCACGTCCGGTTGGATGCCGCTCTCGCGGGTGTTGCCGGTGAACCGGACCCCGGCCCGTTCGGCCATCAGGGCGATCATCCGGGAGTCGTAGCCGCCGGTGAGGTCGAGCCAGGTGGGATCGGCACTGAGCCGCTGCCGCATGGCCTCGATCAGCACCTCGACCAGGTGCCGGGCGGCGGTCCGCAGGTCCATCGCGGCGACGTCGGGGTCCACCGCGGGCTGCCAGTGCGGTCGCTCCGCGACGGTGCCGTCCCTCAGGTGCAAGGCGCAGCCGGGGTCCAACCTGCTGACGCCCTGCCAGTGGGTCTGGTGCCCGAACTGGACGCCGGACACGAGGAAGTTGCGCACCGCGTCGGCTGAGGCGGACGGGCGCAGGTGCCGGGCGAGCACCAGCGCCGAGGTGGAGAGGTAGACCAGGTCGCCGGACTGCGCCCAGTAGACCGGCGCGTTGGCGAAGGCGTCGGTCGCGGCGAGCACCGACCGGGCTCCCGCGTCGTACGAGACGGCCGCGAACTGGCCGTCGAGCGCCGAGAGCGCTCCCTCGGTCAAAGGATGGGGGCGGGGTCCGTAGGCAGAGCCCTGCACGACGGTCCAGCCCCGCTCGTCGGCGGTGACCTCGCATCCGAAGGCCACCGCTGTCGCCGTCGAGTCCTTGCCGACCTCGTCGCCCACCGGTTCGGAGTCACGGAAGTCGCGGTAGTGAGTGGCCAGCCGCTGAGTCTCCAGGCTCGGGCGCGTGGTGTCGCCACCGAGGGAGACCACGGCGACGAAGCCGCTCACCCTCGCCTGCTCGCCCTGAACTCGTGCACGAGTCCCTCCCAGAAGCCGACCCCCCAGCCAATGTGCATGGCCATGAAGGCCAACGGTACGAGAGGGCGGGCCGTCGTGTCCTCGATCTGGCGACCCGCGTGCACGGACGCCACGCCGAGAGCCAGCGCGTACGGCGCGGTGGCCACAGCGGCGAGCCGGGTGCCGTCTCGTCGTACCAGGGCGAGCACCCCCGTCCCGGCGAGGTAGGCGACGAAGAGCGGAGGGAGCGCGTGGCGGGGCCTGACCGACCCGGGATGGCGCAGCGCCACCTTGGCCTTGCCCTTGCCGTAGCGGCGGTACTGCCGCCAGAGGGCACCGAGGGACTGCCGGGACTCCCAGTCGATGACCAGCGAGGGGTCGAACAGGATCTTGTGGCCCGACTCACGCACCCGGTGGTCGAACTCGAAGTCCTGGTTGACCGTGAACTCCTCGCCCCAGCCGCCCAGGGACCGCGCGAGCTCGGTCGGGTACGCCCCGAACGGGACGTGCTCGACCTCCTGCGCCTCGCGGCCGTAGTGGTAGATCGAGCCGCCGACGCCGAACGGCGAGGCCATCGCCGCCGCGACCGCCTTGCCGGCGGGGGTCTTGCCGATGCCTCGCTTGATCCCTCCGACGGCACCCCAGTCGCCGCCCTCGAGCAGCTCCACCGCTCGGGCGACGTAGCCGGGGGGCACGGCGGCGTGGGCGTCGACACGGACCAGCCACCGGGCTCGTGTCGCGGCGAGCGCGACGTTCATGGCGTAGGGGACCGTGCGTGCCGGGTTGCGCAGCAGCTCGATCCGAGGGTCGGCCTCCGCTCGCTGGAGGACGTAGTCCGCAGTCCCGTCGTCGGAGTCTCCGTCCACGACGATGATCTGGGTGTCGGTCTCGCTCTGCGCGACCAGCGAGTCCAGGCACGCCCCGATGGCGTTCCGCTCGTTGCGGACGGGCACGACGATGGTGGCGCGGGGCTCAGGTGCGGACGGAGATGCCGAGCCAGGGACCTCGGTCACGAACCCTGTCCGCCGAAGACCGCGGTGAAGGTGCGCGCCATGATCTTGACGTCCAGCCACAGCGACCAGTTGTCGATGTAGACGTTGTCGAAGTAGGCCCGCTCCTCGATCGAGGTGTTGCCGCGCAGTCCGTTGACCGCCGCCCATCCGGTCAGTCCCGGCCGGACCCGGTGCCGCAGCGGGTACGAGTCGTACTTCCGGTTGAACTTCTCCACGAAGAACGGTCGCTCGGGACGCGGTCCCACCAGGCTCATGTCGCCGCGCAGGATGTTCACCAGCTGCGGCAGCTCGTCGAGCGAGGTCTTGCGGATGAACCGGCCCACGGGGCCGATGCGGGAGTCGTCCGAGACCGACCAGTTCGTCGCCGACTCCTTGGCGTTGGCCGGCTTCAGCGACCGGAACTTGAACAGCGTGAACGGTCGTCCGCGACGCCCGACGCGGGTCTGCCGGAAGAGGATGTCGGGCCCCATCTCGATGCGTACGGCGAGGGCGGTCAGCGCCAGCACGGGCGAGAGCAGCGCGATCGCGATGAACGAGAACACCAGGTCCATCAGCCGCTTGGCCCGCCAGGGCAGCAGCTGCCACAGCGCGGGACGGAGCCGGATCAGGGCCACGTCACGGATCCGCTCGCGGCGAGGTGAGTGCAGCATCTGGAACAGCGGCGGCACGAGGAACAGCGTGTACCGGGTCTGCGGGTCGCGCATCCGCAGTGCCTTGAGCACGTCGGTGGAGCCCATGCCGACGTAGGTCACGATGACGACGGCGACGTCGTGGTCGACGGTGACGGCGGCCAGCTCGAGGGGGTCCTCCTCCAGGATCCCCTCGTGCACCGCCCGGGCGGAGTCGAGACGCGGCCCGATGAAGCCGACGACGCGCAACCCGTGCTCCGGGTGCTGGTCGAGGGTCCGCTTGACCCGGGCGGCCGTGGGTCCGGTGCCGACGATGAGCGTGCGGTAGGCCACCCAGCCGCGGCGCCGGGCGAGCCGGACGAAGGCGTAGGCCCCCGCTCGACCGATGAGCAGGAAGACCAGGGCCAGCAGACCCTGGCCAGCCACGCGCCAGGGGTCCACGGCGGTGGTGGAGACGGCCACGAGCGCGGTGACTCCGACGGCCGCGATGAGGCCGGCCGTCAGGACCGGCATCTCGTCGGTCAGCGACAGCGTCAGCCGGGAGCGGTAGAGGGTGTTGCCCTGGTAGGCGCCGACGAGGATGAGGACGAGCAGCATCGTCGAGAGGAGGGACACCGGCACCAGCAGGCAGGCCAGCAGGAGCGCGACCACGTCGGTGAGGGCCAGCAGCAGCGAGACCCGGTCGATCGCCCGGGCGTGACCCATCGGCCCGCCGAGTCGCAGCGTGGGGGACTTGTCCCGTTGGGACTGATCCTCGCTGCTGCGAAGCTCCAGATGCGGGCTCGCTTCAGACACATCTTGGCCGCCGGCGCGCTTGGCGTCGGCGACGCGTTCCACCCCGAACACGTTTCACCCCGAGTCGTTCTGCTTCCCCAAATGAAAGACCGCTAGGTTCTCGATACTCTATCGAAGTCGGGGACCAAACTTCTCCGCCGGCCAAAACCTTGTCTTTCGCGCGGGTAAAATCTCCCGTTTGTGCCTCCGCCCGGGCTGGTCCGGTCACCGGCTGCGGGAGGGGTCGACGGCGTCGTAGGAGGTGCCGATGCGGACGTTGTCGAAGACCGAGGTGCGGTCGTGGGTGAACACGGTGTCCTGGTACTGCCCGACGCGGAGCTCGTGGGGCATCGCGGCCACGGTGTTCACGGTGGTCTTGGCGCCCATGTAGGTGCCGTCTCGCCAGCACTCGCGCAGCGCGTTGGTCGCGGTCGTCGACCAGCGCACATGGCACACGAAGTCCATCCACTTGTTGGTCACGATCGGGCCCAGGTCCATCTTGTCCAGGCCGGCGCCGTCCTTGTAGAAGCCCTGGTTGAACATCACCGTGTTGCGGCGCAGCACCATGTGCGGGGTGGCGAAGCTCTGGTAGGGCTTGCCGTCGCCGTTGTTCAGGTTCATGTCGCCGGAGAAGTTCATCGACCCGTTGCCGCCCGACATCCGCCACCCGATCGGGGAGTGCCACGCCGACCCGGAGACCTCGTTGAGCAGCCCGCCGACCAGGTTCCAGTCCGACTCGTAGTAGATCGAGAACCCGTACCACTGGTCCACGGTCCCCTTCGCGTCCGGAGTCCAGGAGTACTTCGAGGCCATCAGCTCACGCTGCTGACGCGTACCCATCGTGATCCGCAGCGCCCGCTTGGAGTCCGGGGTCCGGGTCAGCCCACCAGCCAGCGACACCTTCGAGGTGCACGCGCTGTTGCCCATCTCCTCGACCGAGTGGTACTGGTCAGCCGCCGAGTCCGGCCCATCGCCCACACCGGTGCCACACGAGAGACCGTTCGCACCATGGGGCACCCCACCGGACTCGAAGTCACCGTTCCACAACACCCGACCCGTCGGAACCGGAGTCGGAGTCGGAGTCGGAGTCGGAGTCGGGGTCGGGGTCGGAGTCGGAGTCGGAGTCGGAGTCGGAGTCGGAGTCGGGGTCGGGGTCGGGGTCTGCGTGGGCGTCGGGGTCGGGGTCGGGGTCGGGGTCGGGGGGACCGAGGGGGTGGTCGGGGTGCCCGTCGGGGAGTCCGTGGGCGAAGGCGTGGTGGGGGTCTCGGTCGGGACTGGGGTGGGGACGGTCCCGTCGGTCGGGTCCACCGAGACGGTCTGGGCGTAGGTCGCCGTCAGCACGGGAGCGGAGCTACCGCTCTCGCGGGTGCGGACCCGGATCGAGTGACGCAGGCTCTTCAGCCGCAGCTCGACGTCGTCCTGCTGGAGCAGCGTGGTGGGCACGGCCAGGCAGGAGCGGTGACCGCGCTTCGTCCGGGGAGTCCGGGTGGAGGCCACCTTGTGGGCCGGGGTGGAGGGCCGGGTCCGCCAGGTCGTGCCGTTGCTCCAGGTCCCGTCCAGCGTGTAGGCGAGGATCCGCGTGCGAGCCGTGCGCGTGGGGGTGAGGCAGACGCGGGCCCGGGTGAGGGTGGCGTCGACGGGGACGGCCGGTGCGCGGAAGGCCACCAGCCCCAGAGTGTGACGGGCCAGCCTGAGGGAGCGGGACTTGCCGAAGGAGGTGCCGGGCCGCCGCTTGCTGACCATCGTGTCGCGCACGGCGGTGGTCGACGCGGTGCGGACCACGGTGCGCGAGGCCGCCAGCTGAACCGAGTCGGCCGGTGCGGCGGCGTCGGCGCGGGTGCCGACGGCCCCGGTCACGGTCAGACCCGAGACCAGCAGAGTTGCGACGACAAGGCCGGCGTGCGGCCGGACCACCTGACCGATGGAGCCCATAGAAGTCCCCTCGAGACAGACACCGGGCTCCTCCCAGTGAGGAGCCACTGGAGGAGTCGGCGGTCCGGCAACCCGACATGAGGATCTAATGCCTGTATATAGGTAAAAGTTTCCTAATCCGGACAAAAGGACTACCCCCCGGACGCAGAGCGTCCGGGGGGCGGTGTTGCAGGAGTGCGTCTCGAGGGCGTGCCTCAGCGGCTGCGCGCCGGATCGACGGCGCGGAACGACGTGCCGATCCGCACGTTGTCGACGTACGTCGTGCGCCGGTGGCGCAGGTTCGTGTCCTGGTACTGACCGACCCGCAGCTCGTGGGACCGCGCCCCCACCGCATTGCGGGAGTGCTTGGCCCCCATGTAGCGGCCGTCGCGCCAGCACTCACGCACGGCGTTGTGCGCGGTCGTGGACCACCGGATGTGGCAGACGAAGTCCATCCACCGGCGGGTGACGATCGGCCCCAGGTCGAGCTTGTCGAGGCCCTTCCCGTCCTTGTAGAAGTGCCCGTTGTTCATCACGGTGTTGCGGCGCAGGATCATGTGGGGGGTGCGGAAGGTCTGGAAGCGGTGACCGTTCGCGTTGCTCATGTTCAGGTCTCCCGAGAGGTTCAGCGACCCGTTGCCGCCGGCCATCCGCCAGCCGATCGGCGAGTGCCAGGAGGAGCCGGAGACCTCGCGGGCGAGCCCGCCTCGCACCTGCCAGTCCGCGGCGTAGTAGAGCGAGAAGCCGTACCAGTGGTCGACACTGCCCCGGCGGTTCGGCGTCCAGTGGAACTTCGACGCCGCCACCTCGCGCTGCTGCCGGGCCCCCATCACGATCTTCAGCGACCGCCGCGAGTCCCGGGTCCGGGTGAGCCCACGGCTCAGCCGGACCTGGTTCGTGCAGGCGGAGTTGCCCATCTCCTCGACCGCGCGGTACTGGTCGCGTCGCGAGTCGGGGCCGTCGTGCTTGCCGGTGCCGCACCGCCGGCCGTTCGCGCCGTGCGGGATCCCGCCCCGCTCGAAGTCACCGCTCCACAACACCTTGCCGACCTTCCAGTGCTTGGCGGGCTTGGCTGCGGCGAGCGTGAGTCGCGTCGAGGCGCTCGGGGGAGCGCCGACGTACGCCTGGGTGCCACTCAGGGCGGTCAGCAGGACGAACAGGACGACCAGACCGGCTTTCGGGCGCACGGTATCGCGTGGGCTCATCGGACGGCTCCTCGTCGGGGAAGTGGCTCCGAGATCGGGGCGGGGCCACTAGAGGTGTCGTCGTTCCCCGAGCCCGACATGAGCCTTATGTCGACTTTTCTGCTCCGCTTGGGGTGCTGTCGACGGCTCCGCTCAGCCACGGGAGGGGTCGACGGCGTCGTAGGAGGTGCCGATGCGGACGTTGTCGAAGACCGAGGTGCGGTCGTGGGTGAACACGGTGTCCTGGTACTGCCCGACGCGGAGCTCGTGGGGCATCGCGGCGACGGTGTTCACGGTGGTCTTGGCGCCCATGTAGGTGCCGTCTCGCCAGCACTCGCGCAGCGCGTTGGTCGCGGTCGTCGACCAGCGCACATGGCACACGAAGTCCATCCACTTGTTGGTCACGATCGGGCCCAGGTCCATCTTGTCCAGGCCGGCGCCGTCCTTGTAGAAGCCCTGGTTGAACATCACCGTGTTGCGGCGCAGCACCATGTGCGGGGTGGCGAAACTCTGGTAGGGCCTGCCGTCGCCGTTGTTCAGGTTCATGTCGCCGGAGAAGTTCATCGACCCGTTGCCGCCCGACATCCGCCACCCGATCGGGGAGTGCCACGCCGACCCGGAGACCTCCTTGAGCAGCCCGCCGACCAGGTTCCAGTCCGACTCGTAGTAGATCGAGAACCCGTACCACTGGTCCACGGTCCCCTTCGCGTCCGGAGTCCAGGAGTACTTCGAGGCCATCAGCTCACGCTGCTGACGCGTACCCATCGTGATCCGCAGCGCCCGCTTGGAGTCCGGGGTCCGGGTCAGCCCACCAGCCAGCGACACCTTCGAGGTGCACGCGCTGTTGCCCATCTCCTCGACCGAGTGGTACTGGTCAGCCGCCGAGTCCGGCCCATCGCCGACACCGGTGCCACACGAGAGACCGTTCGCACCATGGGGCACCCCACCGGACTCGAAGTCACCGTTCCACAACACCCGACCCGTCGGAACCGGAGTCGGAGTCGGAGTCGGCGTCGGCGTCGGGGTCGGCGTCGGAGCGGGTCGGAGTCGGAGTCGTCGGTGCGGGGCTCGGGACCGGGGCCGGTGCGGTGCTCGTGCTGGTCGCCGAGGTCACGGCGTACGTCACGGCAAGGCTCGGGGCGGCAGTGGTGCCAGCCTCGCGACTGGCCACCTTGACCGGCTGCGAGCTCGAGGCCAGCCGGAACTCCGTGTCGCCGCGCTCCAGCTGGGAGACGGGCACGGGAAGACAGGCCCGGCGACCGGCCACCAGCGTCGTGCTGGTGCTGCCGCTCCGCGTGGTCTCCAGCGGGGGACGGGTCAGCCAGGTGGTGGCGGTGCTCCACGCATCCGGGGCGGTGAACGCGACGACCGCGGTGCTCGCGGTGACCGTGGGCGTGAGGCAGAGCCGCACCGCGGTGACCTGGGCGCCGGTCGGGACCACCGGGGTGTGGAAGGACAGCAGGCCCTGGGTGTCGGGGTTCAGCTCCAGGGCGGAGACATTGCCGAACGTCGTGGTGGGGCGCAGCCGGCTCACCATCGTGTCGCGCCAGGTCGTCGCGACCGCGGTGGAGGTCGTCACGGTGGCTGCCACCGGGCGGACGTCCGCCCCGGTGATGCCGGTGGCCGTGGCGGACGTGTCGGCTCCGCTTCCTGCGGTGACCGCTCCGGTGACGACGAGGCTGGCGAGCAGGGCGCCGGCGACCAGACCGGTTTTTGGGCGCGCTGCAGCGGGGAATGGGCTCATGGACGGCTCCTCGTCGGGTGGAAAGCCTCGAGGGGGTGAGGCTGACCAGAGACTCGACGGGCGAGTTGTCCGAATTGAGAGTTACAGCTGGCTCAGGCCATGAGGAACTTGTGACGATCCGCCACGACGACGAGACCCCCGGGCCGCAGCACGCGGTCCGGGGGTTCGGGGGAGGTTCTCGGTGGTGGTGGTTGGGGGGCTACAGCGCGACGGTGACCTCCGCGACCACGCCCTGCTGAGCCACCACGCGCCGGTCGACCGTGTCGGCCTGCGGCGCCAGCGTCCGCAGCGTCCACTCGCCCGGTGCCGCGAAGAACCTGAAGTGCCCGGTGGCCGAGGTCGGGACCTCGGCGGTGAACTCGCCCGTCCGGTCCAGCAGCCGCACGTAGGCATTGGCGACCGGCTGGTCGTCACGGGTGACGATGCCCTGGATCACCGACTCCTTGGCGACGTTCACGCCCTCGAGGGAGAGGCCGCCCGTCGTGGCGCCGCACATCAGGCCTCGCCCCGCTCGTCCCCGAGGGCGACGGGAACGCCGACGAGGGAGCCGTACTCGGTCCACGAGCCGTCGTAGTTCTTGACGTTCTGCTGGCCGAGCAGCTCGTGCAGCACGAACCAGGTGTGGCTCGAGCGCTCGCCGATGCGGCAGTAGGCGATGGTGTCCTTGTCCCAGTCGACGCCGGCCGCGCTGTAGAGGTCCTTGAGCTCCTCGTCGCCACGGAACGTCCCGTCGTCGTTGGCCGCCTTGCTCCACGGCACGTTGGCGGCGGTGGGGATGTGCCCGGCGCGCTGGGCCTGCTCCTGCGGCAGGTGGGCGGGGGCGAGCAGCCGGCCGGCGTACTCGTCGGGGCTGCGGACGTCGACCAGGTTCTTGGTGCCGATGGCCTCGACGGTCTCGTCGCGGAACGCGCGGATCGTGAGGTCCTGCTCCTGGGCGGTGTAGCTGGTGGTCTCGCGGCTGGTCGCCTCGTCGGTGAGCTCGCGGCTGTCGAGCTCCCACTTCTTGCGGCCGCCGTCGAGCAGCTTGACGTCCTGGTGGCCGTAGAGCTTGAAGTACCAGTAGGCGTAGGCGGCGAACCAGTTGTTGTTGCCGCCGTACAGCACGACGGTGTCGTCGTTCGACACGCCCTTCTCGCCCAGGAGCTTCTCGAACTGCGCCTTGTCGACGAAGTCGCGGCGCACCTGGTCCTGCAGGTCGGTGGTCCAGTCGAGCTTGATGGCGCCCCGGATGTGGCCCTTGTCGTAGGACGTGGTGTCCTCGTCGACCTCGACCAGCACGACCTTCGGGTCGTCGAGGTGCTCCGCGACCCAGTCGGCGGTCACGAGTGCGGTGTCGCGGCTCATGGTGATCCTTTCGTTGCCCGGTCGGGCGGTTGTCAGATGTGGGGTGAAGGGGTGGGTCGCGCCGGCGCGACGCGGCGGAGCAGCAGGTACATCTCGCAGCCCAGGCAGAGACCGAAGGCCGCGTTGAGGAACGCGGCGGCCAGCGCGAGCCCGGTCGCGACCGCGCCCAGCAGGTCGGCGCCGGTGAGGTACCCGACCAGGGCGATCACCGCGAACAGCAGACCCACCCCCTGCGCGAAGCGCGGCGGCGCGGCGTCCTCCAGCTCGGAGGGCGGCCCCAGCCGGGGACGGACCAGGGTGCGGTAGATCCAGGCGTACGGCGTGCGCGCGATGCCGCCCACGACGCCGATGCCGAAGACCACCGTCTGCACGGCGAGCAGCGCGACGCTCAGTGCGGACGGGGCGGCGACCAGCGCGACGGCCAGCACCACGGTGGTGAGGGTGGCGGCCAGGCGCGGGCCCCGGGGGTCGACCTGCCGGCGAGGGGCTGCTGTGGAGCTCGCGGCGGGAAAGGTGGTGGCGGACATGGGGCATCTCCTGAGGAAGTGGACTCACCGGCAGGCTTCGGGCCTCGGCACGGCACTCCGGACGCACGCGAGCGAGGTCAACGGTGCGGGGGCGACGAGGTCCTGTCAGGAGGTGCGACACAGCGCCGAGCGCACGCGGCAGTGGTCGACTGCGCGTCGCTTGGTCAGCAGGGTCGTCGGCATGGGGGTCAGCGTACGCAGCCGCCCCTCGCGGCCGTCAGCCGCCATCTCGTCATCCGGACGCACCATCCGACATGTGAACACGTGGTCAGCCCTCCAGCACCCGGTCCAACGTGGCCAGCACGGCGTCGCGGGTGGGCGCACCGCTCGCGCGGGAGACCTCGTGCCCCCCGGCGTCGAGGACCAGCGTGGTGGGCGTGCGCGCGATGCCCAGGCGTCGTACCAGCTCGAGATGGTGCTCGGCGTCGATCTCGACGTGCCGCACCCCGGGAACCAGCTCGGCCACCTCGCCCAGCACCCGACGCGTGACGCGACAGGGCGCGCAGAACGCGGAGGAGAACTGCAGCAGGGTCGCCCGCTCCCCCAGCTCCGCACCGAGGTCGTCGAGCGGCGCCGCCGGGGTCGGGGCGGGGGCGTCGCCCTCGCCGGCCTCGGGAAGCCGGTGCGTGCCGCGGAACCGGCCGTCGCGCGCCGCGCGCCACAGGCCGAAGGCGCTCGCGAGCACGAGTGCCGCGACGAGGACCCAGGTTCCTTGGCTCATGCAGGTCCCAACCTCGTGCGACACGCGAGGATTCCCGAGCCGCGGCGAGACGACAGAACCGGGCCGGAAGAAAGAACCCTCGGGGCGATCCCCCTGGGAGGTGACGGACCGCCCCGAGGGGCTGTGGGCGCGCTCTTGCACGCGCGTACGAACAGTATTGCCGTTATGGGCAAGGGGAAACCTCTCCGCGCCGTAAAGGTTGCTGCCTGCGGGGTGTCGCGCTCAGCCGCCCGCGAAGGGCGGCAGCAGCTCCACGGTGTCGCCCGCCCGGACGATCACGTCGGCCGGGTCGGCGCTGCCGACCGGACGCTCCCCCACCAGCACGGAGCAGACGCCCACCACCTCGGAGAGCCGTGGCCGGTCCGCGTGCAGCGAGCGGACACCGGCGAGCACGTCGGCCAGCGTCGCCCCCTCGACGAGCGGCAGCCGGTCCGACTCGACGCCTGCCGCCGCCCGCGCCGCGGCCCAGTAGCGGACCGTGACGCTGCCCACGGAAGGCGCGGACACGTCAGTGGGGTCGCTCATGTTCGGTATCCTTGCGTATCGCACAAGGCCGAGCCGGTTGGCTCCGGCCCTGTCAGCGGCTCAACGGCGAGTCGACCGAGCCCTCATCGGGAGTGACCCATGAGCACCCTGTTGCTGCTGACCAGCACCACCCAGCCGTCCGCCGAGGTGCTGCCCGCCCTCACCCTGCTGCCCCACCAGGTGAAGATCCTGCCCGCCGAGGGCAGCGCGCTGCTCGAGGCCCCCGAGGTCGACCTGGTGCTCGTCGACGGCCGCAAGGAGCTCGCCCACGCACGCGACCTCTGCCGGCTGATCCGGACGACCGGGAGCGACGCCCCCGTGCTGCTCGTGGTGACCGAGGGTGGCCTGTCGGTCGTCGCGGCCGACTGGGGGATGGACGACGTGCTGCTCTCGACCTGCGGCCCGGCCGAGCTCGAGGCCCGGCTCCGGCTGGGGGTCGGCCGCCTCGCCGCACAGCGCAACGCCGACGACCCCGAGTCGCACGTGATCCGCTCCGGTGAGGTCACCGTCAACGACTCGACGTACACCGCGAAGCTCGGCGGTCGTCCGCTCGACCTCACCTTCAAGGAGTTCGAGCTGCTGAAGTACCTCGTGCAGCACCCGGGCCGGGTCTTCACGCGCGAGCAGCTGCTCCAGGAGGTCTGGGGCTACGACTACTTCGGCGGCACCCGCACCGTCGACGTGCACGTACGGCGGCTGCGGGCGAAGCTCGGGCCCGAGAACGAGACGCTGATCGGCACCGTGCGCAACGTCGGCTACCGCTTCGTGCTGCCGCCCAAGGAGTCGAACGTCGAGGTCTCCCGCTAGCCGCAGCCTCAGGTCACGACGGGGGCGGGCCGCGCGTCCGGAGCGACCCGCTGCCCCGGGATCGAGACCGCGTGCGGCTCTTCGAGGGCCTGCGCGGCAACGTCCGGGCGCCCGATCAGCGAGATGGCCAGGATCGGGGCCGGATCGGGTCGACGCCGGGCGGACTCGACCGCGGTCGGCAGGGTCTCCTCCAGGTGCGAGAGCCACAGCAGGAGCGCCAGGGCGACGAGCGGGGACAGCACGGCCCCGAGCAGCACCAGGGCGATGTCCATGGCTCCTCCCCCCGTCGCGCCGAGCCTAGGGTGGCGACATGCCGAGTTCCATCACCCCGACGCGCGTGGCGCGTGACGATTTCGAGTGGTCCGCGCCGGAAGGTGCTGCCGCGTCCGTGCGCGAAGTGGTGGCCCTCGCGGAGGAGGCGGACGGCGCCGCACCGCTCGACGAGGCGACCCTCCTCGCGCTGCGCCACGGTCTCGGCTCGACCTCGCTGTGGCTGGCCGGAGGGGACGGCTTCGCCTGGCGGCACCACGGTGCGCTCGAGCTGGTCGTGGCTCCGGCGGCTCGCGGCCACGGGATCGGCCGGTCCCTGGCCGAGGTGGCGACCGGCGACCCCGGGCCGTTGACCGCCTGGTCGCACGGCAACCACCCCGGCGCGGCCGCCCTGGCCGGCTCGTTCGGGTTCGACCGGGTGCGCGACCTGTGGGTGATGCGTCGTTCGCTGGCCGACCTGCCGTCGCCTCCCTCGGGCGCCGAAGGGGTGGACGGGGTCGACGTACGACCGTTCGAGCCGGGGCGCGACGACGAGGCGTTCCTGGCGCTCAACGCCGAGGCGTTCGCGCACCACCCGGAGCAGGGGGACCTGTCGCGCGAGGACCTGGAGGAGCGGAAGGCGGAGGCGTGGTTCGACCCGGCCGGCTTCTTCGTGGCGTTCCGCGGGGGGCGGATGGTCGGGTTCCACTGGACGAAGGTCCACGAGGAGGAGGCCCGCCCGTTCGGTGAGGTGTACGTCGTGGGGGTCTCGCCGTCGGCCCAGGGTGGCGGGCTCGGCCGACGGCTCACGCTGACCGGCCTGCACCACCTCGCGTCGCGGGGGCTGTCGGAGGTCGTCCTCTACGTCGAGGCGGACAACGCCCCGGCCGTGGCCGTCTACGAACGACTCGGCTTCACCCACGCCCCCGCGGACACCCACGTGCAGTACGCCCGCCCCTGAACCCCCCCTCCCGGGTAGTCCGTGACGAAAAGCACTCCTGGATCGGCGTGTCTGCTGCTTAACGTCACGGACTACCCCGGGGGAGGGGGTTATGCGGGGGGTGGGGCGTGCAGGGCCGCCTTGAGCTTCGCCGCGATCTCCGCGACGGCGGCGGGGTGTGCGCGGCCGACCCCGACCATCTGCAGGAAGCCGTGGATGAAGCCCGGGTACCGGCGGAGCTCGACGGGGACGCCCGCATCGGCGAGCAGCCGTGCGTACGCCTCCCCCTCGTCGCGGAGCGGGTCGAAGCCGGCGGTCACCACCAGCGCCGGTGCAAGACCCTCGGGCACCTTCTCGGTGTGCAGCACCGAGACGAGCGGGTCGCGCCGGTCGTCGGTGGGGGCCAGATAGCTCGTCTCGGCCAGGTCCATGAACTGCGTGGTCAGGTAGAAGCCCTCCCCGAAGGTACGACGGCTCTCGCTGGTCTCGTGGAAGTCCGTGGCCGGGTAGATCAGCAGCTGGAACACGCAGGACACTCCGGCTTCGGCGGCCTTGATCGCCACGATCGCGCTGAGCATGCCGCCCGCGGAGTCCCCGCCCACCGCCACCCGATGGGGGTCCGCGCCGAGCTCCTCGGCGTGCTCGACCGCCCACTCGAAACCGGCCCAGCAGTCCTCGACCGCGGCGGGATAGCGGTGCTCGGGTGCGAGCCGGTAGTCCAGGGCGAGCACGCGGGTGTCGGCCCGCTCGGCCAGCAGCCGGCAGACGGCGTCATGGGTGTCGAGGTCGCCGTAGATCATGCCGCCGCCATGCAGGAAGACGAGCAACGGAGAGGGCGCGCCGCCCCCGAGGCGTGACCGGGGGACGTAGAGGCGAGCACCCACCGACCCCCCAGCAGTGGGCACCTCGAGGTCACGGGTCTCCCCGATCGGCTGTCGTCCGCCGACCAGCCGCGTCTGCCGCCGAAGCGCCGCACGACCCTCCGGGATCGGCAGCGACGCCACGGCAGGCTCACCGGTCAGCCGCTCCAGGCGCAACAGCCACTGCGTCTCCGGGTCGAGCACCTGACCGTCACGGAGCATCCGCCGACCAGCCAGCCGTCGTACGACGGACGGCGGCAGGCCCATCAGCGCCCGGATCAGCACAGCCTCGGCCCGAGCCGCGAGTTTGCCCATGGCCGCAAACTACCCGGACCGGCCCTTGGCGCTACCACCCGTTCACCTGGTGATGCCACGATGACCACATGACCGCAGAAAGCGCACCGAAGGGCTCGCTGGCCGCCCACGTCAGCGGATCCGCCGAGGACGGGCCCACCGACCTGCGCGCGGTCCCGTCCGAGCCGTTCGACATCGAGCCGCCGTACGACGCCTCGGCACCCGACCTCGAGCCCGACAGGTTCCTCGACCGGGAGCTGTCCTGGCTGCACTTCAACGCCCGGGTGCTCGAGCTCGCGGAGGACACCGGCCTGCCGCTGCTGGAGCGGGTGCGGTTCCTGGCCATCGTCGCCTCGAACCTTGACGAGTTCTTCATGGTCCGGGTGGCCGGTCTCAAGCGCCGGATCGCTGCCGGGGTCGCGGTGCCGGCCGCCTCGGGCCTGCTGCCGCGCGAGGTGCTCGAGCAGATCTGGAGCTCGACGTCGGCGCTGATGCAGCGCCAGGCGGAGGTGTTCCGCGACGAGATCGTGCCGGCGCTGGCCAAGGAGAACATCGACCTGGTCCGCTGGGAGGAGCTGACCCGCGACGAGCAGAAGCAGTGCAAGAAGCTCTTCAAGGAGCGGGTCTTCCCGGTGCTGACCCCGCTCGCCGTCGACCCTGCACACCCCTTCCCCTACATCTCCGGGCTCTCCCTCAACATCGCGGTGCTGGTGCGCAACCCCAAGACGAGCAAGGAGCACTTCGCCCGGGTCAAGGTGCCGCCGATCTTCTCGCGCTTCGTGCCGGTCGGGAACCAGCGCTTCGTGCCCCTCGAGGACGTCATCGGCGAGCACCTCAAGCGGCTGTTCCCGGGCATGGAGGTGCTCGGCACGCACACCTTCCGGGTCACCCGCAACGAGGACCTGGAGGTGGAGGAGGACGACGCGGAGAACCTGCTGGCAGCGCTGGAGAAGGAGCTGCTGCGGCGACGGTTCGGCCCCCCGGTGCGGCTGGAGGTCGAGGAGTCGATCGACGAGCACATCCTGGAGCTGCTGGTCTCCGAGCTGGGGGTCTCCCCCGCCGAGGTGGTACGGCTGCCCGGCCCGCTGGACCTGCGGGGGCTCAACGACATCGCCGACCTGGACCGTGCCGAGCTGAAGTACCCGGCCTTCGTCCCGTCGACCCATACCAAGCTCGCCGAGGTCGAGTCCGCCTCACCCGTCGACGTGTTCAAGACGGTCGCGCGCAGCGACGTACTCCTGCACCATCCCTACGACTCGTTCTCGACCTCGGTGCAGCGCTTCATCGAGCAGGCGGCGGACGACCCGCAGGTGCTCGCCATCAAGCAGACGCTGTACCGCACGTCGGGTGACTCGCCCATCATCGAGGCGCTCATCGACGCCGCCGAGGCCGGCAAGCAGGTGCTGGTGCTGGTGGAGATCAAGGCGCGCTTCGACGAGCAGGCGAACATCAAGTGGGCGCGCAAGCTCGAGCACGCGGGCTGCCACGTGGTGTACGGGCTCGTCGGCCTCAAGACGCACTGCAAGCTCGCGATGGTCGTGCGCGACGAGCCCGAGGGGATCCGCCGGTACGTGCACATCGGCACCGGCAACTACAACCCGAAGACCGCGCGCATGTACGAGGACTACGGACTGCTCACATCGCATGAGGGCATCGGCGAGGACGTCGCGCACCTGTTCAACAACCTGTCCGGATTCTCGCGCAACGCCTCCTACGAGCATCTGCTCGTCGCACCGGACTCCGTGCGCGACGGGCTGATCGAGCGGATCCGCACGGAGGTCGAGCACCACGAGGCAGGTCGTCCCGCCCGGATCCGCTTCAAGGCCAACTCGGTCGTCGACGAGGCGCTGATCGACGAGCTCTACCGCGCCTCGATGGCCGGGGTGCCGGTCGACCTGCTGACCCGCGGCATCTGCGCCGTACGACCGGCTGTGCCGGGGCTCTCGGAGAACATCCGGGTGCGCTCGGTGCTCGGTCGCTTCCTGGAGCACTCCCGGATCTTCTGGTTCGACAACGGCGGCAGCCCCTCGGCGTGGATCGGCTCGGCGGACCTGATGCACCGCAACCTCGACCGTCGGGTGGAGTGCCTCGTCGAGCTTCCCGGTCAGGCCCAGATCGACGAGGTCGGGCGGCTGCTCGACCTCGCGTTCGACGACTCGACGGCTTCGTGGTGGCTGACCGCGTCGGGCGAGTGGGAGCGCCACCACCTCGACGAGTCCGGCAACCGGCTCAAGGAGCTCCAGGAGACGCTGATCACCTCCAAGCGCCGGCGCCGCGCGGCCCGCACCAGCGACCGATCGGTGGAGCCACCCCGCTAACCCCCACCCCCGGGTAGTCCGTGACCAAAAGCAGCAGAAATCGGGGGCTGGCTGCTGCTTTTGGTCACGGACTATCCCCCCGGGTGGAAATGGGCTGTGGACGACCGACCATGACGGTCTCCGGGCCAGCACGGTAGGTGGGTGCGTTCCGAACCGCATCGATGGCAACCCATCTGCGAGACACCCGCCCTCGTCCGTCCCGTGCCCCTCGACCCGAGCGGTCGACGGGGCCCCACGCGCTGGCAGGTGGCGAGGTCGGGGTGGCGTCGTACGTCGCACGGGCTGTTCGTCCCCACCTGGGTGGACGAGACGGTGCCCGAGCAGCGCATCCTGGAGCAGTCGATGCGACTGTCCGAGGGCGCGGTCACCGGGTGGGCGTCCTTGCGCATGCACGGTGGCAACTTCTTCGACGGTCTGTCGCGCGACGGCATCACGCCGCTGCCGGTACCGCTCAGCTGCACCCCGCTGCGCCAGATCAGGAGCCTGCCCGGCGACGACCTGATCCGCGACATCCTCGTCCCCGAGGAGACGGTGTGGCTGCACGGCGTGCCGTGCACCGTGCCGCATCGAGCGACGTTCGACGCGGTGCGCTACGCGCCGAACCTGCGCGAGGCGGTGGTGGCCCTGGACATGGCGGCCGCGGCCGCGATCACGTCGGTACGTCGACTGGCGACGTACGTCGGGACGCGGCAGGCGTGGCAGGGGGTCCAGCAGGCCCGCGACGCCGTCGTCCTGGCCAGCGAGCTGAGCCGGTCCCCGCAGGAGTCCCGCCTGCGGCTGCTCTGGCAGCTGGACGCCGACCGGCCGCGTCCGCTGGTCAACGTGCCGGTGTTCGAGGGCGGCAGCGGGAGGCTGCTGGGCTATCCGGATCTGCTCGACCCGGAGGTCGGCCTCGTAGGTGAGTACGACGGGGACGACCACCGGTCCCCCGAGCGCCACAGCCACGACGTCGACCGCGAGGCACGGTTCCGCGAGCACGGCCTGGAGGTGGTGCGCGTGACCGGGCCGGATCTGCGTCGTCCGGGGCAGCTCGTGGACCGGATCCTCGCGGGCTACCGTCGCGCCCGGTCGCTCCCGAGGGCCCGCACCTGGACGCTCGACGCCCCGGCCTGGTGGGGACGACCGCCCACTCTGGACGAGGTCCTCGACGACCGCGACCAGGCCCAGGCCGGGTAGCAGCCCCCGCAATCGGGACCGGACCCCACCCCCCCCCACCCGGGGTAGTCCGTGACCAAAAGCAGCAGAAAAGTGCCCTCCAGTGCTGCTTTTCGTCACGGACTACCCGGGTTGGGGGGGTTAGCAGGTGGCGAACAGCACCGGCCCGGTGGAGACGTCGGAGAGCACGGACTGGCCGGAGCGTGGCCGCAGCAGGAGTACGACGTCGCGACCGTCGGCCTCGCCGGAGGTGACGGCGAAGCGGTCGGCGAACGAGCCGCCCTGACCGGGGGCGTCGCCCGAGGCCAGGTCGACCCGGGCCTGGAGGTTGGCGTCGGCCTGCTCCGTGGACTCGAAGTGCAGCCCGACCACGATCCGACGGTCCGGCCGCTGCGCCATCACCAGCCCCTCGACGGGGTTGATCCCGCCGGCCCGCGACACCAGCCGCCGGCCGACCCGCTGGTCCTCCTGCGACGCGCCGCCCATCGTGAGGTCCTCGCAGGCGAAGGTGCCCGTCCACTGCACCGCCGCGGCCGGGTCGTCCACCGTGCTCGCCAGGGACGCGACGCCGTCGTCGTCGAGCAGCGCCCGGCCCTCGCCCGACGCGACGCTCGCGGCTGCGCTGGCGTACGACGCGCTGTCCGACATCAGCACCAGATGCTCGTCCGGGACCACCGCGACGTTCTGCTGCAGGGGCGTGAGGTCCGGGTCGATGCCCGAGACCAGGTCCGCGCTGCCGACCCAGGTCCCGCCGCCGCCCGAGCCCGCGGGCGGTGCGTCGTACCCGAGACGCCGCAGGGCGCGCTCGACGGCGGCCAGGTCCACGCTGTCGTCGAGGCGCAGCACGTCGACCTGGCCCTTCCGGGACTGCCCGAGCGCCTCCCACCGGGCGTCGAGCGGCGAGAAGCCGTAGCGCCGGGCGAGCGCACGGGTGGAGTCCACGACACCCGAACCGGAGGTGAGGTCGAGGTCGTAGGCGCGATCGGTGAAGCCCTCGATCCTGGCGGCGGACGAGTCCGCGCCCAGCGAGGCCCCCTTGGCCTGCCGCCGGACCTCCTGCCAGTCGGTGTACGTCGTGCGCAGCGTGGACTGCGGCAGCACGGAGAGGGCCTGCTCGTAGGACGTCCGCGAGCCGATCAGCCGCCAGGCCAGGACGCCCGCGAGGACCACCACCACGAGCACGCCGGTCAGAACGACCACGACACGTGTGTGCACCCCGTGTTCACCCGACCTCCGCCGTCTCGTTGACGATCGGTGTGAGACTAGCGGCATGTCCGAGGGGCCCGAGATCGTGGCGGCGGGAGCGGTCGTCGTCCGCAGGGGCCCCGAGGTCCTCCTCGTGCACCGGCCGAAGTACGACGACTGGTCGTTCCCCAAGGGCAAGGTCGATCTGGGCGAGCACGTCACCACCGCCGCCGTCCGGGAGGTCGCCGAGGAGACCGGGCTCGACGTCCGGCTGGGCCCGCCGCTGGCCTCGCAGCGCTACAGCGTCGCCAACGGACAGACCCGCCTCAAGCGCGTGCACTACTGGGTCGGGCGCGCGGTCGGTGGCGACGACGTGTCGGCGTACCAGCCCAACGACGAGATCGACGAGGTCGCCTGGGTGCGGCTGGACAAGGCCGCTGCGCGGCTGACCTACGACCACGACCGGGACACGCTGGAGGAGATGACGGCCGTGCGCCGCAAGAGCCACCCTCTGGTGGTGCTGCGGCACGGCAAGGCACGCTCCCGCAAGACCTGGGAGCAGGACGACCAGGAGCGCCCGCTCAACGACCTCGGTCTGCTGCAGGCCCAGCAGGTGGTCCCCGTCCTGAGCGCGTACGGCGTCCGGCGGGTGCTCAGCTCGAGCAGCCGCCGTTGCTGGAGCACGGTCGGGCCGTACGCCGACGTCGCCGACGTGGACCTCCAGGTGACCCGGGACCTGTCCGAGCAGGGCGCCTCCCCACGGGGGGTCACCCGGCACGTGCACCGGCTGCTGGACCGCTCCGAGCCGGCCGTGATCTGCACCCACCGACCGGTGCTGCCGCTCGTCTACGACGCGCTCGGAGTGCAGGACCCCAAGCTGGAGCCGGGAGCGATGCTCGTCGTGCACCACCGCAACGGCCAGATCCTCGCCGTGGAGCAGCACCAGGCCTGACCGAGGCGCGACGGAGGCCCGTTCACGTGACCGACGTCTCAACGTCCGCTCGTGGTGGCCCAATCGGTGGCCACCGTTCACCCCTCGTTCACCCGAGACCGAGGGTCGCTTCACCTGGTCTCCCTACCTTCGTAGACGTTCACCCATTCCTGTCTGATTCCACGATCTCTGTAGGAGACCGAAGTGAAGCGCTCAACCTTCCGTGGCGCAGCCGCCCCGACAGCGGCAGCTCTGGTGCTCGGGCTGACCCTCTCGGCCTGCGGCGCCGCCAACGAGCAGAGCAGCTCGGACCAGTCCAACGCCGCCAGTAGCGGCGCCAAGCTCAGCGGCACCCTCAACGGCGCCGGCTCGAGCGCGCAGGAGGCGGCCCAGGGCGCCTGGACCGCCGGCTTCCAGCAGGCCAACTCCGGCGCCACCGTCAACTACGACCCGAGCGGCTCGGGCGCGGGCGTCGAGCAGTTCCTCGCCGGTGCCGTGAGCTTCGCGGGCTCCGACGCCTACCTCGACGACGCCCAGCTGGCCGACTCCAAGAAGGTCTGCGGCGGCGCGACCGCGCTGGAGGTGCCCGACTACATCAGCCCGATCGCGCTGGTCTTCAACGTCGACGGCGTCGACAAGCTGCAGCTCTCCCCCGAGACCGCCGCGGCGATCTTCGCCGGCAAGATCACGAAGTGGAACGACTCGGCGATCAAGAAGGACAACCCCGGCGCGACGCTGCCCTCGGACACGATCACCCCGGTGCACCGCTCGGACGACTCGGGCACGACCAAGAACTTCACCGACTACCTCCACCAGACCGCGGCGAGCACGTGGACGGCGGACGCGGCCGAGACCTGGCCGTTCAAGTCCGGCGAGGGCGCCAACGGCACCTCGGGCGTCATCGGGGCCGTCAAGAACGGCAAGGGCGCCATCGGCTACGCCGACGCGAGCCAGGCCGGCGACCTCGGCACTGCCAGCGTCAAGGTCGGCAGCGACTACGTCGCCCCCGACGCGCAGGCCGCCGCCAAGGCTGCCGATGTGTCGAAGAAGGTCTCGGGGCGCGCTGCCAACGACATCGCCCTCGAGATCGACCGTACGACGAGCGAGGCTGGCGCCTACCCGCTCGTGCTCGTGTCGTACGCGATCGCCTGCCCGACGTACAAGGACAAGAAGACCGCGGACCTGGTCAAGGGCTACCTCTCCTACGTGGTGAGCAGCGACGGTCAGGCCGCGGCGGCCAAGACTGCGGGCTCGGCGCCCCTGTCCAGCTCGTTGGGCGGCGACGCCTCGGACGCGGTCTCGAAGATCGCGGCCAAGTAGCCTCAACTCGTCGTCGCACCGCCGACGGGACCATCGGGGGTCCGCGTCACCTCGCGTGACGCGGGCCCCTTGCACCGCCTCAGACCACCAGCACGAGAGGAAGATCGAGTTGTCTGCCACCGCAGGGCTCCGTAAGCCGCGGCAGCGCGTCGGGGACCGCGTCTTCTCCGGTCTCACGTTCGTGGCCGGGCTCCTGATCCTCGTGGTGCTGGCCGGAGTGGCCGTCTTCCTGACCGTCGAGGGCTTCCCCGCCCTCGGGGCCCCGGCGGACAAGCTCGGCGGGGCCAGCAACCTGCTGACCTACGTCGCCCCGCTCGTCTACGGGACGCTGCTCGCCTCCCTGCTCGCCCTGCTGATCGCGACGCCGCTCGCGATCGGGGTGGCCCTGGTGATCTCGCACTACGCCTCAGGCCGGCTGGCGCGCCTGCTGGGCTATGCGGTCGACCTGCTCGCGGCAGTGCCCAGCGTCGTCTACGGCCTGTGGGGGCTCGCCTTCCTCGGCGTACACCTCAGCCCGGTCTACACCTGGCTCGAGCAGCACCTCGGCTGGATCCCGCTGTTCGCCGGACCGGCCTCCAGCACCGGCCGCACGATCCTGACCGCCGGCATCGTGCTCGCCATCATGGTGCTGCCGATCATCACCGCGATCACCCGCGAGATCTTCGTGCAGACCCCGACCCTGCAGCAGGAGGCCGCTCTGGCCCTGGGCGCGACGCGCTGGGAGATGATCCGGATGGCGGTCCTCCCCTACGCGAAGAGCGGCATCGTCTCCGCGGTGATGCTCGGCCTCGGCCGGGCGCTCGGCGAGACGATGGCGGTCGCGATGGTGCTCTCGGCCAGCGGCGTCGTCACCCTGAACCTGATCAGCAACACGAACCCCTCGACGATCGCCGCGAACATCGCCCTGAAGTTCCCTGACTCCACCGGGCTGGCGGTCAACGCGCTGGTGGCCAGCGGCCTGATCCTGTTCGTGATCACGTTCGCGGTGAACTTCGCGGCCCGCTCCATCGTCGCCAAGGGCGAGAGGACCAGCTGATGGGCGGCATCCCCACCCGCCACCGCACCGGCACCACTCCGCCGGACGGCGAGACCGACGCGACCCCCACGACCACCGCCACCGACGGTGCGGGGACGGCCCGGCACCTGACGCTGTCCCAGCCCCGGCTGCCCCCGTGGGCCGGCTGGCTGGTGGCCGCGGTGTCGGCGGCTGCCGCGGCGCTGGTGAGCCTGTCCCTGGGCTGGAACCTGGTCGGCGGCGCCGTGCTGGCGGTCACCCTCCACGCCGTCGCGCTGCCCACCTGGTCCCGGCTCGTGGAGAACTCACGGGCCGCCAAGGACCGGCTGGTGACCACTCTCGTGTGGTCGGCCACGGTCGTGGCGCTGGTCCCGCTGGTGTCGCTGATGACGACCGTGATCACCAAGGGTCTCGGCGTGATCAACACCCAGTTCCTCACGTTCTCGATGCGCAACGTGGTCGGCGAGGGCGGCGGCATCTACCACGCCGTCCTCGGCACGCTGCTGATCACGCTGGCCGCGGCGGTCATCTCGGTCCCGGTGGGGGTGATGACCTCGATCTATCTCGTGGAGTACGGCGGCCGCAACCGCACCGCGCGCACCATCACCTTCCTCGTCGACGTGATGACCGGCATCCCCTCGATCGTCGCGGGACTGTTCGCCTACGCGCTGTTCGTGCTGTTCTTCGGCGAAGGGGTGCGGCTGGGCGTCGGCGGAGCGGTAGCCCTGTCCCTGCTGATGATCCCGATCGTGGTCCGCTCCTGCGAGGAGATGCTCAAGCTCGTGCCGCACGACCTGCGCGAGGCGGCGTACGCCCTGGGCGTGCCGAAGTGGCGCACCATCGTCAAGGTGGTGCTTCCGACCGCGCTACCGGGCATCATCACCGGTGTGACGCTCTCGATCGCACGGGTGATCGGCGAGACCGCTCCGCTGCTGATCATCGCCGGCTCCACCGACTCGGTGAACACCAACCTGTTCGCCGAGCGGATGATGACGCTGCCGGTGTTCATCTACTACTCCTACACGCAGCCGGGTGTGCCCGCTGAGTTCGGCCAGGACCGCGCCTGGGGCGCGGCCCTCGTGCTGATCGTCATCGTGATGGCCCTGAACCTGCTGGCCCGCCTGCTGGGCCGCGTGTTCTCCCCCAAGACAGCCCGCTGAACCGGCGGACGACCGAAGGACACCCCATGGCCAAGAGCATCGACGTCTCCGACCTAGACATCTACTACGGCGACTTCCTCGCCGTAGAAGGCGTCTCGATGACCATCCCTGCCCGCTCCGTGACCGCCCTGATCGGTCCGTCCGGCTGCGGCAAGTCGACGTTCCTGCGCTCCCTGAACCGGATGCACGAGGTGATTCCCGGGGCGCGGGTCGAGGGCAAGATCGTCATCGACGGGCAGGACCTCTACGGCAGCGACATCGACCCGGTCGAGGTGCGCCGGCAGGTCGGCATGGTCTTCCAGCGTCCGAACCCCTTCCCGACGATGTCGATCTACGAGAACGTGCTGGCGGGCTCGCGGCTGAACGCCCGCAAGCTCACCAAGGCCAAGGCGGACGAGATCGTCGAGCGCTCGTTGCGCGGGGCGAACCTCTGGACCGAGGTGCGGGACCGGCTGGCCAAGCCCGGCAGCGGGCTCTCGGGCGGGCAGCAGCAGCGGCTCTGCATCGCTCGGGCCATCGCGGTCGAGCCGCAGGTGCTGCTGATGGACGAGCCCTGCTCGGCGCTCGACCCGATCTCGACCTCGGCGATCGAGGACCTGATCCATGAGCTGAAGAGCGACTACACGATCGTGATCGTGACCCACAACATGCAGCAGGCCGCCCGCGTCTCCGAGGACACCGCGTTCTTCAACCTGGCCGGTGCCGGCAGGCCCGGTCGACTCGTGGAGATGAACCCGACCCGGAAGATCTTCAGCAATCCCGAGGAGCGGGCCACCGAGGCCTACATCTCGGGTCGCTTCGGCTGAGACAGTCCGGGGAGACAGTCCGGGGAGACAGTCCGGGGAGACAGTCCGGGGAGCGGTGAGGGCAGCCGCTCATGCAGCCGCTCAGGGCAGCCGGAAGACCAGCTTGCACACCCAG
The DNA here is from genome assembly GCA_963810435.1 of uncultured Actinomycetota bacterium. Taxonomy (GTDB): domain Bacteria; phylum Actinomycetota; class Actinomycetes; order Propionibacteriales; family Nocardioidaceae; genus Nocardioides_B. Next base: position 533,160 of record CAWENL010000003.1, read on the forward strand.
TAGACGCTCGCGGCGAGCAGGCCCGCGGCCGGGAACGTCAGCACCCAGGCGGTGAGGATCGAGCGCGCCATGCCCCAGCGCACCGCGGAGAAGCGCTTCGTCGCACCCGCTCCCATGATCGCCGAGGTGATGATGTGGGTGGTCGAGACCGGGGCCTGGAAGAGGAAGGCGGTCGTGTAGAGCACCCCGGCGCCCACCGACTCGGCGGAGAAGCCGCGCACCGGGTCGAGGTGGATGATCCGTCGGCCGAGCGTGCGCATGATGCGCCAGCCACCGGAGTAGGTGCCGAGCGAGATCGCCGAGGCGGCCGCGAAGATCACCCACAGCGGCAGGCCGTCGTCGGCCTGGGCGTGGCCGGTGGTGACCAGGGCCAGGAAGATCACGCCCATGGTCTTCTGCGCGTCCTGGAGGCCGTGGCCCAGCGCGAGGGCGGCCGCCGACAGCGTCTGCATGAAGCGGAAGCCGCGGTTGACCCGGTGCGGGTTGCGACGTCGCAGGATCCACATGAACGACAGCATCACGAGGAAGGCCAGCCCGAAGCCCACCAGCGGCGAGACCACCATCGGGATGACGACCTTCTCCAGGATCGTCGGCCAGTTGACGCTGACGGTGGCACCCACCGAGAGCGCCGCCAGCGCGGCGCCCACCAGTCCGCCGATCAGCGCGTGGGAGGAGGACGACGGCAGCCCGAAGTACCAGGTGATCAGGTTCCAGGAGATGGCGCCGATCAGGCCGGCGAGCACGACGACGAGCCCGTGGCTGCCGCTCGGCGGCGAGATCACCTCGGAGACGGTCTGCGCGACCTTCTGCCCCAGGAACGCGCCGACGAAGTTCATGATCGCCGCCAGCGTGAGGGCGATCCGCGGCGTCAGCGCCCTCGTCGACACCGAGGTGGCGATGGCGTTGGCAGCGTCGTGGAAGCCGTTGGTGTAGTCGAAACCCAGAGCGACGACGACGACCGCGACAACGATCGCGAGCTCCACCGTCAGCCCTCCTTGACGGCGATCTGCTCGACGGTGTTCGCGACCGTCTCGAACGCGTCGATGGCGGCCTCGAGGGAGTCGACGACGTCCTTGAGCTTGAGCACCTCGAGAGCTTCGTACTTGCCGCTGAACAGCTTGGCCAGGATCCGTCGGTAGCTCTTGTCGCCGAGGTTCTCCAGTCGGTTGATCTCGATCCAGTACTCCTCGAGGTCCTGCATCGTGCGCAGCCGAGGCATCGACGCGGCGGTGAGCTCGGCGCAGCGCTGGATCACCTCGACCTGGTTGGCGAGCTCCTTGGGCAGCCGCGAGACCTCGTAGAGCAGCGTCAGGTCGACGGCCTCCTCCATGAAGTCCATGATGTCGTCGAGCCCGGAGGCGAGCGCGTAGATGTCCTCCCGGTCGAAGGGGGTCACGAAGGTGGTGTTGACCCGCCGCACGATGCCGTGGGTGGTCTCGTCGGCCGCGTGCTCGGCGTCGCGCATCCGCTGAGCGATGCCCTCGCGGTCGTTCCCCTCACCGAGCATCTCGGCGAGCAGGGCGGCGCCGTCGACCAGGTGGCCGGCCATCTGGGTGAAGAGGTCGTAGAACGAGGTGTCAACTGGGCGGAAGCGCAGTGCCACGGCGAACTCCTGGGTTCAGGGAGGAGAAGAGCTCGATCACCGCCAGACCACGCAGGGTGGTCCACCGATGAAGCCGTGGGACATGCTAGGGCCAACGGACGTGCAGCGTGCAACCCGCGCCGCGGGGTATACCCGGGAGGGGTATAAACTCGGGCCATGTCCGAGACGCACGGCTACCACGACCACAAGGCCGCCTACCTCGCCCGGCTGCGCCGCATCGAGGGTCAGGTGCGGGGGCTGCAGCGGATGGTCGACGAGGACGTCTACTGCATCGACATCCTCACCCAGGTCTCCGCCGTCAACAAGGCGTTGCAGGGCGTCGCCGTCGGGCTCGTGGAGGACCACCTCGGTCACTGCGTCCGAGACGCCGTCCAGGCCGGCGGAGCCTCCGCCGACGACAAGGTCGCCGAGGCGTCAGCCGCGATCGCCCGGCTGCTGCGCACGTGAGCGGGACCCGAGCGGACCGCCAGCCCACCACCCCCCGAGGAGGAACCTCAGTGACCGAGCGCGTGGACCTGCTGGTCGGCGGCATGACCTGCGCCTCGTGCGTCGGTCACGTCGAGACCCGGCTCAACCGGCTCGACGGGGTCCAGGCCACCGTCAACCTCGCCACCGCGTCCGCGGCCGTCGAGTACGACCCGCGAGGCGTCGACGTGGCCACGCTGGTGCGGGCGGTCGAGGAGACCGGCTACACCGCGACCCCGGCGGGGGAGGACGCGGCGGCCGCTGCCAGCGACGAGGAGCAGCGGCTGGCCGACGACCGCCGCAGGCGGCTGCTGCTGGCCGCTCCCCTGTCGCTCGCCGTGGTCGTCCTCACCATGGCGCCCGGGGTCCCCGACTCCTCCGCCGTGCGGTGGGTCGCTCTGCTGCTGGCGGCACCCGTCGTGCTCTGGGCCGGGTGGCCCTTCCACCGCGCGGCGGCCGTCAACGCCAGGCACGGTGCCAGCACCATGGACACCCTGGTCTCGCTCGGCACGCTGGTCGCGTTCGGGTGGTCGGTGGTGCAGGCGGCCGTCGGCGGCGGACACTCCTACGTCGAGGTGGCCACCACCGTGACGACGTTCCTGCTCCTCGGGAGGTGGGCCGAGTCCCGCGCCAAGCACCGCGCCGGGTCCGCGCTGCGCGAGCTGCTGGCCCTGGGCGCCAAGCGCGCGACGCTCGTGGACGACGACGGCACCGAGCAGGAGGTGGACGTCGAGCGACTGCGCCCCGGGATGCGCTTCCTGGTCCGGCCCGGCGAGCAGGTCGCGACCGACGGCCTGGTGCTGGAGGGCCACTCGGCACTCGACGAGTCGATGCTGACCGGCGAGAGCGTGCCGGTCGAACGAGGTCCGGGCGACGCCGTCACCGGTGCGACGCTGAACGCGGACGGTCGGCTGCTGGTGGAGGTCACCAGGGTCGGGGGCGACACCGCCGTCGCCCGGATCGCCGATGCGGTCCGGCACGCCCAGAGCACGAAGGCGCCCGTGCAGCGGCTGGCGGACCGGGTCAGCGCCGTGTTCGTGCCCGTCGTACTCGCGCTGGCAGTGCTGACCTTCGCGGTGTGGGCACTCGCCGGGTCGCCCGTGCACGGCTTCACCGCCGCCGTCGCGGTGCTCGTCATCGCCTGCCCCTGCGCGCTCGGTCTCGCGACGCCCATGGCCCTGCTGGTGGGCACCGGCCGCGCCGCGCAGCTCGGCATCGTGATCCGCGAGGCAGCCGTGCTGGAGTCCACCCGGCGCGTGGACACGGTCGTGCTCGACAAGACCGGCACCGTGACCACGGGTGAGATGACCGTGCACGAGGTGGTGGCCCTTCACGCCGAGGCGGTCCGGTTGGCCGGCGCACTGGAGGCCTCCTCCGAGCATCCCGTCGGCCGAGCCGTGGCCCGGTACGTCGACGTCGTCGGCCCGCAGCCCTGGCAGGCGGCACCGCCCACAGTCGAGCAGTTCGTCAACCACCGCGGCGCCGGCGTCTCGGGCATCGTGGACGGCCGCCGGGTGCGGGTCGCGAAGGCCCCCGAGGTGGCCCTGCCGGAGGGCGACCTCGAGGGGGGCGACCGGTCGGAGGGACTCCCCTACGCGCTGGCGCAGGCCGTGGTCACCGCCAGGCAGGCAGGACGCACCGCCGTCCTCGTGGAGATCGACGACAAGCCGGCAGCCGTCTTCGACGTCGGGGACACGATCCGGCCCACGAGCACCGAGGCGGTGCGCCGGTTGCGCGGTCTCGGCCTGCGTCCGGTGCTGCTCACCGGTGACCACGCCACGACGGCGTCGGCGGTGGCGGCGCAGGTCGGGATCGACGACGTGCTGGCCGGCGTCGCACCTGAGGAGAAGGCGCGGGCGGTCGAGCAGCTGCAGCGAGGCGGTGCCACGGTGGCGATGGTGGGCGACGGCGTCAACGACGCCGCGGCGCTCGTGCAGGCCGACCTCGGGGTGGCGATGGGCAGCGGCACCGCGGTGGCGATCGAGGCCAGCGACCTGACGCTGACGCGTGCCGACCTGCTCGGCGCCGCGGACGCCATCGAGCTGTCCCGGCACACGCTGCGCATCGTGAGGCAGAACCTGTTCTGGGCCTTCGCGTACAACGTGGTGGGCCTGCCGGTGGCCGCCCTGGGGCTGCTCGACCCGATGATCGCGGGCGCCGCCATGGCGGCGTCGAGCGTGTGCGTGGTGGGGAACTCGCTGCGGCTGCGGAGGTTCGCGGGCGGCCGAGGTCGCGGCTGAGCGCTGTCTGGCGGGTTGTCAGGCGGGTTGTCAGGCGCTGTGGCGGGCGTGCTGCACGGGGATCGCGCTGACCCGGTCGGCGTCGGCGTCCAGGCCCAGGAGCCGGTCGACCTCGTCCTGGGGGAGCGAGGCGTCGGACTCACTGGCGGCGATGATGAGGTTGGTGGTGAGCTCGACCTCGGCGAGCAGCTCGGCATCCTCGAGCGGGACGTTCAGCTGGTCGTCCATGACGCCGCCGCCTTTCTCTGCCATGCGATCACTCCTGACGACAGACGTGGTGCCTGCTCCCGGGGAGTCCATTGTCGCTGACCAGCGGGCCTTGTACCCATAGTCATTTCGGGGAAACCAAAAGGACCCCGACGGGTAGCCCGTCGGGGTCCTCCTGTTGTCTGAATGGTCAGACGTTGTTCTCTCGAGCCTGTGACGCCGTGGCCCCGAAGGGCCAGTCGGAGGTCAGGCCGGGCGAACGTTCTCCGCCTGCGGACCCTTCGGGCCCTGCGTGACGTCGAACTCGACCTTCTGGTTCTCGTCCAGGGACTTGTAGCCCTGGATCTGAATGGCCGAGTAGTGCACGAAAACGTCGTCGCCGCCGTCCTCCTGCGCAATGAAGCCGAAGCCCTTCTCGGCGTTGAACCACTTGACAGTGCCCTGAGCCATGCGCTGTTACTCCTCATACAGGGGCGTGGAACCGCCACCTCGGCGGCCCCGCGGCAGATGCGGTGAAACGCCGAGCCCCCTCGAAAAGCTGTTGCTCAACTCAAGAGAAAACGCCGTCGGATCACAAACTCCGCGGGCGTACCTGCTGGAACTTGCACCTGCTGCGCGCACGACCCTATCAACTAAGGGCCCAAATTCCGAGTCGGGCGCCGATCGGAGGCTCAGTACGGCGTGGTGCGGGCCAGCTGGAGGGCACGGTGCTTCACGAACGGGGAGGCCTGCATGTAGAGCCACGGGCGCCCGAACCAGAGGAACCCGTCGACGTGGCGAGCCGCCCTGTGCCGGTTCCGGTGGCCCAGACTCCACCGCTTGTCGGCGACCCTCGTGGTCGGCGGGATGCCGAGCGTGACGCAGCGGGTGTCGTGCCGACTGCGGCAGACCGGGGAGTTGTCGAAGTTGTGGCCGCGCGCCCGGCCGTAGGTGAAGGGCCGGCCGTTCTGGGCGGTGTTGATCACGAAGTGCTTGCCGCGCACGCCGCGCCGGGCGAGCTCACGCACGATCCGGGTCCCGAAGGCGACGTCGCTGGCGGTCGACACGTAGTGCGTCGAGTTCAGCGCGAACCCCCGCGCGGCCCGGATGCTCGCCGGCATCAGGATGTCGGCGGCCCTCTTCGGGTTCTTGCTCGGCCAGTCCGAGGCTCCCGCGTCGATGTAGACGCTGGTGTGGGGCAGCGCGGAGAACCTCCGGGCGGCGTACCCGATCAGGTGCGAGGGCGCCTTCGAGTGGTGCGGCGCGCACAGCGCGAACGGCCCGTCGGGCTGCAGGATGATCGCCGTGTGCTGGCGTCCGACGGCACGCGCGAAGCGAGAGATCCACCGCTTGTAGCTGGCCCGCTCGGCCCTGGTGGGCAGCCGCTTGCAGGCCTTGTGCTCCCACGGCTTCATCCGGAACACGGCCATCTGCACCAGGGTCCGGCGGTTCCCACCGGACATGTTGGCGATGTACTTGCGGACCTTCTTGCCGATCTCGGCGTTCGAGGTCCATGCCCCGAACCAGGTGGCCCGGGGTCGCAGGGCGATCTTGGCGAGCAGCTTGCGGCGCTGGCCGGTCGCCCGGTCGTAGGGTTGCCACGCCTGGTCGGTGCGCCCCTTGTAGACCCCCCAACGGCGTCCGGCGAGCGGGTTGTGGGGGTTCGCCCGCGTCGCGACCCTGATCGTCGACGACGAGGGGCGTGCCTCGGCAGAGGTCGTCACGACCGGAGCGACGGCAGCGGTCAGCGCGCCGACCGCCACCAGGCTGGCCAGGCGGATCATCGGACGAGGGCTCACCGGCACATCGCTCCCGGGTCGGGTGGAGGGGGCGGGACGTCGTCCCGTCGCATGTTGGGCTCCCTCTTGTGGTCGGCTCCGCGAGCCGCCGACTTGAGCCGAGCCGGCCTGTGAGAGGTGACCAGCGCCGAGCAGGTGGCGGGCTGCCTCGTCCCCGGTTTCGCCTCCGACCCCTCGCAGGTCGACGTGCTGTACGGCGTGCAGCAGCGGCGCTCGGAGGGCGACAAACCCGTCTTCGTGCTGCGCAAACCGGGCGGGCGAGCTCCGGCTGTGTGACGAGCTCGGTGCCGACCGGCCCGCCCAGGTGCCGGTGCCGACCGTCTCGCGGGGCAACCCGGTGCGCCACCTGTCGACCGGCCGCTCGGTGTGGCGGTGCGACGGCGCCACCCGGGTGCTCGACGGCTTCCGCATGACCAGCTGGCTGGTCGTCTCCCCCGACGTGCGCACGATCCGGCAGCGCTACTGGGTCGACGACGTGCCGGGCCCGTGGTTCACGACCCGCGCCCAGAACGGCTTCGCCCACCTGCAGACGTGGCTGCGGGGGCCCGAACCGGCCGGGACGTCGTACTCGGTGGAGTACCGGGTGCTCGACGCCCAGGGAGTCGGTCGCGCAGGACCCCCTGCCGACGACCAGGGAGAAGCTGCAGGGCTGCACCGGTCGCGGTTCCGTGGAAATCGGCTGATACCACAACTTTCGCTGCCTAGGCACCATTGACACGCCGAGTCACAGCAGTCACGGTGGTTTCCGGGCCGGCAGACGCAGGCTCCCCGACCGCGACGCCGAATCCTGCTCCGGCGGCCGGGCCCCGTCCGATACGGAGCAGGAGCGGGGGACCCAATTTCGGGCGACACCGGAACCACGTCGTCCTCGGGGTGAAGCCGCACCCGCGGCCGGGCCAGCCTCACGGCCCGAACCCGACAGCTGACTCCGCAGGCGTGGTCGAGGCCCCCTCATGCACTCAGTCCTGCGTGCCGGCACCCGCCGTCTGCTCACCGTCCTGCTCCTCGTCGTGGCCAGCGCCATCACCGTGGTCGGCACCGCCGTCCCCGCCCAGGCCCGGAGCTCCTACATCGTCCTCGTGCAGGGCGACCACGGTTCCAAGGTCGTCGCCCTCCAGCGCTACCTCCATGTCCGGCCGCGGTCGGGCTACTTCGGCCCGATCACCCGCGGTGCCGTCCTCCGGTGGCAGGCCACTCACCACCGGCACCGCACCGGCATGGTCGGCAAGCTGCTGTGGAGCCACGTGCGGGGCACCACGTCCTCCCGCTCCTCCCGCAGCCTGGCGCCGTCCCGGTCCGGCGACCGCGTGGGCGGCCTGAACTGGGCCGCGCTCGCCCGCTGCGAGTCCGGTGGCAACCCGCGTGCCTACAACCCTGCCGGCTATTACGGCCTCTACCAGTTCAGCCGGTCCACCTGGCGCTCAGTCGGCGGCTCCGGCAGCCCCAGCCGGGCCTCGGCGGGCGAGCAGACGATGCGCGCCCAGACGCTGTTCCGTCGCGCGGGCTCGAGCCCGTGGCCGCAGTGCGGGCGTCACCTGTTCAACTGAGCGCCCCCCGGGTCGACCGACCGGCGCTCTGCGATGATGAGCGCCGGTCGCGGAGGTGCCCGTCGGGTGCCCTCCCCGACCCGGGGCCCCTAGCTCAACTGGCAGAGCAGCGGACTTTTAATCCGCGGGTTGTGGGTTCGATCCCCACGGGGCCCACCAAAGCCCAGGTCAGCGACCTGAGCACCTCCAACAGGACCGTCAGAATCTGCCCGAGGGGATGAATGCGGGGACGAGTGTGCCTACGCCTTGGTCGCCAACACCAGGTAACCCTCGGCCTCCGGGTCGAACGTGCTCTTCTCGACCCTTAGCCCGACGCTGTGCAACTCAGAACCGAGTTCGTCGTGTCGGTAGGGCCAGCACGACAACAGTTCCGAGCAGACAAGGACCGACCCATCCGCGCCGACTTGCGCGACAGCAATCTCGATGTGGTGCTCCTGCTCCCAGTGCGGCGCAATCTCCCAGCGATATATGACGAGGGCATCGCGGCCATTTCGGCGGACCAGTTGGTCACGGATGTCCAGCCGGGAGCCGCCCGCGCGAACGAGTTCCCAAGTCCGGGAGGTGAGAACCAAGCGTCCTCCGTGACGCAGTAGGCGTGCCATCGACTCCAGTGCGGCCAACCTGCCGCTCACGCCCTCGGCATGGTGCAAGGAGTTGCCGACGCAGAACACCATGTCGAAGCTGGCGTCGTCGAAATGGTCGGGCAACTCGTGCCAGCCGGCTCGAACTGTCCGTAAAGATGCAGCGAACTCCTCAGCCAGCTTTTCAGTCCGACGAACCATCGCTGCGCTGGCGTCGCTCGCAACAACCTGCATGCCGAGACCCGCGAGACCTACAGCCAGTTGCCCGGTACCGCATGAGCTATCGAGGACGTGAGCGTTTGGCGGAAGCAGACCGATGACGTCATCGAACGCCGCCACGAACTCGGCTGGAGTCAACTTCGCGTCCGAGATAAGCCACTCGTACACCTCGGCAAGCGCGTCATAGCCCGTCACAACGACCACCTCCATCAACTTGGCAGACCCACGGTGGCACGCCAGTTCATCAGTAGCGGAAACCAGTCACCACCGCATTTCCCGTGGAGTGACCGTCCGCTCAGGCGGGCGATCCGCGCGCTGCAATGCCGATCTGCGGATCTGCGGATCCACCGACGGATGCGTGCAGCACACTGGGCGCATGAGTCACAGGGGTGTCGAGCGCCAGCAACACAGGTCACGGCACGAGGGCTCATTGACCGACTTCCTGAGCTGGCGCGCTCGCGAGAACTGGCCGGCGTTGTGCTGGGCTGGTTCCTACTTCCGCCTGCCAGCCTGATCGGGGCAGGGAAAGCCGTGGGGCGCGGTGACGTAACCGACGCCCTCCAACTCTTGGCCGCCGTGCCTTGTTGCCCTGGCGTCCCTGTTCGTCCCGGTGCTCTCGCGTCGCTACGTGATTCGGCGAATCGGAGCCTGACACGAGAGAACGCACTCATCTGAGGCAGATAGCGTGCGCGGTCAGCCGACGCGAAACACCAATTGGTCTTCCGTCAACCGAGGGTCACTCGGAAGGGGCTTGCTGGCTCCTGTTGGCGCGAAGCCCAGCCGTTCATACAGACGGACGGCGGGTTCGTTGGTCTGGGTGACCCACAGGCTCACCTGCGCCGCCCCCTCAGCCCTCGCCCACTGCACAACAGCCTCAACCAGTGCTGCGGCAACCGATTGACCACGGTGGTCAGGATGCACCCATGCTGCGATCAGCTTTCGTTCGTCGGGTTTGTCGCTGGAGACACCAGCAGCCATTCCGATAGGTGTGCGACCGTGGAAGGCGAGGAACGTGGGCCGGTCACGCGCCCACTCGCGCCAGTCATCCTCCGAGAACTCTTCTTCGGTCGCATGGTCGGAGCCGAACGCTGCCGGCGAGTCGGCCAAGGCAGCAAGACGCACAGCCCTCAGATGGTTCCAGTCGGCCTCCGCGACGCGGGCAACCGTGAACACGGGGTGTTCATGGCGGATGGGCTCCCGCGTCATTGCCTCAGCATGCGACTCGTACTAGAGGTCCGACAACTCTGAAAAACGCACTCACCTGCCGCTGGTCGCGCGTTCCTCGACCGGCGGCTGCTCCTTTCGATGACACCCTGCGTGACGCGCTGGTGCGCCGGTACGCCATCGGTTACGAGCTCCTTCACTCGCGTCCGCAGTACCTCGTCAGTTCAGGCGCAAACCGGGCTCGCCCACCAGCCCGCACCAGGCGACAAGGCTTCCGCGGGTTGTGGGTTCGATCCCCACGGGGCCCACGACAGCGCAGGCCGGCATCCTGCAAAGGCATTCGATGTCGAGGGAAAAGGCCGCCGCTGGGACGCATGCAGCCGGTCGGTGACGTCTTCGTCATCGTCCGATGGCTGCTGCAGGACGGCGTTCGCGACGATGGAGACCGCCGCAGCGCCTAGACACGACCCACCTGGGTCATGCCGGACGAAAAAGCTCGTGGGCTCTGCCTACTGCGGCTATCAGGTAGGTGCGGCCACTGGCGAGAGCCGACCGAACCCTCAACCGACCAAGGGCAGAAGCTGGCGAACGCTCGTGCCTGAGACGGCGTCCGTCAATGGTTGTTGACTTCGCGAGTCGACCCACGCAGGGTCTGCGCCTGCATGCAGAAGAGCCGAGAAGACGCGCCGCAGATCATCCATCAGGTCGTGATGTGGCGGCTCAGACACGATCTGCCTGGCGTCGAGAACTGCGCGCATGAGTGCAGGGTTTCCGGCCGAGTCCAGCTTGCTAACGTCTGCGCCCACATTGGGGAGCCGCTGAAACACACCGAAGGCCATGTCGAACTGCTCCTCGGTGTTCATGACCTCGATCTCCGGCGGCTCGCCCGGAAGAGCCCGGTTGGGACCGAATCGGGCACTGAAGATGGCAGCCCGGATCGCGTCGTGCAGGATCCCCCTGAGGGGCCGACGGGCCGCTTGCACCGGGATCGCACTCGGCTGCCTCGGCGTCGCCATCACCATCGATGTTTGGAGCTACCTCCACTGCGCCAACCGGTCAGGTCGTTAGGGCGTTCACCCACTCGCACCAAATGTCGCCAGAATCCTCGTCTCCCATTTCCGCCGGCGCCGGGATGATCTCGACCGCTGTAGTCGGGATCGTCACATCGAAGGTCGCCTCGACCCAACAACGGTAGGGCTCGTTGACAGAGGAGTGCTCGGATGCCGGCGGACGATCCCAGTCCTCGTTCCAGCAGATCTCGTCGTAGCCAATGGCTATCAAACGCAGGAAGTCCACCGCATCCTCACCGAGGACGCACGTCAACATTGATCCACTGCCTGACCCCATGTGGACGATGAGATCCCGGCCGTGCCACGATGCGACTAGTTCATCCCGAGGCTGGCCGCGAAGCAGCAGGTTGGTACCCGGGCCATCGGGCCATCGACCAGACAGCGATCCATAGAGGTCGCCATCCTTGCCGGTCGCAACGAACCCGCTTGCTTCGACCCACTCGAACAGCCACCGCAGTGGCTCAGGCACGCGAAGGGACGACGGGACCCGCGAAAGCATCTCGTCGGCGAAGGTGGCCACGGCGGTCAGGCTATGGCCTGACGCCGGCGCGCGGTCAAGCCACGATCCGGGTGCGGCTCCTCGGGACCCGCCCGGAGTAGGTTGCTCCTCCGGTAGCCGTCCGTGGCACCGAGACTCTCCGAACATGACGGAGTTCCTCCGGCGATCGCGGGAGGATGGATCGTTCGCGAGGTTCCCGAGCGCGGGTTTGTCACCGCTGACTACGGCGCGCGTCGGATCAGCCTGATCTTCAACACTCACCGAGCCGTAAGTGGCGTCGGCTACGGCTAACGCGACTTCGTGAACATCCGGATCTGCTTGTTATGCCGATGAGCGATCGACTCGAAGCGCAGCGGAACCGCCCTGCGGTCGACGGCTGTGATGGGATGAAGGCCCACCACCGACGGCAGGAGATGGCAGTGGCGGACGCCCCGTTCGGCCGCTACTGGGCGGCGTGGCGAGCCGCGGCCTTTCAGTCGCCGACAGCTCGGCTACCCACCGCATGTGACGAAGCCGAGGAACACGAAGAGTCGCCTGTCGAGTAGCGGCGGCGATAGGTGCGGAGTACCGGCGACCTCGATCCGCCAGTCGTCCTCTCGACCGTCGACACAACAGGCTCCTAGTACGTCGCGCCCTTGCGCCACGCCATCTCCTGCAGCTCGAACGAGTTGCCGTCAGGATCGGAGAAGTCTGCTCCCTTGACGCCGCCCCCGAAGTCCCGGATCTCGCCGATCTCCACACCCCGGCGGACGAGCTCGGCGCGTGCCTCGGTGATGTCCTCCACCACCAGGTGCACGCCTCTGACACTGCCGGGTTCACCCGCGTAGACATCGAGCCCTGTCCCGAAACCGACCGAGCAGCCCGAGCCCTCTGGGGTCAGCTGGACGACCCGGATGCCCTCGCTGGGCTGCACGTCATGGTCCTTCTGGAAGCCGAGGGTGTCGGCATAGAAGGCGATGGCTCGGTCCACGTCCGACACCGGGAGCGGGATCAGTTCTAGCTTCATCTGCATCGGAGTCCCCCTTGGACGGTTCTGGTCGGCGCGATCATTGCACACGGCCGCCGACATCCTCTCGCAGCTGGGGACGTCTGGCGGGCTCACTCGGCGGTGTCATTCGCTGCCACTAGGGTCGAAGGTCATGAGCCGGCTTATCCACCTCAACGGGCCCCCCGGGATCGGCAAGTCCACTCTGGCAAGGCGGTTCGTCGATGCACATCCGGGAGTGCTCAATTGCGATGTCGACGTGCTCAGAACCCTGATCGGTGGATGGCAGAGTGACTTCGCCCGTGCCGGTGCTCTCATTCGGCCCGCAGCGCTCGCCATGATCGAGGCGTACCTTCGCAACGGAAACGACGTCGTGCTCCCACAGATGTCGATAGACCCCGTCGAGCTGTCTCGGTTCGAGGAGTCTGCCACCCACGCTGGAGCACAGTTCATCGAGCGCATGCTGATGGACACGCCAGCCGCATCGGTGGCGCGATTTCACCGGCGGGGCCAGTCCGAGCATGAGGATCCCTGGCACGATCACGTGCGCACTCTCGTGGCCGCACAGGGGGGTGACGCGATGCTTGCTCACAAGCACGCGGCACTCGAACGTCTACTCGTCCAACGGCCAGATGCCGTGGTGGTGACCAGCAGCGAAGGCGAGCTCGAGCAGACCTACTACTCGCTCATCGAGACGCTGAACTGACGACACCTAGGACGCTTTTCAGGCTCGCGAGAGCGATCCAACGAAACGAGTCCGGTTCGGGAGGACTTCGCCCTGCAAGGGGGAGCGATCCGAGTGGCCCGGCGTCCTCAGGACCAGTCTCGGCCGTCTCGGGAGGCCTGCGAGACAGCGCGTAACAGGTCGCCGTAGATCTGTGTAGCCACGCGGACCTCATCGACGTCGCACCACTCGTCCACCACGTGCGCCTGGTCCGGCGACCCCGGGCCGCAGATCACGGTAGGCACATCGCCCAGCGCACCGGTCAGGATGCTGGCGTCGGTGAAGAAGCGGGCGACGGCGGGACCGTCGCCGAGTGCGATGTGCCCGCGTACGGCGTCGCGGACCAGCTCGACCCACGGGGAGTCGGGGTCTGTGAAGACCGGCGGGAGGCTGAGCACGTCCTGGACATCCAGGCCCTCGCCGACCAGCGCCGCCAGACTGCTCGACAGCTCAGTGGCGTCCTGCGCGCGAGGGGTCCGGAAGTCCAGCTCCGCGATGGCCGCGTCCGGGACGATGTTGCGCAGTGCGCCACCTCGGAAGCGGCCGATGTTCAGGGTGCGGTGGCCGAGGATGTCGTGCGACACCTCGTTCTCGGCGGCCCAGCCGCGCACGAGGAGGAGCGCGTCCATCAGCTTCTCGATCGCGTTCTCCCCCAGTTGCGGGGTCGAGCCGTGGCACGAGCGGCCGTGCGCCACGACGTCCAGCCACACGGCACCCCGGTGACCCACCACCGGTTGGTTCGACGTCGGCTCGGCGATCAGCAGGCAGCGGCTCGCCGGCAGCAGCCCGCTCTCGCGGGCCAGCGCCGACGCCCCCAAGCTGCCCACCTCCTCCTGAGCGGTCAGGACGAGGGACACGGGGACTGCGGCGGACGGGGGCGAGGCGACGTACTCCTCCACCGCCCGCACCAGCGCAGCCACCCCCGTCTTCATGTCCACCGCGCCACGGCCGTAGAGGCGAGAGCCGTCGATGCCCGCACCGTGCGGGTCGACGCTCCAGTCGTCCTCGACCACGGTCACGGTGTCCAGGTGTCCGGACAGGCAGACCGCCGGGCGGTCGGGGTCCCCCCACCGCGCCACCACGTTGACGTGGTCGTCCTCGTAGGCGTCCACCTCGACGTCCAGACCGGCGCTCTCGAGCCGGTCCGCGAGCAGAGCAGCGACAGCGGGCTCTCCTCCGCTCCCGGGCGTGCTCGGCAGACGGATCAGCTGTCGGGCCAGGTCCAGGCTGGCTGTGTCACCCATCGTCACTCCTCGTCACTCATCCGGGGGGTCACCGCTCTGCACCGCGGCCGAGGACGGCGACGGCCTCGTCGAACAGCGTGCGGGCGGTCGCCGGCGGGCGACCCGCCAGGCAGGCGAGCAGCAGCAGCCGCGCCTTCGCGGCGCTGAGGTCTCCGGCCCGGCACACGCCGCGGGCGGCCAGGTCGGTTCCGCCGCCCGGACCACCGTAGGTCGCCCAGGTGCCGCCGGCGGGCACCCTGGTAGCCACCGCCACGACGACCCCCTCATCGACGAGCGCCCGGATCGGGGCGACGACCGAGGCGGGCAGGTGTCCCTGGCCGAAACCTTCGAGCACGATCCCGCGCGGACGGGTCGCCGCCACCACGGCGTCGAGCACCTCGGCGGACATCCCGCTGTAGGCCTGCACCACCGGTACGTCGTCCGCGGGTGGAGGACCCGAGGCCAGAGCGGTCGGGAGCGTCCAACGCGGCAGCGCACCCGTCGTACGACGCACCGAGCCCTCCGGGTCGACGCAGCCGATCGTTCTCGCAGGAAAGGACGCGAATGCTGCGGCACTGTGGGTGTGTCCCTTGCGCACCCAGCGCGCTGCGTGGAGCTGGTCGTCGAGGCAGACCACGGCCCCCCGCCCGTGCAGCAGGGGAGAGCACGCGACCCGCAGCGCCGACCTGAGGTTGTGGGGGCCGTCGGGCGACGGGTCGTCTGCACTGCGCATGGCCGCGGTGAAGACCACTGGTTTGTCGGTGTCGACCAGGAGGTCGACGAGGAACGCGGTCTCCTCCAACGTGTCGGTCCCATGGGTCACGACCACACCGGCGACGTCGTCGCGCGCAGCCAGGTCAGCGACCGTCACGGCCACTTGCCACATCAGGCCCGGGTCGACGCTCCAGCTGTTCACCGTCGCCAGGTCGACCAGCTGGGCCGACCACTGGGCCGACAGCATCCTCCAGTCCGGCGCTGCGCAGCAGTTCTCGCACGGGCAGCGAGGCCCCGAGACCGGCACCGTCGCTGCCGCTGATCGACGCGATGGTGCCACCGGTGGAGACCACGGCCACTCGGCCCGTGGCCCGGCCACACCCGGGCGCCGAGAGGTCAGACACCGAGGTGCCGTTCGACCGTCCCGGCGGTCTTCAGCTCGTCCATCGACCCGTCGGCCACGATCCTGCCGCTCTCGAGGATCAGGCAGCGGCTCGACATCCGCGCCACCATCGGGACGTTCTGCTCGACGACGACCGTGGTGAGGCCCTCGTTGCGGTTGATGTCCTTGATGTTGTCGGCGATCTGCTGGACGAGGACCGGCATGATGCCGTCGGAGGGCTCGTCGAGCAGCAGGATGCGAGGCTCGGCCATCATCGCCCTGCCGATGGCGAGCATCTGCTGCTCGCCACCGCTCATCGTGCCCGCTCGCTGGCCGGTCCGCTCGGCGAGGCGCGGGAAGTAGTCGAGCACCTCCTGAAGCCTCCCGGGACGGACCCGACGGCCGGCTGCCAGCCGACCGAGCGTCAGGTTCTCTGCCACGGACAGGTCGGAGAACACCCCGCGACCCTGGGGTACGACGGCGATCCCGTGCCGGGCGCGCACGTGTGCAGGCGCCTTGGTCAGGTCGACGTCACCCACCTCCAAGCGTCCGGACCGTGGCCGCAGGAGCCCTGCCAGTACCCGGATCAACGTGCTCTTGCCCATGCCGTTGCGGCCGAGCACGCCAAGAACCTCACCTTCCTCCACGGCGAACGAGAGGTCGTGCAGCACCACCCCGCGCCCGTAGCCCGCCACGACCTCGCTCACCCTCAGCATCAGTCGACCTCCTCTCCCAGGTAGACGGCCCGGACCTGCTCGTCACGCTCCACGACCGACATCGGACCCTCGGCGATCACCTCTCCGAGGTGCAGCACGGTGACCTCCGAGTTGAGCGAGCGGACGAAGGTCATGTCGTGCTCGATGACGATGGCGGAGACTCCGTTGTCGGCGACGAGGCGAGCGATCAGCTTCGAGGTCTGCGTGGTCTCCTCCGGAGTCATCCCCGCGGTGGGTTCATCGAGCAGCATGAGCCGAGCCTCTCGCGCCACGAGCATGCCGATCTCCAGCCACTGGGTGCGCCCATGTGGGAGATGGGCGGCCCGGACCCCCAAGGCGTCGCGCAGGCTGACCTGCCCGGCCACGTCCTCGACGGCCTTCGCCACCCGCCCGCCGCGCGCCCCCGTTGCCAGCACGGGGATCGTGAGGTTCTCGGCCACGGTCAGGTCGGGATAGAACGAGGGGCGCTGGAACTTGCGCACCACCCCGAGCTTCGCCACCTTGTGCACGGGCCACCCGGTGATGTCCCGGTCACGGAACCGGACCGTCCCGGTGTCGGGCGCCGTGTGTCCTGACAACATGCTCAGGAACGTTGACTTGCCCGCCCCGTTGGGGCCGACCACGCAGCGGATCGTGGACTCGGCCACGCTCAGCGACACGTCGTGGTTGGCGCGGACACCCCCGAAGGTCTTGGAGATGCCCTCGACCTCAAGTAGCTGGCTCATCGCGGCGTCCTCGCACGTAGGTGGGAATCTGCAGCAGGGAACCGATCAGGCCCCGCCGGAAGAACACGATGACCAGGACGAACAGCACGCCGAGGATCAGCTGCCAGAACTCGGGGATGACCGAGTTGAGCGCGTTGCTCAGCGCCGAGATCCCGATGGCACCGAGAAGCGCTCCGATGAAGTAGCCGCGGCCACCGACGGCCACCCACACCACCACGCCCGTGGAGAAGAGCACGCCCCCCAGGCTGGGCGACACGAACCCGGCGTCGGTGGCATAGAGGCCACCGGCCCCGGCGGCCACCGCGCCCGAGATGGCGAAAGCCACGGTCTTGTACAGCGCGGTGTTGAACCCCAGCGCTCGCGTGCGCTCCTCGTTCTCCCGGATGCTCACCAGGATCCGACCGAAGGCCGAGACCTCCAGGAGCCGGAAGCCGACGTAGGCCAGCACGGTGACGGCGAGTGCCGTGTAGTACATCGAAAGGTCGCCCTTCAGGGACACGTCGACGGCGCCGAAGAGCGAGAAGGTCGCCCGGTCGACATACATACCGTTGAAGCCGCCGGTGAGCCCGGACTGGGAGTTGGCCACGACGTAGACGATCGTCGAGATCGCCAGGGTCACCAGGACGAAGTAGGAGTCCCGCACGTTGGCGGTGAACAGGAAGTAGCCGATGACGCCGGCGATCAGCGCCCCCAGAAGCGCCCCGACCAAGAGCCCCAGCCAGGGACCGACGGCTCCGTCCTGGTGCTGCAGCGTGATCCCGAAGGCGTAGGCGCCGACCGCGAACAGCGCTCCCTGCCCGAAGCTCACCATGCCACCCAGACCCCAGAGCAGGCAGAGCGTGAGCGCCAGGACGCCGAAGAGCATGTACTGCGGCAGGATGAACACGGCGTACCCGGCGGTGAGGTACGGGACGTAGAACAGGGCGACGAAGACCGCGACCGCCAGGCCGTTGTGCAGGTCGAACCAGCGAGGCAGCCGGCGGCGTGGCGAGCCGGAGACCGAGGCCTTGGCCTCCTCCGGAGCCGCCGTCCTCCCCGTGGCGATCCCCCTCATCGTCGCCCCAGAATGCCGACGGGACGAAAGCGCAACGCGATCACCGCGAGGGCGAACACGACGGTCTGGGCGAACACCTGCTGGGTGAACAGGGCGAAGATCGTGGTCGCGCCGCCGATGAGCGTGGACCCGACCAGGGTCCCGCCGACGATCGCGCCCAGACCTCCGACGGTCACCACGAAGAACGAACGCACCAGCCACAGCCCGCCCATGTCCGGCTCGATGCTGAACATGGGCGCGATGAGCCCGCCTGCGAGTCCGGCCATGGCGGCGCCCACCACGAAGACACCTCGGTACATGAGCGGCGCGTTGACGCCGAGCATCAGGGCCATCTCACGGTTCTGGATCATCGCCCGGACCCGGGTGCCCAGGCTCGTGCGGTACAGCAGCAGTCCCAGACCCACGAGCAGCAGCACGGTGATCACGCACACCACCGCCTCGTAGCGCCCGATCCCCGCACCCGCCAGGGAGAACGTGCCCGGCAACGGGTTGCGGATGTTCTTCAGGGTCGAGCCCCACACGATCTTGATCAGCTCGGTGACCACGAGGTAGAACCCCCAGCTGATCAGCAAGGTCTCGAAGGGCTGCTCGTAGAAGTGCCGGATCACCAGCACCTCGAAGACGAGGCCGACGACCGCGACCCCGGCCGTGGCGGCCAGGACGGCGAGCACGAACGGCACCCCCGTGCCGGCGACCGCCCAGGTGAGGTAGGCGCCCAGCGCGAGCATGGCGCCGTGACCCATGTTGATCACCCGCACGAGACCGAAGATGACGGCCAGACCCAGGCTGACCAGGGCCAGCACCAGAGTCGAGGTGACGAGGTCGATCACGACCGCGAGGACGGCGCTCACGGGGTCACGCCTTCGACAGCGGCAGCTTGTCGCACTGCGCCGGCTGCGGCGTCACCGAGTCGACCTTGTGCACGACCTCGAACATGTCGTCCGGGCTGGTCCACTTCGGGCGCGCCTTGACCAGGTACGACGGCAGCACGGCCTGGTGATCCTCGGCTCGCATCGTCAGAGACCCCTGAGGGGCTCCCTCGAAGGTCATCCCCTCCAGCGCCGAGCGGACGGCGTCGGTGCTCACCTCGCCGGCCTTGTCGATCGCCATCGCGGTCATGTGAGCGGCGTTGTACATCGCCACCCCCACGGTGTTCATGATGACGCGCGGGTACTTGCGCTGCACCTTCTTGCGGAACTTCTGGTTGTTCGGCGTGTCGATCGACCAGAAGTAGTCGAAGCTGACGTAGTCCCCCTCGGTTGCCTCCGGACCGATGCCTGAGGTTGCGGCCTCCTCGTCGTCCACGGTCCACACCACGAAGTCCTTCTTCATGCCGGCGGCCGCGAGCTGCCGACGGAAGTTCACCGTGTCGGAGCCGGTCAGTGTCAAGAAGATGACGTCGGCGCCGGAGCGCTTGATCTTGCTCAGCACCGAGCCGTACTGCGGCGTGTTGAACGGGATGTAGGACTCGCCGACGACGGACCCTCCGAGCTCCTCCAGCTTCTGCTTCGTGAGTCGGTTCGTCTCCCGTGGCCACACGTAGTCGGAGCCGATCATGAAGAACTTGCCGCCGTGCTTGCTGGTCACGTACTCCAGGTGCGGCCAGACCTGCTCCGAGGGCTCCGGCCCGAACATGAAGACGTTCGGGTTGCACACGCCGGGGTAGAACTTCTGGCTCTGGCCCTCGTAGAACGTCGGGTAGAGCAGCAGCTTGTCGGCGGCGGTGGCGACGGGGGCGGCTGCGTTGCGCTCGGCGCTGCTGAAGGTGCCCGCTAGAAAGTCGACCTTCTCCTCGCGAACGAGACGGTTGGCCTGCTCGGTGACGACCTGCGGCTCGGTCTTCGAGTCCGCGACCACCAGCTCCCACTTGCGGCCGAGGGTGCCGCCGGCGGCGTTGATCTCGTCCACGGCCAGCTCGAAGCCGGCCGAGTGCGCCTTGCCGTAGACCGTCCACGCCCCGCTCAGCGGCGAGATGACGCCGACCCGGATGGGGCCGTTGGCCTTACCACCGCCACCACCGTTGCCCGCCGACTTCGGTGCGCACGCGGACAGCAGGGGAGGGGCGGAGAAGGCGGCGGCGCCGAACAGGCCCGCCTTGAGCAGCGCGCGGCGATCGAGAAGGGTACGGGGAGTGGACATCGTGGCTCCTGGGGCAGGGTGGTGGTCGGTGGACGGGCGTCGTGCTCACATCTGGTCGGTCAGGACTCCGTAGGTCTCGGGGCGCCGGTCGCGCAGCGGCTGGTTGAAGTCGTTCCAGTTGCGGGCTACCCGAGCCATGCCCAGGTCGAGGTCGGCGTACAAGATCTCCTCGTCGTCCGGCGAGGCGGGTCCGGCGAGCGGCCACCCGGTGTAGCTCACGATCACGCTCTGCCCGTTGAACGGCTGTCGGCGCTCGGTGCCGACCCGGTCCGCGGCGGCGATGTAGACGGAGTTGCTGTGCGCGTTCGCCTGGGCCAGCACCGTCGCCATCGCCGGCGACCCCTCCGCCTGGCCGGGGATCGGGACCCAGTTGGTGGGGATGCAGATGATGTCGGCCCCCTGCAGGGCGCAGGCCCGGTAGGCCTCGGGGAACCAGCCGTCGTAGCAGATGAAGGTGGCGATGCGGCCGATGGGCGTGTGGAAGACGGGGAAGCCGAGGTCGCCGGGCTCGAAGAACAGGTTCTCCCGGTTCCACAGGTGCACCTTGCGGAACGTGCCGAGGTAACCGTCCGGCCCGATCACCACGCTCGAGTTGAACAGCCGGTCACCCTCGCGCTCGTTGATGCCGGCGACGAGGTACACCCCGCGTTCCCGGCAGAACGACACCCAGGCTGACGTCGACGGACCCTCGGGGACCGGCTCGGAGCCGTCGCGGGCCTCGGTGCGGGTCGCGAAGACGTAGCCCGAGTTGCACAGCTCCGGCAGCACCAGCAACTGGGCTCCGGCGCTCACCGCGTCGGCGCACAGCTCGAGCGACCGCTCGAGGTTCTCCTTGTTCGCACCGATGTGTGGCTCCATCTGGATGCACGCCACCCGCACCGTCTCGGACTCCAAGACCTCGTCCACCCTGTCCACTCCTCGCCCAATGGAATCGTTTCGCCGTAATCTATGGAAACGATTCCCTCTGGTCAATAGGCTGGGCGGGATCCGCCGAACTTGTGTTGGCTGGCGGGGGTCGCACCCGAGGCACGAGGAGAAGTCGATGGCGGTCACGCTCAAGGACATCGCGCAGCGGGCGGGCGTGAGCCTGTCCACGGCGTCGCGGGTCCTGACGCGGGCCCGGGACGGCGACCCGACGCTGACCCCGGCCGCGCAACGGGTGCTTCAGGTGGCCTCCGAGCTGCACTACGAGCCCAATCTCTTCGCCGCCAGCCTGCGGACCAAACGCACCCGGATGATCGGCGTGCTCGTCCCCCGGCTGACCGATGTCGTGCTGAGCACCATCTACGAGGGCGTCGACGAGCGGGCCTCGGCGTCCGGCTACCAGGTGGTGGTCGCCAACACCATGGACGACCCACGCGAGCAGCGGCTCCGCGCCGAGCGCCTGATCCAGCGAGGCGTCGACGGCCTGGTCTTCGGCGACGCCCAGGTCGATGACCCGTTTCTGGACGAGCTTGCCGACCGAGCGGTGCCGTTCGTGTTGGTGAGCCGGCGCCACCACCCGTACCCGTCCGTCACGTGCGACGACACGACCGGCGGCCGGATCGTCGGCAACCACCTCGCCGACCTGGGGCACCGCAACATCGCCGTCATCGCCGGCCAGCCCTACGCCTCGACCGGCATCGACCGCACGGAGGGCTGCCTGGCCGCCCTGCAGGAGCGGGGCATCGGCCTGCACCCCGACTGCGTGGTCCACTCCGGATTCGACGCGCAGTCGGGTCACGCCGTCACCCGACGGCTGATGGCGCTGCCCCAGCCACCGACAGCCATCTTCGCCGTCAACGACACCACCGCGATCGGGGCGATGGGCGCGCTGCGCGACCTCGGCCACTCCGCCGGCCGCGATGTGGCCGTCGTGGGGTTCAACGACATCTCGATCGCCGCGGAGCTCCCGACCCCGTTGACCACCGTGCGCAGCCCGCTCCACGAGATGGGAGGGCAGGCAGCCTCCGTGCTGCTGCAGCGTCTCGAGCAGGGCGGTGCTCCCGCGAGTGCCCCCGCGGACGAGATCCGGCTCTACCCCCAGCTCATCGTGCGGGAGTCCTCGGACAGCTCAGTCGGATCGAGGCTGCTGCGCAGCGGGCAGCCGTCGCGCTCCTGACAAGCGTGGCCGGGCGGCGACGCTCGCGCTGGTCGGCGGGATGCGCTCGGGGCTGTACGCTTCCTGCGGGCCGGCCCCGACCGCGTATCCCCCGTCACGGTTCGGGGTCGGTTCCTCGGTCCTCGCGCCTAGCGCGCCGACGCGCTCTCGGGCGGCGCGAACCCTGCCCGCAGCGAGGCCGTGACCTGGTGCGCGGCAGCCGGTCGGTGCGTCCAGAAGCCCTGTACGGCGTCGCAGCCGAGCTCGCGCACCTGCGCCATCGCGGCCGCGGTCTCGACACCCTCGGCCACGATCAGCAGGCCCAGCGCGTGCGCCATGTCGACAGTGGCACGCACGATGGTGGCGGCGGCCGGCAGATCGAGGCCGTCGAGGAACGAGCGGTCGAGCTTGACGACGTCGAGGGGCAGGGTGCGCAGGAACGACAGCGACGAGTAGCCGGTGCCGAAGTCGTCGAGCAGCAGTCCGTGACCGTGCTCGCTGAGCGCCCGCAGCGTCGGCATCGCCTGCTCCACGACCGCCGAGGTGATGGACTCGGTCACCTCCAGGTGCAGCAGCCGCGGCGGCAGCCCGACGCGTTCGCACGCGGACGAGACCCGCAGAAGCAGCTCGCTGTCGGTCATGTCGGCCTGGGTGAGGTTCACGGCCACCGGGACGTCGTACCCGTCGGCGTGCCAGCGTGCCGCCTGGTCCACCACCATCCGCAGCACCTCGTCGGTGAGCTGACGGCTCAGCCCGGCCTCCACCGCGACGGGCAGGAACTCGTCGGGCACCAGCATGCCGCGATCGGGGTGCGGCCAGCGCACCAGCGCCTCGGCGCTGAGGATGGCCCCGTCCTCCAGCGAGTAGACCGGCTGGTAGAACATCGCCAGCTCGTCGTTCTCGAGCGCGGTGCGGAACTCCGCCAGCAGGGCCAGCTTGTCGACGCTGGAGTCGTCACGGTGCTCGGCGTAGAACTCCACGCCGGAGCCGGTGCGCTTGGCGACGTACATCGCGGCGTCGGCCCTGCTCAGCAGCAGCTCCCAGCTGCTGCCGTGGTCGGGAGCCAGCGCGATGCCGACGCTGGCGTCCACGGTCAGCGACAGCCCCGACAGCTCCACCGGCTCAGCGATCACCTCGCGCATCCGGGCCGCGACGGTGTAGGCGACCGCCTCGTCCTGGCCGGTCACGATCACGGCGAACTCGTCGCCGCCGAGCCGGGCGACCACGGTGTCCGGGGTGCGTACCCGACCCGCGAGCCGGGCGCCGATGATCTGCAGCAGCGTGTCGCCCACGCCGTGGCCGAGGGAGTCGTTGACCTGCTTGAACCGGTCGAGGTCGACGATCATCACGGCGGTGCTCTCCCCGGCTGCCAGCGAGCCTCCGAGCAGCTCCAGGAAGCGGCGACGGTTGGGCAGCCCGGTGAGCTCGTCGGTGCGCGCCTCGAGCCGGGCCACCACCAGGCGCCAGGTCTCGAGCAGCGCCATCATCAGCCGGAGGCTGGCGAGCAGCACCGCCAACAACGAGAAGATCGCCACCATGACGGGCAGTGACTGCACCGCGCCGGCGAACAGCACGCCGGTGCTGAGCAGGCTGAGCACGGCCGGCACGGCCAGGCTGGCGCGGCTGTGCTGCACCGGCGCGCGGCTCCCGCGGCCGCAGCCAGGCAGCGGGGCCGAGCGCCGCGAACGCGACCGACCAGCCGACGTCGAGCAGGCCGCCGTCGACGTACGTCCCGGACGCGACCTGCAGCAGGTAGACCGAGTCGACCACCAGCAGCGTCACCATGACGAACCCGAGCAGCCACCACAGCGGTCCGGGTCGCCAGCCGTGCAGGTTGAAGACCAGCATCAGCACGGTGAGCATCGCGAGGTCACAGACCGGGTAGGCGAGGTTCGTGAGCACGGCCGGCAGTGCGCCACCCGTCACCTCGAGCACCGGACGCAGCACCACAGCACCCACCAGCGCGGCCGCGCCGAAACCGCCCGTCAGACCGTCCAGCCACAGCGTGGGCCGGGCGCCGCGCAGCGTGGAGCGCACGAGCAGCACCATCGCCACGGTGAACGTCGGATAGATTCCGAGCCACAGGGCGTCCGAGAACGAGGGGTACGGCGGCGACGACTGCTGCGCCAGGACGCCGTAGTAGAACAGGTCACCCCCGACGTACAGGAGGGGGCCGATGCCCAGCAGCGCCCAGGCCGCCCGAGAGCGACGGACCATCACCGCCCGCGCCAGGCACAGCAGGGCCGACGCCACCGTGGTGCCGTCACCGACACCGACGTCCAGCCACCCGACGAACCGGGCCTCGGAGCCACGCACCCCCGGGAGGAGCGTGGTCCCGTAGAGCAGCACCACGACGGGCACGAGCGCACAGGCGACCCGTGCCCATCGGGGTGGGCTCCACCCGCCGGGATCTCTCACCCCTGGATCATCGGCGTCTCGCGGGGCGATCTGGAGGGCCTCAGCCCAGCAGCGCCGCGATCAGGAGAACCGCAGGGACCGCGAGCAGCGTGGTCACGAAGATCGAGTCGCGCGCCAGAACCTCACCGCGTCCGTAGCGGGTGGCGTGCACGAAGATGTTCTGCGCCGTGGGGAGCGCGGCGAGCACGGTGACCGCGAGCAGCCCCGTGTCACCGAGCCCCAGCGCGTACCTGGCGACGAGGTAGGCGGTGAGCGGCTGCACCACCAGCTTCAGCGCGGTGATGCCCCCGACCTCGACGGCCGAGGTGCCGTGTCCGGGTCGCGGGCCCAGCCGCAGCGAGACGCCGTAGGCCATCAGCATCGACGGCACCGCCATGCCGCCGACGAGCTCCAGCGGGTCGCGCACCGCTCCGGGCAGCGTCGCCCCGGTGACGGCCAGCAGCAGGCCGAGGATCGACCCGACGGTGAGCGGGTTGGTCAGTGGACGCACGAGCGCGCGGCCCAGCGAGAAGCGCCGGTCCGACGTCGCGTGGTCGAGCACCGCCAGTGCCAGCGGCTGCAGCACCAGCAGCTGCATCAGCAGGGTGGGTGCGACGAGCGCGACATCCCCGAGCACGTAGGCGGCGATGGGCAGCCCGAGGTTGCCGGCGTTGACGTAGGCCGAGCAGAGCGCGCCGACGACTGTCTCCGCGAGCTCGCGGTGCCAGAGCAGTCTCGCCGCCACCACGTAGAGGGATGCCGAGACCAGCACCGCGGTCGCGGAGGCCGCCAGGTTCTTCGACAGCACCGTCGTGACATCGGCGTCACCGAGGACGGTGACCAGCAGGGCGGGGCTGGCCACGAAGAACGCGAGACGCGAGAGAACGAGACGGCTGCGGTCGTCGAGCAGGCCGACGTGTGCGAGGAGGGCACCGAGGGCGATGACCGCGCCGATCGTGACGAAGCCCTCGAGCACGCCTCCCACAGCGTCCCCCTCTCGGCCGTGACCGCGCAGCGTCCCTGGACATCACACCTAGGCAGCCAGCGTCTCGGACGGCTCGCACGCGCCGTACGGCGGGTGGGCGAGTGGTCAGCGCAGCAGGCCGAGGACCCCGCGCACGCGGTGCTCGGCGACGTGCAGCGCCGAGCTGAGCAGGGTCGAGCCGGGGAGCCGGGTGGCGCGGATCGAGCGCTCCACCCACGACGACTGCACCCAGGCGGGGTCGCTGGTGGCGCGGCCCGAGGTCCGGCCGGGCCGACCGTCTGCGAGCACCGCCTGCTCCATCGCCTCACGCAGCGGGAGCGCATCGGTGAGGTCGACCTTCGCGGGGTCGGGCTGCCCGGGCCGGCAGACCATGTCGTGGCGAAGGCTGTGCACCAGCGCCGCCGCCGTCCAGTAGGGCGCCGCGGACACGAGACCGGCACCGAGCGCGACCGCCGACACCGGGGCGCCGATGACGGGGACCTGGACACGCGACAGGTGCGCCACCTCGGCGTACAGCTCGAGCAGCTCGGGGTAGCTGAGGATGTCCGGGCCGGCGATGTCGACGTCGCCGACCGCGTCGTCCTCGAGGGCGTCGGCCAGCACCCTGATGACGTCGGCGACCGCGATCGGCTGCACCCGCGAACGCATCCACAGCGGCACCGGCTGCACCAGCAAGGTCGAGGAGGTCTGCCGGATGATCTCGAACGACGTCGACCCGGCCCCGATCACGACCCCCGCGCGCAGCGACAGCGTGGCCGCCGACGACTCACGCAGCAGCTGCTCGACCTCCAGGCGCGAGGCGATGTGGGGTGAGAGCTGGTCGGCCGGGGCGTCGGGCACCAGCCCGGACAGGTAGACCACGCGACCGACGTCGTGCCGGGTGACCGCGTCGCGCATGTTCTCGGCGGCCAGCCGGTCCCGTCTGCGGAAGTCGAAGGTCGCCAACCCGTGCACCAGGTAGCAGACCGCGTCGACATCCTTGACCGCCGCGTCGACCTGGTCCGGGTCGAGGGCGTCCATCTGCACCGACTCGGCCTCGCCGCCCCAGCCGAAGCGCTCGGGCCGCGGGGGCCGTGAGGAGGCCGCCACGACCTGGTGCCCGCGCCGCAGCAGCTCGGGGACGAGGCGACTGCCGACATAGCCGGTGGCTCCGGCAACCAGAATGCGCACCCGCCCAGCATGGCAAGCCGGACCAACCTCCCGGCCCCACCCGGCCCCGGCCCGCTCGGACTCAGCCCGTGAGCGGTCGGCCGGTCCCATCCAGACAGGCGGCGTCGGGCAGCCGGTCGCGCATCACGCTCACCGCGGACGGGTGCTCGTCGACCATCACGAAGCGCCGCCCGAGCTCGGCGGCCACCGCGCCCGTCGTACCGCTGCCGGCGAAGAAGTCCAGCACCCAGTCCCCCGGCCGTGAGGACGGCGCAAGCACCCGACGGAGCACCCCTTCGGGCTTCTGTGTGGGGTAGCCGGTCTTCTCCCGGCCGGACGTGGGCACGATCGTGTGCCACCAGACGTCGGTCGGCAGCTTGCCCCGGGCCGCCTTCTCCCGACCGACGAGGCCCGGGGCGAGGTAGGGCACCCGCTCGATCTGGTCCTGGTCGAACAGGTGCCTGCCTCTCCTCTTCACGTAGACCAGGATCGTGTCGTGCTTGGCCGGCCAGCGGTCCTTGGAGCGACCGCCGTAGTCGTAGGCCCAGATGACCTCGTTGAGGAAGCAGTCGCGTCCGAAGATCTCGTCGAGCAGCACCTTGCAGTAGTGCGCCTCGCGCCAGTCGAGGTGGACGTAGAGCGTGCCCGAGTCGGTGAGCAGGCGGCGGGCCTCGACCAGTCGCGGGGCCAGGAAGCCGGCGTAGTCCTCGAAGCTGTCCGGGTAGGACATCCGGCCGGTCTCGACCGTCGCATAGCGCCGGCCACCGAAGCCGGTGCGGTCGCCCCCGACCTCGTCCCGGCTGGCCCGGATCGTACGACGGTCGCGTCGCCCTCCGGTGTTGAACGGCGGGTCGACGTAGACCAGCTGGAACGTCCCGTCCGGCAGCCGGGGCAGCACGTCGGCGTTGTCGGCCTGTACGACGAGGTCCGGGCCGGCCGTCACCTCGGCGAAGGGGTCGCTCACGACCGTCATCCTGACAGCACACGGCGCGGCGGCCGGGGTCCACGCTGTGCTTCGATGGACCGTGCCCATCGACTACGTCGGCTCCGACCGCCCGACGCTCGGCGTCGAGTGGGAGTTCGCGCTGGTCGACCGTGCCACGCGCGACCTGTCCAACACCGCCAGCGAGCTCTTCGACCGGGTGCGCGACTCGATCGGCGAGCAGCCGAAGCTGCACAAGGAGCTGCTGCGCAACACCGTCGAGGTGGTCACCGGCGTGTGCGACACGACGGCGGAGGCGATGGCGGACCTGAGGGACACCTTGCTCCGGGTGACCCCGGTGGCCGAGGAGCTGGGCGTGGACCTCTACTCGGCGGGGACGCACCCGTTCGCCGAGTGGTCGACCCAGCTGCTCACCCCGGGCCACCGGTACGAGGAGCTGATCGAGCGTACCCAGTGGTGGGGACGCCAGATGCTGATCTGGGGTGTCCACGTGCACGTCGGCATCAGCCACCGCGAGCACGTCGTCCCGGTGGTGTCCTCGTTGCTCAACCACTTCCCGCACCTGCAGGCGCTGTCCGCGTCGTCGCCGATGTGGTCGGGCACCGACACCGGCTACGCGAGCAACCGCGCGATGATGTTCCAGCAGCTGCCGACCGCGGGGCTGCCCTTCCAGTTCGCCACCTGGGCGGAGTACGAGGCCTTCGTCGACGACCACCTGCGCACGGGGGTGATCGAGTACCTCTCCGACATCCGCTGGGACGTGCGCCCCTCACCGAGCCTGGGCACGGTCGAGGTCCGGGTCTGCGACGGCGTCTCCAACCTGCGCGAGCTGGCGGCGCTCACCGCGCTGACCCACTGCCTGGTCGTCGACCTGACCGACCGGCTGTCGGCCGGTGAGACGCTGCCGACGATGCCGCCGTGGCACGTGCAGGAGAACAAGTGGCGCTCGGCACGCTACGGCCTCGATGCGGAGATCATCCTGGACGCCGCCGCCAACGAGCGGCTGGTCACCGACGACCTCGCCGACCTGCTCACCCGGCTCGAACCCGTCGCGGCCCGTCTCGACTGCGAGGCCGAGCTCCGGTCGGTGGACGACATCACGCGGACGGGGGCGTCGTACCAGCGGCAGCGTGTCGTCGCGGAGCGCACCGACGGGGACCTGGTGGCGGTGGTCGACTCCGTGGTCGGCGAGCTCGATCTGGACTAGTGCTGGACCTGATCCTGGAGCCGCTCGTGTCAGCCTGCCTCCAGGGTGTTGTGGCTCGCCGCGAAGGACCAGGTCTCGTCGTCGCCGCGGCACAGGACGCTCGTCGACCTGGCCGAGTGCGTGCCGGCGAGCGGGCCACGTGGGACGTGCAGGGTGTGGGACGAGACCGCCAGCACGACGCCGTCGACGAGCTCGTCGGCGCTGACCAGCTCCATCCGGTTGACGCTGCCGGCGTAGATGGTCTCGAAGATGCCCTGGTGGCCGCCGGCGATCGCCGGGCGGCCGACGATGTGTTCGCCGCGGACGGTGACGAAGGACGCGTCCTCGGTGTAGAGCCCGCCGAAGGCTCCGCCGTCGCCGTTGTTCCACGCCGTCTCGAGCTGGGTCAGCAGCCGGGAGGCGACCTCGGTCGCGGGGGTGACTGCCTGGGTGCGGGTCCGGGTGGTCGTCATGGTGCTCCCCATTCTGTGAGGTTGTGATGAGTCATTACAGTAACACTCAGTGAATATAGACCTACTTAGCGAACCTGTACAGTGGTGAGCGTGAGCTCTTCCCGCACCTATCGCTCCGAGCTGCGCGAACGGCAGGCCGAGCGCACCCGCGAGCTCATCGCTGCCGCGGCCCGCGCCCGCTTCCTCGAGAGGGGCTGGTCGGGCACGAGCGTCCGCTCGGTCGCCGAGGACGCTGGAGTGTCTGAGGCGACCGTCTACCACGTGTACGGCTCCAAGGCTGGTCTGGCGGGCTCGCTGATCGACGCCGCGGAGCAGAGCGCCGACGTCCGCCGGGCCGTCGCCGAGCTCGAGGACCGGAGGGGGGACCCTGCCGGGCAGCTGCTCGCCTTCGTCGCCTTCGACCGGCGGCTCTACGAGCTCGGGGGTGACGTGATCCGGATCCTCGGTGAGGGGCGTCGGCAGCACCCCGAGCTCGGGGCCGCCTACGACGAGGGGCGGACCCGCGGCGACAGCCAGCGTCGGCGGGTGTTCAGCGCCTGGCCGAAGAGGACCTGGCGGACGGGCATGGGGGTCGAACGCGGCTTGGCGATCTTCGCCATGACCGTGTCGCTGGAGAGCCTGGACACCGCGCGGAACGACTACTCATGGACCGCGGACGAGGTCGAGCGGTGGTGGCACACGACGTTGTGCGAGCAGATGTTCGCCTCGGGTCGGGAGTCATGAGTTCGACTCTGGCCTAGCGTCGGAGCGGCGCTGAGCTACCGGCGACGGGGCTTGTCGGGGAGCACGTGGAACGTGCCGGCGAGCTTGTTCACCATCGGCACCACCCGACCGGCGTCGCCGCTCGAGGTGAAGGCCGTCATCGCGAACGTGCGCGGCTTGGCGGCGACCACCACCACCACGAAGCGCAGGGCTACCTTGTCGGCGTTCCGCACCCGTCCGTACGTCGTGAGGGCCCGGCGACCGTCGACCTTCTCGGCACGCCGGCCGAGCACCTCGACACGCGGGTACGTCGCACGGAACTGCCGCAGGAGTCCGGCAGAGGCAGCCTTCACCGGCCCGGCCCCCGCCGGCCCGACCGAGACCACGAGCCGCTTGTCGAGCGAGGTGAACCGGGCCGTGCGGCCGGTGCGGGCAGCCTTCATCCCCGTAGGCACCCGCAGCGAGAACCCTCCGGCGCGCGAGACGAAGCGACTCGACTCCAGGCCATGACCCCCGCTGGGTGGGTCGTCGGGGCGCAGCGCGAGGACGGCGAAGACCGTCCCGGCGACGACCGCCAGCACCCCCACCACAGCCATCCAGACAGTGACCCGGTCCCGCATGGGTCCTGCCCCCGTCCGGACGATGTCAGCTGGCGATGCCGAACCGACGCAGCCGGCTGGCGGAGACCAGGATGGCCCCCACACCCACCGCGAGCAAGCCCCCCGCGAGCAGGCCGGCGGCGGGGCCTCCGGTGTTGGGCAGGCCACCACGGGCCGTGGCGCCGGCGACGGTCGCCGCGGCGCGGGCCGGTGCCCTGGTGCCGTGGGTACCGGCGACGTCACGCGGCTCGGGGGTGCGGGTCACCGGCTCGCCGCCGTCGTTGTGGACCAGCGTCTCGGTGCGCGCCCCGATCAGGCTCAGCAG
Organism: uncultured Actinomycetota bacterium; assembly: GCA_963810435.1. Lineage (GTDB taxonomy): Bacteria > Actinomycetota > Actinomycetes > Propionibacteriales > Nocardioidaceae > Nocardioides_B. The sequence goes on from CAWENL010000003.1 coordinate 564,034, forward strand.
GTCCGAGCCGTCCACCAGGCCCTGGGCGACGTCGGCGTGCACCGCCTCCTGGGCGTGCCCGGCCACCGAGCCCGGCCCGAGGTAGGTCTCGCCCTGGTTGACGTAGATGCAGACCAGGCTGCCGCCGACCGGGCAGCCCGGCGGAAGCTCGAACGCCTGCGGGTCGCTGACCCCGTGCTCCTCACCACCGGCCTGGAACCCGACCAGCGAGGAGCTGCGCCCGGCCGAGGGGTGGTCGCCACCGGAGTCGGAGTGCCCCTGCGAGGAGAGGGCGCTCAACCCGAAGTCGCAACCACCCTCCCCGCCCGGCAGGTCGGGAAGGGGCAGCGGGAGCGGGAGCCCGCCCGCCGAGGTGAGGCAGAGCTCGGCGAGGTTCGACTCCGACGAGGCGGTGGTCCGTCCGGTGGCGCGGTCGCGGTCGATCTGGGTGGCAGAGCCGCCCACCTCGCCCTGCGCCGGCGCCTCGCACTCCACGGTGTCACCGTTCCCATCGATGCAGAACCGGGCGACGCCGCTCGAGCCGTCCGAGTGCGAGCGCGACGACGTCTTGGTGGCGTTGGCGTCGGCGTAGAGGATGTCGAAGCAGATCGCGTTCTCGCTCCCCTCACAGACCGGGTCGCTGATCTCCTGGAGACCAGCATTCTGGTCGTGCTGGCGGCCGTCGGAGTCGGCGTGGGCGCCCGTGACCTCGGTGCCACCGAGCGCAAGGAGGGTGGCGTCGGACTTCGTGCTGTCGTCGTCCTCGACGGTGGAGCGGTTGTTGCTGAGGTCGCTGACCTCGTGGCCACCCAGCTGGGTGTGCAGGGTGTCGGAGCCCGCGTGGTCCGGGGTGCCCGGGTCGCTGACCTCGTTGCTGCCGGACTCGTCCTGCGAGGAGGGCGGGCCGGGCGGCTGCGACGGTGTGGAGGCGTTGGTCGAGGGGGACTTCGGCCCCGCGGGGGCGGACTTCCCGTCCGAACCGGTCACGGGGTCGAGGTGCTTCTTGACGGTCGTGGTCACGTCGCCGGCCGGGTCGTCGGCGGCGACGGCGACGCCCTGGCCCAGTGTCAGCAGGCCGAGCGCCACGACGGCGGCGGCCGGCACCCTCCAGGTGTTGCGTCGAGCCATGGTTTCGTCCCTCTCCGGAGCACGAGACCGAGGCGGCCTCATGAACGTAACGAGAGACCCCTGCCCCCGGTTACGCTCGAGTAGGGACGGCACCGCTTCGCGTCGCTCCTCGCGTAGCCCTTGTCCGGCGGGGTAAGGCTGGAGGCATGAGCGAGAACATCGGTGAGCAGCCCGGCGACGACACGACGCCGAACGAGACCTACCACGGCTACAGCGTCGACGACGAGGACCAGCCGCAGGGCGACGGCGACAGCCTGGTCGGCGACCGGGGGCTCGCCGAGCCGCTGGACGAGGGGTACTCACCCCCGGAGAAGTGGTCCCCCGCGGAGGGGTACGGCAACACCCCTGCCGAGGAGAAGGCCGGCGAGACGCTCGACCAGCGCATCGCCCAGGAGGTGCCCGAGCCCGACCCCTACGAGCAGGCGGCGCGGGAGGCCGAGGACGTCGACGGCGAGGTCGGTGACGTCCGCGCCGGCCGGCTGGTCGACCCGGACCAGGGCCTCGGCCCCGACCTGGAGCAGGACCTCGTCGGGGAGGACGTCGGCATCGACGGCGCCGGTGCGACGGCCGAGGAGGCCGCCGTGCACGTGGTGGACGGTGAGCCGCGGGACTGAGCCGGCCAGCCCGTCGACCAGCGCTCAGACGCGCGCGTCCTCGTGGGGGACGCCCCGCTCGCCGGCGTCGGTGAGGCGGGCCTCCTCGGCCGCCCGTGCCTCCAGCTCGGCACGCCGTGAGGCCTGGAGCAGCTCGCGGGTGGCCTCGTAGTCACCCGGGCTGCTGACCAGGTCCGAGGCACCCCGCTTGAGCCGTTGCAGCGCCGCGCGCGCGAAGATCTGCTGCTCGGTGGCGGTCCGCTGGGAGCGGCCGCGGCCGAGGAAGCTGACCGTCCAGTGCAGGAACGCCCCGACCCGGTTCTTGAAGCCGGTGAGGTACAGCAGGTGCACGCCGAGCCACATCAGCCAGGCGAGGAACCCGGTCAGCTTCACGTTCCCGATCAGGGCCACCGCGCGGAACCGCGAGATGGTGGCCATGCTGCCCTTGTCGAAGTACTTGAACGGACGCTGCGGCGCCGCGTCGTCGGAGAGCCGAGTCTTGATCTCCTTCGCGGCGTACTTGCCGCCCTGGATGGCGACCTGTGCGACACCCGGCAGGTGGTCGAGGCTGATCATGTCGCCGACCACGAACACCTCCGGGTGGCCCGGCAGCGTGAGGTCGGGGTTGACGCCGACCCGCCCCGCCCGGTCCACGGGTGCTCCGGACTGCTCGCCCAGCAGCTTGCCGAGCGGGCTGGCCTGCACCCCCGCCGCCCAGACCTTGGTCGAGGACTCGATGCGGCGACGAGACTCGTCCCGGTCCTGCACGTCGATGCCCCACTCGTCGACGTCGACGACCATCGCCCCGAGCTGCACCTCGACGCCGAGCTTCTCCAGCGCCGTCTTGGTCTTCTCGCCGAGCTTCTTGCCGAACGGCGGCAGCACCTGGGGGGCCGCGTCGAGCAGGATCACCCGCGCCCGTCGGGTGTTGATGCGACGGAAGTCGTGTCGCAGCGTGCGGTGCGCCAGCTCCACGATCTGACCGGCCATCTCGACCCCCGTGGGGCCTGCGCCGACCACCACGAAGGTCAGCAGCCGTTCGATCTCCTCCTCGCTGTCGGAGATCTCGGCCAGCTCGAAGGCGCCGAAGATCCGGCCGCGAAGCTCGAGGGCGTCGTCGATGCTCTTCATGCCGGGGGCGAACTCGGCGAACTGGTCGTTGCCGAAGTACGACTGCCCGGCGCCCGCTGCGACGATCAGCGAGTCGTACGGCGTCACCGTGGTGCGGTTCAGCACGGTGGAGGTCACCTTCCGCGCCCCGAGGTCGATGTCGTTGACCTCGCCCAGGATCACCCGGGCGTTCTTCTGCCGGGAGAGCACCTCCCGGGTCGGCGGAGCGATCTCGCCCTCGGAGAGGATCCCGGTCGCCACCTGGTAGAGCAGCGGCTGGAACAGGTGGTGGGTGGTCTTCGCGATCATGGTGACGTCGACGTCGGCGTGCCTGAGGGCCTTGGTGCTGAACAGCCCGCCGAAGCCCGAACCGATCACCACCACGCGATGGCGCTCGGGAGCGGGGCTCTGCACGTTCGTCATGATGACCTCTCCTGAGGAGTCAGCGCCGGGGTCTGTGGGCCCCATTCTCGACCTTCACCGTGCCCAACGCATACCGGGTCCATCTGCTTGCGTGCCCGGACATGGCCTGCCTCACACCACCGTCCGGCAGGATGGACCCGTGAGCACGACATCTCCGGGAGCTCCGGGGCCTGCGAATACCGGTCCGCGTCATTTCGACGTGGCCGTGATCGGCTCGGGCTCCGGCAACACGATCGTCAACCACCGCTTCGCGGACCGCAGCGTGGCCATCCTCGAGCAGGGCACCTTCGGTGGCACGTGCATCAACGTGGGCTGCATCCCCACGAAGATGTTCGTCTACCCCGCCGACCTCGCGCGCGCCGCGCTGCACGGTCCCGCTCTCGGCGTGGAGACCCGCTTCGAGGGTGCCCGGTGGCGCGAGATCCGGGACCGCGTCTTCGGACGCATCGACCCCATCGCCGGCAGCGGCCGCGAGTACCGCGCCCACGGGCACCCGAACATCACGCTCTACGAGGGGCACGCCCGCTTCACCGACGTGCGGACGCTGGACACCGGCACCGGTGAGACCATCACCGCCGACCAGATCGTGGTCGCGGCCGGCTCGCGACCGGTGGTCCCCGAGGTCGAGGGCCTCGACGAGGTCGGCTTCCACACCAGCGACACCGTCATGCGCATCGACGAGCTGCCCCGCCGGCTGCTGATCATCGGCGGCGGCTACATCGCCTCGGAGTTCGCCCACGTCTTCGGCGCCTTCGGCACCGCGGTCACCATCGTCAACCGCAAGGGCGCCCTCCTGGTGAACCAGGACGACGACATCTCACGCCGGTTCACCGAGGTCGCCAGGCGACAGTGGGACCTCCGGCTCGACACCACGGTCGCGAAGCTGGAGAGGTACGACGGCGGGGTGCGCGCCCAGCTGTCCGACGGCGGCAGCGTCGAGGCCGACCTCGTGCTGGTCGCGACCGGGCGGCGCTCGAACGCCGACGGTCTCGACCTGGAGCGCACCGGGGTCCTCGTGGACGAGCACGACGTGATCGTCGTCGACGACCACCAGCGCACCAGCGTGGACGGCATCTGGGCGCTCGGCGACGTCGCGAACCACTGGCAGCTCAAGCACGTCTCGAACCACGAGGCACGGGTCATCCGGCACAACCTGCTCCACCTCGAGGACCCGACGACCTGGGTGAGGACGCGCCGCGACGCCGTACCCAGCGCCGTGTTCTCCAGCCCGCAGATCGGCACGGTCGGCATCACCGAGCGCGAGGCGGTGCGCCGCGGAGTGGAGCACGTGGTCGCGACCCAGGAGTACGCGGACGTCGCCTACGGCTGGGCGATGGAGGACACCACCGGCTTCGCCAAGGTGATCGCCGATCCGACGACCGGCAGGATCCTCGGCGCGCACGTGATGGGCGCCCAGGCCTCCAACCTCGTCCAGCCGCTCGTGCAGGCGATGGCCTTCGGGCAGACGTTCTGCGCGATGGCCGAGGACCAGTTCTGGATCCACCCCGCGCTCATGGAGGTCGTCGAGAACCTCCTGCTCGCCCTTCCCGACCCCCGCTGACCGCGGCGCCCCCGTCAGCCGCGGGGCTCGATGAGCTCGTCGGCGATCGTGTCGAGGCGGGGATGGCGGTGGTCCCCGTGCTCGACGACTCCGGTGTGCCAGCGCACCGAGAGCCCCTCGGGGCGCTCCTCCAGGACGGCGATGCTGTTGTCGAACCACGGACCGGCGAGGTTCTCCCAGTGGAACGGCGCGCTCGGGACCTTCGCCGAGTGGGCCACCAGCTTGCCCATCGGTCCCGCGATCGCGTAGGCCAGCGCCGCGGTCACGAAGCGCATCCTGCGCGGCAACGGGTTGCGGATCGGTGAGCACACCGCCTGCACGATCCGGCTGCTCCCGGCCCAGTGCCCGCGGGTCACCTCGGAGAGGTAGGAGTGGTGCACGTCGCCGGACAGGAACATCACGGTGTCCGGTGGGGTGCCCCGCTTGCCGTCGGCGACCTCGAGCACCATCCGGGCCACGTCCTGGAAGGCCTCCTGGAAGGCGCCCCAGTGCTCGAGGTCGACGCTCTGTCGCAGCTTCTCGCCGAGGGCGGCCGCGCGCCTGCCCCAGGCCCCCCTGGCGACCGCCTCGTTCCAGGCCTCCAGGTAGTGCAGGCCCGGCGGCAGCAGGAACGGCAGGGAGGTCCCGACCAGCAGGTGCTTCACGTCCCCGCGCAGCTGATCGTCGACCCACTGCTTCTCGACCGGGTCGAGCAGGTCGCGGCGACCCGGCTCGAGCACCCGGGCCGCCCGGGCGTCGACGACCACGAGCCGCACGTCCCCGAACTCACGCGCATAGCTCCACCGGAAGCTGCTGGGCTCCTCGCGGATGCGGTCGGCGGTGGCATCGAGGTGCTCGGTGAGGTCGAGCTCGTCCGGCCCCTCGTGGCGGACCACGCGCTGCCACAGCTCGTCGCGCCCCCGCTCCTGCGGTGAGAGGTTCCCCAGGTGCTGGTAGACCCAGTACGACCCGAGCCCCGCGACGATCCGGCCACGCCACCAGTGCGTCCTCTCGATCTCCTGCTTCCACGCGTACGACGTGTTCCAGTCGTCGCGGACGTCGTGGTCGTCGAAGATCATCGAGCTCGGCAGGGTCGAGAGCAGCCACCGGTTCAACGGGTCGGTCCAGGCGAGCTCGTAGAGGTGGGCGTACTCCTCGAAGTCCTTGAGCTCCTTGCCCGGTGGCTTCTCGATGTCTCGCCGCGCGCGGATGAAGTCCTGCATCGGCTCGGTGGTCTCGTCGGCGTAGACCTGGTCGCCGAGGAACAGCACCAGGTCGGGCCACCTGACCGTGTCGTCGGTGGCCATCCTCAGCGCGAGGCTGCGCAGCGCGTCGACGCCGTGGGTGGCATTGCCGGCGGCGTCGTGGCCGACGCTGGTGCGGCACGACCCGAAGGCCATCCGCAGCGGCTTGCCCGGCACCAGGGTCGCGATCACGCTCGGCGGGTACGACGCCCCCTCGCCCTCCGTGGGCGGCCACACCTGCTCGTCGTCGATGCTCACGGTGTAGGGCGTCACGGTGCCCGGCTCGAGGCCGTCGGCGACCACCATCGCGTAGTGGTGGCCGTGCGCGGCGAACGTCCTGGCCTGCCAGGTGTGCTCGCCCGCCCGCGCCGTGACGGTGCTCGCGGCGGCCGTCTCGACCCACAGCGACGCCGAGGTCTGGTCGACGTACCTGACGAGCGGCCCGAGGACCAGCGCAGATGAGGTCACGGCGACCGTTCTACCGGGCGTCCCTGTGAACCCGGACGCCGGGACGCCAGGAGCGTGCGCGAGGGCGGAACGGGGTAGTTTCCCGACGGGGACACGACCGGAGGGACCGCATGAACGTTTCGGCTCAGACCGACGAGGCGCGTCGGCGCGCCGACGAGAGCGACTGGATGGACCACGCGGTCCGGGTCGGGCTGGTCTGCTACGGGCTGATGCACCTGATCCTGGCGTGGCTGGCGCTGCGGCTCAGCTTCGGCGACAGCGGGGGCAGCGCCTCCAGCCAGGGGGCGATGCACCAGCTGGCCAAGAACCCGCTCGGTCTGGTGACGCTCTACGTCGTCGCCGTCGGGTTCGTGGCGCTCGTGGTCTGGCAGGCGATGGAGGCCCTCTGGGGCCACCGTGAGCACGAGGGTGGCAGGCGCACGCGCAAGCGGCTGATGTCGGCCGGCAAGGCCGGGGTCTACGCCGCGCTGGCCGGCTCCGCCTTCAAGACCGCGACCGGCTCCTCGTCGGGCAGCGGCACCGACGGCATCACCGCCCGGGTGATGTCGTTGCCGGCCGGACCGGTGCTGGTCGGCGTCGTCGGCGTGGTCATCGTCGTGGTCGGTGGTGGCATCGCCTTTCGTGGGCTGGCCGAGTCGTTCCGCGACGAGATGGAGGTCGAGGGTCAGACCGGCAAGGACGGCGGCACCTACATCCTGCTCGCGAAGGCCGGCCACGTGACCAAGGGAGTCGCGGTCGCGACCGTCGGCGCGCTCTTCCTCTACGCGGCGTTCACCCACGACCCGAACAAGTCCGGCGGGCTCGACCAGGCGTTGCACAAGCTGCTCCAGCAGCCGTTCGGGATGCCGCTGCTTGCCGTGATCGCGCTCGGCTTCGCCTGCTACGGCGTCTTCTGCCTGGCCTGGGCCCGTCACCTGGACCGCTGAGCCTGAGCGATCCCGCGGCGCTCCGTGCGACCCCGCGACCTACCACAGTGCGGTGTGCCTCCTGGCGATGGTCCAGGCATCCCGGCACCGTGGTTTCACGGTGTGACGGCAGGGGAAGTAGTGGCTCGATGAGATCGCCCTGCCTCCCGCACGTGGCCGATCCGGTCCCGCGTGGCCGAGGACCGGTCCGGTGAGCACGATGCTCGAGCTCGCCCCGGAGCCGCGGTCTGTGGGGGCCGCTCGGGCCTGGGTCGTGCGGCAGCTCACCACGATCGGTCGTGACGACCTCAGTGACGCCGCCGAGCTGGGGGTCTCCGAGCTGGTCACCAACGCGATCCTCCATGCGGACCCACCGATCGTCGTCCGACTCGGGGGGACCCACACCCACCCGCGCGTCGAGGTGCACGACACCTCGCTCGCGCCGCCGTCGGTGCGGGACATGACAGCCGACGCCCGGCTGATGGCGACGGTCGGCCGGGGGCTCGGCATCGTCGCGATGTACTCCACGACCTGGGGCGCGGAGCTCTCCCCGCAGGGCAAGGTGGTGTGGTTCGAGCCCGCGGCGGAACCCGAGAGTGCGCCGACCGCGCAGCACCGGGCGGGCGACGTCGTCGACGTCTCCGAGCTGGTCGACGACGGGGAGCGTGCACCAGAGGAGCCCGAGGAGCGCACGACGATCCGACTGCTCGACATGCCGATCAAGGTCTTTGCCCAGCACCGCGTCTGGTACGACGAGCTGCGCCGCGAGCTGCGTCTCCTTGCGCTCAGCCACGGCCAGGACTACCCACTGGCGCGGGAGCTCTCGGAGCTGACGCTGCGGGTGGAGCGGGACCGACGGCAGGCCGTCGGGGTCGACCAGCTCGAGGCTGCGCTCGCCTCGGGTCAGGACCGGATGGACCTCGCCTACGAGGTGCCCGCCTCGGTGCCGGCGACCATGACCCGGCTGCGCGAGCTGCTGGAGGAGGTCGACGTGTTCTGCCGCGAGCAGCGGCTGCTCACGGTGGCCGCCAGCCCGCAGCAGCGCGCGCTGCGCGAGTGGTACCTCGGGGAGTTCGGGCGGCAGGCACGCGGCGAGCCTCCGGCGCCGTGGACCGGGGGCTACGCGGTCGACGACTCCCCGTGAAGGGACACCCGCTGCGCGCGTCCGTCCTGGGTGTCGTGGCTCTCGGCGGTGTGGCCGGGGCGCTGCTGCGCTGGGAGCTGTCGCTGGCCTTCCCCGACGCGGTCGCTGGCTTCCCGTGGACCACCTTCGCCGTCAATGTCGCCGGCTGCTTCGTGCTGGCGCTGCTGCCCGCCGTCACGGCGGTGCGCCGCCACGAGCTGCTGCCGCCGCTGCTCGGCACCGGGCTGCTCGGCGGCTTCACCACGCTCTCGACGTACGCGGTGCAGGCGCGCACGCTCGCCTCGAGCGGGCACAGCGACACCGCCGCGGTCTACGTCGTCGGGACGTTCGCGGCGGCACTGCTGGCGGTGGTGGTCGCCGACCGGTTCAGCACGCCCGCGGCACGCGCCGAGTTCGACCTCGAGGAGGGCGACGAGTGACCTGGCTGCTGGTCGCGGCCGGGGCCGCGGTGGGCGCTCCGTTGCGGTACGTCGCGGGGCACCTGCTCGACGGCAGGGTGCCGGGCGGCACGATCGCGGTCAACTGGGTCGGCTCGTTCCTGCTGGGCTGGTTCACCGGGCTCGGGCTGGACGGCGATGCGACCGCGCTGCTCGGTGTCGGGTTCTGCGGGGCGCTGACCACCTACTCCTCGTTCGTGGTGCAGAGCCACGACCGGGGTCCGCGGCTCGGGACGGTGACGGTGCTGGCGACGCTGGCGCCGGCCCTGCTGCTGTGCTGGCTCGGGGTCGTGCTCGGCGGCTGAGGCTGACCGCTCACGCGTAGCCGAGGTCGTGCAGCCGGGCGTCGTCGATGCCGAAGTGGTGCGCGATCTCGTGGACCACCGTGATGTGCACCTCCCCGACCACCTCCTCCTCGCTGGCGCAGATCGCCAGCGTGGGGTGGCGGAACACGATGATCCGGTCCGGCAGCGCCATGGTGTAGCCCTGCCCTCGCTCGGTCAGCGGCGTGCCGTCGTACACGCCCAGCAGCTCGGGGTCCCCCTCGGGCGGGTCGTCCTCGACCAGCACCACGCAGTTGTCGATCAGGCGGGCCAGCTCGGGCGGGATCTCGTCGAGGGCGGCCGCGACCAGTTCCTCGAACCTCTCGCGCGTCATCTCACCCACCCCCCTATTGTCCGTGCCGGCGCCAGCTGGCGCTTTGCTAGCATCAGCCGGTCGCGATGCCCCCATCGTCTAGCGGCCTAGGACCCCGCCCTTTCACGGCGGTAGCACGGGTTCGAATCCCGTTGGGGGTGCGCCTCGATTCGGAGGCGGGCGGGTGCATGGGTTAGCCTTTCCTGCGGCGTCACACTCGTGATTCCGCACCAGTTCCTGGCCCCGTAGCGCAGTTGGTTAGCGCGCCGCCCTGTCACGGCGGAGGCCGCGGGTTCGAGTCCCGTCGGGGTCGCCACCGACAGCGAACGCCCCGGACAACGTCCGGGGCGTTCGTCGTGTGCAGAGTGGTGGTCTCGGGGCTCAGCGGATCGTGTAGCCGCCGTCGACGAGGATGTCGGCGCCGTTGATCATGTCCGAGGCGTTGGAAGCCAGGAAGAGCGCGGTCGCCGCGATCTCCTCGGGCTCGGCGAAGCGCCCGGTGGGGATCTGCGCCTTGAGGGCGTCCCCCTTGGGCCCGGCCCAGGCGGTGCGTCCGAGCTCGGTGAGCACCACGGTCGGGGAGAGGGTGTTGACGGTCACCCCGCGACCGGCCCACTCCGAGGCCAGCACCTTCGAGAGACCCACCACCGCGAACTTGGACGCGCAGTAGGCCGCGTGCTGGTCGAGCGCCACCGTGGCGGCCTGCGAGGCCAGGTTGATGATCTTGCCGCGCCCCGCCTCGAGCATGTGCCGCCCGACGGCCTGACACACCAGGAATGTGCCCTTCAGGTTCACCGCCAGGGTGACGTCGAAGGCGTCGACCGCCAGCGTCTCGGCCGGCGCGAGGATCGCCACGCCGGCACTGTTGACCAGCACGTCGATCCGCCCGTACGCCGCCAGCACGGCGTCGACGGCGGTCGCGACGGACTGCTCCTGGGTGACGTCGCACGCGAAGCCGGCGCTGCGGCCTCCCAACCGCTGCGCCTGCGACGCGGCCTTCTCGGCGTCGAGGTCGAGGACCGCGACCTCCGCGCCCTTCGCGGCGAACGTCTCGGCCACCGCCGCCCCGATCCCTGACGCGCCGCCGGTGACCACCGCGACCTTGCCCTCCAGCCCGAAGCCGAGGTCGATCCCTGCTGCTGCCTGCTCCATCGTCATGCTCCTCACCACCCAGCTGGTCGTCAGCTGCTCGCTATCTGGTCGTCGTCTCGTCGTCGCGGGCGATGCGTTCGTCCTCCCGCAGGTTGTCGGCCCGGTCCGCGTCGGCAGGACCGGACTCGTAGGCGGTCAGGGCCTCCACCTTCGCGGCCGAGGGCGACGACGTGTCGAACCGGTAGTCCAGCCACTCGCCGGCCAGCCGGCGGGCCAGCCCGAGTCCGACGACGCGCTGGCCGAAGCACAGCACCTGCGCGTCGTTGCTCAGCACCGACCGCTCGACGGAGAAGCTGTCGTGCGCGGTGACCGCGCGGACGCCCGGGACCTTGTTGGCGCTGATCGCCACGCCCAGGCCGGTGCCGCACACCAGCAGGGCCCGGTCCACGCTGCCGTCAGCCACCAGCCGGGCGGCGGTGACCGCGACGTGCGGGTACGCCGTCTGGTCGTCGGCCCCGACGCCCACGTCGACCACCTCGGCCACTCGCTCGTCGTCGAGGAGGTCGTCCTTCAGGGCCTCCTTGTACGTGAACCCGGCGTCGTCGCTGCCCACGGCGATACGCCACCGGGGAGCGGGGTCGTGCTCGGCCATGGCGGCTTCCTCTCGTGCCGGCCTCGCCGGCGGTTGGCTCAGTCCTGCGGGTTGATGACGGACTTGACCGCGCGCGGGTCCCGGACGGCCGCGAGCAGCGCGTCCTCGGTCTCGGCGAGCGGGAAGTGACCGGTGACCAGCGCGTCCAGTGCCACCCGCCCGGAGGCGGCCAGCGCGATGGCCGTCGGCCAGGTGTTGGCGTAGCGGAACGTGCCGGTCACCTCGAGCTCGCGTCCCTGGATGGTCCCCAGCGGCAGCGGCAGGTCGTCGCCGCCCATCCCGACGAGCACCGCGCGTCCGGCGCGCGCCAGGACGCCCAGCGCGTCTCGCGTGGCGGTGGGGTGTCCGGAGCACTCGATCAGCACGTCCGGCTCGACACCGCTGTCGCCCAGGCTCGTGACGGTCGAGTCGACGGTGCCGGTGGCGCCGAAGCTGCGGGCGAGCTCGAGCCGGTGCGGGTTCACGTCCGCGACCACGACCTCGCTGGCGCCGTAGGCCAGGGCGCACTGGGCCGCGACCAGGCCGATCGGCCCCGCCCCGGTCACCAGGACCCGGCTGCCGACGCCGACCCGCCCCTTGAGGTTCGACCACACGCCCACGGACAGCGGCTCGAGCAGTGCGGCCGCATCGTCGCTCAGCGTGTCCGGCACGGCGTAGGCGAAGGCCGAGTGCAGGGTGACGATCTCCGCGAGGGACCCGTCGACGGGCGGGGTGGCGAAGAAGCTCATCTGGGGGCAGAGGTTGTACCTGCCCGCGCGACACTGCTCGCAGGTCAGGTCGGGGACCCCCGGCTCCAGGGAGACGCGCTCCCCGACCCGGGCCGGGTCCACGCCCGCGCCCACCCCCACGACCACGCCGGCCGACTCGTGCCCGAGCACGAGGGGGCTCTCCACGACGAAGTCGCCGATCCGACCGTGCTGGTAGTAGTGCACGTCGGACCCGCAGACGCCGACCGCCGACACCTCGACCTGGACCTCTCCGGGTCCCGGCTGCGGCACGGGCCGCTCCTCGATGACGAGCTCGCCGGGTGCGGTGAGAACGCTGGCCCGCATGACGCTCATGGCCGGTCCCTTCTTCGTGAGTTCTGGTGTCGTGGGTGCCGCCGGCCGGGGGCCGACGGGGCCGGCCGCCTCGAGGACGGCCGGCCCGCGTGGCACGCTCAGCTGTTCTCGTTCGCGATGTCGCCGCTCTCGAGGTTCTTGTCGATGAGCTCGGGCAGCACCTTGAGGAACCCGTTGGGGTCGGTGACGACATGGTCCATGAACGTGTCGACGTTCTTGTCGTCCACCACGGGCATCAGGTAGACGGGGTTCTTGTCGACCTTCTCCTTGCGGGCGATCTTCGCGGCCACGGCCACACCGGCGGCGAGCTCGACGGTGCCGTGCTGCAGGTTCGTGCCGATGAAGTCACCGCTCTTGACGGCCTTGAGGCCGTCCTCGATGCCGTCGACGCCCACGATCGGGAGCTTGACCTTCGCCTCGCGGGTGGCCTGCAGTGCACCGAGGCCCATGTCGTCGTTCTCCGCGACGACGCCGTCGATCTTGCCGCCGAAGCTGGAGATCCAGTTCTTCATCTTGTTGACGGCCTCGTCCCGCTTCCAGTTGGCGGTGTCCTTGGCCAGGATCTTCATCCCGGGGTTCTTGGCCAGGATGTTGTTGATGCCCTTGGTGCGGTCGAGCTCACCGGACTGACCCAGCGGGCCCTGCAGGACGACGATGTTGCCCTTGCCGCCGAGCTTGTCGGCCATCAGCTGCATCTCCTGCTCGCCGGCCTTGACGTCGTCCGGGAGGACGGTGCCGGCGAGGTCGGAGCTGTCCAGGCCGGCGTTCACGGCCAGGAACGGGATGTTCTTCTGCTTCGCCGAGGCGACCTGGGGGCCGAGCGAGTCGGCCTGCACGGGCACGACGATGATCGCGTCGACACCGGCGTTGACGAACTGGTCCACCTGGGTGGCCTGGGTGCTGACGTCGAGGTTGGCCGAGTTCCACAAGATGTCGATGTCGTTGGCCTTGGCATAGGCCTCCATGCCGGCCTTGCCGGCGGTGATGAACGACGACATGTCGTACACGCTGACGCCGATGCGGAGGTGGTCCTTGCCACCGCCGCTGTCGGACGAGGCGTTCGGGTCGCCGGCGCCGCAGGCGGCGGTGAGCAGCAGGACCGCGCCCGTGGCCAGCACGGTGAGCGAGCGGAGTGGTCGATTGAGCACAGGAGTCTCCTGGTGATGGGGCGGATGGTTGAGGTGGAGCAGGGCGGAACGAGGTGCGGTGAAGCTGTGAGGGGACAGGGTCAGATCCGGCGTTTGGCTGACCAGACGTCGACGGCCACGGCGGCCACGATGAGCACGCCCTTGATGACGCTCTGCCAGTAGGCAGGCACGATGAGGATGTCGAGCCCGTTGTTGAGCGTCTGGATCAGCAGCAGCCCGAGGGCGGTGCCCCACACGCTGCCTCGGCCGCCGAGCAGGCTCGCGCCGCCGATGACGACGGCCGCGATGGCGTCCAGCTCGTAGCCCTGCCCCAGGTTGGGGGGTCCGGAGATGACCCGCGAGGCGAGCATCACGCCCGAGAGCCCGGCGAGCAGCCCACTGAAGGCGTAGACGCTGAACAGGATCCGGCCGGTCTTGACCCCCGCGATCTGCGCCGCCACGGGGTTGCCGCCCACGGCGTAGATGCGCATGCCGTACGACGTCCGCTTCATCACCACGGCCAGCGCGACGATGCCCAAGATCATCACGAGGACCGGGATCTGCAGGCCGAGGATCTGGTTGTTGGCGATCTTCCCGAAGTCGCTGGGCAGGCCGTTGATGGGAGCGCCCTTGCCGATCACGTAGGCCAACCCTGAGGCGGTCGTGAGCATGCCCAGGGTCGCGATGAAGGGTGGCACGTTGATCTTCGAGACGAGGAAGCCGTTCACGGCGCCGGCGGCGAAGCCCACCGCGACCGCGACGAGCACGCTGAGCCAGAGGCGTTCTGGATGCCCCTTGACGGTGGCGGCCGACGCCATCGCGCTCAGCGCGATGATGCTGCCGACCGAGAGGTCGATGCCGCCGGTCAGGATGACCAGCGTCTGCCCGAGGGCGATCAGTGCGAACGGGGCCGCGGCGATCGCGATCGTCTGGAGGTTGTCCGGGGTGCTGAAGCGGGCACTGCGATAGCTGAAGTAGGCGATGATCAGCAGCATCACCACGACCATCGCGTGCCGGATCAGCTGGTCGCGGAACCACGGCCCGCTGAACCGCTCGGCGGCTCCCTGGTCGCCGGTCAGGGCGCCCGTGCCTCGATCGGCCGTCTGTGTCGTCATCGGGCGTCCTCCTGGTGGGCGGCGGCGGTGGCCGGCGCGGGTTCGGTCGTCGGGGGTTCGTCGGCCGCAGGTCGGTCCGAGCGGAGGCCGGCCGCGAGCCGGAAGACGCGCTCCTGCACGTCCGGGGCGGCCAGGGCGGTCCGGTCGAGCTCGCCGGACACGGCCCCTTGACGCATCACCACGACCCGGTGGGAGAGGCTGAGCACCTCGGGCATGTCCGAGGAGGCCATCACCACGGCCATCCCGGCGGCGGCCAGGTCGGTGATGATGCGGTAGATCTCGCTGCGCGCCCCGATGTCGACGCCGCGGGTGGGCTCGTCGAGCAGCAGGACGTCGACGTGCTCGGTCAGCCAGCGCGCCAGCACGACCTTCTGCTGGTTGCCGCCGGACAGCGTCCCGACGTGCTGCGAGAGCCCCCGACCGCGCAGGTTCACCGAGGTCATCGCGTCGGAGACGGCCCGGCTGCGGGACCGTTGGCGCAGCCAGCCGCCCACGGAGAAGCTGGCGAGCCTGGGCAGCGAGCCGTTGTCGAGCACGCTCATGCTCAGCACCGCGCCGGCGCCCTTGCGGTCCTCGGGGACCAGCGCCATCCCGTTGGAGATCGCATCGGCGGGGGCGTGCCTGCGGACCGGCCGCCCGGCGACGGTGATCGTGCCGGCGGTGCTCCGCCGGACGCCGAAGACGGCCTCGAGCAGCTCCGTGCGACCCGCACCGACCAATCCGGCCAGGCCGAGGATCTCGCCCTTGCGGACCGAGAGGTCGATGGGCTCCGGGTACCCCTCGACGTGCAGCCCCCGGACCTCGAGGCCAGGCTCGGTGCCGGCCTCCTGGACGTCGGGGAACAGGTCCTCGAGCTCGCGGCCGATCATCGCCTCGACGATGTCGTCGTCGCCCACGTCACCGATGGGCCTGTCCATGACCAGACCTCCGTCGCGGAGCACGACGACGCGGTCTGCGACCGCGCGGATCTCTTCCATCTTGTGCGTGGTGTAGAGCATGGCCACGCCCTGGGACCGCAGCGTGTGCACCACGTCGTACAGGCGCTGGACCTCCCGGTCGGAGATGGCGGACGTCGGCTCGTCGAGCAGCAGGACCTTGGCGCCGGCGCCCGCGCTCTTGGCGATCTCGACCAGCTGGCGCAGGCCGACCGAGAGGGTGCGGACCGCGGCCTGCGGGTCGATGTCGACCCCGAATACGGCGAGCATCTCCAAGGCCTCGCGAGCCATCCGCCGCCGGTCCAGGAGCCCGGCGCGGTTGCGCAGCTCCCGGCCGAGAAAGAGATTCTCGTAGACCGTCATGTCCAGGATCGGCGCGAGCTCCTGGGGCACGATGGCCACGCCCTGCCGGTGCGCGCTGTGGGCGTCGGCGTGGGCCAGTGGGCGGCCGTCGATGAGCACCTGCCCGGAGTCGGCGACGAGCTGGCCGGACGCGATCTTCATCATCGTGGACTTGCCGGCACCGTTCTCCCCGGCCAGCGCGGTCACGGTGCCGGGCTCGAGGGACATCGAGACCCCGCGGAGGACGGGGATCCCGCCGAACGCCTTGGTCAGCGACTGGCACTCCAGCGCTACGGCCATGCCGGTCTCCTCCTCTGGTCGCTCCCCATGCCGGGACAGCACCCGGGACACGGCCGACGTGCGGCCTGCGTCACATGTTCAGTGGTGAGACATTCACACGAAACAACGCCCGCTCGTCAAGCGCGACAGCGGACGGAGTTCACCCTCTGGCCCCCTTGTGAGGCGCAGAAATAGGCTTTGAACTGGGCCTTTGTGGATGCACCGGGCCGGATCGCTGGAACCAGATATGTGAGAACCCGTTCCTTTCGCCGTTCACATCGTGTAACAATCACATCAAGGAACGGCCGTGAGGAGGGTGGATCGGCATGGTGGTACGCAGCACGGTCGACCTCGAGGACCGACGCCAGGCGCTCGCCGACCTGCTCTCCTCCAGCGGCAGCCTGCGCATCGAGGACCTGGCCGCGCGGTTCCAGGTGAGCACGATGACGATCCGCCGGGACCTCCAGGCGATGGAGGACGACGGGCTCGTCCGTCGGGTGCGCGGCGGCGCGGTCAGCGGCGCGGCCACCTTCGAGGCGCGCGAGCACCGAGCCGGCCGGGCCAAGCAGGAGATCGCGCGCAAGCTCACCGCACTGGTGCCCTCCGGCGGCGTGGGGATCTGCATGGATGCCTCCTCGACGGTGGCGGTGCTGGCCGGGTCGATGCCGCACGCCGAGAACCTCTCGGTCGTGACCGACGGCATCGAGACCTTCCAGACGCTGAGCCGCGACCACCGCGTGCACGCCTACCTCACCGGCGGCCAGAAGGACCCGAACGCCGGCAGCCTCATCGGCCCGGTCGCCTCCGCGGCGCTCAAGCAGTTCTCCTTCGCGCGGGCCTTCATGTCCGGCGCCGCCGTGGACCCCTCCTTCGGCACCAGCGAGTTCAGCGCCGAGGAGTGCGAGATCAAGCGGCTGATGGCCGAGCTGTCCGACCACGTGGTGATGGCGGCGGACTCGCAGAAGCTCGGCACCGGCGCCGCCGCCCGCTGCCTGCCGTGGGAGGGCATCGACCTGATGGTCACCGAGCTGCCCGTCTCGGACCCCCGCCTGGACCCGTACCGGGACCACGTCGAGCTGCTCTGAGCGCGGCTGGCTGCTGATTACCAGGGGATGCAGGCGATCTTTCGCCTCCCACAGGTTGCACGCCATGGGGAGCAGCAGTTCCCCTGCATCCCCTGGTAATCAGCGACCGCCCGCGCGCATCCTGCGCCACCCCTCCTGTATCGTTCTGCGCGCTCGGGCAGGTAGCTCAGTTGGTACGAGCGTCCGCCTGAAAAGTGGAAGGTCGGCGGTTCGACCCCGCCCCTGCCCACGAGCAACGAGGCCGTGCCCCGACCGGGGTGCGGCCTCGCGCCGTTCCGGGCGTGGCCCGTGACTCGACGCCCTGTCGGGATGCCGGTCACCCCCCCGGATGGGCCAGGCCTCTGATGCCGAAGGCCCCCCGGCAAGCCCCCCAGTGAGGTCTTGTCGGCGTTTCGAGCCCGGTCCTACCGTCGAGAGATTGCGGTCGTCTCCGACCGCGTCGGGGAGGCCCGCCGTGTTCTCGCTCCGGAAGCTCGCCTCGGCCCTGGCCGTCGCCCTGTGGGCGGCCACGCTGCTCGGGTCCGCGGCGGTCGCCGACGAGCCCCCCGAGGAGTCTCCGCCCGTCCTCAGTGCCTTCAGCGCGACACCGAGCTTCTTGTCCGCCGCGGGCGGCGAGGTGACGTTGTCGGTGCGGGTGGACGACAACGAGGGGGTCTCGAGCGTGGGCGCCTCCGTGTACCTGGCGGAGGGCGGCACCCTGGGTACGGCGCTGTCCCCCGCCTCCGTCGACGACCAAGGGGTGGGCACCTACAGCGGAACCGTGGTGATCCCGGCCAACTTCACCGACTCGCAGGTCAGCCACACGGTCGAGGTGAGCGCTGCGGACTCGCTGGGGGCGGGCGCGTTGGAGATCATGGGCAACATCGACGTCGACGCCCAGCCCCAGTTCGACGAGCGACCCGCGGTCAGCGACCCCGAGGTGACCCCGACGGCGCTGCCCGCCGAAGGAGGCCTGGTCACGATCGCGGCCACCGCCACGGACAACCGCTCGGTCTCGGAGGTCTTCGCCGTGGTCACCGACCCCGCAGGTGGGGAGACCACCGCGACCATGGACCCGGTCTCGGCCACTCGCTTCCAGGGCACGTGGACCGCCCCCGCCAACTCCGGCAGTGCCGACGCGACGTACACCCTCACGGTGACGGCGTACGACGACATCGGTCAGGCCGACCAGGTCTCGGCCGCCTCCGTCGTCGTCGCGGGACGGGCGACCCCGTCGAGGCTCGTCCTGTCCTCACGCGCGCTGTTCTTCGGCCGGGTGGCCCCGGGTCATCGCGCCGTCCGGCCGTTGAGGCTCACCAACACCGGAGGCTCGACGAGCCTGTCCGGTCTGCTTCGCCTTCGCCACGGTCCCTTCCGCATCGTCGGCTCCGGGGGGCGGCCGGTCGCCTTCACGCTCCCCGCCGGCGGGTCGAAGACCTATGCGGTGCGCTTCGCCCCCCAGAGGCCGGGAGCGCGCGCACGTCTGCTCCGGGTGGTACGCGACGACGGCCGTCAGCCTCGCCTGGCAGCGATCCTCGTGGGGCGGGCCCCGCGGTCGCGCTGATCCCCGACGCGCCCTCGGTCACGCCCGTCCGGGCCGTGAGCCCAGCCGCAGGTCGGCTCCCACGGAGTGCAGATGGCGCAGCACGGCGAGGTACGTCGCGGCCACCGACACCTCTGCATAGGCGATGCCCCGCTCCGCGCAGAAGCGACGGACGACCGGCTGGGCACGGTGGAGGTTCGCGCGGGGCATGCTCGGGAACAGATGGTGCTCGATCTGGTAGTTGAGGCCACCGAGCAGGAACTCCAACCCCCGACCACCTCGGACATTGCGAGAGGTGAGCACCTGGCGCAGCAGCGGATCGGCCGCCTCGTCGGGTCCCAGCACCGGCATCCCCTTGTGTCCGGGTGCGAACGAGCAACCGAGGTAGACGCCGAAGACCGCCTGGTGCACGGCCACGAAGACCAGGGCCTGTCCCCAGCTGAGGGTCAGGGCGAGCAGCGTCAGGTAGGCCGCGAAGTGCAGCATCAGGAGGGCGGCCTCGACCCGACGGTAGCGGAGCCCCGGACGCACAACGGCCATCACGCTGGACAGGTGCAGGTTCATCGCCTCCAGCGTCAGCAGCGGGACGTAGAGCCACGCCTGGTAACGGGTCAGCCACCCCGCGAGCCCGACTCGAACGCCGGCCTGTCCGCGGTCGAACAGGATCGCGCCGGCGTACACGTCGGGGTCGGAGTCGAGGTCGTTCGGGTGCGCGTGGTGGGCGTTGTGCTTGGCCCTCCACCATCCGTAGCTCAGGCCGTTCATCAGGTTGCCGGCGAACAACCCGAGGAGCCGGCTCGTGCGGTCCTCGCGGACGACCTGCCGGTGGATGGCGTCGTGCCCGAGGAAGGCGAACTGGGTGGAGACGACCGCGAAGACCGGTGCCAGCAGGAGTGCGGACCAGGAGTGACGTAGCCACACCATCCCCGCAACCGTCGCGGCGAGGGCCAGCACCTGCGCGAGGAGCAGCGCTGCGTAGAAGCCGATGCGGGGACGGAGCAGGCCCTGCTCGCGGACCTCTTTGAGGAGTGCGGAGTACCCGCCGCTCAGGACAGGCCTCGGTTGGATCGACATGCTGTGCCTTCGCGACGGTGTGGGATCACCGCCGGGGTCTCGAGCAGTCTGGATTCCGATGCTACGTCAGCATGCGAAGCAGGCGGCGTGTCGGCGGCGGCGGCGCGGCGTCCCGGTCGGGCGCGAGGCCCGTTCCGTCAGGCGCCGGCTCTCCCCGCCTTGTCCGGGGAGCTCCCCGGTCCGCCCGTGTCGCTGCCGGTGACGGAGAAGTCCTTGTCGACCTGGACGATCACCTGCTGTCCGCTCGAGGTGACGATGTGGGCCTCGTACACGCCGTCGGAGTCGGTCTCGACCCGCTGGACGGTGGCGTTCGGGTACTTCGCCAGCGCGGCCGCCTTCACCTTCGCCGCCGTCGACCCGGTCAGGAGATGCTCGTCGGACCGCATGCTCTTGGTCGGGTCGAGCTTGTTCGCTGCCTGGCTGACACCACTGGTGGCCGCACCGGTCGCAGCCGACGCCGACCCGGTGACCGCGACCGCGGCACCCGCTCCGAACCCTGCGAGCACCAACGCGCCGGTCGCGATCAGCCTGGTGAGCCTGCCTCGTGACTTCATCACTCCTCCTGTCCGGCGCGACGGGTGCCGCGCCTGTGACCGAGACGATCGCGGTCCCGGTTGGCCGAGCACTGTCGTGGCGCTGTCAACGATGTGTGGTTCGCGACGAGGTCCGCACGCACCTCGCCCCGCCGTCCCTGATCAGGACGACGGGGCGACGGGACGTGCACTCAGGAGCCGGACCCTCCCTGGGAGCCGGCGTGGCCGCCGCGGGGGCCGTCACCATCGTGATCGCCATGACCGCCATGACCACCGGGGCCACCGCGACCACCGCGACCACCGGGTCCACCGGTGTCGGTGTCGGTGCCGGTCACGGCGAAGTCCTTGCCGACCTGCACGATCAGGGCGCGGCCGTCGGACCTGACGAGGTGGGCCTCGTAGACGCCGTCGGAGTCGGTCTCGACCCGCTGGATCGTGGCGTTGGGGTACTTCGCCAGCGCAGCGGCCTGCACCTTCGACGCAGTTCTCCCGGTCAGGAGGTGCTCGTCCGACCGCATGCTCCTGGTCGGGTCGAGCTTGCCCGCTGCCCGGCTCACGCCGCTGGTGACCGCATCGCTGCTGGCCGAGGCCGACCCCGTGACCGCTAACGCCGCGCCGGCCGCGAATCCGGCGAGCACGAGCGCCCCGCCGGCGGCGATCTTCCCCGACCTGCTCAGTGACTTCATGACTTCTCCTGTCCGACGCGACCGGTGCCACGCCTCGAGCCCAGACGATGGAGGAGCCAGATGGGGTGCCACTGTCGGCGACCTGTCACGCAGGTGTGAGTCGCCTCACTGACAACCCCTGACTCGCACGGGACGCCGTACCTGCCAACGTCCTCACGGGTGTAGTGCGGTGTGGCCTGGGCACGGTGGTCGTACGCGCGCCACGTGAAGCGACCGTGGACCGCAGCCACCAAGCCCCTTGTGAAGGAGATCCTGTATGCCTCAGACCGTCGACGCCCTGGTGACCACCGGAGCCCGCAAGCCCTTCGAGCGCAGCACCATCGAGCGCCGTGACCCCCGACCGCACGACGTGGTCATCGACATCCACTACGCCGGCATCTGCCACTCCGACATCCACCAGGCCCGCGAGGAGTGGGGCGAGGCGCTGTTCCCGATGGTGCCCGGCCACGAGATCGCCGGGGTGGTCCGCGAGGTCGGCACCGCGGTGACGACGTACGCCGTGGGCGACCGCGTCGGCGTCGGCTGCTTCGTGGACTCCTGCCGTGAGTGCGTGAACTGCAAGGCCGGCGAGGAGCAGTACTGCCTGGCCGGCGAGGTCCCGACGTACAACGGCACGGAGTACGACGGCGAGCCGACGTTCGGCGGGTACAGCCGTGCGGTCGTCGTCGACGAGAACTACGTGCTCGGCATCCCCGAGGGCGTCGACCTCGACGTCGCGGCGCCGCTGCTGTGTGCGGGCATCACGCTCTACAGCCCGCTCAAGCACTGGGGCGCGGGGCCGGGCACGAAGGTCGCCATCGTCGGCATGGGCGGCCTCGGGCACATGGGCGTCAAGATCGCCCACGCGCTCGGCGCGGAGGTCACCGTGCTCTCCCAGACCATGTCGAAGGAGGAGGACGGCAGACGGCTCGGCGCCGACCACTACTTCGCGACCGGCGGCGACCAGGGCGAGAAGACCTTCGAGCAGCTCGCCGGAAGCTTCGACCTGATCGTGAACACGGTGGCGGTGAGCCTGCCGGTCGACAAGTACCTCTCGCTGCTCGGCCTCAACGGCAGCATGGTCAACGTCGGCATCCCGGAGACGCCCGACACCTACCAGGCGTTCTCGCTCGCCGGGATGCGCCGCAGCCTGTCCGGCTCCAAGATCGGCGGCATCGCCGAGACCCAGGAGATGCTCGACTTCTGCGCCGAGCACGGTCTGGGCGCCGAGATCGAGACGATCGGGATCGACGACGTGGACGCGGCCTACGACCGGGTCGTCGACAGCGACGTGCGGTACCGCTTCGTCATCGACATCGCCACCTTCGGGGCCGCCGGCTGAGCTCGCCGCTCGCACGGTGCGGGTCGGTCGTCGTACGGCGGCGAAGGGGCACCTGTCGTCACACCGCCCACGTCATACCTCCACCTCCCCCGGGGCGTATGACGTGGGAAGTGGCGCGAAAGGTCGATCCCATGGGAAACCGACCGATCAGAAGCGGCGGCGGAGCTTCAGGGGGGTCGGCCGGCCGTCGGGGTCGTAGGTCAGGCGGTAGACGAGGCTCGACCAGGCTCGGGTGAGGCCGGAGACGGTGAGGTCCTCGAGGGGGCGCAGCCGGCCGGGAGGGCGAGGACCGCGGCGGCCGCGGTCGTGCCAGGTCTGGAGCGTGAACGCCGAGGCGGCGAAGGCGTCGAAGACCCGGTCCAGCGCCAGCAGCGAGTCGTCGGTGGTCTCGAGGTGCTCGCGGCCCAGCTCGTGACGCAGCGAGCGGGCGTAGCCGGGGTGGCACACCGTCGCCGACATCTCGGAGTCGTGCGTCCACGAGCGACGGTTGAAGTTGTCCGAGCCGACCGATGCCCAGGTGTCGTCGACGACGCAGACCTTCGCGTGCACGTAGACCGGGGTGCCCGCATGGTTCTCCGGACCGTAGAACGCCACCCGGCCGGGGGCCGCCTCGCACAGCATGCCGATCGCGGTCTGCCGGCCGATGATGTTGGGCGGCAGCCGGGAGCCGTCCTGGTCGGGGAAGTGCGGCAGCACCGCGATCACCCGCACGTCGCGGTTCTCGCGCAACGTCGCGGCGAACGTCTCCGCGACCTGGCGCGACCACAGGTACTGGTCCTCCAGGTAGATCAGCCGGCGGGCCCGGGCCAGCGCCTTGGCGTAGCCCCGCGCGATGCTCCGCTCGCCCTGCGGGGCGAAGGCGTAGCCCGGCGCCCGGTTCGGGTAGGTGCGCAGGATCTGCACCGGGTGCTCGCCGGTCGGTTCCGGGTCGGGCGACTGCTGCGGCAGCGGGGCCGGGTGCTGCGGCACGTCCTCCCGCAGCCGGTCGGCCCACCGCCGGAACGGGCTGCGGCTCAGACGCTCCGGGTCCTCCCACCGCTCCCGGAAGGAGGCCTCGACGTCCCCGACGGCGGGTCCGGTGATCATCAGCTGCACGTCGTGCCACGGAGGACGTTCGCCGTACACCGTGGCCATCGGCTGCGGCTGCGGGTCGCCCCTGTGGTCGGCGTCGTCTCGGCGGCTGTGGCACAGGTCGATGCCTCCGACGAACGCGACGTCGAGCTCGGGGCGTCCTGGGTGTCGGAGCACCACGAACTTCTGGTGGTGCGAGCCGCCCGGACGTACCCGCATGTCGAGTCGGCACTCGCCGCCGGCGTCGTTGATCTCCTTGCCGAGGTGCCGGTTCTCCTCCGCGGAGAAGGCCAGCTTGTCCAGGTGCGAGCGCCACACGAGCCCTCGCACGTCGACGCCCCGCTCGGCCGCCTCGCACAGCACCGCACCGATCTCGCTGCCGGGACGCCCGAGCAGCTGCTCGTCGGGGTCCCCGCGCCAGTCGGTGAACAGCAGCAGGTCGCCCGCCTGCATGGCGGAGATGCGCGGCGCCAGCTCAGCGAAGTACGTCGCACCGTGGACCAGCGGACGCACGGTGTTGCCAGTCGTCCACGCCCGGCCGTCACGGTGCCGGGAGTCCAGCAGGGTGTGCGGGTTGCCGCGCTCCGCCGCGGACAGGTACCAGTCCTCCACGCTCACAGCATTGCCTCCGCAGCCTCGCGCTCGTGGTCCCGGAGCGGACGCGACGTGCCCGACGCGGTGTCGCGCAGCACCACCACCGCAGCACCTCGACAGACCAGGCGCCCGTCTCGAGCCAGCAGTGACTCGCCCAGCGTGAGGCTGGACGTGCCGACGCGTCGGAGCACGAACTCACCCCGCACCGCGTCATCGGACCGGGTCAGCGAGCTGACGTAGTCGATCTCGAGGTGGGCCACGACGTAGCCGGTCGGGTCGTCCAGACCGAGCACCTCGCCGAACCACCGGGTCCGGGCCTCGTCCAGCAGCGTGAGGTACTCCGCGTGGTAGACGTGCCCGAACGCGTCGAGGTCGCGAAAGCGCAGCGCGAGCCAACGCGGCTCCGGCGTCTGGCTCATGGGCACCTTCCGATCGGGTCAGCCACGGGCGGACAGCACGCACCAGACGGCCTTGCCGTGCTCGGTCGGGCGGGTGCCCCACCGAGCGGCCAGGGCCGCGATGATCTGCATACCGCGGCCGTGCTCGTCGTCCTCGTCCGGTCGCAGCTTGCGCGGCTGGTACGTCGCCCGGTCACGGACCTCGAGCAGCGCGTCGGAACCCTCGATGCGCAGCCGCAGGTCGACGGGCGGGCGGCCGTGCAGCACGGCGTTGGTCACCAGCTCGCTGGTCGCCAGGGCCGCGTCCAGCACGAGCGGGGTGGGCATCCGCCGTTCCTCGAGGTACGACGTGACGAGGTGGCGGGCGGCGGCGACGACGGTGTCGTCGTCCTCCAGCCGGAGTGCGAGGCTGTTGTCGGCCGTCGGCGGGTCGACGCGGGCCACCAGGATCGCGACGTCGTCGTCGGGGCCGTCGGGCAGCATGGCGGTGACGAGCTCCTCGGGGACGCCCTCGACCGGCCCGGACATGTCCGCGACATGCAGGGCCAGCGTCTTGATGCCCAGCTCGAGATCCTCCCCGCGACGCTCCACCAGACCGTCGGTGTAGAGCACCACGCGCGTGTTGGAGGACAGCTCGACCTCGAGCTGGGTGAGGTTGAACGGCCCCACCCCCAACGGCGGGTTCTCGACGCCCTCGACGAGCCGGCACTCGCCACCGGGGGTGGCCACGACCGGCGGCAGGTGCCCGGCGTTGGCGATGCGCAGCACGCGGTCGGCGGGGTCGAAGACGGCGTAGATGCAGGTGACGATCTGGTCCTCGCCGATCTCGCGGACCAGCCCGTCGAGGGACTCCAGCAGGTCGGCGGGCGGCAGGTCGAGGAGCGCGTAGGCGCGCACCGCCGCCCGCAGCTGGCCCATCACGGCGGCGGCACGGACCCCGCGCCCCATCACGTCGCCGACCACCAGCGCGGTCCGTCCGCCGCCCAGCTCGATGACGTCGTACCAGTCGCCCCCGACCTGGGTGCCCTCGACGCCGGCCCGGTAGTAGGTCGCGACCTCCAGGTGCTCGAGGTCGAAGGCGATCTGCGGCAGCAGGCTGCGCTGCAGCTGGTCGGCGATCGCGTGCTCACGGGCCGCGGCCTCGGCGTTCGCGGCCGCCATCGCCAGCGCCTCCTCGGCGGCCCGGCGCTCGGTGATGTCCTGCACCGAGCCGCGCAGCGCCTCGCGCTCACCGAGCTCGTCGAGCACCACCTCGCCGTACACGGCGGTCAGCACGGTCTCACCCCCGGGCCGCACGATGCGGGTCTCGTAGTGGAACACCGAGTCCTCGGCGTTCTCGAGCTCCTGCTGCACGCGCGCGGCGTCGTCCTCGTGCGCCAACAGCGAGACCACCTCCTCATAGTGGAGCTGGTCCAGCTCCTCGCGGCTGCGGCCGACGATGCGGAGAAACTCCTCCGAGACCTCGACGCGACCCGAGGCCAGGTCGATCTCCCAGCTGCCCACCCGCGCCAGCCGTTGCGCCTGGTCGAGCAGGCTGCGGCTGCGTTCGAGCTGACGACGGGTACGGCGGGCGCGGTCGAGCTCGAGGTTCGACCGGATGCGGGCCATCAGCTCACGCGCGGTGAAGGGCTTGACGAGGTAGTCGTCGGCGCCGGCGTCCAGGCCCTGCAGCGTGCCCTCCTCGCCGGCACGGGCCGAGAGCATCACGACCGGCACCCCGACGGTCAACGAGTCGGCACGCAGCGCCGCGAGCAGCTCGAAGCCGTCCATCCGCGGCATCATCACGTCGGTCAGCACCAGGTCCGGCGGGCTCTCGCGGGCCTGCGCGAGTCCGTCGACGCCGTCGACGGCGGTGTGGACGGCGTACTCCTCGGCGAGCAGACCGCTCACGTACTCCCGGATGTCGGCGTTGTCGTCGACCACGAGGATGTGTGGCACCGCGCGGTCGGTGGACACGGCCGGCCTAGGCACCGTCCGGGCAGGCTGCGGCTCGACGTCCGGCGAGGCGGTCCAGTGGGTGGCCTCGGCGAGGAACCCCTGGGCGACCGCCTCGACGGTGGCGGAGCGCAGCTCGCGGGCCTCGCCGAGCTGCTCGACCGGCAGGTGCCCGGTGCCGTAGGGCAGCCGCAGCGTGAAGGTGGTGCCCTCCCCGAGCACACTGCTCACGTCCGCGGTACCGCCGTGCAGCTCGACGAGCTCGGCGACCAGGGCGAGGCCGATGCCCGACCCCTCGTGGGTGCGCGACCTCGCCCCGCTCACGCGGTGGAAGCGCTCGAACAGGTGCGGCACCTCTGAGGCGGGGACACCGGTGCCGGTGTCGGCCACCTCGATCACGGCGCCGTCCTCGGCCTCCCGCAGCCGCACGGCGATGCCGCCCTCGAAGGTGAACTTCAAAGCGTTGGAGAGCAGGTTGAGCACGACCTTCGCCCAGAGGTCGCGGTCGAGGTGGACCGGTTCGGACAGCGGGGGGCAGTCGACGGTGAGGCTGAGCCCGAGCCGGTTCGCCGCGGTGTCGAACATGCTGGCCAGCTCCCGGGTGTAGCGCGCCAGGTCCACCGGCTCGAACCGAGCCTCCAGCCGTCCGGACTCCAGCCGCGAGAAGTCCAGCAGGGTGTTGACGAGCTTGAGCAGCCGTTGTCCGTTGCGCATGATCACCTCCACCCGATCGCGTTGGCGGCCCTGCAGCGGGTCGGTCGCGTCGTTGAGCGCGTCCTCCGCCGGCCCCAGCAGCAGGGTCAGGGGCGTGCGGAACTCGTGGCTGACGTTGGTGAAGAAGTCCGTCTTCGCCTGGTCGAGCTGGGCGAGTGTCTCGGCGCGGGCACGCTCGAACTCATAGGCCCTGGCGTCGGTGATGCTGGCGGCCAGCTGCCCGGCGACCAGCTCGCAGAAGTCCCGGTACCCCTCGTCGAGCGGTCGGTACCGGTTGAGCCCGAAGACCTGAAAGCCGTACGGCGTCGACTGGGTGCTCGAGTCGAGCGGCAGCACCAGCGCCCGCTGCGGAGGCAGGTCCCACGCCCCGGTCGGAAGGGTCGTGGACCAGCCCGTCAGGTCCACCTCGGCCGCCTCCCCCACGAGTGCGGACGCCGTCGGCCAGACCAGGTCGGGTCCGTCGGCGGATCGGACCGACAGCCTCCCGGGGGCGGCGGGATGCCGGCCTTCGAAGCCGGTGGATCCGACGAGCTCGGCCGACGTGCGGTTGTCGTCGTAGAGGTAGACCAGGGAGAAGGGCAGGTCCTGCGGGCTGTCGGCGAGCTCACGGCAGGCCGTCCTCACCGTCTCGGCCACCGTGAGGTTCGAGGTCCGGCGTGAGCCCAGGTCGCGCAAGGTCTGCATCCGCCGGTGGGCGATGAAGTCCTCGGTGTCCTCCGAGACCACGCAGAGCATGCCCGCGATCTCGCCGTGGTCGTCGAAGATCGGGCTGTAGGAGAAGGTGTGGAACGTCTCCTCGGTGTATCCGCGGCGCTCGAGGAAGAGCATCAGCGACTTGTCCCAGGTGGCCACGCCGGTGCTCAGCACGGTCTCGATGCGCGGGAAGATGTCGTCCCAGATCTCCGACCAGACCTGCGAGGACGGCTTGCCCAGCGCCCACGGGTACTTCTCCGCGAGCGTGTCGAGTCGGTAGGCGTCGTTGCAGAAGAAGGTGAGCTCGGGGCCCCACGCCATCCACATGGAGAAGCGGGAGGTGAGCATCAGCCGGACCACCGACCGCAGGCTCTGCGGCCAGGTGTCCAAGGGGCCGAGCGGCGTCGCCCCCCAGTCGACCGCGAGGAGGTCCTGCCCGACCCGGCCGCTGCGCTGGAAGGTCTGGCGCACGGCAGCCCCCCGGGCTCGGTCGGCGGCTGCCCGACCGACTCGAGCGGCGCTGGCGTGAGTCTAGGACGTCTCCCCGGCGCCGGGGAGCGACTCCTCCGAACCGGACGACGGTTCGCGCACCGGTTGCAGGGCGAGCACCAGCTCGAGCACCGTGCGCGGGTCGTCGAGCCGGTCGCCGTACAGCTCGCGCAGCTGGCCCATCCGGTAGCGCACCGTCTGTGCGTGCACGTGCAGGTCCTCGGCCACGGCATCGCGGCGGCCCTGGTGCAGCAGCCAGGAGCGCAACGTCTCCGTCAGCCGCTCGGCGGCGGAGGGGCGCAGGTCGGCCAGGGGCGCGAGCACGACGGCCCGCAGGTCGGCGAGAGTCTCGGGGTCGGCGCTGACCAGCAGCTCGGCGAGGTACTCCTCGGAGTCCAGCGGCTCGCTGCCCTCGCGCCGCGCCACCGAGAGCGTCCTGAGCGCCCGCAGGTAGGAGGCCCGGGCCCCGCCCCACGGCCGCGGTGGCCCGACGACCGCGGAACGGCCCGCGAGCAGCCGCAGCAGGTGCGCGCGGTCCCGGCCCTCGGCGTCGGGCACGAGAAGCAGGGACTGCTGGTCGGCGGCCGGCTCGGCGTCGAGCTCGGGGAGGTCCTCGCCGACCTGCAGCGTGCCGTCCGGGAGCGACGACACGGCCCCCCGGACCTGGGCCGCCGGCAGCAGCACCGCCGTCAGGGTGCGCGGCAGCGGCCAGTCCGCCCGCTCGGCGGACGCGGCGAGGACGTCGGCGCCCGCCCCGGCGAGCAGGTGCTGGCCGAGCCGCTCGAGGTAGCGCTCGCGGACCCGGCCGCTGGTGGACAGCTCGTCGGTGTGGCCGGCCACGCTGGCCGCGGACAGCTCGTCGATGTAGGCGAAGACCAGCTCGGCGAACTGCGCCATGGTGTCGGCCCGCAGGCCGGCCTCGGCGGCGGAGCCGGACAGCTCCCGCCAGGCCACGCGCGCGCCGACCCGGTACGCCGCGAGCAGCGCGTCCATCGACCGGCCGGTGCGGGCCTCACCCCGACCCAGGGCGTAGGCGCCGTCGAGGGTCGGACCCAGGGGGGTGCTGGGGTCGGACTCCCGGCTGCGGGAGGCGAGCTTGAGGAAGCCGGCCAGTGCCATCTGCACCGCCGCCTCGATGTTCTCCCCCATCGAGCCGCTCAGTGCGTTGGCGTATCCGGGCACCTCGACGACGATGGTGGCCACCGTCTGGGTCGCCACCTCCGGCAGCCGCTCGCGCAGCGCCTGCACGACGAGATCGTCGATCTGCAGCTCGGCGGCTCCGCGAACTGTGGCGCTCGCCACGTCATCGGTCATTTTTGTCCTTCGCGCACAAGAAATGCTGTCATATTCACGTCTGGCGGTCATCATTCTATGCGCTCTGACCAGGATGATGGAGTACATGAGCACTTCCGTCACCGACACTCGCGGGACCCGGCAACGCCGGCCCTCCCTCCGGGACCGGGCGACCCGGCTCGCCGAGCGGGTCACCACCCCGCTGCTGCCGGCGGACTACCTCGACCTGTTCGACCCGCTGCGCTCCGGGGCGGACCTCCGCGGCCGGATCGTCGCGGTCCAGCCCGAGACCGCCGACGCCGCCACCCTGGTCATCCGGCCCGGTGCGGACTGGGCGGGCCACGTCCCCGGCCAGTACGTCCGCATCGGTGTCGACGTCGACGGTGTCCGTCGCTGGCGCGCCTACTCCCTGACCCACGGCCCTCGCGCCGACGGCTACCTCTCGATCACCGTCAAGGCGGTGCCCGACGGCCTGGTCAGCAACCACCTGGTGCGGCGCGCCGAGCCGGGCACGCTGGTCCACCTGGAGCAGGCGGCCGGCGAGTTCGTGCTGCCGACCGACGACGCGAAGCTGCTGTTCGTGACTGCCGGCTCGGGCGTGACCCCGGTGGTCGGGATGCTGCGCAACCTGTTCCCCGTGACCGACTCCGGGGTGGTGCGGCTGGCCCGCAGCGCGGGCTACGACATCACGGTCGTCCACGTGGCACCGAGCGAGCCGCACTCGATCTTCCTCGCCAACCTCCGCGACCTCGACGAGGCCGGCCTGATCCGTCTCGTCGCGCGCTATGACGACGTGCACGGCGTCCTCGACGTCGCCGAGCTGGGCGACCTGGTGCCGGACCTCGACGAGCGCACGACGTTCGCCTGCGGACCCGCGGGCCTGCTCGACGCCCTCGAGGCTCACCACGGCGAGCGGGGTCTGCCCCTGCTCACCGAGCAGTTCCGGGTCGCGACGCTCGCTCCGGGCGAGGGCGGCACCGTGACCTTCGGTCGCACCGGTACGACGGTGGAGGCCGACGGCGCCACCCCGATCCTCGACGCCGCGGAGGACGCCGGGGTCCTGATGCCGAGCGGCTGCCGGATGGGCATCTGCTACGGCTGCGTGCTGCCGATGAGGCAGGGCGCCGTCCGCGACCTCCGCACCGGAGAGGTCACCACCGCCAGCCCCGGTGAGACCGCGACCGGCGGCGTCCCCATCCAGACCTGCATCTCCGCCGCAGCCGGCGCGTGCGACCTCGACCACTGACCACCCGACGTCCTGTTTCCCCCGATCCCCCCGAGGAGATCACCATGACCGTCCTGCAGAAGAAGACCACCAACCCCGTCGCCCACCTCACCCCCGAGGACATCGAGCAGCTCGGCGTCGAGCTGGACGCCATCCGGCAGAGCATCATCGAGCGCCGAGGCGCCAGCGACGCGGCGTACATCCGCAAGGTGATCGCGGCCCAGCGCAAGCTGGAGCTGGGCTCACGGGCGCTGCTGCTGGTCTCGCTGTTCCCGCCGGCCTGGGTCGTCGGCACCGCCGGCCTCGCGGTCGCCAAGATCATCGAGAACATGGAGATCGGCCACAACGTCATGCACGGCCAGTGGGACTGGATGCGTGACCCGAAGATCCACTCGACCACCTGGGAGTGGGACAACGCCTCGCCGTCCGAGCAGTGGAAGCACTCGCACAACGAGCTGCACCACACCTACACGAACGTGATCGGCAAGGACAACGACCTCGGCTACGGCATCATGCGCGTCGACGAGGACCAGCGCTGGGTGCCGTTCTACCTCGCTCAGCCGCTCTGGAACTTCATCAACGCCTGCTTCTTCGAGTACGGCATCGCCGCCTACGACCTGGAGCTCGGCAAGAACCTGGCCACCAAGAAGCGCCGCAGCAGCCCGGAGTTCACGGCCCGGGCGAAGGTGACGCTGAAGAAGATCCGGCAGCAGATGACCAAGGACTACGTCCTGCACCCGGTGCTGTCGGGGCCCTCGGCGATCCCGACCCTGGCCGCGAACGCGACCGCGAACCTGGTCCGCAACCTGTGGACCCACTCGGTGATCATGTGTGGTCACTTCCCCGAGGGCGTCGAGACCTTCGAGCGTCGCTCGATCAACGGCGAGACCCGTGGCGAGTGGTACCTCCGCCAGATGCTGGGCTCCGCGAACATCGAGGGCTCCCCTGCGATGCACTTCATGACCGGGAACCTGTCGTTCCAGGTCGAGCACCACCTGTACCCCGACCTGCCGAGCAACCGCTACGCGGAGATCGCCCCGCAGATCCGCGAGATCTTCGAGCGCTACGGGCTGACCTACACGACCGGCTCCCTGCCGCGCCAGGTCGGATCCGCGTGGAAGAAGGTCTTCCGACTCTCGCTGCCCAACGACTTCGGGTCGAAGGCCCAGGAGAAGGTCACCGCGACCGTCCTCCAGCTGGCGAAGCCCGTGGTGGGCTCCCGCCGCTCGGACTCCGCCGCGGCCTGACCCTCGCCGAGCGCCGCCCGGGTGACCGACCACCCGGGCGGTCCTCGCCGCTGAGTGCGCGTACTCAGACCGGCTGAGTGCGCAACCCCTGCCCCCGGAGCCTCCGGACGTGGGTTGATGGGGGCATGACCCGCTACGCCGATCCCCAGCGCTGCCCCGACTGCCGGGCCGCCCTCACTCCTGGTGCCGCCGCGTGCGCGGTGTGCGCACTCTCGCTTCGGGGCGAGACCGCGGCGGCGCTGTACGGCGCCCTGGTCCAGGCCGACGCCCTGCTGGCTCAGCTCCGCGCCGCCTCCGCGCCGACCGTGGCGACCGGGCCGACCGAGTCGCCCGTGGCACCGGCGCCTGCCCGTCAGCCGTACCCCGCCCCCGCCGCCCGACCGGCCGCGCGCCGAGGGCTCAGCGCCGCGTCGGTGCCCCGGATCCTGCTCGCTCTCGGTGCCGGCTGCCTCCTGGTCGCCGCACTCGTGTTCCTGGCCGTCACCTGGTCGGTGATGGGCGTCGGCGGCCGTACGGCGACGCTCGTCGGGTTCACCGCCGTGGCCGGCGTGCTGACGGGCTGGATGTCGCGGCGCGGACTGCGGGCGGCCGCGGAGTCGCTGGGGCTGGTCGGCTACGGTCTGCTGGTCCTCGACGTCCTCGGCGCCGACCACGCCGGGTGGTTCGGCGACCTGGGGTGGGTCGGCCTGCTGTCGCTGCTGGGCGCCGTGCTGGCGGGGACCGGCGTCGCCGGGGCGCTCGCCACCCGACACCCGCACGGGAACGGGCTGATCGGCGCCCAGGTCGTCTCGGCCGTGGGGATCGGGCTCGCGGTGGTGGCGCTGGACCAGGCGGCCTGGCTGCCGGTCTCGTGGTCGCTCACGGCCGCCACCCTGCTCGGCGTCACCGCTCTCGCCCTCGCCCACCTGCTCCGGCTCGAGGTGAGCACGGCCGGGGCAGCGCTCGTGTCCGTGCTGGCCTGGCTCGCGCTGACGGTCTACGCCGTGGCCCGGGTCGCCGACCACAGCAGCAGCTGGCACGAGCTGTGGCTCGGCGCCCACGCCGTCCCGCTGCTGGCCGCGGCCGCCTTCGCCGCCGGACCCGTGGTGCTGCGCCGGCTCCCGGCGGCGCCGCGCGTGGCGGCCCTGGCGGTGGCACACCTGCTGGTGGCGGCGGCGCTGCTGGCGCCGGTCGCACACCTCGGCTCGACCGAGGTCACCCTGGTCCTGCTCGGCGTGCTGGTGGCCACCGGCGCCGCGACCTGGCTGCTCCCGCGGCCCTGGGGCCTGGTCAACCTGCTGACCCAGGGCCTGGCCGGCCTCGCGGTGCTGGTCGTCGGCGGCACGCTGGGCGCCGCCTCCCTCGAGCGGCTGGCGCACACCGCCGACCCGGTGTGGGCCGGCGGCGTCGGTGACCTGCTGCCGCTGGCGTCACCGGTCCCGGACGCCCCCGCGCCGTGGCTGCTCCCCCTCTGCCTGGCCGGCCTGCTCCTGGTCCCCTGGTCGCTGGCAGCGGCCAGCAGGGTCGTGGACCGGGTGGCCACACCGCTGGCCGACCTGCGGGCCGCAGCCGCACTGCTCGCGGCCGCACTGATCGCCACGGTCTCGCTGTACCCGGTGCCGGTCTGGCTCGTGGTCGGGGCACTGCTCGTGGTCGCAGGCTGCTTCGCGGCCTGGTGGCTGGCCACCGACAGGCTCGTCCCGCTCGCGCTGGCCGGCGGCTTCGCGGCAGTGGCGGTCGCTGTCGCTCTGCACGCCGACGCCTTGAGCGCGGCGGCGCTGACGGTCGCGCTGGGGCTGGCGGGCCTCGTGCAGCTGCGGGCGCGCGACGGCGAGGTCGCCGCGGTCGGCGGTGCGCTGCTGGGCGCCACGCTTGCCGGGGCGGTCTGGTCCTGGGGCTCCGTGGCCGACGGCGCCCCGGTCTGGGTGGCGCTGACCGGCCTGGCGCTGCTCGGCGCGACGGTGCTCGCGGCGCCGTACGCCCCGACGGCCTGGTGGGTGAGCCGTCCGGCGGCCGTCGCGCGCACCGGCCTCGAGGTCGGCGCCGCGGCGACCGCGCTGCCGCTGGCACTGGCCGGCCTGGCGCTGGCGCCGCAGGGCGAGGACGCGAGCTGGGCGGCGGTCTACCTCACGGCCGGTGGCGTGGTCGCCACCGTGATGTCGCTGCTGCGCACCGACCGGCGGCACATCGGCTGGCTGGGTGGCGGACTGCTGGCCGCAGCCAGCTGGGTGCGGCTGTGGGACGTCGGAGTGCACGCCCCGGAGGCGTACACCCTGCCCTCGGCGGCAGCGCTCCTGGTGGTCGGCGTGGTGCGGCTGCGTCGCGAGCCGGCCGTCGGCACCATGACGGCACTGAGCCCCGGCCTCTCGCTGGCGCTGGTGCCCAGCCTGCTGTGGGCGTGGGCCGACCCGACCGGCCCCCGTCCGCTGCTGCTGGGGCTCGGCTGCCTCGCCCTGGTGCTCGCCGGGGTCGCCCTGCGCTGGACCGCCCCGCTCGTGCTCGCCGCGGGCGTGGGGGCACTGCTGGTGCTGCGACTGGCCGCGCCGTACGTCGGGGACGCGGTGCCGCGCTGGGTGCTGATCGGAGCGGCCGGCGCGCTGCTCGTCGGGGTCGGGGCGACCTGGGAACGGCGGCTCACCGAGGCCCGCCAGCTGGTCGGCTACGTGCGGGCCCTCCGCTAGGGGCTATCGGGGACTTAACGGCAGAGGGCCCTGTGTCTGCTTCGAGACACAGGGCCCCACCGAGGCTCCTGCCCGTTCCCCTCGCCGGCGACCGCGTGAGCGGACCGCCAACAGACCGGCCAAAAGCGTGCGGGGTGCGAGTGAACTGACCTGGGAGTCAGTCCTCGTCGCCGCGACGCTGCTCCGGCACCATGCCGGTCAACAGGTCGCGTACTTCGGACTCGCGATAACGGCGATGTCCTCCGAGAGTCCGAATCGAGCTCAGCTTGCCGGCCTTGGCCCACCGGGTGACCGTCTTCGGGTCGACCCGGAACATGGCCGCGACTTCGGCAGGCGTGAGCAGCGGTTCAGACTCAGGTGGCCGCGTGTTCATGGCGGGCCTCCCTTTGTGGTTGTTTCCTGCGTCGATGCCCCAAGCGGGACACCGGTCACCGAAGGTGACATTCACCCAGGCTAGCGGGACTACCTAAACTATGACAATGACCTAAATGAGCCACCAACGATCACGGACTAGTCATTTCGGGCCATCGGCTCCCCCGGGCAAGGGGTCGGATCGGGCCATCCGGCCCTGACCTCCTCCCCCGTTTCGGGCGCCGTTCGTCCCGGGTCCGGTGCTCCCGGGCCGCCCTCGCTGACACCACAGGCCCGGCTCCGTACGCTGGAGGTGGAGCCACACCACCCCCGTGGTCCCGCCCGACAGCGCCCGCCCACCCGGCAGGCCCGACCCGGAAAGGTCCTCCGTGACCAGCTCACCCGGCCCCGCTACCGGCCCCACTACCGGCCCAGACGGCGGCCCAGACGGCGTCTTCGCCCGGATGTCGACCCACGAGCAGGTCGTCTTCTGCCACGACGAGCCGACCGGGCTTCGCGCCATCATCGCGATCTACTCCACAGCGCTCGGTCCCGCCCTCGGCGGCACCCGCTTCTACCCCTACGCCTCCGAGCAGGCCGCGCTGAGCGACGTGCTCAACCTCTCCCAGGGGATGGCGTACAAGGCCGCGCTCGCCGGGCTCGACCTCGGGGGCGGGAAGGCCGTGATCATCGGCGATCCGGCCACCCAGAAGACCGAGGCGCTGCTGCGCGCCTACGGCCGGTTCGTGCAGTCGCTGAACGGCCGCTACTACACCGCCTGCGACGTGGGGACCTACAGCGAGGACATGGACATCGTGGCCCGGGAGAGCCGCTTCGTCACCGGGCGCACGGTGGCCCACGGCGGTGCCGGGGACTCGTCCGTGCTCACGGCGTACGGCGTCTTCCAGGGGATGCGTGCGGCGGCCCAGGTCACCTGGGGCGCACCCTCGCTGACCGGGCGGACCGTCGGGATCGCCGGTGTCGGCAAGGTCGGCCGGCACCTGGCACGTCACCTCGTCGAGGACGGCGCCACGGTGGTCGTCACCGACGTCAGCACCGCGGCCGTCACGGCACTGCAGGCGCAGCTGCCGGGGGTTGCCGCCCTCGAGGACACCGACACGCTGGTCGGGTCGGACCTCGACGTCTACGCACCCTGCGCGCTGGGCGGCGCGCTCACCGACGACGTCGTCGCCCGGCTGCGGGCCCGGGTGGTCTGCGGGGCCGCCAACAACCAGCTCGCCCACCACGGCATCGAGAAGGAGCTCCAGGAGCGAGGCGTGCTCTACGCCCCCGACTACCTGGTCAACGCCGGCGGGCTGATCCAGGTGGCCGACGAGCTGGAGGGCTTCTCGTTCGAGCGCGCCCGCCAGCGCGCCGCGCGGATCTTCGAGTCGACCGCACAGGTCTTCGCCCTCGCGCACGACGAAGGCGTACCACCCGCCGTTGCCGCCGACCGCCTCGCGGAGCGGCGGATGACCGAGGTCGGCCGGCTGCGGGGGACCTGGCTGCCCTGAGCGCCGGCGGGGACGACGGGCAGACCGGGCAGAGGGTTGGCGCTGCGGGCTACGGTTGGCCGGGAGCCCACGTCCCCCACCGCGTCTGGACCGGTATGCACCTCCACCGCTCGACGCTGCGCGCCAGGGTGCCCGCTGCGCTCGCCGGACTGGTGCTGCTGCTGGCCGGTTGCGCTGAGGCCGCGCCGCTGCCGCAGCAGGCTTCCCCGACGCCGTACCGCTTTCGCCCGCCGATGCCCGCGGGCCGGGGACCCCTGGTGGTCGCGGCGGGTGACCTGGTCTGCGCGCCCGGCAGCAAGGTCACCGCCACCGAGTGCCGCGACCGGGCCGCGTCCCGGCTGGCTGCGGAGTACGACCCGGACTACGTCTTCGCGCTCGGCGACGAGCAGTACGGCACCCCCACGCGGGCCGCCTACCAGCGGGGCTACGCGAAGACCTGGGGGAAGTTCAAGGCGATCACCCGACCGGTGCCCGGTAACCACGAGTACGACGGGAAGGGCTACTTCGCCTACTTCCGCAAGCAGACCCGGCCCCCGGGGTACTACGCGTTCGACGTCGGGCGCTGGCGGATCTACGCCATCAACGACAACTGCACCAAGATCGACTGCGCTGCCGAGCTCGGGTGGATGGAGCGCGACATGCAGACCCACCCTCGCCGCTGCAGCGCGATCATGATGCACCAGCCGCTCTACGCGTCCGGGATCGGCACGGGGGGCCATCCCGAGACCGCACGGCCGTTCTGGCGCGTGGCGCTACGCCACGGTGCGGACCTCTCGCTCGCCGCGCACCTGCACCACTACGAGCGCTTCCGTCCGATGGGGCTGCGCGGCCGAGCCAACGCCACCGGGATGACGTCGTTCGTCTCCGGCGCCGGCGGGGCGAGCGTGCGACCGCTGACCGCCGAGCGGGCGCGCGGGTCCGAGGCCTTCGAGAACGCCGCGGCCGGAGTGCTGGCACTGCGGCTCGGCAAGGGCAGGTTCTCGTGGACCTACCGGACCGTGGGAGGCCGCGACATCGACTCGGGAGCCCGCGCCTGCAGCTGAGGCCGGCGGCCGGTCAGGCTCAGTCTCAGTCTCAGTCTCGGCTGCGCGAGTCGGAGTAGTCCGCCCAGTCGTCGTTCTCGTCGGCGGCACCGTCGTCGGTGCTGTCGTTCGACTTGTGTTCGTCGCCGTGCAGCTCGCGTGCCAACGCGCCGAAGTCCGTCTCGTGGGAGCGGTACTTCAGGTCACGGGCAACCTTGGTCTGCTTGGCTTTCGCACGGCCGCGCCCCATCGGGTCGACCCCCTCGCACACTTGGCCGGAGTCACGTTCGAGCCCGTCTCGGCGATTCGTCTTACGATGCCGGGACCGAGGTCACACGCGCGTCCGGTCTCTCCGTTTATTTCTCGTGCGCCAACCGTACCCGGCCGGTGGTCGTTCCCGCACGCGGGACCCCAGAAATGTCGTGCTGTTCACCTCCCGCGGAACCGCCCCGGCGAACGGGGCGAAGGGCGGGCGGCTCAGGCCCAGCCCGGGTGGGCGCCGACGAGCGAGACGCTCCCTCCGGCGGCCGTGCCCGCCGCCCCTGACGCCGTCGACACCTCGCCGCAGACCCACGCGTCCAGACCGTGGCCCCGCAGCAGTGCGAGCGCGGTGTCCGCCTCGCTCGCCGGGAGCACAGCGACCATGCCCACCCCGCAGTTGAGGGTCCGCTCGAGGTCG
The DNA here is from genome assembly GCA_963810435.1 of uncultured Actinomycetota bacterium. Lineage (GTDB taxonomy): Bacteria > Actinomycetota > Actinomycetes > Propionibacteriales > Nocardioidaceae > Nocardioides_B. The sequence continues at coordinate 602,350 of CAWENL010000003.1, forward strand.
GCCTGCGCCACGGAGCCGACGCGCCGGACCAGGTCGAAGACCGGCTGCGGGGTCCAGCTGCCACGCTCGATGGTGGCCACCACCGTGTCGGGCATCACCCGCTCGAGATTGGCGGCCAGCCCTCCCCCGGTGACGTGGGACATCGCGTGCGTCCCGGTGCTCCGGGCGAGGTCGAGACAGGCCTTGGCGTAGATGAGGGTCGGCTCGAGCAGCTCCTCTCCCAGCGTCCGCCCCAGCTCGTCGACGTGGCGGTCCAGCGACCAGCCCGCCCCGCCGGAGTCGGTGCCCAGCAGCACGTGGCGCACCAGCGAGTAGCCGTTGGCGTGCAGTCCGCTCGACCCCATCGCCACCACGACGTCACCGGCCTCGACACGTCCCGGGCCGAGCAGCTTGTCGGCCTCCACCACCCCGGTGGTCGAGCCTGCGACGTCGTACTCGTCGGGGCCGAGCAGTCCGGGGTGCTCGGCGGTCTCACCGCCCACGAGCGCGCAGCCGGCCTGCACGCAGGCCTCGGCGATGCCCTGCACGATGGCGGCGATCCGCTCGGGGACCACCCGTCCGGTCGCGATGTAGTCGGTCAGGAAGAGCGGCTCCGCCCCACAGACCACCAGGTCGTCGACGAGCATGCCGACGAGGTCGAAGCCGATGGTGTGGTGCACGTCGAGCGCCTGCGCGATCACGACCTTGGTGCCGACCCCGTCGGCCGACGTGGCCAGCAGCGGCTTGTCGAAGTCCTTCAGCGCGCTCGCGTCGTAGAGCCCCGCGAAGCCGCCGATGCCGCCGAGCATCTCGGGGCGGCGTGCCTTGTCGATCCAGACCTTCATCAGCTCGACGGCCTTGTCGCCCGCGTCGATCGAGACCCCCGCGGCCTCGTAGGTCGCGCCGGTCGGCTGCTGCTCGGTCATCGAGGACTCCAGACACTCGGTGGCGGACCCGGCGACCGGGCCGGCGGGCTCAGGGACGGTCGAGCGAGTCGGCGGCGCCGCCGCCGGACAGCGAGGTGCTCAAGCCGTCGGGGTGGCGCACGACGGCGGGGTCGAACTCGAGCAGGTGCTTGCCGAGGTGCTCCGGGTCGGGCAGATCGATCGGGTAGACGCCGTCGAAGCAGGCGCGGCACAGGTTCGACATCGGGACCTCGGTGGCCTCGACGAGCTGCTCCAGCGAGATGTAGCCCAGCGAGTCCGCGTCGATCGAGCGGCAGATCTCATCGGAGGTCAGGCCGGTGGCGATCAGCTCGGCCCGGGTGGCGAAGTCGATGCCGTAGAAGCAGGGCCACTTCACCGGCGGTGAGGAGATGCGCACGTGCACCTCACGGGCACCCGCCTCGCGCAGCATCCTGACCAGTGCACGCTGGGTGTTGCCTCGCACGATCGAGTCGTCGACGACGACCAGCCGCTTGCCCTCGATGACGTCGCGCAGTGGGTTGAGCTTGAGCCGGATGCCGAGCTGGCGGATGGTCTGCGAGGGCTGGATGAACGTGCGACCGACGTAGGAGTTCTTGACCAGTCCGGTGCCGTACGGGATCCCGCTCGCCTCGGCGTACCCGATCGCGGCGGGGGTGCCCGACTCGGGGACCGGCATCACCAGGTCGGCGTCGGCGGGGAACTCGCGGGCCAGCCGGCGGCCGATCTCGACCCGGACGCTGTGCACCCGGCGCTCGTTCATCAAGGTGTCGGGGCGGGCGAGGTAGACGAACTCGAACAGGCAGTGCTTCGGTGCGGGCTCGGCGAAGGTGCGGCTGCGCAGGCCGTCCTCGTCGACGGCGATCAGCTCGCCCGGCTCGATCTCGCGGATGAAGGCCGCACCCACGATGTCGAGGGCGGCGGTCTCGGAGGCGACCACCCAGCCACGCTCGAGGCGGCCCAGCACCAGGGGCCGGATGCCTTGCGGGTCTCGGGCGGCGTACAAGGTGTTCTCGTCCATCCAGACGAACGAGAAGGCCCCGCGAAGCCCGGGGAGCACCCGGACGGCGTTCTCCTCGAGGCTCATGTCCGGGTGGTGCGCCAGCAGCGCGGTCACCAGGCTGGTGTCGTTGGTCGAGGCGGGGGCGTACTTCGTCGAGATCTCCAGCTCGCCGAAGGCCCCGGCCAGGTCGGCGACCTGCTGCTGCAGGTCGCGGGTGTTGGTCAGGTTGCCGTTGTGCGCCAGGGCGATCGAGCCGGACTCCGTGGGGCGGAAGGTCGGCTGGGCGTTGTACCAGGTGCTCGCACCGGTGGTGGAGTAGCGGGCGTGGCCGACCGCGAGGTGACCCTGCAGCGACGCGAGAGTGGCCTCGTCGAAGACCTGGGAGACCAGGCCCATGTCCTTGTAGACCAGGATCTGACGGCCGTTGCTGACCGCGATGCCGGCCGACTCCTGGCCCCGGTGCTGCAGCGCGTAGAGGCCGTAGTAGGTGAGCTTGGAGACGTCCTCACCCGGCGCCCAGACGCCGAAGACCCCGCAGGCGTCCTGCGGCCCGACGTCGTGGGGGTCGATCGCGTGGGTGAGCCTGCCGTCGCCTCCGCGCCGGCGGCCACTCGAGGGCGGACCCGCTGGGAGGTGGCTGCTGACCGGGCACGCGCCGAGTCTACGGGCGGGGTCCACCGTGCGACGAATTCGCCGGCGCGCGTCGCAGCGGTGGTCGAGGGGTGGTCGAGGGGTGGCCCGCGCGGCCCGGCGGTCAGCCGGCGGGGGTCAGGTCGGCCAGGTTCGCCAGAAGCAGCGCCTCGGCGAGGCACACCCGCTCGAACTCCGCGAGGTGGAGGCCCTCGTTCGCGCCGTGTGCGCGGGTGTCGGGGTCCTCGACGCCGGTGACCAGCACGGCGGCGTCCGGGAAGGCGCCACGGAACGCCGCGATGAACGGGATCGAGCCGCCGACCCCCATGTCGACGGGCTCGACGCCGTCCCACGCCTCACGGAAGGCCGCCCGTGCCGCGTCGTACGCCGGGCCGGTGGCGTCGATCAGGGTCGGCTCGCCGATCTCGCCGGGCGTGAAGGTCAGCTGGGCGCCCCAGGGGACGTGCCTCTCGAGGTGGGTGCGCACCTTGTCCATCGCGGCGAGGGAGGAGTCACCGGGGGCGAGCCGGACGGAGAGCTTGGCCCGCACCGCGGGGATCAAGGTGTTGCTGGCGTCCGCGGTCGTGGTGCAGTCGAAGCCGATGGTGGCGATGGCGGGCCTGGTCCAGAGCCGTTCGACGACGGAGCCGGAGCCGATCAGCTCGACACCGTCCGCGATGCCCGACTCCGCGCGGATGCGGTCCAGGGGGTAGTCCACGTCGGCGGCGGGACCCGCCGTCAGCCCCTCGACCGCCACGTCTCCGCGGTCGTCGTGCAGCGTCGCCAGCAGCCGGACCATCGCGGTGACCGCGTCGGGGACGACCCCTCCCCACATGCCCGAGTGCACCCCGTGGTCGAGGGTGCGCACCTCGACGAAGCAGTCGACCAGGCCCCGCAGGCTGGTGGTCAGGGCGGGCTCGCCGATGTCCCAGTTCCCGGAGTCGGCGATCACGATCACGTCGGCGGACAGCAGCCCCTGGTGCTCGTCGAGGAACGCCGCGAGGGTCGGCGAGCCCACCTCCTCCTCGCCCTCGACGAGCACGGTGACCCCGACCGGGCAGTCCTCGCCGTGGGCCCGGATCGCCGCCAGGTGGGCGGCGATCCCGGCCTTGTCGTCGGCCGCACCGCGGCCGTAGAGCCGCCCGTCCCGCTCGTCCGGCTCGAACGGGTCGCTCTCCCACAGGACCCGGTCGCCGACGGGCTGCACGTCGTGGTGGGCGTAGAGCAGCACGGTCGGCGCCCCGTCCGGGGCGGGCCTGCGTGCGACGACCGCGGGGGCGCCCCCGGCGGCGGTGAGGATCTGCACGTCGTCGAAGCCCTCGCCACGGAAGAGCTCCGCGGTGGCGTCCGCCGACCGGCGGACGTCGTCGGCGTGCGAGGGGTCGGCACTCACCGACGGGATGCGGACGAGGGCGTCGAGGTCGCTGCGCACGGAGGGCATCACGTCACGCACGGCCGCGCGGATCGCGGCTGGTTCCAGGGTCATGGGCGTCACCCTAGGCGCTCGACGTGCGACCTCAACCCCGAGTCAGGGGGAGGAGATGGCTGAGGTCGGAGCGCTCGCCCGAGGCGACCAGTCGGGCGTCGCGCTCGGCCTCCCGCCAGTCGAGATCACCGACCGCCAGGGCGATCCAGGTGGCGGCGTCCAGCTCGACGACCGCCGGCGGTGTGCCTCGGGTGTGGCGCGTGCCGGCCAGGCACTGCGCCACTGCGTACGGCGGCACGCGCACCTCGACGGCACCGCCCGGGGCGCGGGCCACGAGCAGGGCGAGCAGGTGCTTGGTCAGCAGCCGGTCGTCGTCCTCGTCCGACGCCCCGGCCCGGAAGCGCTCCAGCGCAGGACCGACGATCGAGGGGTCCGCGGGACGGAGTCGGACGGGCACGTCACCAGTATCGGCGGCGGCCGGTGACCGGCGCCACGCCTGCCTGCACCGCGACCACCGGCATCCCGGCCGGCAGGCCGGGCACCGCGCCCTCCGGGGTGTGGAACAGCCACAGGGACAGCTCGCGGAGCGCCTGCCAGTCGCCCTCGCGGGCCCGCAGCGTGAGCGTCCGGAACCCTGCGCCCGTCGGCTCGGAGACGGTCGCCACCTCCAGCGAGACGGCATTCGCACCCGGAAGCCCGAGAACCACGTGACCGGCAGGCGCGCTCGAGCCCGGGACCCGGACCGCTGCTCCGCCGACGGAGACGTCCAGCAGCGTCGCACCGACACCGTCGACCTGCACGGGTGTGGGGACCTCGAACCGGTGAGCGGTCCGTCGTGAGGTGGCGTACTGCTCGGCCCGGATCCGCAGGATCGCGTGGAACAGCACGCCCACGGCGACGACCAGCCACAGCCCCGAGGTGACGGTGGACGACCCGTCCGTGCGCCACGGCACCAGGTGGAGCAGCCCGAGTCCGGCATAACCGAGCAGGCTCAGGCAGAGGACCGTCAGGACGGTGACCACGACCGGGACCCGACCGCGGTAGCGCCCGTCCGCGGCACCCTTCGGTGTGACGCTGAACGTCAGCGTGCGGCGGGTGAACAGCCACCAGACGCAGGCGAGGCCGACCGGGATCCGGAGCACCCGCAGCGCGAAGGCGGTCCGCCAACGGATCTGGCGGCGCATCAGCAGCTTGTAGCCCCACATGCGCACGGCGAAAGAGGTCACGAAGACGGCGAGGAACGTGCGCGGCGGCGCCGTCGAGGTCTGGGCACCGGTGACGAGCAGGGTGGCCGGCACCGCCAGCGCGATGACGGTGAGGATTCCCTCGAGCCACCACAAGGTGCCGACCAGGTACTCGTACTGGGTGCGCCAGGACATCCAGCGGTGCCGGCGCCACAGCCGCTCGTGGATCATCACCTGCATGGCGCCCAGGCCCCAGCGCCGGCGCTGCACCAGGTACTGCTCGGGGGTGCCGGGCGCCAGTCCGAGCGCGACCGTCTCGTGGTGGTAGGCGGTTCGCCACCCGAGCCGCTGCAGCTTCAGGGTCGTGTGCATGTCCTCGGTGACGGTCTCGGCAGCCACGCCCCCCACCTCGCGCAGCGCGGCCACCCGCAGTACGGAGGTCGAGCCGCACCAGAAGGTGCCGGCGCCACCGCGCGCTCGCGCGGCGAGCTGGACGTTGAAGAACAGCCCCTGCTCACCGGTGTAGCCGTCGTCGTCGAAGGCGCCGTCGTTGAAGAACGCTTGCGGCGCCTGCACCAGCGCCAGGTCCTCAGCCTCGAAGTAGCCGAGCGTGGCGGTGAGGAAGCGGGGCAGCGGGACGTGGTCGCAGTCGAGGACGGCGACCAGCTCGACGGGGTGAGCACCGGCGAGCGTCTCGCGCTCCAGCAGGGCGAGCGCGTGGTTGAGGTTGCCCGCCTTGGCGTGCTGGTGCTCGACCCGGGTCACGTACCTGACACCGAGCTCGGCGCAGAGCTCGGCGAGCCAGGGACGGTCCCCGTCGTCGAGCACCCAGGTCTGGTGGGCCGGCTCGAGCCGGGCCGCGGCGGCGACCGTCGGCCCCACCACCTCCGGTGGCTCGTTGTACGTCGGGATCATCACGACCACCCGCATCCCGTGGGGCGCCTCGGTGACCGACGGGACGGACGGGGCGTCGATGCTCCACCAGCTCACGAGCTTCGTGGTGGAGCCGAGCAGCGGCAGTGCCTCGAAGGTCAGCAGGACCCAGGCCGGCCAGAGCCACGGCCCGGAGGTGGGCATGGTCGAGGTGAGCCGCCACACCAGGTACGACACCAACGAGGCGAGGGCGAGCAGACCGCCGACCCGGGCCCAGCTCCGCAACGCGGCCGACTCGGAGACCGGGGCGCCGACGCCGTCGGCCCAGGCGGCCAGCACGAGGTCCCCGCCGGGGGCGGCGGGGACGCCTGCGGGAGTCCGCGTCGGGGCAAGGACCGCTGGCCCGGCGGTCGGGTGGGGAGCCACGATGGTCATGACGTGCCGCTCTAGAGAGATGGTTGTTGGGTCAAGGGAATCAGCAAAACGGACAAACCATGCCGGATCCCCCAGGGATGACCCCAGCGGACTACGAGGTCGAGCCGTTCGGCCTGATCTGCCACGCCGGCGTGTCGCGCCCAGGAATCGGGGCGACTCTTGTTACAGTTGGGAGTTTTGTGGCTAGAGTGACTCCACTTCCTCACGCTCGGAGTCCGTGATGCCGCTCTTCCCCCCGTCCGCCCGCTCGCTGCGACCGTCGCGCTCACCCCGATCGCGCGGCCCGAGAGGCCGTCGGCGCCTCGTGGCACTGCTCGCCGCGGCCCTCGCGACCTCCCCCCTCGGGCTCGCCGCCCCGGCCCAGGCAGGCAACCGGGTGACGCCCGGCAACTTCACCGGCTACGGCTTCGACCAGTGCACGGCGCCCGCCCAGCGGGCCATGGACGCCTGGTGGAGAGGCTCGCCGTACCTGGCGGTCGGCATCTACATCTCCGGCGCCTCGCGCGGCTGCACCAGCCAGCCGAACCTCACCCCGACCTGGGTGAGCACCCAGCTGCGCCACGGATGGCGACTGCTCCCGATCACCCTCGGACCGCAGGCCTGGTGCACCACCCGGGACCGGTACCTCCACCAGGTGCGGATCAACCCGTCGTCCTCGGACCAGTACGCGAAGGCGCGCTCGCAGGGACGCGCGGAGGCGAGCAAGACGGTGTCGGCGGCACAGCGGCTCGGCATCAGCCGCCGGAGCACGCTGTGGTACGACCTCGAGTCATTCTCGATCTCGCGCACGGACTGCCGCGAGTCGGCGCTGAGCTTCCTGTCCGCGTGGACCCGGAAGCTGCACGACCTCGGCTACGTGTCCGGCGTCTACTCCAGCGCCTCCACCGGCATCAAGATGCTCGACGACGCCCGGGCCTACCGGCTGGGCCGCTACACGCTGCCCGACCGGGTCTGGATCGCGGACTGGAACGAGCGCGCGGACACCTCCTCGAGCTACGTGCGCAGCGGCGGCTGGCAGCCGCACGACCGGGTGCACCAGTACCGCGGTGGTCACAACGAGACCCACGGTGGCGTCACGATCAACATCGACCAGAACTGGGTCGACCTCGGCCGCGGGTCGGTGATCTCCCGTGAGAAGGCGCACTGCGGGGGCGCGGCGACGTACAACCACCGCACCTACCCCTCGCGCCGAGCCGGCGACACCGGGTCGCTGGTCAAGACCGTGCAGTGCCTGCTGCGCAACAAGTCCTCCTACGACGGGAGCATCGACGGCGTGTACGACGCCGGGCTCGGCGCGGCCGTGTCGCGCTACCGCGTCAGCCGCGGCCTGCCCGCCGACACCGTCACGGGCCCGCGCACCTGGGTCGCGCTGCTCTCGCAGGGCAGGGCCCCCGTGCTCAAGCGCGGCTCTGCGTCCACCTCGGTGCGCCGCCTGCAGCGGGCGCTCAATGCCGCGGACCACGCGGACCTGAGAGTCAGCGGCGTCTTCGGCTCAGCGACCACCCGTGCGGTCAAGCGCTACCAGCGTGACCACGGCCGGGCCCGCACCGGCGTCATGACGCCCGCCGTGTGGGCCAGGCTCCACGCGGGCTCGCGCTGAGCCGTCGTCGGCTGGGGGACTCAGGAGAGGGCGTCGGGCAGGGTGGCGGACCAGGCCCGGCGCAGCTCGTCGAGGGGCAACGAGAACCGGTCCTGCACGTCGAGCAGCGCCTGCGGGCCGGAGCCGTCGGTCACCCCGATGCGGGCGTGCGGGAAGCCACGGGCGCTGCACATGTCGGTGAACCGCACCTCCTCCGAGCGGGGCACCGCGACGACCGCGCGGCCCGCCGACTCGCTGAACAGCGCGACGAACGGGTCGAGGTCGTCGGGCAGCCACACCCGGGCGCCGACGTCGTTGCGCAGGCAGCACTCCACGATCGCCTGGGCGAGGCCGCCGTCGGAGAGGTCGTGTGCGCTGTCGACGAGCCCGTCGCGTGAGACGTTGACCAGGATGTCCGCGAGCTCGCGCTCGACGTCGAGGTCCACCCGGGGCGGGAGTCCCCCGAGGTGGCCGTGCACGACGTGCTCCCACTCCGAGCCGGCCAGCTCGTCGCGGGTGGTGCCGAGCAGGTAGATCTGCTGGCCCTGGGTCGCGAAGCCCGCGGGGGTGCGCCGGGCCACGTCGTCGATCACGCCGAGCACGGCGACCACCGGCGTGGGGAGGATCGCGGTCTGCCCGGTCTGGTTGTAGAGGCTGACGTTGCCGCCGGTGACCGGGATGCCGAGCGTCCGGCAGCCGTCCGCGAGCCCCCGGGTGGCCTCGGCGAACTGCCACATCACGTCCGGGTCCTCGGGCGACCCGAAGTTCAGGCAGTCGCTGACCGCGAGCGGCCGCGCCCCCCCGGTCGCCACGTTGCGGTACGACTCCGCCAGGGCCAGCTGCGCGCCGGCGTACGGGTCGAGCTTGGCGAAGCGGCCGTTGCAGTCAGTGGAGACCGCCACCCCGAGACCCGAGTCCGGGTCGACCCGGACCATGCCGGAGTCCTCCGGCTGGGCGAGCACCGTGTTGCCCTGCACGTAGCGGTCGTACTGGTCGGTGATCCACGACTTGTCGCACAGGTTAGGACTCGCGAGCAGGCGCAGCAGCGTGGCGCGCAGCTCGTCGTCCGTCCCGGGCCGGGTCAGCGCACCGCCGGTGTCGGCCTGCAGTGCGTCCTGCCAGGCCGGTCGCGCGTAGGGCCGGTCGTACGTCGGACCGTCGTGGGCCACCGAGCGCGGCGGCACGTCGACGACGGTCTCGCCGCGCCACTCGATCGTGAGCCGCGTCGAGTCGTCGACCTCGCCGACCACGGTCGCCTCGACGTCCCACTTCTCGCAGATCTCCAGGAACCGCTTCACGTCGGCGGGCTCGACGACCGCCATCATCCGCTCCTGCGACTCCGACATGAGGATCTCCTCGGGTGCCAGCGAGGAGTCGCGCAACGGCACCCGGTCGAGCCACACGTGCATCCCGCCGTCCCCCGCCGAGGCCAGCTCGGAGGTGGCGCAGGACAGCCCGGCGCCGCCGAGGTCCTGGATGCCGACCACGATCTCCTCGGCGAACAGCTCGAGCGTGCACTCGATCAGCAGCTTCTCCTGGAACGGGTCACCCACCTGCACGCTGGGCCGCTTGGCGGGGCCCCTCGTCCCGTCTGCCCGGGACTCGAAGGTCTCGCTGGCGAGGACCGACACGCCACCGATGCCGTCGCCGCCCGTCCTGGCGCCGTACAGCACCACCTGGTTGCCGGCTCCGGACGCCTTCGCCAGGTGCAGCTGCTCGTGGCGCATCACGCCCACGCACAGGGCGTTGACCAGCGGGTTGCCGGCGTACGACTCGTCGAAGACCGCCTCGCCCCCGATGTTCGGCAGCCCGAGGCAGTTCCCGTAGCCGCCGACGCCGGCCACGATCCCGGGCAGCACCCGCTGGGTGTCGGGGTTGTCGAGCGGACCGAACCGCAGCGGGTCCATCACCGCGACCGGTCGCGCCCCCATCGCCAAGATGTCGCGGACGATCCCGCCGACCCCGGTGGCGGCCCCCTGGTAGGGCTCGACGTACGACGGGTGGTTGTGCGACTCGACCTTGAAGGTGACGGCGTACCCGTCGCCGATGTCGACGACCCCGGCGTTCTCCCCGATGCCGACCATGAGGTGCGCGCGCATCTCGTCGGTGACGTTCTCACCGAACTGGCGCAGGTGCACCTTGGAGGACTTGTAGGAGCAGTGCTCGCTCCACATCACGGAGTACATCGCGAGCTCGGAGCTCGTCGGGCGCCGGCCCAGGATCTCGCGGATGTTGGTGTACTCGTCGGGCTTGAGCCCGAGGTCCGACCAGGGCTGGACGTGGTCCGGGCTGGTCGCTGCGGCCTCGACGGTGTCGACGCCTCGCGGGGGGACGGTGTCGAGGGGGGACGCTCGGTCAACGCGGGGGACTCCGGTCGCTGGGGGCCTGTCGCGGGCAATCTACCGGTCGGGGCACGGGCTAGAGTGGGCAGTCGACCGGAGCCGCGCCGCGGCTCGAACGACCTGCCGGACTCGGGGGCACGCCATGCGTCACCTGCGCACCTTGCCCGTGGTGCTGCTGCTGTCCGTGATCGCGCTGTCCGGCTGCAGCTCCGGCGCCTCGAAGGACGGCACCTCCACGGCCTCCTCGGCCGACACCACGTCGGCGGCCTCGACCGCATCGGACAGCCCCTCGTCCCCGTCCGAGACCTCGCCGTCCACCCCGGCCCCCACCACGCCGTCCGGGGAGCCGGGCTTCCCGCGCGACCGGATCGAGGCCGCGAGCCTGCACACGGCCGTGCTGGGCCAGAGCGTCGCGAAGACGCGCGAGGAGAAGGCCGTGGTCGATGCCTGGATGGCGTTCTGGCAGGGCACGGCCGACACCTACTACTACTACAGGCCGACCAAGGCCTTCGACGCCGTGGCCCGCAAGGACGCCCGCAGGAGCATCCTCGGCTACCTCTCCGACCTCAAGAAGCAGGACCAGCGCGTGGTCGGGTGGGCCAAGGACAACATCACCTCCGTCGAGGTGACGGGCAACACCGCCACCGTCCGCGACTGCACCGAGAACTTCACGTTCACCGTCGACAAGGAGATCGAGCCGCTGACCCGGCCGACTCCCTTCTACGACGCGACCGGGAAGCTCGAGAAGGTCGACGGCGTCTGGACGGTCGTCAAGCAGAGCTCGAAGGACCTCAACAAGAGCTGTCTGAGCTGAGGCCCCCACCGCCCGGGGAATCCCCGGGCGTCGTACGTCGTTGGGGCGCTCGTGAGTGACGCACCGATCAGCCCAGTCGACAGCCCAGCCGAGCCCCCCGCCGGCCCGTCGCAGGTGCCGCTGTCCGTGCTGGACCTCTCGCCGATCCCCTCGGGGCGGCCGGCGTCCAGCGCGCTGCACGACACGGTGCGGCTGGCGAGGGCCGTGGAGTCGTTCGGCTACCGGCGCTACTGGTTGGCCGAGCACCACAACATCGCGAGCGTCGCGAGCAGCGCGCCGATGGTGATGATCGCCACCGTCGCCGCCGCCACCTCGACGATCCGCGTGGGCAGCGGCGGGATCATGCTGCCCAACCACGCGCCGCTGGCCGTCGCCGAGTCGTTCCGTGTCCTGGAGGGCCTGCATCCGGGCCGCATCGACCTGGGCCTGGGCCGGGCACCGGGAACCGACCAGCTCACGGCGTACGCGCTGCGCCGCGGGCTGCGCGCCCAGGGCGAGGCCGACGAGTTCCCGCAGCAGTTCGCCGAGCTGCTCGCCTACGTCGACGGCTTCCCCGACGACCACCCGTTCAAGCCGCTGCGGGCGATCCCGGACGACGTGCCGCTGCCGCCGGTCTGGATCCTCGGCTCGTCGCTGTACGGCGGTCGGGCGGCCGCGGCCTTCGGGACCGGTTTCGCGTTCGCGGGGCACTTCGGGTCGGCCGACCCGGCTGAGGCCGTGGCCGGCTACCGCGAGGGCTTCGAGCCGTCCGAGCGGCTGGCCGAGCCGCGGGTGATGCTCGGCGTCGCCGCCATCGTCTCCGAGAGCGAGGAGCGGGCCGAGGCGCTCGCGCGGGCGAACGACCTCGCGATGGTGCGGCTGATGCAGAACCGGCCCGGCCCCGTGCCGACCCCCGAGGAGGCCGCGGCCCACGACTGGTCCGACCAGGAGCTCGCCCAGGCCGCGCAGCGCCGCCGGTTCACCTCGGTCGGCACCCCCGACCAGGTGCGCGACGACCTCGAGCGGCGTCGTACCTATGCCGGTGCCGACGAGCTCGTCATCACCACCCAGGTCCACGACGTCGCCGAACGCGCCCTGTCCTACGAGCTCCTCGCCAAGGCCTACCACCCCGCCTGACCCCCCTCCCGCTGAGGCGTCTCGTTCTGCGGTGACAACCCCGCCGAGGCGTCTCGTTCTGCGCGGTTCACCCCGCCGAGGCGTCTTGTTCTGCGGCGATCACGATCCCTCCGTAGGGCCGGCCCCGCAGAACGAGACGCCTCAGCGGGGGTGGTGGGATCGCAGAACGAGACGCCTCAGCGGGGGTGGGGGCGCAGAACGAGACGCCTCAGCGGGAGGGGCGGGCGAGGGATTCGACGAGGGAGGGGAGGGTGAAGAAGCCCAGGCCGTCGGTGCCCAGGCCGTCGGTGCCGGGACCGAAGCCGGGCTCGACGGCGTGCTCGGGGTGCGGCATCAGGCCCACGACGTTGCCCCGGGCGTTGCGGATGCCCGCGATGTCGTTCACCGAGCCGTTGGGGTTCGCACCGAGGTAGCGCGCCACCACCCGGCCCTCGCCCTCGAGCTCGTCGATGGTCTCCCTCGAGCCGACGAAGCAGCCCTCGCCGTTCTTGAGCGGCACGACCAGCTCCTGCCCCTCGTCGTACGACGAGGTCCACGGCGTGCTCGTGCTCTCGATCCGCAACCGCTGGTCGCGGCAGACGAACCTCATCGCCTCGTTGCGGACCAGCGCTCCGGGCAGCAGGTGCGACTCGCACAGGATCTGGAAGCCGTTGCAGATCCCGAGCACCGGCAGGCCCTGCTCGGCACCCGCGACGATCTCGGTCATCAGTGGCGAGAAGCGGGAGATCGCACCGCAGCGCAGGTAGTCGCCGTAGGAGAAGCCGCCGGGCAGCACCACCGCGTCGACGGCACGCAGGTCGTGGTCGCGGTGCCACAGCCCGACCGGCTCGTGGCCGGCGACCCGGATCGCGCGCTGCGCGTCGACGTCGTCGAGGGAGCCGGGAAACGTGACCACACCGATGCGCAGGCTCACGCGACGTGCACCTCGAAGTCCTCGATCACCGGGTTGGACAGCAACGTCTCGGCGATCTCGTGCAGCTGCACCAGCCGGGCCTCGGTGATCTCGCCCTCGACCTCGAGCTCGAACCGCTTGCCCTGACGTACGTCGCTGACGCCCTCGACGCCCAGCCGTGGAAGAGCGCCGTGCACGGCCTTGCCCTGCGGGTCGAGGATCTCGGGCTTAAGCATGACGTCGACGACGACACGGGCCACGGGGCGCTCCGATGCGTTGCTGCGGACGGGACGCGCCCAGTCTAGAAGGACTGCCCGGTCAGCCGTTCGAAGGCCTCGACGTAGCGCGACCGGGTCCGCTCGACCACCTCGTCCGGCAGCGGGGGCGGCGCGACCCCCGACGAGCGGTCCCAGCCACTGGCGGGCGACAGCAGCCAGTCGCGCACGATCTGCTTGTCGTACGACGGCTGCGACCGTCCCGGCGCCCAGTCGTCGGCAGACCAGAAGCGGGAGGAGTCGGGGGTGAGCACCTCGTCTGCGAGGACCACCGTCCCGTCGGGGCGCGACCCGAACTCCAGCTTGGTGTCGGCCAGGATGATGCCCTGCTCGCGGGCGATCTCCTCGGCGCGCGCGTAGACGGCGAGGGTCAGCTCGCGCAGCTGCGCGGCCGTCCCGGCGCCCACCTCGTCGACCACCGCGTCGTAGGCCACGTTCTCGTCGTGCTCCCCGAGGGCCGCCTTGGTCGCCGGGGTGAAGATCGGCTCCGGCAGCCGGCTGCCGTCCTCGAGGCCGACGGGCAGCGGGATGCCGCAGACCTCCCCGGTGGCCCGGTAGTCGAGCAGCCCCGACCCGGTGAGGTAGCCGCGGGCGACGCACTCGACGGCGTACATGCCGAGCTCCTCGCAGACCACGGCCCGCCCCTGCACCGACGTGGGCACGTCGGTGGAGACCACGTGGTTGGGCACCAGCGACGAGAGCTGGTCGAACCACCACAGCGACATCCGGGTCAGCACCGTGCCCTTGTCGGGGATCCGGGTGTCGAGCACGAAGTCGAAGGCCGAGATCCGGTCGCTGGCCACCATCAGCAGCCGACCGTCGGGCAGCCGGTACAGGTCGCGCACCTTGCCCGAGTGCACGTGCTCGGCGCCCTCGATGGACGGGGCGGCCGGGATGCCGTGACGGGGCTCGCTCATGGCGGCGATCGTAGTGGCCGGGCCGGGCGTCCCGGTCAGCCGTCCGCAGCGTCCTCCAGGCAGGACCGCAGCCGCTCCAGATCTGCGGCGATGCTCGAGCGCACCTGCCGGTTCACCAGCGGCCCCGGCTGTGCCGGGCGGCTGTCGGTGATGCCGCCGGTCCAGGCGAGGTCGGCGCGGTCGCGGCGCACGGTGACGGTCGGACGGACGTCGACGGGTGTGCTCATCTGGCTGCTCCGGTCACACGATGTCGCCGGGCGTGTACGCCGCGGCCTGCGAGATGGGCCTTGGCCACCTCGTCCACGCGGCGTACGACGCTGTCCACCTGGTCGCTCGCCGCGCCGGTGAAGGTGATCGGGTCGGCCACCAGGGTGGCCAGCTGCTGCTCGGTGAGCCCCAGCCGGTCGTCGGCGGCGAGCCGCTCGAACACGTCGTTGTCGGTCTGCCCCTGCCGCATCGCCAGCGCCACCCCGACGGCCGCCTGCTTGATCGCCTCGTGGGCACTCTCGCGACCGACGCCGTTGCGCACCGCAGCCATCAGCACCTTGGTGGTGGCCAGGAACGGCAGGTAGCGGTCGAGCTCGCGCTGGATCACGGCCGGGAAGGCGCCGAACTCGTCGAGCACCGTGAGGAACGTCTGGAACAGCCCGTCGCAGGCGAAGAAGGCGTCGGGCAGCGCCACCCGTCGTACGACGGAGCAGGAGACGTCGCCCTCGTTCCACTGGTCGCCGGCCAGTTCGCCGACCATCGAGAGGTGGCCGCGCAGCACGACCGCGAGGCCGTTGACGCGCTCGCAGGAGCGGGTGTTCATCTTGTGCGGCATCGCCGACGAGCCGACCTGGCCCTCCTTGAACCCCTCGGTGACCAGCTCGATGCCGGCCATCAGCCGGATCGTGGTGGCCAGGTTCGACGGCCCGGCCACCACCTGGACCAGCGCCGAGACCACGTCGAAGTCGAGCGAGCGCGGGTAGACCTGGCCGACGCTGGTCAGCACGCGCTCGAAGCCGAGGTGCGCGGCGACCCGCCGCTCGAGCTCGGCCAGGTCGGCGGTCGACCCGTCGAGCAGGTCGAGCATGTCCTGCGAGGTGCCGACGGGGCCCTTCACGCCGCGCAGCGGGTAGCGCGCCAGCAGGTCCTCCAGCCGGTCGAGCCCGACGAGCATCTCGTCGGCCACCGTCGCGAACCGCTTGCCGAGCGTGGTGGCCTGGGCCGCGACGTTGTGCGAGCGCCCGGCCATCACGAGGGACTCGTGCTCGGCCGCCAGCCGGGCCAGCCGGGCCAGGCTCGCCACCACCCGGTCGCGGACCAGCGCGAGCGAGGAGCGGATCTGCAGCTGCTCGACGTTCTCGGTGAGGTCGCGCGAGGTCATCCCCTTGTGGATGTGCTCGTGGCCGGCCAGCGCCGAGAACTCCTCGATCCGGGCCTTCACGTCGTGGCGGGTGACCCGCTCCCGGGCGGCGATCGAGTCGAGGTCCACCTGCTCGATCACCGCCTCGTAGGCCTCGACGACACCGTCGGGGACGTCGACGCCGAGGTCGCGCTGGGCCCGGAGGACGGCGACCCACAGCTGCCGCTCCAGCACCACCTTGTGCTCGGGCGACCAGATCCGGACCAGGTCGTCGGCGGCGTACCGCTGGGCCAGGATGTTCGGGATGGTGCTCTCGGTGGGCACGTCTTCAGACTCCAGCGGCGATGTCGGTGCGGTGGTGGCTGCCGACGATGTGGACCAGCTCGACGCCGGCGTAGGCCTTGGCCCGGGCTTCGGCGACGTCCGCCCCGGCCGCGGTGAGCGCGAGGACCCGGCCACCGGACGTGACGATCCGGCCGTCCTCGGAACGGGTTCCCGCATGGATCGCGGCGACGCCGTCGAGCGCTGCCACGTCGTCGAGGCCGCTCACGGCGTCACCGGTGCGGGGAGCCTCCGGGTAGCCCGCGGCGGCGACGACGACCGCGACGGCCGCGCCGTCGAGCCAGGTCAGCGGTCCGAGCTCGTGCAACCGCCCCCGGGCGGCGGCGTCCAGGACGGCGCCGAGCGGGGAGGTCAGCAGGGCCATCAGCGGCTGCGTCTCGGGGTCGCCGAAGCGGGCGTTGAACTCGATGACCCGCACCCCGCGGGAGGTCAGCGCGAGCCCGGCGTAGAGCAGGCCCGTGAACGGCGTGCCCCGCCGCCCCATCTCGTCCACGGTCGGCTGCAGCACCTGCTTCGTCGCCTCGGCCACGAGGTCCTCGGGCGCCCACGGCAGCGGGGTGTAGGCCCCCATGCCACCGGTGTTCGGTCCCCGGTCGCCGTCCAGGGCCCGCTTGAAGTCCTGCGCCGGCAGCAGCGGCACCACCGTCGAGCCGTCGGTGAGCGCGAACAGCGAGACCTCCGGGCCGTCGAGGAACTCCTCGATGACCACCCGCTCGCACCCGGCCGCGTGCGCGAGCGCTGCGTCCCGGTCGTCGGTGACCACGACGCCCTTCCCGGCCGCCAGCCCGTCGTCCTTGACCACGTACGGCGCGCCGAACTCGTCGAGCGCCGCGGCGGCCTCCTCGGGCGTCGTGCACACCCGGGCGCTGGCGGTCGGCACCTGGGCGGCGGCCATCACCTCCTTGGCGAAGGCCTTCGAGCCCTCCAGCCGGGCCGCCTCGGCGGACGGGCCGAAGCACGCGATGCCATGGTCCCGGACGGCGTCGGCCACCCCTGCGACCAGGGGCGCCTCGGGCCCGATGACCACCAGGTCGACGTCGAGGCGCTCCGCGAGGGCGGAAACGGCGGCCCCGTCGACGACGTCCACCTGGTGCAGCGTCGCGACCTCGGCCATGCCCGGGTTGCCCGGCGCCACATGCACGGTCTCGACGCCGGGGTCGCGCGCGAGCGCGAGGGCGAGAGCGTGCTCCCGGCCACCGGATCCCACGACCAGGACGTTCACCGCCGCCTCACGCCGTCTCCGTCAACACGATCGACTCCTCACGCCCCGGGCCCACCCCGACACCCCAGAACGGGGTCCCGGACATCTCCTCGAGCGCCCGGACGTAGACCTGCGCGTTCTTCGGCAGGTCCTCGAAGGTGCGGCACGCGGAGATGTCCTCCTGCCAGCCGTCGAACAGCTCGTAGACGGGCTCGGCGTGGTGGAACTCCGACTGCGTCATCGGCATCTCGTCATGGCGCACACCGTCGATCTCGTAGGCCACGCAGACAGGGATCTGCTCCCAGGCGCCGAGCACGTCGAGCTTGGTGAGGAAGAACTCCGTGAGCCCGTTGAGCCGGGCGGCGTAGCGCGCGATCACGGCGTCGTACCAGCCGCAGCGTCGGTTGCGGCCGGTGGTGGTGCCGTACTCGGCCCCCACCACCCGCAGCTTGTCCCCATCGTCGTCGAGCAGCTCGGTCGGGAACGGGCCCGAGCCGACTCGCGTGGTGTACGCCTTGACGACCCCGATGATCCGGTCGATCCGCTTGGGGCCGATCCCGGCGCCCGGCCCGACGCCGCCCGAGAGCGGGTTGCTGCTGGTGACGAAGGGGTAGGTGCCGTGGTCGACGTCGAGCATGGTCGCCTGCGCACCTTCGAACAGCACCGTCTTGCCCTCGTCGAGCGCGTGGTTCAGCAGCAGCGACGTGTCCGCGACCATCGGCTTCAGGCGCTCGGAGTACTGCCCGATCTCGTCCAGGATCTCCTCGACGCTGATCGCGCGGCGGTTGTAGACCTTCACCAGCAGGTGGTTCTTCTGCTCCAGGGCGGCCTCGACCTTCTGGGCGAGGATCTTCTCGTCGAAGACGTCAGCCACCCGGATGCCCATGCGGTTGATCTTGTCGGCGTACGTCGGGCCGATGCCGCGGCCCGTCGTGCCGATGTTGTTCTTGCCGAGGAAGCGCTCGGTGACCTTGTCGATCGTCGTGTGGTACGACGTGATCAGGTGCGCGTTCGAGCTGAGCACCACCGTGGAGGTGTCCACGCCTCGAGCGGCCAGGCCGTCGATCTCGTCGAGCAGCACCCGGGCGTCGACGACCACCCCGTTGGCGATCACCGGGATGCAGCCGGGGGTGAGCACGCCCGAGGGGAGCAGGTGGGTGGCGAACTTCTCGCCGTTGACGACGATCGTGTGGCCGGCGTTGTTCCCGCCCTGGTACCGCACGCAGTAGTCGATGGACGAACCCAGCAGGTCCGTCGCCTTGCCCTTGCCCTCGTCGCCCCACTGAGCTCCGAGCACCACGATCGCGGGCATCTGGCACCTCTCCGTCAGACACACGGGGAGCCCGGATGCAGCGATAGCATCGGGGCTCTTGCGGCCTCACGCTACCAGAGCACCACCGGCTGCCTGCTGCCTCACCGGACCTCGGGACCCGGCCCCCGGGTCGCGGTAGCCTCCGCAGGTGGAACCACTGCTGCTGATCACCAACTCCGGGGCCGGGGGCGCCGACGAGGGGAGCCTCGAGCGCGCGCTCAAGGTGCTGCGCGAGGCCACCGACGTCGAGGTCGCGGTGACCTCCAACCCGGGAGAGCTCGACGGCGTGCTGCACCGGCGCGGCGGCCGGCGGATCGTGGTGGCCGGCGGTGACGGCAGCCTGCACGCCGTGGTGGCCGCGCTGCACCGGCGCCACGAGCTCGCCGACGCCGTGGTGGGCCTGGTCCCGCTCGGCACCGGCAACGACTTCGCGCGGGGCAGCGGCATCCCCCTCGACCCCGAGGGATCCGCCCGAGTGGTGGTGAACGGGCGGGTCCGGCCGGTCGACGTGATCGTGGACTGCCTGGGTGAGGTCGTGGTCAACAACGTGCACGTCGGGGTCGGCGCCGAGGCCTCCCGCAACGCCAAGCCGCTGAAGAAGGTGCTCGGCCGGGCCGGCTACCTCCTCGGGGCGGTCAAGGCGTCGGTCAAGCCGCCGTACCTGCGGCTGCGGGTGGAGGTCGACGACCACGTGGTCGCCGACTTCGCGCACCCGATCCTGATGGTGGCGATCGGGAACAACTCACGGGTCGGCGGAGGTGCGCAGATCACGCCGGAGGCGGACCCCTCGGACGGCAGGATGGACGTGATGGTCTCCTACGCCACCACCCCGTGGGCGAAGCTGACCTACGCCGTCCGGTTCAAGCAGGGCACCCACCACGAACGCGACGACGTGCTGTACGTGCGAGGCGAGTCGGTCAGCATCTCCGGCCAGGACTTCTGGTGCAGCGCCGACGGCGAGCTCTACGGCCCCGAGCGCAACCGGACCTGGCACGTCGAGCCGGGTGCGTTCGCGATGCCGCTGCCCGACTGAGCCTCATATCCGGCCCCTACCGGCCCCATATCCGGCCTCAGATGGGGTCTCAGATCCAGCCTCGGCGGACCGCCTCGGCTCCCGCCTGGAAGCGTGAGCTCGCCCCCAGCTCGCCGAGCAGGTCGGCGACCCGGCGTCGTACGGTGCGCACACTCAGCCCCATCGCGCGCGCGATCTGCTCGTCCTTGGCGCCGCCGGCGAGCTGACGCAGGAGCAGCTGGTGGCCGCCGACCCCCTGGTCGTGCCGCTGCCCGTCGAGACCCGGCACCGGCATCGCCCGCTCCCACAGCCCCTCGAACAACAAGGTGAGCGCGGCGACCATCGAGTGGTGGCGCAGCACCAGCCGGCGGTCGTCGGCCGTACCGAACTGCTCGGCGATCATGGCCGCCGAGCTGCCCAGCACCGCCAGGCGGGTCGGCACCTCGGCGAGGAGGCGGACGTGCTCGCCCGCCTCCGCGCGGCGACGGACGAGCTCGGGGGCGCGGTGCAGCACGTCGACGGCATAGATCGCCCGCGAACGCCGACCCGACCGCATCAGGTCCACCACCCAGTCGTCGATCTGGTTGGCGGGTGCGACGTTCCAGGGGTCGGGTCGCAGCCAGAGCAGGTCGCCGGTCGACGCGGCCGACAGGCTGCGCACCAGCTGAGCGATGTCGCCGCCCTGCAGCACCTCGACGCCGACCGTCACCCCCTTCGGGGCGGTCGCCGACAGGTGGTCCGCGGCCAGTGAGGGGAGCAGTTCGCGCACCGCGTCGAGCTGCTCCCCCCGGCTCTGCATCCGCCGGTGCTCCTCGTTGATCAGCCGAGCCAGCGCCTCCTGCGGCGGTCGGGCGAACACCCGGTCGTCGCGCAGCTCCACGACGCCGGAACCCGCGAACCGGCTGACCTGCTCCCGCAGCTCGCCGACCGGCAGCCCGGTCAGCCCGGCGAGCGCGATCAGCGTGCGCCCGGAGTTGCGCAGCACCAGGCGGTAGAGACGCTCCTCCGCAGCCGAGAACCCCAGGACGCCGAGCGGCGAGACCTCGGGGGTCGGGACTCCGGACAACGAGGTCATGACGGCATGTTAGCGACAGTGGCAGGAACAGGCCGTCGCAATCTGTGCGAATTCTGAGAGACTCGACCTCAGTGGCCGACCGGGTGGTCCCATCGGGGGACTCGGGACCCCGGGTCGGTCCCGCCGGAACCGAGGCAGGGGACGGTTCCGGCGACTCTTCTTCGCTCGTCTGCGCTCAGGCGAGCAGGGTGTCGTACGCCGCCGGGCTGCTGTCTCGCAGGAACGTCGCGCAGCGCTCCGCCTCGGGACGCTCGCCGATCCGGTCGGCGGCGCGCGAGAGGGCGGCCAGCGCCCTCAGGAAGCCGCGGTTGGGCTCGTGCTCCCACGGCACCGGGCCGTGACCCTTCCAGCCGTTGCGGCGCAGCTGGTCGAGGCTGCGGTGGTAGCCGACCCGTGCATAGGCGTAGGCCGTCACGTCGTCGGTGCCCGCCTCGTCGAGGGCCTGCTCGGCCAGCGTGGCCCACGCGGCGGGGGACTCAGGGTGGGACCGCACGACCTCGGCCGCCGAGGTCCCGCCACCGAGGTCGGCCACGGCCGGGTCCACGGGCAGCAGGGTGGGGGGCGGGCCGGCCATCAGGTCCTGGAACTCCATGACCCCATTGTGCCCGCCGGGTCGCGACCGCTCCCCGTCCGCCCACCCGTCCGCCCACCGGTCCACCGGCCCGGGCGCCGGGTGCGGCACCCCGAGCGGGTCGGCGCCGGGCCTCAGCCCGAGACGCTGGTGCCGGTGCTGCTGAGGTTCTCGCAGGCCTCGACGACGCGCTGGGCCATGCCGGCCTCGGCGGCCTTGCCCCAGGCCCGCGGGTCGTAGACCTTCTTGTTGCCCACCTCGCCGTCGACCTTGAGGACTCCGTCGTAGTTGGCGAACATGTGGCCGGCCACCGGGCGGGTGAAGGCGTACTGCGTGTCGGTGTCGACGTTCATCTTCACCACGCCGTACCTCACGGCGTCGGCGATCTCCTCCGCCAGCGACCCCGAACCCCCGTGGAAGACCAGGTCGAACGGCCGGCTGCCGGCGTCGAGGCCGTGCTTGTCCACGACGGCCTGCTGCGCCTGCTGGAGGATCTCCGGACGCAGCTTGACGTTGCCGGGCTTGTAGACGCCGTGCACGTTGCCGAACGTCAGCGCCATCAGGTAGCGCCCCCGCTCACCGAGGCCCAGTGCGTCGACGGTGGCCAGCGCGTCCTCGGGGGTGCTGTAGAGCTTGTCACCCGACCCGCCCTCGACCCCGTCCTCCTCGCCGCCGACGACCCCGACCTCGATCTCCAGGACGATCTTGGCCGCGGCCGCCTTCTCCAGCAGCTCCTGCGCGATCTGCAGGTTCTCGTCGAGCGGCACCGCCGACCCGTCCCACATGTGGGACTGGAACAGCGGGTCCTGCCCGTTCTTGACCCGCTCGATCGAGAGGTCGAGCAACGGACGCACGAAGCCGTCGAGCTTGTCCTGGGGACAGTGGTCGGTGTGCAGCGCGATGTTGACCGGGTAGCTCTTGGCCACCTCCGCGGCGTACGCCGCGAACGCGACCGACCCGGTGACCATGTTCTTCACCTGGGGGCCGGACAGGTACTCCGCGCCGCCGGTGGAGACCTGCACGATGCCGTCGCTGCCGGCCTCGGAGAATCCCTGGAGGGCGGCGTTCAGGGTCTGCGAGGAGCTGACGTTGATGGCGGGGTAGGCGAAGGAGTCACGCTTCGCCTTGTCGAGCATCTCGGCGTACACCTCGGGCGTCGCGATGGGCATCGGCGTTCTCCTTCTCAGAGCCGTTCGGGTTCGGGCGTCAGGTTTCGACGTCAGGTTTCGGCGTCAGGTTTCGGCGTCAGGTTTCGGCGTCAGGTTCGGCCGGTAGGTGCGGACCGGCAGGTGCGGTCAGCAGGGCCTGCCGACACTCTAGGAGCCCGCCGGGACTACCCGCGAGTCACGAAGCGGTCGTGGACACCCGCGCCCGGCGTCGCAAGTGGGAGGATGAGGCCATGACGCACATCTCGGGCCACGAATCGGATCTCGGCCCGGGAAGGCTGCCACGTCGGCCCGAGGATCGGGCCGCGATCGTCCTGGCCGCCCTGGGCGGGCGACCGAACGTCCTGGAGATCGAGGCCTGCATCACGCGACTGCGCGTCGAGGTGCGCGACGGCTCGCTGGTCGACGACGCGGGACTGCGTGCCGCCGGGGCACACGACGTGCTTCGCTCGGGCACCCGGGTCCAGGCGGTGTTCGGTCCGGAGTCCGACGCGGTCGCCGCCGACCTCGAGGCCCTGCTGTGATGGTCCCGCTCTGATGGTCCCGCTGATGGTCCCGCTGACGGCCCGCTGATGACCCCGCGGACAACTCTGCCGATGACCCTGCTGGCAGCCGGGCGCTGAGCACCGTGCTGCACGTGCTCGCTCCGGTCAGCGGCACCAGCCGTGACGTGCGCGACGTCCCCGACCCGGTCTTCGCCAGCGGCATGGTCGGGCCCGGCGTCGCCATCGAGCCCGAGCGCACGGTGCAGACCGTGGTGGCCCCGGTGGCCGGCCGGCTCGCGAAGCTCTACCCGCACGCCTTCGTGGTGGTCAGCGACGCCGGCCCCGGCATCCTGGTCCATCTCGGCATCGACACCGTCCGTCTGCGAGGTCACGGCTTCCGGCTGCTCGCCGCCGAGAACGACCGGGTCGAGGCCGGGCAGGGCATCGTGTCCTGGGACCCCCGCTCCGTCGTGCTCAGCGGGCACTCGCCGATCTGCGCGGTGGTCGTCCTCGACTGCCCGTCGTCGCCCTCGACGCTGCAGACCGCGGGGGCCGAGGTGCGCGTCGCCCAGCCGATCCTCGACGTGGACTGCTGAGCGGCCCGGTGGCCCGCAGCCGCCTCAGCCGCGCCGGGAGCCATCGAGGTCGGCGTGCTGCCGCACCCAAGTGTGCATCGCGATCGCGGCCGCGGCCGACGCGTTGATGGACCGGGTCGACCCGAACTGCGAGATGGACAGCGTGCCGTCGCAGGCCTGCCGGGCCGCCTGCGAGAGTCCCGGGCCCTCCTGCCCGAAGAGCAGGCACACCGCGCGAGGTAGCTCGGTGGACTCCAGCGGCATCGCGCCCGGCAGGTTGTCGATGCCGAGCAGCCGCACGCTGCGCTCGTGCAGATAGCCGGCCAGCTCCTCGACCGTGGGGTGGTGCACGACGTGCTGGTAGCGGTCGGTCACCATCGCGCCACGCCGGTTCCAGCGCCGGTTGCCGACGATGTGCACCTCGCGCGCCAGGAAGGCGTTGGCCGTGCGCACGATGGTCCCGATGTTGAAGTCGTGCTGCCAGTTCTCGATCGCGACGTGGAAGGGGTGGCGTCGGGCGTCGAGGTCGGCGACGATCGCCTCGAGCGACCAGTAGCGGTAGCGGTCCACGACGTTGCGCCGGTCGCCCTCGCTCAGCAGCCGCTCGTCGTACACCTCGCTGCCGGGGCCGCTCGGCCGAGCACCGCGCCAGGGACCGACGCCGACCTCGGTGGGGCCGTGCGGCATCGGGTCGTACGGCGCCCGCTGCTCGTCCTCCGGCACGCTGGCAGGTTAGTCCGGTGACAGGTGCCGCACAGGTCGGCCCCCTATCCTCGGGGGGTGACCGCCCTCGCGCCGATGCTGCTCGGCATCAAGTGGATGGAGCCGGACTGGCTGCTGGCGCAGTTCGGCTCGGAGTTCTTCTGGATCAGCCTCGTGATCGTCTTCGTCGAGTGCGGGCTGCTGTTCCCCTTCCTGCCCGGGGACACCCTGCTCTTCGCGATCGGGCTCTTCATCGCCACCGGGAAGATCGAGGTCTTCCCCGGCGGCGCGGTCGTCGAGCTGCTGCTGGCGCTGCTGCTGATGAGCGTGGCCGCGATCGCCGGGAACGCCGCTGGCTACGAGATCGGGCGGAAGGTCGGGGAGCCGCTGCGCGATCACGACGGGCGGATCCTGAAGAAGAAGCACCTGGACAAGACCTCGGACTTCTTCGACCGCTACGGCAGCACCGCCCTGGTGCTGGGGCGGTTCGTGCCGTTCGTGCGCACCTACATCACGCTGGTGGCCGGGGTGACCCGGATGTCGCGCCGACGCTTCCTGGTGTGGAGCGTGGTCGGCGCCGTGCTGTGGGTTTGCGTCGTGACACTGGCCGGCTTCTTCCTGGGCGCCGCCTTCCCGACGCTCGGCCAGAACATCGACAAGGCCATGGTCGTGATCCTCGCCTTCTCGCTGCTCCCGATCGCCGTCGAGTGGTGGCGGCACCGGCGCTCGCCGGCCGCCGGTACCGCCGACACCACCGGCACTCCTGACACCACCGGCACCCCCGACCCGGCGGTGGACGCGGACCGTCCCTGACCCGGTCGAGACTCCTCAGAAGGCCGAGATACCGCCGGCCCGCTCACTGCGCGAGAGCGCCCGGACTACCGCCGGCTGGCCGTGGCGCCGCAGGGAGATCCCGACGAGCAGCGCGAGCACGGGGCCGAGCACCGGCTCCGGCAGCGTCGGCGGCTCCACGCCGACACTGACCGCGAGGTCGTCGGAGTGCACCACGATCTCCATCACCCGGGTCACCAGGTAGTCCTCGAAGGACAACGACCAGTCCCACCAGGGCATCCGGATCGCGGGAGGCAGCTCGAGCTCGCCGAACGCGACCCGCACGTCGGTGAGCGCCTCACCGAGGGCGGTGGCCAACGCGTCGTGGCCCGCGGCGGCCGACTCCTCCGCCCCCTCCCGAATGGTCACGTTCGACGGGTCGTCGAGCCCGGACCGGGCCCAGGCCACCCGCTCGTAGTGCTCGAGGAGCGAGACCGGACGCTCCTCGCTGACCCCGCTCCCCCGCGTCAGCGCCGCGTGCACGGTGAGCACCTGCGAGCCGAGGTGGGCCGCGAGACCGCCGACGGTCATCCCCGGCAGGGCACTCGGCTCGTCCCAGTGCTCGACGACGGCCACCTGCCCGACCAGGTGCAGCGCGGACTCGGAGGCGGCCAGGAAGTCACCGGTGCCGCCCGGCGCACCGCTCATCCGACCCGTCCCTCGGAACGGGCCGCACCGAGGGCGGCGTCGAGGGTGGCCTTGGTGAGCACGGAGCGCACCTCGAGCCCGACGTCGGCGAGCGGGAGGCTCCCGACCGGGCTCCGGTCGATGGCACACACCACGGTCTCGACGACGGCGCCGGCCTCACGCAGCGCGCGAGTCGCGTCCCGGACGGCGCCACCCGTGGTGATGACGTCCTCGACCAGAGTGACGCGCAGGCCGCTGACCTCTGGACCCTCCGCGAGCTTGCAGGTGCCGTACTCCTTGGCCTTCTTGCGCACGAACAGCGCGGGCAGCCCCGTGCGGGCGCTCAGCACGGTGGCCAGCGGGATGCCGCCCAGCTCGAGGCCGCCGAGCAGGTCGGTGTCCTCGGGCAGCAGCGGCTCCAGCTGCGCCACCACCCGGGCGAGCAGTCGTGGCTGCGCCTCGAAGAGGTACTTGTCGAAGTACTCGGTGGCTGTCTGGCCGGAGCGGAGCGTGAACGTCCCCTGCAGCCGGCAGCAGGCGTCGACGTCACGCGCCAGGTCGGGGTCGCTCATCGCACCGACCCTACCGGGGCGTCAGCGACGGACGGTCTTGACCAGGTGCCCGAAGGCGATCATCCGGTTGTCGGTGTGGAAGAGCTCCGAGCAGGTGGTCAGCGTGATCAGCCGCTGCCCGGGTCGCTGCGCGGGTTCGACACCGCCGCGCGGGTTCTTCGGCAGCCGGTCGATCACCCAGACGTCCCGGAAGGTCACGATCAGGTTGTTGGGGTTGGTGTCGAGCCGATAGGTCAAGGTCCGGTTGCGGGTCTCGACGATGATCTTGTCGCCGGGGCGCATGTCGGGCATGTGGCGCAGCGGCTCACCGTGGGTGACGCGGTGCCCGGCGATGGCGAAGTTGCCGATCTTCCCGGGTCGCTGGGTGCCCTTGAAGTGGCCGAAGCCCTCGGCGAGCACCTTGACCGACGTGCCCGCCTGCACCGGGACGACGTAGTTCTTTCCGAAGCGCGGGATGCGCACCAGCGCCTCGGCGCCCCGCAGCTCGATCCCGTTCGCCGCGCCCGAGGCCCCCGCCTTGCCCTCCCACACCCGCTCGGTCTGGTCGATGATCTTCTGCTGCTTCTGGTGGGACACGAGGTTCGTGCCGAAGACCTGCCAGGCGACGTAGCCGAGCAGCGAGAGCCCGGCCAGGATCAGCAGGACGCCGACCCAGAACGCTGCGCCACGCCGCCGCTTCGGGCTCTCAGGCGGGCGTTGCAGGGTCTGGGTGGCCATGCGGCCGATCATCCCTCATCACGCCAGGTTTCCCACGCCCTCCGCGCCCACGCACGTCGTACAGTCACCGTCATGGCCTCGACGAGCGCGCAGCCGAGCCCTCGCACCGCCGAGCGGCTCCGGTCCCTGGAGCCGACGATCTTCGCGGAGATGTCGGCCCTCGCGGTGCGCACCGGCAGCCTCAACCTCGGGCAGGGGTTCCCCGACGAGGACGGCCCCTCACCGGTGGTGGAGGCGGCGGTCACGGCCCTGCGGGCAGGGCGCAACCAGTACGCACCCGGCCCCGGTGTGCCCGAGCTCAGAAGGGCGGTCGCCGAGCACCAGGCGCGCTACTACGGACTGGACCTCGACCCGACGAGCCAGGTCATCGTCACCGCCGGCGCCACCGAGGCGATCGCCGCAGCGATCTTCGCCTTCGTGAACCCGGGTGACGAGATGGTGGTGCTCGAGCCGTTCTACGACTCCTACGTCGCCTGCATCGAGATGGCCGGCGGCGTACGGCGTCCGGTCACGTTGCGCGCCCCGGACTACCGGCTCGACGCCGAGGACCTGGAGGCCGCCGTCACCGAGCGGACCACCTCGATCCTCCTCAACACCCCCCACAACCCGACCGGCGCTGTGCTGAGCCGCGAGGAGCTCGAGGCGGTGGCCCAGGTCGCCCGGCGCCACGACCTGCTGGTCGTGACCGACGAGGTCTATGAGCACCTGGTCTTCGACGGGCTGACGCACGTGCCGCTGTGCACGCTGCCGGGCATGTGGGAGCGCACGGTAACGATCTCGAGCGCCGGGAAGATGTTCTCGTTCACCGGCTGGAAGGTGGGCTGGGTCAGTGGGCCGGCCGACCTCGTGGCCTCGGTGCTCTCGGCGAAGCAGTGGCTGACCTTCACCAACGCGGCTCCGCTGCAACCCGCGGTCGCGCACGCGCTGACCCACGAGACCGCCTTCTTCGAGACGCTGACCAAGGGCCTGCAGCTCAAGCGCGACCTGCTGGTGAGCGGGCTGCGCGAGCTCGACCTGGAGGTCTACGAGCCGGAGGCGACCTACTTCGTCACCTCCGACGTGCGGGCCTACGGCTACCCCGACAGCATGGCCTTCTGCCTGGCCCTGCCCGATCGGGCCGGTGTCGTGGCGATCCCGGCGCAGCGGTTCTACGACGACCAGCAGGAGGGCCGGCACAAGGTGCGGTGGGCCTTCTGCAAGGACATCCCCGTCCTCGAGGAGGCCGTGCGCCGGCTGCAGGCGGCCGACCTGCGGGCCTGACGGCCGATCACCAGACGGGTGGTGAGCCCCCCGGTGGTGGCGGGGGCGGCCCATGCTGGGCCGGTGGGTGGGTCGGCCGGCCGGTCGGATGGTGGGGGGCCCGGTCGCGACCGGCGTACCAGCGATGGACGTCCCCGCGCAGCAGCAGCACCATCGTGGCGACCGCGGCCGCGGCGTTGAGCCAGCCCACGGGGACCGCGACCAGGCCCACCGGCACCGAGAGACCGGCCGAGACGATCAGGGCGATCCGTGCCGACGCCACCCGACGGAAGGCCAGCACGGCGAGGGCGATCGCAGCCAGCGACCAGAAGAGCCCGACCGCGGCGCCCACCCACAACGCCCCGATGATGTCCTGCTCGGACAGCCCGGCAGCGGAGACACGGGGGTTGCGCTGCAGCTCGTCGACGAGCGACCCGGCGTTCGCGGTCAGCGTGACGGCGAGCAGCAGGAACATCAGGGCGGCCAGCGAGCACGCGACCCAGGTCAGCCAGGCCGCCGACGTCACCTGGACGGGCCGCCTCGACCCGGCGGGCGGCCAGGAACGGTACGGCTGGGCCTGAGTCTGGGCCCCCGTCCGGGTGTCCGTCTGGGCGCCCGTCTGGGCGCCCGTCTGGGCCTGAGTCCGGGGCTGGGACGGCACGGCCGGCGAGGAGACCTGGTCCGGCCGCGGCGGCGGGGTGCCGAAGGCGTACGGCGCAGGCGGTGGGCCCGGCTCGGCCGGCGGTGCCTGGGCCGGTGACTGGGCCGGCGGTGACTGGGCTGGCGGTGACTGGGCTGGCGGTGACTGGGCTGGCTGCCCGGCGGGCGGGGCCACGCCGGTCGTGGGCGGGGCGGGGGGCGGGCTCGACGGCCAGGTCGCCCTCGGGGGCGCACTCGTCGCGGTGCCCTCCCCGGGGGCGTCCGCCGTTGCCGGGCGGCGATCGTCGAACCACTCCCGCGCCTCGCGGCTCCACAGCCGGCCCGCCGCGAACGCGACGAGCACCGGCAGCAGGCCGACGACGAACGTCGCGCTGAACAGCAGCAGCACGGCGATCACGCTCAGCCCGACCCGGGACGCGCGGTGACGGCGCAGCACGAACACCGACATCACCAGGCCCGCGGCGGCGAGCGCGGCACTGAGCAGCACCACCACCCGAAGCAGGTCGACCACGTCGGCGACCGTGAGCCCGAGGTCGTTGCGGCCAGCGAGTTGCTCGGCGATCCCGCGGCGCATCTCCGCGGACCGGACCTGCGACGACGCATCGAACAGGCTGATCAGCAGCAGTGCACAGCCGACCGCCGCGACGATGCCGCTGACCGTCACCTGACGCGGTCGGGGCGGGGCGGGGCGGCGGTCCGTCTCGCTCATGCCGCTTCACTCATGCAGCCAATTCCACCACGCCCACCACCCGGCTCACCGCGCGGCCGACGGGCACCGCCGGACGCCGCCGGGCGCGCGCGTGCCCGCCCGACATAGCGTGGGGCCGTCCGGGGTACCCCCACCCTCCCACCACCAGAACGGTCACGATGAAGCCGAGGACGCACGACTGGGACGTCGTCGTGGCCGGCGCGGGCCCGGCCGGGTCGGCGGCGGCCCTCGGCGCGCTCCGGGCCGACCCACGGTTGCGGGTGCTGCTCCTCGACCGCGAGGACTTCCCGCGCGACAAGTCGTGCGGCGACGGCATCGCGCCGCACGTCGTGGACCTGCTGGCCGAGCTGGAGGCCGGCGACGTGGTCGACGGCTGGCGCCCGGTGCGCCGCCTGGCGTTGCGACGCGGTGACGTCGGGACCGCCCGCTCGATGGCGCGCGACGCGTTCGTGGTGCCGCGTGCGGTGTTCGACGAGCGGCTGGTGCGCCACGCCGTCCGGGCGGGTGCGGTGCTGAGGCGCCGACGCGTGCGGACGGTGCGCGCCGAGGCGGACGGGGTGGCGGTCGACGGCTGCCGCGGCGCGCTGCTGGTCGGCGCCGACGGCGCCCACTCGACGGTTCGTGCCGCGGCGGGGCTGGCCCCGGTGCCCCGACGGGCCCTGGCGATCCGTGGCTACGCCCCCACTCCCCCCGCGGGCGAGGGCGAGCAGCGGATCGTGTTCGGGGACCGTCGGCAACCGTCGTACGCCTGGGCGTTCGACCGCGGCGACGGGCTCTCCAACGTCGGGTACGGCGAGCTGCTCGGCGGCTCCCCGAAGCCCCCCACGCGGCGAATGATGCTCGAGGAGCTCGACCGCCTGCTGCCCGGTGCGGCCACCTCGGGCGACGACTGGCGCGCCCACCACCTTCCGCTGTCGGGTTGGCGCTGGCGTCAGCCCGACGGGCGGCTGCTGCTGGCCGGAGACGCGGCCGGACTGGTGAACCCGATGACCGGCGAGGGCATCTACTACGCCGTCGCGACCGGCCTCCTCGCGGGCCGGGCCGCGGCCCTGGCTCTCGGGCGTGGCACCCCGGAGCAGGCCGGCGCCCTGCACCGGGGAGAGGTGCGACGGCTGCTCGCACGGCACCTGCGGCACACGTCGGTCATCTCGCGGCTGGCCGCTCTCCCGTCGGTCGTCGACGCCGGCCTCCGCGCCGGCGCGCGGGACCAGAGCGTCTTCGACGACATCGTCGAGATCGGCCTGGGTCGTGGGCTGCTGACCCCTCGGCTGGTCGGCGGCCTGGCACGCTCCCTGGCGCAGGCCGGACGCCCCGGCACCGCACGCACTCCCTCCCCCACGAGCACTCGCTGAGAGGCGCACCATGCAGATCATGTCGGTCCGCGGGACCTTGCCCGAGCACCGCTACGAGCAGCAGGAGATCACCGACGCCTTCGCCTCGGTCATCGCCACCGAGCGGGTCGACGAGCGGCTGCTGCGTCGCTTCCACGCCAACGCGGGGGTCCACTCGCGCCACCTCGCGCTGCCGCTGGAGGAGTACGCCGGCCTGGGCGACTTCGGGCGCTCCAACGACCGGTTCATCGAGGCGGCCGTCGAGCTGGGAGCCCAGGCCCTGGCCGAGGCCCTCAAGGCGGCTCAGCTCACGCCGGCCGACGTCGACCTGGTGATCGGCACCACGGTCACCGGCTTCGCGGTGCCGTCCCTGGACGCGCGCATCGCCGCCGTGCTCGGCTTGCGCCCCGACGTACGTCGCGTCCCGCTCGTGGGGCTCGGCTGCGTCGCCGGCGCCGCGGGCGTCGCCCGGCTGCACGACTACCTGGTGGGCCACCCCGACGACGTCGCGGTGCTGGTCTCGGCGGAGATGTGCTCGCTGACCGTGCAGCGCGACGACGTCACCGTGCCCAACCTGGTCGCCAGCGGGCTGTTCGGCGACGGCGCCGCGGCGGTGGTGGCCACCGGCGCCACCCGCGAGGTCCCCGAGCCGGGACCGGTCGAGGTGCTCGACTCGCGCAGCCACCTCTACCCCGACTCCGAGCGCACGATGGGGTGGGACGTCACCTCCACCGGCCTGCGCATCGTGCTCGACGCGAACGTCCCGGATCTGGTGCGGGCCTACCTCGGAGCCGACGTCGACGGCTTCCTGGCCGACCACGACCTCGACCGCAGCGACATCGAGTGGTGGGTCTGCCATCCGGGCGGACCCAAGGTGCTCGAGGCGATCGAGGACTCTCTGTCGCTGCCACGCTCCGCGGTCGAGATGACCTGGGACTCGCTGTCCCGCATCGGCAACCTGTCCTCGGCCTCGGTGCTGCACGTCTTCGAGGACACGCTCCGCGACCGGCCGCCGCGCCCCGGGTCGTACGGCCTGCTGGTGGCGATGGGACCGGGATTCTGCTCCGAGCTGGTGCTCATGCGAGCGGGCTCGTGACCTCCTTGTGGTTCTTCACCGCGCTCGTCGCGCTCGTCGGCGTCGAGCGGCTCGCCGAGCTGGTGATCTCGCGCCGCAACGCTGCCTGGAGCCTGGCGCGCGGCGGTCGGGAGAGCGGCGGAGGGCACTACACGGCGATGGTGGTGCTGCACACCGGCCTGCTGCTCGGCATGCTCGTCGAGGCGTGGGTGCGCAGGCCGCAGGTCCCCACGGCGCTGGCCGCGTCGATGCTGGTGCTCGCCCTGGCGTCGCAGGGGCTGCGGTGGTGGTGCATCACGACGCTCGGACGCCGGTGGAACACCCGGGTGATCGTGGTCCCCGACCTGCCTCTGGTCGCCGCCGGCCCCTACCGGTTCCTGCGGCACCCGAACTACGTCGCGGTCGTCGTCGAGGGCATCGCGCTGCCGCTGGTGCACGCGTGCTGGCTGACGGCGCTGGCCTTCACGGCCGCCAACGCGGGGGTGCTCGCGGTGCGGCTGCGGGTGGAGAACGCCGCCCTCTCCACCGTGCGGGAGGCGTGATGCGTGACCTCGTGGTGGCCGGCGGTGGTCCGATCGGGCTGGCCACCGCGCTGTACGCCGCGCGGGCCGGTCTCGACGTCGAGGTGCGCGAGCCGCGGACAGGCGTGATCGACAAGGCCTGCGGCGAGGGCCTGATGCCCTCCGCCGTGGCCGATCTGGACTCCCTCGAGGTGCGGCTCGACGGGCACCGCATCGACGGGATCCGCTACGTCGACCCGACGTACTCCGTGGACGCCGCCTTCCGCAACGGCCCCGGCCGAGGAGTCGCCCGCACGGCGCTGCACGAGGCGTTGCTGACCGCAGTCCACGACGCCGGGGTGCCGGTGCGCCCGGTCGCGGTCAGCTCCGTGATCGACCGGGGTGGCCACGTCGAGGTGGACGGCACGGCGGCCGGTCACCTCGTCGCCGCCGACGGGCTGCACTCGCCCGTGCGGCGCGCGCTCGGCCTCGACGTGCCCGCCCGCTCCTCGCGTCGCTTCGGGCTGCGCTGCCACCTCGACACGGTGCCCTGGTCGACGTACGTCGAGGTGCACTGGTCCGCGGTGGGGGAGGCCTACGTGACCCCGGTCGCGCACGACCGGGTGGGCGTCGCCGTGCTCACCGACCGGCGGGCCCCCCTGCCCGAGCTGCTCGGCGGCTTCCCGACCCTGTCGCCGCGGCTCCGGGGTCTGACACCGTCTCGCGCCCGGGGAGCCGGCCCGCTGCGGCAGCGCTCCCGCACCCGGGTGTGCGGCCGCGTGCTGCTCGTCGGGGACGCGGCCGGCTACGTCGACGCGCTGACCGGGGAGGGCATCGCCGTCGGGCTGGCGCAGGCGCGCGCCGCGGTGGACGCCGTCGCGGCGCAGGACGCGGCCCGCTACGAGCGCGCCTGGCGGCGGGTGACCTGGCGGCACGACCTGCTCACCCACGGCCTGCTCGCGGCCACTCGGCACCAGGCGGTGCGCAGGCGCATCGTCCCCCTCGCAGGTCGGCTGCCGAAGGTCTTCGAGGTGGCGGTCAACCAGCTGGCGAGGCCGGCGTGAGCACGGCGCCGCAGGAGCTGGTGGTGCTGCTCGACGAGGAGGGCCGGGCCGCCGGCACGGCTCCGAAGGCCACCGTCCACCACCGCGAGACGCCGCTGCACCTGGCGTTCTCGTGCTACGTCTTCGACGCCGACGGGGCGCTGCTGATGACGCGGCGGGCGCTGCACAAGCCGACCTGGCCCGGCGCGTGGACCAACAGCGTCTGCGGTCATCCCGCGCCGGGCGAGCCGCTGGCCGACGCCGTACGCCGTCGGGGGCGCGACGAGCTCGGCATCCGGCTCGACGACGTACAGCTGGTGCTGCCGGGCTTCCGCTACCGGGCGGTGATGCCCGACGGCACCGTCGAGAACGAGATGTGTCCGGTCCTCACCGCCCGCACGCACGACCTCGTGCAGGCCCACCCCGACGAGGTCGCCTCCGTGGCCTGGGTGGACTGGGAGGTGTTCCGCGCCTCGGTGCTGGACGGCACGCGGGAGATCAGCCCGTGGTGCGCCGAGCAGGTGCGGCTCCTCCCGGCGGACCCGTTCGATGTCCATCCGTCGGCGTCCGGCGCGCTGCCGCCTGCGGTGGCAGCTCTCACCCCGCCTGCGGTGGCACCTCCCACGGGATCCTGACACGTCCCATGGCCCCTGACGCGATCGCGCGACAGTTCTCCTGCATCCCCTGGTAATCAGGCGGGGGTCGACCCGGAGGTGGTGATCCGCAGGCCGTCGCCACCGGGGTCGACGTCGACGGTGACCGCGCTGCCGTCGAGCACCTGGCCGCCGAGCAGCAGCCGGGCCAGCGGGTCACCGATGGCGGTCTGCACGAGCCGGCGCAGCGGCCGGGCGCCGTACGCCGGGTCGTAGCCCGTCCTCGACAGCCAGCCGTGCGCGGCCTCGGTGACCTCGACGGTGATCCGGCGGACGGCGAGCCGGCGGCCGAGCTCGGCGATCTGCAGGTCGACGATGTGGGAGAGCTCGTCGCGGGTGAGCGCGTCGAACAGCACGATCTCGTCGAGCCGGTTGAGGAACTCCGGCTTGAACGCCTGCCGCACCATGCTCAGCACCGAGTCGCGCTTCTTCTCCTCGTCGAGGGTCGGGTCGACCAGGAACATCGAGCCCAGGTTCGAGGTGAGGATGAGCACCACGTTGCGGAAGTCGACCGTGCGACCCTGGCCGTCGGTGAGCCGCCCGTCGTCGAGCACCTGCAGCAGGATGTCGAAGACCTCCGGGTGCGCCTTCTCGACCTCGTCGAGCAGCACCACGGAGTAGGGCCGGCGGCGGACCGCCTCGGTGAGCTGGCCGCCCTCGTCGTACCCGACGTACCCGGGGGGCGCGCCGACCAGGCGCGAGACCGAGTGCTTCTCGGAGTACTCGCTCATGTCGATGCGCACGATCGCCCGCTCGTCGTCGAACAGGAAGTCCGCCAGCGACTTGGCCAGCTCGGTCTTGCCGACGCCGGTCGGGCCGAGGAACAGGAACGAGCCGGTCGGCCGGTCGGGGTCGGAGATGCCGGCACGCGAGCGTCGTACGGCGTCGGAGACCGCGGCCACCGCGGAGCGCTGGCCGATCAGCCGCTCGCCGATGACCTCCTCCATGCGCAGCAGCTTGGCGGTCTCGCCCTCGAGGAGCCGGCCGGTGGGGATGCCGGTCCAGGCCTCGACCACGTCCGCGATCTCGCCGGGCCCGACCTCCTCACGCACCATCGGGTCGGTGACCGACTGCTCGGCCTCGGAGGCGTGCACGAGCTGCTTCTCCAGCTCGGGGATCCGGCCGTAGAGGATCTCGCTGGCGTGGGCGAGGTCCCCCTCCCGCTCGAACCGGTCGGCCTGCATCCGCAGCTCGTCGATCTGCTTGCGCAGCTCGCCGACGCCTTCGAGGGCGGCCTTCTCCCGTGCCCAACGCGTCTCGAGGCCGCGCAGCTCCTCCTCGCGGTCGGCCAGGTCGGCGCGCAACCGCTCGAGCCGGTCCACCGACGCGGCGTCGTCCTCCCGGGCCAGCGCCAGCTCCTCCATCTTCATCCGGTCGACCGCCCGCCGGAGCTCGTCGACCTCGACCGGGGAGGACTCGATCTCCATGCGCAGCCGCGAGGCCGCCTCGTCGACGAGGTCGATCGCCTTGTCCGGCAGCTGTCGGCCGGTGATGTAGCGGTCGGAGAGCACCGCGGCGGCCACCAGGGCGGAGTCCTCGATGGTGACCCCGTGGTGCGCTTCGTACTTCTCCTTCAGCCCGCGCAGGATCGCAACGGTGTCCTCGACCGACGGCTCGCCGACGAAGACCTGCTGGAAGCGGCGCTCCAGGGCGGGGTCCTTCTCGATGCGCTCGCGGTACTCGTCCAGCGTCGTCGCGCCGATCATCCGCAGCTCGCCGCGGGCCAGCATCGGCTTGAGCATGTTGCCTGCATCCATGGCCGAGTCGCCGCCGGCACCGGCCCCGACGACGGTGTGCAGCTCGTCGATGAACGTGATGATCTGCCCTTCGGAGGACTTGATCTCCGCAAGCACCGACTTGAGCCGCTCCTCGAACTCGCCGCGGTACTTCGCGCCCGCGACCATCGCGGACAGGTCCAGCGAGAGCACCCGACGGTTCTTCAGCGAGTCCGGGACGTCGCCGTCGACGACTCGTTGGGCGAGCCCCTCGACCACGGCGGTCTTGCCGACGCCGGGCTCACCGATCAGCACCGGGTTGTTCTTGGTGCGCCGCGAGAGCACCTGCACGACACGCCGGATCTCGCTGTCACGGCCGATGACCGGGTCGAGCTTGCCCTCGCGGGCCGCTGCGGTGAGGTCGACGGCGTACTTCTCCAGCGCCTGGTACGTCGACTCCGGGTCCTGGGTGGTCACCCGGGTGGTGCCGCGCACGCTGGTGAGCGCACCGCGCAGACCGTCGGCGGTGACCCCCGCGGAGGTGAGCACGGCACCCGCGGGCGAGTCCACGGTGGCAGCGGCGATGAGGAGGTGCTCGGTCGAGACGTAGTCGTCCTTCATCTCACCGGCGATGTCGCCGGCCTTGGCCAGGACAGCCAAGGCCGCGCGGGAGTACGACGGGGCGCCGACCGACGAGCCGGAGGCGGCCGGGAGCCTCGCCAGCTCGGCCCGGACTGCCGCCTCGACCACCGAGGGCTGCGCCCCGACTGCCTGCAGCAGCGGGTGGATGATGCCCTCGGGCTGCTCGAGCAGTGCCGCGAGCAGATGGAGCGCCTCGACCTGGGCATGGCCGGCGGAGGCGGAGGCGTCGATCGCGTTGTTGATCGCCTGCTGGCTCCGGGTGGTGAGCTTCGATGCGTCCATGATGGTTCCCGTTCCGTCGGGCGGTCAGCTGCGACCGCGGCGCCAGACGGTGATCGACTGGCCACCGGTGGTCGTGGCACGGACCGCGGGGAGGTTCTTGTGAGAGGTTTCCTGCTGCAGCGTCCGCCGCAGGGTGTAGTCCGCGGCGGCGAGCTCGTGCTCGAGCTCGGCCACCCGGTGCTGGAGGGCGTCGACCTGGAGCTCGAGCTCGAGGATGCGGCGCACCCCCTCGAGCCCGATGCCGGTCGACGTCAGCTCCGCGACCTCGCGCAGCAGCTCGATGTCGCGCCAGGAGTAGCGGCGCCCGCCTCCGCCCGTGCGTCCGGGGCTGACCAGCCCGAGCCGGTCGTAGGTCCGCAGCGTCTGCGGGTGCAGCCCGGTCAGCTGGGCGGCCACGCTGATCACGTAGACCGGCACCTCCGGGGCGGGGGCGCCCGTGCTCGACGCCGGCCCGCCGCGCGGCGCTCCACCGACCTGACCACCGACGGGCCCGCCGAGGGGCCCCTTCATGCTCATGTCGTGCTCCCGGGTCGCCGGTGGGCGTCGAACATGTTGGCGCGCAGGTCGGAGCCACCGGTCGCGTCCCGGTAGGCCTCCACGGCCGCGCGCGCCTTGTCGTCCAGGACCGCGGGCACCTGCACCTCGACGGTGACCAGCAGGTCCCCCGTCGAGCCCTTCGACGGTCCGCCGGTGCGGGGAACACCGCGCCCCCGGACACGGAAGGAGCGGCCGTTCGGGGTGCCCGCCGGGATCTTCAGGGTGACCGGGGCGCCGGTCAGCGTCGGCACCTTGATCTCGGCGCCGAGCGCCGCCTCGTCGAAGCTCACCGGCACGGTCAGCGTGAGGTTGTCGCCCCGCCGCCCGAACAGCGGGTGCGAGGAGACCTTGACGTTGACGTAGAGATCACCGGCGGGGCCGCCACGCTCGCCGGCCGCCCCTTTCCCTCGCAGCCGGATCCGCTGGCCGTCCTTCACACCGGCTGGGATGCGCGCGGAGATGGTGCGGTTCGACAGACCGCGCCCGGAGCCGTTGCAGGTCGGGCAGGGGTCGTCCACCACGAGGCCCCGACCCCGACAGCTCGGGCAGGTCTCGTTCATCGTGAACGCGCCGCCGACCGAGGCGGCCCGCATCCCGACCCCCTCGCAGTCGGGGCAGACCCGCGGGAGCGTGCCGGCCTTGGCGCCGGTGCCCGAGCAGTCCGGGCAGGGCGCGTCGGAGGACAGGCGCAGGGAGACGGTCACGCCCTCGATGGAGTCGGCGAAGCCGATCGTCGCCTCGGTCTCGACGTCGGCACCACGACGTGGGGCCGACGTGGTCGTCCTCGTGCGGCCGCCGCCCCCGCCGCCGAACATCCCCCCGAACAGGTCCCCGATGCCACCACCCGAGGTGGTGCGGGTACCGCCCGTGCCGCCGAAGATGTCGTTGAAGTCGAACGTCTGGCCGCCCCCGCCCCCGCCGGGCGTGAACGGGCCGAAACCACCGAGGCCGGCGCGCAGCTCGTCGTACTCCTTGCGCTTGGCGGGGTCGCCGACGACGTCGTAGGCCTCGGCGATCGCCTTGAACCGCTCCTCGGCCGCCTGGTCACCCGGGTGGGAGTCGGGGTGGTTGTCACGGGCCAGCTTGCGGTAGGCCTTCTTGATGTCGGCCGCCGAGGCGTCCTTGGCGACGCCGAGCGCCTTGTAGAAGTCCTTGTTCGCCCAGTCGGCACTGGTCATGTCTCACACCCCCTCTTCCTGGGTTCGGGTCGTCGTCCAGCTGTCGTCCGTCCGCTACTCGTCACCGGACGGCGGGTTCGGTGCGCCCTGCGGCTCAGGATCCACCACGGTCACCTGCGCGGGGCGTACGACGCGCTCGCCGAGGCGGTAGCCCGCGGAGACCACGTCCTGGCACGTCGTCGTCGTCACGTCGGGCGAGTGCGCGTGCATCAGCGCCTCGTGCAGCCGCGGGTCGAACTCGTCGCCCGGCGCGCCGAACTTCAGCAGCCCGTGTGCGGCGACGATCCGCTCCAGGGAGTCGGCGACGGCCTTGAACCCGCCCTCGAGCTCACCGTGCTCCCGTGCCCGGTCGAGGTCGTCGAGCACGGGCAGCAGCCCGCTGAGCACCGAGTAGACGGCGTTCTGCTGGACGAGCTCGCGGTCGCGGTCGACGCGTCGCTTGTAGTTGACGTACTCCGCCTGCAGCCGCTTCAGGTCGTCGGTGAGGGCCGAGACCGCAGACTGCGCGGTCACCAGGTCGGCGACCAGGTCGGTCTCGGACTCCGCCACCGGATCCGCCGGCGGCGAGTCGTCCGGAGCCGGCTGAGCGGAGGCGTCAGCCTCCGGGGCCGCCCCCGCAGCCGCGGCCTGCGGCTCCGGGGGGACCTCGGCGCTCGCGTCGCTGCCCTGGCTCACTTGTCCTCACCCTCGGCGGTGTCGTCCGCGCCGGACTCCTCGTCGACGATCTCCGCGTCGACGACGTCCTCGTCGGCGTCGCCGGTGCCGGTGGTGCCTCCGGCGGCGGAGGCGTCGGCCTCGCCGGCGGCGTACATCGCGGCACCCATCTTCTGGCTGGACTCGTTGAGCTTGGCCAGCGCCGCGGAGATGTCGGCGGCAGCCGCGTCGTCGGTGCTCTCGAGGGCCTTCTTCAGCGCCTCCAGGTCGGTCTCGACCTCGGTCTTCACCTCGGCCGGGATCTTCTCACCGTTCTCGGAGAGGAACTTCTCGGTGCTGTACACGACGCCGTCGGCCTGGTTGCGGGTCTCGACGGCCTCCTTGCGCTGCCGGTCCTCCTCGGCGTACTGCTCCGCGTCCTTGACCATCTTGTCGATGTCCTCCTTGGACAGCGCGGAGCCGCCCGTGATCGTCATCGACTGCTCACGACCCGTGCCCCGGTCCTTGGCGGAGACGTGCACGATGCCGTTGGCGTCGATGTCGAAGGTGACCTCGATCTGCGGCACGCCACGCGGGGCCGGGGGCAGGCCGGTCAGCTCGAAGTTGCCGAGCGGCTGGTTCTGCGCCGCCATCTGACGCTCGCCCTGGAAGACCTGGATCTGCACCGACGGCTGGTTGTCGTCGGCCGTCGTGAACACCTCGGACCGCTTGGTCGGGATCGTGGTGTTGCGCTCGATCAGCCGCGTCATCACTCCGCCCTTGGTCTCGATGCCCAGGCTCAGCGGGGTGACGTCGAGCAGCAGCACGTCCTTGACCTCGCCCTTGAGCACCCCGGCCTGCAGGGCCGCCCCCACGGCGACGACCTCGTCGGGGTTGACGCCCTTGTTGGGCTCCTTGCCCCCGGTCAGCGAGGTGACGACCTCGGCGACCGCGGGCATCCGGGTCGAGCCGCCCACGAGGATCACGTGGTCGATGCTGGACACGTCGACGCCGGCGTCCTTGATGACCTGCTTGAACGGCGACTTGGTGCGGTCGAGCAGGTCGGAGGTCATCCGCTGGAACTCCGAGCGGCTGATCTTCTCCTCGAAGTGCAGCGGGCCGGACTCCGAGTGGGTGATGTAGGGCAGGTGGATCGTGGTCTCGCTGGAGGACGACAGCTCGATCTTGGCCTTCTCGGCGGCCTCCTGGAGGCGCTGCCGGGCAATCTTGTCGCTGCCCAGGTCGACGCCGTTGTTGTCCTTGAACTTCTTGACCATCCACTCCACGAGCCGGGTGTCCCAGTCGTCGCCACCGAGGTGGTTGTCCCCGGAGGTGGCCTTGACCTCGACCACGCCGTCCCCGATCTCGAGCAGGGACACGTCGAACGTGCCGCCCCCGAGGTCGAAGACCAAGATGGTCTGGTCGGACTCCTTGTCCAGGCCGTAGGCCAGCGCGGCGGCCGTCGGCTCGTTCACGATGCGGCTCACCTGCAGGCCGGCGATCTCACCGGCCTCCTTGGTGGCCTGGCGCTGCGCGTCGGAGAAGTACGCCGGCACGGTGATGACCGCGTCGGTGACCGTCTCGCCGAGGTAGGACTCGGCGTCACGCTTGAGCTTCTGGAGCACGAACGCGGAGATCTGCTGGGCGGTGAAGGTCTTGTCGTCGACCTGGGTCTTCCAGTCGGTGCCCATGTGACGCTTCACCGAGCGGATGGTCCGGTCGACGTTGGTGACCGCCTGCCGCTTGGCGACCTCGCCGACGAGCACCTCGCCGTTCTTGGCGAAGGCGACCACCGACGGGGTGGTGCGAGCGCCCTCGGCGTTCGCAATGACGGTGGGCTCCCCACCTTCGAGGACGGAGACGACGGAGTTCGTCGTTCCCAGGTCGATTCCGACCGCACGAGCCATGGTGTTTCCTCCTGTTGCCGTCCCGGCCGATCGGGCCGGGAGCTGCTGTGGGTTCTGCGCTGGTTCCGGGCTGGTTCCGGGCTGGTTCCGGGCTGGTTCTGGGGGTCCGAACCGCCGAGGCTGCCGGACCAAGAGAAGTGTGTCAAACAACTTGAGTCGGTTCAACTCAACTTCGCTCACAGAGTACAACGCAGTGGTGGACCCTGCTGTTCCCCGCCGCCCGGAGCCGCGGTCGCCTGGGGCTGACTCGCGGACTTGAGTCAGCCGACCGTGACCCGGACCGGGTTCGAGTTCCGCGCGGCGCCCGGGTCGACGACCCGGAACCGCTGCACCCCACTCCGGCTGGTGGTGACGTAGGTGGTGAACTGCCCCCCGCTGACCGGAGCGCTCACCGGGAAGTCGGTCCAGGATCCGGCCTCGAACCGCTGGACCTGGAGCCGCACTCCCTCACCGCCGCGGTAGAGCCCGGTGAGGTTGATGCGCCCGCCCGGGGACACCCGCTGCGGGAAGGCCTGCAGGGTGATGTCCCGCTTCTTCGGCTTCGGGCTCCCCGTCTCGCCCGCGGCGGACCCGTCCCCGGGCGAGGCCGTCGTCCCCGGCCGTGCCGACGGCTGGGGGTACTGGTCGAGACCGACTGTCGGCTTTCCGCTGGGGATGTAGAGGCTGGGCTTGCGGCTCGGTGCCGGCGCGGCGTTGTCGAAGCCGGTCACCTTCGCCGCACCGAGCGCGATGGCGCCGATCACGCCGCCGATCACGACGGCGACCACGACCAGCACGGCCACGACGATCAGCAGCTGCCTCGTCCAGGGCGCCTCGACCTCGACCTCGTCGTCGACGTCGTCGTCGTAGTCGTCGTCCGGCATGCCACCAGGATGCTGCACGGCTCCCCCTCCCGGTAGCCGTACGGTAGCCGCACCCGGTCCCGCCTCGCCGGTCCGTCGGGTCAGCGCGGATGCACGACCACCCGCGCGCCGTGGCGGGGCACGCTGGTGATGTTGCGGACCCTGGGGAAGTCGCGCGGGCCGTCGGGCAGGCTCACGTCGTAGCGCGTCAGCACCTCGCGCAGCACCGCGACGCCCTCCATCAGCGAGAAGCCGGCGCCGATGCAACGACGGACTCCTCCGCCGAAGGGGATCCAGGTGTTCGTGGCCACCTCGCCGGCGAGGAAGCGCTGCGGGCGGAACGCCTCGGGGTCACGGTGGTTGTCCTCCCGGGCGTGCGCGACCAGGATCGACGGGCCCACGTTGGCGCCGCGCGGCAGGTCGTAGCCTCCGACCGTGGCGGGGCGCATCAGGTGGCGCACCACCATCGGGATCACCGGGTGCAGCCGCATCGACTCCTTGAGGACGGCCTCGAGGTAGTCGTGGTCGTCCTCGGTCGCGGCGGCCTGCGCCCGGCGGAGCTCCTCGCCGTCCCTCCCGAGCTCGTAGAGCGTCCAGGCGAGCGCGGTGGCGGTGGTCTCGTGGCCGGCCAGCAGCAGCGTCACCAGCTGGTCGCGCAGCTCCTCGTCGGCCAGGCCGCCGTCGGCGTCGACCCGCAGCAGCTGGGACAGCACGTCGGTGCGCTCGGCCAGGTCGGGGGCGGCGCGTCGCTCGGCGATCTCGGCGTACATCACCTCGTCGAGCGCGCGCTGGTTCTCCACCGTCGCCTTCCACGGACCGAAGCGCTGGAGGAACGGGTAGCCCCAGCCGAGCAGCACGGCCGGGCTGACGTCCACGGTCCGGTTCACCAGCGGACGGAGTCGCGCCAGCCGCGACTCGTCGGTGACCCCGAAGACCACCCGCAGGATGACCTCCAGGGTGAGGGCGTTCATCCGGTCCAGCGACCGGAACGGCCGCCCGTGGGTCCAGCGCTCGACCTCGGCCTCGGCCAGCCGGCTGACGACGGACTGGTACCCGCGCAGGGCCGCGCCGTTGAACGCCGGCATCAGCAGCTTGCGCGCGCGCCGGTGGTCGGCGCCGTCCTGGAGCAGCAGAGAGTGCTCGCCCATGATCGGCCCGAGGATCGCGTTGCCCTTGCCCGCGTGGAAGACCTCGGGGTCCCCGGCGAAGATCTCGCGCGCGTGCTCGGGTCGCGTGAAGAGCACCAGCGGCTGACCCTTCGGCATCACCCGGACGGTGAAGACGTCCCCGAAGCGCCGGTGCATCGCGGGCACGAACTGGTGACGAAAGCGCACCAGGGCGATGCTCTGCAGCAGCGTCGGCCAGCGCGGGCCCGGCGGCAGGTCGCGAGCCGCGTAGCGCCTGGGGTCGCCGGACGAGGACCCCATCGGCTGCATCCGGGCGAAGCGGTCGTCGGTCACCGTCATGACGGGATCACATCCTGAGAACGAAAACGTGTTCTACATACTACGAGTATGTAGGGCGGGGCGGAACCCACCGGCCCGCACCTCAGTCCGGGAGCAGCCCCTCACGGCGGGCGATGGCGGCGGCCTCGGTGCGACCGCCGGCGCCGAGCTTGGCCAGGATGTTCGAGACGTGCACGCTGACCGTCTTGGTGCTGATGAAGAGCTGGCGGGCGATCTCCCCGTTGCTGCGTCCCTGCGCCACCAGCCCCAGGATCTCGCTCTCGCGGGTCGTCAACGCGCTGGTGCGGGTGCTCTCGCGGGTCGAGGACCCGACGCTGCGACCCAGCGACTCGAGCAACGGCCGGGCCTGGAGCGCTCGAGCGGTGGCCCGGGCCGCCTCGACGGGCTCGCGGGCCTCCGCCGGGCGGCCGACCGCGCGCAGCACCTCGCCGAGCCGCGCCTGCGAGCGCGCCGTCTCGAAGGGGTTGCCCATGACGGTGAACGCCGAGACGCTGCGGTCCCA
The DNA here is from genome assembly GCA_963810435.1 of uncultured Actinomycetota bacterium. Classification (GTDB taxonomy): domain Bacteria; phylum Actinomycetota; class Actinomycetes; order Propionibacteriales; family Nocardioidaceae; genus Nocardioides_B. The sequence goes on from CAWENL010000003.1 coordinate 646,188, forward strand.
CGCCGCGAGCAGGTCGTCCATGGGGGGCGGGGCCACGTCGGCCAGCCAGCGCAGCCGCAGGTGCTCGGCCTCGACGCGCTCCAGCCAGGCCAGGCCCTCGGGGCCCAGCGGCAGCCTGCGGAGCCGGATGCGCTCCTCGGCGCGGGCCACGCCGGTCATCATCTGGGGGGCCCGCTCGGCAAGGGTCGCCCGCTCGGCCTGGGTGGCGCGAGCGGCGGCGTCGGCCAGCTGGCCCAGGGTCAGCGCCGTCAGCCGGATGCGCGCGGGGAACGCCTCGGTCCACACCAGCCCGACGACCTCGACGGCGCGGTCGTAGGAGGCGAGCATCGGCTCGATCTCGTGCCGGGCGCCGTACCAGTCGATCTCGGCCGCGCCCGAGGTGATCCCGACCAGCCCGTCGACGTGCCAGGACCTCCGGGTCCGCTCCAGCAGCCGGCCGGCGTCCACGTCGCCGCGAGCCACGCAGACCATCGACCGGATCCCGAGCAGCATCGCCTCCGGGATCGCGGGAGGCGACTGCCCGGCCATCGAGGTGAGCCGGAGGCAGAGGTCCCACGCTCCGGTCTCGTAGGCGACCATCGCCTCCCGCAACCGGGACTCGAAGCCGTACGGCGCCCACGGCCGACCCGCCCGCTCCGCGACCGCGAAACCGTCGTGGAAGCCCTGCCGGGCGATCTCGAGCTCGCCGCGCTCGTGGTGCAGGCTCGCGAGCAGGTAGCGACCGCGCAGCTCGGCGTGCGGGTCCTCGTCGCGCTGGGCCTGCGCGATGATCTCCTCGAGCGCCCGCTCGGCTCCGGCCGCGTCGCCCGAGCGCTCCTCGAGCTTGGCCAGGGTGGCCGTGCTGTCGGCGACCAGCCAGGACAGGTCCAGCTTCTGGGCAAGGCTCAGCGACTCCATCGCCTGCTCGGCAGCCTCGTCGTCGGCCCCGTGGTAGAGGTGGGCCCGCGCGTGCAGGCCGAGCAGCCGGGCGCGCAGTGCGGTCGGCTCGTCCGGCACCAGCGAGAGCGCCTCGCCGGTGAGCCGCAACGGGTCGGTGCCACCGTCGAGGGTGAGCGAGGCGGCGGCCTGCGCCATCAGGAGCCGGGCGCGGTCGCGGGGCCGCTCGGCCGGGCGCGGGTGCGCGAGGTGGGAGGCGACGAGCTGGTGCGCCCGCTCGGGGGCACCCGAGGCCATGAGTGCGTCGGCCGCCCGGGTGACCAGGTCGGTCTGGTCGACGTCGGCGTCCAGCCGACCGTCGGCGAGCAGCTCGAGCGCGGTCTCGTAGTGCTGGGCGGCCTCCTCGGGACCGCCGACCGACATCGCCTCGTCGCCCGCCTGCACGCTGGCGCGCACCGCGGTCTCGCGGTCGTGCGCGGCGCGGGCGTGCCGAGCCAGCTCGGCGGCGGTGCCCTCGACGCGACCGTCGAGCAGCGCGGCCGCGTAGGAGGCGTGCAGCCGCACCCGCTCCCCGGGCAGCAGGTCGTCGTAGACCGCCTCGGCGAGCAGCGCGTGCCGGAAGGCGTAGGAGTCCTCGCCGCGCCGGGCCAGGATGTTCTGCTCCACCGCGCCACGCAGCGCGTGGTCGAGGCCGTCGTCGTCGAGCGCGACGACCGAGGCCAGCAGGTCGTGCGAGACCCGACGGCCGGCGCAGGCGGCGGCCCGCACCACCTCGCGGGCGTCGTCGTCGAGCCGGTCGAGCCGCACCAGCAGCAGGTCGGCGAGGTCCTCGGGCAACGTGCGCCCGCTCCCGCCGCTGGCTGCGCCGACGAGCTCCTCGGCGAAGAACGCGTTGCCCTCGGCACGGGTGACGATGGTGCTGACCTCGCCGTCGCTGAGCCGGCCCAGCGGTGATCCGCCGGTGAGCGAGGCCACCAGCCGGCGTACGTCGGGATCGGGCAGCGGGTCCAGCTGCAGCCGGGTCACCCCCGGCATCCGGGCCCACTGGGCCGCCGTCGCGCGCAGCGGGTGGCGGCGGTGCAGGTCGTCGGAGCGGTACGACGCCACGACCACGACCGGGCCCCGGAACGGGCGGGCGAACAGGAACGAGAGGAGGTCCCGGGTGGAGCGGTCGGCCCAGTGCACGTCCTCCACGACGACGAGCAGCGGCTGGGACCCGGCGAGCGCGTCGAGGGCGTGATGGATCGCCTCGAACAGGTCGGCGCGCTCAAGGTGCTGCGCGGGGTCGACGGCCCCACCCCGCACCCCCCCGACACCGGCCCCGACACCGGCCCCGACACCGGCCCCGACACCGGCACCGGCCACTCCGAGGGGGACCGTCCCCGACATCAGGCGTCGCCCGGGCAGCAGGTGCGAGAGGGCCGGGTGTTCGTCGATCAGGGCCGCCGCGAGCTCGGGAACGTCCCCGGCGAGCCGCCCGAAGAGCTCCGAGAAGGGGAGGTAGGGCAGGGCACTGTCGCCGAAGTCGAGACAGTGCCCGACCAGGGCGCGCCAGCCGCCGGCCACGGCGTGGTCGACGAGCTCGGCGAGCAGCCGGGTCTTGCCGACGCCGGCGTCACCAGCGAGCAGCAGCGCACCGACCCCGGCGGACCGGCGGGCGCCGAGGTGCCGCTGCGGGCGCTCGACCGGCAGCCCGAGGAGCTCCTCGAGCACGTCCAGCTCGCGGTCGCGCCCCTGCAGGGGCAGCATCGCGTCGTTCACCGCCACGTCCCCCATCATGGAGGAGCCCGGCGACACCTCGCCCGCCCCGGTGTGCGGCTCGCCCTCCAGGACGGCGACCGTGCTCACGCGACGGCGAGCGGCCGTCGGCGCGGGGTGGGCAGGTGCAGGGACGGCCGCCGGCGCACCTTGTGCCGGCGTCCCCGCAGGTGCCGGACCGGGTGCGGGAACTGGGCGGCCGCCCGGCCGAGGCGGTACTCGACCTCGGCGTCGACGTACAGCAGCTGTGCGGTCATCGTGGTCTCCTCCGGATCCTGTCGTGCTCGATGACCCGATCCTGCGCGCCTGAGGTAGGCCCGCACATGGGTGAAAACCCCTATCTCGGGGCCGGCTACCTCAGGCCGGCGCGCCGCCCACGAACGTCTCGCGCACCAGCGGCACCCCCGGGCGGTAGGCCAGGTGCAGGAAGGAGGGCGCGTCCAGGACCGCAAGGTCGGCGCGGGCCCCGACGCCGAGGTGGCCGACGTCGGTGCGGGCCAGGGCGCGGGCCCCACCGGTCGTGGCCGCCGCGAGCGCCTCGGCCGGCGTGAGGCCCATCTCGCGCACCCCCAGGGCCACGCACAGCGGCATCGAGGAGGTGTAGCAGGAGCCCGGGTTGCAGTCGGTGGCGAGCGCCACGCGGACGCCCGCGTCGAGCAGCCGACGACCGTCCGGGTAGGGCGATCGGGTCGAGAACTCGACCCCGGGGAGCAGGGTGGCGACCGTGCCGCTGGACGCGAGCGCGTCCACGTCCTCGTCGTCGAGGTACGTGCAGTGGTCGACCGCACTCAGCCCCAGCTCGCACGCGAGGCGCACCCCGGGCCCGTGTCCCAGCTGGTTGGCGTGCAGCCGCCCGCGCAGCCCCTTCGCGGCCCCGGCGGCCAGGATCGTCCGCGCCTGGTGCTCGTCGAAGGCACCGACCTCGCAGAAGACGTCGACCCACCTCGCGTGCTCGGCGCAGGCCTCCAGCATCGGGCCGCACACCAGGTCGACGTACTCCGCAGGGTCGGTGCCGGGCGGCACCACGTGCGCCCCGAGGAACGTGGTCTCGTCGGTCACCCGCCGGGCGATCGCGAGGCTGCGCGCCTCGTCGCGGACCGTGAGCCCGTACCCGCTCTTCACCTCGACGGTGGTGGTGCCCTGGCGCCGCATCTCGGCCACCAGCCTGGCCAGGTTGGCGGCGAGCTGCTCGTCGGAGGCGGCGCGGGTCGCGGCGACCGTGGTGCGGATGCCGCCCGCGGAGTACGGCGTGCCGGTCATCCGGGCGGCGAACTCCTCGGCCCGGTCGCCGGCGAAGACCAGGTGGCTGTGCGAGTCGACGAAGCCGGGGACGACGGCGCGGCCACCGAGGTCGTAGCCGGCGTCCGCGGCGGGGGCCTGCCGGGCGGGACCCACCCAGGCGACCCGGCCGCCGTCGACGACCAGGGCGGCGTCGTGGACCGACCCGAGCTCGGGATCCTGCGTCGAGAGCTCGCCGATCCCGGTGAGCGCGAGGCTGGTCATCGTGCCTCCCACAGCCGCCGGACCACCCGGTCGAGGTCGGCGCCGGCCTGCTGCCGGTCCACGGTGACGTCGACGCCGTCGCGGAGCACGCGTACGACGTCGGCTCCTGAGGCCGCGAAGACCGCGGTGGTCTCGTCGGCGCCGGTGCCGGCCGTGCGGACGCTGCGGGTGTCGAGGGTGACGAGGTCGGCGCGGCCGCCGACCTCGATCCGGCCGGCGTCGGGGAAGCCGAGCGAGCGGTGGCCGTCCGATGTCGCGGCCACCAGCAGCTCCTGCGCCGACCAGTGGCCGCGGCTGCGGCGGGCGAGGCGCTCGTCGAGCTCGACGGCACGCATCTCCTCGAACACGTCGACCACGGCGTGGCTGTCGGAACCCAGGGTCAGCGGCGCGCCCGCCTGGTGCAGCCGGCGCGACGGCCCGATGCCGTCGCCGAGGTCGCGTTCCGTGGTGGGGCAGAAGCAGGCGTACGTGCCCGAGCCGCCGAGCAGGGCGACGTCGGGGTCGCTCAGGTGGGTGGCGTGCACGGCGGTGCTGCGCGGCCCGAGGGCTCCGGCGTCGGCGAGCACCTGCGTGGGAGTGGCGCCGTAGGCGTCGGTGCAGGCGTCGTTCTCGGCGACCTGCTCCGAGACATGCATGTGCAGCGGCGCCTCGTGGATGGCGGCCCAGTCGACGACGTGCTTCATCTGGTCGCGCGGCACGGCCCGCACGGAGTGGATCGCCGCCCCTACCACCACATCGGGCCGACCCGTCGCGTCGAGGCGGCTCACCCGCTCCGCCCAGCGGTCGCCGGTGCCGTCGCCGAACCGGGCCTGCACCCCCTCGGGCCCGCGGCCGATGCCGGCGCCCAGGTAGCAGGTGTCCAGGAGCGTGATCCGCAGCCCCGCCTCGCGAGCAGCCGCCAGCAGCGCGTGGGACATCGCGTTGGGGTCGTCGTACGGCGTGCCGCCGGGGGCGTGGTGGAGGTAGTGGAACTCGCCCACGGCAGTGATGCCGGCCGAGACCATCTCGCGGTACACGGCGCGGGCGAGGTCGACGTAGGTGTCCGGCGTGAGGCGCGACGCCACGTCGTACATCTGCTCGCGCCAGGTCCAGAACGTGCCACGCTCGCGTTGCGTGCGACCGCGCAGCGCGCGATGGAAGGCGTGGCTGTGGCAGTTGGCGAGCCCCGGGACCGTCAGCCCCACCAGCCGGTGCGCCGCGCCGGGTGGTCCCTCGCGGACCGCGGTGAACACGCCGCCCTCGACGTCGACGAGCAGGCCGTCGCGCACCGGCCCGGACCCGGTCCAGGCCCGCTCGAGCCAGTACGTCGTCATGCGGTCAGCTCCTGCAGTGCGTCGGCCAGTGCCTCGACGCCGACCAGGCAGTCGGCGGCCTCCGCGTGCTCGTCGGGCGAGTGCGAGACCCCGGTCGGGTTGCGCACGAAGAGCATCGCGCTGCGCTGCCCCGCGGCAGCCAGAATGCCGGCGTCGTGCCCAGCCATCGTGGGGATGACGGGCCACGGGTCGGACCCTCCGAGGGCCGAGAGCCGGCTTGCGGTGGCGGGGTCGAAGTCGACCTGCGGGGAGGTGGCCTCGGTGCTGACGACGGCCGTGGTGCCGTCGCGCTCGGCGCGCTCGGCCGCCATCCGTTCGATCGTGGCGACCATCGTGCCCAGCTCCTCGGCCGACTCCGCGCGCGCGTCGAGCCAGGCCGTCACCGCCGACGGCACCGCGTTGGTCCCGTTCGGTCGGACGTCGACGCGGCCGAACGTGGCGCGCTGGCCCCGGACCCGGGCCTGCTTGTTGGCCGCGAGCACCGTCATGGCGTAGCTGAGCATGGGGTCGCGCCGGTCCTCCATGCGCGTGGTCCCCGCGTGGTTGGCCTGACCGGTGAAGTCGAAGCGGTAGCGGCCGTGCGGCCACATCGCGCTCGCCACGCCCACCGCCGCGCCGCGGTCGACCAGGTCGCGTCCCTGCTCGACGTGCAGCTCGACGAAGCAGTCGACGTCGTCGAGCAGGGCCGAGCGGCCGACGGCGGGCTCGACGCCCGCGTGCTCGATCGCGTCGAGCAGGAAGACGCCGTCCCGGTCGCGCAGCCCGGCGGCGTGCTCGGCCGTCGTCACGCCTGACATCAGCCGCGACCCGAGGCAGGCGATGCCGAAGCGGGAGCCCTCCTCCTCGACGAAGACGGCCACCCCGACAGGGCGGTCCGGCTCGACGCCGCGTGCGCGGAGCAGGTCGACGGCAGCCAGCGCGGAGACCACGCCGAGCGGGCCGTCGTACGCACCACCGTCGAGGACCGAGTCGAGGTGCGAGCCGGTGACGACCGCCGGTCGGTGTGCTCCCTCGGGGCGCCACCACGCGACCATGTTGCCGTTGCCGTCGGTCTCCACCGCAAGATCGCGTGCGGCCGCCTGCTCACGGAACCAGGCCGCGCACTCGCGCTCGGCGGACGCGAAGGGCTGACGGAAGTAGCCCCCGGTCGACGCGGACCGGCCGACCGGTGCAAGGTCGCGCCACATCTGCTCGAAGTCATCGGCCATGATCGGCTCCATGGAGTTCCAGGACGTCGTACGTCGACGTCGCATGATCCGACGCTACGACGACCGGCCGGTGGACCCCGCGGTCGTGGACCGGCTGCTGGAGAACGCGGTGCGGGCACCGAGCGCGGGGTTCAGCCAGGGCTGGGCGTTCCTGGTGCTCGACCGGCCGGCGGACGTGTCCCGCTTCTGGGCGGCGACCACCGAGGCGGACGGGGAGCCCGACAGGTGGCTCGCCGGGATGCGCACCGCGCCGGTGGTGATCGTCCCACTCTCGAGCAGGCAGACCTACCTCGAGCGCTACGCCGAGCCGGACAAGGGCTGGCAGGACCTGGACGAGGCGCGCTGGCCGGTGCCCTACTGGCACATCGACACCGGGATGGCCTCGCTGCTGATCCTGCAGACCGTCGTGGACGAGGGTCTGGGCGCCTGCTTCTTCGGCGTGCCGCCCGAGCGGGTGACCGCGCTGCGTGCCGAGTTCGGCGTACCGGACGACCTGACGCCCATCGGGGCGATCACGGTGGGCCACCGCACCGAGGACCTCGGCGCTCCGGGCTCGCCCGGACGGCGGCCGCGCAAGCCGCTCGACGAGGTGGTGCACCGCGGCGGCTGGTGAGGGCATGCCCCCAGTCCATCGAGTGCGACCGACGCGGTCAATCCGGTGGGCCTCCCCGGCATCTCGGATCCGAGACGACCCCGGTGCGACCACCGGTTTCCTAGACTGGGCGGGAGTGAGCGACATGACCGACCGAGACCCGGGCCGAGACCCGAACCGAGACCCGAACCGAGACCTGGACCGCGAGCACGCCGAGCAGCGGCGGTTGCGTCGTGCGGCCGCCGTCGCCCGACGCGGGCAGCTGCCCGAGCCCGCGGCAGACGAGCATGCGGAGCCCGGGGTCAGCGAGGTCGAGGCTGTCGACGAGGAGAACCTCGCGGCCAGGCGCTTGGAGCACAAGGAGCTCTGGGTCGACTTCCAGATCCGCCAGGCGATGGCTCGTGGGGACTTCGACGACCTCCCCGGCGCCGGCAAGCCGCTGCGGCTCCCCGACCGCCACGACCCCGACTGGTGGGTCAGGGGGCTCCTGGAGCGCGAGGACCTCAGGGGTGTGGCCCCGCCCGCCCTCGGACTGCGGCGTGAGGACCAGGAGCTCGACGACACCCTCGACCGGGAGGTCCGCGAGGAGGAGGTGCGACGGGTGGTCGACGACTTCAACCGCCGGGTCGTCGAGGCCCGGCGTCAGCTGACCGGCGGGCCACCGGTCGTGACACCGACCCGCGACCCCGACGCCGAGGTCGAGGCCTGGCGCGCCCGCCGCTCCGCCCGCGCCGCCCTCGCCCGCGACCGAGCCCGCGACCGACCCCGGGACCGAGCCCGCGACCGCGCCGCCGCAGAGGCCGGCGGCCCCTCGAGCGCCCGTGCCCCCCGAGACACCCCCCGCCGCCCCTGGTGGCGCCGCCGCCGCCGCCCCTCCCGCTGAGGCGTCCCGTTCTGCGGTCGGTATCCCGCCGAGGCGTCTCGTTCTGCGGTCGGTATCCCGCCGAGGCGTCTCGTTCTGTGACGCGCACCTCCCTCGGAGCGCAGAACCGGACGCCTCAGCGCCATCCGGAGCGCAGAACCGGACGCCTCAGCGGGGTGCGGAGCGCAGAATCAGACGCCTCAGCGGGGGGTGGGGGGCATGGGGATGCGGACACCGCGCTCGTCGGCGGCACGGACGGCGTCGTCGTAGCCGGCGTCGACGTGGCGCATCACGCCCGTGCCGGGGTCGTTGGTCAGCACCCGCTCGATCTTCTGCGCGGCGAGGTCGGTGCCGTCGGCGACCGTCACCTGGCCGGCATGGATCGAGCGGCCGATCCCGACACCGCCACCGTGGTGGATCGAGACCCAGGTGGCACCCGAGGCGGTGTTGACCAGCGCGTTGAGCAGCGGCCAGTCGGCGATCGCGTCGGAGCCGTCGAGCATCGACTCGGTCTCCCGGTACGGCGACGCCACGCTGCCGCTGTCGAGGTGGTCGCGGCCGATCGCGATCGGTCCCTTGAGCTCTCCCGAGGCCACCATCTCGTTGAACTTCAGCCCGGCGAGGTGCCGCTCGCCGTACCCGAGCCAGCAGATCCGCGCCGGCAGGCCCTGGAAGGCCACCTTCTCCCCGGCCATCGTGATCCACTTGCGCAGCTTCTCGTCGTCGGGGAACAGCTCGAGGATCGCCTTGTCGGTCGCGGCGATGTCCGCGGGGTCGCCGGACAGCGCCGCCCACCGGAAGGGCCCCTTGCCCTCGCAGAACAGCGGCCGGATGTACGCCGGCACGAAGCCCGGGAACTCGAAGGCCCGGTGGTAGCCGCCCTTGCGCGCCTCGTCGCGGATCGAGTTGCCGTAGTCGAAGACCTCGGCGCCCCCGTCCTGGAACTCGACCATCGCGCGCACGTGCGCAGCCATCGAGTCCTGGGCCCGCTTGGTGAAGCCTGCGGGGTCGGCGACGCGCTCGGCGTCCCACTCCTCGAACGCGGTGCCCACCGGCAGGTACGCCAACGGGTCGTGCGCCGAGGTCTGGTCGGTGACGATGTCGATCGGCGCGCCGCGCTCGAGCAGTGCCGGCACCATCTCCGCCGCATTGCCGAGCACGCCGATCGAGAGGGGACGCCGGGCGTCTCGCGCCTCCACCGCGAGCGCCACGGCCTCCTCCAGCGAGTCCGCCCGTACGTCGAGGTAGCGGTGCTCGATGCGCCGCGTGATCCGGGAGTCGTCGCACTCGATGCAGATGACCACCCCGTCGTTCATGGTGACGGCCAGCGGCTGGGCCCCACCCATCCCGCCGAGGCCCGCGGTCAGCGTGATGGTGCCGGCCAGCGTGCCCCCGAAGCGCTTGTCGGCGACGGCGGCGAAGGTCTCGAAGGTGCCCTGCAGGATCCCCTGCGTGCCGATGTAGATCCAGGAGCCGGCGGTCATCTGCCCGTACATCGTCAGCCCGAGGTGCTCGAGGCGCCGGAACTCCTCCCAGTTGGCCCAGTCGCCCACCAGGTTGGAGTTCGCGATCAGCACCCGCGGCGCCCACTCGTGCGTCCGCATCACCCCGACCGGCTTGCCGCTCTGCACCAGCAGCGTCTCGTCGGACTCCAGCTCGGTGAGGGCGCGCACGATCGCGTCGTACGCGTCCCAGGAGCGGGCGGCCTTCCCCGTGCCGCCGTAGACCACGAGGTCGTCGGGTCGCTCGGCGTTCTCCGGGTCGAGGTTGTTCATCAGCATCCGCAGCGGAGCCTCGGTCTGCCAGCTCTTCGCGGTCAGCTCCGGGCCGCGCGGTGCGCGGACCTCCCGGGGTCCCCCACCAGTCGTCGCGGTCATGACAGCTCTCCCATCGTCTCTTCGACGGCACGCACCAGCGCACCGCTGCGTACGTCGTTTCGGGCATGCTCGATCTCGGGCGCCAGGTACCGGTCGGGGCCGGGGCCCTCGACGTTGCGTCGCAGCAGCGCAACGGCCGCCGCGGTCGCGGGCGAGGGCGTCAGCGGGGCACGCAGGTCGAGGGCGCGGGCCGCCGTGAGGTACTCCACCGCGAGCACGCGAGCCAGCCCGTCCACCGAGCGGCGCAGCTTGCGGGCGGCGGACCAGCCCATCGAGACATGGTCCTCCTGCATCGCCGAGGAGGGGATCGAGTCGACGCTCGCCGGCGCCGCCAGCCGCTTCATCTCCGAGACGACGGCCGCCTGCGTGTACTGCGCGATCATGTGTCCGGAGTCGACCCCCGGGTCGTGGGCGAGGAACGGCGGCAGGCCGTGGCTGCGCGTCTTGTCGAGGAACCGGTCGGTGCGCCGCTCGGCGATCGAGGCGACGTCGGCCGCGACGATGGCCAGGAAGTCGAGCACGTACGCGACCGGAGCCCCGTGGAAGTTGCCGTTGGACTCGACCCGGCCGTCGTCGAGCACCACCGGGTTGTCGATGGCGGAGGCCAGCTCGCGGCTCGCGACGGTCGCGGCGTGGTCGACGGTGTCGCGTGCGGCGCCGTGCACCTGTGGCGAGCAGCGCAAGGAGTAGGCGTCCTGGACCCGGTTGCAGTCGGGGCCGCGGTGGCTGGCGACGATGCCGGAGTCGGCGAGCAGGCGGGTGAGGTTCGCCGCGGAGGCGGCCTGGCCCGGATGTGGGCGCAGCGCCTGCAGGTCGGCGGCGAAGACGCGGTCGGTCGCGAGCTGCCCCTCGACGCTCATCGCCGCGGTGACGTCGGCCGCCTTGAGCAGCATCCGCAGGTCGATGATCGCGAGCACCAGCATGCCCAGCATGCCGTCGGTCCCGTTGACCAGGGCGAGCCCCTCCTTGGCCTCGAGCTCGACGGGTGAGAGTCCCGCCTCGTTCAGAGCGACGGCCGCCGGTCGCCGTACGCCGTGCGCGTCGGTGACCTCGCCCTCGCCCATCAGCGCCAGCGCGCAGTGCGACAACGGCGCGAGGTCTCCCGAACAGCCGAGCGAGCCGTACTCGTGCACGGTCGGGGTGATGCCCGTGCTGAGCATCCCCGCGATCGTCCGCGCCGTCTCGAGCCGGATGCCGGTGTGCCCGGTGGCCAGCGTCGAGAGCCGCAGCAGCATCAGCGCCCGAGTCACCTCGGGCTCCACCTCGGGGCCGCTGCCCGCGGCGTGCGACCGCACCAGCGACCTCTGCAGCTGGGCGCGCATCTCGGTCGGGATGTGCCGCGTGGCCAGCGCCCCGAACCCCGTGGAGATCCCGTACGCCGGGGTGGCGGCCGCCGCGAGCACCTCGACGGACTCGCGGGCCCTGCCGATCGCCTCGACGGCGTCGCTGCCGAGCTCCACCGGCGCATGGTGCCGGGCGACGGCGACGACCTCGTCGAACGAGAGGGGGCCGACGCCCACGGTCACCGGCGGAGGGGAGGTCATGGACTCATTCCACCCGTGCCGCGGGTCGCGCGCCAGCCGCGGAGGGACCGAATAGTCTCGGATCCGAGATCAGACCGTACCCTGGGCATCATGGGTCAGGTCCCCGCCGCCACCCGCGCGCTGCGCGTGCTGCGCTTCCTCGCCACCCAGCCGGACCCGGTGACGCTGGACCGGCTCGCCACCGCCGTCGGGCTGCCACGCAGCACCGCCTACCACCTGCTGACGGCGATGATCGAGGAGGGCTTCGTCGTCCACCTGCCCGACGAGCACCGTTACGGGCTCGGCGTCGCGGCCTTCGAGGTGGGCAGCGGGTACGCCCGCCAGGAGCCGCTGCAACGGATCACCCGGCGACACCTCGCCGGCCTGGTGGACGAGGTCGGGCAGACCGCGCACCTCGCGGTGCTCCACGGCCGAGACGTGCTCTACGTGCTGGAGGAGCGGGCGCCGGGCCGGCCGCCGCTGGTCACCGACGTGGGCGTGCGGTTGCCGGCCCACCTGACCGCGAGCGGCCGCGCCATCCTGGCCCGGCTCCCCGCAGCCCAGGTCCGGGCGCTGTACCCGGACCGCAGCGCCTTCGTCGACCGGCACGGGCTCGGGCCCGGCTCGCTCAGCGCGCTGCGCATCCTGCTCAGCGAGACCCGGCAGCGCGGCTACGCCGTCGAGGCCGGGGAGGTCACCCCGGGCTTCGCGTCGGTGGCGGCCACCGTTCTCGACCACAACCAGCACCCGGTGGCGGGCGTCGCGGTCACCTACCCCGCCGACGACCCGCCCGCGGACCTGCGCCGCACGATCGCGGCCACCCGTCGTACGGCGGCCGGCGTGACGGCGCGGCTGGGCGGCCGGTGAAGGACCGCGGAGGTGCCGACGCGTGACCTTCTCGCCTGGAACGCGTTACATTTCGCAGACCCTGGCAGGCGGAGGAGCACGATGACGAAGCGCGAGCGGCCCCACCACGACGTCCGGTGGGGGAGCACCCGCCGCCGACTCGCCTGGCCGGTCCTGCTCGCCGCGGGTGCGGTCCTCGGCGCCACCGTGGTGACGCCCTCGACCGTCCCGACCGCTCGGGCCGCGTCCAGTCCCGGCAGCGTGGAGCAGCAGCGGCAGGAGCCGTCCCCGCGGCTGGTGCCGGTGGCCAAGCGCCCCGGCCGGCACGCCACACCCCAGAACCGCTACGCGATGGCCGGCGGATGCTACGGCCTGAAGTCGGTGCGCACCGGACGGTGGGTCCGTCGCGACGGTGACGGCTTCCGCGCGGCGGCCGGCCGCTACACCGGCTCGCTGCCCCTGCACTTCCAGGCCACCGACCTCGGTCGCTACCTGCTCTTCGGCGACCGCTCGGACTTCGTCGCCCAGCACCGCGGACCCCTCGGCACCACGAACGCCGTCGAGTCCGCCTCGTCCCCGAGCTCGCGTGCCGACTGGCGGGTCTCCCGGTCGGGGGACAGCTACCTGTTCCGGCTCGGCGGTCGCTACCTGGGTGTGGGGACAGGCGGCCGGCTGGTGATGTCGTCTCGGCACGAGCCGTTCCGGATGCACACCACCACAGGCTGTGCGCGGTGGCCCGAGGTCACGACCAACGTCTCGGGGCGCCCCTTCAAGGGGATCTCGCCGATCCAGGAGGTCCGGGGCACCATCGACGCGCACACCCATGGCATGGCCTTCGAGTTCCTCGGAGGCGACGTGCACTGCGGCCGGCCCTGGCACCGGTACGGCGTGCGCTACGCGCTCAGGGACTGTCCCGACCACTATGTCGCGAACGGTCGCGGCGCCGTCCTCGAGGACATGCTGAACAGCGGTCAACCGGGCCACGGTCACGACCCGGTGGGCTGGCCGACGTTCAAGGACTGGCCCGCACCCCACTCGCTCACCCACGAGGGCACCTACTACAAGTGGATGGAGCGCGCCTGGCGGGGCGGGCTGCGGATGTTCACCAACCTGCTGGTCGAGAACGGCAAGCTGTGCGAGGTCTACCCGATCAAGCACAACTCCTGCGACGACATGACCTCGATCCGGCTGCAGGCCAGGGACATGCACAAGCTCGAGCGGTACGTCGACGCGCAGTACGGGGGGCCGGGCAAGGGCTGGTACCGCATCGTGACGAACCCCTACCAGGCGCGTCGCGTGATCAACCAGGGCAAGCTCGCCGTGGTGATGGGCATCGAGACCAGCGTGCTGTTCGGGTGCACCATGAAGGCCGACGTGCCCGACCCGTCGTGCACCAAGGCGTCGATCGACCGGCAGCTGGACCGGGTCCGCCGGATGGGTGTCTCCCAGATGGAGCTGGTCAACAAGTTCGACAACGCCCTGTCCGGGGTGGCCGGCGACGAGGGGCAGACCGGGGTCGCGGTGAACTCCGCGAACTTCCTGGAGACCGGCTCGTTCTGGGACATGCGGCACTGCCCGGCGTCGTACCCGTCCCACGTCCACGACCGCAACCAGCTGGCCGCCCCCGACCCGAACCCGTTCACCCAGCGGGACGCGCTGTTCGGAGCCGTCCAGCAGGAGTTCGGCGTCGCCCCGCCGGTGGCGCTGCCGCTCTACGGCGCGACGCCGCACTGCAACAACCGCGGCCTGACTGAGCGCGGCGCCTACCTCATCAAGGCGATGGCCAAGCGGCACATGATCTTCGACCCCGACCACATGAGCGTGGTGGGCCGCAAGGCCTCGCTCGACCTGCTCGCCTCGCAGGGCTACCCCGGCGTGGTGTCGAGCCACTCGTGGGCCACGGACGACGCCTACGTCCGCATCTACCGGATGGGCGGGTTCATCACGCCGTACGCCGGCGACAGCACCAGCTTCGTCGCGGACTGGCGCCGGCACCTGAGCTGGGCCGACCCGCGCTACTACTGGGGTTTCGGCTACGGCGCGGACATGAACGGTCTCGGGGCCCAGGGCGACGCCCGGGGCGCGAACGTGTCGAACCCGGTGACCTACCCGTTCACGGGCCTGGGCGGGGTGACGGTGAAACGGCAGCACAGCGGCCAACGCGTCTACGACATCAACAGGGACGGGGTGGCGCACTACGGTCTCTACCCGGACTGGCTGCAGGACCTGCGGAAGGTGGCGGGCGCCTCCAGCAGCGCCGACGGCACCAACATCGTCAGGGACATGGCTCGCGGGCCTGAGGCCTACCTCCAGATGTGGGAGCGGGCGCAGGGTGTCGGCAACGACGGCTGCCGCGACGTCCGGGCGCTGCGCCCGGCCCGGGAGCTGCGCCGGATGCCGATCGGCGCGACCGCGACGTACGTGCTGCGGCACGCCGGCCAGCCACATTCGCGGCTCGGGCTCACCTACGGCTACTGCGGGCGGACCTCGAGCGGCGGGACCACCCGGGTGAGCATGACCTTCTCCTCAGCCGGTCACCTGCGCCAGGTCACCTGAGCCCGGCGCCGCTCAGCCGACCGGGGCGACCGCCGGGTAGGTGGCGACCACCGGGAAGTGGTCGGAGTAGGTGGTGTCGAAGCGCACGGTCGCGCTCTGCGCCCTCGTGGAGGAGAAGACCTGGTCGATCAGCGCGGGGCTGTCCACGTGGGAGCCACGCTTGCCGTCGGGCACCTCGGTCTCCCACATCGACTGCATGCCGAGCCGCCCGAACGTCTTGTAGGGCATGTTCTTGCGCCCCACACGCTTGTCCGCGACGTGGCCGATGTTGAAGTCTCCGAGCACGAGGACCTGCCCCTCGGCCTGCTCCTGCGCCGTGAGCCTGCCGAGGCCGACGACAACCGCCCGGTAGGCCCGGAAGAGCTTCGTACGACCGGGCACCGGGTTGCCCATCTTCACCGCACCCGAGGGCAGGTGCACGTTGATCACCGAGAGGTTCGACCCGGTCTTCAGGTCCCTCAGGTGCACCACCGTGACGTAGCAGGGGTGCGTCCAGCTGCCACGTGCCGGCACCTCCGAGCCGATGTAGCGGGCGCCGGCCACCATCTCCGAGCGTGCGGAGAGCAGGCGGAACCGGTCCGACCTCCAGAGCAGCGGGCTCTGCTCGCCGGTGTAGATCTTGGGGCGGTAGTAGCCCCAGCCCGACGTCTGCAGCGACGAGAGCACGGCCGCCTTGGGCTTGCTGTTGACCTCCTGCAGCCCGAGGACGTCCACGCTGTCGGGTCCGCTGTCGGTCATGCTGTGTACGGCGCTGCGGAACGTCTCGGTCGAGACACCGGCGCGGATGTTGTACGAACCGACCACCAGCTCCGGCTGCTCCGAGGCCGCGTTGGCCACGGACGAGCTCACGGGCGCGAACGAGCTCAGCGCGGCAAGCGCGGCGATCGAGACGGCCGAGGTGGCGAGCCGCCGTACGAGCGAAAGCTCACGCCGGGCGTCGGGAGCGGCGTGGGGGGTCTTCATCGTGCGTCCTCCGGGTCGTCGCGAGCGGACGGCCGTCACGGCCGAGCAGTCGAGTGGTCTGAGGGTCTTATCGACGCTTCGCCCCTCGGCCTTGAGGCCCATAAGTGGACAGACCGGAATATTCGTTCACGACCCACCGATCGCGCGGACCTGGGCACGGCGTCGCAAGGCCGCGAAGTTACCGTGCAGTAGGATCGTGCTCGCACGTCCCCGACGACCGCACGCCTGGCGTGGCCCTAGACTCCACGCGGGTTGCCCTCACCGCCGGACGCCGGTCCGAGCCACTGTGACGATGGAGAGTGACGACGCGTGATCCTGGTGCTGATTCTCGGTCTTGTGATGAACGCGATCGCGCTCCCGATCGCCGGTCGCCGGGTCTGGTTCCTCTACCGCCTCATCACCAGCGGACAGCCCGCCCCCGACCGGGTCGAGGGGGTGACCGGCCGCATCGGCAAGGCGCTCAGGACCCAGCTCGTCGAGGTCTTCGGGCAGCGCAAGCTGCTCAAGTGGTCCGTGCCCGGCGCGGCCCACTTCTTCGTCTTCTGGGCCTTCGTCATCCTGGCCTCGGTCTACCTCGAGGCCTACGGGTCGCTGTTCCACCCCGGCTTCCACATCCCGTTGATCGGCACGTGGCCGGTGCTCGGCTTCCTCCAGGACTTCATCGCGGTGATGGCCTTCTTCGGCATCGCCACCTTCGCCGTCATCCGGCTGCGGCAGTCCCCCTCACGGCTGGGTCGCCGCTCGCGCTTCAAGGGGTCGCACCTCGACGGCGCCTGGATCACGCTCTTCATGATCTTCAACGTCTTGTGGTCGATGTTCCTGTTCCGCGGCGCGTCGGTGAACACCGGCAACCTGCCGTACGAGAGCGGGGCCTTCATGTCCGAGGCGGTGGGCGCGCTGCTCCACCCGCTCGGGGAGGGGACCAACGAGGTCATCGAGGGCATCGGCCTGCTGCTGCACATCGGCGTGATGCTGACCTTCCTGATCTTCGTGCTCAACTCCAAGCACCTGCACATCTTCGTCGCCCCGCTGAACGTGCTCTTCAAGCGCCAACCGGTCGCGCTCGGTGCGGTCAAGCCGCTCATGGTCGGCGGCGCACCCATCGACTTCGAGAACATCGAGGACCTCGACGAGGACGCCGCGCTCGGCGTCGGCAGGATCGAGGACTTCTCGTGGAAGGGCATGCTCGACTTCTCCACCTGCACCGAGTGCGGACGCTGCCAGTCACAGTGCCCCGCCTGGAACACCGAGAAGCCGCTCTCGCCGAAGCTCCTGATCATGAACCTGCGCGACCACGCCATGGCCAAGGCGCCGTACCTGCTCGCCGACCCCTCGGAGCGCGACTCCCTGCCCGACGCGGTCAGGGCCGAGGCCGAGCGCGAGCTCGTCGGCGCGACCGAGGGCGACCCGTCGCTGCCCAGCGGTGGCGCGGTGATCGACCCCGACGTGCTGTGGTCGTGCACGTCGTGCGGCGCCTGCGTGCAGCAGTGCCCGGTCGACATCGAGCACGTCGACCACATCGTCGACATGCGCCGCTACCAGGTGCTGATCGAGTCGAACTTCCCCAGTGAGCTGAACGGGCTGTTCAAGGGGCTGGAGAACAAGGGCAACCCCTGGAACATGTCGCCGTCGGCACGCATGGACTGGGCCAAGGACCTGCCGTTCGAGGTGAAGCAGGTCGGCGGCGGCCGTGACGGCGACCCGGAGGACCTCGACGAGGTCGAGTGGCTGTTCTGGGTCGGCTGCGCCGGCGCCTACGAGGACCGCGCGAAGAAGACCACCCGCGCGGTGGCCGAGCTGCTCGACCTCGCGGGCGTCTCGTTCGCGGTGCTCGGCGACGGCGAGACCTGCACAGGGGACCCGGCGCGCCGCTCGGGCAACGAGTTCGTCTTCCAGCAGCTCGCGATGCAGAACGCCGAGGTGCTGACCGAGACCAAGGCGAAGAAGGTGGTCTCCACCTGCGCGCACTGCTTCAACACGCTCAAGAACGAGTACGCCGAGTTCGGCGTCGAGCTCGAGGTCGTGCACCACACGCAGCTGCTCAACCGGCTGGTCCGCGAGGGCAGGCTGACCCCGGTGACCCCGTCGGGCAACGGCACGCCGTCGCGAGCCATCACCTACCACGACCCGTGCTTCATCGGCCGTCACAACCAGGTGTACTCACCTCCGCGCGAGCTGCTGAACATCATCCCGGGCGCGGAGCTCAAGGAGATGCCGCGCAACTCCGAGCGCTCCTTCTGCTGCGGAGCCGGCGGCGCGCGGATGTGGATGGAGGAGAAGATCGGCGAGCGGATCAACATGAACCGCACCGCCGAGGCCGTCGCGACCGGCGCCGAGCAGATCGCGGTCGGCTGCCCCTTCTGCCGGGTCATGCTCTCCGACGGCCTCACCTCGCTCCAGGCCGACGGCAAGGCCGCGGAGCAGGTCGAGGTGCTCGACGTCGCGCAGATGCTGCTCGCCTCGGTGCAGCGCCCTCAGGACCCGGCGACCGAGAAGGCGACCCAGGAAGCCACCCAGGCCGAGCCCCACCCGGGGGACGCGACCCAGACGGAGGAGACCGTGAGCGATCACCAGCAGGTGGGCGCCGACGCCGCCGCGTCGAAGGAGCCGGACCCCGAGGTCGAGGTCGCGGGCGGAGAGTCGGACCCGCAGGCGGAGGCCTCGGCCGAGGACCAGCCCGGGCACGAGAGCGAGCCGGAGCCGGCCACCGAGCCCGACGCCGACCCCACCAAGCCCCGGGACGGGCAGTAGGACGAGCGTGAACAGGCTGCTTGGCAGCTGCACGTTCGTGCAACGGCACACATACGCAGCGCAGGACACTGGCGCCCGTCGGGGAATTCCGATGACATGTCCTCAGCGTGAGGCGACGGGTGTCGCCGCGGGACGACGCACACCGAGGAGCCCCCTGAGATGAGACGCATCCTTCTGGCCGCAGCCACCGTCGCGACCCTGCTGGTCGTGAGCCTCGCGACGAGCCTGTCCCCCGCGGCGAGTGCCGCAGGTCGCTCCGACCTGCACGCCAAGCGGGTCTGCGCTATGTCCTCGCACGCCACTGTGGCCAGCTGCTCGTCGAAGGTGCTGGTCAACCGCAAGGGGACGGTCCCGAGCAGCACGACACCGGCCTCAGGCGCCAAGACGCCGGCGCAGCTCAAGGACGCCTACAAGCTGACCGGTTCCAGCTCCGGCGGACGCACCGTGGCGATCGTGGACGCCTACGGGTACCCGAACCTCGCGGCCGACCTGGCGACGTACCGCTCCTACTACGGGCTGACCGCCTGCACCACCGCGAACGGCTGCCTGACGATCCGGGACCAGAACGGCGGCACCAACCTGCCGAGGTTCAACTCCGGTTGGGCCGGCGAGCAGGCGCTCGACGTCGACGCGGTCTCGGCGATCTGCCCGGACTGCAAGATCGTGGTGGTCCAGGCCAAGAGCGCCTCCATCACCAACCTGGGCGCGGCCGTCAACACCGCCTCCACGATGCCCGGCGTGGTGGCCATCTCCAACAGCTACGGAGGTGGGGACCTGTCCGACGCCAGCTACGGCAGCTTCTACAACCACCCCGGCATCGCCGTGACCGCGTCCACCGGTGACAACGGCTACCAGGGCGGCAGCTACCCGGCCTCCTCGACGTACGTCACCGCCGTCGGGGGTACGACGCTCACGTCGGCGTCGAACACGCGCGGGTGGAGCGAGACGGCGTGGAGCGGCGCGGGCTCGGGCTGCTCCACGGTCAACGCGGCGCTCGCGGCAGCCGCCGGCTCGAACACCGGCTGCTCCCGGCGCGCGATCGCCGACGTCTCGGCCGCCGCGGACCCCTCCAACGGTGGGATGGCGGTCTACTACCCCACGAGCGCGAAGTCCTCGACCTGGGCGCAGGTCGGCGGAACGAGCGAGTCCGCCCCCATCATCGCCGCGGTCTACGCGATGTCGGGCAACACCAGCGGCTACCCCAACGCGATCCCCTACAGCCACCCGGGCAGCCTCTTCGACGTGACCGGGGGCAGCAACGGCTCCTGCCCGACCTCGACCTCGCAGTGGTGCCAGGCCCGGTCGGGATGGGACGGCCCGACCGGGCTCGGCACGCCCAACGGCACCGGAGGGTTCTGAGGCGTTCCCGAGGCCGGCCCGAGGCTGGTTCCGGCAGCGGCTACAGGATGACCACCGGGGGAGGGTCGGACCGGCGCAGGATGAAGTTCACCCGGTAGGCACCGACGTTGTCCCCGAACGCGTGGTCCCAGGGCGAGATGATCAGGTCACCCTCGCCGTGCAGGTGGCGTGGCTCCCGGTCGCGCTGCAGGAAGAACGCGTTCGGGACCACGTGGTCGGGCCGGTTGGCGTCGGAGCGGTTCTTGCCCGACTTGATCCAGCGGTTCTTGTGGTCCCCGTCGCCGCTCTCGTAGATCCCCTGGGCGTCCGGCGAGCAGACGATCAGGCCGCCCTCCTGGCGGGCGAACTCGTCGCTGCCGGCGATCTGCCCGTAGACGTCGCGCGACTTCGAGTTGGTCTTCTGCTCGGGGAACTGCTTGGCGATGGCCTGTCCCGCACCGTTGATCAGCGGAGCGAGCTCGGGCGCCCCGAACGCCGCAGCCGTGAGGCCGGCGCCTGCCGCCACGATGGTGACCAGCCCTGCGATCCCCTCGTTCTGGGTGTCCTGGGAGAAGGTGGCGTTCCCCACCGCAGAGACCACCTCGAAGGTGTCACCGTCGGTGACGCCGGCGACTCCGATGCCGTACAGGTCCGAGGCGCTGATGAACGCCACGACTGCCAGCTCCTCGTCGCCGATCCAGGTGAGCGTCAGGCCGAAGCCCGGAGGTTGCCCGGGTACGGCGTTGACGGTCGACTGCTGGACCGGCGCGTCCGGACCGGCACCGGTGCGCAGGGGTGTCTCGCGCAACCGGTTCGGTCGCGTGAACGCGTCGCCCCGCTCGGGCATCGGGGACAGCTCCTCGAGGCGGTTCGTGGGCTGGGCGAGCACCTCCCCGCGGCGGTTGGCGCGGACCCGCTGCAGCACGCTGGCGGTGGCCTGCGGCGTCGGCACCCCCAGCACGGCCGCCTTGGCCTGGGTGTAGGTCCCACGAGGGACGGGAACGTCCGCCTTGCTTCGATGGTCGCGAATGGTCGCCATCACGAGCTCCTCTCCGCGGGCGCACAGGGTCCTTCCCCCGGAGACTCGTGCGCCCCCGTAGCGCTCCGCAATCTTTACCGTCCTCCACGGCGGCCGGAGCGTACATAGCCCGCGTGGACCAACCCGACCTGCCCCCCTGAGCAGATGACGTCACCCTTCTTGACTTGACGTCATTATGGTGTCACTGTGATGCGCATGGACATCACGCCGTACGTCGAGAGCCTGCGGCACGACCTCGCGGCAGCCGCGGCCGCCGGAGGACCCGAGGCCCGCGACGCCGCCGAACGTCTCGGGCTCGCCCTCGACCCCGCGGTCCGGCTCGCGCTCATGGACGCGCTGTCCCAGGCCGCGGCCGAGATCACCTCGGAGCTCGCCAGCGGGTCGGTCGACGTCCGGCTGCGGGGCCGCGAGCCGCAGTTCGTCGTCGACGTCCCCACCGTCCCGATGGCCGCGGCCCCGCCCGGCCCCACCGGCGCGGGCTCCGAGGACCCCGAGCCGGGGGACGAGGACGGGGCGGTCGCCCGGATCACCCTCCGGCTGCCGGAGTCGGTGAAGTACAAGGCCGAGGAGCTCGCCACCAGGAGCGGACACTCGCTCAACGGCTGGATCGTGAACGTGGTGCGCTCCGCCACCCGCGACCGCGCGGTCGACGTGGACCTCGACCTGTCCAGCCTCCCGTTCCTCGACCGCCCGGGGCTCGCCCCCGGCCGGGGGCGCGGCGCCAAGCGGATGACCGGCTGGGTCTGAGGACCTCCGAAGGCCGGGAGAACCAGAGGGAGAACACCATGCAGAGAAGCTTCGCCACCCCCCGTCCCGTCTCGCTCGTTGTGGAGCTGCGCGCCGGGGACCTGGCTGTCACCACCACCGAGACCGACCGGACGCAGGTCGAGGTGACCGGGAGCGGCGACCTCACCGACGTCGTGGTCGACCAGTACGGAGACGAGATCGTCGTGATCTCCAAGAGTCGTGGCGTCGGCTTCTTCGGCTCGGCCGATCACCCGGTGAGCGTGCGGGTCACGGTGCCGCACGACAGCCGGCTGACGACCAAGCTCGGCTCTGCCGACGTGCGCGTGCAGGGCCGGCTCGGGGAGTCGGTCCTGAGATCGGGCTCCGGCGACGTCCGCCTCGACGAGCTCGGCGGCGAGACGTCCATCGAGACCGGCTCGGGCGACGTGCAGGTCGAGCTGGTGCGGTGCGCGCTGCGGGTCAGGTGCGGCTCCGGGAACGTCACCGTCGACCGGCTCGCCGGACCCGCCCGGATCGTCACCGGTTCCGGCGACGTCGTGGTCAGCTCCGCGGAGGAGCCGGTCTCGGTGAAGTCGGGGTCAGGGGACATGCGGGTGCGGCTGGCCTGCGACGACGTCGCGCTGAGCACTGCCTCGGGCGACCTGGTCGTCGACCAGGTGAGGGGCGGTCGGCTGAGCGCCAAGAACGTCTCCGGCGACATCGCCGTCGGCGTCGCTGCCGGCGTTCCGGTCTGGACCGACGTCCTGACCATGAGCGGCAGCGTCCGCTCCACCCTTGCCGGGGCCGGCGAGCCGGGCGAGGGGGAGCCGTTCGTCGAGCTGCGGGCCAAGACCGTCAGCGGCGACGTACTCCTGGAGCAGGTGTAGCGCGTCCCGGCTCAGACCTCCGTGCGATGGAACTTCAGGTGCGAGCGTGACGGCGTGGGACCGCGCTGGCCCTGGTAGCGGGAGCCGTACTTCTCCGACCCGTAGGGGTGCTCCGAGGGCGAGGAGAGCCGGAAGAAGCAGAGCTGGCCGATCTTCATGCCCGGCCACAGCTTGATCGGCAGGGTGGCCACGTTGGACAGCTCCAGGGTCACGTGACCCGAGAAGCCCGGGTCGATGAACCCGGCCGTGGAGTGGGTCAGCAGGCCGAGCCTTCCCAGCGACGACTTCCCCTCGAGCCGCGCCGCCACGTCGTCGGGCAGCGTGATCACCTCGTACGTCGAACCCAGCACGAACTCACCCGGGTGCAGGATGAACGGCTCGTCGCGGTGCGGCTCGACCTCGCGGGTGAGGTCGGGCTGGTCGGCGGCCGGGTCGATGTGCGGGTAGCGGTGGTTCTCGAAGACCCGGAAGTAGCGGTCCAGCCGCACGTCGACGCTGGACGGCTGGACCATCGAGGCGTCGAACGGATCGAGCGCGACCCGCTTCGCGTCGATCTCGCTGAGGATGTCACGGTCGGAGAGCAGCACGCGCGTCAACCTACCGGCCACCCCCGGTAGTCCGTGACGAAGTGCAGCGCGAAACGGGTGTCGGGGCTGCGTTTCGTCACGGACTACCCCTCAGCGGAGCCTGACCACGAGGTCTGAGGTGCCGCGGGAGCGTCCGGCATGGACCCGGACCTGGGTGCCGCGAGCCGTCCGCACCAGGTCGTACGACGTCCGGTGGCCGTCGAGCCGCACCGACCTGACCCGGGCCCCGGACGGCAGCAGCACCCCGAGCCGCAGCCGCACCCGGAACGACTGCCGCACCACCGTCTCGAGGCGCTTGGCGTCCCGGGTCGCCGAGACCGCGACCGACCCGTGGGCCAGCCGGATGTTCCGGCCCGCCACGGTGCGCTGGCCGGACGGGACCTGCGGCACCACCGTCAGGCGGCCGCGGCCCAGATCGGGACTGACCCCGAGCTGGAAGTGCACGACCGGCCACAGGATGCCGTAGGCGCCCCACGCCTGCAGCACGCTGGAGCGCTCGGTGAACGGCTTGCCCATGTTCGAGCCGAAGTCCGGCGACGGCGCGATCTCGGGCATCGCCCCGGGCAGCTCCCACACAGCCGGGTCGAGCTGCACGGCCGCGTTCCCGGTGGTGTAGCGCTGCAGCTGCCCGCTGCCCATCCGCCCGAGCGCGGCCTCCGCGACCGCCATGATCGAGGTGTTGAGCGTGAAGACCACCCGCTCCGACTGGACCGTGGACGTCGCGTGGTCGCAGCTGGCGCCCTTGTTGCCGCCGTCGGCGCTGGTCGGACCGGAGCCGGTGTGGAACAGGCCGTACCGGCCGGTGTAGCAGGGCTCCTCGCGCCTGCGGACCAGCTCGGTGGCGTGGTCGAGGGGTGCCAGCGGGCCGGCGACCTTCCCGCGTCGCACGATCTCGGCCTCGACCGGGGTGACGCCGATCCAGTGGCGCTGGAAGACCTGGCCGTTGCCGGGGTCGTCGAGGGAGTCGGCGTACTGGCGGGTGTCCGGGCCGTTCCACCAGGCCTGGTCGAAGCGCCCCTGGAGGTCCGCGGCCTTCGAGGCGGCCCATCTGCGGGTCGCGGTGTCGCCCTTGCTGCGAGCCAGGTCGGCGAGATCGCGCAGTCCCCTGATCGTGTAGACGGTGTTGTCGAGCTTCTCCTCGCCCATGCCGTCGCGCTCGACGTTGCCCTGGCCCTCGGGCCACCCGTCGCCGTCGGCGTCGAGCTTTCGGTAGATGTAGCGCATGTTGCGCACCGCGAAGTCGTAGAGGTCGTCACGGAAGGCGTCGTCACCGGTCCACCGCCACACCAGCGCCACCAGGCTCGGGAACTTCGCGGTCTCGTCGGTGTTGCCGGCATCGGCGTTCTGCCCGTAGTAGACCGAGCCGTCCGGGGTCACCTCGTGGACCACCTTGCCGCTGCCGCGGTTGGCGATCTCGCTGACGTCGCGCAGGGCGCGCAGGTGGTCCTTGATGGCCCCGAACTGGCCGGCGGCCACCGACGCGAACCCGGAGTACTCGCCGTCGGTGGCGAACAGCCACGGGTAGTCCGGCCAGCCGGCCCCGATCCACCGGATCTTGCGGACCGTGCCCAGCGGTGGCGGGTACGTCTTCCCGGCGTGGGTCGACCGGACCGCCAGGCCGCGGGCCTCCTGCACCGACTCCGCGAGGTTCTGCTTGCTCCACCGGACGCTGCGCTGCAGCAGCCGGTCACCGGGCAGCCGCACCCGCGTGCGACGGTCGACCGCGCGCCGGGAGGCCACCGTGGCCCGCAGCAGGCCCGCGGGATCGGCGAGCGCCCTGGTCTGGGCGCGGCGGGCCGCACCGGCGCCCCGGTCGGAGCCCGACACGGCGAACCAGACGGTCCGACCGCCCTTCGGCACGTCGATGTCGTAGGTCAGGCCACCCCCGGTGCCCTTGCCGTAGGCGGTGTCGTCGCAGCGTGGCGGGGTCGGCGGCGCCCCCGGTCCCGAGGCGCCACAGATGGTCGGGTCGCTCACCGGGCCGCGGTGGTTCGGGCCCAGCGACGTGCGGACCGGCTTCAGCCTCGACCCGACGAGGGCGGCGTAGTCGTGCGTCTCGGAGTTCCTGGTCGGCGGCTTGCCCTGCTCCTGGAACAGCAGGCTGCGGCCCTCCACGCTCCCGGTGTCCTGGAGGTTGTAGGTGGTCTGGTTCGCGGGCTTCGTCTCGCCCCAGGGATAGACCTTCATGAGCTCGGAGTGCGCGTCGACCCCGAGTCGCAGCGTGCGTGCCTTACGGGTGGACAGGCGCAGCCCCACCAGCCCGGCCCGCAGCCCGTCGGGCGCGACGTCGGTGCGCGTGATCCGCACGCCGCCGTGCGTGCCGAGATCCATCCGCTGGTAGCCCCAGCCGCTGGTGTAGCGCTTCGCGGTGAGCCAGCTGCTGCCCGCCTTGAACCACAGCCCGTCGAGCAGCTTGATCGGGGGCGTCCAGAACCCCCCCATCTCCCCCCGCGTGTGGAACCCGGTCGCCGGGTAGCTGCCGTCCTCGGCCCCCATCTCGAAGAACCGGTCGCCCACCACGAGGCTGCGACGGTTCGCCAGCTGGGTCGCCGTGGACAGCTCGGGCGAACGGACGGTGGTGGGGGTCCCGGTGCGGGCGGTTGCCGAGGTGAGCACCGGGCCCATCGGGGCCAGGAGGGCTGCTGAGGCGAGGGCGGCGAGCAGCGGCGTACGGCGCATGAGGCCTCTTTCGGGACGGGGCCGACGTGACGGGCGTCACTCATCCGACAGTGCTTTGTCCCGGTTGGCAACCCCTTGTCACCGAGGGTCCGCGCGGGGGCCAAGATGGAGCCATGGACTACCGAACCCTCGGGCGCACCGGATGCGCCGTTTCGACCCTGACCCTCGGCACGATGACCTTCGGCAACGAGACCGACGAGGCCGGCTCCCACGAGCAGCTCGACGCGTTCTTCGAGGCGGGCGGCAACCTCGTCGACACCGCCGACGTCTACAACGCCGGCGTCTCGGAGGAGATCATCGGCCGCTGGCTGGCCGACCGCCCGGCCGAAGTCCGCGACAGCGCGGTGATCGCCACCAAGGCCCGCTTCCCGATGGGTGAGGGGGTCAACGACATCGGGGTCTCGCGGCGTCACCTCCAGCGAGCGCTCGACGACTCGCTGCGCCGTCTCGGCGTGGACTGCGTCGACCTCTACCAGGTGCACTCCTACGACCCGGTCACGCCGCTGGAGGAGACGCTGGGAACGCTCGACGACTTCGTGCGGGCGGGCAAGGTCCGCTACGTGGGGCTGTCGAACTACACCGGCTGGCAGGTCCAGAAGACCGTGGCGCTGGCCCGCGAGCGCGGCTGGGAGTCACCGGTCACGTTGCAGCCGCAGTACAGCCTGCTGGTCCGCGAGCTGGAGTGGGAGATCGTGCCCTCCTGCCTCGACGCCGGGCTGGGCCTGCTGCCGTGGTCGCCGCTCGGGGGCGGCTGGCTCACCGGGAAGTACTCGCGCGACGAGCGGCCGACCGGCGCCACCCGGCTGGGGGAGGACCCGGGCCGCGGCGTCGAGGCGTACGCCCGTCGGTCCTCGCAGCAGCGCACCTGGGACGTCATCGACGCGGTGAGCGAGGTTGCCGAGAAGCGCGGGGTGACGATGGCGCAGGTCGCGCTGGCCTGGCTCGTCGACCGTCCCGCGGTGACCTCGGTGATCCTGGGCGCCCGTACGACCACGCAGCTCGCCGACAACCTGGGAGCGGCGGGGCTGCACCTCGACGCGGACGAGACCGCGCGGCTCGACGCGGCCAGCGACCCTGCGGCCGCCGACTACCCGTACGGCGACATGGGCAGCCACCAGCGCGCTCGCACGGTGGACCCCGCCGAGTGGCTGGCCGCCGCGCCGAAGTAGCCGGGCACGCGCTCCGCGGGACGCCGGCGGCATTGGGTACTATCGCCGTCGTCCCGCAAGGGGCCTGCGGATGTAGCTCAGTTGGTAGAGCGCGACCTTCCCAAGGTCGATGTCGCGAGTTCGAGTCTCGTCATCCGCTCCACCCTCCCGGATAGTCCGTGACGAAAAGCAGCACACGGACCCCCGGAAGCCTGCTTTTGGTCACGGACTACCCGGGAAGGGGGGGCGGGGTGCCGGTCCCCGACTTCGTCCGCGAGCTGCGTCGCCACATCGGGACCGCCGAGCTGTGGCTACCCGGGGTCACCGCGGTGGTGCTGCGGGAGCGTGAGCTGCTGGTGGTTCAGCGCTCGGACACCGGCGAGTGGTCCCCCGTGACCGGGATCGTCGACCCGGGTGAGGAACCGGGCGCCGCCGCCCGTCGGGAGGTCCTGGAGGAGACCGGCGTCGAGGTCAGCGTGGACCGGCTGGCCTGGGTGCAGGCGTTGCCCACCGTCACGCACGTGAACGGCGACGTCGCGACGTACCTCGACCACACCTTCGCCTGCAGCTGGGTCGCCGGGGAGCCGCACGTGGCCGACGACGAGTCCCTCGCCACGCGTTGGTGCCCTCTCGACGACCTGCCCCCCATGCAGGCGTCGCTGCGCGAGCGCGTCGCGTGCGTCCTGGCCGGTGATCCCGTCACCCGCTTCGTCTGCTGAGCCACGAACTATCCTCGCGGCATGGCTGCTCCCGAGCCCGCGAGCTTCGACGGCTTCCCCGTCGCCGCGCTGGACTTCTACGACGACCTCGAGATGGACAACACCAAGTCGTTCTGGGCCGCGCACCGGGAGGTGTACGAGACCGCGGTGAAGGCGCCGATGGCGGCCCTGGTCGCCGCGCTCGAGCCGGAGTTCGGGCCGGCGAAGGTGTTCCGGCCCTACCGCGACGTCCGGTTCGCCAAGGACAAGACGCCGTACAAGACCCACCAGGGGGCGTTCGTCCCCTCGGGCCCGTCGACCGGGTGGTACGTCCAGGTGGGCGCCCCCGGCGTCCGGGTCGGCGTGGGGTTCTACGAGGCGAGCTCGCCGCGCCTCGCCGCGATCCGGGAGGCGATCAGCGACGAGACCCGGGGCCGGCAGCTGCAGCGGATCCTCACCAAGCTGCGCAAGCTCGGCTGGGAGCTCGGCGGAGAGACCTTGAAGACCTCTCCTCGCGGGTACGACGCCGACCATCCGCGCATCGACCTCCTGCGGCACAAGTCGATGACGCTGGGCCGCTCGTACGGCTTCGAGCCGGTGATCCACACCGCGCAGCTGCTCGACCTCGTGCGGGCGGACTGGCGAGCCGCCCGGCCCTTCGTCGAGTGGGTCACGGCCAACGCCGTCCACTGATCTCAGCCGCCGAGGCTCCCGCTGTCCGGTGATGACTCAGTGCGGCTGCCAGGCGTCCTCGGACTGGGTCCGTGAGGTGACCGCCCGGGGCAGCTTCCCGTCGGCGAGGGCGCGGATGCTCACGTGCTCGAACACGTCGCGCAGGCTGCTGCGGGCCGCGATCCACACGTGCTGGAGCACGCCGGCGGACTCGTTGTAGGACACCGCCTCGGGCCGCAGCCCGTAGACGCTGACCAGCGGGCCGTCGACGGCCCGGATGACGTCGGCGACGCTCACCGACTGCGGCTCGCGGGCCATCCGCCACCCTCCGGACTGACCTCGCTGGCTGATCACCACCCCTGCCCGACGGAGGTCCGCGAGGATCGCCTGCAGGAAACCGTGCGGGATCTCCTGGAGGCGACCCAGCTCCTCGGCGCTGACGGGTCCCCCCGCCTCCCGGCCGGCGAGCTCGATCAGTGCCCGGAGCGCGTAGTCGGACTTCGCGGAGACTCGCATGCGCTAAGTCTGTCAGACAACTACACAAACCCGGCTCGGACGGTCGACCCTGCCGGCAGCGCGCACTCGCGGCCGACCTGCCGCGGACGTGTCACGGCTCCCACCTCCGGTTACTTGCCTTCGCTACTGGCCAGTAGGTACCATAAAGTTACTGACGAGTAGCCGAACTGGCTCGTCCCGGTCGGGTCACCGACCGGTCCTGGTGCCTACGTCGAAGGTTGGGGCAGTGAGCCACTACAAGAGCAACGTCCGCGACATCGAGTTCAACCTCTTCGAGGTCCTCGCCCGTGACGAGGTGCTCGGCCAGGCGCCGTTCGAGGAGATCGACCCCGGCACCGCGCGGTCGATCCTGGCCGAGGTCGACCGGCTGGCCCGCGAGGACCTCGCCGCCTCCTTCGAGGACTCCGACCGCAACCCACCCGTCTACGACCCGAAGACCCACTCGGTGACGATGCCCGAGTCGTTCAAGAAGAGCTACCGCGCCTGGATGGACGCCGAGTGGTTCCGGCTCGTGCTCGATGCCGACCTCGGTGGCCAGCCGGTTCCCAGCACGCTCGCGTGGTCGGTGGCCGAGATGGTGCTGGGCTCGAACCCGGCGGTCTGGATGTTCGCGTGCGGCCCCGCCTTCGCCAACATCGTGTTCCGCAACGGCAACGAGCGGGACAAGCAGATCGCCCGGCACATCGTGGACCGCCAGTGGGGCGCGACGATGGTGCTCACGGAGCCGGACGCCGGCTCCGACGTCGGCGCCGGTCGCACCCGGGCCACCCGCCAGGAGGACGGCACCTGGCACATCGAGGGCGTGAAGCGCTTCATCACCTCCGGTGAGCACGACATGGCCGAGAACATCGTCCACCTCGTGCTGGCCCGCCCGCAGGGCGTCGAGGGCGTCGGCGGCCCGGGCACCAAGGGCCTCTCGCTCTTCGTGGTCCCCAAGTACGACTTCGACGTGGAGACCGGCGAGCTGACCGGGGAGCGCAACGGCGCCTTCGTCACCAACGTCGAGAAGAAGATGGGCATCAAGGTGTCCACCACCTGCGAGGTCACGTTCGGCGACGCGGCCAACGGCGGCCCGGCCAAGGGCTGGCTGCTCGGAGAGGTCCACGAGGGCATCGCCCAGATGTTCCAGGTCATCGAGAACGCGCGGATGATGGTCGGCACCAAGGCCATCGCCACGCTGACCTCCGGCTACCTCAACGCCCTGGACTACGCCAAGACCCGCGTGCAGGGCCCCGACCTGACGCGCGCCTCCGACAAGAGCGCGCCGCGCGTCACCATCACCCACCACCCCGACGTACGTCGCTCGCTGATGACGCAGAAGTCGTTCGCCGAGGGCATGCGCGCGCTGGTGCTCTACACCGCGTCGTGGCAGGACCGTGTGCAGGTGGCCGCGCACAAGGGCGAGCGCGACGAGCTCGCCGAGCGCGTGAACGACCTGCTGCTGCCCATCGTGAAGGGCTACGGCTCGGAGCGCTCGTGGGTGCTGCTCGGCACGGAGTCGCTGCAGACCTTCGGCGGTTCCGGCTTCCTGCAGGACTACCCCATCGAGCAGTACGTCCGCGACGCCAAGATCGACACGCTCTACGAAGGCACGACGGCGATCCAGGGCCAGGACCTGTTCTTCCGCAAGATCGTCAAGGACCAGGCGAAGGCACTCGGCTTCCTCGCCGAGCAGATCCAGTCGTTCGTGGACGGCGAGGCCGGCAACGGTCGCCTCAAGAGCGAGCGCGAGCTGCTCGCGACCGGCCTCCAGGACACGCAGGCCATCGTGGGGGTGCTGATCGAGGACCTGATGTCCGCCGACCCGTCCGCGGAGAACGGCCACGCAGCGAACATCTACAAGGTCGGGCTGAACACCTCCCGGCTGCTGATGGTGCTCGGTGACCTCGTCTGCTCGTGGCTGCTGCTGCGCCAGGCCGAGGTGGCGCTGGAGAAGCTCGGCGGCGAGGTGAAGGCCTCGGACAAGGCGTTCTACGAGGGCAAGGTCGCAGCCGCGCAGTTCTTCGCGCGCAACGTGCTGCCCAAGCTCACCGCCGAGCGAGCCATCGCGGAGTCGACCGACCTGTCCCTGATGGAGCTCGACGAGGCAGCCTTCTAGGCTGCCGCCTCGACAGGCGAAGGTGCGCATCATTTGACCAGCGCGCCTGATTGACTTCGCGCGGCTCGGGGTAACCCTGGGAGCACGGGTCCTTCCCCACCCGCGGCCACGGCCGCCCAAACCCAAGGAGTGAGCGATGGGTATCGGAGTCGGCATCGTCCTGCTGGTGATCGGCCTCGTGCTGATCCTGAACGTCTTCCCGGACATCCCCAGCGTCGACGACGTGACGCTCGGCTGGATCTTCCTGGTCGTCGGCGTCCTCGGCGTGCTCCTGGCCCTGGTCATGAACCAGCAGCGCTCGCGCACCAAGCACGTGGAGGAGCGCCGCTACGACGACCGGTCTCGCTGACCGGGGCGGCAGACACGGCACACGCACCTGAGGGGCGTCGGGACATCGGGTCCGGCGCCCCTTGCGTGTCTCGTCACCCGCGGGCGGACAGCGGCAGCACGAGACGGGCCGGCCCCGCCTCGACGATCCGCACCGGGACGCCCCAGTCCTGCTGGTGCACGTGGCAGGCCGCGCCGGGGCCGGCGTGCTCGTCGCAGGAGGCCGCACGGGCCGCGACGTGGAGCACTCCGTCACCGACCCTGGGGTCGAGGCGCAGCGTCCGAGTGAGGTCGGTGCCGCGCCCGTCACCGTCGACCAGCAGCGCGGGCGGCGTCGCGGAGACGACCAGCTGCGAGCCCGGCCCGTAGCGGTCGTCCACCTTCTGTCCCGGTGGTGGCTCGAAGTCGACGACCAGCTCGACCTCTCCGCCGGCGAGCTCGGTGACCGGCCGCCGGGTGGTGTGGGCGAGCTCCGGCACCGTCACGACCCCGCCCAGGGGCACCCGGGTCAGCCGGTGCGCCGCCGACTCGACCACCACGAGGTGGTCGTCGCGGACCACCGCGCCGCTCGGCTCAGCCAGCCCGGTCGCCACGGTGGTCAGGACCCCGCCCGCCCACCGCCGTACGGCGCCGTTGTAGGTGTCGCAGACCACGAGCGAGCCGTCGGGCAGCACGGTCACGCCGAGCGGGTGCTGCAGCAGGGCCTCGTCCGCACCGCCGTCGCGGAGGCCGAAGTCGAACAGCCCGGTGCCGACCACCGTGGACACGGTGTCGTCCTGCACCCGCCGCAGGCTCGAGGTCTCGCTGTCGGCCAGCCACAGCCGTTCACCGTCGGCAGCGAGGCCGGAGGGCTGCGCGAACCAGGCATCGGCGAGCGGGCCGTCGAGCAGCCCCTCCGCGGTGGTGCCGGCCGCGACCTCCACGGTCCCGGTGCGCGGGTCGAAGGTCCACAGCTGGTGGATGCCGGCCATCGCGACCCAGACCCGGTCGTGCCACCAGGTGAGGTCCCACGGGCTCGACAGGCGCCCGGTGCCGTCGCCCTGCATCCACTGCCCGCCTGTTCCCGCCAGGGTCCGAACGCTCCCGTCTGCGAGCCGGACCCCTCGGAGCGCATGGTTGACGGTGTCGGCCACGACCACGTCGACACCCACCGCGGCGGCGACGTCGTCGGGCAGCAGGCACAGCCCGTTCGGCTCGCTGAAGCGCGCTCGCCCGGCCGGACCGTCCACGAGTCCCCGCTCCCCCGAGCCGATCCGGCGCACCACCGTCTCGGCGTCCGTGGCCAGCTCGACCAGGCTGTGGTGCCCGGCGTCCGCGACCAGGAACCCGCTGCCGGGAAGGACGATGACCTTGGCGGGGAACCGCAGCTCGCCCGACACGTACGACGGCGGCACATAGGGCGAGTCGCCGGACTGCAGCGTGCCCTTCGCGTCGTGCTCGTCCCGCAGCTCGCGGAGCAGGGCGTCGATCGCGTGGACGTGCCCCTCGCCGGTGTACTGAGCCACGACGTAGCCCTCGGGGTCGACGAGCACCAGCGTGGGCCAGGCGCGGGCCGTGTAGGCCTGCCAGGTGACCAGATCCGGGTCGTCGAGCACCGGGTGCTCGACCTGGTAGCGCTCGACCGCAGCCGCCAGCGCCTCGGGCTCGGCCTCGTGCACGAACTTCGGGGAGTGCACACCGACCACGACGAGCTCTCCCGCGTACTTCTCCTCGAGGGGGCGCAGCTCGTCGAGGACGTGCAGGCAGTTCACGCAGCAGAACGCCCAGAAGTCGAGCAGCACGAAGCGACCACGCAGGTCGGCGAGGCGCAGCGGCTCACCGCCGGTGTTGAGCCAGCCGCGCCCACGCAGCTCCGGGGCCCGTACGCGAGGGCGCCGTCCGGTGTCGTTCACGGTGCCTCCAACGCGAGCGGGCCCGGGATCCATCCCAGGTCCGGTGGGCCGGACGCTCCTCAAGGCGCGGGCTCCGCCGTAGGCTGCGAGCACCCGACTTCACCCGGAGGTGTCCGTGTTCTACCCGCTGACCGTCGCCGACTTCCTCGACCGGGCCGAGACCGTGTACCCAGACCGGGTGGGGATCGTGGACGAGCCCGACCAGCCCGCCCCGAGCCTCGGGTCCCTGACCTACCGTGAGGTGGCGGCGAACGCCCGGGCACAGGCGGCCAAGCTCGACGCGCTCGGCGTCCCGGTCGGGGGCCGGGTGGCGGTGATCTCGCAGAACTCCGCGCGCCTGTGCACCTCGTTCTTCGGCGTCAGCGGCTGGGGCCGCGTGCTGGTGCCCGTGAACTTCCGGCTGAGCCTGCCCGAGATCGAGTTCATCGTCGGCCACAGCGGCGCCGAGGTCGCGTACGTCGACCCGTCACTGAAGGACAAGCTCGACTCGCTCGACGTCAAGCACACCTTCGTGCTCGGCGATGACGACGACCTCTACCTGCACGGCACCGACCCGCGACCCTGGGAGGACGCGGACGAGGGAGCGACCGCGACGATCAACTACACGTCCGGCACGACCGCTCGCCCCAAGGGAGTGCAGCTGACGCACCGCAACCTGTGGCTCAACGCCACCGTCTTCGGGCTCCACACCGGCGTCAGCGACCGCGACGTCTACCTGCACACGCTGCCGATGTTCCACGCGAACGGCTGGGGCATGCCGTTCGCGATGACCGGCGTCGGCGTCAAGCACGTCGTGCTCCGCCAGGTCGACGGCACCGAGATCCTCAAGCGGGTCGAGGAGCACGGTGTCACCGTGATGTGCGCCGCCCCGGCCGTGGTCAGCGCGGCCCTGGAGGGTGCCGCGTCGTGGGAGGGTGAGATCCCCGGCCGTGACCGGGTCCGGATCATCGTGGCAGGGGCGCCGCCGCCGACGCGCACCATCGAGCGCGTGATGGACGAGCTCGGCTGGGAGTTCGTGCAGATCTACGGTCTCACCGAGACCTCGCCGCTGGTCACGGTGAACCGGATGCGCGCCGAGTGGGACGACCTCGACAGCCACGACCGGGCGACCCGTCTCGGGCGTGCCGGTGCTCCCGCACTCGGTGTCCGGGTCTCGATCGACTCCGAGGGCGAGGTGCTCACCTCGTCCAACCACAACCTCGAGGGCTACTGGGAGCTGCCCGAGGAGACCGCGCGGGTCACCGAGGGAGGCACCTTCCACACCGGCGACGGCGGCTACCTCGCCGACGACGGCTACCTGGTGATCTCGGACCGCAAGAAGGACGTGATCATCTCGGGCGGGGAGAACGTCTCCTCCATCGAGGTCGAGGACGCGCTGATGTCGCACGCAGCCGTCAAGGAGGTCGCGGTCATCGGCATCCCCGACGAGAAGTGGGGCGAGCTCATCACCGCCCTGGTGGTTGCCGAGACCGACCACGGCGAGGTGAGCGCCGAGGACCTGATCGCCCACTGTCGCAAGAACCTCGCCGGCTACAAGTGCCCCAAGCGCATCGACTTCGTCGACGAGCTGCCGCGCACCGCGACCGGCAAGCTCCAGAAGTTCAAGCTGCGCGAGCCGTTCTGGCAGGGCCAGGAGCGTCAGGTCAACTAGCACCCGTGGGCGGGCACCGCCCGGTCGTTTGGGACAGTGGAGCCGTGAGAGCCCTGCTGCTGGAGAACCTGCACCCACTCGCCTCGTCGATCCTGCGCGAGGCCGGGGTCGCGGTCGAGACGCGCCCGTCGGCCCTCGACGAGGTCGAGCTCGTCGAGGCCCTCGAGGGGGTCGACCTGCTCGGCATCCGGTCCAAGACCGAGGTCTCCGCCAAGGTCCTGGAGGCGCGCCCCGGGCTGGTCGCCGTCGGCGCCTTCTGCATCGGCACCAACCAGATCGACCTCGACGCCGCCGCCTCGCGGGGCGTGGCGGCCTTCAACGCCCCGTACTCCAACACCCGCTCGGTCGTGGAGCTCGCGATCGCCGACATCATCGCGATGGCCCGCCGGCTCACCGAGCGCGACAAGGCGCTGCACGCCGGCGTCTGGGACAAGTCGGCGACCGGCAGCCACGAGATCCGCGGGCGCACGCTCGGCATCGTGGGCTACGGCAACATCGGCTCGCAGCTCTCCGTCGTCGCGGAGATGCTCGGCATGCAGGTCTACTTCTACGACACCGACGACAAGCTGGCCCTCGGCAACGCGCGCCGGTGCTCGTCGCTGGAGGAGCTGCTCGACACCGTCGAGACCGTGACGCTGCACGTCGACGGCCGGGCCGGAAACGCCGGCATCTTCGGGGTGGAGCAGTTCGAGCGGATGCGGCCGCGCTCGCTGTTCTTGAACCTCTCGCGCGGCTTCGTGGTCGACTACGACGCGCTCCGGGACGCCGTGGAGTCCGGCCACCTCGCGGGGGCGGCAGTCGACGTGTTCCCGAGGGAGCCGAAGAGCCGGGGTGAGTCGTTCGAGTCCCCGCTGCGCAACCTGCCCAACGTCATCCTCACGCCGCACGTCGGCGGGTCGACCGAGGAGGCGCAGGAGGACATCGGACGGTTCGTCGGGGGCAAGCTGCGCGACTACGTCACCGGCGGCAGCACATCCCTGTCGGTGAACCTGCCGACCCTGACCATGGGCCGCTCCACCCACGCACAGCGCATCGCGCACCTGCACCACAACACCCCGGGAGTTCTCGCGCACGTCAACCAGGTGCTCGCCGAGCATCAGGTGAACATCGGCGGGCAGGTGCTGGCCACCCGCGGGGGCCACGGGTACGTCGTCACCGACACCGACTCCACCCTCTCCGAGGCGGTCGTGGACAGCCTGCGGGCCGTGCCGGAGACGATCCGGCTCCGGGTCATCGACTGATCTCCCCGGGGGCCGGGTACGGTCGCCAGCATGAGTGCCTACCAGACCGTCAACCCTGCCACCGGTGAGACCGTGAAGGAGTTCGAGACCCTGGACGAGCAGGGTGTCGAGCAGGCGCTGGCGCGGGCCGAGTCCGGGTTCGAGCAGTGGCGGACGACCTCGCCGACGCAGCGGGCGGTCGTGCTCGCGAAGGTCGCCGAGCTCTACTCCGAGCGTGCCGAGGAGCTGGCGCAGACCATCGCACTGGAGATGGGCAAGCCGGTGCGGCAGGGGCAGGGGGAGGTCAAGCTCTCCTCGATGATCTACCAGTACTACGCCGATCACGGTCCCGAGCTGCTGGCCGACCAGGAGCTCGACGTACCCGGCGCCGAGCAGACCGTGGTGCGCTCGCTGCCGGTCGGTCCGCTCGTCGGGATCATGCCGTGGAACTTCCCCTACTACCAGGTGGCGCGGTTCGCGGCGCCGAACCTGATGCTCGGCAACACGATCCTGCTCAAGCACGCGCCGAACTGCCCGCAGACCGCGCTGCTGATCGAACAGCTCTTCGCCGACGCCGGGCTCCCCGCCGATGCCTACGTCAACGTGTTCGCGACCAACGAGCAGGTCGCCGACCTGATCGCCGACCCACGCGTGCACGGGGTCTCCCTCACCGGCAGCGAGCGAGCCGGCGCCGCGGTCGCCGAGGTGGCCGGACGCCACCTCAAGAAGGTCGTGCTCGAGCTCGGTGGCTCCGACGCGTTCATCGTGCTCGACAGCGACGACCTGGACGCCACCGTCAAGGCCGCGGCCCGCGGCCGGATGGCCAACACCGGCCAGGCCTGCAACGCCGCGAAGCGGTTCGTGGTCGTGGAGCCCTACTACGACGAGTTCGTCGCCAAGCTGACCGCGGCCTTCGAGGCGACCCGGCCGGGCGACCCGACCGACCCGAAGACCGCCATCGGTCCCCTCTCGACCCAGGCCGCCGCCGACAACCTGATCGAGCAGGTCTCCGAGACCGTCGCGGCCGGAGCGACCCTGCTGACCGGCGGCCACCAGGTCGACGGGCCGGGCGCCTACGTCGAGCCGACGCTGCTGGCCGACGTGAGCCCCGGGATGCGGGCCTACTCCGAGGAGCTGTTCGGTCCCGTGGGGGTCGTCTACAAGGTGGGCTCGGCCGACGAGGCCGTCGAGCTCGCCAACACCTCGTCGTTCGGGCTCTCCGGCTCGGTGTGGAGCAGCGACCTCGACAAGGCCCGTGAGGTCGCCGACCGCCTCGAGGTGGGGATGGCGTTCGTCAACGAGCACGGGACCTCGTTGCCGGCTCTCCCGTTCGGCGGCGTGAAGCGCTCCGGTTTCGGACGTGAGCTCGGGCCCTGGGGCATGGAGGAGTTCGTCAACAAGAAGCTGGTGCGGGTCTCCAAGGGATGAGGGACGACTTCGACCTCCAGCGCTTCGTCGTCGCCCAGGACCACGGCGAGACCTACCAGCGTGCCCTCACCGAGCTGCGTCGAGGCCGCAAGCAGAGCCACTGGATGTGGTACGTCTTCCCGCAGGTCTCCGGGCTCGGCACCAGCACGATGGCCGCGAAGTACGGCATCTCCTCACTGGCCGAGGCGACGGCGTACGTCGCCCACCCGGTGCTGGGCCCGCGCCTGCTCGCCTGCGTCTCGGCGCTCATCGAGACCGGGTCCCGCGACCCGGTGCAGGTGATGGGAGCGGTGGACTCGCTCAAGCTGCGTTCGTCGATGACGCTGTTCGAGCGGGCCGCACCCGACGAGCCGGTCTTCGGGCAGGTGCTCGAGGGCTTCTTCGGCGGGCGGCGTGACCAGGCGACGCTGGAACGGCTCTAGCCGGATCGACCCGTTCCCGCCGGCCGTGGGTGCCGGGGGCATTCTGTCCGGGCGAACGAGCGCCTAGGGTGTCCGGATGCCCGCCGACACCAGCGACGACCGTAAGCAGCCCGACAAGCCGGGCGAGCCCGCGGTGACCACCAAGCCCGCCGAGCCGAAGGACGACGTGGTCGCCTCGCGCCACCAGCTCAGAGTGGGTCGCACGACCCTGGACTACACCGCGACCGCGGGGCGCATCGTGCTCCGCGACGAGGTGTACGAGGACGGCACGTTCACCGGGTTCAAGGCGAAGGCCGAGATGTCGGTGACGTCCTACGTCGTCGACGCGCCGGAGCAGCCGCACGCTCGCCCCGTGACCTTCGCGTTCAACGGCGGGCCGGGCAGTGCGAGCATCTTCCTGCACCTCGGGCTGCTGGGGCCCCGCCGGGTGCTGATGGGCGACGTCGGGGCGCTGCGCCCTCCGCCGTACGGGCTGACCGACAACCCGGAGTCGCTGCTCGCGGTCAGCGACCTGGTCTTCATCGACCCGGTCTCCACGGGCTACTCCCGCACGCTGACCGACACGAAGCCGGACCCCTTCCACGGCTTCCAGGGCGACGTCGAGTCGGTGGCGGAGCTGATCCGGCTCTGGACCACCCGGCACCAGCGGTGGATGTCTCCGAAGTTCGTGGCCGGCGAGTCCTACGGGACGCTGCGCGGCGCCGCGCTCGTCGAGCACCTGCAGTCGCGCTACGCGATGAACATCAACGGGCTGATCCTCATCTCCAGCGTCCTGGACCTCGGCTCGGTCGACTTCGACAAGCAGCGCAACGACCGCGCCCACGCGCTCTACCTCCCGACGTACGCCGCGATCGCGCACTACCACGGCAAGCTCGGGAGGACGTCGCTGAAGAAGGCGATCGCCGACGCCGAGGCCTACGCCTCCGGTGACTACCCGTGGGTGCTGGCCCGCGGGTCCCGGCTGACCACCAAGGAGCGGTCCGCGGCCGTCCGTCGGCTCGCCGCCCTCACCGGCCTGACCGAGGACTACGTGGACCGGTCCGACCTGCGCATCGAGCACTGGCGGTTCTTCGGGGAGCTGCTGCGCGACGAGCGCCGGACCGCCGGCCGCCTCGACGGCCGGTTCTCGGGTCCGGCAGCCTCGGCGATCGCGGAGCAGATGGACGCCGACTCCTCGATGGACGCGATCACCCCGCCGTACGCCGCGGCCTGGAACCACTACGTCCGCGACGAGCTCGGCTACGAGAGCGACCTCCCCTACGAGACGCTGTCCACCCGGGCGTTCACCTCCTGGTCCTACAAGGAGTTCGAGGGCCGACCGGTCGACGCCACCCCCAAGCTGGAGCGGGCGATGCGCGCGAACCCGCACCTGCAGGTGCACGTGGCCTACGGCTACTACGACGGCGCGACCCCGCACTTCGCCGCCGAGGACGTCTTCGCCCACCTGAAGATCCCCCCCGAGCTGCAGGCGAACATCGAGCACCGGTACTACGAGGCCGGGCACATGATGTACGTCCACGAGCCGTCGCGTCTACGGCAGAGCAAGGACCTCGCCGCCTTCGTCACCCGGGCGTCGGGCGGCTGAAGGGTCAGCGACGCGTCACCGAGACCAGGCTGAACCGCTCGTGGCCGCCCGCGACGTCGCGCTCCTTCACGATGCCGAGGCCGGGACCGTAGACCTTCTCCGAGACGACGCCCGGCTCCAGGCGGGTCCACTCGAAGCTGCGCACCGCGTGGCGGACCGTGCCGTAGGGCACCTTCGTGGTGAACC
Source organism: uncultured Actinomycetota bacterium (assembly GCA_963810435.1). GTDB lineage: Bacteria > Actinomycetota > Actinomycetes > Propionibacteriales > Nocardioidaceae > Nocardioides_B. The sequence continues at coordinate 685,915 of CAWENL010000003.1, forward strand.
CTCGCTGCACGATCCAGGCCTGGTCCTCGGCGTGGCCCGAGCGGAACTCCTGGCGGTAGGCGTCGGTCGGCCTCGGGTCCGCGGGCATGATGATGCCGCGCCTCGCCCCGTGCTCGCCGGCCTGCCAGGAGCCCTCGCGGCTGTCCACGGCACCGGACTCGTCGTAGGTCGCGGTCCGCTCACCGAAGTACCAGACGTTCCCCTTGTCGTCGGGGGCGTACCAGTCGGTGGTCTTCTCCGCCAGGCTGCCATCGGCGCGACGAAGCACGTCGCGCACGACCGTGGTGCGCACGCCCCGGATCGTCTTGTGGTGGCGGGTGATCGTCAGCGTCTCGCGGAACCTCTCGCCCTCGTCGCTGCCGCGGTAGCGGAAGACGGTGCCGGGACGGAGCGGGAAGTACGCGTTCTGACGGGGGTGGTCGAAGCCGCTGACCCCCTGGTGGGAGACGTCGGAACGGGTCGAGGCCTCGGCCACGGTGGCCGCGACCACGCCGGTCGTGAGGGCCGCGGCTGCGCCGGCCGCGAGGAGTCGGGTGGTTCGCATGGGATTCTCTCTTCCGCACACGTCGCGGCGCTGGCCGCCGCGGCTCGTCAGCCCGCAGTCTGCGTCGGTCCTGCTGAAGAGTCCCTGAACGTCATCGACCCGGGGTCGCCCCCGTGCCCGCACGTCCACCGGTGCGCCCGGCGCCCGTCGCGGCCGCCACCAGGCCGGCGAACAGGCCGGCGTCCGAGCGGGTCTCGGGGTGCCACTGCACCGCCAGCCGGAAGCGCTCACCCGGTGCCTCCATCGCCTCGAGGGTGCCGTCGTCGGCGTACGCCGCCGCGACGAAGCCGGGGTGCTCGCGCACCGCCTGGTGGTGGTGGCAGCCCACGGCACCGTGCTCGCCGACCAGGGTGCGCAGCCGGGTGCCCTCGAGGGTGGAGACCCGTACGTCGCCGAAGGCATCGGCACCGGGCGAGTGAACCTCGTGCCCGACCAGCTCCGGGAGGTGCTGGTCGAGGGCGCCGCCCGCCTGCACCGCCATCACCTGCATGCCGCGGCAGATCCCGAGCACCGGCAGGTCGCACCGGTCGGCCCCGTCCAGCAGCGCCAGCTCCCAGGCGTCGCGGTCGGTGCGCCAGCTGACCGTGCGCGGGTGGGGCTCGGCGCCGTAGCGTGCCGGGTCGACGTCGGCGCCGCCGGTGACGACCAGGCCGTCGAGCCGGGCCACCACGGCCTCCGCCCCGGCCGGGTCCTGGGGGGGCAGCAGCACCGGCACCCCGCCGGCCCGCAGCACCGCGTCGACGTACAAGGTCGGCAGGAGGTCGGCGGGCTGGTCCCAGACCCCCCACCGGGCCTGCTCGCGGTAGGTGGTCAGGCCGATGAGCGGGGACGGCACGGCGCCCTTCTCGTTCGGGTTCACAGGCTCGCTCGGGTTCACAGGCTCGCTCGGGTTCACAGGGGGCTCGTTCACAGGGGGGTGACGTAGGCCCCGGAGATGCCGCCGTCGACCAGGAAGGTGTTGGCGGTGATGAAGCTCGACTCGTCGGAGGCCAGGAACAGCACGGCGTTCGCGATCTCCTCCGGCTCGGCGAACCGGCCCATCGGCACGTGCACCAGCCGCCGCTGGGCCCGCTCCTCGTCCTTGGCGAACAGCTCCTGCAGCAGCGGGGTGTTCACCGGACCCGGGCACAGCGCATTGACGCGCACCCCCTCGCGGGCGAACTGCACACCGAGCTCGCGCGACATCGACAGCACCCCGCCCTTCGACGCGGAGTAGGAGATCTGCGAGGTCGCGGCACCCATCACGGCCACGAACGACGCCGTGTTGATGATCGAGCCGCGCCGCTGCTCGATCATGTAGGGCAGCACCGCCTTGCAGCACAGGTACACGCTGGTCAGGTTGACCTCCTGCACCCGCCGCCACGCCTCGAGGTCGGTGTCGAGGATCGAGTCGTCCTCGGGCGGTGAGATGCCCGCGTTGTTGAACGCGATGTCCACCGAGCCGTAGGTGTCCTTGGTGGTCCGGAACAGGGCGTCGACCTGTTCCTTGTCCGTCACGTCGCAGTGCACGAAGAGCCCCGCGATGCCGTCGGCGACCTCCTTGCCCCGGACGTCGTCGAGGTCGCCGATGACGACCTGCGCGCCCTCCTCCGCGAAGCGCCTCACCGTGGCCAGTCCGATGCCCGAGCACCCACCGGTGACCACGGCTACCTTGCCGTCGAGCCGTGCTGTCATGTGCGTTCCTCTCGTGAACTGATTACCAGGGGATGCAGGTGTTCTGTTGCTCCCCACGGGTTGCACGCCATGGGGAGGCTAAGAACGCCGGCATCCCCTGGTAATCAGCAAGGGTCAATGGGCGATGAAGACGTTCTTCTCCTCGGTGAACGCGTTCGGCGCGTCCGGTCCGAGCTCCCGGCCGAGTCCGGACTGCTTGAAGCCTCCGAACGGGGTCCAGTAGCGGACCGCGGAGTTGGAGTTCACCGAGAGGTTGCCGGCCTCGACGGCGCGCGCGACCCGCAGCGCGCGGCCGACGTCACCGGTGTAGATCGAGCCGGACAGGCCGTACTCCGTGTCGTTGGCCTTGGCAACGGCGTCCGCCTCGTCGTCGAAGGCCATCACGGAGACGACCGGCCCGAAGACCTCCTCGCGCCAGATCGCCTCGTCCGTCGAGGACGAGAGCGCGACGGTCGGGGGCACCCAGAAGCCGGGCCCGTCGGGCGCCGAGCCGGTGAACGCGACGTCGGCGGTCTCGACGTAGGACTGCACGACGTCCTTCTGCCGCTGCGAGATCAGCGGCCCCATCTCGCTGGCGCGATCAGAGGGGTCGAGCACGGCCATGCCGTGCACCGCCTGCTCGAGCAGCGTCAGGAACTCGTCGTACGCCGAGCGCTCGACCAGGATCCGGGAGCGGGCGCAGCAGTCCTGCCCCGCGTTGTCGAAGACGGCGTACGGCGCCGCCGCAGCCGCCGCGGCCAGGTCGGCGTCGGCGAAGATCACGTTGGCGCTCTTGCCCCCGAGCTCGAGCGTGCAGCGCTTCACCTGGTCGGCGCAGCCGGCCATGATGCGCTTGCCGACCTCGGTCGAGCCGGTGAAGGCGATCTTGCGCACCAGCGGGTGGGTGACGAAGCGCTCGCCGACCACGGAGCCCTTGCCGGGGACGACCGTCAGCACCCCCTCGGGCAGGCCGGCCTCGAGCGCCAGCTCACCGATGCGGATCGCGGTGAGCGGTGTCATCTCGGCCGGCTTGACCACCACGCAGTTCCCGGCGGCCAGCGCGGGCGCCACTCCCCAGCCGAAGATGGGCATCGGGAAGTTCCAGGGGACGATGATCGCGACCACGCCCAGCGGCTCGTGGAAGGTCACGTCGACCCCGCCCGCCACGGGGATCTGCCGTCCGAACATCCGCTCGGGGCTCGCGGAGTAGTAGTTGAGGCAGTCGCGCACGTTGCCCGCCTCCCACGTCGCGTTGCCCCACGTGTGGCCCGCGTTGCGGACCTCGAGCTCGGCGAGCTCCTCGACGTGGGCGTCGACCACGGCGGCGAACCGACGGAGCATCGTCGCGCGTTCCCCCGGCGCGACAGCCTTCCAGGCCGGGAACGCCTCGTGGGCCTGTTCGATGAGCCGATCGGTGTCCGCCACCGAGGCGAGCGCGACGTCGGTGACCGCGTCTCCGGTCGCGGGGTTGACCACCGTGAACAGGTCGGAGGTCGAGGTCGTCGACACGGGTCACATCCTTTCGAAGCCGCGGCGCAGCTCCCAGTCGGTCACGGCTGCGCCGAAGGCGGCGAGCTCGACGTCGGCCATGTTCGTGTAGTGCTCGACGACCTCGTCGCCGAGCGAAGCCCGCGCCACCTCCGAGGCCGCGAACGCGTCGCGCGCCTCCAGCAGCGTGTGCGGCACATGGGGTTTGTCGGACAGATAGGCGTTGCCGGTCGTCTCGGGCTCCAGCTCCAGCTCGTTCTCGATGCCGTGCAGCCCACCGGCGAGCATGGCAGCCAGCGCCAAATAGGGGTTGACGTCCCCGCCCGGCAGCCGGTTCTCCATCCGCGCACCCGCTCCCTGGCCGACCAGGCGTACGGCGCAGGTCCGGTTGTCGAGCCCCCACGCGACCGCCGTGGGGGCGAACGACCCGGCAGCGAACCGCTTGTAGGAGTTGACGTTGGGGGCGTACAGCAACGTGAAGTCGCGCATCGTCGCCAGCACGCCCGCGACGAACTGGTCGTAGAGCGCGGTCCGCGCGCCGTCCTCCCAGAACACGGTGGAGCCGTCGTCGCCGCGCAGCGACAGGTGGATGTGGCAGGAGTTGCCCTCGCGTTCGTTGAACTTCGCCATGAAGGTCAGCGCCTTCCCGTGCTGCGCGGCGATCTCCTTGGCCGCGGTCTTGTAGACCGAGTGGTTGTCGGCGCTGACCAGCGCCTCGTCGTACAGGAAGCCGATCTCGTGCTGGCCGAAGTTGCACTCGCCCTTGGCGCCCTCGACGTTCATGCCGGCCGCGTGCATCGTGTTGCGGATGTCGCGCAGCACCGGCTCGACCCTCGTGGTGCCGATGATCGAGTAGTCGATGTTGTACTGGTTGCTCGGGGTGAGTCCTCGATATCCGGAGCTCCAGGCTTTCTCGTAGGTGTCGTCGAAGAGGATGAACTCCAGCTCGGTGCCGGCCAGGGCGACGTAGCCGGCGTCGGCGGCCCGCGTCAGCTGGTGCCTGAGGATCGTGCGGGGAGACGGCTCCACGTCGCGGTGGTCGGCCCAGACCAGGTCGCACTGCACCATCGCCGTCGCGGGCAGGTGCGGCAGCCGGCGGATGGTGTCGTGGTCGAGCACGAACTCCATGTCGCCGTAGCCCTTCTCCCACGAGGTCATCGCGTACCCGTCGACCGTGTTCATGTCGACGTCCACACCCAGCAGGTAGTTGCAGCCCTCGACGCCCTGCTCGAGCACCACGTCCACGAAGTACGACGCGTGCAGCCGCTTGCCCTGCAACCGTCCCTGCATGTCGGTGAACGCGATGACGACCGTGTCGACCTCACCGGCGGCGATGAGCTGCTGCAGCTGTGCGAGATCGAGGAGACGGCTGTTGCGGGACGGAAGTGACATGGGCTCTCCTGGGTCGAGGGTCAGCTGAGCAGGCCACGCAGCAGGGCGGCCGTGTCGTCACAGTGGCTCTCCATCACGCGTCGCGCCTTGGTGGCCTCGCCCCGGAGGACGGCGGTGAGGATCTGCTTGTGCTGGCGGGCGGAGTGGTCGATGTTGACCTCGAGCACGGGGATCGCGCTGAGCATGGCGTGCAGGTCGGCCTGCACCGTCGCGACCGACCGCATCATCATCGGCGACTCGGTGACCGCGGCGACGGCGAGGTGGAACCGCGAGTCGGCCTGCCGGTGCGCGGCCGGATCGTCGGCTCCGGCGACCTCCTCGTGGGCGGCGGTGAGGAACTCCCGCTGCTGGCTGCTGAGGTCGCGTCCGGCCGCGAGGTGGCAGGCGCCCGGCTCGACGACCCGGCGGAAGACCAGCACGTCGCGCAGCTCCTCGCTGCGCGGCACCAGTGCCCGGGCGCCGCGCGACGACGGCTTGCGCGGCCGGTAGCAGACGTTCGTCCCCCCGCCGCGGCCCCGGGTGGTGCTCACGAAGTCGGCGGCGCGCAGCGCGGCGATCGCCTCGCGCAACGTGGCGCGCGAGACCCCCATCCGCTCGGACAGCTCGCGCTCGGGCGGCAGGGTGCTGCCGCGCGGGTAGACCCCGAGCCGGATCGCTGTCGCCAGCTGCTCGACACACCCTTCGAACGCATGGTGCGTGCGGACCGCCCGGAGCACGGACTCGCTCAGTCGGATTCCGGGCTCGCCGTCGGGACCGACGTACTGCTCGAAGCTGGAGGTGGCCGACACGGCGCCAGTCTCGTGACTTCCGGGGGACTGCGTCAATGGTTTGACTTCAAACCATAATCCGCTCTGACTATGGACGCGCTTTCCCAGCGGCGCTAAGTTGAGCCGATCCTCGTCAGCATGCCACCAGGAGCGAGCCCTATGACCGATTCGCAGGAACTCTCACAGGACGAGCAGCTGCTTGCGAAGCTGGGCTACAAGCAGGAGCTCGGCCGCTCCTGGTCCAGCTTCTCGAACTTCGCCATCTCCTTCTCGATCATCTCGATCCTCGCCGGCTGCTTCACGACGTTCGGGCAGGCGTGGAACAACGGCGGACCGGTCGCCATCTCGTGGGGCTGGCCGATCATCTCCGCCTTCATCCTCCTGATCGGCTTCACGCTGAGCGAGCTCGTCTCGGCGTACCCCACCTCGGGCGGCATCTACTGGTGGGCGGCCAAGATGGGCGGGCCCGCCGCCGGCTTCTTCACCGGCTGGCTCAACCTCATCGGCCTGCTCGCGGTCACCGCATCCGTGGCGTACGGCGCCGCCACCTTCCTGGACCTGACGATCAGCACCGTCAGCAGCGGCTACGCCGACTCGTACTCGCTCTCGCGGGTGTTCATCTGGTTCGTGGTGATCCTCGTGCTGGCCGCGCTGGCCAACATCTTCAGCGGACACCTGCTGGCCATCGTCAACAACATCTCCGTCTGGTGGCACGTCGCGGGCGCAGCCACCGTGATCCTCGTGCTGATCATCGTCCCGAAGACCCACCAGAGCGCGAACTTCGTGTTCACCGAACGGATCAACAACTCCGGCTTCAGCAGCGGCTTCTACTGGTTCCTGGTGCTGCCGCTGGGCTTCCTGCTCACGCAGTACACCATCACCGGCTTCGACGCCTCGGCGCACCTCTCAGAGGAGACCCAGGGCGCCGCCGAAGGTGCCGCCAAGGGGATCTGGCGCTCGATCTTCTACTCGGCGATCGGCGGCTACGTGCTGCTCCTCTCGTTCCTGTTCGCGGTGCAGGACGTCGAAGGGGTGAACAAGGGCTTCGGCGCCGTCGACGTGATCTTCGGGCAGGCACTCCCGACGTTCTGGCACTTCCTCGTGTTGATGATCTCGACCGCGGGCCAGCTGTTCTGCACCACCGCCTGCCTCACCAGCGCCTCGCGCATGACGTTCGCGTTCAGCCGCGACGGTGCGATCCCCGGATCCACCTGGCTCGCCAAGGTCAACCAGCGCACCAAGATCCCGGCCAACGCGGTGATCTTCGTGGCCGTGGTGGGCGTAGCCATCACCCTTCCCGCGCTGAAGAGCGTCGGCGGCGTCCCGGTGGCCTTCTACGCCGTCGTCTCGGTGGCGGTGATCGGCCTCTACCTGGCGTTCCTCATCCCGATCTACCTGCGGTGGCGGCTGGGCGACGGGTTCGAGCCCGGCTCGTGGACCAACGGGCCGAAGTACCGCTGGATGAACGTCATCGCGGCCGCGGAGATCGTCGTGATCAGCGTGTACTTCATCCTGCCGTTCTCCCCGGCTGGTGTGCCCTTCAGCAAGGACTTCACCTGGAGCAGCGTGAACTACGCGCCGGTGCTCACGGTGGGGACCCTGGTGATCCTCGGCATCTGGTGGCACGCGTCCGCCAAGCACTGGTTCACAGGGCCCAAGCACACGATCGACGAGGCCGTGCTCGAGGCGTTCGACGACTGAGGTGCCTGACGACGACGACGTGGACGCCCTGCTCGACCGGATCCCGGCCGTGGCGGGGCGTCCCCGCTCGGTGGTCGAGCTGCCCGGCGGGCTGACCAACCAGAACCTCCGTGTCACCGTCGAGGGCCCGGACGGCGGCGACTACGTGGTGCGTCGCTTCCGTGGCGATCCCGCCCTGCTCGACATCGACCGCGACGCCGAGCACCACAACACCGGGGCCGCGGCCCAGGCCGGGGTCGGTCCACCTGTCGTCGACTACCGCCCCGACCTCGGCGTCCTGGTCATCGGGTACGTCGACGCCGTCACCCTCGACAACGACTCGTTCCGCGACCTCGACCGGCTCGCCCGGGCCGGCGGTGCCATGCGCCGGCTGCACGACGGGCCCCGGTTCACCGGTGACTTCGACATGTTCACCCGGCAGGCGGGCTACCTCAGGACCGTGCACGCCGAGGGTTTCCCCCTCGTCAGTGGCTACGAGGACCACGACGACGCGTTCCGACGGGTGTCTTCGGCGCTGGCGGTGCGGGCAGGACCCACGGTGCCCTGCAACAACGATCTGCTCGCCGGCAACTTCCTCGACGACGGCCGCCAGGTGTGGCTGATCGACTACGAGTACTCCGGCAACAACGACGCCTGCTTCGAGCTCGGGAACACCAGCACCGAGTGCGACCTCGACGGCGACCAGGTCGAGGCCCTGGTCGCGTCGTACTTCGGCTCGCTCTCCCGGGCCCGCCTGGCGCGGGTGCGGCTGCAGTCCCTGGTCTCCGCCTACGGCTGGGCACTGTGGGGGGCGATCCAGGCGGCCACCAGCCCGCTCGAGTTCGACTTCGACGGCTGGGGACGCGAGCGCTTCGAGAAGGCGGCGCGCGGCTTCACCGCCCGCGACTTCGACGCACTGCTGGCAGAGGTCGCCGGTGAGGACTGAGGAGCTCCCCTCCCGCGCGCGGGTGGTGGTCGTCGGTGGGGGAGTCATCGGCGCCAGCACGGCCTACCACCTCGCCCACCTCGGCTGGACCGACGTCCTGCTCCTGGAGCAGGGCGAGCTGTCGTGCGGCACCACGTGGCACGCTGCCGGCCTGGTCGGGCTGCTGCGTGCCTCGGAGAGCGGCACGCGGCTCGTGCAGTACAGCGGGGAGCTCTACGCCCGGCTGGAGGAGGAGACCGGGCTCTCGGCGGGCTACAAGCAGTGCGGCGGTCTCATCGTGGCGCGCACCCCGGAGCGGATGACCCAGCTGCGCCGCACGGCCGCGAACGCGGACGCCTACGGGCTCGAGTGCGCGATGCTCACGCCCCAGCAGGCCCTCGAACGGTGGCCGGTCATGCAGGTCGACGACCTGCTCGGTGCGATCTGGCTGCCCGGCGACGGCACCGCCAACCCCACCGACCTGACCACCGCTCTGGCCAAGGGGGCCCGACGTCTCGGCGTGACCGTGCGCGAAGGCACCCGGGTGCTCGACGTGCTCACCACCGAAGGGGCCACGGGCCGTGCGGTCACCGGGGTTCGCACCGACCGTGGTGACGTCGAGGCCGAGGTGGTCGTCAACTGTGCCGGACAGTGGGCCCACCAGGTGGGCCTGATGGCCGGCGTCGACGTGCCGCTGCACTCGGCCCAGCACTTCTACATCGTCACCGACCAGATCGAGGGCGTGCGCTCGTACGACGGGGACCTGCCGATCCTGCGCGACCCCGACGGTTGGACCTACGTCAAGGAGGAGGTGGGCGGCCTCGTGGTGGGCGGCTTCGAGCCGGAGGCCAAGCCCTGGGTCGCGCCCGACGCGATCCCGCACCCCTTCGAGTTCTCCCTGCTCGAGGAGGACTGGGACCACTTCGCGGTGCTCATGGACAGTGCCGTGCACCGCATCCCGGTGCTCGGCGAGACCGGGATCCGCAAGTTCTACAACGGTCCGGAGAGCTTCACCCCCGACAACCAGTTCCTGATGGGCGAGGCGCCCGAGGTCCGGGGCTTCTTCGTGGGCGCCGGGTTCAACTCCGTCGGCATCGCCTCGGCCGGCGGAGCCGGGCGGGCCCTCGCCGAGTGGGTGGTCGAGGGCGAGGCGACCAGCGACCTCGTGAGCGTGGACATCCGTCGCTTCGCCCCCTTCCACGCGAACAAGGTCTTCCTGCGGGACCGGGTGGTCGAGACGCTCGGCCTGCACTACGCCGTGCCGTGGCCGAACCGCGAGCTCGAGACCGCACGTCCGTTCCGACGCTCACCCTTGCACGAGCGCCTCGTCTCGCGGGGCGCGGTGCTCGGCTCGAAGATGGGCTGGGAACGCGCCAACGTCTTCGCCCCGGACGGGACGGAGCCCGTGCTCGACTACACCTGGGACAAGCCGCGCTGGCTGACCTGGTCGGCGGCCGAGCAGCGCGCCACCCGCTCGGACGTCGCGGTCTTCGACCAGACGTCGTTCTCGAAGTACGTCGTCACCGGGCACGACGCCGAGGCGTCGCTGCAGTGGATCTGCAGCAACGACGTGTCCGGCCCGGTGGGCTCGGTGACCTACACGGCGCTGCTGAACCGCCGCGGCACCTACGAGGCCGACCTCACCGTCACGCGCACGGCGGCGGACGAGTACCTCCTGGTCAGCAGCTCGGCCACCACCGTGCGAGACGTCGACTGGATCCGGCGGCACGTGCCCGCCGGCCATGACACCCGGGTCGTGGACGTGACGTCGTCGTACGCCGTCCTGGGGGTGATGGGTCCGCGGTCACGCGAGCTGCTCGCGGAGCTCACCGACGCCGACCTCGACGACTTCCCGTTCGCCACCTCCCGGCTCCTGGACCTCGGGCAGGCGCGCGTGCGCGCCACCCGCATCACCTACGTCGGCGAGCTCGGTTGGGAGCTCTACCTGCCGACCGAGACCGCCGCCGGGGTCTATGACGCGTTGGTCGACCGGGGAGCCGTGGACGCCGGCTACTACACGATCGACTCGTTGCGGCTGGAGAAGGGCTACCGGGCGTTCGGGCGCGAGCTCACCCCCGACGTGACCCCGGTCGACGCCGGTCTGCTGTTCGCCTGCAAGCTCACGGGGGAAATCGACTTCCTCGGAAGGACCGCCGTGGAGCAGGTCCGGGCCCGGGGGCCGCGCACGCGGGTGGTCTCGTTCGTCCTCGCCGACCCCGAGCCGATGCTCTGGGGTGGCGAGCTCGTGCTCCGCGACGGTGCGGCCGTCGGCCAGGTCACCAGCGCCGCCTGGGGTGAGACGACCGGCGTCTGCGTCGGGCTGGCGTACGTCGCTGACCCGGCCGGCCCCACCTCGCGCGAGTTCGTGCAGGCGGGCTCCTACGCCGTGAACGTCGGCGGCACGGTGCACCCGGTGACCGTCGGGCTGAAGCCGCCCTACGACCCCGGCAACGCGCGGGTGCGGGGCTGACCCGCTGTCACACCGGTCCGTCTAGGGTGGCGACGTGTCCGACCTGCGACCCCTGCGCGACACCGATGTCGCCGACGTGCTGAGGCTCAACGAGGCCGAGGTCGTGAAGCTCGCCCCCCTGGACGAGGCGACGCTCGACCTCTTCCGGGAGACCGCCGACCGGGTCGACGTGGTCGACGTCGACGGCGCCTTCGCGGGGTTCGTCATCACGTTCCGCTCGGGCGTCGACTACGACTCCGAGAACTACCGATGGTTCAGCCGGCGTCACGACCGGTTCTACTACCTCGACCGGATCGTCCTGCACCCCGACTTCCGCAGGCGCGGTCTCGGCCGGATGGTGTACGACGAGATCGAGCGGGTCGCGGCGCCGTACGGGCGTCTCGCCCTGGAGGTCAACCTGGTGCCGCGCAACGAGCCGTCGCTGGCCTTCCACGCCAGTCGCGGCTACGCAGAGGTGGGCCGGCTCGGGGACGAGCAGCACCTGGTGTCCATGCTGGAGAAGCCGCTGTGACCCCCCTCGAGACCGCCCGCCGCAGCGCGGAGGCGATGTGGGCCGGCGACGCCGCCAGCAGGGGCCTGGGCATGGAGATCGTCGACGTGGCACCGGGGCGGGCGACGATGCGCATGCGGGTGCGCGACGACATGGTCAACGGGCACGCCATCGGGCACGGCGGGTTCACGTTCGCGCTGGCCGACTCGGCCTTCGCGTTCGCGTGCAACTCCTACAACCTCAGCACGGTCGCCGCCGCGTGCGAGATCAGGTTCCTCGCGCCGACGCGGCTCGGGGACGTGCTGGTCGCGGAGGCGCTCGAGCGCAGCCGCGCGGGGCGCGACGGCGTCTACGACATCACCGTGCGCACCGGTGACACGGTGGTCGCGGAGTTCGTGGGCCGCAGCAAGCAGATCCGGGGGGCGTTGTTCGAGGAGGCGGGAGGATGACCGGCGAGGTCCCGTCCCTCACGCTCGAGGAGCTCCGGGCGCTGCAGCTCGACAGGCTGCGCGAGACGCTGCGTCGCGTCCACGCCCACGTGCCGCACTACCGGCAGGCGTTCGACCAGGCGGGGGTCGGTCCCGACATCGACAGTCTCGCCGACCTGGCGCGCTTCCCGTTCACGGACAAGGAGGACCTGCGCCGCAACTACCCGTTCGGCATGTTCGCGGTGCCGCGCGAGCAGGTGAGCCGGGTGCACGCGTCCTCCGGCACCACCGGCAAGCCGACGGTCGTGGGCTACACCGTCGACGACCTGGCCACCTGGTCCGAGGTGATGGCGCGCTCGATCCGCGTCGCGGGCGGACGGCCCGGCGACGTCGTGCACGTCGCCTACGGATACGGCCTGTTCACCGGCGGGCTCGGCGCCCACGACGGCGCGCAGCGGCTGGGCTGCACGGTCGTGCCGGTCTCCGGGGGGATGACGCCACGCCAGGTGCAGCTGATCGTCGACTTCGAGCCGCGCGTGATCATGGTGACGCCGTCGTACTTCCTGGCCATCCTCGACGAGATGGACGCGCAGGGAGTCGACCCGCGCTCCACCAGCCTCGAGATCGGCATCTTCGGAGCCGAGCCGTGGACCGACGAGATGCGGGAGGAGGTGCAGCGGCGCAGCGGCATCCACGCCGTGGACATCTACGGCCTCTCGGAGGTGATGGGACCCGGCGTCTCGCAGGAGGCGGTCGAGACCAAGGACGGCCTGCACGTGTGGGAGGACCACTTCTACCCCGAGGTGATCGACCCGGTCACCCACGAGGTGCTGCCGGACGGGGAGGAGGGCGAGCTGGTGTTCACCTCGCTGACCAAGCAGGCGATGCCGGTGGTCCGGTACCGCACGCGTGACCTGACCCGGCTGCTGCCCGGTTCGAGGTACCCGTCCTTCCGACGCATGCAGAAGGTCACCGGTCGCACCGACGACATGATGATCGTGCGCGGCGTCAACGTCTTCCCCACCCAGGTCGAGGAGCAGATCCTCACGGTCGAGGGGCTCACCCCGCACTACCTCTGTGTGCTCACCCGCCCGGGCAGCCTCGACGAGCTGACCGTGCAGGTCGAGGCCCATGAGTCGGTGCCGGAGGCGGACCGCGAAGGGCTCGGCCGGCGGCTGGTCGAGCAGGTGAAGTCCACCATCGGCACCACGGTGCGCGTCGACGTCCTCGCTCCGCAGGCGCTCGAACGCTCGCTGGGCAAGGCGAAACGCATCTCCGACCGCCGGTGACGGGCCGGTGATGGGGCCGGTGATGGGGCCGGCCCCGGCTAGGCCTCCATCTCCCCGTCCTCGGCGCTCGGGTCGTTGTACGGGCCCACACTCTCGTCGATCTCGTGGTCGGTGAACTGGCCGGCCTTCACGTCGAAGTCGCGGTCGCTGTTGTCGACCTCCGCGGTGTCGGGGCGGTTGTCGGGATCCAGCCGCTCCTGGCGCTCCTTCTCGATCTCCTCCTGCTCCTCCTTCGACGGCTTCTCCGACGCGGCCGAGCCGACCGAGGCGCTCCCGCCGCCCTCGTCGTCCCCCTCCTCGGAGTCCCCATCCGAGTCCCCGTCGGAGTCGCTGGTCTCGTCGCTCTCGGCCCTGGCGGTGGTCTCGGGGCTCTCGTCGGGGCTCTCGTCGGGGCTCTCGTCGGGGCGCTCGTCGCGGCGGTCGGTGTCGCCGCCGGCCGTGCTGTCGGTGTCGGTGTCGGTGTCGGTGTCGGTGTCGGTGTCGGTGGAGTCGCTCATGGGGCCACACCCAACCCGGCGCGGATGATCTCTGTCAACGCCACCCGGCGCGCCGGCATCCGGCTGGGCGCGAGGGCGGCCCCGCCGACCGCGAGAGGCCCGGATGCCGGACGAGACGACCGGTCCCGTCAGAGCCTGCGTTCCCGTCTCGAGCCGTCGTAGGGTGCTGCTCCGGCGACCGAGCCAGGAGGAGCACCATGCTGGCACTGCCCGACGACTGGGTCTGGGACAGCTGGGTCGTCGACGACGGCGGGACCTACCACCTGTTCTTCCTCCGTGCCCCCCGATCCCTCCTCGACCCCGCGAGGCGGCACACCCGCGCGAGCGTGGGACACGCCACCTCCAGCGACCTCGTCGACTGGGCGTACCACGGTCCCGCGCTGCTGCCCAGCGACGACGGTTGGGACGACCTCGCGCTCTGGACGGGATCGGTGGTGCGTGGCGACGACGGCAGGTGGCGGATGTTCTACACCGCCCTCACCAGCCGCCGCGGCCGCGGGGTCCGCGACCAGCAGGTGGGGGTCGTCGAGTCCGACGACCTGTTCGTTTGGCGACGCGTCCTGGACCGGCCGGTGCTCCCGCCCACCGGGGCGCCGTACCAGACGCTCGCGGAGGACCCGTCCGCAAGCGAGACCTGGCGAGACCCCTTCGTGTTCCGCGACCCCGACGGCGACGGCTGGCACCTGCTGGTGACCGCCCGGCTCGCTGGCGCCCCGCGCTTCGACGACGGCGTGCTCGCGCACGCCCGCAGCCACGACCTACTGACCTGGGAGGTCCAGCCACCCGCCTCAGGCCCGCCGTCCGGCTTCGGGCAGCTCGAGGTCCCGCAGGTCCGCGTCGTCGAGGAACATCCGGTGCTCGTCTTCACCTGCCACCCCGAGGAGCAGAGCGCGGCCCGCAAGGCCGAGCACGGCCTCTGGTGCACGTGGTCGGTCGTCGGCGAGCCCGGCGCCCCCGTGACCGGTCCCTGGGACGTGTCGCGGGCCGTGCCGTTCACGGCCGAGCCCACCTTGTTCGCGGCCCCCCTCGTGCAGCAGCGCGACGGTGGGTGGGCGCTGCTGGGGTTCCGCAACCAGGAGACCGAGGGGGTCGACTCCTTGCACCTGCTCGACCCGATCGCGGTGCACCTCGAGGGATCCGGCCTGCAGGCGCGCTGAAACGATCGGCGGGCCAGCCATAATGCGGCTCATGGCGCAGCGACTGTCCGCGACCGAGCTGATCGACCTGGTCCTCGACGACGGCTCCTTCAGCTCCTGGGACACGCCGCCGGCGCGCGGGCCGGTGTCGCCGGAGTACGCCGCCGAGCTGGCCGCCGCCGAGGCGCGCACCGGGCTCGACGAGTCGGTGCTGAGCGGCCAGGGCCTGATGCGAGGTCGCCCGGTCGCCGTGGTCGCCTGCGAGTTCGCTTTCCTGGCCGGATCGATCGGCGTGGCGTCCGCGCAGCGGCTGGTGCTCGCGGTCGAGCGGGCCACCGCCCTGCGGCTGCCGCTGCTCGCCGCGCCGGTCTCGGGCGGCACCCGGATGCAGGAGGGCACCGTCGCCTTCGTGCAGATGGTGCAGATCTCGGCGGCGATCGCGGCCCACAAGAAGGCCGGGCTGCCCTACCTCGTCTACCTGCGACACCCGACCACCGGTGGGGTGATGGCCTCCTGGGGTTCGCTGGGACACGTCACGGTGGCGGAGCCCGGAGCCCTGGTCGGCTTCCTCGGGCCCCGGGTCTACGAGGCGCTCTACCATCGGCCGTTCCCCGAGGGCGTGCAGACTGCCGAGAACCTCTTCGCCCACGGCCTCATCGACGGCGTGGTGCCGCACGAGGAGGTCGCCGACCTGCTCGACCGGGCGCTGGCGGTGCTCTCCGCGAGGCGCGAGGTGCTCGTCGGCGTACCCGACGCGGAGCCCGACGACGTCGAGGACGTCGACGCCTGGGAGTCGGTCACGCGCTCGCGGCGACCCGACCGGCCCGGGGTGCGCCGGCTGCTGAAGTACGCCGCCAGTGACGTGATCCCGCTCAACGGCACCGGGCAGGGGGAGTCCGACCCGGGACTGCTGATCGCGCTCGCGCGGTTCGGACGCTCGCCGTGCGTCTTCCTCGGCCAGGACCGGCGCGGCCAGAGCGAGGCGCACCCGCTCGGTCCGGGTGCGCTGCGCGAGGCGCGACGCGGCATGCGGCTGGCGGCCGAGCTGCACCTGCCGCTGATGACCGTCATCGACACCCCGGGCGCCGCGCTGTCGGTGGACGCCGAGCAGGGCGGTCTCGCCGGCGAGATCGCGCGCTGCCTGGCCGACCTCGTGACCCTGGACGCTCCCACCCTGTGCCTGTTGCTGGGCGAGGGCACCGGCGGCGGAGCACTGGCGCTGCTGCCCGCCGACCGGGTCATCGCCGCGCAGCACGGCTGGCTCTCACCGCTGCCGCCGGAGGGCGCGAGCGCGATCGTGCACCGCGACCTCGACCACGCACCTGCCCTGGCGCGCCAGCAGGGAGTCCGCTCCCTCGACCTGCGTCGTGCGGGCATCGTCGACCGGATCGTCGCGGAGCGGCCCGACGCCGCCGACGAGCCCGAGGAGTTCTGCTCCCGGCTCGCGGCCGTGCTGCGCTTCGAGCTGGCCGCACTGATGCAGCGCGACTCGGCGACGGTCACGGCCGACCGGGTGGCGCGGTACCGTGCGCTGGGGCAGCCGCCGACGGCCGCACCACGCTGACGCGTCAGCGTGGGGGGCGGCTCGACCGACTCGCTCGTCGGGGGCCTGGGTACTCCTGCAGCCCGCTCATGTCCCGGAACGTGTCCGGCTGCGTGTCGGCCAGGTGCGCGCGGGCCCGGTAGCGGTAGTGCCACACCATGAACCCGCCGCCCAGCCAACCGACGTACTGCACGCACATCGCCCAGCGGTAGGCGCTCGCGCTGTAGTCGGTGGAGCCACCAGGGGTCACCGCGTCCAGCACCAGACCGATGCCGAGCACGGCGAGCAGCGACGCGGTGAAGCCGCCGACGTTGACGATGCCGCTGGCCTGCCCGAGCCGCGAGGCGGGCGCGAACGTCCGCGCGAGGTCGAAGCCGATCATCGAGCCCGGGCCGCCGAGACCGGTGGTGACGACCAGCAGCGCCAGCAGCCACAGCGGCGCGTCCCCCGGCAGCAGCAGCACCACGGTCCACGTCACGACCATCGCGGTGACGATCCCCAGCACGACCGTCGAGCGCTGCCACGGGTGGCGGCTGATGTAGCCGCCGATCGCCGGGCCGCCGACGATGTACACACCGACCAGCAACGTCAGCAGCGCGCCCGCCTCGGTCTCACTCCGGTGCTCGGCGTGCACGAAGAAGGGGAAGCCCCACAGCAGCCCCATGACGTTGGCGGCGAACTGCGTGGTGAAGTGCGACCACAGTCCCAGCCGGGTGCCGGGGTCTCGCCAGGCGAGCCTGAGGTCCCGGCCGACCGTGCGCGCATCCTTCACCGAGCGGGCGGACGGCGCTCCTGGCGGCACGTCGCGCACGACGAGCACCGTCAGCAGGCCGAGCAGGATCCCCACCGACGCGCTCACCACGAACGTCGGGGTCCAGCCGTACGACGCCAGCGCGCGCGACAGCGGGATGGCCGCGACCAGCGCGCCGCTCTGCCCGAGCATCGCGGTGAACGCCGTCATGATCGGGCTGCGCATCGGCGGGAACCACGAGGCGATGATCCGCAGCACGCTGATGAACACCATCGCGTCGCCCATGCCCACGAAGACCCGTGCCGTCAGCGCCCCGGCGTACGTCCCGGTGACGGCGAAGCCGAGCTGTGCGGCGGTCATCAGGAGGACGCCCACGACCAGCAGTCGCTGGGGTCCGAAGCGGTCGAGCAGCACCCCGACCGGGATCTGCATCGCGGCGTAGACGAGCAGCTGGAGCACCGTGAACGTCGAGAGCTGCGACGCACTGATGTCGAAGCGCTGCGCCGCGACCAGACCGGCCACACCGAGCGACGAGCGGTGGAAGATCGCCAGGAAGTACACCGCGACAGCAGTTCCCCACACGGCCAGTGCGCGGCGCCCACCGAGTCGGTAGGCCTCGGTCACGGAAGTGCTACCGGCTCGGTCCCCGGACCGTCGCCGGCCTCCCGGGCCTCCCGGGCCAGGGCGATCGACCACTGCAGGTGGTCGTTGACCGCCCGGCAGAACACGTCACGGTCCTCGCCGCGCAGGGCCGCGAGGATCCGCTCGTGCTCCTCGATGGCGGCGTGCATCCGGTCGGCCCGGCCACGCACCATCGCCGAGGTGAAGAGCGTCTGCCGCTCCCGCAACGTGCGGTAGACCGAGGAGAGCACGCCGTTCCCGGCCGCGTCGACGATCAGCTCGTGGAAGAGCCGGTCGGAGGAGGTGAAGGCCGCGGTGTCGCGCTCCCGGCAGTTGCGCTGCATCGCCCGGTGGGCCCCCTCGACCTTCGGCAGCAGCTCGCGCCGGTGGTCGAACGACTTCGCGGCGGTGTGGTTCTCGACGAGCACCCGGGCCTCGAGGACGTCCTCGACCTCGGCCATCGAGAAGGTGTTCACCACCGCGCCCCGGCGGGGCTGCAGGGTGACCAGCCCCTCCACCTCGAGCCGCAGCAGGGCCTCGCGGACCGGGGTGCGGCTCAGCCCGACCTCATGTGCCAGCCCGGCCTCGGTGACCACCGAGCCGGCGGCGTAGACACCGCTCAGGATCGCCCATTTCGCGAACTCGTAGGCACGGCTGCTCGCGGAGGTCGAGGAAGCCGGCGGGACGGGCGCGGGGGTGGTGCTCATCGCCGTCCATGGTAGGTCCCACAGCACCGGCACCGCTTCAGGCGGTCACGGCGCCTCCGAGACCTCCCCCGCTAGAGCAGGAGCGCCGAGGACGGGTCCTCGACCACGGCGGCCACGTCGGCCAGGAAGCGCGAGCCCTTCTCCCCGTCGACCAGCCTGTGGTCGAACGACAGCGCGAGCGTGGTCACGTCGCGGACCTTGATCCTGCCCTTGTGCACCCACGGCTGCTGCCGTACGGCGCCCAGGCACAGGATCGCCGACTCGCCCGGGTTGATGATCGGGGTCCCCGCGTCGACACCGAAGACGCCGACGTTGGTGATCGTGAAGGAGCCGCCGGCCATCTCGGCGGGCTGGGTGCGGCCCTCACGCGCCGTACGGGCGAGGGTGTTGATCGCGGACCCCAGCTCCGGGAGCGACATGGCGTCCGCGCCCTTCACGTTGGGCACCACGAGCCCGCGGGGGGTTGCCGCGGCGATGCCGAGGTTGACCGCCGACTTGAAGACGACCTCCTGGGCGTCCTCGTCCCAGGTGGCATTGATCTCCGGCGTACGACGCATCGCCAGGCAGCAGGCCCTGGCCACCACCAGCAGCGGGGACACCTTCACGTCACGGAAGGCGCGGTGCGCCTTCAGCTTCTCGACCAGTCTCATGGTGCGGGTGGCATCCAAGGTGACCCACTCGGTCACGTGCGGGGCGCTGAAGGCGGACTCCACCATCGCCTGCGCCATCATCTTGCGCACACCCTTGATCGGCTCGCGCCGGTCGCTCGGGACAGGCCCGGCCATCGACCGGTCCGCGGCGTCCTCGATCGGCTCCGGGGGCGGTTCGCCCACTGGGAGCGGCTGGCGTCCCGCCTGCTCCACGTCGGCGCGGCTGACCGTGCCGCCGGGACCACTGGGGGTCAGCGAGCGCAGGTCGACCCCGAGGTCCATGGCGAGCTTGCGCACCGGTGGCTTCGCCAGCACCCGGACGTCGGACCCGGCGCTCTCGCCCCGGCCGGCGGGGACCGCGGGCACCGCGGGCTCCTCCGCGGGCGCCACGTCGGCCGGCTCGGCGCCACCCGGGGTGAAGGCGCCCTGGAGCTGGCGCTGGGCTGCGGCACCGGCCTCGCTGCCCGGGCTGGCCCCGCCCCGGCGCGGACGGCGCTGCGCCGCTTCCGCACGGGGGCCGTAGCCCACCAGGGTCTGGTTCTCCCCGCCCCCCGTGGCGGCCGGGTTCGACAGGTCGATGCCCGCGTCCTTGGCCGCTGCCTTCTCGGCCATCCCCAGGTAGGGGTCGTCCTCGGTCGACGGCGCGGGGGCAGCCGCGGCGTCGGGCTGGTCGGGCTGGTCGGGCTGGTCGGGCTGGTCGGGCTGGTCGGGCTGGGCAGCCCCGTCCCCGATGGTGATCATCGGGGTGCCGACGGCGACCGTCTCCCCCTCGGGAACGTGCAGCGCCTGCACCGTGCCGGCGTACGGCGAAGGCAGCTCGACGAGCGACTTGGCGGTCTCGATCTCCACGACGATGTCGTTGACCTTGATGACGTCGCCGACCTTCACCTTCCAGGTGACGATCTCGGCCTCGGTCAGGCCCTCACCGACGTCGGGCAGCTTGTACTCGGGCAACGGGCTCTCCTCGGACTCAGTACGCGAGCGAACGGTCGACGGCATCGAGCACCCGGTCGAGGTCGGGCAGCCACTGCTCCTCGATCCGGCTCGGTGGGTACGGCGTGTCGAAGCCACCGACCCGCAGGACCGGCGCCTCCAGCGAGTAGAAGCACTGCTCGCTGATCCGCGCAGCGACCTCGGAGCCGAGCCCCAGGTTCACATGCGCCTCGTGCGCCACGACCGCCCGGCCGGTGCGGCGCACCGACTCCGCCACCACCCCGAGGTCGAGCGGGGAGAGCGTGCGCAGGTCGACGACCTCGATGCTCTTGCCCTCGGTGGCCGCGGCCTCCGCGGACGCCAGGCAGGTCTTCACCATGGGGCCGTAGGCCAGCAGCGTCAGGTCCGAGCCCTCCCGCACCACGCGCGAGGTGAACAGCGGCTGCGGCGTCGCGGACTCGTCGAGCTCGGCCTTGTCGGCGTGGTACTGCCGCTTCGGCTCGAAGAAGATCACCGGGTCGTCGCAGGCGATCGCCTGCTGGATCATCCAGTAGCCGTCGACCGGGTTGGAGCAGGCGACCACCTTCAGACCGGGGGTGTGCGCGAACTGCGCCTCCGGGCTCTCGCTGTGGTGCTCGACCGCGCCGATGCCTCCGCCGAACGGGATCCGGACCACGATCGGCATCCGGACCTTCCCCTGGCTGCGGAAGTGGATCTTCGCGACCTGGCTGACGATCTGGTCGTAGGCGGGGTAGACGAAGCCGTCGAACTGGATCTCGCAGACGGGGCGGTAGCCGCGCATCGCCATGCCGACCGCCGTACCGAGGATGCCGGACTCCGCGAGCGGCGAGTCGATGACCCGGTCCTCACCGAAGTCCTTCTGCAGCCCGTCGGTGATCCGGAAGACCCCGCCGAGCTTGCCCACGTCCTCCCCCATGACGAGCACCTTCGGGTCGTCCTCCATGGCGCGACGCAACCCGGCGTTGAGCCCCTTGGCGAGGGTGATCCTGGTCATCGGTGCGCTCCCTCGGTGTCGAACGAGTCCAGGTACGCGGCGTAGCCCGCCTGCTGCTCCCGCAGCTCGTCGGTCTGCTCGGCGTACACGTGGTCGAAGACGTCGAGCGGCCGCGGCTCCGGCAGCGCCCGGCAGCCCTCCCGCAGGTGCTCACCGAGCTGCTCGGCCTCGGCGTCGAGGTCGTCGAAGAAGTCCTGGCCGCGCACGCCGTTGCGGATCAGGTAGGCCTTCACCCGCTGGATGGGGTCCTTGAGCTTCCAGGTCTCGAGGTCCTCGGAGAGCCGGTAGCGGGTCGGGTCGTCGGTCGTCGTGTGCGCGCCCATGCGGTAGGTGTAGGCCTCCACGAGCGTGGGGCCCTGGCCGTCCCGGGCCCGTTGCAGGGCGGCCTGCGAGACGGCGTACGTCGCGAGCACGTCGTTGCCGTCGACGCGGACGCCGGGGAAGCCGAAGCCGAGAGCCCGCTGGTAGAGCGGTATCCGCGTCTGGCGCTCGATGGGCTCGGAGATCGCCCACTGGTTGTTCTGGCAGAAGAAGACGACCGGGGCGTTGTAGGAGGCCGCGAAGATGAACGCCTCGTTGACGTCGCCCTGGCTGCTGGCGCCGTCGCCGAAGTAGGCCACCACGGCCGCATCGCGCTCCGGGTCGCCGGTGCCGACCACGCCGTCTCGCTGCATGCCCATGGCGTAGCCGGTGGCGTGCAGCGTCTGCGCGCCGATCACGATCGTGTAGAGCCCGAAGTTGCCGTCGGCCGGGTCCCAGCCGCCCTGGTCGACTCCGCGGAACAGGCCGAGCAGCCGGAGCGGGTCGATGTCGCGGCACCAGGCCACGCCGTGCTCGCGATAGGTCGGGAAGACGAAGTCCTGCGGGCGGAGCGCACGGCCGGAGCCGATCTGCGCGGCCTCCTGACCGAGCAGCTGCGCCCAGATGCCGAGCTCGCCGTGCCGCTGCAGCGCGGTCGCCTCGGTGTCGATGCGCCGGGTGAGGACCATGTCGCGGTAGAACCCCGCGATCGCATCGTCCCCGAGGTCGAAGGAGAAGTCCGGGTGCTCGACCCGCTCACCCTCCGGGGTCAGCAGCTGCACCAGGTCGGGGCCGCCGTCGGCATGGGGACCGTAGACCTCGCCGAGGTCGGGCCCAAAGTCTGACGTGTGCTTGCTCACGCGCACTCCTTCGTCTCGTCTCCTGCGCGGGGTCGCCGCGACCGGAAGCTCTGTGGAGTCACAACCCCTCCTGAGGCGCACGCGCGGGGTGGTGCTCGCGGCCGCAGGAAGCTCGTGTTTGCTGTGACCGGCACCACACCGGTCGTCGTGCGTCCAAGGTACCGGGAGGCGGGCCACCGCGCCGCATCGCCTACCGTTTGGCCATGACCCCCACCCACGGCAGCGACCCCCACCCCGACCGACTGGTGTCGGCCAGCACCACCATCGACGCGGCGCCCGACGTCGTGTTCGCGATCGTCGCCGACCCCCGCCAGCACCCCCGGATCGACGGGTCGGGATCGGTGCGAGGAGTGATCAACGGCCCGGACCGGCTGGCGAAGGGCGAGACCTTCGGGGTGTCGATGAAGCTGTTCGGGCTGCCGTACCAGATCCGCAACACCGTGGTGGAGTTCGAGGCGGACCGGCTGGTCGCGTGGCGGCACTTCGGCGCGCACCGCTGGCGCTACGAGCTCACTCCCACCGGGTCGGGCGGCACGGAGGTCACCGAGACCTGGGACGCCTCGCGCTACCAGCGCCCGGTCTTCGAGGGCCTGCGGCTGCTCGGCTTCCCCGAGCGCAACCGGCGCGGCATCACCGAGACCCTCGTTCGCCTCAAGGCGGCCGCCGAGGCCGACGCCGCCTGAGGCCGCGGCGATGGGTCCCGCCGTACGGGTGGAGCGCTCCGGCCCGGTGACCACCGTGGTGCTGTCGCGCCCCGAGCGGCGCAATGCGGTGGACGGGCCGACCGCGACGCTGCTGGCCGACGCGTTCCGGGAGTTCGACGCGGACGAGACGGCGTCGGTGGCGGTGCTGTACGGCGAGGGCGGCACGTTCTGCGCGGGCGCGGACCTGCACACGCTCGGCACCGCCGACCAGAACCGGGTCGACGAGACCGGTGACGGCCCGATGGGACCGACCCGGATGCGGCTGTCCAAGCCGGTGCTCGCGGCCGTCGCCGGGCACGCCGTCGCCGGAGGCCTCGAGCTCGCCCTGTGGTGTGACCTGCGCGTCGTCGAGGAGACGGCGGTGCTGGGGGTGTTCTGCCGTCGGTGGGGGGTGCCGCTGGTCGACGGGGGGACGGTGCGGCTCGCCCGCCTGATCGGCACCAGTCGGGCCCTCGACCTGGTGCTCACCGGCCGGGCCGTCGACGCCACGCAGGCCCACGCCCTGGGGCTGGCCAACCGGGTCGTCCCCGCCGGCACCGCCCGCGCAGCCGCCGAGGCGCTGGCGGCGGAGCTGGCGCGGTTCCCGCAGACCTGCCTGCGCCATGACCGGCTCTCGCTGCTCGAGCAGCACGGCCTCACCGAGGAGCAGGCACTCGCCAACGAGCTGCGCCACGGCCTCGTCTCCCTCCAGGACGCACCCCCCGGGGTCGCGCGCTTCCGGGACGGCGGGGGGCGCCACGGCACCTTCCCCTGAGCCCCCCTGGGGTTTCCCATGGGATCGACCTTTCGCCGCACTTCCCGTGGGGTATTCCGGGTGGAAGGTGACGTGATCGGCCGGGCGATGGGGCGCGTGGTACGCCGGGGGCTGCTCCAGAGGGATCCGGCGGCCGGTCGTGGCACGGCTGGTGGCGTCGTACGACGGGCCGGGCGTGCGGGTCGAGCCGCCCGCCCCCCAGCGTCCACGCCGACCGGTCACCCTCAGCGTCCACGCCGACGGTCACCCCCAGCGTCCACGCCAACCGGCCGCCCTCAGCTCGACCGAGCCAGGTGTGCGGCACCGTCCCCCGTGACCCCTCGCTGGACCCGTGAGATCCCACCGGTCACACCCCTCGCGTCATACCTCCACCTCCCCCCGGACATCTGACGTGGGAGGTTCCGGCAAAGGGCGATCCCATGGGAAACCCCCCGGGTCTAGGCGCTCGGGGCGAACCCCGCGGCCACGCCCAGCAGCACGTCGTTGCCGGCGGGCTCGCCGACGCTGACCCGGCAGCCCTCGCCCGCGAACGGCCGCACCATCACACCAGCCTCGTCGGCGGCGACCGCGAAGTCGGCGGTGCGGTCGCCGAGCGCGAGCCAGACGAAGTTGCCCTGCGCGTCGGGCACCGACCAGCCCTGCGTGGTGAGCGCGGCGACGACCCGCTCGCGCTCGGCGACGATCGCGTCCACACGCTCGAGCAACTCGGCCTCCCGCTCCAGCGACGCCACCGCCGCGGCCTGGGCCACCGAGGAGACCCCGAAGGGCAGTGCGCAGGCGCGGACCGCAGCGGCGATGTCGGGAGTGGCCACCAGGTAGCCGACCCGGAGCCCCGCCAGCCCGTAGGCCTTCGCGAAGGTCCGCATCGCGACCACGTTCGGCCGTCCCCGCCCGAGCTCGACGCCGTCGAAACGGTCGCCGGCGGGGACCCGGACG
Organism: uncultured Actinomycetota bacterium; assembly: GCA_963810435.1. Lineage (GTDB taxonomy): Bacteria > Actinomycetota > Actinomycetes > Propionibacteriales > Nocardioidaceae > Nocardioides_B. The sequence continues at coordinate 710,448 of CAWENL010000003.1, forward strand.
AACTCGCGGTAGGCCTCGTCGAGCACCACGACGACGTGGCGGGGGATCCGGTCCAGGAACGCCTCGAGCTCCGCGCGCCGAACGGCAGGCCCGGTCGGGTTGTTCGGGCTGCACACGATGACGACCTTGGTGCGGGCGGTGACCGCCTCGGCCATCGCGTCGAGATCGTGGCGCGCCGCGCCCCCGCGGTCGGTGAGCGGCACCTGCACGGAGACGGCGCCGGTCACCGAGACCGCGATCGGATAGGCCTCGAAGGACCGCCAGGCGTAGACGACCTCGTCGCCGCTCTCGCAGAACGCCTGCAGCAGGTGGTAGAGCACGGCCACCGAGCCGGTGCCCGCGGCGAGCTGGTCCACCGGCACGTCGAGGCGCTCGGCGAGGGCGGCGTACAGCTGCGTGCAGCCCATGTCCGGGTAGCGGTTCATGCGCCCCGCGGCCGCGGTCACCGCCTCGAGCACGCCGGGCAGCGGCGCGTGCGGGTTCTCGTTCGAGGAGAGCTTGTACGTCGTCACGCCGGCGCGCGGAGCAGGCGGCTTGCCCGGCACGTAGGCGGGGATGTCCTGGATCGCCGGTCGGACTTCAGGGGTGGGCTCGACCGAGTTCATGGCCCGAACCCTAGTCGCTTCCGTCGCCTCGACGACGACCCACGCAGGACCCGGACGAAGATCGGCCGACGGCAAACCCGACAGGGGTGACTTGGCGTGATACCCCTTACACTCCAGGTCATGCGCAGCCGCAACCCCGCCCTGGGACTGGGCCTGGTGGTGCTGGGCGCCGCGATGTTCATCCAGAACGCCGGGGTGTCCCGGGTGGCGCTGCGAGCCGGCGTCGACCCGCTGACCCTGACCACGGTGCGCGTGAGCGGCACCTTCCTGCTGCTGCTCGGAGCGGCGCTGCTCTTCCGGCGCGACGCCCTTCGCCCGCCGTCCGGGCCGCTCGGCCTGCTGCTGGTGGCGCACGGGCTGGTCGGGGTGGCGGCGCTGCAGTGGACCTACTTCGTGGCGATCGACCGGCTGCCGGTCGGGATGGCGCTGCTGCTGGAGTACCAGGCGCCGATCCTCGTCGCACTGTGGGCCCGGTTCTTCCAGCACGAGCAGGTGCGGCCGCGGCTGTGGCTCGGACTGGCGCTGGCGTGGGGAGGTCTCGCGGCGGCGACCGGGATCTGGCGCGGCCTCGCCTTCGACCCGCTCGGCATCCTCGGGGGCCTGGGGGCCGCGGTCTCCTTCGCGGCGTACTTCCTCATCGGCGAGCACGGGGTCGGCCGCCTCGACCCGCTGCGGGTGATCCTCTGGTCGTTCCTGTGGGCGACCCTCGCGCTGAACCTCGTGCACCCCGTGACCGAGCTCCCGGCCGGACTGCTGGACGACCAGGTGAGCCTGCTCGGCCGGCTCGGGGGGCACACCACGACCGTGTGGCTGGTGCTGGCCTGGATCATCACGATGGGCACGGTGGTCCCCTTCGGTGTCGAGCTGCTGGCGCTGCGCCATCTGAGCGCCACGACGGTCACGATGGTGGCGATGCTCGAGCCGATCGGCGTCGGCGCACTGGGCTGGGTCTGGTTCGAGGAGTCCCTCGGGGTGATCGCGCTCGTCGGGGCGGTCGCGGTGGTGGCCGGGATCGTGCTCGCCCAGACCGCGCGGCGCGGCCCGCTGATCATCGAGCCGCCCCACCTCGGGTGAGCGTCCTCACGATCCGACTGTTTAGGTGACGGAAACTGGACCATTCGGACGAGGCGGACAATACCGTGCTTATCCGACACTGGTCCTGTCGGCGGTCACGGGGTGGTGATGGCCGACCCAGAGCCTCGGCGACCGGGGGGAGCCGAGGCTCTGGAGCACGGGGGAACTGAGGGAGCCGGTTGGGGACCGGGGGGAGTCACGTCACGGGCTTTCGCTCCATCGGAGCGGGAGTCCGTTTCGTGCGTGCCCGAGTCAGGGAAGCACGACCGCACCGCCCGCGAGCACCGGAAGGTCGCGTCCGACGACCACGTCGAGGGGGTTGGTCAGGCAGCGCACCGAGCCACCGCCCTTGTGCAGCTCGCCGAGGTCGACCAGCACCACCTCGAAGCCCCAGCCCTCGAGTCGAGACCTCACGCGGTCCGGGCACGCCGGCATCAGCACGGTGTGCCCGACGACCACGGAGTTGGCGCAGAACGTCAGCGCCTCCTCTTCGCTGAGCACCAGCGGCTCCGGCACGAGGTCGAGCGCCACCGCGGCCGACGCGTCGTCGAACGCCGCCGGGCAGACCATCGCACGGGTCTCGTCGAGGGGGCAGAAGGCCAGGTCCAGGTGGTACATCGCGGGGTGGGTCAGCCGCAGTCCCCGCACCCGTACGTCGAGCTCGGTCGCGAGGTGCTTGAGGGCGAGCTCCTCGGTGCGGGGGCCGTAACCCACGACGAGCGCGTCGCCGAAGGCGAAGGCGTCGCCGGCCTCCAGGTGGGCACCGATGCCGTCGCGACCGACGTACGACGTGGCGAAGCCGTGCCGGGCGAACCAGGCCTGCGCGGTCGGCGTCTCGACGCGTCGCTGCGCGAAGCGCATGTGCGACAACACAGCCCGGCGGCTGGGACCCGTGGTGAGGACCAGGCCGAGGTTCATCGCGTAGACCATGTCCGGTGCGTCCGCCCGCTGCGCGAGCACCTCGACCTCGGCCCCGACCGCCCGCAGCGCGTCGACCAGCCCCTGCCACTGCGCGTGCGCCTGCACCGGGTCGGGCTGGTCGCGGACATCCATGAACGGGTTGATCGCGTAGTCGACCCGAAAGTGGGACGGCTCGACCATCAGGTAGTGCTGCCCCCATGCCAGTGGACGGGCCAGTGGACGGGCCAGCGGACGGGCCAGCGGACGGGCCAGCGGCATCGCTCGCCTCCTCGCTTCGGTCGGGATGGATTCGTAAGGCCGATTGATTGCCCGATTGTCGGACAATCAGACGTTAGCAGGCACAGGCCGAGGACGCCAAGAGCCGAGCGGTGGCCGACAATGTGTCCGGGTCGGCACGGGCACGTCACCGGGACGTGCCGGTCGTGCGAGACGAGGATGGTGGCTGTGAGCCCGTTCGAGACGCTGCAGCTGACCCACTCCTCGACCGTGGACCGCGCCGTCGAGGAGCTGCGCCGGGCCCTGTTCGACGGCGAGGTCGAGCCCGGGACCCCGCTGCGCGAGGTGGCGCTGACCGAGGCGATGGGGGTCTCGCGCTCCACGGTCCGTGAGGCGCTCGGCATCCTGGTGGCCGAGGGGCTGGCCACCCGGGAGCCGAACCGCGGCGTGCACGTCACCGAGCTCGACCCGCTCGCGGTGCACGACGTCTGCGCGGCCCGCGCCGTCCTGGAGGTGGCCGGTGTCCGTCGGTGGGCCGAGGCCGGCGACGAGGCCCGGGCCGCCTGCCGGGCCGCGCTGCGCGACTTCGCCGACGTCACGGCGTCGGGGCCCAGTCCGGCCGCGCTCACCGCGGCCCACCTGGCGGTCCACCGCTCGTTCGTGGGGCTCACGGAGTCCGCCCGGCTGGTCGCGCTGGCCGAGTCGCTGAGCGCCGAGATCCGGCTCGCGCTCGCCAAGGTCGACCGCATCCGGCGAAACGCCGATGCACAGGTGCACTCCCACGAGCGGCTGCTGACGCTGCTGGAAGCCGGTGACGTCGAGGCTGCCGCGGCCGCCCTCGAGCATCACCTCGAGGACGCCGAGACGTCCATGCTCACGGCCCTCGACCTCGCCTGAGCGGCGGCGCCCGCACGGCGAGGTGGCAGGATCGGGCCGTGAGGTTTCTGATCTGGGTGCTCGTCAACGCACTGGCGCTGGCCGCCGCGACCTGGCTGCTGTCCGGCATCACGCTGACTGCCGACACCACCGGGCAGCGGGTGCTCAGCCTGGTTCTGGTCGCGGTCGTCTTCGGCGTCGTCAACGCGGTCGTCCGGCCGGTGGTCCGGCTCCTCTCGCTGCCCTTCATCATCCTGACGCTCGGCCTGCTGATCTTCGTCATCAACGCCCTGATGCTGCTGCTCACCGGCTGGCTCTCGGGCCAGCTCGGCCTGGGCTTCCAGGTGGCAGGCTTCTGGACGGCCGTGGGCGGCGCGATCGTCATCACCGTGGCCACCTGGCTGCTCGAGCTCGTGCTGCGAGACGAACGGTGACGACAACTCCACGGCCCTCGCCGACCGTCCCTCCCCCGTCGGCAGGCGGCCGGTCGCCGTACCGGGTGGCCCTGGTGTGCCTGGGCAACATCTGCCGCTCCCCGATGGCAGCGGTGGTGCTCGAGGCCCGGGTCGTCGCCGCGGGGCTGGCCGAGCAGGTCGAGGTCTCCAGCGCCGGCACCGGCGGCTGGCACGTCGGGGACCCCATGGACAGGCGAGCCGCGGAGCACCTGACCGGCGCCGGGTACGACGCGACGCGGCACCGGGCCCGTCGGTTCTCGGCCGAGTGGTTCGAGGAGCACGACCTGGTGCTCGCCATGGACGCCGAGAACCACCGCACCGTCGAAGGGCTGCGCCCTCCGGGACCGGTGGACACCCCGGTGCTGATGTTCCGCGACTTCGACCCCGCGGGCCCCGGTGACGTGCCGGACCCCTACTTCGGGGGCGACGACGGGTTCGAGACGGTGCTGGCGATGGTCGAGCGCACCGCCGACGGGCTCGTGGCGCAGCTGGACGAGCAGCTGGGCGGGCAGCTGGGCGGGACCCGCGGGAGGAAACGCTGACATGGCGCGGATGGGCACGATCGCCCAGCGAGCCGAGGCGCTGCTCGGCGGCGCCGTCGTGGCCACCACCCCGCTCGCAGGCGGTGACATCTGCACCTCGGCGCGGATCCGGCTCTCGAACGGGACGTCCGCGCTGGTCAAGACGCTGCCCCATGCGCCCGACGACTTCTTCCGCACCGAGGCGCGGGGGCTGCGCTGGCTGGGCGAGGTGGACGGGGTCGACTGCCCCGAGGTGCTCGCGGCCGAGGACGACTGCCTGATCCTGGAGTGGGTGGAGGGGGCGAAGCCCTCCGTCGATGCGGCCGAGCGGCTGGGGCGTTCGCTGGCCCGGCTGCACGCGTCCGGGTCGGAGGTCTTCGGCAGCGCGACCGGGACCGACGGCTACATCGGCACGCTGCCGATGCGCAACCGGCCGGCGCCGACGTGGCCGGAGTTCTACGCGACGGAGCGGGTGCTGCCCTACCTCAAGCTCGCCCGCGACCGGCAGGCCGTGTCCGGCGAGGACGCTGTGGCGGTGGAGACCGTCGTGCGCCGGATCGTCGACCTCGCCGGCCCGGAGGAACCACCGGCTCGGCTGCACGGCGACCTCTGGTCCGGCAACCTCATCTGGGGGCTCGACGCCCGCGTGTGGCTGATCGACCCCGCCGCCCACGGCGGGCACCGCGAGAGCGACCTGGCGATGCTGGCGCTCTTCGGGTGCCCGCAGCTGCCTCGTGTGCTGGAGGCCTACTGCGAGGACGCACCGCTCGCCGACGGCTGGGAGGAGCGCGTGCCGCTCCACCAGCTCTACCCGCTGCTGGTGCACGCCTGCATGTTCGGTCGCGGCGGCGCCGGTGGCGGGTACGGCGCCCGCGCCGGCACCGTCGCCCGCAGTCTTGTCTGACGGGCGCAGGTCGCGGGCTCGGCGGACGAGCTCCCCCCACGAGCTCCTCACCCGGACCGGCACGGACCAGCGGGTCCGCTGTTCGACGATTCCGCCACATTCGTACACAGCTTGTGGAACACTCAACGACCGGGCGCCCGGCACCGACCTCGGCCGGTCGGACGCACCGCAAGGTCCCCTCTTTCCCCCAGGGAGTCCGGATGAAGCGCTTCTCCTGCGGCGACGTCGTTCCCGACTGCGACGCCCGGTTCCAGGGTCGCAGCGACGACGAGGTGCTCGAGCAGGTCGCGGCGCACGCCGCCGAGGCCCACGGGATGCACGAGCTGCCCGCCGACGTGCTGGCCACCGTCCGTTCCCGGATCGCCGAGACGCCCTGACCGTTCATGAGCGGCGTGCGCACGACCCGAGATCAGCGAAGCCAGAACGTTGACTGGCACGCGCTGCTCAACCGTGCCCTGACCGGGCACGGCGTGCGCACCGTCTTCCAGCCGGTGGTGGACCTGACCCGCGGCACCGTCGTCGGGTACGAGGCGCTCACCCGCTTCGACGGCTACCCGGTCGCCAGCCCGGAGGAGTGGTTCGGGGCCGCCCGGCGCGTCGGTCGCTCCGCCGCCCTGGAGGCGTTGGCGCTGCGGCTGGCACTCACCGCGCGCGACGACCTGCCCCCCAACACCTTCCTGGCCGTCAACGTCGGCCCCGACGTGATCGACCACCCCCTGGTGGTGGAGGTGCTCAGCGCCCAGCACAACCTCGCAGGCGTCGTCATCGAGCTCACCGAGCACGCACGGATCGACTCCTACGTCTCGCTCGAGCCCACGTTGAACCGTCTGCGGGCCTCCGGCGCCATGATTGCGATCGACGACGCCGGCGCCGGGTACGCCGGACTGCAGCACCTGATCGGCATCCGCCCCCACATCATCAAGCTGGACCGCAACCTGATCTCCGGCATCGACCGTGACGAGACCAAGCGTGCGCTGGTGGAGATGATCGGCACGTTCGCGAGCCGCATCGACGCCTGGGTGCTGGCCGAGGGCATCGAGCACCTCGGCGAGCTCGACGCCGCCATCAGCCTGGGCGTCCCGCTGGCACAGGGCTATCTTCTCGGCCGGCCGGCCGCACCCTGGTGCGAGCTCGACCGACGCGGCGAGGCGCTGCTGCGACACCAGCTGCCCCGGCGCGACGAGAACAACCTGCGCACGATCGTCGAGCGGACCACCACCGTGTACGACAAGGCCGCAGCCGCGCTCGCCTTCGCCGACGACTCCACCGACCTGGTCGTGATGCTCGACGTCCACCACCGCCCGGTCGCCACCATGGACGCCGACGGGCTGGTCCACTCCGCGCTCGACCCGAGCATGCGGGTCGGGATCGACACCGACGTCGCCGAGGCCGCCGAACGGGCGCTCACCCGACCGTCGAGGCAGCGCTTCCACCCCCTGCTCTGCGTCGACGAGTACGGCCGATACGTCGGCGTCGCCCGCCTGGAGCGGGTGCTCACCTATCTCAGCGCGCAGAGCCGTTCGAGCTGACCCCGTCCCCAGGCAGGGATCCACGATCTCTCAGCCACGACTCAGACACGGCTGGCACAGTGGACGTGTGAGCACCGGCCCCGAGCAGCACGACCCGCGCGTCCTCGTCGTCGACGACGACCGCGCCGTACGGGAGTCGCTGCGTCGGTCACTGGAGTTCAACGGGTACGCCGTGAGCCTCGCCCGCGACGGCGCCGAGGCACTGGCCAGCATCGCCGGGCAGCTGCCCGACGCGCTGGTCATCGACGTGATGATGCCGCGGCTCGACGGCATCGAGACCACCCGGGCGCTGCGCACCGCCGGCAACGACCTGCCGATCCTGGTGCTGACCGCCCGGGACTCCGTGGGTGACCGGGTGGAGGGTCTCGACGCCGGCGCCGACGACTACCTCACCAAGCCGTTCGCGCTCGACGAGCTGCTCGCCCGGCTGCGTGCGCTGCTGCGTCGGGTGCACACCCCGGGCGAGGACGTCGACGGGTTCGCCGACGAGGTGCTCTCGTTCTCCGACCTCACCTTGAACCTCGCGACCCGCGAGGTGCGCCGCGCCGACCGCGAGATCGAGCTGACCCGCACCGAGTTCACCCTCCTCGCGATGTTCCTGCACCGGCCGCGCCGGGTGCTGGACCGGTCCTTCATCCTCGAGGAGGTGTGGGGCTACGACTTCCCCACGACCGCCAACTCCCTCGAGGTCTACGTCGGCTACCTGCGGCGCAAGACCGAGGCAGAGGGTGAGTCCCGGCTGATCCACACCGTGCGCGGTGTGGGGTACGTGCTCAAGGAGTCCTGAGCGTGTCCTGGAAGGCCTCGCGTCTGCGGTACCGGCGCTCCCTCGCCAGCCGGGTCATCCTGCTCACCACGCTCGCCGTGGGCGCCTCCGTCGCCCTGGTGGCACTCGCGGCCTTCCTCATGGTCCGCCACCAGCTGCAGGCCTCCATGGACCGCTCGCTGCACCAGCGCGCCTACCTTTCCGCGCAGTACGACCCCAGCCGGTACGCCGTCAACGACATCCCGCCTTTCCTGCAGGGGGCGATCGACAGCAAGATCGGCTACGTGTTCGCCGACGGGCGCACCGTCACCACCGGCGGCCCCAACGACGACCGCATCGTGCTCGGACGCTCCGAGCTGGCCGTGGCACGGGGGTCCAGCACCTGGTCCTGCCGCACGATCACGGCCAAGGGCGGAGGCCACGACTACCGTGTCGCCACCATCCCCACCGATCGTGAGGGCGTCGCGTTCGTCGTGGCACAGTCGCTGGAGTCCAACGAGCAGACCCTGGACAAGCTCGGCCTGGTGATGTTCCTGCTCGGTGCCGCGGGGGTGATCGCCGCCGCGGTGGCCGGTTGGGGTGTGGCACGCAACGGGCTGCGTCCCGTGCGCCGGCTCACCGACGCCGCTGAGGAGATCGCGCGCACCGAGCAGCTCGACCCCATCGAGGTGGAGGGCAACGACGAGATCGCCCGGCTGGCCAGTGCCTTCAACGCGATGCTGGCTGCGCTCTCGGCCTCGCGCGACCGGCAGCGCCAGCTGGTCGCGGATGCCGGTCACGAGCTGCGCACCCCGCTGACGTCGCTGCGAACCAACCTCGACCTGCTCACCCAGGCCGACCGCCAGGGTGGGCTCTCGGAGAGCTCACGCGGCGAGCTGCTCGACGACGTCCGCTTCCAGATCGAGGAGCTGACCACGCTCATCGGTGACCTGACCGAGCTCGCCCGCGAGCAGCCCCCCGAGGTGCTGCTGGAGGAGGTCGACCTCGCCGAGATCACCGAGCGCGCGGTCCAACGCGTACGACGCCGGGCCAGCAGCCTGCAGTTCGACCTGCACGCCGAACCGTGGTGGGTGATCGGTGAGGCCGCGGCGCTCGAACGCGCGGTGACCAACCTGCTCGACAACGCCGCCAAGTGGAGTCCGCCTCTGGGCGTGGTGACGGTGAGCCTGACCGGCGGGCGGCTGATGGTGGCCGACCAGGGCCGCGGCATCGCGGACGAGGACCTGCCGCACGTCTTCGACCGGTTCTACCGCTCCAGCGACTCCCGCACCATGCCGGGATCCGGCCTCGGGCTGGCGATCGTGCGCCAGGTGGCCGAGCGGCACGGCGGCACCGTCGAGGCGACCGCGGCACCGGAGGGCGGAGCGGCGTTCACCCTGGTGGTGCCTGGCGAGCGGACGCCACGCCACAGTACGGACACGGGCCTGTCCCAGGGCTCTCTCAGTAGGGGTTAAGTCGACTGGGGCATCCTCGAGACATGAGTGATCGCACCCCTGACCACGAGCCCGACACCCAACGCCTGCCCGAGGGCAGCCAGCACCGCTACTCCCCGCCGTCGGGAGGTCAGGGTGACCCCTCGACCACGCAGGTGGGCGGCTTCGGCTTCGAGACCGGGCCGGAGGAACGCTCCTCACGGCGGTCGGGGCGCCCCGGCGCCGGAGTGGTGGCCACGCTCCTCGCCGCCGCGCTGGTGGTCGGCGCGGTCGCCGGCGTGTTCGGAGCCGCGGGGTTCACGGCCGTCACCGGTCTCGTCGGCGGTGGCACGTCGGACACGACGTCCTCGCAGACCACCGGCTCGGCCGTGGTGGACCGCAAGCAGACGCCGCCGGCCACCGACTCGGTCGAGGCGGTGGCCGCATCCGTGCTCCCGTCGGTCGTGAAGATCAACGTCAACAACGCCCAGCAGGAGGGCTCGGGGTCGGGGATCATCATCAGCTCGGACGGTGAGGTGCTCACCAACAACCATGTGGCCTCGGTGGCCGGTCAGGGCGGCCAGATCTCGGTGAGCTTCAACGACGGCTCGACCAAGAGGGCGCGCGTCGTCGGCACCGACCCGCTGACCGACCTCGCGGTGGTCAAGGCCGAGGGCGTCTCCGGGCTGCGGCCCGCGACGATCGGCAAGTCCGCCGACCTGTCGGTGGGCGAGAACGTGGTCGCGATCGGCTCGCCGTTCGGCCTCGAGGCCACCGTGACCAGCGGCATCGTGAGCGCGCTGAACCGTCCGGTCTCGGTGAGCTCGGCGGACAGCCAGGGCGTGCCGGGTCAGTCCGGTCAGTCCAGCCAGGACACGACGTACCCGGCGATCCAGACCGACGCGGCGATCAACCCGGGCAACTCCGGTGGTCCGCTGGTCGACCTGAACGGCGACGTGGTGGGCATCAACTCCTCGATCCGGACCGCCTCGGACGCCAGCAGCGGCGGCTCGATCGGCCTCGGGTTCGCGATCCCGACCAGCAACGTGTGGCCGATCGTGCAGCAGCTGCGCCAGGGCGAGACTCCGACGCACGCCCGGATGGGAGTCTCGGTCGTCAACGCGTCCAGCGACAACGGGCTGCTCACCGGCGCCGGCGTGGAGGCGGTCAACGACGGGTCGGCGGCCCAACGCGCCGGCCTGGAGAAGGGTGACGTGATCACCAAGGTCGACGGCCAGGTGATCACCGGCTCGCAGTCGCTGGTGGCGACCGTCCGCGGCCACCGTCCCGGTGAGACCGTGAAGCTCACCGTCGTCAACGGCGGCAAGCAGCGCACCCTCGAGGTGAAGCTCGACAGCGACGGCGGCTCAGCCTCCAGCTGAGCGCCCCCTGATTACCATGGTCCCGTGGTAATAGGGGGCTCCCCATGGGTCGCAGCCCGTGGGGAGCATCAGATCTCCATGGGGAGTACGGCGCCCCTCGGCCCCGCTCGACGGCCGACGCCCACACGCGTCCGTACGGCGGCCGCGCCCCCGACGGCCTCGCGCCCCCGACGCCCCCCGACGTCAGGACAGCAGCTCGAGCACCAGGTCGTGCAGCAGGTCGTAGCCGTTCTCGGTGAGGATCGACTCGGCGTGGAACTGCACCCCCCGATAGTGCGACCCGCGGACCAGGTGGATGTCGCCGCTCGTCGGGTCCGCGGACACCTCGACGCCCTCGGGCAGCTCGCCCGGCGAGCGCGCGACGAACGTGTTGTAGAAGCCGACGTTCTCCGCGCGGCCGTCGAGGTCGACGCGCGACTGGGTGCCCTGGAAGACGATGTCCTTGAAGCCGAGGTCGAGCCCCAGCCGGCCGCAGAGCACCTGATGGCCCAGGCACACCGCCAGGAACGGCTGCCGCGTCTCCAGCAGCAGCTCGACCGCCGCGCGCAACGACGCGATCTTCGGGTGGTCGACGTCTCGCGGGTCGCCGGGCCCGGGTCCCACGACCACGAGGTCGAAGCCGTCGATCGCGTCGGGCGTGAAGTCCCCGTGGCGGACCACCGAGGAGGTCATGCCCATCACCGCCAGCACGTGGCGCAGCATGTTCACGAAGTCGTCCTCGCCGTCGAGGATGACCGCGGACCTGCCCTTCAGCTCAGGGGCGGGCGGGGACCCGCCCTGGTCGGTGAGCCAGAACCTGCTCAGCCGCTGGTTGCGCGATCCCAGCGCGATCACCACGTCCTCGTCGTGGGTCACCTCGTCGAGCCCCTCCGCGGACGTGGTCGCCTGCTCGACCAGACCGAAGGCGGAGAGGATGCCCCCGGCCTTGGCATGCGTCTCGGCCACCTCGTACGACGCTGTCGAGTCGCGCACCAGCGTCGCCCCAGCGGTGACCCGCAGCGCGCCGGCCGGGCTGACGTCGGCGGTGCGGATCACGATCGGGGAGTCCGCCGTCGCGCGACCGGCCCGGTCCCGGCCGAGCAGGGCGAGGGCGGCGCCGTAGTAGCCCCGCCCCTCGGTCTCGTACTTCTTGATGAGCCGGCAGGCGTTCTCGACCGGTGAGCCGGTGACGGTCGCGGCGTACATCGTGTCGCGGAGCACCTCGCGCACGTCCCGGTCGGTGCGGCCCGCGAGGAGGTACTCCGTGTGCACGAGATGCGTCATCGGCTTGAGGAACGGGCCGAGCACCTGCCCCCCCTCTCCGCAGATGTCGCACATCATCTTCAGCTCCTCGTCGACGACCATGAAGAGCTCGAAGATCTCCTTCTCGTCGGCGAGGAACTCCAGCAGCCGTTCTTTGCGCTCCTCAGGGTCGTCGAGCCCCTTGAGCCGGAAGGTGCCGCTGATCGGGTTCATGCGGACGTCACCGCCCTGCACCGAGACGTGCCGCTCCGGGCTGGCGCCGACCAGGTAGCGATCCCCGGTGAAGAAGCAGTAGGTCCAGTAGGCGCCGCGCTCCCGCTCGAGCAGCCGGCGGAAGACCGTCAGCGCCTTGGCCGGCCCCCAGTCGAGGAGCTGGGCCCGGTAGTGCCGCCCGACGACGAGGTTCGCACCCTCGCCACGACCGATCTCCTCGTCGATGATCGCCTCGACCACGACGCCGTACTCGTCGTCGCTGGTGTCGAAGCCGCCGCGGTCGGTGAACTCCACGGGCTCGTCGGGAAGCGCCTCGAGGACGTCGGCCACCGGCAGCTCGACCTCCAGCTCGATGTCGACGACGGTCAGCGGGGTGCCGTCGTCGTGGGCGTCGAAGCCCCGCTCGGCGACCTGCCGGAAGGGGACGGCGACCAGCCGGTCGTAGTGCCGGCCGTCCTCGGGCACTCCCTCCTCGAGGGGTACGTCGAGGAGCCGCTCGACCTCGCTGCGGCTCCCCCCGACGAGCGTGACGACCCCGGTGTCGCGGAGCCGGATCGCCGCCCACGCCTCGTGCGCCTGCATCGCCTCGAGAGCCTGGAGCGCCGCCGGGGCGCCGGCTTCGGCGGGCGGGGTGCGGCCGTCGTCCATAACGCGCGACTCTACGGTCTCGCCGTCAGGTGGTGACGGTGACCATCCGCTGGGTGGCGCGGGTGAGCACGACGTAGAGCGTGGCGCGACCGGTCACCGACTCCGCCTCGATCTCGTCCGGGGTCACGACCACGATGCCGTCGAACTCGAGGCCCTTGGTCTCCAGGCCGGTGAGCACGGCGATCCGGGCCAGGCCGCCCCCGGCGGCGTCGGAGGCCAGATGGGTCCAGCTCTCGAGCCAGCCCTGCACCTGGGCACGGCGGGCCTGCGGCACCACGACGCCGACCGTCCCCTCGACGGCCGCTGCCAGCTCGCTCACCGCCTCGCCGACTCCGGCGCGCAGGTCGACGACGCGCCGCTCGGACGGCTCCACCCCGGTCTCGCGGACGGCGAGCGGGAGGTCCGCGTCGAGCCCGACCCGCTGGGCGTACGCCGCGGCGTGGTCGTAGATCTCCTTGCTGTTGCGGTAGTTGGTGGAGAGGTGGAACGCGTGCCGTGCCTTGTCGCCCAGCGCCTCGTCCCGCGCACGCGCCGCGTCGACGGGCACCGGCCACGAGGACTGGGCCGGGTCACCCACCACGGTCCACGTCGCCGAGCGACCGCGCCGCCCGATCATCCGCCACTGCATGGGGGTCAGGTCCTGGGCCTCGTCGACGAGCACGTGCGCGTAGCCGTCGTCCTCGGTGCGGGTCGAGGTCCGCGGACCGGTCGGCGTGCGGTCGGCGGCCGTGGTCAGCTCGGGGACGTTCTGGTCGAACAGCTCGGCCACCGGGTCGTACTCCGCGTCGCGGTCGCCGGCCGCCCGCTCGGGCACGTCGCCGAGCTCGTAGCGCAGCTCGTCGAGCAGCGGGACGTCGTCGACCGTCCAGTCGTCGGGCGTGACCCGGTAGGCCGCCGGCTCGCGCGTCGGCCCCCACGACCGCGACAGCAGCGCTTGCTGCTCGGCGTCCAGCACGCCCTCGGCGACGCGGGCGAGGAACGCGGGGTCGCGCAGCCAGCCGAGCACCTCGGTCGCGTCCAGCGGCGGCCACCACTCGAGCGCGAAGTCCACGAAGGCCGCGGTGCCGAGCAGCGCGTCGTTGAACTCGGCGCGACCGCGCTCCCGACCACGCTCGCCGCGCACCTGCCGCCACATCGCGTCGAGCAGCGCCGAGGCGACGCGAGGCACCTGCCGGTTGCGCCGACCCTGGGACAGCAGCTGCCGCCGCACCTGGCCGAGCTCGCGTGAGCCGAGCACGAGGTTGTCGTCGCGGTAGAAGACCCGCAGGTCTCGGGGTGCGTCCGGGACCGCCTGGCGGGCGGTGCGACGCATCAGCTCGGCCATCGCGGCGGAGCCCTTGACGTCCGCGACGGCGGGGTCGTCGCGGTGGAACGCCCGGATCCCGTCGACCACCTCACCGAGCGAGCGCAGCGCGACCGCGGTCTCCCCGAGGGAGGGCAGCACCCGCTCGATGTAGCGCATGAAGACGCCCGAGGGCCCGACGATCAGCACGCCCCCACTCTCGTAGCGCCGACGGTCGGAGTAGAGCAGGTAGGCGGCCCGGTGCAGCGCGACGACGGTCTTGCCGGTCCCGGGGCCGCCGGAGATCGTCACCACGCCTCTGCCCGGTGCGCGGATCGCCTTGTCCTGCTCGGCCTGGATGGTGGCGACGATGGAGTGCATGGTTCGGTCGCGGGCCCGGGAGAGCTGGGCCATCAGGGCGCCCTCGCCGACGATCCTGAGGTCGGTGTCCGCCTCCGCGTCGAGGAGGTCGTCCTCGACCGCGACCACCTCCGGGCCGGCACAGCGCAGCACGCGACGTCGTACGACGCCCTGCGGGTCGGCGGCCGTCGCCTGGTAGAAGACCGCCGCGGCAGGGGCGCGCCAGTCGATCAGCAGCGAGTCGCGGTGCTCGTCACGCAGCCCGATGCGGCCGATGTAGCGCGGCGCCTCGGTCCCGGGAGCGGAGCGGAGGTCGAGGCGGCCGAAGACCAGGCCCTCGTGGGCGGCGTTGAGGGTGGCGATCCGCTTGGCCGCCTGGAAGACCATCGCGTCGCGCTCGACGAGTCCGCCCTCGTGGCCCAGCCGACCGCGACCGTGACCCTCGCGGGCCAGCGCCTCGGCGTTCCTGGTCGACGCGTCGAGCTGGCGGTAGACGCGGTCGACGAACTCCTGCTCGTGCGCGATCTCCTGCTGGGCGGCGGAGTCGCGAGGCGCGGTGACGCCGTCGCTGACCTGGTCAACGGACAAGACTGCGGCTCCCGGATGCGTGTCAGGACCTCGAACGGTGGTGCGGTGCCCTTTTGGGCAAGTCCGCAACTCTACCCCGTGACCCGACGCGATGGTCAGGGTTCGTCAGGGTTCGTCAGGGATCCGTCAGGGTGACGGCCAGCGGTAGATCGCCAGCCCCAAGCGGGTGGAGGCGTTGAACCTCTTGGCGGTGACGGTGACCAGGTGAGCGCGCCGGGCCGACAGCAGCAGCCCCGACTCGAAACGCCCCGACGGACCTCGGCCGACGGTTACGCCGTCCACGGTCAGCAGCACCTTCCCCCGGGGGCCGGCTGTGCTCATCCACGCCAGCGCCTGAGGCTCCCGCTGGGCCAGCACCGCGACGCGCAGGTAGTCCCGTCCCGGCAGCGACTGCTCGCTGCGGAAGTACTCGTAGTCGACGGCGTTCACGCCGATCACCTTCGGGAGCTGGTGCCCGACCAGCAGCGGGGGCGGCTCGACCGTGCGCGGCCGCGGCGGTGGCGGGGCCGCGCCGTCTCCGCGGCCCGAGAGCGCCGCCACGAGCACGACGGCGACGACGGTGGCCAGGAGAAGCGACACCAGCGCCTCCGTGCGCCGCCACACCCGGCGTACGTCGACGCGGTGGCCGACCTCGTCGATGCGACGCGCCACCGTGACGCCGGGGGCGGGGCCGGCGGCCTCCTCGCCGAGCATCGCCTGGGCCGCCACCGCCAGCGCCGCTGCCGGGTCGTCGGGCGCGAACCGGGAGCGTGCCCGGTCCACGAGCCGGGCCGCGGTCGCCGGCGAGCACTCCAGCGCCTCCGCCACGTCCACGAGCGGCAGGCCGGCCGCCTCGGCGAGCACCAGCGCGGCGCGCTGCCGGCGCGGCAGTCGTTGCAGGGCATGCACGAGGTCGTGGGGGCGGTCACCGGCGTCCGGCTCCCCGCTCGAGGGGCGGGGACGTGGCCGCAGCCACCACCGGGTGTGCGTGCGCACCATCGAGCGGAGGGCGGTCAGGTCCGGCCCGAGCTCGCCGCGCTGCCAGGTCGACCACACCTCGGCCAGTGCCACCTGGAGCAGCTCCTCCGCGGGCTCCCGCCGTCCGCTCAGCAGGCAGGCGGTGCGCAGCAGCGATGCGGAGCGGGCCGCGATGAACTCGTCGACGTCGCGGCGCGCGGTCCTGCGGGCCATTGCGGGCTCCTCACGAGTGACCGAGGTCCATGCTGCCACGGCGCCTCCGGAGGGGAGGAGCACCCGAGACCAGTGAGCCCCGGAGGGTTCCGCCTACCGGCCCCGCTTCCGCTCCAGGAAGGCGGTCATCGCGGCCTTCGCCTCGTCCGAGCCGAACAGCCGCGCGGACAGCCGGGCGAGGTCCGCACCGTCTCGGGCGAACCGCTCGACGAGGTCCCGGCCGAGGAGCAGCTTGGTCTCGCGCAGCCCCTGAGGGTTTCCGGCGGTCAGCGAGGCGCAGACCTCCGCGACGGCGTGGTCCAGCTCGTCCTCCGAGACGGACCGGGTGACCAGGCCGGTGCGCTCGGCGGTGCGCCCGTCGAACACGTCTCCGGTCAGGAACGCGAGGGCCGCGGACCGGTCCGTCATCCGCGGCAGCACGGTCAGCGAGATCGCGGCGGGAGCCAGGCCGAGGCGTACCTCGGTGAAGGCGTACGTCGCGTCCTCCGCGGTGAGCGCGATGTCGGCCGCGGCGACGATGCCGATGCCCCCCGCCCGGACGTTGCCGTGGGCACGCACCACCACCGGCTTGGCCAGCGTGACGATCCGCCGCTGCAGCTCGACGAGCACGCCGGCCGCCTTCTCCATGCCCTCGCTGCCGGCCTCGGACAGGTCCGCACCACTGCAGAAGGTGCGGCCCTCGGCGCGGACCAGCACGACCGAGACGGCGTCGTCGGCCTCGGCGGCCGCCAGACCCTCGTGCAGCTCGCCGACGAGCTGGCGGGAGAGCGCGTTGCGGTTGTGCTGGCTGTCGAGCACCAGCGACACGACGCCCGGTGCGGGGTCGTCGACGCGGTAGTGGACCAGCTGCTCGGTCATCCGGATCCCTTCCGGGAGGAGTCGTGGTGGGTGGGCTCAGTAGGACTTCGGCAGGCCGAGCGAGTGCATGCCGACGAAGTTGAGGATCATCTCGCGGCTCACCGGGGCGATGCGACCGGCACGAGCGGCGACGAGCAGCCCGGCGACGCCGTACTCCTGGGTGATGCCGTTGCCACCGTGTGCCTGTACGGCGCGGTCGGCGGCGTCGCAGGCGGCCTCTGCGGCGGCGTACTTCGCCATGTTGGCGGCCTCCCCGGCGCCGACGTCGTCACCGGCGTCGTAGAGCGCGGCAGCCTTCTGGGTCATCAGCCGGGCGAGCTCGATCTCGATCTTGGACTGGGCGAGCGGGTGCGCGAGCCCCTGGTGGCTGCCGATCGGCACCCCGAACACCTCACGCTGCTTGACGTAGCCGACCGCCTTGTCGAGGGCGTAGCGCGCCAGGCCGGTCGAGAAGGACGCGGCCATGATGCGCTCGGGGTTGAGGCCCGCGAACAGCTGCACGAGCCCGGCGTCCTCGTCGCCCACGAGCGCGTCCGCAGGCAGCCGCACGTCGTCGATGAACACCGAGAACTGCTGCTCGGGGCTGACGATCTCCATCGGGATCGGGGTGTACTCGAAACCCTCGGCGTCGGTCGGCACCACGAACAAGCAGGGCTTGAGCCGCCCCGACCTCGAGTCCTCGGCGCGGGCGACGACCAGCACGTTCGCGGCCTCGTCGACCCCCGAGATGTAGATCTTGCGGCCCTTCAGCACCCACCCGTCGGCATCGCGTCTCGCGGTCGTCGTGATGTTGTGGGAGTTCGTGCCCGCGTCGGGCTCGGTGATCGCGAACGCCATGGTCTGCGTGCCGTCGGCGATGCCCGGCAGCCAGCGCCGCTTCTGCTCCTCGGTGCCGAAGCGGCTGATGACGGTGCCGCAGATCGCGGGACTGACCACCATCATCAGCAGCGGACACCCCTTCGCGGCGAGCTCCTCGCACACCACCGCCACGTCGCCGATGCCGCCACCGCCGCCGCCGTACTCCTCGGGGAGGTTGACGCCGAGGTAGCCGTGCCGGCCGATCTCCAGCCACAGCTCGGTGGTCTTGCCGCCGCTGCGCGCCTGCTGCGTGAAGTACTCGCGGCCGTAGCCGCTGGCCAGCTTCGCGACCGCGCCGCGCAGCGCGACACGCTCCTCGGTCTCGGTGAAGGCGGTCTCCGTCATCGGCTTTCTCCTTGCTGCTCCAGGGGCTGTACGACGGCGAGCACCTCGCCGGCTGCGACGTGGGACCCGACGTCCGCGGGGATCGCGGTGACCGTGCCGTCGTGCGGCGCGGTCACGGTGTGCTGCATCTTCATGGCCTCGAGCACCAGCACCGGCTGGCCGGTGGCGACCTGCTGACCCGGCGCGACGTCGACGCGGACCACCGAGCCGGGCATCGGCGCGAGCAGCGACCCGCTGGCCACCCGGTCGGCGGGGTCGAGGAAGCGTGGGACCCGGGTCAGGGCGAGATGACCGAGCGAGGACTCCACGTCGACCCGGCCGCCGGTGACGTGCACCTCGACGCGGTGCCGGGTCGGACCGTCGAGGACGACGACGACCTCCCCGTCGGTCTCGGCCGCCAGGCCGTCCGGGGAGGTGAAGCCGGTGCGGGTGCCGTGCCACTGCGCCACCACCTCCTCGTCCCCGGTCCGGAAGAGGGTCCGCTGCGGCTGCGAGACCACGTTGCGCCAGCCGGCCGGGACGCGCGCCTGCACGGTCCGGGCATGCGTGGCGCGCGCGGCCAGCGCCACCGCCGCCGCGAAGACCGACACCCGCAGGGCCTGCGGCGCCGGAGGTCGCGGCACGAGCGCGGCGAGGTCGTAGCGGTCCAGGAAGTCGGTGCCGAGGTCGTCGGCCGAGACGAAGGCCTCGTGCCGGAGGACCTCGACCAGGAGGTCGCGGTTGGTCCGGATCCCGTGGATGCGTGCTCGCTCCAGGGCGGCCGCGAGGCGTCGTACGGCCGCGGTGCGGGTGGGCGCCCAGGCCATCACCTTCGCGAGCATCGCGTCGTAGTGCGTGCCGACCTCGTCACCGGCACCGAATCCGGCGTCCAGCCGGACGCCGGGTCGCGGCAGCGGTCCGAACGTCACGTCGTGCTCGAGGTCGAAACGCGTCAGCCGACCGCTCTGCGGCTGCCAGTCGTGAGCGGGATCCTCGGCGTAGAGCCGCGCCTCGACGGCGTGACCACGAGGCGCCGGCACCTCGGGCACCCGACCGCCCTCGGCCACCAGCAGCTGCTGCTCGACGAGGTCGAGCCCGGTGACCAGCTCGGTGACCGGGTGCTCGACCTGCAGCCGGGTGTTCACCTCGAGGAAGAAGAACCGCTCGCCGTCCAGCAGGAACTCCACCGTCCCCGCCCCGACGTAGCCGATCGCCTCACCCGCGGCACGTGCCGCCTCGTGCAGCCGCTCCCGTACCTCGGGCGGCAGCCCCGGGGCCGGCGCCTCCTCGACGACCTTCTGGTGGCGTCGCTGCACCGAGCAGTCACGGTCGCCGACGACCACCACCGCGCCATGGGTGTCGCCGAGGATCTGCACCTCGACGTGGCGTCCGTGCTCGACGAGCGGCTCACAGAACACCGTGGCGTCTCCGAACGCCGAGAGCGCCTCGGCGGCTGCCTGATCGACGGTCGACGCCACCTCGTCGAGGACCCGGACGCGACGCATGCCGCGGCCTCCTCCGCCCGCGGAGGCCTTGACCAGCAGCGGCAGGTCGGCCGAGGTGACCTCCGACGGCGAGAGCTCGGGCAGCACCGGCACGCCCGCGGCGGCCATCAGCTTCTTGGCCTCGACCTTGGAGGCCATCTGGTCCATCGACTCCGGGGTGGGGCCGACCCAGGTCAGGCCGGCCGCCAGCACCTGCCGGGCGAAGCCGGCGCTCTCGGACAGGAAGCCGTAGCCGGGGTGCACCGCGTCCGCGCCGGTGCGCAGCGCCGCGTCGACCAGCAGGTCGCCGCGCAGGTAGGTCTCCGCGGGTGTGCTGCCGGGCAGCCGCACGGCGACGTCGGCCTCCCGCACGAAGGGGAGGTCCGCGTCGGCGTCGGAGTGCACCGCCACGGTCGCGACGCCGAGCTGCCGGCAGGTGCGCAGGACCCGGCGCGCGATCTCGCCCCGGTTGGCCACGAGCAGCCTCTCGATCACCATGTCACTCCGTCACATCCTGAAGACGCCGAAGCGGTCGGTGCCCTCGACCGGGGCGTTCTCGATCACGGACAGGCAGATGCCCAGCACTGTGCGGGTCTCGCGCGGGTCGATCACGCCGTCGTCGTAGACCATGCCGGAGAGGAAGAACGGCAGGCTCTGCTCCTCCACCTGCTGCTCGACGTAGGCACGCATCTGCGTGTCGCCCTCCTCGTCGTAGGGCTGCCCCTTCGCCTCCGCGGCCTGCCGCGCCACGATCGAGAGCACGCCGGCGAGCTGGGCAGGCCCCATCACCGCGGACTTCGCGGAGGGCCAGGTGAACAGGAAGCGCGGGTCGAAGGCACGTCCGCACATGCCGTAGTTGCCGGCGCCGTACGACGCGCCCATCATCACCGAGAGGTGCGGCACGGTGCTGTTGCTCACGGCGTTGATCATCATCGCGCCGTGCTTGATGATGCCGCCCTGCTCGTACTCCGCACCGACCATGTAGCCGGTCGTGTTGTGCAGGAACAGCAGCGGGACGTCGACCTGGTTGGCCAGCTGGATGAACTGGGCGGCCTTCTGCGACTCCTCCGAGAACAGCACGCCCTGCGCATTGGCCAGGATGCCGACGGGTCGGCCGTGGATCCGCGCCCACCCGGTGACCAGGGAGGGGCCGTAGAGCGGCTTGAACTCGTCGAAGCCCACCTCGTTGCCGGGCCCGGCGCCGTCGCAGATGCGGACGATGACCTCGTGCGGGTCGAACGGCTCCTTCAGGTCCTCGGGCACGAGGTCGAGCAGCTCCTCGATGTCGGCGTCCGGCTCGGCGAAGCCGGGCCCGGGCGGCGCCGGCACCGCCTTGCGGTGGTTCAGCCGGGCGATGATGCGCCGGCCGATCCTGATCGCGTCCCGCTCGTCGACCGCGAGGTAGTCGGCGAGCCCGGACTTCCGGGCGTGCATCTCCGCACCGCCGAGCGACTCGTCGTCGGAGTCCTCACCCGTGGCCATCCTCACCAGCGGCGGGCCGCCGAGGAACACCTTCGCCTGCTCGGCCACCATCACGACGTAGTCGCTCATGCCCGGCACGTAGGCACCGCCCGCGGTGCTGTTGCCGAAGACCAGGGCGACGGTCGGCGTGCGCGCGGCGCTGGCCCGGGTGAGGCCACGGAACAGGTCGCCGCCGGGGATGAAGATCTCCTTCTGGGTGGGGAGGTCCGCCCCACCGGACTCGACGAGGTTGACGGTCGGCAGTCGGTTCTCGCGGGCCACCTGGGCGGCGCGGAAGAGCTTCTTGACCGTCCACGGGTTGCTCGCTCCGCCCCGCACCGTGGGGTCGTTGGCGATCACCATGCACTCGACGCCCTCGACCACCCCGATGCCGGTGACCACCGACGCGCCCACGGCGAAGTCCGAGCCCCAGGCCGCGAGCGGCGAGAGCTCCAGGAACGCCGAGCCCTCGTCGACGAGCAGCTCGATGCGCTCGCGCGCCAGCAGCTTGCCGCGGGCGTGGTGCCGCTCGACGTACTTCGGGCCGCCACCGGCGACCGCCTTGGCGAGCTCCCCGTCGAGCGCGGCGATCTTGGCGAGCATCGCCGCGCGCCGGCTGCTGCTCGCGGTCGCGGTCCCGGTCGCCGGCGCTGTCACGGCTGGTAGCCCAGCAGTCGCGCGGTCAGGTCGTCGAGCACCTCGGTCGCTCCTCCTCCGATGCCGAGGATCCGGGCGTCGCGGTAGTGCCGCTCCACCTCGGTCCCGTGCAGGTAGCCGGTACCGCCGTGCAGCTGCACCGCCTGGTCGCAGACGAACGACGCCGCCTCGACGCACATCGCCTTGGCGTGCAGCGCCTCGACCAGGGGGTCCGCCCCGGCGACGTACCGCTCGGCCACCGCACGGGTGTAGGTGCGCGCCACGTCGACGCGCCGGTGCATGTCGACCAGGCGGTGTCGCACCACCTGGTTGGCGACGAGCGGACGGTCGAAGGTCCGGCGTTCCTTGACGTAGTCGACGGTGAGCGCGAGTGCCCGCGCGGCGATGCCGTAGCCGTGCGCGGCCAGAGCCAGCCTTTCGGACACGAACGCCTGCGCGATCTGCGCGAACCCGGTGTTCTCCTCGCCGACGAGGTTGCTCGCCGGCACCCGCACGTCGGAGAAGCCCAGCTCGGCCGTGTCGGAGCAGTGCCAGCCCAGCTTCGCCAGCGACCGGTCCACGGTGAAGCCGGGCGTGCCCTTCTCGACGACGAGCAGGCTCACGCCGCCGTGACCAGGCCCGCCGGTGCGCACCGCGGTGGTGACGAAGTCGGCCCGCACCCCAGACGTGATCAGCGTCTTGGCGCCGTTGACGACGTACTCGTCGCCCTCACGCACCGCCGTGGTCCGAAGGCTGGCCACGTCGGAGCCACCACTGGGCTCGGTGACGGCGAGCGAGCCGATGGTCTCGCCCGCGAGGGTCGGCCGCACGAAGCGGTCGACGAGGTCGGCGTTGCCCGTGGCGACGATGTGCGGGAGGGCGATGCCACTGGTGAACAGCGCCGCCAGCAGGCCCGAGCTGGCGCCCGCGGCGGTGAACGCCTCGGTCACCGCGAGCGCATCGAGGAAGCTGCCGCCGGAGCCGCCGAGCTCCTCGGCGACGCCCAGGCCGAGCAGGCCCAGCCGGGCCGCCTTCGCGTGGAGCTCGCGGGGCACCGACCCGGCGTCCTCCCACGCCTGCAGGTGCGGTGCCACCTCGGCGGTCACGAACGCCCGGGCGCTGGCCATCAGGGCTGCCTGGTCGTCGCTCCAGAACCCGTCGGAGCCCGTGGGACGGCTCCGTCCCGGCCACCTCTTCACAAGAGCTCCTCGGGTACGTCGACGTGCCGCGATCGCAGCCACTCCCCGACTGCCTTGGCCTGGGGGTCGAACCGTGAGGACGCCGCCACGCCCTCGCCGAGCAGCCCCCGCAGCAGCACGTTGACGGCGCCCAGGTTCGGCAGCGCCACGACCTCGACGGCGAGGCCGCGGGCCTCGGGCAGCAGCTGCTGGACCCGTTCGGCGGTGAGGAAGGCCAGCAGCCAGTCGGCCCGGTCGCGCCGCCCGTCGCGGGCCCAGACCCCGACGTTCGCGTCGCCGCCCTTGTCCCCCGATCGCGCGTGCACGACCGACCCCAACGGCACGCGCCGCGTGGGGCCAGGCGCTCGCAGCGCCGGGGTCGCCTGTCGAGACCCGGGGACCTCGTCACTGGCCTCACTCACCGCCGGGACCTCGACGACGCTGCCGTCGCCCAGCAGCACCCGCTCGCGGACCACCTCCCGGGCCACGTACGCCGCGCGGTACACGCCGTACGGCGTGGCGGGCGCCGGCGGACCGGTCATCGTGAAGCCTGGGTACG
Source organism: uncultured Actinomycetota bacterium (assembly GCA_963810435.1). Lineage (GTDB taxonomy): Bacteria > Actinomycetota > Actinomycetes > Propionibacteriales > Nocardioidaceae > Nocardioides_B. Next base: position 733,970 of record CAWENL010000003.1, read on the forward strand.
ACGCGAGCGCGAGCTCGACCAGGGGCGCGGTGAACGCCTTGCCGACCCGGTTCGGGTCCTCGTCGCGCACCGAGACCCGCAGCCGGCACGACGCGGCCTCCTCGGTGTCGGCGTCCTCGCGGTCGGTGCGTGCCAGCGACCACTCGACCGCGGCCGGCGGGTCGGCAGCCAGCGCGGCCGTGACCTGCGCGCGCACCCAGGAGGCCTTGGCCTCGATGTCGAGCCCGACCAGCACCAGCTCGGCCTGGTTGCGGAAGCCGCCGAGCTCGTTGACGCACACCTTCAGCGTCGTCGGCGGCGGGGAGCCGCGGACCCCGGTGATGCGGACCCGGTCGGGGCCGTCGGGGCCGAGCTGGACCGTGTCGAGGCGGGTGGAGACATCGGGCCCGAGGTAGGTCGGTCCCTGGATCTCGTAGACGAGCTGCGCGGTGACCGTGTCGACGGACACCTCGCCGCCGGTGCCGTCGAGCTTGGCGATCACGCTCGACCCGTCGGGGTGCAGCTCCGCGAGCGGGAACCCGAGCGGCTCGGTCCACGGCCTGAAGCCGCTGAAGTTGCCCCCCGTGGCCTGTGTCCCGCACTCGATCACGTGCCCGGCGACCACGGCGCCGGCCAGCGCGTCGTACGACGTCGGGGTCCAGCCGAAGCGGGCGACGGCGGGACCGACCACGAGCGAGGCGTCGGTGACGCGGCCGGTGACCACCACGTCGGCGCCGTGGCGCAGCGCCTCGGCGATGCCGAAGCCGCCGAGGTAGGCGTTCGCGGTCAGCGGCTTGCCCGGCAGCCCGAGCTCGCCGGCGCGGTCGACGAGGTCGTCGCCCTCGACGTACGCGACGTGCGGCGAGAGCCCGAGCCCGGTGGCGATCTCGCGCAGCCGCTCCGCGAGCCCCGCCGGGTTGAGACCCCCGGCGTTCGCGACCAGACGCACGCCCGTCTCGAGCGCCAGCCCGAGGCAGTCCTCGGCCTGCCGGACGAAGGTGCGGGCGTACCCCAGCGACGGGTCCTTCATCCGGTCCCGGCCGAGGATCAGCAGGGTGAGCTCGGCCAGGTAGTCGCCGGTGAGCACGTCGAGCCGCTGCCCGTTCGGCGCCTCGAGCATCTCCCGCATCGCGGAGAGCCGGTCGCCGTAGAAGCCGCTGCAGTTGCCGACCCGGAGCGTCTGGGTCGTCGTCTGGGTGATCGTCTGGGTCATCGTCTGGGTCATCGCGGCGCTCGTCCCGGTCCCGGGGGTCCGGCGAAGGCCTGCGCGATGCCCAGCCAGTGCTCGGCGTCGGGCCCGGTCGCGACCAGGTCCGCGTCCTCGCGGTGCAGCCGCTGCGTGACGAGCAGCGCGAAGTCGTGGGCTGACCCGGTGACGGACTGCTCCGCGTCGTCGGGGCCGTAGTCGAGCAGCTCGCCCCCCGGCAGCCGCAGTGAGACTCGGAGCTCCGCCGCGGGCGCCTCCAGCCCGCGGTTCTGGTAGGCGTACCCGCGGGTGCGCACGCCGAGGTGCACCACGTGGCGGACCCGGTCGTCGGCGGGCAGCTCCACGCCGAGGGCCGCCGCGATGTCCCGGGCGTGCGCCCAGGTCTCCATGAAGCGCGCCGTGGCCATCGAGGTGGCGCTCATCGGCGGGCCGAACCAGGGGATCCGTGTGCCCTCCGGCACCTCGCGCAGGGTGCTGACCAGGGCGAGCCGCGCCGTACGCCAGCGAGCGAGCAGGTCCGCCGAGGAGGCCCGGGCGCCCCGTGCGGCCTCGACGTCGACGAAGCCGTCGGGGTCCGCGAGCGCCCGCGTCACGGTGTCGTCCCAGGCGTGCTCGTCGGTGGCGGCGTCGACGGCGATCTCGTCGGTCCACGCCAGGTGCGCGACCTGATGGGCGACGTCCCAGCCGACTGCGGGCGTCGGGAGCCGCCAGGACGCCTCCGGGAGCGCGCTCACCCGCTCCTCGAGCTGGTCGCCCTCGGCGGTCAGGTCGGCCAGCACCTCCTCCAGCCGGCTCATCGGGCGGCAGGCAGCTGGGCGTCGAGGGTGCGCGCCCACTGGTCGAGGATCCGGCTGCGCCGGGCGCCGTCGTCGGTCAGGGTGCTCGCCAGCCCGAGGCCGCGGACCAGGTCGAGCGTCGCCTGCACCAGCTCGCGGGTCCCGAGCCCGGACTCGTCGACGCCGAGCAGCTCGACGGTGCTGCGATGGGTCTCGCGTCCGATGCGCTGCTCGAGCGGGGCCACCGCGGCCCGCAGCGACGCATCGGTGCGAGCCGCGACCCAGAGCTCGAGGGCGGCGGTGAACACCGGGCCGGTGAAGTGCACGGACAGCATCTCGAGCACCGCCCGGGTACGGCGCCGACCGGTCGGCAGGTCGGCAGCCGCGGCTCGCAGCTCGTCGCGGCGGGCGTCGCTGAGGTGCTCGACGGCCGCGAGCACCAGCGCGTTCTTGGTCGGGAAGTGGTGCAGCATCGCCCCGCGGCTCACCCCGGCCCGCTGGGCGACCAGCGTGGTGGACGTGCCGCTCCACCCCACCTCGATCAGGCACTCGACGCTCGCATCGAGCAGCCGCTGCCGCATCGCCCGCGTCCGCTCCCCCTGCGGCACACGCACGGCGACGGTCATGGCGTCATCGTGGCGCCGCGCCAACAAACAGTCAACCCTGACTCTTTCTGGTGCGCTGGGGTGTCCGCTTTCCCATGGGATCGACCTTTGCCCGCACTTCCCTGGTCACATACCCCTCGAGGAGTTCCGGGGTCCCCTGGTGGGTGTGACGGCGGGGGTGTGAGTGGTGGTGTTCGGGCGCTGGCGGCTCGCTGTACGGCGCGGGCGGCTCGCCGTACGACATGGGCAGCACGCCGCACCACCTCGGGCAGCACGCCGTACGACGCGCAGCTCGCTGTACAACACCAGGCGAGCCGCCCTGGGACAGCCCGCCGCACGACACCGCGCAGCCCGCCGTACGACGCGCGCAGCCCCCTCCGTCACACCGCCCACGCCGTACCGCCGCTCCCGGACCCGAATACCCTGTGGGAAGCGCCGCCATCGGTCGATCCCATGGGAAACCACCAGCCCCCCACGCACCGCTGGTCGACGGGCACACCCCCCGGTGCGAGCATGGGGAGCATGTTCCGCGAGGCGACGCCGCACGACGCGGCTGCGCTGCGGGACCTCGAGCGGGAGGCGAACCTGGCCGGACTCGGGCACGTCTTCGCGCCGGAGCGGCACCCGTTCCCCGACGACGCCGTGCTGACCCGGTGGGTGCTGGTGCTCGAGGAGCCCGGGGTCAGCGTGGTGGTCCGCGACTGCGCCGACGGACGCGGCATCGACGTGCTGATGGCCCACGACGACACCACGCTGCGCCATCTCGCGGTGCGTCCCGACCACTGGGGTGAGGGCCTCGCGGCGAGGCTCATCGAGACCGCGCTCGAGGCGATGCGGCAGCGCGGCACCGAGGTCGCCGGGCTGTGGTGCCTCGAGGAGAACCACCGGGCCCGCCGGCTCTACGAGCACCTCGGCTGGCGCGCCACCGACGAGCGGCGCCCTGCCCCGTGGCCGCCACACCCGGTCGAGATGAGCTACACCCGGCCGGTGCCGCAGCGGGTCCGCGAGCCGCTCGCACGTGCGGACCCCTGAGGTGCCCACGGCGCTCCTGGCCAGGGACACCCCCCAGGGTCGATGGGTGCTCACCGCAGCCGTGCTCGGCTCGGGGATGGCACTGCTGGACGGCACCGTGGTCAACATCGCGCTGCGCAGCGTCGGAGCCGACCTGGGCGCCACCGTTCCCCAGCTGCAGTGGGTCGTCAACGCCTACCTGCTGGCACTGGCCTCGCTGATCCTCGTCGGCGGCTCGCTCGGCGACCATCTCGGGCGCCGGCGGATGTTCATGGTCGGCGTGGCCTGGTTCGCCGTCGCGTCCGCGCTGTGCGGCCTGGCCCAGACGCCCGGGCAGCTGATCGCCGCCCGGCTCTTCCAGGGGGTGGGCGCCGCGCTGCTGACGCCGGGCAGCCTGGCGATGATCCAGGGCTCGTTCCGACCCGCCGACCGCGGCCGGGTGATCGGGCAGTGGGCGGGGCTCGGGGGGATCGCGGCCGCGCTCGGCCCGTTGATCGGCGGCTGGATCGTGGTCAACGCCAGCTGGCGGTGGATCTTCCTGATCAACGTCCCGGTCGCGCTGGTCGTGCTGCTGGTGGCAGGTCGCCACGTCCCGGAGTCGCGCGACCCCCAGGCCGCTCGCGGCTTCGACCTGGTCGGCGCCACCCTCGGCGTCCTCGGGCTCGGTGGGGTGACCTACGCGCTGATCGAGGCAGGCGCCGCGCCCACGCCGTACGTCGTGACGGCGGCGGTCGTCGGCGCCGGCGCCCTGGCGACGTTCGTGGTCTTCGAGCGGCGACATCGCGACGCGCTGGTGCCGATGCACCTGTTCGGGTCGCGCACCTTCTCCGTGGCGAACGCCCTGACCGTGCTGGTCTACGGCGCGCTGGGCTCGATGACCTTCTTCCTGGTGCTGCAGCTGCAGGTGGTGACGGGGTGGTCCCCGCTCGAGGCGGGTCTCTCCACGGTGCCGCTGACCCTGGTGATGCTGCTGTTCTCCTCACGCTCGGGTGCGCTGGCCGCGCGCATCGGACCCCGCCTGCCCCTCGCGGTCGGGCCGGTGCTCTGCGGCATCGGGACCCTGCTGCTGCGCCCGATCGACCGCGACACCGGCTACGTGACGGGTGTGCTGCCCGGGATGCTGGTCTTCGCCTGCGGTCTGGTGCTCCTCGTCGCACCGCTCACCTCGAGCGTGCTGGCCGCTGCGCCCGACCGGTACGCCGGGGTCGCCAGCGGCATCAACAACGCGATCGCCCGCACCGGCTCGCTGCTCGCGGTGGCCGCACTGCCGACCGTCGTCGGCATCGGTGGTGCGGACTACCAGCGCCCGGCCGTCTTCTCGGCCGGTTACGCGCAGGCGCAGCTGATCTGCGCGGTGCTGCTGTTCGCCGGTGGCGCGATCGCGTTCGCCGGGCTGCCCGCCAGAAGGCCGAGCAACGCCGACCGCTGAGCACGGCGTGAAGGGGATCACAGCGTCGTCCGGCCGGTCTCACTTGATCGGTACAGTCACCAGGCTACTGTAGCGGTATAGCCCAGCTTGCCGCACACCGAGGAGCTCCTCATGTTCAACCTTCTGGCATTCGACGCAGCGCGCGACCAGGTGGCCCGCCAGTTCGTCTACGACGACCGCGACGCGGCCGTCGCTCCCGAGTCCGGCCCCACCCCGGCACGAGCCGCCCCGGCCCACCGGCGCCGTCCCCGGCCGTTCGCCGCCCTGGTCCGCCAGGTCAACGCCTCGCTGGTCCGGGCCACCTGGAGCCCGACCCGCTGAGGACGCGCGGCGCTCGTGAGCGTGCCCACTACCCTGGCGGCGTGGCGCGAGTGACCCTGCAGACGATCGCCGACCAGGTCGGCGTCAGCAGGATGACCGTGTCCAACGCGTTCTCCCGGCCGGACCAGCTGTCGACGTCGCTGCGCAGCACGATCCTCGACGCCGCCAGGAAGCTGGGCTACGTCGGTCCCGACCCCGCTGCGCGCGCCCTCGCACGCGGCACCACGGGCGCCGTCGGCGTGCTGCTGACCTCGTCGCTGCGCTACGCGTTCGACGACGACGTCGCCACCGGCTTCCTCGCGGCCGTCGCGGACGAGGTCGCCCCGACCGGGCTGGCCCTGACCCTGCTCTCCTCCTCCGTCGTCGACGAGGTCATCCCGGCTCGCGACGTCGCGATGGACGGCGCGGTGGTCTACTCCTGCGACCCGGACAACACCGCCGTCGACTGGCTCCGGCGGCGGGGCATGCCGATCGTCTTCGTCGACCAGGAGCCGACCCGCGGCATCAGCTGCGTGAACGTCGACGACCGGGGCGGCGCCCGGGCGGCCGCCCAGCACCTGATCGACCTCGGGCACCGCAAGGTGGCCGTCATGACCGCAGCGGTCGGAGGCGAAGGGGGGATCGTCACCGACCCGGTCGAGGACGCGGCGAGCTCGAAGTTCGTCTCGCGTGAACGGCTCACCGGCTACCTCGACGCGCTGGGCGAGGCCGGCCTCACCCCGGTCGTCAACCGGCAGCAGCACAGCGACGACGAGGAGGCCTACGTCGCCGCGCTCGGCCTGCTCGACGCCGACGAACCGCCGACCGGCGTGCTGTGCTTCTCCGACGTGATCGCGCACGGCGTGGTGCGCGCAGCCGAGCAGCTGGGTCTCGGCGTGCCCGGCGACCTCTCGGTGGTCGGCTTCGACGACAGCCCGCTGGCGCGTCGGCTGCGCCCGCAGCTGACCACCGTCCACCAGGACGTCAAGGCGAAGGGCCAGGCCGCCGCAGCCGCGCTCCGCGCCGCGATGGACCACAACCGGGCCGGCACCCGGGGCCGGGCCACGCATGTGGTGCTGGCGGCCGAGCTGGTGGTCCGCGACAGCACAGCGCCGCCTCCCCGACGCGGCCCCCGCAGCTAGGACCGCGCCCGCCGCTTGCGGGAGGCCTTGCGCTCGCGGGCGAGCTCGGTCAGGTAGGCGCGGAAGTCCACCTGGATCGTGTGCCGCTTGGAGGTGACGTAGCGCCTCCTCACCGACTCGTCGTAGATCCGGATCTCCCGCCGCATCTCGTCGTACGTCGGCAGCGCACCGTCACCGGCGACCAGGTCGGCGACCCAGGCGGCCTGCGCCTCGGCCAGCGGCATGATCGCCCCCAACGGCTGCACCAGCCCGACGAAGAACAGGCCGGCGTGGTCCGGGTCGACGACGCGGCGGTACAGCTCGACGTGGTTGTCCCGGGTCGGCACGACCCGCTCGTCCAGGAACGGGAACGTCACCTTGTAGCCGGTGCAGTAGACGACGGTGTCCACCTCGACCGCCCGGCCGTCGACGAAGAACACCTTGCTGCCCTCGAAGCGGTCGACGTTCGGCATCACGGTGATGTCGCCGTGCCCGAGCCGGGTCAGCAGGTCGTCGCTGACGGTCGGGTGCGCGTGCAGGACACTGTGGTCCGGCCTCGGGAGCCCGTAGTCGGTGACCTTGCCCTGCGAGATCCGCAGCATCGCGGCCATCGCGAGCTGCTGGAGCCGCAGCGGCCCACGCGCCAGCGGCGACTCGGTGAGGTGGTCGGTGGGCACGCCGAACATGAACTTCGGCAGGATGTGGGCGCCGCGGCGCATCGCGAGGTAGGTCTCGTCCGCGACCCGCGAGGCCTCGACCGCGATGTCGCTGGCGGAGTTCCCGATCCCCAGCACCAGCACGCGCTTGCCTGCCAGCGCGTCGGGGGTCCGGTAGTAGTGCGCGTGCAGCTGCTGGCCGGGGAAGGTCTCCGCTCCGGGGAACGACGGCTCCGGCCACCGCGGGTCCCAGTGGTGCCCGTTGGCGACGACCACGTGGGAGTAGGTGCGGGTCTCCGGCTCGGACGGCTCGCCGTGCTCGCCCTGCGAGCGCAGCGTCACGACGTACCCGCCGCCGACCGGGTCGACCTTGACGACCTCGGTGCGGAACGTGATCTTCTCGCGCAGCCCGAAGTGGTCGACGTAGGAGTCGAAGTAGGCCGCGATCTGCCAGTGGCTGGGGTACTGCGGCAGGTCCTCGGGCATCGGGAAGGAGCGGTACTCCATCAGCTCGCGCGAGGTGTTGATGTGCAGCGACCGGTACGCCGAGGACATGCCGTTGTCGTTCCCGTAGCGCCAGTTCCCGCCGATCTCGCTGCCCACCTCGAAGCAGTCGACGTCGAGGCCGCGCGCAGCCAGCACCTGCGTCGCGGCGATGCCCGACGCTCCTGCGCCGACGACGCACACCCGATGGTGCATGCCACCTCCAAGTGCCGACCGACGCGTCTCCCGGACGTCTGGTCGTGAGAGGCCCAACCCTGCCAGAACTGGTTGTCGTTCGCGGCATGTTCCCCCTACCGTCGGCGGATGCCTTTCCCGTCCCCGCCGTGGCAGCTGCGGGCCCGGGCCTGGCTGTCGCTGTTCGCGGTGCGGACCACGGGGCGCCCGGACCGAGCGGCCGGTCTGTACGGCGCCGCCTTCGTGGACTACCTCGAGGGCGGCGTGCTGAGCTACCACGAGCTCCTCGTCGCCCGGCTCGTGCGGGCGGGCCGCTCACCGGTGGTGCGCATCACCGACATCTGGGTCGACTCGGCGGTCTCCCGTGAGGGCGGCCGGTCGCTGTGGGCGATCCCCAAGGAGCTGGCCGACCTCCCGCTGCGGTCCGGGTCCTACGGACCCGTGGTGCGCACCTCGTTCAGCGGGGTGGCACAGGGCTCTCACCTGGCCGGTGCGACGTTCACGACCGTGCCGGGGGCGGCGGTGCTGCCGCTGCCCTTCTCCGCGGCCACCTCGCAGCACCGCGAGGACGCCACACCCGTGGTCAGCCCGTTCCGGGGCACCGCACGCGGCGTCCCGGGCCGGGCGGTGTGGCGCTTCGGCCCCGGCGGCCCGCTGGCGTTCCTGGAGGGTCGGCGCCCGCTGGCGTCCTTCCACCTGCGCGAGGCCACCGTGACCTTCGGGGGCTGGGCCTGACCGGACGCCCGGTCTTGTCAGGGTCGGCCGGGTTCGGGGCCGGCTTCGGGGCCGGGGCCGTCGTGGTCCGGGCCGTCGTGGTTCGGGCCGTCGTGGTTCGGGCCGTCGTGGTTCGGGCCGTCGTGGTTCGGGCCGTCGTGGTTCGGGCCGTCGTGGTCGCGGTGGGCCCGACGGGCGGAGTCCCGGATCTCGAAGAGGTCGGTGGCGAGTCCGCCCACGGCGCGGGCGACGTCGCGCACCGCCGTGGTCAGGATGGTGGCCACCGTGCCCACCGCCGTCGCGGTCGCCTCGACGCCGTCCTGGAGGGCGTCCTTGCGGATCTCGCCCCTGCTCAGCTCGTCCTTCATGGGGCCAGTCTCAGGCGGCCTCGGCCAGGTCGGCAACCGGCTCCGGATCCTGAGACCTGCGGGTGGGCAGCGCGAGCCGGAGGATCTTCGCCGCGACGCTGCCGAGCTGCCGGTGCAGCGGACCGGTGTGGTACTCCAGCCCGTACTTCTCGCAGAGCGCCCGGATCTCCGGGGCGATCTCCGGGTACCGGCGGGCCGGGACGTCGGGGAACAGGTGGTGCTCGATCTGGTGCGAGAGGTTGCCGGTCATGAGGTGGAACAGCCGGCTGCCCGTGATGTTCGCCGAGCCGAGCAGCTGTCGGTAGTACCAGAAGCCGCGCGACTCGTCCTCGGTCTCCTCCTCGCTGAACGTCGCGACGCCGGCCGGGAAGTGGCCGCAGAAGATGATGCCGAAGGTCCAGACGTTGCGCACGAGGTTCGCGGTCAGGTTGCCCGCGAACGTCAGCGGGAACAGCGGCCCGGTCAGCGCGGGGAACAGCACGTAGTCCTTGAGCGTCTGGTTGCGGACCTTGCGGATCATCCCCCGGTGCAGGTGCTTGGTGTCGGCCCAGCTCCGCTCGCCGGAGACGATCCGCTCCACCTCGAGGTCGTGCAGCAGCACCCCCCACTCGAAGAACACCATCAGCAGGAACGCGTAGACCGGGTTCCCGAGGTAGTAGGGGTTCCACTTCTGGTCCTCGTCCATGCGCAGGATGCCGTAGCCGACGTCGCGGTCCTTGCCCAGGATGTTGGTGTAGGTGTGGTGGATGTAGTTGTGGGAGTACTTCCACTGCTCGCTCGGGCACATGGTGTCCCACTCGTACATCCGTGAGTTCAGGGCCGGGTCGTTCATCCAGTCGTACTGGCCGTGCATCACGTTGTGGCCGATCTCCATGTTGTCGAGGATCTTCGACACGGACAGGGCGGCCACGCCGGCGACCCAGGCGGGAGGCAGGAAGCCGAGGTACATCAGGGCGCGGCCGGCGATCTCGAAGCCGCGCTGGGTCTTCACGATCCCCCGGATGTAGTCGGCGTCCTCCTCGCCGAGCGACGCGACGACCCGCGTGCGGATCGCGTCCATCTCGGCGCCGAACGCCTCGAGCTGCTCGTCGGTCAAGGTGATCCTGGTGTCGCTCATCGGTGCGCCTCTCGGTAGGGGGGTGTGGGGTCGCCGGTCACAGGTCGACGACGCAGTCGCCGACGGGCCGGTTCACACAGATTTGGATGTCTTCGTCGGGCAGCGACGACTCGGCGCCGGTGACCACGTTGCGTACGGTGCCCTCGCGCTTGCGGGACGTGCAGGTCAGGCAGATCCCCATGCGGCAGCCGTACGCCGGCGTGAGGCCGGCCGCCTCGGCCTGCTCGAGGATCGGCCGGCCGCTGTTGTCGGCCGAGCGCGCCGACCGGTTGAAGCTGACGGTCCCGGTGACATCGTCGGGATCGAGGTCGCCCCGGGTGAGGCTCGAGGTCTTGAAGTACTCGACGTGGAGGTTGTCACGCTCGCCGTACAGCCCGCGCAGCGTCTCGATCAGGCCGGCAGGCCCGCACGCGAACGTCGTGGTGTCGAGGTAGGTCGGGCACAGTCCCCGCAGCTGCAGCTCGTTGAGTCGCTTGTCCCCGGTGCGCGTGTGCAGGACCGTCAGGTCGATGTTCGCGTGGGCGGCGAGGTCGTCGAGCTCCTCGGCGAAGATCGTCTCCTCGGGGGTGCGTGCGTAGTGGACGAACGTGATCCGTCCCTCGTAGCGGAAGTCGACCAGGGAGCGCAGCATCGACATCAGCGGCGTGATCCCCGATCCGCCGGAGACCATCAGCAGCTTGCGCGGCAGCAGCGGGGGCAGCACGAAGTCGCCCTCGGCCTGGGACAGGTGGACAACGGTGCCGACCCCGGCGTGCCGGGCGAGGTGCCGCGAGACCAGGCCCTCGTCGTGGCCGCGGACGGTGATCTCGAAGGTGCGGTCACCGCTCAGCCTCTCCCTGAGGTCCGAGGAGCTGATCGAGAAGCAGCGGGTGTGCCGGACCTTGTCCACCTCGACGCCGAGCTGGACGTGCTGCCCGGCACGGAAGCCGGTCCAGGTGGTGGTGGGGTGCAGGGTCAGCGTCGTGGTGTCGAGGGTCTCGCGGCGGACCCGGACCACGCGGGCGCGCACCTCGTGCGCGGCCCACAGCGGGTTGACCAGCTCGAGGTAACGGTCGACCCCGTGCGGCGACGTGAGCGCGGCGACGGCGGGCGAGCGGAGCAGGGTCTGGGTCAGGCTCATGGTTCGGTCTCCTGGCGGTTCAGTGAACGGCCGTACACTGAAAAACCATAGACGACATACCCTCGGTATGGTCAAGCCCTCAACGGGCCCTGCTTGCGTGACCTGCCCCACGCCTCGTCGACCAGGTGGCGGCCCGATCTGGGGTTCAGGTGTGCACTGAGCGGGGCGGTACGCTGACGCCGTGACGGACGCGGAGCGGGGGGTCGGCCCCGCCGAGACGCGCCGGGACCGCAAGGAGCAGACCCGCCAGGCGATCCTGGACGCGGCCCTGCGGCTGGCCGACGCCGAGAGCCTCGCCACCGTCTCGCTGCGCCAGGTGGCCAAGGCCGTGGGCATCGTGCCGACGGCGTTCTACCGGCACTTCGCCTCGCTCGACGAGCTCGGGCTCGCTCTGGTCGGCCAGTCGTTCGCGTCCCTGCGCGAGATGCTGCGCGACGTACGTCAGGGAGCCGGCGAGCTGCAGGGGGTGATCACCGGCTCGGTCGCCGTGCTCGTCGACCACGTGCACCAGCGCCGCGAGCACTTCCGGTTCGTCGCCCGCGAGCGCACCGGCGGCCCGCCCGTGGTCCGCGAGGCGATCCGGCACGAGCTCGAGCTCGTCGAGCGCGAGCTGGCCACCGACCTGGCCCGGCTGCCGGTCGCCGGCAGCTGGTCCTCCGACGACCTGCGCATCATGGCCAACCTGATCGTGACCGCGATGGTCTCGACCGCGGAGTCGATCATCTCGGCGCCGCCACGACGCCCCGACGTCGAGCAGGAGATCGTGCGCACCGCCGTCCAGCAGCTGCGGATGATCGTGGTGGGTGCCCAGAACTGGCGCTCGAGGCGATGACCGGGCCGGCCACCGGTGTCGGAACCGGGGCCGGGCCGGGTGCGGTCAGGCGTTCTGCCACAGCCCCATCAGGTTGCCCTCGGTGTCCTTGAAGTACGCCGAGTAGCCCAGGTCGCCGACCGCCTGCTTCGCCGACACGGTGGTGCCGCCCAGCTGCTCGACCTTCTCCAGTGCCGCCTCGATCTCCTCGACGTCGACGATGAGGACCGGGCCCCCCACCGGCAGCCCCCGCTGCAGCAACCCGCCGTTGACGAATCCGGGCTCGCTCGGGGGGCCCTGGTCGCTGGGCCCCGTCGTCGCCAGCACGTAGTGCATCTCCGGCAGCGGGGTCAGCGACCAGCCGAACGCCTCGGCGTAGAACGCGTGCGCGCGGTCCTGGTCGTCGAAGGGGATCTCGAAGTGCACCACGCGACCGCTCATGAACGTCCTCTTCTCGATGATGGCCATCAGCCGCGGCCCCGGGAGCACAGGCTTACGCTGGACCGGTGGAGGGGTCAAGCATCGAGCGGGTCCTCGAGGAGTCGCGTCGTCGGCTGCGCCGTGTCGAGCCCGACGAGCTCGACGACGAGATGGCCGCGGGTGCGCTGGTCGTCGACACCCGGCCTGCGGAGAACCGGCTGTCGGAGGGCGAGCTGCCGGGGGCCCTCGTCGTGGAGCGCATCGTGCTGGAGTGGCGGCTCGACCCCAGCTCCCCGGACCGGCTGCCCGGCTGCGGGGACGTGGACCGGCGGGTCATCGTGGTGTGCAACGAGGGCTACTCCTCCAGCCTGGCGGCCGAGAGCCTGCAGCGGCTGGGCCTGCGCAACGCCACCGACCTCGTGGGCGGCTACCGCGCCTGGCGGGCCCTTCAGCGCTGAGCCCGGCGCGGACGGCGCACCGCCGAGCCGAGCGCCGTCATACTCCTCCGGTGAAGCCGACCCGCGCCGCCGACGTGCCGAGGGACGTCCCGCCGCCCTCGGCCCCGGTCCTTGTCCTCGGCGGGGTGGTCGCGCTGGAGTCCGGCGCGGCAGTGGCCACGCGTCTGGTGCCGGCGGTCGGCGTGGTGGGCACGGTGGCCCTGCGCATGGGGTTCGGCGCCGTGGGACTGGTGCTGCTGGTGCGCTCCCGCCCGCGGATCACCGCTCGGATCGCCCGCCGCTGTCTCGCGGTCGCCGTCCTGCTGGTCGTGCACCACCTCTGCTTCTACCGGGCGCTGCACGTGCTGCCGCTGGGGGTCGCGGTGACCCTGGAGTTCCTCGGACCGCTGTCGCTCGCCCTGGCGGGGTCGCGACGACCGGTCGACCTGCTGTGGGCCGCCCTCGCCGGCGGCGGGGTCGCCGCCACGGCCGGGGTCGTCGGACCCGGCGCCTGGGGGACCGCGGGGCACCTGGACGGGGTGGCCGCCGGCCTGGCCGCTGGGGTGACCTGGGCGGGCTACATCGTGCTCTTCCCGCGGCTCTCCGCCGAGGTGGGCGCCCGTGCGGGCCTGGCCCTGTCCACCTCCCTCGCGGCGCTGGCGATGGTGCCGCTGGCGGTGGCCACGGTGGGGACGCGGGTGCTCGACCCCCGCGTGGTGCTGCTGGGGGTGGTGGTCGCGGTGCTGAGCGACGTGCTGGCCTACACGCTCCAGGCGCACGCGCTCGACCGCATCCCGAGCGGGCTGTTCAGCATCCTGACGAGCACCGAACCCGCGGTCGGTGCACTGATCGGGCTGCTCTTCCTCGCCCAGCACCTCGACGTCTGGCAGTGGTGGGGGGTGCTCGCCGTGACGGCCGCCGCGGTCGGGGCGGTCCGCACCCACGACGGCCCCGGGCCCGCGCTCAGCCCATCAGCCGGCGGGCCAGCGGGAGCGGGAGGTGCTTGAGGGCCAGTCCGAGCGGCACCCACGGCCACGCCGGGACGCGGGCGGACCGCTTCCCCTTCTCCACGGCGTCGACGATCGCGGCCACGCCCTGCTTGGTGCCGACGATGAACGGTGCGTTCTTCACACGCTCGTTCATCTCCGAGCGGATGTAGCCGGGGTAGATCACCGTGACCTTGATCGGCGTCCGGCGTACGTCGAGGCGGACCCCCTCCGCGAGGTGGGCCACGCCGGCCTTGGTGGCGGCGTACGTCGTCACCGTCTTGGGCATGCCCCGCATGGCCGACATCGAGGAGATCATCACGAGGTGGCCGGAGTTCTGGGCGCGGAAGATCTCGAGCGCGGCCTCGGTCTGGGCGAGCGCGCCCACGAAGTTGGTCATCGCGGTCGCCCGGTTCGCCTCGAAGCGGCCGGTGCCCAGCGGGGCGCCCTTGCCCAACCCCGCGTTGACCACGACCCGGTCGAGGGTGCCGAAGTCGCGCGCGAAGGCACGGAAGACCTCGAAGACCTGCTCGTGGTCGTCCACGTCGAGGGCGCGCACCTCGACCCGGACACCCGGGTGGTCGGCGATGATCTCGGCGCGGAGCCTCTCGAGGCGGTCGGTGCGGCGCGCGGCGAGCGCGAGGTGGTGGCCGAGGGCCGCGAACTGGCGGGCCATCTCCGCGCCGAGACCGCTGCTCGCACCGGTGATCAGGATCGTCGTGGCCATGGCGGCGAGCATGTCAGACGGTGTCCCCCCGTCCGTCCGGAGGGACCGGCAGGCCCGGCGGACCAGCGGACCAGCGGACTAGCGATAGGTGAGCAGGTCCGGCTCGGGCTCGAGGTGGCTGTGGTCGTTGAACGAGATCAGGTGGGTGCCGCGGCGGCCCGCGAGCACCTTCGTGACCGAGGAGTTGACCACCACCTTCGAGAGCCGGGCCCAGGCGGGCAGGCCGCCGTCGGTGAGCGACGCCGCCACCCACGAGACCGGGCCACCGGAGGTGAAGACCACTGCGGTCTGCTTCGGCTCCAGCCGCGCCAGCAGCCGGTCGAGCGCGCCGCCGACCCGGTCCCGGAAGACAGGAAAGCTCTCGTGGTACTCGTCGTCGTGCTGCCCGGAGGCCCATCGGTCGATGGTGGCCTCGAAGCGGACCGCCCGCTCGTCGTACGACTCGCCCGACACGTCGTCGAGGAGCACGGCCCCGCTCAGCGTGGTGAGGTGGTCGAACTCGTCCCAGCCGGCGTCCTCGTGCACGTCGCTGCCCCAGCCGCCCCCGGAGACGGCGGCCGCCGCCGTCTGCCGATGACGCTTCATCGAGCCGCGCAGCACCAGGTCCGGGCGTACGCCGCGTGCGGTCAGCGCCGCACCCAGGACCCGCGACTGCTGCTCCCCGAGCGGGGAGAGCTGGTCGTAGTCGGCGGCACCGAAGGACGCCTGCCCGTGCCGCACCAGCAGGATCACGCTCACGCCCGCGTCACCCGGCCGCCTCGTCGATGAGCGCGTTGCAGCGGTCGTCGAGCAGCCGGACCAACGGCAGGAAGCGGGCGTACTCCTCGTTGTGCGTCTGGCCGTGGTGGTAGCGGTAGTAGATCTGCTGGGCGATCACGCCGAGCCGGAACAGCCCGAAGACCTCGTAGAAACGCCACTGCTCGGGCGTGACGGTGAACCCCCTGCGCGAGGTGTAGTACTCGACCATCTCGGCGCGCGTGAGCATCCCGGGCAGGTGCGACGGCTGCCGGCGTACGGCGCGGAACGCCTCGTCGTCGTCGGCCTGGATCCAGTAGGCCAAGGCGCCGGAGAGGTCCATCAGCGGGTCGCCGAGGGTGGCCATCTCCCAGTCGAGGACCCCCACGATGCGCATCGGGTCGTCGCCGTCCGCGTCCCGGAGCACGACGTTGTCCAGCCGGAAGTCGTTGTGGATCACGCAGGTCGCGACGTCCTCGGCCGGCTGCTGCGCGTCGAGCCAGCCCATGATGCGCTCGTAGTCGCCGACGTTCTCGGTGCGCGCCTTGCGGTAGCGGTCGGACCAGCCCCCGACCTGGCGGGCGGTGTAGCCGGCGCCCTTGCCGAGGTCGTCGAGCCCGGCCTGCGAGGGGTCGACGGAGTGCAGCTCGACGAGCACGTCGAGGAAGCCGGTGCACAGGGTCCGCGCCTCCTGCGGGGTCAGGGACAGTCCGTCGGGGAGGTCGCGCCGCAGGATCGTCCCGTCGAGGCGCGTCATCACGTAGAAGTCGGAGCCGATCACGTCCTGGTCGTCGCAGAAGGCGACCATGTCGGGGACGTAGCCGAAGACCGGGGCCAGCCGGGACTGGATCGTGAACTCGCGGCGCATGTCGTGCGCGCTCTTGGCCTTCACGCCGGCGGGCGGCCGGCGCAGGATCAGGTCGCGCGAGGGATAGGACAGCAGGTAGGTGAGGTTCGACGCTCCGCCGGGGAACTGGCGCACCTGCGGCTCCCCCGCGGGCACCTCGGAGCCGTGCTCGCGCAGCCAGGCCGCGACGGCCTCGACGTCGAACGCGTCCTCCTCCCGCACTGCCACGCTGGGATCGCTCACGACCGCTCCTTCAGGCTCGCGCCCAGCCGGCGCATCTGCGCCGTGTAGGCCTCGGGGTCACTGCGCTTGAGGGCGTAGGCGATCCGCGCCGGCTCGTCGGGCACCACCAGGTCCTGCCCCTCGTCGATGCCGGTCAGGACCGCCGCGGCGATCTCGTCAGCGGTGATCGAGGAGGTCTCCACCATCCGCGTCACGATCTGCGCGAGCCCCTCGTCCTCGCCCCTCATGGAGCTCATCAGGCCGGTCCGGAAGTACGACGGGCAGACGGCCGTGCACCCCACGCCGTACGGCGCGAGCTCGTGCGACATCGTCTCGCTGAACGCCACCACCGCCGCCTTCGTCGCGTTGTAGGAGCCCATGCCGGGAGGGTGCACGAGCCCGGCGAGCGAGGCGGTGTTCACGATGCGGCCGGAGCCCTGCGCCTTCATCATCGCGACGAACGCCCGGGTGCCGCCGACCACGCCGAGCAGGTTCACCTCCAAGATCGTGCGCCACTCGTCGAGGGAGCAGCGGTCGACCCGGCCGCCACCGGCGATGCCGGCGTTGTTGACCAGCACGTCGAGCCCGCCCCACTCGGCGGCCACCCAGTCGCGGGTCGCGGCCCAGTCGCTCTCGGACGTGACGTCGAGCCGCCGGGCCACGGCCCCCGGCACGGCGTCGGGGTCGGGGTCGGTGAGGTCGACCGAGAGCACCTGGTCGCCGCGGTCCACGAACCGCCGCGCCAGCGCTGCACCGAGCCCGCCGGCGCCGCCGGTGACCAGGACCCTCACGCGTGCTTCCCCAGCTCCAGCTTGGCGATCACGCCGCGGTGCACCTCGTCGGGCCCGTCGGCCATCCGCAGCGAGCGGGCGCTCACCCAAGCCGCTGCGAGCGGGTAGTCGTCGGTGAAGCCACCGCCGCCGTGCATCTGCATCGCCATGTCGATCACCTGCTGAGCCATGTTCGGCACCGCGACCTTGATCTGGCTGACCTCCGAGAGCGACCCCCGTGGTCCGGCGGTGTCGAGCTTCCAGGCGGCGTGCAGCACCAGCAGCCGCGCCTGGTCGATGGCGATGCGCGCATCGGCGATGCGCTCCTGGTTGCCGCCGAGCTTGGCCAGCGGACGCCCGAACGCGGTGCGCTGCGTCGTCCGGCGCACGGCGTGCTCGAGGGCCGTCTCCGCGAGCCCGACGAGCCGCATGCAGTGGTGCACCCGCCCGGGGCCGAGCCGCCCCTGCGCGATCTCGAAGGCTCGACCGGGCCCGAGCAGCACGTTCGACAGCGGCACCCGCACGTCGGTGAACGACACCTCGCCGTGACCGTGCGGCTCGTCCTGCATGCCCATCACCGAGAGCATCCGCTCCACCTTGACGCCGCGGGTGTCGCGCGGCACCAGCACCATCGTGTGACGCGCGTGCCGATCGGCGTCGGGGTCGGTGAGCCCCATGAACACGAAGATCTTGCAGTCCGGGTGGCCCACCCCCGTCGACCACCACTTGCGCCCGTTGATCACCACCTCGTCGCCGTCGACGACCGCGGTGGCCGCCATGTTCGTCGCATCCGAGGAGGCGACGTCCGGCTCGGTCATCGTGAACGCGCTCCTGATGCGGGCCTCCAGCAGCGGCTCCAGCCAGCTGGCGCGTTGCTCGTCGGTGCCGTACTTCAGCAGCACCTCCATGTTCCCGGTGTCCGGCGCGTTGCAGTTGAACACGTGGGGCGCGAGCGCCGACCGGCCGCTGAGCTCGGCGATCGGGGCGTAGTCGACGTTCGAGAGCCCCTCACCCCCGTGGGTCCCGAAGCGGACGGCGTACTCGCCGGCGTGCTCGCGGGGGAGGAAGAGGTTCCACAGCCCCTGGGCACGCGCCTTGGCCTGGAGCTCGGCGATCACCGGCGACGGGGTCCACGGGTCGCCGCCGCCCTCCCGGCGGGCGGCCAGGTCACGGTGGTACTGCGGCTCGATCGGCTCGATCTCCGAGGCCATGAACGAGCGGACACGCTCGGAGAGGTCGGCGGCCCGCGACGAGGGGGAGAAGTCCATGAGCCGACCCTAGACGGAGCCCGGACCCCGGGGTCAGCCACCGGTCTCGACGGTTAGGCTGCCCGTGGGTGTGGCGCCACCGGCGCAGCCGGCACGCTCCACCTTCGTCGCTTCTCCACCTTCGACTCTGGGGACCACCACCATGACTCTCACCGGGACCAGGACCAGGACAGCGGGCGCCTTCATCGTGCTCGCGCTCACGCTGAGCGGCTGTGGTGGCAACAACGACGACACGGCCGCCACGAACATCTCCGCGTCGATCATGAAGTCGCAGAAGAAGGCGAGCGGCACCTCGAGCTTCTTCTCGATGAAGAAGAAGGACGCGGACTGCATCGGCAAGGGACTCGTCGACAAGATCGGCACCGACCAGCTCCAGAAGTACAAGCTGCTCGACAAGGACCTCAAGACCAAGGACAGCGTCACCGACGTCAAGATGTCGGCCGGCGACGCGAAGAAGGCCACCACCGTGCTGTTCGGGTGCACCGACGTGGTGAAGATGATGCAGGGTGCCATGGACAAGAGCGGCAGCGTCCCGAAGCAGATGAAGCCGTGCGTCGACAAGGCGCTGAACGACAAGAGCCTCCGGGGCATGTTCACCCAGATCTTCCAGGGCGACCAGGAGGCCGCCAAGAAGCAGCTGGTGGAGCCGATGATGAAGTGCGCGATCGGCAGCCAGGGCCAGTGATCCGCGGCCGGTAGCGAGCGGTCCCCGCAGCGATGTCCACCGACGTGAGCGCTGACGCGGACGCGATCGTCGTCGGGAGCGGGCCCAACGGGCTCGTCGCGGCGAACCTGCTCGCCGACGCCGGCTGGGACGTGCTCGTGCTCGAGGCGCAGCCGTCGTACGGCGGGGGCGTGCACAGCGCCCGCGAGGTGCACCCGTCCTACGTGCATGACACCTTCAGCTCCTTCCACCCGCTGGCGATGATCTCCCCGGCCATCCGGCAGCTGCGGCTCGAGGAGCACGGCCTGCGCTGGTCGCACGCCCCGGCCGTGGTCGGCACGCCCTTCCGCGACGGCGGCTGGGCGTTGCTGCACCGGGACCGCCAGCAGACGGCGCGCGGGCTCGAGGCGCACACCCCCGGCGACGGCGACGCCTGGCTGCGGCTGTGCGCGGTGTGGGACCGGGTCGGCGAGGAGCTGGTCGACGCGTTGATGACCCCCTTCCCTCCGGTGCGTCTCGGTGGCCGCGCGCTGCGCCGTATCCCGGGCCGTGGAGCCGCCACGCTGCTGCGGGCCGCCGCGGGGTCGGCGGAGGGCTTCGTGAACCGGCAGTTCCACGGCGACCGCGCCCGGATGCTCGTCGCCGGCAACGCCGCGCACGGTGACACCGCGCTGGGATCCCTGGGGTCGGGCGTCTACGGTCTGCTGCTGGCCATGACCGCCCAGACGCACGGCTATCCCGCGCCCACGGGCGGGGCCTCGGCACTGGCCGACGCGCTCGTGCGGCGGCTGGAGAGCCGCGGCGGCCGCGTCGTCTGCGGGGAGTCCGTCGAGCGGGTGCTGGTGCGCGAGGGGACCGCCTGGGGGGTGCGCACCTCCGGCGGCTCGACGCTGCGCGCCGCCCGAGCCGTGCTCGCCGACGTCTCCGCCCCCGCCCTGTACGGCGGCCTGGTGCCGTGGCACGACCTTCCCGGCCGCACCCGCCGGCTGATGCGGTGGTTCCGCTGGGACCCGGGCACGGTCAAGGTCGACTGGGCGCTGGACGGCGCCGTCCCCTGGGCAGACCCGCCCGCGACCGCCCCGGGGACCGTGCACCTGTCCGAGTCGGTCGCCGAGGTCACGACCTTCCAGCAGCAGCTCGAGGCGGGCGCCGTACCCTCCCGGCCGTTCCTGCTGATGGGGCAGATGGCCACCGTGGACCCCACTCGCGCGCCCGAGGGCTCGGAGTCCCTGTGGGCCTACACGCACGTGCCGCAGCAGGTCCGCTCCGACGCCGGGGACGGAACCGGCACGGGAGGCGTCACGGGGCGATGGGACCACGATGACGTCGAGCGGATGGCGGACCGGATCCAGGCCCGGGTCGAGGAGTACGCCCCCGGTCTCGCGGAGCGCATCGTGGCCCGCCGGGTGCTCGGCCCGCACGAGCTGGAGGGTCGCGACGCGAACCTACGCAACGGCGCCCTCAACGGCGGCACGGGGGCGCTGCGCCAGCAGCTGGTGCTGCGGCCGGTGCCGGGCCTCGGTGGGGCGACCACCCCGGTGCGGAGGCTCTTCCTGGCCTCGATGTCCGCGCACCCGGGCGGCGGGGTGCACGGAGCGTGCGGCGCCAACGCCGCCCACGCCGCCCTTCGGCAGCGCGACCGGACCTAGCTGGCGACCGTGGCCACCACCCAGGAGCGGGTGGAGGGATCGGCCCAGGCGGCCGCGGCGCGGGTCAGCTTGACGCCCGACCACACGAGGAAGGGGACCGCCAGCGCCAGCGACCACCCCCACGACGAGTGCGCGAGCATGTTGAACAGCAGACCGGTGAACGTCGTGGTGAGCGCGAGCCGCGAGGAGTAGCCGACCATCACCAGCGGCGGGGCCGGTGTGGCACGGGAGCTGCGCAGGTCCACGGCGTAGGGATGGCGGACCGACCAGTGCAGTGAGGTGGCCACCACCTGCAGCGTGACGACCAGGCTCGCGCAGAGCACCGCGACGAGCTCCGAGGCCGTGGGCAGGCCCGCGCGCACGGAGGCCACCGCCAGCGTGACGAGCGTCGCGGCCAGCAGGATCTCCAGCAGCACCAGGGCACGGGAGAGGAACCCCAGCCGCGGGCTGACCGGGAGGCTGTCGCGCCACAGGGCGCCGCGACCGTCGAGGCACCAGGAGTTCACCCCGAACAGCAGCGCCCCGCCGGCCGCGACGAGCCCCGGGAAGATCCCGAGCATGTCCCAGCTGAAGGACCCCCCCACCGCGGCCAGGCCGGGGAGGAGCGCGAGCACCACCATGCCGCGACGCATCGGCACCGACCGCCAGATCCCGGCTCGGTCGGTGCGCATCAACGCGGCCAGGTCGGAGGTCGGGTGGCGGCGCGAGGAGCGCAGGGAGCTCTCGGCGCGCAGCTCGTCGCGGGCCGGCCGTCGGGCGACCCGAACCGCGAGCCAGGTACCGAGCACCAGCGCGGCGGCCGTCAGCACGAGCAGGGCGAGGATCAGCCGCGACCACGGCCACCAGTCTCCGCGCCACCCGTCGACCACCCCGACGGCGATACGCACGGTCGGGCTGTGGTCGAGCAGGTCGGTCAGGGTGTCGGTGGCGACGAGCGTGGCCGCGACTGCGGCGAGCAGGAGTGCCCCGGCGCGGACGAGGTACCTGCCCTGTGGCTTGCGGCGCACCCACTCCACGCCCCACGCGAGCGCTTGGGCCACGGTGGTGGCCGTGGCGAGCCAGAGCAGCACCGGGAGCAGGGCGAGCACAAGTCCCGGGCGGGCGCCCACGGCGTACGACGTCGCGCCGAGCACCACCCAACCCTGCAGCAGCCAGGCGACGTTGAGCGGCGCCATCAACAGCGCGCCGAGGTGGTCGGTCGTGGGGCTGACCGGGAAGGCGACCGCCTGGTCGCGGGGCAGCAGCTCCCGGCCGCCGCCCGATGTCGCGCTGGAGACGATCGAGACCACGAGCACGGAGAGGTAGCCCGAGGGCAGCAGCAGCAGCACGTCACGGCGGGTGAGGGCCTGCTCGGCGACGAAGGCCGGGACCGCCGCGCACGCCAGGGTGACCAGCGCCATGACGCCGAGCGCGATCGGGACGGCACGGCGCGCGCGGCCGCGCAGGCCGGCAACCCGGAAGCGGAGCAGCGAGCCGAGGTCCCCGGTGGCGCGTCGGACCTCCGCGAGGGCGCCCGTCTCAGTCGAGGAGTGCACGGTAGACACCCGCACCGTCCTCGCCACTCATCTCTGCTGCGGACAGCTCCGCTACTGCGGAGCCGCCGCGCAGCACCATCGCGTGCTGGCACGCCTGCACGGCCAGCTCGCGCAGGTGCGTGGAGACCAGCACCGCGGCGCCGCCGGCGCGCGCATCGGCGATCACGTCCATGGTCGCCTCGACACCCAGCGGGTCGACGCCGTCGAACGGCTCGTCGAGCAGCAGCACGCCGGGCTGGTGGAAGGCGGCCAGCACCACCGACATGCGTCGGCCCATGCCGTGGCTGAAGCCCGCGGTGACCCGGTGCGCAGCACCGCCGAGGTCGAACCGCTCGAGCAGCTCGCGGGCCCGAGCCTCCCAGCCCTCGGGCATCCGCCGCAGCCGAGCCGCTAGCTGCAGGTGCTCCCAGGGGGTGGCCCGCGGCACCAGGCCGCCGACGTCGGGGCAGTAGCCGGTGATCCGCTTGACCGCCAGCGTCTGGGTCGCCACGTCGAGGCCGTCGACGAGCACCCGGCCACCGGTCGGCGGGATCACCCCGGCGAGTACCCGCATCGTGGTGGACTTGCCGGCGCCGTTGCGTCCGAGCAGGGCGGTGGCCGCGCCGGGGGCGACCTGGAGGTCGATGCCCCGGACGGCGTCCACGGCGCCGAAGCGCACCCAGAGCGCGGCCACGTCCACCACGGCGGTGGTCCGGTCGGCGGGGGGCGCGGAGGAGGACTGGTTGCGCGGAAGGGTCACCGATCCATGGTGCCGTGGATCGCCCCTCCGCGGGGCAGATGTGGACAAACCGGGGCAACGCCCGTTCCTAGCACCGTCGTCGTCAGGCGGGGAAGCGCTCCCCGCTCTCGGCGAGCCGGACGACGTACTCGGGAGGAGCGAAGCGCTCGCCGTACGTCGCCGCGAGCTCGCGGGCCCGGGCCACGAAGCCGGTGAGCCCCGTCCGGGCGGCTCCGTCGGCGCTCGTGCCCTCGTAGCCCTGCATGTACTGCACCGCACCGCCGTACAGCGGGGGGAAGCCGATGCCCATGATCGAGCCGATGTTGGCTGCGGCCGCGGAGTCGATGACACCCTCGGCGAAGCACTTCGCGGTCTCGAGCGCCATCCGGAACAGGTACCGCTCCTCGATGTCGAGGAGGGGAAGCGCCACGTCGGGCCGCGCGAAGTGCTCGCGCAGCCCCGGCCAGAGCCGCTTGCGCGCTCCCCGGTCGGCGGGGTAGTCGTAGAAGCCGGAGCCGGCGGCCTTCCCGGTGCGCCCGAACTCCTCGACCATCCGGTCGATGAGACCTTGGCCGGGCTGGGCCGGCAGCTCGACGCCCTCGCGCGCGGCGGCCTCCTCGGTGGCCTTGCGGATGTGCTGGGTCAGGGTCAGCGACACCTCGTCGAGCATCGCCAGCGGCGGTGCCGGGAAGCCCGCCAGGGTGGCGGCACGTTCGACGGTCTGCGGGTCGACCCCCTCCTCGAGCAGCGCGGCCGCCTCGGTGAGCAGCGTCCCGTAGACCCGCGAGGTGAAGAACCCACGGCTGTCGTTGACCACGATCGGCGTCTTCTTGATCTGCTGGACCACGTCGACGGCGCGCGCGATCGTCTCCTCGGAGGTCTTCTCGCCCTTGATGATCTCGACGAGCGGCATCCGGTCGACCGGCGAGAAGAAGTGCATGCCGATGAAGTCCTCGGGCCGGTTCACACCGTCCGCGAGCTCGGTGATCGGCAGCGTCGAGGTGTTCGAGCACAGCAGGGCGTCCGGGTTCACCACGTCCTGGACCTCGGCGTACACCTTGGCCTTCAGTCCCGGGTCCTCGAAGACCGCCTCGATGACCACGTCGCAGCCCGCGAGGTCGGCGGGGTCGGCGGTGGGACGGATGCGGCCCAGGACCAGCTGCTTGTCCTCCTCGGTCAGCTTCCCCTTGGCGACCTGCCGGTCGAGCAGGGACTCCGCGTGCGCCCTGCCCTTCTCCGCGTTCTCGACGCTGACGTCCTTGAGCACCACCTCGATGCCCGAGCGGGCGGCCTGGTAGGCGATCCCCGCGCCCATCATCCCGGCGCCGAGCACGCCCAGGCGCGTGGCCCGGAACGTCTCGAAGCCGTCGGGGCGCAGCGACCCGGAGTTGATCGCCTGCAGGTCGAAGAAGAACGCCTGGATCATGTTCTTGGAGTTCTGCCCGACGATCAGCCGGGTCAGGTAGCGCGACTCGATGCGGGTCGCGGTCTCGAAGTCGACCTGCGCCCCCTCGACGGCGGCGGACAGGATCGCCCGGGGCGCCGGGTAGTTCGCGCCCTTGGTCTGCTTGCGCAGGTTGGCCGGGAAGGCCGGCAGGAACGCCGCGAGCTTGGGGTTGCTCGGCGTGCCGCCGGGCATCTTGTAGCCCGGCCGGTCCCACGGCTGTACGGCGGCCTGCTCGTCGGCCCGGTGGTCGAGGACCCACGCCTTGGCGGCGACCACGAGGTCGTCCCGGTCGCTGACCAGCTCGTCGACCAGCCCGACCTCCAGCGCCTGGGCCGGCTTGAAGCGGGTGCCGGTGAGGAGCACCTTCATGAGCCCGTCGGTGAGGCCGAGCATCCGGACCACGCGGGTGACGCCACCGCCTCCGGGCAGCAGGCCGAGCGTGACCTCCGGCAGGCCGAGCTCGGTGCGCGGGTCGTCGAAGGCGATCCGGTGGTGGCAGGCGAGCGCGATCTCGAGACCGCCGCCGAGCGCGGCCCCGTTGATCGCGGCGACCACCGGGCGCCCGAGCGTCTCGAGCCGTCGCAGGTCGGCCTTCATGGCCTCGACCTCCGCGAACAGCAGCGGGGCGTCGTCGGGGCCGGCCTGCACCATCTTCTTCAGGTTGCCGCCGGCGAAGAACGTCTTCTTCGCGCTGGTCACCACCACGCCGGTGATCCCGCCGGCGCCGTCCTTCTCGGCCACCAGGCGGTCGACGGCGGCCCTCATCGCGTCGCGGTAGGCCTCGTTCATCGTGTTCGCGCTCGCGGTGGGGTCGTCGAGGGTGAGGGTGACGATCCCGTCGGCGTCCCGGTCGTAGCGGACTGCGGGCTGCTGCTGCGTGTCGGTCATGGGTTCCTCACGGGTGGTCGCGCCGGTCGCGGCCGCGTTCCTGGTGGACGTTCGGGGGCTCAGATGCGCTCGACGACGGTGGCGACACCCATGCCGCCGCCGACGCAGAGCGTGGCCAGGCCGTAGCGCAGGTCGCGGCGCTCGAGCTCGTCGATCAGCGTGCCGAGGATCATCGCCCCGGTGGCACCGAGCGGGTGGCCCATGGCGATGGCACCCCCGTTGACGTTGACCTTCTCGTGCGGCAGGTCGAGGTCGCGCATGAAGCGCATCGCCACGGCGGCGAAGGCCTCGTTCATCTCGAACAGGTCGATGTCCTCGACGGCGAGCCCGGCCTTGGCCAGCGCCTTGCGCGAGGCGGGGGCCGGCGCGGTCAGCATGATCGTCGGGTCGGCGCCGGAGACCGCAGTCGCAAGGACCCGCGCCCGCGGGGTCAGACCGAGCTCGTTGCCGACCTGCTCGGTGCCCACCACGACGACCGCGGCGCCGTCGACGATCCCGGAGGAGTTCCCGGCGTGGTGCACGTGGTCGATCTCCTCGACCCAGTGGTACTTCTCGAGCGCCACCGAGTCGAACCCGCCCTCGTCGCCGATCTGCGCGAACGAAGGCTTGAGCCCGGCGAGGCTCTCGACGGTGGTGCCGGGACGGATGAACTCGTCGCGCTCCAGGACGGTCAGCCCGTTGAGGTCGCGGACCGGGATCACGGAACGGTCGAAGAAGCCGTTGGCCTGGGCCTTGGCCGCCCGGGCCTGGGACTCGGCGGCGTAGGCGTCCACGTCCTCGCGGCTCCAGCCCTCCAGCGTCGCGATCAGGTCCGCGCCGATGCCCTGCGGCACGAACGAGGTGTCGAGGGCGGTCCGGGGGTCCATCGCCCAGGCGCCGCCGTCGGAGCCCATCGGCACCCGGGACATCGACTCGACGCCTCCGGCGAGGATCAGGTCCTCGAAGCCGGAACGCACCCGCATCGCGGCCTGGTTGACGGCCTCGAGGCCCGAGGCGCAGAAGCGGTTCAGCTGCACGCCGGCGACAGTCTCGGGATAGCCCGCGGCGAGCGCGGCGGTCTTGGCGATGTCACCGCCCTGGTCGCCGATCGGGCTGACCACGCCGAGGACGACGTCGTCGACGCGGTCCGGGTCGAGCCCCGGGTTGCGCTTGCGGACCTCGTCGAGCAGCCCGACGACGAGGTCGACGGGCTTGACCTCGTGGAGGCTGCCGTTCTTCTTGCCCTTGCCACGAGGGGTGCGGATCGCGTCGTACACGAAGGCCTGGGGCTGCTCAGCCATGCCGGATGTCCAAACTGTCGAGGAACGTGTCGGGGGCGGACCTGATCATCGATTGTGACACTCATACTGTTAACGTCGTCAACCATCCTCGGGGTGATCTCCGCAACCCCTCTCGTCCCTCCTGCCCACCGTCCCTCCTGCCCCGCGAAGGCGCGATGTCCCAGCCCCGTGACGAGCCCGACCTCGCCGACCAGCGTGCCGACCGGCGTGACGACGTCGCCGGCCGGCTGATGACGCTCGACGAGCTGACCCGCCGGGTCGGCCTGAGCGTGCGCAACATCCGCTTCTACGCCACCAAGGGCCTGGTGCCACCCCCGATCCGGCGCGGACGCTCGGGCTACTACTCCCTCGACCACGTGGCGCGGCTCGAGCTGGTGCGCGAGCTGCAGGCCCACGGCTTCACGCTGTCCGCGATCGAGAAGTACGTCGCGCGCATCCCGCCCGACGCAGCACCGGAGACCATCGCGCTGCACCGCACGCTGCTCGCCCCGTGGATGGCCGAGCTCCCCGAGACGCTGTCGCGGCGCGAGCTGGGGCGGCGGGCCGGACGACCGCTGAGCGAGGACGACCTCGACACCCTCAACGCGCTCGGCATCGTCTTCCCCACCAAGCAGGGCAAGTTCCAGGTCGCGATCGCCCACCTCTCGGTCGGCATCGCACTGCTCGACCTGGGCATGCCGCTCGACGCGGCCCTGGCGGCGCAGGACATCTTCACCGAGCACGGCCGGAAGGTCGCCGAAGAGCTCACCGAGCTCTTCCGGACCAAGGTCTGGCCGGCCTACGTCGAGGGCGGCACCTCGGCCGACCAGCTGCGCGAGGTCGTCGAGCGGTTCAAGCCGGTCACCGTGCAGGCGCTGGTGACCGCCTACGAGTCCGCGGTCAACGAGACCAAGCGCGAGCAGATCAGCCGCCGCACCCGATAGCGCTCAGGGGGCCGGCTGCCGTGGCTCGCGCGAGAGCACCCGGCGCACCATCGGCTCGAAGAACGCCAACGGCTCCCAGTCGTAGTCGGGGTCGAAGCTGTTCTGGTCGTAGCGCTCGCAGAAGTCCACGGTGGCCTGGTAGTGGGGGTGCTCGCGCCAGCGGTCCCGGGCGTTCGGGTCCTGCCCGAGGTGATGGAAATAGTAGAACCCCTGGAAGACCCCGTGGTGCGCGACGATCCAGTGGTTGCGCTCGCTGACGTAGGGCCGGAGCACGGCGGCCGCCACCTCGGAGTGGTTCGCCGGGGCGAGGTGGTCACCGATGTCGTGCAGCAGCGCGCACACCACGGTCTCCTCGTCCTCGCCCGCGCGGTGCGCCCGGGTGGCGGCCTGCAGGCAGTGCTCGAGCCGGCTGATCCGGTATCCCGCGGACTCGTCGAGGGTGCGCAGCCAGCCGAGCACCCGGTCGGGGAAGGACCGGAGCTCCTCGGCCTCGATCCGGCCGAGCAGGGCGTACTCCTCGGCGGTGCCGTCGGCCATCCGGGTGAACCCGACCGTGCCGCTCACGCGTCCTCCGTCCCGGCCGTGGCGGGCAGTGGCCGGTGGACGCCGAGCAGCACCCGGCGGCGCGCCATCAGGTCGTCGTACTCCAGGTAGACGTCCTGGAGGTGACGGGCTCCGCTGGCCGCGTCGAACGAGCGCCGCCCGTGCAGCACCCGGTGACCGTGGACCGTGAGCAGGTCGCCGGCGGCCATGCGGAAGGCGACGGTGTACCGGCCACCGGCGACCATCCGACCCAGGGTGCGGGCGGCGGCGTAGAAGGCCTCCACCTCGTCGAAGGGCACGTCGAGCGGGGTGGCCAGCTGGTTGGAGAACCGGAAGATCCGCACGCGTCCCTCGGTGTCGAGCTGCACCATCGGCGCGCTGGCAGCCGTGTCCTCCTGCTCGCTGAAGAGCTGGTAGCCGACCGGCACCCGGCACAGCGTGTCGAAGGCGGCCGGGTCGTCGCGACGCAGGTCGGCCAGGATCGCCCAGCCGTCGGTGATCGTGCTCTCCCCGCCCGTGGCGTCGTTGACCAGCACGTGGAGCAGCTGCACGCTCGGCGGCCAGTGGTAGCTCGGCAGGTCGGTGTGCGGCAGGAGGGCCAGCGCGGTGTGCGCGACGTTGTAGCCGACCGGGTCGTGGCGCACGTTGTGCACCCGCTCGAAGGCCGTCTCGCGCACGTGACCGACCGCCTCCGCGAACCGGGCCACCTCGCCGTCGACGGTCGGGGTGCCGCGCACCACCGCCGCTCCGTAGTCCCTGACCGCGTCCAGGTAGGCGAGCTGCCCCTCGCTGGTCCCGACCACGTCGGAGTGCTCGTAGACGGGCACCGCGTCGAGCCCGGCGTTCCAGAGCCGGGGCTCGTGCCGGCGGCCCCGGCGCGCGGGCTCGCAGTAGTCGTGGGTCCGCAGCCAGGCCGCGGAGTACGACGAGGTGTGACCGTCGGACCAGGTGATGCGCAGCGTGCGGGCGTCCCAGGCCACCGAGCGCGGCGCGACGTCGGCCGGGATGTCGGCCGTGACGAGCCGCCGCTCCCCCGACTGGGCGACCCGGCACTCGGGGCACCAGCAGTTGTCGCGCAGCCAGACGTGGTGGAACCACGTCTCGTGGTCCCCGAGGGTGAGGCTCAGGTGGCGCTCGGCGAGGGTGACGTCGGCGGCGGATGGGGTCGTGGTGGTCACGAATGTCAGCGTGGGCCGCCGGCAGACCAGCGTCAAACGAGGTTTTGGGGCCTTAAGGGGTCCAGAATGTGTGGCTCGAAGGGAGACACCGTGACCACCTCGATTCCGCCGCTGCTGGGGCTGCACGCCTACGAGGCCGCCGCCCGGCATCTCAGCTTCGCTGCCGCGGCCGCCGAGCTGCACCTGTCGGCCTCGGCGGTCAGCCAGCGGGTGCGGACGTTGGAGGCGCACCTCGGGGTGCCGCTGTTCGAGCGGCTGCCCCGCAGCCTGCGGCTCACGGATGCGGGCGAGTCGTACCTCCCCGCTGTCCGGGTCGTCTTCGAGGACCTGTCCGCCGCGACCAGCGGCCTGTTCGGGGGCCGGCACCGCAGCCGGCTGACGGTGCGGGTGCAGGTCTCCTACGCCAGCACCTGGCTGGCCCCGAGGCTGCCGGACTTCTGCGCGGCGTACCCCCAGGTGGACGTCCGGCTGGTCAGCACGGTCTGGGCCGACGCCCTCCCGCCCTCGCAGATCGACCTGGAGGTGCGCCAGGGCAACGGGTCGTGGCCCGGTTTCGTGGCCGCCAAGCTGCACGACGACGCGGCCGTCGTCATCTGCGGTCCGGGGTACCTCGAGCGGTTCGGCGCCCCGCGCCGCCTCTCCGACCTGGTGACTCACGGCCGGGTGCAGGTGCTCGGTTTCGACGACCTGTGGCGACGCCTCTTCACCGGCGACCACCCGGGCGACAGCACGGGCGACAGCACGGGCGACGGCACGGGCGACCAGGACTGGGGCGGGGGCAGCCCCGCACCGGCGGTCACCGTGGACACCTCGGCGTCGGCGGTGGAGCTGGTGGCGGCCGGCGACCTGTGGGCGATCGTGCCGGAGCGGTTCGCGCGCCGCGCGGTCCGGGCCGGTCGCGTGGTCCTCGCCCACGACGGTGCCGTCGCGATGCGCCAGGCCCACTACCTGCTGCGCCGCGACGACGCGAGCCTGCCCAGCGGCGAGGCGGTCGCCTTCGGCCACTGGCTGCGCGCGCAGGACGCGCTGGACGCACCGTTGGTCCCGGCGGAGCCCACCGCCGACGGCTGAGGTCCCGATCCCGCCGGGGCCTCCGACCGTTACCGGCGGCCGTGTGAGAATCGCGCGCATGACCACCCCACCCGGAGACGGCGCAGACGGCGGGCTCGGCCAGGGCACCGGCCCGCTGCGGGGGATCCGGGTCGTCGAGATCGCGGGCATCGGGCCCGGTCCGCACGCGGCGACCCTGCTCGCCGACCTTGGCGCCGACGTGATCCGGGTCGAGCGAGCCAGCGGTGGTGACAACCCCGGCATCCGCGAGACCGACCTGCTCACCCGCGGACGGCCCAGCGTCGCGCTCGACCTCAAGCGTCCCGAGGCCGTTGCCGCGGTGCTGACCCTGGTCGAGGGCGCCGACGTGCTGCTCGAGGGCATGCGCCCGGGAGCGGCCGAGCGGCTCGGCCTCGGTCCCGACGAGTGCCGGGCCCGCAACCCGCGCCTGGTCTACGGCCGGATGACCGGCTGGGGCCAGGAGGGCCCGCTGGCCACCACCGCCGGACACGACCTCACCTACATCTCCGTGGCCGGCGCGCTGCACGGGCTCGGGCAGGACACTGACCGTCCACACTTCCCCACCAACCTGCTCGGCGACTTCGGCGGCGGGTCGACGTACCTGGTCATCGGCGTGCTGGCCGCCCTGCTCGAGGCGAAGGTCAGCGGCGAGGGCCAGGTGGTCGACGCCGCGATCGTCGACGGCACCGCGCACGTCTCGGCGATGTTCGCGAGCATGCTCGCCGCGGGGTTCGCCCAGGAGCGTCGCGCGGCGAACCTGCTCGACGGAGGCGCACCGTTCTACGACGTCTACGAGACCGCCGACGGCCGGCACGTCGCCGTGGGGGCGCTGGAGCCGCAGTTCTACGCCGTGCTCCTCGAGCGGCTCGGGCTCGAGGACGCCCCCGACCGCCACGACCTCGACCAGTGGCCGGCGCTGCGCGAGCTGCTCACGGGACGGTTCCGTGAGCGCACGCAGGCCGAGTGGACGGAGGTCTTCGACGGCACCGATGCCTGCGTCGCGCCGGTGCTGCCGCTGACCGAGGCCGCCGAGCACCCCCACCTGCGGGCGCGTGGCACCTACGTCGAGCGCGACGGCGTCCTGCAGCCTGCGCCGGCGCCCCGGTTCTCGCGCACCGGCGCCACGCTCACCACCGGGCCGACGCGGCCGGGTGCGCACACGCGCGAGGCGCTCACCGCCTGGGGTGTCCCCGACGTCGAGTCCCTGCTGGCGTCGGGCGCCGCGGTGCAGGCCGACCTCCCGGCGTGAGGGACCTCTCCTTGCAACTTGTTGCATAGAGCGCCCACCTGAGGCAGGGTCGCCCCATGGGACTCGAGCACGCGATCTTGGTCTCGCTCTCGGAGCGGCCCGCGTCGGGGCTGGAGCTGACCCGCCGCTTCGAACGCTCGATCGGGTTCTTCTGGCGGGCCACGCACCAGCAGATCTACCGCGTGCTCGCGCGCATGGACGCCGAGGGCTGGCTGCGCGCCAGCGAGGTGGCCCAGCCCGACCGTCCGGCCAGGAAGGTCTACGCCGTGGCCGCCGGCGGACGCCGTGAGCTGACGCGCTGGATCGGGGCCCCGACCCCGGTGGAGCAGTTCCGCAGCGACCTCGCCGTCACGCTGCGCGGGGCGGCGTACGGCGACCGGGAGGCCGTGCTCGCGAAGGTCCGCAGCCACCGCGCCGAGCACGCCACCCGGCTGGCGCACTACGAGCAGCTCGCCGAGCGCGACTACCCGGAGCCCGAGGGCCTCACGGCGCAGGACCTCGACGTCTACCTCGTGCTCCGCGGCGGCATCCGGCTGGAGCGCTTCTGGGTGGACTGGCTGAGCGAGTACCTCGACGCCCACGAAGGGGCCGCGGCATGACGACGTACCCGCACCTGCTCGAGCCGATCACGCTGGGCACCCTGACGCTGCGCAACCGCGTGGTGATGGGGTCGATGCACACCGGCCTCGAGGACCGGGCCCGCCACCTGCCGGAGCTCGCGGCCTACTTCGCCGAGCGGGCACGCGGCGGCGCGGGCCTTGTCGTGACCGGCGGCTACTCCCCCAACGTCCGCGGCTGGCTGCTGCCCTTCGGCTCGATGATGACCCGCCGCGGGCACGCCGACCGCCACCGGCAGGTCACCGACGCGGTCCACGCCGAGGGCGGGGCGATCGCGCTGCAGATCCTGCACGCCGGGCGGTACGGCTACACGCCACTCAACGTCTCGTCCTCCGCGACCAAGTCCCCGATCACGCCGTTCAAGGCGAGCGCGCTGAGCGGGCGTGCCGTCGAGCGGACGATCGGTGACTTCGTCGATGCCGCCCGGCTCGCCCGTCGTGCCGGCTACGACGGCATCGAGGTGATGGGCTCCGAGGGCTACCTGCTCAACCAGTTCCTGGCTCCGCGCACCAACCACCGCACGGACCGGTGGGGCGGCTCGGCGGCGAACCGCCGGCGCTTCCCCGTCGAGATCGTCCGCCGCATCCGGGAGGCGCTGGGCGACGACTTCCTCGTGATGTACCGGATGTCGCTGCTCGACCTGGTCCCGGACGGTCAGACCTGGGACGAGACGGTCGCGCTCGCGCAGGCGGTCGAGCAGGCCGGCGCCTCGGTCGTGAACACCGGGATCGGCTGGCACGAGGCGCGGGTGCCCACCATCCTCACGCAGGTACCCCGGGCGGCGTGGTCGTCGACCACCGCGCGCCTGCGGCCCGAGATCGGCATTCCGGTCTGCGCCTCCAACCGGATCAACACCCCCGAGACCGCGGAGGAGATCCTCGCCGCGGGCGGTGCCGACCTGGTGTCGATGGCCCGCCCCTTCCTGGCCGACCCCGAGTTCGTGGTCAAGGCCGCCGCCGGCAGGGCCGACGAGATCAACACCTGCATCGGCTGCAACCAGGCGTGCCTGGACCACACCTTCGCCAACAAGCGCGCCTCCTGCCTGGTCAACCCCCGCGCCTGCCACGAGACCGTCCTGGTGCTCGCCCCGACCCGCACCCGTCGCCGGGTGGCCGTGGTGGGCGCCGGGCCCGGCGGCCTGGCCACCGCGGTGACGACGGCCGAGCGCGGCCACGACGTGACCCTCTTCGAGGCTGCGCCGGAGGTGGGCGGCCAGTTCCGGCTCGCCATGGCGATCCCCGGCAAGGAGGAGTTCGCGTCCACCCTGCGCTACTACCGGCGCCGCCTGGAGGTCCTCGGTGTCGATGTGCGGCTCTCGAGCCGCGCCCGGCTCGCCGACCTCACGTCGTACGACGAGGTGGTGGTGGCCACCGGGGTCAGCCCGCGCGCGGCGACGTTCGCGGGGGCCGACCACGGGTGCGTGGTCAGCTACCCCGACGCGATCACCGGTGCCCGGCCGGTCGGGCGTCGGGTCGCCGTGGTGGGGGCCGGCGGCATCGGGGTCGACGTCAGCCACCTGCTCGCCCACACCGAGGAGAGCCTCGATGAGTGGATGTCGCACTGGGGCGTCGGGGACCCGGCGGTGCACCCCGGCGGGGTCACGGAGAAGAAGCCGCGGACCCCGGCTCGGGAGGTGTACCTGCTGCAGCGCAAGACCACGCCCATCGGCAAGGGCCTCGCCAAGACCTCGGGATGGGCGCACCGCGCGGTGCTCCGCGACTCCGGGGTGAGCATGGTCCCGGGCGTGACGTACGACCGGGTCGACGACGACGGGCTGCACCTCACCGTCGAGGGCGAGCACCGGCTGCTCGAGGTGGACACCGTGGTGGTCTGCGCCGGCCAGGTGTCCGAGCGTGGGCTGTACGACGAGCTGGTCGCCGCCGGCGTGAGCGCCCACCTGGTCGGCGGCGCGGACGTGGCCGCCGAGCTCGACGCGAAGCGCGCCATCGCCCAGGCCACCGAGCTCGCCGCCACCCTCTGACCCCGCACACCCCCCTCCGGGTAATCCGTGACGTTAAGCAGCATCCGGACCCCCGAAAGTGCTGCTTTTCGTCACGGACTATCCGGGTTCAGGCGTGGGTCTCGCCGAGATCCTCGTGGCCGCGGTGGCTCTCCGGCTCGATCTGGAACGTGGAGTGCTCGACGTCGAAGTGGGCCGCGACGCAGCCGCTGAACTCGTCGAGCAGCTCGCCGACGCCGCGCTGGGCCAGGCAGTCGTCGGTGACCGTCACGTGCGCCGACAGCACCGGCATCCCGCTGGTGATCGTCCACGCGTGCAGGTCGTGCACGTCGACTACGCCGGGCACCCCCCGGAGGTGGTCGCGTACGTCGCCGAGATCGAGGTGCGCCGGGGTGGTCTCCAGCAGCACGTTCACCGCGTCGCGCAGCAGCCCGAACGACCGGGGCAGGATCAGCACCGCGATCGCCAGCGACGCCAGCGGGTCGGCGCGGGTGAAGCCGGTCGTCATGATGAGGACCGCAGCGCCGACCACCAGCACCGAGCCCAGCAGGTCGCCGAGCACCTCCAGGTAGGCGCCGCGCATGTTCAACGACGAGTCCCGCCGACCGCTGAGCAGCATCAGCGAGGCGGCGTTCGCGAGCAGGCCGACCGCGGCGAAGGCCAGCATCGGGGCTGCTTCGACGTCGACCGGGTCGAGCAGGCGTCGTACGCCCTCGACCGCGAGGTACCCGCAGACCCCCAGCAGCACGACCGCGTTGACCAGCGCGGCGAGGATCTCCGCCCGATGGAACCCGAACGTACGACGCGGGGTGGCCGGCAGCGCGGCGACGTAGGACGCCGAGAGCGCGACCCCCACCGCAGCGGCGTCGGTGACCAGGTGGCCGGCGTCGGCGAGCAGCGCCAGCGATCCGGAGACGAGGGCCCCGACGACCTCCACCACGACCACTACCGTGGTCACGGCGAGGACCACCTTCAGCCGCGACCGGTCGACGGCCCGCCCCGCGGCGTGACCGTGCTGGTGCCCGGTGCCCATGGGGACCATGAGAGCCAGCCTAGGGGCGGGCGCCGCGCAGGCCGATGTAGCTGAGCGCCACGCCCAGGCCGGCGACGAGCGGGCCGATGATCGCCCACGTCTCCACCCCGGTCATCGCGCTGCCCTTCAGGTAGCCGAGCCCCTGGAAGGTCCACACCGCGCCGACCACGATCATCAGCACGCCGAGGGTGATCGCCAACGTCCGTCGCATGCAGGCAGCCTACGGAGGCGACCAGAGCCGCCGTACCTGCCCCGTCAAGCACCGACACGCCGTCTCAACGAGGTTTTACCTTCGTGGGGCAGGGTTCACCGGCGGTGAGTGCCGAAGAAAGGGTCATGCGCCCGCTCGTCCGTCCCCTGCTGCGGCTGCTGTGCGCCGTGGTGGCCCTGCTGGTGATCGCCCCCGTGGCCACCGCCGCCATGATCGAGCCGTACGCGCCGTACCAGCCGCAG
Organism: uncultured Actinomycetota bacterium; assembly: GCA_963810435.1. GTDB lineage: Bacteria > Actinomycetota > Actinomycetes > Propionibacteriales > Nocardioidaceae > Nocardioides_B. Next base: position 769,483 of record CAWENL010000003.1, read on the forward strand.
ACCAACTGCAGCCCGGACGCGAAGCCCGGCACGGTGCGCCTCTCGGACTGGCTGCAGCGGCAGTACCCCGGCAGCGGGTCACTCGGCATCTCCCGGTCCTGCCGCGACGGCGGGGTCTCCGAGCACAAGGAGGGCCGGGCGTTCGACTGGGCGGTGAACGTCGGCTCTGCGCGCGACCGTGGCTACGTCGCGGACTTCCTGCGCCGCATCTTCGCCACCGACGCCGACGGCAACCGGCACGCGCTGGCCCGGCGGATGGGGATCATGTACCTGATCTGGAACGACCGGATCTACTCCTCCTACTACGGGTTCTCGGAGCGGCCCTACCGCGGCTGCGCCAACCTCAGCGGCTGCAGCGACACGCTGCGGCACCGCAACCACGTGCACCTCTCGCTGAGCCGCGACGGCGGCGCCGGTCGGACCAGCTGGTACACCGGGAGCTCGAGCGTGCCCGACCCCACACCGGCCCCACCCCCACCCACGGCCCCGCCCACGACCCCGCCCTCGGGTGGACCGGGATCCGGCACCCCGGTGCTCGACCTGAGCTCCCAGCGGTACGCCGCCCTCAGCGTGCCCGCCGACGGCACCGCGAAGGTGACTCCGTTCCGGCTCCGTGCGGGCACCACCTACCAGCTCACCGCGGCCGGGCTCTACGGCTACGGCAGCCCCTCCGAGGTGGCCGACGCGTCCTGCCGCTGGTCAGGCACCGCGCGGAGGTGGCTTCCGTACCCGAGCAGGTCCGTCGCAGCCGCCCATGGGTCGCTGAACCTGCGCGTCGACGGCAGCCGGTTCGTGGCTGCCACCTGCCACCCTCGCAGCCACGTCTACACCCGCACGATCACTCCCACGTCGACCCGCACCGTCCGTCTCGACGTGGCCAATGTGCGCCCGCGCGCCGACGGCGCCCTGCGGGTGCTGGTCTCGCGCCCGGGCGTGGACGTCACAGCCGGTCTGCCGACCTACCCCGCACTCGGATCCGCCCCCGCCGTCTCGCCCGCCCGCGCCGGCGCCGGCCTGATCAGTGAGACCGTCGACGTGTCCGCCTCCGACGACGACGTCCGGACCGTGGGCAGCCTCGAGGAGGGTGCGTCGTACCGGCTCACGGTCAGCGGCACCGCCAGCCTCGGCGCCGGCGTCAGCACCGACGGGCGCTGCCTCTCGGTGTCCGGCGCGTGGTACCCGCAAGCCTCCCTGGACCGTCGACGCCCCGGCGCCCGGCACGGCCGGCTGTTCGTCGACGGCCGCCGCTTCGACGGGACCGCGGCCGCCGGGAGCATGTGCGGCACCCGCACCCACGTCCTCGACCGGACCGCCACCCGGACCGGCCGCCTGCAGCTCGCGCTGTGGGACCCGCTGACCCGTGCCGACAACAGCGGCGCCGTGCAGGTCACCGTGCAGCGGCTCACGCCGATGGAGACACCGGTCGCCGCGGCGGCCGAGACTCCCGCCACGTCCGCGCCTTGGCGGCAGCGCACCGACACGGTCTCGGTGAGCCCGCGGGCCCGCACCGGCACGCTGTCCGCGATGCGGCTGCGGGCCGGCCAGGCCGTGACCCTGAAGGCAACGGGGACGATCACCTCGGGTTCCCGCCGGGCCGACGCCTCGTGCGTGCGGCTGCGTGGACGCTGGCGTACGTCGGACAGCACGATCGCGCTGCGTCAGGACCCGCTGGACCTCTGGGTCGACGGCCGGCGGGTGACGTGGCGTGCCACGAGCGGCGCGGGCCGCTGCTCGCGCACGCACACCTACACCACCCGGTTCGTTGCCGCGAAGGACGGGCCGCTCCGGCTCTCGGTGCTCGACCTCTGGTACCGCGACAACGCCGGGCGGCTCACCGTCACGATGACCCGCGGCTGACCCGCAGCTGACCCGCAGCTGACCCGCGCAGACGCACTAGGCCCGTCGGCCGTTCGTACATATTCCAGCGGGGACCTGCAGGGGGACCGCCGAACGACCGAAGACACAGGCGGGGACGAGGTCTGGAGGGTCCGATGCTGCCTGCCGCTGAGGAGAGGCGTATCCGCAGCCTCGCGCGCATAGCCCGCATCCTCGGCCGCTCCGAGGCGCTCCTGCAGCTGCTGGAGCAGGCGGCCGAGGAGGCCCTCACCGCGATCCGTGCGAGCAGCGTCTCGGTGAGCCGTCTGGAGCCGGGCAGCATGCGGGTGCGCACGCTCGTCAACGTCGGCGAGCTGGGGCCGAACGAGGTCCGCTGGCCCGAGGACGAGACCTACGCGATGGACGAGTTCGTGAACCTGGAGCTGGTCGTCGACGACCTGCTGACCTGGTCGGCGTCGCTGGAGGACCCGAACTGCGACCCGAACGAGCGGCGGCTGCTCACGGCCCTGGGCAAGGGTTCCTCGATCGGCGCCCCCATCGTCGTCGACGGCCAGCTGTGGGGCGAGTTCTACGCCACCCGGAAGGTCGGGGACCCGCGCTTCGACGACGACGACGTCGCCTACCTCGAGGTGCTCATCGCCATCCTGGCCGGTGCCGTCTCGCGGGCCCTGCGGGAGGAGTCGCTGGAGCAGCTGGCCTACCGCGACCCACTGACCGGCCTGCTGAACCGCCGGGCTCTCGACGAGCACGCCGAGCGCGCCTTCCAGGTGCCTCAGGGGTCCTCGCGGACCGTGACCGTGGTGGCGGTCGACATCAACCGGCTCAAGGAGGTCAACGACACGTTGGGGCACGTGGCCGGCGACCAGCTGATCCAGTCGGTGGGCCGCGCCCTCTCGACCGCCTTCGGCCGGCTCACCGGCAGCCTGGTCGCGCGGGTCGGCGGCGACGAGTTCACGGTGATGGTCACCGGGCACGACTCCGCCCAGGTCCTCCAGGTGGCCGACCGGCTGTGCCAGCACACCTGGAAGTTCGGCCGGGGGGCGGGCATCTCCTGCGGCGCGGCCACCGCCGTGGTCACCCACCACCCCGGATTCACGCCGCGCGAGCTCTTCGCCGCTGCCGACCGCGCGCAGTACGTCGCCAAGCACGGCCGGCTCGCCTCGACCGTGCTGGCCGACGACGCCCCTGGGGTCCTGGACCCCGGTGAGCCCGCGCCGTCAGACTGACCGGGTGGTCGACGTACGACGCTCCGCCGAGCGGTTCACGACGCGGGCGCCGGGGCTGACGTCGCGGCACTCCTTCTCCTTCGGACGCCACTACGACCCGGCCAACCTCGGCCAGGCGGTGCTGGTCGCCCACAACGACGACCGGGTGGCGCCGGGAGCCGGCTACGACACCCATCCCCACACCGACCTGGAGATCGTCACCTGGGTGCTGGAGGGCAGCCTGGTCCACGAGGACTCCGAGGGGCGCTCAGGGGTCCTCCACCCCGGCCTCTGCCAGCGGATGACGGCGGGCCGCGGCGTGCTGCACTCCGAGCGCAACGACGCTCCCGGCGCACCGACGCCGACCCGTTTCGTGCAGATGTGGCTGCGGCCCGACGAACCCGGCCTCGACCCGTCCTACGCGCAGCACGACATCGGCTCGGCCACCGGCCTGGTGCCACTGGTCTCCGGGGTCCCCGGCCTCGACACCGCCGTGGGGATCCACACCGCCGGCGCGGCGCTGTACGTCGCGCGGCTGAGGCCGGGCGACTCGGTACGGCTGCCCGACGCGCCGCACCTGCACGTCTTCGTCGCGCGCGGCGAGGTCGACCTGGAGGAGGCCGGGCGCCTCGGCGAGGGGGACGCGGCGCGGTTCACCGGGCAGGGCGGTCCCGCGCTCACGGCCGTCGACGACGCCGAGGTGCTCGTCTGGCAGCTTCCCGAAGCCCCGCGCGGACCCGGCTGAGCACCGGGTCGCCCGTCGGCTCACGGCACCAGCACCCCGGGGTTGAGCACACCCTGGGGGTCGAGCCGCTGCTTGACCGCCCGGAGCATCTCGACGCCGACGGGGCCGATCTCGCGCGCCAGCCACGGCAGATGGTCGCGGCCGACCGCGTGGTGGTGGGTGATCGTCGCGCCTTCCGCGACGATCGCGTCCCCTGCGGCCTTCTTGGCGCGGCTCCACTGGGCGAGTGCGTCGTCGCGCTGCCGCGCGGCGACGGTGAAGTAGAGCGAGGCGCCGGTCTCGTAGACGTGCGAGACGTGGCAGAGCACGAGGGGTGCGTCGTCGGCCAGGGCGTCGGTCACGGCCGCGGTGACCGCCGCGTAGAGGCTCGGCAGCCGCGACCAGAAGGTGGCGGTCTCCAGGGTCTCGACCAGCACGCCGAGGTCGAGCAGCGAGTCGCGCAGGTACGGCCCGTGGAACCGGTTCGCCAGCCAGGACCGCCCGGGGTCCTCGCCCATAGAAGCACCGCCGAGCCCCGCCAGCCGCTCGCTCACCACCGTCCGCCGACGCGCCACGGTCGCGGCGTCGCCCTCGAACCCGACCACCATCGACGCGCCGGTCGACGCATCGCTCGCACCGATCTCGTCCGGGGCGGCCAGGTTGATCGCGGTCTCGTTCTCGTCGGAGAGCCGGAGCACGGTGGGCTCGAGACCTGCCTGCGCGAGGTCACGCAGTGCGGCCGTGCCGGCGGCGAACGAGTCGAAGCGCCAGGCGTCGTACCGCCGCACGGCAGGGGCCGGCCGGACGCGGACGGTCACGGACGTGATCACTCCGAACGCCCCCTCGGAACCGAGGACGAGCTCGCGCAGGTCCGGCCCGGCAGCCGTCGCCGGCGCCGTGCCGAGCTCCAGGGTGCCGATCGGGGTCGCGACCCGCAGGCCGACCACCAGCGCGTCGAAACGGCCGTACCCCGAGGAGGCCTGGCCGCTGGACCGGGTGGCCGCGAAGCCGCCGACCGAGGCGAACTCGAAGGACTGCGGAAAGTGCCCCAGCGTCAGGCCGTGCCCGGCCAGCGCGGCCTCCGCCTCGGGGCCGAGCATCCCGGCCTCGAGCTCGGCGGTGCCGGACACGGGGTCGACCCAGACCAGCCGGTCGAGCCTCCGCAGGTCGAGCGCGAGGACCCCGGCGTACCCGTCACGTCGCGCCACCAGCCCGCCGACCACGGACGTCCCGCCTCCGAAGGGGACCAGGGCCACCCGGTGCTCGCCGCACCAGGCGACCACCGCGGCGACCCCGTCGTGGTCGGCGGGCCGGGCGACCGCGTCGGGAGCATCGGAACCGTCGCCCGCCCGCATCCGGAGCAGGTCGGGGGTGGACTTGCCGCGCGTGTGCCGCACCCGCGTCTCGTGGTCGGTGTGCAGGTGCTCGGCCCCGACGAGGCCGCGCAGCTCGTCGAGCAGGTCCGCGCCGAGCGCCGGTTCGGGCAGCCGGACGTCGGCCATCGCGGTGGTCGGCCGGTCCGCGGCGGGACCGAAGGCCAGCTCGACGAGCTCGCGGGTGGCTGGCGGCAGCGGGCCGGCCTCGGCCGGGTCGCCCCAGCGGGACCAGTGCATCGGAGAGGTCATACGTTACACTGTGACAGATGACGTCACTTCGTCACAAGGAGCCGGGAGCGCCGGTCGGGTCCGACGACGCGCTTCTCGACGCCGCGCGCGACAGCGTCCTGGCCGTGGGCTGGCGGCGCAGCACGCTGACCGAGGTCGCCCGACGGGCCGGGGTGTCCCGGATGACGCTGTACCGGCGCTGGCCCGACATGGCGACGCTGCTGGCCGACCTGATGACACGTGAGTGGGGCGCGCTGGTCGCGCAGCCGGGGGCGCCGCGTTCCCCCGACCGGCTCGCTGACCGGGTTGGCGACCGGCTCGCCGACCGGGTCGCCGATGCCGTCGCGCTGACCGTGGCGTCGATGCGGGGCAACGAGCTGTTCGCCAAGATCCTGCACGTCGACCCCGAGCTGCTGCTGCCCTACCTGCTCGAGCGACGGGGCCGCACCCAGGAGACGCTGCTCGGCGCCCTGGAGGAGGCGGTCGCCGAGGGCCAGCACGACGGGTCCGTGCGGCAGGGGCCCCCCGCGCTGCTGGCACGAGGCGTGCTGCTCGCGTCGTACGGGTTCGCGCTCTCGGCCCCGACGATGGCCGACCGAGAGGTCACCGTCTCCGGGCTCGACGCCGAGCTGCGGGTCCTGGTCGAGCGATACCTCGCCGGATGAGCGCCCGACTGAGCGCCTCCCGACGGGAGCGCGAGCTCGCCGAGGCTACGGACGGCCGGAGCGTGGACCTGCTGGTCGTCGGGCTCGGCGTGACCGGCGCCGGTGTCGCGCTCGACGCGGCCTCCCGCGGGCTGTCGGTGGTGGCGGTCGACGCCCACGACCTCGCGTTCGGTACGTCGCGGTGGAGCTCGAAGCTCGTCCACGGCGGTCTGCGCTACCTCGCCCACGGGCAGGTCGGTGTGGCGCACGAGAGCGCCCGCGAGCGTGGCGTGCTGATGACCCGGACGGCGCCGCACCTGACGCGTCCGCTGCCGATGCTGATCCCGCTGCTGCCGACGGTGGCGCGCGGTCAGGCGTGGACCGCCTGGGCCGGTCTGCGCGCCGGGGACCTGCTGCGCGCGTCGGCCCGCACCCCGCGCGACCTGCTGCCCCGGCCGCGACGCCTCGACCCGACCGAGGTGCTCGCCCTGGTCCCGTCGCTGCGCAGCACCGACCTGCGGGGCGGACTGCTCTCGTGGGACGGCCAGCTCGAGGACGACGCACGGCTGGTGATCGGCCTCGCCCGGACCGCGGCCGCCCACGGTGCACGGGTGCTGACCCGCACCCGGGTCACCGAGCTCCACGGCGACGGGGCGACCATCCGCGACGAGCTGACCGGGACCACCGCCACGCTGCGCGCCCGCGCCGTGGTGAACGCCGCCGGCGTCTGGGCGGGCGGCCTGGTCCCCGGCGTCCGGCTGCGCCCGTCCCGGGGCACCCACCTCGTGCTCGGCGCCGACGTCCTCCCGGGGCTCAGCACGGCCGTGATGGCGCCCGTGCCGGAGCAGTCCAACCGCTTCGTGTTCGCGCTGCCGCAGCCCGACGGACGGGTCTACGTGGGGCTGACCGACGAGCCCACGCACGGCCCCGTCCCCGACGTCCCCGAGCCGACGGAGCGCGAGATCGGCTTCCTGCTCGAGGTCATCGGCACGACGTTCGCCCGACCGCCGACCCGCGAGGACGTCGCCGGCGCGTACGCCGGCCTGCGGCCCCTGCTCGACGCGGACGGCTCCACGGCCGACCTCTCGCGCCGGCACGCGGTGCTGACCTCCGCCGACGGTGTCGTCACCGTGGTGGGGGGCAAGCTGACGACGTACCGGCAGATGGCCGAGGACGCCGTCGACGCCGTCACCACCGGGTCGGGGCTGCGGCCCGGAGCCTGCCGCACCCGGGACCTTCCCCTGGTCGGTGCCGCGGATCGGGCGGTGCTCGACGCGCTCGCTGCGCCGGCCCGGCTGGTAGGCCGGCACGGGACCGAGGCCGCCGCGGTGCTGGCGAGCGGCCGTGCCCACGGCCTCGGCGACGAGGAGCTGACCGCCCCGGTCGCCGACGGCGTCCCTGTCACCAGGGCCGAGCTGCTGTGGGGTGTCACCCACGAGGGGGCCCTCGACGTCGACGACCTGCTGGACCGCCGCACGCGGGTCGGCCTGGTGGCCGCCGACCGGGCCGCGGCCACGGCCGCCGCCCACGACATGCTCGCCCTCGTCGCGGGTGAGTGAGGCGAGCGCCGCGCGAACCCGGGCGACCTAGCGACCGAGCCCCTCGACGACCTGGGCGCGGGGGAGGTCGGCGAGCAGGTGTCCGGGCAGCAGGAGCTTGGACCGGCGGACCCCGCTGCCGATGATCGCGGCGTCGATGTCGATGCAGGCCGCGTCGACCAGCAGCCGCCAGCCGTCCGGCAGGCCGACCGGCGTGATGCCGCCGTACTCCATGCCGCTCTCCGCCACGGCGCGGTCCATCGACAGGAACGACGCCTTGCGGACGTCGAGGCTGCGGCGCACCAGGTTGTTGACGTCGGCGCGCGTGTCGGCGCGGACCACGCAGGCCGCGACCCGCTCGTCGCCCGCGCGCACCCCCGCGACCACCACGCAGTTCGCGGACGCGGTCAGCGCGACGTCGTAGGCCTCCGTCATCGCGGCGGTGTCCGCCAGCTCGGGGTCGATCTCGACGACCGCGACCTCACGCCCGCGCGGCCAGTCCCGCAGCGCCCGCGCCACCGGGGCAGCGACCAGCTCGGGATGGTCGAGCGCCGACAGCGACGTGAGCGATCCCATGCTCGGCAGGTCCATCGGGTCACCGTAGCGGCGGCCCCTCCGCCCTGGTCGGCTCGGGACCAGCGACGCTCAGCCGGCCGGCATCTCGTGCACTGCGGAGGGGTCGACGACCAGCCGGGGGTCGGTGATGGCCCCGAGCCGAACGCCGTCGGGCACCAGCCGGGGCGCCTCGACGACGTCACCCACGACGCAGGTCACGTTGTCCGTGCCCCCGGCGGCGAGCGCGGCGGAGACCAGGCGGTCGGCGGCCTCCTCCGGGGTGCCGGTGCCGAGGCAGTCGCGGACCTGGTCGTCGTCGACGAGGTCGGTCAACCCGTCGGAGCACAGCAGCAGCCGGTCGCCGGTCCGCACGTCGAGCAGGGTCAGGTCGGGGTCCGCGGCCCCGCCGGCGTCGAGCACCTGCAGGACGACGTTCCTGCGGGGATGGTGCCGGGCCTCCTCGGGAGTCAGGGTCCCGGAGTCGACGAGCGACTGCACGAACGTGTGGTCGCGGGTCAGCCGGCTGAGCTCCCCCTCCCGGAGCAGGTAGGCCCGTGAGTCGCCGACGTGCACGAGCCCCCAGCTGGTGCCGTCGGTGAGCACGGCGGTCAACGTGGTGCCCATGCCGGCGCGGGTCGGGTCGAGCGTCGTGCCGGTGCTGAGCTGCTCGTGGGTGACCCGGACCGCCCGGGCGAGGACCTCGCGGACGTCGCCGCGCGGCTCGGCCATCGAGCTCGCCGAGGTGACGTACGCCGCGGTCGCGGACGCGACCTCGCCGGCGGCGGCGCCACCGACCCCGTCGGCGACGAGCGTGAGGTAGGGACCCGCGAACCCGGAGTCCTCGTTGTTCTCACGGACCCGTCCGACGTCGCTGACCCCCGCGGAGCTGAACCTGAGCATCCGGGCCTCCGATCCGGACCGGCACGGGCGGTCTGACGCCCGGTGCACCCGCGTCCAGCCTGCCACCGCACCCCCACCGGCACACGCCGCGACCTAGTCGATCGCGGCGAAAGCCGGCGGGTACTCCAGGTGACCGCGCACGTCGGGGCGGTAGCCCGGGAGCGGGTAGGCCATGGCCGCCTCGGGCGAGGCCCACTCCGGAAGGGTGATCGAGACCCCGAGGTCCCCGGCGGGCCGGAAGCCGAACCGCGGGTAGTAGCGCGGGCTCCCCTCCAGTGTCACCAGAGGATCACCGGTGCGCCCGGCCCGGGCCAACGATTCGCGCACCATCCGTCCGCCGATGCCGGCGCCCTGGTGGTCCGGCGCCACCGCGAGCGGGGAGAGGGTGAGCACCTGGCGGCGGCGCCCGGTCTCGTCGACGAGGGTGGCGTGGCTGGTCATCACGTGCGCGACCACTCGGCCCTCGACCAGGGCGACCAGGGCGAGGTCGGGCCGGTAGTGCGGGGACGCCCGGATCAGCTCGACCAGGTCGGCGACCGACTCGTGGTGGGCGAAGGCGGCCCGCACCACCTCGCGGATCGCGTCGACGTGGTCGGCGGACTCGGGCACGACCCGAACGTCGTACGGCGTCCTCAGGGCTGGCACGACCCGGACGCTCCTCCGGCGTACGCCCGGATGCAACCCATTTTCTCCGGTTCGTCCGAGCCGGTGACCACTCGAGGCGCAGAGTCGCGTCAAATCTCTCGGCGAGGTCCTGACAATGGTTCACGAGTTCACTAGCGTCGTACTCCCGGGGGCTCGCTTGGCCACCGGATCCGATCACGCGAATCGAGGGACACCATGAGCGACTCCACATCGACTCCGTCTTCGGAAGGCGGACCCGACCCGCAGTGGACGCCACCGCCCACCACGGAGCAGCCGGCGGCACCCGGCCAGCCCGGCGGCTACCCCGGGGCGGGCCAACCGGGCAGCTACCCGGCCGCTCCGGGACCGGGCTACGGACCGAACTACGGTCAGCCGGTCGGCGGTGTCGGCCAGCCCGCGGACCTCCTGATGCGCTTCCTCGCCCGGCTCATCGACTCGATCCTCGTCGGAATCGTGAACGCGATCATCGCCTCGGTGCTTCTGGTGACCATCTTCGGTCTCGGCTCCGGTGGCGGCATGGGCTTCACGATGGGCGGCAGCTATGTCTACGGCGCCCTGAGCGGCGTCATCGGCGCGGTCATCGCGCTCGGCTACTTCGTGCTGATGGAGTCCCGCAACGGCCAGACCGTCGGCAAGATGCTGCTCAAGCTGCGCACCGAGGGTCCCGACGGCGCCCCACCGAGCACCGAGGTCGCGATCAAGCGCAACTTCTGGGTCGCCTTGGGGGCACTGGGCGTCATCCCCGTCGTCGGCGGCATCGTGGGGAGCCTCGCCGAGCTCGCCATCGTCATCCTCATCGCGGTGACCATCAGCAGCTCGCCGACCAACCAGGGCTGGCACGACAAGCTCGCCGGCTCGCGGGTGATGAAGATCGGCTGAGTGCGGCGTACGGGTGGCTGCTGATTACCAGGGGATGCAGGCGTTCTGACCCTTCCCATGGCGTGCAACCCGTGGGGAGCAACAGTTCTCCTGCATCCCCTGGTAAGCAGCTCATCCCGCCGCGCGCAGAAACTGCTCGAGGATCGGCCCGGAGGTCTGGGACCCGGACTCGCCGACGTCGACGAAGACCGCGACCGCCAGGTCGCCGTGCACGGCGATCATCCAGGTGTGGGTCTGCAGCGGCTGTCGGTCCCCGAACTCCGCGGTCCCGGTCTTGGCGAGCACCGGGCCGCCCGGGAGCGAGGCGAGGAAGGACCCGCTGCCCCGCGTGACCACACCTCGCATCAGCGAGCGCAGCTGGGCGCCCTCGGCGCGGGTCAGCGAGGCGTCCGAGGCACCGGCGTCGGCCTTGCGGTCGGGCAGCAGCCGCGGCACCACCACCTTGCCCGCCGCCACCGAGGCGGCCACGCTCGCCATGGCCAGCGGCGAGGCGACCACCTTGCCCTGGCCGATCATCGAGGCCGCGTGCCCGGTCTCGCCCCCCGCCCGCTCCGCGGAGTCGGGCACCGAGCCGAAGTACACCGGGAAGCCGAGGTCGCGGTCGACACCGAGACCGAGCGAGGCGGCGGCGTCGGCGAGGTCGGCCTGCGACACGGTGGCGCGCTGCCCGACGAACGCGGTGTTGCACGAGTTGGCGACCGCGGTGCTCAACGAGATCCGCCCCAGCCCGTCGGCGGGGTAGTCGGAGTAGTTCTTGAAGCGCTTCCCGTTCACCACGGTGGTCGCGGGACAGCTCAGGGATGTGGACGGCTTCACCCCGGCCCGCAGCAGGGCCAAACTGCTGACCACCTTGAACGTCGAGCCCGGCGCGTACTGGCCGAGGGTGGCGGTGGGGTAGCCCTGCGACCCCTCACCGTTCGCGATCGCGACCAGGTCGCCCGTGGAGGGCCGGATCGCGACCACGGACGCCGCCGGTCGTACGCCGGCGAGTGAGCGTTCAGCGGAGACCTGCAGCCGACGGTCCAGGGTGGTCCGCAGCGGCGTGCCCGGGGACGGGTCGATCGTGAAGAGGGGGCGGGTGGCGCCCGTCGTGGCGACCGCCTCGACGGTGGTGCCGGGCGTGCCGCGCAGCTGCTCGTCGTAGCGTGCCTCCAGTCCGCTCACACCGGCCTCGTCACCGGCGCGGTAGACCCCACCGGACTTCTTCACGATCTCCGCGTCGACGGGCCCGACCGTGCCGAGCACGGCCCGCGCGAAGTCGCGGGACGGCGCCAGCGGCAGGGTGTCGCGGACCACGGCCACCCCCGGGAGCGCCGCGGTGCCGTCGGCCTGGAACGGCCTCGCGTCCGCCGGGCGCAGCACCAGCGCCTCCACGAACGCCTTGTCCGCCGCCGCCCGGACCCGGGCGACGAACTCCGCCGGGGCGACGTCGAGCCGGCGGGCGAGCGTGCGAGCCGCTCCGGGCTGCTTCGCCGCGGCGATCGTGGTCTTGTCGATCCCGAAGCGCAGCACCGGTCGGTCCGTGACCAGCGGTGTCCCGCCGGCGCCGAGAACGTCGGCGCGGTCGGCGAAGCTGTGGCGCAGACTGAGCCGGTCGCCCTGGTGGAGCCGGGGATGCACCAAGGCGGGGCCGAACCGCACCCGCCACTCGTCGTCGGCGTCCTGACGCAGCCGTGCGGAGCTGGTGTAGGTCCACGGCTTCGTCGTGCCGGTCAGGTCCCAGGTCCAGCGCAGCCGGGCCGTGGCGGTCCCGCCCTTCGTGCTCACCGAGCCGACGCTGACCTTCGGCCGGGCCGTGTCGAGCCCCTCGGTCGTCGCCTTCCAGGTCCGCTGGGCCGAGGCACCCGAGCCGCCGTCGAAGCGGACGTTGCGAAGGTCACCCGCGGTCAGTGCCTGTGCGAGGTGGTCGGCGGCGTCGTCGGCCTGCGGCCCGCCGAGACCGACCAGGCTGCACGCCGAGGTCGCCAGCAGACCGGCGATCAGGCCGGCGAGCAGCACGGTGGCACGGCGAGCTCTTCGGGGGTGCCTCACGCCCCGATCGAAGCACACGAGGTGCGCCGTCCTGTCGGCCGACCGATGAGTTCGCGAGGTGGCACCGGTCGGTACCGCGACGAGGGTCACGCCCCCTAAGGTGGTCGACGAACGAGGAGGATCAGATGGCGATCCAGACGCACGAGCCGGCGAGCACCCAGCAGGCGCAGGGGGCCGACTTCCCGCAGGTCACGGACCCGTACCGTCGTGAGCTGCTCGCCCACTGCTACCGCATGACCGGGTCCGTCCACGACGCCGAGGATCTCGTGCAGGAGACCTACCTGCGGGCCTGGCGGGCCTACCACGGTTTCGAGGGTCGGTCGTCGGTGCGCACCTGGCTCTACCGCATCGCCACCAACGTGTGCCTCACCGCTCTCGAGGGACGCCAGCGCCGACCGCTCCCCGTGGGTCTGGGCGCGCCGTCGAGCGAGGCCGGCGCTCCGTTGGAGGAGAACGGCGAGATCCCGTGGCTCGAGCCCGCCCCCGACTCGATGCTGACCACCGCCGACCCGTCGGCCGTGGTCGCGGACCGCGACACCATCCGGCTCGCGTTCGTCGCGGCGCTCCAGCACCTGCCCGCGCGGCAGCGGGCCGTGCTGATCCTGCGCGACGTACTGCGCTGGCGGGCGGCCGAGGTCGCCGAGGCGATGGAGACGACGACCGCCTCCGTCAACAGCGCCCTCCAGCGCGCGCACGCCACCCTCGAGAAGGCCGACCTCAGCGCCGACAACGTCGGCGAGCCGACGGCGGAGCAGAAGCAGATGCTCGACCGCTACGTCGAGGCCTTCTGGCGCAAGGACATCAAGGCCATCGTGTCCATGCTGACCAAGGACGCGGTCTGGGAGATGCCTCCGTTCACGGCCTGGTACCGCGGCGCGGAGAACATCGGCCGGCTCATCGACACGCAGTGCCCCGGCGGAGTCCACGACATGCGGATGGTGCCGACCCGCGCCAACGGCCAGCCGGCGTTCGGGCTCTACATGCGCTGCGCCGACGGCACGTTCACACCGTTCCACCTGCAGGTGCTCACGCTCGGTGCGGACGGCGTCGAGCACGTCGGAGCGTTCTTCGGGGACTCGTTGTTCGCGACCTTCGGGCTGCCGGCGTCGTTGCCTGCCGACCCTGCCGACCCCGGGCTCGGCTCCGAGAGCCGCTAGGGCGTCATGTCCACGCCTCCGCGGTGGGCCGCTGCCCCGCCGCCGGTGGTGGCCGGGCCAGCGCTGCTCGAACGCGCCGTCGGCTACACGCGCGGCTCGCTCCAGCTCGTCGCCACGACCTCGCTCGCGGCCACGACGCCGTGCCGGGACTGGGACCTGCGCGGCTTGCTGCACCACATGGACGACTCACTGGCCGCGTTCACCGACGCCGCGGAGATCGGGTACGTCGACCTGCTGCCCGTGAGCGGCCCGGACCCCGCGGCGCATCTCGTCGCACGACTCAGGACACGCGCCTGCGCGCTGCTCGCCGCGTGGGCCCACCAGCGCAGCAGCGGCGAGGTCGCCGTGGGCGACCGGGAGCTGCGCTCGGACCTGCTCGCCGCGGCGGGCTCGCTGGAGATCGCCGTCCACGGCTGGGACGTGGCTCAGGCCTGCGGCGTGGACCGTCCGCTGCCCGCGTCGCTGGCGCTGGACCTACTCGAGGTGGTCCCGCTGTTCGTCGGCGACGCCGACCGACCCGCGAGGTTCGCCGCCCACATCGTCGTACCCGGGCACGCGGGGCCGAGCACCCGGCTGCTGGCCGCGCTCGGCCGCCGAGCCTGCTGAATACCAGGGGATGCAGGCGATCTGCAGCTGCCCAGGGGCTGCACCCCCAGGGAAGCATCAGTTCTCCATGGGGAGCACACCCTCTAAGGTCGACGCCGAACCCTCCGACCAAAGGAGCCGTCTTGATCTTCATCACCGCGACGTTCCGCGTCCTTCCCGAGCACGCCGACGACTGGCCCTCGATCTCCCGCGAGTTCACCGAGGCCACCCGTGCCGAGGAGGGCTGCCTGTGGTTCGACTGGTCCCGCAGCCTCGACAACCCCGACGAGTACGTGCTCGTGGAGGCGTTCCGCGACGGCGACGCCGGCGGGGCGCACGTCGGGTCGGCCCACTTCAAGCAGGCCCAGCAGACACTCCCGGCGTACCTCGCCGAGACCCCGCGGATCATCAACGCGGAGGTGCCGGGCACCGAGTGGTCCGAGCTCGGCGAGATGGCAGTGAGCAGCTAGCTCGCCGGCGTCGAGCGGTCCTCACCAGCCGATCAGGCTGGCGGCATCGGTCGCGGCGGCCGGCTCGTTGGCCGCGTCCGCGAAGGCCGCCAGCGCGGTGACCAGATCCCGTCGACGGGTCGACGGCATCGCCCGGACGATCTGCTCGATGGCGCGGGTACGACGTCTGGTCACCTCTGCCACCGGCTCCCGTCCCTGCGGGCTCACCCTCGAGGACCACCTCGTCGCCGAACCTCACGACCTCACCGTGCCCCCTCGATCCTCCTCGGTCGCCTCGGGCAAGAATTGGATAATGCAAGGTGTGCCCTTCCTCCCCGCGGTGCCGGACGGTGCGGTGGGCCGCCGGTTGCTGCTCTCCCGGTGGCCCGCCCGCCGCGTCATCGCCGGACTGCGCGGGTCGAGCTCCGGCCTCCTGCTCCTCTCCCTGCTCGTCGGGGCGGGCGCGGCCGGGTTCGCGGTCGTCTTCCGGTGGCTGATCACCACCTTCACCCTGCTGCTCTCGGGGCACCGGGACTACGCAGCCGTCGCCGGTGCACCGCACCCCGGCCTCGAGGGTCTCGGACGGTGGTTCGTGCTGGGTACCCCGGTGGTCGCCGGACTTGTGTACGGCCCCCTCGTCCACCTGTTCGCCCGGGAGGCGCGCGGGCACGGTGTCCCGGAGGTGATGTACGCAGTGGCGCGGCGCGGCGGACGCATCGCCCCGCAGGTCGCCGGCGTCAAGGCGCTCGCCTCGGCCCTGTGCATCGGCGGCGGTGGGTCGGTGGGACGAGAGGGCCCGATCGTGCAGATCGGCTCCGCCTTGGGCTCGACCCTGGGGGGCCTCGTCCGGGTCGCGGAGCCCCGCCGCCGGGTGCTGGTCGCCTGCGGGGCCGCCGGTGGCATCGCCGCGACGTTCAACGCACCGCTCGCCGGAGTCTTCTTCGCGATGGAGCTCGTCCTGGCGGACTTCACGGCCCAGTCGTTCGGGATGGTCGTGCTCGCCTCGGTGACCTCGAGCGTGCTGGGACGAGCCGTCCTGGGGGACGAGCCGTTCCTGCGCCTGCCGACCTTCACCGTCACGCACTGGCAGGAGTACCTGCTCTTCGCGCTGCTCGGTGTTCTCGCGGGAGGTGTGGGCGTGCTGTTCACCCGCAGCCTGTACGCGATCGAGGACGCCTGCGACGCCGTGTGGCGCGGACCTGAGTGGCTGCGTCCGGCGGTCGGCGGCCTCGTGCTGGGTCTGGTGCTCGTCGCCCTCCCCCAGATGTACGGCGTCGGCTATCCGGTCCTCGGGGACGCGGTCGCGGGGCGCTACACGGTGGTGTTCCTCGTGGTGCTGCTGCTCGGCAAGGTGGTCGCCTCCAGCCTGACGATCGGCATCGGTGGCTCCGGTGGGGTCTTCGCGCCGAGCCTGTTCGTGGGAGCCATGCTGGGGGCAGCGTTCGGCCAGGTGGCGCACGGCCTCGCACCGGGCAGCGTGGGTCCGTCCGGGGCATACGCGCTGATCGGCATGGGCGCGGTGTTCGCCGGCGCCGCACGCGCACCGATCACGGCCGTCATCATCATGTTCGAGCTGACCGGGCAGTACTCCATCATCCTGCCCCTGATGACCGCCATCGTGCTCGCTTCGGGGGTCAGCCACGCCCTGACCGCCGACACGATCTACACCCACAAGCTGCGCCGTCGCGGGGTGGACCTGGGCCTCTCGGAGACGATCGACGCCCCCGCGGCGCGGCGGTCTGTCGCCGAGGTGATGCTCGAGCCCCCTGAGCCGATCGAGGAGGACACCCCGCTGGCCGCGGTCGCCGAGGCGCTCGCCCTGTCCCCGCAGGGGGTGCTGCCGGTGCGGCACAGGACGGGGGGCTACGCCGGGATCGTCACGGCCCGCGTCGTCGCGGAGGCCATCGCCGACGGTCGCCACGACGCGGCACCGTTGTCCCTGGTCCTGGAGCTTCCGCAGGCCTTGTACGACGACGACCCGCTGGAGCATGCCGTCGAGGCCCTGGACCGCTCCGGCTGCGCGGCGATCCCCGTGCTGCGCCGTGCCGACGACTCGGTGGTGGGCTGGATCGACTACCAGACGAGCCTGCGCGGGCTCCAGCGGCGGTGAGGATCACCCGCGGACGCGGGAGAAGCGCAGCGCCCCGTCCTCGAGGTCGCCACGACGCATCGTCATCGCGTCGCGCAGGTAGTTCTGCCGCAGCCGCCAGGGTGCCCGCGACCCCTGCGTGGGCAGCAGGTGCAGCGAGCGCTGCACATAGCCCGAGTCGAAGTCCAGGAAGGGCGCCTCCGCGACGCCCGGGTCCCGCTCGGGTACGACGACGTCGAGCCGCCGCGACGCCAAGTGCTCGAGCAGCCGGCAGACGTAGGCGCTGACCAGGTCGGCCTTGAGCGTCCACGACGCGTTGGTGTAGCCGATGACGTAGGCGAAGTTCGGGACACCGGAGAGCATCATCCCGCGGTAGGCCATCGTGTCGGGCAGGTGCACCTGCTCTCCGTCGACGACGAGGTCGATCCCGCCGAAGGCCAGCAGGTTCAGGCCGGTGGCCGTCACGATCAGGTCCGCGTCGAGCTCCTCGCCCGTGGTCAGCCGCACCCCGGTGGCCGTGAAGCGGTCCACGTGCCCGGTGACCACGTCGGCGCTGCCCTCGCGGATCGACCGGAACAGGTCGCCGTCGGGCACCAGGCAGAGCCGCTGGTCCCACGGGTCGTAGGCCGGCGCGAAGTGCGTGTCGAGGTCATAGCCCGCGGGCAGCTGGCTCCGCACCCCCGTGCGGATGAGTCTCTTCATCAGCGACGGGCGCCTGCGGGCGAGCTGGTAGCTGCCGGTCGTGAGGAGGATCTGCTTCCAGCGCGTGAGCGTGTACGCCGCCCGTGGCGGCAGCCGCTCGCGCAGCGCGACCGCGACCTTGTCGATGCCGGGCAGCGCCACGACGTACGACGGCGAGCGCTGGAGCATCGTCACGTGCGCGGCGGCCCCCGCACCGCTCGCCATCGCCGGCACCAACGTCACCGCGGTGGCGCCGCTGCCGATCACGACGACCCGCCTGCCGGCGTGCTCGAGCCCGTCGGGCCAGTGCTGCGGGTGCACGAGGGTGCCGCCGGCCGACTCGAAGTCCTCGACGCCCTCGAAGTGCGGCAGGTAGCCCTCGTCGTAGCGGTAGTAGCCACTGCACGACCACAGGAAGCCGCAGGTGAAGCTCACCGGCTCGCCCTCGCGTGTCCCGTGCACCGTCCAGACGGCCTGCTCGGTGGACCACTCCGCGCGCTGCACGTGGACGCCGTACCTGATCCGCTCCTCGACGCCGTGCTCGCGCGCGGTGTCGTGGATGTAGCGCAGGATCGAGGGACCGTCCGCGATCGCCCGGTCGTCGGTCCAGGGCCGGAAGCGGTAGCCGAGGGTGAACATGTCCGAGTCCGAGCGCACGCCCGGGTAGCGGAACAGGTCCCAGGTGCCGCCCATCGCCTGCCGCGCCTCGACCACGAGGTAGGACGCGTCGGGCAGCCGCTCCTCGAGGTGGCACGCGGCGCCGACGCCGGACAGGCCCGCACCGACGATGAGGACGTCGACGTGCTCACTCACGCAGGCTCCCGGACCATCGTGAGGAGCCGGTCGAGCACCCGGGCGCCGTCGACCCGCAGCCCGTTGTGGAGCAGCTCGTCGGTGACCCAGGTGCGCATCGTCGGGATCATCGCCGCGGTCTCCTCCGAGAGGGCCCGGGTCACGTAGGGGTCGTCGGCGTAGACCGCGGACGCGCACGGCACGTCCAGCCCGCTCAGCACGTCGGCGTCGTAGAGCGCCGGCCAGGCGCGGGTGGCGAGCAGCTCGGCCACCTCGGCGTACGGCGCGAGGCCGGGGTCGTCCTCGAACGTCCACGGGAACACGTGCTCGCCGAAGAAGAGCGTGGGGTCCTCGCGCAGCTCGTCCGGCATCGTGCGCAGGGCCGCCCAGTCGCTCGTGCCCCCGTCGACGTAGCCGGGTTCGTTGAGCAGCGCGTAGAGCGGGCTCCGCGCGTCGAAGGGCATCGTCGCCGCGAGGTCGTGGCGGAACCCGGGTGAGGTGTGGTCTCGCTCGAGCAGGTAGTGCAGCAGGTCCGCGCCGTCGCTCATCCCGAGGTTGTTGCCGATGCCGCGCAGCTGCCGCACGCCCACCGCCCGGCCGTTCGGCGCCACGATCTCGGCGCCCTCGGCACGTTCGAGCAGGTCCAGCATCCGGGAGCGGTCACCGGGGTAGCGATCGTAGAAGTGCCGGTTGCGGGCCAGCATCTCCGTCCAGGTCGCGGCGTAGATCTCGTCGACCACCCGCCCGACCGGAGGCAGGCCGCCGGTGAACAGCGCCTCCCGCAGCGCGTGCGGCGCCACCGACAGGTAGCGCAGCGCACAGAAGCCCCCGAACGACTGTCCGAGGACGCTCCACCGGTCGACCCCCAGGTGGTCGCGGAGCAGCTCGCAGTCCGCGACGATGGCGTCGGCACGGAAGTGGGACAACCGGTCGGCGTGCTCCTGCGGGGAACCGCCGCCGAGGTCGCCCACGGGACCGGAAAGGCCCGTTCCGCGCTGGTCGAGCAGCACGACCCGGTAGTCCTCGAGCGCCCGGCCCAGCCAGCCCGGAGTCCCTGTGGCCGGCACGGGCCGTGGCGCCTCCTGTCCGGGACCGCCCTGGAGGTAGACCAGGAACGGCTTGTCGCGTCCGTCCGGCTCGGCGACCTCGCGCGCGAAGAGCGGGATCTGCTCGCCTCCGGGGTCGGCGTGGTCGAGCGGGACCGAGAGCTCGTGCTCGACGAGCATCAGGCCGGGCAGGTGCACGGCGACGGGTGCGGAGGCGTCGCTGCCGACGGTCATGACCCGATCATGTCAGCCGGCCCTCCACGGGCCGGGCCCGAGTCAGGCCAGTTCCGCCAGCAGGTCGTCGAGCTGTTCGTAGCCCTGGACGACGCCGGTCTCCATGCCGCTGGCGAGGATCGCGTCGCGGATCTCCAGCGACTCGACCACCGAGAGTCCGGTCAGCCGGGTACGGCCGTCGCCGAGGTTCTCGAGGGTGAGCGTCTCCAGGCTCACGCCGTCCGGCTCGCCGTCGTAGGTGAAGGTCTGCACGATGCGCCCGGGGGGCCGCACCTCGTGGAAGGAGCCGTAGAAGTGCACGGCGTCGTCGGCGGTGCTGTACCGCCAGGACCCGCCGGTGCGGCAGTCGTAGTGGTCGATGCGCATCGGGTGGTCGCGGGGACCGAGCCACCGGCCGATCAGCTCCCCCTCGGTGTGGGCGCGGAAGACCAGGTCGACAGGTGCGTCGAACTCGCGGGTGATCGTGATCGAGGGCAGGGTGGGATCGGCCTCGATCGTGGTCCGGTGGCGCCGCGTGCTCCCCGGTCGGGTGGTCGCTGCGTTCATGATGCTGCTCCTCTCGTGTCGTCCCGGCTGGTTCGCCGGTCCCGGTCCTGCATCTCCTCGAGCACCGCGTCGAGCCGCTCGAAGCGCGCTTCGGCCGCACGTCGGTAGCGCTCGATCCAGCCGCTCATCAGGTCGAGCACGTCGGCCTCGAGGTGGCACGGTCGGCGCTGTCCGTCCCGGGTCCGGCTCACGAGTCCGGCGTCCTGGAGCACCCGGAGGTGCTTGGAGACCGCCTGCACGGTGACGTCGTACGGCGCGGCGAGCTCGTTGACCGTGGCGTCCGCCACCGTGAGCCGGGCCACGATGTCGCGCCGGGTGGGGTCGCCCAGCGCCGAGAAGACGCGGGAGAGCGGGTCCGCAGCCATCGGGGCCTCCTTGTGCAACCAGATAGTTGAATAAAGGTAGGGCGGCTTCCCCTCCTTGTCAACCGATCGGTTGAGTGAGGCCGAGCCCCGCGCCCGGCCGGCGCCTTCCCGACGGTCAAGTCGCGCCACCGATCTGCCGATGCTCTCCTCGGTCGGGGGCTCGTTTACCAGAAAAATTCACAAAACGGGTTATGCCACGCCGAATCCCCCTCTACCTTTGTGACCTATGGGAGCCAAGATGAGCCAAATGTCCCGTGTGACTGCAGCGCTGTGTGCGACGCTGATGACTGGTGCGGCGGCTGTGGCCTCCGTTCCGAGCGCGTCGGCCTCGTCCGCGGGGGCGGTCGTCGCCGCGAAGCGCGCGATGCAGCCGGCCAGCTTCACGATCAGCTCGTTCAACGTCCTCGGTGCGAGCCACACCCCACCCGGCGGAAAGCGCGCGTCGGGGGCCAAGCGCATCGTGTGGGCCAACCGGCTGCTCGAGCGTCACCACGTCGACGTCGCCGGTTTCCAGGAGATGCAGGCCTCGCAGCTGAGCAAGTTCCTCGACATCACCAACGGTGGGTGGGCGGTCTACCCCGGCTTCAGGTTCAAGAAGCTGGACACCGAGAACAGCATCGGCTGGCGCACCGACAAGTTCGACCTCGTGTGGGGCACGACCGTGAAGATCCCCTACTTCAACGGCAGCCCCCGCCGGATGCCGCTGGTGCTGCTGCGGGACAAGGCGACCGGGATGATGGCCTACGTCGCGAACTACCACAACCCGGCGGAGACCGCGAAGTTCCGCAACCAGGACAAGTGGCGCGCCGAGGCCACCCGCGTGCAGATCGCGCTGCAGAACCAGATCTGGCGCAGCGGCATCCCGCGCTTCATCACCGGCGACATGAACGAGCGGGCGTCGTACTTCTGCCGGATGGCCAAGGAGGCCCCGCTCAAGGCCGCCCGTCCCGACACGTACCGCAAGGACGGTGTCTGCTACGCGAACAAGCCGCGGGCCGTCGACTGGATCCTGGGCTCGAAGAAGGCGACCTTCACCGACTACGACGAGGACCGCTCCCACCTCGTCGACATCACCACCGACCACCCGGTCATCAGCACCAAGGTGACCGTCAACCCGCAGCGGCTCCCGCGCGGCTGGAACTCGGTGGCGCCCGCCCCGGTGGTGCCCGAGGTGACCTACTGAGCACCGCAGCACGCGTGTGAACAGTGCCGAGAGGCCGACCGGTTCGTCCGGTCGGCCTCTTTGCGCACTCCCGACCGGACGGCGCGCACCGCGGGGTATCTTGCGCGGGTGAAGCTGACTCCGGGGCTGATGGCGATCGTGACGGGAGCGGGTTTCCTCGCGCTCGCCGGTGTCGGCGTCACCTACGTGGTCAATGCCGACCCGCAGCGGGCCACCCTCACCCAGGCGGCGCCCAGGACGACGTCCTCGGCGAGCTCGAGTGCCGGACCGAGCGGCGCCGTGAGCCCGGCCAGCCCGGGCTACGCCGTGACACTGACCGCACGACCCTCGCTGAGACCCCCGGGCCCGACCCAGGCGCGGCCGGTCCCCCGCACCCCGAAGCCCACCCCGAGACCGCAGCCACCGCCCACCCTCGACTTCCGGTTGACCACCTTCAACATGCTCGGTGCCAGCCACACCAGCCGTGGGGGCAGCCGGCCGGGCTACGCCTCGGGCACGGTGCGGGCCGCTCGCGCCGCCGCGCTGCTCGGCCGGCACCGCTCCGACGTCGTGGGGTTCCAGGAGCTGCAGGGACCCCAGCTGGCGGTGCTGCAGCGGCGCACCGGCCTGGACTTCTACCCCGGCTTCTCCCTCGGCCACCTCGGCGCCGAGAACTCGATCGGCTGGCGACGGGACCAGTGGGTGGCCGTCGAGAAGCACACCGTGACCATCCCCTACTTCAACGGCGGCGGCCGGCAGATGCCGTTCGTCCGGCTCAAGAACCTGCAGACCGGCATCGAGGCCTGGTTCATCAACGTCCACAACCCGGCGGAGACCTCCCGCTTCCACCATCAGCAGCGGTTCCGCAACCGGGCCACCGGCATCGAGAGCGCCCTGGTCAACCGGCTGATCCGGACGACCGGCCTTCCGGTCTTTCTCACCGGTGACATGAACGAGCTCGGTCCGTACTTCTGCCGGCTGACCGGGTCTGCGCCGATGGTCGCGGCCCGCGGCGGCAGCAACGCCGGACGCTGCCTGCCCGGTCGGCCCCGGGCGGTCGACTGGATCTTCGGCAGCCAGGGCGTCGACTTCACGTCGTACGACGAGGACCGCAGCCACCTCGTCGACATCACCACCGACCACCCGGTCATCACCGCCGGAGTGCACCTGGTCGGCAAGCCGACCGCGAACTGATCCGGGGCGAGAGGTCACCGCGATGACGCCGCCCTCCAGCGGTGACCGGAGCGCACCGGCGAGCCTGGCCGCGGACGAGCCGTGGGATGTGGTCGTCGTGGGCGCCGGGCCGGCGGGAGCGTCCGCGGCGCTCGCCGCTGCCGGCCGCGGCGCCAGGACGCTGCTGCTGGATCGCGCCGACTTCCCGAGGTACAAGACCTGCGGCGGCGGGCTGATCGGCGTCTCCGCCTCCCTCATCGACCACGTCGAGGACCTCCCGGTGCGCGAGGCCGTCGACACCGTCTCGTTCACGTTGCGGGGCCGCCACCACCGGCGGCGCCGCGCGAGCTCTCCGTTCATGCTCATGGTCCGCCGCGAGGACCTCGACCAGCACCTGGTCTCCCAGGCGGTCGCGCGGGGCGCCCTCTTCGTCGGGTCCACCCGGGTGACCGCCCTCGACCAGGCCGGTGCCGACCTCGTCGCGGTGAGGACCACGCGCGGGGTCGTCCACGCCACCACGGTCATCGGTGCAGACGGCTCCTCCGGGAGGGTCGCACGATTCGTGGGAGTGACGTACGCGCTGACGGACCTCGGACTCGAGGTCGAGCTGGCCGCCGCGGACCAGGCCGCGCGGTGGGCGGGGCGGGCCCACCTGGACTGGGGTCCACTGCCCGGCTCGTACGGATGGGTCTTCCCCAAGGGTGACGTGCTGACGGTGGGGGTGATCGCGGAGCGGGGCCGGCCAGAGGAGACCCGTGCCTACCTGAACGCGCTGCTGAGGGACCTGGGCCTGGAGCGCCTGGTCAGGCTCCGCGACACCGGCCACCTGACCAGATGCCGGTCGCCGCACTCACCCCTGCGGCGAGGCAGCGTCCTCGTGGCCGGTGACGCCGCGGGACTGTTGGAGCCGCTGACCCGCGAGGGCATCTCGTTCGCGCTGCGGTCCGGCAGCTGGGCGGGACACCGGGCAGCCGAGTACTCCGCGGGCGACGGCTCCGCCCTGGCGAGGTACGACGGCGATGTCGCCAGGTCGCTGGCACCCGAGATGGCGGCCGGACTCCTCTCGCGCCAGGCGTTCAGCAGGAGGCCCTGGGTGTTCCACCTCCTGATCGGCTGGACACGGACCGGCTGGAGCTCCTTCGTGCGCATCACGGGCGGGGAGACGACCCTGGCCAGCGGCGTCTCGCACCGGCGTGCGCGGCTCCCGCTCATGATGCTGCGGGGCAGGGCACGGTCCGGCGCCGGATGACAGTGCTCGTGCGGCCGGCCACCGAGGACGACGGGCGAGCTGCGCTAGGTGCTGCGCCGCCGCCTCCTCGCCGGATCCTCCGACCACCCCAGGCGCATCTCGAGCAGGACGTCGAGGGCGACGGACTCACCGTCGCGGGCGCCTTGCCCCACCTGGAGGGGCGGAGGACTCGGGTCGAGCGGGACCGTGCGCCAGCGGCCGAAGCGGACCGGCGCCACGACCAGCGGGTAGTAGCCGCCGTCCAGACTCACGCCCACCGAGCGGTCCCGGCGCAGGTACCAGCCGAGGACTCCCGTGCGGTAGCGGCCACGACCCGACCACGGGCGGGCCGTCAGCTCCTCGGTGGCCAGGCCCGCCTGCGTCGCCCGCGCGACGAACCGGTCGACCCACACCTGGGCCTTGGCCGACTCCTGCTCACGGCGGCGGCGCTGCGCCTCGACGTGGTAGGCGGCCTGCTCGCCGCGCTCCGCCCGGCGCTTCGCCGCATCGTCACCCATCGGTCCCCTCCGTCTCGTCGCGCCGGGAGCTCTCAGCCGTGGGCCATGTCGACGAAGCGGGAGTAGTGGCCCTGGAAGGCCACGGTGATGTCCCGGGTCGGGCCGTTGCGGTGCTTGGCGACGATCAGGTCGGCCTCGCCGGGCCGGGCGGACTCCCGCTCGTAGACGTCCTCGCGGTGCAGCAGGACCACCATGTCGGCATCCTGCTCCAACGAGCCGGACTCACGCAGGTCCGACATCATCGGCCGCTTGTCGGAGCGCTGCTCCGGGCCACGGTTGAGCTGGGAGAGCGCCACGACCGGGATCTCGAGCTCCTTGGCCAACAGCTTGATCTGCCGGGAGAACTCGGAGACCTCGAGCTGGCGGGACTCGACCTTCTTGCCCGAGGTCATCAGCTGCATGTAGTCGATGACGATCAGCCGCAGGTTGTGCCGCTGCTTGAGCCGGCGTGCCTTGGCCCGGATCTCCATCATCGTCATGTTGGGGGAGTCGTCGATGAACAGCGGGGAGGACGAGACCTCGCCCATCTTGCGGGCCAGCCGGGTCCAGTCGTCGTCGTTCATGTTGCCGTTGCGCATGTGGTTCAGCGGGATCTTGGCCTCCGCCGACAGCAGCCGCATGGTGATCTCGTTGCGGGTCATCTCCAGGGAGAAGATGACGCTGGTCATGTTGTGGTGGATCGAGGCGGAGCGGCAGAAGTCGAGGCCGAGCGTCGACTTGCCCATGGCCGGACGCGCGGCGACGATCACCATCTGTCCGGGGTGCAGACCGTTGGTCAGCTCGTCGAGGTCGGCGAACCCGGTGGGCACCCCGATCATCTCCCCGTCGCGGTTGTTGATCGCCTCGATCTCGTCCAGCGCGGACTCCATGATGGAGCTCAGCGGCGCGTAGTCCTCCGAGGAGCGCTTGTCGGTGACGCCGTACACCTCCGCCTGGGCACGGTCCACGACGTCGTCGACCTGGCCCTCACCGGCGTACCCCATCTGCGCGATGCGGGTGCCGGCGTCGACCAGCCGACGCAGGATCGCCTTCTCGCGCACGATCTCGGCGTAGTAGGCGGCGTTCGCCGCGATCGGGACGCTCGCCGAGAGGGTGTGGAGGTACGGCGCGCCGCCGATCCGCACCAGCTCCCCCCGGCGCTGCAGCTCGGCGGTGGTGGTGATCGGGTCCACCGGCTCGCCGCGACCGTAGAGGTCGATCATGACGTCGTAGATCGTCTCGTGGGCCGGGCGGTAGAAGTCCCCGCCACGCACCGACTCGACGACGTCGGCAATGGCGTCCTTGGAGAGCAGCATCGCCCCGAGCACGCTCTGCTCGGCGTCGTTGTCCTGAGGCGGGGTGCGGTCTCCCCCACCGAAGCCGCCGCCGGAGCCGCCGCCGTGACCGGTCCAGGGCCCTTCGATGGGGCCTTCGTAGGATGGCTCGGGCTCGGGAGCGTAGCCGCTGCTCGGCGACGCGACGCTCATCGAAGACCCACCGCTTGCTGCCCCTCTCGTGACGACCCGGACCGACGTTCCCAGCACCCGCCGACAGTTTCCGCACGGCTCGACCGGGGGCGCCCGAGGGGGCGTCCGTCGAGGGGCGGGAGGACCGTCGGCAGGCAGACGCTACGGTGCGCCGAGCCGGTGCGACAGCCCACTGTCCACAGGGACCTGGGGATAACTGGGGGAGCCGTGTGGAACACGCCCCGGCGACGTGTGCACAGCCTGTGAGCCCAACTGTGGAGAAGCGGCTGCACTCGTCGCCGAAACCCACGGTGACCTGCAACGATCCCGAAAGGGTGCTGTGGATCGCAGAAACTTCGCGAAACCTTCTGGTCACCGTCCGGTCCCCGGACGTTCACCGCGCCCGATGTCGACAAAGCACCTCCGGCTGGGGGAGGTATCCCCAGGAACGGCCTGGTTACACACACCCATGGGCACCGTAGTCCGGTCACAACCAGTGCCCCGTCTGTTCCTTACATCCCGTAGGGTGTCCCGATGCCCGTGACCCGACTGCCCGACCGTCGGGCCCTGGACCGGGAGATCCTGCGACTCGCCGTGCCCGCGTTCCTCGCGCTGGTCGCCGAGCCGCTCTTCCTGCTGGCCGACGCGGGCATCGTCGGACACCTCGGCACCCCGGAGCTCGCCGGTCTCGGGATCGCCGGCGCCGTCCTGCAGACCGTGGTGGGCCTGTGCGTCTTCCTCGCCTACGGCACCACCGCGTCGGTGGCCCGGCGCGTCGGCGCGGGCGACGCCCGCGGCGCCCTCGAGCAGGGGGTGGACGGTGTCTGGCTCGCGATGCTGATCGGAGCGGTCGCCACCCTCGCCGGGCTGCCGCTCGCCGGCTGGCTGGTCGGGCTGTTCGGGCCGGGTCCTCCGGTGGCCGGGCCGGCCACGACGTACCTGCGGGTGGCGCTGCTCGGCGTGACGCCGCTGCTGGTGATGCTGGCCGGCACCGGCATCCTGCGCGGCCTGCAGGACACCCGCACCCCTCTGGTGGTGGCCGTCGCCGGCAACGTGGCGAACGTGCTGGCGAACGTGGTGCTCGTCTACGGACTGGGCCTGGGCATCGCGGGCTCGGCGCTGGGCAGCGACCTGGCCCAGCTGGGCTCCGCCACCGCCCTCGTCGTGGTGGTGATCCGCGCGGCCCGTCGCGAGGGCGCCGGCCTTCGCCCGCACCTGCCCGGGATCCGTCGGGCCGCCCACGCCGGCCTCGCCCTCGTCGTGCGCACCCTGACCCTGCGCGCCTCGCTGCTGGTCATGACCTACGGCGCCGCCACACTGGGCGCCACCGCGGTAGCCACCCACCAGCTCGCCTCGACGATCTGGGTCTTCCTCGCGTTCGCCCTGGACGCGGTCGCCATCGCGGCCCAGGCGATCACCGGTCGCACGCTCGGTGCCGGCGCGCTGGAGACGACCCGGGCCGTGACGAACCGGATGGTTCGGTGGGGTCTGGTCAGCGGCGTCGTGACCGCGGTCGGGCTGGCGGCGAGCGCGCCCGTGCTGGGGAGCCTCTTCACCGCCGACCAGCAGGTGCGCGACCTGCTCTGGCCGGTCCTGCTCGCCGCCGCGGTCTTCCAGCCGGTGGCCGGCGTGGTGTTCGTGCTCGACGGGGTGCTCATCGGGGCCGGGGACGGACGCTACCTCGCCTGGGGCGGCGTCGTCGTGCTCGCCGTGTTCGCCCCCCTGGCCTGGGGGACGCTGCAGCTGGCCGCCGGGACCGGGGGACCCGCCCTGGTCTGGCTGTGGCTGGCCTTCGGTGCCGGTTTCGTGGGCAGCCGTGCCGTGGTGCTGCTGCTCCGCGCCCGCGGCACCCGGTGGATGGTCACCGGAGCCTGAGGGTCACGGCGCCCGGCCGCCGCCTTCGGGTTCCTGGAACTTCGCCCAGGTCGGTGAGGAGCGCAGGCGCTTCATGAACTGCCAGTGACGCACGTACGAGCGGTACGCCTTCGCGGACTTGATCCGCAGCGTCACCTCGTCGGCGTGCAGGCTCTTGAGCACCCAGTTGTTGGACCCGGTCCACACCACGCGGGCGGAGCGGTCACCCCGGACCACCCCCGAGGCGGCGTACAGCTTCATGTGGGAGTACTTCGAGGCGCGCAGCCCCAGCCGTCCGGGGAAGAGCACCCGACGTACCACCATGCGGTGACCGGCCCGGTGGGTGAGCTTCTTGAAGATCGGCTCGGACATGAAGCTGTAGAGGATGCGGATGTAGCAGCCCTGCGAGTACATCCGGCGCACCTGCCGCGCCAGCCACTTGCCTCGCTGGCTGAACCACGCGTGCATGGCGATGTAGAGGACCGTCCTGCCGCGGATGCCGGTGCCGTCGCGGGCTCCTCGGCAGCTGATGGTTCGCAGCGACCGCAGGGTGCGGTCGGTCTTCCGGGTCGCCTTGCGGAAGGGGTAGAACGTCGAGGTGTAGCGCCCGTCCCGGTAGACGAAGGGGCCGTTCGCCTTGCGGTCGCGGACCATCTTGTTGAACATCGTGCGGTACTGCCGGTAGAGCCGCTTGCGGTTGTTGACGGTGTACAGGTCGTTCCACTGGATGCCGACGGCGTTGCGGGTCATGTTCGACGAACCGGTGATCACGGTGTGGTGCGCTCGCCCGGCACGACTGAACAGATAGAACTTCGAGTGCAGCACCGACGTCCCGAGGCAGCCGTTGCTGCAGCGGTGCGCGAAGCTGCGCTGCTTCCTCCAGTGCTTGCGGCTGCGAGTGCCGAGGGTGTCGACGATCTGGCGCCAGGAGTGCGAGGTGACCGACGTGAGGTGTGAGTTCATCAGCACCTGCACGCTCACGCAGCGGCGGTCGGCCGCGGCCACCGCCTTGCCGAAGCGCTTGTCCGCGATGGAGTACACCGCGATCTTGATCTCCGAGGGGTAGTGCTTCCGCTTCGTGGGGCACCGCAGCCGCCGGCCGGTGTCGGGATCCTTGGTGAGCTTGTAGCCCGGAGCGCTCTTGACCGAGCGGATCACCTGGGCGAGCAGCGCGCGACGCTTGTCGAAACCGGCGTACGGGTTGTTGAACCGGGCACCCGGCCTGGGGGTCACCTTGCGTGGCGCGTAGCGGATCCAGGTGGTCGGGTCCTTCGGGTCGATGCGCCGCAGCCGCGCCAGGTGGTGCGCCCGCTTCCGGGCTCGGTGGATAGCTCGAGCGTGCGCCCGTTTGCGTGCCTTGGCCTGCGCGCGGTGCCGAGCCTTGACGCGTGCCTGGCTGCTGGCCTCGGCGCGGGCGTGGGCCCGGGCCTTGCGCTTGGCCTTCCTCCGCGCCTTCTCCTCGGCCCGTCGCTCGGCCCGTTGGTGGGTGGCGGCCGTCGCGGTGGCGCGTGCCTTGGCCCGCACCGTGACCCGCACGGTGGCCCGGGCGCTGGCGACGGTCCGCGCCCTGCGGGTGACCCGGGCGTGGCCGACCGGCTTGCCCTTCGCGCGGGCCCGCGAGACGGCCTTCGCCGTCACCCGCGCGCGACCGTGCATGGTGGCGCGAACGGTGCGTTGGGCGGTCGCCCGGGCGGTCGCGGTCGCGGTCGCCTTGACGGGCTCGCGTGAGCGAGCCGCGGCCGGGGGCGCGGAGAGAACGACGACCGCTCCGCTGAGGGCCACCAGCAGAGCCGTGACGGCTGCGGCAGTACGCCGGCCGTACGGACGCTGCATGCCCAGGACTCCTGACTCACCTCTGGCCCCGGGACGCGCGACCACGATGGTGGCGGTCACGACAGGTTCGGGGACGACCCTCGCGGACCGGCACGAGCCTAGTGGGGCGATGCCCCGAGACCGGCGACCCCGGCCACCCTCCTCGTGTCGCAGAGAGTGGCCGGGCGTGGCCCGGACGGGTCACACGCGCCGAGGTCGACCGTTGGAGGTCAGTCCAGAACGCGGGGAGTGCCGTCCGGTGCGATGGTGGCCTGCGGCGAGAGCACGACCGGTGCGTCGTTCGGAGCCAGGTTGGCCATGAACTTCGTGGTGGTCGGCGCCCGGCCGCCACCCTTGGCGTCGAAGAACGAGGCCCAGCGCGCCGACGACATCCGCTTGGAGATGAACTTGAACTGGTCGCGGTACTGCCGGTAGGCGTCCTTGCGGTGGATGCGCAGCATCACCTCGTCGAAGTGGTCACCGTCGCTGGTGAAGTTGTTCGAGCCGGTGTACACCACCCGGTTCGACGAGTCCCCGGAGATGTTGCCGGAGGCCGCGATGCTCTTGAAGTGGCTGTAGACGTCGGCGTAGCGGTCCCCGTCGAGGGAGAAGACGGTGCGCCGGGCCGACATCCGTGAACCCGTGCCGTGGGTCAACAGGTAGTGGACCTTCGGGGTCATGAAGCTGTACAGGATCCGGATGTAGCAGCCGTGTGAGTAGAGGGTTCTGACCGCCCGCTGGATCGCGAGCCCGCGAAGACCGAACCAGGCGTGCATGTTGATGTAGACCACACTGCGACCGTTGATGCCGGTGCCGCCCGTGGCGCCCTTGCACCTGATCGCGCGCAGGGCCTTGAGGTACGGCTCGGGGCGGTTGGCAGCGACCGGCCAGAAGGTGGTGCGGTAGCGGCCACCGGCGGCGACGTAGTCGTGGGGGTTGCGACGGAAGCCGTTGTCGAGCTTCATCAGGTCGAAGTATGACGAGTACTGCTTGAACATGGTGCTGTTCTTGACGCCGTACAGGTCGTTCCACTGGATCCGCGAGGAGTTCGAGGTGATGTTCGCCGAGCCGACCATGACCCGGTCGTTCACGACGTTGAGGTTGTCCAGCGGCGCCGGGACCGAGGAGTCGAAGAGGTACATCTTCGTGTGCAGCACGCTGCGGCCACGGCAGCCGTAGCCGCAGCGGTAGGCGAAGCTGCGGGCCTTGCGGGTGTTGCCGAGGCCGTTGAGGAGCATGCGCCAGGCCCCGTCGGTGGCCGCCGAGAGATGGTTGTTCATCAGGATCTGGACGCTCACGCAGCGCTTGTCCGCCGCCAGCATCGCGCGAGCGAAGATGCCGTCGGTCATCGAGTAGAGCGAGACGCGGATCTTGCTGGGGATGTACGGCGACTGAGCGCTCGGACACGGGGCGCTCGTGTCCGCCGGCTCGGCGTAGCCGGGCATGCTGTTGATCGCGCGGATCACCCGCGTCAGGTTGCGACGCTGTGCCGCCTTGGTCCCGAGCGGGTTGTTGAAGGTGGCCTGGGTGGCGACCGGGTAGTGCTGGGGAGACCGCACCGAGTAGAGGTGCCAGGCGAAGGTCGCGGGCTGACCGCTGCGCTCTTCGGCACCCCCGGAGACGGCGGGGATGTAGGCCTGCACGGTGAAGGTGTACTCGTCCGGGCTGGTGGCGAGCGCACCCGAATAGGTCGTCGAGCCGGCCGTGCCCCCGGATGCGGGCCTGTTGCCGCTGCTGCAGTCACCGGCGCGGGTCGTCGCGCCCTTGCGGACGAGCGTGCAGCGGAACTTCAGGTTCGCGTCGGTCGAGCTCACCCGGTAGCTGAACGTCGGGGTCGTGTCGACCGAGAAGCTGCCCGGGTCGGCGTCGATCGTGGTGGCCAGGCTCGGGTCGTTGGTCGCCCCGGCGGCCGCGGAGGTGCCGCTCAGGGACTTGGCGGACGGGGAGCCGCTCGCCCCTCCGCTCGGAGCGGCCCCGCCCGTCCCGCTCGACGAGGCCGACGGGTCGGCGGAGGAGCCTGCGGCGCCCGGGTCGGTGGTCTGGCTGGCGGACGCGGAGGAGTCCCCGGTCGAGGAGGCCGAGGGGTCCGGGGCAGCGGACGCGAGGGGGGTGAGCGAGACGGCGCTGACGAGCAGCCCCAAGGACACGAGCAGACGAGTCACGGCACGCACGGCGGACAACCCCCAAATTGAGCCGTCCGGACGCATCCGCGCGGCTCCCCCGAAACAGAGCAGCCAAAGGAAACCACACTCGGCCGACATCCGCGTCACAATCCCGGAAATGGTCCACCGGAGAGGGGGTGATCTGGACCACCACGACGCGTGCGAGCGGTGGCTAGGGGGCTCGGCCGCCGCCCGTGGGCTCCGAGTAGTTCGCGTAGGTCGACGACGACTTGCGCTTGCTCATGTACTTGAAGTGTCGGACGTAGGCGTTGTAGGCGCCCCGGGAGCGGATGCGCAGGGCCACCTCGTCGAAGTGCGTGCCCTCGTTGGTGAAGTTGTTCGACCCGGTCGAGACCAGCCAGCTGGACGAGTCGCCACCGAAATTGCCCGAGATGTCGATGTTCTTCAGGTGGGTGTACAGGTAGGCCGTGCGGCCGTTGTGGGAGAACAGCGTGCGTCGTACGGACATCCGGCCACCGGTCCCGCGGTGCAGCGTGGTGAAGACCTTGAAGCTCATGAAGCCGTAGAGCACCCGGACGTAGCACCCGCGCTTGTAGAGGCCCCGGAGCTGCCGCGCCAGCGCCAATCCCCGGGTGCCGAACCAGGCGTGCATGTTCACGTAGATCACGGTGCGCCCGTTGATCCCGGAGCCGCCCGAGGCGCCGGTGCACCTGACGTTCCCGAGCCAGGACCGGTAGGGGTCGGGTGAGGAGCCCTGAGGCCAGAACACCGAGTTGTAGGCGCCCGAACGGTAGGTGTAGAGGTGGGAGCTCTTGTGGCCCCTCTTCATGCGGCTGAACATCTTCGCGTAGCCGCGATGCACGCTCGCGTTTCCACGGATCGTGAACAAGTCGTTCCACTGCACCTTGGACGCGTTCGAGGTGATGTTCGAGGACCCGACCATGACGGTGTTCTTGATGGTGTTCCGAGCGGTGGCCGGCGAGCGGAGCTGGGAGTCGAACAGGTACATCTTGGTGTGCAGCACGCCGTGACCGCGGCAGCCGTAGCTGCAGCGGTGCGCGAAGCTGCGCCGGCCGACGCCATGGCTGTAGACCCGGTTGCCGAGCCGCTGCTCGAGCTGCTTCCACGAGTAGTCCGTCGCCGGGCTGAGGTGGTTGTTCATCAGGATCTGCACCGACACGCACCGCTTGCTGGCCGCCCGCGCGGCCTTGGAGAACGCGCCGTCGACCATGGAGTAGAGCGAGATCCTGATGGTGGAGGGCCACAGCGCCGACTTCGTGGGGCAGTTGCCGCCCCGGGCGCCCTCGCGGTAGCCGGGCATGCTCTTGATCGTCTTGATGACGTGGGTGAGGTTGCGCCGCTGGGAGCTGTAGCTGCCCAGCGGGGCGTTGAACCGTGCGCCCGCGTGGGGCGAGTAGCGCGACGGTGAGTAGACGGAGTAGACGCGCCACTTGTAGGAGTCGGCCTGCCCCTGGGTCTCCGGGACCGGAGTGGCACCGGCGGTCGCCGGCACTCCCGGGACGTAGGCACGGACGCTGAACGTGTAGGGCTTGGTGCTCGGCGACAGCCGCGAGTAGGTCATGCTCCCGGTGGTGCTGCTCGTCGTCACACCCGTGGCCGGGCACCTGGAGAACGACGTCCCGGAGTGGTCACGGCCCCGCAGCCGGCAGCGGAACTGGACACCGGGTCGGTTGGCCTCGTACTCGAACGTGGCGCTGCGGCTCAGCTCGACCGACGCCGGATGCCGCGTGATCGTCGTAACCAGGGTGGAGTCGGAGCTGGCGGCGGACGGCGACCCGCTGCTGGTGCTCGCGTCCGACGGTGCGAGCAGCGACCGGCTCCCGTCGTTCGTCCGTCCCTCGGGGGCGGGGGCCGTGGCGGTCGGCCCGGGGTCCGGGACAGTCGTGGTCCCGTCCGACGGCCCCTCCGACGAAGCCGTTCCGCTGGGGTCAAGGCCGTCGGTCGGGACCTCGGAGGGGCCACTCGAGCTGGACGCGGGCAGGTCACTCGGGTCGGCGACGGCCGCGAGCGGGGCGACGGAGCCCGCCGAGAGCAGCAGACCCATCAGCAGGAGGAATCGGACTACACGTCGCACGAACGCCCTCCCCGAAAATTGAGCCGGCGCACTGTCGACTCCCCGAAACGTCAGCGCCAAGACAATCACACCCTCGCGGAGATGCGCAGGCGAACCCCGACAACCCCTCGCCGCGGTGACCGTAGGCTCGCCGCGTGACACCGCTGCAGAAGGTCGCGATGGGCCTGGTCATCGTCTTCCTCAGCGCCCGCTTCGCCGGCTACGACGCCCTCCCCGACCCGCTCGGCTGGCTGCTGGTGCTCGCGGGGCTGTTTCCGGCCCGGGGGCTGCTGCCCTACGGGGACACGCTGCTGTCCCTCGCCGGGCTGGCCACGCTGGTGTCCGTGCCGCTGGTGCTGCCCTCGCTCGACGCCCGGCTGCCGCCGAGCGGCCAGTGGGGACTCAGCGTCCCGCAGACGGCCTTCTGCCTGCTGATGTGCTCCAGCCTGGCCCTCCTGTGCGAGCGGAGGGGCGCGCCGCAGCGGCGCCGGTTCGGCCTGCTGCGTTCGACGTACGTCGTCGTGCTGGGCGCGCCCGTCCTGGTGTACGGCGGCGGGGTCGACGCGCTCGCCACGCCGGTCGCGGTGCTCTCCGTCGCCGCCAACGTCGCGCTGGTCTACTACACCTTCTCGATCTCACGTCGAGCGCTGCGCGGCCCCGAGGCCGGGGTCCCCGGCTGAGCCGAACCTCAGGCCGGAACGACGTTGAGCTGCACGAGGGCGTCGAGGTCGTCGTGCACCTTCACCGTCACCTGGTGCGCGCCCAGCGACTTGATGGGGTTGCCGACGATGATCTTGCGCTTGTCGACCTCGGTGCCGGCGCCGCCGACGGTGCTGGCGATCGCGCCGGCGATGTCGCCGACCGTGACCGCTCCGAAGAGCCGACCGCCCTCGCCCGCCCGGACCGGCAGGTTGACCGGCGTCGACTCGAGCTTGGCCTTGATCTCCTGGGCGTGGTCGAGGTCGCGGACCTCGCGGGTGGCGCGGGCGGCCCGGATGGACTCGACGGTGCGCTCACCGCCCTTGGTCCAGCGGATCGCGAAGCCACGGGGGATCAAGAAGTTGCGGCCGTAGCCGTCCTTGACCTCGACGATGTCGCCGGGGGCGCCGAGGCCACCGACCTCCTGGGTGAGGATGAGCTTCATGGGTCTCAGCCTCCTCAGCGAGCCGTGGACGTGTAGGGCAGCAGAGCGACCTCGCGGGCGTTCTTGACGGCGGTCGCCACGTCTCGCTGGTGCTGGACGCAGTTGCCGGTCACCCGCCGCGCGCGGATCTTGCCTCGGTCGGAGATGAACTTGCGGAGCAGGGTGGTGTCCTTGTAGTCGACGTAGGACGCCTTCTCCTTGCAGAACTGACAAACCTTCTTCTTCGGCTTGCGAAGGACTGGCTTGGCCATTGTGGTGCTTCCTTTCGTGAAGCCCGGCGTGAGCCGGAATGGTCAGGGGTGGAGGGGTGGGAAAGTGCCGCGGTCGGCTCGACCACACGGGGTGGAGCGAGGTCAGAACGGGGGCTCGTCCGAGTGGCCGCCGCCCGAGGTGGCCCACGGGTCCTGGCCGCCTCCCTGCGGCGCGGCCGCCGGGCTGCTCCCCTGGGTGCCGCCCTGGTTGCCGCCTTGATTGCCGCCCTGGTTGCCGCCCCAGCCGGCACCCTGGGGCGCGGCACCGCTCTGGGCGCCCGCGTTGCTGGCCCACGGGTCGTCGCCGCCGCCGGACTGGTAGCCGCCCTGCCCGCCGCCGGAGCGACTGGTCTTGGTGACCTTGGCGGTGGCGTACTTCATGCTCGGGCCGACCTCGTCGACGTCGATCTCGAAGACCGTGCGCTTCTCGCCCTCACGGGTCTCGTACGAGCGCGCCTTGAGACGACCCGACACGATCACCCGCATGCCGCGGGTCAGCGACTCGGCGGCGTTCTCGGCCGCCTGCCGCCACACCGAGCAGTTCAGGAACAGCGCCTCGCCGTCCTTCCACTCGTTGGTCTGCCGGTCGAAGGTGCGCGGCGTCGAGGCAACGGTGAAGTTGGCGACCGCGGCGCCCGAGGGCGTGAAGCGGAGCTCGGGGTCGGCGGTCAGGTTGCCGACCACGGTGATCGGGGTTTCGCCTGCCATGTCAGGCCTCCAGTCGAGAACGTCGGTTCGGTGCAGCGGTGACCGGGGGAATCGGCCGGGATCGGGACGGATGCCCCGACGGTAGACGGACGCTCCGACAGGAGCGCTCGCCGTGGCTCAGTGCGCGTCCGGGCGGATGACCTTGGTGCGCAGCACCGACTCGTTCAGCGTGAGCTGGCGGTCGAGCTCCTTCACGGTGGCCGGCTCGGCGTTGAGGGTGACGACGGCGTAGATGCCTTCGACCTTCTTGTCGATCTCGTAGGCGAACCGGCGACGTCCCCAGACGTCGACGCTCTCGATGGACCCACCGTCGTTGCGAACGACGTTGAGGTACGTGTCGAGCGAGGGCGCGACCGTGCGCTCTTCGAGGTCGGGGTCGAGGATGACCATCACTTCATAGGCACGCAAAGCAGTCTCCACCTCCTTCGGACTCAGGCGGCCACGGCGTTTCCGTGGCAGGAGGGCTTGCGTCCGCCTTCCCCTCGAGCCGGCCTCGCGAGGAGGCGGCCGATGGTACGGCGTGTCGGCGACTCACTCCCACTCTGGACGCGGGGATCGAGCCGGTCGACGTGAGTCAGGTTATCAGCGCGGTGCGTGCGGTCGAAATCGTCGTCCCCAGGCATGACCCGGGCCGCCCCGGGGACAGGGTCGGTCGACACCCACGAGTCCGAGACGAGGCGAGGCATCATGAGCGAGCAGCAGATGGATCACGACGCGCAGCAGAAGGTCCGCGACCTGATCCGCAAGACCCGGCTGGCGATGCTGACCAGCATCGACCCGGACGGCCGGCTGGTGAGCAAGCCGATGGCCACCCAGGACGTGGACTTCGACGGCGAGGTGTGGTTCATCGCCGAGCGCGACAGCCACAAGGTGCGCAACATCGAGCGGGAGCCCCGGGTCAACGTGGCCTACGCGAGCAGCAGCTCGTGGGTCTCCCTGTCCGGCACCGCCACGGTCGTCGACGACCAGGCGAAGCTGGCGGAGCTGTGGAACACCTTCACCGACGCCTGGATGGAAGGCGGCCCGGAGAACCCGGACAACGTACTGATCCGGGTCACCGGCGACGGCGCGGAGTACTGGGACACCCCCGGCGGCAAGGTCGTGCAGCTCACCAACCTGGTCAAGGCGACACTCACCGGCGAGCGGTACGAAGGGGACAACAAGACGGTCGACCTGTGAGGCCCCCGGCGCCGGCGTCCAGGCCCCGGGCCGCCGTCCCCGGCCGGTCGTAGGCTGACCGCATGGCTGGAGCGACCCTGCGGATCGGAGCGCACGTCGAGCAGAGCGACCCGGTGGCGGAGGCGGTGGACCGCGGCGCCGACCTGGTGCAGTTCTTCCTCGGGGACCCGCAGGGCTACCAGGGACCCG
The DNA here is from genome assembly GCA_963810435.1 of uncultured Actinomycetota bacterium. Taxonomy (GTDB): domain Bacteria; phylum Actinomycetota; class Actinomycetes; order Propionibacteriales; family Nocardioidaceae; genus Nocardioides_B. The sequence goes on from CAWENL010000003.1 coordinate 806,848, forward strand.
AGGTCCGGTACGCCGGCGGCGCGGCCGGGCTGCGGGAGGCCGCCGAGCGGGCCGGGGTGGACCTCTACGTGCACGCGCCGTACATCGTCAACGTCGCCACCACCAACAACCGCATCCGGATCCCCAGCCGCAAGCTGCTCCAGCGCCACGTCGACGCCGCAGCCGAGATCGGCGCGAAGGGCCTGATCGTGCACGGCGGCCACGTCAACAAGGACGACGACCCGGCGAAGGGCTTCGACAACTGGCGCAAGGCGATCGAGGCGACCGACCTCAAGCTGCCGTTGCTGATCGAGAACACCGCCGGGGGCGACAACGCGATGGCGCGCCACCTCGAGCGGATCGCCCGGGTGTGGGACGCGATCTCCGTCGCCGAGGGCTTCGACAGGGTGGGCTTCTGCCTCGACACCTGCCACGCGCACGCCGGGGGCAACGACCTGTCGACGGTGGTCGAGGACGTCGTGAAGATCACCGGCAAGGTCGACCTCGTCCACTGCAACGACAGCCGCGACGAGTTCGACTCCGGCGCCGACCGGCACGCCAGCCTCGGCCGGGGCCGGATCTCCCCCGAGGACCTGGCCTCGATCGTGCGCGAGGCCGGCGCGCCGGTGGTGTGCGAGACGCCCGGCGGGGCCGAGGAGCACCGGGCGGACTTCGCCCTGCTCCGCGAGCTCGTGTGAGCCAGCCGGCCCTCGGCCGCCGGTCCTTGCTGACCGCGGCGGGTGCGGCCCTGCTCGGCGGCTGCCGTGTCCCGACTCCGAAAGCCGCGGCCGGGACGCCGAAGCCGGTGCGGCACCGCTACGGGGACCGGTCCCAGCAGTACGGCGACCTGTACCTGCCGTCCGGACGGCCGCGCGGCACGGTCGTGGTGATCCACGGCGGCTTCTGGCAGAGCATGTACGCCCTCGACCTCGGCGCCGCCACCGGTGCCGACCTCGCGAGGCGCGGCTGGGCGGCGTGGAACATCGAGTACCGCAGGCTCGGGGACGGCGGCGGCTGGCCGGCGACCTTCCTCGACGTCGCCCGCGCCGTCGACCGCCTCGCCACCCTCGACGGGGTCGAGGTGGACCGGGTGGTCACCCTCGGCCACTCCGCCGGCGGCCACCTCGCCGCCTGGGCCGCCTCGAGGAACGAGGACTCGCCAGGCGGCGGTCCACGCGTGCGCGTCACCGCGACGGTCCCCCAGGCGGGTGTCCTCGCGCTGGCCACGGCCGCCACCGCAGGGCTGGGAGGCACCTCGGTCCCCCAGCTGCTGGGCGGGATGCCCACCCGCCTCCCGTCCCGCTACCGCGCGGCCGACCCGATCGAGCGCCTGCCCCTCGGGGTGCCGATCCGCTGCATCCACGGCCGCGACGACACGACCGTGCCCCTCTCCCAGAGCCGCGCCTACGTCCGCGCGGCCCGTGCCGCCGGCGACGACGCCCAGCTGGTCGAGGTCCCCGGTGACCACTTCGCGCTTCTCGACCCGAGCACGCCCGCCTGGCGCCGTACGGTCGAGGTGCTCGAGGGGCTCCCCGGTCCGTGACGGCGCCGGGTGCCGGGTTGCTGCGGGTGGGTGGGGGCCTGCTGATTACCAGGGGATGCAGGCAATCTGTTGGGCCGCGACGTGCTCCCCATGGAGAACTGAACCTTCCCACGGCTCGCACCCCATGGGGAGGTTCAGAACGCCTGCATCCCCTGGTAATCAGGGGCCCCGTTACGCTCGCGCAGTGACCACCCCCGCCCCGACCGTCCGCACGATCACGCCCGAGGAGCACCGCGACTTCCTGCGGGCCCGGGCGTCGACGGGCGGGTCGGCGAGCTTCCTGCAGACGCCGGCCTGGGGCGCTGTGAAGAGCGAGTGGCGGCGCGAGTCGATCGGCTGGTTCGCCGGCTCCGAGCTCGTCGGCGTGGGGTTGGTGCTCTACCGCCAGCTGCCGAAGCTCAAGCGCTACCTCGCCTATCTCCCCGAGGGTCCGGTCGTGGACTGGCAGGCCGAGGACCTCCGCGCCTGGCTGAACCCGATGGTGCGTCACCTCACGAAGGCCGGCGCGTTCGGCGTGCGGATGGGACCGCCCGTCGTCGTACGCCGCTGGGACGCCGCCGCCGTCAAGAAGGGGGTGGCCGACGAGTCGGTACGACGGCTCGGCGACGTCCCCCCGAGTGACCGCTCGCAGGACGGTGCACGTGTCGTGTCGCAGCTGCAGGAGCTGGGCTGGCGACAGCAGGCCGTCGAGGGCGGGTTCGCCGCCGGCCAGCCGCAGTACAACTTCTGGATCCCGCTGACGGGCCGCACCGAGGAGGACGTGCTGGCGGGCATGAACCAGCAGTGGCGGCGCAACATCAAGAAGGCGGCGAAGGCGGGGGTGGAGGTCGGGGTCGCCGACCCGGACGACCTCGACGGCGACCTGGTGGCCTTCCACGACCTCTACACGCTCACCGCCGAGCGCGACCACTTCACGCCCCGCCCGCTCGGCTACTTCCAGACGATGTTCGAGAGCCTGCACGCCGAGGAACCCGGCCGGATCCGGCTCTACCTGGGCCGGCACGAGGGCGACCTGGTCGCCGGGACCGTGCTGGTCAAGGTCGGCGGCCACGTCTGGTACTCCTACGGCGCCTCCTCCACCGAGAAGCGCGAGGTACGGGGCTCCAACGCGGTGCAGTGGGCGATGATCCGCGACGCGATCGGCGCGGGCGCCGACGTCTACGACCTGCGCGGCATCACCGACACGCTCGACCCCGACGACGCCCACGTCGGGCTGATCCAGTTCAAGGTCGGCACCGGTGGTCGAGGCCGTCGAGTACGCCGGTGAGTGGGACCTGCCGATCAACCCGGTGATCTACAAGGCCTTCTCCCTCTACATGAGCCGGAGATGAGGCGACCGTGCCGCTGACCCTGTACGTCGACGGTGGCCGCTGGCGTGCCCACCTCCAGCAGGTGCGCGACGCGCACCCGGGGCTCGTGCCCGTGCTCAAGGGCAACGGCTACGGCTTCGGGCTGGAGCGGCTCGCGGAGCGCTCGTCCTGGCTCGGCGTGGACACCGTCGCCGTCGGCCTGTACACCGAGGTGGCCCGCGTCGGCGACGCCTTCGACGGATCGGTCATGGTGCTCAGCCCGTGGCGGCCGTTCGAGACCCGGGCGGTCTTCGACGACCACGTCGTCCACACCGTGGGCCGCCTGGAGGACCTCAAGGAGCTGGCGGCCCGCGCGTCGGGGGGCGTCCGGCCGCGGCTGGTGGTGGAGCGGCTCACCTCCATGCGCCGGCACGGCTTCTCGGCGCGAGACCTCCGGGTGGCCGCCGACCTGCTCGACGACGTGAGCGTCGAGGGGGTCGCGGTGCACCTGCCGATCTCCAGGGGCTCCCACCTCACCGAGGTCAACCGGCTGATGACCGACGTGGTGGCCGCCGGCCTGCCCACCCGGCGGGTCTACCTCTCGCACGTCACCGACGCCGAGCTCGGCTCGCTGCGCCAGTCCTTCCCCGACTACGAGTTCCGCCCCCGCATCGGCACCGACCTCTGGCTGGGCAACCGCGGCGCGCTCCGGGTCCGCTCGACGGTGCTCGACGTCCATCCCGTCGAGCGTGGCGACGTCTTCGGCTACCGCAGCCGCACCGCCCCGGCCGCGGGCACCATCCTCGTCGTGTCCGGCGGCACCGCCCACGGCATCGGCCTGGAGGCGCCGACGGGCGGGGCGACGCTGAAGGACCGCGCGGCCAGGATCGCCAAGGGCGGCCTCGATGCAGCCGGCTTCGTGCGCTCGCCGTTCACCATCGACGGGAAGCTGCGGCTGTTCGCCGAGCCTCCCCACATGCAGGCCTCGATGCTCTTCCTCTCCGGCGGGGCGCGCGTCCCGGAGGTCGGCGACGAGGTGGACGTGCGGGTGCGGTACACCGCGACCTCGTTCGACGAGACCGTGGTCAGCGAGTAGCCGAATCCGGTCCTCAGTCCAGGGCCAGTGCGACCTTGACGTCGTCGTCTCGTGGCTCGAAGGCCTCGGCGAAGTCCGCCAGCGGTACCCGACGGCTCACCAGCCCAGCGAGCCAGTCCAGGTCCGCCCGGGCCAGCGCCTCGGCGGCCAGGGCGTAGTGCCGCAGGTTCGCGTTCACCGAACCGACCACCGCGTCGTTCTCCAAGACGATGCCGCGGTTCAGCTCGCCGGTGTCGACGGGCAGGGTCCGGCCTCCGGAGGAGACCCCGGTCAGTGCCGTGATGCCGTAGGACGCGGTCCCCGAGATGGCTGCCAGGACCAGGTGCGGCACCCCCGTGGCCTCGATCACGACATCGGGCCTGAGCCGGCGGGTGACGTCGTCGATGTCGGAGTAGTGGTAGGTCGCACCGAGGCCGTGGACCAGCTGTGGCTTCGGGCCCTTCGTCACCCGGTCCAGGACGTGCACGTCGAGGCCGCGCTGCGCTCCGAGGAGCGCCGCGAGCAGGCCGATCGGCCCGGCGCCGGTGACCAGCACGGTCCTCGGCTCGAACCAGGCCCGGGCACCGATGCGCTCCACCTGCTCCCACGCCTTGGCGACCACCGTCGTCGGCTCCATCAGCACGCCGACGTCCGCGAGCCGGTCGGGCAGCCGCACGGCGTACGACGCCTCCACCGTCCACCGCTCGCTGGCGTACCCGTCGAGCTGCTTGATCCCCCGCTCGACGTACTTCCCGTTGCGGCACATGTCGAACTCGCCGTGCGCGCAGGCGCCGCACGGGACCGGGTCGGGCCGGCGTACCACGCCGACGACCAGGTCGCCCGCCGCGAACCCCGACCCCTCGGGTGCCGTCAGCACCCGTCCCAGCGACTCGTGACCGATGACGAGCCGCCGACGACCCGGTGGCGCCCAGCCGTACTCGCCGCCCACGATCTCCTTGTCGGTGCCGCACACCCCGACGGCGAGCCCGTCGACGAGCAGCTCACCCTCCCCCGGCTCGGGGTCCGGGACGTCGCTCACCTCGAGGGTCCCGGCCTGCAACGGAACGGTGGTCAGGGCGCGCATGGTGACCTCCTACCCGCAGCGCCGGCGGGGACACCCCGGGCGGGCCGCACGAGCGGAGGTCGCCGGCACCGGCTCAGACCGGTGCGGGGGTCGAGGACGGCTCGGCGGGGTCGTCGGTCAGCCCGTCGGCGCGCACCGGGTCGCGCCGGGGGTCGAGCACGTCGCGCACGACCAGCACCGCGACGTACACCTCCCCCGCCATCCGCACCAGGATCGCCCACCAGTAGACGTGGTCCGGCGCGCCGCTGGTCGCCGAGGCCGTCCAGCCGCCGAGGTAGAGCCACACCAGACCGTAGTAGAAGACCTCGGCTGCGGTCCAGATCAGCACGTCGCGCCACCGGGGCCGGGCGAGCACCACGAGCGGCAGCAGCCACAGGACGTACTGCGGCGAGTACACCTTGTTCACCAGCAGGAACCCGACGACCACCAGGAAGGCCAGCTGCGGGATCCGGGGGGTACGACGCGCGCGCAGCCCGAGCACGAGCACGGCGAGGCAGACGGCGGAGAAGAACAGCCCCGAGACGAGGTTGACCTGTCCGGAGGTGACCGAGTGGCCCGCCTGCTGCCACACCAGCCAGACCGAGCCCAGGTCGGCCCCCCGGTCGTCGTTGAACGTCCAGAAGACCTTCCACTGCGCGAAGCCGTAGAGCACGGCCGGCAGGTTGACGACCAGCCACGCCCCGGCGGCGGCGAGCGCCGCGGTCGCGAACGCGCTCATCCGCCGTCGGCGCAGGCAGACGACCAACAGGGCGCCGAGCAGGAAGAGCGGGTAGAGCTTGGTCGCCGTGCCGAGCCCGATCAGCACCCCGCTCAGCAGCGGTCGGCCTCTCGACCACGCCCACAGGGCACCACTGACGGCGGCGACCGCGATCAGGTCCCAGTTGATCAGGCCCGCCAGCACCAGCGTCGGCGAGGCCGCGAACAGCATGGCGTCCCACGGCCGACGCCGCTGGACCCGGGACAGGAACCAGGCCGCGAGCAGCCCGAACGGCGCCAGCAGCACCGCGGTCACCTGGAAGTAGCGGCCGGCCTCCTGGGCGACCCCCGGCTGGGCGTAGATCTGCGACTCGCTCAGCCCGGCACGGGAGGCGAGGTCCGGCGGCGCACCGAAGGCCTGGGTCAGCTTCGCGGCACCGTAGGCGAAGTAGCCGATGACGACCGGGTACTCCATGGCCGGGTAGCGACCGTCCGTGTCGGCGTACGGGGCGTAGCCGGCGGCGAAACCCCGGCCGGAGTAGAGGTAGGGGATGTCGGAGTAGCACATCGCGCCGTAGCGCAGGTCGCTGTCGACCCAGTTGTCCTTCACGCACGGCGTCTTCTGCACCATGCCGAGCACCAGTGCGACCGCGGCGACCGCGAGCACCACCCGCACGGGGGTCCACCACCAGTGCGGTCGGGCACGCTCCCCCACCGGTCCGCCGATGCCCTCGCTCGCGGCCCTCACCAGCGGGTCGCTGCGCGAGGGCCGGACGATGTCGGGCACGGGTCTCCTGGACGGTGGGTCGACGGACGAAGGGCTCAGCGGCTGGGGCTGGGGCTCCGGCCACCGCCCCGGTTGCCTCTACCACCGTTGCCGCCGCCCGTCACGGTCGCACTGACCGTCGGAGTGGACGGCGCGCTGCTGCTTGGCGGCGGGGTGCTCGGGGTCGGTGCGGGCGCGGTGCTGGACGGGGGCTGCGTCGGCGTCGGCGATCTCGACGGCTTGGGCGCCGTGCTCGTCTTCGTCGGCGAGGGCGTCCTGGTCGCCGTCTTGGTCGGGGACGGGGCGGCGGTCGGCAGCGGCGAGTGGTCGTTCTTCTTGGCCTTCACGTTCGCCGGCGGCGGGAACTGCTCCACGGGCTGGCCGTCGAGGGTCTCCCGCATCGTCTCGGTCCAGGTGCGGGTGGGGAAGTCGGCACCGAAGTACGACGGCATGTACCCGTTGAGCGCGTCGTTCCCGTCACCCCGCACGTACATCACAGCAGTCGCGAGCTGTGGGGTGTAGCCCACGAACCACGAGGAGGACACGTCCCCGTCGCCGTTGGTGGCGGTGCCCGTCTTGCCGGCGGCGGGGCGGCCCAGCGCGAGGGCGTTGCGCCCGGTGCCGGCCTTGACCACCTGCTGGAGCGCGTAGCTGACGTCGCGGTCGATGTCGTTGGGCACCACCTGCTTCTTCTTCACCGGCGCCTTGAACTGGCTCTTGCCGTTCGCATCGCTGACCTGGGAGATGACGTACCACTTCTTGGCGTTGCCGCCGTCCGCGATCGTGCCGAAGGAGTTCGCCATGTCGATCGGGCTCACCGTCACCGAGCCCAGCGAGATCCCGGAGGTGGCCTTGAGCCCGGGGGCACTGCGCGGGATCCCCATGTCGACCGCGGTGTCGAGGATCTTCCGGGGCCCGTCGCTCATCGACTCGGTGAGGTCGATGTAGGCGGTGTTGATCGACTGCTCGGTCGCCTTGGTCAGGCTGACCTTGGCGCCGTAGTCGTTGCCGTTGCCTGGCCCCTCGTTGACGACGGTGCCTCCGCCGGGGAACTGGTAGGGCGAGTTGCCCTGGAAGGTGCTCTTGAGGGAGTAGCCGTCCTTGAGTCCCGCCGTCAGCGCGAAGGGCTTGAACGCCGAGCCGGGAGACCCGCCGGCCGTGGCCCAGTTGATCTGGCTCTTGAGGTAGTCCTGACCGCCGTACATCCCGCGAAGCGCGCCGGTCTGGGGGTCGACGGTCGCCACCGCGACGTGCAGCTTCTTCAGGCCCTGCGGCTTCTGGTCGAGCACCGCCTTCGCGGCGGCGTCCATCGCGTTGCGCGTGAACGTGGTCGTCACCTTGAGGCCCCCGCGGTCGATCTCCTCCTCGGAGAAGCCGTTCTTGCGCAGCTGCTTGCGCACCAGGGTCAGCATGTGGCCCTTCTGGCCGCCGTACCGGTTGTCACTGCGGGTCTTCGGAAACGTCGGCAGCCGCTTCGTGGCCCGCTCGGCCTGACCGGCGCTGATGTCGCCGCGCGAGGCCATGCCGCCCAGGACGTAGGAGTAGCGCCCCTTCAGCCGTTGCTTGTTGTCGCGGCCTCCTGCCGGGTCCAGCGAGGCCGGGGAGTTCAGCACCGACGCGAGCACGGCCCCCTGCTTGATCGTCAGGTCCTTGGCGTCCCGATCGAAGTAGGCCTGGGCCGCGGCCTGGATGCCGTAGGCGCCGCGACCGAAGTAGATGGTGTTCAGGTAGCCCTGCAGGATCTCGTCCTTGGACTGCTGTCGCTGCAGCTTCAGGGAGACGAACGCCTCCTTCACCTTGCGGGTCAGGGTGCGTTCCTGCGAGAGGTAGAAGACCTTGACGTACTGCTGGGTGATCGTGGAGGCACCCTGTGTCGAGTTCCCCTGCGCGTTGCTGAACGCCGCCCGCAGGATGCCCTTCGGGTCGATGCCCTTGTTGGTGTAGAAGGTGCGGTCCTCGGCGGCGATCACCGCGTCCTGCACATGTTGGGGTACGTCGGAGAGCGGGATGCTCGTGCGGTTCTGGCTGGCGAACCGCCCGATCTCGTCCTGGCCGCCGGCGTAGTAGACGAACGTGGTCTGCGCGGTGAAGTCCTGGTTCGGGTCGGGGATGTCGGTGGCGGCGTAGCCGACCGCGAACGCCGCGCCCCCCAGGACCACCAGGGCCAGGAACGCCAGGGCCAGCCACCGCATCAGCCGGCGCGGCAGGCTCCGCTTGGCCCCGGGCTTGTTCTTGCCGCCGTTCTTGCCGCCGTTCTTGCCGTGGCTCTTTCCGTTGTTCTTGCCGGAGCCCTTCGATCCCGCCGCGGACGCGGACCCGCGAGCGGCGCCACCAGACGAGGAGGACTTGCGGTCAGGGCTCACGGACGTCACTTCCAGGGGGCAGGGGCCACCGGCAGGGTCGGCGGTCGGGCCAGATCAGGGTACGGGCCGCGTCGTGGTGGACGTTCCCCGCTCACCCCCGACCAATCATCGAACCCGTACGGCCCCGTCATCGACGGTTCGCCGCGCTCTCGTCGGGCGCGGTGATGGTGTGTTCGATATATCGGTGCGATATGTTTGCGCGATAGGAGCCATCGACACAGTCGGTGGGCAGTCACGATTCTCCGGCGCCCCGCGCCGGAGCGGACGGAGGCACCGTGGCACGGCGCGGCGCGACCCTCGAGCTGGCAGTCCTCGGACTGCTGCACGAGTCGCCGATGCACGGCTACGAGCTGCGCAAGCAGGTCAACGGAGTGCTGGGCTGGAGCCGGCTGCTGTCCTACGGCTCGCTGTACCCGGCACTGAAGAAGATGCTCAAGGCCGGGTGGATAGCCGAGCACGTGACGGTCGCCGAGCCCGGCGTGGTCAGCCGCCGGCAGCGGATCGTCTACGAGCTCACCCCGGCAGGCGACGCACAGTTCCTGCGGCAGATGGCCGACGTGGGCCCGGCCGCCTGGGAGGACGACACCTTCGACGTCCGCTTCGCCTTCTTCAGCCGGACCGACATGGAGGCCCGGCTGCGGATCCTGGAGGGTCGGCGCAGCCGGCTCCAGGAGCGTCTCGACCGGGTCCAGCAACAGCTCGCCCGGACCCAGCAGCAGATGGACCGCTACGCCATGGAGCTCCAACGCCACGGCGTGGAGTCGGTCGAGCGAGAGGTCCGGTGGCTCTCGGACCTGATCAACGCCGAGCGCCGCGACGACCAGAGCTCTCGCACCACCGAGGGGCGATCCGCCCCTTCGACCGACCAGCCGACCGGCTGGGACGACGACGTCCCGCCGGTCGCCACGTCGGACCGCCCGACCGGGTCCGACTAGCAAGCCCGAGAACACCGACAGCCAGCACGCACGGCCAGTGACGAGGAGATGACCCGATGGGTTCGGTTCGAGTAGCAATCGTGGGGGTCGGCAACTGCGCGACCTCCCTCATCCAGGGTGTGGAGTACTACCGGAACGCCGACCCCGCCGGGGCGGTCCCGGGGCTCATGCACGTCGAGTTCGGCGAGTACCACGTCGGGGACGTCGAGTTCGTCGCCGCCTTCGACGTGGACGCCAAGAAGGTCGGCTTCGACCTCTCCGAGGCGATCAGCAGCTCGGAGAACAACACCATCAAGATCGCCGACGTCCCGCCGCTCGGCGTGACCGTGCAGCGCGGTCCGACGTACGACGGGCTCGGGAAGTACTACCGGGAGACCATCGACGAGTCCGACGCCGATCCGGTCGACGTGGTCTCGGTGCTCAAGGAGACCCGGGCCGACGTGCTCGTCGCCTACCTGCCCGTGGGCTCGGAGGAGGCGGACAAGTTCTACGCCCAGTGCGCCCTCGACGCGGGCGTGGCCTTCGTCAACGCGCTGCCGGTGTTCATCGCCTCCGACCCCGTCTGGGCGCAGAAGTTCACCGACGCCGGGCTGCCGATCGTCGGCGACGACATCAAGTCGCAGGTCGGTGCCACGATCACCCACCGGGTGCTGGCCAAGCTGTTCGAGGACCGCGGCGTGGTGCTGGACCGCACCTACCAGCTCAACGTCGGCGGCAACATGGACTTCAAGAACATGCTGGAGCGGGACCGGCTCCAGTCGAAGAAGATCTCCAAGACCCAGTCGGTGACCTCGAACATGAGCCATGACATGGGCGCCCGCAACGTGCACATCGGCCCCTCGGACTACGTGCAGTGGCTCGACGACCGCAAGTGGGCCTACGTCCGGCTCGAGGGCCGCGCGTTCGGCGACGTCCCGCTGAACATGGAGTACAAGCTGGAGGTCTGGGACTCCCCGAACAGCGCCGGCATCATCATCGACGCCGTCCGGGCCGCCAAGATCGCCCTCGATCGCGGCATCGGCGGGCCGATCCTGTCCGCGTCGACGTACCTGATGAAGTCGCCGCCCGTGCAGATGGCCGACGACCAGGGCCGCGCGCAGCTCGAGGCCTTCATCCGCGGCGACGTCGAGCGCTGACGAGCCTCCCCTGATTACCAGGGGATGTCGGCAATCTGTTGCTCCCCATGGGTCGCACGCCATGGGGAGCAACAGTTCTCCTGCATCCCCTGGTAATCAGTCGGCCCACCACCGCCCCCTGACCCCCATGACCCCATGACAGCGCTGCGCCACCTCGTCCACCTGCTGCGCGGCACCTGGTTCCGTCGACTGTTCGCCGTCCGGGTCACCAGTCAGCTCACCGACGGCGTGTTCCAGGTGGCGCTCGCGTCGTACGTCGTGTTCTCACCCGAGCGGGCGCCGAGCCCCGAGCTGATCGCCCAGGCCTTGGCGATCGTGCTGCTGCCGTTCAGCCTGCTCGGACCGTTCGTCGGGGTCTTCCTCGACCGGTGGTCGCGACGGCAGGTGCTCGCCTGGGCCAACTTCGCCCGCGTCGCCCTGGTGGCGCTGCTCGCGCTCGCAGTGCACGCGGACGTGTACGGACCGGGACTCTTCGCCCTGATCCTGGTCTGCCTGTCGGTGAACCGCTTCCTGCTCGCGGGACTGTCCGCGGCGCTCCCGCACGTGGTGCGCCGCGACGAGCTGCTGACCGCCAACGCCCTGACCCCCACCGCTGGCACCCTCGCCGTTCTCGTCGGGCTCGGCGTCGGCACCGGCGCCCGCGCCTTGTGGGGACATCTCGGCGCCGACGCGGACATCGGCGTGCTCCTGACCGCCGCGGCGCTGTACGGCGTCGCCGGCTCGCTCGCCCTGCGGATCCCCCGTGACCTGCTCGGGCCCGATCTGGCGGAGCAGCGGCCCGCGGTGCGCGAGGCGGTACGGCACGTCTCCCGGGGTCTGGTCGACGGTCTCCGCCATCTCGGCAAGCGGCGGCCCGCGGCGTACGCCCTGACCGCGATCGGCTCGCAGCGGTTCTTCTACGGCCTCTCGTTCATCTCGCTGGTGCTGCTCTACCGCAACTACTTCCACCCCGGCGACGTCGACGCGGCATTCAACGGGCTCTCGGTCGCGGTGCTGGTGAGCGGGCTCGGTTTCGTCGCCGCAGCGGTGCTGACCCCGGTCGTGACCGAGCGGATGCCCGCACGCCGCTGGGTGCTCGGGCTGCTGGTGGCGGCCTCGGTGACCCAGGTCGTCCCCGGTGCGCTCTACACGGAGCCGGCGCTGCTCGTCGCGGCGTTCTTCCTCGGCCTGGCCTCGCAGGGCATCAAGATCGTTGTCGACACGCTGGTGCAGACCCACGTCGAGGACGCCTTCCGCGGTCGGGTGTTCTCGCTGTACGACGTGATCTTCAACGTCGCCTTCGTCGCCGCGGCGACGGTCGGCGCGGCGGTGCTGCCCGCCGACGGGAAGTCGTACGTCGTGCTCGGCGCCATCGCGGTCGGCTACCTGCTGACCGCCCTCGGGTACGCCCGGGTCACGGCGCGCTCCGCCGCGCGCTAGTTGCCGCCGAGCAGGTCACCGATGATGCCTCCGCCGCCCCCGGCGTTCTTGCCCTGTGTCACCGGCGCCCACTCCGAGGGCTGCACGACGACGAAGCCCGGGCCGTGGAAGGAGTACTGGAACGCCTCGCCCGATCCTCCTCGCAGCATCGACTTCATGTTCATCGACGAGACCACGGTGGGCGCGAGGTTCGAGGACCACGCCACGCAGGCCTGCACGTCGACGTACGTCGGCTGCTGCGTGCAGTCGAGCACGACCGGGTGGCCGACGGTACACAGCGCCACCGTCCCCGAGCCCGTGACGGTGGTGTTGAACAGGCCGCCGGCCATCACTCCGGCGCCCTTGACGCGGTTGATGTCCCACTGGAGGGTCGCGTCGAAGGCGAGCAGGTTGCGGCCGTTGACGCTCAGCCCGTCCCCGCCGAGCTCGATGAGGTAGACGTAGCCCGCCTCGTTGGCGAAGAACACCTCACCCTGGCCGGACACCCGCATCAGGGGCATGTCCTCGCTGGTGACCATCTTCTTGAGCAGCTTGCCCATGCCGCCGGCCTTCTCGTGGTCGAAGCGCACCTGACCCTGGAACGCGACCATGGCGCCCTTCACCGCGAGCACGTCGGGGCCGAGCGCGACCCGCAGCAGCTGGGCGTTCTGGAGCGAGAAGCGCTGCCCCTCCACCTCGAGGTTGGACCGGTCGAAGAGCTGGCTCTGCATGCAGGCAGCCTAGGCGGTGGCGATCCCGCACGCCGTACGACGGCTCAACCCCCTCGGGACTGCGCCACCTCCCCCGTGCTGCAAGCCGTGGTCACCGCCCGATTGCCTGCATCCCCTGGTAATCAGTCAGCGCGCACCCCACCAGGCGAGGAGCGCGTCGCGCGCGGCGTCCTCGCTCATCGGGCCGTTCTCGAGGCGCAGCTCGAGGAGGAAACGGTAGGCCTCCCCGACGTCGCGGCCGGGGCCGATGCCGAGGGCCTGCATGATCTGGTGGCCGGTGAGGTCCGGCCGGATCGAGGCCAGCTCCTCCTCGGTCTGCAACCGCTCGATCCGCTGCTCGAGCGCGTCGTAGGTGCGGCGCAGCCGGTCGGCCTTGCGCCGGTTGCGGGTGGTGCAGTCCGCCCGGGTCAGCACGTGCAGCCGCTCGAGCTGGTCGCCGGCGTCCCGGACGTAGCGCCGGACCGCCGAGTCGGTCCACTCCCCCGTCCCGTAGCCGTGGAAGCGCAGGTGCAGCTCGACGAGCTGGGCGACGTCGTCGACCGTGTCGTTGGCGAAACGCAGCGCCTTCAGGCGCTTGCGGGTCAGCTTCGCCCCGACCACGTCGTGGTGGTGGAAGGTGACCGTGCCGTCGTCCTGGAAGCGGCGGGTGCGCGGCTTGCCGACGTCGTGCATGAGCGCGGCGAGCCGCGAGACGAGGTCCGGCCCGCCTCCGGGCAGCCGGTGCTCGAGGCCGATGCTCTGCTCCAGCACGGTCAGCGTGTGCTCGTAGACGTCCTTGTGCCGATGGTGCTCGTCCCGCTCGAGCGCGAGGGCCGGCAGCTCCGGAAGCACGTGCTCGGCCAGCCCGGTCTCGACCAGCAGCGACAGGCCGCGGCGTGGGTCGTCGGCCAGCACCAGCTTGACCAGCTCGTCGCGCACGCGCTCGGCGGAGACGATCGTGATGCGCCCGGCCATGTCGCGCATCGCCTGCACGACCGGCGGGTCGACGGTGAAGCCGAGCTGCGCGGCGAACCGGGCCGCCCGCATCATCCGCAGCGGGTCGTCGTCGAAGGAGTCCTCGGGACGCCCGGGGGTGCGCAGCACGCGGTGCGCGAGGTCCACGATGCCGCCGAACGGGTCCTCCAAGCGCTGCTCGGGCAACGTGAGGGCCATCGCGTTGACGGTGAAGTCGCGGCGCCCCAGGTCACCGCTGAGCGTGTCGCCGAAGGCCACCTCCGGCTTGCGGGAGTCTGCGGAGTAGGCGTCCGAGCGGTACGTCGTGATCTCGACCTGCCACTCCCCCTTGCGGGCGCCGATCGTGCCGAAGGAGCGGCCCATGTCCCAGGTGGCGTCGGCCCAGCCGCCGAGCAGCCGCTCGGTGGTCTCGGGAGAGGCTGAGGTGGTGAAGTCGAGGTCGTTGTGGAGCCGGCCCAGCATGGCGTCGCGCACCGGGCCGCCCACCAGCGCGATCTGCTCGCCGGCGGCGGTGAACCGGGCCCCGAGCTGGTCGACCACCGGTGAGATCCGCATCAGCTCACGGACGGCGCGCGCCTGCGCCTCGCGCATCGGCACCACGCCCGAAGCGGGGGCCGGCGGCCCGCTCGTCGCCGCGAGGGGCCGCTCGCTGGGCTGCTCAGGGGGCTCGTCGGACACGGGGCGCCACTCTATGTCAGCGCACGGCAGCGCGCTGACCGCTCCGTCCCGCCGGGGCCTCGGGTCGTTAGCCTTGCGGATGTGACCCGCCCCGCGTTGACCCGGCTCGGCTGCCTGCTGACCGCCGGGGCGGCCGCGGCGGGCTCGGCGCTGCTGGCACCCGGCCCGGCCGCCGCCGACGAGGCCGGCGGCGCCACGCCGCTGCGGGTCACCATCGAGACACTGGCGCCGGCCGTCGTCCCGCAGCGCGGGCCGGTCACGCTCACCGGCCGGATCGTCAACCGCTCGCAACAGACCTGGACCGACCTGAACGTGTACCTGGTCACCTCCGCGACCCCGATCCGCAGCCGCTCCGAGCTCGACGCGGAGGCGGACACCGACGCCACGACCCAGGTCGGGTCGCGGCAGACGACCGAGGGGCTCTACGACCGGGTCGGCGACCTGGCCCCGGGGGAGTCGGTGCCCTACCGGCTCTCGGTGCCCCGCGACCAGCTCGGCATCTCCGGAGGAGCGGGCGTCTACTGGGTCGGCGCCCACGTGCTCGGCGCACAGGACGGGATGCGGGACTCGACCGCGGACGGCCGGGCCCGCACCTTCATGCCCCTGATGCCGCGACCCGGCTCTCCTGCCGCCCAACGCGCCCGCACCCGGCTCGCGGTCGTCGTGCCGTTCAAGGAACCCGCGCATCGCGGCGCGTCGGGTCGGCTGCTCGACCTCCCCGGCTGGCACAAGGATCTGGGCACCGACGGTCGCCTCGACCGGCTGCTGCGACTCGGCAGCCGCAGCACCGAGCCGGTGACCTGGGCGGTCGACCCGGCGGTGCTCGACGCGACGGCCTCGCTCGCGCACGACAACCCGCCGTTCGACCTCGGGCCCGCAGACGGCCGATCCGCCGGTGGCGGCGGCACGAGGGGGCCCTCCGGCACCCCGAGTCCCACCCCGTCCCCCTCTCCCGGATCGGGCGACCGGGACCCGGGACCGGCCGCCGAGCCCTCGACCGCGGCGGTCGCCGCGCAGCGCTGGCTCGCCGAGTTCCGGCGCCAGGCGCCCCAGCACACGGTCACCGCCCTGCCCTACGGCGATCTCGACATCGCCTCGGTGCTGGCGCAGTCCCGCGCCGACCGGGTGCGCTCCCTGTACCCCCTGGCCGGCCGGCTGAGCCGCTCCGTGCTGGCCGACTACGGCGTCGAACGGGCCGCAGAGCTGGTCGCCCCGGCCGGCGGCGTGCTCCCCGCTGCCGCGCTGCGCCGCATCTCACCCGGCTCCACGGTGCTGCTGCGGCGCTCGGCGCTCCCCGACGCGCTCGAGCCCGTGGTCTCCTCGACCGGCCAGGCGCCGGTGGTCCTGGCCGACGAGTCCGCCGGGTCGGGCGGTCCGTCGCCGAACTCCCAGTTCGCCGCCCTGCCGATGCGCCAGCGGCTGCTCAGCGACGCCGCGCTGCACGCGCTCTCGACCCGCCGAGACGAGCCGCTGGTCGTCTCCATGCCGTCGTACTGGAACCCGGGCGACGCCTGGGCCACGTCCCGGTTCTTCAGCGGACTGAGCCAGCGCTGGCTCCAGCTGGTGGACCTGCCCTCGGTGGTGGCCACCGCCTCCACCGACACCGCGGGCGAGGACACCGTCGCCTACCCGGAGGTCGACCGGCTGGGACGGGTGCCGCTCCGCAACCTGTCGGCCAGCCTGCGCCTGGTCGACGAGGGCAAGGTCTTCACCCGGCTGCTGACCGGCAGCGACGCCGTCGACGACGCCGTCGCCCGCACCGCGCTGCTGGGCTCCTCGACCGACGCCCGCCTCGACCCGGCGCTCGCCCGCAGCCAGGTCGCCGACGCCGACGCCTCCGTGCGCGCCCAGATGGGGCGGGTGCGCGTCGAGGGCCCGGGGTTCGTGATGATGTCGGGCGAGTCCGGACCGATCCAGGTGACGCTCGTGAACGGTCTCGAGCAGTCGGTCACGGTCGGGCTCGCCGTCACCACCCCCGGAAGCGGCCTGCGGCTGAAACCGGTGGTCCCGGTCACGCTCGGTCCCGGACGTCGTACGTCGATCCGGCTGGAGGCGAGCTCGAACGACATCGGGGTGCACCCGGTCACGCTGCGCGCCACCGACCGGCTGGGGACGCCTCTGGGCGGCCAGACGCGGTTCACCGTGCGCACCAGCAACGTCAGCACGGTCATCTGGGTGGTGATGGCGATCGCCGGCGGACTGCTGTTCCTGGCCATCGTGGTCCGCCTGGTCCGGCGGGTACGACGCCGCAACGCGACCCACGGGCCGGTGCTGCCCCCCGACTCCGTCGACCGGCCCGGTCAGGAGCTGAACGCGTGAGCGAAGCGCGAGGCGGTCCCGAGCTCGGGACGGACGCCGGCGTGCTGTCCTCCAGCGCGGTGATGGCCGCCGGCACGGTGGTCTCCCGGATGAGCGGCTTCGTCCGCAACGCGCTGCTCGCGGCGGCACTCGGTCAGGCGCTGCACGCCGACGTCTTCACGATCGCCAACACGATCCCGAACATGCTCTACATCCTGCTGGCCGGCGGCGTGTTCAACGCCGTGCTCGTCCCGCAGCTCGTGCGGGCGCAGAAGGGCGACGCGGACGGCGGCGAGGGCTACACCAACCGGGTGATCACGCTCGCAGCGGTGTTCCTGGCCGGTGTCACCGCGGTGCTGGTCATCGGAGCGCCCGTGGTGATGCGACTCTTCCTCGACGGCAGCTTCTTCACCCCAGAGCTGGCCGCGCAGCGGGAGTCGGTGATCGACTTCGCGCGCTACTGCCTGCCGCAGGTCTTCTTCTACGGCATGTTCGTGCTGGTCGGCCAGGTGCTCAACGCCCGGGGCAGCTTCGGCCCGATGATGTGGGCACCGATCGCGAACAACGTCATCTCCGTCGGGGTCCTGGCGGCCTACCTCTGGTCGTTCGGGCCGGTGCGGGCCGTCTGCGGCGGCGAGACCGGGTCGCTGGCGGGGTCGACCGCCGGGGGCTACACCTCGTCGCAAGAGCTGCTGCTCGGCCTGGGCTCGACGCTCGGCATCGCCGTCCAGCTGGTGATCCTGGTGCCCTTCCTCAAGCGTGCGGGCTTCACGTTCCGCCCGCGCTTCGACTGGCGTGGCACCGGCCTGGGTCACACGCTGCGGCTCGGCACCTGGACCGTGCTGTTCGTGGTGGTCAACCAGGTCGCCTACACCGTGGTCGTCCGGATCGCGTCGTCGGGCACCGCCGACGCGGTCGCGTCCGCCGGCGGACAGGGCACCGGCTACACCATCTACTCGAACGCCTTCCTGCTCGTGATGGTGCCGCACTCGATCGCGACCGTCTCGCTGGCGACGGCGATGCTGCCGAGGCTCTCGGGCTTCGCCGCGGAGGGGGACCTGCAGGGGGTCGCCCGCAGCGTCGCGTCGACGCTGCGCACGACGTACACGCTGATCATCCCGTTCGCCCTGCTGCTGCCGCTGATCGCGCTCGACCTCAGCAACCTGATGGTCGGGTACGGCGCGGGGCGCGCCAGCGTCCCTGACTTCGCGGTCGCGCTGGCGTTGTTCGCACCGGGGCTGGTGCTGTTCACCACGCACTACCTGATGCTCCGCGGGTTCTACGCCCTCGAGCGCACCCGCACCGTCTTCTGGGTGCAGTGCGTGATCGCCGCCACCAACATCGTGCTCGCGATCGTGCTCACCGCGCAGGTTCCCCCCTCGGGAACCGCGCCCGGGCTGGTCATCGCCTACGCCGGCTCCTACCTGGTCGGCGCCGTCGGGTCCTACTCCCTGCTGCGCCGGGTACTCGGCGGTCTCGAGACGCCGGTGCTGGTCAGGTTCCTGGTGCGGCTGCTGATCGCCGCCGGGGTGGCAGCCGCGGTCGCGTGGGCGGTGAAGTACGGCGTCCAGCAGGTCTGGGACCCGGTGCGGGAGGTCCGCGCCACCGGGAGCAGCTGCGCGGGCGGCGGGGGCGGCAAGCTGCAGGCGCTGGGGCTGCTGGCCGTCACCGCTCTGGTGGACGTGGGGGTCTTCCTGGCGATCGCCCGGGTGCTGCGCATCTCCGAGGTGACGAGCGTCATGGGCCTGCTCACCGGGCGCCTCCGGCGGTGAGCGGGCGCCCGTAGCATGGGACACCGCACCCCAGGTCGGCCCGTCGAGGTCGACCAGACCGACCGAGCGAGGAGGGACGTGGCCGGTACACCGTTCGGACCAGGCTCCGTCCTCGCCGGACGCTTCAGCCTCGACGACCTGCTCGACGAGAACGACGGCGCCCGCTTCTGGCGAGCCACCGACCTCACCCTCGCCCGCAGCGTCGCCGTGCACGTCCTGGCGGACACCGACTCGCGCGCCCACACGCTGCTGACCGCGGCCCGCACCTCGGCGCTGGTCAGCGACGGTCACCTGCTGCGGGTGCTGGACGCTGCCGAGGAGGACGGCGTCGTCTACGTCGTCAACGAGTGGGGGTCGGGGATCTCGCTCGACCGGCTGCTGGTCGAGGGTCCGCTGTCGCCGCGGCGGGCGGCCTGGGTGGTCAAGGAGGTCGCCGAGGCGATCGCCACCGCACACCGCAACGGCGTGGCCCACGGCCGCCTGCTCCCCGAGAACGTGATGATCTCCGAGGCCGGCTCGGTCAAGCTCATCGGCTTCGTCATCGACGCCGTACTGCGCTCGGACGCCGGCCACGGCCAGCGGCGGGTGACCGGCGGCGCACCGATGAGCGCCCACGAGTCCGACGTGGTCAACCTCGCGGGCCTGCTGTACGCCGCGCTGGTGGGCCGGTGGCCGGGCAGCGAGGGGTCGACGATGCAGCCGGCCCCCCACGAGCACGGGCGTCCACTCCGGCCGCGTCGGGTGCGGGCAGGGGTTCCCCGCCCGCTCGACGCCATCTGCGAGCGCGTGCTGAACGCCGAGGCGCACCCGCAGATACCACCCATCGAGACCGCGCACGAGGTCTTCGCCGCCCTCAGCGACTACATCGGCGACCCCGGGGCGGCACCGACGCTCGGCGACCTCGAGCCGGAGCACCACGAGCCGACGACGGTGCTCGAGCGCGGCGACCTGCCCCGGTCGACGACGTCCGCGGCCGGCGACGAGGCCACCGTGGCCGTCGCGGCGCCTGGCGAGCGCGGGGACGACACCAGCGACCTGCCCGCCACCGGGGCGCTGTCCGCGGTCGCCCAGGCCGACGGGCACGCACCGGACGCGCCCGACCAGCCCGCGGAGCCCGCGGAACCCGAGGAGCCCGACGAGCTCGAGGAGCCCGAGGGGCCCGTGGCGGGCGACCCCGGCCCGGCGGTCCGCAGACCGGCCGACGCCGACCCGGAGGCCACCCAGGCCGGCACGCCGGCGTTCTTCGAGCCGCACGCCGGCGACGCCCGCTCGCTGCACGCCGACGGCACTGACCCGGCGTACGCGCGGAGCTCCGCTCCACCCCCTCCCCCGTTCCCCGAGATGCCGGAGCGCCCCCTGTTCGCGGACGGCCCGTCGGCGGCCGCAGTCGCCGGGTTCTCCAGCCGCTACCAGGACGGTGCGGAGGACACGGGTGCGGGCGAGCCGTCGCCTCCCGCCTCCTTCGGCCACTGGCGCACGACCGGTCATGGGACCGGTTCGGTGCCTCCGGTGTGGGGCCCCGATGCCGACGAGCCGCCACCCGGCAGCGACGACTGGGACGACGACGGCACCGTGCCCGGCCGCTCCTGGCTGCGGCTCGCCGTGGTGCTCGCCGTGGTCCTGCTGATCGTGGTGGGGGCGGTGGTCTTCCTCAACCTCGGGAGCGGGTCGCGCGAGGATCCGAGCTCGGCGCAGAGCGGGAAGGGCGAGCGGTCGCCCTCCGCCTCGGCCAGCCGCAGCGTCGAGGTGCCCATCTCCGGCGTCAGCGACTTCGACCCGCAGGGCGACCCGGCGGAGGAGAACCCCGACCTGGTCCCGCTCGCGGTCGACGGCGACAAGGCCACCGCGTGGCAGACCCTGACGTACCGGGGGAACCCCAAGCTCGGCGGCCTCAAGAGCGGCGTCGGACTGCTGGTGGACCTCGGCAAGCCCACCGCCGTGGGCGAGGTCCGGCTGACCCTCGTCGGCAAGCCCACCTCCCTCGAGCTGCTCGCAGCCCCTGACGCCACCACCGCCCCCACGAGCACCGACGGCCTCACCACCGTCGCCTCCCAGGAGGGTGCCGGGGCCGACCTCGACCTCGAGCTGAAGAAGCCTGTGAAGACGCAGTGGCTCGTGGTCTGGCTGACCTCGCTGCCCCCGGTCCCGGGTGGCTTCAAGGGTCAGGTCGCGGAGATCACCGTCCGGTCGTGAACGACCCCCACCCGCCGGACGGGCCCGAGGACCGGGCCCTGCTGCGGGCGCACGTGGAGGGCGACCCTGACGCGTTCGGCACGCTCTTCGCCCGGCACCGAGACCGGCTCTGGGCAGTGGCGCTGCGCACCACGGGCGACCCGGAGGAGGCCGCGGACGCACTGCAGGACGCGCTGGTCGCGGCGTTCCGGCGGGCGGGGACCTACCGGGGAGACGCGGCGGTCACCACCTGGCTGCACCGGATCGTGGTCAACGCCTGCCTGGACCGGCTCCGTCGTCGGAAGGTGCGGCGGACCGAACCACTCCCCGAGGAGCTCGACGACCGACGCCCGGGCGTGACGTCCCCACGTCCGCTGCCCGGAGCCGAGGTGAGTCCCTCGGCGGTGGTGGACCCCGCCGAGGTCGCGGTCGACGAGGAGCGGCGGGCCGCTGTGCGGGTGGCCCTGGAGAGCCTGCCGCTCGACCAGCGCGCCGCGCTGGTGCTCGTCGACATGGAGGGCTACAGCGTCGAGGAGACCGCCGCGATCCTCGAGTGTGCTCCCGGCACCGTCAAGAGCCGCTGCTCGCGGGGACGGGCCCGGCTGCTGCCGCTGCTGCTCGAGCATCGTTCCCAGCGGGACGGCACCGAGCCGTCCGGCGGGAACCCGTCGGCTGCGCCGCGCGTCCGACCGGTGGGCGGACCCGATCGGCCGGCCGGGGAGGAGGTGGGGAGCAGTGACACCTGAGCAGGAGGAGCAGGTCCGGCGCGCGCTCGCCGCCGCAGCCGGGCACGAGGACGGGCGCCCGGACCAGCCGCGGGACGGGGAGGGCATGCCGCAGGAGGTCGTGGACCGGCTCGAGGCGGTGCTCGCCGAGCTCACCGCGCCGCGCCGCGCGGCAGCGGCTCCCGACGAGGCCAGCCCCCCCGTCGACGAGCTGGCCGCTCGGCGCCGCCGCCGCCCGAACGTGATGGCGGCTGCCGCGGCCGTCTCCGTGATCGCGCTCGCCGGGGCCGCGGTGGCCACCGGCGGTTTCGGCGGCCTCGGCGGGACCGGTCAGAGCGACTCGACGACCGCCGGTGGCGCGGCCCGGTCCGAGGGCTCGGCGAGCAAGCAGCGGGCGGCGGCTCCCTCAGGCGCGGACGCCTCGGCCAGCCCGGGCGGCACGGGCGACCGGCGTGCGCTGGCCCCGGAGGCCGGGCCGGTCCCGCGGCTGCGGTCGGCATCCCTGCGCGCCGACGTGCAGCGGCTGGTCGACGCCGACCGGGCGCTCACGGACACCCCCCGAGACGGCGCGCAGGCCCCCTCCCCCTCGACGAGCTGCGCCGCACCGCCGACCCGGGCCGCGGACCGGCTGCTCGCCGTACGCCTCGACGGGCAGCGCGCCGTCCTGCTGCTGCGACCCGCGAAGGGTGGGACACGAGAGGCGCTGGTGTACTCCTGTGACCGCCCGGGGGTTCCGGTCGCCACCACCACCGTCCCGGCACCGTGAGCGAGGTCGCACGGGCTCCGCACGGGGGTCCGCGCCCCGGTGACGCGGGAATGCCGGACACCTAGGATCTGTTTCGATCCTGTCACCCCGCGGGCTCCCCGCGACGCACCGGCAACGACCAGGAAGTGGGCATCCCCTCGATGACCGACAGCACCGACACCCGGACCGAGGTCCACGACGTCATCATCATCGGCTCCGGCCCGGCGGGCTACACCGCTGCCGTGTACGCCGCCCGCGCCAGCCTCGCGCCCCTCGTCTTCGAGGGCTCGGTCACCGCCGGCGGTGCCCTGATGAACACCACGGACGTGGAGAACTTCCCCGGTTTCCGCGACGGCATCATGGGTCCGCAGCTGATGGACGAGATGCGGGCCCAGGCCGAGCGCTTCGGCGCGCAGCTGGTCGCCGACGACATCACCGCGGTCGACCTGTCCGGCGACGTCAAGGTCGTCACGGACGGCGCCGGCGCCCAGCACCAGGCCCGTGCGGTCATCCTGGCGACCGGCTCGGGCTACCGTCGGCTGGGTGTCGAGGGCGAGGACCGGCTGTCCGGCCACGGTGTCTCCTGGTGCGCCACCTGCGACGGGTTCTTCTTCCGCGACCAGCACATCGCCGTCGTCGGCGGAGGCGACTCCGCCGTCGAGGAGGCGACGTTCCTCTCGCGCTTCGGCAGCAGGGTGACGCTGATCCACCGTCGGGGTGAGATGCGGGCCTCCAAGATCATGCAGGAGCGCGCGTTCGCGGACCCGAAGATCGACTTCGCGTGGAACTCGGCGGTCGAGGAGATCCATGGGGAGGACAAGCTCACCGGGCTCACGCTCGTCGACACCCAGACCGGGGAGAAGCGCAGGCTCGACGCGACCGGTCTGTTCATCGCCGTCGGGCACGACCCCCGTTCGGAGCTGCTCGTCGGCCAGGTCGAGCTCGACGAGAACGGCTATGTGCTGGTCGAGCAGCCCTCCACCCGCACCAGTCTCCCCGGGGTCTTCGCGTGCGGCGACCTGGTCGACCACCACTACCGGCAGGCCGTGACCGCTGCCGGCACCGGCTGTGCGGCGGCCCTGGACGCGGAGCGGTTCCTGGCAGCACTCGACCACGAGGCCTCCACCGCGGGGGCGGCCGAGGAGAGTGTCAAGGCGATCGAGGAGTCCGAGGAGCTGACCGAGTCGGTGCTCAGCGCCGGCGCCTGAAGCGGCCCCGGCGGGGAAGAAATGTCCCCGCAGCCGTGTTCACTAGGTCCGCTCCCCGATGAGAGCACCAGATCAGAACACCGATGAGAACAACCGAGCAGCACAACAGAGGAGACCCACCGTGGCCGAGCAGATGAGCGCCATCACCGATGCCGACTTCGACACGTCCGTGCTGAAGTCCGAGAAGCCCGTTCTCGTGGACTTCTGGGCGGAGTGGTGCGGCCCGTGCCGCCAGGTGGACCCGATCCTCAAGGAGATCGCCGCCGAGCACGGCGACAAGATCGACTTCGTGAAGATGAACGTCGACGAGAACCCGGTGACCCCGGCCGCCTACCGCGTGACCGGCATCCCCACCCTGAACGTCTTCTCGGGCGGCGAGCTGGTCAAGCAGATCGTCGGCGCCAAGCCCAAGGCCGCGCTGCTCGGCGAGCTGCGCGAGTTCATCGCCTGAGCCCGAGCGCGCCGGCAGGACCCGCCGGAACCGCTCGGCCGCCGCCACGCCCGTCTCCCTCCTGGGGAGGCGGGCGTGCGTCGTTCGCAGGCCGCTCCTCAGCGCTCGACTGCCGCGGCACGGGCGCGCCGCAGCAGCACGGACGCGCACCGCTGTCAACCTTGGCGAACGCCCGGGAACCTGTTTGGGTGGTGGGCCAGGTCCGAGACCGCGCCAGGAGGCCGCATGTCCGAGATGAGGTCCGCGTCGGCCGACCCGCCGACCGCGTTCCGGCTCGGCGACCGCGGACGCGCGGTGGCCGAGATCCGCTCGCGCCTCGACCTGCTCGGGCTGACCGGGGCCGAGAACGCCTCCGCACCCGACCCCGCCGTCTTCGACGAGGGCCTCGACCGCGCGGTCCGCGCCTTCCAGCAGCAGCGTGGCCTCAGCGTCGACGGGGTCGTGGGGGTCGGCACCTACCGCATCCTCGAGGAGGCGCGCTGGCGGCTCGGGGACCGGCTCCTGACCCACATCGCCGGCAACCTGCTGGCCGGTGACGACGTGCTGACGCTCCAGCAGCGCCTGCTCGACCTCGGCTTCAAGGTGGGCAAGCTCGACGGCCGGTTCGGACACCAGACCGAGCAGGCGGTCCGCGACTTCCAGCGCAACGTCGGCGTCCCTCCCGACGGCACCTGCGGACCGGCGACCCTGAAGGCGCTGGCGCGGCTCGCGCCGATGGTGCGTGGCGGCAGTCCGAACGCGATGCGGGCCGAGGAGCGGATCCGCCGGGACGGTCCGCAGCTCACGGGCAAGATCGTGGTGATCGACCCGTCCGTCGGTCGCTTCGACGAGCCGGCGATGCGGCTGCGCGCCGACGCCATCGCCTCCGACCTGGCCCGGCGCATCGAGGGCAGGCTGGTGGCCACCGGGGTGCAGGCGTTCCTCACCAACACCGGCGGCGCCACCGAGGGCACCGAGGAGGACCGCGCCGAGTTCGCGAACCGCACCGACGCGCACCTGTGCATCTCGCTCCAGGTCGACGGCTCCGACCACGCGGACGCGGCGGGCGTCTCGACGTACTACTACGGCTCGGAGACGCACGGTGTCGTCTCATCGGTCGGTGAGCGCTTCGCCGGCCTCGTGCAGCGCGAGATCGTCGCCCGCACCGACCTGTCCGACCTGCGCTCGCACGCCAAGACCTGGGACATGCTGCGCCGCACGCGCATGCCGGCGGTGCGGATCGACCTCGGCTACCTCACCAACCCCGGCGACGCCGCCCGGCTCTCCGACCCGACGTTCCGCGACGTCGTCGCCGAGGCGGTGGTGGTCGCGGTGCAGCGGGTCTACCTCGACTCCGACCACGACGCACAGACCGGGGTGCTGCGGCTCAGCGAGCTCCGCGAGGCGGTCCACCGCCGCTGAGCCCGCCCGGGCGCATCACCCGCTGGGACGGGCCGGTGACCGGCTGCCTCGACGGCCGTACGGCGCCGAGCAGCCGCTCCAGTGCGATCTCCACCTCGTCGCGCCACGTCACGGTCGAGCGGAGCTCGAGCCGCATCCGCGGGTAGCGCGGATGCGAGCGGTGGGTCTTGAAGCCGACCCGCAGCAGGTAGTCCGCCGGCAGCACGCAGCCGCCATGACCTCCGCCGTCGGTGCCTCGGCTCGTGACCCGGTTGTCCCCGATCGCCTCCAGGGCCCGGATGCCGCCCCGCTTCACCAGGTCCTTCACGACCGTCTGCATCAGCACGCGGCCCAGCCCCCCGCCGCCGTACTCGGGAAGCACCTGCGCGGTGGCGAGCAGCACGGCGTCCTCGCTGATCGGGGCGGTGGGAAACGCGTCGGCCCCGGGCAGATAGACCGGCGGGGCGTAGAGCACGTAGCCCGCCGCCTCCCCGTCGACGTAGGCCACCCGGCCGCACGAGCCCCACTCCAGCAGCACCCGCGAGACCCAGGACTCCTTCTCCTCGGTGCACGCACCGGCTGCCTCGGCGCGGGCGCGACGGACCGGGTCGAGCTCCCAGAACGTGCAGGCCCGGCAGCCCGGCGGGAGGTCGCCGAGCGTGTCGAGGGTGAGCCGCGCCAACCGCCTAGACACCGGAGATCGGCTCCATGACGGCACCCCTTCCAGCACGAGACCGCTCGATGCCCCATCCTAGGAGCAAAGCCGTCCGTTGCACCGAGGAGCAGCACCCGATGTCCGAGCACCTCCCCCGCCGACCCGCCGGCAGCACCCGGCTCGACAGCTACGTCGACCGCTACGCCGCGCGGACGCAGGGGATGACCGCCTCGGAGATCCGTGCGCTGTTCTCCGTGGCCAGCCGTCCCGAGGTGGTGTCGCTGGCCGGCGGGATGCCCAACATCTCCGGGCTGCCCCTCGACGTGGTCGGCGACGCCATCGAAGACCTGGTGCGCAACAACGGCACCACCGCCATGCAGTACGGCTCGGGCCAGGGCGACCCGCACCTGCGCGAGCAGATCTGCGACGTGATGCGGCTCGAGGGCATCGAGGCGCACCCCGACGACGTGGTGGTGACCGTCGGCTCGCAGCAGGCCGTCGACCTCGTCACCCGTATCTTCTGCGACCCCGGCGACGTGGTGATCTGCGAGGCCCCGTCGTACGTCGGTGCGCTCGGTGTCTTCAAGGCCTACCAGGTCGACGTCGTGCACGTGGAGATGGACGAGCACGGGCTGGTGCCCGCCTCGCTGCGTGAGGCGATCGCGACCGTGCAGGCGGCCGGCAGGCGGATCAAGTTCGTCTACACGATCCCGAACTACCACAACCCGGCCGGGGTCACGCTGTCCGCGCAGCGCCGCCCGGAGATCCTCGAGATCTGTCGTGAGGCCGACGTGCTGATCCTCGAGGACAACCCCTACGGACTGCTCGGCTTCGACGAGGAGCCCTACCGCGCGCTGCGCGCCGACGAGGCGGACGGCGTGATCTACCTCGGCTCGTTCTCGAAGACCTTCGCCCCCGGCTTCCGGGTCGGGTGGGCACTCGCGCCGCACGCGGTGCGCGAGAAGCTCGTGCTCGCTCAGGAGTCGGCAACCCTGTGCCCACCGTCGTTCTCCCAGCTCGCCGTCTCGGCGTACCTGGACAAGCACGACTGGAGGGGCCAGATCAAACAGTTCCGGGAGATGTACCGCGAACGGCGCGACGCGATGGTCGACGCCCTCGACGACATGATGCCGGCGACCGCGCGGTGGAACGTCCCCACCGGGGGCTTCTACGTGTGGGTCACGCTGCCACCGGGTCTCGACGCCAAGGCGATGCTGCCCAGAGCGGTCACCTCGCGCGTGGCGTTCGTGCCCGGCACCGCCTTCTTCGCCGACGGCTTCGGCTCGCAGAGCATGCGGCTGTCCTACTGCTACCCCACCCCGGAGCGGATCCGCGAGGGGGTACGCCGGCTCGTCGGCGTGATCGAGGAGGAGCTGGAGCTGCGCCAGACCTTCGGCACCGGGCTCGGGACCGGAGAACCCGGCGCGGTCGGCCGCTACGACGGCCCGACCACGGACCTCACGTGAGGACGGACGACATGGCGAACCGGGTCCTGGTGCTGGCCGGCGGACTCTCCCACGAACGCGACGTCTCGCTGCGCTCCGGGCGCCGGGTCGCCGATGCGCTGCGCGAGTGCGGCACCGAGGTCGAGGTGCGCGACGTGGACGCCGACCTGCTCCGGGTGCTGCGCGAGGACCGGCCCGACTGCGTCGTCCCGCTGCTGCACGGGGAGTCGGGCGAGGACGGGGCGGTCCGTGAGGTGCTCGAGCTCCTCGACCTTCCCTACGTGGGCTCCCGGCCCTCGGCGTGCAGGTCGGCCTTCGACAAGCCGGTCGCCAAGGCCGTCGTGGAGCGGGTCGGCATCCGGACCCCCGCGGGCGTGACTCTCCCCCACGAGACGTTCCGCGAGCTCGGAGCAGCCGCCGTCATGGACGCGATGCTGGCCCGCCTCGGGCTGCCGCTCATCGTCAAGCCGACCCGGGGCGGCTCCGCGCTGGGGTGCACGGTCGTCCGCGACGCCTCGGCCCTGGCGGGCGCGATGGTCAACGCGTTCGCCTACGGCGACACCGCGCTCGTCGAGGAGCTGGTGCAGGGCGACGAGGTGGCGGTACCGGTGATCGACACCGGGAACGGCCCACGAGCCCTGCCCGTCGTCTCGATCGTGCCGGACGGCGGCGTCTACGACTACTCCGCGCGCTACACCGCCGGCAGCACCGAGTTCATGGTGCCGGCCAAGCTCTCCGACGCGGTGAGCGACGCCTGCGCCCGGGTCGCCCTCGAGGCCCACCAGGCACTGGGGCTGCGCGACCTCTCCCGCTCCGACCTGATCATCGACGCGGCGGGGGACGTCTGGTTCCTCGAGGTCAACGTCGCCCCCGGTCTCACCGAGACCTCCACCGTGCCGCTCTCGGTGACCGCCGCGGGCCTCGACCTCGGTGCCCTGGTCACCGATCTGGTACGAACAGCTGTGCAACGCCAGTCCTGACGGGAGTCTCGTGCGCGACATCACCTACCCACCGGTCATCGTGACCGCCAAGCTCGCCTTCAAGGTGCTCGGCCTGCGCTTCGCGATGCACGGCACCGAGAACGTCCCGCGCAGCGGCGGCGCGCTGCTGGCGCTCAACCACATCTCCTACGTCGACTTCGTGCTCGGTGGCTTCGCCGCACAGCCGTCGAACCGGCTGGTCCGCTTCATGGCCAAGCGTGAGCTGTTCGACCACCGGTGGACGGGTCCGCTGATGAGGTCGCTGCACCACGTCTCGGTGGACCGCGCCGACGGGCTCGCGTCGTACGACGAGGGGGTGCGGCTCCTCCAGGCCGGCGAGGTGGTCGGGATCTTCCCGGAGGCCACGATCTCGCGCAGCTTCGAGCTCAAGGAGTTCAAGACCGGGGCGGCGCGGATGGCTGCGGCCGCCGGAGTGCCGCTGGTGCCCACCGTGCTGTGGGGCACGCAGCGGCTCAAGACCAAGGGTCACCCGCAGGACTTCTCGCGCGGCAAGACGATCGCGATCGGTGTCGGCGAGCCTCTGCACCCCAGCGGCGCGAACCCGACGGCCGACACCGAGGAGCTCAAGAGCCGGATGGCCGAGCTGCTCGACCGGACCATCCGGGCCTACCCGGCCGAGGAGCAGCCCCCGGGCTGCTGGTGGCTCCCCGCGTCGTACGGCGGAACGGCCCCGACCATGGAGGAGGCAGCCGAGCTCGACGCGCAGGAGAAGCGCGAGCGCGCCCGGGCGCGGGCTGCCAAGCGGGCGGCACGCAAGAAGGACTGAGCAGACCGCTCAGAGGACGTCCTCACGGTGGTGGGACTCCGAGAGCGTGCGCAGCCTCTCGACGTCGACGCTGCGGGCCTGCGCGGCCGCGACGCGGACCGGCGTCACCGCGGTGAGCGTGGAGGTGCGCACCCCGCCCTCCAGCAGCGCCCGCTCGCCGAGGATCGCGCCGGGACCGACCTCCCCCAGCGCGTGGCCGTCGACGTCGACCGAGACCACGCCGTCGAGCACCAGGAACAGCTCGTCGCCCGGATCCCCCTGCCGGGTCAGCGTGGCACCCTGCTTGATGCGCCGCACCTCGGCGACGTCGCCGCCGTGCATGATGTCGCGCGACATCGCCCGCTCCAGCTCGGACTCCACCGCCACCACCAGCGCCGGGGTGTCGCTCTCACCCCACGGGGTGCGCTGCCCGAAGGACTGGGTCAGCCAGGTGTCCTCGTCGGTGAGGCCGCTCTTGAACGCGAGCCGGCCGTCGTCGCCGTAGACCCAGTGGCGCGGGAAGGTGCTCGCGCCCGCCAGCCGGACCTCTGTCGTGCCGTCGGCCCGCAGGGTCAGGGCGAGCGTCGTCCACACCGTCGGGGCGAACCACTGCACGAACGGCTTGCGCGAGACCCGACGGGGCAGCGGTGCCCCGGTGCGTCCCCCGACGGTCTGCACGAAGGTCACCGCGTCGCCCGCGTGCTCCGGCTCGGGCCGCAGGGTCGGCAGCGACACCGCGCGGAAGGTGGCACCGACCCGGGCCACCCGCACGGTCGTCGACCCCATCACCAGGCCCGAGTCGTCGGCGTACCCGGCCGAGCGGATCACCCCGTCCTCGACCTCCGCCCACACGGAGAGCACGTTGGCGAACCGGAACCGGTCCTGGCGGCACAGCTCGTGGACCTCGTGGGTCCCGGCCACCGCGTCCGGCAGCGGCTCGTCCCAGTGCGCCAGGCCGAGCTCGAAGGCCCGCCGCATCCCGCTCCACACCGACTCGGACGGGATCCACGACATCGTGGTCGCCGTCGCCTCGATTCGCATCAGTCCGCTCTCCCCTCGCACGCCCCCGGCCGTCTCATTGAACCGCGTGGGGCCCGGGCGGGGAACCGCTCGGGCGCGAAACGTCGCGAAACCCGGTGCCACCGACCTGGTGGACCACCTACGGTTTGCAGTGACATGACTGCGAGCGGTGGTGGAGGCGGGTCGGGGGACGAGCCGGGCCGGGACGACCTGGCGGCACTGGACCACGCCATCAGCGCCCTGGAGTCGCAGCGCGGCGTGCTCGGCGACGCCGTGGTCGACACGGCGCTGCTCCCGCTGGAGGAGCGACGCAGCGCGCTGGTCGACCAGAGCGTCGGGGAGCAGCGACGGCTGGTCACGGTGGTCTTCGCGGACCTGGTCGGCTTCACGGACCTGTCCAGCTGGCTCGACGCCGAGGACACCCGCAACATCGTCGACGCGTACTTCACCCGATGGCTGCGGTTGATCGAGGAGCACGGCGGGGTGGTCGAGAAGTTCATCGGGGACGCGGTGATGGCGGTCTTCGGGCTCCGCCAGTCGTGGGAGGACGACGCGCAGCGCGCGGTCCGCTCCGCGCTGGCGATGGTCGCCGACCTCGAGGACCTCAACGACGAGCTCGAGAGTCGCTATCGGGTCCGGCTCCAGATGCGGGTCGGCCTCGACACCGGCGACGTGGTGGTGAGCACGCTCGGGGACCGGGGAGGCAGCGAGTTCGTGGTCGTGGGCCAGACCGTCAACCGGGCGAGCCGGCTGCAGTCGGTGGCCCCTCCCGGCGGCATCCTGATCTCCTCCGAGACCCACCGCCTGATCCGCGGTCGCTTCAGCATGCAGCGCCGCGAGGGCCTGATCCTCAAGGGGATCGATGAGCCGGTGACCGGTTACCTGGTCGTCAACGAGCGGCCCTACGACTTCCAGCTGGACCCGTCCACCGGCGTGGAGGGCGTGGAGACCACCACCGTCGGCCGCGAGATCGAGCTGCGCTTCCTCCAGGAACGCACCTGGGACGTCTTCGAGGAGCGCGGCTGGCAGGTCGTCACGGTCGTCGGCGAGGCCGGTGTGGGAAAGACCCGGCTGCTGCTGGAGTTCGACGCCTGGCTGGCAGAGATCGAGGAGACCGTCTTCTGGTTCCGGGGCCGGGCCTCGCACACCGGGCACAACAGTGCCAACGCGCTGCTGCGCGACGTGATCGGCAGTCGTTTCTCGATCGCGGAGAGCGACTCCAGCGACACGGTGCGTCTCAAGCTCGAGCAGGGCTTCGCAGCCGCCTGGGAGATCACCCGCGGCGATCCCGCGGAGGCGCACCGGGCCGCCCACGTGGTCGGCACGTGGCTCAGCTTCGACCTCGGCGACCCCGAGCCGGACGCCGAGGGACCGGTGAGCGCGCCCCTGGAGCCGCAGCAGCTGCGGGACCGGGCGACCGAGGCGTTGGCCCGCTACTTCGCACGGCTCACCGACCGCCATCCGGTCGTCGTACTCCTGGAGGACCTGCACTGGGCCGACGACGGCTCGCTGCGCTGGCTCGACGCCGCCGACCCGTTCCTGCGGGACTGTCCGGTACTCGTCGTCGCGACCACGCGGCCCGCACTGTTCGAGGACCGTCCCCGGTGGGGCGAGGGCCTCGACCACCATGTGCGGCTGCCGCTGACGGCGCTGTCGCGGCGCGAGAGCCGTCTGCTGGTCAAGCAGCTGCTGCAGCACGTCGACGACCCGCCGGCAAGCCTGCTCGACCTGGTGATCGGGACCGCGGACGGCAACCCCTTCTACATCGAGGAGCTCGTGACCTGGCTCATCGACGCCGGTGTCGTCGTCAAGGACCCGTCGGACGGGGCCGGGGACCGTGACCCCCGGTGGCGGGTCGAGCACGAGCTGATCGGGTCGGTGCTGGTGCCCTCCACGCTGCGCGGGGTGTTGCAGGCCCGGCTCGACGCGCTGAGCGGCGACGAGCGCCGGCTGCTGCAGCGTGCCTCCGTCGTCGGACGGGTCTTCTGGGACGAGGCCGTCGTCCGGCTCGGGTCCACCGACCGACCTCGACGTGGCGACCACGCTCGAGCTGCTCCGTCGCCGCGACCTCGCGTTCGAACGCGAGGTCTCCTCCTTCGACACCGCGCGCGAGTTCTTGTTCAAGCACGCGCTGCTGCGCGACGTCGCCTACGACGGGGTGCTGCGCAGCCACCGGCGCCGCTACCACGCCCGCGCCGCGGCCTGGCTCGCGGAGGTGAGCAGCCGCAGCGGACGCGAGGACGAGTACGCCGCGCTGATCGCCGAGCACTACGACCAGGCCGGCGAGCAGGACGCGGGCGGGTGGTACCTCCGCGCCGCCCAGCAGGCGATGTCGGTGTACGCGCTGGCCGAGGCCGACCGGCTCCTGCACCGGGCGCTGGACGTAGTCACCGACGACCCCCTCCTCCGGTTCGACCTCCTGACGATCCGGGAGGCGATGCACGACCGCGTGGGGGACCGCGACGCACAGCAGCTCGACCTCACGGAGATGGGCGAGCTGAGCGAGCGGTTCGAGGACCCGGCGCGCCTGGTTCTCTACCGGATCGCCCGCTCCCGTGGCTGCTTCGGGACCAGCCTCTACGACGAGGCGGAGGTGTGGGCCGAGCAGGCGGCCGAGGCGGCGGCCGGTGCCGGCCTGCTCCCCCAGGTCGCCGAGGCCCATCTGTGGCAGGGCAAGTCGCTGACCTGGCACGACGAGGCCGCCGCGGCCCGCACCATGCTGACCCGCGCCCTCGAGGAGGCACGACAGGCCGACCTGCCGGTGCTCGTCGCGGAGTCGCTGCGCTACCTGTCGATGCTGGCCAACAACGAAGGTGACTACGCCGACGCACTCGACCTGGTCACGAAGGCGCGCGACGGCTTCAGCTCGGCGGGCGAGCTGGAGGGCGAGGGGACGGCGCTCGTCCAGATGGCCACCACGCTGTTCAACCTGAACCGCATCGACGAGGCCCGCGCCACCCTGGAGCAGGTGCTCCCGGTGTTTCACCGATCCGGGCACCGCTACCGCGAGGCGATCGTGGTCGGCAACCTGGCCACCATCGCCCACAGTCAGGGGGAGCTCGCCGTCGCCCGCCGCTGGGCGACCGAGGCTGTCGCGCAGACGCGGGCGCTCGGGGACCGGGAGGCCATCTGCACCGACCTGGTCGTGCTCGGCATGATCGCGGCGGCCGTCGGCGAGTGGGACGAGGCGGAGCGCGCCTACGAGGAGGCTCTGGAGATCAGCCGGGACGTGGAGTCCCGCACCGCGGAGACCGAGTCGCTGACCAAGTGGGGCGGGATGCTCCTGGAGAAGGGCGACCCGGACCGGGCACTGCGGCTGGCGCTCGAGGCCGTCGAGGTCAGCGAGTCCGCGATGTCCGCGCTGGAGCGCGGTCATGCACAGCTGGTCCGCGGCTGGGCCGAGCTGGCGAACGACCAGCCCGGTGTGGCCGAGACGTCGTTCGACGCGGCCGGGGAGTGCTTCCGCAGCCTCGATCTGGGGGTCGCGGAGCGGGAGAGCGCCGTGGGGAAAGCGGCGGTGGCCGCTGAGCGGGGTGACCTCGGCGAGGCCGTCCGCCTGGTGGAGGGCGCGCTCGACCATCTCGACCGGGCCGGCCTCGAGGGGTCGCCCCGGCCGACCTCCGTCCTCGCGACGTGCTGGCAGGTGCTGGTCGACGCCGGTGACCCGCGGGCCGCGGACGTCCTGACGCGGGCGCAGGCGTACGTCCGCGAGAGCGCCGACCGGGTCGGTGACCCCGACTTGGCGGCCGGCTACCTCGGGGTCCCGGCGAACGCGGCGCTGCTGGCAGGTCGGGCGCCGACCGGCTGACTCACCGCTGAGGACCGCTCGGCACCAGCCAGCCGACCAGCGAGACCAGGCGTGCGCCCTCGGGGCGAAGCTCCGGCACCTCTCCGCGCTCCTCATGCGTCGAGAGCAGGGTCCGCAGCTCCCGCTGGAGTGCCTCGGCCTCGTCGGCGGTCAGCCACAGCTGCGCCTGCGCGAGCCCGGTCGCGCGCCGCCACTGCGGGGGCTCGCGCTCGTGGGAGGCCCGTGCGGCCCGGAGCCGCTGCAGCTCCCGCTCGACGCTCATGTCGCCCCACGCCTCGGTGGCCAGCCGGGTGGTCCGGTCGGACTCGCCTCCGTCCCCGTCCCACTCCAGTCCCTCGCCCACGGCCTGCCACGGACGGCTGCGCCCGGATCCGCCCCGCGACTCGCGGACGAATCCGTGCTCGGCGAGCCTGCGCAGGTGCCAGGAGCAGTTCGAGGGGGACTGCTCCACCCGGAGCGCCGCCTGGCTCGCGGTCATCGGCCCTTCGGCGACCAGAGCCTCCAGCAGGGCGATGCGCACCGGATGGGCGAGTGCCTTCAGGGAGGCTGCGTCGGCGACCCGGCGGCGAGCGAGCGGCATACGTCAAAGGTATCCTTTCGAAAGACTACTTTCCACTCTGTCCCTGCAGGTCACCGGTGGTTTGCTGGGAGAGGGCGGAGCGTCTGGCCAACTGCAACGACACCCGCCAGACTGGGCCCGTGGCCCTGGACCTGCTCGTGCTCGGAGGCACCTCCTGGCTGGGAGGCGCCGTCGCGCGGCTGGCTCGAGACGTCGGGCATCGGGTGACCTGCCTCGCGCGGGGGGAGTCCGGCTCTCCGCCGACGGGGGTGGCCTGGGTCCGCGCCGACCGCACGCAGTCCCAGGCGTACGACGGGGTCGTCGGAGCGACCTGGGACGCCGTCGTCGACCTCAGCTGGCAGCCCGCCCACGTCCATGCGGCGCTGGCGGCCCTGGGGCACCGCACCGGTCACTGGGTCTACGTCTCCTCCACGTCGGTCTACGCCCGAGACGATGTCCCGGACGCCGATGAGAGCGCGCCGGTTCTGGAGCCGCTGGCGAGCAGCCGGCCCGCCGACCTCGAGGTCTACGGTCCCGCGAAGGTGGCCTGCGAGCGCGCCTGCGTCCAGGCGCTGGGGCCGGATCACGTGCTGGTGGCCCGAGCGGGACTGATCGGCGGTTTCGGCGACCGCAGCGACCGGCTCGGGTACTGGCCGGCCCGCCTGGCCCGCGCCGCCCCCGGTGAGCGGGTGCTGGTGCCACCGCTGGACGCCCCCTTGCAGGTCATCGACGTGCTGGACCTGTCCGGCTGGCTGCTGGTCGCGGCCGAGCGCCAGCTGGCGGGCAGCTACAACGCGGTGGGGGACGTCACGACCTTTGCTGCGCTGCTCGAGGCCGCCCGGTCGGCCGCGGGAACGACGCCAGACCTCGTCGAGGCAGGGCACGCGTGGCTCACGGCCCGGGGGGTCGAACCCTGGATGGGTCCGGACTCGCTGGCGGTGTGGCTGCCGCTCCCAGAGTGTGCCGGGCTGATGACCCGCCGCAACGACGCGGCCCGCGCCGCCGGGCTGCGTCTGCGTCCGCTGTCGGCCACCGTGCACGACGCGCTGCGCTGGGAGCGCGAGTCAGGCCTCGACCGGGATCGCCGCGCCGGGCTGTCCTCGCGGCGGGAGGCCGCCCTCTTGGAGTGGTTAGGCCGATAAATCGCTTTGTCGACAAACCGCTTTGGGTATCCTCAGCCCCCGTCGTGCCGGGTGCGGGTGGTGTGACCGGGGTCGATGACCCCGATGATCCGCTCCAGGTCGGGCAGCGAGGCGAACTCCACGGTGATCCGACCCTTCCGCTTGCCGAGCGCCACCGAGACCCGGGTCTCCAGGTGGTCCGACAGCCGTGCGGCGAGGTCCTCCAAACCGGGAGCCGTCGGCCGGCTGCGCCGGGGCGGGGCCGGCTCGCTGCCGAGGTCGCCGACGGCGACGATCTCCTCCAGGCCACGCACGGAGATGCCCTCGGCGATCACCCGACCCGCGAGCCGGTCCTGGGTGTCCGCGTTCTCGACGGCGAGCAGCGCGCGGGCATGCCCCGCCGAGAGGACGCCTGCCGCGACGCGTCGCTGGACGGCCGGCGAGAGCTTGAGCAGCCGTAGCGTGTTGCTGATCTGCGGCCGGCTCCGCCCGATGCGGGAGGCGAGCTCGTCGTGGGTGCAGCCGAAGTCGTCGAGCAGCTGCTGGTAGGCCGCCGCCTCCTCGAGCGCGTTGAGCTGGGCCCGGTGCAGGTTCTCCAGCAGCGCGTCACGCAGCATGGCGTCGTCGCCGGTCTCCCGCACGATCGACGGGATCGTCTCGAGTCCCGCTTCCTGGGTGGCACGCCAGCGGCGCTCACCCATGATCAGCTCGTAGCGGTCGCCGCCCACAGGACGGACCACGATCGGCTGCAGCAGCCCGATCTCGGTGACCGAGTGCACGAGCTCGGCCATCGCCTCCTCGTCGAACACCTCACGGGGCTGGCGCGGGTTCGGCCGGATCGCCCCCACCGGGAGGTCCGCGAAGTAGGCCCCCGCGACCTGCTGGAGGGCCGGCCCTTCTGTGGCGTCGGGCTCCCGCACCGCGTCGGCCTCGTCGGAGTCGCCTCGACCCGTGTCACCGGGCAGCGGGACGCCGATCCAGTCCGCCGAGCCGGGGCCGGTGGCGTCCCCGGCACTCCCGGCCTCGCCATTCGCCTCGCCGGGCGGCGCGGCTTGGGTGGGCACGCTCACGGTCGTGGTCGACGTGCTCAGCCGGGCATCGTCGGCCCGGTGGCTGGGCTCGTCGGTGTCCGGACGCGGGGCGGTGGGGATCAGCGACCCCAGCCCTCGCCCGAGTCCCCGGCGCTGCTGCGGCTTCTGCGTCATGCCGATGCTCCTTCGCTCGATCCGGTCAGCACGGCGGACGCGAGCTCTCGCGCAGCCTCGAGGTAGCTGAGGGCGCCGGGCGAGCCCGGGTCGTAGGTCATCACGGTCTGGCCGTAGCTCGGCGCCTCCGAGATCCGCACCGACCGCGGGATCGCGGTGCGCAGCACCTGACCGCTGAAGTGCCGGCGCACCTCCTCGGCTACGCCGGCGGACAGGCGCGTGCGGGCGTCGTACATGGTGAGCACGATGCTGGAGACGCGCAGGTCGGGGTTCAGGTGCGCCTTGACCATCTCGACGGTCTCCAGAAGCTGTCCCAGCCCCTCGAGCGCGTAGTACTCCGCCTGGATCGGGATCAACATCTCGTCGCCGGCCACCAGCGCGTTGAGGGTCAGCAGCCCGAGCGAGGGCGGGCAGTCGATGAGGACGTAGTCGAACCGGTCCTCACCGGTGCCGAAGACCTGCGGGTGCGCGTGGATCGCGCGGCGCAGCCGCCCTTCGCGCGCCACCATGCTGACCAGCTCGATCTCGGCACCGGCCAGGTCGATGGTCGAGGGCACCACGAAGAGTCCCTCGATCTCCGGGCTGGGCTGCACGATCTCGCTCAGCGGCCGCCCGTCGACCAGCGCGTCGTACGTCGAGGGCGTACCGCGGTGGTGGTCGACCGAGAGCGCCGTCGACGCGTTCCCCTGCGGATCGAGGTCGACCACGAGCACCCGGAGCCCGTGCTGGGCCAGCGCAGCGGCCATGTTCACCGCCGTTGTGGTCTTGCCGACTCCGCCCTTCTGGTTGGCGACCACCATGATCCGCGTGCGTTCCGGGCGGGGAAGCGGCCGATCCCGGCCTCGTGCCCCCCGCGCCTGGAGTGCCTGCTCCACCGAGCGCGCCAGCGGGGTCGAGGCGTCCGTGGCCATCGCCTCGCCCAGCGCGGCCAGGTCGCCGGCGGTGCGGAACGGCATGGTGGCGGCGCCCGCGAGAGAGGGATCAGCCGTCGTTTCACGTGAAACAGGGGCCGAGCCGGTTTCACGTGAAACCTGTGCCGGGATGCTCGGGCCGGGGGCCGAGTCCGGGGCCGAGTCCGGGGCCGAGTCCGGGGCCGAGTCCGGGGATACAGGACCGGCACCTGACGCTGCCGGCTCCCGTTGGCCCGCCGCCGAGTGGTCACCCGGCCACCCCAGCCGCCCAGATGAGTCCTCCGCGCGGCGCTGCGGCCACCCCATGCCGGAGATCACCTCCATCCGGCCGGCGTCCCGAGCGGCGTGGGCTCCCGTGCTGGGCTGCTGCGTGTGCGTCACCTGCGCCGTCCCTTTCGCTGCTCCCGCCGGGGCCGTGTCTCGCGGTCGCGGCGCACTGTCGTGGGTTCCTAACGTAGTCGCGTGGTCTGCGTGGCCTCGACACGAATCACCGTGGTCGGTGGATTGTTCTCATCGCCTCCGAGCTCGAGCACCTCGACGGCACCCGCGCCCCACCGCTTCAGGTCCGCCGCCGCCGCTTCGACCTCCTCGCGTGCGGAGGCCCCCTTCATCGCCACCATGGCTCCACCGACCCGCAGCAGCGGCATCGACCAGTCCAGGAGCCGGGGAAGCGGGGCGACGGCCCGCGACGTGACCACGTCGAAGTCGCGATGGCCGTGCAGCTGCTCGGCCCGCGCGCGCACCACCTCGACGTTCGACAGGCCCAGCGCGGCGACCACCTCGTGCAAGAACGTGGTCCTCCGCAGGAGCGGCTCCACCAGCGTGAGGTGCAGGTCGGGGCGGCGCAGCGCCAGGACGAGCCCGGGGAGCCCGGCCCCGGAGCCGATGTCGGCGACCTCGGCGCCCTCGGGGATCGCGTCCGCAAGCACCGCGCAGTTCAAGAGGTGCCGGTCCCAGATTCTCGGGGCCTCGCGTGGACCGATCAGACCACGAGTGACCCCGTCGGTGACGAGCAGCTCGGCATAGGCGACCGCCTGCGGCCACCGGGCGGCAAACACCCCCCGCGCCAGGTCCGGCACGGGGGGCGTTTCACGTGAAACAGCGTCATCGGTCATCGGTCGGTTCGCAGCTGGGGCACGTCGCCTGCTGCTCTCACGCCGGGAGCACCACCACGAACCGCCGCGGCTCCTCACCCTCGGACTCCGACCGGAGCCCGGCGGCCGCGACCGCATCGTGCACCACCTTGCGCTCGAAGGGGCTCATCGGCTGCAGCGACGCCCGCTCGCCGGAGGCTCGCACCTCGGCCACGGTCTCGGCCGCCAACCGCTCCAGCCGGGTCCGCTTGTCCGCCCGGAAGCCACCCACGTCCAGCATCAGGCGGGACCGTTCGCCGGTCTCGCGGTAGACCGCCAGCCGGGTGAGCTCCTGCAGCGCTTCGAGCACCTCCCCGTTGCGTCCCACCAGCTGCGCGATGTCACCGCCGACGATGCTGACCGCGGCCCGGTCGCCCTCGACGTCCATGTCGAGGTCTCCGTCGAGGTCGGCGATGTCGAGCAGCTCCTCCAGGTAGTCCGCGGCGATGTCGCCCTCGTTCTCGAGGCGGTCCAGGTCGCCGTCCGCGTCGGGAGCATCCTCCCGGTCGCTGTCCTCGTGGGGCGCGTCGTCCTGGGGCGCCTCGTCCTGGGGCCCGGTCGTCCTGAGGCGCCTCGTCCTGGGGCCCGTCGTCCTGAGGCGCCTCGTCCTGGGGCCCGTCGTCCTGAGGCGCCTCGTCCTCGGGCCCGTCGTCCTGAGGCGCCTCGTCCTCGGGCCCGTCGTTCTCGGGCCCGTCATTCTCGGGCGCGTCGTCCTGGGAGGAGTCGGCGACGGCGTCGGTCGGCGCGGGCGACGTCGGCTCCTCGGTCACGGTGTCGGACGTGGTGGGGTCGGTCACGGGATTCTCCCTGTCGTTCGGATGCGTCGGTGTGGGGGACCGGGTGGGCACGACCGAAGTCGCAGCACCCGGTCAGGCGCTGTTGCGCCCGGGCTCTCGGCCCTCGTCTGGATCCTCGTCCGGGCGGTCGTCGGCGACCTCGGACGTGGCGGCGGCCTCAGCCTCGGTCGGCGGCCCCTGCTTCGCGCCGGGCTGGCCTGGCTGGGCACTCGGCGGCCCCTGCTTCGCGCCGGGCTGACCTGGCTGCACGCTCGGCGGCCCCTGCTTCTTGCGCTGGCTACGGCTCTGCTTCTTCGGCTGCTGGCGTGGGGGCTGCGTGGGCAGCTTCACCTCGGGTTGCGGCTGCGGTTCGAGGGGCGTGGTCGGGTCCGGCAGGCCCTTGCGCTCCCGCTTGACGGTGTCGCGGTCCTGCTTGGCCCGCGCCGCCGGGGTTCCCGGAGCGGGGTTGTTGCGGATCACGTAGAACTGCTGGCCCATCGTCCACAGGTTCGACGTGGTCCAGTAGAAGAGCACACCGACCGGGAAGGCGATGCCGCCGACGGCGAAGACCAACGGCAGCACGTAGAGCAGCATCTTCTGCTGCTGGGCGTACTGCCCGGTCATGGCGTCGGCCGGCATGTTCTTGCTCATCAGCTGCCGCTGGGTGAGGAAGGTGGTCGCCGTCATCGCCAGCACCAGCACGGCCGCGAGGACCCGGACACCCGCCTGGTCGGTGCTGGTGAAGCTGTCCGAGATCCTGGCGCCGAGGAAGGTGGCGTCGGCGAACTGTCGCGACAACGTGGTGGTCAGCAGCGCCCGGGGCTCGTCGGGATGCTTGGCCGCGTGGTCGATGAGCCGGAACAGCGACAGGAAGATCGGCATCTGCAGGATCAGCGGCAGGCACGACGCGAACGGGTTGGTGCCGGTCTCCTTGTAGAGCGCCATCGTCTCCTGGGCGAGCCGCTCGCGGTCGTGACCGTACTTCTTCTGCAGCTCCTTCACCTTCGGCTGCAGCAGCTGCATGTTGCGGCTGGACTTGATCTGCTTGACGAACAGCGGGATCAACGCGGCCCGGATCACCAGCGTCAACCCGACGATCGACAGGATCCACGCGAGGCCGGTCTCCGGGCCGAACAGTCCTCCCCAGACCCGGTGGAAGGCCAGCATCACGAACGAGGTCAGGTAGTACAGCGGCGTCATGATGAAGCTGCCGAGCTGACCGAGGAAGGAGAACACTCAGGCTCCTAGAGACGGGGAGGAGGAAGACATGTCGGGTGGAACCGGGTCATATCCACCCGCCGCCCACGGGTGGCAGCGCCCCAGGCGACGAACGGCCAACCAGCTGCCCCGCAGGCTGCCGTGCACCGTGACCGCCTCGAGTGCGTACGCCGAGCAGGAGGGATGGTACCGGCAGACCTGGCCGTAGAGCGGGCTGATCGCGTACCGGTAGGCCCGCAGCAGGCCGATCAGCAGGTACTTCATCGTGCCGCCCCGTCCGATTCGTGGCCGGACCCCTCCGCAGCGATCCCGAGCCTGCCGAGCGCCCGGCCGAGGTCGCCTCCCAGCGCAGCGTACGTCGCCACCGCCGAGGGGGGCAGGGCCCGCACCACCAGCACGCTCGAGGCCGGCAGCTGCCCGACCCGCTCACGGACCAGGTGACGAAGGCGTCGTCGGACCCGGTTGCGCGTGACCGCGTTCCCCACCGCTCGGCTGACCACGAACCCCACCTGTGCCGCGCCGCGAGGCTCGATGACCGCAGTCCCGGTCGCGGGACCGCTCGAGGAGCCGGCCGCAAGGTGGAGCACCAGGGTGCGTGTCGCAGCCCGGCGGCCCCGGCGGGTCGCCGCGGTGAACCCGGCCGACGAGGTCAGCCGGTGACTTCGCTCGAGCACGCGAGGTCCGTGGGCGACGCGGGGCACGCAACGACCTCAGACAGCGAGGCGGTTGCGACCCTTGCGTCGGCGCGAGGAGAGAATGGAGCGGCCCGCGCGCGTGCGCATCCGCAGACGGAAGCCGTGCACCTTGTGCCTGCGGCGGTTGTTCGGCTGGTACGTGCGCTTGCTCACGGCTGGTCTCCGGTGTCAGACGATGATGCGAGGTCGAGGGGTCGGCCGGGTCGCGGAGGGCGCCTGGACCGACCAAGACCTGCGGGAACATGCGGGCACCCGTCGACGCGGGACCGACCCGCTCACGGTACGTGCTGGCACCTGAGAGGGTCAAACCGGGAGCCTGTGGACAAGTGCTTGATCCACGGGGCCCAAGAGCGTTAGCGTCGCCCCGTCCCGAGATTCCCCAACGGTCGACTCCCCCCGTCCCACACGTCGTCGCGTCAGCACCGCGTGCGCCGCCCCGCAGCAGCCCGCTTCCCCGGGTGTCTGCGGACGTCGAGGGGAGCCTGCAGCCGCCCCTCGGACCGCCTGGCTCGACCCCGGGCAACATGCACAACCTGTGGACAAACGTGTGGACCCCCGCGACCGCGGCAGCCGCCGCCGGCCGTGGCACACGACGCGCGCGACGAGATGGGAGTGGGGACACCCCACGTGGACCAACTGTGACTGACGACCCGAGCGACTCCTTCCGGGACCCCTTCGGCGACGCGCCGGCGCGTGGAGCGGGTGAGAACCACCCGGTTGACCGGGAGCCCCAGCCGCCTCCGAGCCGTCTCCACTCGGTGTGGCAGGACGTGGTCGAGGACCTCCCGGGCAGTCAGCGGGCCTGGCTGGCGGCCAGCCGCCCGGTCACGCTCCACGAGGGCACCGCGATCATCGCGGTGGGCAACGAGTTCACCCGCAACCAGATCGAGGGTCGGCTCCGCACCCGACTCGAGGACGCCCTGGGCTCGGCCTTCCGGCAGCCGGTGCGCATCGCCGTCACCGTCGACCCCGAGCTGGGCGGCCCCGAGCTCGGTCAGCCCGAGCTGGGCGGCCACGACGCCCCGACGGGGTCCGAGGCCGGCGACTACGGCGGTGCACCCGACGCCCCCCACCCGGGCCTGCGCGGCGCGCCGTACGACGACGAGCACCACTCCGCACGCGCCGGCCGAAGCGACATGTCGACAAATCCACTTGACTACCCGACTCCGGCCCGCGGGTCCGAGCGGCTGGACGGCGGCCGCGGAGGCGGTGCGTTGAGCGGCAGTGCCCTGGAGACCCGGCT
The DNA here is from genome assembly GCA_963810435.1 of uncultured Actinomycetota bacterium. Taxonomy (GTDB): domain Bacteria; phylum Actinomycetota; class Actinomycetes; order Propionibacteriales; family Nocardioidaceae; genus Nocardioides_B. The sequence continues at coordinate 849,761 of CAWENL010000003.1, forward strand.
CAACCCGAAGTACGTGTTCGAGACCTTCGTGATCGGCTCGTCCAACCGGTTCGCGCACGCGGCCGCCGTCGCGGTCGCCGAGGCGCCGGGCAAGGCCTACAACCCGCTGCTGGTCTACGGCGACTCCGGGCTGGGCAAGACCCACCTGCTGCACGCGATCGGGCACTACGTCCGCAGCCTGTTCGCCGGCGCCCGGGTGCGCTACGTCAGCTCCGAGGAGTTCACCAACGAGTTCATCAACGCGATCCGCGACGACCGGCAGGACCGCTTCAAGCGGCGCTACCGCGACGTGGACGTGCTCCTGATCGACGACATCCAGTTCCTGGAAGGCAAGATCCAGACCCAGGAGGAGTTCTTCCACACCTTCAACACCCTGCACAACGCGAACAAGCAGATCGTGATCACCTCCGACCGCCCGCCCAAGCGGCTCGAGGCCCTCGAGGACCGGCTCCGCAACCGCTTCGAGTGGGGCCTGATCACCGACGTGCAGCCGCCCGACCTCGAGACCCGCATCGCGATCCTGCGCAAGAAGGCCGCCACCGAGCGGATGACGGCTCCCCCGGACGTGCTGGAGTTCATCGCGAGCAAGATCCAGACCAACATCCGCGAGCTCGAGGGGGCGCTGATCCGGGTCACCGCCTTCGCCAGCCTGAACCGGCAGCCGGTCGACCTGACGCTGGCCGAGATCGTCCTCAAGGACCTGATCCCCGAGGGCGGCGAGCCCGAGATCACGTCCGCGCTGATCATCGCGCAGACGGCGGCGTACTTCGGGCTGTCCATCGACGACCTGTGCGGCGCGAGCCGCAGCAGAGTGCTGGTCACCGGGCGACAGATCGCGATGTACCTGTGCCGAGAGCTCACCGAGCTCTCGCTGCCCAAGATCGGCCAGCAGTTCGGCGGTCGCGACCACACCACGGTGATGCATGCCGACAAGAAGATCCGTCAGCTGCTGGCGGAGCGGCGCAGCGTCTACAACCAGGTCACCGAGCTCACGAACCGCATCAAGCAGCAGGCCCGCCAGTCGTGAGCACCCCTCCCGTCGCCCGGCACCGCGCCGGTGCGGGCTGGGGACCCACGTGGGGACTCCTGTCGTTTTCGGGGGCGCCGGTTGTGGACAACTCCTGGGCCGCACCTGGAGAGACCGCCGCGGCCCACAGGCACGGCACGTTGTTCCCTCCTCCGTCCACAGCCCCACGGGACGAACAACCGGCTGCTGACCTGGGCAAACGGCGGTTATCCACAGTGTCCACCGCACCTGTTAACACTACTGAACGACATATCTCTCTCTCGTCGGTCAACGTCTTCTCGGACCTCGACCTGGGGACAGGCGACCGGAACCGCTCGGCTCGGGTGGCGGGTGGCTCCCGGAGCAGCCATGCCGCGAGTCACCGGTGCATGGCAGGATGCTCACCCCGGACCACCCGGGTCACCGCAGAAGGGGAAGTCCAGTGAAGTTCACCGTCGAACGCGACGTGCTCGCGGACGCTGTCGCCTGGGCGGCCCGCAGCCTCCCGGTGCGCCCGAGCGTCCCGGTGCTCGCGGGGCTGCTGATCGAGACGGTCGAGGGCGGCGACGGACTCCAGCTGTCGACGTTCGACTACGAGACCTCGGCGCGCGCCACGCTGCCGGCGGCCGTGCAGGACGAAGGTCGGGCCCTGGTCTCGGGACGTCTGCTCGCCGACATCTGCCGCAGCCTGCCCGCCAAGCCCGTGGACATGACCATCGAGGGCTCGAAGGTGTCGCTGACCTGTGGCTCGGCCCGGTTCAGCCTGCAGACGATGCCCGTCGAGGAGTACCCGACGCTGCCAGACATGCCGCAGGCGACCGGCACCGTGCGCAGCGACCTGTTCGCCAACGCCGTCGCCCAGGCTGTCACCGCGGCGGGCCGCGACGACATGCTGCCGGTGCTCACCGGCGTCCGCATCGAGATCGAGGGCTCGACGATCTCGCTGCTCGCGACCGACCGGTTCCGGCTCTCCCACCGAGAGCTGTCCTGGGACCCCGGCTCCACCGACGTCTCGGCCGCGGCACTGGTGCCGGCCAAGGTGCTCGCCGACACCGCCAAGTCGCTGACCTCGGGCACCGAGGTGACGATCGCGCTCGCCTCCTCCGGGGCGGGGGAGGGGATCATCGGTTTCGAGGGGGCCTCCGGCGGCGGCGTACGTCGCACCACCACCCGGCTGCTCGACGGCGAGTTCCCCAAGGTGCGCACGCTGTTCCCGGCCGAGCACGCCACGATCGCCCGGGTCGACCGGGCCACGCTCGTGGAGTCGGTCAAGCGCGTGTCGCTGGTCGCCGAGCGCAACACCGCGGTGCAGATGGCCTTCGCCGGCGGCGTGCTCACGCTCGACGCGGGCAGCGGCGACGAGGCGCTGGCCACCGAACAGATCGAGGCCTCCATCCAGGGGGAGGACATCACCACCGGCTTCAACCCGCAGTTCCTGCTCGACGGGCTGACCGCGCTCGAGGAGCCGGTCGTCGAGATGGCGTTCACGCAGGCGTCGAAGCCGGCGGTGATGTCGGGCGTCGACGGCCTCGAGGGCGAGGCGACCGCGGACTTCCGCTACCTGCTGATGCCGCGTCGGCTGCTGTCTTGAGCAGTAGCCTGACCGAGGACGAGACCGGACAGCCACACGGCGACAAGGGGAGCGGCATGGACCTGGGTCTGATCGGGCTCGGCAAGATGGGCGGCAACATGCGTGAGCGGTTGCGCCGCGGCGGGCACACGGTCGTGGGGTACGACCGCAACCCCGACCTCAGCGACGCCGACAGCCTCGAGGACCTCGTCCGGCAGCTCCCCAGTCCCCGGGTCGTGTGGGTGATGGTGCCCGCGGGGGACGTCACCCGCGACACCGTCAGGGCACTGAACGACCTGCTGGAGGAGGGCGACCTCATCATCGACGGCGGCAACTCGCGCTGGACCGACGACCAGGCCAACGCCCGGATGCTGTCCGAGAAGAGCATCGGTTTCGTGGACTGCGGGGTCTCCGGTGGCGTGTGGGGCCTCGAGAACGGCTACGCCCTGATGGCCGGTGGTGAGAAGGAGCAGATCGACCGGCTGCGCCCGATCTTCGACACCCTGAAGCCCGAGGGCGACTTCGGGTGGGTGCACGCCGGCAGCGTCGGGGCAGGCCACTTCTCCAAGATGGTCCACAACGGCATCGAGTACGCCGTGATGCAGGCCTACGCCGAGGGCTGGGAGCTGCTGTCCGCCATCGACGAGGTGGACAACGTCACGGAGGTGTTCCGCTCCTGGCGGGAGGGCACCGTGATCCGGTCGTGGCTGCTCGACCTGCTGGTCGCGGCGCTCGACGAGGACGACCACCTCGACAAGATCAGCGGCTACGCCGAGGACTCCGGCGAGGGGCGGTGGACGGTCGAGGCCGGCATCGACAACGCGGTGGCCACACCCGCGATCACGGCGGCGCTCTACGCCCGCTTCGTGTCCCGGCAGGACGACAGCCCCGCCATGAAGGCGGTCGCGGCGATGCGCAACCAGTTCGGCGGTCACGCCACCCGCACCGTGGCGCCCCCCGGCGGCGACCAGAGCTGAGCCACGCCCTCCCGTGTACGTCGCCCACCTCTCGCTCCACGACTTCCGCAGCTACCCGGAGGCCGAGGTGACGCTGGGCCCGGGGGTGACCTCCTTCGTGGGCCGCAACGGGCAGGGCAAGACCAACCTGGTCGAAGCCGTCGACTACATCGCGCGGCTCTCCTCGCACCGGGTCGCCGGGGACGCTGCCCTGGTGCGGTTCGGCGCGGAGCAGGCACTGGTCCGCGCGGCCGTGGTCCGCGACGGCCGCGAGGCGGTCCTCGAGGTGCAGATCAACCCGGGCAGATCCAACAAGGCCCGGATCAACCGCTCGCCGTTGCCGCGGGCCCGCGAGCTGCTGGGCCTGGTGCGCACGGTGCTGTTCTCTCCCGAGGACCTCGCCCTCGTGAAGGGTGACCCCTCCGAACGCCGGCACTTCCTCGACGAGCTGCTGGTGCAGCGCGCCCCCCGGTTCGCCGGCGTCCGCTCCGACTACGACAAGGTGCTTCGACAGCGCAACTCGCTGCTGAAGACGGCCGGTCAGGCCCGTCGCTCCGGCAGCGGGCGCGGTGAGAGCGCGCTGTCGACGCTGGGGGTCTGGGACTCCCACCTGGCCCACACGGGTGCCGAGCTGCTCGCGGCCCGGCTCGACCTCGTCGACGCGCTGCGCCCCCACCTGGCGACGGCCTACGACGCGGTGGCGCAGGGAGCGCCCGGCACCGAGGTCTCGATGACCTACAAGCCGTCCTTCGACCTGCCCCTCACCGCCGCGCAGCCGACCGGTCATGACCGGACGGTGCTCGCCGAGGCGCTGCTGGGCGAGGTCGAGCGCCGGCGCGGCGACGAGATCGAGCGGGGAGTCAGCCTGGTCGGGCCGCACCGCGACGACCTCACGCTGATGCTCGGGCCGCTGCCGGTGAAGGGCTATGCCTCCCACGGCGAGTCCTGGTCGATGGCCCTCGCGCTCCGGCTGGCCTCCTACGACCTGCTCCGCTCCACCGGCGACGACCCGATCCTGATCCTGGACGACGTGTTCGCCGAGCTGGACACCGACCGGCGCGAGCGGCTCGCCGAGCTCGTCGCGGACGCCGAGCAGGTGCTGGTCACCGCGGCGGTCCCCGAAGACGTGCCTGCTGCGCTCGCCGGCGTGCGGATCGACGTCGTCGACGGCAAGGTGCTGCCCGGTGTCTCCTGACGAGCGCGACGCTGCGTCCGTCCCGTCCGCCGGACCGGACGGGACGGGGCCCCCCAAGGAAGCCGCCGAGGGCCACGACGACTCGGGCCTCGACCTGGCTCGCAGCATCGCCCGCGCGCTGGCGCGGCCCGGTGCCACCCGCCGCCGTACGACAGGGAGCGGAGCGGCGCAGCCCGGCCGACGCCGCCGGCGCGTCGACCCGCAGGCCTCCGGCGCGCACCCGGACGAGCGTGACCCCCAGCTGCTCGACACCACGATCGGGCGCCTGATCGACGACCAGGGATGGGGCACCGACGTCCGGGTGCACGGGGTCTTCTCGCGCTGGGACACGATCGTGGGGCGTGAGGTCGCGCAGCACTGCCGGCCCGAGTCCTTCGGCGAGGCCAAGCTTCTGGTCCGCACCGACTCCACCGCGTGGGCCACCCAGATGAAGCTGCTCGCGCCGACGGTGGTGCGCCGGCTCAACGAGGAGCTCGGTGACGGCACCGTCACGGTCATCGACGTGCAGGGCCCGCACGGACCCAGCTGGAAACGCGGACTCCGGTCGGTGCGGGACGGTCGAGGCCCGCGCGACACCTACGGCTGACCCCGCCCGAGCGTCCTCGGCGTCGGGCCCCGTTCGGGGGATGCGGGAGGAGTCCGCCAGCGGCCCGGAGAGCCGATCTGAGGCCCGGGGGCCGGTATGGGGACCAGGAACCTCCCCCACGCGACCGTCCTGGCCACCCTGCGAGGCCGGGAATCGCCCTTCTGGGTGCCGCGACGCCCCCCTCCCGTGGACCGGAGGCTCGGTTCTGAGCCTTCCACGGGCTATACTCGGACACGGTCGTTCCCCGGTCCGGGGTCGACCGTCGCTATGTGTGCACACGTGAAGAGGATGGCTCGTGGCTGACGAGATGCCCGCCAGTACCCCCGCAACAGCCAGCACAGACCCCTCCGACAGCTCTCCCCATTCTTCCCACTCGTCCCAGTCGTCGACCGAGCTGCCCGCCGCCGTCGTGGCCGAGGCTGCCGCCAACCTGGCGCCGATCAGCGAGGGCCACGCGGTGGAGGAGGGCAGGTACGACGCCTCCGCGATCCAGGTCCTCGAGGGCCTCGAGGCCGTCCGCAAGCGCCCGGGCATGTACATCGGCTCGACCGGCGAGCGCGGCCTGCACCACCTGGTGTGGGAGGTCGTCGACAACTCCGTCGACGAGTCGCTGGCCGGCTACTGCTCCCGGATCTGCGTCACGCTGCAGGCGGACGGCGGGATCCGCGTCGACGACGACGGGCGCGGCATCCCCACCGACGTGCACCCGGTCGAGGGCATCCCCGCCGTGACGATGGCGCTGACCATGCTGCACGCCGGCGGCAAGTTCGGCGGTGGCGGCTACAAGGTCTCCGGCGGACTGCACGGCGTCGGCGTCTCCGTGGTCAACGCGCTCTCCAGCACGCTGCAGGTCGACGTCCGCAACCGTGGCCACCACTGGCGGCAGAGCTTCAGCCTCGGCGAGCCCAACGGTCCGCTCGAGCAGCTGGAGGAGACCGACGAGACCGGCACCACGATCACCTTCTGGGCCAGCTCGGACATCTTCGAGACCACGACGTACTCCCTCGACACGATCCTCAGCCGGATCCGCGAGATGGCCTTCCTCAACAAGGGCCTGGAGATCGTGGTCCGCGACGAGCGGCCGCAGGACGCCGAGGTCGACGACGCGATCCGCGACGACCTCGAGGAGGCGGTCGCGACGGACAGCCCGGTCCCGGTGCGGGGCCCGGACGGGACCGTCGAGCACACCTTCAAGTACGCACGTGGTCTCGTCGACTACGTCGAGCACCTCAACAGGCGCAAGGACAAGGCGCACCCCACCGTCATCGAGTTCGAGGCGGAGCTCGCCGAGAGCGGCATGAGCCTCGAGATCGCGATGCAGTGGACGACCAGCTACACCGAGTCGGTGCACACCTTCGCCAACACGATCAACACCCACGAGGGCGGCACCCACGAGGAGGGCTTCCGCTCCGCGCTCACCTCCTTGATCAACAACTGGGGCGAGGAGTGGAACCTCATCAAGAAGCGCGAGGACCGGGTCTCCGGGGACGACGTGCGCGAGGGTCTCACCGCGATCCTCTCGATCAAGCTCGGTGAGCCGCAGTTCGAGGGGCAGACCAAGACCAAGCTCGGCAACACCGAGGCCAAGGGCTTCGTGCAGCGGGTGGTCAACGAGCAGCTCGGCGGCTGGCTGGAGAAGAACCCGGCCGAGGGCCGCGACATCGTGCGCAAGGCGCAGGCCGCGGCGTACGCCCGGGTGGCGGCGCGCAAGGCACGCGAGCTCGCCCGCAGCCGCAAGGGTCTGCTCGGCGGTGGCGGGCTGCCCGGCAAGCTGGCCGACTGCCAGTCCACGAGTCCCGAGGAGTGCGAGATCTTCGTGGTGGAGGGTGACTCCGCCGGGGGCTCCGCGAAGGGCGGCCGGGACCCGCGGATCCAGGCGATCCTGCCGATCCGCGGCAAGATCCTCAACGTCGAGAAGGCCCGCATCGACAAGGTGCTGGCCAACACCGAGGTGCAGGCGATCATCTCGGCGCTCGGCACCGGCATCCACGAAGAGTTCGACATCGAGAAGGTGCGCTACCACAAGATCGTGATGATGGCCGACGCCGACGTCGACGGCCACCACATCCGCACGCTGCTGCTCACGCTGCTGTTCCGGTTCATGCGGCCGCTGATCGAGCACGGCTACGTCTACCTCGCTCAGCCCCCGCTCTACCGGCTGCGCTGGAACAAGCCGCACGAGCACGAGTTCGTCTACTCCGACGCCGAGCGCGACGCGCTGCGGGCCGCCGGGGTCGAGGCGGGCAAGCGGCTGCCGAAGGAGAACGCCATCCAGCGGTACAAGGGCCTCGGCGAGATGAACGCCAACGAGCTCTGGGAGACCACGATGGACCCGGACAACCGGCTGCTGCTCCAGGTGACCCTCGAGGACGCGGCGCAGGCCGACGAGATGTTCACCGTGCTGATGGGCGAGAACGTCGAGCAGCGCCGCTCGTTCATCCAGCGCAACGCCAAGGACGTCCGGTTCCTCGACATCTGACCCCGACGGCCCGGGGTGACCGGGCCCGCTCACGTCGTACGACCGAAGGTGGCACCAGGTGACTGACAACACGATCGAGGGTGGCGGCATCGTCCCCCCCGGCGGGCGGATCGAGCCCGTCGAGCTGCAGGTGGAGATGCAGCGGTCCTACATCGACTACGCGATGACGGTGATCGTCGGACGAGCGCTGCCCGACGTGCGCGACGGGCTCAAGCCGGTGCACCGCCGCGTCCTCTACGCCATGTACGACGGCGGGTACCGCCCCGACCGGGGCTTCTCGAAGTGCTCGCGCGTGGTCGGCGACGTCATGGGTCAGTACCACCCGCACGGCGACTCCGCGATCTACGACACCCTCGTGCGGCTCGCCCAGCCGTGGGTGATGCGCAACCCGCTCGTCGACGGCCAGGGCAACTTCGGCTCGCCGGGCAACGACCCGGCCGCGGCGATGCGGTACACCGAGTGCAAGATGGCGCCGCTGGCCATGGAGATGGTCCGCGACATCGAGCAGGACACGGTCGACTTCAACCCCAACTACGACGGCCGCTCGCAGGAGCCGGGCATCCTGCCCGCGCGGTTCCCGAACCTCCTGACCAACGGCTCCGCGGGCATCGCGGTCGGCATGGCCACCAACATCCCGCCGCACAACCTCCGGGAGATCAACGCGGGGGTGCAGTGGTCGCTGGCCCACCCCGACGCGACCCGGGAGGAGCTGCTCGAGGCACTGCTGGAGCGGGTCAAGGGCCCCGACTTCCCGACCAAGGCACTGATCGTCGGGCGCCAGGGCATCGAGCAGGCCTACCGCACCGGACGCGGGTCGGTCACGATGCGGGCGGTCATCGACGTCGAGGAGGACTCGAAGGGCCGCACCCTGCTGGTCATCACCGAGCTTCCCTACCAGGTGAACCCCGACAACCTCGCCCTGAAGATCGCCGAGCTCGCCGACTCCGGCAGGATCCAGGGGATCGCCGACGTACGCGACGACTCGTCGGGTCGCACCGGTCAGCGGCTGGTGGTGGTCCTCAAGCGTGACGCGATCGCGCGGGTGGTGCTGAACAACCTCTTCAAGCACACCGAGCTGCAGACGAACTTCGCGGCCAACATGCTGGCGCTGGTCGACGGTGTGCCGCGCACGCTGACCCTCGACCAGTTCATCTCCCACTGGATCGCCCACCAGGTCGAGGTCGTCCAGCGGCGAACCCGCTACCGGCTCCGTGAGGCCGAGAAGCAGGCCCACATCTACCGCGGGCTGGTCAAGGCGCTCGACATGCTCGACGAGGTCATCGCACTGATCCGGCGGAGTCCGGACGTCGACGAGGCGCGCGAGGGGCTGATGAGCCTGCTCGAGATCGACGAGGTGCAGGCCTCGGCGATCCTCGACATGCAGCTGCGTCGGCTCGCCGCCCTCGAGCGCCAGAAGATCATGGACCGGCTGGCCGACCTCGAGGTCATCATCGCCGACCTGGAGGCGATCCTGGCCAGCGAGGAGCGGCAGCGCCAGATCATCTCCGACGAGCTCGGCGACATCGTCGAGCGGTTCGGCGACGAGCGCCGCAGCCAGATCATCGCCTCCGACGGCGACCTCTCGATGGAGGACCTCATCCCCGACGAGGAGCTCGTCGTGACGATCACGCGCGGTGGCTACGCCAAGCGCACCCGCGCCGACCTGTACCGCACCCAGAGGCGCGGCGGGAAGGGCGTGCGCGGGGCCACCCTGCGCGGCGACGACGTGGTCGAGCACTTCATGGCGACCAGCAACCACCACTGGCTGCTGTTCTTCACCACGGCCGGTCGCGTCTACCGCACCAAGGCCTACAACCTTCCCGAGGCCTCCCGGGACGCGAAGGGCGGCCACGTCGCCGGGCTGCTGTCCTTCCAGCCGGACGAGAGCATCGCCCAGGTGCTCGCGATCCGGGACTACGACCAACAGCCCTACCTCGTGCTGGCGACCCGCAACGGCCTGGTCAAGAAGACCCGGCTGGGGGACTACAACAGTCCCCGGCAGGCCGGGGTCATCGCGATCAACTTCCGCGAGGACGACGACGAGCTGATCGGCGCCGAGCTCGCCGACGCCGACGACGACATCCTGCTGGTGTCGAGGAAGGGCCAGGCGATCCGGTTCCGCGCGGACGACGGGCAGCTGCGCCCGATGGGTCGCGCGACGTCGGGCGTGACCGGCATGAAGTTCCGCGACGGGGACCAGCTGCTGTCGATGTCGGTGATCCGCGCGGAGCAGGTCGCCGCCGAGGAGGCGGCAGAGCAGGAGTCCGGTCGCAGCGGCGACGATGTCGACCTGCCCGGGGTCGTCGAGCAGTACGTCTTCACGATCACCGACGGTGGGTTCGCGAAGCGGTCCCGGATCTCGCAGTACCGGCTCCAGTCGCGTGGCGGCATCGGCATCAAGGCCATGAAGCAGGACGACGACCGCGGCAACCTGGTCGGCGCGTTCATCGTCGTCGAGGGGGATGAGGTGCTGGCCATCAAGCAGTCCGGCCAGGTCACCCGAAGCGCCGTGGACGAGCATCTGCGACCGACGGGACGCGACACCAAGGGAGTCCGGTTCGTGGGCGTCAGTGATGGCGACGGGGTCGCGGTGGTGGCGCGCAGCGTCGAGCGAGCACCCGAGATCGATGAGGCCGTCGAGGCGGCGGAAGCCTCCGCCGACCAGACCGGTGACGTGAACGAGACGGGTCCAGGTGCCACAATCGACGAGGGTGCCCTGGCGGACGACGTTCCGGACAGCGACGAGGACCACGCCGGGAGTGCCGCGTGGGGCCTGCCCGACGACGAGCACGACGCCGACAACGAGGAGTCCTGATGGCCGATCGACGACGTGCCGACGAGACCCCGCTGGCTCCTCGCCGGTCGCTGAGCGGACCCTCGACGAGCGAGGAGACCGAGACGGCCGAGAAGACGGACAAGCTGCCGCTCTCCGAGCGGGTCTCGGCGGCGGTGTCCGCCGCCGGCTCGGCAGCCTCGTCGAAGTCGTCGAAGTCGTCGAAGTTCGTCGTCGAGGTCGACCCGGTCGAGCGCGGCCGCTGACGCTTCGGGCGGTGCGGTCACCCCGCAGGGCTCCGGGGGTTCCGGGGGCGGTGCGTCCGCCCCCCGCCGGACGAGCACGACCGACCGCCCGGAGGCGGCGAGCACTCGCTCGCGAGGCACCCGGCGGGCTCGGCTGCGGCTGGTGCACCTGGACCCGTGGTCGGTGATGAAGACCTCGTTCCTGCTGGCGATCGCGTTCGGGATCGTCACGGTCGTCTCGGTGTTCGTCGTCTGGTCCGTGCTCGGTGCGGCCGGCGTGTGGGACTCGATCAACAAGACGGTCGCGGACCTCGTGGGCGGCGACCAGGCGCAGAGCTTCGACGTCGAGAACTACGTCGGGATGAGCCGGGTGCTCGGGTTCACGATGATCGTGGCGGTCGTCGACGTCGTGCTGGTCACCGCCATCGCGACCCTCGGCGCCTTCCTCTACAACCTCTCCGCAGCACTGCTCGGCGGCGTCGAGGTCACCCTCGCGGAGGACGAGCGCTGAGCGCTCTCCCGGTTTGGGGGCCGCGAACGCCGTACGGTAATCTCTGCCGTCGGCTCGCCGTCGCGCGACCGATGCACCCGGGCCTATAGCTCAGACGGTTAGAGCGCTTCCCTGATAAGGAAGAGGTCAGAGGTTCAAGTCCTCTTAGGCCCACCCCCGACCGAACCTGCTCCGACCTCGGCCTTCAATTCCGCCGCGCCGGGATCCGCGTCTCCACTCGGATTCTTGGCAGGCCCTGAGTGAGTGTCCCTCAGGTCGTGACAGACATCGGAGGCAGGGCTCCGGCACTGCTGCCTGGTTGGAATGGCGGGTTGTAGGAGGCCGGTCTCGATGACTCGGAGCGACCAGGGCGGTCTGTCTAGCATGCGACCGTTGATACTGAAGATGGATATGTCCGTGGACGGCTTCGTGGGGCAGCCCGACGAGGTGCCGGGGTGGCCGGTGAGCTTCTACGACGACGAGTTCGGCGCCGAGATCCTCGACCTGATCAGCAGTGCGGGCGTGCACGCGATGGGCCGCGGCGCCTATGAGGAGATGGCGCCGTACTGGCAGTCCTCGACCGACTCCTTCGCCAAGCCGATGAACGAGATCCCCAAGGCAGTGTTCTCGCGAACGCTGACCGAGGCGACCTGGCCCGAGTCAACGATCTATCGCGACCTCGAGAGCGGCATAGCCGAGCTCAAGGCACAGGAGGGCGCGCCGATCCTCACGTATGGCGGAGCAGCTTTCGCCCAGGAGCTGACTCGACTCGGACTCGTCGACGAGTACCGCATCAACGTCCATCCGGTCGCCTTCGGCGATGGCTACCGGCTCTTCGGAGGACCGGTGGACCTGGTGCTGCAGGACGTGCGCCGGTTCGGCGCCGGCTCCGTGGCCTACACCTACGCGCCCGCGTGACCCCTCCCAACCCAGTCGCCCACCACCCGCACGGCGTGGAAATTGAGACGCCGGGTGTCGGTAGGTCCGGCTACGGTCGAGGCATGGCCCACCCCCCCTCCTCCAGCGCTCCCGCGATCGAGGCCGAAGCGCTCGTCAAACACTTCGGGGAGACTCTCGCCGTCGACGACGTGAGCTTCTCGGTGCCCGCCGGCAGCGTGCTCGGCATGCTCGGGCCCAATGGCGCCGGCAAGACCACGACGGTGCGGATGATGACCACGCTCACCCGGCCCACCGGCGGCACGGCCCGAGTCGCCGGTCACGACGTCGTGCGCGAACCGGACGCCGTACGCCGCGCGATGGGGCTCACCGGTCAGGCCGCGACCGTCGACGAGCTCCTCACCGGTCGGGAGAACCTCCGGCTGATCGGCTCGCTGTACGGCCTCGACGGGGCCACCATCAAGCGGCAGAGCGACGACCTGCTGGAGCGGTTCTCGCTCACCGACGCAGCCAGCCGGGTCGTGAAGACGTACTCCGGCGGCATGCGTCGGCGCCTCGATCTCGCGGTCAGCCTGGTCGCGACACCGCCGGTGCTGTTCCTCGACGAGCCGACCACCGGCCTCGACCCACGCAGCAGGGTGGAGCTGTGGGACGTGCTGCGCGAGCTGGTCGGCGACGGTACGACGCTGCTGCTCACGACTCAGTACCTCGAGGAGGCCGACCAGCTCGCCGACACCATCGTGGTGATCGACAAGGGCCGGATCATCGCCGAGGGCACCCCGCTCCAGCTCAAGGACGCCTCCGGCAAGGCCGCGCTGGTCGTGACCGTCTCGCGGGCCGACGACATCGATGCCGCCGACGCGATGCTGCGCGGCATCGCGTCCGAGGTCCATGTCGACCGCGCCGCCCGCAGCCTGATCGCTCCCGCCGAGGGGCTGGGCGACGTGACCCGGGCGGCCGCGCTGTTCGAGGGCAGCGAGATCGAGCTCGACGACCTCGGGCTGCAGCGTCCCAGCCTCGACGACGTGTTCCTCCACCTCACCGGCCACCGCGCCGAGGACCCGAGCGACCCCGACGACCTCGAGGAGGCCTCGGCATGAACAGCGACCTCGGCACCCGCGTCCCCTCCACCTCCCACCTGGAGCGGCCGGAGATCCACCAGACCGGTCTGCTGCGGCAGTCCCTGGCGATCACGCGCCGCAACCTGATCCACATCAAGCGGATGCCCGAGATGCTGATGGACGTCACCATCCAGCCGGTGATGTTCGTGGTCCTGTTCGCGTTCGTCTTCGGTGCCTCGATCGCGGTGCCGGGAGCAGCGTCCGGCTATCGCGAGTGGCTGATGGCCGGGATCATGGGTCAGACGATCGCGTTCTCCGCGTTCATCGTCGCGGTCGGGCTCACCGCCGACATCGGCAAGGGCATCGTCGACCGGATGCGCTCCCTGCCGATCCGGATCGCCTCGATCCTGGTCGGGCGTAGCCTCTCCAGCCTGATCCACTCCTCGATCGGCATCGTGGTGATGTCGGTGACCGGGCTGGCGATCGGCTGGCGGCTGCGCACCGGGGTGCTCGACGCGCTCGCCGGCTACGCCCTGCTCCTGCTGTGGGGCGTGGCGATGATCTGGGTGGGCATCCTGGTCGGCTCGGCGATGCGCTCGGTCGAGGCGGTGCAGGGGGTCATGTTCACCACGATCTTCCCGCTCACCTTCCTGTCCAACGCCTTCGCACCGACCGATCGGATGTCGCCCGTGCTGCGCGCCCTCGCCGAGTGGAACCCGATCTCCTCGCTCGTCCAGGGTGTCCGCGAGCTCTGGGGCAACGCCGCCTCCGCTCCCCCTGACGCCGCGCTCCCTCTGCACCACCCCGTGCTCTCCACGATCATCTGGACCGTCGCACTCACCTCGGTCCTGGCGCCGCTGTCGATCCGGACGTTCACCAGGCGGACCCAGCAGTAGTCTCAGCCGAGCCGAGTCACCGCCGGGACCGACATCGGCGCGGTCACGGGTGCATCGCGAGGGATGCCGCGCGGTCGACCAGCGAGGCCGCCACCCACCGGTGCAGCGGCGCCACGACCACCCAGAGAAGCCGGCCCCGACGGCCGTCCGCACCGCATCGACCCCCCGGCCGAAGGCGTCGGCGTAGTCCACCCGGTCGAGGAGGCCGAGCGCGGTGACGCGCTGCGGCACCGGCATGCGCTGCGACACGTCACTCCCGAGGCTGAGGTCCTCGCACCGTAGGCGTTGTCGCGGAGGAGGTCTAGCGTTGCCGCAGGAGGTGGGGCAGTGACCGAGACGGAGACCCCGGAGCAGTGGCGGGGCGTCGACGAGGGATGGGGACGACGGGCCGCGGAGTTCGCGTCGCTGAGCGAGCCGGCCAACTGCCGTGAGTACGTCGCGATGCACCAGCACCTCGGGGTCGGCTCCGGCACGCGCCTGCTCGACATCGCCTGCGGGGCGGGCCTGGCGGTGGAGCTGGCGGCGGCCCGCGGAGCCGACTGTGCGGGCATCGACGCCTCGCACCGGCTGGTCGCAGTCGCCCAGGACCGCACGCCGCAGGCCGACGTCCGCGTCGGCGACATGCACGCGCTCCCGTGGCCGGACGGCTCGTTCGACGTGGTGACGAGCTTCCGCGGCATCTGGGGCACGACCCCGCAGGCGGTCGCGGAGGTGCGGCGGGTGCTCCGGCCCGGGGGGCTGATGGGACTGACCGTGTGGGGCCACATCAAGGCCTCGCCGGGGGCGTGGGCGCTGCGGCCGTTCACGCTGGCGACCGAGGAGAAGGTGTCCAACCAGGCGGCGATGGTGACCCTCGGGCGGCCCGGTGCCGGTGAGGAGCTCTTGACCGGGTGGGGCTTCGAGGACGTCCGGCGCGTCGAGGTCCCCTTCGTGTGGGAGTTCGCCGATCCCGAGGCCTACGCCCGTGCGCTGGCCTCGACCGGTCCGGCGTACGAAGCGATCCAGGCCGTCGGGGAGGAGGCCTTCCTGGCATACGCCGCCGACGTCGCTCGCGAGCACGTTCGCGAGGGGCTACCGCTGCGCGCGGAGATCAAGGTGGTCGGGTACGTCGCCCGCAAGCCGGTCACCATCGACCTGCCGGCCGGCTCGAGCTTCCTGAGCGACCCCGAGCCCACGGCAGAGGTCGACGACTTCTATGCCGAGGACCTCGAGGAGCTCGGCTACGTCATGAACACGTCGCGGGTCTGGGCGCAGCAGCCGGAGGCCTTCGACCGGCTCTTCGAGATGCTCGCCGTGGCCACCCGCACCGCCGGGTTGAGCGTCCGGCAGCGCGGGATCCTGGTGACCGCGTGCGCGTCCTCGATCGAGGACTCCTACTGCGCGATGGCGTGGGGCAAGAAGCTCGCCGACCAGGCCGACGACGCTCTCGCGGCGGCGGTCCTGCGCGGGGACGACGCCGGTCTCGACGACACGGAGCGGGCGCTGGCGGCCTGGGCGCGCCGGGTCGCGCGCGACCCCAACGGCGTCACGGCCACCGACGTACAGGCACTGCGCGACGCCGGGTTCGACGACCGGAAGATCTTCGCGATCACCGTGTACGCCGCCGGCCGGATCGCCTTCTCGACCGTCAACGACGCGCTGGGCGCCACCCCGGACGCCGCCCTGCTCGCGTCGCTGCCGGACCAGGTGCGGTCAGCGGTGACCTTCGGCCGGCCGGCGCAGCAGGCCTGATCAGCCGCCGACAGCCTCGGCGAGCACGGCGCGGCTCTTGCCCGCGCCCTTCGCGGCGTACATCGCGGTGTCGGCGTGCCGCAGCAGGAGCGTGGCCGTCGCCTCGCGCTGGGCCGCCTCGGCGATGGCGGTGGTCGCGGGCATCCGCGTGCGTCGCCCGGGCTCCGGACCGAGCTCGCGGCGGTCCTCGTGGACGACCGCGGCCTTGACCCCGGCATGATGGGCGATGCCGACGCTGATCGACGTCCGGACGTCGCGTCCCTGGAGCCGCACCGGCTCGTGCATGGAGCTGACCACGCGATCGGCCACCTGTACGGCGTCGCCGGCGTCCTCGAGCAGGATCGCGAACTCGTCGCCGCCGAGGCGGGCCACCGTGTCGGTGACTCGCACGCACTCGAGGAGGCGCTCGGCGACCTCGGTGAGCAGCAGGTCGCCGGCCTCGTGCCCGAGCTGGTCGTTGACGAGCTTGAAGTCGTCGAGGTCGCAGAAGAGCACGCTCACGTCGGCGTCCGGCGCCAGCAGGGCACGGTCGAGCCGGTCGGCGAAGAGCACCCGGTTCGCGAGGCCGGTCAGGGCGTCGTGGAGCGCCTGGTGCTCGAGCTGGTCCCGAGCCTCCGCGAGCGCGACGAGCAGGCGCTGGTTGTCGGCCATCGCCAGGAACTGCCGCACGAGCACGATGAACACCAGCGTCACCCCCAGCAGGAGGTCGACGGTCGGGCTGGAGGGGGCGCTGAACAGTCGGATCGAGAGGAGCATCGCCGCTGCGAGGAGGGGGACGTAGGGGAGTGCGAGGCGCAGGCGCGTCGGCTGGCGCACGAGCGGACGGGACCCAGCCTGCGGCAGCTGCTCATGCCGGGCGGTGGTCTCGCGCTCCACGGTCAGCCCGGAGGCCCCGACGAGCAGGAACCCGATGACCCACCCGCTGCTGATCAGGTCCGCCGACGTGTACGCACCGATGCTGGTGAGGTAGAGGTACGCGCTGTCGGCGATGGCGAGTCCACCCAGTCCCGCGGCGAGCACGGCGAGGGTCGCGCGCTCGGCGAGGGTGCCCCGCGCGAGCGCGATCAGGACGAGCGTCGCGAGGATCAGGTCGCCGATCGGGTAGGCCAGCGAGAGGGTCAGTGACAGCCACGAGTTCCCACCGTCGGCCACCACGGTCCCCAGCGTCGTCACCCAGGACACGGCGAGCAGCGAGCACGCGATGAGAGCGCCGTCCAGGAGGTCCCGACCCCGGGCCATGAGCTGGTCGCCCTGGGTGCCGAGCCAGGTCACCAGGCCGACGGCCGCAGTCAGCGGGAAGAGCAGGAAGCCGACGTCGGCGAAGGACGGAAAGGGCACCTGCTGGCCGAGCACGACCTCGTAGTAGCTCCACACTGCCTGCCCGGCGGCCCACGAACCGGTGCCCACGGCGAGCCACCACCAGGCCCGTCGACGGTGCGCCGTCGTACGACGTGCGGCGACGCCGCATCCGACCGCCGCGGTGATCGCGGCCGCCAGCTGGCCACCATTGCTCAGCAGGAGTACGGCAAGCCCGCTCATCCCCGGAACGCGTAGGACCGCGACGAAGAGGGCACCGAGCACTGTCGCGCCCACCACGAGACTCCACTTGCGCATACGAGCCCCCCTCTCCAGGTGTGACCAGGGTGGCAGAGCACTCGTGATCCGGAGGCAGGTTGCGGACTTTCGCCTGTAAAGCCTGGGCAGCCGGGCCGAACGGGCGTTGGTAGAGTCGGCCGTCGCCACCCCGAAGGGATCCTCATGAAGAAGCTCGTGCTCCTTGCCGCCGCTGCCGCGGCCGCCGTCCTCGCCACCCGCAAGACGCGAGCCGGTCAGCGCGAACAGGCCCTGTGGGCCGAGGCGACCGACGAGGTCACCCGCTCCTGAGACACGACCACGCGGGCGCTCGCCCGCGCCAGGGGCCATGGCGCAATTGGTAGCGCACCTGCTTTGCAAGCAGGGGGTTAGGGGTTCGAGTCCCCTTGGCTCCACCCCAGGTCAGGCTGGTTCTCGGCTTCACCACTCACCTCAGGCCGGTCGTGAGCCACGCCGAACAGCGTCCCGCCCCACGGCGGCAACGAGATGCGTGGACGGGTGTCTCCTCCAGGCCCCGCTCATCGGGCGAGCGCCTCGTCGCGCCGGTCGCGCAACCGATGCAACAGGTCGCTGTGCGACCCGAAGTGGTCGTAGAGGGCCACGTAGTCCGCATACATCTCGTCGTAGCGGCGGTGCCGCTCTGGGTGCGGCTCGTAGACGCTCTCCAGCCGCTTGCCCATGGATCGGCTCGCCGCCTCGATGTCCTCGTAGGCGCCGGCCGCGGTAGCGGCGTGGATCGCGGCGCCGAGGGCGGGGCCCTGGGTGGAGCCGATGACGTCGAGCGGGTAGCCGGTCACGTCGCTGTACATCTGCATCAAGAGTCGGTTCTTCAGAAGACCGCCCGCGATCACCAGCCGCTCGACCGGCACCCCCGCCTCCTGAAAAGCGTCGATGATGCGCCGCGTCCCGAAGGCGGTTGACTCCAGCAAGGCTCGGTAGATGTCCTCCGCTCGGGTCGCCAGCGTCAGGCCGGCGACCACGCCGCTGAGACGGTGGTCCACCAGGGTGGACCGGTTGCCGCTGTGCCAGTCGAGGGCGACGAGTCCGTGCTCACCTACCTGTTGCTTCTCCGCCAGGGACGTGAGGTGCTCGTGGAGGTCCTGGCCGGCCTCCCGCGCCGCCTCGTGGTACGACGGCGGCACACAGTTCTCGACGAACCAGCCGAAGATGTCGCCCACGCCGCTCTGGCCGGCCTCGTAGCCCCACGACCCAGGGGTGATGCCGTCGCGCACCACCCCGCACATGCCCGGCACCGACGCGACGTCCACGCCGTTCATCACGTGGCAGGTCGAGGTGCCCATGACCGCCACCAGGTGGCCCGGCTCGGTGGCACGGGCCGCGGGCACGGTCACATGAGCGTCCACGTTGCCGACAGCGACGGTGATCCCCTCGGGGAGACCGGTCCACGAGGCGGCCTCGGCGGTCAGCGTGCCGGCCGCGGTGCCGAGCTGTGCCAGCGGGCCGTCAAGCTTCTCGACGAAGCCGGCGAAGCCCTCGCCACCGAGCTCGGCGAGGTAGTCCCGCGAGGGGTAGGCGTCGTCTTGCCGAATCCCCTTGAAACCAGCGGTGCACGCGTTGCGGGACTCACGCCCGCAGAGCTGCCAGACGATCCAATCGGCAGACTCGATCCAACGGTCGGCCGCCTCGAAGAGATCGGGATCCTCCTCGAACACCTGCAGACCCTTCGCGAACTGCCACTCCGAGGAGATCTTGCCGCCGTAGCGATCCAGCCAGGTCTCGCCGCGTTGCTCGGCGGTGGCGTTGATGCGGTCGGCCTGCTCCTGCGCGGCATGGTGCTTCCACAGCTTCACGTACGCGTGGGGCCGATCGGCGTACTCCTCGACGGCCGACAGCGGCCTGCCGTCGGCCCGTGTCGGCAGTGGGCTGGAGGCGGTGAAGTCGGTGCCGATGCCGATCACCTGGTCGGGCTCGATACCGGCCTCGCGGACCGCCTCGGGTACGGCAACCTTCAGCACGTCGACGTAGTCCATCGCGTCCTGCAACGCCCAGTCGCGCGCAAGCCGCTCACGCGTCGAGGCCAGCTCCCGCTCCATGACACCGTGCGGGTAGTCGTGCACCGCGCTGGCGACCTCCTTGCCGTCGGAGACGCGCACCACAACGGCCCGTCCCGACAGCGTGCCGAAGTCGATCCCGACGGTGTAGCGGTCCTTGCTCACGGCACGTCTCCTTGGTGTGGACGCGGGGACTCCCCGGCTGGGGATCGCGGTGCTGCGCTGCAGGCGTCCCTGGCGCCGTCGGCAGCGGAGGCGAGACGGATCGCACGGCGAGGGTGCGGGCGCTGGACTCGCGTCAAGGTCATGGCAGGTGCCCTCTGAGCAGGGATTGTGAGCGCTAACATAGCGGCCATCTCGCTTCCGGTGAACCCCATGGGCTCCACGGTGACGACCCGGTCGGGCCGACTCGCGCAGCACCAGCCGCGGCGGGACCACCTACCCCTGCTCGCTTCCGGAGCCGGAACGGTCGAGTCGACGTTCGAGAAGAGCGGGACGAGGCGCGGATGTCCTAGCCTGTGGCCATGCTCGAGGGTCAGCAGCGATGACCGTTCGGGGCCATCGGCCCGTCATGCACGACGTGGCCCGGCTCGCTGGCGTGTCCCATCAAACCGTGTCGAGGGTGCTGAACGGCCACCCGCACGTGAGCTCGTCCACCCGCGCGCGTGTGGTCGCTGCGATGCACGAGCTGGACTATCGGCCGAACGCGTTTGCGCGTGGTCTCGTGACCCAGCGGTCGCAGCGCATCGGCGTGCTGAGCTTCGACAGCCGGCTCTTCGGGCCGGGATCGACGCTGCATGCCATCGAGCGCGCAGCCCGAGCCGCCGGGTTCGGTGTGGCGGTCGCAGGGATGTCCGACCATTCGGGCGGTGACGTCGACGAGGCGATGGAGGCGCTGCAGTCACAGGCCGTCGACGGGATCATCGTGATCGCACCCAACGACGACGCCGTACGCGCACTGGGCGTGCTTGGCACGAATGTGCCCGTCGTGGCCTTGGAGGCGGAGTTCCGTGACCAGCCGGTCGTGGCGATCGACCAGCGGGAAGGTGCCCGCCTGGCCACCCGGCACCTGCTCGACCTCGGCCACAGGACTGTGTGGCACCTGCAGGGCCCGCTCGACTGGCGGGAAGCGGTGCTGCGAGCCGAGGGATGGCGCTCGGCCTTGCGGGACGCGGACGCAGAGGCACCCGATCCGCTGTCCGGCGACTGGAGCCCCCGCGCCGGGTACGTCGCCGGTCTCGAGCTCGCCTCGCGCGACGAGATCACCGCGATCTTCGCCGCCAACGACCAGATGGCACTGGGTCTGATCTACGCCCTGAGCGAGCGCGGCCGCCGGGTCCCGGAGGACGTCAGCGTCGTCGGTTTCGATGACATCCCCGAGGCGGGGTTCTTCCGGCCGGCGCTGACAACCGTGCACCAGGACTTCGACGAGGTGGGCCGTCGCGGGCTCGAGCTGCTGCTGGCACACATGAGCGGCACGGTCACACCCTCCACGGTCACCATCACACCGACACTCGTGCTCCGGGCGAGCGGCGCACCGGCTCCGGTCCGGCGCGGACGGAGGCGGCGGTGAGGGTCGCGGTGATCGGAGCGACGGGGCACATCGGCAGCTACCTCGTGCCCATGCTCGTCTCCGCCGGCCACGCGGTCCTCGCGCTCAGCCGCGGCCGGCAGCAGCCCTACCTGGACGCGCCCGAGTGGACGAGGGTCAGCCGCATCACGGTCGACCGCGAAGCCGAGGACCGCGAGGGTTGCTTCGGCCGCCGCGTCGGCGAGCTGTCCGTGGACGCGGTCGTCGACCTGGTGTGCTTCACCCCCGAGTCCGCCCGTCAGCTGGTCGACGCGCTGGTGGGGAGCGACACCTACCTGCTGCACTGCGGCACCGTATGGGTGCACGGCACCGCCGGAACGGTGCCCGTGCGAGAGGACGAGGCCCGCAAGGCGTTCGGCGCCTACGGCACGGGCAAGGCCGCCATCGAGCGGATGCTGCTCGAGCAGGCACACGACGGCGTACCCGCGACCGTGTTGCACCCTGGGCACATCAGCGGTCCCGGATGGAACCTCATCAACCCCGCAGGCAACCTTGACCTCGAGGTCTGGCGACGGCTGGCGACCGGCGAGCAGGTTCTGCTTCCCCACTTCGGGCTCGAGACGCTTCACCACGTGCATGCTGAGGACGTCGCCCAGGCGTTCGTGCTGGCCCTCGCCAGCCGTGACCGCGCCGTCGGTGAGTCCTTCCACGTGGTCTCCGAGGCGGCGCTCACCCTGCGCGGCTACGCCGAAGCGGCCGCCCGATGGTTCGGGCAGGAGCCGAACCTCGGCTTCGTCTCGTGGCATGAGTTCAAGGAGTCGGCCGGCGACGAGCACGCGCAGGCGACCTGGGAGCACCTTGCCCGCAGCCCGTCGATGAGCATCGAGAAGGCTCGGACGCGACTCGGATACCAACCGCGGCACACGTCGTTGTCCACCGCTCTGGAGGCGGTGCGCCGACTGGCCCTCGACGGCCTCCTCGAGCTCGACCCCGCGGCCACCAAAGCCCTAGAGACCTTTGACACGACGTACGGCGCAAGGTAAGAATCGGGACATCCCCAAGCGCGTGACGCACGTCACTCGCTCACGATTGTGAACGTTCACTATTCACGGAGATCGCTTCATGCCCGACACGCCGGTTCGCCTCTCCCTGGCTCCTGACCACCACCGCGGCGCCGTGGACGAGCGGTTGTTCGGCTCCTTCGTCGAGCACATGGGCAGATGCGTCTACACGGGCATCTTCGAGCCCGACCACCCCACCGCCGATGAGCGAGGGTTCCGCCGGGACGTGGCGGAGCTCGTCGAGGAGCTCGGCGTCAGCGTCGTGCGCTACCCCGGCGGCAACTTCGTGTCCGGCTACGACTGGCGAGACGGGATCGGGCCGGTCGAGGATCGGCCCCGCCGGCTGGACCTGGCCTGGCGCTCGATCGAGACCAACCAGGTCGGGACGGACGAGTTCCTGGGCTGGGCTGCTGAACGCGGCGTCGAACCGATGATGGCGGTCAACCTCGGGACCGCCGGCATCAGCGAGGCAGCCGCGCTGGTGGAGTACTGCAACCTTGCGGGCGACACCCACTGGTCGGACCTGCGGCGCCGTTACGGCCACCCGGACCCGTACGCCGTCAAGCTCTGGTGCCTCGGCAACGAGATGGACGGCCCCTGGCAGACCGGTCACATGGACGCGTCGACGTACGGCCCGCTCGCGGCCAACGCCGCCCGCGCCATGAAGCTCGTCGACCCCTCGATCGAGGTGGTCGCCTGCGGCAGCTCCGGCCACCAGATCCCGACGTTCGGCTACTGGGAGTCGACGATGCTCGAGCACGCGTACGACGAGGTGGACTACGTCTCGCTGCACGCCTACTACCAGGAGCACGACGGAGACCGCGCCAGCTTCCTCGCCTCCGGGGCAGGGATGGACCGGTTCATCGACGACGTGGTCGCCACCGTGGACGCGGTCGCCGCCCGCAAGCACCGCCGCCGGCGGCTCGGGCTCTCCTTCGACGAGTGGAACGTGTGGTACCAGAGCCGGTTCGCCGGCCCGATCAACACCGAGGTCGACGTCTCGGGTCCCCGCATCGAGGACGTCTACAGCAAGCTGGACGCCGTGGTCGTCGGTGACCTCCTCGTGAGTCTTCTCAACCACTCCGACCGGGTCCGGCTGGCCTGCCAGGCCCAGCTGGTCAACGTCATCGCGCCGATCATGACCGAGCCGGGCGGTGAGGCCTGGCGGCAGTCGATCTTCTTCCCGGTGGCCACGACGTTCGGCACCGCGAAGGGCAACAGCCTCGAGGTCGCGGTCACCGCACCGGTCTCGGACACCGTGCTCCACGACGACGTCCCCACCGTCGCAGCCGCGGCGACCCACGACCCGGAGACCGGCCAGCTCGCCCTGTTCGTCACCCATCGCGGCGGCGCGGACACCGACGTGGTCGTCGACCACCGAGGCTTCGGCGGCTGGCAGGTGCGCTCCGCCCAGGTCATCGCGGCCGACGACAAGGGCCCGTTGTACGGCGCCGAGGCAGCGGCCGAGGCGCGACCCGTCGCACTGGAGGGCGTCCGCACCGAGGCGGGCACCACCACGCTCCGGATGCCCGCCGAGTCCTGGGCCGCGGTGGTCGTCGACACGAGCGGGGGCGCCTCGAGCTGACCGGCGCGAGGCACGCATCCTCTAAGGAGGCAGGGCGATGACAGCAGCACACCAGCCCCGGGCGGGAGTCCCGGTCAGCCGGAGACAGCTCCTGCGGGGCGCGTCGGCCCTGGCTCTCGGCGGTGGCCTGGGGGTGTCGCTGTCCGGCTGTGCGAACAGCGCACTCAGCGGCCTGTCGGTCTCGCACCGGCAGGCGGGCAGCCTCGACTTCTGGAACCTGTTCGGCGGCGGCGACGGCGTCCGCATGCAGACGATGCTGGACGTCTTCCGCAAGAACCACCCCGACATCGGGCTCAGCGCCGTCACCCTCGCCTGGGGCAACCCGTACTACACGAAGCTGTCGCTGGCCACGCTCGGCAGGAAGCCGCCGGACGTCGCCGTCGCCCACCTGACCCGGATGAAGACACTCGTCGCCGGCGGGCTCCTCGAGGAGCTGCGACCAGACGACCTGGCGAAAGTCGGCATCAGTGCCGACAAGATCGCGCAGCGGTCGTGGAAGGCCGGGCTGGTGGACGGGAAGTCCTACGCCATCCCGCTCGACACCCATCCGTTCGTGCTGTTCTACAACACCAAGATCTGCAAGAAGGCCGGGCTGCTCGACAGCGACGGCAAGCTTGCCCCGTTGGAGAGCAAGGAGGCCCTCGTCGCGGCCATGCGCAGGGTGAAGAAGGTCACCGGTGCCTATGGCGGAGCGATCGCCTTCACCAACGAGACCGCGACCCCTTGGCGGTTCTTCCAGTCGCTGTACAGCCAGCTCGGCGGCACCATGCTCGCCCACCATGGGACCGAGGTCACCATCGACGAGGACAAAGCCCTCGAGGTGCTCAACTTGATGTCGCAGCTCAGCAAGAGTGAACTGGTGCCCAAGGCGCTCGACTACCAGGGCGCGGTCGCGATGTTCGCCAACGGTGACGCCGGCCTCTACTTCCAGGGCGAGTGGGAGATCTCCACGTTCCAGACCGCCAAGCTGCCGTTCTCGATGACGACCTTCCCCAACGTGTTCGGGGGCAGCGACAACTACGCCGTGCAAGCCGACAGCCACACGCTGGTCGTGCCGAAGCAGCCGTCCGACGACCCGGACCGCCTGGCGCGGTCCTTGACGTTCATCCGATCGATGCTCGACCAGAGCAAGACCTGGGCCGAAGGGGGCCACGTGCCGGCGTGGCTGCCGTTCCGGAACAGCGAGACCTACCAGAAGATGACGCCGCAGTCGAACTACGTGAAGGCCGCCGATGCCGCGGTGTACGACCCCGACGGTTGGTACTCCGGCTCCGGCTCGAACTTCGAGATCATCGTCGGTTCGTCCGTCGGCGCCGTCATCGCCGGCCAGCTCGCACCCAAGGCCGCGGTCAGCCAGATACGCAGGAAGCTCACCGCGCTGGCCAACACCGCACCACCACTCTGACGCCCAGCGCACCCACAGCAACCACATCGAACGCCGACGAACGGGAGGCCCGCGGTGGCCGTAGCAGCTCCCACCAGGACGGAACATCGACGTCGCAACGAGAGTCAGGAAGGCCGCGGCCCCGACTCCTCCGGGCGGTCCGCGACCGGTCTGCTGGCACCGTTCGTCTTCCTCTACGTGCTGTTCATCATCGGTCCCGCGATCTACGGGCTGATCCTGAGCTTCTTCAACACCAGCCTGGTGAAGCCGGGACTGTCGTCGTTCGCCGGTCTCGGGAACTACAGCGAGGCACTCACCAACAATGAGTTCTGGGACGCGCTGTGGCACACCGTCTGGTTCACGATCCTCACGACGCCGCCGCTCATCGTGCTCGGCTTCGTCTTCGCCCTGCTCGCCGACCGCGTCGGCCGGTCCCGGTGGTTCTTCCGGCTGGCCTTCTTCGCGCCGTTCGTGATGCCGTCGGCTGTCGTCGCACTGATCTGGATATGGCTCTACACACCGGGTCTTGGCCTCATCGAGGCCGGGCTCGGCTGGATCGGCATCACCGCGCCGAACTGGCTCGGCGACCCGAACTGGGCCATGCCCGCGCTCGCGCTCACCACCGTCTGGTGGACGCTCGGGTTCAACTTCGTGCTGTACCTCGCCGGGCTTCAGGACATCCCGCAGGAGCTCTACGAGGCGGCCTCGCTCGACGGAGCGGGGCCGTGGCAGCAGATCCGCGACATCACCATTCCGTTGCTGGGACGCACCACGACACTCGTGGCGGTGCTTCAGGTGATCGCATCCCTGAAGGTCTTCGACCAGATGTACATCATGACCCAGGGCGGGCCGAACTTCGCGACCCGATCG
Organism: uncultured Actinomycetota bacterium; assembly: GCA_963810435.1. Lineage (GTDB taxonomy): Bacteria > Actinomycetota > Actinomycetes > Propionibacteriales > Nocardioidaceae > Nocardioides_B. Next base: position 875,682 of record CAWENL010000003.1, read on the forward strand.
CTGCTGCAGTACGTCTACGACGAGGGCTTCACGAACTTCCGGGTCGGTTACGCCTCGGCCGTCTCGATGCTGTTCTTCGTCGTGGTGCTGGCCGTCTCGGCGATCTGGTTCTGGCTGGTGCGCAAGCAGGAGAAGGAGAGCTGACATGGCCACACAGACCCTGACACGCACGGAGCGTGAGCGCGGCGAGCCCGTCAGGACCAACGAGTACGACCGGCGCGCGAAGCTGTTCAACCGGGTCTGTCTCGGCGTGCTGATCGCCTTCGCCGTGCTGTGGCTGGTGCCGCTCGCCTGGGCGGTCGACACCGCCTTGAAGCCGAACGCCGAGACGACCAAGGTCACGTGGGGGATCGACAACCCGACGTTCGCCGCGTTCGCGAGGGTCTTCCAAGAGACCGACATGGCCAACTGGTACGTCTCCAGCTTCATCACGTCGGCCCTGACCGCACTGACGGTGGTGGTGACCGGGAGCATGGCGGCGTTCGCGCTGTCGCGGATGCGCTTCCGTTACAAGAACTTCGTGTTCTGGTTCATCCTGATCGGCATCATGATCCCCGGACAGGTGCTGATCGTGCCGCACTTCCGCGAGTTCGACATCATGCACCTGCTCAACACCTACTGGGCGGTGATCTTGCCGCAGGCTCCGACCGCGATCGCGGTGTTCATCTTCAAGCAGTTCTTCGACGGGCTCCCCCGAGATCTCGACGACGCTGCCAAGGTCGATGGCGCGAGCTACTTCCGGCTGTACCGCACGGTCGCGATGCCGCTGGCTCGTCCCGCATCCGCCGCGGTGGCGATCTTCACCTTCGTCACCACCTGGAACAACCTGCTGTGGCCGCTGCTGGTGCTGAGCAACCCGAAGATCATGACCGTCCCGGTGGGCATGGCGACGGTGCAGGGCAACTTCGGCATCCGCTACGCCGACACGATGGCGACTGCCGTCCTCGGCGCGCTGCCGCTGGTCATGGTCTTCCTGCTGTTCCAGCGGCACATCGTGCAGGGCATCGCCGGGACCGGTCTGAAGGGCTGACCCGCCGGCTGAGGACGCCCGCAGGTCGCCGATCTCGACGCGTCGAGTGGTTGCGGGCCCAGAAGTCCTCGCGACCTGGCTTGGTTCCGCGCCCTCAGTTACGTCCGCCGGGTGAAGCGCAGCTTGCCGGTGCCGAGTCGGGTGGTGGTGTAGCCGGGGTGGTGGGCCAGGGTGTGGTGACGGGGGCAGAGCAGTCGCCCGTTGGTGACCGAGGTCGGGCCGCCGCGGGACCAGGCGACGTCGTGGTGGGCGTGGCACAGGCCGGGTGGCCAGTCGCAGCCGTCGGCGGTGCAGCCGCCGTCGCGCAGCGCGAGGGCGAGGCGTTGGGGCTCGGTGTGGAACCGGGAGCGGCGTCCGACGTCGAGGATCTGCCCAGCTCCGCCGAGCACCGATGGGATGATGCCGGCTTCGCAGGCGAGGCGGCGGGTCTCGGTGGCGCTGATGCGGCCACCAGCGTCGAGGACCCCGGCGCCGAGCGCGTCGCGGAGCTGGTCGAGGCCGATGGTGACGACGACGGTGGCTGCGGCCCCGCCGGACTCCGGGAGACGGTCGATCGGGTAGCGCTCGAGGTACTCACACAACGCGGCCCCGAGGCGTTGCGGGCTGGGCCGGTTCCCGGCCGAGCCGAGAGGGCTGGTGGCTGCTTGGTGCTTGGGGGCAGCCAGCCCGAGCAGTGCTGTGCGCAGCATGGCGCCGTGCAGGGTGGGGATGGTGAACCGGCCGTGGACCAGACCGTGGCCGTCCTCGCTCATGGTGAGCCGGGTGCGTTCGCGGGCACGGGCCTCCTCGTCCTCGAGGAGGCGGCGTTCGTGCTCCTCGGCTACCTCGGGTGCGACCACGTCGAGGACGTGGCGGCCGAGCACCTTGAGAGCTTTCGCGTCGTGGTGGGCGGCCTCGGCCAGCAGCCGCCGCTCGGCTGCGTCGGCCAGGGTGGCGACGTCGAGCCCCCGGCGTTCGGCGAGGTCTGCGGGGATGTCTTCGACCGCGGCGACGGCGTCCAGGATCACCCGGGCCTGCTCGACGAGTAGCCGACCCTCACCCATCGCCGACGCCGTCACCGGCCGCTGGTCGAGGGCCTGGGCGAGCCGCACCCGGCCGTGCGCGGCGGCCCGGGTCAGCCGGGTCGACTGTGCGAGCCAGGTCGCGGTCGACGTGGCCCCCGCCTCGCTTGCGACGTCGTCGTGGTCGGCCTGCGCCAGCACAGTCGCCTCCACGGCACCGACCGCCGCCGACAGCTCGCACAGCCGCACCGTCAGCTCCCGCAGCTCCGTCACGGACAGCGACCACAACGGCACCTCAGCCGCCACCGCCAGCTCACGCGCCGCCTCCCCGACCGCACGCACCAACGGGTGCGAACGTTCAGTCGTGGAGATCGCCATACCGGAAGCCAACCACCTACTACCGACACAATTGCCGGCTCGTTCGACGGCTAGTTGGACGCAGTTTGCCTTCACCCGGTCACGGCAAAACCGGCGGCGAATTGGCGAATGACCGCCGGCCAGCAACGCCCCCGTTCGAGCCGGAAGGACGTAACCCCACGGGACAAATGGGAAGGCGGAACGTGCTCGTGAAGTGGGTGGCTGAGTCCCGCAACAGAAGGGCGTCCAGCAAAGCCTCGGGACCCACGCCTGGGAGTAGTGACTGTCGTCTGCACGCTCGTCTTGGTGGCGTGTGTGATCGCGTGGCAGCTCTGGCCCGACCTGGGCTTCATGCTCGGGACCTGGGCCGGTTCCAAGGTAGTGGTGAATCTGTGAGCGCCGTGAGGCTCCGCGTCGCCCTTTGAGTCTTGTCACTTTCGGACGGTGACGCCCCGGTCCGCCTGCGGCCACCGCGAGCCCAGTCCCGGGATGCCATGCGCTTGGGCCACCGTCGAGGATCACCCACATGGTCCAGACTGAACCCATGCGCGTCGCTGTGCTCTCCGACACCCACTCACCTCGGTTCTGGAAGACCTGCCCACCCCGGGTCGCGGCTGCGCTCGAGAGTGCCGACCTCATCCTGCACGCGGGTGACGTGTGCTTGCGCGAGACGTTGGAGGAGCTCGAGCAGCTTGCGCCGGTACGGGCTGTCCGCGGCAACAACGACGGCGGCGACGTGGTCGACTGGGGCGCCCCTGATGCGCTCGACGTAAAGCTCGGCGGGCTCCGCGTGGCGATGATCCACGACAGCGGGCCGCGAACGGGTCGGGGACCACGGTTGCTGCAACAGTTCCCGGCTGCCGACATCGTGGTCTTCGGCCACTCACACATTCCATGGAACGAGGTGCACCAGGGCCAGCTCGCCTTCAACCCGGGATCGCCCACGGACAAACGGCGGCAGCCTCGGGGCACGGTGGGTGAGCTGGTCATCGAGGGCGGCGAGCTCAGAGCTGCCCGGATCATCCCGGTGACCTGAGCCCGGATCCCATGACTCGGCTCACGAAAACACGCATTCGGTGGCCTGAGCGTCCTGCACGGAGAGCGGTTCGCCCGTTCTTACCGATAAAGGCCGAAGCCAGCCGGCCCGACGAGTGGACGTAGTTGCTCGGTGTACCGGCTCGGGCTCAGAGACCCCGTGCCAACCGGTGGTAGGCCTGGCTCCAGCGCAGCTCCTGCGTGAACCGCCGGGTCGACGACTCGGCGTCGATGAGGGCGAGCTCCGTGCCGGTCATCTCCGCCAGGTCGGCGAGGTGCTCGCTCGAGAGAGCCGTCGAGAGCACCGTGTGGTGCGGGCCTCCGGCCGTCAGCCAGCACTCCGTCGACGTGGGAAGGTCGGGGGCGGGACGCCAGACGGCCCGAGCCACCGGAAGGCTCGGTAGCGGCGCGAGCGGCGGCACCACCTCGATGTCGTTGGCCACCAGACGGAACCGGTCGCCCAGGTCGCACATGCCGACCACGACGCCCGCGCCGGGCGCGGCGTCGAAGACCATGCGCACCGGGTCCTCGCGGTCACCGATGCCGAGCGGGTGCACCTCGACGCGCGGACGCTCTGCGGCGATGCTCGGGCAGACCTCGAGCATGTGTGCACCCAGGATGAGCTGCTCTCCCGGCACCAGGTGGTAGGTGTAGTCCTCCATGAACGACGTGCCGCCCGGCAGCCCGTCGCCGGCGACCTTGAGTGCCCGCAGCAGCAACGACGTCTTCCAGTCGCCCTCGGCGCCGAAGCCGTATCCGTCGGCCATCAGCCGTTGCACGGCGAGGCCCGGAAGCTGCCGCAACCCACCGAGATCCTGGAAGTTGGTGGTGAAGGCGGTGAAGTCACCGCCCACGAGAAAGCCGCGGAGCCCGGCCTCGATGCGTGCTCCGTCGCGTAGCGACTCGCTACGGTCGCCCTTCGGAGTCAGTTCGTCGGCGACGTCGTACTCGTCGAGGTATGCAGACACCAGCTGGTCGATCTCGTCATCGGGAACTGCGTCCACGTGCGCCACGAGGTCGTTGACGGCGTAGGTGTTCACCGAGGCACCGAAGCGCAGCTCCGCCTCGACCTTGTCGCCCTCGGTGACGGCGACATCGCGCATGTTGTCACCAAAGCGTGCCAGCCGCGTGTGGCGCAGCGCATCACGGCTCAACGCGGCTCTCGCCCAGCCAACGACCCGGGCCTGAACCCTCGGGTCGCTGACGTGCCCGGCAACCGTCGTGCGGGCGACGCCCAGCCGGGTCTGCACGTAGCCGAACTCCCGGTCGCCGTGCGCGGCCTGGTTGAGGTTCATGAAGTCCATGTCGATGCTGTCCCACGGGAGCTCGATGTTCTCCTGGGTATGCAGGTGCAGCAGTGGCTTGTCGAGCGCATCGAGTCCGGAGATCCACATCTTGGCGGGGCTGAAGGTGTGCATCCAGGCGATCACGCCCACGCAGCTGTCATCGGATGTGGCGTCGAGCAGCGTCCGCCGGATGGCGTCGGCGGAGGTCAAGACGGGCTTCGCCACAACCGGTACGACGTTCTCCACTGCCGCGTCGAGGGCGTCGGAGATTCGTCGCGACTGGTTCTCGACCTGGCGCAGCACGTCGTCGCCGTACAGCGCCTGGCTGCCGGTCAGGAACCACACGCACCGCTGATCGTCACCTGCCACGTCTACTGCCCTCTCTCGTCGGAGCGCTGCCCATAGATGTTCTGGTAGCGCTCGTGCAGTGCCGTCACGTCCTCGTCGCTGATCGGCACTGTCGGCCCCAGCTGTCGCGCTATGTGCATGGTGCGGGCTACGTCCTCGAGCATCACGGCGGCCTTGACTGCCTCCTTCGCGTCGGCGCCGATGGTGAACGGGCCGTGGTTCTGCATCAGCACCGCGCGGGAGTGGCTGGCGTGCAGTGTGTCGACGATGCCACGGCCGATGGAGTCATCGCCGATGCGTGCGAAGGGCCCGAGAGGGATCTCGCCACCGAACTCGTCGGCGGTCATCGTGAGATGGCAAGGGATGGGCTCGCCGCGCGCCGACCACGCGGTCGCGTAGGTCGAGTGGGTGTGCACCACCCCGCCCACTTCGGGCATGTGCCGGTAGACGTAGGCGTGCGCCTCGGTGTCGGAGGACGGCTGATGGTTTCCCTCGACCAGGGTGCCGTCCAGATCGGTGACCACCATGGTGTCCGCCGACAGCTCGTCGTAGGAGACCCCCGACGGCTTGATGACCAGCAGATCCTCGCCTGGTACGCGGGCCGAGACATTGCCCGCGGTCCACACCACCAGCTGATAGCGGACCAGCTCTCGGTGCAGCTCGGCCACCTGGTGACGGAGCTCGTCGACACCCATCGCCAGGTTGTCGTGAGACATGCGCGGCAGCACCTCCTGCCCATTGTGAACGTTCACTATGTGCTACCACGACCCCTCCGTCCTTGTCGACGCGCCCACCCAAGTTGTGGCCGGCCGCGAGTGGCGGTCGCCTCGGTCGGGGTCGGCGGCCCAGACCTGCACTGCTTCCCGAGGGCACATCGGCGAGGTCGTGTGGACGGGACGGTCGTGGGGTCAGGGGTTGGAGTCCCCTTGGCTCCACTCCAGCCCGACGGAGGTCGACAGCACGGAGTCGTCGAGCTCGGGCGCGTCGGGCTCGCCCCGGAACAGCAGCGCCGGGTTCGCAGCGCCGGCGGTGTGGACCTGGTCGCGTCCCCCTCGCTTCGCGTCGTACAGCGCGGCGTCGGCCTCGGCCACCAGGGCCGTGTGGTGCGCCATCCGGGTGCTCCGGGTGGCGACGCCGGCCGACGCGGTCACCGAGACCTGGGGGTGCTCGGGGAAGGCGAGGCCCGAGACCGCGGCGATGATGCGTTCGGCGGCTGCGGTCGCGTCCTCCAGACCGGTCTCGCGCAGCAGGACGACGATCTCCTCGCCGCCGTACCGGTAGGCGGTGTCGCTGGTCCGCAGAGCCTCGGTGACCGCCGTCGCGACCTCGCGCAGGACCAGATCGCCGAGCAGGTGGCCGTGCTCGTCGTTGAGACGCTTGAAGTGGTCGAGATCCACCATCACCAGGCTCAACGGCCGCCCGTAGCGGCGGCAGCGGTCCCACTCGGTGTCGACGTCGAGCTCGAAGCGGCGTCGGTTCGGGAGGTGGGTGAGCCCGTCGAGGTCGGCCAGCTCCCGTGCCGAGCTGTGCAGGTGGGCGGACTCCAGGGAGGCGGCCGCCGTCGACAGGAGTGCCTGCAGCACCTCCTCGGCGTCGGGGTCGATCGTGGTGGTGGAGACCTCCAGGACGGCGGTGACCATGCCCGCGAGCACCAGCGGGTACGACGTCGCACCGGCCCCAGTCGTCGTCTGGGCGTCGGCGGCAGCCTGGGCGACGATCGAGGGGGGCAGCAGGTCGACCGGCGGCACCGAGCCGTGCGGGTCCTCGCTGCGGCTGACAGCACGGAACGCCTGGTGCTCGTCGCGCAGCCACAGCACCGTCGAGGTGCCCAGCAGCTCGGCGGCCGCCGTCGTCACGCTGGCCGAGACATAGCGCACGCTGAGGCTGCCGGCGATCTCCCGGCCGACCCGCACCACGGTCTCGAAGCGCGACGCGAGGGTCGTGAGGCGTCGCTCCCGGGAGGCGGCGTCGGCGCCGGCCGTGGTGAGGTCGGTGGCGAGATCGCCCAGGGCGGCGCCGATCTCGTCCAGCTCGGGCACGGCGGTCTGGTCGGCACGGGCCGCAAGGTCACCGGAGCGGAGCTGGGTGATGGTGCGACGAAGGTCGTGGATGGGCTGCAGGATCGTGGCCTGGAGCCGCCGACGCCGCCTCACGGTGACCGTGCCGGCGACGGCGAGCAGCACCAGATAGCTGGCGAAGGCAGTCACCAGCGCGATGTTCTGCGCCGAGATCGCCACGTTGCGGCGGCCCCGGATCTGCTCGTAGCTCTGGTTCTCCTCGACGCGGTAGGCGTCGAAGAGGACCTTGCCCTGCTTGAGGAAGGTGGTGAGGGTGCCGTCGGTGATCTGCTTCTTGGACAGCCGGGTGCGCACGGCCTTGTCCGCCCACAGCTGCCAGCGCTGGCGGGCCAGCAGCATGTCCACCACGCCAGCGGTGACGTCGGGTGACTCCTTGGTCTCCTCGACCAGCGTCTTGACCGCCTGCTGCGCGTTCCGCTTGCCCAGGTGGTAGGGGTGCAGGAACTCCGAGTCGCCGGTGGCGAGCCAGGCACGGAGGCCGGTCTCCTGGTCGAGCATGCCGTCGTGGGCGTCCCGGGCATGCCGGGCCATGTCGATGTAGCCCGTGACGCGGGGCTGGCTGATGCCGATGAGGTAGCCGGACGTGACGAAGCTCAGCGCCAGGACGGACAGGAGCACGCCGATGATGAACCGGTGGCTGCGTTGCAGCTCGTCCACCAGTCCCAGCTCGCGAGCCGCTCGTCGCCTCACCGTGCTCTCCATCCCGTATCCCTACGACGGTATCGGGGGAGAGGCCTCCAGTGCGGCGAAATGCCCGATTTCGTCCAAGGCTGCCGGGCCCGGGCCTGTGCGGGGGTGACCCGTAGCCTCGGAGTCGTGACCCGTGCCCTGCTCGCGCCGCGCATGCTCGCGCTGCACGCACTGGCGGTGCTGGCGACGGTCGCGGCGGTGCTCCTGGGGCTGTGGCAGTACGGCGCCTGGCAGCACGGTCGCGAGGACCAGACGACGGCTCGGGCCTCGGTCCCTCCCCGCCCGCTCGACTCGGTGCTGAGCGCGGACCAGGCTTTCCCCGGGGACGCCGTGGGCCGCCCCGTCACCTTCAGCGGACGGTGGCTGCCGCGCTCGACCGTCTACGTCGCCGACCGTGAGCAGGCCGGCCGGCGCGGGGTGTGGGCCGTGACGCCGGTCGCGGTCTGTGCCGCGGGCACCGGGAACACGGCCACCTGCGGCAAGGCTCCCGCGGTCCTGGTGGTCCGCGGGTGGGCGCCCCGCGTGCGTGCAGCGCCGTCCCCGCCCAGCGGGCGGGTGCGGGTCGTGGGCTGGCTGCAGCCGGGCGAGGGGTCGGGGGTCGACGACCCCGACCCCCGTGACGACGTCATCCCCGAGCTGCGGGTGGCCGACGCCCTCCAGCACGTCGACCAGGACCTGTACGGCGGGTACGTGATCGCGCGAAGCGCCGCCGGCGGACGCGCCGGGCTCACCCCCGTGACCCCGGCATCGCTGCCGAAGCCGGCCGCGTTCACCGCCCTGCGCAACCTGCTCTACGCCCTCGAGTGGTGGGTCTTCGGGGGGTTCGCGCTCTACGTCTGGTGGCGCTGGTGCCGCGACGAGGTGAGCCGGGTCACCGGAGTACCGTCGAGCGCGTGACCGCCCTGCACCCCGCGCTGACCCGGTACCGCGTGATGGCCAACGTCGTCGGCGTGCTGCTGATCGTGCTGGTTTTGGTCGGCGTACCGCTGAAGTACCTCACCGAGGCGGGCACCTCGCCGCAGCTCGCCGGCGAGTGGATCACCACCTACCTGGGGATCGCGCACGGCTGGCTCTACATGATCTTCCTGGTGATGGCCTTCTGGCTGTCGCGCGCGGCGCGGTGGCCGGTCGGTTTCACCGTCACCACGCTGCTGTGCGGCACCGTGCCGATCCTGTCGTTCTGGGCAGAACGACGCGCCACCCGACGGGTCCGCGCACAGCTGACGCAGCGCGACACCGCCGACGTCGGCTCCTGACGCGGCCGGACCCGGTCATGACGGACGCCACGGCGGGCGAGACCGCCTTCGTGCTCGGTGGCGGTGGGCTGCTCGGCGCGGTCGAGGTCGGCATGCTGCGCGCCCTGTTCGAGGCCGGGGTGCGCCCGGACCTGATCCTGGGCACCTCGGTCGGGGCGCTGAACGGAGCCCTGGTCGCGGCCGATCCCGGCTTGGGCGTGATCGAGCGGCTGGTGCGCCTGTGGGAGAGCGCGATCAGCAGCCGTGAGGTGTACGGCGACGGCGCCGTGCGGCAGGTCACCCGCGCCGTGCGCACCGGTACCCACCTGCACTCCACCAGGCCGCTGCGCGATCGGCTGGCGATGGAGCTCGGGGACCTCACCTTCGCCGAGCTCGCGGTGCCGTTCCAGTGCTGCGCCGCCAGCATCGAGCGGGCCGCCGAGCACTGGTTCACGCACGGCCGCGTGGTGGACGCAGTGGTCGCCTCGGCAGCGGTGCCGGGGCTGCTCCGCCCGGCGGAGGTCGACGGCGAGCACTACCTGGACGGCGGCATCGTGAACTCGATCCCGGTCGGCCGGGCCGTGGAGTGCGGCGCCACCCGGGTCTTCGTGCTGCAGGTGGGCCGGGTGGACCGAGCGCTGACGGTGCCGCGCAAGCCCTGGGAGGTCGCGCGGGTGTCCTTCGAGATCGCCCGGCGCCACCGGTTCCACCGCGAGATGGCCTCGCTGCCCGAGCACGTGACGGCCCACGTCCTTCCGACCGGCGGCGGCTCGGCCAAGGACGACTCGCTGCTCGCCTACCGCGACTTCTCCGCGGTCACCAGGCGCATCGACCAGGCACACACCGCAGCCGCCGCCTACCTCGCGGACCACGGGGTGGCGCCCGCGTGATCGGCTGGTTCCGGCGGGTGGTCCTCGCCCCGGCCGTGATCGCGCTGACCGTCCTCGTGCTGAGCACGATCCCGTTGTGGCTGCTCGTCGCCGTGGTCCTCTCGCCCGTCGTACCGGGGCGGTTGCGGCCGCTGCGCCTGCTGTCGTTGCTGCTGCTCCACCTGGTGCTGGAGAGCCTGATGCTGGTCGAGCTGTTCGGACTGTGGATCGCCTCCGGGTTCGGTCACTGGATCCGGCGGCCGTTCTTCGAGCGGATCCACTACGACATCGCGCAGGCCTATCTCACCGTCTTCTTCCGGGAGGCCCGACGGGTGGCGCGGCTGAAGATCGTCACCGAGGGTCGCTCCCCGGACGCCTACCCCGGTGAGCCGCTGCTCGTCTGCTGCCGGCACGCGGGTCCTGCCGACTCGTTCACGCTGATGTACGCCCTCATGCACTGGTACGGCCGCGAGCCGCGCGTGGTGCTCCGGGAGGAGCTGGCCTGGGACCCCGCCGTCGACGTCATCCTCAACCGGCTGCCGAACCGGTTCATCTCACCGAAGGGTGGCGCCGGCGACGCTCTCGAGCGGCAGATCGGTGAGCTGGCGGGCAACCTCGACGAGAACGACGCGTTCGTGATCTTCCCGGAGGGTGGCAACTTCACACCTGAGCGGCGGGCGCGGGCCATCGCCAAGCTGCGGCGGATGGGCCTGGAGGCGATGGCTGAGCGGGCCGAGCGGATGCACAACGTCCTTGCGCCGCGGCCGGGCGGGCTGCTCGCGGCACTGGACGCGGCCCCCGACGCCGACGTGATGCTGGTGGCGCACACCGGGCTCGACCACCTGTTGACGGTGGCCGACATCTGGCGGGAGCTGCCGATGGACAAGCAGATCATCATGCGGTGGTGGCGGGTGCCGCGCGAGGAGGTCCCGGAGTCCCGGGACGAGCGCATCGACTGGCTGTACTCCTGGTGGGAGCGCATCGACGCCTGGGTCGCGGACAACAAGCCACGAGACCTGCCACCCCGGGCGGGGCGACAGGTCTTCGGTGGACGGGCGGGCTGAGGCCCTACGGCTTGTCGACGTCGACTTCCTCGACCGGGTTGTCCGGCGTGGTGGCGTCGTGCGGCACGTCGGCGGCGTCGGAGGCCGCCTCGGCCGGGTCGGACGCCGCGGTGTCGTCGGCGGTCGCGTCGGCGCGGTGGGCGCCGGGACCGGTGTCGGCCACCGGACCGCCGGCGGACGGCGGCACCGGAGCGGGGGGCGGGGTGTAGGAGGACTGCCAGTTGGTGGTCGGCTGGCGCTTGCCGAGCCGCTTGGCCACCGCGAAGGCAACGCCCCCGAGACCGAGCGCGACGAGCAGCTTGCGCCCGCGCCGCTTCTTCGGCGGGGCGGCCACCTCGCCCTTGAGCGCCGCGGCGACCGCCTTGCCACGCTTCTTGGTCTCCTCGCGGGCGTCCTCGGTGGCGTCGTCCACGGCGGCGATCGCGGCCGTCACGGCCGGCAGCACGTCGCTGGTGAAACGTTCCTTCGCGTCGGCGAGCACCGGAGCCGCCTTGCTCCGGGCGTCGGCGAGCACCGGGGCCGCCTTGTCGCGGGCGTTCTCCAGGTAGGGAGTCGCCTTGTCCCGAGCGTCGGCGAGGTACGGCGCCGCCTTGTCCCGCGCGTCGGCGAGGTACGGCGCGGCCTTGTCGCGCGCGTCGGACAGGACCGGACCTGCCTTGTCCCGGGCGTCGGCGAGCACCGGGGCCGCCTTGTCGCGTGCGTTCTCGACGTGGGGCGCCAGCGTGTCCGCCAGGTCGCTCGCCTTGTCGCGCAGCGTCTTCTTCTTGCCCATGGAGAGGATCCTCTTTCCTTCTCGGCTCCGTCCGGAGTCGACCGTCTCGACGATGGTCCGTCGCGCGATCACGACACGCCGGTGTCATGCCCTGTCCTCCGCTGATCATGCCCGCATCGCTCGCGAGATGAAACACCGGCTCCTCCTGCGAGACGCGGGACGGCCATGCCGGCCTGGGCGCCGGCCTGGGCGCCGGCCTGGGCGCCGGCCTGGGAGGTGACGAGGCAGACGGGGCTGGGGTGGGGCTGGGGCGGGAGGCGGGTTGGCCTGCATGGGAGGATCGGTGACGCACACGACACGTACGAGACGACGGAAGGCGGCGTGGTGTCAGAGACCTACGCGACGTTGAAGACAAACCGGGGCGACATCCTCGTCCACCTGTTCGCGAACCATGCGCCGAAGACAGTCGAGAACTTCGTCGGGCTGGCCGAGGGGACGCAGGACTACCAGGTCCCGCAGACCGGGAAGAAGTCCCCCGAGAAGTTCTACGACGGGCTCGGCTTCCACCGCATCATCGCGAACTTCATGATCCAGGGTGGCTGCCCGCTCGGCACCGGCACCGGCGGGCCGGGCTACACCTTCAAGGACGAGTTCCACCCCGAGCTGCAGTTCGACCGCAAGTACCTCCTGGCGATGGCCAACGCCGGACCCGGCACCAACGGCTCCCAGTTCTTCATCACCACCGCCGCGACTCCGTGGCTGAACAACAAGCACACGATCTTCGGCGAGGTCGAGGACGAGAAGAGCCGCGCGGTGGTCGACGAGATCGGCACCGCTCCCACGGGCCCGGGCGACAAGCCCGTCGACCCGGTGGTCCTCGAGTCCGTCGAGATCGACCGGCGCTGACCGACGCTGACACCGTCGTCGCACCCGAGCGCCCGCCACCGATGAGCACTCCCGAGTCGCCCTCGACCGGGGCTTCCGAGCAGGAGGTCCCGGTCTGCTACCGGCACACCGACCGCGAGTCCCACATCCGCTGTCAGCGGTGCGAGCGGCCGATCTGTCCGGACTGCATGCGGCCGGCGTCGGTCGGGTTCCACTGCCCGTCCTGCGTGAAGGAGGGCTCGCGCGCGACCCGGTCCGGCCGGACGCCGTACGGCGGTCAGCGCACCGGCAACCCGGCCCTCACCTCACAGGTGCTGATCGGGATCAACGTGGCGGTCTGGGTGCTGATCCTGGCTACCGGCTGGCGCAGCAGCCGGCTGATCTACCACCTGGCCCTGACCCCGCTCGGTGCGGACTTCTCCCTGCGTGGCGGTGGGTTCCTGCACGTGACCGGGGTCGCGGACGGCGCCCCCTGGCAGCTCGTGACCTCGATGTTCACCCAGGTCGAGGTGTGGCACATCGGGTTCAACATGCTGGCCCTGTGGATCCTCGGCCCGCAGCTCGAGCTCGCGGTGGGTCGCACCCGTTTCCTGGCGATCTACCTGCTGTCGGGGTTGGCCGGCAGCGCCGCGGTGATGTGGCTCTCCGCGGTGCACGGCAACACCCTGGGCGCGTCGGGGGCCATCTTCGGGATGATGGGGGCGCTGCTGGTGGTCGCGATCAAGGTGCACGGGGACGTCCGTGGCCTGGCGACCTGGATCGGGGCCAACTTCGTCCTCACGCTGGTGCTGATCGGCAACGTCTCCTGGCAGGGGCACCTCGGCGGCCTCGTCGGCGGGGCGCTGGCCGGGGCCGTGATCGTCTACGCCCCGCGGAGCCGTCGCTCGCTGTGGCAGGGCGCCGGCCTCGCCGCGGTCGCCGTGGTGGTGCTGGTCGCCACCGTGACGCGCATCGCCGTGCTCGCCTGAGCCCGGTCCAGACCGATCGCACCGTGCGGCATGACCCCGCCCCGGCAGGGGTATCTCCTGCGTACGCGAGGCGCGGTGAGACCTGCCTCCCCCGGCACAGCAGTGTTTCTCCACACTGTTGATAAGTCCTGTGGATGAAATTCCAGGCGTGTAATTCGTACACATGTTCGTCCACAGCTGTGGACAAACGTTACTCCCAGTGCGTGGCGTAGACGAAGCCGACGGCCATGAAGCCGATCCCGACGACCAGGTTGTACTGCGCCAGGTCGGTGAGCAGCGGCACCGTGATGTCCTGGCCGATGACGTAGTACGTGACGATCCAGATCAGCCCGATCAGGAAGCAGCCGAGCATGCCGATCACCACCCCCCGGCCCCGGCCGAGCGGGGTCGAGGGGTGCGCCGCGAAGGCGAGGCCGGCGAAGAGCACCACGAAGCCGATGGCGTAGTTCCAGCGTCCGAGGTCGTTGGCCCAGGTCAGCCAGGAGACCGTGGTGCCGGGCTCCACGACGTTGATGTAGACCACGATCCAGGCGATGCCGAGCAGCACCAGCAGCAGCGCCACGCCGCTCCGGACGAGCGAGGTGTGCGTGGCGGGGCCCAGGCTCACGCGGCCGGAGGCACGGCGGGAAGGGCGGGAACTGGACACGGGGACTCCTGGTGGTGCCGGTCGGGCCGGCGGTGGGGGCGACTCGGCTAGCGTAGTCAACGAGACACGCGCTGAGGGCGACCCCCGACCCGGACACCCGCGGACGTGTCGTCGACGCGGGTCCGCCCCCGTGCCGGCCCCGACCCTCGCTGGAGCACCGCACCGATGACCTCTCACCAGCACCGCCAGAGCTGGCGTCGCCGGGTGTGGTCCTCCTTGTCGCGCGCCCGGGCGACCCGCACCCGCACCTACCACGCGCGGTCGCTGCTCTGGCGGCTGCTCACGCCGGCGGCGTTCGTGTGCGCCGGCGTGCTGTTCGTGACCAGCATGGTCAGCTCGCAGGGCACGGACCTGCGAGCCGGTCGCTACGACGACCTGGACGGTCTGGCCAACGCCGAGGCCAAGAGCCTCGAGGCGCTGCGGGTCCGCTCCGCCGACCTCACCACCCAGGTCGACGGCCTCAGCCGCACCCTGGGAAGCACCGTGTCGGGTCGGGCCGAGGCGAGGGTGGCGGCACTCGAGGGTCCGGCCGGGCTGACCGCGGTGCGCGGCCCCGGCGTGACGATCACCCTCGACGACGCGCCCGAGGACAGGCTCGACGCGGCAGGGGAGGACGTCAGCGAGCTGATCGTCCACCAGCAGGACATCCAGGCGGTGGCGAACGCGCTGTGGGCCGGCGGGGCCGAGGCGATGACGATCCAGGGTCAGCGTGTGGTCGCCACCACAGGCATCAAGTGCGTGGGCAACACGGTGATCCTGCACGGCGTGCCGTACTCCCCGCCGTACCGGATCTCGGCGATCGGACCGACCGAGGGGATGCTCGCCTCGGTGGCCGCCAGCCCCTACATCGCGCTGTACCTGCAGCTGGTGAAGAAGGGGCTGGGCTGGAGCGTCGACTCGAGCCCCTCGCTGGACATGCCCGGGTACGACGGCTCCACGGAGCTGCAGTACGCGCGGCCGGCCACCGCCGGTCCCGCCAACGGACGCTAGGCGACTCCAGGACGACTCCAGGACGCCTCCAGGACGACTCCAGGACGACTCCGGGGGAGAGGGGCCTACGGCGACGCGGTCGAGGAGCCGGTGGAGGACGCCGTCGCGGTGGCTGAGGGGGTCCCGCTCGGACTCGCGCTCGCCGTCGGCGTCGGGCTGGCGGACGGCGTGGGCGTCGGGGTCGGCTTCTCGTAGGTGGAGACCGTGATGACCACCGTGCTGTCCTGCGGCTGCGTGGTGTAGGCCGCCGGGCTCTGCTTGAGCACGGTGCCCTTCTCGGACTTCGTCGAGGAGTCGGGCACGGTGTCGACCGTGAAGCCGGCCGCCTCCAGCTTGGCCCGCGCGTCCCCTTCCTGGAGCCCGACGACGCTGGGCACCTTCTCGGGGCCGGCGGAGTAGAACACCTTGACCCGGCTGCCCTTCGAGACGCTGTCGGCGGGGTTGGGGTCCGTCGAGATGACGGTGTCCTTCGCCTCGTCGGACTGCTTGCGCACCAGCTTCACCCGCAGCCCCGCGTCCTTGATCTTCTGCCGAGCCGTGTCCACGTCGTCGCCGATCACGTAGGGGACCACGACGTCCGGCTTGCCCGTGGAGACCGTGAGGTCCACCGCGCCACCGGGGGCCAGCGTGCTCATCGGGTCCGGGTCCTGGGCGATCACCCGTCCCTTCGGCACGTCCTCGGAAGCCTGCTTGGACACCTGGCCGACGCTCAGACCGACCTCGCGGATGCGCTGCTCCGCCTGTTGGCGGGTCATGCTGACCAGCTGCGGCACGGTCTTCTCCTGGGGCGCCGAGCTGAACAGCATCGGCCCCAGGATCGCGGCGAGCAGCAGCAGCACGGCGATCGCGAGGATCGTGAGGATCAGGGGCCAACGCCGCTTGGCGGGCTCCTCCTCGTCCTCGTCGACGGGGGCGCCGCCGAAGATCGAGGTCGTCGAGTCGTCCTCGGCGGGCTCGGAGCCGCCCACCGGGACCACCGGTGCCACCACCGGCTTGCCGGCCAGGTAGCGCTCGATGTCCGCGCGCATCGCCGCCGCGCTCTGGTAGCGCTCCGCCACGTTCTTGGCCAGCGACTTCATGACGATCGCGTCGATCTCCGGCGTGAGCTCGTCGTCGAGGGTCGACGGCGGGTCGGCCTGCTCGCGCACGTGCTGGTAGGCGACCGAGACGGGGCTGTCGCCGACGAACGGCGGCCGCCCGGTGAGCAGCTCGTAGAGCAGACAGCCGGTGGAGTAGACGTCGCTGCGGGAGTCCACGGTCTCGCCGCGGGCCTGCTCGGGGGAGAGGTACTGCGCGGTCCCGACGACCGCAGCCGTCTGGGTCATGGTCGAGGAGGCGTCGGCCATGGCACGCGCGATCCCGAAGTCCATCACCTTGACGTCGCCGCTCGGGGTCAGCATCACGTTGGCGGGCTTGATGTCGCGGTGCACGATGCCCGCGCGGTGGCTGTAGTCGAGTGCGGCCAGCACGCCCGAGGTGATCTCCAGCGCCCGCTCCGGGAGGATCTTGCGCCCTTCGCGGAGGATCTCGCGCAGCGTCCGTCCGGCGACGTACTCCATGACGATGTAGGGCTGGGGTACCTCGGACCCGTCGGTGGAGGGCTCCTCGCCCGTGTCGTAGACGGAGACGATCGCGGGATGGTTCAGGGAGGCCGAGCTCTGCGCCTCGCGCCGGAACCTGGCCTGGAACGTCGGGTCGCCGGCGAGGTCCGTGCGCAACCGCTTCACGGCCACGACGCGCCCCAGGCGCACGTCGGTTCCCTTGCGCACCTCGGCCATGCCGCCACGACCGAGCAGGTCGCCGAGCTCGTAGCGTCCGCCCACCGTGAGCTGCTCGTTGCTCATGGCTTCGCCTTGTCCTTCAGCTTGCCCTTGGCCTTCCCGCCGCCGTCCCCGCCGCCACTGGACGTGGCCGTCGGCGTGGCCGACGGGGTGGGCGTCGCGGACTCCGTCGGGGCCGGGTCGTCGTACACGGAGAGGGTGACGGTGGAGCCCTTCTCGACCGACCCGGTCGGGTTCACGTCGGCGACCGTGTCCTTCTTCTGGTCCCCGGGGTTGTCGACCTTCTGCTCCTGCACCTTCAGCCCGAGCTTCTCCAGGTCCTTGCCGGCGTCCTTCGCCGGTCGCCCGACGTAGTCGCCGGCGTCGACCTGGACCTGCTCGGGTGCCGATGAGGCGCTCTGGCTCGGCGCTGCACTCGACGTCGGGCTGCTCGCCTGGGTGCTCGGGGCGCTGGCGCTCGGCGAGTCGGAGGTGGCCGGGGCGGCGGGGGTGTTGTCGCCGTTGTTGCCGAGCCGGGTGAGCAGCAGCACGACGACCAGCACCGCGACCGCGGCGGCGACCCAGGGCACCCAGGCCGGCAGGCCGCGGCGGCGGGTCCGGTCAGGATCGCCCGGTGGCGGGGTGGGGGCGAGCACCTGGGTGCCGTCGCCGCCCGCGAAGCGGGGGTCCTCGTCCCAGGTGGCGTCGTGGCCCGCAGGCTCCGGGCGGTCCCCGGCCTCGGCGCCCTGGGCGGCCCCGGCGGCGCCGATCGCGGCACCGGCAACCGCACCGGCCGCACCAGCCGCGAGGGGTGCTGTCCCGGCGACGCGGGTGGGCGCGTCCTCATCCGCCACCGGCGTCGGCGCGCCACCTTCGACCGGGCCACCGCGCAGTGCCCCCGCGAAGTCCGAGACCGACGGGAAACGGGCGCCGGGATCCTTGGACAGCGCCACGGCCACCGCCCGGCGCAGCGCAGCGGGGACGTCCTCGGGCAGGTCGGGCGGCTCGTCGCGCAGATGCGCCAGGGCCGTCGCGATGGGTGAGTCGGCGTCGAACGGCCGACGGCCGGCCAGGCACTCGTAGAGCACCACGCCGAGGGAGTAGATGTCGCTGGCGGCGGTGGCCTGCTTGCCCTCCGCCTGCTCCGGAGAGAGGTACTGCGGGGTCCCGATCACCTGGCCGGTCTGGGTCAGGGCCACCGCGTCCGCCGCCCGGGCGATGCCGAAGTCGGTGATCTTCACGACGCGGTCGGGGGTGACGATGAGGTTGGCCGGCTTCACGTCGCGGTGCACGATGCCCAGGCCGTGCGCGGCGGCCAGCCCGTCGGCGGCCTGCGCGACGAGGTCCGCGGCCGTCTCGGCCGGCATCCGCTCGCCGCCCCGCAGCAGCGCCGAGAGCGGCTGGCCCCGAACCAGCTCCATCACGAGGTACGGACGCGGCACCCCGGTGCCCGCCGGCAGCTCGCCGTAGTCGAAGACCGAGGCGACGTTGGGGTGGTGGAGCGCGGCGGCGTTGCGGGCCTCGGTCTCGAAGCGGCTGCGGAACGTCGGGTCGTCGGCGTACTCGGGCTTGAGGACCTTGACGGCCACCTCGCGCCCGAGCACCTGGTCGGTGGCGCGCCAGACCTCGCCCATCCCTCCGGTGGCGATGCGGCTCTCGAAGCTGTAGCGGCCCTCGCCCGGCACTCCCGGGACGTCGTCGCGGGTGTCGCTCACTTCTTGATCACCGCCTCCATCACGCGCTTGGCGATAGGTGCGGCGAGCCCGCTGCCCGAGATCGTGTTGCGCTCGACCCCGGCGTCCTCCACCAGCACCGCGACCGCGACCTTCGGGTCGTCAGCGGGCGCGAAGGAGACGAACCAGGCGTACGGCGGACGATCCGGGGAGCTCTGTGCGGTGCCGGTCTTGCCGGCGACCTTGTAGCCCGGGATCTGCGCCGTCTGGCCGGTGCCGTTGTCGACGACCTCGATCATCATCTGGGTCAGGTCACGCGCCACCGACGACGAGACGGCGTTGCTCCGGTACGCCTCGGGGGTGGTCTTGTCGAGCACGGACAGGTCCGGCGCGCGGACCTCGTCGACGACGTAGGGACGCATCACCGTGCCACCGTCCGCGATCCCGGAGACGACCATGGCCATCTGGAGCGGGGTGGCGGCGACGTCGAACTGGCCGATCGCCGACAGGGCCGTCTGCGGCTCGTCGGGGTTGGTGGGGAAGCGGCTCTTCACCTGCCCGTTCAGGTCGTTGAGGTAGGTCTGGTCGAAGCCGAACTTCTCGGCCTGCTGCCGGATCGCGTGGCCGCCGAGCCGCAGCCCGATGTCGCCGAAGGAGACGTTGCAGCTCACCTCGAGGGCCCGCGTCAGCGTGATCGGGTCACCGCCGCAGGTGCTGCCGTTCTCGTTGACCAGGTCGCGGGACGTCTGGGGGAGGTCGAGAGTGGCACCGCCCTTGACCTTGGTGTCCGGGGTGTACTGACCCGACGCCAGCGCGGCCGCCGCGGTGACCAGCTTGAAGGTCGACCCGGGCGGGTAGACGTCCTGGATGCCGCGGTTGAGCAGCGGCCGGTCCTTGTTGGCGTTCAGCGACTTCCAGGCGTCCTGCACCTGGGTGAACTTGTGCGAGGCCAGCCGGTTGGGGTCGTACGTCGGCGAGCTCACCATCGCCAGCACCTTGCCGGTCGACGGCTCGAGGGCCACCACCGAGCCCTGCACGTTGGTGCCGAGTGCACGCAAACCGTCGAAGGCGGCGTTCTGCGCCTTCGGGTCGACGGTCAGCGAGACCGAGCCGCCCTTGGGCTGGCTGTTGCCGAGCATGTCGACGACCCGGTTGACGAACAGTCGCGGGTCGCTGCCGGAGAGGATCTCGTTCTCGCTCGACTCCACGCCGGAGCGGCCGTAGATGTAGGAGAAGTAGCCGGTCAGGTGGGAGTACTTCAGCGGCTGGGTGTAGCTGCGCTGGTAGGTGTACTGGTCGTTGATCCGCTTGCTCTCCACGATGGAGGTGCCGCCGGCGACGATCGCGCCGCGCTTGCGAGAGAACTCGGCGTCGCGCACCCGCTTGTTGTCGGCTCGGGCGTTGAGCTTGCCGGCGTCGACGTACTGCAGGTAGGTGGTGTTGAGCAGCAGGGCCGCGAACAGCAGCAGGCACAGGATCGACATCGTGCGGATCGGCTTGTTCATCGCAGGTTCACCACCTGGGTGGCGTCGTCCTCGTCGGGGGTGGTCAGGTCGGGAGGGGGTCGCCGCGCCTGGTCGGAGATCCGGAGCAGCAGGGCCACGATCACCCAGTTGGCCACCAGCGAGGACCCGCCGTAGGACAGGAACGGAGTGGTCAGGCCGGTGAGCGGGATCAGCCGGGTGACGCCGCCGATGACCACGAAGACCTGCACGGCGAACACCACGCCGAGTCCGAGCGCCATCAGCTTGCCGAACGCGTCGCGGCACACCAGCGCGGTGCGCAGCGCCCGCTCCACGATCAGGCCATAGAGCAGCAGTACGGCGATCACGCCGGTCAGCCCGAGCTCCTCCCCGACCGAGGCCATGATGAAGTCGGAGAAGCCCAGGGGGGTGATCGTGGGGTCGCCGAGGCCGAGACCGCGACCGACGAGGCCGCCCCAGGCCATGCCGTAGAGCCCCTGGACGAGCTGGTAGGAGTTGTTGTTCGGGTCGAAGGGATGCAGCCAGGTGTCCACCCGCGACTGCACGTGACTGAGCATCAGGTAGGCGGAGTAGGCACCCACGACGAACATCGTGCCGCCGACCACCAGCCAGCCGGGCCGCTCGGTGGCGACGTAGAGCATCACCAGGAACAGGCCGAAGAACAGCAGAGAGGAGCCCAGGTCGCGCTGGAAGACCAGGATCCCCAGGCTGACCAGCCAC
This sequence comes from uncultured Actinomycetota bacterium, assembly GCA_963810435.1. Classification (GTDB taxonomy): domain Bacteria; phylum Actinomycetota; class Actinomycetes; order Propionibacteriales; family Nocardioidaceae; genus Nocardioides_B. The sequence continues at coordinate 896,513 of CAWENL010000003.1, forward strand.
ATGGCCAGGATCGGCCCGAGGTCGCGTCCCCGGGGCAGGTCGATGCCGAGGAAGCGGCGGCCCGCCAGCGCCAGGGCGTCGCGGTGCAGCACCAGGTAGCCGGCGAAGAACACCACCAGCAGCACCTTGGCGACCTCACCGGGCTGGAAGCTGAACGGCCCGACGCCGATCCAGATCCGCGAGCCGTTGATGGTCTTGCCCAGCACCGGCAGCAGCGGCATCAGCAGCAGCACGATCGCGGCGAACCCCGAGGTGTAGGTCAGCGACTGCAGCCGGCGGTGGTCGCGCAGCACCACCAGCACGAGGACGAAGAGCAGCACCCCCAGCGTCATCCAGATCAGCTGGTTGCGGGCGAACGGGCCGATCGAGGTGTTGCTGGCCTCGTAGCCGAGGTCGATGCGGTGGATGACGGCCAGGCCGAGACCGTTGAGCGCCGACACCACGGGGAGCAGCACCGGGTCGGCGTACGGCGCCACGTAGCGGACCACGACGTGGCAGCCGATGCTGAGCGCGGCCAGCCAGCCGCCGTAGCCGAGGATGTCGGCCGGCACCGTGCCCTCGACTCCGAGGCCGACGGCGGCGTAGGCGCCGATGCCGACCACCAGGCTGAGCACCAGCAGGAACAGCTCGGCCCCCCGCCGTCGGCGGTGCCGGAAGGCGGGGAATCGCTTGAGCCCGGAGGAGGACTCGAGAGCGCTCACGATCCCGCTCCGGCGGTGGACCGGACGCAGTCCGGGGGTCGGATCGTCGGGGACGACGACGGTGAGGAGGACGGTTTCGCCGTGGGGCTCGCCGCGCCGGAAGCTGTGCGGGTCGGCCGGGCCGAGGGTGATCGTCCTGCGGAGGCCGAGGGCTTGGCGGAACCACCGGCCGACCCAGTGGCCGAGCGGCTGGGTCGGGCCGACGGGGAGGGACGGGGGCAGACCCGGGCGAGACCGGTGAGCCGCTTGACGATGTCGCGTGCGCCGACCAGCGAGTCGGCGGGGATCCCGGCGGCGACCTGCTCGGTGGGGTAGTCGGGGAGCGAGGCGATGGTCACGTCGCTGACCTCGGTCAGTCGGCTGGTGCGGAGCCCGGGGATGTCGGCCTGCACGCCCTGGAAGATCGCGACCTTCCCGTCCTGGGCGGCGACGAAGTACTGGTCCTGGCTCCAGCGCCAGCCGAGCAGCCCCGCGGCCGCCAGGATCAGCGCGAGCACCAGCAGCACGGCGAGCCGACGGCCCCAGCCGCCCCGTTTCGGCTCGCGTGGTGCGTAGCGCAGCTCCTCGAGGTCGGTCTCCCCGTCCGCACCGTCGGGGGTCCCCCCTCCCGGTTCGCCGGGCACGGGGTCCATCTCCCCCGTGTCGCCGCCGCGGTGGCCCCGGAAGAAGCTCTTCGAGGCTTGCCCCGCCCGGCGGGGTTGCTCGGCAGCCGCCCCGACGACGACCGGTCCGCCGCCCGTGCCGGGGGCTCCCTCGCCGTCCGGGGACGTCTCCACGACGTCGGCCACCACGCAGGTGACGTTGTCCGAGCTGCCCGCCTCCAGCGACGCGCGGATGAGCTCGACGACCGCGAAGTCGATCGAGCCGGTGCCGAGGATGTCGGTGAGCCGGTCCCGGTCGAGCACCCCGGAGGCGCCGTCGCTGCACAGCAGCAGCCGGTCGCCGGGGGCCAGCTCGATGTAGAACAGGTCCGGGTCGGTCTCGTGCACCCCGTCGACCGCGCGCAGGATGAGGTTGCGGTGCGGGTGGCTGCGGGACTCCTCCTCGGTGATCCGGCCCTCGTCGATGAGGCTCTGCACGAACGTGTGGTCCTTGGTCAGCTGTGACAGCGTGCCCTCGCGGAGCAGGTAACCGCGACTGTCGCCGATGTGCGCGACGCCGACGCGGCTGCCGTCGAAGAGCACCGACGTGACCGTCGTACTCGTGCCCTCGAGCTCGGGGTCCTGCTCGACCAGCTCCGCGATCCGGTCGTGCGCTCGGTGGATGGCACCGGCGAGCGCCTCCAGCGGGTCTCCGTCGGCGGGACCGTCGAGGCGGCGCAGCGCCTGGATCGCGGTGCTGCTGGCCACGTCACCCCGGGCCGCGCCGCCGACGCCGTCCGCGACCACCAGCAGGTGCTCGCTGGCGTAGCCGGAGTCCTGGTTGTCCTTGCGGACCCGGCCGACGTCGGACAGGGCGGCATAGCGGAGCGCGAGCACGCGCCCGCTCGGGGGCGTCCCCTCGGCGTTCGGGTCGGTGAACTCCTGGTCGGCCATGGAGGCGAGCAGCCCTACTTCCTCAGCTCGAGCGTGGTCTTCCCGATGCGGACCTTGCTGCCGAGCTGGAGGGTGGTGGGCTGGGTCAGGCGGTGCGAGCCCATGTAGGTGCCGTTGGTCGAGCCGAGGTCCTCCACGAACCACTGGTCGTTCGAGACGGCGATCCGGGCGTGCCGGGTGGAGACGTAGTCGTCGTCGAGCCGGATCGCCGCGTCGGCGCCGCGTCCGATGAGGATGGGGGCCTCGTCGAGCGAGACCGTCTCGCCGGCGTTGGCGCCGTCGACGACTGCGACGTGGGTGGGGGCGCCGCGGGGACGCTTGGCCGGCTTGCCACGCGAGCGATCCTGCTTGCGCGCCTGCTTCTCGGCCTTGCGGTCGGCTCGCGGCGTCGAGTCGATGCGGGCGCCGAACATGTCCGAGCGGACCACCGAGATCGCCGAGAGCACGAAGATCCACAAGATCGCCAGGTAGGCGAACCGGATCAGCATGAGGGTCAGCTCCGACACCGGCGGCTCACCCCTCCCGGACCGACGAGCCAGTTCCGGCGGGCAGGAACCGCACGGTCATCGTCGTGTTGCCGATCTTGACCGTCCCCCCGTCGTCGAGGCTCGCCTGCTGGACCCGGCTGCCGTTGACGAGCATGCCGTTGGTGGAGCCGAGGTCGACGACGCTGACGTCCGCGCCGCTGCTGTCGCCTGCCTGCACCCGGATCTCCGCGTGCCGACGCGAGACGCCGGGATCGTTGATGCGCAGGTCGGCATCGGTGCCCCGGCCGATCACGATCCCCGGGGGGTCGAGGGGGTGCTTCATGCCGTTGACCTCGAGGATCACCCGGGCCCGTCGTACGGCGGTGTCGGTGACCGACCGGTCGGACGACGGGGTGACCTTCGCCAGCGCGGCGCTGCGGACCCGGAACCGGCCGGTGGAGAGGTCCTCGTGCTCGTCGAAGGCGATGGTGACCGGACCGGTGAAGACGTAGGACTGCTCGTGAGCGTGCTCGCGCAGCATCTCGGTCAGCTCCTGGGCCAGCGTCGAGGAGTACGGCGCGAGCCGTTCGTGGTCCTGCGGTGAGAGCTCGACGTGGAACTGGTTGGGGACCAGCCGCCGGTTGCGCGAGAGGATCTGCGCGGAGTTGTCGACCTCGCGCTGCAGCGCGGCCGCGATCTCGACGGGCTGGACGGCGCTGCGGAAGGCCTTCGCGAAGGCGCCGGACACCATCTGCTCGAGGCGGTCCTCGAACCGCTGGAGCATGCCCATCGTCCCGCCTCCTCTCCGTCTCGTTCGGGTCCCTTTTGCGGGTGCACGTTCGCCGGCCGTGCGCACGTGAGGCACCGGTGGCGGGGACCGGCCTAAGGCATCGTAACGGGCACCTCGGTGCGGCCTCGCGGGAGGCGCGTGCCGGGCGAGCGCCCGGTTTGGGGGACCTCCCGGCGGTGGGATAGCCTGAGCGGGCTTCACGCGCGAGTGGCGGAATAGGCAGACGCGCACGGTTCAGGTCCGTGTGCCCGAAAGGGCGTGGGGGTTCAACTCCCCCCTCGCGCACGAAAGCCCCAGGTCGATGACCTGGGGCTTTGGGTCGCCGGGGCCTGGGCATCGGTCCGTCGAGCGGGCTGAGCATCGTCGCAGCGCGACGGCTCGCCGCCCGCCTCGGCTCAGGGCACCACGTCTGCACCATCCTGCCCGACCGCATGGAGCGATGCCTCTCGACAGCCGCGTTCGCCGATGTGGCCGCCGAGCTCTAGCGCGGCTCGGCGATCCACTCTCGCGGGTCCTGACCTACGGGTCCAGCAGTGACGTGCCTAGCTCCCGTTCCGGCAGCACCTGGGTGAAGTACTCGACGCCGAACATCTCGCGAAGCATCGACTCGGGGAACATGCTCGGGTCGATCGGGTACTGCGTGCGGTGCGCGGCGGTGGCGCGGATCTTGTGACCGACGAAGTCGGTCACGTCGATGCAGGTGCTCACGCTCGCGTCGATCCGGTCGCCCGACGGCAGCGATCTCGTGACGAGCAGCTGTGCCTGCCCCTCAGCCCCGTCGACGGGGACGTCCTCGGACGCTGAGAACGTCAGGCAGGTGACGTCTTCGACGGCGACCACGTGCGCGTTGCGGGGTCGGCCCGCGGCCACGCCCTGCTCGCCGATGAACTCCCCCTGGCCCGATCGGTCGACCGCTCGGACGCGGCCGTCCTGTCCCTCACGACGGATCTCCACCTGACCGGACAGCAGGAAGTAGATCTTCGTCGGGGCCTCGCCCTGCTCGATCAGGTAGAAGTCGCGAGGGAACCACTCGATGTCGACCCGATCGCCCGCGTAACCGAGCGCGGCCGCCTCGCGCGAGAAGACCCACAGAGCACGCACGAAGTCCTCGGTGCCCCTGAAGCGGTTCGCCAGCTCGACGACCCATTCCGCCAACCGGTTGCGGAGCAGCATCCTGCTGCGCGGGGGACGGCAGTGGAAGAGTCGGATCGGCCGGGCGGCTCGCCTCTCGTAGCAGGCGGCAGTGACGGCTGCTCCGACAGCTATGTGGTCCGGATGGCCGGTGAACCCGTCGGGCGCGAACGTGACCAGCACATCGGGATCCATCTCGTCCAGCAAGTCCGAGGCGAGCCCGACCAGGATGCGGCTGTCGATCCCGGCCAGCTCCCCGTCCTGATAGTCGAAGCATCTCGTCTCGGTCAGCCCCAGCTCGCATCCGGCGGCATCCAGCTCCTTGGCCCGAACCGCGGTCAGGCTCGCTCGCGTCGCCGCTCCCGCGTCCCTGATCTGGCCGGCTCCCCCCTTGGTCAGCGAGACCACGCGGACATCGGCCTCGGCACTCGCGTACTTGGCGAAGGTGCCGCCGGCACACAGCGTCTCGTCGTCAGGGTGGGCGAAGATGCCCAGCACACGCAGCGGCCGGTCACTCGACGCCGTCTCCGGGGTGTTGTGCGCCACGATCACCATCGATCAGCTCGTAGGTACGGCTCGAGTCTGGCGCGCCGAACTTCCGCCGATCAGCCGAGGGAGCGCCGGCGAGGCCCGCCGGTCCCGCGAGCACGCCGATGTCGAGGGTTGTGGAAGCTCGAACGACGAGCGAGGACGACGGAACGTGGAGGAGACGCGCTGGACGCACCGCTCGCGGCGGCTCGGTGGGTAGCCGAGCACGACAGGCAGGAAGCGGTCGGAGCGCAGCGCCTTCGATCCGGAGTGCGCGGGTGGCTCGCACCGTGGCCGTCCGGGGGACGCGCCGGAGGAGGCCCGATCTCCCCGAACCCCTGACCAGGACCGAGCGAGCGGACGACCTCTCCGTCCCCGATCCGGGTGAACCCCCTCGACGATGAGGACCGCCCCCGAGGCGAAAGATTCCACCGGGACGTCGTCGCTGAACGCGAGCAGGTCGGTGGTCACGGGGCCAGTCTGCCGCGAGCCCCGCCGCATTGGATAGGCCACCGGCGTACCGGTCCACGTCGACGAGGATCCATCGGCGGTTGCCGCCGGAGGTGTTCAACATGCCGCTGAGCTGCTGCGGTTCCACGAGGCGGTGGCGCCACTGATTGACCACTACAGGGACCGCGGGACGACCCCGCACCTCATGCGGGTTGCGCGGGGTGACTACCTCCCCACCGGCTCGTTTTCGCGGTCGATCCGGGTAGTCCGAGGGGGAGTCCGGACGGTTTCGGCGTGAGATCCCTCTGGTTCAGCTCCCCCCTCGCGCACCAAAGGCCCCAGGTCTTCCGACCTGGGGCTTCGCTCACGGCGCCGACCTGGGTGTCCTGCCTTTCCCGCCACGTGCTGATCGGCAGCGTCCGCTCGTCGTCCCGCTGCTCCAGGACGACACTGAGGACTGCCTCGGCGCGGCCGACGGCCAGCTCGGGGGTCGCGGCAACCAGGGCGGCGACGCGCGCCTCGCCCTCTCGCATGATCGCCTGGGACGACCTCGACCAGCTCTAGAAAGGCTCATGGTCCACGTTGTGTGACGGGGCCGGCCTCGTCCATAGTGACATGACTCACGTTCGATACGTCTGCTTGCTCACCCGCCACAGGAGGGAAGCTGCATGGCCGGCTGCTCGGCGGACCACCGGCTGCGCGCCGGCAGCCGGGCGGGCCTGGTCGGTGTCGGCGTGCCCCTGACGCGTGATCCCCGTTCGGAGACCCGGGCATGAGCGACTCCTCCGCCGCGGGTGGCCCCGTCCTGGAGGTCCGCGACCTCGTCGTGACGTACGGCGGTGCGGTCCAGGCACTGCGAGGGGTCAGCCTCACGGTCGACGAAGGCGCCGTGGTGGCGCTGCTCGGCAGCAACGGCGCCGGCAAGACCACGCTCCTCCGGGCGCTCTCCGGCACCCTGCGCCTGCACCGCGGCCGCGTCGAGCGCGGCGAGATCCTGTATCGCGGCGAGAACCTCAAGGGCCGTGACCCCGCCCGATGCGTCTCCAGCGGCCTGGTCCAGGTGCCGGAGGGGCGTCGCATCTTCACCCGGCTCACGGTGGAGGAGAACCTGAGGGCCGGCGGACTCGCGGTCCGGGACGCGGGGCGGAACGATCCGCCGACTACGAGCGGATCTACGACATGTTCCCGGTCCTCGCGGATCGACGCTCACAGCGAGCCGGCCTGCTGTCCGGGGGGGAGCAGCAGATGCTCGCCATGGGACGAGGCCTGATGTCCCGGCCGAGACTGCTGCTCCTGGACGAGCCCTCCCTCGGGCTCGCGCCCCGCATCATCGGCCAGATCGGCGAGGTGATCCGTGAGATCAACCGCCAGGGCACCTCGGTCCTGCTCGTCGAGCAGAACGCGACCATGGCGCTCAGCGCCGCCGACACCGCCGTTCGTCCTCGACGTCGGGCGCGTGTCGCTGTCCGGGTCGGCCGACGAGCTGGCGCAGTCCGACGCCGTCCAGCGCCTGTACCTCGGCCACGGCACCGACGAGGCGGCCGAGCGACCCGCGGCCACGGCCGACGCGCCCGAAGAAGACGCTGACGAGGTGGTCGCAGTGAGTACCGGCACCCTCGGTCGAGCTTCGCTCGGACGTCGAGACGCTGACCGTCGAGGACGTCACGGTCGAGTTCGGCGCCGTGAAGGCGCTCTCCGATGTGTCGTTCACGGTGCGGCCGGGGACGGTGCACGCGATCATCGGCCCGAACGGCGCCGGCAAGTCGACGATGTTCAACGTGCTGTCGGGCGTCTACCGCGCCACGGCGGGCGAGGTGCGCCTCGGCGACACGGTGCTCAACGGGATGCGTCCGCACAAGATCGCCCGTCTCGGCGTCTCCCGCGCCTTTCAGAACATCGCGCTGTCCGGCACCCAGACCGTGGCGGAGAACCTGATGCTCGGGCGTCACGCCCTGACCCACGCCGGCTTCCTCGCGTCCGGTCTGCGGCTGCCGACGGCGACCCGGGAGAGCCGCCGGCACCGCGCACGCGTCGGGGAGATCGCGGAGTTCCTCGAGCTCGGCGACAAGCTCGGACCTCCCCGTGGGCGTCCTGTCGTACGGCGACCAGAAGCGGGTCGAGGTCGCGCGCGCGCTGTGCACCGAGCCGCGGCTGCTGCTCCTCGACGAGCCCGTGGCCGGCATGAACTCCGAGGAGACCGAGCGCATGGCGCGAGCCGTGCTCGAGATCCGCGACGCACTCGGCATCTCCATCGTCCTGGTCGAGCACGACATGGGCATGGTGATGAGCATCGCGGACCGGGTCACCGTGCTCGACTTCGGCCGCCTCATCGCCGACGGCACCCCTCAGGAGACCCAGACCGACCCCGAGGTGATCCGCGCCTACCTCGGTTCCGGGGACGACGAGGACCCCCGGAAGACGCGCAGCGGCCGACCGGACCAGCCCGACCACGACCAGGACCACGAGGAGAGCTCGTCATGACCCAGTTCCTGTCGCTCCTGCTGAACGGCCTGTCGCTCGGCGCGGTCTACGCGCTGATCGCGTTGGGCTTCGTCATCATCTTCAAGGCCAGCGAGGTCACCAGCTTCATGCAGGGCTCACTGCTGCTGCTCGGGGCCTACCTGATGGCCCGCTTCCACGACACGCTCGGTTTCTGGGGAGCGCTCGTGGTGGGCATCGGCGGCGCGGCGATCGCGGCGATGCTCGTCGAGCGGCGTGCTCATCAACCGGCTGCGCGGCGCGCCGGTGATCAGCCTCGCGATCCTCACGATCGGCGTCGACCTGATCATCGTCACCGAGCTGACCCGGCGGATCGGCTCCGACATCCTCAACCTCGGTCACCCCTGGGGAGGCGCGTGCCCTCAAGCTCGGTGGTGTCGGCATCACCGAGAACCGGGCCCTCGCCATCGTCGCGGCCGCTGTGCTCATCGCGGCGTTCTTCGTGACCTTCAAGTACTCGAGCTGGGGCATCTCCATGCGCGCCGCGGCCGAGGACGGCGAAGCGGCGGCGCTGATGGGCATCCGGATGGGCCGGGTCTCCATGTTCGCGTGGATGCTCGCCGGGATGCTGGCCGCGGTCGCTGGCCTCTTCGCCGTCGGCGCCCCGACACCGGGCGTGACGCCCGCGGTCGCGACGGTCGCCCTGAGCGCCCTGCCGGCGGCGATCCTCGGCGGGCTCGACTCGACGGGCGGTGCTCTGGTCGGGCGGCGTGCTGATCGGGCTCGCCGAGGCCATGGCCGCCGGCTACCAGGACCAGATCGCCTTCCTCGGGCGCGGGTTCGGCGACGTGGTGCCGTACGTCGTCATGGTCGCCGTGCTGCTGGTGCGACCGTCCGGACTGTTCGGCACCCGGGAGATGACTCGTGTCTGAGACCACCACTACCGCCGAGCAGCGGGTTCCCGACGCGGCACCTGCACGCAGCCGCGGCGCGAACCGTGGACCCCTGGTCAAGTGGGTGCTCCTGCTCGCCGGGCTCGTGCGTGCTGCTCCTGCTCCCGCTCTACGTCGCAGGAGTTCTGGCTGCGGACCGGCTTCGCGGTCTTCGGCGCGGTCATCGGGGCGCTCGGGCTCAACCTCCTGGTCGGCACCACCGGCCAGCTCTCCCTCGGTCACGCCTTCTTCCTCGCGGTCGGGGCGGTGACCTACACCTTCGTGTCGGGCGCCCCGGGCGGCACCGCCAACGCCGTACAGCGGGCTGCGAGTGGCCGCCGCTCGTGGGCATGGCGCTGGGGGTGGTCGCCGCCGGCATCGCAGGGCTCGCCTTCAGCCCCATCGCGGCCAGGCTGAGCGGGATCTACCTCGGCATCGCCTCGCTCGGCCTGGTCTTCATCGGCGAGCACGTGCTCAACACCTGGACGAGCGTGACCGGCGGCTTCAACGGCCGGTTGGTGCCCGACTTCGCCCTCTTCGGCTTCAGCTTCGGCGGCGACCGACTCGCCGTACTTCGAGGTCCTCGGGGTGCCCTTCGGGCAGGCCGAGCGGCTCTGGTACCTCGGCCTGGCGCTGTGCATCGGCGCCTGCTGGTTCGCCTCGAACCTCGTGCGCTCACGACCGGGTCGCGCGCTGCAGACCCTGCGGGACAGCGAGGTCGCGGCGTCGGTGATGGGAGTCGACGTCCGCGACTACAAGGCCAAGGCGTTCATGGTCTCGTCCATGTACGCCGGCCTGGCGGGGGTGCTCTACGCGCTCTCGATCGGCTCGGTCGCCCCGGACTCGTTCGGGCTCACCCTCTCGGTGCAGTTCCTCGCGATGATCGTCCTGGGCGGTCTGGGGTCGGTGACGGGGTCGGTCCTGGGCGCGGTCTTCGTCAGCGCGCTCCCCCTGGTCTTCCAGCAGTACGCCGGCTCGTTGCCGTTCATCGTGGATCCCGGGCAGTCCGGGATCGTCGCGAGCCAGGCGGCTGCCTTCCTGTACGGCGGGGCGATCGTCCTCGTCGTGCTCTTCGAGCCCGGCGGCCTCGCCGGCCTCGCGCGCCGACTCAGGCGTCACGACCGTGCACCGGCTGCTGCGTCCGCAGCGGACTCAGGTGCCGGGCAGGACCGGATCACCACGCCTCGGCGTGCCGATCCGCCAACCGAAGGAGACAAGGAATGAAGAAGCACACGAAGCGAGGAGCGGCCGCGCTCGCGTCGGCCGCCATGGTGCTGGCGGCGTCGGCCTGCAGCACCAAGAGGTCGAGCTCGAAGCAGACCACCCAGGACGGGGTCAAGATCTCGTCGCGGGGTCGACGGCACCACCATCCAGCTCGGTGCCCTGACCGACCTGACCGGCGTCTTCGCGGCGCTCGGCAAGGACATCACCAACGCCCAGGCGCTCTACTGGAAGAAGCAGAACGCGGGCGACAAGATCTGCGGGAAGTACACCGTGAAGGAGACCGTGAAGGACCACGGGTACGACACGCAGCGCGGCATCCAGCTCTACAGCTCGATCCACAACAACGTGCTGGCGATCGAGCAGACGATCGGCTCGCCGATCAACACCGGTCTGCTGCCCCAGTTCGACAAGGACCACATGGTCAACATCCCCGCCGCCTGGGCGCAGTCCCTCACCGAGAGCCCCGAGATCGCCATCGTCGGTGCGACGTACGAGGTGGAGATGATCAACGTCCTCGACTACCTGCTCGCGAAGGGCAAGATCAAGGAGGGCGACAAGATCGGTCACATCTACTTCGAGGGTGAGTACGGCGCGGGCGGCCTGAACGGCTCGAAGTACTTCGCCAAGCAGCACGGCATGACGATCGTCGAGCGACAGATCCAGTCGACCGACACGGACATGACCGCCCAGGTCTCCAAGCTGAAGGCCGTGGGCGTCAAGGCGATCGCGCTCACCGTGGCCCCGGGCCAGACCGCCTCGGTAGCCGGTGTCGCCGCCTCGCGAGGCCTGAACGTCCCGATCGCCGGCAACAACCCGGTCTTCGCCCCTGCGCTCCTCAAGGGCCCCGCGGGTCCGGCGCTGAAGAAGAACCTGTACGTGGCCTCGCCCGTGGCGCCGTTCGACAAGCTGCCGGATCTCCTCAAGTCCTACCAGGCCGTCCACCCCGGCGACCCGACGCTGGGCGTCGTCTTCGGCACCGCCGCGGCCGACGTGATGCGGCAGATCCTGGACAAGGCGTGCGAGAACGGCGACCTCACGCCCGAGGGCGTCTCGAAGGCCAAGGACGAGCTGGGCACGGTCCAGACCGGTGGCCTGGCCGTGCCCCTGAAGTTCGAGACCGGGAAGTCGCCGAGCGACACCAGCTACATCTTCCGCGCCGCGGACGTTCCCGGAGGCGCGAAGGCCGTGTCCGACAAGTACGTCGGTGACGACGTGGCCGGGTTCGTCAACGGAGGCTGACCTCGGACCGTCTGGGGTCCGGCCTTCGGATAATCCGTGACGCTAATTCGGGTAATCCGTGACGTTAAGCAGCGCGAAAGGGCTTCCCGGGGCTGCTTTTCGTCACGGACTACCCGGTTGTGGCCCGGAGTTGGGCCCGAGTTGGCCCCGGGTCAGCGGTGACCGGCGATCTCGTGGGGGACGTAGCCGGCGCCCAGCTCGTCGAGCTCGGCGTCGGTGAGCTCGAGGTCCAGCGCGGCGACCGCGTCCGCGAGATGGTGCGGCTTGGTGACGCCGATGATCGGGGACGTCACGGCGGGCTGGTGGAGCAACCAGGCGAGTGCCACCTGCGCCCGGGGTACGCCGCGCTTGTCGGCCACCGAGCCGACCTGGTCGACGATCGCCCTGTCCTCGTCGCGGTAGAGGGTGCCGCCGAACTCGTCGGTCGCCGTGCGCGCGGTCTCGGTGTCCCACTCCCGCGTCAGCCGGCCGCGGGCCAGCGGGCTCCACGGGATCACGCCGACGCCCAGGTCCTGGCACAGCGGCAGCATCTCCCGCTCCTCCTCGCGGTAGAGCAGGTTGTAGTGGTTCTGCATCGAGACGAAGCGGGTCCAGCCGTGCAGGTCGGCGACGTGCTGGGCCTTGGCGAACTGCCAGGCGTACATCGAGGAGGCGCCGAGGTAGCGGGCCTTGCCGGCCTTCACCACGTCGTGCAGCGCCTCCATCGTCTCCTCGATCGGCGTCTCGTGGTCCCATCGGTGGATCTGGTACAGGTCGACGTAGTCGGTCCCGAGCCGCCGCAGCGACGCGTCGATCTCCTGCATGATCGTCTTGCGGGACAGGCCCGCGCCGTTCGGCCCCGGTCGCATCCGGTTGAAGACCTTGGTCGCGATCACCACGTCCTCACGCTCGGCGAAGTCGCGGAGCGCGCGGCCCGTGAACTCCTCACTGCTGCCGGCGGAGTAGACGTTGGCGGTGTCGAAGACGTTGATCCCGGCCTCGAGGGCGTCCTTGATGACGCCGCGTGCGGACTCCTCGTCGAGCACCCACGGGTGGCCGCCGCGGGTCGGGTCGCCCCAGCTCATGCAGCCGAGCGTGAGCGCGGAGATCTGCAGCCCGGTGGTGCCCAGCCTCTCGTAGCGCACCTCAGATCGCCCTTCCCAGCGCCTCGAACTCGTCGTCGGTGAGCTCGATGCCGGCCGCGGCGGTGTTCGACTCCAGGTGGTCGAGACTCGACGTGCCCGGGATCGGCAGCATCACCGGGGAGCGGCGCAGCAGCCACGCCAGCGCCAGCTGCGACGGGGTCGCGTCGTGCTGTCGCGCGGCCTCGGCGAGCGGGCCGTCCTCCTGGGAGAGCTCGCCGGTGGCCAGCGGGAACCACGGGATGAACCCGATGTCGTTCTCCTCGCAGTGGTCCAGCAGCGGCTCGGCGTCCCGCTTGGCCAGGTTGAAGAGGTTCTGCACGGTCGCGATGGTGGCGATCTTGCGGGCCTCCTCGAGCTGCGCGACGCCGACCTCCGAGAGCCCGATGTGGCGGATCTTGCCCTCGTCCTGGAGCGCCTTCAGCTCACCGACCTGGTCCTCGACCGGCACGTCGGGGTCGATCCGGTGCAGCTGGAACAGCGGGATCTGCTCGAGGCCGAGCCGGCGCAGCGAGAGCTCGCACTGCTGGCGCAGGTACGCCGGACGACCGACCGGGGTCCACTTCCCGGGCCCCTGGCGGGTCAGCCCGGCCTTGGTGGCGATCACGACGTCGTCGGCGTAGGGGTGCAGGGCCTCGCGCAGCAGGTCCTCGGCGACCTCGGGGCCGTAGGAGTCGGCGGTGTCGAAGAACGTCACGCCGATCTCCACGGCCCGGCGCAGCACCGCGTGCGCCGAGGAGCGGTCGCGCGGCGGACCCCACACACCCTCGCCGGGCAGCTGCATGGTGCCGTAGCCGAGGCGGACGACGGGGAGCTCCCCTCCGATGCGGAAGGTGCCCGAGGGCGTGGCGAGGTTCTCGGTGGCGGTGCTGGTCACAGATGCTCCTGCAGTGGGGATCGGAGGGGAGGCCGGGGGTGCGGCCGCATCCACGCTAGTCCGCGATGTTGCTGGTTCAAGTCCCGCTCAGCCGGCGGAGACGAGGGCGGCCAGGCGTCGGGTCATCAGCTCGAAGACGACCTTGTGGGCCGGGAGCTCGGACCACCAGAACAGGTGCCCGGCCGGACCGGCGGGATGGAACTCGGTGCGCAGGGACAGCTCGGTGCGGGCGCCGCGGGCCTCGACCCCGATGTCGAGGAAGGCGGTCCCGGGCAGCAGGCTCTCGGCCCGCAGCCGCAACCGGGTCGGGGCGTGGACCTCCTCGACCCTCCAGAAGTCCATGGTGTCGCCGGGTCGCAGTGGACGCCCCGGCCCCTCGATCCGGTGGCCGGGCCCGCCGACGAGCCGCTCGAGCGCTCCCCGGGCGCGCCACAGCGGAAGGGGGACCCAGAGCCGCTCGTCGCCACCGAGCCGGATCACCACGCCCCACGCCTGGTCCGGCGTCGCGTCCAGGCTGACGCGGTGCGTGTCGACGTACGCCATCGGTGAGAGCGGGCTCAGGAGAGCCCGACGAGATCCTCCGCGCGGGCAACGAGGTGCCAGTGGCGAGCTGCCCAGAAGGCGAACCCGGCCAGAGCGAGACCACCGACCGTGACGATGGTCGAGCTCACGGGGCGTCGCTTGGCGTGCGCCCAGGCGTCCTGGCCCTTCTCCTTCCAGACCGCGAAGAAGCGGTGCGCCCACTCGAACTCCGTGGACCAGATCCACAGGCCGATGATCACCGGGGGGATGGTGAGCGGGCCGGGCAGCACGATCAGCGCGACACCGCCGGCGATGAAGAGCAGGCCGAGCAGGAAGACCCCACCGCGCCAGACGTAGCGCATGCCGGGCTTGCGGCGCACCCGGTCCCGGAACGAGCCGCGCTCGACCGGGCGGGCTCCGCCGAGCGCGTCGGCGCGCTCCGACTGGTCGGTCTCCGGCGCGCTGGCCATGTGGTCTCCCGAACGGTTGGGCAAGGGCTGTCTGGTACCCGAGGGCGACCGTGTGACACGTCCGACTCCCGCTCTCGCGGCGGTCTCGACATACTGACCCGATGCCCTCCCCGGATCCTACGTCCGAGACCCAGGCGCTGCTGGGCTCGCTGCCGTCGCACCGTCGGGAGACCTTCGAGGCACGAGCCGAGCGGTGGCTCCCCGACCTGCGCGCGGCCCTCCGGCCGCTGTACGTCGACGCCGAGGACGTGGAGCGACGGCTCGTCGCGCTGGCGGCCCGGGCCTTCGCGGAGCGGGCCGACGACCTGCACCGGCTCGACCTGCGCAGGTCCCTGGCTCCTGACTGGTTCCAGCGCCCGGAGACCGTCGGCTACGCGGCCTACGCCGACCGGTTCGCGGGCACGCTGCGCGGGGTGGCCGAGCGGACGTCGTACCTGCGTGACCTGGGGGTCTCCTACCTGCACCTGATGCCGCTGCTGACCCCACGTCCGACGCCGAGCGACGGTGGCTACGCGGTGCGGGACTTCCGCAGCGTCCGCGAGGACCTGGGCACCATCGAGGACCTGCGCCCGCTCACGAGCGCGCTGCGCGAGGAGGGCATCAGCCTGTGCCTGGACCTGGTGCTCAACCACGTGGCCCGCGAGCACGAGTGGGCGGAGCGAGCCCGCGCGGGCGACCCGCGCTACCGCGACTACTTCTACGTCTACCCCGACCGGTCGATGCCGGACGCCTTCGAGGCCACGCTTCCCGAGGTGTTCCCCGACTTCGCCCCCGGCAGCTTCACCTGGGACGACGACCTGGACGGCTGGGTCTGGACGACCTTCAACGCCTACCAGTGGGACGTGAACTGGGCGAACCCCGATGTGCTGTGCGAGTTCGCGGACATCGTCTGCTTCCTCGCCAACCAGGGGGTGGAGGTCTTCCGGATGGACGCGATCGCGTTCACCTGGAAGCGGATGGGCACGAACTGCCAGAACCAGCCGGAGGTGCACGCGCTCACCCAGGCGCTGCGGACGGTCGCCCGGATGGCGTGTCCCGCGGTGGTGTTCAAGGCCGAGGCGATCGTCGGGCCGCAGGACCTGGTCGCCTACCTCGGGACGGGGGAGCACCACGGCAAGGTGAGCGACCTGGCCTACCACAACGGCCTCATGGTCCAGATCTGGTCGATGCTGGCCTCGCGGAACGTCACGCTGGCCGCTCACGCACTGCAGCAGCTGCCCGCCCCGCCGTCGACGACCGCGTGGATCACCTACGCCCGCTGCCACGACGACATCGGGTGGGCGGTCTCCGACGAGGACGCAGCGGCGGTGGGGCTGTCCGGCTTCGAGCACCGGCGCTTCCTGTCCGACTTCTACGCCGGGGAGTTCCCCGGGTCGTGGGCACGGGGGCTGGTCTTCCAGGAGAACCCGGCGACCGGCGACCGGCGGATCTCGGGATCGCTGGCCTCGCTGGCCGGGCTGGAGGTCGGCGACCCCGGGGCCGTCGACCGGATCCTGCTGGCGCACGCGCTGGTCCTCGGCTTCGGGGGGCTCCCGGTGATCTGGATGGGCGACGAGCTCGGGCTGCTCAACGACCACGGGTTCGACCTCGAGCCCTCGCACGCCGAGGACAACCGCTGGGCGCACCGACAGCGGATGCCCTGGCCGGCCCCGGGGGAGGAGTTCCCCGACGAGCACGGCATCCGCGCGGGGGTACGACGCCTGGTCGGCGCCCGCGCCGCGCTGCCGCACCTGCACGCGTCGGTGCCGGCCGAGGTGCTGGATCCCCGCGACCCCGGCGTGCTGCTGGTGGCGCGCCGCCACCCCCGGGGACCGTTCCTCGGCGCCTACAACGTCGTGGACGAGCCGCGGCACGTGCCGCTGGACGTGCTTGCCTCGCTCGGCCTGGACCCGTCCGCGCTCGTGGACCACGTCACCGGGTCGGCGCCGACGGTCCGCGACGACGCCGTGCAGCTGGCGCCGTACGCCGCGATGTGGCTGACGGGCCGGTGACGAGCGACCGGCCCCGCCCCGACTCCGGGGCGGGACCGGTCCGGTGCCAGCGGGCGGTCTCAGGCGTCGATGGCCGTCTGGTCGCTCCCGGCATGCGCGACCTCGATCTTGCGCGGCTTGGCCCGCTCGGCGACGGGCACGCGCAGCCGCAGCACGCCGGCGTCGTAGTTCGCCTCGATGTGCTCGAGGTCGAGGTTGTCCCCGAGCACCAGCTGCCGGCTGAACAGTCCCGTCGGGCGCTCGGACGCCAGCGTCTCCCAGTCGCCGTTGCGCCGGGTCCGCTCGGCCTTGACCGTCAGGACGTTGCGCTCGACGTCGATGTCCAGGGTGTCGGGCGCCACGCCCGGAAGGTCGAACTCGATGACGAAGGTGTCGCCCTCGCGCCAGGCGTCCATCGGCATCACGGCTGGACGGCTCGTGGTACCGGCGCCGAGGACCTGCTGGGCCAGGCGGTCGAACTCACGGAAGGGGTCGGTGCGCATCAACATCGCGGTACCTCCGATCAGACTGGGGGGCCGGCTCTCCCGACCCTCTATTGATGGTTACAGGTTTTATATAACTCAGGTACCCTGTCGAGGCAAGAGCGGACAGGAACTTTTTTCGGAGGAGGAGCATGACGGCGCCGGCGAGCAGTCGAGCCCTCTACGCGATCTCGGTCGCGGCCGAGCTGACCGGGGCGGGCGTGCAGAACCTCCGGGTCTACGAGCGGCGCGGGCTCGTCGAGCCCACCCGCACCGACGGCGGCACGCGTCGCTACAGCGAGGACGACCTGGACCGGGTACGCCGGATCCTCGCCCTGCTCGACCACGGGCTGAACCTCGCCGGCATCGCCCTGGTCCTCACCCTCGAGGACGACAACGTCCGGCTCCGCGGGCTGGTGGGCGAGCACCACCGCGGCATCATGGACCGGTGATCACCCGAGCGCTCGCCGTCGAGCTGGCCCGGCGCGGCCTGGCCTGGCGACCCGCGAGCGGGGACCGGTTCCACATCCCCGACCGGGACCTCGACGACGAGGTCTTCGTGGTCAGCGGCATGTCGATCGAGGCCTCCGACCTGCCGACGGGGACCGAGATGCGCTTCAACGGCACCGTGGAGTGGGCGCTGGACAGCATCGCCCAGAGCGAGGTGATCTGGATGCCGCGCGAGGACCAGCTGCGGGACCTGCTCGGCGACCGGTTCCTGCGGCTCGAGTCCGTCACCGGCGGCTACGCCGTGGTACTCACCGGGGAGGAGCGGCACGTCGACATCGACGCCGAGCGGGCCTACGCCCGCGCGGTGCTCGCCGGGCTCCCGGGACCGGTCGGACCGCCGGGTCCGCCGTCCGGGTCCTGACCCGCGTGCTCGGCCCGGTCGACCCGCTCGTGCAGCCGCTGCCGGATCTGGTCGGGCGTGAGCTGCACCCGGGTCCGCTGGTTGCGCGCGATGATGACGCCGGTGGCGGCGACGCCCGACAGCCCGGCGACGCCGAGTACCTTCCACAGCTTCATCCGAGTCCTCCAGGAGCGTGATGGTGACCGAGCGCAGCACGGTGTCCCTCGACGAGGCGGTCGAGCTGACCCGCACCGGGGACGTGTGGCTCTTCCGCGGCCGCTCCGCCGCCGACCACGCTATCCGGGCGGTCACCAACGCCCCCGTCAACCACGTCGGGATGGCCGTGGTGCTCGACGACCTGCCGCCGCTGCTGTGGCATGCCGAGCTCGGACGAGGACTGCTCGACCTGTGGACCGGCACCCACCACCGAGGGGTGCAGCTCCACGACCTGCGGGCGGCGGTCGACCAGTGGTCGCAGCGCTACGAGCAGCGGGCCTGGCTCCGGCAGCTCGAGGCGAGCGTGACCCCGGCGATGGAGGAGGCCCTGCTGCGCACCATCGCCCGGATGGACGGCACCCCGTTCCCGGCGACGATGGCGCTCGCGGGCAGGTGGGCGGCCGGGCGGCGGCGGCGACCGGCGAACGTCGAGACGACGTACTGCGCGGAGGTGGTCGCCGCGACGTACCAGGCGATGGGGCTGCTCGGCGACGACCGGCCGACCAACTACTACGACCCCGGCAGCTTCTGGTCCGGCGACGAGCTCGAGCTGCTCGCCGGTGCCCGGCTCGGTGCCGAGCTCCGCGTCCGCACGCCTGCCTGACCCGACCGGTTCAGACGCGGGCGAGGATCTCGCCGTGCAGCACGCTGAACCAGCCGTCGTCGTGCTCCGCCCAGCGCCGCCAGCCGTCGGCGACCTGCTCGAGCTCGTCGGCGGTGGCGATGCCCCGGTCGACTGCCTGGCGGGCGACGCCCGAGTGCACCATCCGATCGGCCCACAGTCCGCCCCACCAGACGCGGTCCTCGGGCGAGGCGAAGCACCAGGTGCTGGAGCCGGCAGTGACCTCGCGCAACCCGGCGGCGCGGGCCCAGGACAGCAGACGGCGCCCGGCATCTGGCTCCGCGGCGTTGGCGCGGGCGACCTGCTGGTAGATCGCCCTCCAGCGGTCGAGCTCCGGGACTGCCGGGAACCAGGTGAAAGCGCCGTAGTCGCTCTCTCGGGCCGCGACGACCCCACCCGGCCGGCAGACCCGCGCCATCTCGCGCAGGGCCCGGACCGGGTCGTCGACGTGCTGGAGGACCTGGTGGGTGTGCACGACGTCGAAGCGGTCGTCGGCGAGGTCGAGCGCCTGCACGTCCCCGACCACGAAGCCCACGTTGGCGGTGCCCCGCCGGCGCGCCTCGGCGCGGGCGAGGTCGAGGGCGGCCTCGGTGGGCTCGAGCGCGGTGACGTGACCGTCCGGACCGATCCGCTCGGCGAGGTCCATGGTGAGGGTGCCCGGCCCGCAGCCGACGTCGAGCAGCCGGGTCCCCGGGGCGAGCAGGGGGAGCAGGTAGCCGGCAGAGTTCTCGGCGGTCCGCCACCGGTGCGAGCGCAGCACCGACTCGTGGTGACCGTGCGCGTAGAGGTTGCCCATGCGGTCAGGCTGCCACGACCCGGACGTCGTACGGCGGCTCGCTAACGACCGGCCTTCAGACGCGGGTTCTCGAACGTCTTCGGCTCGTGCAGCAGCTGCGCCCGGTCGAACGGCCACACGATCGACCACACCTTGCCGACGACGTCGTCGGCGGGCACGGTGCCACGGCCGGGCAGGTCCTGGTGGAAGCGCGAGTCCTCGCTGTTGGCGCGGTTGTCCCCCATCACCCAGATCCGACCCTTCGGCACCGTGATCGCGAACCGACGGTCCGAGGGCTTGGCGCCCTTCATCAGGTACCCCTTCTCGTTCAGGGGCACGCCGTTGACGGTGACCCGACCGCTCTTGTCACAGCAGGCGACCCGGTCGCCGCCGACCCCGATGACCCGTTTCACGAGGTGTCCGCCGGTCGGGTACAGCCCGACCGCGGAGAGGCCCTTCTGCAGCGGGCTGAGCCGCGGCACGCCCTCGGACCCCAGCCACCGGCCGCCGGGGTCGTCGAAGACGACCACGTCGCCGCGCTGCACCTCGCCGTTCCAGTAGGAGATCTTCTGGACCAGGATCCGGTCGTCGTCGACGAACAGCGGGCGCATCGACCCGGACGGCACGAAGAACATCTGCACGAGGAACGTCTTGACGATCGCGGAGACCACGAGGGCCAGCACCAGGAGCAGCAGGGTCTCGGCCCACACTGGCAGGGACCGGGCCCGCCGGGCGTCTCGGGACCGGGGCGTCATGGCGGGAACTCTATGCGACGCCCTGTTGCCGCCAGCTCCGGCGACGCCGATGAGAACCTGTCGGTGCTCGGGTCTTTCCTGGAGTCCGGTGCCGACGCGACCGTCGCACCGCACAGGGACGCGACCCGGTTCCGGGGCGCAGGGAGGGGAATCTCGCGTGATCACCGCACGAGGACTGGTGCAGACCTTCGAGACCGGGCCGCGCCGGCAGCGCACGGAGGTGCGCGCCGTCGACGGGGTCGACCTCGACGTGGGCGAGGGTGAGGTGGTCGGCTTCCTCGGCCCCAACGGTGCCGGCAAGACCACGACGCTGCGGATGCTGACCACGCTGCTGCGCCCGACCGCGGGCACTGCGACCGTCGCGGGCTACGACGTGGCCACCGAGTCCGAGCAGGTACGGCGCAGCATCGGCTACGTCTCGCAGGCCGGGGGCGCGTTCTCCGGTGCCCGCGCCGGGGACGAGGTGGTGGACCACGGCATGCTCTACGGCCTGCAGCGCCGGGTGGTCGAGAAGCGGGGCCGAGACCTCTTCGAGCAGCTCGACCTGGTCGGGCTGTGGTCCAGGATGCCCAAGAACATGTCGGGTGGGCAGAAGCGCCGTCTCGACATCGTGATGGGGCTGGTCAACGAGCCGTCCATGGTCTTCCTCGACGAGCCGACGACCGGCCTCGACCCGCAGGCCCGCGCCAACCTCTGGGAGCACATCCGTGCGCTGCGCGACCGGCGTGGCGCGACGGTCTTCTTGACCACCCACTACCTCGACGAGGCGGACGCGCTCTGCGACCGCATCCTGATCATCGACCAGGGTCGGATCGTCGCGGCGGACACCCCGGACAACCTCAAGGCCCAGGTCTCCGGCGACCTCGTCGACCTCGAGGTGGTCGAGGCCTCCGACGTCCCCGAGGCCGCCCGGAGGCTCGCCGCCCTGACCGATGCGAGCGCAGGTGCAGGTGCAGCTGCCGGCGTGGGGGTGGAGATCGAGGGCCGGCACGTGCGGGGCCGGGTGCCGCGGGCCGGCCGTGCCGTGCAGGGACTGATCCGCGACCTCGACCGCTCCGGCGTCGACCTCGACGCCATCGAGGTGGCGCGTCCGACCCTCGACGACGTCTTCCTGGCGCTGACCGGTCGCTCGCTGCGCGACGCCGACGCGGCGCCGGAGGCAACGGAGGGAACCGACGGTTCGCCCTCGGACGGGCCACCGTCCGAACGGCACCTGTCCGATGGTCCGGCCTCCACGCCCAGCCCGGAAGGAGCGCTGCGATGAGATTCCTGCGCGAGAGCTCGATCGTCTTCCGTCGCCAGCTGCGGATGAACCTGCGCAACCCGGCCTGGGTGATCATCGGGATGCTGCAGCCGGTGCTCTACCTGCTGCTGTTCGGCCCGCTTCTCGAGCCGCTGATCAGCCGGTTCGGCGCGACCAACGCCTACACCTTCTTCGTGCCGGGGATGCTCGTCCAGCTCGGCATCTTCGGGGCCTTCTTCGCCGGCTTCAGCCTGATCGGCGAGTGGCGCGAAGGCGTCATCGAGGCCGAGCGGGTCACGCCCGCGAGCCGCACGGCGCTGCTCGTGGGTCGCCTCTACCGGGATCTGCTGCAGCTGCTGGTGCAGGCGCTGATCCTGATCGGACTTGGTTTCGCGATGGGCATGGAGGCGCCCCTCGGCGGCATCGTGCTCGGGACGTTGCTGACGCTGTTGATCGGTGGCGCCTGCGCGGCGGCCTCGAACGCTCTCGCGCTGACCACCAAGTCCGAGGACGTGATGGCGCCGGTCATCAACATGGTGATGATGCCGGTGCTGCTCCTGTCGGGGATCCTGCTGCCGATGACCATCGGCCCGTCGTGGCTGGAGAGGGCCAGCGGCTTCATGCCGATCCGGCACGTCGTGGACGGTGTGCGGGACGCCTTCGCCGGCGACGTCGCCACCTCCGGGATGTTGTGGGGCACGGTCTGGGCGGTGCTGCTCTTCGGCCTCGCCGTCTGGTGGGGCACCGCCACGTTCCGGCGGGAGAACAGCTGACCCGGCGTGAGCGGCCTGCTACCCGCCGGCCGGTGTCGGAGGCGACCGAGGGCACCTCAGCCGGCCGGGGACTCCGCGCGATCCTCGGCCCACGCGGTGTGGAAGGTGCCCTCCCGGTCGACGCGGCCGTAGGTGTGCGCGCCGAAGAAGTCGCGCAGCCCCTGGATCAGCGCAGCCGGCAGCCGGTCCCGGCGCAGCGCGTCGAAGTACGACAGCGAGGTGCCGAGCGCGGGCACCGGAAGCCCGGCCGAGACCGCGGTGGCCACCACTCGGCGCCAGGCGTCGACACCGTCCTTGACCGTCCGCGCGAAGTACTCCTGGGTCAGCAGCGTGGTCAGGTCGGGCTCGGCCTCGTAGGCCGCCGCGATCCGGTCGAGGAACTTCGCCCGGATGATGCATCCGCCGCGCCAGATGGCGGCCGTCCGCCCCGGGTCCACGTCCCAGCCGTGCTCCTCGCTGCCGGCCACGATCTGGTCGAAGCCCTGCGCGTAGGCGACGATCTTCGCGGCCAGCAGCGCCGAGCGGACGTCGTCGACGAACGCGTCGGGGTCCTCGAGATCGCAGGCCGCGTCGGGTGCCTCGAAGACGGCCTGCGCGGCGCGGCGCTGGGCGAGGTGACCGGAGATGCTGCGGGCGAACGTCGCCTCGGCGATCCCGGTGATCGGCACACCGAGGTCGAGAGCGCTCTGCACCGTCCAGCGGCCGGTGCCCTTCTGCTCGGCGGCGTCGGCGACCACGTCGACGAACGGCCGGCCGGTCTCGGCGTCGGTGTGGCTGAGCACCTCTGCGGTGATCTCGATCAGGTACGAGTCGAGGTCGCCGCCGTTCCACTCCCGGAACACCTCGGCGATCTCGCTCGGCTCCTTGCCGACGACGTGTCGCAGGACGTCGTACGACTCCGCGATCAGCTGCATGTCGGCGTACTCGATGCCGTTGTGCACCATCTTCACGAAGTGGCCCGCGCCACCGGGGCCGACGTGGGCGCAGCACGGGCTCCCGTCGACCTGCGCGGCGATGGACTCGAGGATCGGACCGAGACGCTCGTAGGCCTCCTCGGACCCGCCGACCATGATCGAGGGGCCGTTCAGGGCGCCCTCCTCCCCGCCGGAGACGCCCATGCCGACGAAGTGCAGACCTTTCTCGGCAAGCGCCTCCTCGCGGCGCGCGGTGTCGGTGAAGTGCGCATTGCCGGCGTCGACCACGATGTCGCCCTCGTCGAGCAGCGGGACCAGCTCGTCGATGACCGCGTCGGTGCCCGCTCCGGCCTTGACCATGACGATGACCGCCCGCGGTCGCTCCAGGGAGTCGACGAAGTCCACGAGACTCTCCGACCCGACGAAACGACCCTCCTCGCCGTACTCGTCGAGCAGGCTGGTCATCCGCGACGGGGTTCGGTTGTGGACGGCGACGGTGTGTCCCCGACGCGCGATGTTGCGGGCCAGGTTGCGACCCATCACGGCCAGTCCGGTGAGGCCGATGGAGGCGGTGCCGGTGCTGGGGCCGGTGCTGGGGCCGGTGCTGGGGCCGGTGCTGGCGTCGGGCTGGTCGCTGCGTTCGCTCATGCGGACCAGCCTTCCACCGCGGGCAAGGCCGAAGCGGGAGTGGGTAGGTTCGCTGCCGAGGACATGGCGAGGACCTGGCGAGGACCTGGCGAGGAGCGGAGCAGACGATGACGAGCACGGTGCGGTGGCCGGAGCCGGCAGATGGTTGACCCGACGGCGGCGCCCCCAGCACCCGGTCTGCCCGCGAAGGCGGCCCGGCCCGTCCGCGAACGGGTGCTCGACGCCGCGGCCGCCGTGACGGTGGAGAGCGGCTGGGGCGCGGTGACGATGGCAAAGGTCGCCGGCATCGCCGGCGTGAGCCGCCAGACCGTCTACAACGAGTACGGCGCCAAGCCCGCGCTCGGGCAGGCGATGGTGCTCCGCGAGCTCGAGCGGTTCCTCGCGGTGGTGGCCCACGAGCTCGACCATGCCGACGACCTCGTCGACGCCATCCGCTCGGCGGCCGAGCAGACGTTGCTGATGGCACACCGGAACCCGCTGCTGCACACCGTGCTGACCTCGGCCCACAGCGTCGCCGCGGCGGGGCGTCGAGCCGACACCGAGCTGCTGCCGTTCCTGACCACCGACGCGGAGCCGCTGATCGCCGCCGCGAAGAACGTGATCGTGGACCGGCTGGAGCGGTTTCCCGACCTCGGCTTCGACGACGACCAGCTCGACACCGCGACCGACGCGATCGTGCGACTCGTGCTCAGCCACGTGATGCAGCCCGGCGGTGCGCCGAGCCGGACCGCCGACCAGCTGGCCTGGATCGTCTCCCGCGTCCTGGGGCGCCCCTGACCGGTCCTGGCGGTCAGCCGGGCCCGTCGGAGCCGGAGTCGGACCCGGGGTCCTCCTCGTCGGTGGCCAGCGGGTTCTTCTCGGGGTTCAGGTCGTCGGGCAGCTGATCGTCGGTGATGGCACGCGAGTCGTCGCCGCCGCTGGGTTTGTCGTTGGGTTTGTCGTTGGGGTTGTCGCTGTCGTTGCTGGCCTGGTTCTCGGACTGGGACTCACTCATGCGGCCGTCGTACCCCGCTCCGGACCCGGGCAAGCATGGTGGCCCGCTCGCGGCCCGGGACATGGCAGTGACCCCGACCTCACGGTCGGGGCCACTGCGGTGATCCACCCAATCTCGGCCCGGAGGGAGCGGCCTACCGAGCCAAGTCTCTGGCGCTCCGTGAGGAGCAGGGCGGTGGTTGAGCCCAGCGCAGGTGGTGGGTCTTGCCGAGCTCAACCACCGGATCGTGGGGCGAGGCTCAGCCCATGCTCGGCGGCATCATCACCGCGTCGATGAGGTAGACCGTCGCGTTCGCGGTCTGGACGCCACCGCAGATCACGTTGGCGTCGTTGACCTTGAGGCTGTCCCCGGAACCGGTGACCTTGACCTTCTCGCCCTCGGCGGTCTTCAGCGACTTGCCGGCGATCTCGTCGGGGGTCATCTGGCCGGGCACGACGTGGTAGGTCAGCACGGTCTGCAGGGTCTTGGCGCCGGCGGGGGTGCCGAGCGTCTTGACGGTGGCCTTGGGCAGCTTGGCGAAGGCGGAGTCGACCGGCGCGAAGACGGTGAACTCGCCACCGTTCAGCGTGTCGACGAGGTTGACCTTCGGGTTGAGCTTGCCGGACACCGACGCGGTCAGTGTCTTGAGCAGCGGGTTGTTGCTGGCGGCGACGGCAACCGGGTCCTGGGCCATGCCCTTGACCGAGCCGGACCCGTCCGGGACCTGCTTGGCGTAGCCGGCGCAGCCGGGTCCGACCAGGTTCGCGGCGGGGTCGGCCGCTGCGCTGCTGGACTTGGGGGCCGAGCTGCTCGAGCTGCTGGAGCTCTTCGCGTCGCTGGCTCCACCACCGCAGGCGGCGATCAGGGTCATGGCGGGCACGATCGCCACGGCGGCGACGATCTTCTTGGTGGTGCGCATGGGTGCGGGTCCTTTTCGTTTGGCTTCGGCTGGGGGGCCTTGCTCTGTGGGTGGTTCGGTGCCTCGGCGAGGCGGGATTGGTCAGCCGCGGGTGTTTCCCGGGGTTTTCGTGGTCAGGTCGCGCTGACGTTGACGCTGTGCCAGCCCGTCGATCCGTTGGGCGCGATCGGGACCCGCTTCTCGGTCTGCGTGGCGCCGGTGTCGTCGGTGGCGCGCACCTGGAGGGTGTGGTTGCCGGACGTGGCCTTCCAGCGCCACATCCACTGCCGCCAGGTGTCGATGTTGTCCTCGGCGGCGAGCGTGGCCTCCTGCCACGGGCCGTCGTCGACGCGGACCTCGACCTTGCGGATGCCGCGGTCCTGCGACCAGGCGACACCGGCGACAGGCACGTCGTCGCCCGTCTTCACCGAGGCGAACGACCGGGGTACGTCGATGCGCGAGGACGTCTTGATGGGGGCCTTCACGGAGTACCCGCGGGTGGACCAGTAGGCCTTGAAGTCGGCGAACCGGGTGACCTCGAGGTCGACGAGCCACTTGGTGGCCGACACGTAGCCGTACAGGCCCGGCACCACCATGCGCACCGGGAACCCGTGCTTGAGCGGCAGCGGCTCGCCGTTCATGGCCACGGCGATCAGCGCGTCCCGCATCGGGTCGTCGAGCGCCTGCAACGGTGTGCCGATGGTCATGTTGTCGGCGCTGGTCGACTTCACCGCGTCCGCCCCGTCCTTGACCCCGGCCTCCTCGAGGAGGTCGCGCACCGGGATGCCGAGCCAGGTGGCGTTGCCGACGTAGTGACCACCCACCGGGTTCGACACGCAGGTCAAGGTGATGCGGCGCTCGATCATCCGCCGCTTGAGCAGGTCCTCGTAGGTCAGCTCGATCTCCTTGTCGACCATCCCGTGGATGCGCAGCGTGTACCCCTCGATCGGCACGTCCGGCACGCTCAGGGCGGTGTCCACCCGGTAGAAGCTCGCATTCGACGTGAGGTGCGGCGTGATGCCCTTGACGTCGAGGGTGCTGCCACCCGCCAACGCCGGGGCGGGGGTGGAGGGCCGCGGCAGCGTGATGTCGGCGCGCTGCTGCGCTGCGGCCGATCCGCCGAAGGCCTGGCGCGTGACGCCGCCGGCCGCGACGATGGCGCTGACCGCGACCGCAGCCTGCAAGAAGCCGCGTCTGTCGAAGGCCGCCGGAAGATCGTCGCCCTCCACCCGCTCGGGCAGCAGCTCACCGATGAGCATCCGGTGCTTGCCACCCTGCTCGACGGTCTCGGCGTCGCGGGAGGGCCCCGCGGCCGTGGCCTGCTCAGGTGTGGAGGGTGCTGCGGACCCCTCGGTCCCCGTGGGTGCGTGGTCGGCGCCGTGGCCCTGGCGGGCGGGGCGCCGAGGAGCACGAAGGGTCCGCAGCAGCAGGAGGAGCGCCCCGAGGCTGGTCACGGCCAGGGCCAGGGCGGGGAGCAGCCGCGCCAGCGCACCGGCAGTGGCGGCGCGATCGGTCAGGGCTGCCGCGACCGCCACCACGCTGAGCACCACGAAGAAGCCGAAGGCCACGCGCGGGCGCCGAACGCCGAGAGCTCCGGCGACGATCGCCAGCAGGGCCACCGTGGCCACGACGCTGCCGATCAGGACCGCCTTGTCGCTGGACCCGAAGGTCTCGATGGCGAACTCCTTGAGCGGGCGGGGAGTGGCGTCCACGGCGCGGTTGCCCACGGCCAGCAGCGGTGAGGTCACACCGGACAGCAGCGCTGCCAACGCCTCGGACACCGCGACCCCCGCGGCGCCCGCCAGCAGCCCGGCGAGTCCGCCGGCCACCCATCGGCGGCGCGTCGTCGTCGCAGGGCTCGGCTCAGTGGAAGGCATACCGGGAGTTCGGCGCCGCGCGGGGGACGGATGGGTGGTCGGGCCCCCCGGATCGCGCGTGGCCGGGCGAACAGGTGGGCCGTCTTGGGGCTCGGTCGCGCGGGTTTGACTGAGCAGGGGACACTCGGGGTACGTCTCCGGGGGAGGCGGGAGCCCTGGGGAGGGACATGACGCGACGAGCCGGCGCAGGGGTGCGCCGCTGCGCGCTGCTCGGCTGCCTGGTGCTGGCGCTCGCGGCCTGCTCCCAGCCGAAGGAGTCGATCGAACGCGCCTCGGCCGGCCGGTCGGTCTCCGGCTCGGCGGCCTCGTCGTCAGGCGCCGGTTCGGGGACCACCCCGACCGCACGTCCCACCACTGACCAGGGGACCGCGGGCGCCGACTTCTCCGTGGCCGACCCCGGCCCGCTCGAGCCGCCGCTGCGCACCGCCGACGTGCTGGTCACCAGCAGCAGGTCCATCCCCTCGTCGGTGCGGCAGCAGGTCGCGCACGTGGAGGGGGTCGCCGAGGCGGTCCCGATGTCGTTCGCGGCGCTGTCGGCCAACGGCCGCACGCTGAGCATCGCCGCCGCCGACCCGGCCCTGTTCCGCCGGTTCACGTCGTACGCCACCGCCCGCTCCGACGAGGTCTGGAAGCGGGTGGCCGGTGGGGAGATCGCCGTGGACCCCTCCCTGCCCCGCCGGCTCGAGGACCCGAAGGGGTTCCTGCGGCTCGGCGCCTCCAAGTCCGCGCCGCGGGTGCACATCGGTGCCTACGCCCCGCTCGTGAAGCAGATCAACGGCGTCGTCGACTACAAGCGTGCCCAACAGCTCGGGATGCCCCACGACAACGCCCTGCTGGTCTCCACGGGGACCCTCACTCCCTCGAAGGTGGTCGGCAAGCTCAAGAAGGTGCTCGGCCCCGACATCACCCTGCAGACGCTGGCGCTGGAGTTCAACGTCGACGTGCTGCAGACCGCCGTCCTCTCCGGCAGCTCGGTCTCGAGCGCCGTGGGCACCTTCAACTACACCCCGCACGCCGACGGCACCCTGACACCCGAGTCGCGCTGGGTGAGCACCTACATCCGCCGGGAGACGATGCCGATCATCGGCCCCGTCACCGGCAACAAGGGCATGCTCCCGCAGCTGCGTGCGGCCCTGGACGAGGTGGTGCAGCGAGGGCTGGCGTCCAAGATCCACCCGGACCAGTACGGCGGCTGCTACGTGCCCCGCTTCATCGCCCACGACCCGGCCAAGGGCCTCTCCCTGCACTCGTGGGGCATGGCGGTCGACCTCAACGTGCCGGGCAACCAGCGCGGGACCGTCGGCGAGATGGACCGCCAGGTCGTCTCGATCTTCAAGAAGTGGGGCTTCGCCTGGGGCGGGGACTGGAACTACACCGACCCGATGCACTTCGAGATGGACCGGGTGGTCAAAGCCGGCTGACCCGGAGGCTCACCCCTGGTTGTGGTGCTCCACGACCTGCCGGGCCACCTCACTGAGCTTGATGTTCAGGTCCTGGGACGCCTTGCGCAACATGTCGAAGGCCTGGTCGTCGGTGATCTTGTGGAACGCCATCATCAGACCCATGGCCTTGCCGATCTCACGGTTGCTGGCCAGCCCGGACTTCAGCGTCGCCGCCGTCCTGCGCTCACGCGAGGCAGCCAGCGCCACCGTGACGAACGAGGCCAGGACGATGCCCTGGTCCACCCCCCGGTGTGTCAGGCCCCCGGCACGGTCGGAGAAGAGGTTCAGGGCCCCGGTCCGTTCGTCGCCGGCCTTCAGCCGGAAGCCGGCCATGCCGCGCACCGAGGTCTCGGCCAACACCCGCTCGGAGAGCCGGGGCCAGGGGGTTCCGTCGGTCAGGTCGGCGTCGAGGTAGACCGAGGACTGCTCGATGGCGTCCAGGCACGGCCCCTCGCCGATCTCACGCTCGAAACCGTCGATGATGCGGGCCACGTCGTCGCTGGCGGCCGCCGTGTAGAACTCGTCGTCCCCGCGCAGCATGAGGCTGGCGTGGTCACAGCCCTCCACCAGGTCGGGAGCGGCCGCGACGATGGCCGCGTAGACGTCCCCGAAGTCGTCGCTGGAGTAGACGAGGTCGGCGAGACCCTGGAAGACCGCTGTGGTGGCTGAGTCGATCGGTACCGGACGCAGTGAGCCGTCGGAGTCGTCGGCCATGCCTGTCCTCCCTCGAGCGAAGAAGACGCCCTGTCGCTCTCAAGACGCCGCGCCATTGTGGCACGGCTGGCCCTGGGCGGCGGCGGCGGCTGGGCGGCGGCTGGGCGGCGGCTGGGCGGCAGCTGGGCGGCGGCTGGGCGGCGGCGGGTGGCCGGCGGCTAGCCTGGCCGACACCTCGCCCCCGGCTCCCAGGAGTGTGCATGCGTTCGGTCCAGGTCACCCGGCTCGACGGCCCGTCCGGTGTCGAGGTCGTCGATGCGGTCGAGCCCACCCGCGGCGACGACGAGGTGCTCGTGGAGGTGCATGCGCTCGGGATCAGCTGGCCCGACCTGCTGCAGAGCCGAGGCGAGTACCAGCTCAAGCCCGATCTGCCCTTCCAGCTCGGCGTGGACTTCTCCGGGGTGGTGCGCGAGGCCCCCGAGCGGTCCGGGTTGGCTGCGGGGGACCGGGTCGCCTGCGTGCTGCCGTACGGCGGGGGCGCGGACGTGGTCGCCGTACACCAGGGCAGCGTGTTCCCGCTGCCTGACGGGGTCAGCCTCGTGAAGGCGGCGGCGCTGCCGATGAACTACCTCACCGCACAGTTCGCCCTCGGCACCCGTGCGGCCGTCCGGGAGGGCGAGACCGTGCTCGTGCACGGGGCGGCAGGCGGGGTCGGCACCGCCTCGCTGCAGGTGGCCCACGGGTACGGCGCCCGCACCATCGCCGTGGTCTCGACCGAGGAGAAGGCCGACTTCGTCCGCCGGCTCGGAGCCGACGAGGTGGTGCTGACCGAGGGCTTCCTGGGCGCGGTCAAGCAGCTGACGGACGGCGTGGGCGTGGACGTGGTGGTCGACGTCGTCGGCGGCGACCTGATGACCGACTCGCTGCGCTCTCTCGGTCCGCTCGGCCGCCTGCTGGTGGTCGGCTTCACCGGCGGCGAGATCCCGCAGGTGAGGGTGAACCGGCTGCTGCTCAACAACGTCGACGTGCGCGGCGTCGGCTGGGGCGCGTTCGCGATGGTGCGCCCGGGCTACCTGCGTCGCCAGTGGGACGAGCTGCTGCCGATGCTCACCTCGGGAGTCGTGGACCCGCCGGTGGGCACGACGTACCCCGTCGAGGAGGTGTCCCGGGCGCTGAGCGACATGGAGGACCGGAAGGTGATGGGCAAGACGGTCCTGCTGCTGCGCTGAGGGTGCGGCTCAGCGGGTGAGGTCGGCGTACTCCGGGTGGCGCTCGATCCAGGCCTTCACGAACGGGCACTGCGCGACCACGTGGAGACCCTCCTCCCGGACGGCGTCGAGGGCCTCCCGAACCAGCCGGGACCCGACCCCCTGACCCTCGAAGGCGTTGTCGGTCTCGGTGTGGGTGAAGACGATCCGGTCGTCGTGACGGCGGTACGACGAGAACGCCGCGAGCCTCCCGGACTCGTCGACGGCCTCGAACCGGTGCTCCTCGGGGTTGTCTTTGATGGTCAGGGTCGGTGCGTCGGACTGGTGGTCGGGCATGACCCGATCGTCGCACGGGGACGGGCACGAACCCGGTTGTACGCTGACCGCCGTGACGATCCTCGACGACGCCCGCGCGGGCATGGACCCCGACACCCGCCCCCAGGACGACCTGTTCCGGCACATGAACGGCCGGTGGCTCGACAGCACCGAGATCCCGGCCGACCGGTCCTCGTGGGGCGCGTTCGTGGCGCTGGCCGACCAGTCCGAGCGGCGGGTCCGCGAGATCATCGAGGGTCTCGCCGAGACCGAGCACGAGCCGGGTTCCGACGCGCAGCGGATCGGTGACCTGTTCACCAGCTTCATGGACGAGCAGCGGGTCGAGCAGCTGGGCGCCGACCCGATCGCGGCGGACCTCGAACGGGTCGCCGGGCTGAGCGACCTGACGTCGCTGGTGGAGTTCGTCGGGCGCCTCGAACGACGCGGCGGGGCCGGGTTCTTCGGGGCCTACGTCAACACCGACAACCGCGACACCAACCGCTACCTCGTCAACATCGTGCAGGGCGGCCTGGGACTGCCCGACGAGGCCTACTACCGCGAGGACAAGTTCGCCGAGATCCGCACCGCCTACCTCGCCCACCTCGAGCGGCTGCTGAGGCTCGCGGGCTGGTCCGACCCGGCGCGCGCCGCCCAGCAGGTGAGCGACGTCGAGACGCGACTGGCCCAGGGGCACTGGGACCGGACCGAGACCCGAGATGCGCTGAAGGGCTACAACCTCACGACGCTCGACGGGCTGCGGGCGCTCGTGCCGTCGCTCCCGCTCGACTCCTGGGCCCGCGAGCTCGGCCTCGACGACCGCATGCTGGCCGAGACCATCGTGCGGCAGCCCTCCTATCTCGAGCATCTTTCGACCGTGCTGGAGGAGGTGCCGCTCGAGGACTGGAAGGCGTGGGTGGCCGTCCGCGTGGTGCGGTCCGCGGCGCCGTACCTCTCCTCGGCGTTCGTGGAGGAGAGCTTCGAGTTCTACGGCCGCACCCTGCAGGGCACCCCGGAGCTGCGCGCCCGCTGGAAGCGCGGCGTCGCCTTCGTCGAGGGTTCCGTCGGTGAGGCGGTCGGGGCGGAGTACGTCGCTCGGCACTTCCCGCCGCGGGCCAAGGAGATGATGGTCGACCTGGTCGCGAACCTGCTCGAGGCGTACCGGCGCAACATCGAGGCGCTCGACTGGATGAGCGACGAGACCAAGCAGCGAGCGTTCAAGAAGCTGGAGACGTTCCGGCCGAAGATCGGCTACCCCGACACGTTCCGCGACTACTCGGCGCTCACCGTCACCGCCGACGACCTGCTCGGCAACGTCCGCGCGGTCGCGGCCTTCGACACCGACCGCGAGCTGGCCAAGCTCGGCGGCCCCGTCGACCGCGACGAGTGGTTCATGCTGCCGCAGCACGTGAACGCCTACTACAACCCGGGGATGAACGAGATCTGCTTCCCCGCCGGGATCCTGCAGCCGCCGTTCTTCGACGCCGACGCGGACCCCGCCGAGAACTACGGAGGCATCGGTGCCGTGATCGGCCACGAGGTCGGCCACGGCTTCGACGACCAGGGCTCGCAGTACGACGAGCTCGGCAACCTGTCGAACTGGTGGACGACAGAGGACCGGGCGGCGTTCCAGGGGCGGGCCGACAAGCTGATCGCGCAGTACGACGCGTTCGAGCCGGCCGACCTCCCCGGGGAGCACGTCAACGGTGCGCTCACCGTGGGGGAGAACATCGGCGACCTGGGCGGCATCACGATCGCGCTCAAGGCCTACCTGATCAGCCTCGAGGGGCCCGAGATGCCGGAGGTCGGCGGCCTGAGCGGCACGCAGCGCGTGTTCCTGAACTTCGCGCACGTGTGGCGGGGCAAGCGGCGCAAGGAGCAGCAGCTCCAGCTGCTCACCGTCGACCCGCACAGCCCGGCGGAGTTCCGCGCCAACATCGTGCGCAACCTCGACGAGTTCCACGACGCCTTCGAGACCCAGCCCGGCGACGGCCTCTGGCTCGACCCCGAGGACCGGGTCCGCATCTGGTAGCCCGGGCGGGGTCGGCTTCCGGTCGGTTTCCCATGGGATCGGGGGATTGCCGCACTTCCCTATGCAAATTTCGGGTCGGAGGTGTCGGCAAAGGTCGATCCCATGGGAAACCGGAAAGGCCCCAGGGTCAGTGCGACAGCACCGCAGCCGGATCCAGCGCGCGGGTGGCCCGGCGCCGCGGCAGCATCAGCGCCGGCACCAGGCACAACGCCACCAGGATCGTGCCCACCAGGAACGCGCTGCCGAACGCGTGCGACATGTCCGCGTAGGCCTGGGGCAGGATGCGCGGGTCGGCCTGGGCCCCCGTGTCGACGGCGGTCCGGAGCTTGCCCACGGCGTCGCTGCTGTTGAACCCGTTGGTCAGCACCACCGAGAACAGCGCGGTGCCGATCGACGCCGCGACCTGCTGGGTGATGTTCATCAGCGTCGAGCCGCGAGCGATCTCCGAGTCGCGCAGCGTCTGCAGCGCCGAGGTCATGATCGGCATCATCGTGCCGCCCATGCCGAGCCCCATCACGAACAGCGCCCCGAGCAGGAACGTGTACGACGGGTCGCTCACCGAGACTCCGGCCGCGGAGAGCTGCACGTCGCTGGCCGAGATCGCGACCTGGGTGAACATCCCCATGCCGATCACGATCACCGCGATGCCGGCGAGCACGATCTTGCCCGGTCCGATCTTGTCGGTGAGCACGCCCGCCACGGGCATCGTGAGCATCGCCCCGAGGCCCTGTGGTGCGAGCAGCAGACCGGCGTGCAGCGTGGTCTCGCCGCGCACCTGCAGGAAGTACGACGGGAACAGCAGGCTCGCCCCGAAGAAGGCGATGGCGAACAGCGCCATCGCGACCACGGCGACGGACAGCGCTCGGTTGCGGAACAGGTGCAGGTCGATGAGCGGGTGGTCGGGAGCCGCGAACAGGGAGCGGAGCACGAACGCCACCACCAGAGCCAGCCCGATCGCGGCGGTGGTCAGCACCTTGGTGTCCCAGACGGTGCCGGCCTCGGGGATCGACGAGACCCCGTAGAGGAACAGCGCCAGGCCGGGTGAGAGCAGCAGCATGCCCAGGAAGTCGAAGGTCTCCGACGGTGTCGGGTTGTCCCGGTCGAGCACCAGCGCGGCGTAGACCAGTGCCACCGCCCCGATCGGCACGTTGATCAGGAAGATCCAGTGCCAGCTCGCGACGTCGATCAGCCAGCCACCGAGGATCGGCCCGAAGATCGGTCCCAGCAGCATCGGGACGCCGAGCACCGCCATCACCCGGCCGATCCGTGCGGGGCCCGCGGCCCGGGTCATGATCGTCATCCCCAGGGGCATCAGCATGCCTCCGCCGAGGCCCTGGAGCACCCGGAAGAAGGTGAGCATCTCGATGCTGTTCGCGGCCGCGCAGAGCACCGAGCCGCCCGCGAAGAGGACCACGGCAAGCATGTAGAGCCGCTTGGTGCCGAACCGGTCCGCCGCCCACCCGGTCAGCGGGATCACCGAGGCCAGGGCCAGCGTGTAGCCGGTCATCGTCCACGCGGTCTGCGCCGGCGAGGCCTCGAAGACCCGCTGGAAGGTGGGTTGGGCGACGCTGACGACGGTGATGTCGAGGATCGACATGATCGCGCCGAGCACGACGACGCCGGCCACGAGCAGCACTCGCGCGTCGAGCTTCTCGGAGGCGGCCGGTGGTGGCTGGGGGGTGGTCTCGGTGGTCACCGGTCCACCCTAGAGACTTGTGGAACTACCAAGCACCCAAATTACGCGGGAACCGACGTGCTTCCGCTCACAGCGCCCCCGCCGCAGCCCGGCAGGTCAGCCCAGGGTGGACTCGACGGCGGCAGTGACCCGCTCGTCGTCGGGAAGGACGCGCGGACCGAACCGTGCGACCACGGCCCCGGACCCGTCGAGGAGGAACTTCTCGAAGTTCCAGGCGATGTCGCCGGCGCGCCCGTCCTGGTCGGGGACCTGCACCAGCTCGTCGTACAACGGATGCCGGCCGTGGCCGTTGACCTCGACCTTCTCGGTCATCGGAAAGGTGACGCCGTACGTCGAGGAGCAGAACTGCGAGATGTCCTCGGCGGTGCCTGGTTCCTGGCCACCGAACTGGTTGCACGGCACCCCCACGACCGTGAAGCCCCGGCCGGCGTAGCGCCCGTGCAGGTCCTCGAGCGCGGCGTACTGCGGGGTGAGTCCGCACCTGGACGCGACGTTCACGACCAGCGAGGGCCGACCGCCGGTGAGCTCGCCGAAGGTCGCAGGAGTGCCGTCGAGGCGGGCGATCGGCTGCTGCATCAGGCTCATGGCAGCCAGGCTAGTTGGGCCACCCAAGCAGTCCCCCCGATGCACGGAGGCTCTGCCTCCTGGTTTGCTGGGGGCCATGATCACCGTTGACGGGCTCACCAAG
Source organism: uncultured Actinomycetota bacterium (assembly GCA_963810435.1). Classification (GTDB taxonomy): domain Bacteria; phylum Actinomycetota; class Actinomycetes; order Propionibacteriales; family Nocardioidaceae; genus Nocardioides_B. The sequence goes on from CAWENL010000003.1 coordinate 931,967, forward strand.
ACCTACGGCGGCTTCCTGGCCGTCGACGACGTGTCGTTCAGCTGCCGACCGGGTGTGGTCACCGGCTTCCTGGGACCCAACGGCGCCGGGAAGTCCACCACGATGCGGATCATGGTCGGCCTGACCCCGGCCACCCGGGGCGGCACCAGGATCGGCGGTCACCGCTACGCGGACATCCCCAACCCGGGTCGGCACGTGGGCGTCCTGCTCGACGCCTCGGCACAGCACGACGGGCGGACCGGTCGCGAGATCCTGGTCATCGCCGCCACCACGATGGGGCTGCCCCGCAGCCGGGTGGACGAGATGCTCGAGCTGGTCTCGCTCTCGCCCCAGGAGGCCAAGCGTCGGGTGAAGAACTACTCCCTGGGGATGCGGCAACGGCTCGGCATCGCCAACGCGCTGCTCGGCGATCCCAGCATCCTGATCCTCGACGAGCCGGCCAACGGCCTCGACCCGGCCGGCATCCACTGGATGCGCGGGCTCCTGAGGTCGTACGCGGAGAAGGGCGGCACGGTGCTGCTGTCCTCGCACCTGCTCCACGAGGTGGAGCGGATCGCCGACGAGCTGATCCTGATCGGCCGCGGGCGGATCGTCGCGCAGGGCAGCAAGCAGGAGCTGCTGGAGACCCGCGGCGCGTTCGTGCGGGCGGTGGAGCACGAGAAGCTGCTCGACGCGCTGACCCGCGCAGGCATCCAGGCCGTCCAGTCCGGCAACGGCATCCGCAGCGACGCGGAGGCGGTCGCGGTCGGCAGGGTCGCCGCTGCCGAGGGCCTCGCCCTCGTCGAGCTCCGACCGGCCGACGGCGCCGGACTCGAGGACCTCTTCCTCCAGCTCACCTCCGACAGCCAGCGCGACGTACGCCCGGGGGTCCCGGACGGTCCGGGGTACGACGCCCGCGACGAAGGAGCCTCCGCATGAGCGTGCCTGCCACCGGCACCCCGTCCCTCGACGTCTCGGGAACCCCAGCCGTCCCGCTGGCGCGGCTCGTGCGGGTCGAGCTGCGCAAGCTCGCCGACACCCGTGCCAGCAGGTGGCTGCTGATCACGATCGTGGCGATCACGGTCGCGATCATCGTGATCTTCTTCCTCACCGCCAAGCAGTCGGACCGGACCTTCTCCAACTTCATGGGGGTCACGGCAACCCCGCAGGGCTTCCTGCTGCCCGTGCTCGGCATCCTCCTGGTCACCGGTGAGTGGACCCAGCGCACCGCCCTGGTGTCGTTCACGATGGTCCCGGCCCGGGGGCGAGTGATGCTGGCCAAAGTGCTGGCCGCGCTGCTGGCCGGGCTGGCCGCCATCGTGCTCGCGATGGCGACCGCGGCAGCGGCCACCGTGGCGGGCGGAACCGACGACGCGTGGTCGAACATCGGGCTCGACGACGTAGCGAAGTTCGGCATCCTGCAGGTCAGCGGGGTGGCGCAGGGCCTGGCGTTCGGCCTGCTGTTCCTCAACTCGGCGGCGGCGATCGTCACCTTCTTCGTGCTGCCCACGGCGTTCTCGGTGGTGGCGAACCTGTGGGGGGCACTGCGCAAGGCGGCTCCCTGGGTCGACCTCGGTACCTCCCAGCAGCCGCTGTTCGGTGCGGCGCACGTAACCGGCGAGCAGTGGCTGCACCTCGCCTCGGGCACCGCTATCTGGGTCGTGCTGCCCTTCGCGCTCGGGATGCTGCGCGTGCTGCGGGCCGAGGTCAAGTAGGCGGGCCGGGGCTCCCCTGATTACCAGGGGATGCCGGCAATCTGGTGCTCCCCATGGGTCGCACCCCGTGGGGTGCTTCAGTTCTCCTGCATCCCCTGGTAATAAGCGGCCCCACCGCCGTTCGCCCCCTGCTCGTCAGCCCGCATCGCCCGCAGCACGCAGAGCTCGTTGCCGTCCGGGTCGGCCAGCACCACCCAGGTCTGCTCACCCTGGCCGATGTCGACGCGGGTGGCCCCGAGCGCCTCGAGCCGCGCCACCTCCGCGTCCTGGTCGAGGGGACGCAGGTCGAGATGGAGCCGGTTCTTGACGGTCTTGGTCTCCGGGACCCGCAGGAACAGCAGGTCCGGGCTGACGCCTTCCTCCGGGCTGCCCGCCGGTGGCTCGAGGACCACCTCGTCGGCCCGGTCGAGGGTACGGCGCCACCCGAGCGCCTCCTGCCAGAAGGTGGCTGCGGCACGGGGATCGGTGGTGTCGATGCAGACGCACTGCCAGCGCAGGCGCGGGGTCTCGGTGCTCATGGCGCCAATCTGCCACGCCGTGACCGCGGCTGACAGACTTCCGGGCATGGACGCCCTGCGCACCCCCGACGACCGCTTCCGCGACCTCCCCGACTTCGACTACGAGCCCCGCTACGCAGACGTACCCGACCCCGACGGCGGCACGCTGCGGATGGCGTACGTCGAGAGCGGCCCCGCCGAGGGCCCGGTGGTCCTGCTGCTGCACGGGGAGCCGAGCTGGTCCTTCCTCTACCGCCGGGTGATGCGGGTGCTCGCGGACGCGGGGTTGCGCGCCGTCGTCCCCGACCTGGTGGGCTTCGGACGCTCCGACAAGCCCACGAGGCCTTCGGACCACAGCTACGCGCGGCACGTCGAGTGGGTGCGCGCGCTCGCCTTCGACGTACTCGACCTGCACGGCGTCACGCTCGTCGGCCAGGACTGGGGCGGGCTGATCGGACTGCGCCTGGTTGCCGAGAACCCCGGTCGGTTCGCGGCTGTGGTCGCGGCCAACACCGGCCTCCCGACCGGCGACCACTCGATGCCCGACATCTGGTGGCAGTTCCGTGGCGCTGTCGAGAAGGCCGACACCCTCGACGTCGGGCGCCTCGTGCAGTCGGGCTGCGCCCACCCCATGAGTGACCGGGTGCGGGCGGCGTACGACGCCCCGTTCCCCGACGAGACGTTCAAGGCAGGCCCTCGGGTGATGCCGCTGCTGGTGCCCACCGCCACCGACGACCCGGCCACCGATGCCAACCGGGTCGCGTGGCGGACCCTCACCGAGACCGAGCTGCCGTTCCTGGTGGCCTTCAGCGACAGCGACCCGATCACCCGTGACATGGGGCCGGTACTGCAGCGCGCGATGCCCGGGGCGCGTGGCCTCGACCACCCGGTGATCGAGGGCGCCGGTCACTTCCTCCAGGAGGACGCCGGTGATCGGCTCGGTGCCGTCGTCGCGGACTTCGTCACCGGCACGGCCCGTCAGGCCTGAGTCACCGTCGCGCCTCGTCTTCGGCGGTGCCAGACTCGAAGCGTGTCCCGCACGATGTTCGAGTTCGCGGGCGGCGAGCCGGCGTTCCAGGCGCTGGCCCGTGCCCACCACGCACGCTGCCTGGCCGACCCGGAGCTGAACCACCCGTTCTCCCACGACGGTCAGCATCCGCAGCACGTCGAGCGCCTGGGCTGGTACTGGGCCGAGGTGATGGGCGGTCCGCCCCGTTACTCGCGGGACTGCGGCGACCAGTCGGCGCTGCTGGTCATGCACTCCGGCAACGGCGACATGGGTGACCTCGGGCGTCGCTTCGTCGACTGCTTCGTGGAGGCGCTCGACGACGCCGGTCTCCCGCGGGACCCGAAGTTCCGAACCGCCATGAAGGGCTACATGGAGTGGGCGGTCGACGACGTGCTCGCCTACTCACCTGAGGGCTCGAAGGTGCCCGAGCGGGCCTCCGTCCCGCACTGGTCGTGGACCGGGCTGCAGGCTGACTAGCCCACCCCGGGTGGCCCACCCCCTCGGGTAATCCGTGACGTTAAGCGCGTCCGGGGCCCCCGAAACGCTGCTTTTCGTCACGGACTACCCGGAGGGGGGCGGCGAGGGCGGCCAGCGCCATCTGCTGGAGCACGTCGCGCATCTCGGGCTCGGGGAGCATGGCGCTGTGCGGCGTGGAGTTGAGCATCCCGAAGGTCGCGTGCGCCATCGCGCGGGCCCGCCTCGCGGGCAGGGCGTCGTGCACCTCGCGCAGCCGGTCCGCCCACAGCTCGACGTACCGGCGCTGCAGGCTGCGCACCCGCTCGCGAGCCTGGTCCGGCAGCGAGGACCAGTCCCGGTCCTGCACCACGATCAGCGGCTGGTGCCGCAGGGCGAAGTCGATGTGCCAGGCCACGAGTGCGGCCAGGGCCGACCGCGGGTCCGGTGCCGCGGCGGACCGCTCACGGCCGACGCGCAGCAGCTCCTCGCTGATCTCCACCAGCATCTCGGCGAGCATCGCGTCCTTGGACTCGAAGTGCTTGTAGAGCGCCGGCCCCGAGATGCCGCAGGCCGCCCCGAGCTCGACGACGGAGACGCCGTGGAAGCCGCGCTCCGCGAACAGCGTCGCCGCGGTGGCGAGGATCTGCTCGCGGCGGGAGGCCATGCGGGCAGACTAGCCGAGCAGGTTAACGTTCGCTAACCTTGTCGCATGGCTGAGGAGATGCGGGTGCTGGTCGAGGAGCTCCGCGAGCGGCTCACGTTGGTACGACGGGGCGGCTCGCAGGCGGCTCGCACCAAGCACCTCGAGCGGGGAAAGCTGCTGGTGCGCGACCGGGTCGACCGGCTGCTCGACACCGGCAGCCCGTTCCTGGAGCTGAGCGCACTGGCGGCCACCGGCATGTACGACGACGCGGTGCCGTCCGCCGGCATCGTGACCGGCATCGGCCGGGTCGCCGGCCGCGAGTGCGTGGTCGTGGCCAACGACGCCACCGTCAAGGGCGGGACCTACTACCCGGTCACGGTCAAGAAGCACCTCCGCGCCCAGGAGGTGGCGCGCGTCAACCGGCTGCCGTGCCTCTACCTCGTCGACTCCGGCGGGGCGTTCCTGCCGATGCAGGACGAGGTGTTCCCCGACAAGGAGCACTTCGGGCGGATCTTCTTCAACCAGGCCAACCTCTCCGCGCAGGGCATCCCGCAGGTCGCCGCCGTGATGGGGTCGTGCACAGCCGGCGGAGCCTACGTCCCCGCGATGTCCGACGAGTCGGTGATCGTCAAGGACCAGGGCACGATCTTCCTCGGCGGCCCGCCCCTGGTGAAGGCCGCGACCGGTGAGGTCGTGACCGCGGAGGACCTCGGTGGCGGGGACGTGCACGCCCGGAGGTCGGGAGTCGTCGACCACCTCGCGCACGACGACGCCGAGGCGCTCGCGATCGTGCGCTCGATCGTGGGCACGTTCGAGCGCCGGCCGGCCGCGACCCTGGAGCAGCACCCGCCCGAGGACCCCGCCGAGGACCCGCAGAGCGTCTACGACGTGGTGCCGACCGACTCCCGCACGCCGTACGACGTGCGCGAGGTCATCCGCCGGGTCGTGGACGCCAGCCGGTTCCACGAGTTCAAGGCGCTCTACGGGGAGACCCTGGTCTGCGGGTTCGCGCGGGTCTGGGGCTACCCCGTCGGCATCGTGGCCAACAACGGGATCCTGTTCTCCTCCTCCTCGCTGAAGGGCGCGCACTTCATCGAGCTGTGCAACCAGCGCGGCATCCCCCTGGTCTTCCTGCAGAACATCACCGGCTTCATGGTCGGCAGGGAGTACGAGAACGGCGGGATCGCGCGCGACGGGGCCAAGCTCGTCACCGCGGTCGCCTGCTCGGTGGTCCCCAAGTTCACCGTGGTCATCGGTGGCTCGTTCGGTGCCGGCAACTACGGCATGTGCGGGCGCGCCTACGACCCCCGCTTCCTGTGGATGTGGCCGAACGCGCGCATCTCGGTGATGGGCGGCGAGCAGGCCGCGTCCGTGCTCGCGACCGTGCGCCGCGACGGCCTCGAGGCGCGCGGCGAGCAGTGGTCGGCCGAGGACGAGGAGTCATTCAAGGCTCCCGTCCGCGACCAGTACGAGCACCAGGGCTCGCCGTACTACTCGACCGCCCGGCTCTGGGACGACGGCGTCATCGACCCCGTCGACACCCGGCGCGTGCTCGGGATGGGCCTCGCCGCCGCCGCGCACGCGCCGCTCCCCGAGCCGTCCTACGGCATCTTCCGGATGTGAGGGCGCGATGACACAGACCGACCCGGGCGCACGTCGTGCGCTGCACACCGTGCTCGTCGCCAACCGCGGCGAGATCGCGCTCCGCGTGATCCGCGGCTGTCGCGCCGCGGGCCTGCACAGCGTGGCGATCCACACCGACCTCGACGCGACCGCGCCCCACGTGCGGCACGCCGACGACGCCGTGCGTGTCGCCAGCTACCTCGACATCGACGCCGTCGTGGCGGCGGCCCGCGACAGCGGGGCCGACGCGGTGCACCCCGGCTACGGCTTCCTCTCCGAGCGGGCAGCGTTCGCCCGGGCGGTCGAGGAGGCCGGTCTGGTGCTGGTGGGCCCGTCCTCGACGGTGATGGAGCAGATGGGGCGCAAGGACGCCGCCCGCGAGATCGCCGTGGCGGCCGGGGTGCCCGTGGTCCCGCGCGGCGAGGACGCCGGCTACCCGGTGCTGGTCAAGGCCGCGGCCGGCGGCGGCGGAAAGGGCATGCGGATCGTTCGTGACCCCTCCGAGTACGACGCGGCGATGGCCTCGGCACGCCGTGAGGCGCAGTCCTCGTTCGGCGACGACACCATGCTGGTCGAGAAGTACGTCGAGCACGGGCGCCACATCGAGGTGCAGGTGCTCGCCGACGCGCACGGCAGCGTCGTCCACCTCTTCGAGCGGGACTGCTCCACGCAGCGCCGGCACCAGAAGGTGCTCGAGGAGGCACCGGCCCCCACGATCACGCCGCAGGTGCGACGGCTGGTCACCGAGTCGGCGGTCGCGCTCGCCCGGCAGGTGGGCTACGTCAACGCCGGGACCGTGGAGTTCCTGCTCGACGCCGAGACCGACGAGGCGTACTTCCTGGAGATGAACACCCGGCTCCAGGTCGAGCATCCGGTCACCGAGCTGGTCACCGGCCTCGATCTCGTGCAGCTGCAGCTGCTCGTCGCCGCGGGCGAGCCCCTGCCGCTCCGGCAGGAGGACGTCACCCTCAACGGCCACGCCATCGAGGCCCGTGTCTACGCCGAGGACCCCTTCCACGGCTTCCTCCCACAGGCGGGCACCGCCTCGCTGGTGCGCTGGCCCGGGTCGCGTGACGCCCGGTTCACCCCCTTCCCGCCCGGCGGCGTGCGGGTCGACGCCGCGCTCGAGAGCGGTCAGGTGGTCTCGACCGCCTACGACCCGATGCTCGGCAAGGTGATCGCGCACGGCCCCGACCGCGAGTCGGCACGCCGCGCGCTCGTCGACGCCCTCGACGAGACCGCCGTGCTGGGCCTGACCACCAACGTGGGGTTCCTGCGGGCGCTGGTCGCGAGCGAGGAGTTCCGCGACGCCACCATCGACACGGCCTGGCTGGACACCGCCACCGTCGAGGAGCCCGACCCCGACCTGGCCAGGGTGTTCGCCGCCTGGACGCAGGTGCACGTCGCGACCCTCGCCACCGGGCTGCCGCACCCGTTCCACGGTGACGGCTGGCGGCTCGCCGGCAGCCCGGCGCCGGTGATCGTCGAGCTCGACCGCCCCGTGCGCGTGGACCGTGCGGCGGGACGGGTCGACGACGTCGAGGTCGTCCCGCTGTTGGCCGAGCGCCACGTCGTGGTGCTCAGCATCGAGGGCCGCCGGGAGCGAGCCGTCGTGAACGTCACGCCGCACCAGGTCGAGGTGGTCCACCAGGGGCACCGGCGGGTCTTCGCCCGACCCGACGTCTTCGCCGGCGCCCACCAGGCCGACGGCGACGGCACGGTCGCCGCGCCGATGCCCGGGACGGTGCTCTCCGTCGCGGTCGTCGAGGGCCAGGCGGTCACCGAGGGCGAGCAGCTCGGCGTCGTGGAGGCGATGAAGATGGAGCTCACCCTGACCGCGCCCTTCGACGGGACCGTCACCAAGGTCGGGGCCGGCGAGGGCGACCAGGTGCCGCTCGGTGCGACGCTGTTCGTGGTCGCCGCAGAGGAGGAGGACTCATGAGGCGCACGCTGCCCCAGGTCGTGCCCGATCCCGCGTTGCCGGAGCACGTGACGATCTACGAGGTCGGACCGCGCGACGGTCTGCAGAACGAGAAGACGCTGGTCCCGACCGCCACCAAGGCCGCGTTCGTACGACGGCTGGTCGACGCCGGGCTCCCGGTCATCGAGTCGACCAGCTTCGTCCACCCGAGCTGGGTGCCGCAGCTGGCCGACGCCGCCGACCTCGTCGACGTACTCCTCGGCGAGCTCGGTGAGGCCGCCCGGGACATGCCGGTGCTGGTGCCCAACGAGCGCGGGCTCGACCGTGCCCTCGAACGGGGACTGCGGCACGTCGCGATCTTCGGCAGCGCCACCGAATCGTTCGCCCGCAAGAACCTCAACCGCAGCCTCGACGAGCAGTTCGCGATGTTCGAGCCGACCGTGGCCCGCGCCCGGCAGGCGGGTCTCGACGTGCGTGCCTACGTCTCGATGTGCTTCGGCGACCCGTGGGAGGGAGCGGTGCCGGTCGAGCAGGTCGTCGAGGTGGGCAAGCACCTCTTCGACCTCGGCGCCTCGCAGCTCTCGCTGGGCGACACGATCGGGGTGGGCACCGCCGGCCACGTGGCTGCGCTCCTGCAGGCCTTCAACGACGCCGGCCTGCCGAACGACTCGCTGGCCATGCACTTCCACGACACCTACGGCCAGGCGCTCTCGAACGCGACCGCCGCGCTGCGCTGTGGCATCACCACGCTCGACGCGTCCACGGGCGGTCTGGGCGGCTGCCCCTACGCCAGGAGCGCGACCGGGAACCTGGCCACCGAGGACCTCGTCTGGCTGCTCGACGGGCTCGGCATCCGGCACGGCGTGGACCTCGACGCGCTGGTCGAGACGTCGGTCTGGATGGCCGGCGAGCTCGGCCGGCCCAGCCCCTCGGCCGTGGTGAAGGCCCTGGCCGGCAGCGCCGAGGAGTAGGGCACACTCGTCGCCATGAGCCGTGTGGTCTACCTGCACGTCGGTGCCCCCAAGACCGGGACGACGTACCTCCAGGACAGGCTGGCGCTCAACAAGGCCTCGCTGACCCGGCACCGGGTGCACTACCCGCTGGCGCTGCACGCCAGCCAGTTCCGTCCCGCTCTCGACCTGCTGCAGATGCCGTGGGGCGGTCTCCAGGAGGACGTCGAGGGCGAGTGGGACTCGTTGACCGCCCGCATCCGTCGGCTCTCGGGCACGGTCGTCGTCTCCCACGAGATCCTCGCCGCGGCCCGCCCGGCGCAGGTCAAGCGCGCGATGGCCGCTCTGGAGGACAGCGAGGTGCACCTGGTCTACTCGGTGCGCGACCTCGCACGACAGATCCCTGCCGAGTGGCAGGAGGGGGTCAAGCACCAGCGCCGGGTGAGCTTCGCGGCGTTCCTCAAGCAGGTGCAGAACGCCAAGCGCAGCAAGCCGACGCTGTGGTTCTGGCGGGTGCAGAGCCTCCCGGACGTGCTCAGCCGCTGGACCCGCGGGCTGTCCCCCGATCGGGTGCACCTGGTGACGGTGCCGCAGTCGGGGGCGCCGCGCGACCTGCTGTGGGAGCGGTACTGCCGGGCCTTCGACATCCACCCGGGCTGGGCGCCCGAGGAGAGCGAGCGCGAGAACGTCTCCATCGGTGCCGCGGAGGCGCTGCTGCTGCGCAAGCTGAACCGGCGGCTGCGGCGCGCGGGGCTGCCCTCGGACGAGTACCGGCGGCTGATCCGTGAGCTCGTCGTGCACCAGACGATGGCGCAACGGCCACGGATGACCAAGGTGACCCTGCCCCCCGCCGCCCTCCCGTGGGCCGAGGAGGTCACCGAGGAGTGGATCGACTGGGTGCGCGGGTCCGGGATCGACGTGATCGGCGACATCGAGGACCTCCGCCCCCAGCCGTTGCCCGCCGACCAGCGCTGGGTGGACCCGGACCGGCCGCGTCGTCCCGAGATGGTCGACGCGGCCCTGGACGCGATGGTCGCGCTGGCGATGGAGGCGGCGGAGCGGCCCGACCCGAACGAGCAGCTCGGCGCCCGCCTCGGCCGGGCCGCCCGCCGGCTGCGGCCCCGGTGAGCTCGGAGACCGCGAGCGCACGGCGGCGGGTGGCGTGGGCCTGGTCCCGGCACCTTCGTGCGGGCGGGGTGACGACGTGGAGTGCCTGGCGCGACACGACCCCCGCCTCGGCGCCCAGCGCCGGTCCGCCCGAGGGGTGGGAGCCACCGGGGGCGGCACAGCTGGAGCTGGTGCGTCGGCTCGCGGGTCGGGGACTGCTCGGCGGTCCAGAGCTCGGTGAGCTGGCCGATCTCGTGTGGAGCCGTTCCGGGCCCGGTCGTGGTCTCGCGCAGCAGCCGCTCGCGTGGCCCGAGGACCCGGGTGACCCGGCTGCCGGCGGTTCCGGCGCCGGCCCCCGCTTCGGCGCGCCCCCGATCGACCCCGGTGACGTACCGAGGCGTGAGCTGGTGCGGCTGGCCGTGGGCACGCTGACCGAGCTGGTGCTCGCGGCCCCCGCGAGCGCCGAGCCCCGCACCGGGGTGCGCCGCCGGCCCTTCACCCGCACCCCTGCCTTCGTGCTCGCGGGTTCGCCCGTCACCGTCTCCGCCGTACGACGCGAGCTCGCCGCCGCCGGCCACGGGGAGGGTGGCCGCTCCCCCCAGGTCGTGCTGCTGGTCGAGCCGTTGGACCGGGCGCTGGTGCAGGTGTGGTCCGCGCGGGTGCAGCAGGGGGCACCGGTGCGCTGGGCCGGCTGCGTGTCGCGCTGGACCGCACGCGGTGTGCTGCCGCCCTCGGCGGACCTGCCCGCACTGGCCCGCTCCTGGGCCGACCGGGTCGGGGTGCACGGGGTGCACCTGGTCGTCGCCCCCACCGACGCAGCGGGAGCCACGCGCACCGTGGCGGACCTGCTGGGGGTGCGGCTGCGCGAGACCGCCCCCCACGTGGTGCCGCGCTGGCGCGACCTGAGTCCGGCCGCCGTCGACGTCGCCCGCCGGGTCAACGGGGTGCTCGGGGTCCGCGTCGGCGAGCAGCGTCGGCGGCAGGCCGCCCGGACCCTGGTCGCCGCGCTCGCCGGCTGTGACCCCGCGACGCACCCGCTGACCGTGGCCGAGCAGCACCAGGACTGGGTCCGCGACCGCGCGCGGCAGATGGCCGAGGAGCTGAGCGCCGGCGGCTACCCTGTGCACGGTCGTCCGGAGGATCTCGTCCCGCGCTTCACGGGCGTGCCGACCCGGCCGCGTCCGGCCGAGGTGCTCGACATGGTCGAGCAGGGGTGCCTGGCGCAGGCGGCCCGGAACCAGCGGCGGGAGAACCAGCGGCGGGGGGAGGCGACGTGAGCGAGACCGGCCCGCGTCGCGTCCTGATCCACGTCGGCGCCCCCAAGACCGGCACCTCGTTCGTGCAGGACGTGCTGTGGCTCAACCGGGCACCGCTCGCCGAGCAGGGCATCCTCTACCCCGCCGACCGGTTCGACGAGCACTTCCTGGCCGCGCTCGACCTGATGGAGCTGCCGTGGGGCGGGCTCGAGGGCCAGGCGGTCGGCGCGTGGGAGCGGGTCGCGGAGCAGGTCCGCGCGTGGCCGGGGACAGCGATCGTCTCCCACGAGATCCTGGCCACCGCCACCCGGCAGCAGGTGCGGCGCGCGCTGGACTCCCTGGGCCCCGCCGAGGTGCACCTGCTGGTCAGCGCCCGGGACCTCGTCCGGCAGATCCCGGCGGAGTGGCAGGAGAACATCAAGCACCGCCGTACGGTCGGCTACCGCGAGTACCTCGACGAGATCACCGACCCGCAGCGCTCCGGGCGGCTCGCCTCGTGGTTCTGGGGGGTGCAGGAGATCCCCGACATCCTGGACCGCTGGGGGTCGACGCTTCCGCCCGAGCACGTGCACCTGGTGACGGTGCCCAAGCCCGGTGCCGACCGGGAGCTGCTGTGGCAGCGGTTCTCCGGCGTGCTGGGACTCGACGACGCCGGCCTCGCGCCGGACACCACGCGGGTGAACCCGTCGCTGGGTGTCCCCGAGACGGTGCTCGTCCGGCGGATCAACGAGCGGGTCAACCACGGCGTCCTCGAGGGTGAGGACTACCGGGAGTACGTCCGTGAGCTGCTGGCCCACCGCACGCTCTCGCTTCGACGGGACTCCGCGCGGCTGCGGCTGCCCGACGACGTACGGCGGTGGGCCGTCGACCTCTCGGAGAGCTGGATCGAGGAGCTCGACCGACGCGGGTACGACGTCGTGGGATCGCTCGACGAGCTCCGGCCCGACCCGCTCGACGGCCCCGGGGGCGAGGTGTTCACCGATCCGGACCACCCGCACGAGGGGGAGGTCGCCGACGCGGCGCTCGACTCGATCGTGGCGCTGCTGGAGGAGGTGGCCCGGCTGCACGCGTCGGAACGCCGGCTGGGCGGTGACCTGGAGGCGGTGCACGCCGAGCTCGACCGGGCGCGAGGGCTGGGGTTCCGGGTGCGGCGGCGGCTGGTCCGGGCGGCCGACGACCACCGGCTCGCCGCGGCCGGGCTGGCTGTCTACCGCAGGTTGCGGGCCAGCAGCTCACGGTCCGCGTAGCGACCGACCTGCCAGGTGGCGTAGCCGTCGGCGCCGGCGCCGAACAGCCCACCGACCACCGGGATGCGGCGCCCGACGGTGGTGGCGATGCGCTTGCCGGCCACCTTGGTGATCAGCTCCGAGGTGACCTCGGCGGCGACCACGCGGTCGAGGTCCGGGTCGTGCGCCGGCGCGGTCGCGATGCCCATCGGGGTGCTCGGCAGCTTCTTCTTGCGCACCAGCGACTTCACGGAGTCCTCGCCGAGCACGCACGCGAGGATGGCGTTGCGGACCCGCTTGTCGTCGAGGTCGTAGCCGCGCAGGTAGGCGACCACCGCCACGAGCCGGCACTGGATCAGCGCCAGCCCGGTGATGTTGGCGGGGATGGTGACGGCGGCGGTCACCAGGCCGCCGAGGTTGGTGGCGAACCCCTGCACCCCGGCGAAGCGGACGTGGTCCTCGATCGTCTCGTGGATGGCCCGGTCGACGTCGCCCTGCGCCTTGGCCAGCAGCTTGTCGCCGGCAGCGGCGGCGCCCGCCAGCGGGCCGGCGCCGGCGATCGCGCGGCGCAGCGCCTCGTGCACGAAGTGCGAGCTGAGCTCGGGTGCCGCCTTCGTCACGTGCGGCAGGACCCCCCTGCCCACCGTGCTGCCGATGCCCATCCGGACCTCCAGTGCCGTCTCGGTTCGCGTGCGGTCGAGCCTATCGAGCCGGGTGAAAGCCCGGCCGTCCCGGCCGACCGCCCTGCTTGGATGGGGCCATGCCCACCGAGCCACCTGTGACGGGCTGGGTCTTCCCCGACGTCACGCTGCTACCTGAGGAGGGCGGCCCCGACGACCTGGTCGGGGCCGGCGCCGACCTCGAGCCGGGCACCCTGCTGGCCGCCTACCGGCGGGGCCTCTTCCCGATGCCGGCCGACCGCTCCTTCGCGCGGGCGCCGACGGTGCTGTGGTGGTCACCGGTCGAGCGAGGGGTGCTGCCGCTCGACGGCTTGCGGGTCTCCCGGTCGCTGCGGCAGGCCCTGCGACGGATGGAGGTCCGGGTCGACACCGCCTTCGACGAGGTGATCCGCGCCTGCGCCGACCCGGTGCGCGAGGGTGCCTGGATCGACCAGGAGATGGTGGCCGCCTACACCCGGATGCACGAGCTGGGGTGGGCCCACTCCGTCGAGACCTGGGTCGACGGCGAGCTGGTGGGCGGGTTGTACGGCGTCGCGACCGGGGGGCTCTTCGCGGGCGAGTCGATGTTCCACCGGGTCACCGACGCCTCCAAGGTGGCGCTGGTCGGCCTGGTCGACCTGCTGCGCGACGAGCACGCCGGCGAGCGGGTGCTCGACGTGCAGTGGGTCACCGACCACCTGGCGTCGCTCGGCGTGGTGGGGGTGCCGCGGCCGGCGTACCTGAAGATGGTGGAGCAGACCGAGCGGGTGCCGCTGCCGCGGGGGCTGCGCTGAGCCACTCCCGGCCAGGCAGGTCTCAGACCACCTGGGGCCGGTCGCCGGTCTCGCTCACCATGGGCCTTCCGGCCGCCTCCCAGTCGAGCATCCCTCCGTCGAGGTTGACCACCTCGTGACCCTGCTGCCGGAGGTAGGCCACGGCCTGGGCCGAGCGACCACCGACCTTGCACACCACGAGCGTCTGGCCCTCGGGCACCTCGGTGAGCCGGGTGGGCAGGTCGCTGAGCGGGATGTGGCTCGCGCCCTCGATGTGTCCGTGCCGCCACTCCACGTCCTCGCGGACGTCGAGCACGCCGAGGCCCGCGGGAAGCGGGTCGGGGACCCCGGAGACGGCCACGGTGGGGATGGGGTTCATGAGCCCACGGTAGCTATTTGAGCAGCCGCGACATGCGGCGGTCCGCCAGCGGCTTGCCGCCGGTCTGGCAGGTGGGGCAGTACTGCAGCGACGAGTCGGCGAACGACACCTCGCGCACGGTGTCGCCGCACACCGGGCAGGGCAGACCGGTCCGGCCGTGGACCGCGAGGTGGCTCTTCTTCTCCCCCTTGAGCTCGGCGGCCGCGAGCCCGCGGGAGCGCTCGACGGCGTCGCCGAGCACGGTGCGGATCGCGTCGTGAAGCGTCCGCAGGTCGTCACCGGTGATCGTGCTCGCCGGCTTGAACGGCGACATCCTCGCGGCGTGCAGGAGCTCGTCGGAGTAGGCGTTGCCGATGCCGGCGATGGTGCCCTGGTGTCGGAGGACGCCCTTGACCTGTGCGCGGCCCGCCTGCTGCAGGATGTCGTCGAGGACCTCGAGGGTGAACGACTCGTCGAGCGGGTCCGGGCCGAGGCTGGCGATGCCGGGTACCTCGAGCGGGTCGCGGACGACGTACAGGGCCAGGCGCTTCTTGGTCCCCGCCTCGGTGATGTCGAGCCCCGAGCCGTCGTCGAGGTGGACCCTGGCCGCCATCGGCGACTTGTTGCTGGGCTTGGGCGGCGCCGTGGGGACCTCCGCACGCCAGCGGACCCAGCCGCCACGCGCCAGGTGCATCACCAGGTGCAGCCCGGAGGCGTGGATGTCGATGAACTTGCCGTGCCGGGTGACCTCGTCCACGAGGCTGCCGGCCAGCGCCGACAGCGGCGGGTCGAACGTCTTCAGGGCGCTGAAGGCGGCGATGTCCACGCGGGCGATCGCGCGGTCCTGGAGCCGGCCGCGCAGGTCGAGCGCCAGGCCCTCGACTTCGGGCAGCTCGGGCACACCCCCAGTCTAGGCGTCCGCCTGATTACCAGGGGATGCAGGCGATCTGTGCCTGCCCATGGCCTCCAGCCCAGGGGACGCGACGGGTTCCCGTGGTGAGTGTGACGCCCGGAGTCCACGCGAGCGGTCGCCCCCGGGGTGCACGCCGGCGGGTGTACGACGCCGAGCGGACGCCGAGCCGGACGCCGAGCCGACGTACAACGCCGGCCGCCCGACGCCGGCCGTACGACGCCGGGCCGTACCTGCGCGAACCCCCTCCACGCACGATGCTAGGACTCGCTAGCGAAATCTAGGGTCAACGCTAGATGCCTCGATACAGTCCGAGCATGGACCCGGTGCGGAACCCCTACGCGCCCGGCGCCGGTCAGCGTCCGCCCGAGCTGGCTGGCCGCGACCGGCAGCTGACCCAGTTCGGGGTCACCCTGGAGCGGGTCGCCGCCGGCCGACCGGAGCGTTCGATGGTGCTCTTCGGGCTGCGCGGCGTCGGCAAGACGGTGCTGCTCAACGCGCTGCGCGGCCTCGCGGTGCAGCGGGCCTGGGGGACGGGCAAGCTCGAGGCGCGCCCGGACCGGTCGCTGCGGCTGCCTCTCGCGCAGGCCATGCACGCCGCCGTGCGCGAGGTCGCCCACCGGCACCGCGACCCCGACCGGGTCGACCAGGTGGTCGGAGTCCTCACGTCGTTCGCGCGCCGCACCCGGCTCGAGGACCGCAAGGGGGTTCGCTGGCAGCCACCCCTCGATGTGCCCGCCGCGAAGGGCCGTGCCGACTCCGGTGACCTCGAGCTGGACCTGATCGAGCTGTTCATGGACGTCGCCGACCTCGCGCGCGACCTCGGCGTGGGCATCGCGATCTTCATCGACGAGATGCAGGACGTCACCACCGACGAGCTCGCGGCACTGTGCGGCGCCTGCCACGAGATCAGCCAGCAGGACGCGCCCCTGGTCGTCGTCGGCGCCGGTCTGCCGCACCTACCGGTGGCGCTGGCCGCGAGCAAGTCCTACGCCGAGCGGCTCTTCCGGTACGTCGGCGTCGACCGGCTGCCCCGGGAGATGTCGGACCGGGCGCTGCTCGTGCCGGCCGGCACCGAGCACGTCGACTTCGCGCAGGAGGCGCTCGACGAGCTGTACGCCCTCACCGACGGGTACCCCTACTTCGTGCAGGCCTACGGCAAGGTCACCTGGGACCTCGCCCTCGCCAGCCCGATCCAGCTGTCCGACGTACGCGAGGCCGCGCCGGAGGCTGAGGCCGAGCTTGCGGTCGGCTTCTTCGGTGCGCGGTACGACCGGGCCACGCCTGCCGAGCGCGACTACATGCGGACGATGGCCGAGCTGGCAGTCCACCATGCCGACGGCACGGTCCCCACAGCGGACGTCGCGGCGTCGTTGGGACGCCGGCCGCAGAGCCTCTCCCCGGCGCGCGACGGGTTGATCAAGAAGGGACTCGTCTACTCCAGCGAGCGCGGCACGGTCGCGTTCACGGTGCCGCACTTCGACAGGTTCCTGCGCGGCCAGCACGTCTGATCGCTCCCGACCGGCCACGTCCGAACCGTCGTCCCCCCACCGGGTGGGGCGCGGTGTCAGCATGGGGACATGCAGCGCGTGGAGGGCCGCCCTCAGGTGGTCGCGCATCGCGGTGCCAGCTACGAGAACCCCGAGCACACCCTGGGGGCGTACGTCGCCGCGCTCGACACCGGGGCCGAGGGGCTCGAGTGCGACGTACGGCTGACGGCTGACGGCCACCTGGTCTGCGTCCACGACCGGCGGGTCGACCGGGTGACGAACGGCCGCGGGGTCGTCTCGAGGATGGAGCTGGCTGAGCTCGACGAGCTGGACTTCGCCTCCTGGAAGAACCCGTGGGCCGACCTGGACGACGAGGCTCCCGAGGTCGACGAGGACACCCGGCGGGTGCTGACCATGCGCCGGCTGGTCGAGATGGTGCGCGACTACGAGCGGCCGATCGACCTGGCAGTCGAGACCAAGCACCCGACCCGGTACGCCGGCCTGGTCGAGCGCCGGCTCGTCGATCTGCTCCAGAGCGTCGGATGGGCAGGCGGCGGATCACCGGCGCGGGTCATGAGCTTCTCGCCGGTGGCGCTGACCCGGGTGAAGAAGCTGGCGCCGGACCTGGAGGTGGTGCTGCTAATCGACCGGCAGTACTCCTGGCAGATGGCCACCAGCGTGCTCGGCCCGGGCTGGATCGCGGGCCCTGGCATCGAGCTGCTCCGGGAGAACCCGAAGCTCGGTCACCGCCTGCGCAAACGGGGTCGGCGCGTGCACGTGTGGACCGTGAATCGACCCGACGACCTCGAGCTGTGTGTGTCGATAGGGGTGGAGGCGGTCATCACCGACGACCCTCGGTGGGCGCTGGACCTCCTCGACGGGCCCTCGTCGTTCGATCCCGGCCAGTGAGACGCATGCCACGACCGCCCGTGGACGCTCGGGGTTTGCCTCCTGGGGGTCGGGGGCACCCTTTGGATGACCAGACAACCGAGACACGACACCAGGAGAGAGGGATTCCGTGGCGAGCAGTTCCTTACGTACGCCGATCGCGATGCATCTTCCCTTCTCCGCGTCGTCGGTCGCCGTCGCGCGTCAACGGCTGAGGAGCTGGATGGCAGACAACGGGGGGGACCAGGAGTCCATCGAGGACGCCCGGGTGATCATCTCCGAGCTCGTCGCCAACTCCGTGCGGCACGCGCAGCCGCTCTCCGATGGAAGCCTCCTGGTGTCGTGGGCCGTCGAGCCGAACGGCATCGACGTCGCGGTCACCGACGGCGGCAGCGGTAGCCGTCCCCGCACCGTCCACGCGCCCTCCTCCGCCCTCGCCGGGCGCGGCATGGCCATCGTCGAGGTGCTCTCGGAGCGCTGGTGGATGGAACGGACCCCGTCCCGGTCCACCGTGCACGCCCTGGTCCGTTCCTGACCAACGGCGTCGGGCCGCACGAGTGTCCACCGGGTCGACAGCCTCGGCACGCGTGGCCTGCGGTAGCCCTGCGCGTGCCCTGAGTAGGGCCTGCGTAGCCTGGCGCCATGGGTAAGAAGTCGCGCACCAAGGCACGCTCGGTCTCCTCACCTGCCGGCCCCGCGACCGACCGCGAGGCCGGGACCGGTCCTCGCCAGCCGTGCCCATGTGGGTCGGGTCGTCGCTTCAAGGCCTGCCACGGCAGCGCGTCCGGGCCGATCCCGACGTACGTCGCGCGCCCGTTCGAGGGGCTCGTCAGCGAGTGTGACCTGATCGCGATGCGGGAGATCATCGCCGCAGCCACCTCTCCGCTTCCGCTGCGTCCAGGCGTGGGCGACGGTCGCGCCGTCCAGGTCTGCTCGCTGCTGCCGATGGCCGCGCCGGCGCTCTCGCGCGAGGACGGCAGCATCTGGCTCGGACTGCAGGTGCAGCACAACTTCGGTGACCCGAGTCGCGACCTGGCAGCGGTGCTCGAGAAGGCGCTGGCGGCGGAGCCCGGGTCCGGCGTCGTGGGGCTGACCGACCCGCCGGGGGACGGCCCGCGGCTGCAGGACCTGATCAGCGACGACCCGTTCGAGATCACCGTGCATGACGGCTTCGACTACTGGATCGCGGACGTCGAGGACCCCACCGGGGCGGCCGCCGCCTCGCTCGAGTCGGCGAACTCCGCGACGAACCCCAGCAGCCGGCTGAGCTCGGTCGAGGCGGCGTACTGGACCGACGTGGGCAACCGCGAGCACCTGCGCTGGGTGATGCCGTACGACGAGGAGCCGCTGCTCGACGCGCTGGCCAGGCTGCACGTCGCGGGTCTGGACCGGGTGGCGGAGGGGTCGCGGCTCGTCGGCATGTTCCGGGCTCACGGGCTGCTCGCGCCGGTGTGGGACCTGGTCTCGGGCACCGGTGCCGACGTCCTCGAAGAGCCCGCCCAGCAGTTCGCCCGGGACCTCGAGGCCGCACGCGCCGACGACTCGCCGCTCACCACGGAGGAGCGTGCGGCCCGCAGCGGGCTGACCAACCGGCAGCTGACGATCCGCTGATTCGTTCGGGCCCCGAACGATGGACTGGACCAGTGGTGCCTGAACGGGCCACCTGCCCGGTCGCAGAGTTGATCAAAGGGTCAATCACCCCTACATTTGGGATGCCCGGTCGTTGCTGTATCCCCCGTCAGCAACGGCCGGGTTTCCATTCCACCGGGAGGATCGCGGCGCCGCCGCACTGTCGCCGGAGCTCTTCCGGCGCTCGGCACCGATGCCCGAAACCACCGGCTTGTCCGACGTGCCTCAGACGTGCTCCATGACGATCAGGGCAGCCGTGTCCGGTAGCAGGGCCTCGAAGACGTGCGGGGCGTCGCCGGGATAGCAGGCGTAGTCGCCCGCACCGAGGTCGAGCGGCTCCTCGACCGGTCCCACCCGCGCTCGGCCGCTGCACACGACCAGGTGCTCGGACGAACCCGGATGGTGTGGCTCGGACAGTCGTGGCTCGCCCGGCTGGGCGGTGATCCGGTAGAGGTCCCGTCGCGCGTTCGGCGGGCAGGCGGCCAGCAGGGTGGCGGTGTACGGCGCCTGCTCGGCGAACGTCACCGGCCCCTCGCCGGCGCGCACCACCCGCACGGCCTGGCGGGGTGGCTCGACGAGCTGGCTGAAGGGCACGTCCAGGGCCACGCCGAGCGCCCACAGCGTCTCCACGCTCGGGTTCCCGTTGCCGGACTCGAGCTGCGAGAGCGTGGACTTCGCGAGGTGCGCCCGCCGCGCGAGCTCGGTCAGCGAGAGGCCCGCCCGCTCCCGCTCGCGCCGGATGGAGGCGGCGACCATCGCGGTCACCGTGCGCTCGGGCATGCGGCTCCTTCGTTCGGCAAGACGACCGGTTGTTCGAGTTGACGAACAGCCCGTGAGTGTTCAGTCTAGAGGACATGCGTTCGACATGGCGAACACTCGAGCGGGGGACCGCCGGAGACATCGTGCTGGTCTGCGTCGCCGACGCCCTGGTCGGGCTCTCGTTCGGGGCCATCGCCGTCTCCGGCGGCCTTCGGCTGTGGCAGCCGGTGGTCATGTCGCTGGTGGTCTTCGCCGGGGGTGCGCAGTTTGCCGCTGTCGGCGCCGTACTGGCCGGTGGCAGCGCCACGGCCGGCGTGCTGGCCGGGCTGGTGCTCAACGCCCGGCTGCTGCCGTACGGCTTCGCTGTCTCGGGCGTGCTCGCGGATCGCTGGCCGGCCCGTCTCGTCGGCGCACACCTGATCACCGACGAGTCCGTGGCGTTCGCGCTGCGTGAGGATCATCCGGTCCACCGTCGGACGGTCTTCTGGACCTGCGGCCTCGGACTGTTCGTGGTGTGGAACCTCGCGGTGCTGGCCGGCGCCGTGGTCGGGCGCACCCTGAGCGACACCGACGCGCTGGGCCTCGATGCGGCGTTCCCCGCGGTCCTGCTCGCCCTGGTGCTGCCCTCGCTCACCTCCCGTACGCGCGGCGCCGCGCTGCTGGCCGCCGTACTCGCCGTCGCGGCCGCGCCACTGCTGCCCGCGGGTCTGCCGGTCCTGGTCGCCCTGGTCGCCCTGGTGCTCGTGAGGAGGAGCGCATGACGCTGGCTGCGCTGCTGGTTCTGGCGGCGGGTACCTACGCTTATCGGCTGGTCGGCCCGCTGCTGCGGGATCGGCTCACACTCGCCCCGCGGGTCGAGCAGCGGCTCGCTGACGCCGCCGCGCTGCTGCTGGTGGCACTGGCCGCGTCGTCGGCGCTGACCCAGGGCCATCACTTTGCGGGCTGGGCCCGGCCCGCGGGCGTCCTGGTGGCCGCGCTGCTCGTGCTCGGCCGAGCCCCGTTCCCGGTCGTCGTGGTCGTGGCCGCCGCGGCGGCAGCCACCCTGCGCCTGCTCGGCGTCCCCTGACCGCCCACCCCGCCGAGGCGTCTGGTTCTGCGCTCGCGCACCTGGTGAGGCGTCTGGTTCTGCGCTCGCACACCTGGTGAGGCGTCTGGTTCTGCGCCCGCGCACCTGGTGAGGCGTCTGGTTCTGCGCTCGCACACCTGGTGAGGCGTCTGGTTCTGCGCCCGCGCACCCGGTGAGGCGTCTAGTTCTGCGCTCGCGCGCCGCCCCGCCCCGCAGAACGAGACGCCTCAGCCGGTTCCGCGCCGCAGAACGAGACGCCTCAGCGGGTTCCGCGCCGCAGAACGAGACGCCTCAGCCGGTTCCGCGCCGCAGAACGAGACGCCTCAGCCGGTGGCGGGGAGGGGGAGGGGGTCGCGGGTGACGGGGCAGGACATGCAGCGGGGGCCGCCGCGGCCGGAGCCGAGCTCGGAGCCGGAGATCGCGACCACCTCGATGCCGGCCTCCTCGAGACGACTGTTGGTCTCGATGTTGCGCTCGTAGGCCACCGCCACGCGTGGCGAGATCGCCAGCGTGTTGTTGCCGTCGTCCCACTGCTCGCGCTCGGCGGTCACCGGGTCCAGGCCGGTGTCGATCTGGTGCAGCGTGTCGATGCTCATCGCCTTGGCCGCGGCGACCAGGAACGGCTCGGCGTCGGCGACCCGCAGGTGCAGGTCGGCGTCCGTGCTCGCGCCCGGGTCACCCGTCCCGTCGGCAACCGTCACCGCGAAGGCGCGCAGGCTGTCGGCGACGTTGGGGTACATCACGATCTTGTCGACGTCGACCATCGTGCACACCGTGTCGAGGTGCATCGTGGCCCGCTCCTGCGCGATCGGCACGGCGAGCACGGTGTGGGCCAGCCCGGCCCCGAAGACCTGCCGCGCGAGCCGCTCGGCGCCGGCGGGCGTCGTACGTTCGCCGACGCCGACCGCGATCACGCCCGGTGCTAGCAGGAGTACGTCGCCCCCCTCGACGTGCTCCCGCTGCCAGCCGTGGATCGTCGCCGTGCCGGCGAACCGGGGGTGGCCGGTGTAGATCAGCTCGGTCAGCTGGGTCTCGCGCTCACGGGCCGGCATCGCCAGCGACGTGATCGCGACCCGGTCACGCACCCACACGCTGGAGTCACGCGTGAACAGCAGGTTCGGCAGCGGGTCGATGAGGAAGTCGTCGTAGGTCAGCAGGCTGGTGACCAGGCCGTGGCCACCGCGGACCTCGTCGTTGCGGACGCCGATGGTGAGGAAGAGCGAGAGGTCCTCGGGGCTCTGGTCGTGCAGCGCCGCGTCGAGGTAGGCGCGGAGCGTGTCGCCGAGGTGCAGGCTCGCCATCGCACCGGCGATCGCGTGCTCGCGGGCCGCCTGGCTCTGCAGCGTCTCGGTCAGCAGGTCGGTCAGGTAGAGCACCTCGACGTCGCGGTCTCGCAAGGCCTGCGCGAAGGCGTCGTGCTCGTCCTGGGCGCGGCTCACCCAGGGGATCCCGTCGAAGAGGAGCTTGTCGTTGTTGCGCGGGGTGAGCCGCTTCAGCTCGTTGCCGGGCCGGTGCAGCATCACGGTGCGGAGCCGGCCGACCTCGCTGTCGGCGCCGTGCGCGGCCTGGTGCGTCATCCCCGCAGCGTAGTGGCCCGCTGCGGAGGGCGTCAGAGTCGGACCAGCTCGACGAGCGTGACCACCGCGAGCAGCAGGCACACCGCCGCGCCGACGTAGTGCAGCAGCGACAGCCTCATGTAGCGCAGCAGCACCCGACCCGCGAGGACGGCGAGCCCGGAGACCACCAGCAGCGCGGACCAGGCGCCGACGAAGACGTTGACGTGGTCCTGGTAGCGCCCCACGAAGCTGATCGTCAGCAGCTGCGAGAGGTCGCCCCACTCGGCCGCGAACAGCACCAGGAACGAGGCACCGGCGGCCTTCGCGAAGGAGCGTGGCTGCGCCGACTTGGCGGAGAACTCCTGCTCCTGCTCCTGCTCCGCGGCGTCGGCTCCGGGGGCCGTGCGGACGAGCACGACCGCGCCGAGCACGAAGATGGCCAGAGTCACGCTCCGGACCAGTACGTCGGGCAGCAGCGTGGCCAGGAAGCCCACCGTCACGGCCACCACGGTCTGCACGCCGAAGGCCAGCCCGACCCCGATCCACACCGCCAGCGGCTGGTAACGCGTCGAGAGCACCAGGGCCGCGATGAAGGTCTTGTCGGGCAGCTCGACGATGAAGATCGCCACGAAGACGGTCGCGGTGACGGCGAGGTCCATGGAGTCCTAGGAGGAGTCGAGATGGTCAGTCGACGAGGTGGTGGCTCGCGGCGGCCGCCTCGGCCAGCACGTCCTTGACCGGCCGACCGGTCTCGGCCGCCACCCGGGCCACGTCGTCGTACTCGGGTTGGGCGTTGACGACGCGGCCGTTGTGCAGAGCAAGTTTCACACGGACCCCGTGCCCCTCGACGGTGACCGTGCGCATCTCGCGGTCGAGCGCGGTCTTGGCCACCACCGTCTCCCGCAGCCCGATCGTGGACGTCTGCCGGAAGAGCTCGGTGCGAACCTGGTCGGCGACCCCGGCACCCACCAGTGCGGTGAGCGTGTGCGCCGGGCGGCCCTTCTTCATCAGGATCGGGGTCAGCCAGGCGTCCGAGGCCCCGACCGCCAGCAGCGCCGCGAGGACGTTGGGCCACAGCCGGGGGTCCAGGTCGTCGATGTTCGCCTCGAGCAGCAGCGCGGTCCCGCCGACGCGCGACGGCTCGGCCTCACCGAGCAGCAGCCGCACCACGTTCGCGTGGGTGGCGGGGTCGCGTCCCCCGGCGCCGACGCCGACGACCTCGACGCTCATCGCCGGCTGCGGCCCGTACGACGTCGCGTGGGTGCTCAGCAGCGCGGCGCCGGTCGGCGTGCACAGCTCACCCGCCCCCGGCCCGGCGTACGACGGTGCCCCGCGGAGCAGCTCGACGACGGCCGGCGGCGGCACGGGCAGCGTGCCGTGGGCGGCCTGCACGTGTCCCGAGCCCAGCGCCACGGGGGAGACGACCAGCCGGTCCAGCGCGAGGTGCACCAGGCCCGCGCACACACCGACCACGTCGGCGATCGCGTCCAGGGCGCCGACCTCGTGGAAGTGCACGTCCTCGGGGGTCGTGCCGTGCACCGCCGCCTCGGCCTCGGCGAGCCGCTCGAAGACCGCCAGCGCGCGCGCCCGGACAGCGTCGGCGAGGTCGGCCGAGGCGAGCAGCTCGCGCACGTCGCGCCAGGTGCGGTGCGTCGTGCTCTCGGCCATGCTCACCTGGCACCGGGTGGCCGCGAAGCCGCGGCGGGAGACGGCCTCCGGGGTGAGCGCGACGGGCTCGGGTGCGACCGCGTCGACCGCCTCGGAGAGCACCTCGACCGGGACGCCGGCACCGATGAGGGCGCCGAGCAGCATGTCCCCGCTGGCCCCCGCGGAGGCGTCCAGCCAGCCGATCACGCCGGGTCCTCGGGGCGGGGCCGGGCGTTGCGCGCCACGCGCGCGGCGAAGACGCCGGCGCCGAAGCCGTTGTCGATGTTGACCACGCTGACGCCGGGCGCGCAGGAGTTCAGCATCGCCAGCAGCGCGGCCAGCCCGCCGAACGAGGCGCCGTAGCCGACGCTGGTCGGCACCGCCACCAGCGGCACGCCGACGAGGCCGCCGACCACGCTCGGCAGGGCCCCCTCCATGCCGGCGACCACCACGAGGCAGTCGGCCGCGGCGAGGTCGTCGCGGACCGCCATCACCCGGTGCAGCCCGGAGACCCCGACGTCGCTGACCACCCGCACCCCGGCGCCGTACACCCGGGCGGTCAGTGCGGCCTCGGCGGCCACGGGCGCGTCGGAGGTGCCGGCCGAGACCACCGCGACCGTCCCGCGCGCGGTCGGCAACGGACCGAGCGTGACGGCGCGGGCGACCTGGTCGAGGACGGCCTCGGGGTGGGCCTCGACCAGGGCGTCGGCCGCCTCCTGCGAGAGGCGGGTGGCCAGCACCGCCCGGTCGGGGTGCGCCTCGTGGAGCGCCCGGAGGATCTCGACCAGCTGCTCGGGCGTCTTGCCGGCGCCGTAGACGACCTCGGGGTCGCCGGTGCGGGCGGCGCGGTCGGTGTCGAGGCGCGCGAAGCCCAGATCCCGGATGCCCTCGCCCATGATCGCGAATCTATAGGCTCCGGGGTGTGCCCGGAGTACCGCCCGCCCGCTACGCCTACCTCGGCCCCGAGGGGACCTTCACCGAGCAGGCGCTTCGCTCGCTGCCGGCCGCCGACCGGGCCGACCTGCAGCCCTGTCCGACGGTGACCCTCGCGCTCGACGCGGTGCGCGGCGGGGAGGCCGACGGCGCGGTGGTGCCGATCGAGAACTCGGTCGAGGGCTCGGTGCCGGTCACCCTCGACGAGCTGGCGACCGGCGAGCCGCTGATGATCACGCGTGAGATGACGGTGCCCATCGCGTTCAGCCTGCTGGCGCGGCCCGGCGTGGCCGCCGGGGACGTACGCCGGGTGGCGACCCACCCCCACGCCGCCGCGCAGACGCGTCGCTGGTGTGCGCTGCACCTGCCGGGCGCCGAGGTGGTGCACACCACCTCCACCGCGCACGCGGCCTTCATGCTCACCCAGGACGACCCCGGATGGGAGGCCGCGATCTCCGCGCCGGTGGCGGCCGAGCACTACCGGCTGGCCACGCTGGCAGCCGGCATCGGGGACAATCCCGACGCGCTGACCCGGTTCGTGCTGGTCTCGCGGCCGGGGCCGCCGCCGCCCGCGACCGGCCGGGACAAGACCTCGATCGTCGCGTTCATGCGCGAGGACCACCCGGGCGCTCTGATGGAGATCCTCGACCAGCTGGCGATGCGGGGCGTGAACATGACCCGCATCGAGTCGCGGCCCACCGGCGCGGCCCTCGGCAACTACTGCTTCTCCCTCGACTGCGAGGGGCACGTCGACGACGCCCGGGTGGGGGAGGCGCTGATGGGGCTGCGGCGGGTCTGCGCGGACGTCCGGTTCCTCGGGTCCTACGAGCGGCACGACGGCCTGGCGCCCGACATCCGGGTCGGCACCTCCGACCGCGAGTTCCACGACGCTGCCGCGTGGCTCGCGCGCCTCCGCAACGGACACTGAGGCGTTCCTTAGCATCGGCTCGATGAACGTGTCCCTGCTCGCCGCGCTCGCCGTGGTCCTGCTCCTCGTGAGCGTCGCCGCCCTGGTGGTCGGCGTCGTCGCGCTGCGTCGTACGACGCACCACGCCCGGCGGGTCGCACGCCGCAACCCGGCCAACGTGCCGACGGACCTCGACGGGCTCCGGGGCGAGGTGCAGGCGCTGCGGGCCGAGGCGGCCGACGCGCTCCGGCACCTCGCGGTGGTCCGCTACGACGCCTTCGGGGACATGGGCGGGCGGCTGTCCTGGTCGCTGGTGCTGGTCGACGACGGCGGCAACGGGGTGGTGCTGACCTCGATCCACGGCCGCAGCGAGGCCCGCTCCTACGCCAAGGCCCTCACCGGCTGGGCCTGCGAGCAGGCGATGTCTCCGGAGGAGGAAGAGGCGGTCGGGCTGGCGAAGGCCGCCTGACCCGGCAGGGTCAGGCCGGCTGCTCGACCGGCAGCATCCGTTCGCCGCACGGTCCGTTCTCGCGCGCCTCGAGGGTGCCGTCGGTCACGTCGAGGATGACGGTGGCCAGCGTGCGGTGCCACAGCACGGGGTCGTTCGTGGTGACCGGGTGGCGGCACACGCCGGTGTCGGGGAGGTCGGGCAGGTGGTGCGTCATGGCCTCCACCACCTCCCGGCTGGTGGTCGGGGCCTTCGCCTCGAAGGCCTCCACCAGGTGGTCGCGGCGCAGCTCGGTGCTGACCCCGATGGTGCTGGCCAGACAGCCGCCACGACCCGCCTCGGACACGAAGTGGTTGGTGCGCACCAGCACGCCGTCGGTCGGCACCAGCACACCGGGACCGCCGGGGAACAGCTCGACCGAGGCGGCGCTGCCTCGGTCGTCGAGCACGGTCAGCGCGGTGGAGGCCGACGTGCGGGGGGCGGAGGCGATCTCGACCGCTTGGTCCGCCGAGGCGGCGTCGTCGAGGATCGACCGGGCCAGCAGGTGGACCGGATGCCCGATCTCCTCGCGGGCGGCCGCGCCCGCGTCGTTGTGGTGGTGCAGCATGTTGAGCATCACCGCGACACCGCGGTCGTTGACCCCGATCTTGGCGAGCATCCCGAACTCCGTGACCGTCCGCACCACCCGGCCGTCCTCGAAGGGGATCGTCCAGGTGAACCAGCCCGGCGACATCGCGTCGTACCAGTCCCAGGTCTGCACCGCGACCGGTGGCCGGCCCGGCGGCAGCGAGACGACCGTGGAGCACTCGGTCTGGCCGGTGGGGTTGGCGGCCACCAGGATCTCGGTGCGGGCGTTCACCGAGGCGACCTGCCGGACGTCGAGCCCGGCGCCGTCCGCGATGCCGGCGATCTCCTCGGCGTGCTCCGGCGCGAGCTCCCGGATCACCTGCCACGCCCGTTCCGACCAGAGGTCGACGTCGAACGGCCCGCCGGCCCTGGTCTCGAACAGGGTGCGGTAGCGAGCAACGGTCTCGGCGATCTCGACGGCGAACCGTCGCCCGAGCTCGAGGCCTCGCTCGCGGGGCGGCAGGACGGAGGACGTGAAGGTGCGGCTCACCCTCCCGAGGCTAGCCCCACGGCCCGCGTCCCTGCGCTCAGCGGGGGACGCGGACCAGCAGTCGGCCGTGGACGCACTCGGCGCGCAGCTCGCGCCCGGGACCGACGGGGTCGCCGTCGAGCTGGCGGGGGGTGTCGCTGTGGCAGCGGACCTCCACGATCCGCCCCGTCATCCGGTTGATGAGGTCGTCGGTGCGCCTGCCCTTGGACAGCACGCGGACGGCGAGCGGGATCCAGCTCAGGAACCGGCTCGGGTGCAGCAGCACGACGTCGAGCACCCCGTCGTCGATCGCGGCGTCCGGGAGCAGCGGCATCCCGGCCTGCAGGTACCCCACGTTGCCGATCATCACCGTGCGGGCGCGGTGGCGGCTCCACTCGCCACCGTCGATCGAGATCTCCACGCGCACCGCGGGGAACATCAGGTTGCGCAGCCCCGCGACGACGTAGGCCAGCCACCCGACCTTGGCCTTGATCTGCTCGTTGGCCTCCTCCATGATCGCCGCGTCGAAGCCCATGCCGGCCATCACCATGAAGTGCTCGTCCGCGCCGATCCCGTCTCCGGAGACCTTGACCAGGTCGATGGCGCGGTCCTGCCCGACGAGCGCCACGTCGACGGCCGCCTGCAGGTAGAGCGGAATGCCGAGGTTGCGCGCCAGCAGGTTGCCGGTGCCGGCCGGGACGATGCCCACCGAGATGCCGGTGCCGGCGAGCTCGGCGCACACCGTGCGTACCGTGCCGTCGCCACCGCAGACGATCACCAGCTCCGCGCCCTCGATCGCCGCCTGCTCGGCCATCGAGCGGCCGGGGTCCTCGACCGTGGTGGTGTACCACGAGGGCCGTCCCCAGCCGGCCTGCTCGGCGCTGCGCTCGACCATCGCCCGGAAGGCGGGCTCGTCCTCCACCTTCGACGGGTTGAGCACGACGCGCGAGCTGCCGGGTGGTGGGCACCGGCGTGCTGAACTGCGCGACTGGCTTGGTGCGGGGAGCGGGGGGGAAGACCACCAGGCCGACCAGCACCCAGAAGAGCCCGACGGCGTAGCCCGCGACGACGTCGGAGGGGTTGTGCACCCCGAGGAACACCCGGTCGAGGCCGACCACGAGAGCGGTCGCCGCAGCGGCTCCGATCAGCAGCCGGCGCAGGTTGCGACGTCGTACCAGCATCAGCGCGAGCACAACGGTCACGCCGGCGGCCGCCGCGATGCCGGTGGCGTGCCCCGAGGGGAAGGAGAAGCTGCTCAGCGTGGTGACCGGGTCGGGCCAGACGGGACGCTTGCGGTGGAAGACGCCCTTCAACAGCCAGGTCGTAAGACTGGCCAGCAGCATGACGGCGACGGTCCAGATCCCGGCCCGCACGTGCTTGCGCACCCCCAGCAGTACGGCCGTGAGGAGCGTGTAGACCGCCATCGGGGCTGTGGTGAAGACCGCCTCGACCACGAGCAGGACCCGTCGTGCCCAGGCGTGCTGGAGCGTCCAGGTCTCCGGTCCGCTGCCCAGTGTCCGGTCGAACCCGTCCAGTCCGCGCGTGTCGACCTCGTAGAGCACCGTGATCACCGCGAGCACCAGCAGGCACAGGGCCGCCCCGGTGAGCAGCCGGGAGCGGGAGGAGGTGATCGGCACGGGGATCCTGTCGGGCGGGGCGGTGAACATCCGGCGTACGCGCGGGGCGGGGCCGGTCGAGTTTCCCAGGTGCCCCGCACGCCGGGGCTCATCCCCCGCCCAAACCGGGGTGAGCCGGTCGCCTCCCGGTGGCTAGGCTGGCGCGGTGATCGACCCACGGCTCCTCCGCGACGACCCGGCACGCATCCGGGCCGCCCAAGTCAAGCGCGGGCTGTCCGCCGACGTGGTCGACCTGGCGGTGGCGGCCGACGAGCGTCGCCGGGCCTCGATCGTCGAGTTCGAGCGGCTGCGGGGCGAGCAGAAGACGCTGGGCAAGCAGATCCCGCAGGCGCAGGGCGAGGAGAAGCAGGCGCTGCTCGCCCGCACCCGGAGCCTCTCGGTCGAGGTGAAGCAGGCCGAGGCCGCGCAGAGCGAGGCGGACGAGGCCTACCGCGCCTGCCTGATGGCGATCCCCAACCCGGCCGCCGAGGAGGCCCCCGCCGGCGGCGAGGACGACTTCGTGGTGCTCGAGCACGCCGGCACCCCGCGTGACTTCGCGGCCGAGGGGTTCGAGCCCCGTGACCACGTCGAGCTGGGGCGGATCCTGGGCGCCATCGACCTCGACCGCGGCGCGAAGGTGTCCGGGTCCCGGTTCTACTACCTCACCGGACCGGGTGCCGATCTGGAGTTCGCGCTGGTCAACATGGCGATGGACCAGGCCCGCACCCATGGCTTCACCACCGTCGTCCCGCCGGCGCTCGTCAAGCCTCGGGCGATGGAGGGCACCGGGTTCCTGGGCCAGGCCGCCGACGACGTCTACCGCATCGAGGGCGAGGACCTCTACCTCGTCGGCACCTCCGAGGTGCCTCTCGCGGCGTACCACTGCGACGAGATCCTCGACGGCGCCACCCTGCCGCGCCGGTACGCCGCCTTCAGCCCGTGCTACCGCAAGGAGGCGGGGTCGCACGGCAAGGACACCCGCGGCATCATCCGGGTGCACTGGTTCGACAAGGTCGAGATGTTCACGTTCACGACCGTCGAGGAGGCCGAGCGCGAGCATCAGCGGCTGCTCGACTGGGAGAAGGAGTTCCTCGACGCGCTCGAGCTGGCCTACCGCGTCATCGACGTGGCCGCCGGCGACCTCGGCCTGTCGGCCCAGCGCAAGTTCGACTGCGAGGCGTGGATCCCGACTCAGGGCCGCTACCGCGAGCTCACCTCGACCTCGAACTGCACCGACTTCCAGGCCCGTCGCCTCGACATCCGCACCCGGGCCGAGGGCAGCACCCGCCCGGTGGCCACCCTCAACGGCACGCTGTGCGCGGTGCCGCGCACGATCGTCGCGATCCTCGAGACCCACCAGCAGGCCGACGGCTCGGTGCTGGTCCCGCAGGCGCTGCAGCCCTACCTGCAGGGCCGTGAGGTGCTGAAGCCTGTTGGCTGACTGGTCGCCGCGGCTCCTCGCGCTGGACATCGACGGCACGCTCTTCACCAACACGCCCTCGACCGGCCAGGTCGAGGAGACCATCAGCCCGGCGGTCGTCGAAGCGGTCCTGCGTGCGTACGACGCCGGAGCCCACGTGGTCCTGGCCACCGGACGCTCGACGTTCGGGATCACCCACGTCTGGGACCTGCTCGGACTGCCCGCGGAGGGTGCCACGGCGCTGGCGGTCGCGAGCAACGGCTCGGTGATCTTCCGCTACCCACCCGTCGAGGTGCTCTCGACGGTGACCTTCGACGCCGCCGAGATCGTGCGCATGCTCCTGAAGGAGGTGCCGAACGCCGCTGTCGCGGTGGAGGACGTCGGCGTCGGCTACCGGATCAACCGGCCCTTCCCCGAGGGCGAGATCACCGGGGCGATGCGCCGCCAGACGGTCGAGGAGCTGGTCGCCGAGCCGGTCACCCGGGTGATCATCCGCGACCCGCACTCCTCGGAGGAGGAGTTCCTGGAGCTGGCCGAGAAGCTCGGGTTGCACGGCACCAACTACTTCATCGGCTGGACCGCCTGGCTCGACATCGCGCCCGAGGGGGTCTCCAAGGCCTCCGCGCTGGCCGAGGTAGCGGCCGACCTCGGCGTCGAGCAGACCGATGTGCTGGCCATCGGGGACGGCCGCAACGACATCGAGATGCTGCGGTGGGCCGGACGAGGGGTTGCCATGGGCCAGGCGCCGCTCGAGGTGCAGGACGCCGCCGACGACGTCACCGAGACCGTCGTGAACGACGGCGTCGCCCTCGAGCTGTCCCGCTGGTTCTGAGCCGGCCTCCCCCGGACCGGCGGACCGGGCTAGCGTTGCGCGGCATGGACAACCACGCGCGCCTGGAGCGCTTCTACGCGCTGCTGGAGGCACGGGACTGGGACGGCTGGTCGGCGCTGCTGCACCCGGACGTGGTCTACACGGTCCCTCAGACGCGGGAACGCGTCCGCGGCCGCGACGCCTACCTCAGGTTCAACCGCGAGTTCCCGGCCGACTGGCACCTCCGCCCGCACCGGGTCGTCGCCGAGGGCGACCAGGGAGTGGTGTGGTTCTGCTACTGCGACGAGACCACCGGCGACGAGGAGGGCAACGCCATGGCCTTCTTCACCTTCGACGACGTCGGTCTCGTGACCGAGGTGGTCGACTTCTGGCCCGACTCCTACGAGCCACCGGCCAACCGGGCGCACCTGGCGGAGCGTCGGTGACGGGTTGCCCGGAGCCAGACGTGGGCCACTGCCCTCGCCCCGCGCTCAGGCTCGTCGCCACCGATCTCGACGGGACGCTGCTGCACTCCGACGGCACGGTCACCGCCCGCACCCGAGCAGCGCTGAGCGCGGTCGAGGACCTCGGTGTCACCGTCGTGTTCGTCACCGGGCGCCCGGTGCGCTGGATGGCCGAGCTCTGGGAGCACGTCGGGCCGCACGGGCTGGCCATCTGCTCCAACGGCGGCATCGTGTACGACGTCCCGGCACGCGCCGTGCGCAGCGCACGGCCGATCCCCGCCGAGGTGGGCCTGCAGGTCGCCGGCCTGCTCCGCGAGAAGGTGCCCGGCACCAGCTTCGCGGTGGAGAGGACCACGGGCTTCGGCAAGGAGCCGACGTTCATGGAGCGGTCCCCGGTGCCCGACGACCTCGAGGTCGGCCCGCTGCAGGAGATCCTCGACCACGACACCGTGAAGCTGCTCGCACGCCACGAGGACCATGACCCCGAACACTTCTGGGTGGCGGTCGAGGAGGCGGTGGGCCATCTCGTCACCACCACCTGGTCCTCGGTGGGTGCGCTGGTGGAGATCAGCGCGGCAGGAGTCACCAAGGCCTCGACCCTCGAGCTGCTGTGCGACGAGCTCGGCGTCAGCCGCGACGAGGTGGTGGCGTTCGGGGACATGCCGAACGACACGGCGATGCTCGCCTGGGCCGGGACGGCGTACGCGATGGCCAACGCGCACCCGAGCGTGCTCGAGCTGGCCGACCGTACCGCTCCCGCCAACGAGGACGACGGGGTCGCGGCCGTGCTCGAGGGGCTGTTCGGTCTCTAGACCGGGGGGTGCCGCTCGCGCTGCACGACCCCGAACATCAGCACCGCGGCCAGCAGCGTCACCGCCAGCATCACCCCGCCCATCGGGGCAGCCGTGCGGCTGCCGAAGACCCCGACGACGGGGGCGATCACCGCACCGACCCCGAACTGCACGAACCCCAGCACGGCGGCGGCGGTGCCGGCCGCCTCGCCGTGCCGGGTCAGCGCGAGTGCGGGGGTGTTGGGCAGTGACAGTCCGGCCAGCGAGACGAGCAGCGCGAGCGGCACCAGCACGGCGGCGAGACCGCCGACCCCGGTGAGGCCGACGATCAGCAGGGCCGCGGATGCGGCCACCGCGCCCAGGATCGCGCCGGAGAGCACCGTGCGGACCGTGAACCACCGCAGGAGCACCGGGTTGAGCTGGGCGGTGATCGTCAGGCCCGCGGCGTTCATCCCGAAGACCAGCCCGAAGGTGCGGGCGTCGAGCCCGAACCCGTCCTGGAGCACGAACGACGCCCCGGAGACGTAGGCGAACATCGCGGCGAGCATCGAGCCCCCGATGACGGTGAGGGAGACGAAGACCTTGTCGCGCAGCAGCGACCGGTAGGCGACGATGCTGGCGCGCATGGTCGCGGGTCGTCGCCGTGCCGGCGGGAGGGTCTCGTGGATGCCCAGCGTCGCCACCACCACCAGCGCCACCGCCGCACAGCCGAGCACCACGAAGATGCCGCGCCAGGAGGTGAAGCCGAGCACCAGTCCGCCCAGGCTCGGAGCGAGGATCGGGGCCAGGCCGATCACCAGCATCAGCCGGGACATGATGCGGGCGACCGCCACCCCGGCGAACAGGTCCCGCACGATGGCCATCGCGACCACCGAGATCGCGGCCCCGGACAGGCCCTGGAGCACGCGCACGGCGGCCAGCAGGCCGATCGTCGGAGCCACCGCGCACAGTGCCGAGGCGACGGCGTGCGAGCACAGACCGATCACCAGGGGACGCCGCCGGCCGAACGCGTCCGAGAGCGGACCGATCACCAGCTGGCCGACGGCGAGACCGAGCAGCATCCCGGTCAGCGTGAGCTGGACCGCGGAGTCGCTGGCGCCCAGGTCGTCGCCGATCCGCGGGAACGCCGGAAGGTACATGTCGATGGTCAGCGGCCCGATGGCGATCAGCGCGCCCAGAACGAGGACGAGCTGGACGTAGCGCCCACCCGTGGGGGAGGGGGCCCGCGCCGGACGTGGCGGGGCGGAGGTCATAGCAGCCAGTGTGGCTGGGCGCGCCCTCTTTCGTAAAAAGGGATTCCGCGCAAGACTCTGCCCCTGAGCGCATGTGAGTGGTGCCACGGAGCGGACGAGGGGTCGCGATGTCAGCACAGGACGCGGTCGGGGCAACGCGCGAGGCCCTCACCGCGCTCGCCGCTGCCGTGCTCCGGGTGCGCAACGAGTACGGCGACACCCTCGGCGTGCGCCGGCTCACGGCCGACGTCGACCGCATCGCGGAGTCCCTCGACCAGCTGGGCGACCCACTGCCGGGGCACCGGCCGAGGGTCAGCGACGACGAGATGATCCTCATCCCGGACGACCCCTATGACGAGAGCATGTGGCAGGACGCCCAGTCCGAGTCCCAGCACGCACAGTGACCGCCAGCCGTAAGATCGCCCGTGGCCGCTCTGCGAGCCAACCCGATCGTGAGGCTCGTCACATCCCTGTCTTCGCACCCGTGAGAACGAGAGAGTAGGCCGCATGCCCACCGGCGTCCGCAGTCCCGGCCGCGCACAGATCGAGCACAAGACGCTGCGCCAGGACCGCTGGTGGCTGTATCCCGCCGTGACGTTCGCCGTGTTCACCGCCTTCATCGTCTATGCGACGTGGCGGGCGTTCTCCGGACACCACTACTACTCCGAGCCGTACCTCTCGCCGTTCTACTCGCCGTGCCTGACCTCGAACTGCGTCGCGGGCTCGTCGGACTTCGGGCAGCCGTTCAGCTTCTGGCAGCTCTCGCCGGCGTTGATCATCTTGATCTTCCCGCTCGGCTTCCGGATGAGCTGCTACTACTACCGCAAGGCCTACTACCGAGCGTTCTGGCTGAGCCCGCCCGCCTGCGGGGTCGCGGAGCCGCACGGCAAGTACTCCGGCGAGGCCCGACTGCCGCTGATCCTCAACAACGTGCACCGTTACTTCTTCTACGCCGCTGTCGTCGTGGCGCTGATCTTGTCCTACGACGCGGTGCTCGGCTTCCGGGACGAGAGCGGCGAGTGGGGCCACATGGGTCTCGGAACGCTCGTGCTCCTCGTGAACGTCGCCCTGATCTGGGCCTACACGCTGGGCTGCCACTCCTGCCGGCACGCGGTCGGTGGACGGCTGCGGCACTTCTCCAAGCACCCGCTGCGCTACCGCGCGTGGACACTGGTCTCCAAGCTCAACGCCAACCATGCGCGCTGGGCCTGGCTGTCGCTGTTCTCGGTGGCCCTGGCCGACCTGTACGTCTACCTGCTCGCGGTGGGCGCCTTCACTGACCCGAGGTTCTTCTGATGGCTCACAGCACCGACGAGCGGCACCCGATGACCGGCAACCGGATGGACTCGGAGGAGTCGGCGTCCGGCTTCGGGGCGGAGTTCGAGCGGCACGAGTACGACGTCGTGGTCATCGGTGCCGGTGGCGCCGGGCTCCGCGCCGCGATCGCCGCGCACGACGCCGGCGCCCGGGTCGCGATCCTCTGCAAGTCGCTGCTCGGCAAGGCCCACACCGTGATGGCCGAGGGCGGCATCGCCGCGTCCATGGGGAACGTCTACGCCGACGACAACTGGCAGGTGCACTTCCGCGACACCATGCGCGGCGGCAAGATGCTGAACAACTGGCGGATGGCCCAGCTGCACGCCCAGGAGGCCGCTGAGCGGGTCCTGGAGCTCGAGGAGTGGGGGGCGCTGTTCGACCGGACCCCCGATGGGCTGATCTCTCAGCGTGACTTCGGCGGCCATCGCTACGCCCGGCTCGCGCACGTCGGTGACCGCACCGGCCTGGAGATGATCCGCACGCTCCAGCAGCACGCCGTCGCGCTCGGCATCGACGTGTTCATGGAGTTCACGGTCACCGACATCTTCAAGGACGGGAGCCGCGTCTCGGGCTGCTTCGGCTACTGGCGCGAGACCGGACGGTTCGTGGTCTTCGACGCTCCGTCGGTCGTGCTGGCCACCGGCGGGATCGGCAAGTCCTACCAGGTGACCTCGAACTCCTGGGAGTACACGGGGGACGGGCACGCGCTCGCGATGAAGACGGGTGCCTCGCTGATCAACATGGAGTTCGTGCAGTTCCACCCGACGGGCATGGTCTGGCCACCGTCGGTGAAGGGCATCCTGGTCACCGAGTCGGTCCGAGGCGACGGCGGTGCCCTGAAGAACTCCGAGGGCGAGCGCTTCATGTTCGACCACATCCCGGAGTACTTCAAAGCCGAGACCGCCGACAACATCGAGGAGGCGGAGGGCTGGTACCAGGACAAGAAGAACAACCGCCGCCCCCCCGAGCTGCTGCCGCGTGACGAGGTCGCGCGGGCGATCAACTCCGAGATCAAGGCCGGCCGTGGGTCACCGCACGGCGGCGTCTTCCTCGACATCGCCTCGCGCCGCGACGCCGATTTCATCAAGCGCCGGCTGCCGTCGATGTACCACCAGTTCAAGGAGCTCGCGGACGTCGACATCACCGCGGAGCCCATGGAGGTCGGGCCGACCTGCCACTACGTGATGGGTGGCGTCGAGGTCGATGCCGACACCGAGGAGAGCATCGTCACCGGGCTCTACGCCGCCGGTGAGGTGGCGGGCGGCATGCACGGCTCCAACCGGCTCGGCGGCAACTCCTTGTCGGACCTGCTGGTGTTCGGCCGACGGGCCGGGCACAACGCGGCGTACTACACCCACCGACTCAAGGGCGACCGTCCGAAGATCGCCGCCGCCGACGTGAAGGTGGCCGCGGAGCATGCTCTGGCGCCGTTCGAGATCGAGGACGGCGGCGAGAACCCGTACACGATCCAGAAGGACCTGCAGGAGACCATGCAGCGGCTGGTGGGGATCATCCGCAAGCGTGAGGAGCTCCAGGAGGCGCTCGGCGAGATCGAGAAGCTCAAGGAACGGGCCAAGAAGCTCTCCGTCGAGGGGCATCGTCAGTACAACCCCGGCTGGCACCTCGCCATCGACCTCACCAACCAGCTGATCGTCTCGGAGTGCATCGCCAAGGCGGCCCTGGAGCGCGAGGAGTCGCGGGGCGGTCACACACGCGACGACTTCCCCGGCCCCGAGGACAGCTGGGGCAAGGTGAACCTCGTGCTGACGCTGGCGGGCGGGGACTTCTTCGCACCGGTGGACCTCAAGCACCAACCGCTGCCGGTCATGCCCGACGACCTCAAGGAGCTGTTCGACTGATGGGCTATGACCTGAAGCTGCGCGTCTGGCGCGGTGACGCGCACGGCGGCGCGCTAGGCGACTACACCGTGGAGGTCGAGGAGGGGGAGGTCGTCCTCGACGCGATCCACCGGCTGCAGGCCACCCAGGCCGGGGACCTGGCGGTGCGATGGAACTGCAAGGCCGGCAAGTGCGGCTCGTGCAGCGCCGAGGTCAACGGACGACCCCGGTTGATGTGCATGACCCGGCTCTCCGACTTCGAGGAGACCGAGACCATCACGGTCACACCGGTGCGTGCGTTCCCGGTGATCCGCGACCTGGTCACCGACGTCTCGTTCAACTACGAGAAGGCCAAGCAGGTGCCGGCCGCGAAGCTCACCCCGCGCGACGCGGACGGCAAGCGGCGGATGATGCAGAAGGACGTGGAACGCGGGCAGGAGTTCCGCAAGTGCATCGAGTGCTTCCTCTGCCAGAACGTCTGTCACGTCGTACGCGACCACGAGGAGAACAAGGAGGTCTTCGCCGGCCCGCGCCTCTTCCTGCGCTACGCCGAGCTCGACATGCACCCCCTCGACACGAACGACCGCCGCAAGCTGGCCCAGGACTCCGCGGGGCTGGGAATGTGCAACATCACCAAGTGCTGCACGGAGGTCTGCCCGGAGGGCATCCACATCACCGACAACGCGATCATCCCGATGAAGGAGCGCGTCGTCGACCGCAAGTACGACCCGGTCACCTGGCTGGGCTCGAAGATCCGGCGACGTGAAGAGCGCGACGAGGTGTGAGATGAAGCTGCTGCCGCAGGAGGAGATCGACCGCGCACTCGGCGGGGACCTGTCCGCCTGGCACCAGGAGGGCGACGCCCTCTCCCGTGAGGTGCAGGCCTCTTCCTTCCTTGCCGGCATCACGCTGGTGCAGCGGGTGGCCGAGGCAGCCGAGACGATGGACCACCATCCCGACATCGACATCCGCTACACGACGCTGACGTTCACGCTCTCGACGCACTCCGCGGGCGGGATCACCGTGAACGACATCGAGCTCGCCGGCCAGATCGACCGCCTCGCCGCCGGCTGATCCCCGGCCGCTCCCGTCGTACGGCGCCCGCTCGGGTAGTCCGTGACCAAACGCAGGGAACACGCCGGGCCGCGAGTGCTTTTCGTCACGGACTACCCGAGTTAACCGAGCTGTTCGGAGCTACCCGAGCTGGTGCCGGGGGGTCAGAGGTACATGCCGCCGCGGGTTCCGGGCTCCTCGCCGGGACGGGTGCCGGGCGGGCCCGGGTGCGGCAGCTGGCCGTCGTCCGGCATCGTCCCCGGAGGCAGCGCCCGGCGCATCTGCTCGAGCTGGGCTCGAGCGGCGACCTGCTGGGCGTAGATGACCGTCTGGATGCCGTGGAAGAGGCCCTCCAGCCAGCCGACGAGCTGGGCCTGCGCGATCCGCAGCTCGGCCTCGGACGGGGTGTCGGAGGTGAACGGGAGCGAGAGCCGCTCGAGCTCCTCGACCAGCTCGGGCGCGAGTCCCGCCTCGAGCTCCTTGATCGACGACTGGTAGATCCCGGCCAGCCGGGCCCGGCTCGCCTCGTCGAGAGGGGCGGACTTCACCTCCTCCAGGAGCTGACGGATCATGCCGCCGATCCGCATCACCTTGGCGGGCTGCTCGACGAGCTCGGTGATGTTGCGCTCGCCGTCCTCGCCCTCACCGTTCCGCGACGAGCCGCCGGCCGTGGCCATGCCACCGGGGCCGACGATCACGACCTGGGGGTCCTCGGAGCTGTCGTCGGGCTGCTGGGAGGTGGTCATGCGACCACCTTACGAGAGGGCCGGGAGCACCGTGCCGGGTGCGGTTGTGGCGGAGGCTCAGGCCGTGAGCACGATCTTGCCGATGTGGTCGCTGGCCTCCATGATCCGGTGACCCTCCCGGGCCTCGGCGAGCGGCAGCGTCGTGTGCACCAGGGTCTTGACGGACCCGTCGGCGACCAGCGGCCAGACGTGCTCGACGACCGAGGCGCAGATGGCCGACTTCTCCTCGACGGGCCGGGCGCGCAGCGACGTCGCAATGACCGCGCCACGCTTCCTGAGCAGGACGCCCAGGTCGAGCTCTGCCTTGGTGCCGCCCTGCATGCCGATGACGACGAGCCGGCCCTCGGTGGCGAGGGCGGAGACGTTGCGCTTGAGGTACGTCGCGCCCATGTTGTCGAGGATGACGTCCACACCGGCGCCGTCGGTGGCCCGCTCGACCTCCTCGACGAAGTCCTGCTCCTTGTAGTTGATCGTGACGTCGGCGCCCAGCGACGCGCAGACCTCCAGCTTCTCGGCCGAGCCCGCGGTGGTGAGGACGCGGGCGCCGAGGGCGTGGGCGAGCTGGATCGCAAAGGTGCCGATGCCCCCGCCGCCGCCGTGGACGAGCAAGGTCTCGCCCCGCTGGAGACCGGCGATCATGAAGACGTTGGACCAGACCGTGCAGGCGACCTCGGGCAGCGCTCCGGCGCTGACGAGGTCGATGCCCTCGGGCACCGGCATCACCTGACCCGCCGGGACGAGCACCTTCTCGCCGTACCCGCCGCCCGCGAGCAGCGCGCAGGCCTCGTCGCCGACCGCCCAGCCGTCGACGTCGGGGCCGACCGCACTGACTGTCCCGGAGCACTCCAGCCCGAGGACGTCAGAGGCGCCCGGCGGGGGAGGGTAGAAGCCCTGCCGCTGCAACGTGTCCGCGCGGTTGATCGCGGTGGCGGCCATGTCGAGCACCAGCTCGCCGGCCCCGGGCGTCGGGTCGGGCATGTCGGCGACCACGAGGGCGTCGAGGCCGCCCGGGTCCGGAGCGATGACAGCGCGCATGGCGCCAGCCTAGGTTGCCGGTGCCGGTGGCAGTGTGCGGGTCTGGATCGCCCGCGCCGTCACTCGACGTCGACCAGCTCCTCCTCGATGTCGGCGACATCGGCGACGTCAAGGAGGTCGGGCGCTTCGCCGCCCCACTTCTCCGCGAGCAGGGTCGCCGCGGCCGCCAGCCGTTCGAGCTCCTCGGGACCCGCTCCGCGCTGGGCTGCCGCGAGACCGAGCAGGTAGGTCGTGATGGGTGCGGCGGGTCGCTCGACGTGGTGCGCGGCGTCGCGAGCCAGGTCGAGGATGAGCCCCTCGTCGACCTCGGTCTCGATGTCGAGGGCGTCGCAGAGCTCGTCGATCCAGTCGTGCAGGGTCACGTGTCCAAGGTTGATACGGCGCCGCCGATCTCGCAACAGTCAGGCGACTATTCGTACGGCGCGCGCAGCGCCTTGCAGGTCCTGCCAGGTGCCCGAGGTCGCGCGACTCGTTTCCCCCAGCAGACCGGCCCAGCAGACCGGCCCAGCAGACCGGCCCAGCAGACCGGCCCAGCAGGCGGGCGCGTGGACAGACATCGTCGCCGCCGGCGAGCGCTCGAGTTGGCTCACGCCGTCAGTCTGGCAGGCTGGACGACGTGAGCGCTCTTCGTCTTGCCCTGGTTCAGCACGCCGCGTCCCTCGACCCGGCGGAGAACCGCGACGCCTTCACCGGCATCGCGGAGAAGGTCGAGCCCGACACCGACCTGGTGCTGGTGCCCGAGGCCTTCATGCGGGACTTCGGAAGCCCCGGGGAGGACATCTCGGCGTTCGCCGAGCCCCTGGACGGTCCCTTCGTCGAGCGGCTGCGGGAGTTCGCCGCGGACCGGGAGACCACCGTGGTGGCCGGGATGTTCGAGGTCAGCGACGACCCCGAGCGGCCGTACAACACCCTCGCCGTGGTGGACCGCGACGGTCTGCGGGCGTCGTACCGCAAGATCCACCTGTATGACTCCTTCGGCTACAAGGAGTCCGACCGGCTCACGGCCGGGACCGTGGAGCCGGTGCTGGTCGAGGTCGGAGGTCTCACGGTCGGGCTGATGACCTGCTACGACCTGCGCTTCCCCGAGCTGGCCCGAGAGCTGGTCGACCAGGGGCGCGCAGCTGCTCGTGCTGCCCTCCGCCTGGGTCGCCGGGCCGGCGAAGGTGCTCCACTGGCGGACCCTGGCGATGGCCAGGGCCATCGAGAACACGGTGTACGTCGCCGCCGCGGGTCAGCCCGGCCCCCGCTACACCGGTCACTCGCTCGTCGTGGGGCCCGCCGGCGAGCTCGTCGCGGAGCTCGGAGACGGCGACCACGTCCTCACCGCCTCGATCAGCACCGAGGACCTCGAGGCCGCCCGACTCGACAACCCGTCACTGCACAACCGCCGCTTCTGAGGCATCCTTCAGGTGCCGACCCACGTCACTCCAGGCGACGCTGCCCCGGCCCCGGCGCCGCGGTGTAGCGTCGCCGCCATGCCCCGTGAGCCCAAGACGGCCGAGATCGTCGCCGAGATGGTCGCGAACGTGATGAAGGTGGCGGTGGCGCCCGGCGAGCGGATCGAGGTCGGCGACGCCGTCGTGCTCCTCGAGTCGATGAAGATGGAGATCCCGGTGCTGACCGAGGTCGGTGGCACCGTCGCGGCGGTCAAGGTCGCGGAGGGCGATGTCGTCCAGGAGGGGGACGTCCTGCTCAGCATCGACCTGTGAGTCGGCACTGGCCCCTCGGAGCCCGCGGAGCCCGCAGAGCAGGCAGAGCGGGCAGAGCGTGGCACCACCGGGCATCCGGGGTGTCGTACCGCTCGTAGACTGCCCGCAGGGTGGCCGCGGCCACCCGCCAGGAGGGGTGCCGGAGTGGCCGATCGGAACCGCCTTGAAAGCGGTCGCTGGCAGTGATGTCAGCCGCGGGTTCGAATCCCGCCCCCTCTGCAGAACGCCGTCCAGACGCCCGTCACCGGGTGGGGCTACTCCGAGCCGCCGAGCTCCAGTGAGACCGAGTCGTAGACGAGGTCGTTGAGCCGCTGCCGGTGGTGCTCGACGTCGACGACCAGCCGGGAGAGTCGGGTCCGCACCTCCTCGATGTCGGGCGCCTCGAGCACGTCGGGTCCCAGTGCTGCGAGCCGACCGAGCAGCGCGTTGCGCTCCCGGATGAGCGCCACCTCGCGCGCAGCCAGCCATGCGTCGCCGCCGCGAGAGGTCTCCGCGGCGAGCGCATCCTTGACCGCTGCCATGCGGTGCCGGACCAGCCACCGCCAGGCGTGATGGCGCCGAGGGGAGTCCAGGGCCTGCTGGAGCCCGAGGATCGCCTGCTCGAGACCGGTCATCGAACCACCTCCGCCGTCTGGGGGGACTACCGAGTGTGACCCGGCTCACTGGCTCTGGCAAGACCTGGCCATGACCCGGTTGGACCAGGTCGACACGGGTGTGTTCAATCAGCGTCGTGTCGTCCAGCTATCGGTTCTCCGGCCCCTTCGTCGTCCGGTTCATGGGCACCGGCCTCGTCGCCCTCGGCGGGCTGGTGCTGGTCCTCGTGATCCTGGGGGCCGTGCTGCCCGGGCTCGGTGGCGCCGTCTCCGTACCCGGTCTCACCCTGGTCGTGCTGGCGGTGCTCGCGGGCCTGCTCGCCGGGCTGGCGCTGCTGCGGAGGGCGGTGGTGGTGCGCTTCGACGAGGCCGGCTACCGCGTCCGGTTCGTCCGTGGCACCGGCGTGCGCCAGGCGGAATGGAAGC
Source organism: uncultured Actinomycetota bacterium (assembly GCA_963810435.1). Taxonomy (GTDB): domain Bacteria; phylum Actinomycetota; class Actinomycetes; order Propionibacteriales; family Nocardioidaceae; genus Nocardioides_B. The sequence continues at coordinate 974,519 of CAWENL010000003.1, forward strand.
AGGTCGAGGACGTCGCGACCGCGACGGTGGCGGGACAGCGGTGCGTGGTGCTCCGGCTACGGGACGGTCGGACCACCACGGTGCCGGTGGACGCCTTGGCCACCCGGACCGAACCGTTCGTGGACGACCTGCGCACCCACCTGAACCGCGGTCACGGCTACCGACGGATGCCCCGACGCGACCGCTGAGCCTGCGTCGAGGGGAGCCGGTCGACCGATTCGCCGGGTCCAGCAGCGTGCCGGTACCCTGTGCTGGCTGTCTGGAGGTGTCGCCTAGTGGCCTATGGCGCCCGCCTGCTAAGCGGGTTGAGGGTTAGCCCCTCTCGCGGGTTCAAATCCCGCCACCTCCGCCAGACCCCGACCGGCCTCGTGGCCCGGCCCCCTGCCCGTCAGGACCGGTCCCCGGGGCCGGTTCTCACTCCGGGGACGCCGTCGCGGGACCACGGGTGTCGAGCGCGGTGTACGGCGCGACCTCGAACCGCCCGACCGTGCTGACGGTGACCGGTTGCAGGCCCTGCGGCACCCCGTCCCGGAAGGTGACCAGGGTGACCTGCGCGTTTCGGCGTAGCTTGCTGCCGATGGCGACGGCGTACGCCGCACCGCCCGCGGTGCCGGTCGTGTAGGAGTAGCCGACCGCTCCGTTCGAGCCGGTCACCGGCAGGGGTCCGACCTGGACGTGCAGGTGCCCCGAGAGGACGAGGTCGACGCATCCGCGGTCCAGGGCCTCCCGTCCGCTCTTGGCGTCGTGCACCAGCAGGACGTTGACCCGCTCGCCGTCTGCTTCCCTCCGGCAGGCGACGTCCGCGATCCGGTGCTCCTGCTCGGAGAAGGAGATGCCGCGTTCGTCGCGCCAGGTGCCCAACCCGCTGCTGCGCGGGTCGCTGACCCCCAGCACCCGCATCCCGTCGGGCCCTTCGACCACCTGGCCGTCGAGAGCGGTGAACCCCAGCTTCAGCGCCTGCGTGCCGAGCACGTCGCCGTGGTCGTGGTTGCCGGCGACCCAGAAGCGAGCATCCACGTCGTGGAAGGCCTGGTCGAGCGACTCCAGGCTGAACGCCTCCCACGCACCACCGGTGGAGGTGTCGTCCCCCGCGTCGAGAAGCAGGGTCGCCCCGCCGCGGTCGGCCACCGCGCGCGCCACCTGGTCCATGCCGATGTTGTCGTGGCGGTCGCTGACGAGCAGGCCGACGACCTCCCCCGGCTCCGGGGTCCGCAGCTGGCCGTCGAGCTCCGGGGCGCGCTCCACGAGTGCGCTGTAGAAGGAGACGCTGCGCCGGTAGGTGTCGACCGCGCTGGCCACCAGCCGACGGGTGCCTCCGGTCATCAGCCCGGACTCGACCTGCAACGGCCGCGCCTCCTCGGGCACCGTCACGTCGGGCAGGGCGGCCGCCAGGGGTTGCCAGGTGACCCGGGCGACGGGTGCGTCCTCAGGGTCCCAGGTGCGGTCGACCAGGACCCCCGCCACCAGGACGCACGCCGCGGCGACGACGCCACGTCGTACGGTCACCCCCTGGCGGAGCTCGCGCCACCGGCGACGCCCGACCAGCACGACGACGAGGGGTGCCGCGAGGCCCAGGAGGGCGCCGTCGAGCGCGCTGTCCACGGCCAGGTCCGTGAGCGTGGTGCGCACCTTGCGGATCTGGGCCTCGGGCTGGCTGGCGATGAAGGCGTAGCGCCGGAACAGGGCCGGGTACGAGGCGGCGGTGGTCTTGCCGAGGTCGATGCGGGCGCCGAGCCGGCCCCCGGACGGGTAGCGCAGGTTCGGGAGGTAGGGGCCCAGGTCGAGCGTCGCCCAGCCGTCGAGGCTGGGCCGCACCACGGCGTCGTGGCCGGCGAGCGCGACGCTGCGCGACCCCCCCAGGAACAGCGCCGCGGCCGTCGGTACGGCGAGCATCAGCCAGACGGCGCTGAGCAGTGCGACGCGCCGCCACCTCGGTGGACGCGCACCGAGACTCCGTCCGGGCCGCCGCACCGCCCCAGCCTAGGGAGGAGAGCCCTCACGGAACGGGAGGGGGCAGGTATCAGGGCCCGCCCGCGGTGCTCCTTGCTGGTGTGCGACCACGGGGGTGCCGCACCCGGCCGGGCGGTCGACGAGACCGCCCGGCCACCGGCTCGCGACGACCCGGTGGCAGCGGGGCCAGGACGCCGCGACTGCAGGACCGTGACGCCGGGGTCCCCGGCTTACTAGGCTCCGACAGGATCGGCGCAGGAGGAACAGGAGCCAGTGATGGTGAGCTCGATGCGCAGCACGGGTGGCCGCGGCCTGTCGGACGAGCCGTTCGGCGGCCCGCTGACCAGGTCCGGTGCTTCGCCGACCCGGCTCCTCGACCCGGGGAGTGCCTTCCAGCTCAAGGACCGGCCGCAGCCGCTCTCGACGGTCTTCGTCGCCGATGCCCTGCTGGTCCGCGGCCGGCATCCGGAGACCGAGACGGCCCTGCGAGACGTCGCTGCCGAGGCGGGCTTCCGGCTGGCCTGGGACGAGCAGCGCCCGATGTCCGAGGACCGCCCGAGGGACGACCTGGACCTGATCTCGCGGGCGGGGCTCCCCGCCGCGCGCCGTGAGGAGCTCGAACGCATCTGGGTCGCCCGGGTCCGGCTCGTCCCCCTCGCGGCACGGGAGGACGCCGTCTACCGGCCCATCGACACCTGGCGGCTGCTGCAGAGCTTCCGCGCCGCGGTCGCCGACCCGGCTCGGCGCAGCGACGTCGCCCTGGAGCACCCGGCCGAGCTGAGCATCGGCGGGGCGCCGTTCACCAGCGGGCACGCCATCACGCCGGCCCCGTTCACCAGTGGGCACCCGTTCACGAGTGGGCACCCGTTCACGAGTGGGCACCCGTTCACGAGCGGGCACGCGGCCGCGGTCCAGGAGTACGCCGTACCCGGCTCAGGTGGCCGTCAGCCCGTTGCCTGGGTCGGTGGCGAGCCGCGCCCGGAGACCCCGCTGGACCGACCGGTGCGCCCGGTCGTCGCGGTCCTGGACTCCGGAGTCGGCGCGCACCCGTGGCTCGGGCCCGAGCACGTGGACCACGAGCCCGAGGTGCTGGGGCAGCGCATCGGGCTCGAGTCGCTGCAGTCGCAGGCCGCCGACTCCTCCCGGGAGGTGGTCGACCTGGTCGGTGACCTGGGCCCGGACGCCGGACACGGCACCTTCGTCGCGGGACTGGTGCGCCAGGCCTGCCCCGAGGCGCGGATCTTGTCGGTCCGGCTGTTTCGGGACAACGGCGTCGTCGACGAGATCGAGCTGCTCCGTGCGCTGCAGCTGCTGTGCCTGCGTCAGCTGGTCGCGCTCCAGCCGCAGAGCGACGTGGCCCCCGTCGACGTCGTGTCGATCTCCTTGGGCTACTACCACGAGCATCCCGACGACGAGGCCTTCGACCCGTTGCTCCTCGGACCCCTCGCGCTGCTCGGTCGCCTCGGCGTGGCCGTGGTGGTCTCCGCCGGCAACGACGCGACCAGCCGGCCGTGCTTCCCCGCAGCCTTCGCCCCTCGGGTGCTCGACGCGAGCGCCAAGGAAGGTCGGGTGCCGCTCTCCGCGGTCGGGGCGCTCAACCCGGACGGGAGCGTGGCGATGTTCTCCAACGACGGGGAGTGGGTGCACCACGTGCGCCAGGGAGCAGCGCTGGTCAGCACCGTGCCGACCGACCTCGACGGCTCGCTCTCGGCGACCAGCGCGCTGACCAACGCCCGGGGGGAGGAGCGCTCCACTATCGACCCCGACGACTTCCGCTGCGGCTTCGCGGTCTGGAGCGGCACGTCGTTCTCGGCGCCCCTGTTCGCCGGGCAGCTCGCTGCCAGGCTCGTGCCGATGCTGCGTGGCGACAGCGATCGCGCGCCCGCCGCGGCGGTCGCCCGCGCGAACAAGGCGCTCGACTCGATGCCGGAGCGGCGGTCGGCGCCATGATCGGGACGGAGCAGGAAGGTGGCACGCTCGTGCCCCGCGCCGCCGAGGCGTTCGAGGCGTTCCGGCGAGGAGACCGTGCCGCCTTCGACGACCTCGTGCGGATCATGACCCCGCTGCTGTGGCACACGGTGCGCAGCCAGGGCGTCGACGCCGTCCTGGCCGAAGACGTGGTGCAGACCATCTGGATGAGGCTGCTGCACAGCAGCGAGGCGATCCGGGATCCCCGAACCGTCGTGAAGTGGTTGCTCACCGCCGTACGGCGGGAGGCGTGGCGGGTCACCAAGCGCTCGCGTGCCGAGCTGGAGCGGACCGCCACCCCGGTCGGGGAGCAGCCGGACGCGCTCGCCGACGTCCCCGCGCGGCGCGACCAGCTGCCCGAGGAGGTGGTGTTCCGTGAGGAGCGCCAACGGCGGCTGTGGCGTCACGTGCAGGAGCTGCCCGAGCGTTGCCGCGAGCTGATGCGGGTGATCGCGTTCGCCGATCGGCCCGACTACGCATCGATCGCCGACGCCCTCGCCATGCCGGTCGGCAGCATCGGCCCGACCCGTGGTCGCTGCCTGGCGAAGCTGCGCCAGCTGCTGGCCGCAGACCCCCAGTGGGAAGGAAGCCAGCCGTGAGAGACCACAACCGCTCGATCGACGAGCTCGCGGGGGAACCCCTGGACGCTCTCGACGAGGCGACGCTGCAGGAGGTGCGTGCGCTCTACGACGACACGGACCCGGTCCCCGACGACCTGGTGGAGCGCATCAGGTTCTCCCTCGCCGTCGACGAGATGTTCGAGGAGGTCGCGCGCATGACCCGGGTGCCGGCGGAGCCGCTCGCGGTCCGGGGGGAGCAGTCGGCGGGCACCCGCACGGACACGCTCACCTTCTCCGCGGATCGGCTGACCGCGATGGTCACCGTGTCCCGGCTGGGGCAGGGACGACTGCGGCTCGACGGCTGGCTCGCACCGCCCGAGCCCTGCCGGGTGCGCCTACGGATCCAGGGCGGTGATGCCCGTGAGACGGTCGCCGACGAGGACGGCCGGTTCAGCATCGACGGTCTCCGCGAGGGGTTCGGACAGCTCAGCTTCCACCCGCTCGGGGACACCGGACCCGAGGGCGCCCCTGCGGACGGTCAGGAGAATGCGGTCGTGACCCCGCTGTTCCAGCTGTAGGTTCAGCCGGTGGGCAGGCTCGACCTACCGGACCCCGACGCCCTCGGCGCCGAGGTCGCGGCTGCCCGCAGCGAGTTCCAGCTCGGTCGTCCGGCCCGTGCCGCGGTCCGCCTCCGGGCGTTGCGCAACCGGCTCGACCGCTCGGCGGACTCCCGGCCCGAGACACTGGTGCCGCGGGCCCGGATGACGCTGACCCTCGCCGCCGCCGAGTTCGAGCTCACCGGCCGCCTCGACGCGGCACTGGCGCTGCTCTCCAAGGCGGAGCGGCTGGCGGGGCGAGCCGGATCGCCCGCCCTGGTCGCCACGGTCAGGGGCCAGCGCGGCCTGCTGATGCTGCGCGGCGGGCGCGTCGAGAAGGCCCTCGCCGCGCTGGACGCCGCGATGGAGGTCATCGATGTCGCCGAGCGCAGCGACCAGCTGTCGATCCTGCTGAACCGGGGCACGGCGCACCTCGAGGGCGGCTCCCTCGCGACCGCACGAGCCGACCTCGAGCGCTGTGTAGAGGTGGCCGTGCTCGCCGGTGACCGCGACCACGAGTGGAAGGCGCTGCACAACCTCGGCTACGTGGAGTTCCTCGCCGGGAGAATCCCCCGGGCGCTGGCGACCATGGAGCGGGCGGAGGTGCTGGCCGACGCACCCGCCCACCCGATCCAGCTGCTCGACCAGGCCAGGGTGCTCCGGGAGGCCGGCCTCACCAGCGAGGCCGCCCGGCTGCTGACCCGTGCGGCCGAGCTGTTCAGGGAGCGACGGCTCGGACAGGACGCGGCGGAGGCGCAGCTGGCACTGGCCGAGTGCCGGCTGGTCGAGAGGGACGTCGCCCCGGCGCTGGGCCTGGCCCGCCGGGCCGAGCGCGCCTTCGCTCGCCGCGGCAACCTCTTGTGGCGGCGCAGGGCGCAGCTGCTCGTGCTCCGCTGCGAGCGCACCGCCGCCGAGGGCACCGCCCGACGGCTGCGACCGCTCGCCGTGCGCGCCCGCGAGCTCGCCGACAGCTGCCGTCACGAGCGCCGGCGCGACCTGGCCCGAGCCGCGGAGCTGCTGGCCGTCGAGTGCGAGCTGCGGCTGGGCCGCGACCCCGACGCCGCCGCCCCTGTGCTGCCCTCGATCCGGGCCGGCGACCCCCTGCTGTCGCGGCTCCAGGCCCGCGAGGTGCGGGCGCTGGCCGCCAGGAGACGCGGGCAGGCCGCCCGCGCCGCCACCGAGGTCCGCCGGGGCCTCGATGACCTCGGCACCCGGGTCAACCGGTTCGGCTCGCTCGACCTGCGGACCGCCAGTGCCGTCCACGGGGTCTCGCTGGCCCGCCTCGGGCTCGAGCTCGCGCTGGACGGGAGCGGGCCGGCGGATCTGTTCGCAGCCATCGAGCGGGGCCGCGCCGTCTCCACGCGGCTCGCCCCGGTGGGACCACCGACCGACGAGCGCACCGCTGCACTGCTGTCCGAGCTGCGGCGCCGCGAGGAGGAGGCCCGGCTGCTGGAGGGCGTTCCGGGCGCCACGGACGAGAGGGCGCGCCTGCGCGCGGAGTCCGGGCGTCTCCAGCGCGACATCCGTCGCCGGGGCTGGGAGGTCGAGGGGCACCGGGAGCCACCCAGCCACCGCAGCGCCCGCCTGCAGGAGGTGCGTGCCGCGGCCAGGGAAGCGGGGACCGCCTTCGTCAGCTATGTCGAGCACGGCGGCCGGTGGCTGGCCGTGGTCGCCTCCGACCGACGCCCCCGGGTCCATGACGTCGCCGGGACCGACGTCGTCGCCGAGCTGGTCCAACGGGTGCGGGCGGACCTCGACGCGCTCGCGCTCCCGTACCTGCCCCCTCCGCTCCTCGAGGCCGTGCGACGTTCGCTCGATGCCGGACTCGCGCGGCTCGACTCGCTGCTGCTCGGCCCGCTGGGCGTGGACGGGTCACCGGTGACGGTCTGCGGGACGGCGTCGCTGGTCGTGCTGCCGTGGAGCCTGCTGCCCTCACGTCGGGGACTCCCGGTGGTCGTCACGCCGAGCGCGACCTCCTGGCTGCGTGCCGGTCCGCCGGGGCGCCGTACGGGCGCGAGGGTGGTGGCGGTGGCCGGACCTGGGCTGCTCCGCGCCGAGGAGGAGGCGGCGCGGGTGCAGAGGTCGTGGCCAGGTGCCGAGCTGCTGACCGGCGGGGACGCGACCACCGTGGCGGGGTGCGAGGCGCTCGCGCGTGCCGATGTGGTGCACGTCGCCGCGCACGGCACCCACCAGCAGGAGAGCCCGCTGTTCTCGTCGCTGCGGATGGCCGACGGGCCGCTGTACGCCTACGAGATCCCCGTCGAGCAGGGGTCGGCGCCGTGCGTGACCCTCTCGGCGTGCGAGGCGGGGCTGGCCACCGTGCGTCCCGGTGACGAGGGGCTGGGGCTGACGAGCGTGCTGCTGCATCTGGGCTCGCGCTCGGTGCTTGCCGGGGTCGCTCGGGTGCGCGACGACGTGGCCGCCGCGGTGATGGGTCGGGTGCACGCGGCGATGGCGTCGGGCGCTGACAGCGCGCAGGCCCTCGCGGAGGCGCTGGCGCAGGAGGAGCAGGCCGCGCCGTTCGTGACGTTCGGTGCGAGCTGGTAGCCGTGGTCGGCTGCAGAAATCCGCAACCGGGCGACGCGCCGCAGGAGACGCCCGTGTGCGGATGGCTTGTGACCCAGCGCCCGATTTGCCCCGGGCGAGCGATCCTCGGGAGGGGAATCTAGTGCGATCTCCACACCCACCACAAGGGAACGCCGATTCTGCATGAACATGCAGTGCACGTTCCTGCGAGGCCATTCGGTGGCTGGGGCTGCGCTCGTTGGGAACACTGGGAGAGCAGGCGGGCACCCGCTGAGTCCCCACACGAGTCACGAGGTCAGCAGATGAACGAGCACCGGAGCGCAGGCAGATGGTTCGCCGGTCTCCTGATCGTGGGAGGCGTGCTCGTCGGTGCGATGGCACCGGCGCAGGCGGACACCGGCTGGAACGGCACCATCATCGCCAGCAGCACCCACAAGATGCAGCCCTCCGACACCGGCTGGAACGGCACCTGATCGGGCACTTCCCCCACAAACGCGGTCGGTCCCACCCCCCAGGGGCTGAGCCGCCACCACGGTCGAGAACGGACGAACGAGTCAACCCCCCGACGGTTCGGTCCTTGCCCCCCGGCAGTTCTCGACCACCTCGCGAGGGCAGTCCCCCTGGGTGACTGCCCTCGCGCCATGTCCGGACCCCCGTCTCGGGTGGGTCCGGACATCGTGCGTCCGGCGACGGTGGCTCAGGGCTCCTCGGCATCCGGGAGCTCGTCGCCGTCGTCGAAGTCCTCCTCGGTCGACGCTTCGACCCGGACCGAGTTCATCGCGTAGCCGAGCTGGAAGCGGGTCTGCACGCCGTACTCCTCCTTGAGGGCGGCGATGTATCCGGCGTAGGTGCGCGTGCTGACGCCGAGTCGCTTCGCGCTGGCCGGGTCGCTGTGTCCCTCGACGAGCAACCGGATCGTCATCGCCCGCACGTCGTCGGCGATGTTGCGCTCGGCCTGGTTGCCGGTCAGGTTGAACGGCTGGGCGCGCTCCCACGAGCGCTCGAAGATGTCGACCAGGTAGGCGATCAGAGATCGCTCGTGGACCGCGATCGCCACGTGGTGGTTGTCCGAGGCGGGAACGACGGCCACCCGTCGGTCCACCACGATCAGGCGGCGGAAGAACTCGTCGAGCGTGCGGACCTCTGCGCCGAGGCCGACGATGTCGGCGACGTACTCACGGGTGGCGGGGCTGTGCCGCGCGGAGTGCTGGTAGAGGGTGCGCATCCGCACGCCGCGGTCCAGCGCCTTGACGTCGCGGTTCTCGGCCACCGCAAGCGTGTTCGCGGGGCGGCGGCCGTGGGGCTGGGCGGTCAGCAGCTCCTCCCGGGAGTCGTTGACCGCGGCGTGGATGAAGTTGTTGATGTTCTCGAGGCCGTGGATCTCGGTGATCGGGCTGACCGAGGCGGTCGGCGAGGTCCGGTAGATCTGTCCGAGGTCGTTGAAAGCATCGGCCCATGCCGCGGACTCGGCGAGCAGCTCGGCCCCGCGGACGCCGAGCGGCACGACCACCTGCGACTGGAGGGACGCGGGGTCGACCGGTCGTAGGACGCCGTGCTCGTCGTCGCGCCGCAGCAGCCCGATGTCGCAGAGCAGGTCGAGCGCGCCCCTGAGCTCGCCGTCGTCGGCGATGCGTGGGTCCTCGAGCGACAGGGAGCCGTCGGTGACCGCCTCGGCGTACAGGTGGGACGCGGCCGTCTCCAGCAGGCGTCGCTCCTCGGGCCCGTAGCTGCTCCGGGTCACTGCACTCCTCTCCGAGCGGGACAGTATGCCGGGCCGCCTCTGATTACCAGGGGATGCAGGCAAACTCATGCTCCCCATGGGCGACGACCCATGGGGAGCACCAGAACGCCTGCATCCCCTGGTAATCAGGGGGCGCGCGGGCAGCGCGTCAGGCGCCCAGCCGCGCCTTGAGGGCGTCGAGCTCGGTCCAGAGGACGGCTGGCAGGGTGTCCCCGAACTTCTCGAACCACTCGGTGATCTGCGGGATCTCGGCCTTCCACTCCTCGACGTCCACGGCGAGCGCCGCGTCCAGCGCCTCCGGCGTCATCGAGAGCCCCTCGATGTCGAGCGACTCGCGGGTCGGCACGTGCCCGATGGGGGTCTCGACGGCCTCGGCCCGCCCGTCGATCCGCTCGACGATCCACTTCAGCACCCGGCTGTTCTCGCCGAAGCCCGGCCAGAGGAAGCCGCCGTCCTCGTCGCGGCGGAACCAGTTGACGTAGAAGATCCGCGGCAGCAACGCCGCGTCGTTCTCCTTGCCGACCGTGATCCAGTGGTTGAAGTAGTCGCCGGCGTTGTATCCGATGAACGGCAGCATCGCCATCGGGTCGCGACGGACCACGCCCACCTGGCCGACCGCCGCAGCGGTGGTCTCCGAGCTGAGAGTCGCGCCCATGAAGGTGCCGTGCGTCCAGTCGCGGGCCTCGGTGACCAGAGGCACCGTCGTCTTGCGCCGGCCTCCGAACAAGATGGCGTCGATCGGGACGCCCTTCGGGTCGTCGTACTCCGGCGCCAGGATCGGGCACTGCTTGATCGGCGTGCAGTACCGGCTGTTCGGGTGGCTGGAGAGCTCACCGCTCTCGGGCGTCCACTCCTCGCCCTTCCACGACGTGGCGCGCTCGGGGGTGTTCTCCAGCCCCTCCCACCACACGTCGCCGTCGTCGGTCAGCGCGACGTTGGTGAACACCGAGTTGCCGCGCTCCAGCGTGCGCATGGCGTTGGGGTTGGTGAGCTCGTTGGTGCCCGGGGCGACCCCGAAGAAGCCGTACTCCGGGTTGACGGCGTAGAGCCGACCGTCCTCGCCGATGCGCATCCACGCGATGTCGTCGCCGAGGGTCTCGACCTTCCACCCCTCGATCGTCGGCGCCAGCATCGCGAGGTTGGTCTTGCCGCAGGCGCTCGGGAACGCGGCAGCGACGTACTTCCTGACCCCCTCGGGGCTGGTGAGCTTGAGGATCAGCATGTGCTCGGCGAGCCAGCCGCCGTCGCGTGCCATCACGCTCGCGATGCGCAGCGCGTAGCACTTCTTGCCCAGCAGCGAGTTGCCGCCGTAGCCGGAACCGTAGGACCAGATCGCCCGCTCCTCCGGGAACTGAACGATGTACTTCGTGTCGCTGCACGGCCACGGCACGTCCTGCTGGCCAGACTCGAGGGGCATGCCCACGGAGTGCAGCGCCGGCACCCAGTGCACATCGGAGCCGGCGGCGTTCAGCTCCTCCACGCGGCGCAGCACGCTGGAACCCATGCGAGCCATCACGCGCATGGACGCGACGACGTACGCCGAGTCGGTGATCTCCACGCCGAACATCGGGTGCTCGGCCTCCACGTGGCCCATCACGAAGGGGATGACGTACATGGTCCGACCCCGCATGCAGCCGCGGTAGAGGTCGGTCATGAGGACCTTCATCTCCTCGGGGTCCATCCAGTTGTTGGTGGGCCCCGCGTCCTTCTCCTCGACGCTGCAGATGAAGGTCCGGTTCTCGACCCGTGCCACGTCGGTCGGGTCGGTGCGCGCCCAGAACGAGTTCGGCTTCTTCTGCTCGTCGAGCCGGGTGAACGTGCCGCTGGCGACCAGGGCGTCGGTCAGCTCGGACCACTCCTCCTCCGAGCCCGTGCACCAGTGCACCCGGTCGGGCTGGGTGAGGGCGGCGACCTCGGAGACCCAGGACGCGATGCCCTCGTGGGTCGTGGGTGCGGTCTGGCCGCTGGTCTGCGAGCCCGCTGCAGGGCTGATGTCGGTGGTCATGCTCACCGGAGTCCTCTCGCGCCTTCGCGCCCGAAGCCCCGGAAACGAATGCCCGGAACCTCGAACGGCCACCTTGGCCGTCAGGCGTCGGTGGCGATGTCGTGGAGTGATGTTCAGTTGAGGTCGCCGCCCCGTTGCGGCCTGATACCCCTGACCTGGGTGGCCGTCAGTGCTGAGGGCCTCCTGGTGGAGTGCTGGTGAATGTACTCACGAGGTCGCGGTCTCGGCTATTGGATCGGTCAAAGCCTCGTGGCGTGGGTCACTCTGCCCGGATCGGGCGTCGCTCGCGACCGTTTCGCGGTCCCACGTGCCCGGTTCGAGCCCGGTTCAGGGGCGGTCGGGAGGACCCCGGGAGGGTCAGGCCGTGGCGCCGGCGTCGTAGCGCGTGAGCGGGAACTGGTCGCGCAGCATCCGCTCGACCTCCGGCGCGGGCACGGCCGGGGAGAAGTGGAACCCCTGGCCCGTGGTGCATCCCTGTCGCCGCAGGAACAGCATCTCCTGCGCGTGCTCGATGCCCTCGGCGACCGTCTCGAGGCGCATCGTCTGACCGAGCCGCAGGATGGCGCCGACGAGCCCCGAGTCGTCCCCGTCGGCGAGCCGCTTGATGAAGCTCTGGTCGATCTTGAGCACGTCGACCGGGAACAGGTGCAGGTAGCTGAGCGAGGAGTAGCCGGTGCCGAAGTCGTCGATGGCCAGGCGTACGCCGAGCGCCTTCAACGCATGCAGCGTCGCCAGCGTGGCGTCCTGGTTGTCCACGAGCACGTTCTCGGTCATCTCCAGCGTCAGCCGGGAGGGGGCCAGGCCGGTGTCGGAAAGGATCTGGGCCACCGCGCCGGGCAGGTCCGGGCTGAGCAGCTGGCGCGGGGAGACGTTGACACTGACCCGGAAGGCATCGGAGTCGGACATCGAGGCGGTCCAGCCGACGGTCTTCTCGCACGCCTCGCGCAGCACCCACAGCCCGATGACGCCGATCAGCCCGGTGGACTCGGCCAGCGGGATGAAGTCGGAGGGGCCGATCAGCCCCCGCTCGGGATGCATCCACCGCACCAGGGCCTCGACGCCGGTGATCTGCCCGGTGCGCATCGAGATCATCGGTTGGTAGTGGACGAGCAGCTCGCCCCGCTCCGCAGCTCCGCGCAGGTCCGTCTCGAGCCGCACCCGCTCCACCAGTCCCGCGTGCATGTCCTGGTGGAACACCGCGTAGCCGCCGGCGCCGCTCGACTTGGCCTGGTACATCGCCAGGTCGGCGTTGCGCAGCAGCTGCTCGGAGCCCTCGGTATACTCGTCCAGCCACGCGATGCCGATGCTGGTGGCCAGGTGGACCTGCTCGGAGGCCACCTCGAACGGCAGGCGGATCGCGTCGTTGACCCGTTGGGCCAGGCTCGTGACGAGCTGCTCGTCCGGCGGCTGCTCGACGAGTACGGCGAACTCGTCTCCGCCGAACCGAGCCACGGTGTCGCTGGCCCGCACGACGCCCTGCAGCCGCTGCGCCACCTCGACCAGGATCTCGTCCCCGGCGCCGTGGCCGAGGGTGTCGTTGACGGCCTTGAACCCGTCGAGGTCCAAGAAGAGCACGGCCAGGGTCTCCTCGCCCGCGCGGCGCGTCAGCGCGTGCTGCAACCGGTCCTTGAAGAGGGCGCGGTTCGGCAGCCCGGTGAGGGCGTCGGTGAAGGCCTGCCGGGTGAGCTGCTGCTCGAGAACGAACTGCTCAGTCACGTCACGCGTGTTCAGGACGAGACCGCCGACGTGCGGGTTGCTCAGCAGGTTGGTGATGGTGAGCTCGACCCGCCGCTCCCGCCCGGTCGCGTGCAGCCAGGTCGAGACCAGGGTGTGCAGCCCCATCCGGGTCGTGGAGACGTGCTCCAGTGCCCGGGCGAGCTCGTTCGCGGCGGTGATGTCCATGAGGTCGTAGACCGAACGGCCCTCGACGTCGACCGCCCGGTGGCCGAGCACCCGCTCGATGGAAGCACTCTGGTAGGTGACCGTCCCGACGTCGTCGACGACCGTGACCACGTCGGAGCTGTGCTGGACCAGCGCCGCGAACCGGCGCTGGCTGGCGAGCAGGTCGGCCGTGCGGTGCGCGACTCGGTCCTCGAGATGTCGGGTCAGGGCGTGGTTCTCGCTCATCGTGAGCAGCTGGCGGCACACCAGCAGCAGCATCAACGCGCTGCGGATCCAGGACACGAAGACGTCGGCGTGCCCGGTGCGCAGCACCTCGACCACCGAGGTCAGCAACGCCGCCACCACCGCGACGTACGGCAGCAGGTTGCCCAGCGGTTTGGCGGTGGCCGGCACGATGGCGGAGTCGCGAGCCGGCGCCCGCATCGCGGCGAGCAGCATGAGGACGAAGCCGGAGAACCAGCCGACGTCGATCAGGCTGCCCGAGCTGTAGAGGTCGGTGGTGGTCAGGTAGGAGAACGCCGAGTCGGAGAACGCGAAGGCGAGCAGGCCGACGCCCACCAGCGCCAGAGAGACGTCGAAGCGCTGCCCCACCTGGCGGGCCCGCAGCCAGGTGTAGACGACCATCGTGATCACGATGACGTCGCAGATCGGGTAGGCCAGCGAGATCAGCTGGGCGAGTCGGTCCTCGCCGTTGGCGTCGTAGACCGGGCGGAGGACGATGATCCAGCTGCACAGCAGCACCGAGGCGGCCACCATCAGCCCGTCGAGCACCGTGCGTGCGCGTCCTGCCAGGGTCTGCGCGGACAGCGGCAGCGAGAGCAGGGCGGCGGCCGCTAGGGGCGGAAGCCCGAGGTAGCCGATGTCGGCGACCGAGGGGAACGGCACCTCTTGGCCGAGGACCGACTCGTACCACGTCCACGCCGCCTGACCGAGTGCCCAGGACACCAGTCCGAGACCCAGCAGTCCCCAGAAGCGAGCGAGCGGGGTACGTCGACGGGCTGCGCCTCCGGCCGCCAGCCCGGCGGCCAGCGCCGCGACGCCGAGGCCGACGTTCGACAGGAGCTGGGCGGCCGGGGTGCTGGACAGCGCGAGCAGTGCCACCACCCAGGCAACGGCCGGCGCCAGCACCAGGGCGGCTGCCCAGCGCGTATCGCCCGACGGCCGTGTCACCTTCATAGATGGACTATCGGCGCTCGGACCGAGGTGACCGTGGCAAAATATCCGAAATTTACCACAAACCGCTGGTCTCGCCGTCATAGTAGGCACGAACGCCGACCGCCGCCATCACAAGGGGACCATCACGTGACGATGTCCATGACCGCCGTGGGTGAGGCCCGTGGCGACGGTGGGGGGCTCACGGACCTGCCGAGCCACTGGCCGGCCGGGTTGCGACCCGACGTGCTTGCCCGCCTCGACGCCCCCACCCCGTTCCTGGCCATGGATCTCGACGAGGTTCGCCGCCGCTACCGCCGCTTCACCCGGGCGCTGCCGGAGGTGCAGCCCTTCTTCGCCGTGAAGTGCAACTCCAGCCCCGAGGTGCTCCGGACCTTCGCCGCCGAGGGGGCCAGCTTCGAGATCGCCTCGCTCGGCGAGCTGCAGATGCTGGAGAACCTCGGCGTCGACCCGACCGAGGTGCTCTACAGCAACACGGTGAAGCCGCCCGCCCACGTGGCGGGTGCCGCCGACCGGGGTGTGTGGCGCTTCGCCGTGGACTCGGAGGGCGAGCTCGACAAGATCGCGCGAATGGCCCCGAGCAGCGCCGTCTACGTGCGGGTGCGGGTCGACGACAGCGGCAGCGTCTTCCCGCTGTCCCGCAAGTTCGGAGCCGAGGCGCATCACGCACGGGCGCTGCTCCAGCAGGCCAGGCACCTCGGGCTGCAGCCGTACGGGCTGACCTTCCACGTGGGCTCGCAGTGCGTGACGACGTCCTCCTGGGTCCAGGCCATCGCCGGCATGGGCCGCATCATGCGTCAGCTCCTGCAGGACGGGATCCGCATCGAGATGCTCGACATCGGCGGCGGCTTCCCCGCGGAGTACGACGGACCGGTGCCGAGCATCGACCAGGTCGCCGACGTGATCAACCGGGCTGTGGACGACTGTCTGCCGTACCGGCCGCGGCTGCTGGGCGCCGAACCCGGGCGGCACCTGGTCGCCCCGGCGGGGGTGATGGTGGCGTCCGTGCTGGGTCGCGAGGAGCGTGCGGGCGAGGAGTGGCTCTACCTCGACGTGGGCGCCTACAACGGGCTGATGGAGACGCAGCAGACCGTGGGGCAGTGGCGCTTCCCGCTGTGGTCCTCACGCGCGGACCACGGAGTCGTTCCGCACCTGCCCTTCACCGTCACCGGACCCACCTGCGACAGTGCCGACACGATGTTCTTCGGGGCCCCGCTCCCGGTCAACATGACCGAGGGGGACCGGCTCTACGTCGGCTCGGCGGGCGCGTACACCTTGAGCTACGCCTCGCACTTCAACGGGTTCCCGCCACCCGGCTGCGTCTTTCTCGGCCGTCCCGCCGGCTGACATGGACGACCGTCGCGGGGCACGCCGCTTCCGGGCGCTGGTGCTGGCCGGCCTGGTCGACTCGCTGTGCCTGTCGATGGCCTGGACCGTGGTCGTCGTCCAGCTCAACGCGAGGTACGGGCTGGCGGCCGCCGGCGCGTGCAGCGCCGCGATGATGCTCGGGATCGCGCTGTCCGCGCCGGCCGCGACGTGGTGGGCGCGTCGCCTGGACGGGCGGCACCTGCTGCGTTCGGCGGCGCTGATCGAGGCGGGGCTGCGGCTGCTGGTCTTTCTCCTGCTGTTCACCGCTGCACCGGTCTGGGCGTTGGCGCTGACCGTCTGCGCGATGAACGTCGTCGCGTGGACCGGGTATGCCGGGATGCGGGCCGAGGTGGCGTCCGTGCGACCGGACTCGGCCGCGCTCACCTGGTACGGCACCTCGGTCGCCGCGGTCGAGGCCGCCGGGGTGGCGGTCGTCGCCTGGCTGCCGGGTGTGGAGCACGTCGGCCCCGACACCGTGCAGTGGGCGGTGCTGGCGGTCTACCTGCTGGCGCTCGTGCCCACGGCGGTCGTGGCCGGCGGATCGGCGGTCCCTCGCGCGGTCGCGCCCTCGCTCGTCGGGGACCTCCGCTCCCGGCCCGCTCGGCTGCGCCCGTCGATGCCGGTGGTCACGGGAGCCCTGCTCATGTGCGCCGCCTCCGCGCCCACGCTGCTCGCGGTCGCGCTGGCCATCGAGCTGCACGGCCGGTCGGCGATCGGCCCCGCCGCGATCGCGTTCACGGTCGGGTCACTGGCAGCCCCGGCCCTGAACGGCTGGCTCGAACGACGGGGGCTGAACCGGCCGCCGATCTGGGTGATGTGCGCCGTCGGCATGACCGGGCTCTGGACCGTCGCCGGGGTCAGCGTGGCCGCACTGTGCGTGGCCCAGGTGGCCTCCGGCCTGTGCATGACAGCGCTGGAAGGGCTGATGGACACCACGGTGGCGCGCCGGAACCCCTCGGGGGTCACCGGAGCCCTGGCGCGCGCCACGGCCGGCCGGGCGCTCGGCTCGGCGGGCGGGACGGCGGTGCTGCCGCTGCTGGTTGTCGGGGTCGGGCTGGGGACGACGGCGGCCGTGGTCACCGCGGGGCTGCTGGTGGCTGCGGGGGTGAGCGGAGTGTGGGTGCGGCGCGGGCTGGTGAGTCCTGCCGGACCGGGGGCCGCTGTCGAGGCCCGTGCGGGCGAGCTCGTCTCGGGAGCCTCCTGAGCGCTACCAGCGCGGATGGATCGCGGCGCGCAGGTGCTCGTCGTAGATCCTCCGCACGCCCTGGTCGAAGGCGTCACCGAGCGGGGCGACCCGTCCGGCCGCGGCGTTGCTGCGCGCCTGCTCGACGTTGCGGGCTCCCGGGATCACGCTCGAGACCGCGTCGTGCTGCCAGAGCCAGGCGATCGCGGCCTGGGCCGCGGAGCAGCCGTCCGGAGCCTGCTCGGTGACCAGCTCCGCGAACTCCCGGGCCGCGACCAGCCCGGTGTCGAAGTCCACTCCGGAGAACGTCTCACCGACGTCGAAGGCGCTGCCGTCGCGGTTGAACGAACGGTGGTCGTCGGCGGCGAAGGTGGTGCTCGCGTCGTACCTGCCGGAGAGCAGGCCAGAGGCCAGGGGCACCCGCACGATGATCCCGACCCCGGCCTCGGCGGCGACCGGAAGGACCTCCTCGACCGGCTTGAGCCGGAACGCGTTCGCGATGATCTGCACCGTCGCGACGTGCGGACGTCTGAGGGCGACGAGCGCCTCCTCGACCTTCTCCACGCTGACGCCGTACGACGCCACCGCCCCCTCCTCGACCAGGGTGTCGAGGGCGTCGTAGAGCTCGTCGTCGGAGTAGACGGAGGTCGGCGGACAGTGCAGCTGCACCAGGTCGAGGCGATCGACCCCGAGGTTGCGGCGGGAGCGCTCGGTCCACTCCCGGAAGTTGTCGAGCACGTAGTTCTCGCGGACCTGCTCGACACGGCGCCCCATCTTGGTGGCGACCGTGACCCCGGCCCCCGGGTTGTCGGCGAGGAAGCCGCCGATGATCTGCTCGCTGCGTCCGTCGCCGTAGACGTCGGCCGTGTCGAAGAGCGTGACGCCCTCCTCGGCCGCGGCGTCGAGGACGGCCCGCGCGTCGGACTCGGAGACCTCACCCCAGTCGCCGCCGAGCTGCCAGGTGCCGAGTCCGACGACGGAGACGGTGCGGCCGGTCCTGCCCAAGCGGCGTGTGTCCATGGGGTGCCCTTACCCGACGGGGCCTTCTCGAACCGCCGTACGGTGAGGCCATGAGCAATCTCGAGTTCCGGCTGGGTCGCGACGAGGTGGTGCTGAGGCAGCGCTACGAGGTGGCCAGCATCCTCAACGACCTGCTCATCGCGGTCTGGTTCGTGATCGGCAGCGTCCTGTTCTTCTCGGACTCGACGGCGACCACGGCCACCTGGCTGTTCCTGCTGGGCAGCATCCAGCTGATGGTCCGGCCGATCATCCGCCTGACGCGGCGGATCCACGTCCAGCGGGTCTCACAGGCGTCCGCGGAGTCC
The DNA here is from genome assembly GCA_963810435.1 of uncultured Actinomycetota bacterium. GTDB lineage: Bacteria > Actinomycetota > Actinomycetes > Propionibacteriales > Nocardioidaceae > Nocardioides_B. Next base: position 992,816 of record CAWENL010000003.1, read on the forward strand.
GACGACGACTTCTGAGCCAGGCCGGCGGGCGGCCTGCCCGCTAGACGCTCGTCGTCTCCGGGGCTCGGTGCCGGCCCTCCTGCGGCGCGGGGTACCGCGCCATCGCACTCGGCCACCACATGTGGCGGTCGATGTCCAGGTTCAGCGCGGTCACCAGCACGGCGCGCACCACGATCGTGTCGAGCAGCACCCCGAGGGCCACCGCCACTCCGATCTCCGCGAACGCCACCACGGGCAGCGTGCCCAGCACCGCGAAGGTCCCCGCAAGCACCAGTCCGGCGGAGGTGATCACGCCTCCCGTGGCGGCCAGGCCGACCAGCGCCCCTCGACGGGTGCCGAGCACCTTGGACTCCTCGTGCACCCGGGTCATCAAGAAGATGTTGTAGTCGATCCCGAGGGCCACGAGGAACACGAAGACGAGCAGCGGGAGGCCCGCATCGGCGCCGGCGAACCCGAAGACGTGCGTGAACACCAGGGCGCTGAGCCCGAGCGCGGCGCCGAAGGACAGCACCACGGTGGCGACCAGCACGAGCGGCGCGACCACCGCCCGCAGGAGCAGCATCAGGATCAGCAGCACGATCAGCAGCACGACGGGCATGATCAGCCGGTTGTCCGAGGTGGAGGCCCGCAGCGTGTCCAGCACGATCGCCGTTCCACCGCCGACCTTGGCCTGCGCTCCGGGAATGCGGTGCACCACGCCTCGGACCCGGTCGACGGTGTCCTTGGCCGCCTGGCTGTCCGCCGGGTCGGAGGGGGTGCCCTGCAGAAGGGTCAGGTCGCCCTTCGTCGCCGGGGGTGTCACGTCGTCGATGCCGTCGACGCCCGCCAGCGCGGCCTGCACCGCGCGTGCCTTGTCGCGCTGGGCGACGACCACCACGGGTTGACCGGAGCCTGCGGGGAAGTGTCGCGCCAGCACCTGCTCGCCGACGACCGAGTCGGGGGTGCCGTAGTACGCGTCCTTGTTCTTCAGGCCCTGCGCGTCGAGCTGGAGCATGCCGAGCGACGCGACGGCCAGCACCAGTGCCGTCACCACCCAGGTCGTTCTGGGCCGGACGGCGATCCGCCGCCCGACCCGTGCCCAGAGGCCGCCCTCGGTGTGGTCCGGCGAGCCGAACGCCGGGCGCAACGGCCAGAAGATCCAGCGGCCGAGGAGCACGAGCAGGGCGGGCAGCAGAGTCAGCATGACGAGCAGGGCGACCGCCACCCCGACCGCTGCGACGGGCCCGAGTCCCTGGGTGGAGTTCATGCTGGCCAGCAGCAGGCAGAGCATGCCGGCCACGACCGTGGAGCCGCTGGCCAGGATCGCCGGTCCCGCGCGTCGTAGCGCGAAGGCCATCGCCTCGTAGCGGTCCTCGTGGCGGCGCAGCTCCTCGCGGTAGCGCGCCACCAGCAGCAGCGCGTAGTCCGTCCCGGCTCCGAAGACGAGCACGGTGAGGATCCCGGCGCTCTGCGCGTTGACGGTGAGACCGGCCCGGGTGGCGAGCAGGTAGACGACCGCCTGCGCCGCGACCAACGCGACTCCCGCGGAGAGGACCGGCAGGAGCCACAGCAAGGGGCTGCGATAGGTGATCAGCAGGATCACCACGACCACGCCGACCGCCGAGAGCAGCAGCTTCCCGTCGAGCCCGTCGAAGGCCGCCGCCGAGTCGGAGGCGAAACCGCCCGGACCGGTGATGTGGGCCGACATGCCCTCGGGACCGCCGGCGGTGATGGCCTTGAGCTCGTCCACCGTGTCGCCGATGATCGTCCAGCCGCCGGAGCCAGGGTCGATCGGCACGATCACCTCGAGGGCCTGCTTGTCCCGGGAGGGCAGCGGACCCACCGACGCGCGCGCGACGTGGTCGACGGCGTCGAACCGCTTCACCTGGGCCGCCACGCGGGCGATGTCCCCGGTGGTGATGCCGCTGGCGCGCTCGTAGACCACGACCGCAGGCACCTCGTCGCTGGACTGGAACCGAGCCAGCTCGTGCAGCACCTCGGTCGACTCGGCGTCGCCGGGCAGCCAGGAGACCGCGTCGTTCTGCTGCGCGCCGGTCAGCTTCTGGGAGGGTGCGAGCGCCAGCACCAGGACCACCACCCAGAAGCCGAGCACGAGCCACGGTGCGGTCCGCCCGGACGTGAACCGGGCGATCCGACTCCTCCGGGTGCTCGGGTCTGGGCCCACGGTCGTGCCTCTCAGGCTCAGGGTGGTAGATCCCCTAGGTTTCCGGCCCTGGCGGGTCCGGTCAACCACCTCTCTGGGTCACGGCGGCGGCGAGACCGTGATCCGTTGAGGCTACCCGCCGCCTCCCGGTGCCGGTTTCGCGGCGACGTCGGACCACGCCGCCTGGGCTCCGCTGTGCCCGATCCGCACCACCTGCACCGCGGTGCCGGCTCCGGCGACCACCGCGAGCACGGCGCCGGCGAGCGCGAGTCCACGAGGCGTCCGGGTGCGTCGGGTGGTGAACGCGAGCAGGACGGCGACGACCAGCAGCCCGATCACCCACGGCAGCAGTCCGTCGGCGAGGTGGGCGTGCTGCTCGACGAGAGAACTGCGCCCCACCCGCTTCTCGAGCTCCTCACCCGAGGAGGTGGACAGCGGCACCAGCGCGACGGCCACCGCCGACAGCACGAGCGGCAGCCAGCCGGCCCAGCGGCGGAATCGCGGCCACAGGGCGGCCAGGACGACGGCGACCGCAGCTGTGGGCACGACGACCACCGTGGCGTGGACGACCAGGGCGTGGACGGGCAACCCGAAGACGGTGTCGAGCACAGCGAACCTCTCTGCAGGGGACGACCGGTTCGGCCGTCCTCGAAGGTTGACGGCTCGACCTGTGAGAAACGTGAACGGCTCAGCCTGCGGGACGCTCGCCGCGCAGCCGCGCGACGTACCGGTCTGCCGACCGTCGTACGGCGGCGGCACCGTCCTCGACGACGACCATGCCCCACCAGCCGCCGTAGACTCGGTCGAAGGGGTAGGGCTCGACGCGACGTGCGATGTCCAGCACCGTCTCCTCGTCGAGCGGGATCAGGTTCGGGTAGCTCCACATGAAGCTGACCCAGTCGCGGTCCTGGACGACGGTGATCGTGTCGCCGGTCAGCAGCGCGCCGCGGCCCGCGGACCCCGCAGGCCAGTGCAGCACCGACGCGCCGTCGAAGTGGCCGCCGATGCGGGCCAGCGTGAGACCCGGGACGGGCTCCACGGTGTCGTCGAAGAGCTCGATGCGCGCCGACGGCCGGCGCACCCACCGCTCGTCGGCACGCGGGATCCAGACGGTCGCGTCGAACGCGTCGGCGAACTCGACGTTCGCGGCGTAGAAGTGCGGGTGGGAGATGCAGATCGCGTCGATGCCGCCGAGGTCGGCGATCCGTCGCCGAGCCTCGTCGTCGAGCAGCGAGACGCAGTCCCAGAGCACGTTGCCGTCGGGCGTCTGCACGAGGAGCGCCCGCTGGCCGATCGCGAACGACGGCTCCACCCCGACGCCGACCAGCCCGGGCTCCTCCTCGCGCACCAGGCAGTGACGTTCCCGGGCCAGGTCGGCCATCGTGGTCCAGCGCTGGCCGTCGCGCCCGACGTACTGCCGCTCGTCCTCGCAGATGTCGCAGCGCGGGGGTGGGTGCTCGGTGTCGGCGTGTTGGACGCCGCAGGTCCGGCAGATCCAGGCAACCATGCGCGCGAGGATACGCCGCACGCCACCGGTGGCACACTGGTCGCGTGAGTCTTCCGGTGCGGGTGACGAAGGCGATGGACCTGGTCCCTGCCGACCCCACGCCGGGCATGGACCGGGAGCGGGCCTACGAGACGCCGATGCTGTGGGCGGGCCGCGTGGTGACGGCGCCGGGGGTCGTGTCCGGTTGGCACCACCACGACGCCAACGAGTCCAGCCTCTACGTGGTGCGCGGGATTCTGCGCTTCGAGTTCGAGGGGCACGAGGGACACCTCGATGCGGAGGAGGGCGACTTCATCCACGTGCCGGCCTTCACCGTGCACCGCGAGAGCAACCCCCTCGACGTGCCGTCGGTGGCGGTGATCGCGCGCTTCGGCGCAGGCGTCCCCACCGTGAACGTGCCGGCGCCGCCCGTCCCGTGATCGACCTGGCCCAGCCGGGTCAGGCAGGCGTCCCGACGACGTACGGCGACCCGCCGGCCACCCGGGTCACCACGATCGCGGTGACCGTCATGGTCAGTGCGACACCGGCCAGCACCACGAGCTGGAACTGCGCGGCCACCGCCGGGTCGGCGCCGCCGAAGAGCGCTCCGACGAACGCACCGGGCAGCGTCACCAGGCCCGTGGACTTGGTCTGGTCGAGGGTGGGGATCAGGGCCTCGCGGACCGCCTCGCGGCCGATCTCCTCGTGGGCCTGCCACGGCCGCGCACCGAGTGACAGCCAGGCCTCGATCTCGCTGCTGCGGGCGCGGGCGGAGCGCAGGAAGCTGCGACCGGCGAGGGTGGCCGCACTCATCGAGTTGCCGATGATGATGCCGCTGACCGCGACGAGGTAGCGGACCTGCAGGTCGACCAGGTGGAGCGCGAAGATCACCACGAGCGTGACGACCGCCCCCGAGAGCACACCCACGACGCTGGCGAGCCGCCCGCGCCACAGCTCCCGGATCCGGCCCATCGAGGTCACCGAGGCGGTCGTGAGCATCAGCAGCAGGAAGCCGACCACCGTCCACGGCACAGTGAGGATCCCCCGCAGGAGCAGGGCGATCACGGTGAGCTGCGCGGCCGCCCGCAGCAGCGCCCACAGCGGGAACAACCGGAGCCCGGTCCCGGCCCACCAGCCCAGTGCCACGGTCAGCGCGCCCATGACCAGCAGGCCCGCGCCGAACCAGGCGTCGTGCATGACCGTGTCCACCCGCGCATTGTGCCCGGTGGCTGTCGGCCCCCGGCGTCGCGTCCTACGATGCGCGTGGGGGCCGCACCACCCCGACGGTGACGATCTGTCGGAAGGTGACGAGCATGGACCCCAGGTACGTCGGCTACACCCCGGACGTCGAGCAGTGGGAGCCCGACGAGGAGGCGGTCGTCGAGCGGGTGGTCGGGGCGATGGCGCGGGCCAACAAGCTGGTCTTCGACAAGCACCGGCACGGCGTCCGCGACGCCCACGCCAAGAGCCACGGTGTGCTGCGTGCCGAGCTGCGGGTGCTACCGGACCTGCCCGACCACCTGCGTCAGGGCATGTTCGCGCAGCCACGGACCTATGACGCCATCGTGCGGCTGTCCTCCGACCACGGCGACCTGCGCTCGGACCAGCTGCGGGCGCACCGCGGCATGGCGGTCAAGGTGCTCGGCGTCGAGGGTCCTCGGGTGATGGCGGACGACGGCCACTGCCAGGACTTCTTGATGGTGAACAGGGCGACGTTGCCGTTCGGGACGGTGCACGAGTACGCGAAGCTGCAGCTGGTGCTCGAGAACCAGCCGCGCTCCTCCGATGCGCAGATGCGGGCTACCGGTCTTGCCGCGCGCTCGCTCGCCGCGGTGCTGGAACGTGCCGGGCGCGAGGTGCCGGCCGTGGTGCAGACCCAGGTCGCGCCGCACCACCACCTGCTGGGAGAGACCTTTCACTCCATGGCCGCGATCCGGTTCGGCGACCACATCGCGAAGCTGAGCCTGGCGCCGGCGTCGCGCGCGGTGCGCACGCTGACGGGTCGCCCCATCAACCGGTGGGGCGGGCCGTCGGTGCTGCGTGACGACGTGGTGGGGTTCTTCCGCGACCACGACGCGGAGTACGACCTTCGCGCGCAGCTGTGCACCGACCTCGCGACGATGCCGGTCGAGGACGCCTCGGTGCTGTGGGACGAGGCCCGGTCGCCGCACCAGCGGGTGGCCGTGCTGCACATCCCCGCCCAGCAGGCCTACAGCGATGCTCGCCGGGCCTACGTCGACGACGTGCTCTCGTTCGACCCGTGGCACGCGGTCGAGGCGCACCGCCCGCTCGGCGGGATCATGCGCTCGCGCAAGCGCGCCTACGAGGTGTCTCGGCACTTCCGGTACGGCGCGAACGGGATCGCACCCCGGGAGCCCGCGTCCATCGACGAGCTGCCCGACTGAGCGGCGCGGGTCGGTATGACGCTCCTTCGGCGACATGTCGGGCGGTCGGCTCGACGTGGTCTAGGCACTCTGCTCGCGACACCTGGACCGGTGTCGCGCGGGCGGAGTAGAAGGGGTGAGGAAGCCGGAACCGCAGCGGCGCCCGCTCCTCACCGCAACCGCTCCGGCAGGCCGACGAGGGAAGGCGAGGAACCATGAGTCAGCACACGATGCACCCGCACTCCCCGGGGAGTGCCACCGTCGGTCTGCACGGCATGCTGCTCGTCGGCGAGGACCCGATGTTCGCGCTGCACCTGCCGATGTTCATGGCGCCGCACAACTACCAGGTGGTGCTCGAGGTCACGCTGCCCGACGACGTACGCGACCGGCTGCGTGCGGTGCGCGCCGAGGCCGGACCGGACGCGCTGGTGACCCTCAAGCCGGAACCGTTCCCGATCGTCGACCTGGCCGAGCCGGGCGAGGGGCGACAGCCGCTGACCGGTTTCCACGCTGATGTCGTCGACGGACACTTCGAGCACGGCGGCCACCTCCTCGCGGAGGCCGCGACGGTCATGGTCGACGACGTCTTCTACTTCCGGGAGCTGGACGTGGCAGCCCCCGGCGCGGTCGACGCGGAGGACGGCGAGCTGCCCTACCTGTTGTTCGGGGACGCCGACCGCGACCTGTTCCTCGCCCACCGGATCGGCAGCCGCCCGAGCTTCGACCAGACGTTGCGGGTCACGGTGGAGGGTGACCACTTCACCCAGGCCGAGCTGGACCGGCAGGGGCGTCCCACCGTATCCGTCTCGGGTCGACGCGACACGCACTCGGACCGGCTCAGGCAGGGCGAGGTTGTCGCGGCGCACAGCAGCGCCGGGCTGCACTTCCAGCGGGCGCTGCAGGTGAGCGTGGTGAGCGAGGTGTACGTGAACAGCGACGAGCTGCAGTAGGGGCTGCAGCACTACGGATAGGGACAGGAAGCACAGAGACGAAGGGGAGGGGTCGACATGTTCGTGCAGGTGATCCAGGGACAGGTGTCCGATGCGGCCGGGCTTCGTGCCCAGCTCGACGCGTGGGTCGCGGAGGTGGCGCCTGGTGCCGTCGGGTGGCTCGGGAGCACGGCCGGGGTGACCCAGGACGGTCGCGCCATCGCGCTCGCGCGCTTCGAGTCCGAGGACGCCGCCCGGCGCAACAGCGAGCGCCCCGAGCAGGGCGCCTGGTGGGAGGGGTTCGTGGCGCTCTTCGACGACGAGCCGGTGGTCCACGACAGCACGTCGGTCGAGGTGGACACGTCCGGAGACCCGGCCGAGGCCGGGTTCGTACAGGTCATGCAGGGTCGCACCAGTGACCCCGAGCGTGCCCGTGAGCTGATGGCGGACGACACCGTCGACTGGGCGACGGCGCGGCCCGACGTCCTCGGCTCCGTCAACGTGGGCCACGACGACGACTCCTGGACGATGGCGACCTACTTCATCTCCGAGGAGGCGGCGCGCGAGGGGGAGAAGAAGGAGCCACCGCCCGAGATGCAGAAGCTGATGGAGCAGCTGAACGAGCTCAGCGTCGGCGAGATGTCGTTCTTCGACCTTCAGGATCCCTGGCTGCACGCTCCCGGCTGAGTCGGCGGTCGTCCATCGGGACGTCCGAGGGCGGCCGGTACGCTCCCCGAGTGAATCCCGACGAGTACCTCAAACAGGACGCCACCGCACTCGCGGAGCTGGTGAGGCGACGCGAGGTGACCCCCGCAGAGCTGCTCGCCCTCGCCCGCTCCCGGCGCGACGCCGTGAACCCGAGCCTCAACGCGGTCGTCGCCGACCTGGGTGACGTGGCCGACAGGCGCGCAGCCGCCACGGACCTCGCGGGGCCGTTCGCCGGCGTCCCGTTCCTGGTGAAGGATCTGGGCCAGGAGTACGCCGGGTTCGCGACGTCCAACGGCTCACGGGCGCTGGCCCACGATGTCGCGGACCGGCACGCCCTGGTCACCGAGCGGTTCCTGGAGGCCGGCCTGGTCGTCTTCGGCAAGACGAACACCCCGGAGTTCGGGGCGAAGGCGGTGACGGAGTCCGAGCTGTGGGGACCGGCCCGCAACCCCTGGGACACCGGACGCACCCCGGGCGGCTCGTCGGGTGGCTCGGGGGCCGCGGTCGCCGCCGGCATCGTGCCTGCCGCGGGCGCCAACGACGGTGGCGGCTCGATCCGGATCCCGGCCGCCTGCAACGGCCTGGTGGGGCTGAAGACCAGCCGGGGGCTGGGACCCTACGGTCCGCAGCGCGGCGAGGAGATGTTCGGGATGGTCACCCAGGGGGTCCTCTCCCGCACGGTCCGCGACAGCGCCGCGCTGTTGGACGCCATCATCGGCGCCGACCCGCGTGCGGGCTACCAGGGCGCCCCGCACGGCACACCGTTCGTCGACCAGCTCACCCGGCCGCCCGGCACTCTCCGGATCGGCTACTCCAGCTCCTCGGCGATCAACGCGGACGTCGACCCCGAGGCCGTCGCCGCGATGGAGGGTGCGGCGAAGCTGCTCGCGGACCTGGGCCACCAGGTGGAGGAGGTCGCGCCCCCGCACGACGACCGGGCACTGGCCCGCGACTTCCTCACCATCTGGTTCGCCCAGCTCTCCGGACAGGTCGCCGAGGTCAAGCAGCGTCTGGGCGCACCGGACAGGGACTTCGAGGCCGACACCCTGGCGAGCGCCGAGCTGGGCCGGTCGACCGGACTGCTCCCGATGCTCGCGGCCCTGGGCAACATCAACGGCTACATCCACTCCCTCGCGCAGTTCCACGAGACCTACGACCTGTTCCTCACCCCTACGCTGGCCACACCTCCACTCGAGGTCGGAGCGACCCGGACCGCGGACCGGCTGCAGACCGCCTCACGCCTGATCAGCCGGCTGCGTGCCGGCAGGCTGCTGACCCTGAGTGGGGTCCTGGAGCAGCTCATCTCGGACAACATCGGCTGGGTCCCCTACACCCAGCTGGCCAACCTCACGGGCCGGCCGGCCATCAGCCTCCCCCTGCACTGGACCGGGGCCGGCCTGCCGCTCGGGGTCCAGCTCGTCGGAGCGCTGGGGGCGGACGGGCTGCTGCTCCAGCTGGCCGCGCAGCTGGAGGAGGCGCAGCCGTGGAGGCAGCGCTACGCGGCGGCCGAGTCCCCCTCAGCCTGAGCCGCCGGGTGGAGCACTCGGTAAACAGTCGAGGAAATCGTGCACCGTCACGGCTGTCCTCGCCTAGCCTGCACGCCTGACCGTCGCCCACCGCAGGAGACCTCGTGACCCAGCCGACACCCGAGCAGCCCCCGGTCCCCGGATCGCACCTCCCCGCTCTCTCCGCGGGCACCCTCCTCTACCTCTGGGGTGACCGGGTCGTCGCACCGGCGGGACGACTCGGCGCGGCGACCCTTCCGTCCGGCGTCAAGGTCTCGGCGAAGGAGCTGTCGGCGACGGTCTTCGCCGTGTCGTTCTGGCACCTGCGCCAGACCGGTGCGCTGCAGCTCCAGGAGGTCACGAAGAAGTCGATGGGGCTCTTCAAGCAGCAGCACGTCCAGCTCGCCATGATGCCCGGGGTGACGCCGCGGTCGGGATACGAGGACGTGATCCTGCGTCGCGTCGGTGCCGGGGCGACCACGGCGTACGACGTCATCCACACCTGGTTCGACCGGGACGTTCACGACCCCGAGGGTCACGTGATCGACATCGCGACCCGCGAGATGCTCGAGCACGGCCTGGCCACCCAGGTCGACACCGGGCGCAGCGGTGTCTCGGGATTCCTGTTCGGCAAGACCCGCGCCGAGCCCGACCCGAACCGGATCGCCCCCCTGTGGACCGGCTTCGAGCAGCTGCTCGCGGGCTGGCAGCAGTTCTCGCGCAACGAGGCGGCACTGGCCCGCACCCTGGTCGAGACCTGCACCAAGGGGATCCGCAGCCGCCAGGAGTCCAGCGACAACGGCTGACCGGCTGCCCACCGGCCGTCCGGTCGCTGCGTCGACCGCCGGGGATGGTTGCCCTCAACCGTCGGGGCGTCGACACTGGAGGCAGAAGTGAGCCCGCCGGTCTCACCTATGCCCGGCTCGGGCAGCTACAGGGCGCGGGGGTTCATCGACTCGGGGTCGGTGTGGCTGGCCGGTGGGTCGGTGGTCCTGGGCGGTGAGGACGGTCATGACGCCGATGCGGAGTCGGCTCGAGCCTGCGGCGCCGGCACGTCCCACGGGACGGACGATCTTCCCGTTCATCGTGGTCGCGGTCCTGGGGATCGCGAGTGCGTTCCTCCCCCCGAACAACGGCCGGGAAGCTCTCGCCGGGCTCGCGATGATGGTGCTCGCCGTGGCCTTGCTGCTAGAGCTGGTGGCGATCCGCCGCGGCCGCCGCACCTGGATCGATCCGGTCGGACCGTGGCTCTTCTTCGTGTGCGTCGCGCTGCTGCGGGACTCCTCCGGTGGCGCGTCCTCGGGCCTCGCGACGCTGGTGGGACTCCCGATCCTGTGGCTGGCCCTGTTCGGTACCCGTCGTGACCTGCTCGTCGCCGGCTTCCTGACGGTGGCGATGTTCGTGCTCCCGATCGTGCTCATCGGGCCGCCGGCGTACCCGCTCATCGACTGGCGGGCCGTGCTGTGGTCGGCGACGGCGCTTTTCGTCGCTCCGGTGATCCAGGACATGGTCCACCGGCTCGCGGAGCAGACCCGCCGGGAGCGCGCGGTCTCGAGCGAGCTGAAGGGGATCATGCGTGGCGCGACGCTGAACAGCATCGTCTCCACCGGACCCGACGGCACGGTCAGCGACTTCAGCGTCGGCGCCGAGTCGTTGCTCGGGTACTCGGCCTCCGAGGTCATCGAGCGCAAGCCGCTGGAGGATTTTCACGATCCGGCCGAGCTGGGCACGGTCGCCGAGGAGCTCGGCGTGGCACCGGGCTTCGCGGTCTTCGCGGCCCTCGCGCGTCGCCACGCGGCCAGCCGGATCTGGACCTACGTCCGCAAGGACGGCTCCCGGCTGTACGTGCGGCTGGCGGTGACCGAGCTGCGTGACGAGGACGGCGAGCTCGTCGGATACCTCTCGGTGGCGGTCGACGCAACGGCAGGCGTGGAGGCCGAGCGGTCCCTGGCGCGCTCCGAGGAGCGCTGGCGGGTGGTGATGGACCACCTGCCCGACACGACGGTGATCATCCTCGACGAGGCCCTGCACCTGCACGTGGTCACCGGCGCGGGAGCGCTGCGCACTGGGATGGGCGACGCCGCCGGCCGCGAGCTGCAGGATCTCGCGAACCGCGAGAACGTCGAGAGGGTCCGTCCGCTCGTCCGGGCCGCCCTGGCCGGCAGGGAGGGTCGGGTGGAGCTGAACGCCTCGATCAGCGGCGCCGAGCAGCAGGTCTCGGTGGTCCCGCTACCGGCCACCGCTCATGAGGCGGAGCCGAGCGTGCTGCTGATGGCGCGTGACGTGAGCCGCGACCGGGCACGGGAGCGGCAGCTGATGCAGGCCCGGGACCGCGCGGAGCGGCTCTTCGTGGAGGCGCCGCACGGGATCGCCCTGCTCGACATGGACGGCAGCTTCGCGACGGTCAACCCGGCGCTGTGCGCCCTGCTCGGTCGTCCCGAGCACGAGCTGGCCGGGCAGAGCCTCGCCAGCCTGGGGTATCCGCGGGACCAGACGATCCGCCACCACCTCGAGGACCTGCACCACGGTTCCTCAGGGCGGTCCCAGACCGAGTGGACCGTCCGCACCCCTGACGGACAAGACATCCGCATGTCGCTGGCCAGCACCGTCTTGGTGAACGAGCTCGACCAGGAGGACCAGATCCTGCTGACCGTGACGGACCTCTCGGCCCGGCACCAGTACGAGCAGCAGCTCGTACACCTGGCCGACCATGACCCGCTGACGGGCCTGGCGAACCGGCGGCGACTGGCCTCCGAGCTCACCAAGCACCTGGAGTTCTGCCGCCGGTACGGTGCCCGCGGTGCGCTGCTGCTGCTCGACCTCGACCACTTCAAGGAGGTCAACGACTCCCTGGGGCACTCCGCCGGCGACCAGCTGATCGTCTCGGTGGCGGGGCTGCTGCGGCAGACGGTGCGCGCCACCGACGTGGTGGCTCGGCTCGGGGGGGACGAGTTCGCGATCCTGCTGGGGGAGATCGACCAGGCCGGTGCGCAGTACGTCGCCGAGACCGTCGTGAGCCAGATCCGCGAGCACGTCAGGTCACTCGACGGCACGCGCAGGAAGGTGACCGCGAGCGTCGGGGTGGTCATGGTCGACGAGCGGAACTACTCGCCCACCGACCTGCTCGCGGCCGCCGACATGACGATGTACGACGCGAAGGACGCCGGACGAGACCAGTGGGCGATCCTCGACTACGAGCTGTTCGACTCGCCCCGCACCAGCGCCCGGCTGGCCTGGAACACCCGGATCGAAGCCGCCATCGACAACGACAAGCTGGTGCTGCACCTTCAACCCATCTGGGACATCGCCGAGGGCCGCATCACCGGCGCGGAGGTGCTTCTCCGGCTCGGTGACCAGCCGCAGCTCGTCTACCCGATCCGGTTCCTCTACATCGCCGAGCGCACCGGACTGATCAAGCGGATCGACGAGTGGGTGCTGAACGCCTCCGTCGGCCTGCTCGCGCGGATCCAGCAGACCCATCCCGATTTCCAGCTCGGGGTCAACCTGTCCGGGAAGTCGATCGGCGATCCCGACCTGGAACGCGCGCTTGGCTCGGCCCTGCGGCGCCATCAGGTCGACCCCGGCGGGCTCGTGCTCGAGATGACCGAGACCGCGGCGGTGGCAGACGTCGCGCGAGCCCGGGCCTTCGCCGAACGCGTCACGGAGCTGGGATGCCATTTTGCGCTCGACGACTTCGGCGCCGGGTTCGGGTCGTTCTACTACCTCAAGCACCTGCTCTTCGACTTCGTGAAGATCGACGGCGAGTTCGTGGCCAACTGTCACGTGAGCCCCACCGACCGGGCGATCGTCCACTCGATCGTCGGGATCGCCCACAAGCTCGGGAAGCGCGCGATCGCCGAGTTCGTCGCCGAACCCGCGATCCTCGACGTCGTCAGCGAGGAGGGGGTCGACTTCGCCCAGGGCTTCCACATCGGCAAGCCGATCCCGGTCGAGGAGTTCCTCGCCGTGCTGGCGACCGACTCCGAACGCGCCCAGGCCGAGCTCGGGCCCGGGTAGCCGCGCCGTACCCGCCTCGGGCCTCACGCGTCCCGGAGCAGCCGGGCGAAGTCCCGGGTGAACTGGTCGACCTTGGTGCCGCCGCTGTAGACCAGCGACGTGCCGCCAGGCCCGAAGACGTAGACCGAGCCGCTGTGCGAGACCTCGTAGCCACCTGCCGTGGGGGACTCAGGGGCGCTCTTCATGGCGTAGAGCGACCCCTCCACCCGGTGCACCGCGCGCATCGGGCCGCGCAGGCCGGTGAAGGTCGGGTCGTAGCGATCCAGCCAGGCCCGGATCACCCGAGGAGAGTCTCGTGGAGGGTCGACGGTGACGAAGACGACGTCGACCTTGTCGGCCAGGGACGGGTCGAGCGCCCGACGTGCAGCCGCCAGGTCGGCCATCGTGGTCGGGCAGACGTCCTCGCAGTTGGTGAAGCCGAAGAAGTAGGCCGTCACCTTCCCCTGTGGGCGCTGCGCCAGGTGGAACGCGGAGCCCTCCGTGTCCCGGAGAACGACGTCCGCGGGCCTCAGCGGTGGGTCCTTGACCAGCGTGCCGACGTACCCGTCGTCGGCGGACTGCACGTTCGCTGCCGAGTCCCGTGCGGTTGCCTGGTTGTCGTTCGCGCAGGCGGCGAGGACGGCCAGCGCGATCATCACGCTGAGCGTCGCCAACACGCGACGTGCCCTGCTGGTCCTGCGTCGATCATCGAGACTCACAGGCCAAGATTCGCAGGTGGCCGAAGCCGACCAGCGGGGCGGGTCAGGGAACCGGCCGGTGCCCGATCAGCGCATCCGCTTCATGTCGGAGATCTCGGCGCTCTGGGCGGCTTCGATCTTCTTGGCCAGTTCCACGGCGTCGGAGCTCTTGCCGTCCTGCTGCTCGGCCTTGGCCATGTCGATGGCACCCGCGTGGTGGTCCATCATCATGGGGAGGAACATGCGGTCGAACCCCAGGCCGGTCGCGGCGTCGAGCCTGTTCATGTCGGCGTCGCTCATCATCCCGGGCATGTCGCTCATCGCGTTCATCGAGTCGGATGGGACCTTCTTGCCCCAGTCCTTCAGCCAGCCGGTCATCGTGTCGATCTCGGGGCCCTGAGCGGCCGAGATCTTGTTCGCCAGCTGCTTCACCTTCGGTGACGAGGCGCGCTTCTGGGCGAGCTTGGCCATCTCCACGGCCTGCCGGTGGTGCGGGATCATCGACTGGGAGAAGGTGACGTCGGCGCTGTTGAAGTCGGAGCTGCTTGCTGTGGAACGCTCGCCGTTGCCGCAGGCGGCAAGGGTGAGCGCGGCGACGAGGGCAAGGGCAATGAGGGTGAGGCTTCTCTTCATGGGGGTGGCTCTCCTGAGTGGTCTGTCGGATCGGGGCGTGCGAAGGCGCAGCAGAACGCCGTACGGCGTTCCGGCGGCCGGTCAGCAGCGCTGGATCGACAGAGCAGTCAGGCAGGGTGGATCGGGGTCGCGACCCGGGTGGGGGAGCGACCTCGCCCAGCGGGGTCGTGACCACAGCAACAGACCTGTGCGGCCGTTCCGGAGTCGGCGCAGCAGGGCGAGGAGCGCCATGCCGAGGACGGCGACGCACATCGCCGCCATCGTCATGTCCATGCCGGTATGGCCGAGAGTGGTGACGCGCTGGCCCAGCGCGGACATGCCTAGGTCGACCGGCGGCGCCTGATGTCCCGACGGGTCATGCGCCGCTGTCTCCGCCATGACGGAGTGGGTACTGCCCGCAGCGTGGCTGGTGAGACCGTGCATCCCGAGGAGACCCGCCAGCACCACGAGCAATGCCGCCAGCTGCAGCGGGCGTGCGAGGCGCGGGCGGTCGGTCACGTCGGCGAGTCTAGCCAGCGGCCGCGACTGCCCGAGTGAGACACGAAAGCCCAGGTCAGAGGGTGTCTGCCTGGGCTGTTCGGGTGGCGCGCTCGGAGGGATTCGAACCCCCAACCTTCTGATCCGTAGCCTCGGCGGGGTCGTCTGGGGGTGTGTGCGGGCTTCGATTCCACGCTCAGGGACGGCTGTTCGGCAATCTCTCGAAGGCCCCAGATTGGGTGCCGTTGCAGTCAGCGTTGCAGTCATTGCCCGTGGCCTGAGCCTGAGAGGGACATCACAGCCGGTCGCGGAGGTCCTTGAACGTACGAAACTCCGGGGTACGGGTCGCAACCTGGATCCACTCGGTCGCCTCTCGGAAGCGCGTTTCCGACTTGTTCGCAAAAGGCTGGGTGGCTACCTGCAGGAGCGCCTCCAGGTCGCGAATGGCGACTGGGGTTTGAGACTTGACGGAATCCTTCTGCCTGATGAGCTTGACGCCGTCCTTGTCGCACTCGGTGGACGGCTCGTCGAAGGAAAACCAGGAGAATCGCGTCCAGCGGGAACCGTGTTCGTCCTTCAGGTGGTTCCTGACTCGGCCGCCGATCCCACCCTGGCTTGCGGCCAGCCCGACGTAGTACACGCCGATCTCGTTGTAGAGGACGTAAACGCCCCGCGCTCGACGGAAGTCGACGACCTCGATCGTTCCGACGTTCATTCCTCGGCGCCCCAGCATGCGCCACCGGTGTGCGTGGAAGTCAACTTGCTCACGGTCCCAGAACCTGCCGAAGGCGCCGATGAGCATGCGAGTCCCCCTGTCCGCAGGCGCGGTCGAGTGACCGCATTTGCACCGTACCTGCAGACGCTGGATATGACGCGCATGCCGTTATCCACAGGTGTTCATTTGCTGGTTGCGGCGCGCCTCCCACCGGTCCCACGGTGGAGTCACAGAGTAAAGACAACTGTCAGCGCTCCTTCGGGGGAGGCGGCTGCGGTCGCTTCCCTTTCCGGGGCCATCTCGGAAGGTACGTGAAGCCATGTCTCCTGTAGTTGCAGAACTCATCACCGCCGCCGGCCCTGACATCAACTCCGACGGCATCGTCGCGTGGGGCGTCCGCAACATCATCCCGATCGTCTTGCTGATCGTCGGCGTCGGCATCATCGCCAGCGCCCGCAAGGGCAAGATGAGCGAGAACGCGATGACGGTCACCAACGTGATGATCGGGCTGGTGCTCATCGCCGGCGCTGCCTTGTTCTACGGGTTCGCCGGCAACATCGCGAACTTCGTCTTCGCCAAGGGCTGAGCCGTGCGGCTTCGTCCCGATGACGAGGTGTACCGCGTCGACGCGGTCTGGCTCGGACCGCGCGGGCTGACGTTGCCGTGGGCGGCTCGGTACTCCGCCTACGCCATCTGGCTAGCGCTGTTCGTCGCCGTGCTCCTGGTCGAGGCGGTGCTGCCCATGCGGGTGAGCCTGCCACCGGTGTGGGAGTTCGTGCTGACGGTGCTGGCGACGTACGGCGTCACCGGCGTGATCGACCACGAGCGTCCGATCGGGAGCGTGTGGCAGCTGGTGGCCAACGAGATGCGTGCTCCGCGTGTGCCAGGCGCGACCAGGCGCGCGCGGTTCGAGATCGACGCGAGTCCGGGTGAGGGGTCCTTATGAGGTCTAAGCGGCACAAGCAGGAGCGGGTGACGCGAGCCAGGCTCGCGCTGCGCAACATCGAGGGGAATCTGTGCTTCACCGCCGACGAGGCGTGGGCGTGGTTCGTGCTGCCGACTCAGCCGTGGGCGTTCCGGTCGGACTCGCAGCGCGAGCAGCTGCTCTACGGCGCGGGTGAGGCGCTGGCCTGGCTGTCGGGCTACCGGCTGCACCTGCGGGTGACGAGCCGGCCGTACCCGGCTGATCAGTGGGCGAGGCAGCTCGACGAGCGCACCCCGGCTCCGCTCGGCGATGGGTCGGGGGCGTGGGGTGATCATCTCGTCGCGATGCAGGAGCACCTGCGACACCAGACGATGGCGGAGAAGAAGGTCTTCCTGGGCGTGCGGCTGACGTCTCGCTCGGCGACGCATCGGATGATCGCGGCGTTGTGGCGTCGTCCCGGGAACATCGAGCACTCGCGGCTGCTGTCGCAGGTGGAGCGCGTGACGGAGACCGTGCGGCTGCCGGGGCTCGAGGGGCGGCCGGCTCGAAGCGATGAGATGGAGTGGCTGCTGCGACGGTCCGTCGGGCTCGGCCTGTCGGCCCCGGGTGCCCTGTCACCCGTTGAGGACTCGGACTGGGGGCTCGAGGACCTCCACAGCTTCACCGACGACATCGAGCACGACGTGCAGCCCTTCGGTCGCACCGTCCACGTCGTTGCCAGGGGCGCGAACCGTTCGGTGGAGCGGCACGTCGCGGTGATGTCGGTGGGTCGGCTGGAGGAGATCGACGCACCGGACCCCGGCCACGAACCGTGGCTGTCGCACACCGACCGACTCCCGTTCCCGGTGGAGTGGTCTGCCCAGTTCGACGTGCTGTCCGGCGGTGACGCCCGGCAGGCGGTCCAGCGCAAGCTGCTCGTGGTCCGGGACATGCAGCGGCACTACCAGGAGCACGATCTCGACGAGCCGCTCGCGCTGGACCGTCAGGCGCGGCAGGCACGTGAGGTCGAGGACCAGATGAGCCGCGGCGTGGAGGTGGCCGCGGCCCGCGTGCACGGCTGGTTCAGGTTGGCCGTGTCGGCGCCGACCGAGGACGAGTGCCTGGAGCGGGTCCGCAAGGTCACCGCCTCCTACCGCGGGCCGTCGGGTGACGATCGAGCACCCGAAGGGGCAGTACGGCTTGCTGCGGGAGTTCATCCCCGGCGAGCCGGTGTCGACCTCGGCGTACCGCCGTCGGCTGCCGGTGCTGTACCTGGCCGCCGGTGTCCCGGCGGCATCGAGCCAGGTGGGGGACCGCCGGGGGCCGTACGTCGGCTACACCGCTGGCTCGTCGCGGCGCGCGGTCATGTTCGACACCCACTACGCCACGGAGGAGAAGGAGACTTCGGGGCTGGTGCCCGTGGTGGGTGGGCTGGGTGCCGGGAAGAGTGTGCTGCTCGGCCAGATC
The DNA here is from genome assembly GCA_963810435.1 of uncultured Actinomycetota bacterium. Classification (GTDB taxonomy): domain Bacteria; phylum Actinomycetota; class Actinomycetes; order Propionibacteriales; family Nocardioidaceae; genus Nocardioides_B. Next base: position 1,010,861 of record CAWENL010000003.1, read on the forward strand.
ACCTACGAGGCGGTGCTGCGCGGGATCCCGTCGGTGGTCCTGGACCCGTCCGGGCCGCTGGCACGGCTCACGCAGCTGCCGGAGCTCGCGGGGCACGGTGAGCACATCGATCTCACGACGGCGGTCAGCGGGACGCTCAACCCGTTCGGGGTGGTGGCGGAGCCGCACCGCGATGCGTTCGGATCGGAGGAGGCGTTCGTCGAGGCGCAGGTGATGGCCGCGCAGGATCGCAAGCTGCTGGCCATGGACGTGGTGAAGATGCTGCTGCCGCCGTCGCTGGACAAGATCCCGGACACGTCGCTGGTCATCTCCGACGCGGTGCGGGAGACCCGCGGTGACCCGTCGGCGTCGCTGTGGGATGTGGTCGAGCACCTCGACGGTCTGGAGTCGCCTCACGGGCACGTGGTGGCGAACTATCTGCGCGACATGGCCGAGCTGCCGCTGGCGCGGCTGCTGTTCCCGGGCCAGGCCGGCGTCGAGCAGCGGATGCAGGCGATGTTGACGGTGCTCACGATGCCTGGTCTGGTGCTGCCACCCCGGTCGGTGCCGCGCGACCACTGGTCGACCTCCGAGCAGCTCGCCGTCCCGTTGCTGCACCTGGCGTCCTGGTATGCCACCCGGGCCGTCTACGGCCGCAGCATGGGCAGCCGCAAGCTGGTCGCCCTCGACGAGACCCACTTCCTGGGCGAATGGTCGGCCGGTCGTGCGCTGTTTACCCGCCTGGGTCGCGACTCGCGCAAGTGGAACACCTGCGTACTGGCCGCGTCACAGAACCCCTCGGACGTGTTGGGGATGGACGTCGCCAACTTCATGTCGGCCGCGTTCGTGGGCCGCATCGAGGACGACGATGCCGCTCGCGACGGGCTGCGGATGCTTCGCGTCCCGACCGGGGTGGGTTACGAGCGAGCACTGGCCGGGCTGTCGGCCGGTCGCGGTGCCTCGGGGTTCCGGGAGTTCGTGATGCGGGACGTCGACGGGAACGTCGACAAGATCCGCGTCGACCTGACCGCGAACCGTGGACTGCTGGCTGCCCTCAACACCACCGCGGGCCGGCCGACGGAGGCGGAAAGTGGTTCCTCGGGTGAGGGGCAGGTCGCGTGAAGCTCCGACGACTCGTAAGCCTGGCCCTGCTGCTCGGCACCTTCGTACTGCTCGTGGGGACTGCCCCGGCATCCGCCGTCGGCGTGGCCGCCTTCCCCGGGTTGGACTGCACCGAGTCCCCGACCCCGGACATGCCCGGCGACGGGATCACCGCGTTCTTCGAGAAGGCGCCGGATCCGCTTCCGCAGCAGGAGGACCCGTTCGCCAGCGGGGCGAAGACCACCATCTACGAGCAGTACGGGTACGCCGGGCTCCGCTGGCACACCTATGACCTCGGATGCGGACCCGACGCCGCCCGCAACCCGGATGCCGTGATCGGGACCTCGCTGAGCAACTGGGTCCTCAACATCCCGGTCTCCCTGTCCGCCCTGACGTCCTCGGTCACCGCCGCCGCCTTCCAGCCGAGCTTCATGAACGTCTTCGACCCGGCCGTGCAGCAGATCTCGAAGGCGCTGCACCGCAGCCTGTTCGCCACCTGGGTGCCGGCGGTGATCGCCCTGCTCGGACTGCTGGTCCTGCTCAAGGCCCGTCGCGCCGCCCTGGCCACCACCGCCGCCGCCGCCGGGTGGGCGCTCATCGTGGTGCTGCTGGCGACCGCCGTCTTCCGGTGGCCCCTCGAGGCCGGCCACGCCGCCGACCAGACCGTCACCGGGTCGCTCGGGGCGGTCGTCAACAAGATCGACGGGGCACACACCGACGTCCCGCCCGCGGTCGCGGTGTCGTCCAACATCCAGGAGTCGCTGTTCTACCACTCGTGGGTGGCCGGCACCCTCGGCTCGACCGACAGCCCCACCGCCCGCAAGTACGGGTCACGACTGTTCAAGGCGCAGGCCCTGACCTGGCGGGAGGCGTACGTCGTCCGCCACGACCAGGCGCGCGGCAAGCGGATCATCGAGACCAAGAAGGACGAGTGGAAGTCGCTGGCTTCGCGAGTCAAGGCGGCTGATCCGGTCGCGTACGAGAACCTCACGGGAAAGAGGTCCGACAACCGCGTCGGCTACGCGCTGCTGTCGACGCTCGGGGCGTTCGCTGCGCTGCCGTTCCTGCTGGCGGCGGTGTTGCTGTTGCTTGGCTCGTTCGTGGTCGTGCGTCTTGCCGTCATGTTGTTCCCGGCCTTCGCGACGCTCGGGGTGTTCCCGGCCGGTCGCGGCCTGGTGACAGGGATCGGGCGGACCGTGGGCGCGGCCCTCGTCAACGCGGTGATCTTCGGCATCGGAGCCGCCGTCACGATTCGAGTGATCGGGGTGATCCTCGACCCCGGCGCGCACCTGCCGGGATGGCTGACGCTGGTGCTGATGCCGCTGTTCGGCCTCACGATGTGGATCGCCCTCAAGCCGTTCCGTCGGCTGACCGCCATGGTGTCGCCGAACTCGAACCTCTTCGGCGACACAGCCGGCGCACTAGGAGGGACGTCCCGCCGGGCCGGCCGCTGGGCCAAGCGAGCCGCGGCTACCGGCGTCGGTGTCTTCACCGGGAACGTCGCAGCCGCAGCCGCCCTCCAGCCCGACGGCCAGGAGGCGCCCGCCACTGACGAGGTGCCAGAACGCGCCGAGGCTCGTCCTTACGTCGACACGGGGTCACCTGGGCCGGCGGCACCCACGGTCGAGCAGCCGTCGCTCGAGTCCGTCCGCGGCGGCCAGACGCCACCTCCCGAGGAGCATCAGCCGACGCCGGACGGAGGTCCGCCAGGACCGTCGTTCACGAGCGGCGCCGACGGCGACCACACGAGCGAGGACGTAGGTGTCCCCGTGACGTCGGAGGCCGCGCCGCTTCCGCCGGTGGAGCCGGAATGGGTGGACGGCGAGGAGGTCTACACGGTCTACCGGCCGACGCCTGACCGCGATGGCGAGACGGCTCATGACGCGGCCTAACCACGTGCGGGGACGACGCGAGCGATGAGCAGGGGACGCACCGTGGCGCTGCTGGCGATCGGGACAGCCGTCGTCGGCGGCTCGCTCCTGGTCGCGTCACTGGTGCTGTTCTCCGGGTTCCTGGGATCGACTCCGGGTGAGCAGGGGTGCGGCTCGGGTGACTCGATCCAGGCGGCGTCGTGCGTCCGGCGGTGGCAGACAGGTGGGAGACCTGACGACCGCTCAGCTGGCGAACGCCGATGCGGTGATCGCCACCGGCCGGTCGCTGGGCATGCCGAGCCGCGCGATTCTCGTCGCGCTGGCCACGGCCAGCCAGGAGTCGGGCTTCCGGAACTACGCCAACGACGGCCGCGGGCTCGGATCTGACCCACATGCAGGACGGGATCGAGCAGTCGCTGTCACTGCCGCATGAGGCGGTCGGCACCGACCACGGCTCACTGGGCATCTTCCAGCAGCAGTGGCCCTGGTGGGGCACCATGCCGGACCTGATGGACCCGGCGAGGGCCGCGGCCAAGTTCTACCGCTCCCTGCGCCAGGTGCCCGGGCTGGCAGGCCATGCCGCTGACCGTCGCCGCCCAGCGGGTCCAGCGGTCGGCGTACCCGAGTGCCTACGCCGACGACGAGCCCCTCGCCCGCCAGCTCCTCGCCGGCCGGACCGGAGCCGCCGTCCGTCGCAGCGCCGCGGCCGAGGTCGCGTCGGCGCCGATGCGAGACCGACCGATCCCGGGTCGGTGACCTTCCCGCTGCCGCGGTCCGCCCACTACGTCGACCAGCACAACTGGGGCGGCCACGGCGGCCGCTGGTCGAGCTGGCACACCGGCACCGACCTGTCCGTCGCCTGCGGCACCCCGGTGCTGGCTGCGACCGCTGGCCGGGTCGTCGTTCGGACCGACCAGTCCTGGGCCGGGAAGTGGCTGGTGCAGGTCAGCACCGGGGTCGGGCAGCTGACGACCTGGTACGCGCACATGCGCACACTCGACGTGTCCGACGGCCAGAGCGTCTCGGCGGGCGAGCAGATCGGCGAGGTAGGCGACCTGGGCAACGCCACGGGATGCCATCTGCACTTCGAGGTGCACCCGCACGGGGGCTCGATCTACCGCGACAGCGTCAACCCCACCCCGTGGCTACGCCAGCACGTCGGACAGTCGACGACGGTCCAGATCGGCCACTCCACTGCCGACTGGGGCGAGGGCGGTTTCACGCTGGCCACGTTCAACGTGCTCGGGAACAGCCACACGGCCCGCGGTGGCAACAAGGCGCGGATGCGGTCGGGGCCGTCTCGGATGCGCGGGACGGTGAGCCTGCTCGACGAGTATGGCGTCGACGTCATCGGAGTGCAGGAGTTCGAGCGCGTCCAGTACCGCGCCCTGATGCGTCTCGCCGGCGACCGCTACGACGCGTTCCCGGCGGTCGGGGGCGATACCGCCAATGCGATCGTCTGGCGACGAGACCGGTTCCAGCTCGTGTCGTCGAGCTACGTGAAGATCCCCTACTTCAACGGCATCCCGCGGAAGATGCCCGTCGTCCAGCTCCGCGACCGGCTCACGGGCGCCACCGGCACCTTCGTCAACGTCCACAACCCCGCCGACACGGCTCGCTACCACCGGCAAGGCAAGTGGCGCAGGCTCGCCGTCGACCGCGAGCGCTCGCTGCTGCGGCGGCTGAGCTCGGACGGACCGGCCTTCATCACCGGTGACATGAACGACCGCCGGCGCGTCTTCTGCCGGTTCACGAAGGGTGGCTTGATGCGGTCGGCGAGCGGGGCAGCCCGCGCCGCCAGCTGCCACACGCCACGGCACGCGCAGATCGACTGGATCTTCGGGGACTCGGGGTCCGCCTTCTCGAACTACACCGTCGACCACGGCCCGCTGCGGGACCACGCCAGCGACCACCCCTTCGTCGTCGCAAGGGTGCTGAGCCGATGAGTGCATCGTGTCGGCGACCGGATCTAGGCTGGCTCTGGAAAGGACGAGTCTCGTGGCCAAGTACCCCTACTTCGGCGTCCCGCCGACCCGCGCGCACCGCCCCGCGAGCGAGGAACCTGCGCTCACGGGCAAGCGAGTCATCCTCTCCACGCCCGAGGGCTTCGTCTACGACATGCGGGCGGCCAGCGAGATCCGCACCGACGGGCAGGGAAACCTCGTGGTGGACATCCTCAGCGAGGTTCACTACTTCCAGGCGCGCATCAGCGGCGAGAGAACCGAGCCGGTGGTCTGGCCAGCCCACCTGGTCTGGGTCGACTAACCCCTGTTTGCAAAGTGGGCGCACGGTCGCTGCTTGCTGTCCCAACCCGCTCGTCCTCGCGCCGCCATGGGCAGCGTTCGAGACCGGGTTCGGACCCCAACGTTGCCGTACTTATGTGGGGTACGACGGGTCGTTGAGGACGCGGCGTCATGAACCGGCGAGAGATTCCTCGCCGAGCCTCCGACGCCACCGACGAGGGCGGCGATCATGCTTTTTTCCTCCGTCACTCCATCGGCTTGACCTTGGCCTCGATGAAGGCGATCTCCTCGGAGTCGAGTCCGTACTTGGCGTAAAGCTGTGCGTCGATCTCGGGGATCGTCTTGGTCCAGTCGATGTCCGAGGTGCTCGTGAAGTCCTGTGCCGGGACGAACTTCCACGTGCTTCGCGGGTTGTGCTGCGTGATCTTCAGGACGCCGAGCATCGTCCTGGCGAACTTGGACTTGATGTACTTCAGGCACGCCTGCGCCTCGGCTTCGGTGTCGAACGAGCCGATGGTGATGAACGTCTGCGTGACCGCGACCCCTGGCTCAACGCACGGTCGGGTTGTTCAACGCGACGCCGAAGAAGTCAGTTGTCGACCCTGACCCGTTCGCCGCCGGGACCGAAACCTTGTACTTGTCGAAGCTCTCGGGGCCAGTGATGTAGTCACTGCGAATCCAGCGGGATGCGCGCTTGTTCTTGATCACTCCGAGGAGCCGCACGTACTCGTTGCCGTCGCTGGGCTGTCTCGTCGTGATAAAGGAACGCGAACTGCTCAAAAGCGTTGGTGTTGACCAGGGCTGTGTTGCCTTCGGGGCGCATTGCGAGCGCCTCAGGGTGGTCCTCGTACAACTTGTCGGTGTAGCGGTATGAGCGTGAGCTCGTCATGCCGAGAGTCTCGATAAAGGCCGTTCCCGACTCGCGCGACTTTGTGCAGGATCGTGTTGAGCTCGGGGTGCTTGGTGAAGAAGCCGATGGGGCCGAGCTTGCGCTCCGAGTCGCGGTAGGTGACGGCGATGCCGCCCTTGATGGGGTCCGTAAGGCTCGGAAACAGACGGTTTGAGTCGGACTCGTAATGGGCCACGCTCAGGTGCTCGTCCGCCAGCATCTTCTCGTTCCACGCCTTGGGCGTGAAGCCTGCGTTGAACAGGAAGCGAGCTGGCGTGATGAGCACGGCCTTCGTGCCGACCTCGTACGCGGCGTCCATGAACAGGTGGTAGATCGGGGTGTCGCGGGTGCCGCCGCCCTGGGCCTCCTCCTGGTAGGGAGGGTTGCCGATGACGACATCGAACTTCTTGCTCATGTCAGTCGTCTCCCAGCATCTCGTCGACTACCTGCTCCCGCTCGTCTGGGCGTCATGCGGGCGAGGTCGCCGACCCGGAAGTGCCCCGAGTCCTCCATCCACGCGCTGCGCTCGGGGACGCCGCCGCTGACGGCCTCGAGCGTGATGAGGTGAAGGATCGCGTTGTGGCTCATCTCGAACACCTGCTTGGTCAAGATGTGCCGCAGCCGCTCGTCCTGGTCGGGGATCACGTCGGCCAGCCCCTTGTCGAGACGGCGAACGAGCTCCATCAGAACAGCCCGGCCGTGGAGAACAGGTCCGCGAACGTCTTGTCCGGGTCGGAGAAGATGTCCGGGTTCTCGGCCTCCAGCGTGTCGCACATCATCTGCACGACCGGCTTCGGGGTGAACACCAGCGACGTCTTCTGCTGCGGGATGTAGGCGAAGATGTCCTCGGTCAGCGCCGCGTCGAAGTAGTCCGCGAGCTCTTCCTTCTTGTTGAGGAACTCCTGGATGGACTCGTTGAATACCGCCTCGTCAAACAGTCCCGGGACCGTGGTGACCTCGCCGTTCGTGGTCGGTCACGTCTCGACCGTCACGGAGCTTGCGGAAGTCCTCCTCGGTGATCCCCGTGACCTCAGCGAACACGTCGTCGTCGGTGTAGTCGTCGAAGTTGGCGAGCGTGATGTTCCGGTCGCCGTAGGCCATGAGGAACATCGGGATGGTCCGGGCGAATCCGCGCAGGTGGTCGCGGGCGGCGTCCATCGTCTTGTCGGCCTCCTTCTGGGCCTTCTTCGTCTCTTCGCGTTTGACGACGCTCAGTGACGTTGTCGAGAGTGTCGTGGAAGATCGCGAGCACCTGCGCGTCGAGTTCGGCCTTCGCCTCGGCCTTCTTCGCCTCGAAGGCCTGCGAACTCGGCCTCGGTCGCTGCTTCCTTGGCTTCGGCGTCGATGTGGCTTGAGCGCGATCTGGTGGTCGACGTAGGCGCGCTCCACCTTGGCCTTCACCTGCGCCTCGGTGGCCTTCTCGTCGCTGCTCGACCTGCTTGGCCGTCATGCCGTACTCGGCGGCGAGCTTTGGTGCGCTGTCTCGCGGGCCTTCTCGGTGACCACCGCAGCGATCTGCTTGGCTGCCTCGGCCGCCTTCATCGTGGCAGGGTCGAGCGGCGGCACATCTTCGTCGGAGTAGACGGGCTTGCCGAGCTCGGCGACCTTCGGGTTGATGACGGTCCCGACGTCAACCTGTACGTTTCCGTCACGCGTCGGTGGTCGGCGGCGGGATCGGAACCTCGATCGGCTTGCCCTCTCGGCCTTCTTCTCCTTGGCGGCGGGGAGCTGGTTGAGGATGTCCTCGAAGTGCTCGACAGGCCCGGAAGATGCCGGACACGTTGGCGAACAGCAGGTTCGACAGGAAGCCCCGCCGAACGACCTCGCGAGCCTTGAACACCTGCGGGAAGGTGAGCACCTGGGCGGCGTCGAGCTCGATCATGCGGCCTTCGGTGTCCTCGCCCAGGATGGGGAAGAAGTTGAGTAGCCGCCGGATGTTCTCCCGTGCGCTCGCCGCATCGTCGGCGGGTTGGGGCGAGGTTGTTCGCGAACTCGTCGAAGATCGTCAGCGTGCGCTCGGGGGCGAAGTCGAAGATGTAGGCGTTCTTCTTCTGGAACACCTTGTCGCCGCGTGCGAACGTGCACGGGTTCTGCGACCGGAAAGCCGCCTGCATGTAGAGCGCGGGCGAAGACAGGTTGGACAGCATGATGACCGCCGTCCACTCCGGGCACTGTCACGCCGGTCGTGAGTTGACCGACCGACAGCGTGATCGTCTTGCCGCCGTCGGCTTCCGCCTTCGCGATGGCCGCGCGGACCTTGTCGAGCGACTTGCCCACGGACACCGAGTCGTCGGCATCCTCGTCAGGCCGTCGTTCTCGTCAGCGTGGGGTCGGCCGTCGCCGGCGGCGAGAATGACCGTGTACTCGTGAAGACAGGGTGCTTCTTGAGCATCCGCTCCAGCGCCTTGGCGGAGGCGACCCGGTTGAGCAGCCAGAACGAATGCCTGATCTCGTCACGCAGCTCCGAGGTGGAGAACGGGTACTTCTCCTGCGTCGTCAGCGCGTCCAAGAATCGCGCTACATCAGCTTCGTAGACGAAGTAGCCGTTCTCTTTGGTGCTGAAGAACTCCGCTAGGTCGAACGTGTAGTCGACGTTCCCCGTCCTCTTCGTCGAGCGCGACGCCTTCGGCGAGCCGGTCGGCCACCATGCGGGAGAGCTGGTAGGTCAGCAGGTTGAGCGTCGGGAGCTGGGCGTACGGGTTGTCCTCGAGTCGTCCGCCCAGGATCCTTGGCGTCCTGCTCGTTCTCGTAGGTCCAGTTGAAGATCTGGTCCTCGCCGAAGCGTCCCGATGCCAACGCCTTGAACGGGGTGCCCGACAGGTGCAAGCGTCAGGCGAACGCTTGATCTGGTTGAACGCCACATCGGTCTTCGTCGTGTCGACGCCTTCGTGCGCTTCATCGATGACGAGCAAGTCCCAGTCGATGTCGGCGATTACTTGAGCTTGTCGAAGGAGCCGCCGAAGTACTGCGACCCTTGAGGTCCTGGAGCGACACGAACTCGATGATGCGGGGGTCCTGGTCGACGTTCTCCCGGAGTACGCCCTCCACTGCTCGCGCGTCATCGGGCTGCGCTGGGCGAGCGACGGCGAGTCGGACACGAACTGGTAGCTGGTCTGGTGGCCGATGAACCGCTGGTAGTCGTCGAACCAGGAGTTGGCGATGGCCGGGCGATTGGTGACGATCAGGGCGCGCTTGACATCCATC